>NZ_RKMA01000001.1:0-2355747 GCF_003797085.1 Rhodococcus sp. WS3
AACAATCACCGACGAAAAATACTCACACCCCGAACATCAGAACCGAAACCCGAAGGCCCGGAACATCATTCGACATGCGAAATACCAAAATAATTTGGCACTGACATTCATCGACACACTGTTGAGTTCTCAAAGAACACGTGCACACCTTCGCATCAACCAGTGTCGAATGCTCCGGGGCAAGGGTTACAATCTTAGCTTCTGCACCACCGGGAAGCAAGTTCCCGATGCAAGTGCTTGTCTCCGACTTCGTCCTACCGCGTGTCCCCTGCCTTTCGGTCGGGGTTGGTGTCCGTGTCGCTCTGACTTGGATAAAGTTACGCGACGGAAAACGGAGCGTCAAACTCCCAGGTCGCGGATGATCATTGTGTTAAATCCGCTGGTAGCTCGCTTGCAGGCGAGCCACCAGCGGGCTCAGGAGTCACTTTAGGCAACTGTGACCCCACACACGTCAGTTCGCCAGTACTTTCACGCCGGCAAAGTTGCGCTTTCCACGTCGTACAACCAACCAGCTGCCGTGTAGGAGATCCGTGACGGCCGGCTCCCAGTCCTCAGCTGACACCTTCTGGTTGTTCACCGATGCGCCACCCTCCTTCACAGCGCGCCGGGCAGCGCCCTTGCTTTCGCATAATCCGCTGGCGACAAGAAGGTCGACGATCGTCCGCGGCTCCCCCGGTGCCAGTTCACTGACCGAGGCTTCCTTCAACGCAGCGGCCAGAGTGGATTCGTCGAGCTCCGTCAGCTCAGCTTTTCCGAACAGTGCCTGGCTGGCCAACTCCACTGACCGTGTGTTGTGCTCGCCGTGAACCAATGTCGTCATCTCCGCCGCAAGACGCTTCTGTGCCTCTCGAGCATGCGGGCGTTCTGCGGTAGCAGTCTCGAGTTCTGCCAATTCCTCTGCACTCAGGAACGTGAACCAACGCAAGTACTTGATGACATCGGCGTCGCCGGTGTTCACGAAGTACTGGTACCAGGCGTACGGGCTGGTCATTTCCGGATCGAGCCACAGGCTGCCGCCGCCGGTCGACTTACCGAACTTCTTTCCGTCAGCCGAGGTCACCAGCGGGACGGTCATCGCATGGACACTTTCGCCATCCACGCGACGGTTGAGTTCGACGCCGGCGATGATGTTGCCCCACTGATCCGAGCCACCCACCTGCAAGGTGCAGCCAAGATCGCGTCGGAGGTGCAGGTAGTCGTTTGCCTGGAGCAGCATGTAGCTGAACTCGGTGTACGACATTCCGTCGGATTCGAGACGACGCTTGACGGTGTCACGCGCGAGCATGACATTCACCGAGAAGTGTTTGCCTACGTCGCGCAAGAAGTCGATGGCCGACATATTGCCGGTCCAGTTCATGTTGTTCTCGATGACGGCGCTGGTCGGAGAATCGTCGAAGTCCACAAATCGTTCGAGTTGGCCGCGGATTCGTCCGGCCCAGTCAGCGACGGTATCGGCCGAGTTCATCGTGCGTTCCCCGACGTCGCGGGGGTCGCCGATCAGACCGGTTGCGCCACCGGCAAGAACGATCGGGCGGTTACCGGCACGCTGAAAACGCTTGAGCGCAAGAAGAGGAACCAAATGTCCGGCGTGCAGGCTCGGCCCTGTGGGGTCGAACCCCGCATAGAGCGTGACCGGTCCGGCCTCGAGATCCTTACGCAGAGCGTCGAGATCAGTTGATTGGGCGATGAGCCCACGCCAGGTCAGTTCGTCGAGAATATTCTCAGTCACGGGCTAGATCATCCCACCCTCACGAAAGGGCGGGCGCTCGCGGGCTTCGACGGTAGGCCGACACCGCCGGCGAATCAGGAATCCACAGCCGCCACGGGATCTCCGCTGCCGAGCTGACACCGACCCGGGGCCCCGCTACCCAGTTGTCCGACTCGCTCAGGTCCAGTCGAATTCGTGAATCCCGATCGAAGACATCAGCCCCGTTGTCCGCCAACGTAATTCCTGCTGCGGACCCGAGATTTCCCGGTCCGCGCGCCCAATCGCGGGGCGGACGATCCGGTGAACGACGGCCGGAGACAATATCGTGGCCGGCTTCGACCTCTGCTGCGCGGAGGAGTACTCCACCGGCCACCCCGGCCGGACCGTACGAGATGTTCATGCAGAAATGCATCCCGTAGCTGCGGTACACGTACAGCAAACCTGCGCGCTCGAACATCACCCGATTACGCGGCGTCCGCCCCCGATAGGAATGTGCTGCCGGGTCCGGCCACGGTCCGTCCTTCTCCCCGCCGTATGCCTCCACTTCGACGATCCGAAGGCTGACGTCGTCTACTGACAGTGTCGAACCGAGAATGATCAGTCCCGCCTCCAGCGGAGAAGTCACGCTCGCCAACTGCTTGATGCTCACCATTCGATTGTGCCTTCCCCCTTGACGCTGGGGCGCGTCCGGTTTCACAATTCAACATGTGATGAATTAACGGAATCGAGGTTCACCGTGACCACAGCACCTGCCATCGACATCCGAGGACTCACCGTCATCCGTGGAAAGCAGGAGGTTCTCCACTCCATTGATCTGCAAGTATCCGCCGGATCCGTCACCGGACTACTAGGCCCGTCTGGTTGCGGCAAGACAACACTGATGCGAGCGATAGTCGGAACTCAGATCGTCAAGAGCGGCGACGTACGAGTTCTCGGTGATCAAGCCGGAACACCGGCACTGCGTCGACGCGTCGGCTACGTCACCCAATCCCCCAGCGTCTACGGCGACCTGACTGTCACCCGCAACGTCCAGTACTTCGGATCGCTGTACGGAAAGTCCGGTGCCGATGTTCGGACCGCAATCGACGCGGTCGGGCTCACTCGCTACGCGGACCAGATCAGCGCAGACCTGTCCGGCGGACAGATCGGACGCGTGTCACTGGCCTGTGCTTTGGTTGCCGATCCCGATCTGCTGGTTCTCGACGAGCCGACCGTCGGACTCGACCCCGTCCTTCGAGTTGAACTCTGGGAGAGATTCGCTGAACTTGCCAAGGGCGGAACTACCCTGTTGATCTCCAGTCACGTCATGGACGAAGCAGATCATTGCGCCGAACTGATACTGATGCGCGACGGCTTCCTCCTTGCGCAACTCACGCCCGACGAACTTCGCGCGAAGACCAGGTGCGAACGCCTCGAAGACGCGTTCCTGGAACTCATCCGTACCTCGCCGGTGGGAGGCGAAATATCATGAGTGTCACCATCTTCGGAGCAACGACAGTTCGCATTCTCATGCAACTGCGTCAGGACCGCCGCACAGTTGCCATGATCTTGTTGGTTCCGTCACTGTTGATGATCCTGCTCTACTTCCTCTACGTCGACGTCCCGACAGCGCCAGGCGCAGTACCGCTGTTTCAACGGGTCGCCATCACTATGCTCGGGATCTTGCCTTTTGTCGTGATGTTCCTGGTCACTTCCATAGCAATGCAGCGTGAGCGCAGTTCCGGAACCCTCGAGCGACTACTCACCACCCCGATGGGCAAACTTGACCTTCTCGCTGGATATGCCGCGGCGTTTTCGTTGTCGGCTGCGGCCCAGGCGGCCCTCGCGTGTGCCGTTGCCTTCGGGTTTCTGGGTCTCACTATCGCCGGAAGCCTCGGCTGGGTGATAGTCATCGCCGTACTGGGCGCAATCCTCGGAGTGGCGCTCGGTCTGTTGGCCAGCGCTTTCGCAAAGACCGAGTTCCAAGCCGTTCAGTTCATGCCGGTGGTCGTGGTTCCACAGCTGTTCCTCTGCGGACTCCTGGTTCCGCGCGACCAGCTACCGACTTGGCTCGAATGGATCAGCAACGTCTTACCGCTGAGTTACGCCGTCGACGCACTTCAGCAGGTATCGATACACGCCGATGCCACCGGCCAAATGTGGCGCGACCTCGCGGTGATGGCTCTCTTTGCCGCGGCCGCCCTCACACTAGCCGCTGCAACGCTGGACCGCCGAACCCCATGAGCAGCAACAATATACCGTTGCGGCCGGGGCGGCGGCCGGGAAAGTCCGAGACCCGGACGCAGATCCTCGAGAGCGCCAGACGCGCATTCTCACAAAACGGATTTGCACGAACCACGGTCCGCGCCATCGCAACCGAAGCCCAAGTCGATCCGGCCCTGATACATCACTACTTCGGCAGCAAGGAGCAACTGTTCACCGCCGCAATCGCCCTACCGCTGGATCCGAAGAAAGTTCTAGCCCCGGTTCATTCGTCGACAAGCGACCAACTGGGTACGAGTCTATTGACTGCCGTCCTCGGTGTCTGGGAATCGGAGCATCAGGCCGCGATTCTCGCCGCATTTCGCTCGGCCATTTCCGGCGAAGGAACCCGACTGATTCAGAGCTTCCTTCTGAACATCGTCTTGCGGGACATCATCCCGCGGGTGGATTCACCGGCCGGGACAGGAATTATTCGAGCCGAATTGGTGGCGTCGCAGATCGCTGGACTCCTGGTCACTCGCTACATTCTCGAGCTTGAACCGCTGAAATCGCTGAGCGTCGACGCGTTGGTACCGCTGGTAGCTCCGAACCTCCAGCGGTACCTTACCGGCGAACTACCGATCTAACCTTCTGCCTTGGCGAGCAACTTCTCGTGCTCGTCGTCTGCAACATCGCGCGCTTCGTCGATCAGCAATACCGGGATACCGTTTTCGATCGGGTATGCGCGTCGCAGACGAGGGTTGTAGAGCAGCTCGTCCCCGACCAACAGCAGTGGACCCTTGTCTTGCGGGCAGGCCAAAATGCTGAGCAACGTCGAATCAATAGCCACGTTTATCCTCTCGAACCGAACACGAACCGATCAGGTTCAGGCTACCTGCTGAGCCGATACTCACCGCGAACCCGTACCCATCCTGGTTGGCATCAATTGCGCCGCAACTGCCTTGGTCAGCCGCTTGTACGACTGGGTTTCGGAGTCGAGATACCAGGTCCGCGGTCCCGGAGCCGGAAGCCCGGCCGCTGCGAGCACGGCGGGATTGGGCCGGAACGAGGATCCAACGGCGATCTCGTCGACCACGTGCACGATGTCCGGACGCGCATCGAAGTCGAGGTGATCCAACGTCTCGGCGAGTTCTGCCGCACGGAAATTGCGGCCGGGCAAACAGGTCACCGCGGCGACAGCCAACTGGAACGGTGCCTCACCTACCGCGTACGCCACCGCAAGGTCCACCCGCGAGACACTCGACAGTGCGTCGACGATCGGAGCGGTGAAGACGGGTCCACGCAACGTCGAGATCACCGTGTTCTTGTGGTCGACCAGCCAGTAGTCGCCGTCGGAATCACGACGGAACAGGTTTTCAGTGGGTATCCAGGAATCTCCGGCCTCGAAGAGTCCGCGCATGGCACCACCGGACAGATCGGCATTGAATCCTGCACGACCCAGCAACAACCCGACCTCGTCGTCGGCGCACTCGCGGACAAACCCGTCCTCGTTCTCGAGGATCCGGCCGCTGAGCGGGTCGTACGCCGCAAGTCGCACCCGCGCACTACCGGGCAACGGACGTCCTTTGCACCCGATCTTCGATCCGGCCACATTCGCGAGGATCACGTCACCTTCGGTTGAGGCGTAGAACTCGAGGATCTGAGCAGGATCGAACGCCTCGGTGGTGCGCTTCCACAGCCCCGGCGGCATTCCGGATCCGATGAACAACCGAACGGGATGAGTACCGTCGAGCAGGAGAAGATCCTCGTCGAGAATCTGGCGCATCATCGACCACGTGTAACTCACCACGGTGACGCCGTAGCGATGGATCTCCTCGACAAATCGAGCCGGGTCCAGCCCCCTCGACAGCGCGATCCGGCTACCACCTGCCATTGCGCCGCCGATTGTCGCCAGCAAACTTGACGAATGATGGAGCGGCGCAAGGCAATACACGGTATCGCCCCGGTCGAGGTCGGCAGCCGAGGCCGTACCGAATGCCGACAACGCCCACCGGTAGTTGGTAATCTGCTTGGCTTCGAGTCGGCCACCGGATTCCGCGAAGATGATGAAGGCAAGTTCGCGCGCAATCCCCGGATCAGGCCTGTACCAACCCGGCAGACTGACCGTCGTCGGGTCGATCTGCTCGAGATCGATGACGTCGTGCGCGGAATCCACGCTCAACCCACGCGCGTCACCGCCGCCGAGTACCAGTACCGGACGCCCAGCTGCGAGCACTTCCTGAACGTTTTCCGGATCGGTGATAATCCGATCGACATTTCCGAGTTTCACCGCCGTCGCAATGTCGCCGCCCGGTGGGAGCATGACTGCAACAGCTCCGAGTCGCGACAGCGCGGCGATAGCAGCGAGTGCACTCGGCCGGGTCTCCATGAGAATGCCGACGTGCGCTGCCGGGCGCACTCCAACCGAAATCAAACCGCGAACAACGTTGTCGATGCGGATGTTGACGGCTTCGTAGGTATGGACCCGGTTGTCGAAGAGGAAGCACTCCCCTGCCGGAGCCTTACGGCGCTGCTCGGCCAAGAGCGCACTGAGCGAAATCTTGGTGTGCGGCTGAATCTGATTGAGCCTGGCCAACCGGGGCAGAGCCCGAGCAGCCTCGCCGGACAATTCGAAAGTCCCGCGCAATGCTCCGCTGGCCAGATCGCTGATGCCCTTGGTCACGCCGACGCCGACCTCGGCTACCGAGGCCACGGTGTGAATGATCCGATTGCTCATCGACACCCCGGTCTCGTCCTCGGGGTACGGGCCCTGCGGCATGCGCTCGACGCGGGCCGGCCGTGTTCCGCCCTGCTCGATCCACTGCACGAATTCGCCTGTTGTCGGCCACGTGTGATTTGCAGCGACGGAACCGACGACCAGACCGAAATGCCCAGCGCGCAAAGTTGATTCGTACACGTCAGCTCGCGGCGCTGCCTGCGTGATCCCGCGGACCGCTTGGGGTTGCCCGATGTCGTCGACCTCGCCGACAAAAGCCAGAACGGGACAGGTGATCGACGCAAGCGTCACCGCTTGATCCTTGATGACAAACCCGCCCGACATCATCCGGTTGTGCACGACAAACTGCTTGAGCAGTTCGGCAACAGCGGGCCCGGACCAGCCGACCCATCCCTCCGTCGCCAGGAAGCGTCGTTGCTGTTCGCGCGGCAGGAGTGCCTCACGATCGTGAAGTTGCAGTAGGAAGTCGACACGCGACTTGAGCGTCTTGACGGGATCGAGCAATTGGAAGCCTGTCCGGGCCATCCACCCCGTGACCGCCAGCCTGTTGAAGACGTGATCCGCGAGGAAGTCTGCTCCCCACGTGGCTATCCCGGCCGGAATACCGAATGGGAGCGCCGCAAGCGTGTCGACGGGACTTCCGAAAGTGATGAGACTGGCGATGTTTCGGCTCTGCCGATATGCCGCAGCTTGGTAGGCGAACATTCCGCCCTGCGAATACCCGGACAGATGAACGTCTTTGCCGGTATGCCGATGAACGTGATCGACGATCTCACTGAGCGCGATGATGTGGTCTGCAAGATTACGGCCCCAGCCGCCGTCCTGTGCGTCAGGTTCACCGAAGTCGACCACCCACGGATCAAGTCCCATCTCGTGCAGGATGCCGACTGCCCCCTGATCGCGCGTCACGTCGTACACGCCGGCCGACATCATCATCGGCGGGACCAATACGATCGGCGGACCGGTCTCCCCTGGATCGGTGTCGGGAAAATACCGCCGCAGACGGTACATCGGCGCACGTTCGACGATCTCGAACGGCGAGGTTGTCAGATCCGTCTCGAGTCCACCCAGACGAACAACCTCCAGGCCGTTCTGCGCTGTCGCGACCACCCGCCGAAGCGGACCCAGCACCGACTTGGAATTCAATCCCACCATTTCACTCCCAAGTAACTCGCGTCAAAAACTCTGTCGCATTCGTGTCGAGCTAAACAAGCCTACTGCCCCCGAGAACACGTACGCGGCCAGTGAGGAAAAATCCTCTCTGACCGCGTACGACAACACCGACAACCGATGACTGATTTAGAGGGGCCACTCTCGCAGCGACTGAGCCAGCGTGCGTACGCCGTTCAGTTGCTCGGCCACCCGGACACCTGCGGTTCCGCCACGTGCGTTGCGTGAGGCGATGGAGCCCTCGACGGTCAGCACTTCCCGAACAGCAGGCGTCAACGACGCGTCGACTCCGGCCAGTTCCTCGTCGGTCAGATCCTCGAGTCCAACGCCGCGAGCCTCGGCGACACGCACACACGCGCCCGCGGCCTCATGTGCGACACGGAACGGAACGCCCTGACGGACCATCCATTCCGCGATGTCGGTGGCCAGTGTGAAGCCGGCCGGAGCCAACTCCGCCATGCGCTCGGTGTGGAACTCGAGGGTCTGCACCAGGCCGGTGATGGCCGGGAGCAACATTTCGAGTTGCGCAACCGAATCGAAGACCGGTTCCTTGTCCTCTTGCAGATCGCGGTTATACGCCAAGGGCTGCGCCTTCAGCGTCGCCAACAATCCCGTGAGGTTGCCGATCAGACGACCCGACTTACCGCGCGTGAGCTCGGAAACATCCGGGTTCTTTTTCTGCGGCATGATCGACGATCCGGTCGACCACGCGTCGGCGAGCGTGATGTAGCCGAATTCCGGTGTGCTCCAGATGATGACCTCTTCGGCCATCCTCGACAGGTCGACGCCGATCATCGCCAACACGAACGCAGCCTCGGCAGCGAAGTCGCGCGACGCCGTGGCATCGATCGAGTTCTCCGCCGAGCTGTCGAACTTCAGTTCTGCCGCAATGGCTTCGGGGTCGAGCCCGAGCGAGGAACCGGCGAGCGCGCCGGAACCGTACGGGGACACCGCAGCTCGCACGTCGAAGTCACGCAGACGCGCAACGTCACGCAACAACGGATGTGCATGTGCCAGGAGGTGATGCGCGAGCAACACGGGCTGAGCGGCCTGCAGGTGCGTCTTACCCGGCATGACTGCGTCCGGATGTGCAGCTGCCTGAGTGGCAAGAGCGTCGACGACATCGAGCACTCCGTCCGCAACGCGGCGCACCGCATCACGGAGCCACATACGGAACAGCGTCGCCACCTGGTCGTTGCGCGAACGGCCGGCACGCAGACGCCCACCGACCTCGGGACCGACTCGTTCGATCAAGCCGCGCTCGAGTGCGCCGTGCACGTCCTCGTCGGACTCGCTGGGCCCGAAGACACCACTTGCGACGTCAGCGGCGAGGCGCTCCAAACCGTCGAG
This sequence comes from Rhodococcus sp. WS3, assembly GCF_003797085.1. NCBI lineage: Bacteria > Bacillati > Actinomycetota > Actinomycetes > Mycobacteriales > Nocardiaceae > Rhodococcus > Rhodococcus sp. WS3. The sequence continues at coordinate 9,147 of NZ_RKMA01000001.1, forward strand.
CATGGTGGCAAGGTCGGCTTCGCTGAGGAGACCGGCCTTGTTCAGCACGCGAGCATGAGCCTGCGACGCCCGCACGTCGTACGGAGCCAGAACCCAGTCGAAGTGAGTCGACTTACTCAGGGCCGCCATGGCGGCGGCCGGTCCGGATTCGAACCGCCCGCCCCACAACGCGCCTTCATTAGTGCCGTGTTTTTGGGCGTCTCCGACACCGTGCGCAGTCATTCTTTACAGACCCAGATCGCGCTTCGCGGCGACCTTCGACGACAGACCGTGGATCTCGACGAAGCCCTTCGATGCGGACTGGTCGAAGCTGTCGCCCTCGTCGTACGTTGCGAGGTTGAAGTCGTACAGCGACTCGGGGCTACGACGGCCGTTGACCGTGATGGCTCCACCGTGCAGGAAGAGACGGATGTCGCCGGTGACGCGTTCCTGCGTCTTCTCGACAAACGTGTCGAGAGCATCCTTGAGCGGGGAGAACCACAGGCCGTCGTAGACCAGCTCGGACCAACGCTGCTCCATCTGACGCTTGTAGCGACCGAGTTCGCGTTCGAGGGTGACGTGCTCGAGTTCCTGGTGAGCGGTGATGAGGACCATCGCTCCGGGAGCTTCGTAGATCTCGCGGCTCTTGATGCCCACGAGGCGGTCCTCGACGACGTCGAGACGGCCGACTCCCTGAGCGCCGGCGCGGCGATTCAGTTCCTGGATGGCTTCGAGGACGGAGACCGGACGGCCGTCGATGGCAACCGGGCGACCCTTGTCGAAGCTGATGATCAGCTCGTCGGGTGCGTTCCAGTTGGCCGTCGGATCCTCGGTGTAGTCGTAGACGTCCTTGGTGGGCGCGTTCCACAGATCCTCGAGGAATCCGGTTTCGACGGCGCGGCCCCAGACGTTCTGGTCGATCGAGAACGGCGACTTCTTGGACACGTTGATCGGGATGTTGTTCTCTTCCGCGAAGGCGATTGCCTTTTCGCGGGTCCACGCGTAGTCACGAACCGGTGCGATGACCGAGAGGTCGGGCGCGAGGGCGCCGAAGCCGACCTCGAAGCGAACCTGGTCGTTGCCCTTGCCGGTGCAACCGTGCGAGACGATGGTTCCGCCGTGCGAGCGTGCGGCCTCGACGATGTGCTTGACGATCAGCGGACGGCTGATCGCGGACACGAGCGGGTAGCGATCCATGTACAGGGCGTTGGCCTGGATGGTGGGCAGGCAGTACTCGTCCGCGAACTCGTCACGAGCGTCGACGACAACGGATTCGACTGCGCCGCAGTCGAGTGCGCGCTGGCGCACGACCTCCATGTCCTCGCCGCCCTGTCCCAGATCGATGGCGACGGCGACAACTTCAGCGCCTGTCTCCTTACCGATCCAACTGATGGCAACAGAGGTGTCCAGCCCGCCTGAGTAGGCGAGTACGACGCGATCGGCCATGGTGTGTGTGCTCCTTCGGTTGAAAATCTTCTATCAAGAATAAGGGGTCAGGCGAGGGATTCGATCATGGCGCTGAGTTCCGCTCCGGAAAGCGGTTCCCGGGCCATCACGAAGATGGTGTCATCCCCCGCGATAGTCCCCACGATATCGGTCAGCGAGGCACGATCAAGTGCACTCGCCAGGTAGTGCGCAGCCCCCGGTGGTGTCCGGAGTACCGCCATGTTTCCGCTGGAGTCCGTGGACACCAACAGCTCTCCGAGCAGTCGCGACAGACGATCAGTGCCGCCTGAGACACCGCGTACGGGGTTACCGTCCTCGGGCACCACATACACACCGGCGCCGCCGTCCGCTGCCCGGAGTTTCACCGCTCCCAGCTCTTCGAGGTCACGCGAGAGCGTTGCTTGTGTCGCCTCGATGCCTTCTTCTCCCAGCAGCGACGCAAGTTCCGTCTGACTGCGAACCGGGTGCGCCGCAAGCAGCGCGATGATGCGCGACTGGCGACCGGCCCGAGTAGGAGCGATGCTCACGCCGCGCCTGCGGTTCTCTGCTCCAGCAGCCAGACCAGTAGGGCCTTCTGGGCGTGCAAGCGGTTCTCGGCCTCGTCCCACACAACACTCTGTGGGCCGTCGAGCACCTCGTCGGTGACCTCTTCCCCTCGATGGGCGGGAAGGCAGTGCAGGACAACGGCCTTGGGGTCGGCGAGTGCCAGCAGGTCGGCATTGATCTGGTACGGACGGAAGGGACCGACCCGGTCGAGACCGTCGTTTTCCTGACCCATCGACGTCCACGCGTCGGTGACGAGTGCATCTGCACCAGCGGCAGCTTTCTGCGGATCCCGGGTAACCGTGATCGTGGCGCCGGTTTCCTCGGCCCGCTTACGTGCCGCGTCGAGAATCCACTGTGCCGGTTCGAAGCCCTCCGGACCGCAGATCGTGACGTTGATGCCGGCCGTGACGCCGCCGAGCATCAGCGAGTGCGCCATGTTGTTTGCACCGTCACCGAGGTAGGTGAGGTTCAGCCCCTTCAAATCACCCTTGTGCTCGGCCAGTGTCTGCAGATCGGCCAGAACTTGACACGGATGGAACTCGTCGGAGAGTGCGTTGACGATGGGAATCGTTGCGCCCGTTGCCATCTGCTCCAAGCGCTTCTGGCCGAACGTGCGCCACACCACGGCGTCGACGTAACGGGAGAGGACGCGTCCCGTGTCGGCCAATGTCTCCTCGCGGCCGAGCTGCGTGCTCCGACCGTCGACGACAACGGCATGGCCGCCCATCTGTGCGATGCCCATCTCGAAGGAGAACCTCGTGCGGGTCGAGTTCTTCTCGAAGATCACTCCGACGCCGCGCGGCCCCTCGAGTGGGCGACGCGAAAACGGATTCTTCTTGAGCTCGGCAGCCAGGGCGAGGACCTCGGCCTGCTGCGCAGGAGTCAGATCGTCGTCCCTGAGAAAGTGTTTCACCATGGTAGTCACTTCTCCCCCGGCTGATCAGCCGATAATGCGTGATCGAAAATGGCAGGTAGTGCCGCCACAAACGCCTCGGCCTGCTCGTCGGTGAGGATCAGCGGCGGTGCCAACCGGATGACTCCGGGATTCGCTGCATTCACAAGATACCCGGCTTCACGTGCTGCATTTTCCACCGCGGGCGCAACGTCCTGCGTCAGCACCACACCGAGCAGAAGTCCGGAACCGCGGACGTAGTCGACCAGCGGATGGCCCAGTTCTTCGATGCCTGCGGTGATGGACTTGCCCAGGCTGTCTGCGCGCGAGATCAAGTCTTCGTCCGCAACGGTCTTCAGCACGGCAAGTGCCGCCGCAGCGCACACCGGGTTGCCACCGAACGTCGTCCCGTGTTTTCCGGGACCGAACAGCTCTGCCGCAGCGCCGGTCGCAATGCAGGCGCCGATCGGCATTCCGCCGCCGAGCCCCTTCGCGAGAGTGATGACGTCCGGAACGATGCCGACAGCCTGATGAGCGTAGAACCAGCCGGTCCGGCCGATACCGGTCTGCACCTCGTCCAGTACCAGCAGAGCGCCCCGCTCCGCCGTGATCCGGCGAGCTTCGACCAGGTATCCCTCTGGCGGCACGACAACGCCGCTTTCACCCATGATCGGTTCGAGGAACACTGCCGCGGTATCGGAATCGACAGCCCGGTCGAGAGCCTCGATATCGCCGTAGGGAACGAATTCGACGCCGGCAGGCATCGGTTCGAACGGCGCCCGCTTGGCCGGCTGACCGGTCAGTGCCAAGGCACCCATCGTCCGGCCATGGAAGGAGTTCTCGGCGGAGATGATCTTCTTGCGTCCCGTGGCGCGGGCGAGCTTGAAGGCGGCTTCGTTGGCCTCGGTACCCGAGTTGCAGAAAAACGCCCGACCGGACACATTGCCCAGATGTCCGAGCAACTGCTCTGCCAATTCGACGACAGGCTCGCTCGCATACAGGTTGGAGACGTGCCCGAGGGTCGACAGCTGATCCGTCACAGCCTCGATGATTGCGGGATGCGCATGACCGAGAATGTTGACGGCGATGCCGGCGAGGAAATCGACGTACTGCTTACCGTCGGCATCGGTGAGAACGGCGCCTTCGCCGCGTACGAGAGCTACCCGAGGTACACCGTAGTTGTTCATCAGCGAAGCGGACCACCGCTGCTGCAATTCGATCGTGCTCATGAGTTGACTCCCTGCTCGGTGATGTCGGCTCCGGGCACAACCATCGTGCCGATGCCCTCACCTGTGAAAAGTTCGAGTAGAACGGAATGCGCAAGCCGTCCGTCGATCACGTGCGCCGACGGAACTCCGCCTCGCACAGCACGTAGGCAAGCCTCCATCTTCGGCACCATGCCCGCATCGAGACTCGGCAGAAGCTGTGCCAATGCGTCGGTGTCGATTTCGCTCGCGAGCGAGGAACGGTCCGGCCAATCCGTGTACAGCCCTTCGACATCGGTCAGAACAACCAGCTTCTCCGCACCGATCGCTTCGGCCAAGGCCGCTGCAGCCGTATCCGCATTGATGTTGTGAACAACGCCGTCCACGTCGGGAGCGATTGTCGACACCACCGGAATACGTCCTGCCGCAATGAGATCAAGCACCGCGTCGGGGTTGACCGTGGTGACGTCGCCAACCAGGCCGATATCGGTCTGCTCGCCTTCCACTGCAACGGTTCGACGCGTCGCTGTGAACAGGTGGGCGTCTTCGCCGGAAATTCCGACAGCGTACGGTCCGTGCGCGTTGATCAGTCCGACGAGCTCACGACCAACCTGACCGAAGAGCACCATCCGGACGACGTCCATGACTTCCGGTGTCGTGACCCGGAATCCACCACGAAACTCGCCCTTCATGCCCAGGCGGGCCAGCATGGCATTGATTTGCGGTCCACCGCCGTGAACCACAACGGGGTGAATGCCGACGGTACGCAGAAACGCCATGTCCGCGGCAAACGCGGTCTTGAGCTCGTCGTCGACCATCGCATTGCCGCCGTATTTGACGACAACGATCTTGTCGCGGAAGCGCTGTAGCCACGGCAACGCTCCGGCCAGGACGTGTGCCTTCTGATGTTCGCTGATCGAACTCAACAGATCGGTCATGACGAGTACGCCGAGTTCTCTTCGACGTACGCGTGCGACAGGTCCGTCGTGCGAATCGTCACGGACTCGTCGCCGATCCCGAGGTTGATATCGAGTTCGATGTCGATGCCACTGAGATCGACATCGCGCGCGCCCGGTGCACCGACGCCGTCGATGCAGACGGGACTTCCGTTGAAGGACACGCTGATTCGATCGGGATCGAGTTCGATGGGAGCGATACCGACGGCAGCAAGGACGCGGCCCCAGTTGGGATCGGAACCGAACAGTGCGGTCTTGACCAGGCTGTCACGCGCGATGGTCCGGGCACCGATCAACGCGTCGGACTCGGAGGCCGCACCGCGAACCGTCACCTTCACACGCTTGGTAACACCCTCGGCGTCGGCCATCATCTGATCGGCGAGGTCGTCGCATACTGCCAACACGGCAGCGTTCAATTCGTCCTGGCTGGGGGCAACACCACTGGCACCGGACGCGAGCAACAGCACGGTGTCGTTGGTCGACGTGGCACCGTCGACATCGAGGCGATCGAAACTCAGGTGGGTTGCGGCGCGCAACGCGGTGTCGAGCTGCTCAGCGGTCGCAACGGCATCGGTCGTGACGACACACAGCATCGTCGCCAATGCGGGCGCGAGCATGCCTGCACCCTTGGCCATGCCGCCGACATTCCACTTGTTTGCGTGGTGCAGCGACGCCTGCTTCGGCACGGTATCGGTGGTCATGATCGCGTACGCCGCGTCGGTGCCACCGGAAATACCGCCCGCAAGTTCGTGCACTACTTCGGTGACACCGGGAAGCAGCTTGTCCATGGGCAACCGGTCACCGATAAGTCCGGTGGAACACACGGCAACCTCGATCGCGCCCGTCTCGGTGCCCCAGTTGCTCAGCGCCGACGCCACTTCCTCGGCGGTCTTGTGCGCATCCTGAAATCCACCGGCACCGGTGCATGCATTGGCACCGCCGGAGTTGAGCACAACTGCGCGCAGCTTGCCCGTCGTGAGCACCTGCTGCGACCACAAAACCGGCGCAGCCTTCACCTTGTTGAGGGTGAACACGCCCGCGGCCGCAAGATCAGGTCCTTCGTTCAGTACGAGTGCGAGGTCGGACTTGCCACTCTTCTTGATACCGGCGGCAATTCCGGCGCCGCGGAATCCGGCAGGTGCCGTCACACCCTGAGTGCGCAGCAGGCGGCCCCCGGCGACGTGCTTGACGTCGGATTCGGTTGCGTCGTCGATCTGCTGCGGATTGTCGGTGCTCACGGAGCTACTCCCACGGTAGAGAGACCTGCGGTCTCGGGTAGACCAAGGGCAAGGTTCATCGATTGCACTGCGCCACCGGCCGTGCCCTTGGTGAGATTGTCGATTGCTGAAATCACAACGAGCTGACCGGCGTCGCTGTCAACGGCGATACCGATCTGTACTGCGTTGGACCCGATCACTGCGCCGGTCTGCGGGAAGACACCGGCAGGCAGCACATGGATGAACGGCTCGTCCTTGTAGGCGTTTTCGTATACTTCCCGCGCCTGCGCTTCGGTCGCCGTGGTGGCGGCAGTGCAGGTTGCGAGGATGCCGCGCGGCATGGGAGCGAGGACGGGCGTGAACGACACGCTGATGTCCTGTCCGCCTGCGGCTTTCAGATTCTGGATGATCTCGGGAGTGTGGCGATGCACGCCGCCGACACCGTATGCACGGGCCGAACCCATCACCTCGGAGCCGAGCAAATCAGCCTTGGGAGCCCGGCCGGCGCCCGAAGTGCCGCTCACGGCAACAACATTGACGTGCGAGCCGACAATTCCGGCCGCAACCGCGGGTGCCAAGGCAAGACTTGCGGCCGTCGGGTAGCAACCCGGTACGGCGATACGCGTTGCGCCCATCAACTTCTCACGGTTGCCGGGTAATTCGGGAAGACCGTACGGCCACGTTCCGGCATGCGGGCTCTTGTAGAACTTTTCCCACAACGCGCCGTCCTGAAGCCGGAAGTCCGCGCCGCAGTCGATGATGACCGTCGACTCGGGCAGCGCCTTGGCATACTGCGCGGAGTTTCCGTGCGGAAGGCCCAGGAACACCACGTCATGCCCGGCCAGGATGTCAACCGTGGTCTCTTCCAGAACCCGAGCCGACAGCGGAAGAAGGTGGGGGTGATGCTCGCCGAGCGTCGAACCCGCGTTTCCACCGGCAGTCAGCGAACCGATCACCAGGCTGCCGTCGGCGTACGAGGGGTGTCCGAGAAGCAGACGCAGAACCTCACCACCGGCATACCCACTGGCACCGGCGACGGCGACTCTGATCGGCTTGCGTATCTCCTCAGTCATACACATCATTATGCATCATCGTGCAAGGGAATGCATAATTACTTATCCCGGTTGTTATTTACCCATCGAGCGCCGAATCTCCTCCAGTTTGGCCTTTGCAGCCTTCTGACGCTCGTCCCACTGCTCGTCGACGGTCTTGCCCGCCGGACTTTCGTGCGCCAACTCCGCCGAACCGATCGACGTACCGAATCGTCCTTCGATCTTCTCCCGCACACGATCGAAGGTAGGAACTCCCGCTTCGGTGTAATCCGACTGGGTGTAATCGGCTTCAGGGATTATTGCGCCGCTCACGGCCACCACCGGGACATCGATGATCTCGTCAACTTCCACTACGGTGTCGGGAAGTTCCACCACCTCGGCGTCGGCGGCCGTTGAATCGGCTATTGCTCGACTCTGGTCGATACTCGCAGCAGCCGCATCAACGACGGAGAGGAGGACCGACAAACTGGGGCGACGTTCCGCGACCGCACGAATAACGGCCAGAATATCCTTGTCGTCGAGTGCGTGTGCAGCTTCGACCACATCGTGCACAGAACCATCGTGTACAGAACCACCGTGCTCGGTCATCGTCAGTCCCTTCTCGAAAACGCCGACGGACAACCTCGATCCTTCCACGGCGGCCGCCAGGAGCGTCAGCGTGACGCGAGATACGCGGTAAACGCCTCCTGGCTCGAATACGAGGGAACGTAACCGAACTGCTCCTTGAGTCGCCGATTGTCGAGAACCGGCCGGAACTGGAGAAAACCGACCCGTTCCGGACCGTGCTCCGTGACACCGAGACGCCGTCCGACGCGCAGAACGCCGCGCAACAACCACGCCGGCAGTGTCAGAGTTCCCTTTCCCATCTGTGCTGCCAGATCGTCGACCGTCAACGCTCCGTCACCGGCAACGTTGAAAATGCCGACCTGATCGCCCGTCACCGCTTCGGCAAAGGCCCCCGCCACGTCCGTGTGCCAGACAAATACGAATGGACTGTCACTACCGGCGACCTTGAGAAGCCGAGGGCGATCGAACAGTGCGGTGATCTGGTTGTTCACCGTCTCCCCGAGGATCGTGCCGATACGGAAGATCACCTGCTCGAGTTCCGGGTGCACAGTCCGGTATTCGGCCAGCATTTCCTCGACGAGTCGCTTGTGGCGGCTGTAGGTGAATGCGTCGTTGCCCCTGACCGCGACATCCTCGGTGATCCACGGAGGATTATCGGGGTGATAGCCGTAGGCCGCACCGGACGACGACACAACCACTCGTCGCACGCCGAATTCGACGCAGGCAGCAAGCACATTCCGCGTCCCGTCGACGTCGACGCGATACTCCTGTTCCGCGGTGGTGTGCTTGCCCGGATTGACGATGGACGCAAGGTGAACCACGACGTCCGGCCGGTGCTCGGCAAATACTTCTGCCAACTCCGTAGCGCTACGGACGTCCGCGTGCACTCGGCGCACGTCGTCTACGGCCACCTCGGGCACAGATAGATCCGCGCTGACGACTGTGACGCCTTGCGCCGTCAATGCCTCGACGACTGCAGTACCGAGGAAGCCGTTTCCACCTGTAATCAGTGCAGTGGTCACGCTGCTACCTCCGTTCGAATTCGCCGTTTCGACCACAAAGTTGCGAGCGCCAATCCTGCGATGATGTCCCAGATCCCCCACCAGCCGGCAACAATTGCCATGCCGCCGAGGCCGTCGAAGAAGGTGAACACCAACCCAAGCCCGAGTCCTGCGTTACGGATACCGACTTCGAACGAGACTGCGCGACGGCTGTATTCGTTCAACCCGGTCGCGACACCGCACACGTATCCCAGGCCGAGCGCAACAGCATCGTGCAGGAACACCGCGATCAGCACCACACCGATGTAGTCGACGAAGTACGACGCGTTGCCCGCCACTCCTGCCACGATGAAAATCAGCAGTGCGATCAGTGCGCCGTTCTTCACCCAGGGTTGGGCCTTCGCCGCCAGTTCCGGAAACTTCCGGGCAGCCCAGATTCCGATGACAAACGGCACCCCGATGATCAGCGCGATCTGCACGACCATCTCGAGGGCGTTCAGGTTCACCGACGCCAGCAGCGCGTCGGTCTCCGGGCGTCTGCTCCCCCAGAAGGCAAAGTTGAGCGGCATCAGGAAGATCGCGAGCACGTTCGACACGGCCGTCATCGACACCGACAGTGCGACGTCGCCGCCGGCGCGGTGGGTCAGGACGTTCGAGATGTTGCCTGGTGGGCAGCACGCCACCAAGATCATGCCGAGCGCAACCGACGGAGCCGGCGAAAGAACCAGTGTCAGAACAAATGTCACGGCGGGTAGCAGTACGAATTGCGCCGCGATGCCCACCGCCATCGCCTTGGGTTTGGTCAACGCACGACGGAAGTCGTCGACCGACGTGTCGAGTGCTATCCCGAGCATGATCGCGGCCAGAACCACGTTGAGAATCATCAAGGACCCAGGATTGAAGTTGAGAACCACCTCGTCGATCGGCATCACTGCCCGCCTTCCGTCAATGCTGTGTCGAGCAGACCGATATGACGCTTGATCGCCGCGCGGTAGGCATCCTTGTTCACGTAGTAGGCCATCCGGCCCAACGTCAGATATCGATATCCCCCGGACAAGTCGGGCGGCGGACCAGCTGCGGCCGCGTCGAATTCTCGGGCTGCCGCGGGAGCGTCGGTTCGCGCTTTGATCAGTTTCGCGACCATCTCGGCCTGCTCGAAGCGGCCCTGCCACCCGAGGCCCGATGCTTCGACCATCCCGAGAACAAACAGATTCTCGTGACGTCGGCTTGCGACGTTGAGAAACAGATCCGGCGCTGCCCCTGCCCAATCCAGATGCTTGCGGGCAATGAACGGGTAGTCGAGGTGGTAACCGGTCGCACACATCACGAGGTCGTAATCCGACACCGATCCGTCGACAAAATGGACACTGTTCCCGTCGAACCCGTCAATGTCAGCGCGAACCTGCACGTCGCCGTGTCCCACGTGATGCAAGATCAGCGAGTTCACCACCGGATGCGACTCGTAGATCTTGTAGTCGGGCGCCGGAAACCCGAAGTGCACCGGATCGCCGGTGAACTGTTTGAGTACCAGAGTGTCGAGTCGTTGTTTGATCCACGGCGGCAACGGCTTTCCCTGGTTCAGCGTGTCCGACGGACGCCCGAACAGGTACTTCGGTACAAAGTAGTATCCGCGCCGGACACTCAGATCCACGGAATCTGCGTAGTGAACCGCGTCGACGGCGATATCGCACCCACTGTTTCCCGCCCCGATGATCAGTACCCTCTTGCCGCGGAAAATCTCTGCGCTCCGATATTCGCTCGTATGCAGGAGTTCTCCGCTGAACTGCCCGCGAAACGTGGGCATATTCGGCTTGGACAACGTTCCGTTGGCGATGATCACGCCCCGATACTTCGCGGACGTGATCTCCCCGTCTCGCCCGCGGGAAGTCACCTGCCACAGCGAGTCCGTCGGCGTGACCTCGACGACGGTGGTTCCGAAGCTGAAGTGTTTTCGGAGGTCGTGGACATCGGCATAGTCGCGGAAATACTCCGCGAGTTCCACATGGCTGGGATAGTCGGCCACCGAATCCGCCATCGGAAATTCCGTGAACGCAGTAGTGCTTTTCGACGAGATGAGGTGGGCCGATTCGTACACGGTGCTGTGCGGGTTGTCGATGTCCCAGAGACCACCGACATCATCGTGGCTCTCGAAACCGTCGAACTCGATACCGGCCCGATCAAGGTTACGAGCCCCGGCCAAACCCGACGGTCCCGCACCGATCACCGCGTACTTGTTCTCTGTGCTCATCCGTTGTTTCCGTCCACCCGGCCTGCTCGACGCAGATTCTTCCTGTCGCTCGAGAGTGGCAGATAGTCCGAAATTAACGCCGATATGCCGGATAATGACGGAATGAGTGCTGATTATGCCGACAAAGGTCTGTATATCGATGAAATCGACTTGAGGATAATCAATGCGCTGCAACTCGCCCCGCGCTCCACATGGCTCTCACTGGCCGGGCCACTCGAACTGGATGCTGCGACAATCGCCCGACGGTGGAACCGGCTCTCCGACTCCGCGTTGGCCTGGGTAACAGTTACCCCTGGACCTCGCGTCCTCGACGCCATCGTGACAGCTGCTGTCGAAATCGACTGCGCACCGGCACAACTCGACGCCGTCGCCGATCGCCTGACGACGTTGGCCCACGCGGTGACCATCGAAATCTCTACGGGCAGAGCCGATCTCCTGGTCACTGCCGGAACACCGGATCTGGCCTCGATGTCGCAATTCATCTCCCAACAGATCGCCACGATCGACGGCGTGCAGGGCTTGCGAACGTCGATCATCACGCGCTGGTTCACCGAGGGCGGCCGGTGGCGACTCAACGCGCTTGCCCCATCCGAGCGCGGCTTCCTTGCTGCCGGCGAATCGAGCGGGCGACGCTCACCTTCGCGAGTAGCCGCCGTGTCGGAACAAGACCGCACACTTCTGACCACGCTCGCTCACGACGGGCGGACACCGATGCGGGAACTTGCCGATTCGATCGGAATCAGCCCCGCCGCCTGCAAACGGCAAATCGACCGTCTGACCTCATCGGGTTTGGTGGCATTGCGGTGCGAGTTCGCCCGGCCCGTCGCGGGACTACCGATACTCGCAACCCTGTGGTGCCGTGTCGACGCCGAGCATCTGGACATGGTTGGTCGGCTCCTGAGCCGAGCACCCGAGGTGCGGAATTGTTTTGCCGTCGTGGGTAGCGAGAATCTGGTGGTGCAATTGTGGCTGCATTCGCCCGCAGACCTCGACGCCTTCGAGATCCGAATACGCAGGGAGTGCCCCGAATTGCATATCGGGGAACGCTCGATCGTCCTCTACCTCCGCAAACTGCTCGGTCACGTACTCGACCAGCAGGGTCGCCGGACGGGCACCATCGCGCCGGATGTCTGGCTTCCCCGAGAAGCCTGAACATTCTCGAATCCGACTGAACGAGAAAGGGACCCGAGGCGCTGTGGCCTCGGGTCCCTTGACAACTCGTGCTGCTAGCCGCGCATCTGCGCGCCTACAGCCTTGGACGCTGCCTCTACTGCTGCGTCACGCGCGGCACTGGCCTCGTCCTCGGTCAGGGTGCGATCCACGCCGCGGAAGCGAAGTGCAAACGCCAGCGACTTGCGGCCCTCACCAACTTGCTCGCCCTCGAACACGTCGAAAAGACGAATGTCTTCGAGAAGCTCGCCGCCGCCGACGCGTAGAGCTTCCTGAACCTCGGCGGCCGGAACGTTGCGGTCGACAACGACGGCCACGTCCTGCAGAACAGCCGGGAACGGCGACACACGCGGAGCGGGCAGGTTCTCGACCAACGGCAGCGCGTCCAGATCGATTTCCAGTGCGCAGGTGCGAGCGGGCAGTCCAGCACGCTCGAGAACAGCCGGATGCAATTCGCCGGCATGCCCGACAACGTTGCCGTCGACAAGAACCTCGGCGCAACGACCCGGATGCCACGGCAGATACTGCGCCGCACGCAGTTCAACCTCGACGCCGGCTGCCGCTGCGATGACGCGCACTGCAGCAAACGCGTCCGATGCCTCTGCCGCACGGCCGGGGCCCCACGGGCCGTTGAGCTCACGCAAACCACTGAGCACAGCGGCGACGTGTACCGGCTGCTCGGGCAGTGACGCAATCAGGTTTGCGATCTGATCGTCCGTCGGGCGACGGTCGACCGGCAATGCGTCGACAGGCTTGGTGTCAGGCCCCGGAAGCACAACCTGGGCAATGCCGTACAGCGCAAGATCCCGCTGGCCACGAGAAGTGTTGCGAGCCAATACCTCCAACAAGCCGGGCAGGAGCGTCGTAGCAAGTTCGGGGCGATCCGCCTCGAGCGGGTTGAGCACCTTGCTGGTATTGCGACGCGGATCGTCGCTGCCGAGTCCCCAGACATCGAAGATGTTGGTGGGCAGGAACACCGGCGGCAGAACCTCGACGAATCCGGCATGTGCAATCGCCTTGGACACCGTGCGCTTGCGACGCTGCTTCGGCGTCAATCCACGTCCGGCAGGTGCAGCCGGGAGAACCGACGGAATCTGCTCGAGTCCTTCGAGACGCAAGACCTCTTCGACCAGATCAGCAGGCTGAACCAGGTCCGGTCGCCACGACGGCGGGGTTGCGACCAACTGGCCGTGCCCTTCGTCGCTGACTCCGACCTCGACAGTGCAACCGACCTGGGTGAGACGACGCGCAGCCGTGCCGTTGGGGTAGCTGACGCCGGCAACGCGATCGGGAAGGTCGATGTCCATCCGAATCGCTTCACGCGGCGCAACCGCACCGACATCGGTGAGGACGGGTTCGATACGGCCACCGGCGATCTCGACGAGCAGTGCTGCTGCGCGGTCGACTGCGGCAACCGGGATCGCCGGGTCCACAACGCGCTCGAAACGCTTGCTGGCCTCGCTGGACAGCTTGTGCCGACGCGCAGTCTTGAAGACTGCAAGCGGATCCCAGGTAGCTGCCTCGAGCAAGATGTCCGTGGTTTCGGACCCGACCTCGGTAGTCGCGCCGCCCATGACTGCAGCCAACGAGATGACGCCGGAATCGTCGACGATCACCACATCCTCGGGATCGAGGGTGCGCTCGACCTCGTCGAGTGTGGTGAGCTTCTCGCCGGCTTTCGCGCGGCGAATCACCAGGTCGCCCTTCACTGCGTTTGCATCGAATGCGTGCAGCGGCTGACCCAGTTCGAGCATCACGTAGTTGGTGACGTCCACAGCAGGAGAGATCGGGCGAACACCCGAGAGCAGCAAGCGTCGCTGCATCCACCACGGGCTGACCGCCTTGGGGTCGATGCCGGTGACCTTGCGCATCACGAAGCGCGTCGCCTTGGACTCCGGTTCGAGCTGTACCGGCCACGCCTGCCCCTCAGCGGGGTGGGCGGGAACCGAAGCAGGATCGGCAAATTCGAGATCGAAGCCGCACGCGAGTTCACGGGTAAGGCCGCGTACCGAGAAGCAGTAGCCACGGTCAGGGGTGATGTTCAGTTCGATGATCGTGTCACCGAGCCCGAGCAACTCGTTGCCGTCTGCGCCGGGCTCAGCAGTGCCGGGTTCGAGCACGAGGATGCCCGAGTGATCCTTGCCGATTCCGAGTTCCGCGACAGAGCAGATCATTCCGTCGGAGATCTTGCCGTACGTCTCACGAGACGCGATGGCAAAGCCGCCGGGTAGGACAGCGCCGGGCAACGCAACAACGACGAGGTCACCCTCGGCAAAATTGCGGGCACCACAAACGATGCCGCGCGGCTCTGCTTCGCCGACCTCGACCTGGCAGAAACGGATCGGCTTCTTGAACTCGGTGAGTTCGGTGATCTCGAGGACCTTGCCGACCACCAGGGGGCCGTCGATTGCCTCGAGTGTGTCGAGTTCCTCGACTTCGAGTCCTACCCGGACGAACCCAGCGTCCAACTCTTCGGGAGTGACTTCCCACTCCGGAGTTGCCCGCTGCAGGATCTCGGTCAGCCAGGATTGCGCTACTCGCACGTCAGCTCAGCTCTCTCGTTTTCTCGATAAGTCTGTTGGTCGAAAAGGTCCGGATACCGGACCGGTCAGCCGGCAACGCCGAATGGCAGCGTGAAACGCACGTCGCCTTCGACGATGTCACGCATGTCCGGGATGCCGTTGCGGAACTGCAGAGTCCGCTCGAGGCCCATACCGAACGCAAATCCCGAGTACTCGTCCGGATCAATTCCACTGGCACGCAGCACGTTCGGGTTGACCATGCCGCAGCCGCCCCATTCGACCCACCCTGCGCCACCCTTCTTGTTCGCGAACCACACGTCGACCTCAGCCGACGGTTCCGTGAACGGGAAGTAGTTGGGGCGCATACGCGTCCGAGTCTCGGGACCGAACAATGCACGTGCGAATGCGTCCAGAGTTCCGCGAAGATTGGCCATCGTCAGACCCTTGTCGACAGCAAGACCCTCGACCTGTGAGAACACCGGCGTGTGCGTCGCATCGAGTTCGTCGGTACGGAAGGTGCGACCGGGGCAGACGACGTAGATCGGAACCTCACGCGTGAGCATCGTGCGCACCTGCACCGGCGAGGTGTGCGTACGCAGCACCTGACGCGAGTTCTCCGGCGCCAGATGGAACGTGTCCTGCATGGTCCGCGCGGGATGATCCGGCAGGAAGTTCAGAGCGTCGAAGTTGAAGTGCTCGGTCTCGACCTCCGGTCCCTCGGCGACCTCCCAGCCCATCGCGACAAACACGTCGGCGACCTGCTCGGAGATCAAGCTGATGGGATGACGGGCACCCACTGGATAACGATCGGATGGCAGCGTGACGTCGATTGCCTCGGCGACCAGCACCGCGGCGTCTCGTTCAGCAAGGAGAACCTCGCGACGCGCGTCGTACGCAGAGCTGATGCGCGTACGGAAGATGTTGACACGCTTGCCCGCTTCGGCCTTTTCCTTACCGGGAAGGCTGCCGAGACCACGGCGAGCGAGGGCGATCGGGGACTTGTCCCCCATGTGCTCAACCTTGACCTGAGCCAGTGCATCCAGGTCCGCTGCCTCCGCGAGCGCCTTCTCTGCGTTCTCCGCGGCCGCGGTCAGCGCCTCTTCGGTGAGCGCACTCGCATCGACGTCCGGCGGGGTCGCGCCCTCATTTTTGGCCACGGCTGTGACACTCCTGTCGCTTCTCGGTTTGCTTCTCTACTGCGGTCGAGCATTGTGTCGAGCATTGTTACGCTCTTGCATTCTCTCAGGCTTCCGCAAATGGAATTCCGAGAGGTCACTTCCGTCTTGTTCGTCAGCCCTGATCGGTGTCGCGATTTTGCACCCGCGCACTCGCATAGAGGCAGATAGCGGCTGCAGTCGCCAGATTAAGGCTCTCGGCGCGCCCGTGGATCGGAATACGGACACGGTAATCAGCACGGGCCGCTATGGCCGGATCAAGACCGTGCGCTTCGTTTCCGAACAGCCAGGCCGTCGGCTTGCTCAACAACTCGTCCGCGTTGTCGAGGTCGATCTCTCCGTCGGCAGCAGTAGCCAGGATCTGAATACCGGCGGCGCGGATCTGTTCGATCACCGAATCGGTATCGCGTTCACGAACAACCGGTAGGTGGAACAGGCTGCCCGCCGACGATCGAACCACTTTGCCGTTGTGCGGGTCCACGCTGTCTCCGGCCAGGATCGCGGCATCAGCACCAACTGCGTCGGCAATCCGAATTACCGTGCCCGCGTTGCCCGGTTCGTTGACCTCGACCGGAACGGCAAGGAGCTTGGTATCCGGGCGGATCGCGTCCGACAGAGGAACATCGAGGAGATCACACACGGCAACCAGGCCGGGCGGAGTCACGGTGTCGCTCAGGGCCTTAGCTGCGCGGTCGGTGACGAGAGCAGCGCGAACTCCGGAGCTCAACGCCAGATCGATGACGTGTTGATACCGATCGGCAGCGGCCTCTGTGTAGAAGAGATCACGGACCACGGTGGCGGTTGAGCCGTTGGCCTTCAAGACTTCTGTGACGGAGTTTTCGCCCTCGACCAGGAATCGTCCTGCTTTACGTCGTTCTGCTGTGCGCAGGAGCTTGACAGCAGAAACGACCCGCGGAGTCCGCTCGGTGAGCGGATCCACGGGCCGTTGCTGTGATGCGTCGATCAGGCTGCTTCTCCGGCAGGCGCATTCACGTCAGCCGGCAGAGCGGCCTTCGCGAGTGCAACGAGGCCGGCAAAGGCCTCTGCATCGGAGACGGCGAGCTCGGCGAGGATCTTGCGGTCGACGTCGACCTCAGCCAGGCGCAGGCCCTGGATCAGGCGGTTGTACGTGATGTCGTTGGCCCGAGCTGCAGCGTTGATACGCGTGATCCACAGCTTCCGGAACTCACCCTTGCGTGCACGACGGTCGCGGTATGCGTAAACCATCGAGTGGAGCTGCTGCTCCTTGGCCTTGGTGTACAGACGCGAACGCTGTCCACGGTAGCCGCTGGATGCAGCAAGAATTGAACGACGCTTCTTCTGGGCGTTGACCGCCCTCTTTACGCGTGCCACGTGAAAATCCTGTCAATCTAGGGGCTGAGATTCGGCCCCGGGTGGTCAGTAAGGGGGACGACTCAGATGCCGAGCATGCGCTTGATGCGCGGTGCGTCATCAGGGCTGACGACAGCGACACCGTCGAGACGACGGGTGACCTTGCTGGCCTTGTGCTCGAGAAGGTGGCGACGGCCGGCCTTCTGGCGCAGGAGCTTGCCGGAACCGGAAACCTTGAATCGCTTCGAGGCGCCGCTGTGGGTCTTCATCTTGGGCATGGAGTCCTCAGTTCTTTGTTACGTGATGGTGCTTGGGGAATCGACTAGCTGGTCGGAGCTTCGGGAGCCGCTTCTTCGGCTGCCGGGGCTGCCGGGGCTGCCGGAGCTTCGGGAGCCGGCTTCGGAGCCGCCTGAGCGACGGGCGCCTGAGCGCTTTCCTGAGCCTTGACGCGGGTCTTGGCACCCTTGTGCGGCGCCAGAACCATCGTCATGTTGCGACCGTCCTGCTTAGCCGAGGTCTCGACGAAACCGAGGTCTGCGACGTCTGCTCCCAGACGCTGCAGAAGGCGGTAGCCGAGTTCGGGGCGTGACTGCTCACGACCGCGGAACATGATCGTGACCTTGACCTTGGAACCAGCTTCGAGGAAGCGAACAACGTTGCGCTTCTTGGTCTCGTAGTCGTGGGCGTCGATCTTGGGGCGAAGCTTCTGCTCCTTGATGACCGTAAGAGTCTGGTTCTTGCGAGACTCACGGGCTTTCTGTGCAGCTTCGTACTTGAACTTGCCGTAGTCCATGATCTTGCAGACCGGCGGACGGGCATCAGGAGCTACCTCGACAAGGTCGAGGTCGGCTTCCAGAGCCAAGCGGAGTGCATCTTCAACACGCACGATGCCTACCTGTTCACCGCCAGGTCCGACCAAACGGACCTCGGGAACGCGGATTCGATCGTTGATGCGGGTCTCAGTGCTGATGGGGCCTCCTAGGTTGAACGGTGCGGTCTTGTGACCGCACGCAGCTAGTTCTACCCAAACCCCAACAAAAAACCCCGCGGTGATATTTCTCCGCGGGGCCCGATGTCGACCGATCAGATCAAACCCAGCTCACGCCAGGAACAATCTCCTCGACTAAACGAGGAACCTGATGAAGAATAGATTCTTCGTCAGGTGACCGGAACCACTGAACTGCAGTTTCACCTGCCGCGCAGAGGTGGGAGTCGGGCTCCACTTGCTGCCCCCGAACATGTCGGAGGCGGTCGTTGGGACAAGAGTATCAGGCCGGCGGCGATGAATCTAATCGTGCCTGCACAAGACAAGGGCAGATTGAACTGCTCCGGACCGTGATGGAATCCTTGCAGACATGAGTGAGAACTTCGAAGCAGATCAGAACACCGACGCGAACCCTGATGTCCGCGAACTCTCCGAGGTTCCCGCAGTCGAGGTCATCAGCCGCGCCGCCGTGATGCTGATGAGCTCCGCAGCAGAGAAGCTCGGACTGTCCGACGCCGACCCGTCGGCCAGCCCCTACCTGGACCTGGACGAAGCGCGCCGGGTCATCACCGCGCTCGCCGGACTGGTCACCGCATCCGTCGAATACCTCGGCCCCCACGCGGGTCCCATTCGCGAAGGCCTGCAGGCCCTCCAGCGTGCGTTCCGCGAAGCGTCGTCGCACCCCGACGAGCCGGGCAAGGGCCCGGGCGAGAAGTTCACCGGACCGGTCTACTGAGTCACGAACGGCGACCACACACATGGCAACCGCGAACAAAACGCAGCCGACTCCAGACGACGTCGATGCCTTTGTCGATCGAATTGCCGACCCGGTCAAACGCGCCGACAGTGCGGAACTGATTTCCGTACTGTCGGCTGCGACCGGCGAACCGCCGGTGATGTGGGGAACCAGCATCATCGGATTCGGTGCCCGCCACTATCGCTATGCAAGCGGACACGAAGGTGACACCGCACTGATCGGGTTCTCACCGCGAGCGACCGCACTGACCCTCTATTTGTCACTGAACTTCGACGAGCACGCCGCGACGCTCGGCCGCCTGGGCAAGCACAAGATCGGCAAAGGCTGCCTCTATATCAAACGGCTCAGTGACATCGATCGCTCAGTCTTGGAAGAACTTGTCACGGAATCCGTTGCGGCGGCCGTGAACATGAACTCCTGAGCCGTCAACTCGCGTCAGCTGCCGAGCGAGCCGTCGGCGGCGGCTCTCCGAACAGCGCAGTCTCTCGAGGAACAAAAAGCTCCTTGGTCAGCGTCGCTTTCTGGATCCGATCGAGACGGAACCACCGAACCGCGTCCCTCGTTCTGCACCAACCGATCACGAACCACCGATCTCGGGCGTGAGCCAGCAGATGTGGCTCGACCGCACGCGTCGATTCGGCACCGTCTCCGTCGATGTACCGCAACGACACAACACACTTACGTTCCAAAGCCTGCTCGATCGCGCGCCGGTTCACTCCTGACTCGTCATCAGATTCTTCGTCATGCCGAACCCAGACGCGCCCGCTGAGTTCCTCAACTCTGGCCCGACTGTCGGCGTCCATGACGTCGAGTAGTTTGGCCAGGGCTGCCCGTCCGTCGTCCGCGAACGGAGCGTCTCCGACAGCAGTCAAGGCCAGGGCGATCGACACTGCCTGCGGGACAGTGAAATTCACCGGAGGCAGCGTCGCGCGCCCAATCAGACGGTAACCGCCGCCAGGTCCGCAGCGACCTTCGATCGCGGATCCCGACTCCGTCAATGTCTCGATGTCACGCTTGACTGTGCGCGGCGTGACACCGAATTGCGCCGCCAACTGCGCCGCATTTGACCCGCGATCGCCACGACGACGCAACTCCTCGAGGAGTGCGTGCAATCTGGCCGCTCGATTCACGTTTCCGATTGTCCCAAATTTCGATACCAAACGGTGACAAAATCGGTGACACGCAGTTGTCACCGATAGCCCGCCACTATGGGCTCATGAAAACTCACATCGTTCTGGTTCCCGGATTCTGGCTCGGCGCATGGGCGTGGGACGCGGTACTCCCCCACCTTCAACGCCCTGACACCCACGTAACCGCACTAACACTTCCGGGACTCGAGTCGGTGGACTCGCCCCGGAACACCGTGACTCTCGATTCCCACGTCAGCGCAATCGTCGACGCCGTCTCGAGGTCGGACGAACGCACGATCCTGGTCGTGCACAGCGGCGCCGGAGCGTCCGGGTACGCCGCGACCGATCGCGTACCCGACCAGATTGCGCGCATCGTCTACGTCGACAGCGGTCCGATGCCGGATGGCACCGCTCTTCGACCCGATCTCGCCGAGGATGCGATCGAGGTTCCACTACCGCCTTTGGGCCGAACTGGAAGCAGACGGGAGCAGCATCGAGGGACTCGACGACGACGCCTTGACGGCATTTCGTGATCGCGCTGTCCCCGAACCTGCGGGCGCAGCTCGAGATCAGATCGTCCTGACCGATCCGAGACGCTATTCGGTTCCCACCACTGTGGTGTGCAGCAGCTATCCCTCCGACGTCATCAAACAGATGGCTGATGGTGGATTTCCCATTGCCGTCGAACTCGCGAAGTTGCCGGTGACGTACGTCGATCTTCCGACCGGACACTGGCCGATGTGGTCACGCCCGAAGGAGTTGGCCGAAACCATTCTCGACGCAGCAGACGCATAGCGTCACGACGCAGCAGTGATGCCGGGACGACAAACCGTCCCGGCATCACTGCGATCGCGCCTATCTCACCCTGTCAGGCCACCGATGCGGACTTCTTCCGCGGCGCAGCCTTCTTGGGGGCCGTAGCCTTCGCGGCGCGCTTCTTCGCCACAGTCTTCTTCTTCACGGGAGCCTGTTGCGCATGGAGTACCTCGCTGAGGAACTTGCCGGTGTAGCTCTCGGGCACGGCAGCAATTTCTTCCGGAGTTCCTTCTGCCACAACGGTTCCGCCGCCGGATCCACCTTCGGGACCCATGTCGACAACCCAGTCCGATGTCTTGATGACATCGAGGTTGTGCTCGATCACGATGACACTGTTGCCCTTGTCGACCAATCCGTTGATGACGATCAGCAACTTGCGAATGTCTTCGAAATGCAGGCCGGTTGTCGGCTCGTCGAGGATGTAGACGGTACGTCCGGTGGAACGTTTCTGAAGCTCGGCGGCAAGCTTGACGCGCTGCGCCTCGCCGCCGGACAGCGTCGGTGCCGGCTGTCCCAGTCGCACGTAACCGAGACCGACGTCCACCAGAGTCTTCAGGTACCGGTGAATCGAGGTGACCGGCTGGAAGAACTCCGCTGCCTCCTCGATGGGCATGTCCAGAACCTCGGCGATGGACTTGCCCTTGTAGTGAACCTCGAGTGTCTCGCGGTTGTACCGAGCTCCGTGGCAGACCTCGCACGGTACGTACACGTCGGGCAGGAAGTTCATCTCGATCTTGAGTGTTCCGTCACCCGAGCACGCCTCGCAGCGACCGCCCTTGACGTTGAACGAGAAGCGCCCCGGCTGATAGCCGCGCACCTTGGCTTCGGTTGTGGCAGCGAACAGCGTACGAATCTTGTCGAACACACCGGTGTACGTGGCCGCGTTGGACCGCGGGGTACGGCCGATCGGCGACTGATCAACCTGAACCAACTTGTCGAGTTGGTCAAGTCCGTTGATTCGGGTGTGGCGGCCAGGCACCTGACGCGCGCCGTTGAGCTTGTTGGCCATGACGGTGGCCAGGATGTCGTTCACCAATGTCGACTTGCCCGAACCGGAAACGCCGGTAACCGCGGTGAGAACACCCAACGGGAAGCTCACGTCGATGCCGTCGAGGTTGTGCTCACGCGCACCGACAACGGTGACCTGACGCTTACGATCGACGGGGCGACGGATCTCCGGGACCTCGATGAACTTTCGCCCGGACAGATAAGCGCCGGTAATCGACTCGTCGCAGGTGAGCAGCTCTTCGTAAGGCCCGCTGTGGACTACCTGGCCGCCGTGCTCTCCGGCGTACGGACCGATGTCGACCACCCAGTCGGAGGTACGAATCGTGTCTTCGTCGTGCTCGACCACAATCAGGGTATTGCCGAGATCGCGAAGCCTGGTCAGTGTTTCGATCAGGCGACGGTTGTCTCGCTGGTGCAAACCGATGGACGGCTCGTCCAGCACGTAGAGCACACCGACAAGACCCGAACCGATCTGCGTTGCCAGCCGGATTCGCTGGGCCTCGCCGCCGGACAGGGTGCCCGCGGCACGCGACAGTGAGAGATATTCGAGTCCGACGTCGAGGAGGAATCCGAGGCGGGCCTGAACTTCCTTGAGCACCTGTCCCGCGATGGCTTCTTCGCGTGAACCGAGTGTGAGGCTGTTCAGGAAATCGGCGCAGTCGGAGATCGAGAGTTCACAGACCTCCGCAATGGACTTGCTGCCGAAATCTCCGGCAGCAATAGTGACCGAGAGGATTTCCGGACGCAGTCGCGCACCGCCACACGCGGGACACGGGGTGTCGCGCATGTAGCCGTCGTAGCGTTCCTTCATCTGATCGGATTCGGTCTGCTCGAGCCTGCGATGCAGGAAGGGCATGACGCCCTCGAACTCCGCATAGTAAGAACGGGTACGGCCGTACCGGTTCTTGTACCGGACGTGGACCTGTTCCTCACTGCCCTCGAGAATTGCCTTGCGCGCCTTGGCTGGAAGCTTGTTCCACGGCGTCTTCATGTCGAAGCCGAGGATGTCGCCGAGGCCGGACAACAAGCGCCCGAAGTACTCGGAACTCTGCCCCATCGACCACGGCGCGATTGCTCCGTCCTCGAGACTCAATTCCGCATCGGGAACAACAAGTTCGGGGTCTACCTCTTTACGAATACCCAGACCCGTGCACTCCGGGCAGGCTCCGTACGGCGAATTGAACGAGAACGAACGCGGCTCGAGATCGTCGATCGCGAGTGGATGGGCGTTGGGGCACGCCAGCTTTTCGGAGAATCGCCGCTCCCGGTCAGGCGCGTTTTCTTCACGGTCGACAAAGTCGAGAACAACAATGCCCTCGGCAAGGCGGAGAGCGGTCTCGATCGAATCCGTGAGTCGCTGCTTGGAGCTTGCCTTCACCTGAAGACGATCGACGACAACTTCGATGTCGTGCTTTTCCTGCTTCTTCAGCTTCGGCGGATCGGTCAAGGGGTAGACGACACCATCAACCCGTACACGTGAGTAACCCTGCGTATTGAGCTGTTCGAAAAGGTCGACGAACTCACCCTTGCGCGTGCGCACCACCGGAGCGAGGACCTGAAACTTGATGCCCTCCTCCATATCGAGGACCTGATCGACGATCTGTTGAGGCGTCTGACGCGCGATTTTCTCACCACATACCGGGCAGTGAGCGGAACCCGCGCGGGCATAGAGGAGACGAAGGTAGTCGTAGACCTCGGTAATGGTTCCGACGGTTGATCGAGGGTTCCGGTTGGTCGACTTCTGATCGATCGACACCGCAGGCGACAAGCCTTCGATGAAATCGACGTCGGGTTTGTCCATCTGGCCCAGGAACTGACGCGCGTACGCCGAGAGTGACTCGACATACCGACGCTGTCCTTCGGCGAAGATCGTGTCGAACGCAAGGCTGGATTTACCCGAACCCGACAAACCCGTGAAGACGATCATGCTGTCTCGCGGGAGATCCAGGTCGACTCCTCGCAGATTGTGCTCTCGCGCACCCCGCACGATCAGGCGATCCGACACACCAATTCCCTTCATCGTCATTCATCTGGGCTGTCCACCAGCGACATCACCGACATCTCGAGCACTCAAACGCAGCGAGTCCTCGAACGACGCCATGGTAGGCCGAGCCACCGACAAGTTTTGACTGCAAGCACGAACCCAGCGTTCTACCAGCCCCTATTCGAAGGTAGCCTGCGAATCATGACGAATCAGCCCATCGTGATCGACAACTCCTATACCGGTCAGCTCTCCCCCGATTCTGCGCCTCAACGACGCACCATCGACAGTGCAACCATCACGAAGATGTCAGTCGGCCCCATGGACAACAACACCTACCTCGTGGTCTGTTCCGCAACCGGGAAATCACTCCTGATCGACGCGGCCAACGAAGCCGAGAAAATCGTTGCGCTGATCGAGCAGGAAGCTCCCGTGTTCGACTCCATCGTCACCACACACCAGCACGGCGACCACTGGCTGGCACTGAAAGACGTCCACGCTGCCACCAACGTGCCAACCGCTGCGCACCCCCTCGATGCCGAAGCACTTCCCGTGACCCCGGACGTTCTGCTCGAGGACGGCGACAGCGTCACGGTCGGCAACCTGAGCTTGGATGTCATCCACCTGTCCGGCCACACCCCCGGCTCCATCGCACTCGTGCTCACCGAACCGTCCGGCCAGGTTCACATCTTCACCGGTGACTCGCTCTTTCCAGGCGGAGTCGGAAAGACCGCTGATCCCGAGAAATTCACCTCACTGCTCAGCGATGTCGAGACAAAGCTCTTCGGACGCTACGACGACTCCGCCATCGTCTACCCCGGCCACGGCAAGGACACGACACTCGGCGCCGAGCGTCCGCACTTGCAGGAGTGGCGCGAACGCGGTTGGTGACCCTTGCACCGCACATCCCCAGCGCTGCCCCGCCGCGCGCGTTGGGGATGACCGCCCGTCGACGGACGTGATCAGTCCGGGAAATCGCTCAGCAGCCGACTCAGACGGAATGGACTTCGACTCCAAGTTGTCGACAATCGGACTAGCTCCTCGGCCACGCAGCTTGACTAGCTCCTCGGCCACGCAGCTTACTGGGCCGCAACACCTACCCAGGGTCCGTCACTCACGGCCGCGATAGCTGGAACGGGGAGCTAGGACAGCTCCTCGACTTCTTTAGCTGAGCGGTATCATCATCGCGAACCGTCACTTCCAAGGAGCCCACATGACCGCACCGCTCCACAGTCGGCAATTGCGGTCCGTGTCGAACGCGAAGCGCACTGAGCGGGAGTCGGTGCGCCGCCGCCACGGAGCATCCGAGGTCACAATCTTCGGGTCGGTAGCCAGCGCCGTTGCTGGGGAAGAGCTTTCGGAGTTACTCGCCACACATGTCGGCGTCGTGGCGCGAGAAGTATCCAAGGAAGCAGTGCCGGAAACTGCCCACGCCGATTTGGTCGACGTGTGAGCAGAATTCTGGCTCCGGGCGAAACCTGCTGGCGCATCGAGCCGGCAGATAATCTTGCCTGCATTATCGATGCCGCTGACTACTTTCATCATGCGAAGTCCGCGATGCTGCAAGCTGAAAAACGAATCATGTTGATCGGCTGGGACTTCGACACGCGCATCAAACTCGAGCCGCGCGAGAAGACGCTCGACGGCCCCAATCGGCTGGGCAGGTTCCTACGCTGGCTTGTCCGCGAGAAACCCGACCTCGAAATCCTCGTACTCAAATGGAACGTAGGGGCCTTCACCGCAATCGGACGCGGCATGACTCCAGTCTTCGTGTCGAACTGGTTGACCGACGAACGCCTTCGATTCGAAATCGACGGCGCCCACCCAGTGGGCGCCGCGCACCATCAGAAAATCATCGTCATCGACGATGCTCTGGCGTTCTGCGGCGGCATCGACATGACGGTGGACCGCTGGGACACCTCGGATCACGCCGATCACAACGACTACCGGATCACACCAAGCGGAAGGCGTTACGGCCCTTGGCATGACGCGACCACAGCGGTCGACGGCGATGCGGCCGCGGCCATCGGCGAATTGGCGCGAGCACGCTGGAAATCCGCAACCGGCGAGGATCTGAGACCGATCCAGAGCACGGCAACACCGTGGCCCGTCAATCTGGCGCCCACGTTGCGGGTTGTCGACGTAGCCATCGCCAGAACTCTGCCGGAACTCGACGAACGCACTGAGGTACGCGAGATCGAGGCGCTTTATCTCGCGGCCATCGCCGGTGCCGAACACACGCTGTACATCGAAAGCCAGTACCTCGCCTCACGCACTCTGGCCGAGGCGATCGCCGCACGCCTGCGTGAGGCCGACGGACCGGAGATCGTTCTGGTCATTCCGCGCAATGCCGACGGGTGGTTGGAACAAAAGGCGATGGATGGGGCACGCCACGACCTGTTGCATCTGTTGTGGACCGCCGACGTCCATGACCGGTTCGGTGCGTTCTATCCCGTGACCTCTTCTGGTGCACCAATTTACGTGCACGCAAAAATCCTGGTGATGGATGATCGACTCCTGCGAATCGGGTCGTCGAACCTCAACAACCGTTCGATGGGCTTCGACACCGAGTGTGACATCGCCGTCGAATCCTACGACGATTCAGATGTCGAGTTGCGGGCCTCGATCGTCGGACTGCGGCGCCGACTGCTCAGCGAGCACCTCGAACTCACCGAGAATGAGATCGACGACGCGTTGCGCGAGCACTCACTGTTGACGACGGTTCGCACACTTGCGACCTCCGACGCCCGCAGTCTGCGTGAATTCGACCGAAATACAGTCGACAGCGAAGACCACGTGCTCGCTGAAAATGCACTGATGGATCCGGAACGTACTCCACCGAGGCTGAGCGACCGAATCGACGGGATACGCCGTCTCCTCGACAGACGCTGAGACTCGAACCGCTCCACGACCTGTCGATCGGAGAAGTAACAATGGAAGTCGTCACGACATATCTGGGTCGAGTCGCAAGTCAGTACACGTACACCACAACGGCGATATCCACGAACAGCGACGCCGCCACTAGAACGACCTCGATCAGGTGTCGGCTCGAAGGAACGTTCCCCGGTGGGATGGTCGACCTTGACTACCGCTTCCAACTTGACGACTCCGGTCGACTCGAACGCCTCACGATTACACCGAGTGCAGACCAGCCCGCCTGAGCCACCTAGCACCCTCGGTAACGGGTTGAAGTATTTCCAACCGTGGAACGTCACCGACGACTACCTTTTCTGGGGGGCTGCGTCCGAACTTGGAAGCGGTGGCCGACCTGCCCTACACGGACTGGCTGGCGTTCCCTGACCTCATCCCCTGTGTCCACGGATGGACATCGCCGCCGGGGTCGCCGCGGATTCCGCTGAACTTCGCTGTTGTCGCGAGGCACCCGCTGGTGCAGCCCAAAGCGGTTATGTACATGTCGAACCCACTCGTGCCAGACTCCGAAGTAGGCCCGATTGCCGATCGAGTGCGGAGGACGTCAAATGACAACATCCAACACGCCGGCGGATTGGCCAGCACTGCGAGTGGACGACTGGACCGACACGCGCGACACCCTGCACATGTGGGTGCAGATCGTGGGAAAGATCCGGCTCGCGTGTTCACCACTGGTCAACCACTGGTGGCAGGTCACGCTCTATGTCACTCCGCGAGGGTTGACCACATCGTCCATCCCCTACGGCGACCGCATTTTCGATATCGAGTTCGATTTCTGCGAACACCAGCTACGCATCCGCGATAGCTCCGGGGCGTCACACGAGATTCCACTCGAACCTCAATCGGTATCGACGTTCTATGCACGCACGATGGAAGCACTACGCGCCCTGGGCATTTCAGTGGAAATTCAGCCAACACCGAATGAAGTCGATCCGGCGCTTCCGTTTGCCGACGATCACGTCCACTGCTCCTACGACGCCGAAGCCGTCCACTTGTTCTGGCGCCAACTCGTTCAGGCCGACCGCGTCATCGCGTCGTTCCGTGCGGGATTCATCGGAAAGGTATCGCCGGTCCACTTCTTCTGGGGCGCAATGGACCTCGCCTGTACACGATTCTCCGGACACACTGCGCCACCACATCCAGGGGGAGCCCCCAACTGTGGCGACTGGGTGATGGTGGAAGGTTACTCTCACGAATTGAGCAGTTGCGGCTTCTGGCCCGGCGGCGGCGAGGAAGGCGCGTTCTACTCGTACTCGTACCCCGCACCTGCGGCGTTCGAGGACTATCGAGTCGAACCGTCGGCAGCGTTCTACAGCAACGATTTCGGTCAGTTTCTTCTGCCGTACGAAGCAGTCCGGACGGCCACCGACCCGGACGCGACACTGCTTGCGTTCCTACAGACCACCTATGCTGCTGCCGCCGATTCGGGGCGCTGGGACAGAGCCTCGTTGGAGTGCGACCCCCATCGCTGGGGATCGCGGCGATAACTATCGCGCTCCGGTCCACCGCGACAGCGCTGCCGGCCAACCCTCTTCTCCCTCTCGAGAAGTAGAACTCCCTGCCCACGCTATGTAACCGTCAGGCCGGACCAGAAGCGACGGTCCGTCGTCCACGCGTCGCGCTTGGACGAGAAGATCTGGTCCCGGTTTCTGCATCGTCGAGGTGTTCGCGCGCTCACGAATGAGAACAAAACCCGGCAGGCGCTGCAGTTCCGTGAGTCGCCCTTCGTGTAGCGGCACTTCCGTCGCACGAGTCCCGACTAGATCACTCTGTCCGTCCGGCGAGGGATAACGCAGCTCAGTGCCCGCAAAACTGCCGGCGACGAGGTCACGCACCTTCGGGATCGACAGAATATGCGCAGCAAGGCGATCGCGCATGAACCTGGCGAGTCGCGGGTGCAAGGTGACGGCGCGCATCATCAGCCCCGACCGCCGAACCACTTGCTTCCCGATCGGGTGCCGCTCGCGGTGATAAGTATCCAGGATCGAATCGTCGGCACCCGCCAATACAGCGCCGAGTTTCCAGGCCAGGTTCACACCATCCTGAATTCCGGTGTTCATTCCTTGTGCGCCCATCGGCGAGTGCACATGCGCTGCGTCGCCCACCAGAAACACCCTGCCGCTCCGATAGTCGCGAACCTGACGCTCGTCGCAATGGAAACGCGAATGCCAGCCAACTTCGACGACGCCCACATCGCGCCCCATGGCCCGGTTCAATGCATCCACGATCTCGGCCTCTCCCACCGGATCGGTATCGGGAACCTGACGCCGTCGATCCCAGGTCATCGAGCGATACCAAGCGCCGCTACTGTCCTCCTTCCCGTAGGGCGCGAGGAATCCGAACTCACGCGGGGTGTCCCCCAGCGTGAGGCCGCCATCGTGCGGTCCGGCGGTCAGTTTCACGTCAGCCAACACCACGGACGACAGCACGGATTTCCCGGGGAAATCCATCCCGACCAGACCGCGGACCGTACTGTGTGCGCCGTCCGCCCCAACGACGTACTTGGCGCGCCACGTCATCGTGGACGAAGGGTTGTCATCGTCTTTGGCACGAGCAGTGAGGGTGACTCCGGCGTCGTCCTGAACGAGATCGACAAGCGCGATACCACGGTGAATGTCTGCTCCCTGGTCCTTGGCATAGAGCTCGAGGGCTCGGTCGACTTTGGTCTGCGGGGTAATCATGGCGAACCGGTAGCGAGATCTCAGGTGGGTGAGGTCCAGCTTTGCACCCTTGAAAAGGTTGATCCCCGGGGTGGTCGAGCTGGTCGCAAGTAGCTGGTCGGCGAGTCCACGCGCGTCGAGCAACTCCAGTGTTCGCGCCATCGTTGCAAACGCCCGGCTGGACGGGTTGATCGTCGGCCACTTCTCCACTACAGCCACCGAGCGCCCCAGCCGCGCAAGATCACCAGCCACGGTCATACCTGCTGGGCCACCACCGACCACCACTACGTCGACGTTGCGATCCATCGTCAAACCTCCCACGCCGTCGTCCCAAGGTGTGTCGCAGCCGAGTTTCGGTTAATTCTTCGCTGATGGACGCGGTTTTTGCAGGCTTCCCACAGCGGCCGACAAAACGTAACCTGTCCCAGGTTTCGTTCTGATCGCTAGTGTGGAAAGGACCTACATCGGGAGGCTTGGAACATGCTGGTACGTCGAATTGCTCGTCCACTACTTTCCACCATTTTCATTGCCGGGGGGATCGATGCGCTCCGCAATCCTGCGCAACGCGCGGCAAAAGCAACTCCACTGATCGACAAATCAGTGGAAACACTCCCCGGCGCGGTGACACAAAAAATGCCCGCAGATCCAGAGACACTGATCAAGCTCAACGCGGTAATCCAGATCGGCGGCGGGGCATTGCTGGCAAGCGGAAAGGCTCCACGCATCGCGTCGTTGGCACTGGCGGGAAGCCTGATCCCCACCACAGTTGCAGGCCATGATTTCTGGAACGAGTCGGACCCCACGCTTCGTGCGATGCAACGCACCAACTTCATCAAGAACGTCAGTCTGCTCGGCGGCCTGATGATCGCCGCCGTCGACACCGAGGGCAAACCGTCACTCGGCTGGCGCGGTCGCCGCGCCGCCAGGAAGGCGCAGGCCTCGATCGCGGCGACGCTGCCCTTGGCAGCCGCGAACCACGACGATCACACCGGCGAACGTCTCGAGCATGCACTCGCCGTTGCATCGGAGCGTGGGACCGAGCTAGCCGAAGCTGCGAAGGTTCACGGTGCCGAATTGCTCGAGATCGCCAAGGAACGAGGCCCCGAGATTCTCGAGGT
The DNA here is from genome assembly GCF_003797085.1 of Rhodococcus sp. WS3. Lineage (NCBI taxonomy): Bacteria > Bacillati > Actinomycetota > Actinomycetes > Mycobacteriales > Nocardiaceae > Rhodococcus > Rhodococcus sp. WS3. Next base: position 39,841 of record NZ_RKMA01000001.1, read on the forward strand.
TGCCCAGAAGCGCGGGGCGGAACTGGCAGAAACGGCCCGCGAGCGTGGGTCCGAACTGGCGGAGTTGGCCGGCAAGCGCAGCGCCGAGTTTGCAGAACTTGCGCTCGAAAAAAGCAACGAATGGGCGGAGACTGCATCCGAGCAGTCCGAGGTCCTCGGCAAGCGAGCTCGCAAACGCGCCGAAATCGCCCTGGCGAAGGCCCGCGAGAAGCGCGACGAATTGACGCACTGACACAATCAAACGTCCGGTCAGGCCACCCTCGGGTGGCCTGACCTCGTTGGATACACCCCATTCACCTAAGCGAACTAGACTGTCTTGGCACTTTTGCGGTGCTCGAACTTCTTTCACCAAGCCTAGGAGAACCCTTGCCCGACGCGGACCCGTCACACACCGAGCAACAGCTCGAGCAGCAGTACGTGACGATGCTGTATTCCCGTCTCGACGAGCTCCGGAAGCATGCCAAATCGCGCCTGAGCACCGTCTTGCTGGAAAGCGGTGGAACCCCGCAGGCACGCAGTGAACGCGAATCGTTCAACGCGATGTACACCGAGGATCTAGCCAAGTACGACGCAGCCGAAAATGGACTGTGTTTCGGCAGAATCGATTTCGACGACGAACATCGCTACGTCGGCCGCCTGGGAATTCTCGACACCGAGAACGACTACGAGACGCTCCTCCTCGACTGGCGCGCCCCGATGGCCCGCCCGTTCTACCTCGCGACACCAGCGGCTCCTGAGGGCGTGAAGCGTCGACGCCACATCCGTAGCCGTAGCCGCGCGGTCACCGGAATCAACGACGAATACCTCGACCTCGACGCAGCTCGCGCTGCCGGCGTTGTCACCGAAGCCGGTGGCGTAGCCGGCGAGAGCGCGCTACTCGACGCATTGAACGCCGCCCGCACGGGCCAGATGAACGACATCGTCGAAACCATCCAGACCGAGCAGGATTCGATCATCCGATCCGAACACAAGAGTGTGCTCGTGGTTCAGGGTGGCCCCGGTACCGGCAAAACCGCTGTGGCGCTCCACCGTGCGGCGTTCCTGCTCTACACCTATCGCCAGCAATTGGCGAAGGCCGGAGTACTCATCATCGGCCCCAACGCAACATTCCTCGACTACATCAGTCAGGTACTCCCGTCACTTGGTGAAACCGGCGTTCTACTCTCCACCATCGGCGACCTGTATCCCGGAGTGCGCGCAACACGAATCGATTCGCTTGCGGCCGGTGAGATCAAGGGTTCACTCGACATCCTCGAAGTACTCAAGAACGCTGTCCGTGATCGCCAGGAAGTACCGTCATCGCCGATTGTTCTCCGATTCGACACCTACGACCTGAAGCTGGATCGAAAGACAGTCACCAAGGCCCGTGGCCGTGCCCGCTCGTCCCGCCGGCCGCACAACTTGGCCAGGCCGATCTTCGTATCAGCGGTCATCGAAGCGCTGGCTCTACAGATGGCCGAGATCATCGGCGGAAATCTGGTGGACGGCGGTTCGCTCCTGAGTCGAGACGACATCGCCGACATCCGTGACGAAATGCGCGAAGACGCCGACATCATGTCCGCAATCGGCTCACTATGGCCCGAGTTGTCGCCGCAACAGATTCTCGCCGAACTCTGGACGTCACCGAGACGACTGGAAAAAGCCGCTCCACAATTCGACGACAACCAGCGCTCGGAATTGTTGCAGAGCGTCGGCCCCGGATTCAGTGCCGCGGACGCGCCGCTACTCGACGAGCTGGCCGAAATTCTCGGCGTTGACGACGCCGCTGAACGCGAACGGGCACAACGACAATGGCGCGCTCAGATTGCCGACGCACAGGGCGCTCTCGATATTCTGACAGGGTCGGCGCCACAGGATCTCGAAGACGAGATGGACCCCGAAATCCTGATGGCCTACGACCTGATCGACGCCAGTCAACTCGCGCAGCGTCACGATTTGGGCCAGCATCAGACCACTGCCGAGCGCGCCGCGGGTGATCGAACCTGGACGTACGGTCACGTAATCGTCGACGAGGCTCAGGAGTTGTCGGCCATGGCGTGGCGAATGTTGATGCGCCGCATACCGAATCGCTGGATGACGTTGGTGGGCGACACTGCGCAGACGGGTGATCCCGCCGGCACGTCGTCATGGCAGACAATCCTCGAACCATACGTCGCAAAGCGGTGGAAGCTCACGCAGCTGACCGTGAACTACCGAACCCCGTCGGAAATCATGGATGTGGCACACCGGGTGCTCGAGGAAATCGATCCCACGCAAGCAGTACCCCGGTCGGTCAGAGATAGCGGTTTTGCACCGTGGTCACTGAAAACCACAGCGGAGAATCTCCAGGAAACGGTGCGTCGCTGCATCGAGCACGAGTCTCACGCAGGCTTGACTGCGGTGATCGCCGGGCACGAGACGGTGAAGAACCTGTCCGGCCTCGCCGGCGACTCTGTCAGCGTGCTCTCCGTCAAGGACGTCAAGGGCCTGGAATTCGACACCGTTTTCATCGTCGAACCCTCGGATATCCTCGAGGAATCGCCGCGTGGCATGAATGACCTGTACGTCGCACTGACCCGAGCAACACAGCGGCTCGGCATCATTCACGTCGAATCGCTTCCGGCTGTGCTCGACAACATCGCCGAAGCTGCATTCACACCCGTGATGTGATGCGACCGAGTAGGTTCTCTCGTGCCACTTCTACTGAAGGAAATCTTCTCGTGACCGCTCCGATCGCCGCACGCATGCCGCAGTGGCTACTCCGTCGCCGCCCACAGGTCGTCGGAGCTGCGCTGATCGGCCTGTGCGCCGGGACGCTGATCGGATGCGCTCAGGCCGAGTCTTCGCCGTCGGATACCGCCGACGGCGCCGCACCTGCCACTGCCACGGCCGACTCACCCGAGCTTCAGGCACTCGAACGGTTCCGGGACGCGATCACGGCAGACGGCGTCACCACACCGCTTACCGACGACACCCTGCAAGCACTCGGGGACGGAATCTGCCGCCAGTTGGCGGTGGGCACGGATCGAACGATGATCATCGAGAATTTGCGCAGCGTGACGCACAACGGCGCCACCAGCCGACCTGGCCAACTCCAAGACGTGGAGAGCACCGAAAACAGTTCGGCCGCATCGCCGATCAGTGCCGATCCCTATCGATTGGGAACCGTGATCGTCGACGCGGCCGAGACCGAGTACTGCTGAGAACTTTCAGCGAACGGTATGAACGATCAGGACGTCGGATGTTGCCTTTCGTGCAGCATCCGACGGTACCGATCCGAGTAGACGCCCGGTCAGTGTGTTGAGTCCACGGTTACCGATGACCAACAGATCACCCTCGACCTCGTCGAGCAAGGCGAGCAACGACTCGACGGGCGCTCCGACGATTGCCCGTTCCACGACCTTCTCCGCGCCGGCAGCATGTGCGCGCTCCCGAGCCGTTCGGAGGATTTCGTAGGTAGGTGTCGAACCTGTGACCTGGTATGCCTCGTCGCCGAGTACATCTGCCGCAGCGCTGACGTCCTTGGGGTCTGCCGGGTAGTACGCGCACGCGATAATCAATTGCGCACTGGCATCGGCTGCAATGCTTGCGGCCCGGTCGACTGCTTTCAGTGACGACTCGGAGCCATCGGTTCCTACGACAACGGTCCGGTAGGCACTCATTCATCCTCCATGGTTACGAGATAGTCAGCGGTTACGGGAAAGTCAGCGCTGCTGACATTAGCGGGCAGAGCGCAGCGATAGTGCCAATTGCCATACACGCCACAAGACCGCAGTGAATGTGATCTGCAGTCACATCAAAAAAATTACACTGAATTCCGGATCAGCGCAGGTTTCCGAATCGCGGACCGAAAAGCGCTGCGGGAAACACGTCCTGTTCAGTCAGTGCAGCACGCCACGGCGCTGCCAGTTCGAGAAGCCTGTCTGCTCCGGATTCGCCCAAGGCGTCCCACGGCGCCAAAGCCAGATCGTCCGTCAAGTCCTCCACGACGTCGCGCAGTTCCTGCCCGTCCTCGGTCAGTGCTCCCGACTTACGATCGAGCAACTCTCGATCCTGAAGATCCTGGACACCTTGCGCCCACTGCTCGGCAGACCACCCGCGACGACTCTGAGCAAACTTCTGCTGGAATCCGATACCCGTGGCGGTGTGGGTGATCAAGGCTTCCAACCCGTTCAGTCCGGCAGTCTGCAGTGCGGCGATGTGTCCGTCACCGCGGTACTCCCGCAGCAAAGTCAGTGCGTGCCAGAACGCGAGGTGCGGCACGGTCGGCCACTCGACGGAAGCCCAACCGGCGTACAGCGGACGCCCCTCGACGCCGGGGATGTTCCGCGCTGCAATGGAAATCAACTCGGCAGCTTCAGCCATGTCCTGTGACGACGTCACCTCTTCGCCGAGGAGACGAACGTACGCGGCGTCGATGGCGCGGTAGCGCGCAGCAACAATCTCCGACGGTTTCGCGAGGTCCCACGCGCGCGGAATCACGCTGGCGACCAACTCCGGATTGAAGTTGTAGAACGCCGACGTCACGACGGTGGCGGGTGGAGTACCCAAGGGCGCAGCGCGACCCGCGAAGTACACCATCCGGCCCGGCTCGAGCCCAAGCGCAACCAATTCCTTTTCCGTCTCCGGAACGAAGTAAGCCAACGAATGGAGAAGTTCGAGAGTACGGCCGGTCTTGCCGGCAGTCTGTGCATCCATATGTGAACCGTAGCGGGCGTTCCCGATTCACACACATCCCACCGAACTACTTCAAACCGGCCGCGTCCATGCCTCGAAGCTCCTTCTTGAGATCCGAGATTTCGTCACGCAAACGACCGGCCAACTCGAACTGCAAGTCCCGGGCGGCATTCATCATCTGATCTGTGAGTTCCTTGACCAGGTCTGCCAATTCGGCCCGGGGCATCGATTTGGTGTCGCGGCCTTCGTACACCCCTGCACTGACCGCGCGGCCTGCTTCGCCCTGCGCTCGACGGCCACGCGTCGCGTTACGTCCGGAACCACCGATGTCGACGGACGCAGCAGTGTCCTCGGCCTCCTCGTAGACCTGATCGAGGATGTCGGCGATCTTCTTGCGGAGAGGCTGGGGATCAACCCCCATCTTCTTGTTGTATTCGACCTGCTTCTCACGGCGACGCTCGGTCTCTTCGATTGCCTGGGCCATGGACGCAGTGATCTTGTCCGCGTACATGTGAACCTGGCCGGACACGTTACGAGCAGCGCGGCCGATGGTCTGGATAAGGCTGGTGGAACTCCGCAGGAAGCCCTCCTTGTCGGCATCGAGAATCGCAACCAGCGACACCTCGGGAAGGTCGAGGCCCTCACGCAGAAGGTTGATACCGACCAGGACGTCGTACTCCCCCAGTCGCAACTGCCGCAGCAGTTCGACGCGACGTAACGTGTCGATGTCGGAGTGCAGATAGCGAACCCGAATTCCGAGTTCGAGCAGATAATCGGTGAGATCTTCCGACATCTTCTTGGTCAATGTCGTGACAAGGACTCGCTCGTCCTTTGCCGCGCGTTCCCGGATCTCGTGAACCAGGTCGTCGATCTGCCCCTTGGTCGGCTTGACGATCACCTCGGGATCGACGAGACCTGTCGGACGAATCACCTGCTCGACGAACTCACCGCCGGCTTGCCCCAACTCGTACTTGCCTGGCGTTGCCGACAGGTAGACGGTCTGACCGATGCGCTGACTGAATTCTTCCCACGTCAGCGGCCGGTTATCCGTCGCCGACGGCAGGCGGAAACCGAACTCCACCAGGTTGCGCTTACGCGACATGTCACCCTCGTACATGGCGCCGATCTGTGGAACGGTCACATGCGACTCGTCGATGACCAGGAGGAAATCCTCGGGGAAGTAGTCGATTAGCGTAGCCGGCGCGGTGCCAGGTCCACGGCCGTCGATGTGCCGTGAATAGTTCTCGATTCCGGAGCAGAATCCGACCTGTTTGATCATCTCCAAGTCGTACTGCGTTCGCATCCGTAGCCGCTGCGCCTCGAGCAGTTTGCCCTTGCCCTCCAACTCTTCGAGTCGTTGTTCGAGTTCTGCCTCGATGTCCTTGACCGCACGCTCGAGACGCTCGGGCCCGGCAACATAGTGGGTCGCGGGGAATATCCGAACCGTATCCACTTTCCGGACGATGTCGCCGGTGAGCGGATGAAGGTAGTACAGCGCCTCGATCTCGTCGCCGAAGAACTCGATCCGAACCGCCAACTCCTCGTACGACGGGATGATTTCAACCGTGTCACCCCGGACGCGGAACGAACCACGGGTGAACGCAACATCGTTGCGGTTGTACTGCACGTCGACCAGGAGGCGCAGAAACGCATCACGCGGAACCTCGACGCCCACTTCGAGCGAGATGGAGCGATCGAGGTAAGACTGCGGTGTACCGAGACCGTAGATGCACGACACGGACGCGACCACAACAACGTCCCGTCGCGAGAGCAGGCTCGACGTCGCGGAGTGACGCAGGCGTTCGACGTCGTCGTTGACCGACGAGTCTTTCTCGATATACGTGTCCGTCTGAGCGATATATGCCTCAGGCTGGTAGTAGTCGTAATACGAGACGAAGTATTCAACCGAGTTGTTCGGCAACATCTCGCGAAGCTCGTTGGCCAACTGAGCAGCCAAGGTCTTGTTCGGTGCCATCACCAGCGTCGGCCGCTGCACGCGCTCGATCAGCCAGGCGGTCGTCGCAGATTTGCCGGTGCCGGTGGCACCAAGTAGGACTATGTCCTTCTCGCCCTCGTTGAGCCGTTTCTCGAGCTCGGCAATGGCAGCGGGCTGATCGCCGGCAGGCTCGTATTCACTGACGACCTCGAAGCGGCCGTCAGAGCGCTCGATGTCGCTGACCGGACGAAACTCGGAATGTGCGACGACTGGATGTTCGGAAGCAAACGCCATGAAACCAGGGTATGCGCACCCACCGACATCATGCGTGGGCACAAGCTCGTCGCAGCGGTAGGTTCATGCAACATGAGCGAAGCACGTATTCACATTCACCCGCCCAAAGTCGAAACTTTCGACCTCGAGGCCCGAACCAACATCGACCCCAAGGGCTTCGTTCGCCAGGTCGAAACCTACCGCGAAGAGCCATGGGGCCTGTACATGGGCCGACACGCAGACCATCCACAATTCCACTACCTGGAGTCGTGGATACTTCCCGACATCGGAATCCGAGCGTCGATCTTCCACTTCACGCCGGGGCACGAACGGGACCAGGATCACTACATCGACATCGGCACATTCACGCGTGGTGAGCACGCATGGAGATCCGAAGACCACTATCTCGATCTGATTGTGCAGACCGGCCGCAGCACCGAACTACTCGACGTCGACGAACTCCTGGAAGCGCACGCATCCGGAATACTCGACGCCCAGACGTCCGAACAGGCCATGCTGATCGCTGCCCGCACCATCGACGGCATTGCCGCCCACGGTCACGATCTCGGCGCGTGGCTGTCGTCGTTGGGCATGCCGATCACCTGGCGGTAGGCGTCAGGCCGTCCAACCCGACTTGTCTGCCCATTCCCACGCACGGTGGAACGCCGCGTCGAACCAGGGTGTCTTGACCGCGAGGTACGCATCCATCGCCTTGTCGTAATCATCTATTCCGGACGCGTGCTCCGCGGCCCGGACCTTCAACGCGGCATACTCCGCACGGGCGTCGTCATCCGCCCGCAGCCAGTCACGGAACAACACGGCAAATTGCTGGCCCGGCCAACCGTCGACACGAATATGGATGTTCACCGGCCGACCCGGATCTGCGCTGGAATGAATCCGCTTCGCCCACACGCTCGGATCGGTTTCACCCCCGACATAGGCAGGTTTCGGATCGTCCGCGACGATATTCTCGAGACGCGGAAAACCACCAGTTGCAAGGTCAGCGGCCAAGTCGTCCGCAATCCCGATGTGTTCGACAGTGATCTGAAGATCGATCACGTCCTTCGCGTCGAGTCCCGGTACGGCAGTGGAACCGATGTGATCGATACGCGTGGCTCGATCACCACACAGCAGCGCCAACCGGTTGATCAGGCGAGTTGCTTGCACCGGCCACTGCGGATCCGCGGGGCTCAGCTCAGGAAGTACACGAACCGCTGTTCCGGTGCGCAGATTCTCCTCGAACGGTGCGATTCGACCTGCCCACAGTTCACGGACGACAGCGTCCAGGGCGCCTGGATCACCGCTGTTGTCGAGCCAGACGTCCGCAACGGCGCGGCGCTGATCGTCGGTCGCCTGCGCCGCGATTCGCGCCCTGGCATCGCTCTCGGGCATCCCACGTGACTCGACCAACCGCCGGACACGTTCTTCGGCGTCGACGTACACGATGACAACCATATTGAACGCCGGAGCCATTCCAGCTTCGACAAGCAGCGGGATATCCTGCACCAGAACAGAATTCGCTGGCGCAGCATCAATGGCTTCGGCCGTACGATGGCCGATCAACGGATGCAGGATCGAATTGAGAGTGCCACGGGAAGCGTCGTCGGCAAACGCCAACGCCGCAAGCGCGGGTCGATCGAGGGTGCCGTCTGGCGCGATGATGCCGTCACCGAACGCCTGCGCCAACGCAGCCAACCCCGGAGTACCGGGTTCTACGACCTCTCGGGCGATCAGATCGGCATCAACGATCACTGCTCCCAGTTCGGTGAGGATTTTCGACACAGTCGACTTGCCGGCTCCGATGCCTCCAGTGAGGCCAACTCTCAACACAACGGACAGTCTCTCACCTATGCTCACCGCACGAGATTCGAGTCCTGAAATTGAACACGCCACACAACTCGAGACGCAAATACCACAATAAAGGCAATCCGTGTGGTTAAGTTCTAGCGAACGCCCTGCACCTTCTCGAGAAAGTGGACGCCATGCGAGCAGATCGTGACCATCTTGGTCAGCATCGCCTCGGAATGCCGAACGGCGTGCACTGTATCGAATTTCCCGAGGTTGCCTTTGCATTGGCCGAACATCGGCGAACGTGGTTCACCGTCCTCGTGAGCCAGGGCCGTCACAGCTTCGCGTCGATGCGCAAGCGCACAGCCGAAGCCACCGCGACGTATTGGGTCCCGGCTCCGGCCACCACCGCTTGACCTAGCAGCACCGCAGCTTTCACCCGACAGCCACCAGTCGCCAGACTGGTGGCTGTCGCATTTCCTCCCATGCGACAACCGGCGTGACGCGAATACTTGTGCCACACAACAAAAGAACCCCGCTCCTGCTTGCGCAGGAGCGGGGTTCTTTCACAGATCTCGCTTGATCAGATCAAGCGGTAATCCTTATGCGTTGCCCGACAGCTTCTCGCGAAGTGCGGCGAGCTGTGCATCGCTTGCAAGCGATCCACCAGCGGACTCTGCCGGAGCGGAGCCTGCAGAGGCCGGAGCCTCTTCGTCGTCTGCAGAAGCCGTCTCCGAGGAGTAGCCGGCAGCAGCGGTGGCAGCTTCAGCGGCCTCGTCTGCAGCGGTCTTCTCCATCTGAACGGTGTGCATCTTGTGACGACGCTCAGCCTCGGCGTAGCGGTTCTCCCACTCTTCGCGCTGCTTGTCGAAGCCCTCGAGCCATTCGTTGGTCTCGGGATCGAAGCCCTCGGGGAAGATGTAGTTGCCCTGCTCGTCGTACGAGTCGGCCATGCCGTACTTGGACGGATCGAACTCGGCGTTGTAATCCTCGTTGGCCTGCTTCAGCGACAGCGAGATACGACGACGCTCGAGGTCGATGTCGATGACCTTGACGAGTGCATCGTCGCCGACGCCGACAACCTGGTCCGGAACCTCGACGTGGCGCTCAGCCAGCTCCGAGATGTGAACGAGGCCTTCGATTCCCTCTTCGACGCGCACGAATGCACCGAACGGAACCAGCTTCGTGACCTTGCCGGGCACGATCTGGCCGATGGCGTGCGTGCGGGCGAACTGACGCCACGGATCTTCCTGCGTTGCCTTGAGCGACAGGGAGACGCGCTCGCGGTCCAGGTCGACGTCGAGAACCTCGACGGTGACCTCGGTGCCGACCTCGACAACCTCGGACGGGTGATCGATGTGCTTCCAAGACAGCTCGGAAACGTGAACCAGACCGTCTACGCCGCCCAGGTCCACGAATGCACCGAAGTTGACGATGGAGGACACGACGCCCTTGCGGACCTGGCCCTTCTGGAGCTGGTGCAGGAATTCGCTGCGAACCTCGGACTGAGTCTGCTCGAGCCATGCACGGCGCGACAGGACCACGTTGTTGCGGTTCTTGTCGAGCTCGATGATCTTGGCCTCGATCTCCTTGCCGACGTACGGCTGGAGGTCGCGGACACGACGCATTTCGACGAGCGAGGCGGGGAGGAAGCCACGAAGGCCGATGTCAAGGATGAGGCCGCCCTTGACGACCTCGATGACGGTGCCCTTGACGGCCTCGTCCTTCTCCTTGAGCTCCTCGATGGTGCCCCAGGCACGCTCGTACTGAGCACGCTTCTTCGACAGGATCAGTCGACCTTCTTTGTCCTCCTTGGTGAGGACGAGAGCCTCGACCGCATCTCCCACGGAGACGACCTCGTTGGGGTCGACGTCGTGCTTGATGGAGAGCTCACGAGAAGGGATGACACCTTCGGTCTTGTAACCGATGTCGAGCAGAACCTCGTCGCGGTCGACCTTGACGATGGTGCCTTCGACGATGTCGCCATCGTTGAAGTACTTGATCGTTGCGTCGATGGCGGCGAGGAAGTCCTCGGCAGAGCCAATGTCGTTAATGGCAACCTGCGGCGAGGTGACGGTTGTGGAGGGCATATGTTGAATTGCTCCGGACGAGTTGTGGTCGGTTGATGGATTTTGTCGGACGAGATGCAACATTGTAGGTACCGGAATGCAGTACCCAGTTGCACAGAAACTAACAACCGGAAACCGAAACACATTCCGCACCCGAACGGTGCACCACAAGATCTCTCGTTCACGCCGATCCAAGGCCTCGGTAAAGGCCTAGTACAGATATTCGACTGAATGACAGACACTCGCGTGGGTAAGACTACGCGTCGGCGGTGCGAGCGGGCAAACCCGGGTACCCTGTCGCCGCTGGTAGCGCTCTAGTCTGTTCGACATGTCTGACGATCGCCACGCTGCCGCCAATTCCATTCTCGGGACCAGCGGAGTCGGCAGGGCCCGGGTCGACTCCGATGCGAGCGACCGCGCCAGCCGCGCGTGGTGGGACGCAGACGCCGAGGACTACCACCGCACTCATGGCGAATTTCTGGGCGTGAACAGCGCAGACGGTGAATTCGTCTGGTGCCCCGAGGGTCTACACGAAGGCGATCACCATCTGCTCGGCGACATCGTCGACAAGGACATCCTCGAAGTAGGGTGCGGCTCCGCACCCTGCGCCCGGTGGCTGGCCGGTCACGGCGCCCGGGCCGTCGGACTCGACATTTCGATGGGCATGCTCTCGCGCGGAGTCGACGCCATGACTGCCGGCGGACCACGCGTACCGCTGATCCAGGCGAGCGCCGAATTGCTGCCGTTTGCCGATGCGAGCTTCGACATCGTCTGCTCCGCTTTCGGAGCCGTTCCGTTCGTGGCCGATTCGCAGCAAGTGATGAACGAAGTAGCGCGAGTTCTACGGCCGGGCGGCAAGTGGGTGTTCGCGGTCAACCATCCGATTCGCTGGATCTTCCCCGACGACCCAGGACCCAAGGGACTGACTGCGACACTCCCCTACTTCGACCGAACGCCCTACGTCGAGGTCGACGACAACGGCGTGCCCACCTACGTCGAGCACCACCGCACGATCGGCGACCGCGTCCGCGAACTGGTGGCGGCCGGCCTGCAGGTTCACGACATCATCGAACCGGAGTGGCCGGAGTGGCTGGACCGCGAGTGGGGACAGTGGAGTCCCCTACGCGGCCAGCTCTTTCCGGGCACCGCGATATTCAGCGCCGTCAAACCCTGAGAGCTACAGCAGATTCGACAGGAATGCCTTGGTGCGATCCTGCTGCGGGTTGGCCAGAAGTTGTCGCGGCTCACCGGATTCGACGACAACTCCGCCGTCCATGAACACCAGCTGATCGGCAACCTCACGGGCGAAGCCCATCTCGTGAGTGACGACGACCATCGTCATTCCGTCTTTGGCGAGTTGTTTCATGACTGTCAGAACTTCACCGACGAGTTCCGGATCGAGAGCCGACGTCGGCTCGTCGAAGAGCATCAGTTTCGGGTCCATCGCGAGTGCCCGCGCAATGGCTACGCGCTGTTGCTGTCCACCGGACAACTGGGCGGGGTATGCGTTTGCCTTGGCGCTCAAACCAACCTGATCGAGCAGATCCTTTGCCCGCTCGATCGCCTTCTTCTTGCTCACGCGCTTCACCTGGGTGGGCGCTTCGATGATGTTCTCCAGCGCTGTTCGATGCGGGAACAGGTTGAAGTGCTGGAACACCATGCCGATGTCCTGACGTTGCTTCGCCGCCGCCCGTGGGTGCAGTTCGTAAAGCTTGCCGTTCTTCTCCGAGTAACCGACGAGGTCGCCGTCGACATACAGGCGTCCGGCATTGACCTGTTCGAGGTGGTTGATGCAGCGCAAGAAAGTCGACTTGCCCGACCCGGACGGACCGACCAGGCAGAGCACCTGCCCACGATCGATTTCGAGTGACACGCCTTTGAGAACCTGGAGTGCGCCGAAGTTCTTGCACACTCGATCTGCCTTGACCATCGGTGTCATTTGCGTTCTCCTCCGGGAGTGTCCGGGAGTGTCTCCACTACCGTCGCGTTGCCTTGCGCATCGGCAAGCGCCTGAAGCTGGCGTGTGGTCAGTGCTCGCGTGGCACCCTTCGAGTAGTACCGCTCGACGTAGAACTGGCCGATCATCAGCAGGCTGGTGATCGCGAGGTACCAGGTTGCCGCAACCATGAGCAGTGGAATCGGCTCGAAGTTTGCACCCGAAATATCTCTGGCACGACCGTACAACTCCAAGCTGTACGGAACTGCGGACACCAGCGACGTCGTCTTGAGCATGCTGATCAACTCGTTGCCCGTCGGCGGGATAATCACGCGCATTGCCTGTGGGAGAACCGTTCGGCGCATGGTCTGGCTCCACGTCATGCCCAACGCGATGGATGCTTCGGTCTGTCCCTCGTTGACCGAACTCACTCCGGCTCGGACGATTTCCGCCATGTAGGCAGCCTCGTTCAATGCCAACCCGATGACGGCAAAAAGGAACGCCGCCTGGATTCCCTGTAGATCGATGTGCACGAACTGATGCACAAACGGGATACCGAGATCGAGGCTCTTGTAGATCGACGGAAACAGCCCCCAGAACACCAATTGGACGTACACGGGCGTGCCACGAAAAATCCAGAGATACCCCCAAGCGGCTGTCCTGAGGACAGGGTTGGGTGACAACCTCATCACAGCCAAAATCACGCCAAGGACTATCGCGATCACCATCGAGAGCACTGTCAGTTGGATGGTCTTCCACGCGGCCGCGCTGATTCGCGAGTCGAACAGATACCGACCGTAGGTTCCCCATCCGAACGCGTCGTTGGTCGCCGCCCCGTAGACGAACAGTCCGAACAACACCACTACGACGATCGCAGCTATCCAGCGACCAGGTCTGCGCAGTGGGATCGCCTTGATCGGCGCCGGATCGCCACTCTCGGTTGTTGTCATGTTCATCAGCTCTCCGCGCCGTTGATCTTGGATACTTCGATGACGCCGGCCTCGACGCTCCACGTCTGAGCGATCTGTTGGTAGACGCCGTTGTCGATCAGATACTGCATGGCCTGCTGAAGTGCGGGACCCAGCTCCGAGCCCTTGACGATCGGCCAACCGTACGGTGCCGAATCGAAGGGCTCACCCGCCGCTTCCATTCGGCCCTTGCTGCGCTTGATCGCGTAGCCGGTGACCGGCGAGTCCGCGGACAGTGCGTCGACTCGGCCGAGGATGAGCGCATTCGCCGCGTCGTCCTGGCTGTCGTACTTGACCTTCTCGATCGGCGGCTTGCCTGCGGCAACACATGCCTCGCTCTTCGCAGGCACTTCGTCGATGTCCTCGGTTGTCGTGGTTTGCACCGCGACCCGCAGCCCACACGCATTGTTCGGATCGACAGGATTGTCCGGGCGCTGCGCCCATTGAATGCCTGCGCTGTAGTAGGTCACGAAGTCGACCGTCTTCTCGCGCTCCTTGGAATCGGTGAACGACGACATTCCCATGTCGTAGCTCCCCGATTGGATTGCGGGAATGATCTTGTCGAAGTCCGCTTGGTTGAAGACCGCCTCGACTCCGAGCACTGCCGCAACAGCTTTCATCAAGTCGACGTCGAATCCGACGATGTTGCCGTCCGCGTCCTTGAATTCGTTGGGCGCGTAGGGAATGTTCACCCCGATCTGGAGCTTGCCGGTTTCAGCGACCTTCGGTGGCAACAGCGCCGCAATCTCAGGCACCTTCTGCACCGTGAGTGGAGGACCTTCCGGCACAAGACCTTCGTCGTTGACCACACATCCCCCGCAGAGCGCGACAATCACGCCGACCAACAGGAGTCGAACGAGATGTATGCGTACTCCCCCGCGACGAAACACTCTTGCTCGCGCGTTTTCACCGACCACGACTCTGCTCTCCACTCGTCGATCGCCGCATCGAGCAACGCTCATTCGAAATTCAGTAGAACGGTAGGGTACGGCAGGACTTCCTCGACTAACGATTCCGAACTCCTTCCCCACCCGTGCGATACAAGAATCAGCGACGAAGTGTATGCGCGTACACCACTTCGGCGAATTCGCTGGTGGACGCAAGGCCGCCAAGGTCAGCGGTCGCGATTCCCGAGGAAATAGTGGCGTTCACCGCATTTCTGATTCGACGCGCCGCAGCCGACAACACAGGTTCGCGACGGACATCTGCCAGCCAGTCCAGCATCATCGCACTCGAGAGAAACATGGCTGTGGGGTTAGCTCGGTTCTTGCCCGCTATGTCCGGCGCCGCTCCGTGCGCAGCCTGCGCCATGACTCGAGTGTCCGAGACATTGATCGACGGCGCTGTCCCGAGCGAGCCGGCCAACTCTCCTGCCAGGTCTGACAGGATGTCGCCGAACATGTTCTCGGTGACTACGACATCGAAATCTCCACCTCGCCGAACCAGAAGTGCGGCCATGGCATCGACATGTTCATCGTCGACAACGACATGAGGGAAATCGGCGGCCACAGTGCGGCAGGCATCGCGGAAAAGCCCGGTGGTGAGGGTGAGGACATTCGCTTTGTGGACGATGGTGACGTGATTGCGTCGACGCGTCGCCAGAGCGAACGCCGTTCGGGCTATTCGCTCGCACGCTGCGCGCGTGAAAACGCCAACGGCCAGTGCGAGGTCCGGCGTCGGCATGAATTCACCGCTACCGACAGCCATGTTGCGGTCTGCGTACAGCCCCTCGGTGTTCTCGCGGACGATCACCAAGTCCATGTCCGGAACAGTCGCCTTCACTCCGCTCAGAACAGCGGCCGGACGGATGTTCGCAAAGAGTTCGAACTTCTTTCGGATCACACCGCCGGGCGTCAGCTGTCCACGAAACTCGCTCGGGTACGACGCGCTGTCATGTGGTCCGAGGATCCATCCGGGTAGCTGCTCGAGTGCGGTGAGTGTCTCGTCGGGAATCGGTGTCCCGTGACTGTCGATGGCTTCGAAGCCGAGCGGCAGTTCCACCCACTCCACGGGTTGGGCGTGAACCGAGGACATTGCGCCGTCCACGATCTCCCGAGTGGCCGGGACTATGTCCTGACCGATTCCGTCGCCGCGCATGAGTCCCAGCCGCAGGCCCGATGATCCGATTGCACTCGTACCTGTCATCGGGCAATCATTACCCATCATGGTCCAGTCGGTGGAGTTGTTACTCGGCGAGTCGAGTGAGTCGGCGATACGCGGTCAGTGGTCTGCGCTCGCTGACGCAGGTCTACCGAGTCAGGGAAAAATGGTGCGCGAGAGCAATCGACCGCACATCACGTTGTTTGTCGCGCGCGCGATTCCGCCTGAGGTCGACGAGGTCCTGACCAGACGGTTCTCGCTACCACCCTTCGAAATCAGATTGGGTGGTTACATCGTGTTCGGCGGCAGGCAGTTCGTATTGGCACGTTCTGTCATCCCGTCGAGAGCTCTCCTGCGACTTCACCGTGATGTCTTCGACGCCGCAGCCGGGTCCAGTGGCATTCCCGGGCACATCGAACCGGGTACGTGGACGCCACATGTGACGTTGGCTCGGCGGATCGAGCCGGATCAACTGGGCGGCGCGATCTCCCTACTGAGCAAGGACGTGATCGCCGGCGATTGCGGTCCGATCAGACGGTGGGACGGCGAACAGAAATTGGAGTGGTCACTGACACCGCCGGCGTGAGCGATCGAGTTGCCCGCCTGGTGACCAGGATTCCCGCGATCACGATCAACGCTCCGAGTGGTTGATTCCAGCCGATGCTCTCGCCGAGCACTATCGCGCCGAGCGCAACGCCGACGACTGGGCTGAGATAGGTGACAGTCGAGGCCGCTGTCGGACCCCACCCCTGCACGACGTTGGTGTTCCAGATAAATGCCAATCCTGTTCCGAATGCGCCGAGAACGATCATCGACCCGATGATTGCCGGTGTCAGGTGCATCGGTGTGTTGGCGATGACCGGCGACGCGAGCACCATGAACAATGCCCCGATGCTGATCTGCAGCAACGCGATGGTGCGGGTATCAACACCGAGCGGAAGGACGAAGCGACGGAGGTAGACAAACGAGACGCCATACGACGCGGTAGCTCCAAGACAGGCGATCTGCGCGCTGACGCTTCCACCAACTCCGATGTTCCACGGGGACAGCACAATCAGAACACCGAAGAACCCGAGCATGAGGCCTGTGGCTTTGAATCTGGTCAAGCTCTCCCCGGGCAGGAATGCGAGGGACGCCGCCATCGTCATGAGCGGTGTCGTGGCGTTGTAGATGCTGGCGAGCCCCGACGACATGCTCTGCTCGGCCCAACTGAACAACAGCCACGGAGCTACACATTGCATCGCCGCCAGAAAGGACATGTGCTTCCAGATTCGACGATCCTGCGGCAATCCGATCCGATTGATCGCCGAAACGATCACCAACGCCAGTGCACCGAAAACCAAGCGCCACAGGACAACTTGAGTGAAGGACAATCCTTCGAGGCCGATCTTCACGAAGAGGAAGCTTGCGCCCCACACCATCGACGCGGCGACGTACTGGAATAGCAGGCTCGCCCTCACAAGGTGAATTCGCCGTGGGGGCTCACGTCGCGGCGAGTGTCGGGAGTGCGCCCGGTCAGAGCCAGGACGTTGAGGGTGACGAGGACGATCAGACTGACGATGATGATTGCCATGTACAAAGCTTGACGCAGTAGTACATGCAGCAATAGTGGCAGAAATGCCATACTTGAACGATTTTCTGCCACGACGTCATTTTTCTGTCAGACTCGACACATGCTCGAAAAAGTGGTGGTCCCACTGATGCCGATGACGGAGGCTTTCGAACTCGGGGTGGCCTGCGAGGTGTTCGGATTCGATCGCTCGGACGAAAACTTGCCGACGTACGATTTCTCGTTGGTCGCGGCAGTTCCAGGACCGATCCGAACCCGGTTCGGATACGGCATCGACGTTCCGTACAACCTGGACGCTCTCGACGACGCGGATCTGATCATCGTGTCGGCCGGCGGGACCTACGCCGCAGACGACGACTACATGTGCGCCCCGCGCCCCGATTCGAGCGCCGATCCGCTCCTACTCAAACTCCAGGACGCGGTGAGCCGCGGCGCGAAGGTGGCAAGTCTGTGTACCGGCGCCTTCATATTGGGAGCGGCAGGCTTACTCGACGGAAAGCGGTGCACCACCCATTGGCGCCACGCCAAGCGATTGGCCGACGCCTATCCGGACGCCAAGGTCGATCCAGACGTGTTGTACGTCGACGAGGATCCTGTTTTCACGAGTGCCGGAACAGCTGCGGGCATCGACCTGTGTCTGCATATCGTCCGGAAAGAACAGGGCAGTCGCGTCGCGAACGGGATCGCCAGACGCATGGTTGTTCCGCCACACCGCGATGGCGGACAAGCTCAGTACGTCGCCAGTCCCCTTGCCACAGTTCCCGATACAACGCTGAGTCCGTTACTCGACTGGATGACGGCACACCTTGCCGAGAACCTCACGGTGACGCGGGTGGCTGCGCGCGCCAACATGTCGCCTCGAACCTTCGCCCGCCGTTTCCAATCTGAAACAGGCGCAACCCCGGCTCGCTGGCTCAGCGATCAACGCGTCCTCGCGGCGCAGCAATTACTCGAAAACAGTGATCTACCTGTCGACGTCATAGCCGAACGGGTGGGTTTCGGCGGTGGCGCGGTCCTTCGCCAGCACTTTCTCCGATTGCGGTGCACGACACCACAGGCTTACCGGCGAACATTCCGGGCTGTCACACAGCCCGAATCCCCGTAGGCGTGATTTTCCCCACAATCCGCGAGCAGAGTTACCCTGTAGATACTCGCCGAGAAGTGACGTGTGCATGTTCAAGCGACCGCGCTGCGGTCCGCTCGAGGCTTTCTCGGTGACGTTTACACACCGAAAGCAAGTGCACCGGATCGAAGTAACTGATGATCGAGAATCATCCACCGCCGACGCAGCTCGGCGAAGTAACACAGCACGACCGACCGACACGGGCTGACCTGGTCACCGCGGAACTGACGGTGGCCGGATTCGCAGATGCCCGCGAGATCGGCCGCGGCGGATTCGGTGTGGTATTCCGTTGTTCCCAGCCCGCTCTGGACCGCGTCGTGGCCGTCAAGGTGTTGACCGGCGAATTCGACAGCGAGAATCTCGCCCGATTCCTTCGTGAACAGCGTGCGATGGGCCGATTGACCGGGCACCCGAATATTCTCAATGTCCTGTCGGTGGGCGCGACCAGCAGCGGTCGGCCGTACATTGTGATGCCGTACCACCTTCAAGGTTCGATGGCAGCGTGGATCCACGCCCATGGCCGGTTCGAATGCGAGGCGGCATGTCGCCTGGGAATCAAGGTCGCGGGCGCGTTGGAAACTGCGCACCGCGCGGGGATCCTCCATCGGGACGTGAAGCCGGCCAACGTGCTTCTGAGCGACTACGGCGAACCTGAACTTGCCGATTTCGGCATTGCTCACGTGAACGGCTATCGCAACGACCGGCCGCGGGTACACGTGGTCGACGCCTTCGAAACCGCCAAGGGCATCGTCACCGGTTCGCCGGCGTTCACGGCTCCGGAGATCCTGCGCGGAGATCAGTCGGATGCCGCTGCTGACATTTACAGCCTCGGCGCGACCTTGCTCGCAGCCATTTCCGGCAGACAGGTTCCGGACGTCGCCACCGAACCCGACCTCCCCCACGAGTTACGTGTAGTCCTCGAACACGCGATGGCCGTGTATCCCGGTGACAGACCCACATCTGCCGCAGAATTCGGCGAGGAACTCAGGCAAACTCAACGCCGTCGCGGATGGTCATTGGACGAGATGGCATTGAATCCCGAACTCGGTGACCCGAATTCGAACAGCTCGAAGCCTCGCACCACCTTTTCGCCACCACTTGGAACCGGCCCCGTGTCCGGAAACGCCTCGACGCGTGGCCGAGACGACATGGGGAACCTACCGCTCGATCTGACCAGTTTCGTCGGGCGTCGCCGCGAGTTGACCGAAACGAAGAAGGCGCTGGCCGCCAACAGGCTGGTGACACTGGCCGGGGTCGGCGGTGTCGGTAAAACCAGACTTGCGCTGCAAGTTGCGAGAAGTTGCCGGCAAGCATTTCCCGACGGAGTCTGGTTGGTCGAGCTGGGCGAGATCCGAGACGAGCCCCTGGTGGCCGAAACAGTGACCGCCTCCCTCGGGCTACGGAACCTCTCCGCCCGACCGGTACAGCAGACGTTGGTCGAGCACCTGCGTCCACATCGAACGTTGTTGGTGCTCGACAATTGTGAGCAGATGCTCGATGCCATTGCTGCACTGGCACAAGCGTTATTGCAGACCTGCCCGGAGCTGCGAATCCTGGCCACGAGCCGCGAACCACTCGGCATCGGCGGGGAGAGCGTGCTCCGACTGTCACCACTGACCGTCCCGGATCACGATCAAACACCCTCCCTGCAGGGTTTGTCGGGATACGACGCGGTGACGTTGTTCATCGAACGTGCATGCGCTGTGCTTCCGACCTTCGCGATCACCGAGGACAACAGGGCCTCGGTGACGCAGATCTGCCATCAACTCGACGGGCTTCCACTTCCCATCGAGTTGGCGGCGGCCCGATTGCGTTCGATGTCCACCACTCAGATTCTCGAGCATCTCACTGACAGGTACCGGCTTCTGACCGGAGGCAACCGCACGGCTCCGACGCGCCAGCAAACCCTTCAGTTGTGCATGGACTGGAGTTACGACCTATGCACCCCGCTCGAACAGAAGCTGTGGGCCCGGCTGTCCGTGTTCACCGGCGGCTTCGAGTTGGATGCTGTGGAGGGAATCTGCGCTGACGAGTTGACATCGGCCGATGTGCTGGACGTGCTTGTATCGCTGATCGACAAGTCGATCCTCATTCGAGAGGAGCCGACGTCCGTGGTTCGGTATCGATTCCTCGAGACCCTGCGAGAGTACGGCGCGGAGAAATTGAAAGAATCCGGCGAAGCCGGACAATTACATCGTCGACATCGAGAGTGGTTCGAGCAGTTGGCATTACGGGCAGCAGCCGAGTGGATCGGACCCAATCAACTGGACTGGATCGATCGGTTGGGACGGGAACAGCCGAATCTGCACGAGGCCATGGAGCTGTGCATCTCGGAATCAGGCGTAGACCATACGGAGGCTGGGCTTCGGATGGCCGTGGCAATTTTTCCGTTCTGGTTCTCCCGAGGGCTGTTCAGCGAAGCTCGACACTGGTTCGACCGAATCCTCGCGTGCGACTCCGAGACACCGACGGTCGCCCGATTGGAAGCGCTCTACGCTGACTGTCGGCTTGCATCCATCCAAGGCGACACCGAGGCGGGCGCCGCTCTTGCCGAGGAAGCGCGCGCGAGCGCGGAGTCACTGGGAAGTCCGGACGCGGATGCGCTCGCGTCGTACGCCTGCGGTGTTCTTGCCCTCTTCAGCGGTAATCCGAAGCAGGCAGTCACGGACATCTCACATGCATTCGAAGTGTTCCGCCCCGAGGACAACCTGCTAAGACATGTCTGGGCACTGAACCATCTCGGCCTGGCCTACCACCAAATTGGCGACACCAGCCGGGCCATCGCGTGCTACGAGGAGTCGCTCTCGATCACCGAACCGCTGGGCGAGATCGTGTACCGGGGACGTTCGTGCTGGAATCTCGGGCTCGCATTGTGGTCCGACGGTAACCAAGCGCGAGCGAAATCGCAGCTGAAGAAGGGGCTGACGCTGGCTCGGCTCGTGGACGATCCGTTCGGTTCGGCATGGTGCATGGAAGTGCTGGCATGGATCGCGGCAGACGCGAAGCGCTACGGACATGCCGCTGCGCTGATGGGCGCAGTGCAGACGTTATTGGACGAGATCGATACTCCGGCGATCCGTGTCCTCGGCATGACTGCCAATCACGAGGAGTGCGCACGAGTGTCAAAACTCCAGCTCGGTGCTCGAAAATTCGACACCGAGTTCAAGAAGGGCGCGAAGCTGAAGATCTCGGAGGCCACGGCGTTGGCGCTCGACGAGAATCCACCGGTCACTGTTCCGTCGAACCAAATCGGACCGAGCCTGACCAAACGCGAGTCGGAAGTCGCCGACCTCGTTGCCCAAGGGCTGACGAACAAAGCGATCGCCGCGAAACTGGTGATTTCGATTCGCACTGCTCAGGGACACGTCGAACATATTCTGACCAAGCTCGGGTTCAGCTCGCGTGCTCAGATCGCCGGATGGGTTGTCGAACAGGCACGAAACGTCACGTGAGGCTGAAGTGGGGAAACCGATCGCCCGGCTCCTTGCACCGAAACGCGACTCGCGACTGCTTGTCAGGCATCGCGTGCCGGACAGAATCGATCAGCGTGTACAACCACGGACCTTCATCCAACTCGACAATCGCGATGATCGGAATCCGCGCAGATGCTGACCCGCAATTCTCTCCTTGCACATATCGCCAGGAGACGATGGTGCCTGTGCCGCAGCACGGAACCGAGTGGAGAAACCGACAGCCACATTCAGGGCAGGACTGCGTCAGTGGTGCGGACAACCTTCCGCACCCATCGCAGTGCAGAATTGTCAGGCATCGAATATCTGTAGTTCGACTGTCCATCACTCTCTGCACCTCGCGACGTTGTGGGGCGTTAGATCAGTACCGGCGTGCGGCGTGGAAAGGCATCGAGTCGACCGGCGCGTACGTGACCGACTGTCCGGACGTCGGCGCGTGCACTACCGTGCCGTTGCCGGCGTAGATGCCAACGTGGTCGCCGCCGTAGTAGAGCACCAGGTCACCCGGCTGCAGGTCTCCTCGAGATACGGGGACACCACCGGCTTCCTGTGCGTAGGTCGTCCGGGGAATGGACACTCCGGCCTGCGCGTATGCCCACTGAACCAATCCGGAGCAGTCGAACGAGCTAGGTCCGGTCGCGCCCCACACGTACGGTGCCCCGACCTTCGACTCCGCCGCGCTCACCGCCTGCGATCCGGCTGACGAGTAGAACGCAACCTGCTGAACGTGCGTCGACTGAGACGGAGCCGCCAGCGGTTGAGCACTCGCACCGGCGGTAGTCGAGGCAAAGGCTCCTGCGGTGAGTGCACCGATAATGATGGCGCTTCGAAGAATGCGGGTCAGAGCGGCGTTGGTTCGAGAGGTTGTGCGTACAGCCATGAGCTTGTGGATTTCCCTTCAGGATGTCCCGCAGCCCGATCGGGTTGCGGCGATGCCCACAACTCTGTCGGCGGTTCGCGCTCCTGCCTTCCGCTGAACTGCCCATGGCATACCTGTTTCGGTTTTCCGCCCGGAACCACGTAATTTATGTGCCGCGCGTCACCCGGTGCCACAAATTTGGCGCAGATCTTCAGACCTACGAGTTCGTTCAACCCCAGGAAAATATGCATTTATGCTGGTAGATGCACTAACAAGGCTCTTCAGATAGGCGCACGTAGGTACCTGACCGGGTACTTCGGCCCCGTCCACGCGGCCTCGTACGCAATCCGGTCGGCGCTGCAGGGAAGAATTGGCGATTCCTCGGCGTTGCACACACCAACAGCTGCTGCTTCACAGCGCACCGAACTATGGAAAGGACCCTCGTGGCCACCCAGACCCTCACCCAGGCAAACTTCGACGAAACCATCAACGGCAGCGATGTCGTGCTCGTGGACTTCTGGGCTTCGTGGTGCGGCCCGTGCCGCCAGTTCGCTCCCACTTTCGAGGCTTCCGCGGACAAGCACTCCGACGTTGTCCATGCGAAGGTCGACACCGAGGCCGAGCAGGGTATCGCCGCAGCGGCGAACATCCGCTCCATCCCGACGATCATGGCTTTCCGTGAAGGTGTCCTCGTGTTCAACCAGGCCGGCGCTCTGCCCGCCCCCGCGCTCGAGGATCTGATCACTCAGGTCAAGGCGCTCGACATGGACGAGGTTCGCAAGCAGATCGCAGAGCAGTCGGCTTCCGCCGAGTAACTCGCACAACAAAAAGTGGCGCAGGGCAATCGAATTCGATTGCCCTGCGCCACTTTTCATTGCAGACCTCAGTGAGCGGCACTGTCCCAACTGCGGCCGGTGCCGACCGACACATCAAGCGGAACGGACAGCTCGATAGCGGTGGACATCTTGTCCTTGACCAATGCTGTGACCTGCTCGAGCTCGGAAGCCACGACCTCGAGTACCAACTCGTCGTGAACCTGCAACAGCATCCGCGACTCGAGTCCCGCATCGGCAAGTGCCTTCTGGACGTTGATCATCGCGACCTTGATGATGTCGGCTGCCGTGCCCTGAATGGGCGCATTGAGCGCGGCGCGCTCGGCGACCTCGCGACGCTGACGGTTGTCGCTGTTGAGATCGGGCAGGTAGCGACGACGGCCGTAGAGCGTCGAGGTGTAGCCGTCCTTTCGAGCCTGCTCGACCACTGCGTGGAGGTAGTCACGTACTCCGCCGAATCGCGCGAAGTAGGCATCCATCTGCTGCTTTGCCTCTTCGGTCGAAATCTTGAGTTGTGACGCCAAACCGTATGCACTGAGTCCGTAGGCAAGTCCGTACGACATCGCCTTGACCCGACGACGCAATTCCGGGGTGACCTCCTCGATCGGCACACCGAATGCGCGCGAACCGACAAAGCTGTGCAGGTCCTCACCGGTGTTGAATGCCTCGATGAGTCCTTCGTCGCCCGACACGTGGGCCATGATCCGCATTTCGATCTGGCTGTAGTCGGCGGTCAGCAGAACGTCGAAGCCGTTGCCGACCACAAAACCGTCGCGGATCTCGCGTCCCGCTTGGTTGCGCACGGGAATGTTCTGCAGGTTGGGATCGGTGGAAGAAAGGCGTCCGGTTGCGGCGACGGTCTGGTTGAACGTGGTGTGGATCCGCCCGTCCTCGGCGACCGACTTGAGCAGCCCGTCCACGGTGACCTTCATGCGTGTTGCGTCGCGGTGCGCGAGAAGGTGCTCGAGGAACGGGTGCCCCGTCTTGTCGAACAGGCCCTGCAACGCCTCGGCGTCTGTGGTGTACCCGGTCTTGGTCTTCTTGGTCTTGGGCATGTCGAGATCCTCGAACAGCACAACTTGCAGCTGCTTCGGGGAGCCGAGATTGATCTGCTTGTCGATCACTGCATACGCCGAGTTGGCGGCGTCGGAGACTTCGGAGGCGAACCGGCTCTGGAGATCGTGCAGATGCGCGGTGTCGACCGCGATACCGGTTGCCTCGATCTGAGCGAGTTCGATTGTCAACGGCAACTCCATGTCCGAGAGCAGTGACGTCGACTCGATCGACTCGAGTTCATTGTCGAGCGCCTGTGCAAGGTCGAGCACGGCCTGGGCGCTGAGCATCGCCGTTTCCGCCGCTTCGGCGTCGAGCTGATCAGTGTCATCGAGCAGCGAAAGCTGTTCCTGCCCCGACGATTCGGCACGCAGTTCACGCTTGAGGTAACGGAGCGAGAGGTCGTCGAGATTGAAGGAACGCTGACCCGGACGCACCAAATAGGCCGCGAGCGCGGTGTCGCTGGTCAATCCACCCAAGGTCCACCCGCGTCCACGCAAGGCGTGAATTGCCCACTTGGCCTCGTGCACAGCCTTGGGCGCAGACACATCGGCGAGCCAATCACCCAGCGCTGCTTCGTCTTCCGCAGTAGCCGAGGTGGTGGAGATGTAGGCACACTCGCCGTCAGATGCAGCGATGGCAAGCGCTGTGACGTCTCCATCGAACGTGCTGCGCGTTCCGAGGACGGTGACGCCGTGGCGGGATCCGGTACGCGCGTGTGCGTCCAGCCACTCCGCCACCGCACCCGGCGCAAGTGCGTCGCCGCTGACCTCGAAACCCTCTTCTGCTTCGGGCTCGGAAGATGACAGGGTCGCAAACAGGCGATCTCGGAGAACCTTGAACTCGAGGTCGTCGAATAACGCATGGATCTTCTCGCGATCCCACGGAGCGAGAACCAACTGCTCCGGTGTGTACGGC
Organism: Rhodococcus sp. WS3; assembly: GCF_003797085.1. Lineage (NCBI taxonomy): Bacteria > Bacillati > Actinomycetota > Actinomycetes > Mycobacteriales > Nocardiaceae > Rhodococcus > Rhodococcus sp. WS3. The sequence goes on from NZ_RKMA01000001.1 coordinate 65,393, forward strand.
AGCGGCACGTCGCGGATCATCTCGGTGAGCTGACGGTTCAGCAACACGTTGGCGAGGTTCTCCCGCAACGAATCGCCCACCTTGCCCCGGACCTTGTCGACGTTGTCGACCAACCCCTGAAGGTCTCCGTATTCGCGAATCCACTTGGTAGCGGTCTTCTCCCCTACTCCAGGAATGCCGGGAAGATTGTCACTCGGGTCGCCGCGCAGCGCCGCGAAATCGGGGTACTGAGCCGGTGACAGGTTGTACTTCTCCTCGACCGCGTCCGGCGTGAACCTGGTGAGCTCCGACACGCCCTTCTTCGGATACAGCACCGTCACGTTCTCCGTGACCAATTGAAGCGAGTCGCGGTCGCCCGTGACAACGAGTACGCGGTACCCGAGCGCTTCGGCTTGCGTCGTCAACGTGGCGATGACGTCATCGGCTTCGAAGCCGTCCTCGGCCATGACCGGAATCCCCATGGCGCCGAGGACGTCCTTGGTGATGTCGATTTGCCCCTTGAACTCGTCCGGAGCCTTGGCTCGTTGCGCCTTGTATTCCGGAAACAACTCGGCGCGGAACGTCTGACGGGAGACGTCGAAGGCAGCTGCCAAGTGGGTGGGCTGTTCGTCACGGAGCAGATTGATCAGCATCGACGTGAAGCCGTACACCGCATTGGTGGTTTGACCACTCTGTGTCTTGAAGTTCTCCGCGGGCAACGCGTAGAAGGCACGAAATGCCAGAGAATGCCCGTCGAGAAGCATCAAAAGAGGACGATCGTCTGCCTTGCCGGATGTGCCGGTGGCGGCGGTGGACGTGCTGGACCGAGTCGTGGTTGCGGGGCTCACGGTTCATCAGTCTAGGGATTCGGACCGACACACATGCCGCCCACGGTCCTTTACGCAGGAACCAGCCCGAAATCAGGTCAATCGCCCCTGCGCGCGGCTTCGATACGGAACCGAAACATGCCGGAAATCGCAGAACCCCGTCTGAAGCGAACAGAGCCGTTAGAGTCCGGAAATCGCAGCAACGGGCTGACACCTCGCTGACTGCGCGGCAACCTTGTCCCGACCCGCTCGGAGGACGTACGTGGCCCCACCCGTAGTGAAACGGCATACCCTCGCCACATTGAGCCGAATCCTGGCCTTTGCCCTGCTCGTGATAGTTGCTGTACTCACATTCGCCGCAACCGCGTCGGCGCAGGAACCGACCGATACCCCCGAATCTCCGACCGTATCCACCGCACCGGCAGTGCCGGCCAATGCCGTTCCCGTCAGTGGCAATCTCAACAACGGTGGAACACGACTCGAAGGCGTGACCGTTCGCGCCCTCGACTCGTCCGGCACCGAAGTCGCCGCCGGCGAATCCGCCCAGAACGGCCGCTGGGAATTGGCGGTTGCGCCGGGCGTCTACACATTCGAAATTGTTGCCGACACCCTGCCGGACGGGGTGAGCGTGCAGGCCACCGTCGAACGCGAAGTGGTGGCCGGCCGCGCGAACACCGTAATCTTCTCGTTCGGTGAAGTGCGCACAGCATCCAACGTGAGCTTCGGCGAAAAACTCATCAGAACAACCGTCGACGGTCTCCGCTTCGGACTCGTGATCGCCATCGCCGGTGTCGGATTGAGCCTGATCTACGGAACCACCGGACTGACCAACTTTGCACACGGTGAGATGGTGACGCTGGGCGCCGTCGCCGCATGGGCATTCAACACCTCGGTCGGCATCCCCCTGATACCGGCGACGCTGCTCGCCATCCTCGTCGGCATCGGCATCGGCTTGCTCACCAACGGGATCGTGTGGAAACCCTTGCGCAAACGTAAGACCGGATTGATCGCGCAGTTGGTGGTCTCGATCGGTCTTGCCATCGCCTTGCGCTACCTGATTCTGATCTTCTTCTCCGACCGCGCCGAACCCTTCGACGACTACCAAGGTCAAGTCGAGAAGAACTGGGGACCGATCGCACTGACCGACGCCAATGCCGCTGTCATGGTGGTCAGCCTGATCGTGTTGGTCGGCGTGGCACTACTTCTGCAGAAGACGCGCATCGGCAAGGCGATGCGCGCCGTCTCCGACAACCGCGATCTCGCCGCGTCGTCCGGCATCAACGTCGAACGCGTGATCATGTTCGTCTGGGGACTGGGCGGCGGATTGGCCGCCCTCGGCGGCGTCTTGTTCGGCATCTCCGAACTCGGCGGCCGTGTCCAGTGGGAAATGGGCTTCAAACTCCTGCTCCTGATGTTCGCCGGTATCACTCTCGGCGGACTCGGCACCGCCTACGGCGCGCTTCTCGGGTGCGTCATAGTCGGTCTGCTGGTTCAGCTTTCGACGCTGATCATCAACCCCGACCTCAAATACATCGGCGGGCTTCTCGTCTTGATCGTGATCCTCGTGGTTCGCCCCCAGGGCATCCTCGGATCCAGACAACGGATCGGGTGAGTGGATATGGACATCATAGGAGCACTCCAGGTCTCCTTCGCCCAGTTCATCGGGCCGTCGGCGATCTTCTACGCGTTGTTGGCCATCGGCCTCAACCTGCACTTCGGGTATGCCGGACTGCTGAACTTCGGCCAGATCGGCTTTGCCCTGCTCGGCGGTTACGGCGTCGGCATCATGACGGTGACGTACGACCAACCTCTATGGCTGGGAATCATCGTCGGACTGACCGCCGCCGGCCTTCTCGCGTTGGTCCTCGGCATACCGACTCTTCGCCTTCGCGCGGACTATCTCGCGATCGTCACCATTGCCGCTGCGGAAATCCTGCGACTGATCTTCCGGTCAACGGCATCGGACTCCGTCACCGGATCAACCAACGGACTCTTCAGCTTTGCCGAACCCTTCACCTCACTGAGCCCGTTCGACTCCGCAAAGCAGTACTCGTTCCTCGGCGTGAAGTTCTACGGCGACGACCTGTGGTCGATGGTCGTGGGATGGACCCTCGTGCTGATCCTCTGCGGGATCGTCTACCTGCTCAGCCACAGTCCATGGGGCCGTGTCCTCAAAGCAGTCCGCGAGGACGAGGACGCGGCACGGTCGCTGGGAAAGAACGTCTTCGTGTACAAGATGCAGGCGTTGGTCATCGGTGGCGTGATCGGCGGTATGGCCGGAGTCTTCAACGCTCTACAGACCAAATCCATAAACCCCGATTTCTACTCGACGGCTCAGACCTTCTTCGCGTTCGGAGCATTGATTCTGGGCGGTGCCGCAACGGTATTCGGCCCCGTCGTGGGAGCGATGCTGTTCTGGTTCCTCCTCGCCATCCCCGACGCGTTGCTCCGTCAGGCGATCTCGGGCGAGAACCCGCTCCTGTCTTTGACGGAACAGCAGGTCGGCGCGACGCGCTACGTACTACTGGGTTTGATGATCGCTCTCCTGATGGTGTTCCGGCCGCAGGGAATACTGGGTAACAAGCGGGAGGTGCAACTCAATGCTTGACGCCGAGACACGAGCACAGATCTTTGCCGACGTCCCCCACGTTCCGGGATCGGCCAAACCCGACCCGGTGTTGGTGGCCGACAAGGTGTCGCGGACGTTCGGTGGCCTCAAGGCCGTCGACGTCGACCATCTCGAAATCCAACGCGGATGTATCACCGGGCTGATCGGTCCTAACGGCGCCGGGAAAACCACGCTGTTCAACCTTCTCACCGGCTTCGATCGACCGGACACCGGAACATGGTCGATGGACGGTCAGTCCTTGGGACGCATGTATCCCCATCAGGTGGCGCGTAAAGGCGTGGTCCGCACGTTCCAACTGACCAAGGCGCTGTCGAAACTGACGGTGCTCGACAATGTTCGGCTCGGAGCCACCGGGCAACGCGGCGAACGAATCTTCACGTCGCTGCTGCCCTGGACCTGGAAGGCACAGGAACGCGAGATCACCGAGCGCGCCCGCGAACTTCTCGGACGATTCAAGCTCGACACCAAAGCCGACGACCTTGCCGGTTCACTGTCGGGCGGGCAACGCAAACTCCTCGAAATGGCACGGGCACTGATGACGGAACCATCCGTCGTGATGCTCGACGAGCCCATGGCAGGCGTCAATCCCGCACTGACACAGAGCCTGCTCGGGCACATCAAATCGCTACGCGACGACGGTATGACGGTCGTCTTCGTCGAACACGACATGGACGTGATTCGTGACATCAGCGATTGGGTGGTCGTCATGGCTCAGGGCAGCGTCATCGCCGAGTCGACGCCGGACGAATTGTCGTCCAACACAGCAGTCGTCGACGCCTATCTGGGAAGTCATCACGATCAGGCCCTCGAATTCGACGACGAGGGCAACCCTGTGGGCGACACCGCCGTTCTCGCGGCCGCTCTGGCCGAGGCCGAAGTCGAGACGCTCGAAGCCGGCGGTGATCTGTCGGAGCCGGATCTGGGGAACCTACCGGTCGAGGTTGTCGAGGTGCTCGAATCCAGTCCGGAGGAATCGCGCGGAAGGCACGAGAAGCCATGAGCGAGAACGAAGCACGGTCACTCACCCCCGCTGAATTTGCCGCAACTCCCGAGGAACACGCACGCCTGTCGGCGGGTGCGCTGCTTCGCGCGGACAGCGTGGTGGCCGGTTACATTCCCGGCGTCAACATCCTGCGTGAATGCAACTTCTTCCTGAAGGAAGGCGAAATCGTCGGCATCATCGGGCCGAACGGCGCCGGCAAGTCGACGCTGCTCAAATCGCTGTTCGGGCTCATCCCCGTCCGCGAAGGCTCGGTAACTCTCCGGGAGGACAACATCACGTCCGCTCCCGCACACGTACTCGTCCAGAAGGGAGTCGGATACGTTCCCCAGACTCAGAACGTCTTCCAGTCCTTGACTATCGAAGAGAACCTCGAAATGGGAATCTATCTGCGTCCCAAGTCCTTCGCGGAGCGGTTCGCTTTTGTCAGTGACCTGTTCCCACTTCTGAGCGAACGCCGAAAGGTCAAGGCAGGCGCGCTCTCCGGCGGAGAACGTCAGATGGTCGCGATGGGCCGGGCCCTGATGATGGATCCGTCGGTGTTGCTCCTCGACGAACCGTCTGCCGGCTTGTCACCGATGTTCCAGGACGAAGTGTTCATCCGCTGCAAGAAGATCAATGCAGCCGGTGTTTCGGTGATCATGGTCGAGCAGAATGCGCGCCGGTGCCTGCAGATCTGCGATCGGGGGTACGTGCTGGATCAGGGCAAGAACGCGTACACCGATACGGGAGCCAACCTCATGAACGACCCCAAGGTGATCGAGTTGTACCTCGGAACGCTGGCGGGCAGCAAAGAGAAGTAACCACGACTGAAAAGGTGGGCCAGGGTCTTCGAGACCCTGGCCCACCTTCGTGTGTTGATCTGCTATTTACCGACGACCACAAACCCTTCGGTGGTCAGTGTGTTCGTAGGTCCGAACACCAACTTGCCGTACGAACCGATGGACGGCTCGCCCGAGTCGTTGAAGTCGAGTTCACCGGTGATGCCGTCGTAGTCGATGTCGGTTCCCGCCTTCACGAGCGGTAGGCACTCCGCGTACGACGTGCACTTGGTGCCGCCCTCGGTGACGCTGTTGATGTTGGCGGCGATATCGACGCCTGCCGTCGACTTTGCCTGTTCCGCCGCGAGGGCCGAGATCACCACGGCGTCGTAAGACTCACCCGCGTAGTTGAAGTCGATCAAAGCGCTGTTGACAGCCTTCAGCCGATCCTGGAACGCGGCTCCCACATCCGTCAGCGGCGTAGTGCCCTGCATGGTGTCGAGCAGCGGCGTCGCAACGGCTTCACCGAGTGCGTTACCCATGTTGCCGTCGACGCCGTACAGCGCCATTCCGTCGGACGGTCCGATGCCCACCTCGTGCATGCGGGTGATGATCTTCGCTGATTCCTCGAAGCCCACCAACGCCACGGCGTCCGGATTGAAGTTCTTGATCTGATCGACCTCGGAGTTGAACGACTGCGCGTTGGGGTCGTAGATGATCTTCTCGACCTGATCCGACGGAACGCCGGAGTCGATCAGATTCTTCTGGATGTTGTCGGCGAGACCCGTGCCGTAGGGGTCGTTCATAGCCAGGATGGCTACGCGCTGTCCACCGTCGTCTGAAATGAGCTGTGCGACTGCTTGAGCCTGCAGTACGTCCGTAGGAGCGGTGCGGAAGTACATCCCCTTGTCGGGGTAGCAGACAAACTGGTCGGAGGTATTGGCCGGGGAGAACATGACGACGCCCGCACTTGCGATCTTGTCGATCACCTTCAATGACACGGACGACGACGCCGCACCGACAATCACCTGGGTGCCTGCCGCCAATTCGCGGTCAACCGTGGTGTTGGCCGTGTCCGTGGTCGTATCGCCGGAATCGCCGGGGATCAACTGGACTGGCTGTCCGAGTACACCTCCCGCTGCGTTGACGTCGTTGACGCCGAGTTGCGTACCGGCAACCATCGGCGGGCCCAGGAAGGACAGACTTCCCGTGTCCGGCAACAAGGTTCCGATGCGCAGAGGGTCGGTGGACGGTGTAGTGCCTGCGGTGGCCTGTTGCGGCGTGCAATCCGTCGAGACGGTTGTTGCCGCTGCTGAGCCGGACGTGGTGGTGCCCGATGACGAACTGTCGGAGTCGTCCGAGCTACAGCCTGCCAATGCCAATGCTGCAACGCCGAGAACTGCGGCAGTGCGCACAAGTGTTCGTCTAGCCATCCCACGCTCCTTAGATCAGCCGGTGCTCGCGTCAACCGAAACGACGCTCGCTGTGGGAAAAGACGCTAGACCTCGAAACCGTATCGCGATCCGACAAGAAAGCCCTGTGACCTGACTGTTACCTGATGGCCTCGACAATTTACACAACCGTGCCGAATGCGCGGTTTAATCGGCACCACCGAGCGCACCGGGCTCAGGCGTCAGGTTCACCGCCCAAGGTCTCGATCACGACCAGGGCGACGGCCTTCATCGTGGAGCGGCGGTCCATGGCAGCGCGCTGGATCCATTTGAACGCCTCTGGTTCGGTGAGTGCCTGGCGCACCATCAACACACTCTTCGCCCGCTCGATCAGCTTGCGCGCCTCCAAGCGGTCGGACAGATCCGCGACTTCCCGTTCCAGCGCAGTAACCTCGCGAAACCTGCTGACGGCCAATTCAACGGCCGGCACAAGATCGGAAATCGAAAAAGGTTTGACCAGATATGCCATGGCGCCCGCGTCCCGCGCTCGCTCCACCAATTCACGCTGACTGAACGCTGTGAGAATGACCACAGGAGCAATTCGCTTCGCCGCAATCTCCGAAGCGGCATCAATACCGTCGCGCCTGGGCATTTTCACGTCCATGATCACAAGATCGGGCTTGAGTTCCTCCGCAAGTTCGACCGCAACCTGACCGTCGCCGGCCTCGCCGACAACGTCGTAGCCCTCTTCGCGGAGCATCTCGACCAGATCCATCCGGATCAACGCTTCGTCCTCGGCAACAACAACTCGACGTGATTTGCTCTGATTGCCTTGCAGCTCTAGCGAATTCATGGCCACCACCCTCCTCGATCGAACCGCCCCGACACGAGGCGCGAACATTTAGAGGGTACCGGTGTTTGACATTCGAATCGCATCTTCTAATGTAGTCATCGCAACAAGCCCTCGTATCCCAATTGGCAGAGGAAACGGATTCAAAACCCGTCCAGTGTGAGTTCGAGTCTCACCGAGGGCACCGAAAGGTGCGGGCTAGCGCGAATTTCAGTCTTATCTCGCAGACTTATCTCCCAGCGGGGTTCTAGGACCTCAGTTCGCAATACATCGAGAAATTCGATTCAGTCCGCTAAAGCCTTGATCCGATCTTCATCATGTCGAGCAGCCGATGCATCAAGTTCATCGGGAAACAGTCGTCCGCATCGGTCAAATCTCAGCATTGCGCTCTTATGCCCAGCAATCCCTTGAATAACTGTGACTTTCGCATCTGACTTGATCGCCAACGTTGCCGCGCTATGACGTAGCTCATACGGAACTCGCCAGGTGTCAGTCAACCTCGGCCGCCCACTCGCCATGGCAAGACGAAATTCGCAAGCACACCTCTGCCCTCGATTACTGAAACCATACAGATACAGCCTTTTCTGAATACAGAAACATCTGTACTATTGAAAGGGTGAAGACCGCAATCCACGCCGATGCCCTGTCGAGGTTCGGTTACGCCCTATCGGATTCGACGCGCACCCAGATCTTGTTGAGCCTGCGCACTACTCCGGGTTACCCGTCCGAGATGGCGGAAAAGATCGGGGTGTCGCGCCAGATTCTGTCCAACCACTTGGCTTGTTTGCGCGGATGTGGCCTTGTCGTCGCCGTCCCGGAGGGCAGACGCAGCCGCTACGAGCTAGCCGACCCACGCATCGGCAGAGCGCTCGACGACCTCGTGGGCTTGGTCCTGGCCGTCGACCCGGACTGTTGTCCAGCTTCCGAGACCGAGGAGTGCTGCTGATGGAGACCCCGCTAGGCATGCCGCCCCGGACCTCAGCGGTACTGACGCCCCACCGAAAGGCATTGCTGTCGCGGCGGATTCGGTGGTTTGTCGCGGCGACGATCACCTACAACGTGATCGAGGCGGCAATAGCTCTCACCGAGGGAACGCGCGTGTCGTCGACCGCGCTCATCGGGTTCGGACTGGACTCTTTGATCGAGGTGTCCTCCGCCGCCGCGGTTGCCTGGCAGTTCGCCGGCCGCAACCCCGAAGCGCGGGAGAAGGTCGCGCTACGGATCATCGCGTTCTCCTTCTTCGCTCTCGCCACCTACGTAACCGCCGACGCCGTCCGGGCCCTGACAGGATTCGGCGAAGCGCAGCACTCCCCGATCGGGATCGGTTTGGCTGCAGCCAGTCTCGCGATCATGCCGGTGCTGTCCTACGCGCAGCGCCGCGCCGGCCGTGAGCTCGGGTCACTCTCCGCGGTCGCCGACTCCAAGCAGACCCTGCTCTGCACCTACCTGTCTGCGGTCCTGCTTGTGGGGCTACTTCTCAACAGCCTGTTCGGCTGGTCGTGGGCCGACCCTGTCGCCGGCCTCGTGATCGCCGTTCTCGCAGTCAAAGAAGGCCTCAACGCCTGGAAAGGCGATACCTGCTGCCCCACGCCGACAACAACCATGAAGGCAGCAGCAGGCCGCGACTGCGACTGCTGCGACTGACCACACACCGCAAATGGGGAAAGGTCTGCAATGGCTGTGACCGCGCTCGTGTTCTACGCCCTGTTCGGGGTCCTCGGTTTCGGTTGGCGCAGCGCGCTGCAGTACCAACGGACCGGCTCCACCGGATTCCGCGGCGTCAACGGACGACCCGGCTCGCTGGAATGGATCGCCGGCACCGGATTCGTCGTCGCGATAGCCCTTGGCGTCGTTGCACCCGCACTGCAACTAGCCGCAGTGCTGCACCCGATCGGCGTACTCACCACTCCCGCTGTCCAGACCATGGGGATCGTGCTCGCGCTGGCCGGAATCGTCGGCACGCTCTACGCACAGAACCAGATGGGTGAATCCTGGCGCATCGGCGTCGATCCCACCGAGACAACCGATCTCGTCCGCACCGGGGTCTTCGGCCTCGTCCGCAATCCCATCTTCACCGCCATGCTCGTCTTCGGTGCCGGCATCATGCTCCTCACACCGAACCCACTCGCGCTTATCGGCTTCGCGCTGCTGCTCGCCACCATAGAACTGCAAGTGCGGGTCGTCGAAGAGCCCTACCTCCGCGACCGCCACGGCGACACCTACCGCACCTACAGCCGCACTGTCGGCAGATTCGTACCCCGGGTCGGTCTCACCTGACGGACATCCATTACCAACATCCGGCACCAACGTCTCGGGCACCAACGCCACCGAAATTCGCAATCCGCGTACGCGTCATCCACGGAGCCGATAAGTTTCCCCCATGCGGCACCGATATCTCGTTGCGTGCTGCGGAGCACTCTTGTCCGCCGCGACACTTACTGGTTGCCAAAGCCAATCCGAATCTCCGCAACCAGGTTCCGACTCCCATTCGCGGCCGACATATTCAACCGTCGAAGGTTCAGTTGCGCAGACTGGAACAATGAGAATCGGCAGCCCGCCACCAAATATGCCACCCGGTCTCGTCGTTCCTGGAACTGAAACAAACGCACCGCTGCCCATCGCCGAGGTCACCGCCGTTGCCATCGAGCACCTTGACGACCGTTCGCGGGTGACGTATCACCTCAGTGGAACCGGCACTGTGACATGGAAAGTCGAGTATGTCAGCGAAGCGATTCGCGGCGGCGACAATCACGTGGTCGACGTGAACGGCTCATCGATCCTTCAGATCGATATCATGGGAGCTACTGCGCTACAACAATTTCCACCGATCGAAACGTCTGGCGGAACCATTTCGAGCGTCGAGACCGCACTGGTGAGCGGTGAGATCGTTCAGTCTTTTGTCGGCACTGCCGCAGGGCGCCCCGAGTTCCAGGCAACCGGAATGGGATCGCCCGGTCAAATTGTTGTCGATGTCTTCTACGCGCCGGCCTGAGTAGCCGGCACTCCCCACTTTGCGGTGCTGAAGTCCATCAACTCATTCGGGTAACGTTCGGCGCCCGAGTGCCTGAACACTGTTAGCGTGAAAATCGTCCGATTAGTCTGCTTTTCTCGATCGAGAGGACTCTCATGCCACACGCTGCGCACGAGAACATCACCGTAGATCCGACGCTGGCCGACCTGTACAAGGACCTCCACAGTCACCCGGAACTCGGCTTCCAAGAGCATCGCACCGCCGAAATAGTTGCCACGCGCCTGACCTCACTCGGTTTCGACGTCACCACGGGCATCGGAAAAACAGGAGTAGTCGGTGTCCTGAAGAACGGCCCAGGACCAACGGCACTCCTGCGTGCCGACATGGACGCACTTCCGGTCAAGGAAGACACCGGACTGGATTACGCCAGCACCGTCACCGCGACCGATCAGAACGGGAAAACCGTTCCGGTGGCTCATGCATGCGGCCACGACCTCCACACGACATGCCTGTTGGGGGCCGCCCAGATCCTCTCCACGGACACGGCCAGTTGGTCTGGCACCCTACTACTCGTCTTCCAACCCGCCGAAGAACTCGGCGCCGGCTCCCAAGCCATGGTCGACGACGGATTGTTCGACAAGGTCCCCAAGCCCGACGTTGTTCTCGGGCAACACGTAGCTCCGTTGCCTGCCGGAAAGATCGCCGGCCACGCAGGCCCCTCGTATGCAGGTTCCGACTCGCTGCGCGTGCGACTCGTCGGCAAAGGCGCACACGGATCCATGCCGGAGAACTCCGTCGACCCCGTGGTGATGGCAGCGGAAACCGTTCTGCGCCTGCAGACAATCGTCTCCCGCGAGGTACCGAGCACGGCGATCGCAGTGCTCACGGTCGGGTCGATCCACGCCGGCGACGCAGCCAATGTCATACCCGGCGAAGCCGAACTGCAGTTGAACATCCGCAGCTACGACTCTGCCGTCCGGGAGCGCATTCTGAGCAGCGTTGACCGCATCGTCCGAGGTGAAGCCGCAACGGCCGGCGCGCCGGAAGATCCCACGATCACCGAGATCGAACGCTTCCCCATCGTCGTGAATGATCCGGCTGCTCTGGGCAAAACCCTCGACGCGTTTGCCGCATGGTTGGGCGAGGACAATATTCTCGATCCGGGGGCCGGCGCCGGTAGCGAGGATGTCGGTATCCTCGCGACGAGTTCGGGCGCACAGCTGTCGTACTGGCTGCTCGGCGGTACCGACCCGTCCCTGTTCACGACTGGCGACATGACCGACCCTGCCCTACGGACTGTGCCGTCGAACCACTCTCCGCACTACGCGCCCGTGATCGAACCGACACTGACCATCGGAGTTTCCGCGTTGGTCACGGCAACGAGGACGTGGTTACCGCCTGCCTGATCGAACGGCTAACGCCGACGGCGTCCGGATTAGCGCACGCGGCGCCAAGCCGACCGAGCCTTGTCCCGCAGATTTCTCGAGCGGCTGACCCACGATCCCGATTCCCAGGTCTCGATTGCGCGAACGATTGCCCGCGAACCGATTCTGCCCGACCGCACACCGGTGATGGTCACGACCGGTGTGCGGTTGTTCGCCCACACCGATTTCAGGTCAGTGGGACCGATTCCCATGTCGAGTTCGTCGACGTCAAGTTCGTTGCTGTGCGCGACAAGCCATTCCATCATTTGATGTCCGGGTTGAGTCCGGGCACATTCAGGTCGGTAATGCGTGACCCATCCTTCGAGCCGGCTACCGGTCCGAACGGAAACATCGTGGGCACACCACACCCCGTCGATGACCAACCCGACGATGACGAGGCGTCCGAGTTCTGCTTCTCTCCGGAGGAATCGGTATACAAACGCCTCGTTCGGGGGTGCCAGGAAGTTGACGCGGTCGCGCCCTGACGTTCCGATTGCAGCCACCGTGCACATGTCGGACCATCGCCGGTCCACATCGGCCGGAGTCGTCAACTGCTCGAATTCCAGTGAAGACCCGGATCGAGTGAGTGCCGCCCGATAGGAACGTAGCCGCTTCAACGAACGCGCGCTCCGAATATCCACGGGGACAGTACCTTCCGGTAAATCCACAGAGAGATTGGTATCCCGTACTCGCACAGCGCACTTCCATCGTGGATCGTCCAACAGTGCACTGGCCGCGATGTCCGAACCGATAACAAGATCGGCGTGCAGCACCAGTCCCCGGGCAGCGACCGCCCGCCAGAGGACCCGAGCAGCATCGGCGTCTGCGGCAAGGATCTCGCCGACCACACCGCGCCCATGCCCGAGAAGGCGAACCACCTCGACAGTGAGCATCCGACGAACCGCAAAGGGTGCCAGCGCTACCATCTCTGCTCCCCGGTACACCGCGACCAGGAGGAATGAGCCTTTGCCGTCGGTGTCGTGAGCGCCGACTGCGTACAGGAACCGCGACGACATTCGAGTCCCGACACGGGCAGCCAAACGCTCCCAGTCCCCGCGAATCGCCTCGGGGTTGTCGTAGAAGCGCACAGTTTCGACACCAGCGCGATCCGCGTCGTCAACACACTCCGCCCGGGACACCTTCGTTACGACCATGACGCGAACTTACCATTACATTACTAAGTGTTCACCATGCCTGGTACTTTCGGCTGATGCCGGACGGTTAAGCAGAGAATTACCAGTACAGGGGCCATGACGAACCACCGGAAACAAGGAATGAACGATAACCAAAGAATTGCCTTTACCGCTATGGCGTCCTCACCGACCGAGAAGAACCGCACGCCACGTGAACATCGACATGAACACATTACAACGATCTGACCTGCAGTTATTCCGTCCGCGCCTCAAAAATGGCACGATAGTGGCAACCGCACGGGCACCAACGTTGGAGGCACCGATGGACAACGGCACAATCAACCTGACGTACGACGGTCGGGTGTCTCTGAACTTCCGGCTCGCCGTTCCACAATCGCCGGACAAAGTATGGAAGGTCATCACTCAACGCGAATTTCTCGACACGTGGTTTCCCGCCGACGTCGATTTCACACTGACTCCCGGCGCAGACCTACTGTTCAAAGTGACGCCGCAACAGGTCAAGCGATACGGCTTGCCCGCTGATCACAGCTCACACGGAACTGTCATCAGCGTCCATCCGCACCACATCTTCGAGTACCTGTGGGACGCAGACACATTGCACTGGGAATTGCACCCCGACGGCACCGGAGGGTGCTGGTTGACCCTCACACACACGATGGAGGACGAGGACTCCGCGTACGCGCATGCAGCGGGCTGGCATGCCGGCCTGGAAGTGGTTGCGGCACAACTCGACGGCCGTGAAGTCGACTGGTCGCCCTGGGATCGCGCCGACGAACTCGCATCGCAGTACCGCAAATCAGCCTGACTGTTCCCCCTTACGGGGGCTGGGTCCTATTCCCCCTTGCGCGGGAAGTGCCTGATGACGCCTTCCTGCACCACCGTTGCCATCAGCATGCCCTCGATCGAGAAGTATCGCCCGGTCGCCAATCCTCGTGAACCCGCGGCAACCGGCGACTCCGTCGCGTACAGAACCCAGTCGTCGAAGCGGAACGGCCGGTGAAACCAGATCGAATGATTTACCGTCGCTGCAACAATCCGATCGTGCCCCCACGACAATCCATGGGTGGTCAGGATGGAATCCAGCACGGTGGTGTCCGACGAGTACGCCAATACGGCGGCGTGAATCAGTGAGTCGTCCGGTAGCACGCCGTCCGGTCGCATCCACACGCGATTATGGGTGAGCTTCTCCCCCGCGCCTTTCAAAATCCACGCCGGATCGTTGGCGTACCGCATGTCGATCGGCTTGAGTGCGCCCACAAAATGCGGAAGCGTCGCCTCGTAGCCGGACAGTCGATCACCCAAGGGCGGCAAAGACTCCGGTAGCGGAACGTCCGGGATTTCGACGGCATGCTCTAGCCCTGTGCCGGAATCCTGGAACGCTGCCAGCATCACGAACAGCTCGTTGTCGCCTTGATACGCGGTGACCTGACGGTTTGCGAACGCGCGCCCGTCGCGATGCCGCTCGACGCGATATTCGATGGGCGCCTTGACATCTCCGCCGCGAATGAAGTGGCCGTTGATCGCGTGGATCGGTCGATCACCGTCGACGGTACGGCCGGCGGCCATCAGCGCCTGAGACACCAATTGACCGCCGAACGTCCGCGAACTTACCTGCGCCGGGTGATGCCCGCGGAACGCGTCGTCTCCGATGGTTTCGAGATCGAGCAGACCGAGAAGTGTGCCGAGGTCTGTCGACGCGTCCGCGTCGCTCACGCTAGTGGAGTTCTTCGCCGATGCGGTGAACGTGAATCAGGTTGGTGGAGCCCACTGTTCCCGGAGGTGAACCGGCGACGATGACAACAAGATCGCCCTTCGCGTAGCGCCCGAGCGACAGCAGTGCACTGTCCACCTGACGCACCATTTCGTCAGTGGTGGACACCGAGTCGACGAGGAACGTTTCGGTTCCCCAGGTGAGTGACAGCTGACTCCGCACCTCAGGCAACGGGGTGAAGGCCAGAAGCGGCAACGGCGTGTGCAGACGCGCCAACCTACGCACGGTGTCGCCGGACTGGGTGAAGGCAACCAGGGCCTTGGCGTCGAGGCGCTCTCCGATATCGCGCGCAGCGTAGGAGATCACGCCTCGCTTGGTGCGCGGCACGTGAGTCAGCGGAGGAACGCGTGTCGATTCGGTTTCGACAGCCTCGACGATGCGTGCCATCGTGCGGACGGTCTCCATGACGTACTTGCCAACCGATGTCTCGCCGGAAAGCATGACCGCGTCCGCGCCGTCGAGGACAGCGTTGGCAACGTCGGAAGCCTCAGCGCGGGTGGGGCGCGAGTTCTCGATCATCGACTCGAGCATCTGCGTTGCCACGATGACGGGCTTGGCGTTTTCGCGGGCGATCTGGATGGCACGCTTCTGCACGAGCGGAACCTGCTCGAGAGGCAACTCCACGCCGAGGTCGCCACGGGCAACCATGACGGCGTCGAAGGCCAACACGATGGCTTCGAGATTGTCGATAGCTTCCGGCTTTTCGAGCTTCGCGATAACGGGAACGCGGCGACCGACTCGGTCCATGATGGCGTGAACCAGTTCGACGTCCGCAGGCGAACGAACGAACGACAGAGCGATGAAGTCGACACCCAGCTTCAGGGCAAATTCCAGATCGGCAATATCTTTGCCCGACAGTGCCGGAACGGAGACATTCATACCGGGAAGCGAAAGGCCCTTGTTGTTGCTGACCGGTCCACCCTCGGTGACCGTGCAGACGACGTCGTTGCCTTCGACCGCCGTGACGACAAGACCGACCTTGCCATCGTCGACGAGCAGGCGATCGCCCGGCTTGGCGTCGCGTGCGAGTTCCTTGTACGTGGTTCCGACGCGGTCGTGAGTGCCCTCGACGTCGTCGACGGTGATTCGAACCTCTTCACCGCTTTCCCAGACGGTCCGCTCGTCCTTGAATCGACCGAGCCGGATTTTTGGGCCTTGCAGGTCGGCGAGGACGCCGACGGCCTTGCCTGTCGCGTCTGACGCTGCGCGGACGCGGATGTAGTTCTCTTCGTGATCGGCGTGGTCGCCATGGCTGAAGTTGAGCCGGGCCACGTCCATGCCGCTCTCCACGAGCTCACGGATTCGGTCACCGGTAGCTGTTGCCGGTCCCAGGGTGCATACAATTTTTGTCCGTCGGTTCACGGCTCGAGCCTAGTCGCTCGCAGTGCGCACTTCTATCCGGCGCGTCCGACGTGCATCTTTTGTTCTTACTCGATTCAGTTTCGATTCCTAATAACGAGTGGCAACGCACCGGGATGTACGGGAGCCGGAAGCTGCGATGCCCCAGTCAGATACCGATCGACCGCCCGCGCAACCGAGCGTCCTTCAGCAATGGCCCACACCACCAACGACGCACCCCGGTGTGCGTCACCGCACACGAAGACGCCGGGGCACGAAGTCTGCCAGTCGCGCCCGCAGGCGATCACCCCTCGTGAATTCGGCTCGAGGCCGAAGCCGCACAGCAAGCCGGTGCGCTCGACGCCTGCAAACCCGACGGCCAAGAACACAAGGTCACACGGCACGTCGAATACAGCCCCCACCGGTTCGGCAATCCGTCGGCCACTCTCGTCCCGAGACACACGAACGGGCGCGACGCGCACTGCCCGGACGTGACTTTCACCGGTGAATTCCTGAGCGGCTACCTCGAACTCACGCACTCCCCCCTCGGCGTCAGCGGGAGCGCTCCGCAGTAACAACGGCCAGAGTGGCCACGGGTCTGCGCCGTCGTCGCGTTCGAGTGGGGGCTGCTCGTGGTAATCCAATTCGACAATCGACGCGGCTCCCTGACGGTGAACGGTTCCGAGGCAGTCGGCACCGGTATCACCGCCGCCGATGATGACGACATTCTTGCCCGCTGCACTGATCCTGCTCGGCCCGTCACCAGCACATTCACGGTTGGCCGGCACGAGGTACTCCATTGCCGGATGTATTCCTGTCAGATCACGACCGGGAACGTCGACGTCGCGCGCTCTCCCGGCCCCGATTGCCAGAACAACGGCGTCGTAGTTGGAGAGGAGCTCGCCCGCCGCGAGGTCGGTCCCCACATCACAATCCGTCACGAACTCGGTCCCCTCGGCGCGCATCTGTTCAAGCCTGCGGTCGATGTGATGCTTCGAGATCTTGAAATCAGGGATGCCGTAACGCAGCAGCCCGCCGACGCGGTCATGCCGCTCGAACACCGTGACTCGGTGACCTACACGCGTCAGTTGTTGCGCTGCAGCGAGACCCGCGGGCCCTGATCCGACGATCGCCACCCGGGCATCGGAACGTACGGACGGGATCTGCGGTTGCACCAAACCCTCCTCCCACGCGGTGTCGGCAATCGCCGCCTCGATGCGTTTGATTGCCACGCTTCCGCTGGTCAAGTGACTGGAAAGAGCAAGTACGCAGGCAGTTTCACACGGCGCCGGACACAGCCGTCCGGTGAACTCCGGAAAGTTGTTGGTCTCGTGCAATCGGTCCGCAGCAAGGGACCAGTCGTCGCGCCGCACGAGGTCGTTCCAGTCCGGGATCAGATTCCCCAGTGGGCACCCCGACAGACCCGAATGGCAGTACGGGATTCCGCAATCCATGCAGCGCGATGCTTGCTCGGACACCTCGTGCTTGCGCTGATCGGTGGGAAGCTCGGCATAGACCTCACTCCAGTCAGCTGTTCGCTCCGGCACCGGGCGCATCGGCGTCGAAGCGCGCGCGATGCCGAGAAAACCTCGCGGATCAGGCACTGGCCGTCTCCGTCAGAATGTCGCC
Organism: Rhodococcus sp. WS3; assembly: GCF_003797085.1. Classification (NCBI taxonomy): domain Bacteria; kingdom Bacillati; phylum Actinomycetota; class Actinomycetes; order Mycobacteriales; family Nocardiaceae; genus Rhodococcus; species Rhodococcus sp. WS3. Next base: position 83,117 of record NZ_RKMA01000001.1, read on the forward strand.
GGCCTCCGCTGCACCTGCCAGTTTTTGTTCCTCGATTACTCGCTCGTAATCCACCGGCATCACCTTGGTGAATCGCCCAGACTCGCACGACCAGTGTGCAAGCAGACGCGCCCCGACGCAGGACCGCGTCCATTCGACATGGGCGGCAATCATCATCTTCAACCACAGGAGATCATCGGGCGTCGGCTCCTGCAACGTCACCGACGTCAGGTTCACGTTGTTCGGATCCACGTCGAGAACAAATGCGATACCGCCGGACATCCCCGCTGCGAGATTTCGACCCGTTGCACCGAGGATCACGACCCGTCCGCCGGTCATGTACTCACACGCGTGATCACCGGCCCCTTCGACAATTGCGTCGGCGCCGGAATTACGCACAGCACAGCGCTCCCCCACCCGGCCGCGCGCAAACAGTTCCCCTGCAGTGGCCCCGTACAGGAGCGTGTTGCCGGCAATCACCTGCTCTTCGGGGCGAAAGCCGACATCAGCGTCGGGACGGAGAGCTATCCGCCCTCCCGAAAGCCCCTTACCCACATAATCATTGGCGTCGCCGGTCAAGTCGAGAGTGATCCCCCTCGGTAGGAACGCACCGAGTGACTGACCGGCCGTTCCGTGCAGCCGCACGACAATGGTGTTGTCCGGCAACCCTGGTGCCCCGTATCTCCGGGTCACCTCGGCGCCGAGGGCTGTACCCACTGCCCTGTCCCCGGTGTGGACGTGGCAGTCGATCCGAACGAGTGTCGCATGGTGGAGTGTGTCGGCAGCGCGCTCGACAAGCATCCTGTTGAGATCACCGACGCCGGGCCGCGTCGCAGCTGCGACGCCGCGCCGTGTCACGACCGGAACCGACAGGAGCGGCGCCAAGTCCAGGCGGCGACTCTTCCGATTACCACTTTCGGTGCAGGACACCAACATGTCAGCACGCCCCACTGCCTCGTCGAGGCTGCGAAAACCGATGTCGGCCAAAATCTCCCGCACACCTTCGGCGATGAACCGGAAGAAACTTGTGACGTACTCGGGGCGTCCGGTGAACCGTGCCCGTAGCTCCGGATTCTGCGTCGCGACCCCGACCGGGCAGGTGTCGAGATGGCACACTCGCATCATGACGCAACCGGCGGCGATCAACGGCGCTGTCGAGAATCCGTATTCCTGCGCGCCGAGTAACGCAGCCACGACAACATCACGGGCCGTGCGCATACCACCGTCGCATTGCAGGACAACTCTCTCCCGTAACCCATTGAGCACCAACGTCTGCTGAGTTTCCGCGAGCCCGAGCTCCCACGGCGTCCCGGCGTGCTCGATCGAGGTCAACGCGGCCGCACCGGTACCACCGTCGTGGCCGGAGATCAGCACCACGTCGGCATGCGCTTTGACCACGCCTGCTGCAACGGTTCCGACGCCGACAGCGCTGACAAGTTTGACGTGAATTCGGGCCTTGTTGTTGGCTTGGCGCAGATCGTAGATCAGTTGTGCGAGATCCTCGATCGAGTAGATGTCGTGATGCTGCGGCGGCGAGATGAGACCGACACCCGGCGTCGAATACCGCGTCCGGGCGATCCACGGATACACCTTGCTGCCCGGTAGTTGTCCACCTTCGCCCGGCTTGGCTCCCTGCGCCATCTTGATCTGAATATCGCTTGCACTGACCAGATAATCGCTGGTCACGCCGAACCTACCGCTGGCAACTTGTTTCACGGCGCTACGACGCGCACAGTCGTACAGGCGATCCGGATCCTCACCGCCCTCCCCCGAATTGGATCGTCCACCCATCGAATTCATCGCTATCGCCATCGTCTCGTGGGCTTCCGCGGACAACGAGCCGTAACTCATGGCGCCGGTGTTGAATCGGCGCAGAATCGCCTCGGCAGGTTCCACGTCGTCGATGCTGAGTGCAGGCCGATCTCCGGTTCGGAAGCCAAGGAGCCCTCGCAATGTTCCGCCCTGCGCGCCGCTGCGATCGACCTCGTCGCTGTACCGGCGGAACACGTCGGCGCGGCCCGACCGTGTGGCGTGCTGGAGGAAGAACACCGATTCCGGTGTGAACACGTGTATTTCACCGTCTCGGCGATAATGGTATTCGCCGCCGAAGTCGAGCTGACGTCGATGTGCATGCGCGGCCGCGTGGCGCACCACCACATCCTCGGCAAGCTCCGCGATACCTATGCCGCCGAGCTTGCTCGTGGTGCCGCAGAAGTACTCGTCGACAAGCCGCGCACTCAGGCCGAAGGCCTCGAATACCTGTGCACCGGTATAGGATTGGACAGTCGAGATTCCCATCTTCGACATCACCTTGAGCACGCCCTGATTGGCCGCATCCAGATAGCGCGTCGCCGCAGTACCTGAATCCACCCCGTCCAGGCCACATTCCGCAACCGACTCGAGGGCCAGATACGGTTGGACAGCAGCAGCGCCGTATCCGAGCAGCAATGCGCAATGGTGAATCTCCCGAGCGTCGCCGGTCTCGACGATCAACGAGACCTTACTGCGCCGACGCTTCCGAACGAGATGGTGATGAACTGCGCCAACTGCGAGCAACGACGGAATCGGCGCGTGGTCACGGTCCCACGTTCGATCGGAGATGACCAGGATGTGGCGCCCGGCGTCTACTGCCGCACTGGCTTCGTCACGTAGCTCGCCGAGCGCCGCTTCCAGACCTTCTGTGCCGGCGGCAATGTCGAACACACCGTGCAGTGTCGTCACACCAGCGCCGGATATGCGGACGATCTCCGCCAGTTCCGCTCCGGACACCACGGGCCTGTGCACCAGAGTTCGCCTACACGATGATTCGTTCGGGTCGAGGAGATTCTGTTCAGAGCCCAGAACCACCGACAACGTGGTGACAACTTCCTCTCGAATCGCATCCGACGGTGGATTGGTGACCTGTGCGAACAGTTGAACGAAGTAGTCGTACAGCAGCCTGGGACGCGCGGAGAGCACTGCCAGCGGCGTATCGGTTCCCATCGATCCCACCGGCTCGTGACCGGTGGCGGCCATCGGCGTCAGAACTACACTCAACTCTTCCTCGGTGTACCCGAAGACCTGCTGATGCTGCATCAGCACCGATGGGTCCCCACGTGCTCTGGGCGGATCAGGTGTGTTGCCAACCAGAGTGAGGTTCGCGTCGAGCCAACGCCGATAGGGCGCAGCACCTGCCAACTCGGCCTTGACCTCGTCGTCCGGAACAATACGCTGTTGCGACGTGTCCAACAGGAACATTCGACCGGGTTCGAGTCGACCCTTTGCTATCACGTCGGCCGACGGCACATCGAACACACCACTCTCGCTGGACAATACGACTCGACCCGCCCGGGTGCGCCACCAGCGCCCGGGCCGAAGCCCGTTGCGGTCGAGGACGGCTCCCACCACGGTTCCGTCACTGAACGTAACCGAGGCAGGTCCGTCCCATGCCTCCATCAGGCACGCATGAAATTGATAGAACGCACGTAGCTCGGCCGACATGGCCGAATCCTGTTCCCAGGCAGCGGGAATCATCATCGCCACAACGTGGGGCACACTGCGCCCGCCGAGGGACAACAGCTCGAGCACCTCGTCGAACGACGCAGAATCCGACACCCCGGACGTGCAGATCGGCATCAGCCCGTCGAGATTGCCGCCGAAGAGCTCGCTCCGAAGCTGCGGCTCGCGCGCGCGCATCCAATTTCTGTTTCCGACAATGGTATTGAACTCGCCATTGTGTGCAACAAATCTGAACGGTTGCGCCAACGTCCACGACGGAAAGGTGTTGGTCGAGAACCTGCTGTGCACGACGGCCAGTGCGCTACGCATCCGCTCGTCCTGCAGGTCCGGGTAGAACAGCGGCAACTGACACGGCGTCACCATCGCCTTGTACACCATCGTTCGCGCGGACAACGATGGAAAGTAGACGCCGGAACCCTCGTCCACAACATGTGGGGTGATCCGTTCGGCCTGCTTACGCAGCTCGAGGACACGGCGGTCCAAAGCGATACCGGCCGAGCCCCCACGTGTGTCCGCGACAAAGCACTGACTGATGAACGGCGCACATTCCGTTGCCGATATACCCAGGACTGCCGAATCGACGGGAACATCTCGCCAGCCGAGTACCGACAATCCCACTGAACGCGCGCACCGCTCGATGCGCTCGAACGCACGTCGCCGGGGCCGCGCGGCCCGGGGAAGGAAGCAGATACCGGCCGCAAACCTACTCTCACCACGCTCGTTTACATCCGGTAACACGAAGTCGGTGACAGCCCTCAGAAGTTCGACGGGTAGCTGAAGGAGAATTCCCGCTCCGTCACCGGTGGTGGAATCAGCTCCGATGGCACCGCGATGGGACAGCTTGCGCAGTGCGGACAAGCCGTCTTGCACGATCGAATGAGAGCGTCTGCCGTAGATGTCAGCGACAACGGCGACACCACACGAATCTGCTTCCTGATCGGGGTTGTACAGCCCCTGTGGACCAGGCATCTGAGAAAACAGCATGCGTGCCCTCCACCATGCGGGGCCGCCACACGAACCCGCAACCGGCAAGGGTCAGTTTACAACCGGTATGTGCAGGTTGCGATAGAAAAAACCGTGGCACCCCTGTATCGAGGTGCCACGGTGAAACGAGCGAGGGGATCAACTGCGGAGTGGTCGCCCGTACTTGTCCTTCACACTGCCGGTCAGCATCATGATGCCGTCGATCAACGGCCAGATACCACCGATTCCACACGTCAACCATGTCACCGCAATCTGTGCGATCGCAGTACCGGGCTGATTGAGATAGAACCGGCCTGCGCCGAATCCGCCGAGCAGAATGCCGAGCAGGCCGGCGGTCACCTTCGACTTGTCGGAGAACGGCTGCCCGGTGATCGGATCACGACCGAACGGCGCCGACGGATCGACAAAACCATAGGGCTGCGCATAAGGCTGCTGCTGCCCGTAACCGGGGTTCTGCGGCGGAGCGGTGTAACCCTGAACCGGTGGCGCTGCATACGGATTTGCGCTCTGGTCCGCTGGGACGCCGTACACCGGACCGTCCGCCGGAGGCGGATAGCTCTGTTGCTGATAAGGCTGCTGCTCGTAGCTCGGCGGCGTGTAGTTCGGCGGCGCGGGCTCCGAAATCGGATACGCAGCCGTGGGATCCGAACCAGCCGAGAAAGCTGTAGTGGGCTCCGACCCCGCCGGCGGCGGGTAAATCGGATGGCTCCCCCACCCTGGGCCGTTGCCCATTCCCGCATATGTGTCCCAGCCGGGGCCGGTGCCCGTCGTTTCGGTTGACGGAGTCTTCTCCGTGGGCGCCGAGGTTTCGCTCAAGGAAGCATCAGCGGTCGCCTCGTAATCGAAGGGCGAACCGAACTGCGGGGGAACCGCGGATTGAGAGCTCGAAGCGTCCCCGGACTCTGCGGGATCCGGATACTTGTTCAAGTCAGGCAACGTGTATTCCTTCGGGTCGACGACGGTCCGGCAAATCGTTGAGGCAAGTGATCTTTATACCTCGAACTGGGTGCGATGCGGACCAGTCATGGCTTGTCCGGCTTCTTCAGATCAACATCCTGCTTTGCGTCCACGCTGGTTGAATCGGCAACCTTTGCCGTCGCGATACCGTCATCCGAGTCGGTATCACTGTCGGTGGCCTCCGAAGCTGTGTTCTCGACAGGCGTGTTCTCGACAGGCGTGTTCTCGACGTAGTCCTTCGACTTCAGTTCGGAAGGATCTTCGCGACCCTTCTTGGCCAGCAGGAAGTACGCAACTGCCGCCACGAACACGATCACCGAGGTGAAGGAGTTGACGCGAATGCCTGCAAGTTCGTATGCCGGATCGTCGCGCATGAGTTCGACGAAGAACCGACCGGCGCAGTAACCCGCCACGTAGAGGGCGAACAGTCGTCCATGGCCGATCTTGAATCGGCGATCGACCACAACAAGCAGGACGACGATGAGGACGTTCCACACGGCCTCGTACAGGAAGGTGGGGTGCACGACCTTCTCTACGACGCCGGTCGATACACCGGACAACGCATCGGTCTGACCTGACGAGTTCACACGCTGGAAGATTTCCAAGCCCCATGGCACTGTCGTTTCGCGCCCGTACAACTCCTGGTTGAAGTAGTTGCCGAACCGACCTATCGCCTGCGCAAGCAGCACACCAGGCGCGATGGCGTCGCCCAGCGCCGCGACGGGGATCCCACGCCTGCGGCACCCGATCCACGCGCCGACACCGCCGAGGAAGACTGCGCCCCAGATTCCGAGGCCACCGTTCCACACTTTGAGTGCGTCGATCGGTGTGCCGCCTTCACCGAAATACTGCGGCCAGTCGGTGAGCACGTGGTACAGCCGGCCACCGATCAATCCGAACGGCACGGCCCAGACTGCGATATCGAGAACGGTGCCCTTCTCGCCGCCTCGCGCGACCCACCGCCGGTCGCCCCAGACGATGGCGACGATGATTCCGGCGATGATGCAGAGCGCGTAGGCGCGCAGTGCTACGGGCCCGATGTACCAGACACCTTGTGGAGGACTGGGAATGTAGGCCAGTAGTTCAACAGTTGACGTCACGACGCCACGTTAGCCGAGCGGACACCGTCGGCGAGTTCTTCGGTGAGGGCACGGACAGCTCCGAGTCCGTTTTCCACAGCCGAGACCAGCGCAGACCCGACGATCACTGCGTCGGCATAGCCGGCAATTTCTGCGGCCTGGGCGCCAGAGCGAACGCCAAGCCCGACACCGACCGGGATATCGGAATGCGCGCGGATCCGTGCGGTGAGTTCAGGTGCCATCGACGACACTGCGTCACGCGCTCCGGTGACACCCATCGTGGAGGCCGCGTATACGAACCCGCTACTTGCCTCGAGCGTCATAGCCAGTCGCTCTTCGGTGGACGAGGGTGCCACGAGGAAGATCCGATCGAGGTGGTGCTTCTCGGACGCTTCCATCCAGTCGGCGGCCTCGTCGGGAATGAGGTTGGGGGTAATCAGTCCGAGTCCGCCTGCGGCAGCGAGGTCGCGGGAGAACTTGTCGATCCCGTACTGCATGACCGGGTTCCAGTACGTCATGACTACGGCCTTGCCGCCGACCGAGCTGATCTGCTCGACGACGGTGAAGATGTCGCGCAAGCGGACGCCGTTGCTGAGGGCAGTTTCAGCGGCACGCTGAATGGTCGGTCCGTCCATCACAGGGTCGGAGTACGCGACCCCGACCTCGATGATGTCGCAGCCACCGTCGACCATCGTCTTGAAGACGTCGATGGATTCGGACACCGTTGGGTAGCCTGCTGGCAGGTATCCGACGAGCGCAGCTCGGTTTTCCGCCTTGCATGCCGCAAACGTGGATGCGAGGCGTGATGGTCGTTCGCTCACTTGTCCGAGCCTTCCGTGTTGTTCTGGTCTGCGGGCTGGTCTGCGTTGTCGAACAGACCGAACCAGCTCGCGGCAGTATCCATGTCCTTGTCGCCACGACCGGACAGGTTGACGACGATGATGGCGCCTTCGCCGAGCTCCTTGCCCAGGCGCAGCGCTCCGGCAACCGCGTGCGCGGATTCGATGGCCGGGATGATTCCTTCGCGCCGCGAGAGCAGAAGGAGCGCATCCATTGCCTCGGAGTCGGTGACGGGCTCGTAGGTAGCCCGACCGATGTCGTTGAGATACGCATGTTCCGGACCGACACCCGGATAGTCCAAACCTGCGGAGATGGAATGTGATTCGATGGTCTGACCGTCTTCGTCCTGCAGCAGGTACGAGTACGCACCCTGGAATGCGCCAGGCGTTCCGCCTGCGAATGTTGCTGCATGCCTACCGGTTTCAACGCCGTCGCCCGCTGCCTCGTAACCGACCAGTCGCACCGACAGATCGTCGATGAACGGGTGGAAAATACCGATGGCGTTGGAACCGCCACCGACGCAAGCCGTGACGGCGTCGGGAAGCCGACCGGTCAAGGCCTGAACCTGAGCGCGGGCCTCGAGACCGATGACCCGCTGGAAATCACGCACGAGGGTCGGGAACGGATGCGGACCGGCAGCGGTACCGAAGCAGTAGTAAGTGTCGTCGGCGTGGGAAACCCAATCGCGGAGAGCTTCGTTGATCGCATCCTTGAGTGTGCGCGAACCGGTTTCGACCGAGACGACCTCGGCGCCCAGCAGGCGCATCCGGGCGACGTTCAACGCCTGACGCTCGGTGTCGACCGCACCCATGTAGATGACACACTCGAGGCCGAGCAACGCGCAGGCGGTGGCCGAGGCGACGCCGTGCTGTCCCGCTCCGGTCTCGGCGATGATACGAGTCTTGCCCATTCGCTTGGCCAGAAGTACCTGACCGAGGACGTTGTTGATCTTGTGAGAACCGGTGTGGTTCAGATCTTCACGCTTGAGGATGATGCGAGCGCCGCCCGCGTATTCGCTCATACGCGTTGCTTCGAAAATCGGCGACGGGCGTCCGGTGTAATCGCGCTGCAGTCGGTCGAGTTCGTTCAGGAAAGCGTCGTCGCTGCGGGCCTTCTCGTATTCGGCGGTAACTTCCTCGATAACCGCCATGAGCGCCTCGGGCACATGACGTCCGCCGTAGACACCGAAGTGCCCTCCGGCATCCGGATCATGAGTGGTGCGCTCGGCAAGTCCGGCACTGGCCGGCGGCAGATTGCCGCCCTTGAAGACTGGTCCCTGAGTACGTGAAGTCACTCCCCCAGTCTGCCCCAAGCGTGTCGCCTGTCACCGCCCGGGTACGGGCAGTTGCCACCGCTCGGGTGCGGGCAAACCCCTCCCGAGCGGTGATGCGATTCAGCGTGACGGTTTAGGGCAGGACGGATGCGCTCCGGCGTTGACCAGATCGGCAACCGCTTTACGCGGATCACCACTGGTCACGAGGCCTTCGCCCACCAGGACTGCGTCTGCGCCTGCGCCTGCGTACGCGAGCAGATCAGCAGTGCCACGAACGCCCGACTCGGCGATCTTGATGGTTTCGGTCGGAAGGCCAGGGGCGATCTGACCGAAGGTGTTCTTGTCGACCTCGAGGGTCTTGAGGTTGCGGGCGTTGACACCGATAACCTTGGCGCCGGCTTCGAGCGCGCGGTTGGCCTCTTCCTCGGTGTGAACCTCGACCAGCGCAGTCATCCCCAACGATTCGGTCCGATCGATCAACGAGGCAAGCGCCTGCTGCTCGAGTGCCGCGACGATCAGCAGAATGACATCGGCGCCATGGGCGCGTGCCTCGTGAATCTGGTACGGACCCACGATGAAGTCCTTGCGCAACACCGGAATAGTGACGGCCTTGCGGACGGCATCCAGGTCGGCGAGCGATCCGTGGAAACGACGTTCTTCGGTGAGAACGCTGATGATTCGAGCACCGCCCGCTTGGTAGGCGGCTGCCAATTCTGCGGGGTCGGCGATGTCTGCGAGCGCACCCTTGGACGGGCTTGCGCGCTTCACCTCGGCGATGACGCCGATGCTCGGTTCCAGAAGTGCCGCTACAGCATCGAGGGCGGGCGGTGCAGTGGCCGCGGCAGCCTTGACTGCAGCGAAGTCGAGTACGGCTTCGCGGGCGGCGACATCAGCGCGCACCCCGTCGAGAATCGAGTCGAGTACGGTCATCGTGGCCCGAATCCTTTCTGGGCAAGTGCCCGATGTGAGATACGTCATCGGGGTGGTGTCAGCCTAGTTGGGCGATTTTTTGCTACTCCGCCCGGGTACCCACGCGCGTGGGAGTTCGGACGTAATCGAGGTCACGATCGTGAATCCTTGCCCGGCTCATTGCCGTCCGCGTCAGGTTTCTCGCCTTCCGTATCGAGCGTCGGATCTTCCCCGGCGTCGAGCGCGTCCCACAGCATCCGTTGTGTCACAGGCTCGTCGGGCGCATCTTTGCTTCCCTGTCCGAGCTTGGCCGCTGCCTCCCGGCGAGCTGCAGGGTTGTCGTACTTCGACGAGAGACCGGCGCGCGCCTTGGGCTTTCGCATGAGCAGAACACCGGCAGCGAGAGCCGCAAGGGCCCCGGCGAGCGCGAGCAGCGCAGGCAACACCGATGCTTCGGCGGACACTTCTTCGAGGTGCGAGGACAGTTCGGCAAGATCTGCGGCGCGGTCGTCATCTGCTCCCGAAACCAACAGTTGGACAGCTGGAACTGCGACTCCGATGCCGACCAATCCCACCAACAGGCCGACAACTCGGAGCGCCCACCCACGGACCGCAAACGATGCCGCAACAGCAGCAAGAAGCGTGAGAGCGAGCGGCGTCATCGCCGCAGCCCACGTGCCACCGTCGAGATCCGTGGTGCGCGCCAAAGTCTTACCGTCACTGGAGGTTACTTGTACCCACGTCATCCGCGAGCTTCCCCACAGCGCAATGGCCGCGATCCCCAGCAGGAGCGTGGTCAGCATCGTGGTGCTGCGGCCCGAACGTGGTGTCGGCGAGTCCGCGCCGGTGCTCGAAGCTTGTTCGCTCACTTACCCTTCACCTCCGATGGTGCGCAACGTGTGTGCCGATGCGATCGCGCTGAGCACGGCCATCGCCTTGTTCCGCGCCTCGGTGTCCTCGTAGACCGGATCGGAGTCGGCGACCACACCTGCACCGGCTTGGACGTATCCGATGCCGTCCTTGATGAGTGCGGTGCGAATCGCGATCGCGGTGTCGGCATCACCGGCGAAGTCGAGGTACCCGACAATGCCGCCGTAGACCCCGCGGCGGGTGGGTTCGAGTTCTTCGATCAACTGCATCGCCCGGACCTTGGGAGCGCCCGAGAGCGTTCCGGCCGGGAAGCACGCCGTGACAGCGTCGAGCGCCTGCTTGCCCTCCGCGAGGTGCCCGGTCACGGTGGAGACCAGGTGCATCACGTGGCTGTATCGCTCGATGTGGCGGTAATCGTGCACCTTGACCGTGCCGGGTCGGCAGACACGACCGAGGTCGTTGCGTCCGAGGTCGACCAGCATCAGGTGCTCGGAGTTTTCCTTCTCGTCAGCGAGGAGGTCCTTCTCGAGGAGGATGTCGTCTTCCTCGGTTGCACCGCGCCACCGGGTTCCGGCGATCGGGTGAGTGGTTGCGACACCTTCCGAGACGGTAACCAGCGCTTCTGGGCTGGAGCCGACAATGGAGAATGCGGTCTCACCGTCACCGTTCGGGACGTTGAGCAGGTACATGTACGGACTGGGGTTCGAGGCCCGCAACATTCGGTACACGTCAATAGGTGCTGCGGTGCAGTCGATCTCGAATCGTTGGGAGAGCACGACCTGGAATGCCTCGCCCGCTTCGATATCGCCGATCAGCTTCTTCACGTCGACGCCGAAACTCTCCGTCGTGCGCTGACGGCGGTAACTCGGGGTGACCTTGGCAAACGTGGAGACCGTCGACTTGGCTGGTGCCGCAAGTGCCCGCGTCATCGCGTCGAGACGCGCGACGGCGTCGTCGTACGCCTCCTCGACCCGTGCGTCGGTGCCGTCCCAGTTGACTGCGTTGGCGATCAACGTGATCGCACCCTCGTGATGGTCGACGGCGGCAATGTCTGCGGCCAGCAACATGACCATCTCGGGGATCTGCAGGTCGTCGACGGCCGAGTTGCCCACGTTTTCGAGCCGACGGACGGCGTCGTATCCGAGGAATCCGACCATCCCGCCGGTAAGAGGCGGCAGGTCGGGCAGACGTTCCGAGCGCAAAAGTTCGAGAGTGGCACCGAGTGCGTCGACAGGGTTGCCACCGGACGGTGCGCCGGCGGGGACGTTGCCGTACCAGGCGGCTTCACCGTCGATGACTGTCAGAGCGGCAGGACTGCCGACGCCGATGAAGGACCATCGTGACCACGACCGGCCGTTCTCCGCAGACTCGAGAAGGAAGGTTCCCGGACGGTTCCCGGCCAACTTCTCATAAGCCGAGAGCGGAGTTTCGGAGTCCGCCAGCACTTTTCGTGTCACCGGAACTACCCGATGCTCGGCGGCGAGGGCACGGAACTGCTCTCGCGTGGTGGTGGAATCGGACGCCGCATCGACGATCGCGGTGTCGGACGAGGGTGCGGACTTGGAGGTGGGCTCGCCGTGCATGACTCCATCATCCCAGGCTCACCTGCGCGGGCCTCGTTCGCGGGTAACCTCAGCCGAATGAAACCAGGTCAGCTTGCTCCCGATTTCACCCTGCCCGATCAGGACGGAACGCCCCGTTCGCTGACCAGCCTGCTGGAGAAGGGGCCACTGGTGCTGTTCTTCTATCCGGCAGCCTCAACGCCGGTGTGCACCGCGGAAGCGTGCCACTTCCGCGACCTCGGCAAGGATTTTGCAGCGGTAGGCGCCGCTCGCGCGGGCATCAGCACCGACACCGTCGAAGCGCAGTCGACGTTTGCCACTACCCAGTCCTTCGACTATCCCCTGCTCGCCGACACCGACGGCACCGTTGCCGAGCAGTTCGGCGTCAAACGCGGACTGCTCGGCAAGTTGATGCCGGTCAAACGTTCAACGTTCGTGATCGACACGGATCGAACCGTATTGAAGGTCATCTCGAGCGAATTCCGCGCGAGCACACATGGCGATCAGGCACTCGAGTTTCTCCGGAGTCGCACCTGACCCGCTACGCGACCTGAATCGAGCGCTTTGCGAGTCCCATCCAGAAACCGTCGATGACCTGGGTGGGCACCTGCTCAGGATCGGACGACGCACCGAGAGTCACGAACAGCGGCGCGAAGTGCTCGATGGTCGGGTGTGCGTACGGCATACCGGGAGCCTGTGCACGGAAATCGATGAGCGAATCGACGTCGCCGGCTGCGAACCGCTCCCCGGCCCACGCGTCGAATTCGGCAGACCAACCTGGAGCCTTTGCCTCCGGCGACGGGTCACGCAGAAATGGCAGGCCATGGGTTGTAAATCCGGATCCCACGATCAACACGCCCTGCTCGCGCAGTGGACGCAACCGTTGGCCGAGGTCTAGCAGACGTTCGGGGTCCAAAGTCGGCAGGGAGATCTGCAGCACGGGGATGTCCGCATCCGGGTACATCACCGTCAACGGAACATAGGCGCCGTGATCGAGGCCACGATTGGGTTGCTGGACGACCTGCTCGTTATCTGGCATCAACGCTGCCACCTGCGTGGCCAGGTCCGGCGCCCCCGGCGAGTTGTACCGAGCCCGGTAAAACCGCTCGGGGAATCCACCGAAGTCGTAGATCAGCGGGGTTCCCGTTGTGGTCGATCCGATGGTCAGCGGCGCGGATTCCCAATGTGCCGACACGATCAAGATTGCCGTCGGCCGTGGCAGGTCACCGGCCCACGCGCCTAGTTGCTTCACCCAGAGAGCGCTGTCCACCAACGGCGGGGCACCGTGGCTGAGATACAGCGCGGGCATTGTGGCGGCGGACATAGCGGCTCCTCATGAGTTCACCGAATAGTTTTAAGTTGAAGGTTCAACCTAATATAGAACTCAACACTTGAAACGCGCAACTATTCCCTGCCTGCACCCACTGGACACTCGTCTGCAACCCTGTAGTGGTAGAACACAGCGCTTCGAAGGGGTACAGACCGATGAGTGGATCGAACGGCCAGGCCGAGTCGCCGGTTCAGACCAAGTGGCTCACCACCGAGCAACAGCAGGCCTGGCGCACCCTCATCTCCTTGGTAACCCGCCTACCAGCGGCTCTCGACACCCAGCTCCAACGCGACTGCGCACTAACCCATTTCGAGTACTTCGTGCTGTCGGCACTGTCAGAAGTACCCGACCACAAGCTGCAACTCTCACTACTGGCACAGCAAGCCAATGCGTCGCTGTCGCGCCTCTCCCACGTCGTCACGAAGATGGAGAAGGCCGGCTTGGTCAAGCGTGAAGTGATCCGCGGTAGCCGAGGCTCCAACGCGGTACTCACCGATGCCGGAATGGCCAAGGTCATCGAGGCATCGCCCGGTCACGTTCGGTTGGTCCAAGCCTTGGTGTTCGAAGGCCTCGACGACAGCCAGGTCGCACAACTCTCCGCCCTGAGCACCGCCATGGTCGACCAACTCGACAGAGGAATTGCCGGCGGACTCGGGAAAGCCTGACGGGACCACCCACACCGCGCACAACTTCCCCGGCTCCCGTAGTGTCTGGACACATGTCTGGTAAGGCCAACTTCGAGTCCACCCGCCGGCGCCTGTCGGGACAACAGGCCGAAACTGTCGATCGTTTGACCAAGGCAGCTGTTGCCATCCTGCGTACGCATGGGTTTTCCGCCCTGACCATTCGCATGGTCGCGGGCGAAGCTGGGGTCGCGCCGGCAACCGCGTACACCTACTTCTCGTCCAAGAGCCACCTTGTCGCAGAACTGTTCTGGCGACGCCTCGACGCGCTCCCTCACGAGGCCGACGCAGAGCAGGACCGCGAGAGTCAGGTCTGTTCGGTCCTGCGCAGTGTCGCACTCCTGGTGTCCGATGAACCGGAACTCGCCGCCGCAGTCACCACCGCGATGATGGCCGACGACCCGGACGTCGAACATCTCCGCGCCCGGATCGGGAAGAACATTCGCGAACGCCTGGTCGAGGCATTGGGACCGGAACACGACGCCGACGTCCTCGAAGCCCTTGAAATCGCCTGGTCAGGCGCATTGGTGCGAGCTGGAATGGGATACGAGTCCTACTCGCAGATCGCGGATCGCCTCGAGATCACCGCAAGGCTGATCATGGCGGGCCACGACAACAGCTGAGCAGAACTCAGATCGGTGTCAGCTCACTCACCAACCACCGGTCATCGACGCGTTCGACGGTGACCTTCACGCGACTCGAACTCGACGCCGGAGCCGGCTGCGCAAAACTGGTGGTGATCTGATCGACGAACATCAGCAATTCGACGCGATCGAACATGGCACCGAGCAACCCGACATCCACAACCCGGGCGCTGGTACTGATTCCTTGCGCTTTCGATTGGGGCGCAACGATTGTCGCAGCAAACTCGACGAATTCGTCCTTGAACGTTCCGGTGGCTGCGCCAGCCCCGGCCGCGAGGTCACTGTCCACCATTTCACTGGTGTACGTAAGCAAGTCCTCCACCAACGCAGGTGCCGTTGCAATCGCATCCGCTCTCGCCGACTCGAGTGCATCGCCGTCGCGGCGAATCCACAGCAGGGCGCACGCGGCAATTGCGAGAACCGCAACCAGCACGACAGAGATCGCCCGCCTCACGGCACGAACTCCACACTCGACATCAGAATTTTCCCGTCGACGTCCTCGACACCGATGCGCAGTCGATAGGTCCGCGACGTCGTCTCGCCCGCAGAATTGGCGACCTCCGCAGACGCCGCAATCAGTACTAATCCCGACGTCGCCGTCTCCGACGACAGTGCAGCAGCATCGATCCTTGCGTCGGAGTTGACAGATGCGGAACGTATCGCGTTGACGAACTCCGACTGATCGCCAACCAACTCCTCTGCGAACTCGCCCGTGCTGAGCGCTCGCAGTTGGGCCACATCCTCGTCCACGGTATCGACGTGAATGTCGACCAATGCCAGCGCTCCCGCCGACGCCCCGTCCACCAGTTCCTGCCGATGAGCGTCCCGGGCATTGTCGCCCCGCATCGACATAGCGCCGGTCACCACCACTGCCGCCAAACCTGCAATCACCACCGCGACAAGCACGCGTCCGCGCGTGGTTACATGCCGCGAAACATCCTCGGTTGTCAGGGATTCGGTGTCGTCAACAACTGCTGCCACGAATCCCCCTTACCGATATCGGTGTGCCCGTATGCAATCCCGTCCGGCCCGGTGTACAACTCGTCGGGAGCGTTGGTTCCCGACGGCACGTACGGTTCCGGGCTCCGGCACGTCACCGGGTCCGGCGCCCGCTTGCCCGGAACTTCCATACACGGAATGTTCCGCGAACCGCGCACGGCAAAGACCGAATCCGCCGGCACCTTGCAGAACAGATCGGGCGGAGTGTCCGGAACACTGGTCACCGTGGGGTCGCGGCGCTGATCCGCCGGTAGGTATCCGGTGGAGCAGGCCGCCGGGTCTTGAGCCTGCAGATGGAAATTGACGTTGGCGGCTCCGTCCGCCTGGCCGCGTTGTACAACGGTCTCCTGAGCAGCAACAAGCGGCGGCAGTATGACCAGTACCTGTTCGAGTGACGCGTTGTAGGTGAGCGCAACCTGCCCGGCACTGGTCAGGTTGGCCAGGAGAATCGGCAGGGTCGGACGCAGATCCTGGAACAAGAGCTCCGCCTCGGTGGCGAACCCTGGCCCGGTGTCGATGATGTTGCGAATAGTGCCGTCCGCGATTTCCAATTGCCCGCTCAGCCGGGCGACGCTCGACGCCCACAATCGGATTTGATCCCCCGTGACAACTTGGGTCTCGAGGAGCGGGGCGAGTTGTTGCACAAGAGTTGTCGCGGGAGTAGTGGCGTCGGACAACTGATCTACAAAGGACGTGGTCGAATCCAGCAGTCTCGCAAGATCTTCGCCGCCACCGGCAAACGCAGCTGCAGACTCGTCGATCACCGCGCGCAGTTTGTCCTGTGGGACGGAGGCGAGCAACGCCTGCGCCTGATCGAGAACGGGTCCGATCTCCTGAGATATCACCACAGACTCGGTGTCGATCACGTCGCCGTCGGCCAGAAACGGGCCGTCAGAGGTGGTCGGCTGCAGATCGACGTACTGCTCGCCTATCGCCGATACGCTGCGCACAGCCGCCACCAGATCGGTACTGGGTACGGGAACTGAACTCTGCAAGGACAATTCGGCTTTCACGACGTCGGGGTGGAGCTGCACCGATCGGACTTGACCAATGGTGTCGCCGCGGTACGTCACATTCGCATTGCGGTACAGGCCACCGGCGTTGGGCAGTTCCACCGTCACTGTGTATCGCCCGATACCCAGCATCGTGGGAACAC
Source organism: Rhodococcus sp. WS3 (assembly GCF_003797085.1). NCBI lineage: Bacteria > Bacillati > Actinomycetota > Actinomycetes > Mycobacteriales > Nocardiaceae > Rhodococcus > Rhodococcus sp. WS3. Next base: position 99,880 of record NZ_RKMA01000001.1, read on the forward strand.
GGAGGTACGCGATCGCGGCCACCGTCATACCGAGCACGGCAAGGATCGCAAAGATCACCAACTGCCGGCGAACAAGCTTGGTGAGGATCATCGTCCTCCCTCCCCTGCATTGCCCGTTGCATTCAGCGGCGCGGTCATCGGGTCGACCGGCCCGCCGCCCATTTGCGGAGCACCGAACGGGGTACCGAAACCGAGTCCGGACTGTAATCGGTTGGTGGTCAGGTCGATCAGCGCCCACAGATTGGTGTAGTCGCCGCGCATCCCGTCATCGATGGTGGTCTGTGGGAACGGGAAGGTGCTCAGGTTTCCGAGATTGTTGATCAGATCCGGACCTGCCGCGACAACCTGCTGCAATGTCGGCTCGAGTGCCGCAAGATTTGCGCTCAGATCATCTCGCGTGCGGTTGACCAGGTCGGTGCCGACGTCTCCGAATCGGCCCACCGAATCGAGTGCGGTGGTCAGGGTAATGCGCTGATCTTCCAGTTCCGCCAAGGCTGGAGCCAGCACGTCGAGCGCCTTCCCCAGTACGTCGCGTTGGGCGTTGATTTCCCCCGCAAACACATCCAGGTTCTCCATCGTGGTCACCATGGCGATGCGTTGCCGGTCCAGGGTCTCGGTCAATGTGTCCATCTGCGCGAGTAGGTCACGTGCTGAGATGGTGCGTCCGCCGAGTGCATTGTTCAATTCGGTGGTGATGGTGTGAATTTGCGCGAGTCCGCCGCCGTTGAGCACTATGGACAGCGCTGTCAGAGTTTCCTCCGTAGTCGGGTACACGCCCGCCGACGCCAGAGGAATGACAGAGCCCTCGGCGAGCGTCCCTTCCGGTTCGACACCGACCGGCGGTGCCAGGGCAACATGCTTGGAACCCAGCAGGCTGGTCTGTCCGATTTTCGCGGTGGAATTAGCCGGCAACACCACCGAACCATCCAGGGACACTGTCACTTTCGCGTGCCAATTGTCGGAGGCGATGGCACTGATACTGCCGACCGTCACATCGTTCACCATTACCGGGGAGTTGGGACTGATCGACGTGACGTCCGGCATCTCGATGACCACGGAAAAACTGTCGGCGCCGCGCCCCGCAGCACCGGGCAACGGCACCGAATTCAGGCCGTTCCACCCGCAGCCGGACACGAGCACAACAACACCGACGCAACAGATTCTCCGGATCATCGTGTCCCCACCTCCGGCATCAGCAACTGCCCCAGCCCTGCGGGAACACTCACGCTCGGCAGGGAGGGAGCCGGCTTCAGATCCGGTTCGCTGTACACCAACTGATCCGGCGCCGCACCAAGCGCACGGGTCGGATTGATGTTCAGATCCGGATAGTTCGCTCTGATGGTGTTCAGGTACGGTCCGAGGTACTCGGCACACAATTCCGCACCCTTCGCAGAGGTTTCGTTTGCCAGTCCCGCGATACCGCCGCAGATGAAGTCGATGGGGTTGCCGATGTTCTGGAAGGCAGGCACCCCGACCATCGCGCCTTGGGCCGGGCGGTACACGTTGTAGTAATTGGACAAGGCCGTCGGCGCCAGATGCAGAAGCTTTTCGATCCCATCGCGTTTGTCCACCAGCACCTGGGAGACATCGGCCAATGTGTTCACCTGTTCGGTGAGCCCGCTGCGATTCTGTTCGACAAATCGGTGGACATCACCGATCGCCGCATCCAGATCAACCAGAGCTGGTGCCAATTGTGTCCGGCTGTCTGCCAACAGACCTGTCACTGTTGCCAGACGTCCCTGAAAGCTCACTATCTGTTCGTTGCTTGCCGCCAACGCCGTGGTGAAAATCTGCAGTCCCCGGATCGTTCCGAAAAGATCGCCACCTCCCTCGTTCAGAGTGCTCATGGCCGAAGACAGTTCCGTGATCGAACGTCCTAACGCCTCACCGTTCCCACTCAAAGCCGTGCCTGCGGCATCGAGGAATTCGGCCGCTGACCCGCGGGTCCCCTCGGATGGCCCCAATGCATCTGCCGCCCGGCCCAATTGCTCCTTGATCTGGTCCCATTCCACGGGCACCGCGGTTCGCTCGATTCCGATCTCCGCTCCATCGGCCAACGCGTCTCCCCCGTCCTCCGTCAATGCCGGCGTCAGCTGGACGAACCTGGCCGAGACCAAGGACTGAGCAACGATCACCGCGTGTGCGTCCGCTGCGACAGGGACGGATCGGGCGAGTTCGAGTTCGACCCGCATCTTCTCCCCCTGCGGAGTTATCGAGGTGACCTTGCCGACGTCGACGCCCACAACACGGACGTCGTCGCCGACGTAGAGTCCCGTCGTCGACGCAAAATAGGCCGTCACCGAGTAGTACCGAAAGTGCTGTACGACAAAATATCCCGCCACCGCCACCGCAAGTACCCCGACCGCGGCGACAATACGTTTCGCGACCATCAGCGAACCTCCGGTATCGGTAGCGGCGCAGGCGGAAGCCCGACAATCGCGTTGATCAACGGTTGGGTGTACTGGGCGGGAAGCAGGTTCTGGATGTACGAGTAGTAGAACGGTCCGCTCGCGACGGTATCGCCGAGCGTCCCCACGTACGTTCCGAGTCCGTCGATGCCCTGGGCCAGGTTGTCCTTGTTCTTCTGGAGTATCCCGAGCACCGTGTCGAGCTTGTTCAGGACCGGGCCCAGTTGTGCTTCGTTGTCGTGTACCAACCCACTGAGTTGAGTGGAGACAGCCGAGATGTCGGTGATGACGTTGCCCAACGCATCCTGCCTGCGGACCAGTTCACCAAGGAGAGCATCGCCGTCGACAAGAAGCGCGTTGACCTGCGGTCCCCGGTCCGCGAGGAGACCGGCCACGTTATTCGCATCTGCGAGCAGAAGCTTCAGTGTCTCGTCGCGACGGTTGATGCTGTCCGACAGGCGGGCTACCCCGTCGAGGGCGGGCCGCAAGGAAGGCGCGCTGTCCGTCATCACTGCACCAACCTCCTCCAACGACGCCGACAACTGGTCGAGGTTGATGTCCTCGACCGTGGTGGTGAGGTCGCCGAGTACGTCGGGCAACGAATACGCCGATCGGGTGCGTTCGAGTGGGATCTGTCCGCCGACGGGTATCCGTCCACTTCCATCCAGGTCGAGCGATAGCGCACGTTTACCGAGCAGGGACATCGTGGTGATCGCCGCCGACGTACTCTCACCGAGAGTGACGGAACCGTCGAGCGTGAAATCAACTCGAGCACGGCCTTTTTCGACAGCGATGTTATCGACGGTGCCGATCTTCACCCCGGCCGCGTTTACCTCGTCACCGGCAGCCACACCACTCGCGTCGTTGAACACTGCGCTGTAGCTCACTCCGTTTTTCACGAACTGCAGATCCTGATACTGCAGTGACGCCAGCACCACCGACGCGGTCATCACCATCCCCACAACACCTACTCGCACGGCCTGCTTCTGCGCCATCTCTCTCATCGTGGTGCGCACCTTCCGGTCGTCTGGTCGATCAGGTCGACCGTCATCGGTTCGCCGTCAGCCCCGTCGACTTTGAGCGCGATACCGCAGAGATAGAAGTTGAAGAAGGACCCGTAGGCACCAACTCGGATCAGTTGCCGATAGTTCGACGGCATCGACGCGAGGATTCGATCGAGCTCGCCCTGTTGCTCGACCAAAGGGTCCAAGCTCTGGTCGAGTTGCGACAGTGTGCCACTGATGCCGGGCCTGACCCCGGCCAGGAGATCTGCGAAAGTTTGTGCAGCGGTATCGATGCTCGTCACCGAAGTCCCGATCAGTTCCTTGTCCGACGCGAGTCCGCTAACCAGTTGTTGCAGATGGTCGAGCGTGTCGGTGAACTGTCCGCCTCGCCCACGTAATTCACTCAATACGCCGTCAAGATTGTTGATGACCCGGCCGATGAGCACATCACGGTCGGCAAGTGTGTTGGTGATCGATCCGGTATGTGCGAGCACCGACGCCACTGTCCCCGACTGCCCTTGAAATACCTCGAGCAGCGACAGGGACAGCGCGTTGACCTGGGTCGGGTCGAGCGCCTGGAACAACGGTTTGAAGCCACCGAGCAGCGCGTCGAGGTCCAGCGCCGGCGCAGTCCTGGTGGTGGGGATGGTTGCACCTGCGGCCATTGGTTGCGCGGCGCCGGGACTGTCGAGCAATTCGAGATAGCGGTTGCCCACGAGGTCCTGATAGCGCACCGCCGCCCGGGTCTGCTCCGTCAGAGTCTCCACCGAATCAACGCTGAATTTCACGTGAGCAAGGTGGTCGTCACCGAATTCGACGGCGCTCACCGTTCCCACAGGCACACCGGCGATCCGTACCTTGTCGCCGGATTTCAGTCCGGACACATTGACGAATTGGGCTGCGTAACTGTGCTCGTCGCCTCCTCGCATCTGCCCGAAGACCAGCACGAGCCCAGCATTGACCAGCAGCATCACCGCCACGAAGATGCCGAATTTGATGCCGTAGCCGCGCCGCTTCATCGAATCGCCGTTCCGAACAGGTAACTGAGCAGGTTCGGCATGTCGTTTATCGGCTGGCCGCCATTCCACTGACGTTCCGGTTCGAAAGGATTCACACCCGTGTCCGTCACCAGGTAGGGCGCGTTGACATTCGGATCGCGCAACGGAAGGCCCATGCACTGCGGTCCGCCGGTTGCCGCGACCTTCGGGAGATCGTCAGGATAGCGATACGGTTCGGTGCCTGCGATCAATCCGATCGACATCTTGATTCCCGGCTGCCCGTTGTACGCGCCGTCGCCGATTGCCTTGCTCTCCTCGAGTCCGTGGAACATGCATGGAATCACCGGCGAGTACTCTTCGAGAAGTTCGGTGGTTGGCCGCATGAGCGACAGGACGGTATCCACACCGTCGGCATTGGCGCCGAGGACATCTTCTCCGGTGCGCGCCAACCCAATTACGTTGAGTAGCAGTAGATCCAGATTCTCTTGCTCGTCGAGGACGGTGGTGCCGGTGACAGTGAGCGAGCCGAGGGTGTCCATCAGATCCAGCACAGCCGCCCGATATGTCCCGGACACTACCGGAAGGTCTGTGAGAACCTCGTCGAAAGCGGCACCGGCACTGTTGAATTCGGACAGCCACGCGTCGGCCTTCCCCAGAGCGACGCCCAACCTCTCCCCGCGACCTTGCAACGCGGTGGAAATCGCCCCAAGCGTCTGATCGAGTTTTCCGGGATCAACTGTCCGCAGGACGGCCGTCAACTTCTCGAACACGGTATCGATTTCGACGGTCACGTGATTCGCGTCGATGGTGGCGCCAGCAGTCAATCGCTCGGCGCTCGGATCCGCAGGCGCCGACATACTGACGAACTTCGCGCCGAAGGCGGTGTTCGAGGTGATCGCGACATCGACGTTGGCGGGAATCGACTCGAGTGCATCGGGATCTAGAAGGATGGACAACGTCGCGGTGGAATCGTCGGCCGGCGCGATCGACTCGACGGACCCGACGGTGACACCGGCCATCTTCACTCGCGCACCCGGATCCATCACAAGGCCGGCCCGCTCGGCAACAACTGTTATCGGAACGCGGATGGTGAACGACTGATTGAACGACGCGACCGCCAGCGCCACGACGGCAACAATCGCGCACGCCAAGCCTAATGCCGCAAGCTTGTATCCGTATCTCTCCACTCGCTCTCCCTATCCGGACAAGTTGAAGTTGCCGGAACCGCCGTACAGCGCCAGCGAGACCAGAAGGGTCACCGCCACAACACAAATCAGTGACAGACGGACGCCGCGCCCGACAGCTGTGCCCACCCCCGAGGGTCCGCCTACAGCGCTGTAGCCGTAGTACGTGTGAATCAGCATGACCAGCAACGCCATCACCAGTACCTGCACGAAGGACCAGGCGACGTCGACCGGATCGAGAAAGGTGGTGAAGTAGTGGTCGTAGAGCCCGGACGATTGACCGAACAGCACCACCGTGGTGAAACGTCCCGCGAGGAACGATCCGACGAGCGCCAACGAGTACAGCGGCAGAATGGCGAGCATCCCGGCCACGATGCGCGTACTCACCACGTACGGAACAGAACTGATCGCCATCGCTTCGAGTGCGTCGATTTCTTCACTGATGCGCATCGCACCGATCTGCGCCGTCGAGCCGGCGCCGATGGTTGCGGACAGCCCGATTCCCGCGATGACCGGCGCGGCGATGCGCACGTTGATGAACGCGGAGAAGAACCCGGTGAGTGCCTCGACGCCGATGTTTCCGAGCGAACTGAAACCTTGAATCGCGATGGTTCCGCCTGACGCCAGCGTCAGGAACCCGACAACGGCGACGGTGCCGCCGATCAATGCCAACGCACCTGTTCCCATGCTGATCTCGGCGACCAGACGCAAGACTTCTTTCGGGTGTTTGCGCAGCGCCCAGGGAATGAAGGCAATAGCTCTGACGAAGAAGACCGCTTGCCGTCCGACATCGTCGACGGACCGCGACACACGTGCCATCCGCGCTCGGGTCGCCCCGAATTTTCCGAGTTCCGCCAGTGCCACGCCGCTCACCCCGCCGTCAGCCTGATGCCCACCGCAGTCACGATGGTATTGACCACGAAGAGCGCCATGAATGCGTAGACCACTGTCTCGTTGACAGCCTCGCCAACACCTTTCGGACCGCCACGGACGGACAGTCCCCGGTAACACGCGACCAGTCCGGCGAGCATGCCGAACAGTGCGGCCTTCACCATCGACAAGGCAACTTCGGGTAATCCGGTGAGCAACGTGATGCCGTCGACAAACGCACCGGGATTCACGCCTTGGAGGAACACCGAGAAGATGTAGCCGCCGGTGATGCCGATGACGCACACAAGTCCGTTGAGCAGCAACGCAACCACCGTCGACGCGACAACCCGGGGAATCACCAGCCGATTGATCGGATCGATCCCGAGCACTTCCATCGCGTCGATCTCCTCGCGAATGGTCCGCGAACCGAGATCTGCGGCAATGGCGGTGGCGCCGGCGCCCGCCACGATGAGGACAGTGACCACTGGCGCGACCTGGGTGACGGCGCCGAGTGCCGCCCCGGCTCCGCTGAGGTCGGCAGCACCGATCTCGCGCAGCAGGATGTTGAGAGTGAAGCTCACCAGAACCGTGAACGGCACTGCCACCAGAACCGTCGGTACCAGCGACACCCGCGCGATCATCCAACTCTGTTCGAGAAACTCCTGCACCTGAAAGCGTGTGCGTACCAGTCCCACCGCAACATCGGCACCCATTTTGTAGAACTGACCGAGTTGACGCATCGGCGCTGCCAGCGAGACCCGCCCGGTATACACGGTTCAGTGCTCCACGGGACACGAGGCGTTGTTGCCGTAATCGACCCTGAATTCCTTGATCCCGTTGATCCACCCTGATGCCAACCGGCTGGGATCACCAAGTTTGCTGATGTCCGGCATGTGGTCGGCGATCTTGTTGAAAATCAGGTCGATCTCCATCCGGGCCAGGTTGGCGCCGACGCAGTAGTGTGGCCCGGTACCACCAAAAGCCAAGTGCGGATTGGGATCACGAAGAATGTCGAATACGTCCGGGTTCTCGAACGCAGATTCGTCGAAGTTCGCCGATCCATACAGGAGCACAACACGCTGCCCCTTCTTGATCGGAGTTCCGGCAATCTGAGTGTCCACCAACGCCGTACGTTGGAATGACGTCAGCGGCGACGCCCAGCGAATGATCTCGTCGGCCGCCGTGCGTGGACGCTCACGCTTGTACAGTTCCCATTGATCCGGGTACGTCAGAAACGCCATCATCCCGAGTGTTGTTGCATTGCGTGTTGTCTCGTTGCCCGCAACCGCCAACATGATGACAAAGAAGCCGAACTGTTCCGGCGTGAGAGCCTCACCGTCCACGTTCGCCTGGACCAATCGCGAAATGATGTCGTCGAGCGGTTCGTCGCGACGAGCCTCGGCAAGCTGATACGCGTACCCGAGTATCTGCGCCGACGCCATTCTGGACTCCCCGGCCATGGATTCGTCGTCGTATCCGGTCATCTGATTCGACCATTCGTAGAGCTGGCGTCGAGCCTCCTGCGGAACTCCGATGAGGTCCGAGATCGCCTGCATCGGTAGCTCACTGGCAACCTGCTGGACAAAATCACCGGTACCCGACGCTGCCGCGGCTTTCGCAATCTCTTCGGCTCGCTCTTCGAGCCCGGCTCGCATCGCTTCGACGGACCTGGGTGTGAACAATCGCGCCACTAACTTGCGCAACTGGGTATGTTCGGGCGCGTCCTTGTTGATCAGAACGTATTTACTGACTTCCAGTTCTTCGGCGGTGATGTTGTCTTCATGGCGTGGGACGCACCCGTTGACGTTGTTGGAGAACTCCTCCGAACGCAGCGACACGTCACGCACGTCGGCGTGCCGCGACACTACCCAGGCGCCACCGTCGTGGAAACCGCCGGTTCCCGGTTCCTGCGCGTTCCACCACACCGGAGCGCAGCGGCGTAGTTCCGCGAACTCGGCAAGGGGAACACGCTTGCCGTACATCTGAGGGTCGGTGACATCGAAGCCGTCGGGAAGGTTCAGCTCGGGCATATCGGTTGCTCCTCTTGCAGGCAAGGCGCCGCGCGCGCCGAGGCGGACTAATCGATGCGGTGAACCGGCTCCTGACCGAGGGCGTACTCCTTCGCCCAGCGGTAGTCGGGTTTTCCGCTTGGCGCTCGCACCACCTCGGACGCAATCCAGAACGCACGCGGAATCTTGTACCCGGCAAGCTGGCTCCGAGTGTGTTTCTCGATCGACTCGAAATCCGGAACAACACCATCGCGCACCCTGACCACGGCCGAGACTCGGCTTCCCCAGCGTTCGTCCGGCAGCCCGATGACGGTGGCGTCGTAGATATCCGGATGGGCCTTGACGACGGCCTCGACCTCTTCGACGAATACTTTCTCGCCGCCGGTATTGACCACCATGTTGCCCCGGCCGAGCAGCGTGATGGAACCGTCGTCCTCGATCCGGGCGCGGTCTCCGGTGACCACTGCCCGTCCGCCGTCCACCGTTCGGAAGATTTCCGCCGACTTCACCGGATCCTTGTAGTAGCCGAGTGGGACGTTGCCGAGTTTTGCCAGCCACCCCTCGGCGCCGGAACCCGGTGGCAGAATCCGGTTGTCATCGTCGACTACCACCGTGAACCGGTTGGAACCCACCCTAGGTCCACCGTGCTGCTTCAACCCTTTGGCTGCGAATCCGATACCGCCGAAGCCTGTTTCGGAAGAGCCCACCGAGTCGGAGATCATCAGATTCGGGAACACCTCGAAGAAGGCGTCCTTCACCGAACCGGAGAACAGCGCCGCCCCGGACGCGAGAACCGCCAAGCTGGACGCATCTGGTTGTAGTTCGCGGTGCGCTTCCACCAAAGGCCGCCCCATTGCGTCACCGGTGATCACCATGACCTGTGGCCGGTATTCGGCAACAACTTTCCAGACGTGTGCCGCATCGAACCGTGGTTCGAAGATCACGGTGTTGCCCGAGAACAGTGCGTTGAACGTCGGCATCAAGGCCGACGTGTGGATGAGCGGTGGCAGCATGCACCATCGCATAGGTTCTGCAGCCGCTGCGCCGCCACGGGATTGTTGGTACTCGTCGGCAATCGGCTCACCGGTGTAGAAATCATAGCCTCCGGCCAGAACTCGCCAGATGTCCTCTTGACGCCACACCACGCCCTTGGGTCGTCCGGTGGTTCCGCCCGTGTAGAGAATGTACGGGTCGTCTCCGCTCCGCTCGTCGAACGCGTCACTACCGGTGCGTTCCGGAGATTGCGGCGACAGCGCGTTCTCGTACGCGACCGCGCCTGGCACGGGCGGTTCGGCACCCGATGCAAGCTCGTCCGGCACCACCACAGCGTGCTTCACCCGAGGCGTGGATTCCAGGGCCTCGGCGACGCGAGCGGAGTACCCCCGATGGAACACGAGTGCCTCGAGATCGGCGTTGTCGTAGAGGTACACCAACTCGTCGGTGGTGTACCGATAGTTCACGGTGATCGGAACGGCGCGAACCTTGAACGACGCGAGGACCGCAACCATCGTCTCGATCGAATTGTGCATCTGAATTCCGATATGGGTGCCGTGCCCGAAACCCAACGACAGGAAATGATGTGCCAGACGGTTGGCCCGCGAGTCGAGTTCGCGGTACGTCACTTCCTCCCCCGACACGATCAGCGCTCGTCGATCAGGCATCGCATCGACGGAATGCTCGAAAAGGTCTGCAAACGTGTAGGCCATGAACGATCCTTTTCAGGGTCAGCCACTCAAACCACGAAGAGAGGCAACGGAATTCCACGATCTTCGAAAGCAAATGCTGCGCCGCTGCTCACTTTGGTGATGGCGACCTCGACACATTCCGGCGCAGCCTCCGCCGTCGTATCGACCGTGATCAAAAGCCCGGCCTCGGAATCGTCGAGCACCCGGGCTGTGAAATGTGGATTCACGCCGCGTACCAGTGCCTGAAGCGGATCCAGATGCTCACCGTCGATCAGAGTGGGCCAGCCACCGTCGGCGTCAACCAGGCCGGTCCGCGAAATCAAGATCTCGAGACTCTCTCCATCCCAGCGAATTTCACGCTCGACATATTGCTTCGGATTGAGCAACGGATGTAGCTCCAGCACCACCGACAGGCCTTCCAGATCCGGCGGCAGACCCAATGCATCGCGGATGCGCTGCGAAGCGACGCCTGCAATTCCGGTGAGTTGTTTGAGCGTAATTTCTCGAGCTTTGTCCGCACTACTGCGCCCGCGCACCGCGAGCAGAAACCCCAGCGCAAGTAGGTGGTGTTGCAGGCACACTTCCTGCGCGATACGAACCAGCGCTGACTGGGAGAAGTCGGAGAAACGCAGATCCGAGAGCAGCGGTCCCGAGTAGTCGGCCGCCCCGTCGTCGCTGCCGTCGATCGGACTCAACTCAACCGCCACCGCAGCAGTCCGGCCGATCTGCTCGGTGTGGGCCGTCATGACCGGCGGGACATGCGACGGGTCGATTACGACTGTCCACGCACAGTGTGGGTGCCTGTCAGCAGGTTTGCGTGGCGGCCGATGGATCGGACGGATCTGCGCATGCGCATTGGTTGCTATCGCCGTCGCGTCGAACGTCGGGTCTTCGATGTCATGACACATGGTGGTGACGAACTCGTCCCCCAGCGGTTCGACATCCGTCAGAGCGCCACAATGGTCGAGCCAGAACTCACCGTGTTGCGGGTCGTCGACGCGATAGCGGAAATCCATGAACTGCGGCGGGGCCCCGATGTCAAGTTGCAGTCCTTTGAAAATGGTCACGACGTCATCACCCTCGTACCGCAGCGCCTTCTGCATCCGGCGGGTGTACCAAGGACTGGCGGATTCCCACTCCGCGATCGCAACCTCCGCCATGCCTTCGCGCCCGTACTCCACGATCAGGTGCGCCATCCCGGATCTGTCGATCAGCTGACCACAGAGCAGGAGTTCTGGCACCAACACAGCAAGGTCGCCGCGCGAGAGCGTCTCGAAGGACCCACCGACAGTCACCGGACTCACCACAGTGGAACCGGCGAGGTACCCGCGCGATACCAGCCTGGGAGTGGTTCGCCGGAGATCGATCGCTGAATGCGTGCCTGCATACCTTTGGACAGCGCGTTGTTCTGGATCATCTCCATGAACAGCGCCGAGACGTTTCCGAAGTCGAAGAAGTCACGCTGCCAGGACCATTGGAAATTTCCGCCGTACCGGAACCAACTACCACCGATGCCGTAGACGGAGTAGTTGCTGCCGTCGTCTCGTTTGGCGTCGGAGATCTGTTTCCACAGTCCGATGACGTTGCCACTGCGCTCGTCGATCACAAAGTCCTGATAGGGATACTCCCAGCCTTCGAGGCCGTTCATCTCGAGACCTAGCGCGACGGTGCGGATCTCTTCCCGACCGATCGCCATGAAATCCTGTTTGGGGCCGTAGTTCCAGCCGTAGGTCGCGTCCTCGGTGTACATGTCCGCCAACGGCTTCCAGTCGCCGGCGGCCTCGGCCTTCTTGTTCGCGTCAATCCAGCGTTCCACCATGTCGTCGAGCTCGGCGCGGTCGAATCCGGTCATGTGAACCTCTCCCTGGTCAGTCCTCGACAATTTTCAGTGCGCCTGTCGGGCAGTAACGCACTGCCATTTCCACCTCGTGTCGCTGCTCGTCCGGCAGCGGCTGATCGGACACTTCGACCTTGCCCCTTTTCGGAACCACAAAAACGTCCGGCGCTTCCAATTCGCATGCGGCGTGGCCCTGACACAGATCCAGGTCGACTTCGACACGCATGACTCACGCTCCCCTGCCAGTATCGGATCGACTGCCTGTACCGGTTCTCCGCCGATATCTGACCGAGCACGGCTGCTCCAATTGCACGACCATCTTGCTGTGATCGTTGCGATAGCTCTCCGACGGTTGGGTCATCTCGAATTCGTAGTCGCGCAGCAGAATCGAAAAGATCGCCTTGAGCTGCATTTGGGCAAAAGCCGCGCCGACGCACCGATGCCTGCCCGCTCCGAACGGAATCCACGTCCATCGATTGACGATGTCTTCCTGACGTGGATCGATGTAGCGGCCAGGATCGAATTCGTCGGGATTCGGAAAGTCCTCGGGAATGCGATTGGAAATTGCCGGGGTGGCCGCCACCAGGTCACCTTCGCGAATCTCGAAACCACCCACCTCGAAGTCCCCCCGCGCCACCCGCAGCAAGATAATCAGCGGCGGATGCAGTCGCAGTGTTTCCTTCACCACGGCTTCGAGAACGGGGATCTGGCGCAGGGCATGAAAACTGATGTCGGCACCGTCTGCGTACAAACTGTCGAGTTCCTCGACGACGTCGGCCATGACGGCCGGATGGCGTAGCAATTCGATTAACGACCACGCCGCCGTCCCGGATGTCGTGTGGTGACCGGCAAACATCATCGAGATGAAAATCCCCGTGATCTCGTCCGCACTGAAGCGCAGCTCACCGTTCTCGTCCTTGACCGAGACCAGGATGTCGAGCATGTCCCGGTCGTCCTTGCCCTGGGGAGGATTCGCAATCCGCCCGTTCATGATCTCCTGAACCAGCGCCACCAAAGCCAGTCTCGCTTCGTCGCGTCGGCGAAAACTCTCGATCGGCGCATACGGATCGACAAAGGCAAGCGCGTCGGTGCCCTGTTCCAGTTCGTGATAGAGCTTGGCAAAACTGTCGTCGAGTTCGTCGCGGAATTTCTTTCCGATCAGGCAGGCCGACGACGTGTAGATGGTCAACTCGGCAAAGAAATCGAGCAGATCAATCTCGCCCTCGTCGCCCCACTCTGCCACCAACGCTTCAACTTCCGTGCCGATTGTCGAAGCATGGCCTTTCATCTGCTCGCCGCGCAGTGCCGAATTGTGCAGCATTTCCTTGCGCCGCTCAGGACTGGCGTCGAACACCACCCCCTCACCGAAGATCGGCTTCATGAACGGGTACGCAGCTTGCTGGTCGAGGTCCTCGTCAGTCGAACGGAAGAAGAATTCGTTTGCCTCGGCGCCGGACAGCAGGATCACCGTGCGATCGGCTAGCTGGAAGGCTCCCACGTCGCCGCACTCGTCGCGCACCCGGCGCATCAATGCGATCGGATCAGTACGCAGTTCTTCGAGATGACCGTGTTCGAGTTCGCCGCCGGACACCCGCGGGGGCTGCGGCAGCGTGCGCGGATTCTCCTGTACGCCGTGAGTCATGTCGTCTCCTGCGAAGTGTGAGTAGGACGAGGATTGAGTGGAGCTTCCGGCTGAACCTCCACCAGGACGAGGTGCGCACCTCGGGGAGCGGTCACGACGGCAACGATGGCGTTTGCGATATCGGACGGCCGCAGCATGTAGCCGTGTCGCGCGAAGCCCCACCTGGCCCACGATTCGCCGACGGGGCCGATGATCTCCGGCGTCGTGTCCATTCCCATCCCGGTCAACGTCGGTCCGGGCCTCACGATCGAGGCGCGAATGCCCGTGCCTTCGAGTTCCATTCGCATCTGACGCCCCATTGCTTCGAGGCCGGCTTTCGACGCGTCGTAAGCACCCATGAGCGGACGTTGCCGGTCGGCGCAATCCGAACCGATCAGCACAAAATCACCCCGTTGCCGCTCCCTCATGCCGGGCAGGATTCGGTGAGCGAGCCGTTGTGCACCGACAAGATGGACCTCGACCTGACGCAAGAACCGTTCGGGTTCCATTTGATCGGCGGCACCGAATTCGAGATCACCGGCACCCGATACGACGATTTCCACCGGCCCCATCGCTTTTTCGGCGGCAGTGACACACGCATCCACCGAACTGCCGTCAGTGACGTCGAGGAAATGTGCCATGGCTTCGCCGCCGTTGCTGCGGATCTTTTCGGCAATCGCCTCGCACTCGGCTTCCCGCCTCGCTCCGAGGACGACTGGGTGACCGAGCTCCGACAGGGCATAGGCCGCCGCGGTGCCGATACCCGAAGATGCGCCGCTGATCAAAGCGGTCCGCCGGGCCGGGTTGGGTTCGAAACGAGGCATCAGCGCACCTGCACCTTCACCGGCAGGGCAGCGAAGCCCCGCACATTTGTCGAATGGACTCTCTCGATACCCGCCTCGTCCACCTCGTAATCGCGCACGTGGCGGGCAAATTCGGCAAGAGCGATCTTCGCTTCGAGCCGCGCCAGGTGAGCGCCGAGGCAAAAGTGAACGCCCGCACCAAAACTCGCTAACTTGTTGGCAGAATTACGTCCGAGGCGAAACGCGTCTGCATCGTCGAAGACGTCCGGATCTCGATTGGCCGAACCGATCAGGAGCAGCATCTTCTCCCCCGCCGGAACCGTAGTGCCGTAGTACTCGAGATCGACAGTGGTCGTGCGAGCCACGATCTGACTCGACGTGTCGTAGCGCAGCGTTTCGTCCACCCACTCCGCTGACAGATCCGGATCACGAAGAACCGCCGCAATCTCGTTGCGATTGTGCGAACCCCAGTACAGGGCGTTCCCGAGAAGTTTGGTGGTGGTTTCGTTTCCGGCAACGACCATCAGAAACATGAAGCCCAGAATCTCGGCATCCGACAGTTTGTCTCCGTCGATTTCGGCATCGAGCAGCGCTGATGTCAAATCGCCGGTTGGTGAACGACGACGCTCGGCGATCATGTCCTTGTAGTAGTTCATGAGGCTGATCGATGCTTCCACGGCCGCTGGCGGTACGTCGAGGACGCCGTCTTCGCGGTGCACCACCAGATCTGCTTTTCTCCGCAGTTCCGCGCGGTCCGGTTCGGGAACGCCCATCAACTCGGAGATCACGTCCATCGGCAATTTGCCGGCCACTTCGGATATCCAGTCGAATTCCCCGGTGGCAAGTGCCGGAGTCAGGTGCGCCGTGGTGAGCTCGAGTATCCGCGAGTCCAGTTCGGCAACACGGCGGGGTGTGAAACCGCGAGACACCAACTGCCGCAGACGCATATGCCGCGGATCGTCCATGGCAAGAAAGGACATCACGTAGTGCGCATGGGGCCCGTATGCTGCCGGGTCGAGCGAAACCCCGTTTGCACTCGAGAGTCGCTTGTTGTCCTTGAATGCACTCAGAACGTCCGAATACCGTGACAGCGCCCAGAATCCGACGTCGTCGTTGTGGTAGATCGGAGCTTCATTCCGCAATCGCGCGTAGGTCGGATACGGGTCTTCGTGAAAATGGTAGTCGTACGGATTGAACACCACCGGTTCGATCAATGCTTCGGTCATGGATGCTCCAAGATCAGTCGTGCGGAAGCCTCCAGGCGTCCGGCAATGTACTCGTAAGTCCCATATCCCATTCCGGCCCGCAAAAGTGCTCCGGCATACAGCATTTCAATTGCCTCGATCCGATGTGGATTAACTACCGGATCCATTGCCGCGACCAGCCTGCTGTGAATCTCGAATCCGATCCGGTCGCGAAGGTGCTCAACCTCAGGATCGGTTCCCAGCAATGCATTGGTCACGGCCGCCGACACCTGCGGTTCGTCGGCCAGCAGCAACGCAATGTTGCGCAGTACGGCCAACACTCGGGCGGTGGGGTCCGAACCGGTGCCGTCCGAGTTCGGGAACGCTCGCAACCGGCGCCAGAAGACCTCGGCAACAAGATGCTCCTTCGACGAGAAGTAGGTATAGGCGGTTGCTGCTCCCACCCCGGCCTCGGCAGCGACGGCGCGCACAGTCAAACCGGAATATTCATGCTCACGGAGCACGACAACGGCAGCTTCGGTGAGCTTGGAGACGGTGTCTGCCTGCTTACCGTTGAGGCGTCGGCGAGTCGATTCGTAACCATGACTGGACACATGTCTGGACGTTACTACAGGTACCTGTCCAGGGCAACGAATTCGAGATTTCAGTGTTCACGAGCAAGTCATCCACGCCGGTCACAGCCGAAAATCGCACCTTAGAGGCCGATCTTCATGCCGGCGCCCGCATCAACCCGAAGCTGCTGACCAGTGACAAATCGCGACTCGTCCGACGACAAATACACGACCGCGTGCGAGATGTCCTCCGGTTCCACCCACGGCGTCGGCATCGCCTGCATGAAAGGAAACGTCACAGCGGCATCTTCCGCGGTCGGGTTTTCCAAATCCGGACGAAAGGTCCGATACATGGGCAAGCTCTGCAGCATGTTCGTGTTCACATTGGTCGGATGGATCGCATTGACCCGAATCGAACTCGGCCCCAGTGTCAATGCCAACGACATGGTGTACGTCTGAATCATCTTCTTGGCCAAGCCGTATCCGTCACCGCCCGGCCCTTGCAGCGCCTGTTGACCGTTGAATCCGGTCTGCGGAACCAGGCCGGCCACGGACCCGATAGCAATGATCGATCCGCCCTCCCCCAGGTATTCCAAACCCGCATGGACGGTGTTCACGACACCGAGAAAGTTCACGTCGAACGCGTCGACGAAGCCGGAATTGGAGACATGCTTACCCAGCGGACAGATCCCGGCATTGGCAACAACCACATGTAACCCGCCGAGCGTTTCCACGCCCTCTGCCAGGGCTTCTTCGACGCCGGCCCGATCTCGAACGTCCACCCTCGCTGCGACAACGCGGCGCCCGGTTTCCTTGACCAGCCTCGCGGTCTCATCCAAATCGTCTCGAGTGGCCAGCGGGTACTCGTTGGTTGCGATGTCGGCGCAGATGTCGAACGCTATGACGTCCGCACCTTCCTGAGCCAGACGCACCGCATGACTGCGCCCCTGGCCACGGGCGGCGCCCGTCACCAGGACAACTTTTCCAGCAACTCTGTTCATCGGCCTACTCCTGCACTCGGATCGACACACGAAGGGAACCGCCCAGGCCCACAGCAGGGCACCGGATCGGGGATATCTGGTGGAGAACCGTAGCGCCCGAACCGACTAACCAAGACAGTTTTCGAATTCTCGGTACCCAAATCGCTTATGCCCGAAACTCATTGCCATGGACGATTGTGTGAACTAGAGTCCAGACATATGTCCAGAAAGGAAGAGTTCACGCTATGAACCTTCGACCCACAGACAGTTCCGCCCTTCTTGTCGACGGCAAACTTGTTCCCGGTTCCGGCGGCACCTTCGACATCCTCAATCCCGCCACCGAGGAAGTACTCGGTCAAGCGGCCGAAGGCACCTCCGTCGACATGGACGCCGCAATCGCCGCGGCCCGACGCGCCTTCGACACCACCGATTGGTCTCGGAACCACACATTTCGCGCACACTGCCTTCGCCAACTCTGCGATGCTCTCGAGTCTCATATCGAAGAGCTACGCGACATCACGATCGCCGAGGTCGGGGCACCGCGAATGTTGACCAGCGGCCCCCAACTCGAAGGACCGATCGACGACCTCCGATATTGGGCACAACTGATCGAATCCTATTCGTGGCAACAGGATCTCGGGAATGCCTCGCCGATGGGAGTCCCCACCCACCGTCAGCTACTCAAGGAAGCCGTTGGGGTGGTCGGTGCCATCACTCCGTGGAATTTTCCACACCAGATCAACTTCGCCAAACTGGGTCCGGCGCTCGCCGCCGGCAACACCATTGTTCTCAAACCGGCACCGGACACACCGTGGTGTGCCGCGTTGGTAGGCAAGGTGATCGCCGAGGAGACCGACATCCCCGCCGGCGTCGTCAACATCATCACCTCCACGGACCACTCGCTCGGCACACAACTGTGCGCCGACCCCCGTGTCGACCTGATCTCCTTCACCGGATCCACCGCGACCGGGCGTGCGGTGATGTCTACCGCGTCGAGCACCCTGAAAAAGGTGTTCCTCGAACTTGGCGGAAAATCTGCCTTCATCGTCCTCGACGATGCCGACATCAAATCCGCCAGTTCCGTCGCCGCATTCTCGGTGTGCGTCCACGCCGGGCAGGGCTGCGCTTTGAGCACGCGACTATTGGTGCCGCGCAGCCGATACGACGAAGCGCTTGCCGCCGCGACCCGGACCATGGCCGGCATCCGCGCTGCCGATCCGTCGGTTGCCGGAACCATCTGCGGCCCATTGAGTTCCGCGCGCCAACGCGAACGCGTCGAAGGCTATCTGAAGCTGGCCCAGGATGAAGGGGGCACCGTGGTCACCGGCGGCGGCCGACCGGACGATCAACCGCGCGGATACTTCATCGAGCCCACTTTGATTGTGGGACTGGAAAACTCGTCACGGGTCGCCCAAGAAGAGATATTCGGTCCGGTACTGGTGATCATTCCGTTCGACGACGACGACGATGCCATCCGCATCGCCAACGACTCTCCGTACGGCCTGTCAGGTTCGGTGTGGGGCACCGATCCCGATCGCGTCAACCGCGTCGTCGCTGGTGTACGCACCGGAACTTTGAGCGTCAACGGCGGAGTCTGGTACTCCGCCGACGCCCCGTTCGGCGGCTACAAACAATCCGGAATCGGCCGAGAGATGGGCCTCGCCGGTTTCGAGGAATACCTCGAGACAAAGCTCGTCGCATCCCCCGCATAAGCACCTCACACACATCCGTCACCTCGAAAGCAGGATCGACATGGGACGTACAGAACCTACAGAACGTACCGAACGTTTTAGGGGACGCACTGCAATCGTCACCGGCGCCGCTCAGGGAATCGGCGAGGCATACGCCCGCGCACTCGCAACCGAGGGTGCCAATGTTGTTGTCGCCGACCTCAATCACGAACTCGGCGAATCGGTGGCCAAACAGATCTCTGCCGACGGTGGCAGCGCGGTCTTCAAGGCGGTCGACGTTGCCGACGGCGCATCCGCCCAGGCGCTCGCAGACTTCACGATCGAGCAATTCGGAAGCATCGAACACCTGGTCAACAATGCTGCCATCTACGGCGGAATGAAGATCGACTCACTACTCACAGTCGACTGGGAGTACTACCGGACGTTCATGAGCGTGAACATGGACGGCGCATTGCAGGTGTGCCGAGCAGTGGTGCCCCACATGCGCGCCAACGGCGGTTCGATCGTGAACCAGTCCTCCACTGCCGCCTGGCTGTACTCCGGTTTCTACGGCCTCGCCAAGGTGGGAATCAACGGCCTGACTCAGCAATTGGCCACCGAACTCGGTTGGTCCAAGATCCGGATCAACGCGATTGCACCCGGACCGATCGACACCGAAGCCACCCGCACGGTCACACCAGGCAACATCGTCAAGGACATGGTCAAACGGATTCCACTGCAACGCATGGGAACTCCGGAGGACCTGGTGGGCATGTGCCTGTTCCTCCTTTCCGACGAAGCGAGCTGGGTGACCGGCCAGATCTTCAACGTCGACGGCGGGCAGGTGTTCCGATCGTGACCGAGAATGCCGACAAGCCCACGCTCGCATACATCGGACTGGGCAATATGGGAGCGCCTATGGCGACCCGTCTCCTCGGTTGGCCGGCCGGGCTGGTGGTGTGCGACGCGCGAGCCGAAGCTCTTGAACCGTTCACTGCCGCGGGGGCTCGTGCAGCACGTACGCCGGCCGACGTCGCAGCCACGGCGAGCGTCATCTCGGTCACTGTGCTCGACGACGCTCAAGTGCGTGATGTCGTCAACGGACCTGATGGCATCCTCAGCACTGCTCGGCCCGGGACCGTCATCGCCGTCCACTCGACCATCTCCGACACCACCGCGGTGGAGTTGGCCAGCCTCTGCGACGAGCACCGTGTGACCTTGATCGACGCACCCGTCAGTGGCGGCGCCCCCGGTGCCACACAGGGCAAGCTCGCCGTGATGATCGGCGGGCCGATCGAGGCTTTCGAGAGGGTTCGCGAGCCGTTCGGATGTTGGGCAGAACTGGTGGTCCACGCCGGAGACATCGGCGCCGGCACCCGAATGAAGCTGGCGCGTAACCTTCTTCACTTCGTATCCTTCACCGCCGCTACCGAAGCGTCGAGGTTGGCCGAAGCTGCCGGTCTCGATATTCGCACCCTGGGTAAGGTCGTACGCCATACCGATGCCATTACCGGTGGGGCCGGCGCCATCATGCTGCGGACCACCACCGACTCCGTTGACGAGGGCGATCCTTGGTTCTCGATCCTCGGTCACGTCCGCAACCTGGGTGAGAAAGATCTGAGCCTGGCGCTCGATCTGGGTGACCGTCTCGGCGTCGACCTGCCCCTCGCGCACCTTGCACTGACCGGGCTCGGTCCAGGACTCGGTGTGGGGGTAGGCGCCCCGCCGGAAAATACCGCATTCTCAGGACCATCCACGAAGGAGCAGTCATGACCGATCTGAACGGACACTCCATCTCCGAGGCCCGGACACGCGGTGTGTCGAAAATGAACGAGGTGTACGGCTGGAACTTGCCTGCCGACGTTCCGGGAGAGTTTTTTGCCGTCACAGCAGATCATCTGTTTGCCGATATCTGGACTCGGCCGGGATTGTCGATGCGTGATCGACGACTGCTCCTCCTTGGCGCGATTACCGCCCAAGGGCAAACCGACGTCGCAAAAATCCAGATCAATGCGGCGATCCTCAACGAGGAACTCACCGAGCAGCAAGTCGAAGAAGCTGCCATCTTCCTGTGTCACTACACCGGGTGGCCATTGGCAACCGGACTCAACAATGCCTTGATCTCGGTCAAGTCCGACCGGCGTAAGGCTGCCCGAGCTGCCGAAAAGGCCGCAACCGAAACAACTCCCGCGAAGGACTGAAACGCGATGGCCCCAGCGAACTCCACCGGATCGGCGCACTCGATTCGGCCCGTAGCGGTAGACGATGTAGACACCTGGCATCTCGAAGCCGACGTTGTTGTCGCCGGATACGGGATCGCCGGCGTCAGCGCCGCCATCGAAGCGGCGCGAGCGGGTGCGGACGTGCTCGTTCTCGAACGCACCAGCGGGTGGGGCGGGGCCGCCGCGTTGGCGGGCGGGTTCATCTATCTCGGCGGCGGTACACCGCTGCAGAAGGCACTCGGTTTCGAAGACACCCCCGAGAACATGAAGACGTTCATGATGGCCGCTCTCGGCCCAGGTGCCGACGAGGAAAAGATCACCGACTACTGCAACGGCAGCGTCGAACACTACAACTGGCTGGTCGACAACGGAGTGCCGTTCAAGGAGAGTTTCTACGGCCAGCCGGGCTGGGAAACTCCGTTCGACGACGGTCTCATGTACTCGGGCGGAGAGAACGCCGCGCCTTTCAACGCCATCGCCGCCCCGGCCCCGCGCGGGCACGTACCGCAGATGAGCGACAAACGCACCGGCGAGAAGGGCGGCGGGTTCATGCTGATGAAGCCACTCGTCGAGACGGCGGAGAAACTCGGCGTGCGGGCCGAGCACGACATGCGGGTGCAACGCCTCGTTGTCGACGGTGATCGAGTGGTCGGCATCATCGCCAAGCGCTACGGCAAGGAAGTGGCTGTGCGGGCTCGGACCGGTGTTGTTCTGGCAATGGGCAGTTTTGCCTACAACGAGTCGATGGTTGCGTCGTATGCGCCGCGCCTGATCGGGCGGCCCGGTGCGGCCATCGAGGAGCACGACGGCACTGCCATCCGGATGGCGCAAGCTCTGGGCGCCGACCTCGCGCACATGGATGCCACCGAGGTCGCGTTTTTCGGCGATCCTCAGCTGATCGTGCGCGGAATCCTGGTCAACGGCCGCGGACAACGCTACGTCAACGAGGACACCTATCCTGGGCGCATCGGCCAGGAAACGTTGCTCCGCAACAACAATGAGGCCTACCTGATCATCGACGAAGCCGCGTACGACGAGGGCGCCGGCGCTGACAGTTCCACGCCGTTCTTCCGGTTCCGCCCCAAGTGGGTGGCCGAGACCCCCGCGGAACTCGAATCGGACATGGGTTTGCCCGAGGGCACCCTGCAGTCCACTGTCGAGGTGTACAACCGCCATGCCGAACGAGGCGAGGATCCGGTCTTCGGCAAGAAATCCGAATGGGTCAAGGCGATCGGCTCCCCGATTGCCGCCCTTGACCTTCGGGGCTTCACGGCAGGCTTCACCCTCGGCGGCCTGCGAACGTCGATTCAGTCGGAGGTGCTGCACGTTTCGGGCGAACCGATCCCCGGATTGTTTGCTGCGGGCCGTTGCACTGCCGGAGTCTGTGCCGGCGGATACGCGTCGGGAACGTCGCTCGGTGACGGCAGTTTTTACGGTCGGCGCGCCGGGATCAGCGCAGCCAAGGGTTAGCGGGCGTACTCTCACCGACCGCGTCCCCGTCAACGAACCGAAAACGGACCTAAGGAACCTCGCGCCACATGATGCGCAGCGGAGCATTCGCCCTCGCCTCTGGACTGACAGTGAAACCACTCGACCGGCCCTCGACCGCGGTAGCGGCACCCGAAGATGGTCGAACCGGTATGCCGGCACCTCCAGTTCACGCAGAATGGAAGTCGGCGTACATATACGGACGAACCCCGGGAGCGGTGCAATGATCCGACGACGGCTCGGCCAAACATTGATGGTGATCACGCTCGCCTCTGCGGTCGTCTCGACCGCGCCCGCCCAGGCGCAGGTGCCGTCGCCGGTCACGGCGCCGGGCACAGTGACCGCGACAGATCCCCTGCCACGAACCTTCTGGATCCCCGGCGCCGTCAACGGATCAAAGCTCACCTATTGGTCCACGGGACCGCTGAACCGGCCCGCGTTGAGTACGGGCGCGCTCTTCCTCCCCGCCGGTGATCCACCCGAAGGCGGCTGGCCGGTCATCTCGTGGGCCCACGGCACCGTCGGTATTGCCGACAAGTGCGCTCCCACGGTGACCGGGACCGTCGGCAGTCCATACCTCACGAACTGGCTCTCGCAGGGCTACGCGATCGTCGCGACCGACTACGTGGGGCTCGGCACGCCGGGAATCCACCCCTACCTGGACGGACCGTCGGAGGCGCACAGCATGATCGACATGGTGCGTGCTGCGCGTGCGGTCGAACCGTCGCTCTCACCGCGGTGGGTCGCACTCGGACAGTCTCAGGGCGGGCAGTCCGCGATGGTCACGGCAGCGATCGCAACACGATACGCACCGGAACTGGACTACCGGGGCGCGGTCGCGACCGGGGCGCCGTCGAATCTGGAGAACCTTGCACCACTCGTGGGGCCGGACTTTCCCCGATTGCCACTGACCGGCAGCACCGTATTCGTGTCGTACATCCTGGCCGGACTCCGGGCGGCGCGACCCGATCTCGACATCGATCGTTACCTGACACCGCGCGGCACCGATGCCCTGGCCCGAGCCGAAACCGACTGCTACCAGGAAATGGCATCGGACCTCGGCGACGTCACGATCGGCGATCTGGTGAACCGGCCCCTCGACGATCCCGCAGTACTGGCCGCTGCTCGCAGCATGCTGGAAATCCCGACGACCGGGTACGATCGGCCTGTCTTCCTCGGGCAGGGGCTGACGGACGAGATCGTGCCGGCGCCGCTCGCGGTCAAACTCGCCGCCGAACTCGCCGCCAACCGCCAGCCAGTCACATTCCTCACGTATCCGACCGGGCATATCGAGACGATGCGGGCTGCACTCCCCGAGAGCCTCTCCTTCGTCCGGAACCTATTCGAGCCGTAGATAAGTCGATGCTCAGCGCAGGGCCAGGTTCTTCAGTGCCAGAGCAAGAATGCGCTGCATGTCCTCGAACCGATAACTCGTCTCGGGCTGGCAGACTCGGACAGCGACCAGGTAATTCGACATGGCCAGTCCGTGCAGCAGACGCCAGAGCATTGGACCGATGTCCCGAGCCTCGCCGGCGATCAGGGTGCCGCTCTGCTGCGCCTCGACGACGCTACGCTCGACGAGTCCTTGCGGCGTGCGGTAATACGTCCGCGAGATCTGCACTATTACGGGGATGCCGAGGCAATCGTGTCTCGGTACGAGGCCCGTTTTCATCCGGACCAAAAGATCCATTTGCGTGATGACCGACCACAACTGACAAGCCACGTGATCGTGCAAAGTCATTGAAGTACGGATGTGAAAAGGAAGATTAGGGCCGAGTGCGTCTCGGAGGTGCCGACGACAGTGCCTCAGAATCGTTCGTTACTAACACACCCGACGATGAGACACTCCGAACCTGCGCCGGCCTTGCCGACTGTGAATCGCAGCAGTAAGTGGCGTGATTTTCGCGGCGCTTCCTGTCCGTGCTCCACGTGAGGGTGCGATGGGCCTGGGTCAGCGAAGTCCTCGGCTAAGCACGCCCGAAATGAGTAGTTGCACGAGAATGGTGGCCTCGTATTGGGCGTCGCTTGCGGCACCGATGCAGAGGTTGCCGATGCCTTTGAGCACGTTGTACGCATCGACCGGCGGAGCAGTGTCAACGGACTCGAGTGTTGCCTCGAGGAGGTCACTACACACCGGTACGAGACGGCCAACGAAGTAGGTGTGCAGAGCGTCGGACCCGGCGCTGTCTCCGTGGAGTGCGCCAGCGAGCCCGTGTTTGGTGACAAGGAAATCGACGAACAAATCCACCCATGCCCGCAAGGCCGCCTCGGGCGTCGCGCTCTCCGCGAGTAGTCGCGGGCCGGCTTCTGCGCATGCCTCGACCTGGTGTCGGTACACCGCCACTACGAGCTCCGGACGGGTCGGAAAGTGACGGTAGATCGTCCCCACACCGACGCCGGCTTTCGCTGCGATCTCCCGCACCGGAGCGTCGACCCCGGACGTCACGAACACCGCCGCCGCTGCGTCAAGGAGTGCCTGCTGGCTTCGACGCGGACGGCCCACCTGCTGGGGCTGCGCAACGCGCGACTGGTCGCTCTCGGTGTCAGCCATATGCCTGTCCTCACCATTCGATCGGGTGTACTTGCATTACGGAACACTGTTCCGTAACGTTACGGAACGTCGCTCCGATAACCAGTATCGCAGAGCGCACCCGCAGCAAGGAACTTTCCATGACCTCATCAATAATCAACACACTGAACGGCATTGTCGGCGCCGGCACTCCGGTCGTCTCCGTTGCTCCCACCGAACTGTCCGCCCCCGACCGGCCGGTACCGCTGGAAGTTCGAGTGTCCGCCCCGGCGACCGGCACGAACCTGCCGATCGTGGTGTTCTCCCACGGCAACGGGTGGAACCTCGACGGCTACGCGCCACTCACCTCGTTCTGGGCCTCCCGCGGGTTCGTCGTGATCCAGCCCACCCACCTCGACTCGCGCCGGAACGGTTTCGGGTTCGACCACCCGGTGTTCCCGACCATCTGGACCGAGCGGATCACGGATCTCACCCGCATCCTCGACCAGCTCGACACCATCGAGGCCGCCGTGCCCGGGCTTACCGGCCGCATCGACCGCAGCCGCGTCGCCGCCACCGGCCACTCCTGGGGCGGACAGACAGCGCAGTCACTCCTCGGCGCTCGGATCTTCGACGAAGCAGGCCAAGTCGGCGACGACATGTCCGACAACCGCGTCACCGCGGGCATCCTGTTCGCAGCAACCGGCGTCGGCGGCGACGACCTGCATCCGTTCGCGAAGGCGAACTTCCCATTCATGCGCCCCTCGTTCCAGGAACTGACCACGCCCACGCTCGTCATCGCCGGCGACCACGACCAGTCCAAGATGTCGAGCCGCGGACCCGACTGGTTCACCGACGCCTACACACACAGCCCCGGCGCCACCGACCTTCTCACCCTCCACAGTGCCGAGCACTCGCTTGGCGGAATCGTGGGGTACGAAGTCGCCGAAACCACGGACGAAAGTCCGGAAGGGGTCGCCGTCATCCAGCGGATGAGCACCGCCTACCTTCGCAGCGCTCTCCGCGTCGATGAGACCAGCTGGCCCGCCGCCCGCGCGGCATTCACCGACAGCGCCGACCCGATCGGGCACGTCGACAGCAAGTGACAGGCCCAGTTAGGTCTCTCGTCATGCACCAATGCTCGCTGGCGGAGGCCTGACTGCGGTACTTGGGTGCGGCACGTCGACAGCGACTACTGCCGGCGAGACTGGTGCTGGTGGCGGTCGTAATGAGATGAAGACGTTGCGCCGGATGCCGGGATAACTGCATTTTTCAGAAGACGACTGCGCGCTCGGTGGAAGCATCATCACTGGGTCGTTCCCTGACTGACTGCTGAACCTTGAGTCCGAGAATTGATCGGGTGTTCCCTAAGGTTGGTGGTGTCCAGAGTGGACGCTCTGGATGCCCAGCGCGGTGGGGTGTAGCTGATCGGGTTTTGTTGCTGTCGTAGCTCGATAGGACTGGCTGCCTCACCGTTCTGGACGCTCCGGTCGCTGATTGAGAGCTGATGCGAACGGTCGCTGTTTAGGGATCTGGTGACGGAGACGTCCACGGGCCCCACCTGCAACGACAGGAGCGAGTTGATGAATGATCACCTCACCGTGTGGATCGGGATCGATGTCGGGAAGGCCTCGCACCACGCATGCGCGATCGACGACACCGGAAAGGCCCTCTGGAGCCAGAAAGTGCGCAACGACCATACGCCGGCTGCTTCGACGCAGAAAGAATGACCGCAAATCGACTCCACAGATGACGGACGGAACACACATTACGATGGACGCCGTCACAGCCACGCTCCCAACAATATTGGCCCACACAGCATCTGCTCACAAGGCTCGAACACAGAAGCCGGCAAGCACGTCGACAGAATTGCTCAGGTCCATTCTGTGGCTCTCAGCCCTGACGGTCCGGACTACCTCGCACTACTCCAACTATAGTTGCTATAGTCAAACTTTAGTTGGAATGAGGAGGTGCCTGCCATGCAGCTGAACAGGCCGTTCGCCACGGTAACACCGACCCTGGACGGCGACGTGCTAGCTGTCTTGGCGAGCGCGGAGGTCACGTTCACGATCAGCCAAGTCCAGCGCATCCTCGCCACGGGGTCGGGCGAAGGTATCCGCAAGGTCCTCATCCGCCTCGTCACGCAAGGTGTGGTGCTCCGCGATCAGGTAGGTAGGACCAACACCTACCGCCTCAACACCGAGCATCTCGCGGCCGAGCCCATTATGGCGCTTTCACAGCTGAACTCCACCTTCCTCAAGCGCCTCGAAAAGCACCTGGACGGGTGGCGCAAGACGCTGCGGTACGCCGCAGTGTTCGGATCGGCAGCGACCGGGCGCATGAAGCTCGACAGCGACATCGACCTGTTCCTGGTGCGCGCCGCTGACGCCGGCAACGACGGGGACGATGCATGGGAGGAACAGGTAACCGAACTCGCCCGACTGGTCACGGCGTGGACCGGCAACGACGGCCGCGTCGTCGAGTACGCCGAAGACGAACTCCGTGCCGCGGCCGCCGCCGGCGAACCCCTGCTCCGTAACGTGGCGAAGCAGGGCCTGACCGTAGCGGGAACACGGAGCTGGTTCAACGCGCAACTGCGCCCCGCTGCGAAGAGATCCTGATGGCGGGACAACGCGACTGCAACTCCGTTGTCACCGCGGGCCGCATGTCCAAAGCGAACGAGTTCTTCGACGCCGCTGACCATCGCGGAGAGGAGATGCCCAACGCCGCCGGGGACTTGTACGTCGACGCGGGTATCGCCGCCTCGGACGTACTCTGCTGCGTGCGCCTAGGTGTGCACTCGAACACCGGCAACCACAGCGAGGCCATTGCCCTACTCAAACGTGCCGACAGTGGATCCGAACGGCATCTGAACACACTGCTGAACTTGAAGAACAAAGCGGCCTACACGCACCAGGACCTGACCTCTGCGGAGTTGAAGAAGATGAACCGCGCGGCGGAGCACCTGGTCGAGGCAGCCAAGCAGGCAATGGCCGCCCAGGGGTAGTCCGCCGACTCCCCGGGATCCAGCGCGCCTACCGTTGCGTGGGGCGCCGTCGTTTGTTCACAAAAATGCGCTTTAAGCCATCACAGCTGTATTACCCGATCATGCATCCCGATCCCTGCATTACCCGACTACCGCTTCCACGAGCGTGGGTCCAGGGACCGCATGTGCCCGGCGCAACGCCGCCCGCAACTCTCCTACCGAGTGCACCTGAGAGGACGGCACTCCGTAGCCACGAGCGGTCGCACACCAGTCCAGACTCGGATTGGTAAGCGAAGTCAGAGAGTTCGCCAAGTCGCCACTGGTGTGACCGAGGCGCTGCAGCTCGGTGTTAAGGATTCCGTACTTTCGGTTCGACACCAAGACGACGGTGATATCAGTACCTTCGCGGGCCATCGACCACAGTGTCTGAACCGTGTACTGGGCACTGCCATCGGACTGAATCGCGACGACGCGACGTCGTGGTGCCGCCAACGACGCACCAAAAGCTACAGGTAGTCCCTGTCCGATTGCACCACCGGTGTTGGTAAGAACACTGTGACGCGGCCCGTTCTGCGATGCTGCGAAAAAGCTGTGCCCGACAGTGCCACCTTCGATTGAAACAATGGCGTCCTCCGGCATCGTCTCAGCCGCCACAGAACCGATGGTCCATCCGTCCAGGCCCTGCTCATCCGAGAGCGCGGCAGTTTGGCCACCCACACTGACGGTGGCCGTCGAAGCGCCCACCGGGAGGCCGGACAATTCTTCGTCCAGCGCAACAAGTGCGGCGTACGAGTCCTCCTCGTCGGTCGACAACGTCAGTGTTGCAACGCCTTCGGCAAGAGCACTCGGATGTTCCCGGTACCCGAAAAACGCGACCGGTGACTTGGTACCGACCAACACCAGCGGGGCAGCGCTCGATAACGCCGCAACCGCATCTTCGGGGAAGTACGGCAACCGGCCGAACTCAGGACGGTCTCCACCTCGATCAAGTCGCGCTGCCGTCGTTCCGGTGAATGCGCGGCCACCAGTTCGTCGACAGATCCGATCAAGTATTGTGCGGCAACGAGTTTCGAACGCATTCCCGCCAATGAGAAACACCGGCCGCGCATCATTCGCTCGTAAGCTCGCAGCAACTGCCTCCACCGCGCTGTCCGCAGGACGTGAGCGCGCGGTCTGGCAGGAAGTCACCGCGAGCGGGATTGCATCCTGAATCGTAAACAATCCCAACTGGGTGCATCGCCGTGTGCTCCAAACCTATTGCGCCACTAATTCTTTGAATCAACGTGACAGTGCCATCCAAGATCGGGTTCAAACCCTTGAACCATGCCTGCGCGACCGCAGCCGTGTCACAGGCAGTGATCAGTTTCGCGGCGCGGTACACGATACGAAGGCGTTCGACATCGGTGTCGATGCCGATGGTTCGCGTGCCCTCCACCCACAGACGGACCGCCCGTGTTTCCTTGACCTTCCCGAGATCCGCGACAAGGCGAGCGCCGAGCATCTCGCGCAGTGCGGTCACCAATTCCGCCCGCTTCATGCGGGCAGCAAGATTGTAGGCAACGAGATCAGGCCTCGGATGCGGCGTAGTCATATAAATACACCCCCCAATCACAGGGAAGATCACATCGAGAACCCGCCATCAACACAACGGTCGTGTGGCATCGACCATGGCTCGAACTGGCCGACAAACTGTTGAGTGACCCCTGTTCGACTCTGCCAAAACCACGTTCTTCCTGCGCAGAAGACTGAACCGAGATTTCTCGGCCTATTCGGTTGAGAACGGCATCTTCACTCCATGTCCCGCTGGATTCCGGCGAATTGAACCGCTCCAGAGAGGTTTGAACAGAGTCCCCAACTTGGCGTGATTCCAATCGGTCGGCGTGCCGGGGTCAGCGCGGCCAAGGGCTAGCGGGCACATTTCACAACGGGGTTCTCATGCCGACCAGTGGGACTCGCACAGCGGCCTGGCAGGTTCGCGCCGCTATCGTCGGAGGAGGAAACCACACGAGATGGAGTCGACGATGAACATCACTGTGCCCGAGGGCAAAGATCCCATCGAATACGTGTGGGGTGACATGGTTCCCGAGATCGGGCGCGCGGCGTCGAGACTCTCCCGGGCAGTCACCACGAAGTCGACGCTCGGCCTACGCGAGTTCGAGGCCGCACGGTTGAGGATCGCGCAAATCAACGGCTGCATCGTGTGCATGGACTGGCGCACCGAGCGCGACGGAGCAAAAGTTGAAGATACCTTTGCCGAATCCGTTGAAAACTGGGAAACCACAGACGCTTTCGACGACCGCACCCGCCTGGCCGCCGAATACGCGCAGCGGTACGCATTGGATCACCACGGCCTCGACGACGCATTCTGGAAACGGATGAGCGCGCAGTACAGCCAAGCGGAAATTGTCGAACTCTCGATCAGCATCGGATCGTGGATCACGTCCGGTCGGCTCAATCACGTCCTCGGACTCGACACGGTCTGCGCACTGCCCGGTCAGTGAAGCTGGGACTCACGGCGTCGTTCCAGAAACAAGGTGTCACGCCACTGTCCACCCAGCTGGGCGATCCGTGAGCGGGTGCCGACAATGCGGAATCCGACGGCCTGATGCAGAGCAATGCTCGCTCGATTCTCAGGGAAGATGGACGACTGGATTGTCCAGATCTCGCTGGTGTCGGCGGCCTGAACTTGATGACGAAGGAGCAGTTTTCCGACGCCGCGGCCACGCGCTGCGCCGCCGACGTAGATGGAGTTCTCGGCAACACCCCGGTAGCAGTCGCGCGATGAGGTGGGACTGAGGGTCGCCCAGCCCACGACATGGCCGTCGATCTCGGCTACCCACCGATGATCGGGCAACCATTGCTCGTCCAGCTTCTGCGCGGAAGGCACCGACGTGGTGAATGTTGCTGTACCGGTGTCGATTCCCTCGCGGTAGATCGATCGCACGCCGTCCCAGTCACTCTCGGCCATTCGGCGGAGCGTGACGTCCGTCGGCAAGGCCCCCAGTGTGTCGCGCACCTGCGCCTGCGGCGAGACGATCTTTGCCGCGTCCATGAGGTCGGAATACGCCGAACCCGCAACGCGGATCACGGAAGTCCCGCCTTGGACGTCGACATCGATGAAGCCCACGTTCGCGAGCGCCTCGAGATGAGTTCCGAGTGTCGACGGTTCGATGCCGGTTTCACCGGCAAGTGCCGCAATCTCGACTGGTCCCACTGCTGCGAGTTGCAATACTCGAAGCCTCGCGGGATCTCCCAGACACGCAAATCGACGGGCAAGAACGTCAGTGTCTTCGACTGCGGCGACGCTGCGCGTTTCGGAACTCACCCGGTGATGATAACCGCGCTGACCAGCATCTAGGTTAGTCAGATCTCGAACGATGCGAGAGAAGTGAGCAAAAACTCACCGGCTGATCGGTACCTATCGCTGGGTACCGATCGCGTCGGCGATCATGGGCCAGGAGTTATGCAGATCGTCCTGCCAGTAACCCCACGAGTGAGTGCCGGTCGGCCGGAAGTCGTACGTTGCCGGGATTCCCAAGGTATTGAGGCGATCCGCGAGACGCTGCGTGCACTGATTTGTCCCCGCCTCGATGACGCCGCCCACGATCACCTGATTAGCGAGGACGCCCGGATCTCCATTCACCATCGGCCCCGCCAAGGTCTCATGTGGGCCAGGTAAACCGGTTCCGTTGCTGATGTACAGGTCGATGCCACGCAACTTCTCCGCGTTGACAACCGGATCGTTGGCCACCCAGGCCGGGCTTCCGGGAGGACCCCACATGTTGTTGACGTCGCCGCCGCGGAAGCTGACCACGAAGGTCACATAGTCCTGACCCGGTTGGGTGCTCGTCTCAGCGCATCCGCTGAACGCTCCCACGGCGCGATACACCGACGGCGCCGCTTCGGCCAGACTCAGAACCGATGTGCCGGCCATGGATAGACCAGCAACGGCATTCTCCCCTGTAGTTCCGAGCGTCGCGTCGACGATCGGGGGAAGCTCCTCGGTCAGGAAGGTCGTCCATTTATTGAGTCCGAGAACGGGATCGGGTTGCTGCCAGTCCGTGTAGTAGCTGTATGCACCGCCGATGGGATTGACTACGTTGACGTTCTTGTCACCGAAGAAATTGACGACGTCTGTCCTGGTCTGCCACGTCGCCGAATCTTCGCCGCCGCCGGCTCCATTGAGCAGATAGAGCGTCGGCCGTGGCACGCTCGCATCGGCTGGGAGGATCACCTCGAGCGGTATCACTTTGTCCATCGCCGCCGAGCGGACGTACATCGTCAGTTGGCGGTCGTTGACCACTTCGATGCGATCGAGCGCGGACCCGTCTGCCGATGTCGGTGTGCCGGGGGGAAGAGATCGAGACTGATCGGCAGACGCCAGCGCTACTTCACCGAACAATCCCGTCGACGCAATGAGTGCGCCAACCAGTAGTGCCCGACTGTGTCTGATCCTTCTCATTGCCGCTCCTCGTGCTCGATTGCGGTGCCCGAAAACGGGATGGTCGCTCTTGTGTCATTCCCCCACAGTCCAATCCGAAAACATCACCCGATCAGTACCGTATGCACACGGGTTCAGGAATCAGCGGAAAGCGCGCGTGCCAGTGCCGGCCCGATGATGGTCATGGCCTGCGGTTCGATCATCTCGTTATGGGAACAGTCGACAGGTACCTCGTCGATCCTCCCGGTCACGAGCGGCTTCCATTCCTGCGGTGACCGCTCCCGAGTATCGCTGTCCCCATCACCTGTGGCCGGGAAGATGAGCAGGTTCCCGTCGTACACTTGCGGGACGAATTGATGACCGATCCGCTGCGAGTTCTCGTATCCCGCGGCAATCCGTTCGAGGTCTTTTCCGCGTATCCCGGTCTCGGTCCCGAGCGACTCGTCCAACAGTGCAGCGGCGTGTTCGAAAGTCATCTCACCTCCCGATTCGATCTCCAATCCGAGTCCGCGCAACAGATCTCGAACATCGAGTCCGCCCTGCGGTGCCACCTCACCGTTGTCGGGATAACTGTCCATGACAGCCAATGTGGCGACCTCACGACCCGACAATTGAAGTTCGACAGCCATGGCGTGTGCGATGACCCCGCCGAGCGACCAGCCGAGCAAATCGTACGGACCGTTGGGCGCGATGGCCTCGATCTCCTCTACATAGCGGTTCGCGAGTTGTTCGATCGACCGGTAGTCGCCGTCGTCGCTGATCGTCGGCAACTGCAACCCGTACACGGGCCGATCTGGCGGTAGGTACTGCACCAAACCCGCGTAACCCCAAGACAATCCGATTCCGGGATGCACGCAGAACAACGGCCTACCGCTCCCCTCGGCGCGTAGCGGAATCACCACGGCAAGAGCCTCTTCCAGGTCGCTGCTCGCTGTCGGGATATCGAGGCGCCTGGCGATCCCCGCCGGCGTGGGGTCGAGGAACATCCATTGAAGCGGAATCCTGCGATCCAATCGGGCATGCAGGGCGGTAACTATTCTGGTCGCGATGAGCGAATTGCCGCCCAAGTCGAAGAAACTGTCGGCGGTACCCACCCGATCTACTCCGAGAACCTCGACAAAAGCGTCCACGACGGCGTGTTCGGTTTTAGTGGTCGGTGCGTGATACTCGGCACCAATCGACCCGAATTCCGGTGCAGGCAAGGCTTTTCGATCGAGCTTACCCACCGGCGTCATCGGGATGCGATCGAGTACCACCACCGCAGACGGCACCATGTGCGACGGCAACCGCTCCGCGGTGAAGGCGCGTAGGTCTACGGGCTCCACCTGGTGCCCGTCCACTGCTCGCACGTACGACGCGAGAACGGTGTCACCCGATGGAGCGGTATGACCGATGGTGGCGGCAAAGTCCACCGACGGATGACGCACGAGAACGGCATCGATTTCGCCGAGTTCGATACGGAACCCTCGAACCTTGACCTGGAAGTCGCTACGTCCGATGTACTCGAGCGTGTGGCCAACTCCATTTCCCGCCCCGGTGTTCGCCGACTCGCGCCACCGGACCACGTCTCCGGTTCGGTACATCCGGCGCCCCGGCTCACCGTACGGGCACGCGACAAACCGTTCCGAGGTGAGGACGGTTCGATTGTGGTAACCGCGCGCCATGCCGGGTCCGATGATGTACAACTCGCCGTGAACACCCAACGGGACGGGCTGCAGTCGCTCGTCGAGGACAAGGAAGCCGAAACCTAGCGCAGGGGCCCCGATGTTCACCCCTTCTCCTGGCCGCATCGGTGCGCTGACGCTGGCCTGAACTGTAGTTTCCGTCGGTCCGTACCCGTTGTGCAGGCTACGACCGGGCGCCCATTGCGCAACTACATCTGGCGGGCAGGCCTCCCCCACCAAATCGAGGACGTGCAGCGACTCGAAGCCGTTGTCACCCAATGCCGCCAGCGCGGTGGGCGTGATGGTGGCATGGGTGACCTCCTCGTCGCGAAGCAGGTCGGCCAATTCACTGCCGCCGAACACTGCGGGCGGAACGATCACCACACGCGCCGACGCACTGAAGGCCATCATCAACTCGAACACAGACGCGTCGAAGCTCGGAGAAGCCAATTGCGATACCCGCGAATCATGAGTGACGTCGAATCGTTCCCGCGTTTCAGCGGTAAGGTTCGCCAACCCGCGATGAGTGACGTTGACACCCTTCGGCTTTCCGGTCGAACCCGAGGTGTAGATGAGATAGGCCGGATGTTCGAGATGCAGCGGGCACGTACGATCCCGATCGGTGACCTCGTCCGCCGATTCCGCGGCCACACGCTCCGCAAAATCCACGTCGTCAAGTACCAGCCAGGGAACCGTATCGGGTAGTCGACCTCGACTGCCCGCTACTGTGAGCCCGACCGAAGCACGGCAATCGGCGAGCATGTAGTCGATACGCTCGCGCGGGTATGCGGGATCGACAGGCACAAACGCCGCTCCTGCCTTTGTCACCGACCAGATCGACACGACGGATTCGATCGACCGCGGCATCCCCAATGCCACAAAGGTTTCCGGACCAACTCCACGCGCTCGCAAGACCCTGGCCACTCTGTTGGACCATTCGTCGAGTTCGCGATAACTGACGTGGCGACCTTCGTAGGTCAACGCCACCGAATCCGGGTCGAACGCCGCGGCGGTCGTGAGCAACTCGGGCCACAACTCAGGTTGCACTGCCGGCTCTCCGAGCGCCGGCACCATCATGCGACGATCCATCTCGCCCAGCAGCGGAATATCGCCGATCGGCAGGTCCGGGTTCTCGGTGACGGATTCCAGAATGCGTGCGAACATGTCGGCAAACCCGGCAACGGTCTCCGTGTCGAAGAGGTCTGTGGCAAAGTCGACGGCACCGCTCATCCCCGTCGGCGCACCATCGTCGTCGAATTCCTCCGCCAGCAGGAATTCGAGGTCTACCTTGACTACGTCGAGCTCGGGGTCGAGTCCTCCGACTTCCAACTCCGGCAGTGTCAGCACCGGCCGATCGTTGTTCTGGAATTCGAGCGACACCGAGGCAATCGGTGCATACGCCGTCGACCTGCTCGGACCGATCGTGTCGACCACTCGCTCGAAGGGGACGTCTGCATGGGCAAAGGCACCGAGATCAACTTCACGGCAATGCGCTGCCAGCGCGCGGAACGAGTGCGCAGGTTCGACTTTCGTTCGCAGAGCCAGCGTGCCGACAAACATGCCGATCAGGTCGTCGAGAGCGCGATCCCCCCGGCCGGCGATGGGCGTTCCGATCACCACATCGTCAGTGCTGCCGAGACGCGCCAGCAGGATCGCGAGCGCAGCGTGCACAGTCATGAACTCGGTGGACTGATGCCGGCGCGACAGCTCCCGGATGCGGCGATGAAGGTCGCGCCCAATAGTGAAGTGCACACGAGCGCCGTGGAAGGTCTGCTGCGCCGGCCGGTCACGATCGAGCGGCAGTTCGAGAAGATCCGGGGTACCGGCCAGCGCGTCGCGCCAATAGGCAAGCTGCTCTCCGATTATCGACTCCGGGTCGTCATCATCACCGAGTACCTCTCGTTGCCACAACGCGTAATCTGCGTACTGCACCGGCAACGGCGCCCAGTCCGGCGCGGCACCGCTGGTGCGCGCCTGATACGCCGTCATCACGTCCCGAACAAGCGGGGACATCGAGAAACCGTCGGC
This sequence comes from Rhodococcus sp. WS3, assembly GCF_003797085.1. Lineage (NCBI taxonomy): Bacteria > Bacillati > Actinomycetota > Actinomycetes > Mycobacteriales > Nocardiaceae > Rhodococcus > Rhodococcus sp. WS3. The sequence goes on from NZ_RKMA01000001.1 coordinate 136,043, forward strand.
CGAAATATGATGTACCACAACGGCCAGAACGTGTTCGGTGTCAGTGAGCTCAAACAGGGCGACTCGCAACGGAATACGCGCGGTGACATCGAATCCCGCCGATACCAGACGGGCAAGCTCGTCATGCAGTTCGTGCTCGTCCGCAACGCGGTGAGGCAGCAGAGTCTCCACCGCATTCTCGGTCGGGAGTATCTGCTGGACGGGTGCAGCGCCGTGGATGGGGAACATCGTTCGCAGCGACTCGTGCCGGGCAACCAGATCGGACACCGCCGAATCCAGCGCCGCCACATCGAGTTTGCCGCTCAACCGGACCACGATCGGAATGTTGTATGCGGGAGAACTGGTGTCGAGCTGATTGACAAACCACATTCGCTGTTGAGCGAACGAGAGTGGAATGTCTCCCGGCCGGGTGCGTGCAGCAAGGGGCGCACGCCCGGATTCTGCGGTACCCAGTGGCTCAGTTGTACGCAGTTGCTCGATGCGCGAGGCCAGACCGTCGACGGTCGACGCTTCGAAGAGATCCCGCACTCCGCTGTCAACACCGAGCACAGTCCGGAGCCTGGCTGTGACCCGAGTTGCACTGAGCGAATTGCCACCGAGTTCGAAGAAATCGTCGTCGGCACCCACCCGTTCGAGGCCGAGTACATCGGCAAAGACTTCCGCAACTGATTGCGCAACAAACCCCGTCGGCTCTCGGAAGGGCCTGGTCCGTGACAGGGCGTCGGGGATGGGCAAGGCTGAACGGTCGAGCTTGCCCACTGCTGTCAGCGGAATGCGCTCCAGCACTGTGATCGAGGAGGGAACCATGTGCGAGGGCAAGCTCGCGGACAACGCCCGCGTGAGAACCTCGCCGTCGAGCGCACCTCCAGCGGCCGGTACGACGTACGAGGCGAGCAGGGTGTCGCCGGCTGAGCCACGGTGCGCGATCGTGACCGAAAATCCGACCTGGGGCTGCGCCATGAGTGCACCGTCGATTTCACCAGGTTCGATGCGGAAACCACGAACCTTGACCTGGAAGTCACTGCGACCGACGTACTCGATGCCCTTTTGCGGAGTCCAGCGCACGATATCTCCGGTGCGGTACATGCGCGCTCCCGGATCGGCGGGATTGGCAACAAAACGTTCGGCGCTCAGCCCTGGTCGCCGATGATATCCACGCGCCAATCCGGCCCCGGCCAGGTAGAGCTCGCCTGGCACGCCCACCGGCACCGGTTGCAGCCGAGCGTCGAGTACGAGTTCACTCACGCCACGGATAGGTCCACCGATGGTGATCCGGTCGCCAGGCACCATCGGTGCGCTGATGTTGGACATGATCGTCGTTTCGGTCGGCCCGTACGCGTTGTGCAACCGACGCCCTGGCGCCCAGCGAGTGACCAGGTCGGGCGGGCAGGCCTCACCGCCGACCACGAGGTCCGAAAGATGTTCGAGCCCAGCCGGATCGAGGGATGCCAGCGCCGCGGTGGTGATAAAAGCGTGGCTGACGTCCTGCTCGGCCAACAGACGGGCGAGTTCCTCACCGCCGTAGACGTCTGGTGGCGCAATTACCATCGTCGCGCCCGCGCCGAACGCCTGCAGATATTCGAACAGCGACCCGTCGAAACTCGGCGTCGAGAAGTGCAAGGTTCGAGATCGGGGGCCCGCCGAGAACCTGTCGATCTGATCACGGGCGAAGTTGTCGAGCCCGCGGTGCGTGACCACCACACCTTTGGGCAGGCCGGTGGACCCTGAGGTGTACACGACGTACGCGGCGCTATCCATCCTGATCGGACGGATTCGGTCGGCATCTGTCACCGGCGCCCCGGAGTGTTCCTCGCATTCGCCCACGAAATCGGGGTGGTCGAGAACCAGCCAGCGCGCGGTTCCCGGGAGACGATCGTGATGATCGGCAGTGGTGACACCCAGGCTCACTCCCGAATCTGCGAGCATGTGGGAGATGCGCTCGTCCGGATAGTTCGGATCGATCGGCACAAACGCGGCGCCGGTTTTTGCCACCGCCACTATCGACAGCACCGAATCGAGAGAGCGCGAAATCCCCACCGCCACAGAGTTCTCCGGGCCAACGCCACGCGAGATCAGCAATCGGGCAACTCGATTCGAGCGTCGGTCCAACTCCTCGAAGCTCATGTCGCCGTCCTCCGACACGACGGCGAGCGCGTCCGGATCACGCGTGGCGGCGTCGTCGAAGATCTCCGGCAAAGTGCGAATCGAACCGCCACTGGAGCCACGGACCGGCACCAGTTCGCTGCGCTCGCTGTCGGTCAACAACGATACGGCGGCCAGAGGTAGGTCTGGGCGAACACACGCGTCGAGCACTTGATGCAGGCGCCGCGCCATGGATTCGACTGCATCCGGACCGAAAACGTCGGGAAGGTACTCGAATTTGAGGTGCAACTTGGTGTCGACCGACGCGACCAGACTCAGCGGATAGTGAGCGGCGTCCTTGGCCTCTACACCGGTGACTCTCATTCCGGCGATATCGGTGTCGGTCGACAATCCTTCGCGGTCAACCGGATACGACTCGAACACGGTCAACGTATCGAATCCGATCTCCGGACCACCGACGTCCTGGATCTCCGCGAGTCCGAGGTAGTGATGATCCAACAACGCTGCCTGCTCAACCTGAACCCGATCGAGCAATTCACCCAGCGTCTCGTCGGTGCGCAGACTGATCCGAACGGGAAGTGTGTTGATGAACAGTCCGATCATCGTTTCGATGCCACCCAATTCGGGCGGCCGGCCCGACACTGTGGCACCGAACAGCACGTCGTCACGACCGGTCAGCGTGGCAAGCACGATCCCCCACGACACCTGCACCAACGTGTTGATTGTCAGTCCGCGCGAACGCGCAACATCGCGCAGACGCGTAGTCCCCTTTTCACCGACATCGAACTCCCACTCCGCCGCCACGGTGGACAGCCGACGCGCCCGATCCACGGGAGTGAGGAGGGTTGGGCCGTCCACCCCGGAGAGAGCCCGGGCCCAGGCGTCTCGCAAGTCACCGTGATCGCGGCGACTCATCCAGTCGAGGTAGTCGCGGTACCCGCGGGTGCGTGGCAGTGCCGACGCGTCACTGTCGACGGCATACAACGTCAACAGTTCTTTGACCAGCAAGGGCATCGACCAGCCGTCGAGCAGGATGTGATGGTTGGTGATCACCAGCGTGTACGTACTCGCTGTGATCTTGATCAGTGTGAACCGGATCAGCGGCGGTTGTGTCATGTCGAACGGCGTCGACCTGTCCTGCGCCAGAACCTGTTCGAGGTTCTGCTCGCCACCGGCCGTGAGATCAACCTCGCGCCACGGAGGTGGCACATGGCGCCCAACGACCTGCACGGCCTGTCCGTCCACGTCGTGCAGAAAAGCGGTGCGAAGGTTGGCATGCCTGTCGAGCAGTGTGGCAGCGGCACGGTGCAACCGATCGGAATCCACGTCGCCTACAAGGTCGAGCGCCACTTGCACCAGGTAGGCGTCGACAGATTCGTGGTTGTGGGCTGACTCGAGATCCTGGGCGGACTCGTCTGCCAGTTCGGCATGGAAGAGGAGCCCCGATTGCAACGGCGAGAGTGGCCAGACGTCAGCCAGGTCCGCGCAACGCCTTTCGAGGTCTTCGATCGCATCCTGTCGAAGGTCGACAAGATCGAAGTCGGACGGGGTGAACCCACCACTCGATGCCGCGTACGCACCGAGCGCAGCAAGGGCTTCCAACCACAGCTGGGTAAGTTGTTGTACGTCTTCGCTGGTGAGCACGCCGGGAGGATACGTCCAGGTGGAGCTCAGTACCGGACCGTCATCGGTGTCGATTGCCATCGCATTGATATCGACGACAACAGCCAGCGGCAGGTCTGCCGTTGTCGCGTCGCGTAGTGCACCATCGTCAATCGGCGCCCAGCCCGCTGAACTGTCCATGCCGGCACTGCCTAGCCGTCCGTGGTAGTTGAAGCTGATCTGCGGATCGGGTAGCGGAGAAAGCTGACTGGCCGTTTCACTGTTCAGATATCGGAGCAACCCAAAACCGATGCCGCGCTCGGGAATTGCGCGAAGCTGTTCCTTCACCGTCTTGATCGCATTGCCCATGGACGGACCGCCGGCATACGCGTCGTCTAGATCCACGCCGTTCAGATCGAGACGAACCGGGAAGATCGTCGTGAACCATCCGATAGTGCGGGCAAGATCTGCACCGGGTACGACGTGCTCTTCGCGGCCGTGACCTTCGAGATTGAGCAATGCGTCCGCATGTGCGATACCGCGGTCACGACGCCACCGGATTAATGCCAGGCTCAGCGCAGTCAACAATCCGTCGGCAACACTGCCGTGAAATGCCTGCGGCACCGCCACGAGCAGGCTCTCGGTCAACGCAATGGGCACTCGCACCTCGATATCCGCGGCGCCGGCTCCGGTGTCCCGCGGTGTCAGTGCCCGTGTACCCAGCGCTGGATCGGGACCGGTGAGTGTCTGTCGCCAGAAGTCGAGTTCACCAGCGCGGTGCGGATCGTGGGCGGCGTCGACCAGTGCATGCGACCACCGGCGCATCGACGTTCCCACCGGCGCTGGGGCCGGCTCGACACCGGCCTGAACCTGAGCACAAGCAAAGGCAAGGTCGGGGATCAATATTCGCCAGGACACGCCGTCCATCACCAGATGATGGACGGCAAACAACAAGCGGCCCTCTCGATCCGGACCGGCGTCGAGCCACACAATCTGCACCATGACACCCGACTCCGGGTCCAACCGCCCCACTGCCGCATCAAGTTCCCTCGCTGTATCCGTGGCCGTGGTTGCTTCAGGGGCGGTCGGAACCCGCCGAACCACCGCGGATGCCTTCACCGAACCTTGGCCCATCACCTCTAGTGAATAGCCGTGCTCGGTGTGGTGTAGCCGCGACCGCAAAACGTCGTGCCGGTCCAGGACTACCTGCACGGCCGTCGTCAGAGTGTCTTCATCCATGTTCCCCGGAACCGTGAAGAGTGCAGACTGCGAGTATCGGCGGAAATCGCCGCCACGCTCGAACATCCACGCCGCGATCGGGGTCAACGCGATCTCGCCGACACCGCCGCCTGGCAGTTCGTCCAGAACAACTTCGTCGCCACTCGTTCGCGCTGTCTGGGCCAGCGCCGCAACGGTTTTACGCTCGAACACGTCTCGCGGTGTGATCAGAACTCCGGCTGCTTTGGCACGGGTCACCAACTGGATCGACATGATGCTGTCGCCGCCCAAGGTGAAGAACGAATCGTCGACGCCTACTGTGCCTAGTCCCAGAACTTCGGCAAACAGGTCGACGAGAATGCGTTCGTTCTCGGAACCCGCAGCTCGACTCACCCGCACCTGTTGCCCGAAGTCTGGTTCCGGCAGAGCTTTTCGGTCGAGCTTCCCATTCCCGGTCAGGGGCAGTTGATCCAGGACCACGACAACCGACGGCACCATGTGAGATGCCAAACCCTCCGCGGCCTGATCGAGTAGCGCAACCGGGTCGATCACCGCGCCGACTTCCGGCACAACGTAGCCCACCAACCGGTCACCGCGTGCCACCGCCGCAGCCTGCGTCACCCCAGCGCCGGCGAGCAATGCCGACTCGACCTCGCCGAGTTCGATCCGGTAACCCTTCACCTGCACCTGTTGATCGTTGCGGCCGAGATACTCCAACTGGCCATGCGCATTCCATCGCGCCAGGTCGCCGGACCGGTACATACGCGCCCCAGGTGTGAAGGGGTCCGGCACAAATCGTGCCGACGTGAGTCCGAACCGACCGAGATAACCACGGGTGATCTGCGTGCCTGAGACGTACATCTCGCCGGCCACGCCCGGTGGCACCGGATGCAGCCGATCATCGAGCAGGTAAACGCGGAGGCCGGGCAATGCCGGGCCGATCACCGATGCGGATACGTCGCGCACAAGGTCGTGATCCAGAGGTAGGTAGCTGACATGCACCGTCGTTTCCGTGATGCCGTACATGTTGACCAAAGTCGGGGCGGTGTCGCCGCGTCGCGAGTACCAGCGTTCCAACTGCGCGAAATCGAGGGCTTCCCCGCCGAAGATCACGTACCGCAACGACAAGTCGGGTTCGCCGGCCAGGCGGTCTGCCTGCGCCAGTTGATAGAAGGCCGTCGGGGTCTGATTGAGCACGGTGACGCGTTCGCGCTGCAGGAGTTCGAGGAACGCCTCCGGTGAGCGGGCAGTGAAGTAGTCGACCAACACCAGGCGGCCACCGTGGGCAAGGGCACCCCACATTTCCCAGACCGAGAAATCGAACGCGGCGGAATGGAACATCGTCCATACATCATTTTCGCCGAATTTGTACAGCGCCTGGGTGTTTGCCAGCAATGTGACCACGTTGCAGTGCGCTACCTGCACGCCCTTCGGCCGTCCGGTAGAGCCCGACGTATAGATCACATACGCCACCGAATCGGGATGCAACGGACGCAGGCGGTCGGCATCCGTGACCGGAAGGGGCGAAAACTGTTGCAGCGCAGTCACAGTATCGTCGCTGTCCACCACGATCATGGGGACAATCGAAGACTCCAATGCGCCGCAGTCTTCGATTGTGGTGAGAGCGCAGGCCGGCGCGGCATCACTCAACAGGAATTCCAGTCGCTGCGCCGGAGAAGCCACATCCACCGGGAGGTAGCCCGCACCCGCCTTCACTACAGCCAGCAGTGCCACAACAAGATCGACAGATCGCGTCATAGCCACGGCTACCAGAGTTTCCGCGCCCACTCCCCGCGCCACCAACAGCCTCGCGAGTCGGTTCGCCCGCCCGTCGAGTTCGCGGTACGTCACCGCATTGCCGTCGCAGCTCACCGCAACCGCATCACCCGCCGACGCCACCGACCGATCGAACAGATCCACCAGTGACATCGGTCCGACACCAACGCCCCGGCGGTTCGGGTCCAGGAGCACACGCTCGCGTTCTGTCGGCAGCAGTATGTCGATATCACCTACCGCAACCGAGGGGTCCTCGGCCACGGTTGCGATCACACGCTCAAATCGCTCTGCCATACGTTGAATCGATGCCTGATCGAAAACGTCACTTGCATAGCGGAACCCGGCGCTGATCCCGGCCGGCGACCCGTGCCCGTCGACCCGCTCGATGAGACTGAGTTGCAAGTCGAATTTTGCCACGTCCAGATCGACGTCGAGTTCGCGGACAGTCAACTCAGGTAGTTCGAGTCGCAGGTGGCTGGCGTTCTGGAATTCGATGACCACCTGAAACAGAGGCGTATGCGACGTAGACCGTTCTGGTGCAAGCTCGTCCACCAGCCTCTCGAAGGGGATATCCGCATGCCCGAACGCCCCGAGATCCACTGATCGCACCACACTCAGCACGTCTGCAAAGGAAGATCCCGGCGATACCGGGGTTCGAAGCACCAGCGTATTGACGAACATCCCCACCACGTCGTCGAGCAATGCTTCACCCCGGCCTGCGACCGGCGTCCCCACCGCAACGTCACCCGAGCCAGACAACCGTGCCAACAGCGCTGCCAGCGCTGCGTGCATCACCATGAACAACGTCGAATTACTCTGATGCGCAATCTCGACCAGTTCACGATGCACGCTGAGAGGAATGTCGAACGGGATCACGGAACCTTCGGTGGACCGCTGAATCGGCCTCGGGCGATCCAAGGGCAACGGCATGACCTCGGGGATGCCTGCCAACGCTGCGGTCCAGTATTCGAGCTGATCGGCGACCACCGACTCCGATTGTTGCTCCGTGCCCAGAACCTCCCGCTGCCATAGGCTGTAGTCGGCGTACTGCACGGACAACGGCGCCCACTGGGGCCTCTGGTCTTGCGCGCGAGCGGTGTACGCGAGCATGACATCCCGGGCAAGCGGTGTCATCGAGAATCCGTCAGCCGAGATGTGGTGAGCGACAATGGCAAGAACGTGCCGCTCGGGAGCCAGTCGCAGCAACTGCACTCGGATCGGAAGATCCGTGGTGACGTCGAATCCCGTGCCGATGAAGCCCTCGATCACATCGTGAAGTTCCTGATCGAGTGCGGGAATCGGACGAAGGTCCGGCGCGACATCCGAGGATTCGAGTATCAGCTGACGCGGTCCGTCCGCAGAACCCGGGAACACTGTACGCAAGGACTCATGCCGGTCCAGCACATCGCCCAGCGCCGCACGCAGAGCCTCCACATCCAGTGCGCCGTCCAACTGCAGGACAACCGGGATGTTGTAAGCCGACGAGGACGTGTCGAACTGGTTGACGAACCACATCCGGGCCTGAGCGACAGACAACGGGATTCGATCGGGCCTCGCCCGCGCCGCCAGTGCGGGTTGGGTGAGTTCGGTTCGTGCAGTCGACTCGAGCCTGGCAGCAAGCGCGGAAACCACTGGTGTGTCGAACAACCCGGCCACGCCCAATTCGGTGTTCAACGCACTGTTGATCCGTCCCACTGCTCGGGTAGCACTGAGCGAATCGCCGCCGAGTGCAAAGAAACTGTCGTCGGCGCCGACGCGATCAACGCCGATCACGTCGGCAAAAGCCTGCGCGACTACTTCCTGTGCCGGTGTGCTCGGAGCTCGATACACCACTGCGGCAAATTCAGGTTCCGGCAGGGCTTTTCGGTCCAGCTTGCCGTTCCCGGTCACCGGTAGTGCCGCTAGCACTGTCACCACCGACGGCACCATGTACGCAGGTAGATCCTGCGCTGCCGCGTCGAGCACTTCTCGTTCGACCAGCGTTAGGCCTTGCGCGGCAACAACATAGGCAGCGAGGAAATCCCCGGGGTCGCCGTTTCGGAGAACCACTACCGCCTGCGCAACCCCCTCCTGGCGCGCCATTACTGCCTCGATTTCCCCCAATTCGATCCGCTGGCCCCGCAACTTCACCTGGAAATCACTGCGCCCGACGTACTCCAACTCACCCAAAGCAGCAACATTCCCCCTCACTCCGCTCGACCCCGCAATACCACTCCGCACCCACCGCACCAGATCCCCAGTCCGATACAACCGCTCACCGTTCGCCCCGAACGGATCCGCCACAAACCGATCCGCCGTCAAATCAGCCCGCCCCCAATAGCTCCGAGCCAACTGCACACCACCGAGATACAACTCCCCCACAACCCCCACCGGCACCGGATGCAAGCGCCCGTCCAGCACGTACACCGTGGTGTTCCACACGGGCGCACCGATGGGCACTACTGTCGTGTCGAGTTCGCTGACCTCGTGGGATGTCACGTCCACCGACGCCTCTGTCGGACCGTACAAGTTGTGCAATTCTGCATCACTGCACCTCAGCAGACGCGCCGCCGTCGATGCTGCCAGCGCCTCACCACTGGTAAACACCCGCCTCAGCGTGTCACAACCGCCGACATCTGCGCCGGCGAGAAACGCCTCCAACATCGACGGCACAAAATGCACCGTCGTCACCGACTCGTCGCGGATCACCCGGCCGAGATACACCGGATCACGATGCCCACCAGGTTCGGCGATCACCAGTCGAGCGCCAACCTGCAACGGCCAGAACAACTCCCACACCGAGACGTCGAACGTCGCCGGCGTCTTCTGTAGCACGACGTCACCGACGTCCAATGGATACCGATCCTGCATCCACAGCAACCGATTCACCACACCCTCGTGTGGAACCACCACACCCTTCGGCCGGCCCGTCGATCCCGATGTGAACATCACATACGCCGGATGCTCCGGTCGCAGCGGCGAAATCCGCTCGCACTCGCGTACCGTATCCGGCGAATACTCCGATACGTCAACATGATCCAGCTCCACGACCGTCATGCCCCCGGGCAGCACAGCCCGCTCGGCAGCGGTGGAGAGCACCAGCACCGGATCAACCGCTCCCACCACATATGCGACGCGCTCCGCAGGTTGATCGGGGTCGATCGGAACGTACGCCCCGCCGGCCTTCCCCACGGCGTAGATTGCCACCAGCATCTCCAGCGACCGAGACACCGCAACACCCACCCGCGACTCCGGACCCACGCCTGCACCGATCAGCAGTCGCGCTAGTCGGTTCACGCGCGCATCGAACTCCGCGTACGTCAACACTGAGCCATCTATCACCACCGCACCAGCGTCCGGAGTGCGTGCCACCTGTGCGTCGAATAGATCCACCAAGGTCGCAGCGGGCACGCGATGCTCCGTCGCATTCCACTCATCCAGCACCAACTCCCGTTCACCGTCGGCAAAGATGTCGACTTCAGCGACCGGTGTTGAGTCGTCGAGAGCAATCGTTTCGAGAATCCTCGTCAACCGATCGGCGTACAGGTGGACTGTCGCGGCGTCGAAGATCGATGGTTGATAGCGCAGGCTCAGACGCAACCGGGGTTCGAGGATCGAGAGCAGGGTCAGCGGGTAGTGCGTCGCGTCGCGAGCATCCAACCCCGTCACCCGCATACCGGCGATGTCCACGTCATCATCCAGCCCTGACGTGTCGACCGGGTACGACTCGAATACCGACAGCGTGTCGAACAGGTTGCCCACACCGACGCGGGCCTGAATCTCACCGAGCCCCACCTCGTGATGATCGAGAAGAGCGGCCTGCTCCTCCTGCATCCGAACCAGCAACTGTGCGCAGGTCTCGTCAGGATCTACCTGCACTCGCACGGGCAACGTGTTGATGAACAACCCCAGCATGTTTTCCACACCGGGCAGTTCCGGTGATCGCCCCGAGACAGTGGCGCCGAATACGATGTCGTCACGAGAGAGTAAGCGGGACAGTAGAACACCCCACGCAGCCTGAATCACTGTGTTCATCGTGACCCCGCTGCGCTGGGCCGTGGCAGTCAGGGCATCGAGCACCGAAGCGGGCAGGTCGATGTCGACCTCGGCCGGCACAGCCCGGTGCCCGCCAGGCGCGGAAGGCGCCAGCAACGTCGGCTCGGTGACACCGCGCAGCGCATGTTCCCACGCCTGTGCTGACGCTTCGGAATCCCGATGTGCCAACCAGGTCAGATAATTGCGGTACGAAGCAGACTCCGGCAGATCCACCGGGGTTCCGTCGGCGGCGTACCGCGTCAGAAGCTCGCGCACCAGCAAGGGCATCGACCAACCGTCGAGGATGATGTGATGGTTTGTCACCGCAAGCACTGATCGATCGGGTGCAGTTCGCAGCAGAGTCAGACGCAGCAACGGAGGTGAGTCGAGATTGAACCGGGCACTGCGATCCGCGTCGAGGTAGCGTCGCAATTCCTCGTCGGCGGCCGATCCGTATCCGGTCAGATCCACCTCCTGCCACGGAATCTCCACGTCGTCGACAACCACTTGAGCGGCAGCACCGTCGCTTCCGTAGACGAACGCGGTACGCAGATTCGGGTGACGGGCCACCAAACCTGCTGCAGCGGAACGCAGGCGCCCCGCATCGACGGAACCTTCCAACTCGATGCACAGCTGTGCGGTATACACGTCCACGGTTTCTGCGGCCACCGCGGCGTGAAAGAGCAACCCCTCCTGCAGCGGCGAGAGCGACCACACGTCGCGCACTGTGGGGAATCGCTCCTCCCAAGATTCGATCTGCTGCTGGCTCACCGACACAAGTGGAACATCGGACGGGGTGAGCCCACCCGCTCCCGGCAGTGACGTGTAAGTAGCAAGGCCTTCGAGGCCACGACGCCACAGTTCGGCAAACACCGCGACTTCGTCCTCGTTGATCACACCGGTCGGGTAGGTGAACGTCGCGGTCAGATGCGGACCGTCCGGACCGTCCTCGACGGCAGCGTTGATGTCGATCACGGACGCGACCGGCATGGTGTGGTTCTGCGTCCCACCGAGCTCTCTGCTGCCCGCGACCGGTAGCCAGTCTTGCGTTCCGTCGGAGGTGCTCACTCGTCCCAGATAGTTGAAACTGACTTGAGGAGAACCATATTGGCTGAGCGACGCTCCCTCGACGCCGAGGTATCGCAGCATTCCGTAGCCGATGCCGTGATCCGGGATCGCACGCAACTGCTCCTTGACGGCTTTGACCGACTGCCCGGCGGCACGACCACCGGCCAGCGCATCGTCGACATCGATCCCGCCGAGATCCAGCCGCACCGGATACACGGTGGTGAACCATCCGACGGTGCGGGAAAGCTCCGCGCCGGGGACTGCATTTTCCTCGCGGCCGTGTCCCTCGAGTGTGATCAGCGCGTCTGCCGCAACAGTGCCCTGTTGACGCCGCCAACTGACGAGAGCCAGCGCCGCGGCGGCAAGCAACCCGTCGCCAACGCTGCCGTGAACAGCCGTCGGCAATGTGGTGAGCAGACTACGTGTAACGGCTGGCGGCACGTCGACGGTGACGGTGCCAACACTCGCTTCGACGTCGATAGTGGGATCGAGTGGACGCGACCCGATCAACGGATCGGGGCCGTCCAGGATGCTCGTCCACAGGTCGATTTCACTGCTGCGGTCGCGTTCGCGCAGGCCATGAGACCAGCGTCGCATCGACGTACCCACGGGCGCGAGAGAAGGCGTTTCACCGGCCTGGACTTGTCCCACTGCCGACGCAAGATCCGCGACGAGGATGCGCCACGAGACGCCGTCCACCGCGAGGTGATGAATCACCACAAGGAGTCGGCCGTTGGCATTCGGGGCGTCGAACCAGACAATGCGCAGCAGGCCGCCGGTGGCCGGATCCAGAAGGTCGGCAGCGGCCTCGAGTTCCGCGGCGGCCAAGGCAGCAAAATTATCCCCGTCAACCGTGTCGACGAGCACCCGACTGATCACTGCGTCCGCCGTGATCGAACCTGGCGGCAGCACCTCCATGCCAGGTCTTGCCATGTCCCGGTGTGCACTGTTGTCCACGATCAGACGCGCCCGAAGTATGTCGTGGTGGTCAAGCACTTCCTGGACTGCGAGAGCAAGAACGTTCTGCGTGAGGCCGGCTGGCGCTGCCAGCAGCAAGGCTTGAGAGAATCGGTCGAGTTGGCCGCCGCTGCGTTCGAGCATCCACGACGCGACCGGGGTAACGGGCAGGAAACCGACACCGCCACCGGGCAACTCGTCGAGGGCATCCGCGTCGTCACCGTCGAATCGCGCCGATTCAGCAAGCGCTGCAACGGTTCTGTGATCAAAAACATCTCGGGGACTAAGGATCACACCGGCAGCCTTTGCGCGGGCTACCAATTGGATGGACATGATGCTGTCCCCGCCGAGCGCGAAGAAAGAATCGTGGACGCCCACCGATTCCAGTCCGAGTACCTCGCTGAACAGTCCGGCAAGCAACGCCTCGGTCTCGGTTCGCGGTGGTCGATCCGGTGTCGCCGCGGCCGAGAAGTCAGGCTCCGGCAGCGCCGCGCGGTCAAGTTTCCCGTGAACCGTGAGGGGAAGAGATCCGAGTATCACCAGCGTCGCCGGGACCATGTACGACGCCAGTCGCCCAGCGGCGACGTCGAGAACTTCTTTCGAGTCGATTATCGCGCCAGGTTCGGGCACCACGTAACCGATCAACCGGTCGCCGCTGCCGTCACCGTTCCATACGTCGGTAACGGCCTGAGCCACGTCCTCGTGCGCAGTGAGCGCCGATTCGACTTCGCCGAGTTCGATGCGGAAACCACGAATCTTCACTTGTGAATCAGTGCGCCCGAGGTACTCCAATTGCCCATCTGACGACCACCGCACCCGATCGCCGGTGCGGTACATGCGCGTTCCGCCCGGGCCGAAGGGGTCGGCCACAAAACGTTCGGCGCTCAGGCGGAACCGCCCGTGATAGCCACGTGCTAGAGCCGGACCGGCAAGATACAACTCGCCGGCAACACCCACCGGTACCGGCTGAAGCCGCGTATCGAGCACAACTTCAGTGAAACCGCGCGTGGGGGCACCGATGGTGACCGGGTCCGAGGGCGCAAGGGGCTCACTGATACTCGATACTACTGTCGTCTCGGTCGGTCCGTAGGCGTTGAACATCCGCCGACCCGGCGCCCATCGTGCCACCAGTTCGGGCGGGCAAGACTCCCCACCCGTCACCACGCATTCGAGCGAAGACAGACCTGCCGGTTCAACCGACGCCAGTGCCACCGGAGTGACAAAACAATGCGTGACCCGCTCGGATTCGAGCAGTTCCGCCAAAGCGGTTCCGCCGTACACGGACGGCGGCGCAATCACCATCGTGGCGCCGGCACCGGTCGCCAACAACAATTCGAGGATCGATGCGTCAAAGCTGGGCGACGCAAAGTGCAGTGTCCGCGACTGCGTTGTGGTTCCGAATGTTTCGCGCTCCTGAACGGCAAAGCTGTGCAGACCGCGGTGTGTCGTAACGACGCCCTTGGGTGTGCCGGTCGACCCGGAGGTATAGATCAAGTACGCCGGATTATCGATCCGAATCGTCGATGTCCGCTCCTCATCGCTGATCCCCGACGACGGGTAGGACGACAGTCGTTCGTCGAAGCCCGGTTCATCCAGTACCAACCAGGGCACGACAGCGGGAAGGGTGGCGTGGTGCGCCGCCCCGGTCACGCCCCACACTGCGCTGGAGTCGGTCAGCATGTATTCGATCCGCGCAGAGGGATGATGTGGATCGATGGGAAGGAACGCGGCACCCGTCTTGGCCACAGCCCACAGCGCCAGGATGGACTCGACGGATCGCGGCACGCATAGTGCAACTACGTTCTCGGGCCCGATACCGTACTCGATCAGCATGCGGGCCAATTGATTCGAGCGTTTGTCGAGTTCGTGGTACTTGACCTCACGCGTGTCATAGATCAGCGCAACAGCATTCGGATCGTGAGCGGTTGCAGCTGCCAACAGATCCGGCAGCGTGTGCGGGTCCACTCCCTCCTTACCTCGAACCGGGGTCAGGTCGTCACGTTCACCAGCGTCGAGGATATCGATATCTCCGACCCTTGCAGATGGATCAGCGGTGACACTGACGAGGATTCGCTGCAGCCGCCGCGCAAACGTCAAGGCAGAATCACTGTCGAAAAGGTCTGTGGCATAACCGAACTTTGCATCCATGCCAGCTGGGTTACCGTCGGCGTCCACGCGTTCCGACACTGTCAATTGCAGATCGAAATTGGTGGTGTCGATCTCGACATCGACACTGTTGACCTGCAGATCGGGAAGTTCCAAGGTCGGACGCTCGATGTCCTGGAACTCCAGCATGACCTGGAAGAGCGGAGAATGCGCGGTCGACCGTGAGGGATTCACCACTTCCACAACACGTTCGAAGGGAACTTCCGCATGCGTGAATGCACCCAGATCAGCTTCCCGGACGGTGTGGAGCAATTCGGCGAATGTCGCGCCCGTGTCGATCGTGGTGCGCAGGACAAGCGTGTTGACGAACATGCCCACGACGTCGTCGAGCTCCCTCTCACCACGACCCGCGATCGGTGTGCCGACGGCGATATCGTCGGCATCAGTCAACCGCGCCAACATTGCCGCCAACACCGCGTGCACAACCATGAACACCGTGACGTTGTATTCCCGCGACAGCGCCACCACGCCCGCATGAACCTCGGGATCTATCGAAAACGGGACGTGTCCGCCGCGAAGCGAACGAACAGCGGGACGCGGACGGGCGGTGGGAATCTCCAACACCTCGGGCAGGTCAGAGAGCGTGTTGCTCCAGTACGCCAGCTGCGTCGACATCAGCGACTGCTCATCGGATTCCGAACCCAGCCACTCGCGTTGCCACAACGTGTAGTCGGCGTACTGAACCTCGAGTGGTGCCCAGTCCGGTGCCGAACCCAGCACACGTGACGAATACGCGCCCATGACATCTCGGGCCAGCGGCGCCATCGAGAAACCGTCGGCAGCAATGTGGTGCACCACTACTGCCAGGACATGAGAAGCCGCCTTTCCTTCGAGCCGGAACAGACCGGCACGCAGCGGGACCTGCTCTGTCACGTCGAAGCCTTCGGCCAGCACCTGCACGCACTTCTCGCGAAGCTCTGCGTCACCGGACACTGCAATGGGATCAAGGTCAGGCACTGCACTCGCAGTAGACACGACCACTTGGTGTGGGCCGTCATCGGTGAGCGGAAAGATTGTGCGCACTGCCTCATGTCGTTCGACGACGTCACCAAAAGCTGCCTGCAGCGCACTGATATCGAGCGCGCCGTCCAACCTCAACGCAAACGCGACGTTGTACGCCGACGACGACGTGTCGAACTGATTGACAAACCACATCCGCTGTTGCGCCAGCGACAGTGGGACTTCCGCAGTACCACCCCGCGGCTTCAGCGGCGGTCTGGATTCCACACCGTCATTCGACTGCGCCAATGCCGCCAAATCCGCGACGATCGGAGCGTCGAATACGTCCCGCACTCCTATCCTGTCCCCGACCACGGCATTGATCCTCGCGACCAACCTCGTGGCGATCAGCGAGTTCCCGCCGAGGTCGAAGAAATTGTCGTGCGTACCTACTTTCGCGACTCCGAGTAGATCCGCAAATACAGTGGCGACAATGTCCTCGATCGGATTGCGCGGTGCAAGATATCCGGCAGCACCGGATTCGAAATCTGTTTCCGGCAGCGCTTTCCGATCCAACTTTCCATTTGCCGTCACCGGCAACTCGTCCATCACCACCAGCACCGACGGCACCATGAACCCCGGAAGCTCGGCGGCGGCCCGCTCCAAGATCATTCGCTCGTCAACTGTCGCCCCTGGCAGGGGAACCACAAACCCGGCGAGATAATCGCCCGCGACCCCCGACCGCAGTGCCACTACCGCCTGCGCTACCCCGTCGTACCGGGCCAGCGTTGCCTCGACCTCTCCGAGTTCTACCCGCTGACCACGCAGCTTGACCTGGAAATCACTGCGGCCGACGTACTCCAACTCACCCAAAGCAGCAGCATTCCCCCTCACTCCGCTCGACCCCGCAATACCACTCCACACCCACCGCACCAGATCCCCAGTCCGATACAACCGCTCACCGTTCGCCCCGAACGGATCCGCCACAAACCGATCCGCCGTCAAATCAGCCCGCCCCAAATACCCCCGAGCCAACTGCACCCCACCGAGATACAACTCGCCCACAACACCCACCGGCACCGGATGCAGGCGCCCGTCCAGCACGTACACCGTGGTGTTCCACACCGGCGCACCGATGGGCACTACTGTCGTGTCGAAATCGCTGACCTCGTGGGACGTCACATCCACCGACGCCTCCGTCGGACCGTACAAGTTGTGTAGCCCGGCACCGGGAATCAACTCACGCATCCGCCGCGCAGTCCCCGGCGCCAGCGCCTCACCCGATACAAACACTCGCCGGATACCTGAACACCGCGCCGCCGACGCCTCGGCAACAAACACCTCCAACATCGACGGCACAAAATGCACCACTGTCACCGACTGGTCGACAATCACGCCCGCGAGATATGCCGGATCACGATGCCCACCCGGTTCTGCGATGACCAACCGCGCGCCAACCTGCAACGGCCACAGCAACTCCCACACCGAGACGTCGAACGTCGCCGGCGTTTTCTGTAGCACCACGTCACTGGCGTCCAAAGGGTAGCGATCCTGCATCCACAGCAGGCGGTTGACTACTCCCGCGTGCGGAACCACAACACCTTTCGGCCGACCCGTCGATCCCGACGTGAACATGACATACGCCGCATGTTCCGGCCGCAGTGGAGTCAGCCGGTCACAATCTGTCACCGGTGAACTCGAAAACTCACTCACATCAACATGATCCAACTCGACGACGAACACACCGGCGGGCAATACCGAACCTTCACCCGAAGTTGTCAGCACCACCACGGGATCCGCGGCGCCCACCACAAACCCCACCCGGTCCGGTGGCTGGCCCGGATCGATCGCGACATACGCCCCACCTGCTTCGAGCACGGCATACACCGATACCAACAACTCTACCGAACGAGAAATAGCGACACCCACTCGCGATTCCGGACCAACACCCACCGAAATCAGGAATCGGGCCAGCCGATTCACCCGCTCACCGAACTCCCGATACGACAGCACCGTTCCGTCGAACACAACAGCGGGCGCATTCGGTGTCCGTAAAACCTGCCCGTCGAACAGATCAGCCAACGTCACCGACGGAATCGGTCGATCCGTCTCGTTCCACACCCCCACAACCACGTCGCGCTCACGCGAATCGACCACGTCTACATCACCGACAGGGGTGTTCGAATCCGCTACTACAGCGCTCAGAATTCGAACGAACTGCTCCCCGAAGCCTGCGACCGTGTCCCGATCGAAGATGTCCGACGCGTACGTGAACGACGCCGCAAAGCCTGCTGCCGACCCCATGTCGTCACGGCGTTCCGCAAGCGTCAACTGCAGATCGAATTTGGCGACGCCGGAATCGACCGGTACGACGTCCACTGTGAGGCCCGGGAGTTCCAGGTGGGGCGCGACCGTGTTCTGGAACTCCAGCAAGATCTGGAAGAGCGGTGATTGCGACGTCGAGCGTTCCGGAGCCAATGCTTCGACGACACTCTCGAAGGGCACCTCCGTGTGGCCGAACGCCGCCAAATCCACCTCACGGACGCCGGCCAGTACTTGTTCGAAGGTCGCGGCAGAATGTACGGCCGTCCGCAGCACCAGTGTGTTGACGAACATCCCGACCAGGTCGTCGAGTGCCTCCTCACCACGACCTCCTGTCGGTGTCCCGATTGCTATGTCTGCCGATGCGCTCAGCCGCGCCGACATCACCGCAAGCACAGCATGCATCACCATGAACACTGTGGCGTTGTGCCGGCGCGCAAGTTCGAGGACTTCACTGTGCAATTCCGCGGGAACCGAGAACTCGACGGTCTCACCGCGCAGCGATCGCTGCGCCGGCCGCGGCCGATCCAGCGGTAAGTCGATAGCGGCGGGGACGCCGGACAGCGTCGACTTCCAGTACCCCAACTGTGCGGACATGACGCTGCCCGGATCGTCGTCGAGGCCGAGAACACCCTGTTGCCACAGGCTGTAGTCCGCGTACTGCACCGGTAGTGGGAGCCAATTCGGATCCTGCTTCGCCGCTCGCGCCGCGTATGCCGCCGTGAGGTCGCGGGCGAGCGGTGCCAGGGATGCTCCGTCCGCCGAAATGTGGTGTACCACAAGAACCAGGACATGCTCATCGGGACTGATCCGAAACAACGCACTGCGAACGGGCACATCGGCACTCACGTCGAAACCCCGAGCGGCAAGTTCGGAAATCCGCGCATCCAACGAGGAGCGCGTGACGTCGACAAGCGGAATCAACTCCGGGATCACCTGCGCCGGCGGAACAATAACTTGAAGAGGACCGTCCACCGACGCCGGATACACGGTGCGGAGCGACTCGTGGCGGTTGATCACGTCTGTCATTGCGGCCCGGAGCGCATCTACATCCAACGTTCCAGCCAGCCGCACCACCATCGGAATGTTGTACGCGGCCGACGATACGTCGAACTGATTGACGAACCACATACGTTGTTGCGCAAGCGAAACAGGGACTCTGCCGGGACGCGGTTGCGCGTTCAGATTCGGACGGCCGGAGCGAGCGGCGGTCCGCGCACCGCGAATCTCGACCGCCAACGCGTCAACGGTGGGAGCCTCGAACAGACTCCGTACACCAAGGTCGACCCCCTCTGCCGCGTTGACCCGAGCGATCAGCCTGGTTGCCACAAGGGAGTTTCCGCCGAGATCAAAGAAGCTGTCGCCCAGGCCAATCCGTTCAACCCCGAGGACATCGGAGAAGATCTGTGCAACAACTTGCTCCAGCGGGTCGAGCGGAGCACGGAATTCGCCGGCGCCGCGCAGAAATTGTGGCGCTGGCAACGCCGCACGATCAAGCTTCCCCACCGGCGTCATCGGCAACTCGTCGCGCAACACGATCGCCGCCGGCACCATATACGTTGGCAGATGTTCCCCCACGTATTCCGTCAGGTCGGCGGGCGACAGCACCTGCCCGTCGGCGGGCACAACATACGAGACGAGCACCGTATCGCCTGACGGCGCGGTTCGTGCCACGGTTACAGCAGTCCGCACCCGCGGATGAGCAAGCAGGAGAGTGTCGATTTCACCCAGTTCGATGCGGAACCCGCGGACCTTCACCTGAAAGTCGCTGCGACCGACGTATTCGAGCGTGCCGCCGCGGCGGCGCACCACATCTCCAGTCCGGTACATCCTGTCACCAGGATGGCCAAAGGGGCTGGCCACAAACCGTTCTGTGGTCAATGCCGGTTTTCCGTGATACCCGCGAGCGAGGGCCTCACCAGAAATGTAGAGCTCACCGGCAACACCGTCCGGGACGGGATTCAACCTCGAATCGAGGACAACTTCGACACACCCGCGAAGCGGGCCACCCAGAGTGATCGGTCCCGTCGGCGACATCGGCGCACTGATATTCGCCATGACTGTCGCCTCGGTCGGCCCGTAGGCATTGCACAACCTGCGACCAGGAGACCACCGCTGCACCAGCTCCGGCGGGCATGCCTCACCGCCGAACACAACATCCTGAAAGTCGGGAAGGCCGTCGGCGGGTGTTGATCCGAGTGCGGCGGTGGTGATGAATCCGTGGGTGACCCGTTCGGTTTTCAGGAAGCGGGCCAACTCCTCGCCGCCGTAGATCGTGCGCGGAGCGATCACCATGGTGGCTGCGGCCCCGAACGCCTGAAGATACTCGAAGATCGACGCATCGAAGCTCGGGGTCGAGAAATGCAGCGTTCGAGAGTTCGGTGTAGCACCGAACCGTGAAAGTTGCTCAGCAGCAAAGCCGTCCAGTCCAGTGTGGGTGACCGACACGCCTTTCGGTCGCCCCGTGGAACCCGAGGTGTAGACCACGTACGCGGGATTCTCGCGACGAAGTGGTCGCGCTCGCTCGGCGTCGGTGACTGCCGAAATCGGCATCGCCGCGCAATGATCACGAAAGGTGTTGTCATCGAGAATCATCCACGGAATCGAATTCGGCAATGACGATTGCTCAGCGGAAACGGTCAACCCCACGACAGCGCCGGAGTCCATCAGCATGTGTTGAATTCGTTCAGTCGGATACGTCGGATCCACGGGAACAAATGCCGCACCGGACTTTGCCACGGCGAGCATGGCCAGGACCGACTCCACCGAGCGTGTCATACCCAGCGCCACACGATCTTCCGATCCGATGCCGCGGGCAGCCAACACGCGCGCCAACTGGTTCGAACGTTCGTCGAGTTCTCGATAGGTTACCGAGGCGCCCTGATACGACAGCGCGATACCGTCGGGATGCGCCCGCGCAGCCGCATCGAACAACTCCGGCAGGGTGCGCTGCGAACGTCCCGGCGCGGTGTGGACCGGAAGGAGCGCTCCCCGTTCGTCCTCGGAGAGAATGCCTATGTCACCGACCACCGTCTCAGGGTCGGCGGTGACCGCCTCCAGAATTGTTCGGTATCGAATTCCGAGACGAGCCACAGTGTCGGCATCGAACAGATCGGTGGCAAACCCCAGCGTCACATTGATGCCGGACGGTGCGGCGTCGTCGCTGAACGTTTCTTC
Source organism: Rhodococcus sp. WS3 (assembly GCF_003797085.1). NCBI lineage: Bacteria > Bacillati > Actinomycetota > Actinomycetes > Mycobacteriales > Nocardiaceae > Rhodococcus > Rhodococcus sp. WS3. Next base: position 157,385 of record NZ_RKMA01000001.1, read on the forward strand.
CGCAGATACCCGTAGGTCGAATCGGCCGATACCGTTGCCAGTCTCCTCCGCGGCAGTGCCGGTCTCGAGGCCGCGCTCGAGGCCGCTCTCGAACAACACTTGGACAACAGGCGAATACGCAGGGGATTGCTTGACCTCCAGCTCCCCCACCAACCGATCAAACGGTATATCGGCGCGCTCGAACGCTTCCGCGTCGACCTCGACAAACTGGCCCAACAGTCGCGAGAAGGACTTATCCGGTGCCACCTGGTTGCGCAACACGACGATGTTCGATCCTGCCGACACCGGCGTCCCGACCGCTACATCGAGCGCACCGGACAGGCGGCTCGTCAAGAGCGCGAACCCAGCGTGCAGCACCTCGAACATTGTGGTGTTGTGTTCCTGAGCCAGCGCGATCAGGTGCTGATGTGTCTCAGCGCTGATCCGAACGTCAACCCGATCGCCGTTCAACGACTGCGCCGCGGGTCGAATTCGGTCGGACGGGAGACTCAGCAATTCGGGCATCCCCGCGAACTGGTTCTTCCAGTACTCGAGTTGCTCGGCCTCACGGCGCAGTTTCACGCCAGTGCGGAAGGAGCGGTCGTGAATGGTCGCAAGCCGCACATCCGGAGCCGCCGCGATCAGTTCTTCCAGCAGTTCGACGAACTGCCCGTGATGCGTACGCAACACCGAATCCGCGTACCTGTTCGGATTCGCCCGGAAGTCGACGAACAGTTGATCCGCGCTCGGATACACGTTGACCAGGAGATCTTCCACCGGCCCCGAGGTGACGATGTGGTATTCACCCACCATCGCGCCGAGCTGAACTTCTTGTCGGAACATCATGACGTTGACCATCGGCCCGGCCAATGCGTCATCGCTGCTCACACCATTTGTACTGACACCGATGTCGCGGCGAATGTCTTCGAGACTGCAGCGCTGATGGCGTAGTGCGCCCATCAACTCACGCTGAACCCGGGACACGAGTTCGGCGACGGTATCCCCTTCGTCGACCGAGATGGACAGCGGCGCAACATTGACCATCATGCCGCCGGACTCGCGCAGTACCGCCGTCGTCCGGCCTGACATCGGAACTTGCACCAGGACAGTGCTTTTCGCAGTGAGACGTGCCAAATAACAGGCCAGCGCTCCGATGATCGTAGCCGCCTGACCTTCGGATTCCAGGAGTTCGGCAGACGATTCCCCGGACAGCACAGCGCTCTGGAGTTTGCTCGCAGCGACTGCCGGTTCGTGCCCGGCCGCCAGGGCTGAACCGGTACCGCCTGAGTTCCTCTCCGCCCAGTACTCGCGATCGGCGGCAAACCGATCCGACGACCGGTAGCGACTGTCGATGTCGTACAGCTTGCGTAGTGGCGCAGCGCGATTCGGATCCGGTTCGCCTCCGGAGACTGCTGCCGAATATCGGTGCGCAATACGATTCATCAGCGTCATCGCACCAAATCCGTCGAGTGCGACATGATGAATTCGGCTGTACCACAAATAGTGCAGCTCACCCACGCAGAGCACCGAGGTCTCGACCAGTCGATCAATTCCGAGATCAAGAGTGGTCTGATAATCCCGCTGCATCCACTCGTGTGCAGCGACCATCGGATCGTCGTAGTCACGGAAATCGATGAGCTCGACCGGGATCTCCATCGAGTTGTCCACGTACTGCATCGGCTGGCCGTCGACCTCGAGCACTTTGAGCAAGGGCGACTGAAACTCCCGTGCGACCGTCCGGGTTTCCCTGCGCAGCAGGTCGACATCGAGGGCTCCACGCAACTCGACGTAGTGCGCTATCGAAATCGGCACCTTCGGCTCGAGTTGCTGCGCAAACCAGGTCGCACGCTGCGCGGCGGAGAGAGGAAACAGCTCTACGTCCGAAACTCGAGTGGGCTGTTGCCTGACATCGAAGCGTTTCACAATAGTGCCACCCTGTTGGGTCTCCGCAGCCGCCGAATGCGTAGCCACGTCCGTATCCGAGCTCGCAAAATGCAAGAGGCGGAACCCGCCCCGTACTCAGACGTACCCAAAATCTGAAATCGCATGCACCGACCAGTTGGACTTAATTCCGATTGGTCTGAAATACCCGAAACATGTGAATGCGCTTCGTGTACTCGGTAATGTCGCAGTCCGGTATGTCACTTCCCCGAGGGGAGCACGACGCATGGACCTCACCACCATCAACGACGTAGTTCGGCGACCACCGGATCGCCCCGGTGCGATCTGGCGGGTCGGCGACGCGTGGCTTGCCGGTGGTACATGGCTGTTTTCAGCAGAACAGCCCGATCTGGATCGCCTTGTCGATCTGACAACGCTGGGCTGGACGCCGCTGGAAACACACGCGACCGGTCTCACCATCGGCGCAACCTGCACGATCCATGACCTGTATACGTTTGTAGCGCCGGGTGATTGGCCGGCCGCTCAACTCTGTCGTATCAGTTGTGAGTACTTCCTGTCCTCGTTCAAGGTCTGGAACAGCGCAACGGTGGGCGGGAACATCTGCATGTCGCTGCCCGCCGGCCCGATGATCACGCTGTGCGTCGCACTCGAGGCGACATACACGCTGTGGTCCACCGACGGCACCGAACGAATCGTCGACGCCGCCGATTTTGTGATCGGAGACCACCAGAACATCCTCGAACCGGGCGAGGTGCTTCGTAGCATCGACATTCCGATTCACGCGCTCACCAAACGTCACGCCCACCGCCGATTCAGTCTCACCCACCTCGGCCGTTCCACCATCTTCATGATCGCTACTCGGACACCGGGCACTACTGATCTCCTGCTCACCATCACCGCCGGAACAACCCGACCGATCCAACTGTCGTTTGCCACCATCCCGGACCGCGATTCGCTGCAGCACGTTATCAATGCCATTCCTGAAGCTGCCTGGTTTGACGACCCCAACGGCACCCCTGACCACCGCCTTCACCTCGCCCGGCATTACGCCGAGGAACTGCGCCTGGAACTGAGCGAGGACCGGTTATGAGCTACGTGGTGAACGGCAGGATCTTCAGCGAGCAGCCATTCGCGGGGCAGTGTCTACGCACCTTCCTCCGGACACTCGGCCATCACGGCGTCAAGAAAGGATGTGACGGGGGCGATTGTGGAGCCTGCACCGTCTGGCTTGACGGCACTCCGATCCACAGCTGCATCACCCCCGCCTTTCGAGCCGAAGGTCGCGATGTCACGACTATCGAAGGCCTAGGCACTCCGGAGAATCTGCACCCGATGCAGGCGCAGTTCCGCGACGCGCCTGGATTTCAGTGCGGCTTCTGCACCGCCGGCATGATCATGACGGCGGCAGCATTGACCGACGATCAGAAGGACGACCTGCCGCGCGCCCTGAAGGGAAACCTGTGCCGCTGCACCGGTTATCGAGCGATCGAGGACGCGGTCAACGGAGTCAGCGCGATCGAGGTCGCACTACCCGGGCAAGCAGTAGGGACAAGCGTCGGCGCACCCGCCGCTACCGATATCGTGACCGGCCGCGCCGAGTTCACGATGGATACAACGATGGATACATCGACCGGCGGGATGCTGCATCTGAAGGTGCTGCATTCACCGCACGCCCACGCGCGAATCGTCTCGATCGACACTGCTGCTGCGCTCGCCGTTCCCGGAGTGCACCGCGTCTATACCTGGAAAGACGTGCCGCGCAAGCGTTTCACGACGGCCATCCATACCGACCACCTTGTGGATCCCGACGACACCTACATTCTCGACAACGTGGTGCGCTTCGTCGGGCAGCGGGTGGTAGCCGTACTTGCCGAATCCATTGCCGCAGCCGAAGAAGGTCGTCGCAGAGTTGTGGTCGAGTACGAGGTTCTCCCGGCTGTTTTCGATCCAGAGGAGGCGATGGCCGATGGCGCCCCGCCATTGCACGGATCGGACGACCCGTTTGTCCGCGACCCCGAGCACAACATCCTGCTCGAGATCCATGGGCATGTCGGCGACGTGGACGCCGGGTTCGCAGCGGCGGACGTGATCCACGAAGGCACATACTTCTCGCCCCGGGTCCAACATGCACACCTCGAGACACACGGTTCCATCGCCTGGATGGAGGACGAACGCCTGCACGTACGCACCAGCTCGCAGTCGCCGTCGATTGCCAAGGTCAAACTCTCCCACCTGTTCGATCTGCGCCCGGATCAGCTTCGCGTGTTCTGCAAACGGGTGGGCGGCGGATTCGGCGGAAAACAAGAGGTGATCACGGAAGACCTCGTTGCACTGGCAACACTGGACACTGGCCGACCCGTCAGCCTCGAGTTCACGCGCGAAGAGGAGTTCACCACCGCATCTCCGCGGCATCCGATGAAATTGACCATCAAATTGGGCGCCACGGCGGACGGGACGCTGACCGCATTTCAATACCGAAACATCTCCAACACCGGCGCCTACGGAAACCACGGCGGTGAAACGTTGTTCGCCGGCGGAGCTGCCGTCTCGCTGTACCGATGCGCAAACAAGAAGTTCGACGCGTATTCCGTCTACACGAACAACGTTCCGAGTGGAGCCCTGCGCGGTTACGGGATGACTCAGCCCGCATTTGCCGTGGAGTCCGCGATGACCGAACTCGCACTCGCGTTGAACATGGACCCGCTGGAACTGCGCCGACGCAACATCGTGCGGCCAGGCGATTCACTGGTCGCGCTCGAGGACGGACCCGATGACGTCATCTTCACCGAAGACGGACTCGGCCAGTGCATCGACCTGGTGGACGCCGCACTGGGCCGCGAACCGGTCCCACCTCTCGGCGAGGAATGGCTCATAGGCACCGGCACAGCCAGCTCATTACACGAGACCGCCCCACCCACTGAGCACATCTCGGAGGCCTGGCTCACGCTCGGTGACGACTGCATGTACGAACTTGCCATCGGCACAGTCGAATTCGGCGAAGGAACGTCCACCGCTCACGTCCAGATCGCCGCGAATCAGTTGGGAACCACACCGTCCCGGGTGCGAATCATCCAGTCGGACACCGACCGTACCGGTTTCGACACGGGGGCTTTTGCCAGCGCCGGCCTGTTTGTAGCCGGAAACGCTGTCTTGCGAGCATCGAATGCGTTGCGAGATCGCCTACTTGCCTTTGCCGCACACCACACTGGCGTTGCAGTCGATCAGTGCTCGATGGACGACGACAAGATCGTCTGCGCAAGTACACGATTGACTCTGCAAGAAGTTCTCGACGCCGCGAGGCAACGCGGGATCCGATTTACCGTGGCCCGCAAGGCCTACGGATCGCCGCGGAGCGTGGTGTCCAATACTCACGGCTTCCGAATCGCAGTGCACCGGATAACCGGCGAAATCCGGATACTCTCCAGCGTTCATGCCACCGACGCTGGTGTGATCATCAATCCTGCACAAGTTCGAGGGCAAATCGAAGGTGGCGTCGCGCAGGGAATCGGCTTTGCTCTCACCGAGAACTTTCATGTGGACGCAGCCGGCGCGATGATGAACCCGAACTTGCGAAACTATCGCATTCCCACGTATGCAGATGTTCCTCGCACCGAGGTGATACTGGTCGATTCGGCTGATTCCGTCGGCCCACTCCGCTCGAAAGGCATGGCGGAGTGCTGCATCAACCCGGTCGCCCCGGCCCTGGCGAATGCTGTGCATAACGCGACCGGCACCCGATTCCGGTCGCTTCCCCTCACTCCTGAACGGATCTACACGGGGTTGAACCGATGACCGCGGAAACATCCGCCGACAACATCGCCACAGTCATCATCGGTCAGCGGGTACACGCCGGAATGGCAGAGCAGTTCGAAGTCTGGCAAAAGGACCTCAACCGGGCTGCCGCGGGCTACGCCGGATTTCTGGGCACCGAAGTGTCCGCGCCGACGGCCATCCACCCGGAGTGGGTAATCGTGTATCGCTTCGACTCCATCGCCCATGTTCAGGCCTGGATCAACAGCGCGACACGTCAGGATTTCCTCGAGCGCGGCCGCCAATTCTTCGATGGACCCGGTACCCAACAGGTAGTGAGTGGCGGGATCAAACCACCCGATCCACTTCTCACCGTTGTTGTGTCACACCGGGTCAGTGATGACAACATCGAGGAATTCCTTGCCTGGCAAGACCGCCTGCGCGAGGTGGAAAGCACGTTCGAGGGATTCCGCGGCACCGAACTTTTTCGACCCGTCGACGGTGTCCAAGACGAATGGACCACTCTCTACCGCTTCGACAGCGCCGCCCATCTCGATACCTGGCTGACCTCCCCCGAACGTCAGGAACTCCTTGCCGAGGGGCGTAGGTTCCACGATTTCGAATTGCGCACCGTCGACAATTCATTCGGCAGTTGGTTTGCGTTCGACGAGAACGGCAACGAAGCCCCACCACCATCGGACACCAAGACTGCGATCGCGGTGTGGGTTGGCCTGTACCCGACTGTCGTCTTGCTGACCTTGGCATTGTCACCACTGAAAATGCCGCTCTGGCTTGGGTTGTTGGTGGGAAACCTTCTCTCGAGCTTCATCATGAGTTTCTTCACGATGCCTTATTACGTGAACCGTCTGCTGAGTCGCTGGTTGCGTCCGCCGGCCGATGTTCCCGCGGCGAAAATAAATGCTCAGGGTTTGGCGATCGTCGCAGCGGTGACAGTGTTCTGGGTTGTGGTGTTCTATCTGGTCACTACACAGATCTGGTCGCTGCCCTGATTGCACTGCACCACGCAGCAGCACTGAACGCAAAGCGGTCCCTCCCCATCATCAGCGGAATCCTACTTACCCGCTTTGGCCCTCACCACGAATATGCCGTGCGAACCCGTGCGTGTTTGCTTCAGGAGCTGCGCATGCGTGTGGGCTTCGCATCGTCTTTCCTGGTGATGCGAAGCTCTCACACGGTATTCAGTTCCGGCAGAGCCGGTTTCAGTCTCGATGCACTGGGCCTTGGCGGGTGGTGGACCGGCGGCGTCGTCGTTTCGGGTCGATCGCAGCTGGTGGGATGAACCAAGGTTTGTGATCGGTACCCATCTTGATTTCCCAGATCCCGTGGAACCCGCTGGTGCTGTGGATCAATCGGTGGTGGCTACGGCAGAGGAGGGTGAGGTTGTCCATCACCGTCAAGCCTCCGGTTGACCAGGGTTTTATATGGTGCGCGTCGCACCAAGCAGGTACGGCATCACAGTTCGGGAAGGCGCAGCCTTTGTCCCGGGCAATCAACGCAGTCCGCTGCTCGGGTGTGACGAGGCGTTTGTGCGGCGTTGCATCCAACGGTGCACCCTTGCCGTCCATCAGGACGGTGGAGAGCATGCAATCGCACGCAAACATGCGCGTCAGGCTCACACTCAGTGGTCCCATCCACGGCATGTACCCGACATCAAGATCCTCGACATCAGGCTCGTCGTCATCGGATTCGCTGCGTATGGTGGCGCAGTCCCGATGCTCAGCAAGATCTTTCGCGGTGATGTGCACATTCACATGCGGACGCTGACCACCATCAACACCGGTCATGGCATTGTCGAGATACCGGCGAATCAGTTCCGTGAAGGCATCCGCGGTGCGTTTGGCTGCCGACCGCTGATCCGGGGTTCCGTCGGCAGCCGGTTTCGGCATCGACAGACCCGAGAGTGCCGACAACAGCATTTCGCCGGTCAGCGCGTCGAAATCACCCTTGATAGCCACGCGCCCGTTGAGCGTCGGCGAAATCCGTAACACATTGAGATCATCATCCTCACCGGGCGGGGTCTCATCCGATTCGAAGATCCGCTCCAAAACCGCAATCGCGTACCGGAGTTTGATGGTGGTCGCCTCCACGCCGGATGCGGCAGCGAGCAGTGTTGCCATGCAGGACGGTAGAGCGTTCTCCGGCATACCTTTTGGTGGGGATTCACAGAACGCGGCAATTATTGCCGCATGATCGAGCGAGAGATCACCGGCCTCGAATTGGGCAGCAATGTCCGGGAACCCCCGCAACGCGGCACCGAGGGCAGCGATTTTGTTGCCGGCTGCGTTCTGCAGCATCGTGTTCGCCGCCAACCAGCGACCAACACAGCGGTAGCACAGCACCTGGTCATCAGGATTGAGCGCCAACTCATCTACTGCGGCAACCCGAATCGCTTCCAACCGAAGAATCTCCGCAGACGCACAGACGGCAACGTCTCGAACCTCGGCCGGACGCAACCGCCACAACCTGCCACGCACACCCGCCGCCGAACCGGCTACAACATCCCCCACCGAAACAAAATCGCTCACCGTAGTCATCAAGGCCTCCCCACCCTTGCCGCAAGTATACTCGAACATTCATTCGATTCAAGGGGCATTTCGGACAGGTTTCCGGAGGTCTACGCTCGAGAACTTCTGACATACAAGAGCATTCGACGTTCGACCGAAGCACTAGCGACCTCCTAGCGGCAATACTCCGATCCCATTCACATACGACGGCATGGTTCCGATCAGGCTCGGCGTTAGCGTCGTCGCAGACGGATCTGCACGTCCCAAAGAAAACTTCCGAACTTCGGCACTCGCTCCGCTGCTACCGCTGATCAGCAAATCCGCTCCCGTTGTGGTGCTGGTAGTCGCAACGCTCACGCCGGAGAGCCCCTCGAACGGATCGAAGGACGCAATCTCCCGAAAGGCAACGTCGGTTGAGTGGTGGTCGGGGCTTTCCAGATACATCTCAGGTGATCCGTCGAGGCGTGATCCGCTCGAGAAGATTCGCACCGTTCCGTCTCCGCCGCTCATCCCGGCGACTATGGATTTCGCGCCGCCTTCCGCACCGGCCACCCAACCGGTCGACAGTGATACCCCACCTCGATAGCTCTGATCGAATGCCAAGAACTGCGAGGTCGCCACCGGCCCACCTGTGTGTCCTTCATGTTCGTCGGTCTTTCCGGCGGCTGCTGTCGGCTCGTACAGGTCATACCGGAACGTTTTCACCAACGGCTCGTCGCCGGGTCCGGGAGCAGTCACGATGCTCGCCCGGCCGGAATGCGCGTCGACCATTCCCGTGGCAATGGTGACTCCGCTGCTCGAACCCGGATATGGGATGAACGATCCGAATTCGACCGGCGCCGACTTCTTGTCCGTCGGCAGTACGGTGGAGTAGATCTTGACCTGCGATTCCATACCCGGGCCGGAGGCCACGATAATGTTGTCCGCCAATGCATTTCCGTCGATATCGACGCCGGCAACGTTGACACCACCACGGAAACCTGCATCAAAAGGAGCAAACCGTGCCAGTTCGTCGGTGAACGGTGGCCCGTCGACCGCGTTGTACGCCACCACTTCTGGTGCACCGCCAGCGCCGGTTCCAGCGATGAGGTCGAGCACCATGTCACCGTTGACGTCTGCCATCGCCACGCTCGGGGTTCCCTCGAACGACGGGAATGGCGTCACGGTTGTGAGCATCGTATCGCCGTTCGCGTCGAAGATCTGCACGGTCGCAGGCACGCCGGGCGAGCCGGGCACCGCAACCGCATACGTCGACACTTCGGGAATCACGTTCACCGTCGCCATCAAACCGTTGTCCTCGTGATTGAGGCGATGGCAATGGATCACAAAGGTCCCCGTGTATTCGGTGAACTTGGTACGCAGTGTCACCGACGCCGGTACAAGCGCGTTCTCATTCTCGTCCGTCACAGGCGCAGGCACGTTGACGTTGTCGATCCCCCACTGCTGCACCCCGGTTGTGGTCCCGGCAACAGGATCCACAACCTCCATCACTTGAAAATCATTGACGTGGATGTGCATTGGATGCTCGTCATTGTTGAGGTTTGTGATTGTCCATTCCTCTACCGAGTTCAGCCGCGGCTGAATCAAGGGGATGTTCGGGAAAGTGTTGTCGGCGAACTCATATGTAAAGGCTTTCGGGTCACTGTTACTGGCCTTGTTGTTTCCGAATCCACCAGAGACAGTCAGGTTGCGGGTCACATCGGGATTCGCTGCTGCGGTATCCACGAAAGACGTATAGGCATCAAGTTTCTTACCGAACTCGAATGGTGTTGTCCTGCCTTCACCTTCGTCTGGCGTTGCCCGGATCAGCTGCTGGGTCGGGAAGGTGAAGAATCCGTCGGCGTAACTGATCACCGACGGGTCGACAGTGACGGTTCCGAGCTCAGCAGGAGGATTATCGGTGCCGTTGTTGGTGTAGAGAATGCCAGGATTGCTCACCGGTTGTGCACCGTCGAGCGGCGGCATTTCCAGCACCAGATCACCGGACTCCGGCATCGTCACCGCGATCGCGTATCGCGACGCCGGCGGAATCACGAGCCTGGTTCCGTCACCGTCCACCGGCGGCCTGACCTCGGAGAACGGGTTTCCGTCCTGACCCACTATCGCGAACCGCGGATGGTGGCCTGTCGCGGTTTCCGTCAACGTAACCGGCAGGTACGCGAAGTCGCTGATGTTGGCGAGCACCCAGATTTCGGTCTGACCCGGCTTCAGTTTCAACGAAGGTTGGAACTGCCCGTTCACGGTGTACTGCACATCGCGTTGATTGTCCGGCAGCGACAGATCGGCCGGAACGTTCGTCGATTCGCCAACGAAACTCTGCAGATTTGCGGGGACAAACTGATTCTGCCCACGATGGTTGGCCGGTGACAAGGGCCCGCTGTACCAGTTGGTGAAATACTGTGAGCCCTCCGTGGTTTCCGAGAAATTCACCGGCGCGAGACTAGGGCGGTACGAGCCGTCGGCAAGTTCCTGACCCGTCGGCGGATCCAAAGTGCTGACAAATTGTGGCCACATTGCGTCATTGAGTTTTCGGCCCAGGCCTTTGCGGTCAAAAATGAAGTTGTACTGCAGTGCCATATCGCGAACTGGTATGTCATTGGCCGTCACTATCGGCAAATTCCCATCGGGGCGGCCGATTTCCAGCAGTCCCGCGAGTCCCATATATGTCTGTTGAGCAGTGAGCGTGTGACGGTGGCTGTGGTACCAGTACAAACCATTGGGCATCGTTCCGGGAATCGCGTAGTCGTAAACATTCCCCTGCCCGGCGGGAATGTTGAGCAACACGTTGTCGGCATTACCGTCCGGACTGACGTGCACGCCATGAGTGTGCAGATTGAGCGGCGCAGACGTCAGAACCGGAGGATAGATCGGTACTTCACCACCCGCCGGAGTGAATGCGGGATCGTAGAAGTCCTCGATCGTGAGATCTTGCAAGTCGTTGTCGTAGTGGATAATCAAACGCTCGCCAGGATTAACCCGCAATGTCGGAGCCGGATACACATCGGTTCCGGAACTCGACCCATCGGACGCTGCGCCACGAATGACGTCGTATCCGAAGAGCAAGAAGTCCGACACTGTTCCCGACGCAGTATCAAGCGGCACCGATCCCTGGTGCGCAGACAATCGCACCTCGAGAACACCGTCCACGCTACTGAGTTTGATCGGTTCCCGGAAGTCGGCCGGCGCCCCGTCCGAACCGTAATTGGCGCCGGCACCAGATACCGGATCACCCGTTGCGCAGGCAGCCAAGGCCACCGTCAATGACACCACTACCAGGGCGACGAGCGACCTTCTGCACCGAGCGATCACTGGTTTCCCCGTTCCGTGGCGGCGTGAGATACGTCCGATCGACGCTTTGTAGCGTACCGAGGAAACCCCTAGTGAACAGGATATCCAGAACAAAGTGGTCATGTTGTTGTGTGCCTGTCGAGCGTAGCGTGGGCGGGGTACGCATGAACCAACGCTGAGGACAGCTTCGGAACCGCGTGCGTCAATGTGTGTTCGGCGCTGTGCGCAATCGCGTGGGCCTCCGCAAGACTCGCAGAAGGATCGATGTCGAGTTCTGCATCCGCATGCAATCGATGACCGATCCACCGCATCTTCAAACCGCGAACCCCGAGAACGCCGGGTTCCGCACGCAAAGCGGTTTCAGCATCGTCCACCAACTCCGGTTCGACGCCGTCCATGAGACGTCGCAACACGTCACGCGCAGCGCTGCGGAGCACGGCAACTATGGCAGCGGTGATGACAAGTCCGATGATCGGGTCTGCAAGCGGGAACCCCAACGCAACTCCCCCGGCACCGAGCAGAACTGCCAATGACGTGAATCCGTCTGTCCGAGCGTGTAATCCGTCGGCGACCAGAGCGGCGGAACCGATCTGCCGACCGACCCTGATCCGGTACAACGCCACAAGTTCGTTGCCGACGAAGCCCACCAGACCTGCGGCAGCGACCCATCCCAGATGATCGATCTCGATCGGATTGACGAGCCGCCTAACTGCCTCGACACCGGCAATCACCGCAGAGAGAGCGATCATGGCCAGGACGAACAGTCCCGCCAAGTCCTCGGCACGGCCAAATCCGTACGTGTATCGACGCGTTGCCGCTCGTCGTCCAAGAGCAAAGGCAATCCACAGCGGGATCGCGGTAAGCGCATCCGAAAAGTTGTGAATGGTGTCCGCCAGCAGCGCCACCGACCCGGAGATCGCAACGATCGCCACTTGCACCGAAGCAGTGATTCCCAACGCCACCAAGCTGATCTTGACTGCCCGGATACCGATCCTGCTCGATTCGAGAGCGTCGTCGACGCTGTCTGCCGCGTCATGACTGTGTGGCGCAAACACATCACGCACGGCAGACCGGAAACCACCGCGAGGATGGCCATGGCCGTGACCGTGACCAACAGTGGGTTCGTTCGTCATGACGCCCCCTCCTCCTCATTTCCGCGAGGCACGCGCTCAGGATGTATCTCACGGAGTTCTCCGGCGGTGCGGTGATGCCCCGGCAAGCCTGGACCGGCGTGCTCGGCATTGAAGACTGCGTCGGTAACCAGTTGGCGCACATGGTCGTTCTCGAGGCGGTAGAACACAGTGGTGCCTTCACGACGGGTTCGCACCAATCGAGCCATCCGTAGTTTTGCCAGGTGCTGCGACACTGACGGCGCGGGCTTTCCGACGCGCTCCGCCAGTTCGTTCACCGAGCACTCTCGATCGACCAACGCCCAGAGAATCTGCACACGCGTCGCGTCAGCGAGCATCCGAAACACCTCGACGACGAGGTCCACCTGATCGTCGGGAAGCTTCCGCCTACAAATCTGACTATCTGCGTTCATGCGTAGATAATAGATCAAGTATGTCTGAACACAACCCCTCGCATCCCAAGGTGTGCCAAGATTTTGTTATCGAAACCCCCACAGTCCTAACCAGGAGACGACGATGAGTACTGACGACTGGAACGCAGACATCATTGCCCAATTCCGAGAAAATCAAGGTCACGTGGGAGGCCCCTTCGAAGGCGCACCGATGGTGTTGGTCCACCATCGAGGCCGAAAGTCCGGACGTGAATTCGTCAGCCCGATGATGTACCTGGCCGATGAGGAAGACCCCGACACCATCTACGTCTTTGCGTCCAAAGCCGGCGCCCCCACCAATCCGGATTGGTACTACAACCTCACTGCAACGGACCACGCCGAAATCGAAGTCGGCACCGAAAAGTACTCGGTTGCTGTCAGCGACGTGACCGGCGACAAACGCGACAAGATCTTCAACGAGCAGGCCAAGCGGTATCCCGGTTTTGCAGAGTACGCAGAGAAGACGGCTGGAATCCGCACTATTCCCGTGATTGCTCTCCGACGCACGTAGCTAGCGACGCAGGCAGAGTGAGTACATGAACGCAACTGAATTCGACTGGAATCGTACGCTCCGCGAGCAGTGGGAATTCCATTGGAACCATCAGATCAAAACTCGACTCGACGGTCTCACCGACGACGAGTATTTCTGGTCCCCGGTGCCCAATGCCTGGAGCATCCGTCCTCGCGGCCAGTCGACGGCACCGATGCATGTCGGCGGTGGAGAGTTCTCAATCGACTTCGCCTTTCCCGAGCCGGTCCCACCGCCTTTCACGACTATCGCGTGGCGACTCGGCCACGTCATTGTCGGTGTGCTTGCCGCGCGGAATGCTTCACACTTCGGTGCTGCCGCCGCGTCGTACGAGACCTGGGAGTACGCCGGTACGGGAGCCGAGGCGCTCGAACAACTCGAGACACAGCTCGATATCTGGCTCACCGGAGTCCGGAGTCTCGGCGAGAGCGGACTGCGGGAACCAGTCGGAGCGAAGGAGCCGTACCCCGAATTGGCGATGGCCGATCTGGTGCTGCACATCCACCGCGAACTGATCCATCATCTGTCCGAGGTCGCCCTACTGCGCGACCTCTACACGCACACCAGATCTGTTGATATCCAGGCAAACCCGTAGCGGCCCGGAGCGCGCACAAAACCGATCAGGAATCGAGAAGCGACGGTTGCCGCACCGAAACTACCGTTACAGACATGAATTCACCACGTGATCCCCAGTCCGCTCGCATATCAACGAGGAGCGCCAAGATGACCACCGCAGAGTCCGTGATCCTCGAAGTCCCCGATGCCGCAGCCGCCCAATCCTTTTACGATGCCTTCGGCGTCGGAGACCGCGTGAGTGTACGAGCGTCGCAGACACCGACAACAGGGTTCCGCGGCCACACGCTTTCGCTTGTCGTGTCGCAGCCGAACATCGTCGACGCCTTCGTCGATGCGGCCCTCGAAGCCGGCGCCACAGTGTTGAAGCCCGTCAAGAAATCGTTCTGGGGATACGGCGGTGTTGTACAGGCACCCGACGGCGCAATCTGGAAAGTGGCAACGTCGTCGAAGAAGAACACCGGCCCAGCGACCCGGGAGATCGAAGATCTCGTGCTGTTGCTCGGCGTCGAGGACGTCAAGGCCAGTAAGCAGTTCTACGTCGATCACGGTCTCGAGGTGTCGAAAAGCTACGGACGCAAGTACGTCCAGTTCACAGCTACCCCGAAAAAGCTCACGGTTGCGCTGTACGGCCAGAAGGCCCTGGCCAAAGATGCCGGCGTCGCACCCGAAGGCAGCGGATCGAGTCGAATCATCATCACTGGTGACGGGGCGCCGTTCACCGATCCGGACGGCTTCACGTGGGAGACCGGACTCGCCTGAAAACACCATCAACGGCGTGGCTGCGCCCCTACCGACGCAGACTTCACATGCCGTCCGAGCAACACGTATCCCACCCAGGAACCCACGACCACTGTCGCGGCAACGCCCTGGACAATCGCTTCGATACTGACCGGATAGAAAACGCCGGCAATGTAGTGAGAGATGAACCCTGCGGACGGTAATTCGGAACTTCCCGCCATCCGACGGGCCCAGTTCTCGAGATGCGTGAGCGGGCAGTCATATCCGATCAGGACCGAACCTGCACCCCACGCGACTGCGACGAGGTGAAAAACAATTGTATGACGCCACTTCCACGCCACGAAACCACCGAAGACCACGTAGAGAATGAAGCTGAAGTGAACGAATACCGTCGCACTTTCGATGAGCCGGTACACCATCGTTGTCTCCGCTCGTGGCGCGGAAGTCCCGCAACAACCAGACTATTCCGATGTTAGTCCGCGGAGATGATCTCTACCCGGTGTATGCAGCGGTTGTTCGTGCGGCGGCGGCTCGCGCCTGCGCAGGATCGTCGCCGGAAGCAATCGCGGCGTCAGCCCACAATTCACTACTGGCTGCCATGAATGCCTTGGCTTCGTCACTTGCCAACCACTCCGGCGTCTCCAGCGGTGTGTTGGTTCCCTGTTCGACGTGTTGTGCCAATCCCAGCAATCCCATGTCCCAACCGACCCCGACGGCACCTGGCCCGTATTCACTCCAACGATCCGGGTCGACATCGGCGGTGTGATCGAAATCGAATAGTGTTTCCCCGCTGGAGGTTTCGATCAATTTGATCGTCACGTAGCTGACGTCACCGCCGTATTCCCAGGTGATCTTCAGTGTGTGCGGCGCGGTGCACGCCAGAATCTCACCACCGGCATTGCCGTCGAGTTGATAGCGACTACCGAGTCGGGCGTCGCCTGAAACAGGCATGAACCACTGTGGAATGCGATCCAAGTCGGCTATTGCCGACCACACCGTCGTGATCGGAGCCGCGAGTTCACGCGACATGTGGAGCGATCGCGTTTTCCCCTCGTCGCCACTGACCCCGCTCAGGTGCCGGGTTACCAATGACAAAGAGTCAACTGCTTCAGCGACCATGACGCTCCTTCATCAAGGCAAAAGTCAGCTCAAACGCTGCTGCAGGTGAACCGACACTTCTTCGCCTGCCGCGCTCTTACCGATCGCTTTGCACAGCGCTACCCGCAGTGGCAACCAATGCGGTCCGTCGCCTGAGGGCATCAAGGTCGCTTCGAAGGGGTGCTCACCGTCCAGCGTGCCAACAACCTTGACTGCTCGCCGGGTACCGAGCCGGTCCGCCGACCCCGGCACGGTCAGATACGTCGCAAACGCGCCGTCCTTCTCGATCGGAGAGGTAAACGAATAGTCGAGCGGTTGCGGAGTCTTCGTCGCGGCCATAATGCTCCCCTTCGGTGAAGTTTTCCTACTCTGCAGCGAGCAGTACGTCGGTATCGAAGCAGGTGTGTGTGCCGGTGTGGCACGCAGCGCCTTCCTGATCGACGATCAGAAGGACTGAATCGCCGTCACAGTCGAGGCGAACTTCGTGGACATACTGGGTGTGGCCCGACGTCTCCCCCTTGACCCAGTACTGCTGACGTGAACGCGAATAGTACGTTCCCTTACGGGTTTCCAAAGTGCGAGCGAGTGCTTCGTCGTCCATCCACGCGACCATCAACACATCGCCTGTGGACTTTTCCTGCGCGACTGCGCTGAACAGTCCGGCGTCATTTCGCTTCAGTTTTGCTGCAATCGCGGGGTCAAGACTCATAGGACGTTTATACCGTCCCACGGCCTCTCCTGCGGAATCCGCCTCCGGAAACTCAGTGGCGACAGCCGTAAAGTAGTTGTCAAAGTTCCGAATTCGTAGATTCGTTCGCCTGGTTAAGGAGAACTCGCGATGAAGAAGCATCATGACGGACCACACCCCGAGCACACCTTCCACCTCGAGAGCCCAGCAAAAGGCATCGTCAATCCACGCCATGTCGTGGTGGGCATCGGCAGCGAACCGTCGGGCGGTGACGTACTGGACTTTGCCCTCTCGCTGGCCACCGCGGAAGATGCATCACTTCATGTCGTTCACTGCATCGATGCCGAGGACCAACCCGTGGAAACCGATTCACCTCGGTTCGAGAAACGCCTCAATTCCGCGATGATCACTCAACGTGAACGCGCACTCTCTGCTTTGACATCTCACCCCGGCAAGTGGACATACGACTGCAAGCACGATGACCCGGCAGATCTCATCGTGTCGACGGCGGAGAAGTACGACGCGTTCACCATCGTGATCGGGGCGCCGCGACGAGGTCCGATTTCCGCGATGAGTCAGTTGCTGCACAGTTCTGTCGCCTCGCGCCTGGACCGCCAGAACAGATACCCGATTGTCATGGTTCCCGCCGGGGTGAAGTCGAGGACATGGACGCATAAGTCGACGTAACTATCGCCGGCAATATTGCACTGTCAGGTTCGCTTCCCTTCAGACCGACTGCTCCCGCCCGACGATTGCGCGGGTCGTAACTTCTCGTATCGAACAGGGCGCGACCACACTCAATCTCCAACGAAACAGAGATATCCATGCCGACGGATTGCAGATTTCGCCGCAGTTTTCAGATCGGCGATCGATTGTTCTTCTTGCTCGTTCTTCGGAATCACCATTGACAATTCGTTCAACAGGAAATGCAATTGATAGCTGTTGAACATAGTATGGCAATATGTGTCAATCCGTCCGATAATGAACATAATTCAGTTGGTCTGACCCACACCCCTGAGAGAGTCAACATTGGTTTGGTCTTGTGTTACTGCATTGTCGATGCACTTCTGAAAGTACGCGCGCATGCCATCGACTGCGGCGATGTGACTTTCCAACGCATTCACCAATGAGTCTGGACTACCAAATGTCTTTTCTTGAAATTTTCCTTGGAGAGCAAGACCGGAGTTCAGAGTACCGAAACCTCCAAACTGCTTGATGTGTTGGGCATCGTTTACTAACGATCGATACTCGGCGATCAGTACCTCACATGCAATCGCCAGCGGTTTTGCAACATTCGGGTCAACGCCGAATACCTGATCCGAATTTGACACTGATCTCACACTCACTCTCAATAACTCGATTTTCGGTCAAGACAAAATCCCACCCCTTCAGGACAGCAGCGGAACGATAGTTTGCGCCGCCCGCTCTACTAGTGCGCATGGCGTTTCAGGCCGGTCGATACTAAACTTTGCACCCACACGAACCATCGCGGTTGACCGAGCTGTCGCGAAGGCTACGTTGCATGCCAAATCCCCGTCATCGCCCTGTTCCTGGTACACAAGAATGCTTCGTCCCGCGATTTCGTCTCGACGCAAATCTCGAATCGTGGAATTTTTTTCCACAGCATCGAGTGAACGATCCGCTGACGTAAGTCCGAGATAGAACCACGAGCCCTCCCAGCTACACACGTTGAATCCATCGATGTGGGTGTTTAGGAGGTCCACACGCTGCGTGCCGGGGTCAACACCCAGGTTCAACAGGTCATCGTGACTCAGAACCGCGCACGGATCGAACATTCCGATCGAATCGACCGGGTAAGCCTCACCCTCGACCGTCGAGGAACATCCCCCAAGTAGAGCGACCACAGAAACCGACAGACAAGCGCCCCACGGCCTCACAGCACTCCCCCTTGTCCATTGGCTTCACCCAGTTGGACGCACGGGAGTACCGCACGGTTCCGCCCGACTGCATCCATTGCGACAAGTCATGATCCCCAGCGCTACGAGGGCTGCTCCAACTCCCACGCCGCGAGTTGTGTGCGCGAGGTGAAACCGAGCTTTGTCAGAATGTGCTCGATATGCCGTTGCGTGGTCCGAACCGAGATTGCCAGGTTATCCGCGATGGCTTTGTTATCCAGGCCGACAGCGACGAGGTCGGCAACCTGTTGTTCGCGCGCACTCAATCCGGCCTCCTGGCCTGTAGCCGACGGATTCTCTTGCAGCGCAAAGGCTACGGACTCGTGAAAGTCCAGGGCGTGCCCTTGATTCCGGGCACTGCGAAAAGCCTGGCTGCCAAGCGCACGAAGCGTTTCCTGCTCGCATCGCTGCCGATAGTTTCCCAAGCTCGGAAACAGAACCGGAGAACTGTTCACCATGTCGACGATCGCCTCGGCGGCGCCCATCAAGACCACGGCGCGACGTTCGTCGTGTTCGGCGCCGGCAATCCATGCAAGCGCGTCCAGGCACACCGTCGCTGTGAGCGGTTCCTCGACGCGTTCGGCGATACGCAATGCCTGTTTGACAAGGTCCGCTGCGTAAGCGAGATCTCCTTGACGCCAGACCGCGACGCCCATCGACCACAGCGAGTAGGACCGGTATACCGATTCGCCGGTGCGCTGCGTGATCGCAAGAACCTGCTCATGGCAGGAGATCGACTGGTCCGTCTCGCCGTTGGCTTCGTACGCCATCCCGAGCGTGTTCAGAATCCACACCCGCAAGGCGAGATCATCGCCGGTGCCGACCAGGTCCAACGCCTTCCGGAGGTAGTCACACGCGCGCGCAGTGTCGCCGAGAAACAGTTCGAGGCAGCCTTGCGCTTGGATCACCCTAGCCTGCGAGGTCCACTCGTCGAGATGCTCGGACAAGTCCAGGTGATCGAACACATCCAGCTTTTGGGACAGCTCGACCGCTTCGGCAACACGCGCCGCCGCGACATCGAGCGCACCCTGGATTTCGGCGAGAACGCCACTGGCACATAGCGCTTTGATTCTGTCGACGGTCGGATGCTCGACATCGATGTCCAGGAGGTGATCGAGCCAATAGCGCCCCTCGCTGAAAAGTCCACGCGAGAGCCAGAATGGGAAGAGTGCGCCGGCGATCTGCAGCCCGAGGCGGTCGTCACTGTGCGTCGACTCCGCGTAGTCCATCGCGTCGCGGAGATTTGATTGTTCTCTCCCCAATCGATCAATCCAGTCTTTCTGCCGGGCACTGATCCATTCGGTTTCCGCTTCCAGCACCATCTTTCGATACCAGTCGCGATGTTGCCGCCGCAACAAACCGTAGTCGCCGGATTCCTCTGCCTTCTCGCGGCCGTAGTCGTGGAGCGTATCGAGCATCCGGAAACGCACGACCGTTTCCGATTCTTCGCGGATCAGGATCGACTTGTCGACCAGCGAGGCCATTCCGTCGAGCAACTCGTCCGCACTGTGATCGCCGCAGCAAATGCTTTCCACTGCATCGAGTTCGAAGCCACCGGCAAAAACGGACAGCCGCGCCCACAACTGCTGTTCCCACCTGGTGCAGAGGTCGTAACTCCAGTCCATGCACAACCTCGAGGTCTGTTGACGGGACGGCGCATTACGACTACCGAGTGTGAGAAGCTTGAACCGGTCGGTCAACCGATCCAGGATCTGTTCGACGGACATCGAACGCAATCGGGCTGCAGCCAATTCGATGGGTAGGGGCAATCCGTCGAGCCGCTGACAAATCCGCGCAACCGTGACCTTGTTTCCCTCAGTCAGCTCGAATCCAGGCAATGCCGCGGCGGCGCGATCAGTGAACAGCGTGATCGCGTCGAATCTGGACAGACCGTGAATCGACGTTTCGCGGTCGGGGGCGGGCACGGACAACGGCGGCACCCGAAGGACAGTCTCGCCACCGATACCGAGCGGTTCACGACTGGTTGCGAGAATGCGAAGGTCCGGACACACACGCAGAAGAAACGTGACCAGATCGGCTACTGCATCAACCAGGTGTTCGCAGTTGTCCAGCAAAAGCAGAACGTTCCGATTGGCAAGAAAGTCAGCCAATACGTCGTCGAGGGGGCCGGTTCGGTCTCTGATCCCGAGCGAGGACGCAACAAGTTCGGCAAGCAAAGACGCGTCCTGGAGTTCGCCCAGTTCGGCTACGGACACTCCGTCGTCAAATTTCTGTCGCAGATCCGCTGCGACTCTCACCGCCAGCCGAGTCTTTCCTACGCCACCGATACCCGTCAATGTGACCAGCCGCGATTCGAGAATCTTCGCTTTGGTTTCGGTCAACTCTCGCCGCCGACCGATGAAGCTGGTCAGTTCCAACGGCAAATTGCCGGAAGGGGGCGGGGACGTGGTTGTCGCAGACGAGCCTGCGTATCTGACGAGGACATTGCCATCTGACGCTCCGGAGTTCTGCTGACTTTCCTCACCCGCTTCAGTTGCCAGCAGCGCCATATCGGTAACGGGAAAACCTTTAACCGACTGGATCTTCCGAAGGTCTTCGCCGAATTCGCGGGCAGAAGCAGTCCGCCGAAGTGGGTCGCCATACATCGCGTGCTCGATCGCCGCGGACATCCCTTCCGGGATTCCCAGTTCACGGAGGTCGGGAATCGGCTCGGTCGTGATGCGCAAGAACTGCGCGATCAATTCCTCGCCGCTGCGACGTTGGAATGCCGCGTGCCCGGACACAGCGCAGAACAATGTTGCACCGAGACCGTAGATATCTCCCGCAACGCTGGGCGGCTCTCCGCTGAGAATTTCGGGTGCCGTGAACGCCGGCGATCCCGTCACGGTACCGGTGGACGTCTCGAATCCGCCCACGATGTGCGCGATACCGAAATCCGTGATCGCCGGCTCGCCATAGTCGGTGAACAGGATGTTCGCAGGTTTGACGTCCCGGTGGAGGATCCCGAGTCGATGAGCACTTTCGAGGGCGCCGGCAATTTTCACTCCGAGCCTAAGAGTCTCGTTCAGCGACAGCGGACCCGTCGAACGAATTCTTGTTTCCAGAGATCCTCTCGGGTGATACGGCATCACGATGTACGGGTGACCGCTTGCAGTGGTGCCGACGTGCAAAACGTTGACGATGTTCGGGTGACCGGTCAGCCTCCCCATCACGTGTTGTTCACGGACGAAGCGAGCATCGTTTTCCTGTTCAACGCTCGCGGTCAGGACCTTGACAGCAACGATGCGATCCAAGCGCGGCTGCGAACAGCAATAGACGACGCCGAAGCCTCCACGCCCGATCTCTCGGGCGTCCTCCAGCCCCGACATCTCCAGTTCGGAGACGACGTTCGACGTATCGTGCGCCGTGCTGAACGGATCAGCACGCTGCGTACCAAACGGATCGATTTCCGACATCAACCTTGCACCAACCAACCCTCCCCGAAGATTCGCTGGCACTGATCTCGAGAAGCCCAAAATCAGGATATCCCTTTTTGCCGCAGCGCACCGTCGCCCTTTGCCAGGAAACAAGCGCAGGAAAGCTCAGGAGATCGAATAGGCCTCGAGAGGGAAGCGCTTCGCCTCGACAAATGCGTTGCGCGTCGATGTTGGCCGCAGGATAGCCGCCTCACCGTGCTGATTGAAGTAATAGCTTCGCGCGGTCTGGCAACTGCCGCCGTAGAAAACGGAGTCCGCCAGGTTTTCGGTCATTCGGTCGAGAAACTCGGTATTGGCGGCCTCGGTGACCTCGAAGGTGTCGGCTCCTCGCCGCTTCAGTTCACCGAACAGTCGCTCGATGTGCTGCATCTGCGATTCGATGGTCGTGAAGTAGGACAGCCCGCTGTACGAATAGGGACTCGCGAGGGTGAGAAAGTTAGGGAAATGCGGGACGGACACTCCCTCATACGCCTGGAAACGGTTGTCACGCCACCACTTTCCGAGATTTCTGCCCTCTCGGCCGATAACCTCGATGGCCGGGAAGTTGACGTCCCACAGATTGAACCCAGTAGCCAGCACCAGAGTGTCGATCTCGGTCTTACGACCGTCAACCGTGACGATACCGTCGGCGGCAATGTGGTCGATCGACGTGGTCTCGAGGTGAACGTTTCGTTTGGTGAATGTACGGAAGTAGCTGTTGGAGAAGGTAGGTCGCTTGCATCCGAAATCGTAGTCGGGAGTGAGCTGCTTACGCAGCGCCGCGTCGCGGACCTGCGACCGCAGGAAGGCACGCGATGCTGCTGCGGCGCCCTTGTTGAGCAACTTCACCTGCTTGTAGTGCAAGACAGCGCTCACCATGATCATTTCCAGAATTCCGGAACTGACAGCTCGCGCGATCCGCTGGGTCAACGGAATTCGAGAGAAGAGCTTCTGGACGGCCGACGGAATGGGGACGTCGAGCTTGGGAACAACCCAGATTGGCGTGCGTTGGTACACGGTCAGATCCGCGGCTTGGCGCGCAACTTCGGGAATGAGTTGCACTGCAGTAGCGCCGGTTCCGATGATTGCCGTCTTCGTACCGGCAAGATCGTACGAATCGTCCCACGCCGTGGTGTGAATGATCTTGCCCGCAAATTCGTCGATGCCGGAGATATCCGGCCGATGCGGCTGAGAGAGAAAGCCCGTCGCCGTCAGTAGATAGGTCGCGGTGATCTCAGGCTGCCCGTCCACGGACACCACCCAGTGCGCCTCGTCCTCGTCCCACCGCGCGCCGTTCACGACGGCGCCGAATGTCATATGGCGTCGTAGGTCGTACTTGTCCGCGACATGGTCGGCATACTTCTTCAATTCCGCACCTGGCGCAAAGAGCCTCGACCAGTGCGGATTGGGCTCGAACGAATACGAGTAGGTGACCGACGCGATGTCGACCGCCAATCCCGGATAGCGATTGACGTGCCACGTTCCACCCAGATCATCCTCGCGTTCGAGGATCGCCAGGTTGTTCAGGCCCAACCGCTTGAGTTGAATGGCTGCGCCCATTCCGCCAAAGCCCGCCCCGACCACTACTGCGTCGTACTGCACTGCCATCAGTTGAAATCCCCTCGTGAACCGCACATCAGAAACTGACACGTCATTCCGTTATGGAAAACGGTATCATCTTCAGCGTGACGAAGGCCATAACCCGAGCGGAGCGAAAAAAGGCGGAACTACGCCGCGAGATCATCGACGCATCGTTCGAGTGTTTTGCCCAACGGGGCTATCACGCCACCGGAATCGCTGATATTGCAACAACTCTCGGTATCGGCCACGGCACGTTCTACCGATACTTCGAGAACAAACGCGACATCATCGATCACGTTATCGACGATCTGATTGCCAAGATCATCGACGCACTGGCCACCGACAATGCGCCGGACGCAGCCAACACCTTGGACGAGTACCGAGCTCAGGTAGCCCGCATCGCGGATGTACTCCCCCGTATCTTTTTCGACGACCCACGGATCCCGCGGGTGCTGCTCTTCGAGACAACGGGGGTCGACGCCGACCTGACGGGCCGGATGCTCGACCTACTCGACCAGGCCGCCGCACTGACTGCCGGATATCTCCGTCACGGCGTCGAATGCGGATACCTTCGCGCCGACCTCGACATCGCGAATACGGCCCAGGCCGTCAACGGCATGATGCTGGCCAGCGGCATACAGGGACTGCGAGCCGAGTCGTCCGTGGACTGCACCGCCCTCAATCAGGCGATCACCCGGATGATGTTCGACGGAATCCGAGCAGAAAACACCTAGCGGACAACAATCCCTTCGGCGCGCATGGCGTCCTTGACCTGCGGGATGCTCAGGTCACCGAAGTGGAAGACACTCGCCGCGAGGACTGCGTCGGCGCCTGCTTCGACGGCAGGCGCAAAATGTTCGACCAGACCGGCGCCGCCGCTGGCAATCACCGGAACGTGAACGGCGGCGCGGACCGCGCGGATCATCAGCAGATCAAAACCGGCCTTGGTGCCGTCGGCGTCCATGGAGTTGAGCAGGATCTCTCCGACCCCCAACTCTGCGCCGCGCTCGGCCCACTCGACCGCGTCGATGCCGGTTCCGCGCTTGCCACCGTGCGTCGTGACCTCCCAGCCGGACGGCGTGTCCGGCTGGCCCTGCGGAACCGTCCTTGCGTCGACGGACAAGACGATGCACTGCGAACCGAAACGCTCACTCAATTCCTTGAGCAGTTCAGGACGTGCGATGGCTGCGGTGTTGACGCTGACCTTGTCGGCTCCGGCGCGCAGCAGGCGGTCGACGTCCTCGACCGTGCGTACACCGCCGCCCACCGTCAGCGGAATGAAAACCTGCTCGGCAGTACGACTTACGACGTCGAGCATCGTGCCACGATCAGACGTCGACGCGGTCACGTCCAGGAAGGTCAGCTCGTCGGCGCCTTGGGCGTCGTACGCTGCGGCCAGTTCGACCGGATCGCCCGCGTCGCGAAGGTTCTCGAAGTTGACACCCTTGACCACTCGTCCGGCATCGACGTCGAGGCACGGGATCACACGAACTGCGAGGGTCATGACGTTGGTCCTCCTGGGGACGAAGCGCGCGGATCACCGAGCGATGTAAGGATGTCGAGAATTTCACCGTGAACACCGGGAGCGGCAGCAAGTACCGAACCCGATTCTACGGTCCACGGGTTACCGGCGAGGTCGGTGACTACCCCACCTGCCGCGCGGACAAGGGCAACGCCCGCCGCGTTGTCCCACGCATTGTGCCCATAGACGATTGCGCCGCCCAAAATGCCTGCCGCGGTGAAGGCCAGATCAACTCCCGTGCTGCCGTGGATACGGATACGGGAAGACACCTTGCTGATTTCGGCCAGTACTTCCAGCCGATAGCTGCCGGGAATTCGTCCGCGACTCTTCGCGTTGAGCGCACCCAGCGCAACGATCGACGACGCCAGATCAGTGGATGCCAAGGGTGGTACGGCGCTGCCGTTCACCAGCAACGGGCCGCCCGCTTTTGCCGCGTAGGTATGTCCGATCAACGGCAACCAGGTCAACCCCAGGACCGGAACGCCGTCGTCGAGCAATGCCAGCAGAGTGCCGGCCTGCGGGAGCCCGGCCGAGTAGTTGAACGTGCCGTCGACGGGATCGAGAACCCAGACGAGCCCGGACTCGATGTCGGGCCCGCCGAATTCCTCGCCGTGCACTTCAATCCCGGTGCGATCGAACAACTCCGACGACAACCGCTTCTCGAGCGCGAGGTCCACCTCGGTGGCAAAATCGGCCCAACCCTTACGGACTGCGCTCGGCGAACCCACACCGGCAACAAACTGATCGTGAACGCCGTCAAGCAGCCCACCGGCAATCGCGAGGAGTTCGTCGAGGTCACGCGGCGGGTTCATCAAGCGAATCTAACCGGAAACTGCAGCAAGTGCTTCAGGAAGGGTGAAGCGGCCGGCGTACAGCGCCTTGCCGACAATCGCGCCTTCGACGCCCTGATCAACGAGGCTGGAGATGGCCAGCAGATCGTCGATGGTTGAAACACCACCGGATGCAACAACGTGGGCGTCGGTCACGGCGCACACCTGGCTCAGAAGTTCGAGATTGGGACCGGTGAGGGTTCCGTCCTTGGATACGTCGGTGACGACGTAACGCGTGCAGCCGTCACGGTCCAGACGAGCGAGGGTTTCCCAGAGGTCTCCGCCGTCGGTGACCCAGCCGCGCCCGCGGGTACGGTACTGGCCGTCGACCAGACGCACATCGAGGCCGACGGCAATCCTGTCGCCGTACTTGGCCAATGCACGAGCGCACCACTCGGGATCTTCGATGGCAGCGGTGCCGAGGTTGACGCGAGCACAGCCGGTGGCCAGTGCAGCTTCGAGGGAGGCGTCGTCACGGATTCCACCGGACAGTTCGACCTTGACCGTCAGGTCACCGATGACGCCTGCCAGCAGTTCGCTGTTGGATCCGCGCCCGAAGGCGGCGTCGAGGTCGACAAGATGTACCCATTCGGCACCGTCGTTCTGCCACGCAAGGGCGGCGTCGCGGGGCGACCCGTAACCGGTCTCACTTCCCGCCTCTCCTTGCACGAGGCGAACAGCTTCACCGTTGACAACATCCACAGCAGGCAAAAGGACCAGGCTCACGTGCGATAACCCTAGTCGGTCAGGACCTTGAACCGTGTGTCGGGTCTTGATCACCGTCGCCGAAGGCATTTCGCGTCATCCGCTTCGACACGACGCCCATCGCCGCGATGGCCGCGCCAACCCCGACGAGGCCGATCACGAGCCCCACGACGGGCGTCGGATCCACCAGAACGACGATCACCGTCGTGACTGCCAGAACAGCCACGGCGGCGCCGAGCGAGAACAGCGCAAGACGAGCCAACGAGAAGTTGTCTCCGCTGTACTTGCCGGAAGGTCCGGTCACAAACTCTGCACCCAGTTGCTCAGCAACTCAGCACCCGCATCGCCCGACTTCTCGGGGTGGAACTGCGTTGCGGACAGCGCACCGTTCTCGACGGCAGCGAGGAACTTTCCGCCGTGATCGGCCCACGTCAGTTTGGGAGCAGCGATGTGCTCGGACGGCGGCAGTTCCCAGTTCTGCACACCGTACGAGTGGACGAAGTAGAAACGGGTGTCCGCGTCGATGCCCTTGAACAGCGTGCTGGACTCGGGTGCTTCGACGGTGTTCCATCCCATGTGCGGCAACACATCGGCCTTCAAGCGCTCGACAGTGCCGGGCCATTCGCCGCACCCTTCGGCTTCGACGCCGAATTCGACGCCGCGCTCGAACAGGATCTGCATACCGACACAGATGCCCAGAACCGGCCGTCCGCCCGCGAGGCGCTGACCGATGATCCGCTCACCCCGAACCTCACGCAGGCCCTCCATGCACGCAGCAAAAGCGCCGACGCCGGGAACGACCAGGCCGTCTGCGGCCAGCGCCACCTTGGGATCGCTGGTTACCTCCACCTGTGCGCCGGTGCGCGCCAATGCGCGGGTGGCCGAATGCAGGTTGCCGGAGCCGTAGTCGAGGACGGCAATCGTGGAAGCGCTCATGCCCCAACTCTATCGGGCACGTCTGACGCTACTGCGATCAGTGCTCGGGCCTCGCAACACCAAGTTTGTTGTACGCGTCCATACACAGAGCAACCACTTGCGTCCGGATGGCGGCGCGGTCCACTGCCGGCTCGGGCCACGGAACCTTCACGAGCTTTTCCGTCCCGTCGACCTCGGCAACCCACTCGCCCGCAACCGAATCGAGTCCCACCATTCGCGCGCTGGTCGCGGTCGGCTCCGCGAAAGCCCGAACGATCATCAGATTGTCGCTCGTGTGATCCGCATTCATATGAGCGGTCACACCGGCGATAACCGTGTCGTCAAAGGTTGTCATAACTCCGGATCTTAGAACCTGCCGTGTGGTTGTCCGGTTTCGGATCGCCCCGCCGGCCGATCGATGTGCCGGCCACAGCGAGTGCCGGGATCAACGCGACGACACTTGCCGAGACGATGAATACCCACGTGTATCCCGACGCCGATGCCACAAATCCCAGCGCAATCGCGCCGATTCCAGTTCCGGCGTCGTATGCGATGTTCCAGATCGCGCTGGCCGATCCGATGCGTTTCGGACCTGCAGCCGAAAAAGCCATGACCAAGGATTCATTCTGCACAGCACCGAATCCGAACCCGAAAAGCACTGCAGCGCCGATCAACACCACATTCGCACCGTCGTCGACACTCAGGGCGAACAGGAGTAGACCGACTGTCGCCGACACCAAGGCCGGTGCGAGCATCTTGCCGCTACCGAATCGATCGGAGATCAATCCCGCTGAGTATCGACCCACCAGCATGGACCCACTGGCCGTCGCCAGCACCACGCCGGCGATCGCGGCACGATCCGAAATCGCGATGGGCAACAGCGAGGACAAGCCGCCGAACGACGCTGACACGCACGCAAGCGCGACCACGGGGACGATCACCGTGAACACACTCACTCGCGCAGACGTGCCGGTTGGCTGAGCGCGCAATTTCGGCAAGCGGGTGATGGCGATTACCGCGAGCGCCGGAACCACGGCGCCCAAAACGAAGACCGGTGTGGCCGACCATCGTGCCGCTATCGCCAAACCCATTGGCAACCCTGCCATTTGAGAGGCTGCAATCGCGATGCCCTGGGCTCCGGTAGCTCGGCCCAGTATCCGCCTGGGCGCCAATTCCGCGACCAGTGCGCCGCCGGCGACCGTGAGCAAACCGAATCCGACACCGCGCACTGCCGACACCGACAACGCCGCAATCGAATCGGAAGACATCAACAGCACCAGCGACGGTGGCCCGAGCAACAGGCACCCCGCAGTGAGTACAGGACGATAGCCGCGAGTCCTCAACAAGCGCGGCACCAGCAACTGTGTCAGCACAGTAGCCGCCATGAAGACGCCCGTCACGGCCCCGGCCAAGGCGTCGGAGCCACCCGACTGCGCCACCACCAACGGAACAACCGGAAGCAGTAACGACCAGCCACCAAATGCGGCAGCAGCCATGACCAGGACACTGATCATCCCCGGGGTTCGGAGTAACCCCGGGGATGATGTGCGTTCGACCATCAGATGCGCAGCGCGCCGGCTACCGCTGCAAGAATTGCCAGTGCCAGAAGGATTCCCGACGCCAATTTGTTCACCTTGAACATCGAGTAGGCCCCGCCCACAGCGATTCCCGCGCCGATGAACAACAGATAGGTAAAGAGGACGCTCACAGAGTGCCCTTCGTCGAAGGCACGCCGCTCACGCGCGGATCCGGCTCGACGGCCTCACGCAGAGCGCGAGCAACAGCCTTGAACTCGGCCTCCGTGATGTGGTGCTGATCGCGTCCGTACAGAACCCGAACATGCAGGGCGATACGAGCATTGAGCGCGATCGACTCGAAGACGTGGCGGTTGATCACCGCGTGGTACGGAACGCCGGGGTACCCGCCGATGACGGAATGCACCATGTAATCCGGTTCCCCGGTATGCACGCAGTACGGACGGCCGGACACGTCGACGGACGCGTGCGCGAGGGTTTCGTCCATCGGGATGAAGGAATCACCGAATCGGCGAATACCCTTCTTGTCCCCCAATGCCTGACCCAACGCCTGACCGAGAACGATGGCGGTGTCCTCGACGGTATGGTGAGCGTCGATTTCGACGTCACCTTTCGCCTGAACACTCAAGTCGAAGCTGGCGTGCGTACCCAACGCGGTGAGCATGTGGTCGAAGAACGGGACGCCGGTGGAAACGTCGACAATGCCGGTCCCGTCCAGGTTCAATTCGACGACGATGCTGGATTCTCGCGTCGTTCGTTCGATCCGCGCAATGCGATCGCTCATGCCGTTTCTCCTGCGTTGATGAGTTCTGTACCGGCGATCTCGTCACTGGCTGTGATGAACGCGTCGTTCTCGGCTTCGAGTCCGACCGTCGCCCGCAGATATCCGGGGATACCGATGTCGCGAATGAGGACACCTCGATCGAGGTAGGCCTGCCACGCCTGCGCACTGTCGGTGAATTGACCGAACAAGATGAAGTTCGCGTCACTGGGAATCACTCGGAAACCGGTGTCCGCCAATGCCTTCGATACCCGATCACGCTCGGCTGACAATGCGTGAACGCTGGCGAGGGTCTCGTCGGCGTGACGCAGCGCAGCGCGCGCGGCAGCCTGCGTGACCACCGAGAGGTGATACGGCAAGCGCACCAACAACAATGCATCGATGAACGCGGGGGCGGCAGCCAGATAGCCGAGTCGGCCACCGGCAAACGCAAACGCCTTGCTCATCGTGCGCGTGACCACGATCTTGGTGGGGAACTCGTCGATGAGCGTCATCGCACTGGGGGCGGCGGAGAACTCGGCGTAAGCCTCGTCGACGATCACGATGCCCGGCGCCACCTCGAGGATGCGTCGCAGTTCCGCGATGCCGACACTGTGGCCGGTCGGGTTGTTGGGACTGGTCACGAACACGACATCCGGTCGACGTTCCGCGATCACGGTGACGGCAGCATCCACGTCCAATGCGAAGTCATCCCGACGGAAGACCTCGACCCACTCGGTATCGGTGCCGTCCGCGATGATCGGGTGCATCGAGTACGAGGGCACAAATCCCATCGCGCTGCGTCCAGGACCGGCAAAGGCCTGGAGTAGTTGCTGCAGGATTTCATTCGATCCGTTGGCCGCCCAGAGGTTGTCGACGGTGACCGGTACACCCGTCTGCTTCGACAGGTACGCAGCAAGATCCGTCCGCAGCGCCACAGCGTCGCGGTCGGGGTAACGGTGCAGTTCCTTGGCCGCTTCACGCACGGATTCGGCGACGTCATCGATGAGCGCCTGCGTCGGCGGATGCGGGTTCTCATTGGTGTTGAGCTGTACGGGAACCGTCAACTGCGGAGCGCCGTACGCGGACTTACCGCGCAGGTTCTCGCGAATCGGGAGCGCGTCGACCGAAATCGACGCTCCGGGAGCGGCACTCATCGCAGAGCCTCGAACCGCAGACGCACAGCCTCACCGTGAGCCGGCAGGTCTTCAGCATTGGCCAGCGTGATGACATGTCCGGCAACATCTTTCAATGCCGATTCGGAGTAGTCGATCACGTGGATGCCGCGCAGGAACGTCTGCACACTCAGTCCGGACGAGTGACGTGCACAGCCGGCCGTCGGCAGAACGTGGTTGGAGCCGGCGCAGTAGTCGCCGAGGCTGACCGGCGCCCACGGACCGACAAAAACCGCTCCGGCGCTGGTGACCTGAGCTGCGACACCGGTGGCATCTTCGGTCTGAATCTCGAGGTGCTCGGCTGCGTAGGCGTTGACTACGCGGAGACCAGCTGCGACGTCCGAGACCAGAACGGTTCCGGACTGGCTTCCGGTGAGGGCGGTGGTGACGCGCTCGCGGTGCTTGGTGATCTCGAGTTGCGCGGCCAGAGCCTTGTCGACCGCGTCGGCCAATTCAACGCTGGTCGTGACAAGGACGCTGGCGGCCATCACGTCGTGCTCGGCCTGGCTGATGAGGTCGGCGGCAACGTGGACCGGGTCAGCGGTGTGGTCGGCGAGGATCGCGATCTCGGTGGGACCGGCTTCTGCGTCGATGCCGACCAGTCCGCGGCACAGACGCTTTGCGGCAGTGACATAAATGTTGCCGGGACCGGTGATGAGGTCGACCGGGACAAGCTCGGTTCCGTCGGTGTCGGTTCCGCCGTAGGTCAGGAGGGCAACGCCCTGCCCGCCGCCGACGGCCCACACCTCGTCGACGCCGAGCATGGCTGCGGCGGCAAGAATGGTGGGGTGCGGCAATCCGCCGAAGTCAGCTTGTGGAGGCGAAGCGACAACCAACGATCCGACGCCGGCGGTCTGAGCCGGGACGACGTTCATGACAACGCTCGACGGATACACGGCGTTGCCGCCGGGAACATAGAGACCAACACGCTCGACCGGAACCCAACGCTCGGTGACCGTGCCACCCGGAACGACCTCTGTGACGGTGTCCTTGCGACGCTGATCGGCGTGCACCTTGCGAGTGCGCTCGATCGCAACCTCGAGGGCTTCCTTGACTGCGGGGTCGAGTTCGCGCAGTGCGCGTTCGAGCTCAGCTGCCGGAACGCGGACCGAAGACGGGCGCACGCCGTCGAACTTCTCGCCGAACTCGAGAGCAGCTTCTGCGCCGCGATCGCGAACGGCCTCGACCATCGGGCGAACCTGATGCAGCACCGCATCCACATCCACTCCACCTCGCGGAAGCGCGGCACGAAGTTCGGCCGTGGATGGGGTACGACCACGCAGGTCGGTGCGGGCAAGCATGAGAGTTCCTCTCGTACGCAAACGGGGGACCTGTGTCTCGCGGAGAGAACACAGAACTGACGTCAATTATTCAGGATAGTCGCACCCTGTTAAGCACCGGTCCACCTGCGGCGCTCAGCGACCACCCGCCATCGCCGCCAGTGGCGGCGGTCACTGTCGATCGGCGTCGCGGGATTTAGGCAAATTCCACATCCGACATTTCGAAGGTCGCTGTGTTTATAACAAACGCGTCACGCACCGCTAGGGTCGAAAGTCGTGACAGACAGTGACGTGGCCGTGGCCGCACCTCCCAACCCGCCGATTCCGCAGCGCGCCGCACGGCAGTCGCACGCAAGGATGGTGGCAATCGTTGCCTCCGTTCTCGGAATCCTCGCGTGTGTATCCATACCGTTCCTGCCTATCCAGCAGGACACGGCCGGCATCAACTGGCCACAGGCCGGTTCGACGACCAGCGTCGAATCCCCCCTCGTCTCGTACACACCGCAGCGGTTCGAGGCCTCCATTCCGTGCGCGTCGATAAACGAGCTGGCAGCAACGGGTGGAACCCTCGTATCTACCGCGCCCGCAAGCGCCGCCGATGCGCGTCGCTACGGGTTTGTCGCTACGGTGTCGCCCGCATCGGCAGACGCACCCGCACGCGTCGACGCGATCCTGCGGGACGAGGTTGTGTTCTCGGGACCGCTTGACGAACTCCCCGGCGGTTGCGCGCTGACGGTGCTCGCCGAGCCCACCCGGACGACGGTCTCCGTCACCGGGTCAGAGCCACGGATTCTCGATGGTGACCACCGGCCGCAAGTTGTCGGCGTGTTCAGCGACCTGAACACCGCTGCCGCCGGATTGGACGTCTCGATAGTCTCCGACTCCCGATTCACGTCGAGCCCGTCGACGATCAAAACGCTCGCCCTGATTCTCGGTGCGCTGACCGCGATCATCTCGCTCGTCGCGTTGCACCGCCTCGATAATCTCGACGGCCGTCACAGCCGCAAATTTCTGCCGACGAGGTGGTGGAAATTCACCCGCGTCGACGGTGTTGTCATCGGAACATTGGTGCTGTGGCACTTCATCGGAGCCACGACAACCGACGACGGCTACCAGTTCACGATGGCCAGGGCAGCTGAGCAATCCGGGTACATGTCGAACTACTTCCGCTGGTTCGCCGTCCCGGAAACACCGTTCGGAACTCCCTACTACAACATCCTCGGACTGCTCGCGCACATCAGTCCGGCAAGCCCGTGGGTCCGGCTCCCAGCACTGGTGGCCGGCGTCGTCGCGTGGCTTGTCATCAGTCGTGAGGTCGCCCCGCGCCTCGGCGCAGCAATCCGCGGAAACCGTCTTGCTCTCTGGACCGGCGCGCTCGTTTTTCTCGCATTCTGGCTCCCGTTCAACAACGGATTGCGCCCCGAACCGATTGTTGCACTCGGCGTTCTCCTGACGTGGTGCTCGATCGAACGCGCCATCGCGACACGTCGACTCCTGCCGGTTGCCGTCGCAATTCTGATTGCCGGGTTCACGTTGACGGCAGGTCCGTCCGGACTGATCTGCTTCGCCGCGCTGATCGCCGGCATCCGTCCCGTCATCGGCATCATCGTCGAACGCGCTCGGACCACCGGTTACCTCGCTGCCGTCGGACCGCTTCTTGCTGCAGGACTGTCGATTCTCATCCCCGCCTTCGGCGATCAGAGCCTGGCCGCCGTCATCGAAATGCAGCGCGTTCACTCGATCTCACCGAACGCTCCGTGGTTCGACGAATATCTGCGCTACCAGTACCTGCTCAACATCTCCGTCGACGGATCACTGACACGGCGCTTCGGCGTTTTTGTCATGTTCCTGTGCCTTGGAGTCTGCACCGCGATGATGCTCCGCAAAGGCGGCCGCATCCCCGGATTGGCCGCCGGCCCGCCGCGGCGAATTGTCGGTCTCACCATCGGCGCGCTGCCGCTGCTGATGTTCTCGCCCACCAAGTGGACGCACCACTTCGGAATCTTCGCAGGGCTGACAGCAGTGCTCGCAATGATGACGGCAGTTGCGGTCGGAACCACCCTTCTGCGTTCCCCGCGCAATCGCGCGCTGTTCGCCGCAGGCGTGCTGTTCCTGCTCGCAGTGGCGTTCACCGGCAGCAACAGCTACTACTACGTCTCGAGCTACAGCGTTCCCTGGTGGGACAAACCCGTATCGATCAGTGGGCTCGGCGCGAGCACCGTTCTCCTCGGGCTGACCGTGCTGATGCTCGGGGTCGCCACGTGGTTCTTCTTCCGTGAGCCGTACACCGTCGGCAAGGAGATGTCGCCGCGTCAGGCTCGCCTGCTGGCCATCTCACCGCTGACCGTCGCGGCCGGTGCCATGGTTCTCTTCGAAGTTCTCTCGATGTCCAAGGGCGTGATCAGCCAGTACCCGGCCTATTCGGTGGGTCGCGCGAACGTCGACGCGGTGCTCGGACAACCCTGTGGACTAGCCAACGACGTCCTGCTCGAAACAGATCCGAACGCATCGATGCTGGCTCCGTTGTCCGGCGACATCGCAACCGCACTTTCAGCCGGCGGCGCCACCGGATTTGATCCGAACGGTGTTGCCGGCGACCTCAGCGCCGACGAGGAAGCGACCGCCACCGGTGGTGCCAACACTGTCGACAGCGACGAGACCACGGCCGGAAACTCCGCCGGAACCGGTGGTGGTGCTGGAGTGACCGGCGTCAACGGCAGTTCGGTCGCGTTGCCGTTCGGCCTCGATCCCGCCACAACTCCGGTGATGGGCAGCTACGGCCAAGCCGCACCGGGCACCCTGACCAGTGGGTGGTACCAACTTCCCGACCTCAGCGACAGCGGCACCCGCGGCGACATCATTTCCATCGCCGCAGCCGGACGCGTCCGATCCGTCGACACTGACGGCATCGTCACGTACGGGCAGAACGTCGAGGTCGAATACGGCACCGCGCGAGGTGCCGATGACGTCGAAATCGGTGGCCGAATCGCACCTCTCGACATCGGCCCGTCGCCGTCGTGGCGCAACCTTCGCGTTCCTCTCGACCAGATTCCTGTGGAAGCCAACACTATTCGTCTTGTTGTCAGCGATCTCGACAGCAAGGACGATCAATGGGTAGCGGTTACTCCGCCGCGTGTACCGCAAACACAGAAACTGCAGGACGTTGTCGGTTCCGACGCTCCCGTGATGTTGGATTGGGCTGTGGGTCTGGCCTTTCCGTGCCAGCGCCCGTTCGACCATCGCGTCGGCGTTGCCGAGGTTCCCGAGTACCGCATCCTGCCCGATCACAGCGGCGCACTCGTGACCACAGCGTGGCAGGACCACTTCGGTGGTGGTCCGCTCGGGTGGATCGATCTCCTCGTCAGTGCGCAGACCATACCGTCGTATCTCGACAACGACTGGGGTCGCGACTGGGGTTCGATCGAGAAATACACTCGACTGGATCCTGCGGCGGTACCCGCGGAACTCGACGAATCCCGCGTGCAACGTTCGGGTATGTGGACTCCCGGTCCGATGACGATTGAATTCTGATCCTGCAAAAGCCACCTTTCTGGACACCTGTATGACCTAACCTCCCATCATGGGAGTCACGTCACGGTCGATTGCCGCCGCCCTACTCGCCCTCGTGATCGGGGTGGCGGCATCGCCGGCGCAGGCATCGGGAACCCCGTCGGAGGAGTTCCTATGGGGCGTTGCCACTTCCGGTTTTCAGTCGGAGGGTTCCTCCCCAGACAGCAACTGGTCGAGGTACTCCGCATCGGGTCGCACCCACGACATCATCGGCGACTCGGTCGACTTCCGGCACCGCTTCACCGAGGACATCGACCGCGCGGCAGATCTGGGCGCGCAGGTGTTCCGCTTCGGCGTCGAATGGGCGCGGGTGCAACCCTCACCCGGAACGTGGAACGAGACCGAATTCGGATACTACGACGATGTTGTCGCGCATATCCTGGCCCGCGGAATGACGCCGATGATCACTCTCGATCACTGGGTATATCCGGGTTGGGTCGTCGATCAAGGTGGGTGGACAAACCCGAAAACCGAAGCCGACTGGCTGACCAACGCCGAGAAGGTGGTCGCGCGATACTCCGGGGTCGGCGCATTGTGGATCACGATCAACGAACCGACGGTGTACGTGCAGCGTGAGTTGACGTACGGCGGAATCACGCTCCCCCAGGCACCCTTGATGTTCGACGCACTTGTTCGAGTGCACCGATCGATCTACGACCGCATCAACGTCCTCGACCCGGGCGCTCGTGTCAGCAGCAACTTCGCGTTCATTCCGGGTGTCTCGGAGGCAATCGACTCCGTGTTCACCGATCGGGTCAACGACAAGCTCGATTTCCTCGGTATCGACTACTACTACGGTGTGGCACTGGACAACCCGACCGCGGCCTACGCCGCGATCGACGAGTTCTACAACGTCACACCACAGCCCGAGGGTTTGTACGACGCACTGATGCGCTATTCGCGCAAGTACCCGGCACTCCCCCTCTACATCGTCGAGAACGGAATGCCCACGGACAACGGAAATCCTCGCCTCGACGGGTACACGCGCTCGAATCATCTGAGCGACCACGTCTATTGGATGGAACGCGCCCGCGAGGACGGCGCCGACGTTATCGGATACAACTACTGGTCCATCACCGACAACTACGAATGGGGTTCGTACCGGCCACGTTTCGGTCTGTACACCGTCGACGTCCTGACCGATCCCACCCTCACCCGTACCCCCACCGACGGCGTGGAGACGTACCGGAACATCATCGAAAACAACGGCGTCGGGCCGGAATACGTACCCGTGAAAGCGCCCGCATTCTGCTCGCTTGTCGATCCCCCACTCAGTTGCACCAACACCACGCGATAGGAACTCATGTCCACGTTCGGAAAGACCGTCGCCACTGCAGCCATCTCTGCAGCAATGATTTTTACCGGTGCTTCACTTGCCCAAGCCGCACCGGACTCACCCCGTGAGGCAGAAGCCCGGGCCTACATCGACGCGTTGGTCTCTCACGACGTCACCGACGTGCACTTCGCGCCGGACGCCACGCGCGTCGAAGCAGGCATCCAAACCGGGTTCTCGGGCCCTCAGTTGAGCGCCGACCTCGATCACGGTGTGCAGTACACCGTGATTCAGTCCGTGCGTGATCTTCGAATGACCGAAGAGGGGGACGTCGTGACCGCCGTCTATCTCCTCGACGCCGGCGTTGCCGACACACGCTTGATGACGGTCGAGATCCGGGAGACATTCGAGATTCGCGACGGCCTCATTCACGTCATCGTGGCAGATATCATGCCCGTATCGCTGTCCTGACTCAGTCCCTACCTCACTCTGTATCGCAGATAGACAACTCCGCTCCGAAACGCCTTCTGCTCCATCAGTTCGAGGTCGACATGAACGTCGGCAGACAATGCGCGCAGTCCGCTACCGACGATCACGGGGCAAAGGAACAGGTGAATCTCGTCGACCAGACCGGCGGCCAGCGCATGAGCTGCCAGTGTGGGACCACCGATCGAAATATCCTGCGTCGCCCTTGCTTTCATCGCCCGCACGGCTTCGGAGTCAAAGGTCCGCTCGATACGGGTTCGCTGAGTCGACGGCTCCGCCAGCGTCGTCGAGTACACAACTTTGTCCGCTCGGCGCCAGATCCGAGCGAAGTCTTCGGCAATCGGGTCGGGATCCGCCATCGTTTCCCACGCCGCCATGATCTCGTACATCCGGCGCCCGTACAGCTGCGTGCCCACGTCGCGTTCGAGGTTGTTGGCAAAGCCGTGTACCTCGGCGTCCGGCATTGCCCAGTCGAAGTTCCCCTCCTCGTCGGCGACATAGCCGTCGAGCGAGCAGATCGCCGAGTACTCGAGGTTCACCATCGGTCAAGGTGCAGAATGTTGTCGATCGGCTCGCGTGCCGCCGGTTTGAAGGTCTCTCCCGTGAAGTACGCGGTGGGTACCAGCGCGCCCTGGTGGAAGCCCGCCGGGATTCCCAGGATTTCTGCGACTTCGGCTTCGCGCGCAAGGTGCAGTGTTGTCCACGCCGTTCCCAATCCGCGGGCGCGCGCCGCCAATGCGTAACTCCACGCCGCGGGAAGTAACGATCCCCAGAGTCCCGCCTGATTACCGGCAGGCAAGGTCCGCTCCGCCTTGATGCACGGAATCATCAGCACCGGAACTTCACCCATGTGTTGGCCGAGCCACTCGGCACTACTTCCGACACGCGCTTGGACTGCAGCCCGATCCGGATCGTCACTGAACAACTGCGCCGGAGCCCCCTGCGACGCCAAATAGCTCTCCGTGACGTCTTTGTAAATGTCGCCGATCTGTCGACGCAGTTCGGGGTCGGTCACCACCACCCATTGCCATCCCTGGCGGTTCGATCCCGACGGAGCTTGCAACGCGATCTCCAGGCATTCCTTGATCAGATCCAGAGGAACGGGCCTTGTCAGGTCCAAGCGCTTTCGTACCGTGCGCGTTGTCGTCAACAATTCGTCGGGCGTCAGGTCCAGAACCGGAAATTCACTCATCAATCGATCATCGCATCGACGGGACGAGCGGCGCTGGAAATGTGGCTCAGTGTGGACTACTGCGCTGACACATCAGCCACGACGCGGTTGCGACCGTCCGACTTCGCCTCGTACATCGCTTTGTCTGCACGAGACAAAGCCTCCTTGATCTGTTCCTGCCCCGTCAGTTTCCCGTGCGCGCCCGACGCGAGTTGTGCAACACCGATACTGACCGTGATCGGAACGTCGTCGGAACGCACGGCGACCTCCCCCCGAATCGCTTCTGCAAGTCGCGTGAGCCCTGCTATATCGCCGCGCACCGCGATAGCAAACTCATCGCCACCTGTTCGAGCTACTGCCGCGTCCACGCCGACGACTCGTTCGAGTCTGCGCGAAAGCAACCGCAACACCGTGTCACCGCCGTCGTGACCGGACCCGTCGTTGACCGCCTTGAAGTTGTCGATGTCGAGCAGTAGCACGCCGGATCGACCAGGCCCACGCTCTTCCGCAATCTGCATCCACAATTCGAAGCCTCGCCGGTTGAGGAGTCCGGTCAACGGATCACGATTGGCATTCGCAAATTGAGTGCGGTACGACGTCAGCATGCCCGCCGAGAACGACCTGAGTAGGACAAGCGTCGCATTGACAGCGATCACCGACGTTGCCGCCCTCGCAAGAATTCCCGCAATATCGTGGTATCCCTGACGCCACGTGAGAACGGCAAAAACGGCGATCACACAACTCGTGAAGACCATGTGCACCACGGTCTCTGCCCACCGGACAAAATGCGCCACGTACACACTGATCACCGCAAACAGAGCTGTCCCGTACAGCGCCAATTCGTGATTGGCGAACGTCGCCAGTACTACGGTCACACCCAAATCTGCATAGAGAACGAAGTACGTGCTCGCCCGTGGAACGGAATGATGCCCCATATCCCGGTTCCACCAGATGATGCCGAATCGAATTCGACTGACCAGATACGCTGCCGGAAGAGTACTGACGATGACCAGCACCGCAACAATTCTCCGGAACGCATTGTTCTGACCTTCATCGGAAAACGCAGCACACACCCCGACAAGAGCAAAAACGGGAACCAGCACGGCGATCCCGTAACGCATACGGGTTTCGGAAACCTCGATCTGATTACGAATCAACGAACGCGGTCCTGCGTCACCGCCAAAATTCATCACGCCGATCCCCCGCCTGGCAAATATTCAGACAACAAGAACGAATGTACCGTGCCGGAACGGTCGGTACCACTCCGAACCCACCAACACGTACAACTACACTTCTTCGGAGTCCCGTCACCATCACGGGCCGCATACCTTCCCAGCCGAAAGGCAAAAGTATGAGTTGGCACGTCTGGTTGGCGTTCTTCGGCGCAAGCTGGGTGATCAGTCTGTCCCCCGGCGCCGGGGCAATCGCCTCGATGTCCTCCGGTCTGGCCGTCGGACTCCGTCGCGGCTACTGGAACATTCTCGGATTGCAACTCGGACTTCTCCTGCAGATCGGAATCGTCGCGGCCGGCGTCGGCGCGATCCTCGCCAACTCGACGGCGGCGTTCTCGATCATCAAATGGCTGGGCGTCGCCTACCTGGTGTATCTCGGAGTGCGGCAGTGGCGGTCCGCTCCCAGCGAGATAACCACCGACTCCGAAGCCGCGCGGCGCTCCGGTCCGATGATGATGGTGCGTGGGTTCCTGGTAAATGCCAGCAATCCCAAAGCCGTGGTGTTCATGCTCGCAGTTCTTCCGCAGTTCCTCGATCCGAACGCGCCACTGGTACCGCAGTACCTGATCATCGCGGCGACCATGTGCGCGGTCGATGTCGTCGTGATGACCGGATACACCGGACTTGCGGCTCGGGTCCTGCGGCTCATGCGGTCACCGAAACAGCAGAGAATCACCAACCGTGTTTTTGCCGGACTGTTCTTCGGGGCGGCAGGCTTCCTGTCGAGCATCGGCCGCGCCGCGGCCTGACTTACCGGTGGCAGCTCATAATCCGGCGATCAAATTGACTACCGACGCGACGATGACCGAGCCGAACAGATAAGACAGCAACGCGTGGCCGAGCGCCATTGCCCGCATGTCCGACGACTGCAAATTGGTGTCCGAGATCGCGAAGCTCATACC
Organism: Rhodococcus sp. WS3; assembly: GCF_003797085.1. Lineage (NCBI taxonomy): Bacteria > Bacillati > Actinomycetota > Actinomycetes > Mycobacteriales > Nocardiaceae > Rhodococcus > Rhodococcus sp. WS3. Next base: position 198,288 of record NZ_RKMA01000001.1, read on the forward strand.
CACGGTATAGGCGACATAGGCAAAATCGCTGTACCGCGGCGGTTCTTCCTGATTGAAGTCGATCCCACCGTCCGGACCTGTGTAGTACAACCGGGCGTATCCCAGAGCGAACAGCGTGTGCACAGCTATCCACGAAATGACAACGCTGACAACCGCAACCGACGCGGCGACAACTTGGTATCGACGGCCGTCAGGTGAGGCAACAAGCAGGAGCGCGATACCGACCAGGCTGGCCACCGCTGCAGCGAGAACGAGAAGGTGTGCGACATTGCGTGCCGGTTCCTCACGAGTCGCGTGACTGGCCGTCGTCACAGCGTCGAACGGCCACACCAGGATCCACGTCCAGACCGTGAACACCAGCGCCGCCACATTCCAGCCGATCAGAAAGGAGAACCGCGGAAAGCCCACTATCCACATGACAATTCCCGCGACAATGCCGAGCACCAGTCCCGCGGTGACTCGCAGTGCGGGCCCGGCACCCAAGCCGCTCTGGTTTCCCGGAATCGGCAAATCCTGCAATGGCTCGTTCACCCGCTCAGTCAACCATCGACGCATCGAACGCGCCCGCGATCCGGCTCAGCGATACCAGTTGCGCCGCGATCGCGGCATGCCACTTGATCCTCGTTCACCGGGTTTCACCGCCAGCACTTGATGAATGGTCAGTCGATGCGCCTCCTCGAAGCCGAGAGCGCTGGCCGCAAGGTACAACAACCACGTACGGACCCGCGCGTCGCCGACCTCGGCAACAGCAGCGTCCCAGTTCTCCCGCAGATTCGCCACCCACGCACGCAGTGTCAGCGCATAGTGTTCGCGCAGCGCATCACTGTCCCGAGTCTCGAATCCTGAACGCTCCAGAGCGTCAACCGTTTTACTCAACGGAAGGATCTCACCGTCCGGGAAGATGTATCTGTCGATGAAACCAGGAGCGCCGACAACCTTGTCCGGCAACGACTTCACCGAAGCAATGGCGTGATTGAGAAAGCGTCCCTCCGGCTTCAGCAACCCGTGCAGGTGTGCCGCATAGACCGGCAGGTTCGCCAAACCCACGTGTTCCGACATACCGATGCTCGAAATAGCGTCGTACGGGCCGTCATCCACGTCGCGGTAATCTTGCACCCGAACCTCGATATGTTCGGTCAATCCCGCGTCCGCTACCCGAGCCTTGGCGTACTCCACCTGTTCGCGGCTGAGCGAAACACCGACAACGTCGACGCCGTAATTCTGCGCCGCATGCAGTGCCATCGATCCCCACCCACACCCGACGTCGAGCAGGCGCATTCCCGGCTTCAAATCCAGCTTCCGGCAGATCAGATCAAGTTTCTCTCGCTGCGCGTCCTCGAGTGACACAGTGCCGTCCGGCCAGTACCCGCACGAATAGACCATGCTCGGTCCGAGAAACAGCTCGTAGAAACGATTTCCGACGTCATAGTGGTGAGAGACAGTCGCCGAATCACGAGACTTGCTGTGGCGCTTTCCCCGTTTGGAGCGCATCTCGATCTCGGGCGGCGACGGCGGAAGCCCGACCGCGCCCAAGCCGACAAAAGTCACCACCGACCGGGCAATCGTGCGTGCCGACATCCCGGCCAGGCGATGCTCACCAATCCGCGAAACAAGATCCGGAACATCCAGCAGCGCAAAGATGTCTCCGTCGACGTCCAAGTCTCCGGAGACGTACGCCCGCGCCAAACCCAATTCGTTCGGCGAATAGAGAACCCTCCGCAGCGCGCGTCGGTTCCGGAAAAAGACCCGGGCCGCTGCGTCGGGAGGGCCGGCTTGGGAACCGTCCCAACAGCGCACCTGGATTGGGAGTTCGATCCCCACCAATTCCTCGAACAGTGTCAGAACCTTGGTTGCGGCACCAGTCACCCATTCGTCCCTTCCCCGAAACGACAGCCTCCGATACTCGAAATCTACGCCCGGGACAGCGAAATTTCGCGGCATATGTGAGGTTTTGATGCGACGCAAGCCGTTCGAATCAGGGTTCCACGAGTCCAGCCAGGAACTCCACCAGCAGTCGCGTCGTGACCTCGCGGGGCAAGGACTCGACGGCGGCGAGGACCGCAGCCATGTCGAGGGGCGAGTCGCCCGCGCCCTTCGGATCCAGCCCCGCCGACACGAGCGCTGCCGCAACAGCCTCACTGGGCAATGCGCGAACGTCGTCGACACTCACGTCACCGCGCTCGAACGCGCCGGCCAGCTCGGCCAGCGCGGGGGGCGGCCCGGCCGCGGGAAGGCCCCGAACATCGTCGGCCCCCAACACCAACGCACTGGTCAGCTCACTCAGCACACTGTCCGTCACGGGCGTGATCGTGAGATGGGTGGTTCGCGGCAATGCAGTTCCGTCGTGTTGCGTCGACGCAGGTTGCCCCTGGAGCACAAACCCTCGAACTCCGACGGCGGTGGCCCAGCGATGCGGATCGACCTGCCGGTCCGGCGGCACTCCCCCATCCGCCGCTACTGCGAAGAGTGGGCCGACCGGCGTTCCGACGACGCGCAAACCGTCGATGCCGCCAATCGTGTCCACGAGTGAGGCAGTTGCCCGGTGAGCGCGCGCAACCAGGTCGGCGTAACCCGATTCGCCCAGCACCTGAGTGATGGACCAGGCTCCGGCCAGGGCGGCAACGGATTTCGACCCCATCAAGGTCGGATTGACCACGGGATATCCGGGCCACGCTGTAAGACCGAAGTACTGCTTACGGTGCAGATCGCGCCCCCGGTACAGAAGAACCGACGCACCTTTTGGCGAGTAGCCGTACTTGTGTACATCGGCCGAGATACTGGTGACACCGGGAACCTGGAAGTCCCAGGCCGGCAGTTCACCCCACCAGGGCAGGGCAAACCCTCCGATGCAGGCATCGACGTGAAACGGAACCGACTGTGTGCGAGCAATTTCCGCGATCTCGACGATCGGGTCTAGAGCAGCAAACGGATAGCTCGGTGCCGACGCCACGATCAGCACCGTGTCGCTCCGCAGAGCCGATCCAATGTCGGCGGCGCGCACACGACCGGAATTTGGATCGACAGCGACGAGGATCAGTTCGAGTCCGAGTAGGTGCGCCGCCTTGTGGAAAGCAGCATGAGCGGTAGTAGGCAGGACTATCGATCCCTCTCCCGGCGGAAGTCCGCGCAGGTCGCGGGCGGCTTTGACGGCCAGCACACAGCTTTCGGTGCCACCGCTGGTGACGTTGCCGATAACATCGCCATCTCCGTGGAGGAATCCGCGGACGAACCCGACGAGTTCTCGTTCCATCACCGCGGTGGACGGAAACACCGTGGGATCAAGCCCGTTGACGGGTTGTACTAATTGCGCTGCGTCCGTGGCCAACTGATCAAGCGCGGCCAGTCCGCTGTCGTACACGTAAGACAGAACTCGCCCACCGTGGGTGGGGGCGTCCTGTTCACGCAGGCTGCGGAGTCTCTCCAGCACTTCCGCAGACCGTTGCTCGATCGAGGTATTACCAAGAAAAGAGTTGATGTCACTGGCGGTCATCGTGCTCCTGTTCACTGCTGTATGCGCGTAAGACGACAAGGCTGATCGCGACCAGAGCGGCCGGGGCCAGAGAGAATCCGAGGGCGATGCCGGTGATTGCGGAGTCCGGCTGGTCAACCGTCTCCCCTGCCTGCGAGGACACAAAGCCTGTCGACGCCAGAAACAGCAGGAACACTGCTGGTCCGAGTGCAAGACCAGCAGTCTCTGCTGCCGTCCAGATCCCGCTGAGCGAGCCGCCTCGTTGGCGTCCGCCGATGCGGGCATCGTCTTCGATTACGTCGGGAAGCATGGCCAACGGAAATACCTGCATTCCGGCGTAGCCGACGCCCGCCAGTCCGACCGCACCGTAGATCCACGCTCCGGCGTCAACTGCAGCGAACGCCAAAAGCAGTGTGGCGACAACAAAAACCGTCGATGCGACAACGTATCCGCGAAGCTTGCCGTGGCGATGGGAATAGCGGTACCACAGCGGCATGATGACCAGCGCCGGACCGACCAACGCCGCGAACAGCCCCGTGATGGCGTCTTCGTTCCCCATGACATACGTCGCGAGATACTGGGCACCGCCCAACATCACGGCCGTCGCGAGGGCTTGCAGGACAAACACGATCACGAGCAAACGGAACGATCGAGTACTGCGAACTGCGTCGAATCCGTCGCGGTACTGCGAGAGCAATGAACCCACCGGGGCATCGGCGCGTGTCACCGTGCGCCGCGCCGCGCCGAATACCGCCCAGAGCATTGCCCCGCACATCAACGCCGACACGCCCACGGCCATCACCAGATAGCCCGCAGCCCCACCTCCAGTAGCGTTGCGAAGCGCTGGTCCCCCGCCACCGATCACAAGAATTGCCAAGGCCAGTACCGCTATTCGGACGGACACCAATCGAGTTCGCTCGTGATAGTCGCCCGTCAGTTCCGTAGGCAGGGCGATGTACGGCACTTGGAACAGGCTGTAGGCGCTCGCTGCCAGCAGGAAAAACACCAGTACCCACACCGCGCCGACACCCGGGCCGGCTGACACCGGTGCAGCAAAGGTGAGTACGAAGAGCAACGGAAGGGCAAGCGAACCCGCCAACATCAGGGGTACGCGCGTGCCCGTTCGATGCGAACTTCGATCGCTGACCGTGCCGATCAGCGGATCGACAAGTACGTCCGCAATCTTGGGAACAATTACTACCAGCGACGCCAAACCAGCCGCGACGCCCAAGGTGTCGGTGAGGTAGTACGCCAGTACCAATCCTGGCAGAACGCCAAAACCACCCGTCCCGACACTTCCCGCGGCGTAGGCGGCAACAACCCCCCGCGACAACCGTCCGCCCGCGCGGCGTCCGCTGCCCTGTATGGGCTTTTCTGTGGTCACCAATCACACACTAGATGGCGACGTGCATCCTCAAGAGCAAAAGCCGGGAGACACGAATAACTCGGAAAACACCTCGAGGCACCTTCTGCCGAGACGCTTCGAGCCTCGCTCGGTCAGTCCTCGGCATCCCAGGTGGCTACGGCCCAGATAACAATGACATCGAGCGCGATGATCAGGATCGACCAGAGCGGATAATGCGGAAGCCACAGGAAGTTCGCGATGATCGAGAGCGCTGCAATCAGGATCGCCGCAATACGCGCCCACGTGGCAGCCATCATCATTCCGATGGCAATCGCGAGGCCAACGACGCCCAGGGCTATGTGAATCCAACCCCACGTCGTCACATCGAATTCGTAGACGTAGTTGACCCCGACAACAAAAAGGTCGTCGTTCGCGACAGCCGAAATCCCTTGAAGGAGAGAAATGATGCCGACAATGAAGAGAAGGGCTGCTGCTGCAAAATTTGTGCCGGTCGCGATGCCACTGCGCACCGGATGAGCGTGTGACGGTGACGATGTGTCGGTCATATTCTTGCCTCTCGCAGAAGGAGATGTCGACGATGAAAGTTAGCGATCGGTGGAATGCGCAGCGTTGCTCGAAGTCCGGCGGTACCACTGCCAGCCTGCGGTGATCAGGACAGCTCCGACCAGCGAGCCGATGATTCCACTGGGACGCAATGAAAGTCCGTCACCCGCAATCAGACTCACGAGCAAGCCACCGACCAGCGATCCACCAATGCCCGCGATAAAAGCGAAGGGCCAGTCCAATCGTCGAGTGTTGCCACCGAGGATCAACTGGGCACCCGCTCCGATGACGGTTCCGAACAAGATCATTCCGATGATGAGCATGAGGCAAAGCCCTTTCAGCTAGGCGTACTCCGCGAACCGAACACGACGCTTTCGCGCAATCTTTCCTATATGTCCGTTTATCCGTCGGTGAATTGAGCAAAATCCGCTGACCGCCTTGCTTCAACCTGCACTGTTCTCTCGCGCACTTCTACTTCGCGCACCTCTACTTCGAGGAAACGGGTAGCTGAAATGTATCCGGCCACTGGCGGTCGGACATCACCCGCTGAGGGTGATATTTCGACTCCTTCCACGTGAAAACCGACCCGGGACTGGTGGTGTCCCGGGTCGGCTGTGGCGAGTTCGGCACAGATTACTGCGCGTCTGCTGAAGCCTTCCCTCTCGTCAGGGCAAGCGCCGACAGCGCGATGAGCGCACTGACGACCATTGCGATGGCCATAGGCAGGGCGGTGCCCTCCCCGCCGATCCCGACGAGCGGGGAAATCGCAGCAGCGAGCAGGAACTGCAGCGCACCAAGCACTGCCGATCCGGTACCGGCGGCCTGCCGTGCCTCACCGAGCGCCAAGGTTGTGGCGTTGGCGATGACAAGGCCGAGGCTGGCCATCGTGCACCACAACGCGATCAGAGTGATCCACAGAACGGGCCCGGCAAGCGCATTGATCAGCATGCCTGCCGAAAACACCGCGAGCAACGTGAGACCGATCCGCAACGTCACCCGGTCACCTAGTTTCGCGACAACCCCGCCGTTGGCGACGCTGAAGATCACAAGACCGACCGCGTTGACGGTGAAAACAACTGTGTACCAAGCAGTGGAGAGTCCGTGCACATTCTGCAGGACAAACGGTGACGCAGAGATGTACGCAAACATGACACCAAAAGCGAAGGCGTACGCGAGGGTGAACCCGACGTACCGGCGGTTCCGCAGAACGTTTCGAGCCTCACCCAGCATCGCGGCAGCGCCGCCGGTGGTGCGCAATTCCTTCGGGAGCGTTTCCGATACCAATGCAAGGACGCACACGAACATCAACGCGGACAGCACTGTCAGAACCCAGAACACGCCACGCCACCCGAAATTAGTGACAACAACACCGCCGAGTAGCGGCGCGATTACCGGTGCTACTGCGTTGATCACCACGAGCAGGCTGAACAATTTTGCCGCAGCGGCACCGCGGGCACGATCGGAGATCACCGCGCGGCCCAGGACAATTCCCGCCGCCCCGGCAAAGCCCTGCACAAAGCGCGCTGCGGCCAGAAGTTCGATGCTCGGCGCCAGTGCGGCGCCGGCACTGAAGACGGCGCAAGCCGCAGTCCCGATGAGAAGTAGTGGCCGTCGACCGTACCGATCGGAGAGCGGGCCGAACACAAGTTGCCCAAGGGCAAGGCCGACCAGGAAGGTCGTGAGTGTCAGCTGTACGGCTGATGCACTGGTATCGAACTCCACCGACATCTCAGGGAATGCCGGCAGATACATGTCGATGGCCAGTGGTGCCACAGCCGCCAACAGAGCCAATGTGGCGATGATCTTGGCGGGTAGATGTGTCGCGTGTCCCGCGTCCGACACAGACACCGGGTCGGACTCCACCATGGTGTCTGCTTCCTGCACGTGCTGTTTCACATTGATCCTTCATCCAGTTTTGCACTACGGCTATATCTAGAAATAGATATAGATTTATATATATCTTAACGTCTAGACTGGGTTCGTGTCCAACAAATCGGTTGCAACAGATGACGATGTCCAGCGCTTGGCACATACGGCGCGTTCGGTGGTGTGGGCATTGCGGCGCTTCGGCGAGAAGGAGGCGGGCTTGTCCCGACTCCCCCATTCCGAGATCGAAGTCCTCCGCGTAATCGAGGAACATCCCGGCAGTACGGTGTCGGAGATCGCGCGCGCCTTGAACTTGCAAAGCAGCAACGTCAGCACAACGGTTCGCCGACTGGTGGACCAAGGCCTACTCGAAAAGCGATCCGATCCCAGCGACGGACGCTCGTTCCGCCTGCACCAAACCCCAGTGGCCACCCGCAACAACCAGAAGATCGACCAGATGTGGGCCGACGGCATTCGAAGCCTCTTGGCGGGAATGGATCCCGACGACGCGGCCAAACTTGTCGACGCGGCGCCACTCCTGGCCCGCCTGGGATCCATGCCGACGGACTGAACAACCCGTGCAGGCGGTCTGAACTTTCAATTGACTTGAAAGTTCAGGGAAGGCTAGCCTATGCTTCCTGTGCGCTAGTCCATCTTGCTCGGCGATCCACGAGAGCCACAAGAGCACTCCGGCGCCTCGACACCGAAAGGCTCTTCATGCGATACGCCCCCGTGCGATCCCTCCGCCGGTCTGCGCTCCTGAGTGGACTTGTCATCGCCGCCCTGGCAATCGGCGGTTGCAGTACCAGTAGCAGCGACACCACCGACACCAATACCGGCAACTTCGAGACCGTCACTATCGAGCATGCTCTCGGCAAGGCAGTCATCACCGAGAAGCCGGAGCGGATCGTCACGCTCGGCATGGGTTCCGCCGAGACAGTCATCGCGCTGGGTACCATTCCCGTCGGCGTCGAGAAATATTCATGGGGCAGTGACGAATCCGGCTACCTCCCCTGGGTTCACGAGGCAGTCACCGAACAAGGCGGTGAACTCCCCGAGCAGTTCACCGGCGGAGCCGATCTGAACATCGAAGCGATCATCGCTCTTGATCCCGATCTGATCCTCGCACCATGGTCCGGTATCACCCAGCAGCAGTTCGACTCCCTCAACGCCTTTGCACCCACCGTTGCGTACGAGGAAAGCCCGTGGACCATCACATGGGAAGAGCAGATCAACGTGATCGGAAAGGCCATGGGCGAAACCGGGAAAGCCACCGCCGAGATCGACAAGATCAAAGACCAGTTCGCGAAATCGTCTGCAGCACATCCCGATTACGCAGACGTAAGCTTCTCGTTCATCTACAACACCGGCCCAGGAACACTCGGCGTGTTCTTCGCCGAAGAGCAGCGTGTTGCCATGGTTCGCGGACTGGGCTTGCAGGTTGATCCCGTCGTGAACACGCTGACCGAGTCCGAAGGTACCGATTCTGCAGTGATCGGCCTCGAGAATGCCCACCTCCTGAACAATTCGGATCTGCTGTTCACCTTCTACTCCGATCCCGCGAACCGGGCCGAAATCGAAGCGCAGCCCGCCTATCAGCAGATTCCGGCCGTCGCACGAGGAACTATCATCGCCCCGACGGACCAGCCTTTTGTGACGGGATCATCGATGATCAATCCCTTGACCGTCCCGTGGTCACTCGAGCGCTACGCACCGATGATCGACGAGGCAGTCGCAAAACTGAACAAATAAATCCGTCGAGACCCGCAGGGCCCGTACCTTATTCAGGTGCGGGCCCTGCTCTATCTTGTCCTGCCTCGTCCCAAACTGCCTCGTCCTGAACTGCCCCGTCCCGCACTTCCTTGAATCGAGCCCATTCACTGCCCAGCATGCGATTGTCGATGATCCAGCCCATGTAGTCGCGCATGTTCAGCACACGAATGTAGGCGGGGCCGTTGGGGTTTGCATACTGGAGTGCCTCGGTCGCGAGTGTGCGCTGATTCTCGAGGTACTGGTGCTCGTTCTCGAGGAAGCCGCCCCACACGTCGGAATCCATGACGTAATAATGAGTTCGATCGCGAGGCTTACGAACGAGCTTCACAAATCCCCGATCGCTAAGCCGTCGAATGTAGTTGGAGACAGATCCACGACTGGTGTCGAGAGCAATGGCCAACTCCTCGGCACTGACTCCCGGAGATTCACTGATGAGCAGATAGCCGGCGATCCGGCCCTCGATACGAGCACCACCGCCCGACTGCCAATACGTCGCAAACTGGTCGATGAACCACGCGGAAAAGTCCCCACCCCGCGCCGGGCTGACGTCGCCCATTTTTTGTTGCCTCCAGCTAGTCGAAGCGGCAAATACCCTCTGATTCTGCCAGTTCCATCGAACCTTCCCTAGCTCGGCGCAATTTCGAGACCGGGTGACGTCGCAATCAACTCGAGTTGCTCGATTACCAGCGGCGACACAGTGTGCGTCACCGTTCGCACAACAACAGTCTCGCCGGACGGATGCTGGACGGCCACCGAACTTGTGCCGGGGTTCTCGGTGCGACTGATCAACGTATCGTCGGGCAGGATTACGGCGTTCTCGAGCAAGCGGAATCCGTTCCGGGTAATCGAGATTTGCAGGTTCGCTGCCGCACCCGGCGCGCTCACGACAACGTCCGCGCACAGGCCGCTACCCGAGTCGTCTGGCACCAGCGAACCCAACGGACGGTCGAGCCTGAGGCCGGTTGTTCCGAGCCACCGCCATCGCTCGTCGAGCACAGTGTTGAGCCTCGACACAACGTTGTTGTCCACCCCGCCTTCCTCCATCACAGTGAGAATGCCACAGAATGTCATCGGCGGAATATCTTCTGTCACAGCAAAACCTGGCGCGAGCGCGACGTCGACCAACTCGTCCGTCGACAGGACTTGCGCGTCCGATCCGTCAAATCCGGTTACCGAGGCGAAGACGCGACTGACACCGGGGACGTAGACTACGACAAAGTCCTGAGCATATGGACTGGCAGCGTCTTTCGCCTCGTAGAAGTCGAGAACTGTTCCGTCGGCACGCACTTCACGCCGATCTACGGAACCTTCGACACACGATGGAATCGGTCCTGTCCATTCTCGAACATCCACCGAGACCGTTGCTCGCGCATCACCGCGGGCTATGTCACCAAGTGCAGTGGTCGAACCACCGAGGGTCAATCCCTCCGCCGATTCGGGCGACCGGGCCTCGCCGAAGTTGCGCACTGGCGGAAATATGAAGGCGAATCCTGGATCTTCAAGTCTGGCGTCCACCGGTAGTGCCTCAGTCACCGCCCTACGCATCGCGTCTGCTTTCGACTTGGAGAACCACGGATAGTCGGGATCGTTGTACCCGGGGTCGTCACCCCCGATCGTGGCGACCAGAAAACTCTCCAACTCCCCGGCCGCTTCGACGGATTCACAACCGGGAATCGCAGCCGGGCCGTCGTCCTGCGTCAGGCGCGCCGCACCGGCGCCCAGCAACACGACAACCGCGATAAACGCGGTGTCGCGCCACGTCCATCGTTGACGCCGATCCTTCGGCAGACGCTCCTCGGTTCCAGGCATTGTTCGATCATGACCGACAGTGTCCGGCGACCGGGCACCTGCCCTGCCTAGTCGGCGTAGCCACTGAGGTCGTAAACCGTTGCATTCCCGACGGTTGTGCCTTCGAAATTGGCTTCCACCCAGGCTTGGATTGCACTCGACGTACTGTCACCGCCGCCGCGGCCACCGCCCTGACCACCAGCGACGTAATAGTGGACATCGCCGTTCGTGACATAGGAGATGAACTGGTCCAACGTGGGTGCTGGGTCCGAACTCCAACCACCGGTCGCCATCACGGCAGTATTGCTCGCCAACTCGTACGTCGCGGCACTCTGCGACCCGTTGGTTGCCGCGGACCAGCGGGTGCCTGCGCCGATCAGCATGGCTGTCAGCTCGGAACTGTTGGCACCCGTACCGGCCGATGGGGTCGGCGCAATTGAGACGGCACCGGCCGGGCCGGCCGTGGGAATAGATCCACCGTGAGCTGTTGCTGCGGTGGCGATTGAGTACGAGGCGGAGCCTCCGATGCCGGCCAACGATCCGACGACCAGCCCCGCGATCACCAACTTCCGGAACCGATTCCTGGCGCCGAGGAGAATCAGTGCCGCGCCGACGACAGTCCCTGCCAGTACGATCCATTCGAGAGCCGGTAGCCAGTCGGAATTGCGATGCAGGAGAACCCAACTCCAGATTCCCGCAGCAAGCATCATTGATGCCAGGCCGAGTCGCCCGATCCACCGCGACCGTTCCAACCACAATGCGTAGCCGCCGGCTGCGATCATTCCGGCAATCGCGGGAGCCAACGCCACGGTGTAGTAGGGATGGATGGTGCCGGACATGTAGCTGAAGATCAGCCCCGTCACCAGGAACCAGCCGCCCCAGACGATCATCGACGCCCGCAACAGATCGGTTCTCGGGGCACGACCACGCGCTATCAGTCCGAGAACAAGTGCGATCAGCGCAGCGGGGATCAGCCACGAGATCTGAATTCCCATCTCACTTCCGAACAACCGATCGAGGCCCGTGGTCCCGCCGAAGCTCGAACCTGCAGCGCCGCCACTCATTCCGCCGCTACCGCCACCGGAATTCCCGAAGATCCGACCGAGCCCGTTGTACCCGAGGACAAGATCCATGACGCTGTTGTTGGTCGAGCCCCCGATGTACGGCCTCGAATCTGCGGGCCAGAGCCACACGGCCAGCACCCACCACCCGGCCGCCAGGATCACCGCACCAACACCGATCGCAAGGTGCAGAACTCGGGCGCGCAACCTGGCCTGTCCGGCAACCAGATACGCCAGGCCGAACGCGGGCAGCACCATCAGGCCCTGCAGCATCTTGGTGAGAAATGCAAAGCCGAGAGCAACGCCGGTGAGAGCAATCCACATCGCGGCGCGTCGGCCCACCGACGTCTCGACTGCTCGAACCACCCAGTAACCCGCCAGTGTCATCAGGAGCACTAACAAGGCATCGGGATTGTCGAACCTGAACATGAGCGCAGCCGCGGGTGTTGCCGCGAGAACGGCGCCCGCAATGAGCCCCGCTGTCGGAGTCGCGACGCGTTTCACTGCCGCGTAGACGAGCGCAACCGAACCAACTCCCATCAACGCCTGCGGCACAAGCAGACTCAGGCTCGAGAATCCGAAGATTCGTCCTGACAACCCCATTACCCACAGCGACGCGGGTGGTTTGTCGACGGTGATGAAGTTGGACGTGTCCAGCGATCCGAAGAACCAAGCTTTCCAGTCCTGCGAACCTGCCTGAGCCGCTGCCGCATAGAAGGTGTTGGCATAACCACTTGCGCTCAGGTTCCACAGGTAGAGAACTGCGGTGCCTACGAGAAGCGCAGTCAAGGCCGATGCGGCGCCGCGGGTACCAATCCACGACTGTGACGGGTCGCCGTGATGGACAGGGGGCGCCGGCGGCCGCGGCGGCGCCGGATTCAGAACTGCGGTCATCATGAGTCCCTTCACAGGTGGTGATATTCACTACCTTCGCGCGCGGACCCGCGACACCACTGCACAGTGGCTGCGAGATTCCTGTGAACTCGAGATGACCTAGGGTGATGCCGTGGACTCAACAGGCGCCAACATCGTGAAGATTCGACCCTATCGGCCCTCCGACGAGGATGCCGTCATCGAATTGTGGTCGCAGGCATCAAAACTCGCACACCCCTTTATCGACGGCGAGGGCGAAGGTGCACGTGAGGCGAAGATGCGCGACATCTACCTCGTGAAGGCAGACAACTGGGTTGCCGAAACCGACGAGCAGGTTGTAGGCCTGCTCGGCCTACTGGGAGCAGAGATCGGCGGCCTGTTCGTGTCACCTCAGGCTCAACGACTCGGAATCGGGCGGCTGCTCGTCGAGCATGCAACGACACTGCACGGAGCGGTAACGCTCGAGGTTTACGAACTCAACGGATCGGCACGACGCTTCTACGACATCATGGGTTTCGAGGAAACGGGACGCTACACCGATGCCGAGACCGACCACGTTTTGATCCAGCTTCGCCTGACGACCTGACGGCCGAACCCACACATGCTCTCATGGCCGCCCCCGAACAGGCGGCGGCCATGAGAGTCACATATCCAGACCGAGATCCAGAACCGTCACAGAGTGCGTGAGGGCACCGACTGCCAGATAATCGACTCCGGTACCCGCGTACTCGGCGGCAACGTCGAGACTCAGACCGCCGGAAGATTCGAGCTTGGTCGTGGGCGACGCGGTGTTACGTCGCTGCACCGCGATCTGGGTCTGCCACAGCGGGAAGTTGTCCAGCAGAATAAGTTCGACATTTTCGGCAAGCACCAGATCAAGCTGCTCGAGGGTGTCTACCTCGACCTCGCACTCGATGTCCGGCGCAAGTTCACGCACAGCCCGCAGTGCTGCGACGACAGATCCAGCGGCAGCAACGTGATTGTCCTTGATCAAAGCCGCATCACCGAGACCCATGCGGTGATTGACTCCCCCACCGACCTGGACGGCGTACTTCTGCAGCGCGCGCAGACCGGGAAGGGTCTTGCGGCTATCGCGGATCTTTGCATCGGTGCCGGCAACGGCATCAACCCAAGCCGCTGTAGCCGTGGCGATTCCGGACAGGTGGCACACCAAGTTGAGCATCGTCCGTTCCGCCGTGAGCAGTCCGCGGGTAGGCGCTTCGACGGTCAGCACCGATTGGCCGGGAACCACACGGGTGCCGTCGGCAACACGATCGACAACGTCGTAGTTGCCCACGCCGATCACTTCGTCGAGGACAAGCAGTCCGACATCGATTCCCGCAACCGTCCCTTCGGCGCGCGAGACAACCGACGCCTTCGCGGTCGCGTCAGCGGGAACTGTCGCAACGGAGGTGACGTCTGGTCCGTAGCGAAGATCTTCGTCCAAAGCGAGTCGAACCAGCGTCAGGACTTCGTCAAGCTCGAGGGGGGCCGGCAAGGTCTTCTGCGCGGTCATCGGTGGGCTCCTGTCAACAACATGTCGTGTATTTCCATATCGCCATCGGCACCGCGCTTGATGCGGATGCTGCGACGCTGATCGGGATCGGTTTCCGGGTAATCGGTGCGGGTGTGGCACCCGCGGCTCTCGGTGCGTGCAGCGGCGACCGCAACCAGTGCCGTCGCAGTCACCGTCAACGCGGCGTCCTCGAGTTCCTCGGCATTCACTGCAAGAGTGAGTTCCGCATGCGCAAGGCCGGTGCGTGCAGCTTCGAGGCCGGCGCCGTCTCGAACAACCGATGCGTGAGTAGTCATGATCGTCTGAACGGCCTCGCGGGGCAATATCGGCAGCGGTGCGCTGGCGACGTTGACAACCTCGGCGTGAACCTCACGTCGCTCCGCGGCGGCGATCCCGGCTCGCTCCCCCACGACCAATCCTTCGAGAAGACTATTGGATGCAAGGCGATTGGCACCGTGCAGACCTGTACGGGCAACTTCTCCCGCCGCATAGAGTCCCGGAACTCCGGTACGTCCGTGGACGTCCGTCGCGACACCACCACACGAGTAGTGGGCGGCGGGAGCAACCGGAATCAGCTGCGTCCGAGGATCTATGCCCGCCTCGAGGCACGAGGCCGTGATGTTCGGGAATCGCGTCGAGAACCCGTCGAGTTTTCGAGCGTCGAGGTACACATGATCGCTGCCCAGGTCACGCAGACGCGCGGCAATTGCCCGCGAGACGACGTCACGGGGCGCCAGATCACCAAGGAGGTGAACTCCTGCAGTCACCGAATCACCGTTGGTGTCAACAAGAATTGCACCCTCACCGCGTACGGCCTCACTGATCAGCGGCCGTCGACCGAGGCCGCCGGGAGTGAACAGAACCGTCGGGTGGAACTGCACGAATTCGAGGTCGGCGACCGACGCACCAGCTGCGAGCGCCAGCGCGATACCGTCAGCGGTTGCACCTGGCGGATTGGTACTGCACGAGTACAACTGGCCGAGACCACCCGTCGCCAACAGAACAGCAGGCGCATGGATCACGCCCAGGCCGTCCGGGGAGGACACGACAAGCCCACACACACCGCGCCGATTGGTGACTACCTGCACGGCAGCGGCGCCGAACAGGACCGGGAGACCAGCGGCGTTGAGTGCCCGCTGCACTTCCGCGCCGGTGGCGTCTCCACCGGCGTGGATGATTCGCCTGGTGCTGTGGCCACCCTCGCGGGTACGGGACACTTCGCCGTCACGCCCACGATCGAACACTGCACCGAGCGCGGCCAGTGCCGCGACTGCCTCGTGCCCGGCTTCCACAACGGAGTACACCGCTGCTTCGTCGCACAGTCCGACACCGGCTTCGCAGGTATCGGCGACATGTGAATCCACCGAATCGGTACTCAAGTCGCCCACGACGGCAATCCCGCCCTGCGCATACTGCGTCGACGTATCGGTCGGACCGCCCTTGCTGACAGTGAGCACCTTCAACCCGCGCATCGACGCGACGCGCGCGGCTGTGAGCCCCGCAACGCCGCCGCCGACCACAACAAGATCGGCATGCGCCTCCCAGGCGTAGCGCCCGGCAGGGCTCGTCACTCGCCGCCGCCCGGATTACCGATCTCGATCATGCGCTGCACCGATTTCTGAGCACGCTTGGCCATCTCGAGGTCGACGTGAACCTCGTCCTTGCCTTCGAGGAGGCAACGAAGCAACGCGGCCGGAGTGATCATCTTCATGTACGGGCACGACGCGCGGTCATTCACCGCCTGGAAGTCGACATCCGGTGCGGCTTTACGCAACTGGTGCAGCATGCCGATTTCCGTGGCGACCAGAACCTGCTTGCTCTTCGTGACGCGGGCAGCGTCGAGCATGCCACCGGTGGAGAGGATCTTGACCTTGTCCGCCGGAACCGCACCTTCGCCGGCCAAGTACAGAGCCGAAGTGGCACAACCGCATTCAGGGTGCACAAAAAGCTCGGCATCGGGGTGAGCCTTGGACTTCGCCGTCAACTCGTCACCGTTGATACCCGCGTGGACGTGGCATTCACCGGCCCAGATCTGCATGTTGGTGCGGCCTGTGACGCGCTTGACGTGGGCTCCGAGGAACTGGTCCGGGAGGAAGAGAACTTCTCGGTCGGGATCAATGGAGTTGACCACGTCGACTGCATTGGACGACGTGCAGCAGATGTCCGTCAGGCCCTTGACCTCGGCCGTGGTGTTGACATAGGACACGACGAGGGCGTTCGGGTTGTCCGCCTTCCACTCGCGAAGTTGCTCCGCGTTGATGGAATCAGCCAACGAGCAACCGGCGCGCTCGTCCGGAATCAGCACCGTCTTGGACGGCGACAGAATCTTGGCGGTCTCGGCCATGAAGTGGACGCCGCAGAACACGATCGTGTCTTCGGGGGCCTCCGCCGCGATACGCGAGAGGGCAAGAGAGTCACCGACGTGGTCGGCGACATCCTGAATAGCGGGAAGCTGGTAATTGTGCGCCAGAATCGTGGCACCGCGTTCGCGAGCCAGACGTTTGACCTCGGCAGCCCACTCGGGGGTCGCTTCGACTCCTGCGTAACCGCCGGGGCCGTCGTGAATCTGCGAGGTCGATCCCTCCCACAACGTCGTGGTCGTCATGGCGTTCTCCTTCACCGTGAACCCAGGCTCATCACCCAGTTCAAATCCGAACGGGCTGGCCCGGATTTCCGTTATCGAGGTTTTCGACTTAGGATCGAAAACGTGCCCAATAGTAACACCACCCACGAAGTGCTCACAGCGGTGTTCCAGGTTCGCGCCTTTCCCACTGACATCACCGCAGGTGACGGCGCTCACAGCACCGATGAACGTGAAGAACTTGCCGTCCTGCTGTGGCAGCGCGCGCTCGATCCACAGAAGGGCACATGGTCACTGCCCGGCGGCACCCTGCGTGACGACGAGGACCTCACCACGTCGGCTCGCAGACTCCTCGCCGACAAGGTCGATCTGCGTAAGGTCGCACATCTCGAACAACTGTCCGTTTTCAGCGATCCGCAGCGCGTTCCGGGTGGGCGCCGCATCGCGTCGACCTTCCTGGGACTGGTTCCCTTGAGCGCGGACCCTCAACTTCCGTCCGACACTGCTTGGCACCCGGTGTCGCAGCTGCCGGAGATGTCTTTCGACCACGGCACTGTTGTTCGGCACGCCCGCAACCGATTGGCCGCCAAGCTCTCCTACACGAACATCGGCTTCGGCCTGGCTCCAGACGAGTTCGCGATGTCAACTCTGCGTGAAATCTATTGCGCTGCACTTGGATATCAGGTGGATGCAACCAATCTGCATCGAGTCCTTTGCCGACGCGGTGTGCTCACGGCCACCGGAAACACGGCGCCGTCCGGGAAATCAGGTGGCCGTCCGCCGGCGCTCTACCGCTTCACCGACTCCACGCTGCGCGTGACGGACGAGTTTGCGGCTCTACGACCGCCAAGCTGACTGCGAATATCACTGTCAGGCAACAGCATCGACACTTTCCCGCATATGCCAGACTGATGCGACAACGCCCGCTGGATCGACGATTCTGTTGATCGTACCGAAACGCACCGTCACCCGATCGAGGATACGATCTGCCTGCCAACGATCCGTCGGATCCGCGACAACCGCGAAGAACCGATGCGCCGGCTTGCCAGACATGATCCGAACCAGTTCCGTAACGCTCCGAGCCGTCACTGCCACATTCCAGCCGGCAGCAAGGAACTCGGCGGCAACACGCGTTCCGTGATCGCGGCCGATATCGGTCACCAACACCACTCCCCGGTCGAGATCAACTGTGTGAGCACTCATTGCGGCATCTCCTTCGAGGAATCAATCACTGTGACTCCTATGTAAGCCCACAATCTTGTGCTGCCGTTGTGCTCATTCTGTGAGAACTCTGGGGATTCGGCCTAGGAAGGACGAATGATCGGTGGCATTTGGCTTCCACTGACCAAGGCCACGTCGTGTTTCGCAGCGAGTTCGCAAAATACCCGTTGAGCGTCCTCGGCCTGGCTCGCGCGGTCCACCGTCACCAACCGGGAGCACGCGCCACCGATCCACGGGCAATCGCCGCAACCAACTGTGCGTGATCGCGCTCGTTCTGATCCGCGTACCGGCGCGCGAACTTCGCCAAAGCCACAACGGCTTTGTCCGACTGGCCGAGATATTCGGAGATCGCGCTCGCGTCACCGCTGCGGGCATGAGCACGAGCCAGCACTTCCCCACACGCACTTGCGAATTCGGCGAGGTACGGTCCGATGGTTGCGCCGTCGGGAATGACCTTCATGTCGCGGAATTGTCGAACGTAGAAATCCATGCCGCCAACACTGGTCCACCCGACGAACATGTCAGTCGCACTCTGAAGCATGCGTTGCCCTTGGACAACTCGCTCACCGCAGTTCGAGTATCTGCTCGGTTCGACGTTTCCCTCGTACACCGAGGGCCCGGCCTGCTTGATCTGGAGGAAAAGCGGATCGCCGGTCCGACGCTCTTCGAGAAGTGCAAGATAAACACGCATCCCGACGCTGCCGACACCCACCACTTGCCGCACCACGTCCGATGCCCGATATCGCGAGAGCAGACTCCAGATATGGTCCGGAACCGAAGTGCTGTAACCGGCCACGACCTCGGTGACAAGTTCGACCTGACTGTCGCCGACGTGGGTGCGGAACGGTGGCTCTTCACGGATACGTCGCCGTCCGTCGACAATCTCCGTGAGCTTGCGTGACGCTCCCCGACTGGTTCGACGCTGAGCTTTGTTTTCGATCATTTTCCCGGCGCGCAGGGCAGTATCCGGGGTGAAGTAACCCAGTAGACGGTCGACGTCGATGCGGTCGTACCAGATGTCGATTTCGGGGGTTGCAGCGTAGGACTCGATCTTGTCTCGGTAGGCCCTCATTGCTGCCACCGTCGCCGCTTCTGCACGGTCCTCGGAAACTCCGTTCTCACGGGCGAGGACGACGATGCTTGCGGCGAGTCTCTTGACGTCCCACTCGAACGGGCCTGGAACGGTTTCGTCGAAGTCGCGGAGATCGAAGGACAAGTTGCGTTCCGGGGTGGCCCAGAGCCCGAAGTTCAGCACGTGGGCATCTCCACACAACTGCACCCCGATGCCTGTGTTCGGCGCCGATCCGAGATCGGCGGCCATGACCGCGGCCGCGCCCCGGAAGTACGTCCACGGAGATGCCGCCATTCGGCCATGCCGGATCGGCAGCAAGTCCTGCGCCCGAATCGTGTTCTGCGCCAGTATCGTTGCGAGCGAATCGTGACCTCGCTCGGCGTCGTTCCACAGCGCTAGTTGCGAGCGGGTCACAACCTTGCGAGCAGCCCTACCACCCAGCAACACCTCAGGAGTGGTTACTGTGGCGCGCGGACGGGCGATGTCAGCTTCGAATACAGGCACGCGCTGAGTATGAACGACAACGGACAATTAGGCGTCTGCTAGACCAACCGTCAGGACAATTCCTGCGTCGCGGGCTCCGACAACACATCAGCCTCGACGTCCGCCTCGTCCGCATGGTCGGCAACCCCGAGGTCGTCGTACGGGCTCAGTGCCACAAGAACCAATGTCGTGATGCACGCCGCCAACGGCTGAACGATCAGCACCAGCATCGTGCCGATGCCGGGCGCCCGCGCGATGATCTCCCCCACCGCCGGATTGTCGACGGACGGAAATCGCAACTTCGCGATGCCGGCGCCCACTGCAGCCATCAGTGCAGTACCGAGCACTGAACCGATGATCAACCCGCCGAGCGCGTACGGCCCTCGGCTGAGTCTCGCGAGCCACGCGGCCACCCCGGTGAGAACACCGAGAATCAGGGCAAGCAGGAAAAAGATCGCGACCGCATCGAACTGATGAAGACTCTCCCCGGTCAGCGCAATTCCGCGGCCCTCGGCGACAACCAACAGATGCTCGGCCGGCGCCAGGAACGCCCACAGCACTCCGACCAGTGCGCTGACCGCTGCCGTTGAGCAACCGATGAGAAGGGCAGTGCGTAGTCGAGTCCGCCGAAGAGAAATCACACTGTGTGACGCTACCTTCCCCCGTCCATCAGTCGAGAACCTCTCGGAATCAGTGCCGGCGCCGCTACGCTGACCTGACGCACCATTTCATATCAATTGGCGCCCTGAGCGAGGAGCAATCGTGGTTGCACCGCACCAGCCGTGGTTACTTTCCTCACTGCAATCGCCCGGGCAGATCCTCGGCAATCTCGGGCCGAACTGGTTCGCGTCCGTCATGGGCACCGGAATTGTCGCGACGGCAGCAGCAACACTCCCCGTGCAAGTTCGGGGTCAGCAAGTGTTTGCACAGGTGATGTGGACACTCGCCGCGATTTTGCTCGTGGTTCTAGTCGTCGCAGTGGTGGCGCATTGGGTACGCCATCCGACGGTGGCTCGCAGCCATGCGCACAACCCGCAGATGGCGCATTTCTACGGCGCCGCACCGATGGCATTTCTGACAGTGGGAGCCGGAGCGCTTTTGGTCGGAAAGTCTCTCATCGGGGAACGCGCTGCTGTCGGCCTCGACGCGGCGCTGTGGACGATGGGAACCATCGGCGGACTATTTACCGCAATGACCATCCCTTATCTGATGTTCACTCAGCACAAGGTCGAAGCGGACGCGGCCTTCGGCGGGTGGCTGATGCCCGTCGTTCCGCCCATGGTCTCCGCCGCGACCGGCGCGCTGCTCATCCCCCATATGCCGCCCGGCACCGGACGCACGACGATGCTCTACGGCTGTTACGCCATGTTCGGCCTGTCGTTGTTCGCGTCGTTCATCATCATCACGATGGTGTGGAGTCGCCTCGCCCACTTCGGTACCTCCGGGACCGCCCGTGTACCGACTCTGTGGATCGTCCTGGGTCCGCTGGGCCAGTCCATTACCGCGGTCGGCCTGCTCGGAGCGAATGCGCATCTTGCCGTTTCACCGCAGTTGGCATCCGGGATGGGAATCTTTTCGATCCTGTTCGGAGTTCCCGTGTGGGGATTCGCGGTGTTGTGGATCGGATTGGCCACAGCGCTGACAGTCCGGACCGCACGCCAGGGAATGCCATTTGCCCTGACGTGGTGGAGTTTGACTTTTCCGGTCGGCACTTTTGTTACTGGCACAACACAATTGGCGTTGCATACCGAATTGCCGGCTTTCCGATACGCCGCTGCCATAGCCTACGTCGGGCTATTGGGCACGTGGTGCTTGGTGGCAGTCCGAACTGCCCGCGGCAGCCTTCGCGGAAATCTGTTCCTACCGCCTCCGAACACCGGGGCGATCAAAGCACACAAATTCCCACCGGTGACAACACCTCCGACGTGAGTTGCCACCTGGCGCGCGCTACCTGAGCTTTGCGTCGATCGAGTCGACCACCCCGTGACGTGAGCACTTTGCCCACCACCCGTCTGGGCTGATCTGCACGATCATGCGCCGACCGCAGTGCTCGCAGAACCGAGGTGGTTCGAGTCCGAGCGACGCAGCGGCCGGCGTCAGGTCTTCGACGCCCTCGACGAGTCGTCGCCCGGTGTACGGGTTGTATCGCTCGTCCGTGACCGACTCGGTCACAGCGTGTCGTTCAGGGCTTTGATCGGCATCTGCAGATCGATGAGCAAATCGAGGTCACTTTCGGCTGGACGGCCGAGCGTCGTGAGGTAGTTACCGACGATGACGGCATTGATGCCGCCGAGGATTCCCTGCTTGGCACCAAGGTCGCCGAGCGTGATCTCACGCCCACCGGCGAAACGCAGGATGGTGCGCGGCAATGCGAGGCGGAATGCTGCGACGGACTTCAGCGCCTCGCTCGCGGGAAGGACCTCGAGGTCGCCGAACGGCGTACCCGGACGCGGATTGAGGAAGTTGAGCGGAACCTCGTCTGGCTCGAGTTCAGCGAGGTTCGCGGCAAATTCCGCTCGCTGCTCCAGTGTCTCGCCCATTCCCAGAATTCCGCCACAGCACACTTCCATGCCCGCTTCGCGAACCATGCGTAACGTGTTCCACCGCTCGTCCCACGTGTGAGTGGTGACCACGTTCGGGAAATGCGATTTCGAGGTTTCCAGGTTGTGGTTGTAGCGGTGCACTCCCATCGCGGCGAGTTGATCAACCTGCTCCTGCGTCAGCATGCCGAGCGAGCAGGCGATCTGAATGTCGACCTCATTGCGGATCGCTTCGATTCCGGCCGCGACCTGCGCCAGCAACTTCGCGTCCGGCCCACGGACGGCGGCAACGATGCAGAATTCCGTGGCACCCGATTTGGCCGTCTGCTTGGCGGCCTCCACCAGGCTGGGAATATCGAGCCACGCCGCACGCACGGGAGATTGGAAAAGCCCGGACTGCGAGCAGAAATGGCAGTCCTCGGGGCAACCGCCGGTCTTGAGGCTGATGATGCCTTCGACCTCGACTTCCGGCCCACACCATTTCATACGCACATCGTGGGCGAGGGCCAGCAGGTCCTCCAGGCGTTCGTCGCCCAATCGAAGTACGTCGAGCACCTGGCTTTCGCTCAGGCCTTCGCCGCGTTCGAGGACCTGCTCGCGGGCGAGGTCGAGGATGTCGATCGAAGCGGGCGCCGTGCTTACCGAGGTCGGAGTCACCGGGAGTCTCCTTCAAGACTGGAAAATTGAACACCGTACAAGTTGAACGGTGTTCACGTTAGAGGCGAGGTGGAATACTGTCAAAGGCAAGCTCCGATGAGGCCATCGGTTCGATCCACAGAAAACGAGGGGCAAACACGTGCAGTTGCGACGCGGAGACGTTCTGGACGGCGCTATGGCGATCCTCGACGAATTCGGCCTGGCCGACCTCACGATGCGCAGACTCGCCACGTCTCTCGGCGTTCAGCCCGGCGCCCTGTACTGGCATTTCCCGAACAAGCAGACTTTGCTCGGCGCGGTGGTCGACAAGATCCTCGAGGGCGTGGACACCCCGATCGACGCCGAGAACTGGGAAGAATCCTATTCCGAACTGGCACACAGACTTAGGTCCGCTCTGCTCGCGCACCGCGACGGCGCCGAGTTGGTGAGCGCCACCTTCGCGTCACGGATGACGACAAGCGAGGTGCGCGAGAACTTCGTGACGGCCGGACTCACGTCAGGCCTGTCACGGGAACATGCCGAACTCGCAGCCTACGCAGTCCTGTATTACGTCCTCGGGCATACCGTCGACGAACAGTCTCGCGCCCAAATGGAAGAACTCGGCGCCCTGACCAGGGCTCCCATCTCCCCCGACGCCCCGGAGATCATCGGCGGCGGATCCGACGACGATCTCCTCGCCGGCGATCCCACCGTCCGCTTCCAGTTCGGCCTCGACCTGTTCATCGACGGAATACGCGCACGATTGACAAACCCGCACGCTGCGCTACGCAACTCCTGACAACCGCAGCAGTGCGGTGACGCCCGCCGCGACGAACACCACCGCAACCAGTGGAGCTTTGAACCACGCAGCAATCGCGCCGGCGCTCACGCCGACGACACGTGCGGGCCCACCAAAATCGTTGCCGTCGAACAGCATCGACGTCAGCGCTACGGCAACCAGCAGACACACAATACTGCGATCGAGCGACGCAAGCGCCCCAGCGGACAGTGCAACCCGAGCCCGGAGCAGAACTCCACTGACCCGCAAGGCATAAGTGCCACAGGCAAATACGATGATCGCAACACTCACGCCCAGTGCGCTCATCGGGCGTTCTCCCGAAACGGGAGGACAGCAGCCATCCCCAACAAGGCCACAAGTGGGGCCATTCCAGATGGCAAGAAGGTCGAAGTGCCCACCGCTACAACCGCGCCGACGGACGCCGCAATCAACGTGAGTCTCTCCTTCAATGCCGGCAACACCAGCGCGAGAATCACGACCGGAAACGCGGCGTCCAGTCCGAGCGTCGCCGGATCACGGACCACCGAGCCGAGAATTCCGCCCGTCAACGCACCGAGCGGCCAGCAGATCGCGATTCCGATTCCGCACAGCCAGAAGGCCGCTCGCTTTCGCGCGAGAGTGGACTGAGCGGTGGCAATCGCCACGGATTCGTCATTCACCAGGTGCGCGCCCACCACTCGCCGCCAGCCTTGGCCGAGGAATGAGCCGACAGATAATCCGTAGGCAAAATTTCGTGAATTGATCAGTAAGCCGGCAAGAACCGCCGCGAGCGGACTTCCGCCGACGGCGATGATCCCGATGAACAGAAACTCCGACGATGCCCCGAGCACCAGGATCGCAAGCACAAGTAGTTGCCAGAGCGAGAATCCGGCAGACCCGGCAGTGACGCCGTAGGACACCCCCACCACGGCCACAGACGCGCAAATCAACGCGGCCACCCGGACAGTGTCACGATCAAGTGTTCGCCATAGAGAACGCATGTATTCTATGTTGAACGAACTGACACCGTTCGTCAAGGCGAACGAATGATCGGAGCATCGAACAATGGTGAGTGGGGACAGCACACCTCAGCAACTGGTTGCGCGTGCGCTCAAACGAGAGCGCACCCGAGCCGGACTGAGCATCTCCGAAGTCGCACGACGGGCCGACATCGCCAAATCGACACTCTCACAACTCGAATCCGGCCTGGGAAACCCCAGCCTGGAAACGTTGTGGGCTCTCGGAAACGCGCTGGGCGTTCCGTTCGCGCAACTCGTCGACTCTCCGTCGCACCCTGTCCAGTTGATTCGCGCCGGTGACGGCCCGGCCATTGGGTCTGCAAACGCGTCGTACATTGCGACGCTTCTGGCGCCCAGCCCACCGAATGCCCGGCGCGACCTCTACCGGATAGTCGCCGAGCCTGGCGAACCGCGCATATCCACGCCACATGCACGCGGAACCACCGAACACGTTGTCATCGGTCATGGTCGAGCCGAAGTCGGACCGACCACTGACCCCGTCGAACTGGGTCCGGGTGACTACCTCTCCTACCCCGGCGACGAAGACCATATCTTCCGAGCACTCGAACCCGGCACGACGGCAATCCTGGTGTCCGAACATATCTGAGTATCGTGCGATGACTTTTGCGGAAGTGGGCAGTCTATAAATCTAGGCAGTCCTTCTCGACTCGCCCGTACGGCTACCAGCAGGAGGAAGCATGTCCGGATCCAGCATCGGGAGCATTTTGCTCTCCAGCACCAACCCAGATCGGCTGCGCGACTGGTATGCGCAGGCATTTGCGCCGAAAGTCGACCGAACACCCGGAGAACCCGGCTACGACGTCCTCGACTTCAACGGTTTCTACGTGATGATCGACAAACGCGACGACATCGGCGACACCAACAAAGAACCCGGCCGAATGTTCCTCAATATCGAGACCGACGATGCGCGCGCAATTGCGAAGCGGATCGATGCGCTCGACGGAGCCTGGTTCGCCCCGCTAGAAGACCGCGGCGGCAGTTGGTTTGCCACTGCGATCGATCCCGATGGCAACTACATCCAGATTATCGAGTTCGGCGAGGCAGCCCGAGCAGAGATGGAGTCGACCATGAGTGAGGACAAGAAATGAGCGCACTCGGAAGCACAAAGGCCATCAGCGGATTCTCTGTCGACGACATTGACGCGGCCAAGAAATTCTATGGCGAAACCCTTGGATTGAAGGTCACCGACGAGGAAATGGGAATTATCCGCCTGCACCTAGCAGGTGGGACCGAAATACTCGTCTATCCCAAGCCGAATCACGAACCCGCGTCGTACACGATCCTGAATTTCCTCGTGGACGATATCGACAGTACGGTCGACGAACTGACCGGCTACGGAGTGGAGTTCGTCAAATACGACGGATTCCCTCAGGAGGAAAACGGCATCATGCGAGGCAACGGCCCCGATATCGCCTGGTTTACCGACCCGGCCGGAAACGTGATCTCCGTCCTGAAAGAATCCTGACCCGTCTCGGCGCCGAAAAACTACCCGCTGAACAGTTGCGACTGGCGCTGTTCAGCGGTGTCGGCGTTGGAACGTTCCGCCACAGATGCGGTGCGTTCGGACGCCAATTCCTCTGCAGTTTTTTCGATCTCGGCCGGCTCCGTCGCACTGGAGTCGGAGAACAAATTCGATTCGTACATTTGCCACCCTTGTGATTTTCACCCGCCGCGATTTTCACCCTATTGCCGTAGAAACGGCACCTATCCGGAACGGATGACTCAGCGGTTCATCCACCAGTCTTGCACGCCATCGCGTTACCGGAATAAACGGTATCCATGGTTGCGTCCAGAGGAGCGTGGAAAGTGATCGCAGAGCGGGCCAACCACGCACGAATCGTGGATGCCTTCGCGGATGTAGGCAATGCAGTGACCGCATCGCGTGACGCCGAGGCCGGCCCAAAGGTAGTCGCGCGCTAACCCGCCTTCGGGCAGATAAGCACCTGGACTTACGGTCGCGATCATGCCTCCGCCTGGCATATCGCCGAAGTGTGCCGGATTGATCGAAGGTCAGGGCGAACGAAAGTCGCTGTCCACCAAGGACAGTCAAACCCCTTGCCCGCCGGCCAGCAGCGCCGGACTCACAGCGAACAAACCGCCGTACTGCACATACGCACATGGCGGTCATCAGTACTGCCCACGATCAGTGCTGCGTCAAAACCGGAAATCAGACACACATATAGCGAGAATCGTACTTCCATCCTCCTAAGGATTGCAATACTTGAAATGCTTAGGGTTCCGTGATTAGCTCACGATCAACGAAGAGTGGCGCACGTCACGACCCAATCGGTCAGTCGAGGCCCGTCTACTCACCCCCAAAAATCTCTCCTCACCACAGGAGGCACTCCTTGACACAGGCGGCCCGCTACACCAGCCCAGCGCAATTCACCCTCGCCGAGGGCTGGAATCTCACCCGGCTCACTCCCCCGAGCAGGCTGTTCGGCGCAAACGGACTCCGCACCGGACCGGACGGCCGCGTCTACGTGGCACAGGTGGCAGGCAGCCAGATCAGCGCGCTCGACATCAACACCGGCAACCTCGAGACCATCAGCGCCATGGGCAGCGACATCGTTGCGCCCGACGACGTCGCCTTCGATCCCACCGGTGACCTGTACATCACCGAGTACTACGACGGCCGGGTCAGCGTGCGCGAATCAAGCGGCAGCACGCGGCTTTTGCGCGACGACCTCCCCGGAGTCAACGGAATCACGTTCCACCAGGGGCGACTGTTCGTCAACGAGTGCCGCATCGGTGGCCGGTTGATGGAACTGAGCCTCGACGGCGGCGCACCCCGGATACTTCTCGAAAACCTCCCGATGCCCAACGGCATGGAGGTCGGTCCCGACGGGAAGCTGTACTACCCGGTGCTCGGGACCAACGAAATCTGGCGCATCGACCCCGACGGCAACGGTGAACCCGAACGCGTCGCAGCAGATCTCGGCGTCCCGGACGCAGTCAAGTTCGACTCCGAGGGCTTCATCGTCTCCACCCAGGTGGCGTCGGGCGAAGTGCTGCGGATCAATCCCCGCAACGGCGATCGCACCGTACTGGCAAGCCTCAATCCCGGACTCGACAACCTCACCTTCGTAGGTGATCGACTGTTCGTATCGAGTTTCACCGGCCAGATCACGGAGATCCTCGATGGTGGCCGAACCCGCACCGCCTTGGCCGACGGTTTGACTTGGCCCCTGGATTTGACCGTTGGCCCGGACGGCACGTTGTACATCGCCGATGGCACCTTCTTGCTCGCACTCGAACCGAGCGGCGAACTCCGCACTCTCGGAATGCTTTTCAGCCCAGGATACCCCGGTTACATCCGCGGAATGACGGCCGTCGGCGACGGCGAATTCATCGTCGCGGGCAACGGAACCGTTTCGCGCTACAACGCCGTCACCGCTGAAAGTGAGGTCCTCGCCGAAGGACTCGACCAACTCTACGGTGTCGCGGTCTCCGCGAACGGAACCATCGCGGTTGCCGACCTGGGAGCAGGCAAAGTTGTTGCCGTCGGGTCGAGCGGGCAGGTTGAAGAATTGGCCTCGGGACTGCACGACCCGATGGGCGTGGCCTTCACCGCGGACGGTACCTGCCTGGTCTCCGAAGCCGGCGCCGGACGAATCGTCGCGATCAACGGCTCCAGCGTCGACACGATCGTCGACGGACTCGAGAACCCGCAGGGAATTCTTGTTCGGGGCGGCGTGCTCTACATCGTCGATGTCGGAACAAAAGCCCTGATCAGCTTCGATCTGTCGACCAAGATTCAGCAGCGAGTTGCCGGCAATCTGCCGGTGGGCGCACCCGAGGGTGTCACCCCCAAGCCGCTGCTGGGACTAGCGCCGTTCTCCGGTCCTCAGGGCCCGTTCGCCGGCATCGCGGCCGGACCGGACGGAACAATCTACGTCTCCGCAGATGCAGAGGGCAGCGTCCTGGCACTACGCAAGGCAGTGTGAGCCGCGCCATGAGCAACAGCCAAGTTGGCGACAGCTTTGTCGGTCTGGACGGACGCATCGTGGTTGTCTCGGGCGCAGCAGGCGGCGGGATCGGCACGTCGGTAACGAGCATGCTTGCCCGCGCCGGAGCAACCGTGATCGCCGTGAGCCGTTCCAAGGAAAACCTCGACACCCACATCGCACCACTTATCGCGCAGGGTCTTTCGATCATCCCACTCGCGGCCGATGCGTCCACCGACGACGGTATTGCCATCGTGCGGGAGCAGATTCGACGCACCGACGGCAAACTGCACGGATTGGTCAACGTCGCCGGCGGCGCTGCCCCTGCAACCTGGATGCCGTCCACTCGCGTCACCCGAGCGGACTGGCGTGAATTGTTCACGGCAAATCTCGAAACGATGTTCTTCATGAGCCAGATGGTCGCGTCGGAATTGAAGGCGCAGAGCCGTCCGGGTTCCATCGTGTCGATCTCGTCGATCAGCGGAATGAACACCGCGCCTTTTCATATCGGTTACGGCAGCGCAAAAGCCGCCTTGGTCGCGGCAACCCGCACGATGGCCGTGGAACTCGCCGAAGTCGGTATTCGAGTGAACGCCATCGCTCCCGGCGTGACCGCCACCCCTGCGTCCTCCACCTACGTCGACGACGATCCCGAGCGTGATCGCCGCGCCATCACGATGGGTCGACGCGGCCGCCCTGAGGAGCAAGCCGGTGCAATTCTCTTCCTGCTGTCGGATCTCTCGACCTACATCACCGGACAGACATTGCTCGTGGACGGCGGACTGAATCTCAAGTGGACGCACATGGGCCCAGATCACACGTCACTTTTTCTCAAGGACGAATCGTTCCGCGACGCGATAACGCACTGACACAGAACCGATGTGAAGAGGAGACACCATGACCGACACCGCCGAGAGCATTCCGGAATCGACTGTAACCGAGTCACATTCCACACCACTCACCATCGGTGTGGAGGCATACATTTCGCAGACGTATGCCCGCGCCGAGGGCGACAAGCTGTGGTCGAAAGTATGGCAGCAGGTCGGTCGGGTGGAGGAAATTCCCAAGGTCGGCGACTTTCTCACCTACGAAATTCTCGATGAATCGGTCATCATCGTGCGCTCGACCCCGGACACGATCAGTGCTTACCACAACGTCTGCTCCCACCGCGGTCGCCGACTCGTCGACACGCCGCCCGGTGCCCACGAAGCCCGCGGCCAGGCAAGGCAATTCATCTGCGGGTTTCACGGCTGGCGGTACGACCTCGACGGCAAGAACACCTTCGCCGCCGAACGTCAGGACTGGCCGTGTGGGTTGACCGAGGAATCAACGAAGCTGCGTGGTGTCACAGTGGACACCTGGGGTGGATGGATCTGGATCAACATGGATCCGGGCTGCGAACCTCTACGTGACTATCTCGAGCCCGCGGCTTCTCTTCTCGATCATTTCCACCTCGAGAACATGCGGTACCGCTGGCGCAAATGGCTTGTCTTCGACTGCAACTGGAAGGTTGCGCTCGAAGCGTTCATGGAGACCTACCATGTTCCGTACACCCACCCGGAGTTCATGAACTTCGGGAATTTTCTCGGTTGGTCGCGCGCCCAAGGTAAGCACAGCAACATCGGCTACGACGCACCGAAGGGCATGGAAGAAAACCAGGCAAAACTGCGCATCGGCAGCGGCGCGGACCCCCGTAAGTCGACCATCGAAATGCAGAACTTCACGTGGGAAAATGCAAACACCAATACAACTCGGACCCTCGTCGATGCGGCCCAGCGACTGATCGACGAACTCCCCGAGGGCACCCCATCGGATCAGGTTCTGCGTCACTGGCTGGATTCGGCCAGGCGCGACGACGAAGCGCGTGGCGTGATCTGGCCGACCGTCGACCCACAGGTTGTCGCCGCAAGTGGCACGGCGTGGCAGATCTTCCCGAACTTCCAGATCGGGCACGCCCTGAACAACATGCTCTGCTACAGCGCCCGGCCATACGGCGACGATCCGAACAAGTGCATCTTCGAGGCCGCTGTCTACGAACTCTTCCCCGCAGGCGAGGAACCGGAAACCGAATGGGAGTTCACCCCGCCGGAGGATCCGGCCTGGCGAACCGTCCTGCCACAAGACTTCGTGAACATGGCTGCGGTCCAGAAAGGTATGAAGTCGCAAGGCTTTTCAGGGCCGAAACCCAACCCGTACCGCGAACGCAGCATCGTCAACCTCCACCACAACCTAGCCACGTACATGGGTACCGGTGCGCCGGTGGATCTCGCCTGACTCCTCACATCGTGTACTGACTTGCTCTGACGAAAGAAGATCCGATGACCGCACCGACCCAAGCTACGGCCATGACGCCTTGCGCGCCCACACACACTCCCGAAGTCGACATCGACGCTCTCCGGGCGAAGTACCTCCTCGAACGCGACAAGCGTGTTCGTCCCGAAGGTCAGCAGCAGTACGTGGAGGCCGCCGACGAATTCGCGGGTTTCTACGAGAGCGATCCGCACCTGCCCGTCGAACCGCGCGAGCCCATCACCGACGACATCGAGGTCGTAGTCCTCGGCGGTGGATTCTGCGGCCTCATTGCCGCGCACCGCCTTCAGCAGGCGGGCGTCACAGACTTCAAGATCGTCGAACTCGGTGGCGACTTCGGCGGCGTCTGGTACTGGAACCGCTACCCGGGAATCCAGATCGACTCGGACGCCTACTGTTACCTCCCGCTGCTCGAGGAAACCGGCTACATGCCGAAGGAGCGGTTCTCGCACGGCGACGAGTGCTTCGAGCACGCTCAGCGCATCGGTAAACACTTCGGGTTCTACGACAATGCGATCTTCCATACCTTGATCCGCTCGCTGGAATGGGACGAGGAGATCAATCGCTGGCAGATCCGTACCAATCGCGGCGACGAGATCCGTGCTCGTTTTGTCGTCATGGCACAGGGCCCATACAACCGGCCGAAGCTTCCGGGTATCCCCGGGATCACGGACTTCAAGGGACACACATTCCACACGGCTCGTTGGGATTACGACTACACCGGCGGCGACCTGCACGGCGGGCTGGACAAGATCGCCGACAAACGAATCGCCGTCATCGGCACCGGATCGAGTGGTATTCAGGCGATCCCTCACCTGGCAAAAGGCGCGAAGCACCTGACCGTCTTCCAGCGGACACCGTCGTACATCTTCGAGCGAGCCAACTACCCGACCGATCCCCAATGGGTGAACAGTCTCGAGCCAGGTTGGCGGGCAGCACGTCAGCGCAACTTCCACAATGCCGCCTTTGCCTTCTACTCCCCCGGCGAGCCGGATCTCATTTGCGACGGCTGGACCGAAGTGTCGCGCAACATGGCCGCGAAACTGACCGAAACCAACGGCTGGGCTGCGCTCGCCGATCCGGTGAAGTTCATGGAACTCAAGGAGATCGAGGACTACCGATCGATGGAACGGCTCCGCCGACGGATCGAGGAGATCGTCGACGACTCGGACACTGCGGAACTACTGAAGCCGTACTACCGCAACATGTGCAAGCGTCCCGTCTTCAACGACGACTATCTCCCGACCTTCAATCGCCCGAACGTCACTCTGATCGATGTGTCGGAAACCAAAGGCGTGGAACGGATCACCGAGAAGGGCGTGATGGTCGACGGCGTCGAGCTCGAGTTCGACGCGATCGTGTTCGCGAGTGGGTTCGAGATCACCACCGCGCTCGACCGCCAGTTCGACATCGCGCCGTTTGCCGGTCGCGACGGAACCTCCCTCTACGACCACTGGGGCAAGGGATTCCGCACCCTGCACGGTGTCATGGCGCACGGCTTCCCCAACCACTTCGCCACCGGCTTCGTTCAAGGCGGAGTCACCGCATCGACAACGCTGATGTTCGAGCAGCAGGCCGACCATATCGCGTACATCATCAAAGAGGCCCAGGCGCGCGGAGCCACGCATGTCGAACCCACCGCGGCAGCCGAAGAAGGCTGGATCCAGACCATCCGGGCCCACTCGATCGACAACAGCACGTTCACGTCGGAATGCACCCCCGGCTATTACAACAGCGAAGGCGAGCCGAACGGGCGCTCATTCCTCGGCGACCCGTTCTGGGGCGGCTTCTACGAACTGGGCGAAATCCTTCAAACCTGGCGGGACACAGGCACATTGGAAGGCCTGAAACTCGATGTCTGAGGCCCGCTTCGACGGTCGTGTTGCCGTCATTACCGGCGCCGGCAGAGGAATCGGACGTGAGTACGCACTACTACTCGCGTCCAAAGGGGCCAAAGTGGTCGTCAACGATCCCGGTGTCGGGATCAGCGGTGAGAATACAGATAGCGGAGTCGCCAGTGCGGTCGTCGCGGAGATCACTGCTGCCGGCGGCGATGCAGTCGCGAGCACTGCCTCCGTTGCAACCGCACCGGGCGGCCAGGCGATCGTCAACGCGGCCATCGAGCACTACGGACGTATCGACATCCTCATCCACAACGCCGGAAACAACCGCTACGCACCGCTGACGGAGATGACGTACGAGGATTTCGACGCAGTTCTCGACGTTCACCTCCGCGGCGCATTTCACGTACTGCGGCCGGCATTCCCGCTGATGTGCGACGCCGGATACGGCCGGATCGTGCTGACCTCGTCGATCGGCGGTCTGTACGGAAACAACCGCATCGCGAACTACGCGGCGTCCAAGGCCGGCATCATCGGACTGTCCAACGTGGCAGCAATCGAGGGTGCCGACCACGGCGTCTTGTCCAACGTCGTCATTCCCGCAGCGATCACGCGGTTGGCCGACGGGCTCGACACGTCGTCGTACCCGCCCATGGGACCGGAACTCACGGCCCCGACGGCCGCCTGGCTGGCTCACGAATCCTGTTCCATCACCGGCGAAATGCTGGTGACAATCGGCGGCCGCGTTGCTCGGGCATTCATCGCCGAAACCCCCGGGGTGTACCAACCGTCATGGTCGATCGAGGAGGTTGGAAGGCAGATCGACGCCATCCGCGACGTCCGCGATCCGTGGATCCTGCCTGTCGTCCCGTCAGCTCACGTCGACCACATCACCAAGAGTTTTGCGATAGCCATGGAGGGCAACGCACATGTCAGTTAAGGTTTACGAACGCATTTTGCAACTCTTCGAAGCCGAGGGCATCAACACGATTTTCGGAATCCCCGACCCGAACTTCGTGCACATGTTCCACCTCGCCGAGGAACGCGGATGGAATGTGGTTGCGCCGCACCATGAAGAGTCGGCCGGATTCATGGCTGAGGCCGTATCGCGCATGACCGGCAAGGCCGCGGTGTGTATCGGTACCCTTGGCCCCGGCGTCGCAAACCTGGCCGGCGCCATGATGTGCGCCAAAGTCGAGAACTCACCGGTGATCTTCCTCGGTGGCCAGCGCGCCCGCATCACCGAACAGCGCGTTCGACGTGGGCGCATTCAATTCGTCAAACAGGCAAACCTCTTCGAAGCATCCGTAAAATACAGTGCCAGTATCGAATACGCCGATCAGACGGACGAAATTATCCGCGAAGGACTGCGGAAAGCGCTGTCCGGCACCCCTGGACCCGTGTACATCGAATACCCCTCCCACATCATCCAGGAAGAGCTGGACGTGCCAGACCCGTTGCCCCCCAATGCGTATCGCATGGTCGGACAGACTGCGGGCCCAGACTTCGTTGCCGAAGCGGTGAAATTGATCCAAGCGGCCCAGCAACCCATTCTGCTCATCGGGCACGGAGTCCACACCTCCCGCGCCGGCGAATCCGTCAAGGCACTCGCAGATGCCATGGCCTGCCCTGTCATTCAGACCTCAGGGGGCACCTCCTTCATCGAAGGACTCGAGAACCGCACCTTTCCATACGGCTTCTCCTCCGCCGCTGTCGACGCCGTGGTGAAATCCGACCTGTGCCTGGCAATCGGCACCGAACTCGGAGAGCCGGTCCACTACGGCCGGGGCCGGCACTGGATCGCGAACGAAGCGAGCCGGAAATGGATCCTCGTCGAACAGGATCCGGAGGCGATCGGCGTCAACCGCAGGATCGACGTGCCCCTCGTCGGCGATCTCCGCGCGATTGTTCCCCAACTCTCCGACGCGCTGTGGGATGCACCGCGCACGGCGACCCCCGAGCTCGACGGCTGGATCACACAGGATGCGACGCAGCTGGCGGAACTTGCCGAAACCGCGCCGTCCGGTATGTCTCCGGTGCATCCCGCTCGTCTGATTGTCGAGGCGACCAAGGATTTCCCGAGCGACGGCATCATGGTCCGAGACGGCGGCGCCACCACTATCTTCGGCTGGACGTACTCACAGGCAAAACCCCACGACGTGATGTGGAATCAGAACTTCGGCCACCTCGGCACCGGGCTCCCGTATGCCGTCGGCGCCGGTGTAGCTGACGGCGGCCAACGTCCCATCATGTTGATCACCGGCGACTCGTCGTTCCAATTCCACATCGCAGAACTGGAAACCGCTGCGCGACTCAACCTGCCGCTGGTCTGCGTAGTTGCCGTCGACTATGCGTGGGGACTCGAGGTGGGTGTCTACAAACGCACCTACGGCCAGGGATCACTCGAGACCGGTGTTCACTGGAGCACAGATACGCGGCTCGACAAGGTTGCCGAAGGCTTCGGCTGCTACGGGGAGTACGTCGACCGCGACGAGGATATCGCGCCGGCGATCAAGCGCGCCTACGCCAGCGGTAAGCCGGGTGTCATCCACGTTGCCGTCGACCCCAAGGCGAATTCCGAGGAAATGCCGAGCTACGACGAGTTCCGAACATGGTACGCAGAAGGCACTCAGTGAACATTCCAGCTCGCATCATGCCCGGCTCGACGAGTACTCACGAACACTGCGAAAGGGACCAGAACAGTCATGCGTGAATATCTGAAGTTCTACATCGGCGGACAATGGGTCGATCCAGCGGAGTCCAGCACACTAGAGGTTGTCAATCCTGCGACCGAGAAGGTCTGCGGCACAGTAGCATCAGGATCACCGGCAGACGTCGACCGCGCCGTTGCGGCAGCAGGCGACGCGTTCTCGAGTTGGTCTGCAACCAGCCGCGAGGAACGACTCACGATTCTGCGAAACATTCTCACCGAGTATCAGAACCGGATGGGCGACCTCGCTGCAGCTCTGACGGAGGAGATGGGCGCACCGAACGCGCTGGCCAACGGTTTCCAGGTGAACCTTGGTGCCGGTCATCTCACCACCGCGATCGATGCGCTCGAGAACTTCGTCTTCGAGGAGCAGCAGGGCGATTCACTGATCGTCAAAGAACCGATCGGAGTCTGCGGATTGATCACCCCGTGGAACTGGCCGATCAGCCTCATTGCCGTGAAAGTCTTCCCCGCACTGGCAACGGGTTGCACCATGGTGCTCAAACCTTCGGAGAAGTCGCCGTTCACCGGCCAGATCTTCACCGAAATCCTCGACGCTGCAGGAGTTCCCGCCGGCGTGTTCAACCTCGTCCAGGGCGACGGACCCACTGTCGGGGCAGCACTGTCCGCACACCCGGGCGTCGACATGATCTCGTTCACCGGCTCCACCCGCGCCGGCATCGACATCGCCACCAACGCCGCACCCGGCGTCAAGCGAGTCTCGCAGGAGCTCGGCGGCAAGAGCCCCAACATCATCCTCGACGACGGCGACTTCGCCGAGAACGTCGCAAAGGGTGTGGCAACCATGATGATGAACTCCGGGCAGACGTGCAGCGCACCATCACGCATGCTTGTGCCCAATTCCCGGATGGCAGAAGCCATCAGCGCCGCACAAGAGGCAGCATCACAGGTGACCGTGGGTGATCCGGGCGGCGATTCTGCAATCGGCCCCGTAGTGTCCGAGGCCCAGTTCGAGAAGATCCAGTCCCTGATCGACAAGGGGATCGGCGAAGGTGCGACGCTGGTTGCGGGCGGCCTCGGACGTCCGGACGACTTGCCGACGGGCTACTACGTCCGCCCCACCGTTTTTGCCGACGTCACCAACAACATGACCATCGCCCGCGAGGAAATCTTCGGACCGGTTCTCACGATTCTCGGCTACGACAACATCGACGACGCCATCGACATCGCAAACGACACCGAGTACGGCCTCGCCGGATTTGTTGCCGGCGCGGACCTCGAGCAAGCTCGCGCCGTCGCTCGACGGATCCGCGCCGGGTCCGTCGCCATCAATGACGGATTCGACTTCGCCGCACCGTTCGGCGGCTACAAGAAGAGCGGCAACGGACGTGAGTGGGGCGGGTTCGGTTTCCACGACTACCTGGAGATCAAGGGCATGCTCGGCTACACCGCTGACGCTTCCTGAAATAGCACGGGAGATGAGTTCTCTGTCGGGCAAAGTTGCTGTGGTCACGGGCGCCAGTCGCGGTATCGGGAAAGGAATCGCGCTGGCGCTCGCAGAGCAGGGCGCCGTCGTCTACGTCACGGGACGCACGGTTCTCGCTGGGTCGAATCCTCTACCCGGCACGATCGCAGAGACAGCAGCTGAGTGTACGCGGCGCGGCGGCAAGGGCGTTGCCGTCGCAGTGGACCACGCCGACGACGCACAGGTTGCTGCCCTGTTCCACCAGGTACGAGACGAGCAAGGCCGATTGGACATTCTTGTCAACAACGCATTCTCCTTGCCCGAAGACCTGACCGACCCACAGTCCTTCTGGGAGAAACCGCTCTCCCATTGGGAAATGGTGGATGTCGGCGTCCGCTCGAACTTCGTAGCAGCTTGGCATGCCGCCAAGATCATGACACCGCACAAGTCCGGCCTCATAGTGGCCGTCTCCGGATACACCGGCGTCACTTACACCTACAACGTCATCTTCGGCACGGCGAAGTCTGCGGTGGACCGGATGGCACGAGATATGGCCATCGAGCTGAAACCGCATAACGTGACGTCCCTTTCGCTCTGGCAGGGCCTCACCTTCACCGAACGCGCGCAGCGAAACCTGGCGAATGTCCCTGGGTTGGATGGCCGGGCTGCTACTCGGCCGGAGGACGGCTGCACCCCGGAATTCCCGGGTCGCGTCATCGCAGCTCTCGCCGTCGACACAAATCTCGCGACACGCTCGGGCGGCACCTTCATCACCGCCGAACTTGCCCACGAATACGGAATCAAAGACGTTGACGGCAAGGTCGTTCCGTCGCTGCGCTCGTCGCGCGGCGCGCCCATCTGGGTCTCCGATCTTCAGTGATCGTGATCAACCCATCTCAGGTAATCGACCGGAGGACTTCATGACTACATCTGCCACCTCGGATCGGCTAGCCGCCCTCGACGTTATGGTCGATCGTCAGGAGATCCACGACGCGTTGACCAGATTCAGCCGTGGCATGGATCGCTTCGACCGCGATATCTTCCTCTCCGCCTTCCACGACGACGCCACAATTGCGGCGGGGAACTTTGTCGGTGGACCGATCGATCTCTACGAGTGGGCCAGAGCGACCCATGAACTGGGCCAGGTGTCGACGCATCACAACCTGCTGAACCACACCTGCGACATCGACGGCGACACGGCACACACCGAGACGTACTACCTATTCGTCGGACGTAATCACGACGACACCAATTGGATCGCAGGCGGCCGGTACATCGACCGCGTCGAACGCCGTGACGGACAATGGAGAATCGCGCTGCGCACCAATGTAATCGAGTGGTCCGGCATCGTTCCGACAATGGGCATACCTTTCGCCGACGTTCCTGACATTCACGTCAACGGCGCCCGTCGCGCAGCACAACAGACCCGTCGTACCAACGACCACTGACGAACATGCGGAATCCGCATGTCCCCGACTGATCCAGGAGTAGCCATGACCACGCTTGACATCAAGAAACTCAGCAACAATCTGGGTGCGGAGGTTCTGGGCGTCGATACCGATCGGCTACTCCGCGATGACGGTCTCGCAGACGCGTGTATGACTGCACTCGAAAAACATGGCGTATTGCTGTTTCGCAAGATCAACGTCGACGATCGCACGCAAGTCGAGTTCTGCCGGAAACTCGGAACACTGATCAACTTCTCCCGCTTCCCACCGTACGACGCGGAAGAAGTGATGGAGATCAGCTTCGACCCCTCCAACCCCAATGCGGAATACCTCGCCAGTAATGACTTCTGGCACATCGACGGCCTACTCGACAAGATCGCACCGAAGGCGTCCGTGATGAGTGCCCGCGTCACGGCCGACCGCGGTGGTGAAACCGAATTCGCCAGTACCTACGCCGCATACGAGGCGCTATCAGACGACGAGAAGAAACTGTTCGCCGATCTGCGCGTAGTCCACACCTTCGCGGCAATTCAGCGGCTGACGTACCCAGATCCGACACCGACTCAATTGAAGGAATGGGCCTCGCGCCGTGAAGTGGAACATCCCTTGGTGTGGCAGCATGAATCGGGTCGGCAATCGCTCGTGTTCGGGGCGACAACATCGCACGTCGTCGGAATGGACTTCGACGAAAGTCGTGCGCTCCTGGACGATCTCGAAAAGCGCGCCACATCACAAGAACTGGTGTATCGGCACACATGGTCCGAAGGTGACCTGGTGATCTGGGACAACTCCGGCCTCGTCCACCGGGCCTGCGAGTTCGACCGGAGTGAGCCCCGCCGTATGCATCGCTCAACCCTGGTCGGCCACGAGATCATCAAGTGAGCAGTCGCACCGCGGTAGTCACTGGTGGGGCATCGGGAATCGGAGCAGCGATCAGCCGGCGACTCGTCTCTGACGGCGCGATGGTGGCGATCTTCGATATCGACGGCAGTGCCGCCGAGGCGTTGGCGTCATCGATCGAATTGTCGGGCGGCAAAGCCATCGGATTGACCGTCGACGTGACCGACCGCGCCGCGATCGACGCAGGATTGAACGAAGCGCGTACACGTCTAGGACGACCAGCCATCCTGGTGAACAGCGCCGGATTGAGCATCGACGGCCCCTTCCTCGAGATCACTGCCGAAACGTGGAACCGCTCACTCGCGATCAACCTGACCGGCACCTTCGACTGTTGCCAGGCTGTGCTGCCAGACATGATCGAAGAAGGCTGGGGCCGGATCGTCAACATCTCGTCGTCGAGCATTCACAGCGGTGCCCCCGGCTTGGCCGGCTACGTGGCCGCCAAATCGGGAGTTGTCGGCCTCACCAAAGTGCTGGCGCTCGAATTCGCCAAATTCGGAATCACCGTCAATACGGTTCCTCCCGGATTCATCGACACCCCGATGCTGCGCAACACAGTCGAGAAAGGATTCATCGACCTCGACCAACAGACAGCAAAAACACCCGTCGGCCGGATCGGCCAACCAGAGGATGTGGCGGCTGTCTGTGCGTTCCTCACCAGCGAGGAAGCCGGTTACGTCACCGGGCAGAGCATCGGTGTCAACGGTGGCCGGAACACCTGATCGAAAGCACGTTCGCTACCCGAGAGGATTTACAGCCGATGGCTCGAATTTCGCCTGCAACACCACAACAATGGACGCCCGAGATGAGGGAATTCTTCGACGGCTTCCGAACGACCGTTGCTGCCGATCCGCAACGGGCCGGCAAGGCTGGACTTAACTTGGTCGGGACCCTGGCCCGATATCCCGCATTGGCGATGCCATTCCTGTCCTTCAACGCGCACTTGCTTTCTGGGACTTCGCTTACCGACAGGCAACGGGAACTGCTTGTACTCCGCGTCGCGTCGGTTCGGCGATCCGATTACGAATGGGCCCAGCACGTCATCCTTGCCGAAACTGCCGGCATGACGAAAGACGAAATCCTTCGCGTCGCGGACGGCCCGGGTGCATCCGAGTGGTCATCACTGGAACGGTCCCTGCTCAGTGCTGTAGACGAACTGCTGGCGGACGGCATGGTAAGTGAGCTGACCTGGTCGGCGCTGGCCGAGGAGTTCAACACCGAGCAACTGATGGATATGGTGTTCACAGTTGGCTGCTACTCGATGCTCGCCATGGCGCTGCGGTCATTCGACGTGAATCCTGAACCGGAGCTTGCTCCGTACCTCCCTGCCGTTCGGTAAATGGACACATGCGTGTTGGCTTCGCATCGTCTTAGCTCGTGATGCGAAGC
The DNA here is from genome assembly GCF_003797085.1 of Rhodococcus sp. WS3. Lineage (NCBI taxonomy): Bacteria > Bacillati > Actinomycetota > Actinomycetes > Mycobacteriales > Nocardiaceae > Rhodococcus > Rhodococcus sp. WS3. Next base: position 238,865 of record NZ_RKMA01000001.1, read on the forward strand.
TTGCACGCGGTGTTCAGTTTCCGGCGGAGCCGGATTCAGTCTCGGTGAACTGGACCTTGGCGGGTTGTGGAGCGTCGGCGTCGTTGTTTGGGGTCGATTGCGGATGGTGGGATGAACCAGGGTTTGTGATCGTCGCCCATCTTGATTTCCCAGATCCCGCGGAATCCGCTGGTGCTGTGAATCAACCGATGGTGGCTACGGCAGAGGAGGGTGAGGTTGTCCATCACCGTCAAACCGCCGACCGACCACGGTTTTATGTGGTGGGCGTCGCACCAAGCGGGTACCGCATCGCAGTTCGGGAAGGCGCAGCCTTTGTCCCGGGCAATCAACGCCGTGCGTTGTTCCGGTGTGACGAGGCGTTTGTGCGGCGTCGCATCGAGCGGTGCCCCGTTGCCGTCCATCAGGACGGTGGAGAGCATGCAGTCACAGGCAAGCATCCGGGTCAGGCTCACACTCAGTGGTCCCATCCAGGGCATGTATCCGACGTCAAGATCTTCGACATCAGGCTCATCGAAATCCGCCGCGACATCGCTGCGCAGGGTGGCACATTCCCGATGCTCCGCAAGATCTTTCGCAGTGATGTGCACATTCACATGCGGACGCTGACCACCGTCAACACCGGTGACGGCGTTGTCGAGGTACCGGCGGATCAACTCCGTGAACGCGTCGGCGGTTCGTTTGGCTGCCGATCGCTGATCCGGGGTTCCGTCCGCGGCCGGTTTCGGCATCGACAACCCCGAGAGGGCCGACAACAACATTTCACCAGTGAGCGCGTCGAAATCACCCTTGATCGCGACCTGACCGTTGAGCGTCGGCGAAATCCGCAAGACATTGAGGTCGTCGTCCTCACCGGGCGGGACATCGTCGGACTCGAATATCCGCTCCAGAACCGCAATCGCGTACCGGAGTTTGATGGTGGTCGCCTCCACCCCGGATGCCGCAGCAAGAAGAGTCTTCATACAGGACGGTAACGCCCTGTCCGGCATTCCTTTTGGTGGAGATTCACAGAACGCGACGATCATTGCCGCATGATCGAGCGAGAGATCGCCGGCCTCGAATTGGGCAGTAATATCCGGGAACCCCCGCAGTGCGGCACCGAGGGCGGCGATCTTGTTACCGGCCGCGTTCTGCAGCATCGTGTTCGCCGCCAGCCACCGCCCCACACCGCGGTAACAGAGCACCTGCTCGTCCGGATTGAGCGCCAATTCGTCGACCGCGGCAACTCGAATCGCTTCCAGCCGAAGAATTTCCGCAGATACACAGACTGCAACGTCTCGAACCTCGGCCGGTCGCAATCGCCACAACCTGCCCCGCACACCCACAGCCGAACCCGCTACAACATCCCCCACCAAAGTTGAATCGCAAACCGTAGTCATCAAGGCCTCCCCACCCTGACCTAATTACCCTCGAACATCTATTCGATTCAAGGGACATACCGGGCACAGTTCGTTCCCCCACGTTCTTGCAATGCGACGTCCACGAGTCACATGAGCCAGTCAGCGCCCCATCCACTGCGGGCGACGCTTTTCCGCAAATGCAGCCGGCCCCTCCTGTGCGTCGTCACTGTTGTAGCAGTGCTCGGATACGTGGCGTGCGGCCTTGAGTGCGGCCGAACGACCCATCTCCGTCGACAGCATCACAGTTTCTCTCGCCGCTTTGACGGAAAGAGGTGCACCGGAGAGTATTTCGGTTGCCAGGTCCAGAGCCGTCGCCATCAGATCCGCAGGCTCGGCAAGTCGGTTGACGAGACCGATCTCGTAAGCGCGCGTAGAAGATATCGGCTTACCCGTGAGCAGGATTTCCATCATGATGCGCTGCGGAATCATGTGAATCAGCGGCGACGCCCACGGCGAGCTTCTCCCCACCTTGACCTCCGTGACCGCAAATTTCGCGGTGGTGCTGGCGACACACAGGTCACAGGCCTGAGCAATCATCCAACCACCGGCGTAGGCAACGCCGTTGACCGCGGCAATGGTGGGTTTTGACAGTTCGACCGTGTCGTAGGGAAGTGCAAACATATCGCGCGGCGGTACCGCCATTGCGGTATTGACCATCTCTTTGAGATCGCCACCTGCACAAAATGTTTCGTCGCCGGAACCGGTGAGTATCGCTACCCGCAACGCTGGGTCGTATTCGAATCGGTTCCAGGCGTCGCGTAATCCCTCGCGCACGTCTCGATCGAGACAGTTTCGGGACTCCGGTCGGTTCAGCGTGATTACAGCAATGCCGTCGTCGCGCGCGTCGAACAACACGGCGTCATTCGAAAACACAGCATCACTCATCAGAATCCCCTCTGCCTGATTGCATGCGCTTCGCGCATCAACTCTTCGCGAAAATCCGGATGGGCAATATTGATCAAACGTCGCGCTCGTTCCGCGAGGTTCTGTCCTCGTAGCTCGGCTGCACCGAATTCGGTGACCACAACATCGATGTCACTACGCGCCGTCGTGACAGGCCCTGACAGGTGCGCGGTTATCCTGCTGACGGTTCCCCCCTTGGCCGTGGCGGGGAGAGCCATGATCGCGTGACCGCCCGGTGAACGCGAACCGGCCCGGACGAAGTCCACCTGACCACCCGTGCCACCGAGATACGCCGAACCGCTTTGCTCCGCATTGACTTGCCCTGTGAGATCAACTTCGAGTGCGGAATTGACTGTCACCAGTTTGTCGAGCTGAGCCAGAACTGCCGCGTCGTGTGTGTACGACGTCGCACACATGCGAATTGCCTGGTTACGGTGCGCGAACGCGTACAGTTCCTTGCTGCCGATGAGTGCGCCGGTGACGGACACTCCCGTGTCGATTCGTTTGCGTGCGTTGGTCACCGTGCCTGCTTCCACCAGATCAACGAGGCCGTCGCCCACCATTCCCGAATGAACACCCAGATCTTTCCGGTCTCGAATCAGCCGAAGCAACGCATCCGGCACGGCTCCGATCCCCACCTGGATGACCGCACCGTCCTCGATATACGCAGCGGCATGTTCGGCAATTGCATGATCGGTCGGTCCAATTGTTGCCGGCGCCAGTGTAACCGGAGGTCTGGATACTTCGATGGCGTAATCGATCTTCGCTGCCGGTAACAGTTCCCCGCAGGTGAACGGGACTTGATCGTTCACTTCCGCCACGACAACGCGCGCTTTCGCCACAGCCGCCTGAACGTAGTCACTGATCAATCCGAAGCTGTGATTGCCGTTCCCATCCGCAGCGCTTACTTGTACGAAGGCAACGTCGCACCCGATCAACCCGGCCTCGATCATCGGCGCAACTTGACTGACGTGGCACGGAATCACACTGAGCTTGTGCACTTTGGTCAACGATCGCAGCGTTCCGATCGCCCCCATACTGGAGAGCGAAAAGCTCTCACTTGCTTCGGCATTGAAGACTCCTGAGAAACTCGTTGCGACAAATGCCGATAGTCCGCCAATGTCTGCCCCTTGATCGATCAGAGCTTCGATCAACGTTGTCGGTTCGCCGCACGCCTGTCCGATGACAATACGGTCTCCCCGATTCAGGAACCGATTCAACTCCACGCTCGACCGACCTCATTCAGGACTTCCTCGGTGTGCTCACCGAGTCGAGGGGCCGGCCGGGCAATACGACCGGGCGTGCGCGAGAACCATGTCGGCGGACCAGGGAAACGCACTGAGCCGTAGGGAGTATCGACGTCTTCGAAAAAGTTGACGGCATCGAGGTGCTCGTTGTTCAACAACTCGTCCAGTGTCCTCACCGGAGCGGCCGGAATATCGTGAGATCGGAGCAGATCCAGCCATTCCTGCGTCGTGCGTTCGAGGAAGGTTTCACCCAGCAGCGCGTACACCGTGTCGATCTGACGGGCTCGTTGTTCGAGAGTCGCGAAATGTGCACCCGCCCAAGGTGGATCGACTGCGTCGACGAAAGCCGCCCATTGCTTGTCGTTGTACACCATGGCCGAGATCTCGCCGTCTTTGGTCCGGTACGGTTTCCGATTCGGTGCCACAGCACGGGGATACACCGCCGGACCCAGCGCCGGGGTGAACAGTGCCCCATTTGCATGTTCGACCAGCATGAAAGCTGCCATCGTCTCGAACATGGCAACCTCCACCTCTTGGCCTTCTCCAGTACGTTCGCGGTGAAAGAGGGCCATCGTGGTGGCGTACACGGCAGTGAGTCCCGCAACCTTGTCCGCGATAATGGTTCCGACATAACCACTCTCGCCGGTCAACTGTTCCTGCACGTGCGGTAAGCCGCATTCGGCCTGAATTGTGTCGTCGTAGGCCGTCAAATCGGCATCCGGCCCGCGACGCCCGTATCCGTAGCAGTTGGTGTAGACGATCGACGGATTGACGGCGGCCACGTCGTCGTAGCCAAAACCAAGTTTTGTGATTGCCGAGCCTCGCATGGAATGGATGAATACATCCGCATCGGCGATCAAGTCACGCAGTACACCTGCACCCTCATCGGTTCGCAGATCCAGTACCGCACTGCGCTTTCCACGATTCACGTTGACAAACACACCGCCCAATCCCGGTTCCGGACCCACCGAAATGTAGCGGGTGTTGTCGCCGGCGGGGCTTTCGATCTTGAGAACATCAGCCCCCATGTCGGCCATGATCTGCGTGCAGTAGGGACCCATCACCATCGCCGTGAGATCGACGATCCGAACCCCGGTCAACGGACCCGAGTGCTTCATCAGAATGAACCTCCACTTTTCTTCAGAACGATTCGACGCTATCAGGTGAATCTTTACAAGGATAGTGGTATTAGTGAGTGGTGAAGAAATCCAACGGGACCGCCGTCCTCGGCACGATAGCGACGGTGCTCGATGCGGCACTGGCGGCAAACCCGCAGGCCCCGGCCGTGGAAGCCGTATCTGGGATCTGGTCATATGCCGAACTCGACACACAGGCAAGGCGCTGCGCCGGAGCGCTGTGGTCACTGGGCGTGCGACCAGGCGATCGTGTCGCGGCATGCTTGCCCAACGATCTGGGCATCGTCGCGGCATTTCACGGCGCTCAGCGGATCGGTGCGATCTGGGTGGGAATCGGCGAAGCGCTGTCATCCAGTGAGCAGCAAGAATTACAAACTCTGTGCAAGCCGAGTGTTGTCCTGGCCGGACCGAACTGTCGGCTGGACCCTCTCGACTGCGTCAGCGAGGCTCAGTGGGCAGAATTGTGCGGGCGCGACGAGACCGCCCCTTCGGTCGAGTTGGATATCGACGCTCCGGCCGGAATCGCTTTCACCAGTGGCACTTCGGGTCAGCCCAAAGCTGTGGTGCACAGTCAACGAAACCTACTCCTCCCCGGCGCCGTCCTGTGCGCGACCAGAGGATGGGGGCCAGAACTACGCAAGGGCGACAGCTTCCCGCTGACCATCCTCAATCTCATGGTCTTGTCGACGCTACTTACCGCCCAAGCCGGCGGGTGCTCAGTCGTGATGAACCGGCGCGACGTCGACGGGGTTGCCGAATGGATCGCCTCGCGGCGTGTCACAGTGTGGAACGGCGCCCCCGCGCAACTGTACGACCTCGCGCGACGTCCCGACGTCAACCTCAGTTCACTCCAGGAGATCTGGTGCGGCGGCGGCGATACACCGGACGGGTTACGCCAAGCGTTCACCGACGCGCACGGCCTCGTCCCCCGCGTCACGTACGGCCTGACCGAAGCACCGACCGTCGTATCGATCGATCCTCCCGGGCGCGAATGGCACCCCCGGACCAGCGGGCAGGTACTGCCACAGTACGAGGTTGCAGCCTACAGTGAGGACGGAAGCCCGCTGCCTGCAGGAAAATTGGGCGAACTGCGCGTCAGAGCAGCGAGGTCAGGTCCGTGGGCGGGCTCGTGGACGCCGATGCTCGGCCATTGGGAGCACGGCGGTGTCACTTCGACTGAACCCGGCCCACTCGCGACTGGGGATATCGGAACTGTCGACGCCGACGGTTGGCTCACAGTCCTGGACCGCAAGAAATTGGTGATAATTCGCGGTGGTGCAAACGTCTACCCGCTCGAAGTGGAACGAGTCATCGCGACGCACCCCGATGTCGCGAAGGTCGCCGTGTACCCGGTACCCGACGACCGACTCGGTCAGCGGGTTGCCGCGATTGTCGAAAGTGTCGGACCTCCGATGGAGTTCGGCATCCTTGCCGACCTCTGCCGGAACGAGCTGTCGCCCTACAAGGTTCCGGAATTCTGGTCACAGGTCGACGCACTGCCGGTCAACGCCATGGGAAAAATCCAGCGGGCCGGACTCGCAGAACTCACCACTTCCGCCGTCAGGGCACCGCAGCGAGGTCTCCGGTGACAACACACCGCGATACCGCCGCACGGATGTTCGGCTTGGACGGCCGGGTAGCCATCGTGACGGGCGCTTCATCAGGCCTCGGCGCTGCCATAGCCGAGGCACTTGCCTCACTCGGCGCCCGAGTTGCCGTCGTCGCGCGCCGCCGCGACAAACTAGCCGAACTCGCCGAGCGGATCAACGGCACCGCCATCGAGTGCGATCTCTCCGAGGCCGGCCAGGTCGGCTCTGTTGTACCCGCCGTGGTCGAAAGCCTTGGGCCGCCCGAAATTCTGATCAACGCAGCGGGCAGCATGTTCACCTACGAACGAGCCGAATCCGAGCCACTCGATGCCGTCCGCAAGACCTTGGATCTGAATTTGATCGCTCCGTTCTTGTTGGCGCAGGCCACTTTCCCCCACATGCAGTCCATCGGCCGCGGCACTGTCGTCAACATCTCGTCCATCAGCGGCAGGGTGGGAATACCGGGCATCCCGCAGGCGTCATACGCCGCAAGTAAGGCCGGACTATCAGGACTCACCGCAGAACTCGCGATCCAGTGGGCGCGGCACTCGATCCGGGTGAACACAGTTGCTCCCGGATTCTTCCGGAGTGAAATCACTGATCAGCTGTACACCGATGACCGATCGGCGGAGTATCTGCGACGAAACACTCCACTTCCGCACGAAGGGACGCCGCACGATGTTGTCGGCTCTGTTCTCTGGCTCGCAAGTGACGCGGGAAGTTACGTCACAGGCCAGACCATAGTTGTCGATGGTGGTTGGACGGCACGCTGAGCGTTCGACACGGGTGCCGATCTCAGTTCGAGTTCGCTTTAATTTCGACATTGAAAATGCTATTCTCAGAATAGAGAGTTTCATACTCTGATTGCGATTTCTAACCGCAGGGCGAGAGGGCGAACATGTTGTTGGAGCTGACCCCGGACCAGGAATTCTTCCGGGACACCACAGCCCGGTTCCTGAACACGCAGGTGCCCAGCTCAGCTGTGCGTCTTCTGCGCGACAACCCCATGGGCTTCGACTCCGAATACTGGCGGCGCGGCGCAGAACTCGGCTGGACCAGCCTCCTGGTGGACGAAAAGCACGGTGGGGGCACAATCAGCGATCGCGGACTCGTCGACCTCACACTTGTCGCGTACGAGTTCGGCCGCACCGCCGCGCCCGGCCCACTCACCCCGACCAACGTCGTTGCCGCACTTCTCAACATCTACTCCAGCCAGACCACAGACCAAGTTCTTGCAGAACTACTCGCCGGAACTTCCACCGCAGCATGGTGTTTCACCCAGCCACAAGCGAACAGTCTCGTGAGCACTCCACCACTGGAGATTCGCGTCGATGGCAACGACGTAATTGTGTCCGGCGCAAAACGCCCCGTCGAAGCTGCCCAGACCGCCGATGTCCTTCTCGTCACCGGCCAGTGCGGCGACTCCGTCGCGCAAGTCCTGGTGCCCACCGATACTCCCGGTGTGCACGTAAAGCCGTTGCGATCAATCGATCTGACACGGCGCTACGCCGCGGTGACGTTCGACAACGTACGTCTCCCCCTGAGCGCCATGATCGGAGACACACGCGATGCGGCTCGTGACGTCGAGCGTTGTCGGCAACTCGCCATCGTGCTGGGCTGCGCCGAATCCGTCGGAGCGATGCAAGCGGCATTCGACCTCACCGTTGCGTGGGCATTCGACCGATACTCGTTCGGACGCCCCCTTGCGTCGTACCAAGAACTCAAACACCGCTTCGCAGACATGAAGACCTGGCTCGAAGCCAGCCACGGTCTCGCCGACGCGGCAGCAGCCGCAGTTGCTGCGGAAAGCCCGGACGCCGCTGAACTCACCAGCGCCGCACACGCATACATCGGCGATCGCGGCGGCGAGCTACTCCAGGATTGTGTGCAGATCCACGGCGGGATCGGCGTCACATTCGAGCACGATCTACACCTGTTCATGCGGCGGGCTGCAGCTAATCGCTCGAGCTACGGCACTCCCGCAGAGCACCGCCAATTGATCGCCGCCATCGCCGTACGTCAGGAGAGCATCCGTTGAGCACCCAGGCACCCCAGACCGTCGTCGACATGGAATCGGTCGAGCAGTTTCGCACTCGGGCACGCACCTGGATCCGAAACAACCTCGGCCCCAGCGACCCGAAGGCAAACATCGGTGTCATGCGCGCCGAAGGACCCGACGAGGACGAACTCACCGACGTCGCGGAGCAACGCGCACTTCAGCGACGACTGTTCGATGCGGGCCTTGCCGGGATCTGCTTCCCTCAGGAGTACGGCGGGCAAGGCCTCACTCATGCTCACCAGCGGGCATTGAACGAGGAACTCGCCGGTTACAAGTACGCCGAACGTCTACAGTCTCCGACCTTTGTGCCCTGCGCCGCAGTGCTTCTCGAATTCGGCACCGAGGAGCAGAAGCAACGCCACATCCCCGCCATCTTGAAGGGCGAAGAGATCTGGATGCAAATGCTCTCCGAGCCCAGTGGTGGCTCCGACGTCGCCGGCGCGGTCACCACCGCTGTTCGAGACGGCGAAGACTGGGTACTGAACGGATCGAAGATCTGGACTACCGGCGCCTGGTGGTCCGATTGGGCGCTCTGTCTTGCCAGAACCAACTGGGACGTGCCCAAGCATCGGGGGCTGAGCGTGTTCATGGTGCCGCTCGATCGCACCGGCATGGAAGTCAACCGCATCGAGTTGCTCAGTGGGTCGCGGGAATTCTGTCAAGAGTTCATGACCGACGTCAGGGTTCCGGACAGCGACCGCATCGGCGAAATCAACGACGGTTGGACCGTCGGCACACGCTGGATGTTCCACGAACGAATGCTGTCGAACTCGCCGTACGCGACCATGGCAGCCGGAAGCACGCAACGAGGAACGAAGATGCCGGAACTGCTTGCAGTCGCGCGCGATGCGGGTCGCTTGAACGACCCCGTCAGCCGTGACCTCATCGGTGAGGCCCGCATGCTGGAACTGGCCAACAACGCACTACAGCATCGGGTTGTCCAGGGCATCACCACCGGCGCAATGTCCGATCAGGCCGCGAGTATCGCCCGATTGATGGCAGGTCTGATGTCTACCCGTCTGGTGACGATCATCTACGAATTCACCGGGCCTGCCGGGGCAGCGTGGGACGACGACGACGGTACGGTCGGCGACTGCGCCACGGACTATCTCGGCCAACAGGTGTGGTGCATCGCCGGCGGGACCACCGAAATGGCCCGCAACGCCATCAGCGAGCGAGTCCTCGGTATGCCGCGTGAACGCACACACGAGCAGAACATCGCCTTCCGGGACATTCCGAAAAGCCGATCAACTTCCGGCAGTCACTAGTTTCCGGCGGTCAGGACATCAGCTTCTCGCGGTCAGGGACACGGTGCAGTTACGGTCGAACTTCTTTGCCAGATACAGCGCTTCGTCGGCGCAATCGATCATGCTGTTCACGTCCGCGTCACCGGACGGCGAACACGCCACACCGATACTGACAGTCGGGCCGAGTTCTCCGAGCGTTGTCCTCGATTGCTCCTGCTGTGCCACCCGAATTATTTCGGCTATTTGCGTTGCCTCGTCCAGATCCGTGTCGATCAACAGAACGACAAACTCCTCACCGCCCAGGCGCGCAAACAGCGCTGTGTCGTCGAGATGGCGCCGCACTTGATCCGCAAACGCAACAAGGACCGTGTCCCCGGTCCGATGGCCCAAGGTGTCATTGACCTTCTTGAAGTGGTCCAGGTCCATCATCAGGACGCTGACTGGCAGGCCGGACTGAAGAGATCCGACGGCGCCGATGCTTTTTCGCATGAATTCGTCCCGGCGCAGCGCTCCAGTCAGGTCGTCGAGCATCACAGCTTCAGTCAGAGCAGCGAGAGCGCGTCGACGTTCATAGATCACGCAGGCAACCGCGAGGGGCGCAGTTGCCAACAGAGCCAATCCGATCCTTACGGAAACGCTGACCGCGGATAAACCTTCGACAGCTGTTCCCAAGTGCCCGTCGGCTGTCAAGACCAACGTACATACGGTCGATATGGCGGTCATCAGTGACGTGACAAAGACATTGGTCAGCAGTGCGGCGGTGACAAGAGCAGGCATGGCAAACGCAATTGCACCGGCGCCGCCGATGACCCATTGGAGCAGAATGCACAACGCCAACAATGCGGCCGGAATCACGGACAGCCGAAGGATCCTGGACACGGCCTCAGGGTCTCGGTCCTCAGGTCGAAGCGACGGAAAAGTCAGTACCAGCGGAACAATCGTCATGTAGTTGACGAGGTTGCCCGAGAACCAGAGAATCCAGCCGTCCGGCCATGTGCCGCCGAAAAGTGCCACATTCGCAGCTCCTCCGACACATCCTGTCAGCGCCGCCGCGACCATGGTCGCGGATACGAAGTAACCCACCGAGCGGATACTCGAAAGCCTTCGATCTTCCGCGCAGACCCATCGAAATGCGTAGAACCCACCGACAACGCCGATGATGTTGCTTGCACCGAGCCACAAAGCTGATTCGACGGAACCGCCAGTGACCAGATCCGCGGAAATATAGGCCGTCGCCGCACAGAACCACGTCGGAACGGTTGCCGAACGGGGTGATCGAACAAGCAGACCGAGCAGCAGTGCGTTTGCCGGCCAGAACACGGCGAGGGTACCGGGAAGCCGGCTGAAAGTCCCGATCAAGCACGCGACAAAAACGCAAAGACCGACAAGCAGGCTGTGGCGTAGCGCCGCAGCTGACGTCGAGTTTTCCACCGCATCCACCGCCCTACCTACCTAATCTTTGGATCAATTGTGAGAGGCGATCGGACATACAGCGGAAAACGTGCGCTGGAAACCGACGAATTGCGCTAATTATCCCTTTTAGAGCTGTCAAATCAAGGACATCCGTCAGTACATTCCGATCTGCGTAAATGTCAAGTATTGCCATCATTGATAGGATTGACGTACTGTGCGAAAAGACCTGTACGACAGCTACTGCGCAGTACAGTCCCGGCAGTTCGGCCCCGCTAACGGTGGACACCGCGATCTGCAGTGCATCACCCACGGATTTCAGGACGCGAACGCGCTCCGAACCGGTTGAGGAAGGAATTCATTTCTGATGTTTTCGGCAATAGTCATCGAGAAGAACGACACGGGACAAAGCGTCGCCTGCACCAGTCTCGACGAAGCTGATCTACCCGACGGAAATGTCAGCATCGACGTGGACTATTCAACTCTCAATTACAAAGACGCTCTGGCCATTACCGGTTCGTCTCCAGTAGTGCGCAAGTTCCCGATGGTCCCCGGAATCGACCTCGCCGGAACAGTCACCGAGAGTTCACACGCAGACTGGGCAGCCGGCGATCGCGTCGTACTCAACGGTTGGGGCGTCGGCGAATCCCACTGGGGTGGACTCGCCCAGCGCGCGCGCCTGAACGGCGACTGGTTGATACCACTTCCCGCGGCATTCACCGCCCATGCCGCCATGGCTATCGGCACTGCGGGCTATGCCGCCAGCCTGTGCGTCGACGCTCTCATCGACTTCGGTGTATCGCCCGACCAGGGCGAGATACTCGTGACCGGAGCATCCGGCGGAGTGGGCAGTGTCGCGATCGCCCTACTGGCAAAGGCAGGCTTCACCGTCGCTGCGTCGACCGGCAAGGTCGACGAAGCGGAATACCTCCAAAGCCTTGGCGCAACAACGGTAATCGACCGCGCCGAACTCTCCGGTGCCGGCAAGCCGATGCAGAAGGAACGCTGGGCGGGCGTCGTCGATTCGGTGGGCAGTCACACCCTCGCGAACGCGTGCGCGCAAACCCGGTACGGCGGTGCTGTCGCAGCCTGTGGCCTCGCTCAGGGGATGGATTTCCCTGGCTCGGTTGCGCCGTTCATTCTCCGCGGCGTGTCACTGCTCGGTGTCGACAGCGTGATGGCACCCAAGTCTCGTCGCCTGGCCACCTGGGATCGCCTGGCTCGTGATCTGGATGCCGAGGCACTGGAGTCAATCGCCCACGACATCGCACTGGGCGAATCGATCACTGCTGCAAGAAAACTCATGGACGGCACGGTGCGTGGACGCATCGTCGTCGACGTCAATCGATAGCCGGGAGCCAGAGACGATGAATACGAAGTTAACCGAACCGGAAACCGTCGAACTCGATCTGTCCGATGTAGACCACCGTGTAGGCCAACCTGTCGGCGGCGGGCAGCTGTGGGATCCGTGCAGCACCACCGACGTGCGGCGTTGGGTCATGGCGATGGACAACCCCAACCCGATCCACTGGGATGAGGAATTTGCCCGTGCCAGTAAGTTCGGCGGTCTGATCGCACCGCAGTCCATCGCAGTAGGTCTGGACTACGGGCACGGAGCTCAGCCGGCGTGCGTCGGACACATTCCGAACAGCCACTTGATCTTCGGCGGCGAGGAATGGTGGTTCTACGGAACGCCGGTGCGTCCCGGCGACACGTTGTTCCAAGAACGACGCTTCCACGATTACAAGGTTGCCGATACGAAGTTCGCCGGTCCCACGATGTTCTCGCGCGGCGACACGCTCCACACCAACCAGCACGGCTCCAAGGTTGCACTCGAACGGTCGACAGCCATCCGTTACCTGGCCGACGAGGCAACAAAGCGCGGCATGTACAACAACAATGTCGGGGCCGTCAAACGGTGGACCAACGCAGAACTCATCGAGGTCGAGAACCTGCGCCACGAATGGCTCATGTCCAACCGCATGGGTGTTTCACCGCGCTTCGACGAGGTCGAGATCGGCGACACACTGCAGCGACGCGTCATCGGCCCGCACAGCATCGCAAGCTTCACCACGGAGTACCGCGCATTCCTTTTCAACATCTGGGGCACCTTCCACTGGGTTGCACCCGACGGCGTCGAAGATCCCTGGGTCTACCAGGATCCGGGCTGGGTGGAGGGCTTCGGTTACGACGAGGAAGGAGCCAAGATCGACCCGCGCAAGCGCGACGGCCTGTACGTCGGTCCGTCTCGCGGCCACATCGACAGCGACAAGGCCAGCGAAGTCGGGATGGCCAGGGCCTACGGTTACGGCGCGACGATGGGCGCCTGGTGCACCGACTTCCTCGCCAACTGGGCAGGTCACAACGGCATGGTCCGCCATACCAAGGCCGACTTCCGCACACCCGCATTCGAGGGCGACGTGACGTACTTCGACGCCGAGGTCGTTGGCAAGGAAGCTCAATCAGCCTGGGGCGTACCGCTTGTCCAGATCAAGCTGCGTCTGACCAATCAGGACGGCGACGTTCTGGTGTCCTGCACGGCCGAGGTCGAACTGCCGTTCTCCTGACTCTCCCTCGACATGAAAGAGGCAAGCCTTGACCACCGATGTGAATGCGGCACCAGCTGTTTCAATCGCGCACGGTGTACCACTGCTCGACGAACCAGGCCTCGGCGCACTGACTCTTCCCGGATTCCTCCGGGAAGTGACGCAGATGTACGGCGATCGCGAAGCTCTGGTCATGCGCTCCGACGACGGTGTCGTCCGCTGGTCCTACGCACAATTGTGGGAGCGCGCAATCGAAGTCGCCCAAGCTCTGCGGGGTATCGGTCTGGGCAAGGACGGCCGGGTGGGCGTCTTGATGACCAACCGTCCGGAGTGGATCGCGTCGGTGTTCGGCACCGCCCTCGCCGGCGGTGTAGCGGTCACACTCAGCACGTTCTCAACAGCGGCGGAACTGGACTACCTGCTGGAGAATTCTGCAGTCTCGGTTCTGTTGTTCGAGCACACCGTACTCGGTAAGGACTTTGCGGAGGTGCTGACCACGCTCGAACCACAGTTCGGCACTGCAGCTCCCGGCACAGTGCAGTCGCCGCGATTCCCCTTTCTTCGTCATCTGGCCATGGTCGGCGACGGAGAAGCAATCGGGGCGATCGACACGTGGGACACATTCCGCTCGCGAGGCGTCGACCAATCGAGGGGGTTGATCGAATCCATCGCGGCGGCTGTGCGCCCGAGTGATGCTGCTGTGCTGTTCTTCTCGTCAGGGACGACAAGCAAACCCAAAGGCATTCTCAGCGCACATCGTGGTGTCAGCATTCAGATGTGGCGATTTCGGCGCATGTATCGTTTCAACCCCGAGGACAACATACGATGCTGGTCGGCCAACGGATTTTTCTGGTCAGGCAACTTTGCGATGGCGCTGGGCACGACCTTCGCGAGCGGTGGCTCATTGGTACTGCAATCGACGTTCGACGCAGCAGAGGCAATCGGGCTCATCGAGTCGGAACAAGTCAACTTTCCGTTTGCGTGGCCGCACCAATGGGCACAGTTCGAATCCGCACCCAACTGGACCGGCGCGGATTTGAGTAGCTTGTCGTACGTCGATTTCAACACACCGGTAGCCCGTCACCCCAGCGTCACGGCCACATGGTTCGAACCCGGCCATGCGTACGGAAACACCGAAACCTTCACCATTTCAACTTGTTTCCCGGCCAATACGCCGGACGACGTAACGGGGGGCAGCAGCGGTGAGCCGCTTCCCGGAACAACCGTCAAGGTTGTCGACGCGCTCACCGGCGATGTTCTCCCGATCGGCGAACGCGGCGAAATTTGTGTCAAGGGTCCGACACTGATGCTCGGGTATATCGGCACACCACTCAGCGAGACCGTCGACGCCGAAGGTTTCTTCCACACCGGCGACGGCGGATATCTCGACGATGTCGGCCGGCTGTTCTGGGAGGGCCGCCTCACCGACATCATCAAGACCGGTGGCGCAAACGTCTCACCGCTCGAAGTCGACGAGGCTCTGGTCAGCCATCCCGGAGTGAAGGTCACCCGCACTGTTGGTGTTCCGCACGAGACGCTTGGCGAGGTCGTCGTGTCCTGCATCGTTGCGCACGAGGGCACCGATCTGCATCAAGAAGAAATTCGCACTTTCCTGCGAGAACGCCTCGCCAGCTACAAGGTTCCGCGTCATGTGCTGTTTTTCGACGAGGACCAAATCGCTCTCACCGGCAGTGCAAAAATCAAATCCAGTGAAGTTCGAGAGCGCGCTGCACAACTGTTGAAGGCGTGAAGGTGTACCGGCTGATCGATAGCTACCGGGTTGATCAGCCGGTACACCCAGCGAAATCTACGACTCCTGAAAATACCTCTGAGCCAACCGCGTTCGGTGCGCAGCCGGAGACCCGAACAGGGAACGATTGAGCGTCGCACGTTTGAGGTAGACGTGTATCCCGCTCTCCCACGTGTAGCCCATGCCGCCGTGGAGTTGCATTGCCTTCCCGGCAATATCAACTGCCGCAGAACACGCGTACGACTTCGCCATCGCGGCTGCGACGGAAGCGTCCGACGTGTCCTGGGTTAAAGCACGCACCGCCGCCGCGACCAGAGACCTGGCAATCGTCACCTGAACGAGCATGTCCGCACACGCATGTTTGACGGCCTGAAACGAACCGATCCGACGTCCGAACTGCTCACGCACTCCGACATAGTCGACGGTCGCCTCCAACATGGCCTCGCTCAGCCCGAGGCTGTCACACGCCACTGCAACCGCAGCCCGATCACACAGTCGGGTAAGAGCATTCGACGCATCATCGCGCACACGCCACACCGATTCCGGGCCGACGACCACGCACGAGGCTGTCACGGACCCGAAGTTGCGCGTGGCATCGAGAACTTCCTGCTCCGTCACAGTCAGTCCGGCAGCCCGCGGGTCGATGTTGACAACAACGAGGTTCTCGTCAGCCTCACGTGCAGGCACAAGGTAACTGTCCGCTGCGCTCGCATCGAGCACAAAGCTCGCGTGCCCGCTCAGTTGGTAACCATCTGCATTCTGGTCGATACGGAAGGTGCTCTCCCCCAACGTTTCACCACCGAGAACAACAATCGGAGCCGCGTATCCGGCGGCGGTATCGCACAACAGCCGATCTCGTTCCGGCCGCGATTCCAGCAGATTGAGCGCGCCGACGCCAAGTGCCGCAACAGTCGCGTATCGGGTGCGCGAAGCAGTACGACCGATTTCCTGCAGGACTAGCGCGACCTCCACGAACGTTGCGTCGGCGCCGTCGAATTCCGCCTGCACCTCGAGACCAACTGCACCGGAGCGAGCAATCAGTCCCCAGTCCACCTCCCCGTTCACCGCCTCACTACCGGACTTTGCCAGAATCTCACGCACCATTGCACGCAGCTCTGCGTGTACTTCGGCAAGTTCTGCAAGCGACGACGACATCAGTGGCCTCTCGGTTCGCGAGGGAGGCCGAGGCCGCGCTCGCCGATAATGGTGCGTTGGATTTCGCTGGTTCCACCGGGGATCGTCCATTCCCACGAGCCGATGAAGTCCAGAACCCACGCACCGGATTCCCACCCACTCGACAAAGGTTTGCGCAGCACGGTGTGCGCGGAAAGGCCCGCGATGTCGGCGCCGAAATCCGTCATCCGTTGCAGGAGTTCGCTGTAGTGCAACTTCACAATGGATGCATCCGCCGGACCAGGCCGGGGATTACCGGCAAAGTCTGCGCACAGCGCGCGCAATCCCGTCAGTTCGATCTCGAGTGACGCCAGTTCATCTGCCACCAGAGCATCGCCGCGGTGACGCGAGCACAACTCCACCAGCCACCGAAACCCGCTCGAGCCCAGGCGCTCTGCAAGCTCGAGCATAGTCATCCCACGTTCGGCGCCAAGCGTTTCCTGCGCAACCTGCCATCCCTCGTTGGGCCGTCCGACCAGTTGCGACGCCGGGATGACAACGTCGTCGAGAAATATCTCGCAGAAGTGCGACTCGCCGGTGGCCTGCCGGATCGGCCGGACCTCGATTCCCGGAGTTTTCATATCCATCAGAAAGTACGAAATGCCCTGCCGCTTCGGTGCGTTCGGGTCGGTTCGAGCCAGGAGAAGGCACCAGTCCGCGTACATCGCGCCACTCGCCCACAGCTTTTGTCCCTTGACGACGTAGGCATCCCCGTCCCGTCGCGCTGTCGTCTTCAGTGCCGCCATGTCCGATCCTGCTCCCGGTTCGGAGAAACCCTGACACCAGATTTCGCCGTCGAGGATCGCCGGTAGATGACGACGCCGCTGTTCGTCCGTCCCCGCCGCAAGCAGCGTCGACGCTGCATGATGGATCGAGACGAACGGCAGCACGAGGCGCGGCGCGTCATGGGCCGCAAGCTCTTGATACAGGACGATTTGCCGCGGGGTGGACATCCCGCCGCCCCACTCCTGCGGCCAGTGCGGCACCGCCAGACCAGCAGTGCGGAGTTCCTGCATCCATGCCTTCTGGAACCGAACGAACTCCTCGTCCGACGCTCCGGTCTGCTCGGCTCGCCAGTCTGTCGGCACATGGGCGCGGCACCAGTCCCGCACGTTCTCGCGAAATTCGTCGAGCGTGCCACGAGGAGCGAGCACCGTCATCGGGTCACGGCCGTCGATCGCATGGCGCCAAGACGCTGCCGATGCTCGGGAGAGGTCATGGTGGCAACCTCCGCAGCAAAACCGGCTTGCATGGGACCACCGAGTGCCTGGGATAGGTACATGTTGACGATGCGTTTAGTCCCCTGCAATGCCTCGCGCGGCTGCGCCGCCAATCGCACAGCAAGGCGTCGCGCCTCCCCAACCAAGTCCTCGGGCGCGCAGGTTCGACTGGCAAGCCCCAACTCGACTGCCGTAGCAGCGGGGATTCGATCACCCGTGTACAAGAACTCTCGCGATCTCATGATCGGGGTGAGTAGCGGCCAGAAGGCAGCCCCGCCGTCGCCTGCAACCAGGCCGACGGCAACGTGCGGATCGGCAAGATAAGCGGTGTCCGACATCAGTACGACGTCACACAGGACAGCCACACTGCACCCGAGGCCTACCGCCGGACCGTTGACCGCGGCGATCACGGGAAGCGGAAATCTCAGCATCTCGTCGATGACTTCTGCACCCTCACGGATGCTTTCGTCCCGGGCAACCGGATCGTCGAGGAACGAAGAGATCCAGTCCAGATCGCCACCAGCACTGAAGGCTTTGCCGGCCCCGGTCAGAATCACCACAGCCGCCTCACGATCCGCGGCCAACTGTCGCCACACGTTCGCCAGAGCCGAGTGCAGAGGTTTGTTCACGGCATTGCGTTCGGCCGGTCGATTGATCGTGACAAGTCGAATCGGTCCGTCACACTCGACCGTCAGCTCTTCAGGAAGGTCGTAGGTCACAGTGTTGCCACTTCCCTTGCACCACCGATAGACGCTGCACCACCGATAGACGCTGCACCACCGATAGATGCTGTGTCACTGATAGATGCTGTGTCACTGAATAGTCCGGTAAGGCCGCGACGGCCGATCCGCTGCGTCAATGCGCTACCCGTCGCCGACAAGCCGAGCGGTAACCGCCGCAGTGGAAGGCTGTACCGCGAGAGCCACGACAGCGTGGTCTCGTCGCAGAAGCCACTCGCCCCGTGCAATTGATGTGCAACACGGAACACGATCTCGGCAGCTTCGATTGCGGCCAACCGCAGCGCAAGTGCGTCGTCGAGCGCCTCACTGCTATCGGTCTGGACGCTCCACAGTGCGTACTTCGCGAGCACCTCGAGGCCACTGCGCTGCACCTGTGCATCGGTGAGCTGGAACTGCACACTCTGCAGCTTCGCGAGCGGTTGCCCGAACTGCTCGCGCAGCAACACATGTGCGCGGGTCAGGTCCATCGCCCGATCGAGCATCCCGAGTAGCGTCCAACAGGGCAACAGCAACGCCAGCGCCACATCCTTCGCTCCGTTGTCGTCGACGAAGTTCGTGTCGAACTGCGCGACGAATGCTGTTGTGCGCGGTGAGTCCTGAGACGGGTGGACGACAACGGAGCTACGACGGCCGCCCAATGTCACTGCGGCCCAGCGTAGATCAATGCCGGATACCGGGCCGGCAGGGGCGCGATCGGCAACAACGATCAACCCGTCGACGGCAAGGTCAACCGGCCTCGCCAGCCGCTCAGCCACTGGATACGGCACGGCCCAGTAGCCAGCACTGTGACACAGCGCGGCCGCCGCTTCGAGTTCGTCCCTGTCACCGCGAGGATCGAGATCCCACGCGCCGAGGTCGGCCAACACCGGTGCCACAACACTTCCCCGACGCACCGGATCCCGCTCGCCCCGCTGAATCAGTTGATCACCACCCGCAGACTCGAAGGCACGTAGGGCCGTTCGACCGTATTCGATTGCCTCGTTACTTAATTCAAGCTTCATGCGGCCGCCAGAAGTGACCGAGCAAGGAGAATTCGTTGCATCTCGATGCTTCCCGACGCCACTGTCGCGGCCTGCGAATAGCGCCAATGTTCCTCGACATCGCGGCAGAATCGTTGCGCGTCTGCGTTATCCACCACCACGCCCCCTGCACTGTCCGACGAGTGTACAAAGGCCGCGAGTTCCGTCAGCACTTCGGCACTGTCCTGATCGAGTGTGGTCACAGCGATGCGGTATGCGGCGGCGTCGCCCGGGCGAACTGTTCCCTGGCTCTGCAACGCGACGACTTGATAGGCAAGCAGTCGAGCGCGCCGACAATGAGTCAGCATTCGCGCCCACCGGTTTCGCAATCCTTCCGGGACACTGTCCCAGCTGTCCCCGAGAACCGTTGCGGCGTCGTGCAACAGCCGTTCACAGCGCGCGTAGCGAGCGATGCCGACGCGCTCGAAGGCAAGCACTTCCTGAACCAGGCTCCAGCCTTCGTCCACCTGACCCAGCACGTTCTCTTCGGTAACCCGCACATCGTTGAAGAACACCTCGTTGAGGTGGTGCGGTCCGAGCATGGCGCGGATCGGCCTGACCTCGATATCCGGGTCGGACATCGGTACGAGAAATACCGTCAGGCCTTGCTGCCGGCGCTCACCGGTCGACGTCCGGGCAAGTAGGAAGCACCATTGCGCCATCGTGGCGTACGACGTCCAGATCTTCTGGCCGGAAATGAGCCAACCATCGCCGTCACGGCGTGCGGCAGTACGCAGCGAGGACAGATCGGAACCGGCTTCGGGCTCACTGAATCCTTGGCACCAGATGACGTCGCCTCGGGCAATCGGTGGGAGGTGCAGGCTCTGCTGCGTGCGCGTTCCGTGTCGCATGATGGTGGGCCCCACCCAGTTGACGCCCATGTATTGCGCGCCGCGCGGTTCGTGAAGCGCCCACATCTCCTCGCGAACCACCGTTTGCTCCCACACCGTGGCGCCGCGACCGCCGAACTCCTCGGGCCATGCCATGCACAGCAGTCCGCGGTCGGCAAGAATGCGGCAGAACCGCTGGGCCACATCAAGATCAGCCGGGTCATCTGTGAAGGCCCCGCGGAAATCCTCGGGAACGTGCTCCTTCACCAGCTGGCGCAGCTCACCTCGGAACGCCGTCGCGGCCTCACTCATCGTGAAGTCCATGGGAATTACATTAGTTCAATCCTAATAAGGATAGCAATACTTGGAGGTGCGAGATTCTCCGTCTAGGATTCACCCCATGAGCAAAAAGGTGCCCGTGTGAATACCGGCGGGCGCGGCCGCGTCCCGCAGCGCCGCATTGCAGAAACAGTTGCCGACGAACTTCGCGACCACATCCTCGCCGACGACAACTACCGACTCGCCACCCAGGAACAGCTGGTCAAAGACTTCGGTGTCAGCTACCCGTCCATCCGGGAAGCACTGCGCATACTCGAGACCGAGGGATTGGTGACGGTACGGCGCGGCAATGTCGGCGGCGCCGACGTGCATCGCCCCGACGAAGTTTCGGCCGCCTACCACCTTGGTCTCTCCCTTCAAGCCGCGCGAGTCACGTTGCGCGACCTCGCATCCGGCCTCCAGATGCTGGAACCCCTCTGCGCATCCGAATGTGCGAAGCGGGCGGACCGCAACCGCGTCGTAGTACCGGCACTGACCGCGTCCATCGACGCATCTGCGCGAAAGATCGGCGACGGCGTCGCCTTCACTCACGCGGCGCGCGAGTTTCACGATCTTGTCGTGTCCTTCACCCCGAATGCCACCATTCGCTATGCGGTGAGTAGCTATGTTGCCCTGTGGTCCGCGCAGGAAGAAGCCTGGGCGGAGGCACTCACCGTTCGTGGGGAGTATCCGTCAGAGGGCGAAGCGGAGGAAGCGGTTCGCACGCATCGCCGCATAGTCGAAGAAATCGCAGCCGGACGATCAGCCGAAGCGGAGCGCCTGGCGCGCGTTCACCTCGCGGCTACCCAGTCACTTGTTCTCGAGCGCTTCGGCGAGACCGTCGTCAATGCCTCGGTTGCCATGTCACGGCAAGCAATCCACTCCAACAGGCGATCGCGACTCACCTAGACAACTTGACCCAAGTTCGCTCGACGCAACGCGAGCGAACTCCCGCGACTCCAATGAACCGCTACCAGCAGGCAGCGATCCGAGCAGCGGAACACCGGTCACCGACACAAGATCGTCGCGGTTGCACTGCTCAGCCAGCCCTGGTTCGTCCGGCCACGACCCGATCACCAGACCGGAGCACCGAACATCCTTGTGTGCCAACGCTTCCACACTGAGCGCGCAGTGGTTGAGCGTTCCCAACCCGGCAGCGGCAACGAGGACGGCAGGCGCCCCCAGTTCCGCTGCAACATCGCGCACCGTGAAGTTGCCTGTGCCCAGGCGAACCAGGACTCCGCCGGCACCTTCGATCAGCGTCAGGTCGTGAGCGGCGTCCAACTCCCGGGCGCTGGCCAGTACCGCTTCCATCGTGAGCATCGGAAGGCCGCTGCGCCGAGCGGCAGTGTCGGGCGCCAACGGATCGGGGTACCGCGCCAATTCGGCCAGCGTGACGCCGCCGCCGGTCAGACGATCGATCTCAGCCAGATCTCCGGGTTCACCGAGTCCGACGCCGGTCTGCGCCGGCTTGAGGACAGCAACCGAGCGCCCAGACTGCAGCGCCAACGACGCCAATGCCGCCGTCACCACGGTCTTTCCGACGTCCGTCGACGTCCCCGTCACCACGAGAATGCTCATACCGCGGCCTCCGCCAGGACATTTCCGAGAATCTGACCGATCTGGTCCATCTCGGCTCGCGACAGGGAAGCGCGCGCGGTGAGTCGCAGACGCGACGTTCCTTCGGGAACCGACGGCGGCCGGAAACAACCGACGTGCAACCCCTGCCGACGACACTCGGCGGCCGCGTCGTACGCCCGTTGCGGATCACCGAGAATAACTGACACGACGGCAGATTCAGGCGTTCCGACGCCGGTGATCGCGGCCAGCTCCGACGCACGATCCAATACGTCCTTCGCGCGCGACGGCTCCCGACGAAGAACCGTCAGCGCTGCCCGCGCCGCACCCACCGCTGCGGGCGCCAGCCCCGTGTCGAAGATGAACGTTCGTGCCGAATCGATCAAATGTGCGCGAACCTTACTGTGCCCCAAAACAACCCCACCCTGACTTGCGAGGGACTTGGACAACGTTGCAGTCACCACTACGTCCGGTTCACCGGCAAGACCGACTTCGTGCACCAGACCACGCCCACCGCTCCCCCGGACACCGATACCGTGGGCCTCGTCGACCAGCAACAACGCGCCGTTTTCGCGGCAGATGCCGTGCAACGCGCGAAGCGGGGCCAGATCGCCGTCGGCGCTGAACACCGAATCGGTGACCACCAGGGCGCGCTCCTCGGTTCGTGACTCGAGCTGCGCCGCGACGAAGTCGATGTCGGAATGCGGAGCAACCACCACCCTCGCCCGCGAGAGACGACACGCGTCGACCAACGACGCATGCGAACCGGCGTCGGAAATGATCAACGACCCCGGCCCTGACAATGCCGTGACCGCACCGAGATTGGCGGTGTAGCCCGACGAGAAGACCAAGGCGGAATCGGACCCGACAAACTCTGCGAGCTCGAGTTCGAGTAATTCGTGTTCGGTGGTACTTCCCGTCACGAGTCGCGAACCCGTCGCACCGGCGCCCCACTTCTCCAATGCGGCCACGGCGCCGGCGATCACCTCGGGATGACGCACCAATCCGAGGTAGTCATTGGACGCGAGGTCGATCAGCGGCGAGTCGGCAGTTCGCGGGCGCACGTCACGGCGCAATCCGGCGGCGCGGCGTTCCGTTTCGACGGCAGTGAGCCAGTTCAACGAGGTAGTCACATTTCCGACCATACTTGAACGCCGTTCAAGCATGTCGCTATGGTGCAGGTGTGCACACACTCGGACAGGAATCAGCCACCGTCTCCGCGATCGACGCCGCGCACCTCTGGCATCCGTACGGAGCGTTTCCGGCAACAACCGAACCACTGGTCGTCGACAGCGCACATGGCGCCACCTTGACGTTGTCGGACGGCACCCAACTCGTCGACGGCATGAGTTCGTGGTGGGCTGCGATCCACGGCTACCGCAATCCGGTTCTCGACGCCGCCGCGGTATCCCAACTCGGCAAGATGAGTCACGTCATGTTCGGCGGACTCACTCACGAACCCGCGGCCACACTCGCAAAACTCCTCGTGGATATCACCCCGGCGGGGCTCGAGAAGGTCTTTCTCTCGGACTCCGGTTCCGTCGCCGTCGAAGTTGCCGTCAAGATGTGTCTGCAGTACTGGCGCAGTCTCGGAAAACCGTCGAAGAATCGCTTGATGACGTGGCGCGGCGGGTACCACGGCGACACATTCACCCCGATGAGCGTCTGTGATCCCGACGGCGGAATGCACTCCCTCTGGACCGACGTTCTCCGCGCTCAGGTTTTTGCGGACGCACCGCCAACCGAGTATCACCCCGAGTACGTCCGGCATCTCGACGGATTGCTCGCGGCGCATCACCACGAACTGGCTGCGGTCATTGTCGAACCTGTTGTTCAGGGCGCAGGCGGTATGCGATTCCACGACCCCGCCTACCTGGTCGACCTTCGAGCGCTCTGCGACAAGTACAACGTCCTTCTGGTCTTCGACGAAATCGCGACAGGTTTCGGCCGAACCGGTGAACTGTTTGCCGCCGATCACGTCGGCGTCAGCCCAGACGTCATGTGCGTCGGCAAAGCTCTGACCGGTGGATATTTGAGCCTGGCAGCCACTTTGTGCACCACCGACATGGCCGAGGCCATCACCGCAGGCGAGGGCGGCGGCCTGATGCACGGGCCGACGTTCATGGGCAATCCACTGGCCTGCGCAATCGCAGTCGCGTCCACCGAACTCCTGCTGGCGATGGACTGGCGACGCGACGTGACGAGACTGACCGAGGGACTCGATCGAGGACTCGCGGACGCACAGTCGATCCGAGGCGTGAAGGACATCCGAGTTCTCGGCGGTATCGGAGTTCTCGAACTCGACCGTCCGGTCGACATGCGCAGCGCCACCGATGCCGCGGTCAGATCAGGTGTGTGGCTGCGCCCGTTCCGCAACCTCGTGTACACGATGCCGCCGTATCTCTGCTCCGCCCACGAGGTGGAACAGATCACAGCCGCAATGCTCGAAGTCGCCCGCAGCCAGGCCTGACAGGGTTGGAGGGAAAGCGGTCCGACAAGAGGGTGTCCGACGTGGGCGATAGGGTTCGTTCATGGAGCAGTCGCCGACAGACAAACCTGCCAGCACACCGATCGCCGTGTGGCCGGGCAGCGCATATCCTCTGGGCGCGACGTACGACGGCGCAGGGACCAACTTCTCCCTGTTCTCCGAAGTTGCCGACGCCGTCGAACTCTGCCTGATCGCCAAGGACGGAACCGAAACCCGAATCCGGATGGACGAAGTGGACGGATACGTCTGGCACGCCTATCTGCCCTCGGTATCCCCCGGTCAGCGCTACGGCTACCGGGTGCACGGTCCGTACGATCCATCTGCCGGACTGCGCTGTGACCCCAGCAAATTGTTGCTCGACCCGTACGGCAAGGCCTTTGCCGGCGACTTCGACGGCGATCGTTCGCTGTTCTCCTACGACATCGATGCGGCCGACATGGCTGAAGCGAACGACGACAACACGATTCCTGACACCGGCGAACTCGAGGAAACTGCTGCCGAAGAACCTACCGGCGAAGAAACAGGCATCGACGAAACAGTTGCCGAAACAACCCAGGTCGAAGAAACACCCGAAGACGACACCGTCGATACCGGCGACACCGCAATCGAAGACGACGAGTTGGTCGACGAACCCTCGACTATCTCTTTCCCGCAGCATGATTCGCTCGGTCACACGATGTCTACCGTAGTGATCAACCCATTCTTCGACTGGGCGTCGGACCGCTCACCCGGGCGCCCGTACCACGAAACCGTGATCTACGAGGCGCACGTCAAGGGCATGACCGCCGCGCATCCCGGAATTCCGGAGGAGCTGCGCGGAACCTATGCCGGACTGGCACATCCGGTGATCATCGACCACCTGACCAACCTCGGAGTCACCGCCATCGAACTGATGCCGGTGCACCAATTCATGCACGATCAGGTGCTGCTCGATCAGGGACTGCGAAACTACTGGGGTTACAACACCTTCGGCTTTCTCGCTCCACACACCGACTACTCCTCGGCCGCCAAACCCGATGCGGCCGTGGCGGAATTCAAGGCCATGGTGCGCAGCTTCCACCAGGCGGGTATCGAGGTGATCCTCGACGTGGTCTACAACCACACTGCCGAGGGAAACCACATGGGGCCGACCATCAGCTTCCGCGGAATCGACAACGCCGCCTACTACCGCCTGGTCGACGGCGACGAAGCGCACTACATGGACTACACCGGCACCGGAAACAGCCTCAATGCCCGTCATCCGCACACGTTGCAACTCATCATGGACTCGCTGCGTTACTGGGTCACCGAAATGCACGTCGACGGATTCCGTTTCGACCTCGCGTCCACACTGGCCCGCGAACTGCACGACGTCGACCGACTGTCCGCGTTCTTCGATCTGGTGCAACAAGATCCGGTTGTCAGTCAGGTCAAGCTGATTGCCGAGCCGTGGGACATCGGAGAAGGCGGCTACCAGGTCGGCAACTTCCCCGGACTGTGGACCGAATGGAACGGCAAATACCGCGACACGGTTCGTGACTACTGGCGCGGCGAACCGGCAACACTCGGCGAATTCGCGTCCAGGCTCACCGGATCGTCCGATCTGTACGAGGCCACCGGTCGGCGTCCCGGCGCCAGCATCAATTTTGTCATCGCTCACGACGGTTTCACTCTCCACGACCTCGTCTCGTACAACGAGAAGCACAACGAAGCCAACGGCGAGAACAACAATGACGGCGAATCACATAATCGGTCCTGGAACTGTGGCGTCGAAGGCCCCACCGACGACCCCGAGATCCTCGAACTCCGCGCACGCCAGAGTCGCAACATTCTTGCCACGCTGATGCTGAGTCAGGGCACCCCGATGCTCGCACACGGCGACGAGATGGGCCGAACTCAGCTGGGTAACAACAACGTCTACTGTCAGGACTCCGAACTGTCCTGGATGGACTGGTCACTGGCGGAGACCAACGCCGACCTCGTCGAGTTCACCAAACGCGCTATCGCATTGCGCGCCAAGAACCCCGTGTTCCGGCGTCGACGGTTCTTCGAGGGTCGGCCCATCCGCAGTGGTGATCAGAGCCGCGACATCGCGTGGCTCACTCCCGCCGGCGAGGAAATGACACCGGCGGATTGGGACAGCGGTTTCGGTAAATCGTTAGCCGTGTTCCTCAACGGTGAAGCTATCCCCGAGCCGAACTACCGCGGCGAGCGCGTAGTGGGCGATTCATTCCTGTTGTGTTTCAACGCCCATTACGAAGACATGGAATTCTCCACTCCCAATGCCGACTATGCGGCGGAGTGGACGGTGGTACTCGACACCTCGATGCCCACCGGCGAAAGCGATGTGGTGATCGAAGCCGGAACGGTTCTGGGCGTCCGCGCTCGTGCATTGATGGTCCTTCGCAGAACGGCCTGAGGAGACAACGATGACGCCGATCACCAGCACGTACCGCCTGCAACTGCGACCAGACGCGTTCACGCTCCACGACGCGGCCGGTATCGTCGATTACCTTGACACTCTGGGAGTTTCACATCTCTACCTCTCCCCCGTCCTGACGGCGACGTCCGGATCGACCCACGGGTACGACGTCACCGACCCTACGACCGTCGCTGAGGGTCTCGGTGGCCGAGAGGCACTGGTGAAGCTGTCGGGCGCGTGCCGAGAACGCGGCATGGGATTGATCGTCGATTTGGTGCCCAATCACGTCGGAGTGGCCAAACCCCACGAAAATGCTTGGTGGTGGGATGTTCTCACGTACGGGCGGGCATCTACGTACGCAGACTTCTTCGACATCGACTGGGACCACGACAACGGGGCGGACGGAAAGCTAGCTCTCCCGGTGTTGGGAAAGCCCGCTGATCTCGACTCCCTCACCGTCGATCACGCCAACGCGACACCGCTTCTCGCATTCTACGAACATCGGTTCCCCATCGCCCCGGGAACAGGCACGGGATCGGCTCAGGAAATCCACGACCGTCAGTCGTACCGGCTTGTTCCGTGGGACGCCGGAATCATCACTTACCGGAGATTTTTTGCCGTCAACGAACTCGCGGCATTGCGCCAAGAAGATCCGCGGGTTTTCGAACTCTGCCACCGTGAACTGAAATCGTGGGTCGACGAGGGCCTGATCGACGGGGTTCGGATCGATCATCCCGACGGACTTGCCGATCCGGTGGAATACCTCGAACGCCTTCGATCGTTGCTGGGACCGGATCAGTGGATCGTGATCGAGAAGATTCTCGGGCACAGCGAACCACTCGATCCATTACTTCCCGTCGACGGCACCACCGGATACGACGCTCTGAACCAACTGGGCGGAGTATTTGTCGATCCCAGCGGCGAGCACGAGCTTTCCGAACTGTCCGGCGCCTTGACCGGCAACGACGGCGACAGCACCTGGCTACATCACACAGAACGGCAGTTCAAACGTGAGACGGCGCGCGGTGAACTCGCCCCTGAAATCCGTCGCCTGGTGCGGGCTATTCGCAGCGAAACCGGAACCCGCTGCAGCGACAAGGCGCTCAATGACGCAGTTGTGGTTGTCATCGCACGAATGCCGGTGTACCGCTCCGACTACAGCCCCCTCGCCGGGCTGACGGCTCGGATTGTCGGCGGAATCCACGAACTTGCTCCTGGCCACGAAGAAGCCTTCAACGCCCTGGCGCAGGCACTGTCCGGCGGTGGCGAGGCGGCGGTCCGCTTCCAGCAGGTGTGCGGCGCAGTGATGGCAAAATCCGTCGAGGACCGGTTGTTCTATCGGACTGCGCGATTGATCTCGCGGCAAGAAGTCGGGGGCAATCCAGCCGCGTTCTCCGTTTCAGTTGCCGAGTTCCACCTCGCCAATTCCGATCGGGCTCGACTGTGGCCCGCAGCGATGACCTCTCTGTCCACCCACGACACCAAACGCGGCGAAGACGTTCGCGCCCGGATCAACGTCCTGTCGCAGATGCCGGAAGTGTGGTCGAGGCTGGTGCAAGACTGGGAAGAGGTGGAACCCAGCCCCGAACCGATGACCGGATTGTTCCTCTGGCAGAACATTGTCGGCGTGTGGCCGGTGGGTGAGGCTGCCCCCGACTTCCGCTCACGTCTGCACGCGTACGCCGAGAAGGCAATTCGCGAGGCCGCGCTCGCGACCTCGTGGAATTCTCCGGATTCGTCATTCGAGACGGCAGTCCACACCTGGATCGACAACGTCATCGACGGCCCGGTCGCCGCATCGATCACACAACTTGTCACCCGCATCGCCCGACATGCCTGGTCTGACTCGTTGGGACAGAAACTACTTCAGATCTGCGGACCGGGAATCCCGGACATCTACCAGGGCACCGAACTCTGGGAAGATTCGCTGGTAGACCCGGACAACCGTCGGTTGACCGACTTCGATGTCCGTCGCGGGCTGATTGACAGCACCGAAACCTCCGTCGACGCGACCGGCGCAGCAAAACTCCATGTAGTTCGCACCGCGTTGACATTGCGACGCGAGTACCCCTCCTGGTTTGTCGGCGGCACCTATCTCCCGGTTCTGGCATCCGGTGAGAGCTCAGGGCACGTCGTCGGATTCTCGCGCGGTCCTCGAGGTGGGAAGGCCGCCGTCGTTGCACTAGCTACCCGGCATTCGATGGTCCTCGCAGATCACGGCTGGGGTGACACGGTGATCGGGCTACCGGAGGGCCGCTGGACCGACAATGCAACCGGCAACGCCATCGAGTCGTCTCGTGCCGGCGATATTTTCCGCGGCGGTCCTACTGCTCTACTGATTCGCGAGACCGAATCACCGTGAACCGGGCCTGCCCGTGTATTCCGGTGAGCGGGTTACGTGTCCTGCAACACACTTTCCCACGCTAACTTTCTTGGTACCAGCACTACAGGACCATCGAGAGGTTGCACACTATGTCCACAGGTCGCTACACCGGCAAGGTCGCATTCATCACGGGAGCCGCTCGCGGTCAGGGCCGCGCCGAAGCAGTTCGGCTCGCCGAGGAAGGCGCCGACATCATCGCCGTCGACGCGTGCGTCCAATTCGATTCCACCTCGTATACCGGAGCAACCGAAGACGACTTGGCCGAGACCGTCGAACTGGTCAAGGCACTCGACCGCCGAATCGTCGCCACCAAGACCGATGTCCGCGACTTCGACGCGCTCTCGGCCGCACTCGACTCCGGTATCGCCGAACTCGGCCGCCTCGACGTCGTAGTTGCCAATGCCGGAATCTGTTCCGCGAACATGTCCTGGGAGATCACGCCCGAGCAGTGGAAGGAAACGCTCGACGTCAACCTCACCGGCGTCTTCTACACCGCGAAAGCCGCAATCCCGCACCTGATCAAGCAGGGCACCGGCGGCTCGATCATCTTCACCAGTTCCGTGGCCGGCCTGCGCGGGCTTCCGTTTCTCGGCCACTACGTCGCCAGCAAACACGGCATCACCGGTCTCGCGAAGACCATGGCGTCGGAGTTGGGGCAGTACAACATTCGAGTCAACACCATCCACCCACACGGTGTGGCCACCGGGATGCAGATGACGGATATGCAACCCCTCATCGCGGAACACGCTCACACACTCGGACCGATCTTCATGCAGACCCTGCCCGATCCGGTCAGCCAGCCGGAAGACATCGCCGCAGCGGTCGCATTCCTGGGATCGGACGAAGCGCACCACATCACCGGAATTGCCATGCCGCTCGACCTGGGAACCTTGCTTCGCTGATCGAGTCACACCGAACAAAATCAATGAATGTGCAGCGGGTCTCGGGAATATCGTTCCACCGAGGCCCGTTGCGCCACACATGACCAAAACAGTGATAGCGCAGAAATACGGAAGCCCCGACGTTCTGAAGCTGATCGACGTGGAGGTTCCGCCGCCGGCGCGCGCAGAAGTACGCGTCGACGTCAAAGCAATCGGCGTCAATCCCTTCGACTACAAGCTCTACAGCGGTGCGTGGGGAACCGATCCGAGCAAACTGCCGATACATCTCGGCGGTGAGGCTGCCGGAGTTGTGTCAGCGATCGGCCCCGATGTCACGACAGTTGCCGTCGGCAACGAAGTGATCGTCAGCCCGGGAAGTGGCCTGTACTCCGAACAGGTTGTGGTTCCCTCGTCATCCGTCACGCCAAAACCTTCTTCGATCAGTTGGGAGCAGGCAGCCGGTCTTCTCCTGGTTGGCGGGACCGCTGTCGACGCACTCGATACGATCCGCGTCAGCGAGGGTGACACGGTATTGATCCACGGAGCATCCGGTGGTGTCGGATCACTTGCCGTGCAGCTGGCCGTCGCTCGCGGTGCAACGGTGATCGGAACCGCCGGCGCATCCAATCAGGAGTACGTCCGATCATTGGGCGCGACACCGGTGCTCTACGGCGACGGACTCGAAGCCCGAGTCCGGGAACTGGGTTCAGTGGACGCCGCATTCGACACCGCGGGCACCGACGAAGCAGTCGACGTGTCGCTGGCGCTGGTTGCCGATAAGCGCCGCATCGTCACGATCGTGGCGTTCGGGCGAGCAGAGTCCGACGGATTCAATGCCGTCGGTGGCGGCAATCCGCAGAGTGCCGAAGCTCGCTTGAAGGCCCGGGGCGAACTCGTCGAACTCGCCGGAGCCGGACGCTTGACCGTGAAAATCGCCAAGACTTTTCCCTTGGCCGACGCCGCCCAGGCTCATACCGAGCTCCAGAGTTCCCACCCTGCCGGGAAGTTCATCCTGATTCCCTGACGTGTGGACTATTTCGCCTCGGAACCCGGAGCAAGTGGCACCAAAAGTGTCGTGCCGAACGCGACGAGCACCGATTCGCCATCGCGTTCGGCATGAACCTCGGCGGTGACGAATACCTGCTTGCGCCCGGTCTTGACCGAGCGTGCCGTGGCGACAAATGCGGTCCCGACCCCTGGACTCACGAAATTGACCGCGCAGTTCGACGCCGCCACTACGCCCACTTGCGTGAAAGCAGCAAATCCGCACGCAGTGTCGATAAGCCCCGCAACCAGTGCAGCGTGCAGATGTCCGGCGTACTGCCCAAGATCCTCACGCCACTCGAGTCGCAGACTCACGCGACCCGGTTCAGCCTCCGCGACCTCGAATCCGGCCCACCGGTTGAAAGCTGCCGACGCGTTGACCGCCCGCAACTGCTCGAGCATCTCGGAATTCTTCATGTAGACCAGTCTACATAGATTGTGGTGGATCGCCGGGGTGTTTAAGCTCCAACTCGTGGCGACTCCCCCGAAACACCGCGAAGCACTAGTTCGAGCAGCGGCCGATCTGTTTCGACGCCAGGGGTACGCGGCAACCGGGCTCAACGAGATCCTCAAGTCGAGCGGAGCCCCGAAAGGTTCGCTCTACCACTACTTCCCCGACGGCAAAGAGCAGATCGGCACGGAGGTCGTCCGCGTCGGCGGGCAGTTGGTGGCCAACACTCTCACCGAACTCGCCGACAACCACCCGGACGCCGGGTCGCTGCTGCGCGAGTACTCCCGGTTACTCGTCGGATGGGTGAGCGATTCAGACTTCCACGAAGGCTCACCGGTCACTACGGTGCTGTTGGAACTTGCCCCCGATTCAGAGAGCGTCACCGCCGCCGGACAGGCCGTCTACCGACAGTGGTCATCAATACTGAGTGACTCGTTGATTGCCTCGGGTGTCGCACACACTCGAGCGGAACGGCTTGCGGTACTGGCTGTATCGGCACTCGAGGGTTCACTGGTACGGGCCCGTGTCGAACAATCAGGGCAGCCGATTCTCGACTCCCTCGGCGAGGTGGCAGACCTGTTCGATGGCGCGATCGCCGCGGCGGACGTGCCCTGAGCGAAACACCGGAGACGAGCGCGCTATCGGTAGCTCATATCCGGCCGGCGTCGCCGTCACGCTGCTGCTTCGCGATTCGTCGCTGCTCCTCGGCGCGGGCACGGCACTGTCGGAGGAATTCCTCGTCCGCGGCCGGATCGGCAGCAACTGCCCGCCCGGGACGCTCGTATTCGCCGTACCCGGTAGATCCGACGTACCCCGCCGGTGCGTTATGTCCGCGCCCGACGATCAGCCACAGCACCGACCCGAGCGTCGGCAGGAAGATGATCACCAGAATCCAGACCACCTTGGGTAGGTGCTGGATGTACGCGTCGTCGCGAGTGATGGCGTCCACGATGCAGAAAATCCACAACAGCATCGTGATGAGTCCGAACAAGGCGTAAGGCACGCTGGATTTCCTCCCAGATTCGAAAAACTCCCGCTATGCTAGCTAAAACAGACCGATTAGTACATTAGATTCGTCCGAATCGCGAATTCGAGCCACTCGCGGTAATCGTTGACATTCCAGCCTCCGATCGACCGCAGTTGCTGGTGCACGTGCGGCGAGACCAGGGCAGCGAGAACGCCCGACGCCTTGTCCACCGAAATGTCATTGCGCAACAGTCCGTGTTCGGAAAGACCTTCCGCGATCGACGTGGCATTGGCAAAGGACTGTTCCGAAGATTCCGCGGCCAGTCGACGCATATCGGCGTCGGCGCCCGACGACTGGACCGCCGTCATCATGAGTGGACCGGCCCGTTCGAGCAGACCGACGCTCTGTTCCACGATCTGCGCAACCAACCTCCGAACGTCGTCGGGATCAGAGTGGTCACGGCGCACGGGCGCACTGTCGTCGCCCGACTCCGCTTCGAGCGCATGACTGAATGCCGCCTCGAAGATCTCGAGCTTGCCCCCGGGAAATGCGGTGAAGACAGTGCGAGGGGCGACACCCGCGGCGTCGGCGATATCCTTGGCCGTCGCGCTGACGTAGCCCTTGTCGACAAAGAGCGCAGCTCCGGCATCTCGGATCAATTCACGCGTGCGCCGGGCTGCATCGCCGCGAACCTTCGATTGATAGTGCCGCTTCTCGATCACAGAAGAACTCTAGCGACCCTTTCCATCAGCTGCATTGAATGCAGTGCGGATGCAGATAAAATAATTGCAGGTCATGATCTATGTTTTCGGATGATCGATCCAACCGTCACTGCCCGGGAACACCAGAACTTCATGTCCGTCGTCATAGCGCACTAGATACGGCGGAGCGCCGTTCTCGCCGTGCACCTCGATCACCTCGGCCGACGTCTCGGGCTGACCCACCACTCGGCCCTGCACATGTAGACGATCACCTACCTGGGCATGCATGTGAATTCCTCCCTCGAGACGAGTACTCCGAATTCGGGTTCCCCACCGCGTCGTCGAATAACCCAGATGCGGCGCGGTGACAAAATCCACACCGGATTACGTGGCGTCAGCGAGGTAAACAGTGGTTCACTCTATGGTGAACGTACATTCACCTCGTCAAGGAAGGCACCCACCTTGGCTCTGCACTCGGCACCTGCCGCCCGCCGTTCCAGCGGACTCATCACCGGAATCCTCTGCCTCTCCGGAACTGTGGTCGCCCTACAGCAGACGATGGTCATTCCGCTCCTCCCCGATTTCCCGAAAATTCTCGGAATCAGTTCCGACGACGCGTCGTGGCTCGTCACGATCACGCTCCTGACGAGCGCGATCGCGACACCCATCGTCTCGCGCCTGGCCGACATGTTCGGAAAACGACGGATGATGCTGATTTCGATGGCGATGATCGTCCTCGGATCGCTGATCGCGGCTGCCGGCGGCACGTTTGTGACACTGCTCATCGGACGCGGATTGCAGGGATTTGCCATCTCGATGATTCCTGTCGGCATCAGCATCATGCGAGACGAGCTACCCAAGGACAAGGTCGCATCGGCCACGGCACTGATGAGCGCCACCCTCGGAATCGGCAGCGCGCTAGGCCTGCCGCTATCGGGATTGATCTTCGAACAGTTCGGATGGGAAGCGATATTCTGGCTTTCCGCTGCTGTCGGCGTGATGCTGATAGTCGCAGTGGCGCTTGTCATTCCCGAATCCAGCGTGCGCACCCGCGGAAAATTCGATTTCCTGGGCGCGGTCATGCTGTCCGTTGCCCTGGCAGCACTCCTCCTTGCCATCTCCAAGGGAGCGCGGTGGGGATGGACCAGCGAGCCGACAATCCTGATGTTCGTGCTCGGCTTCACCGTTCTGGCGCTGTGGTTCCCTTACGAGCTTCGCGTGACACAACCCATGGTCGACCTGCGGACCTCGGCCAAACGCCCGGTCTTGCTGACCAACCTCGCGTCAGTCATGGTCGGTTTCTCCATGTACGCCAACAATCTGTCGACGACGCAGCAACTGCAGATGCCGAAAATCTCCGGCTACGGCTTCGAACTCGGTGTAATGGCAGCCGGAATCTGCATGATCCCAGCGGGCCTCGCCATGGTCTTCTTCGCACCGGTATCCGCGAAAATCACCAAACGATTCGGAGCCAAGACAACGCTGATGGTCGGCGCAGTGGTGCTCGCCGGAGCGTATGTGGCCCGCGTCTTCCTCACCGGGTCAATTCCGCTGATCGTGATCAGTGCCGCCGTCGTCAGCATCGGCACGGCCATCGCCTACTCCGCGATGCCCATGCTGATCATGCGGTCGGTGCCCATCACGGAAACCGCGTCGGCGAACGGACTCAACTCGCTCCTGCGCTCCGTGGGCACTTCGATGTCGAGCGCCGTAGTTGCCGCGATGCTCACAGCATTGGTGATCCCGTCCGGTCCCGGCGCCGGACTGCCGTCGCTCGACGCGTTCAAGAACATCTTCTGGCTCGCTGCCCTTGCTGCCGTCGCCGCCCTGGCCGCAGCGGCCTTCATTCCGCGTTACGGCGCCAAGCCCGAATCGGCCGTGCGTCCCGTCACACCCGAAGGCTTCGAAATCCCCTCCACCGACAACGACATCGTCGTGGCAGGGCGTGTGATTCGTGCCGACAAGCGCCCGGTCAAGCAAGCCGTCGTCACCGTCATGGACATGGCCGGGTCGCCCGTGGACTGGAGTCGCGCCGACAACGAGGGAGTCTTCTCACTGGCATTGCCCGAACCGGGGCGCTATCTCGTGGTGACCAGTGCTGACGGATGGTCTCCGACGTCGCAGGTCATACGCTTCGATAATGCGGAATCAACACATA
This sequence comes from Rhodococcus sp. WS3, assembly GCF_003797085.1. NCBI lineage: Bacteria > Bacillati > Actinomycetota > Actinomycetes > Mycobacteriales > Nocardiaceae > Rhodococcus > Rhodococcus sp. WS3. The sequence goes on from NZ_RKMA01000001.1 coordinate 274,501, forward strand.
CCGTGATGTTGGGCGAACGACTGACCATCTCCGGACAGGTCACCATTGCCGGCCTACTGACCTCCGGAACCGTGATCACGCTGACCAAACCGACTGGCGAATTCGTGGCCTCCACCCTCACCGACCACGCCGGACGGTACGGAATCGCGCTCCCCTCGTCTGGCCGGTACATCCTCACGGCACTCGCCGACGACGGAGCAGGCTCGCAAGCCAGACAGATTGCCGTGATCGCGCAATCGACGTCCGTCGACTTCGACGTGCCGTTGGAACAGGTCCCGGTACCGAGTCGCGTCTGAGTGCGCGGCACAGTCAAATCCGAGTGCGCGGCACAGTCACATCCGAGTGCGCGGCACAACCGGGCAAAACCAGGCATGCTGATGCCGTGCACACATTCGAGGTCTGGGCGCCCACTCCGGAATCAGTACAGGTCGACGTCGACGGCGTAGTTCACGCGATGACACGGGATTCCGATGGTTGGTGGCGCGCCGCTGTCGATTGCACCGAGAATGCTCGCTACGGCTTTGTCGTCGAAGGGGCAACCCTTCCCGATCCGCGATCCCCGCGCCAACCCGACGGGGTTCACCAACGCTCACAACTGCATACCCTCGACCACGCTGCGTGGTCCGATAGCGCCTGGACAGGGCGTCAACTCGCAGGCTCGTCGGTCTACGAACTTCACATCGGAACCTTCACTCCCGAGGGGACATTCGACGCCGCGATCGAGCGCCTCGATCACCTGGTGAATCTGGGAATCGGGTTCCTGGAGATCATGCCGGTGAACGGCTTCAACGGAACTCACAACTGGGGTTACGACGGCGTGCTCTGGTACACCGTCCACGAGGCGTACGGCGGCCCGGATGGGTTGCAGCGCTTGGTGAATGCAGCACATCAGCGCGGACTGGGCGTTCTCCTGGACGTGGTCTACAACCACCTCGGCCCGTCGGGCAACTATCTCGAACGCTTTGGCCCGTACCTCACCGACGGAGCCAACACATGGGGGCGCACCATCAATATCGGTGGTCCGCAGTCCGGTGAAGTACGCGAGTACATCATCGAGAACGCACTGCGCTGGATGCGTGAATTCCATATCGACGGCCTCCGCCTCGACGCCGTCCACGCGCTGGTCGATCACACCGGCACCCACATCCTCGAGGAACTTGCCGTCCGTACCGAAACGCTGTCCACCCATCTCGGCCGGCCGCTGACACTGATCGCCGAAAGCGACCTCAACGACGCCACCCTGATCACCGCGCGGGCGGCGGGAGGTTTCGGCCTCAGCGCACAGTGGGACGACGACATTCACCATGCAATCCACACGGCAGTCTCCGGTGAGCGTCAGGGCTATTACGCGGATTTCGGTTCACTGGAAACACTCGCGAACACGTTGCGCCTCGGTTTCTTTCACGCGGGCACGTACTCGTCATTCCGCGGACGGGTCCACGGCCGCCCCATCGACATCACGCATCAGCCGGCAAGTGCGCTGCTGGCCTACACGTGCACGCACGATCAAATCGGAAACCGTGCACTCGGAGACCGTCCGAGCGCCTACCTGACGCCAGGACAGCTGGCCGTCAAGGCCGCGCTCGTGTTGCTCTCCCCTTACACGCCGATGCTGTTCATGGGCGAAGAATGGGGTGCATCAACGCCTTTCCAGTTCTTCACCTCGCATCCGGAGCCCGAACTGGGCGAGGCAACCGCCAAGGGACGCAAAGCGGAGTTCGCGGCCCACGGTTGGAACACCGACGATATCCCGGATCCGCAAGACCCCCAGACCTTCCTGCGATCGAAACTGAACTGGGACGAACTTACCGAGCTGCCACACACTCGAATCCTGGCGTGCTACCGCGATCTGATTGCGTTGCGCAAGAGCCGAAGTGACCTCACCGACCCGTGGCTCGGGCACCTTCATGTCGACTACGACGAGGACAAGCGGTGGATAACGCTGCGCCGCGGCACCTTACAGATTGCCTGCAATCTTGGACCGGACGCGGCCCACGTCCCGGCCGGTGGAACCCCCATTCTCTGGTGGGATCGACCGACACAGGACGAGACCGCGTCCGCAACAGTGGTACCTGGATATTCGTTTGTCGTGCTGGAGAACTAACGCTTCGCGTTCTGCTGTTTCATGCGTTAACGCTTCGCGTTCTCTGGTGTACTCCGCAGCATCCGCAGAACCAGCGCCGCACAGATGAACAGTACGAGCGCTGTCGCACCGGTCGCCACATGCATACCGTCGACAAAGGCCGACTTCGCGGAATCGACCAGCACCGAGCCCGCGTCGCCAGGCAGGTGAGCGGCTTCCTGAATGGCGCCGCCGAGTGTGCCCTGCGCCGCATGCGCCTGATCAGCGCCCAGCATGGACGTGTCGATTCCCTTACGGAAAATCGCCATGACCACACTGCCGAGGATCGCGACACCGAGTGCAATACCCAGTTCGTATGCAGTTTCCGACACTGCCGAGGCTGCACCGGCTCGCTCCGGCTCAACAGAACTGACCACCAGGTCGGAGGTGAGCGTCAGTGCAACACCGACACCCGCGCCAACCAGTCCGAAGCCCGCAACGAATGCCAGTGGCCCGCTGTCGACACCGAGTGCCAGCAGCATCGCCGCGCCGATACCAGCGACAATGAGACCGGCACTGAGCACCTGCGTCACTGTCCAACGTCGAACCAGCCAGGCTGCGGCGACGGCAGTGAAAGCACTGAGCAACATGCCGGGCAGCATGAGCAGACCTGCGTCGAACGCACCGTTGCCGAGGACCAACTGCAGGTACTGCGAGCCGAAGAACAGCACACCGGCCAGCGCGAAGATCGAGAGGAGGTTCGTCAGAACCGCCGTGGTGAACGACGGGTTCGAGAACAGTTTCAGATCCAGCATCGGATCCTTCAGACTGCGCTGACGACGGACGAACGCAACGCCCGCAGCAAGACCGAACGCGGCAATTCCCAGCATCGTCAGATCAATACCGTGCACCACGGATTCCTTGACCGCGTAAACCAGCGGAAGCATCGTGGCCATCGACAACGCGGCACTGACCAGGTCGAATCGACCCGGGTTGGGATCTTTGGACTCCGGGATCAGAATCGGGCCGAGCGCGAGAAGTGCGACCATGACCGGAATGTTGATCAGGAACACCGAGCCCCACCAGAAATGCTCGAGCATCCACCCACCGATCAGTGGTCCGGCTGCCGTACCACCGCCGGCCATCGCGCCCCAGATGCCGATGGCTTCGGTGCGCTGGCGCGGGTTGACGAAAATGGTGCGGATCAGACCGAGCGTCGCGGGCATGAGCGTCGCACCGGAAATACCCTGCAGCACGCGGGCACCGATCAGCATCTCCGGACTTGTGGAAACGGCCGCGACGACCGAAGCCAGACCAAAGCCGAAAGCACCGATCAGCAACAGCTTTCGCCGTCCGATGCGGTCGCCGAGTGTACCCATCGTGATCAGGAGACCGGCAAGGATGAACGAATAGACGTCGATGATCCACAGCAACTGTGTGCTGCTCGGTTCGAGGTCCGCGCTGATGAACGGGAGCGCAAGATCGAGCACTGTGCCGTCCACCGCGATGAGCAACACTGCAAAGGCCAGGACCACCAGTCCTGCCCAGTCACGTTTTGTTGCCCGAACGTCCTCGGGATTGATTGCAGACGTGTGATCTGCCGACACTGACATGGCTCTTCTCGCAACTTTCCGTGAGTCGACTACGCATTCACTGAACAGAATTTCACTGAACCGTCCAGCCGGTACAGTGATGACAACACTAACAGTCAACCGTCTGGGCGGTAAAGTTATTTCCCGGTACAGTTTCATCACATGGCTGAAGGCACACGCGATCGCATTCTCGACGCACTGGAGAAGTTACTGCTGGTCAACGGGGTCGCACAGGTCACCCTCGAGGCAGTCGCAGCACAAGCAGGAGTGTCCAAAGGCGGGCTTCTCTACCACTTCCCGAGTAAGGAAGCTCTCCTCGCGGCCATGGTTCGCAGACTCGGCGAACGCTCCGATCAGCAACTTGCGGATGCTGTTGCCGGCGGAACCTCCGCAAGCGAGTTCTACCTCCAGATCCCAGAAGCGACCGAACACGAAGAACTATCACTATTCCGATCGATCATCGCTGCACTACGCACCGTCGACGGACAGCACGACGAAATCCAGAAAGCCGTCACCGACGTGATGCGCAGCTGGGATCAGGGACTACAAGCCGAGATCTCCGATCCCGTTCAAGCCGAAATCATCCGCCTCGTTGGCGATGGCCTCTACCTCGCCGCAATGCTCGGACTCCCCCAGCCCGATCCCGAACTCCATCGCCAGGTGGTCGAGCGTCTACTGCCCTGACCACCCGGCGCATGAAGTGTTATGTCAGATACCGATAAGCCGGGCTACCCGGCTCTAGTCGCTCGGACTGCATCGGCGCCCGCTCCATCCGTTCGAGCAACGACGCCAAACCGTCGGCCGAGCCCAGTTCGATACCGACCAAGGCAGCACCCGTCTCACGGTTGTTGCGCTTGACGTACTCGAACAACGCGATGTCGTCGTCCGGGCCGAGTACCTCAGACAGGAAACGACGCAACGCCCCTGGCTCCTGCGGGAAGTCCACCAGGAAGTAGTGCTTGAGACCCAGATGCACCAGCGAGCGCTCGAGGATCTCGCCGTAACGGGAAACGTCGTTGTTGCCGCCCGAGATCAAGCACACCACGGTGGAACCAGGTTCGAGCGTCAAATTCTGAAGGGCCGCAACGGAAAGCGCTCCCGCAGGTTCGGCGATGATGCCCTCGTTCTGGTAGATCTCGAGCATCGCCGTGCAGATGGCACCTTCGTCGATCTGGTTCACGACAAATGATCCGGTCCCGGGAATCGCGGACAACTGCTTGGCGACCAACGGCAACGACGCATGAGAGACCACGGCAGCGCCGAGCCTCGATACGACCTCGAACGGAACATCACCGATCCGCTTGACCGCCGCACCGTCCACAAACGGATCGACCACCGGCAGCGTCACAGGCGCACCGGCAACCAGAGCAGCTGTCATGGACGCCGCACCCGAAGGTTCGATACCCACGATCGACGTCTTCGGCGAACGCTCGTGCAGGTACGTGGCAATACCGGCGATGCACCCACCGCCACCAACCGGAACAACAATTGCGTCGAGGGGAGCGTCCAGTTGCTGCAGGATTTCGGCGGCAATAGTTCCCTGACCCGCAGCGGTACGCACATCATCGAACGGCGGAACCATCGTGGCACCGGTCCTGGCGACATCCTCGGCCGCAGCTGCGGCGGCAGCGTCGTACGTTTCACCCACCATGAAGAGTTCGACAAAATCACCGCCGTGAGCGCGGATTCGGTCACGCTTCTGCTTCGGAGTGTTAGCCGGAACGTAGATCCGTCCGCGGATCTGCATTGTGCGGCACGCGTACGCAACACCCTGTGCATGATTTCCGGCACTGGCCGTGACGGCACCGGCGGCTCGTTCCGCCTCCGTCAGCTGTGACATGAGGTTGTAGGCACCGCGGATCTTGTACGAGCGAACACCTTGCAGGTCCTCACGCTTGAGGTAGACCTTGGCACCGGTCAGCGCGGACAGACGCTCGCTGTACTGCAGGGGTGTAGCCGCAATAACGTTCTGAATTCGCTCGATGGCCGCGTCAATTTCCCGTGCATCGAGCGCGGGCAGAGTGGACTTGGTAGCTACGACATCGGGCGAGTTAGACACTCCGCCATTTTTGCACGTCCGAGCGCAAGGTTTCCATCGCGGTCACCTCCCCCTCATGCGCGTTGGGTGGCCGCGCGCGCTGAAACCGTCCCGTCCTCGTCAGCACGGAACAGTGCGTCGTTGTAGTGACATCCCGAGGGCACCCATCGGAAGGTCTTCTCCTCGGAGAACTTGTAGTACAGAACCCGCCGACCAGCGTCGCGACCGGTGGGCGGCGGGGTGCTGTGCATGACGTCGCCAAAGTGAAGTGTGAGGTCGCCTGGCTCTGTTTCGAGCTTCGTCACCGGCAGGTTTCCTTCCTCTCCCCACTTGCGCCAATGGTTGGCGTAACGATGCGATCCCGCCAAGACCATGAGTTGACCATTCTCGGGATTTGCGTAGTCGAGCTGAATTCCGCCTTGGATGAGAGGACACAGAACCGGATGCCCACCGATACCGTCGTCGACGTGCCAGCCGAGGTCTCCGTCACCCTTGACCACGTTGGACGATTTGATGAAAACCATCGGCCCGTCCAGGCGGTCGTCACACACGCGAAAAGCTGGGTTTCCCAAGCGCGCCCACTCGGTCAGTCGAGGTTCGAAGCAAAGATCTTGCAGCACTTGCGAATAGCGACCGAGGTAGTTGACGCGAGTAACCACTTCTTCGCGATCCGCGTTGACGGACCACCACGAAAACGGATCCCCTGGGGTTGTCTTGGACCGCACGAATTCGACTTCGTCGCGCAGCGTCGAGATCTCCTCCGGCGTGTACACCCCTTTGACATGGAGGAACCCCGCCGTGGCGAGAAAATGGCGCATTTCGTCGCGATCACCGTCCACCGGGAACCGTCGATGCAGATCGAGCGGAGTGCCGTCGCGATCGATCAACGTGTCCCAGACGGCTTCGGTGTAGATCGGTCGACCTGTTATCAATGCCCGCGTTGCCGGTTCCCATCGTTTCCAGCTCGCCACTGTGCCCCGCACAACCTTTGCCCGGCCGGTACGAACCGACCCACTGGCCGTCAGGAGTTCATGCAGAAATGCGGAGAACGTCGACTCGTCGAGTTCGACGAGCGTCGCGGCATTCGCGTCACCTTCGACCGCTTCGATGCCGTCCGCCGTGGCGATCCACGTAAATGTCAGACCGTCTACGCGGAAGGCCAGCGGGGGCACATCGGCCAAGTCGTCGACAACCAGCCTGCCGTTTTCTGCGTTCAGCGCTGGTAGGTCGACCGTATGGAACGTCTCACACGAATACCGCGGGAACGAATCCGCAATCGCTTCGACCCACGGAAGGCCGGTTCCCAGCTTGTCCGTACCCACAAGCACCCCTCTCGGCAGCATTTTCTTCGACCTGTGTTACTCTGCAACACGATTGTGTTATATAGTGACCTTAGGGTGGTTTCATGTCCTCCGTCAAGGAAATCCAGTCCGTCCATAACGCATGCCGCTTGTTCGAGGCAATCGCTCGCATGCAGCCCGTCGGAGTCAGCGACCTCGCTCGCGACATTGGGATCGACAAAAGTGCCGCGCACCGATTGGCGATCACGCTGCACTCCGCTCGGTGGCTCGAGCGCACCGAAGACGGCCGGTGGAGCATCTCGCCGGCGATACTCCCCACCTTCCGGGAGTCCGCAGCCACAACTCTTGTGACCGGTACACGCCCACTACTCGAGGCAGCTCGTGACCAATCCGGGGAAATGTCGATGCTCGTCGTGCCAGACGGCGATCGCCTGATGATCGTCGATTCCGCCGAAAGCCGACAGACTCTCAGAGCGTCCGTAACCGTGGGGACCGAGATGCCCGCGCGTACCAGTTCGGCGCTGCGCGCTATCGCCGCCCACCTACCCGCCGAAGCGGTAGAGCCGTGGCGGCGCATTGATCCCAGCCTGACCGACTCTGCCCTCGCGGCAGTCCGAGCGCGCGGCTGGGCACAGAACGACGGCGAGGGATTCGACGGCACACGAGCCGTCGGGGCTGCCTTGCGGCGCTCCGACGGCCTACCGGTTGCAGCGCTGGTGCTGTGCGCCCCGGCCAGCCGCTTTCAACCCGAGTTGATGCAGCAACACGGAGAATTGGTCGCGCGGCTTGCGGAATCCTGGCAAGCCGGACGCTGACCTACCCTCTCGGGTTGAACTGCGACGGACGCGGCACATTCCGCAGATTCGACTTTGCCATCTGCACGGCCTCGCCGACGCCACCGTTCATCACCATCTTCGACATCGCGAGAGCGAAGCCCTTGACCTGACCGCCGGTTATGGTGGGCGGCAACGACAATGCCAACGGATCCGTCACAAGATCGACCAACGCCGGACCGTCGTGACCGAGTGCCTCACGTAATCCTGATTCAATGTCAACAGGATTCTCGATCCGTCGCGAGTAGATTCCCAGCGCAGCGGCGACGCCCGCATAGTCGACAGCGGGAACGTCGACTCCGAAATCAGGCAAGCCGTCCACCAGCATTTCGAGCTTGACCATGCCGAGCGTCGAGTTGTTGAACACCACGATCTTGACCGGCAACTTGTACATCGCCACAGTCACCAACTCGCCCAGCAGCATCGACAGACCGCCGTCACCGGAGACCGAAATAACCTGTCGGCCAGGACTCGCCCACTGCGCACCCATCGCGTGTGGCAACGCATTAGCCATGGAACCGTGCAGGGCCGACGACAGGAATCGCCGCGATCCGTTGGGAGTGAGATACCGCGCCGTCCACACGTTGCACATACCGGTGTCCGCGGTGAAGATCGCATCCTCGGCAGCAAGATCGTCGAGGATCGACGCCGCGTACTCGGGGTGAATCGGGGTGCGCTGTTTCACCGGATCGGTGTACGCGCCGACAACTTTGGTCATCAATGTTCTGTGCACCTCGAGCATGTCGTCGAGGAACGCTCGATCCGACTTCCGGTCCACCTGAGGTATCAACGCTGCCAGTGTCGCAGCGACATCTCCGTGCACCGCAAGATCCAGGCTGGTTCGACGCCCCAATTTCTCTGCGGCAGAATCGATCTGAGCAGTACGAACGGTGTGCGGCAGAAACTGATCATACGGAAAGTCTGTGCCGATCAGCAGCAACAAGTCAGCCCCGTGCATACCGTCGTGCGCCGCGCCGTACCCGAGCAGCCCGGTCATGCCCACGTCATACGGATTGTCGTACTGAATCCACTCCTTACCGCGGAGGGAGTGCCCGATCGGAGCGCCGACCGCCTCGGCCAGCGCGAGCACTTCGTCGCGGGCGCCTCGCACGCCGGCTCCGGCAAAGATCGCCACCTTCCGCGACGCGTTGATCACGTCTGCCAGGGCGCGTACATCACCGGCGTCTGGCACCAGCGTCGGACGACGAGTTGCGACCAGCGTCGGCGGTTCACCCTCGACCGGGCAGTCCGCGATATCACCGGGGAGAACGATCACGGATACGCCGCTTCGGGCGACCGCGTGCGTGATTGCGGACTGAACAACACGCGGCGCCTGCGCTGCGGTGCTGATCAGCTCGGTATAGCTCGAACACTCGATGAAAATTCGCTCAGGATGGGTTTCCTGGAAATAACCCATGCCGATCTGAGCACTCGGAATGTGCGACGCAATCGCCAGGACCGGCGCGCCCGAGCGATGTGCGTCGTAGAGCCCGTTGATCAGGTGCAGATTTCCCGGTCCACACGAGCCCGCACACACGGCCAACTCGCCGGTGATCTGGGCGTCGGCCGCAGCCGCGAACGCGGCCGCCTCCTCGTGACGAACATGAATCCAGTCGATACCACCCTTGGCAGAGCCACCGGTGCGCCGCACGGCGTCCACCACAGGATTGAGACTGTCTCCCACGATGCCGTAGATCCGGGAAACCCCGGCATCCACGAGCTGTTGAACCAATTGATCTGCAACAGATTTCGGACTCATCGGGCCTCCGTAGATCTACTTGGGTTCGAGCACGAACACCGGAATCTCTCGGTCGGTCTTCTTCTGATAGTTCGCGTAGTCGGGGAATGCCGCAACTGCGCGCTCCCACCAGATCGCCTTTTCGTCGCCCGTTACCTCACGCGCAACCATGTCGAAGACCTGCGTCGCATCGCGCAACGTGACATTCGGATTTGCCTTGACGTTGTAGTACCAGACTGGGTTCTTGGGCGCGCCTCCCAAGGACGCCACAACGGCGTACTTCCCGTCATGCTCGACACGCATCAACGGCGTCTTGCGCACCTTGCCGGACTTTGCGCCGATGGTCGTGAGGATGACAACGGCCATCCCGTTGAGTTCGTTCCCCTCGGTGCCACCGGAGCTCTCGATCTGCTCGACCTGATCTGCTGCCCACGTAGCGGGACTGGGTTCGTATTCACCTGTAATTGGCATGGGTACAAGTGAACACCGACTGTCTGACCTTGGCCACCGCAACACGCACACTGCACGGTGATCGATACAGTGATGCACCCATCAATAAAGTTCGCTTGCCCGAAACCAGCTATCTGGATACCCTTAAAGTCCAGAACGGACCACAGAGACGGTAGGTGACCTCATGACAACCGCAGGTTTCGATACTCGCGTGTCACGTCGGAGCACCGACAACAGCGTCGACATCGCCGGCACACTGTGGCCGCTGTACAAACTCGAAGCGCTGGCAATCGGTCTGGTCGTCTTTGTTGCCACCCTCGCAATCACCACGTCCATGCAGCCGGCAGTCCTCATCGCCGCCGCCGCGACGGTGGTTACGTGGTGGGTTCGCAGAAATTTCTACTCCCGCAGCTAAGTCTCTCGCTTCGCTCTTTCAAGACATACACAAACGTCTCGTTCACTTGGCTTCCCAGGTGAACGAGACGTTTGTTGTATGAGGCCCTAAACCGCCAGGCAGCCAGGCCCGAGGAGCGCTTTGAGATCGCCCATCAGAGCTGACGACGGCTCTACCCGCAGAACGTCGTCGACCTTCCACATCGTGATCTCGTTGCTTCCGATCAAACGGACATGCACGTCCGACGTGCCCGGGTGGCGGGTCAGGATCTGCTTGAGCGCGCCAAGCTTGTCCTTGGTGCACTGACGCAGCGGCAACGACACCGAGAGCGGTCGTGCCACACCGATAGCCGAAAGATCCGGCACCGCAAGATCGTTGCCGATCAACGACATACGGTCATCTCGAATAGACACGCGTGCCTTCACCAGAACGATTGCATCCTCGGCGATGTCCATGCCGTACACGGCGTACGCCTGCGGGAAGAACAGCACCTCGATACCGCCGACCAGATCCTCGAGTTGCACGATGCACCAGGTGAGGCCGTTCTTGTTCACCCGGCGATCGACCGACGCGATGATGCCGCCCAATGTGACCTGTGCACCGTCCTGGACACCACCGTCGAGGATTGCGGCAATCGAAGTATCGGACTGCTGCTTGAGGATATGTTCGACGCCATTGAGCGGGTGCCCGGAAACGTACAGCCCCAACATCTCTCGTTCGAGTGCAAGGCGATGTTTGGTTTCCCATTCCTCTTCGGGAATGCGAACGTCGAACACCGACGCGATGGACTCGTCCACCTCGGACCCGCCGAACAGGTCGAACTGGCCGATGGCCTCCGCCTTCTTGGTGCTCATGACGGCATCGATAGCGTCGGCGTGCACCAACATCAAGCCCTTGCGCGGATGTTCGAGAGAGTCGAATCCGCCTGCCTTGATGAGGGATTCAGTGACCTTCTTGTTGCATGCCATCGCGTCGATCTTGCCGAGATAGTCGGAGAAGTCGGTGAACTTACCCTTCTCCGTGCGCGCTTTGATGATGGATGCCACGACATTTGCGCCCACATTGCGGACGGACCCCATACCGAAGCGGATGTCCTCCCCCACCGTCGCGAAGTCGACCCGCGACTCGTTGACGTCAGGCGGCAGCACCGTGATGCCCATCTTGCGGCAATCGGCGAGATAGACAGCGGACTTGTCCTTGTCATCGCCGACCGAGGTGAGTAGACCGGCCATGTACTCGGCCGGATAGTTCGCCTTGAGGTACGCGGTCCAGAACGAGACGAGCCCGTAGCCGGCCGAGTGCGACTTGTTGAACGCGTAGCCGGCGAACGGGAGAACGGTATCCCAAAGTGCCTTGATGGCGGCTTCGCTGAAGTTGTTGTCCAACATGCCCTGACGGAAACCGGCGTACGCCTTCTCCAGTTCGGACAGCTTCTTCTTACCCATGGCGCGGCGCAGCAAGTCGGCCTGCCCCAGGGTGTACCCGGCCACCTTCTGCGCCAGTTGCATGATCTGCTCCTGGTAGATGATCAGGCCGTACGTCTCCGAGAGGATCTCCGCGAGCGGTTCTTCCAGCTCGGGGTGAATGGGGCTGACTTCTTCGAGCGCGTTCTTACGCTTGGCGTACGAGATGTGGGCGTCCACACCCATCGGACCCGGCCGGTACAGTGCCAGTGCGGCCACGATGTCGCCGAAACCGGTGGGCTGCATCAGTTTCAGAAGCTCACGCATACCGCCACCGTCGAGCTGGAACACGCCGAGAGTGTCGCCGCGCGCCAGGAGTTCGTACGTAGCCGGGTCGTCCATCGGCAACGTGTCGAGGTCGATGTCGATACCGCGGTTGGCCTTGATGTTCTCGAGTGTGTCACCGATGACCGTGAGGTTTCGCAGACCAAGGAAGTCCATCTTGAGTAGACCGATGGCCTCACACGACGGGTAATCCCAGCCCGTGATGATCGCGCCGTCTTGCGCGCGCTTCCATACCGGAATCGCATCCATCAACGGCTCGGACGACATGATCACGGCACAGGCGTGGACACCCGCGTTGCGGATCAGACCTTCCAGACCGACTGCGGTCTTGTAGATCTTCGCGACGTCCGGGCTGGAGTCGATGAGTGAGCGAACCTCGGCAGCTTCCTTGTACCGCTCGTGCTTGGGATCGGTGATACCGGATACCGAGATGTCCTTGGCCATGATCGGCGGCGGCAATGCCTTGGTGATCTGATCGGCAATAGCAAAACCGGGCTTACCGAACTGCACGCGAGCGGAGTCCTTGATGGCAGCCTTGGTCTTGATGGTTCCGAACGTGATGACCTGCGCGACGCGGTCATCGCCCCACTTCTCGGTGGCGTAACGCACCATCTCGCCGCGACGGCGATCGTCGAAGTCGATATCGATATCAGGCATCGACACACGCTCGGGGTTGAGGAATCGCTCGAACAGCAGACCGTACGGAAGCGGGTCGATGTTGGTGATACCCATCGCGTACGCCACCAACGAACCTGCAGCGGATCCACGACCGGGTCCGACGTGGATGCCCACTTCTTTTGCATGGTTGATGAGGTCACCGACCACCAGGAAGTAGGCCGGGAAGCCCATCTCGTTGATGACACCGATCTCGTAGTCGGCACGCGCGAGGTACTCCTCGGGCGGGCCGCTGGGGAAACGTCGATCCAAGCCGCGCATGACCTCGGCGCGCAGGAACGTCTGCTGCGTATGTCCTTCGGGTACCGGGAAGATCGGCATCCGGTCGTGGAACTTCCACACGTCCTCGTACGACTGGACGCGCTCACCGATTGTCACTGTGTTGTCGCAGGCTCCGGGAACTTCGCTGTCCCAGATAGCCCGCATCTCGGCCGCGGACTTGAGGTAGTAACCGTCGCCGTCGAACTTGAAGCGCGTGGGATCCGAGAGCGTCTTACCGGTCTGGATGCACAGCAGCGCCTCGTGGTTCTCGGCTGCGTCCTTGGTGACGTAGTGGCAGTCGTTGGTCGCGAGCGGCGGAATGCCGAGCTGCTGACCGATATTGAGCAAACCCTCACGCACCCGACGCTCGATCGAGAGACCGTGGTCCATCACTTCGAGGAAGAAATTGTCAGGGCCCCAGATTTCCTGCCACTTCGCTGCCGCTTCGAGGGCTTCACGATCATGCCCCAGTCGCAGGCGCGTCTGGATCTCACCGGACGGGCAACCCGTGGTGGCGATGATGCCCTCGGCATGCGAGGCGATGAGCTCCTCGTCCATACGGGGCCACTTGCCCAACTGGCCCTCGATGGACGCAAGCGAAGACAGTTTGAAGAGGTTGCGTAGGCCTGTCGCATTTTCCGCGACCATCGTCATGTGCGTATACGCGCCGCTACCGGAGACGTCGTCGGACTTCTGGCTGCGATCGCCCCACAACACACGCTTGGTGTTGAACCGGGATTCCGGCGCGATGTACGCCTCGATACCGATAATCGGCTTGATCCCGGCCTTGACCGCTTCGTTGTAGAACTGGCTGGCGCCGTACATGTTTCCGTGGTCGGTCATACCGACGGCGGTCATGCCGAGCCGAGTGGCCTCCTCGAACATGGCGCCGACCTTGGCCGCGCCGTCGAGCATCGAGTACTCGGTGTGATTGTGAAGATGAACGAACGAGTCAGCCACGTGCGCCTCTCTGATGTCTGGGAGCTTGGTCGAGTGTATGCCCCGCTACCGACAGAGTCGGCGGCCGATCGATGTGACCGGCAGGCGGCGCGACGATAGTTACGTGACCGGCTCCTGCTTGGACGACGTCGACCCCTGTGAACGCCGATTAGCGCGGACGATGTCTGTCGTGAAGATCACCAGTGCCAGCCAGATCAAGGCAAACCCGATCCACCGCGACGCAGGCATGTCCTCACGCATCACCGCGACGCCCCACAACATCTGCAGCGCCGGTGTCAGGTACTGCAACATGCCCATTGTGGAGAGTTTCACTCGCTGCGCGGCAACACCGAACAGCAACAGCGGCAACGCCGTCACGGGGCCGGCCGCCATGAGGAGCAGGCTTTGGCCGGTGCCGCCGGAGACAAAAGCACCGGCGCCGGTCAGACCGAGAAATACGAGATATCCCACCGCGAACGGAGCGGCAACGACGCCCTCAGCCGTCAAGCTGGTTCGGGGGTCGAGCGGAACCACCTTCTTGATCAGTCCGTACGTTGCAAACGACCCCGCCAGGACGAGTGCCACGATCGGCGGTTTGCCGTAATCGATGGTGATCACCACCACCGCTGTTGCAGCCAGCGCCAGCGCCACGATCTGAGCGCGTCGAAGCCGCTCTCGGAAGATCACCACACCGAGCAGGACAGTCACCAACGGGTTGATGAAATATCCGAGCGCGGCTTCCACCACTCGCCCCGACGCCACCGCGTAGATGTAGGTTCCCCAGTTGACAGCGATTGCCGCCGAGGCTGCCGTCACCAGCAACCACGTACGCCCGCTGATGCCGCGAAGCGAGGCAAGTCGACCGAGAACCGCCAACACGATCAGCATCAGCACGAGTGTCCACACCACTCGATGAGCAAGAATTTCGAGCGGGTCGGCAAAATCGAGCAAACCGAAGAACGCGGGGAATGCGCCCCAGATCAGGAAGGCGCCGGCACCGAATGCGATGCCCGAACTCGAACCGGACCTGGTCACTTTCGACAGCGTGATCTCGCGTCCGTCATCGGTGCTCATGGAACTGGTCCGTCATCCGGTCCTACCCGAACCACGTCCACATACTCTGGCAGCAGCGGCCGAACCGCTGCGCGCCACGGAGTGCCGTCTTCCGGCAAGGCTTCGAGCGCTCGGATCGATGGAGTACCTGCCAATGTCGCAAGTTCCTGCGCAGTGCCGTGCACTACCGCGCCGATCGCACACGCGCACCCCTGCGACAACAGCCGACTCGAGACTTCCGCGACGCGTTTCTGCCGTTCGTCGACCCCCGACATGGCGGCGAGTCGCGTCGCCGCAGCTCCAGGTGCCCGTCGAATCGCGTCGTTGTTGTCCGGTACTGCAATCGCGACCATCGGAGTCTGAACCCGATCCAACGGCACTCGGAACAACACCTCGGACACCCGAACTCCCGGGGTGGCCGCGATAACGTCGTCGGCAGTCATCGGAGCGGCAAACGATGCGAGGGCCCACGCCGAGCCCTCGACCGCGTCGAGTGATTCTCGCGCACGGTCGAGATAATCGGATACCAGTTCACTGCTGTCCGGGCCGAGCGAATCGGTTCCCACCGGCGGGGTGGGAACCGGATTCAGCAGGCCGGCTCCAACGACGAGCGCAACAACTGCGATTCCCGCCAGCGCGGAACCGACTGCTCGCGCGCTCATGCGGATCGAAGAACCTCTAGCGCATGTTCGAGGTCTTTCGGGTACTTGCTCTTGATCTCGACCCAGCGCCCGTCCGCCGGGTGTGCAAACCCGAGTGACACTGCATGAAGCCACTGCCGCTCGAGTCCCAACCGCTCGGCGAGGCGGGGGTCCGCTCCGTACGTCAAGTCGCCACAGCACGGGTGGCGCAGCGCGGAGAAATGCACCCGAATCTGGTGTGTCCGCCCCGTTTCGAGGTGCACATCCAACAGACTTGCCGCCTGAAATGCCTCGATGGTGTCGTAATGCGTGACGCTTGCCTTACCGTCGGCGGTCACGGCAAAACGCCAGTCGTTCCCGTGGTGCCGCCCGATCGGAGCGTCGATCGTTCCGCTGCTCGGGTCCGGGTGCCCCTGGACCAGCGCGTGGTACCTCTTGTCGATGGTGCGCTGTTTGAAGGCTCGCTTGAGTACGGTGTACGCCCGCTCGGACGTCGCAACGACCATGACACCGGACGTGCCGACATCCAGTCGGTGAACGATGCCTTGACGCTCGTGCGCGCCCGACGTCGAAATCCGGAAACCTGCAGCGGCCAGGCCGCCGATGACCGTCGGACCCGTCCACCCCACACTCGCGTGCGCGGCAACGCCGACCGGCTTGTCCACGGCAACAACGTCGTCGTCCGCGTAGAGAATTTCCATGCCCTCGACCGGAGTAGCTTCGACGGTCAGCGGACGCGGCGGCTCGGGCAGGACAACCTCGAGCCACGAACCCGCGGTCAACCGATCGGACTTCCCGACGGCTACACCGTCGAGCAGTACCGAACCTTCTTCTGCAAGGGTGGCCGAGACGGTTCGTGAGAGACCGAGTAGTCGTGCCAATCCGGCGTCGACACGCATCGCGTCGAGTCCGTCCGGTACCGGCATCGAACGCGATTCCCTCATTTGCTCTCCCCCGTGACCCTGTCACTGCCCGGGCCTTCGCCCGTGTCCTTGTCACTGCCCGGGCCCTCGCCCGTGTCCTTGTCACTGCCCGGGCCCTCGCCCGTGTCCTTGTCACTGCGCAGGCGCTCGCCGTTGGGTTCGAACCCGAACAGCGTCAAGACGACCAACAGGATTGCACCGCACACGATCGCAGAATCAGCGATGTTGAACACAGGCCACCAACCGATGGACATGAAGTCGACGACGTGTCCGCGCATGAAACCCGGGGCGCGGAACAATCGGTCGATGAGGTTGCCGAGTGCGCCGCCGAGCACCAGACCCAGACCCAGAGCCCACCAGGGTGACCGCAGAGTGCGACCGATCTTGATCACTCCGATCACGACGCCGATCGCAACCAACGTGAGGATCCACGTCATCGACGTTGCCATCGAGAATGCGGCTCCGGGATTGCGGACCAACGTGAAAGTGACGACGTCGCCGATGATTTCGATCGGCTTGCCGGGCGTGATCGCCGCAACAGCCCAGATCTTGGTCAAGACGTCCGCGATCAGGATGACTGCCGCGATGGCGATCAGCATCGCCAACCGTTTTGGCCGTGTCGGTGATGCGGACTTCGACAAATCGGTAATCGGCTGATCCTCCGCGCTGAGATCTCGGTCTGGGTGGTCTGTACTCACGCCCACCATCATCCCCTATGTCTGCTGCTCTGCACGCACGCGCTCCCCGACCCGACCGGGCACTCCGGCGAAGCGGTTAGCCTGGAGCGCGTGCCACAGTTGTCTATCTCCGGCCGGCGCGTTCCTTATGTGTTCGCCGCCGCCCTTGCTCTCGTCACCGTTCTCACCTCATGCGGCGACGCCGAGCAGTCGCCTGATACGCCTTCGGCGACTCCAGCCGAGTTCACCGTCCCAGTCACCGCTGCGACCGTCGAGGTACTCGATGCCGGAAGTGAGCCCAGGCAGAGCCTGCGGATGAACCTGCCCACCGGAACCACTCAGGCAACAACCCTGGTGACGTCGACCGACGTGCGCCAGCAGATCGACCAGCAGCCGGTTCAGGACATTTCCTCGCCTGAAGTGACCATTCCGCTCAATGCCGTCGTGTCGACGGCCGCCACTCCCGCGAACCCGACAACCGTGGTTGATCTCACCCTGTCTGGCATGACTACGCCGGACGAGACGCTCCAAGCCGCCCTCGGTGGCGCCGAAGGGTCAGGAGCCGGGTTGACCTTCACAGAATCCGGTGCTGTTACGGCGCTGCGCTTACGCCCGTCGGCCGGGTCGGCAAATGCGGCCCGCGCGGCAATCGAACAGGCCTTCGGCCAAGCGGTATATCGCGCAGTTGCTCTGCCGACAGAGCCCGTCGGAGTCGGTGCCCGGTGGACGGTGAAGCAAGACGTCAGTAGCGAGATCCAACTCGATCAGACAACCACCGTCACCGTGACCGCGCGTGACGGCGACCGTCTCACCCTCGCCGTAGAACTGTCACAGACTCCGCAGAGCAACATCTGGAATCTCGCGGGCGGGGCAGGCACTCTCGACATCGATCAGTACGTCATGGCCGGGTCGGGAACCATGATCGTCGACCTGAATCTGCCGCTTCCCGTCAGCGGCGAACTTTCGGTCGGCGGCGACCAGGCTTACAGCGACCCGGACGGCACATCGGTCATCCGACAGAGCATTACCAACAACATTCGGTGGACATCGTGATGTCGCGTCGCGCTGTCGCCGGGCTCAGCGTGGTGACCGTTCTCCTCGTCGGCGGATGCGGAACCGAAACATCTTCTCCCACAGCGTCGGATGCCTCGCCGGTACCCGATGTTGCCCTCGCTCCGTTCAGCACTGCGCCTGTCCCGACCGGCCTCACCGGCACTCCCCTGGACAAAGCAGCGCTGACGCAGACCGTACTCACACTCAGCGAACTACCAGCTGGTTTCGACATCGTGCCGGATCCGGTCGAGGATCTGGGCCTCGCTCCCGCACCCGCCACATCGGAATCCGACAAGTCCAGCACCAACCCCGCCGCTTGTGCCGGCGTGCTCGCACCGATCGCCACCCAGGTTCCGGGTTCCGTGGCCTCGATCTCGAAGATGTTCACCGGACCCGATTTCACGAGCATCGATCAGGACAGCGCCTCGTACGCCGACGGCGCCGCGGCCACAGCAGCATTCGAGAGTATGCAGGCCACGGTTGCCGGATGCAGCGAATTCTCGGGTACCGACGCCGACGGCATCAATATCACCTATCAAGTCGGCGCGGGACATCAGCCGACCGTCGGCGACGCGTCGTTCTCCTACCGAATCACGACGGCGAGTGAAGGATTCACACTTGTCGCCGATGTAGTCGTCGCGGCAGTGGGACCCAACCTGACTCAACTCTCCGCCACCGCGCCGACGCCCATCGCGCCCGAGGTTCTGGGATCGATGGCCAGCACGGCTGTGGAGCGTCTACACGCTCCGTCCTCGTAATCACTTCAGCCGGAGACACTCTCGCGAGCCCGCTAGACTCCGTCCTACTGAATGGGAGTGCCGCGCTGACGCTTCTGTGATCCTCGTTACCTTCCGGACGACAACGACGTCGGACAGAAGGAGCAGGATGCCCGGACGGCTAGCTGGAAAAGTTGCCTTCATCACCGGCGCAGCGCGAGGCCAGGGACGCAGTCACGCGCTCCGGCTCGCCGAAGAAGGCGCCGACATCATCGCCCTCGATCTCGCAGACGGCATCGATACGGTCACTCGGTTCTACCCTCCCGCCACGCCGGACGACCTCGCCGAAACAGTTCGCGGAGTCGAGAAGATCGGCCGTCGCATCCACGCCGGGATTGCCGACGTACGCGACTTCGACTCGGTGCGCACGCTTCTCGACCGCGGAGTCGCGGAACTCGGCCGCGTCGACATCGTGGTCGCAAACGCCGGGATCTTCATCAGTGGCGAACCGGCACACCGGATTACCGAAGACGAGTGGGACGACGTACTCGACGTCAATCTCAAGGGCGTATGGCACACCTGCAAAGCCGCAGTACCGCACCTGATCGAGCAGGGCGACGGAGGATCGATCGTCATCACCAGCTCGACGGCCGGAATCAAGGGCACACGCAACGCCGGCGCCTACGCTGCCAGCAAGCATGCGGTGGTCGGACTGATGCGGACACTCGTCAGTGAACTGGGCGAACATGGCATCCGCGCGAACACCGTCCACCCGGGCGCAACCGATACCGACATGATCATGAACGATCGCTGCTTCAACCTTTTCCTGCCCGGCACCCGGAATCCGACCAAGGAACAGGTTGCACCGCTCTTCACGGGAACCAACGCCTTGCCTGTCCCCTGGGCCGATCCGATCGACGTCTCCAATGCGGTCCTGTTCCTGGCTTCGGACGAGGCTCGCTACGTCACCGGCACCGAACTGAAGGTCGACGCCGGCTTCACCACCCGCTGATTTCACGGAAAGTGTGGATATGACAACACAATTGGACTCCCCCGAGCTTGACACGGCCACAGTTGCGGCGACGGCCGGGCAATGGCTCTCCGATTTCGCCTGCCTCCTGCGTACCGGCGTCGGCGCCGAGGCGGTGCTACATCCCGACGTGTGGTGGCGTGATCTGCTTGCCTTCTCCGGCGACCTGCGCAGTCTCAACGGCACCGCACTGATCGATGCCGCCATCGCGTCCGCTGCGGCACAGCATGTGCACGGCGAACACCTCGACCCGGCTGCCGCACCAGCACTAGTTCCGACACTGTCCGGATCTACTATCCAACTACTGTTTCGGTTCGATAGCGACCTCGGCCACGTGCGGGGTGTTGCCAGGCTGATCCTCGACGACGGCACCTGGCGGGCCCGGAATCTCCTCACCGCACTGGATACCCTGGCAGGCCACGAACCGACCACCGGCGAGCATCGACCGGACGGCACGGGGGATCATCCGGAGTACTGGTCGGCACGGCGCAGCCGCGAAGTCGAGTGCCACGACGCCGATCCGGATGTTCTCGTAATCGGTGCCGGCCACTCGGGCCTGGCATTGGCCGCTCAACTCGGCGTGCTCGGAGTCAGGACCCTTCTGGTCGACCGCGGTGATCGAGTCGGCGACAACTGGCGCGGGCGCTACGACTCGTTGGTGCTACACGACGCGGTCTGGTCGAATCATCTTCCGCTCATGCCATTCCCATCGTCCTGGCCGGTTTTCACGCCCAAGGACAAGATGGGCGACTGGCTCGAAATATATTCACGTGCGATGGATCTGAACGTGTGGACGCGGTCGGAGATTGTGGAATCCACATTCGATCCAGGCGAGCGGCGCTGGACCGTCGTCGTCGATCGTAACGGCACACGGCGCACACTACGTCCGCACCACGTGGTTCTCGCGACAGGTCTCAGTGGTACCGAACCTGTCCTTCCAGAATTTGCGGGCGCCGAGGATTTTGCCGGCGAACTGCTGCATTCGAGCCGGTATCGCACCGAACCGGCACGCAAGGGAACCCGCACCGTGGTGATCGGAACCGGCAACAGCGGCCACGACATCGCGCAGGATCTCTACGAATCGGGTGCGCAGGTGACACTGATCCAGCGTGGGCCCACCCACGTGGTGAGCGGGCATACCCTGTCTGATCGAGGCCGGATGCGCTACGGCGAACACACCTCCACGGACGTGGCAGATCTGCTCGACGCGTCGTCGGCACGCCTCGATCCACAATTTCTTGCAGCTCTGAAGTACGGTTCCGCCGCAATGGCCGAGGACGACCGCGAGCTGCTCGACGCTCTCGCTGCCAAGGGATTCGCGCTCGCCGACGGAGTGGACGGCACCGGAGTGATGATGCTGTTCTTGACCCGCAACGGCGGTTACTACATCGACGTCGGCGCCTCCCCGCTTATCGCTGACGGCAGCATCGCATTGGTATCGGGTCCGACCGTCGAGCGACTCGTCCCGGACGGGCTGATCATGTCGGACGGTACCCACGTCCCGGCCGACACGATCGTGTGCGCCACCGGGTTCCGTGGCATTCTCGACACCGCACGACGCGTCCTCGGTGATGCCGTCGCCGACGCCTGCGGTCCGGTCTGGGATCTGGACGACGAGGGCGAGCTTCAGTCGGTGTGGCGGGCGTCCGGGCACGACCGGTTCTGGATCCACGGTGGGAACTTCATGCTGGTGCGTAACTACAGCAAGTACCTCGCGCTGCAGATCAAGGCAGACCTGACGGGCGTCGAATTACCAACGCTGACCTGACGATCAGATGTCGCCCGGCCAGATGTCGAACGGCGTCCCCGCGGGGACGCCGTTCGAGGCGGAAACCACCCGAACTCTGCCCGGCCTGAGAACGGCTGCGCGCTAACCGCATACAGCCGCCTTCTCTGGGTATACACAGGCATGACGGTTCCTGTGACTGCACAATCACAACTGCAGGTGCTCGTGGTGACCACTCTCGTACTCAGTGCTGTATTCCTCGCCGTCGCCGGAATTCTCGAAGGTGATTTCGGTACGGCCGTCTGGGTCGCGGTGGTGCTGCCCTTGCTTTTCGATTGGCGGATCACCGTGCGAGGCAAGCCTTCTGCGATCCGTCCCGACTCGCCGCGTTGGCAGGTGGCCAAGCTGGTCTATGTCCTCACTCTCGGGGTATCGGGCACGGCAATCCTGGCATTCGACGACCGCGCCTTCGCCCGCATTGCGGGTTTACTCCTGATTGTCACGACTTTGTGTTACTTCGCGGCGTTCTACGATGCGCGCAGGCTCAGGCCACAGACTGCCTGATCGACTGATCACAGTTCCCTTTGACAACTTCCGTTCCGCAATGGACGGTAAGGGTAGCTGGATACGAACAATCAGGACACCGACCACCGTGAAATACCGTTGTGAGGAGCAGAAGTTCATGCCAGAGCCGCGAAGAGCCGAACATACCGATTACGTCGCCGCGAATCCCATTTTCTCCAGACCTGGAGAAGATTCGGTTGCCTCGAAATACACTCTCGAACCTGATGGCATGCTCCCCGAAACTGCCTATCAAATCGTCCACGACGAAACGATGTTGGACGGCAATGCCCGTTTGAATCTCGCGACGTTTGTCGGCACGTGGATGGACGACCACGCCACGCGCTTGTATTCAGAGTCGTTCGACAAGAACATGATCGACAAGGACGAGTACCCGCAGACGGCCGCGATCGAAACATACTGCTGGCGGATGCTCGCCGACCTGTGGAACGCACCGTCTCCGAAAGACGCGATCGGTACGTCGACCATCGGCTCGTCGGAAGCCTGCATGCTGGGCGGACTCGCTCTCAAGCGTCGCTGGCAGCACGCCAGGCGCGCTGCAGGCAAACCGGTGGACCGCCCGAACATGGTGATGAGTTCAGCCGTGCAGGTGTGCTGGGAAAAGTTCTGCAACTACTGGGACATCGAAGCGCGATACGTCCCCATCAGCGAGGAACATCGCACACTCGACGGGCACGATCTCGAGAAGTACGTCGACGAGAACACCATCGGTGTCGTCGCAATCATGGGTGTCACCTACACCGGCATGTACGAACCCGTGCTCGAGATATCCAATGCACTCGACGCGATCCAGAAGAAGACCGGACTCGACATCCCGATCCACGTCGACGGAGCGTCCGGCGCCATGATCGCACCGTTCCTCCAACCGGAAATCGAATGGGACTTCCGGCTCCCCCGAGTTCATTCCATCAACACGTCGGCGCACAAATACGGGCTGGTGTACCCAGGTCTTGGCTGGGTGGTGTGGCGCTCGGAGGACCTGCTCCCCGAGGATCTGGTGTTCAAAGTCAGTTATCTCGGCGGCAGCATGCCGACCTTTGCACTCAACTTCTCGCGCCCCGGCGCCCAGGTGATCTTGCAGTTCTACATGTTCTTGCGGCTAGGCCACGACGGTTACCGTTCCATCCAGCAGTCCTCGCAGGACGTCGCGAAATTCCTCGCCGAAGGAATCGGCAAGCTCGACGCCTTCGAACTCTGGAACGACGGCAGCGATATTCCGGTGTTCGCGTGGCGCCTGAAGGCCGGGCACGCCGAGAATTGGACGCTCTACGACCTGTCGGATCGACTACGCGCCAAGGGCTGGCTCGTGCCGGCCTATCCCATGCCGGACAACCTCACCGACCTCACCGTGCAACGCATTGTCGTGCGTAACGGTCTGAGCATGGACTTGGCTGCCAACCTGTTGGGTGTCATCGAAGAGGAAACCGCGTTCCTCGACGAACTGTCCAGCCCGATGCCCAAGCCTCGTGTCACCGAGGGATTCCACCACTGAGCGAACCTGAACAAACAAAAGCGGCCGCCGAACCCGTGAGGGTTCGGCGGCCGCTTTGTCAGCTAGCTGAAATCAAGCAGCGCAAGCCGGGGTGGTCAGCTGAGCGAAGCTGACGATCTGGCAAGCGGTGGTCTTGGACAGTGCCCACTCGCCGTCCAGGTTCACGAAGACAGCGTTCATGCCGCCGGCAAGGGGCTGGCCGTTGATAACGATGGCGAGCGGTGCGGTAGCCGTGTCGCTGCCCGAATCGGTGACGGGGTCGACAACCTCGACCTGTGCGCCGGCAGCCTTGGCAGCCGCGGCGACCTGGTTGATCAGCTCGGGATCGGCGTCTGCGCCCTCGACGAACTTGACCTTCTCCGAAGACGGAACGCTCTCGTCGAGTGCCGTCGCGATCTTGGCGTTGAGCTCGGCTGCAGTCGGCAGCGCGACCTCGACCGTGGTGGTCGTGGCCTTCGCGGAGGTTGTGGTCTTGGGGGCGGGATCGGCCTCTTCGGAACTGCAGGCAGTCATCGTCAGGGCCGCTGCAATCGCGACGGCTGCGACGGTCATGTTACGAAGCTTCAACTTCTCAGTCCTATCCATTCCGGTTTTCACAAACGAGCGTTGTCAGCACTGACGTGCATCGCTCGCGGTCCGCCACAACATTACCCAACGGTAAGCCGAAAAAGTCTAAGGGTGTCCTTAGAGAAGGCTGTCGAGTGCATCCGCCACCTGAAGTGACGCATCGTCGTCGGTGAAGGTTTTAGCGATTCCTGTTCCCGTGGAACGGGTTTCGAATCGAACGGTCACGACACCATGACCGGCGCCCTGCACCCAACCGTGTCCGAATTCGGGATGACTCACATCCAGACCGGGATGCCAGTATCGTTCCGGAACCCGCGCAGGAATGGGACTCTCGTCGAGATCCTCCGCGAGAGTGTCCATCGGATATCCCGGCACATCCTGATCCAACTCCGGAAACAGCGATCCCTGACGCACTGTGGAGAGCCCGGCAAATCCCACCCCCACCAACCGGATCGGCCCCAATTCCACCGGATCGATCACCTGCTTCTGCGCGGTGGCAATCAGGATCGCCCGGTCGAGGGTGGCATATGGCAACGTCACCGACCTGGTCAGCACACTCATGTCGGATTTCTTCAGCTTGAGCACGACCGTGCGCGCCGCGCGGCCGTCCTTCTCCAACCGTGAGAACGCCGCCCCACCGCTGTTCTCCACCGCCGCACGCAACTGCCCCAACGTGACGATGTCGCTCGCGAACGTCGATTCCGCACTGATCTGCTTGGAGTCCGCGCGCTCGGCCACGGGACGATCGTCGATACCCTGCGCCAGACGATGCAAGCCAGGGCCTACCGTCGTACCGAGGATGGACGCGACCTCCGATATCGGAGTGCGCGCAAACCCCCCGATAGTCACGATCCCCAACCGTTTGAGCTTCTCCTCAGCCACCGGGCCGATTCCCCACAGCTTGCGAACCGGAAGGGAATCGAGGAGTTCGTGTTGCTGACCCGGCGGCACCACCGCGACACCGTTCGGCTTCGCCAGCCCCGACGCAATCTTGGCGACCTGTTTGCCCGCACCCGCGCCGATGGACGCAACCATCCCGGTCTCTGCCAGTACCAAGGACCGTAGGTCCTCGCAGAACGTCCGCACCTCGTCCGCACCGGCTCCTGCCAACTCGGCCGGTTCGCCAAACGCTTCGTCCACCGACAACTGTTCGAGCACCGGCATGCGCAGACGCAACGCCTCGAACGCCCCTTTACTCAGTACCGAATACAGCGACATCCGCGGCGGTAGGACCACTGCCCCGCCGCCCACCAAGCGCCTTGCCTGATGCATCGGCATGGCGGACCGAGCACCGAAGGCGCGAGCCTCGTAACTTGCGCCGGCAACCACGCCCCTGCCACCGAGACCGCCCACCATGACGGGACGTCCGCGCAACGTCGGTCGGGTCAATTGCTCAGCGGAGGCGAAAAAGGCATCCATATCGAGATGAAGCACCCACCGGCGGCTTCGTGTGGGATCACCCTGGTTCATCGGCGGTAACAGTTCTCGATCTCGGCGAGCAATGGATTACTTCTGGACCTTCGGTTTGGCCTTCTTCGGTGGCTTCTTCTTGGGCAGTGGAAGCGCGTCGGCGGTTCGCTGAATGAATGCGTGCAGCCGATCCACGTCGTGAAACCGCTCCTCTGGAACCCGGTAATACTCCTTTGCGCCCGGGTACGGCGGCGCAAGGTCTGCGTCCGATCCGAACTCCGCACTGATCTCTGTCGGCTTGACGTACAGAACGTCACCGCAGATCAAGCCAACGACCTTCTCGTCGCAGTACAAGCCATACTCACCGAACATAGCCCGCGCACGGACATCGAGCGGCTCCAACTGCTCGAGAATGCGCGCCACGGTGTCCTTGCTCGTGCTCATGAGAGCAAACTACTCCGGTGCTCCGACATATTTCGGGGCACCGGAGTAGTTGTCAGCTACTAGACCTTCGTGATTGCAGCACGGATACCGTCGCCGAGATCGACGGCACCGTCCCCGGCCTCGCCGATCGTGAACGACGTGGCCAGAACCTCACCGGCAATCAAGTCGCGATGACGATCGGCCCAGTCCTTGCGATCCTCGGGCACCTCGAGCACAACGTTGATGCGATCCGAGACGTCGAGTCCCGCGGCGCGGCGCGCATCCTGTAGTTGGCGGATCCGGTCCTTGGCCCAACCCTCGGCCTCGAGCTCTTCCGTCACGACGGAATCGAGCACGACAAGACCTGCGCCATTGGGAAGCGCTGCAGTCGAATCAGGCTCGGCTGCAACCAGTTTCTGCGTGTATTCCTCCGGCAAGAGTTCGATGCCGGCGGCAACCACCACACCGTCCGCATTCTCGGTCCAGTCGCCGGCCTTGACGGCCTTGATGACGGTCTGAACAGACTTGCCCAGACGCGGACCTGCAGCACGCGCGTTGACCGCGATCTCGAACCGACCGTGAACGTCGACGTCCTCGGTCAGGTCGACCTTCTTGACGTTGACCTCGTCGGCGATCAGGCCGAGGAACGGACGCAGACGCTCGGCATCCGGCGCTGCGACCGTAACCTCGGGCAACGGCAGACGGACACGCAGGTTCTGCGCCTTACGCAAGCTCAACACTGTCGAGCACACCGTGCGCACGTCGTCCATGGCGGCAACGAGTTCCGGATCGCCAGGCAACTCGGACTCCGTCGGCCAATCGGCGAGGTGTACCGAGCGTTCCCCGGTCAATCCACGCCAGATCACTTCGGACACCAACGGCAGCAAGGGCGCAGCCAGACGCGTCACAACCTCTAGCACCGTGTGGAGCGTGTCGATGGCATCACGATCTTCGTCCCAGAAACGTGAACGCGACCGTCGCACATACCAATTGGTGAGTGCATCACAGAACAACCGAAGCTCGTCACAAGCTCCCGCGATGTCGTTCGCCTCGAGGGCATCGGTGATGACGTTCCTCGTGCCCGCCAGCTTCGCGAGGATGTACTTGTCGAGGATGTTCTCCGAATCAGTGCGCCACACACCACATTCCGGTGCGTACAGCTGCAGGAAGCTCCAGGCATTCCACAGTGGAAGCAAAGCCTGACGCA
Source organism: Rhodococcus sp. WS3 (assembly GCF_003797085.1). Lineage (NCBI taxonomy): Bacteria > Bacillati > Actinomycetota > Actinomycetes > Mycobacteriales > Nocardiaceae > Rhodococcus > Rhodococcus sp. WS3. Next base: position 302,032 of record NZ_RKMA01000001.1, read on the forward strand.
CACCTTCGCGGATGCCCTGCTCCGTCACGACCAGGTTGCCACCGCGCAGGATGGGTGAGGACATGAGGAACCAGCGCATGGCATCACTGCCGTCGCGGTCGAACACCTCCTTGACATCCGGGTAGTTACCCTTGGACTTACTCATCTTCAGCCCGTCGTCACCGAGAACGATGCCGTGTGCTGCAACGGTTTTGAAAGCGGGACGATCGAACAGAGCCGTCGCGAGAACGTGCAGGGTGTAGAACCAGCCACGGGTCTGACCGTTGTACTCGACGATGAAGTCACCCGGGTAGTGGCTCTCGAACCAGTCGCGGTTCTCGAAGGGGTAGTGCACCTGGGCGTACGGCATCGAACCGGACTCGAACCAGCAGTCCAGAACCTCGGGAACTCGACGCATCATCGACTTACCGGTCGGGTCGTCCGGGTTCGGACGCACCAGATCGTCGATCATCGGACGGTGCAGGTCGGTCGGGCGCACACCGAAGTCTGCCTCCAACTGATCCAGGGAACCGTAGACGTCGGTACGCGGGTACTGCGGATCATCCGAGACCCACACCGGAATGGGGCTGCCCCAGTAGCGGTTTCGGCTGATGTTCCAGTCGCGAGCACCTTCGAGCCACTTGCCGAACTGACCGTCGCGGATGTGCTCGGGAACCCAGGTGATGTCCTGGTTGAGTTCGACCATGCGGTCACGGAACTTGGTGACGGCCACGAACCACGACGGAACCGCCATGTAGATGAGCGGCTGACCACTGCGCCAGCTGTGCGGGTACGAGTGCTCGATCGTCTCGTGCCGCAACAGGTTTCCGGCGGCTTTGAGATCCTTGATGATGACGGGGTTGGCGTCGAACACCATCAGACCCTCGTACGGCGGCACCATAGACGTGAACTTTCCACCGGGGTCAAGCGGCTGAACGACCTCGATGCCGTTGGCGGTCGCAACATCCATATCCTCTTCACCGAAAGCCGGTGCGAGGTGGACGATTCCGGTACCCGAATCGGTGGTGACGTAATCGGCCGACAACACGACATGGGCGTTCGGGTGCCCGACGAAGAAGTCGAACGGCGGTGTGTACGACAGGCCGACCAGGTCGCTACCCTTGTGCCGCGAAACGACCTCGGGGTCGTCCCCCAACTCACGGGCGTAGTGAGCAACTCGAGCTTCGGCGAGCACGTAGCGCTTGCTGTCCTGACCGAGAACCTGGACATAGTCGATGTCGGGATGAACAGCCAAAGCGAGGTTGGACGGCAGCGTCCACGGCGTTGTGGTCCAGATGACGGCATTGGCACCATCGAGCGGTGAGCCCGACGCCACCAGCGGCATCTCGACGGTGACCGCCGGATCCTGACGCATCTTGTACGCGTCGTCGAGACGAGTTTCCTGGTTGGACAGCGGTGTCTGCTCGTACCAGCTGTACGGGAGAACGCGGAAGCCCTGGTAGATCAGGCCCTTCTCGTGCAGCTCCTTGAATGCCCACATGACCGACTCCATGAAGTCGAGGTCCAGGGTCTTGTAGTCGTTGTCGAAGTCGACCCAACGAGCCTGCCGGGTGACGTACTCACGCCACTCGTCGGTGTACTTGAGCACCGACGCCTTGCAGTACTCGTTGAACTTCGCAAGTCCCATGACGTCGATCTCGGACTTGTCCTTGATGCCGAGTTGCTTCTCGGCCTCGAGCTCTGCGGGCAGGCCGTGGCAATCCCAACCGAACCGGCGCTCCACCTTGCGGCCGCGCATTGTCTGGAAGCGGGGCACCAAGTCCTTGACGTACCCCGTCAAAAGGTGACCGTAGTGCGGCAAGCCGTTGGCAAACGGAGGGCCGTCGTAGAAGACGAACTCCTCGTTGCCGTCACGATTGTCGACCGATGCCCGGAACGTGTCGTCGTCGGCCCACTCTTTCAGAACCTTCTGTTCCAGGGCCGGAAATTTGACTCCGGTGTCGGCGGGGACGCCGTAATCGACTTTGGGATACCCGTTATTCGCCACTGCGATCTCCTCGTGCCTGTACGACTCGGCACGGGGACGATACGTGCGCATCTGCGTACGTACCGCGGTACCACCCCGCTTGCACCACGTGAATCCGGCAAAACTCTGCCAGGCCTTCCGTGTTGCCACTCTTCGCGAGCTGTGACGGGCTCACCCGTTCGGTTCTACTGAGTGCCTGACAGGCCCGAGCCTGGCTGAACACCGTTCTTCCGAAGGCTCCCCGGTGATTGCCGGTTCATCGCCTGTAATTCGTGAATAGCCTGTTCTTGACGAACAGTCTAATGCTCGCCGTTTTCGTTTGCCGACCCACCGTGGTTTCCCGGAAAATCCGTGTTGTCCGGTGTGTCAACGTCGGCGGTTGTATCCGGCTCGTCCAACGGCAGAGCCGCCCTCTTGCCGGTCAGCGCACTGACCAGCAGGAGGACGGCACCCGCCAAACAAATTGCAATACACGCCCACGCCCAGATAATCGACCCGGTGGTCAGCGCGATAATCAGGAAAGCAAATCCTGCCGCCGCGAGTCCTATCGTCACGACCAGCACGTGTCAACCTCTACCCGATGTCGGCGCTGACCTGGCGAGTATCCCTCGGTCAGCTGTTTCCCTTTGCGAACGACGGACTGCTGAAGGACTCCTGGCCACCGTCGACCGGAACCGCAGAACCACGCTGTTCGAGCTCTTCGAGCTGCGATTCCAGGTAGGACTTGAGGCGCACCCGGTATTCGCGCTCGAACGTCTTGAGCTGCTCGATGCGGCCCTCGAGGACAGATCGCTGCTGGTTGATGGTCGCCATGATCTCGGTGTGCTTCTTCTCGGCGTCTGCCTTGAGAGCATCGGCCTTCTCCTGAGCCTGGCGAAGCTGGGTCTCCGAGCGGGTCTGCGCATCGGTGAGCATTGCTTCCGACTTGTTGCGAGCGTCCGCGATCATGCCGTCAGCCTTGCTGCGAGCCTCGCTCATCAGCTGCTCGGAGTTGGTGCGGGCACTTCCGAGCAGCTGCTCGGACTCTGCCTTGGCATCGCCGGTGAGGCGATCTGCCATCTCCTGAGCCAGGCCGAGAACCTTGGCTGCCTGCATGTGGGTGTCGCCGCTCTGCGGAGCCTGTGCGGCAGCAGCCACGGGAACCGGTGCCACGACGGGAGCGGGCTTGGGAGCCTCGACCACGCGAGCCGGTTCTGGCTTGGGCTGGGCTACCGGGGCACCTGCATTGGCAGCCGGTGCCGGCGCCTTCTTTGCAGCAGCAAGTTCCTGATCCAGCTCGCTTACTCGCTGTTGCAGATCTGCATTTTCCTCGATGAGCTGCGAGAGCGCCTGCTCGACGAGATCAAGAAATGCGTCGACCTCGTCTTCGTTGTAGCCACGCTTGCCGATAGGCGGCTTGCTGAACGCAACGTTGTGCACGTCAGCTGGAGTCAGTTGCGGCATGGAAGGATCCCTTCACGCGTCATTTGGCGGTCAAGCAAGCATTCAGTTACAGCACGGTGTGCGTAGCAGCTAACCACTACGCGAGTTATGGGTTCCATTCTGGCACACCCCACTCAATTACCGGGCCGAGCCGACAACCGACATCAGGATGATGACGATGAAAAGCAAGACCATGATGGATAGATCCAAGCGAACCCCACCCAGGTTGATCGGGGGGATCAACCTACGGAGAAGCTTCACCGGCGGATCGGTGATCGTAAAAACGGTTTCGAGAATGATGGCGACCACTCCCGACGGACGCCAGTCTCTGGCGAACGAACGAACGAACTCGACAATCACTCTGCCGATCAGCAAAAGCCAAAACACAACCAGCACGAGGTAGATCACATCGAAAAGCGCGTTCACACCCTCACTCTGCCTGACTTCTGCGTCGCGTCCAAAACAGACACTCGCCATCCGAGGCCGGATTACGAGGCTGCGAACTCACCGAGCCGAGACCGTGAACACCCCTGGCATGCGACCCCTGCACAGGCCCCAGCGCAACAGAATGTCCAGCGTTTCGGCTGTTCAAGGAGCTATCTACGATCGAGAGCATCATTTCTGACTGTAGAAGCCCGTCTCCGCGATACGACGACGCTCCTCGGCGGAAACATCGATGTCGGCCGGTGAGAGAAGAAACACTTTGGTGGCGACCTTGTCGAACGAGCCGCGCAGCGCAAAAGCGAGACCCGCGGCGAAGTCGACCAGTCGCTTCGCGTCGGCGTTGCTCATGTCGACCAAATCCATGATGACCGGCGTGCCGTCGCGGAAGCGCTCGCCGATCGTGCGGGCCTCGGCGTAGCTCTGCGGACGCAGAGTCGTGATCTTGGCCAACGGGCCGCCGTCGTCGACTGCGGGCGCGCGGCGAACTTCAGGGCGCTCGGCGCGGGCGTCAACTGCAAGATTGCCCCGGCTGGTGGGACGAGGCGCCATCGACGGGCGGGGTGCACGCGAGGCAACGGTGTCCATTCTCGGACGTGATTCGTAGCGATCGAACTCGGCTTCTTCCTCATCCCGACGGCTGGGCGCGTAGCCAGCCTTCGAGAAAGCCGGCTCGGCAAACTCGCGGTCATCACGTTCGGCATAGCCGTCATGGCTACGGCGAGGTGCGCGACGAGCCTGATCGGGTTCTTCTACGTACTCGTCCTCGTAGTCGTCGAGGGGAACCATGCCGAAATATGCCTTGAACTTGTGCAGGTTGCTCATTGATCGACCTTCCTTGGCGCGGCGGATTGTCTCCGACTGCGGCCGGTCGCGGTGTGGACGGGTTGGGCGATCACCAGAGCGATCATTTCGAGATTACTGGTCGTGAGCCGAGCAGTGCGGTTCCGACACGCACGCAAGTCGATCCGTGGCGAACCGCAGCCTCGAGATCTCCGGTCATTCCGGCCGACAACTCGACCGCATGCGGATGCGACTCGAGGACGGTCCGATGGACCTCGTGCAGGCGAGCAAACTGTTCGTCTGCGTCCGAACCCAGCGGCGGAACGGCCATCAGCCCGGCCAGTTCCAGACCGTCGGCCGTCGCGATCCGCGCGGCGAGTGCCGGTAACTCGTCGAGCGCGATGCCGCCGCGCGTCGGATCGGCGTCGAGGCTCACCTGAATGAGAACTCGCAACGGTGCAGCGCGATCACCGGCGGAGAGGGCATCGAGCGCGGCCCGATCGAGAGCGTCCGCGAGCCGCGCACTGTCGACCGAGTGAATCGCGTAGGCCCACTTCGCGACCGAACGTGCCTTGTTTCGCTGCAACTGACCGATCATGTGCCACCGAACAGGATCCGCCCCGTCGATTGCACCACCGGCGGCGGCTGCGGCGAATTCCGCAACCTTGGCTATCGCTTCCTGCTCGCGCGACTCACCGAACTCGCGGCAACCCAATTCATACAGAATTCGCGCATCCGACGCGGGGAAGAACTTGGTAACCGGGAGAAGCGTCACGGCAGAAGCCGGACGCCCTGCCGCGGCGCACGCCGCAGTGAGGCGGGACCGCACCGAATCGAGTGCCGCCGAGATCTCGGCCACGCGTCCAGAATTGTCGGCGTTCATGCAATCGGCCTAGTTGTCTTCCACAGTGACGATCGGATCCATCCAGATCACCGCAGCCTGACGCCCGGTGAGGGAATCGCGGCGGTGACTGAACAGTGCGCGGTCCTCGATCGTGCAACGAGGATCCTCGGCGACACCCGTAACACCGGCATCAAGGAGTTGTTTGCGGATTCCGGCCCGCAGGTCCAGACCGGGAGTGCCCTTCGCGGTACGAGTTGCACTGCCAGGCAGATGCTTCTCGACGTCGGCACGCATCTCGGCAGGCACTTCGTACTGCCGGCCACTGGCTGCCGGACCGAGGAAGGCGCCGATCCGAGAGACGTCAGCGCCTTGGCGAACCATCTCGGCCAGAACCCGCGGCACGATTCCGAGGCGCGCACCGATCCGGCCGGCATGCACGGCGGCGATGACGCCGGCCTGCTCGTCGGACAGCAGCACCGGAACGCAGTCGGCACTGAGCGTGGCCAGTGCCAACCCGGGGACAGTAGTGACCAAGGCGTCGGTCACCTCGATGACCTCGTCCGTCGGCTCGGTAACGACGGTTACGTTGCGCGAGTGGATTTGTTCCATCCAGACAAGATGATTCGGCTCGACGCCGATTTCGCGTGCGAGGCGTCGACGGTTTGCGTCGACGGCTTCGGCGTTGTCGCCGACGTGATCACCGAGATTGAACGAGTCGTACGGCGCTTCCGAAACACCGCCAGCGCGACTGGTGACGACACGGCGGACTCGGAAATTGGCGGTCGAGTTCTCGGTACTCAAAATTTTGTGCTCACAAACGTCGAATGTTCACTGCTGCACGGGACATGATCCCGAGGCAGCTTCCGGACAGAGATAAGGGATCAATCAAGAACAGGGTACCCAGAAAATCTGGATACCCTGCTCTCGAAAGCGTGCGCGGCGCTCTACTCAGCGACGCATGAAGACTGGAACGTCGACGTCGTCATCGCCGTCGTCCTCCTGTGGCGCAACATGGCGCGGCGGAGCAATCGGCGGCAGCGAGCCCGAACCAATCGGCTCGCGCGCAACCGGAACCTGCTGCTCCACAGGCGGTTCCGCAGCTACCGGTGAACGTCCGACCTCGCCGGCGCGCCCTGCTCCGATAGCTCCTCGGCCGGGTGCCGCGGACTCGACGGGGCGACGCGCAGGCGCTCCCCCGTCGAAACCGGCAGCGATGACCGTCACACGAACTTCGTCTCCGAGTGAATCGTCGATCACCGTTCCGAAGATGATGTTGGCATCGATGTGCGCGGCTTCCTGCACGAGGGAAGCCGCTTCGTTGATCTCGAACAGACCAAGATCGCTGCCACCGGCGATCGACAGCAGAACGCCGCGGGCGCCTTCCATCGACGCCTCGAGAAGCGGTGAGTTGATAGCGGACTCAGCAGCTTTGATCGCCCGACCTTCGCCGCGCGAGGAGCCGATGCCCATGAGTGCGCTACCGGCACCGGACATGACACCCTTCACGTCCGCGAAGTCGACGTTGATCAGTCCCGGAGTGGTGATCAGGTCGGTGATGCCCTGAACGCCGTTGAGCAGAACCTCGTCGGCGCTGCGGAATGCGTCCATCAAACTGACAGCCGCGTCCCCGAGCTGAAGGAGCCGATCATTCGGGATGACGATGAGCGTGTCGCACGACTCACGCAATGCCTGGATGCCCGTGTCGGCCTGGCCACCACGACGCTTGCCTTCGAAGGAGAACGGCCGGGTTACGACACCAACGGTGAGGGCGCCCAACTTCCGGGCGATGCTGGCGACGACAGGGGCACCACCGGTTCCGGTTCCACCACCCTCACCGGCGGTCACGAACACCATGTCAGCGCCCTTGATGACCTCTTCGATTTCGTCCTTGTGATCCTCGGCGGCCTTGCGGCCGACCTCGGGATCTGCACCGGCGCCGAGGCCTCGGGTCAGTTCACGACCGACATCGAGTTTGACGTCGGCGTCGCTCATCAGGAGGGCTTGCGCGTCCGTGTTGACCGCGATGAACTCGACTCCCTTGAGTCCTTGTTCGATCATGCGGTTGACTGCGTTCACGCCGCCGCCGCCGATGCCGACGACCTTGATTACGGCGAGGTAGTTGTGCGGGGGCGTCATCGGCTCTCGCCTTCCGTGTCGTATTACGCGCTGTTGTCTATTGCTGGGTAAAGCAGGTACTGGGTAAAGCGGGTGAATCTCAACTCTCAACCTCAACCACAGGGTTAGAGTTATGTCAAGTATTCGATCTGAAACCAAACGCTATGCATCGACATCACGATCCGCCATTAGGCGCGCCGAAACTTCGGGAAGTATTTGACGTGAGTTCGCACATTCCGCGCCTGAACTAACGCACCGTCGGAAGGTCGGGACTCGACACGTCGTACGTCTGGCCCGGCTGCGTCAACAGCGGCAGCGTCACCGCGGCCTTGCGATCCGACTTCTCGACGCCACCCCAGTTGACGACACGCCCGTCGACCAACGTCATCGAGACATCCGAAATGGACCGGGCAGCAACCTCTCCCACCTGCATCCGTAACTCCGGCGGCAATGCCGCGAGCACCTCGAGCGCAGCCAAGGTCGGCGGGTCGTTCCATCCGGGTGTCGCCGTCACCAGTCGGGGCACGCCGGGCGGCGGGACGCCGATCTCGAAGTCGACGCCCTTCTCGTCCAGCAGATGGGTGCCTTCCGGCGAATCCACGAACACCATGGGGACTCGCTCGGTTACCGTCACCCGAATTGTCGACGGATACATCCGCTGCACCCGCGCAGATGCAACCTTCGGAATAGCCGCGACACGTGCCGCTGCCGAACCTGCATCGACGCGCATCAACGGCGTACCGGCTGGGATTGCCAGCAATTCCAGGATCTGCTCCTCGGATACCGTCGACGCTCCCCTGACTTCGGTACCGCGAACCGAGAGAACTGGTGACAACCACGCTGTCAGAACGAGTCCGACAACAACAACGACCGCCAGCGGCGCCATCACCACCGGCCGCTTGTACCAAGGCGATTTCGGTGTCGGCGGCGGCTTCGGCGCAGTAGCGCGGGTCGAGTATCGCGATTCTGTGCGGGTACTTCGCGCTCTGGCGCCTGCGGTACGCCGGGCCGCCGGATCACGACGACCGCGGCGGCTACGTGCGTCCGAACTCATCGCGTCTGCGTGCGCGAAGCCTGATGAGGAACTGCGCGCAACGCGTCGAGGATCTGTTTGCCCAACATCGTCACGTCACCGGCACCCATCGTGATGACGATGTCACCGGGACCGGCCAGGCCGGCTACCTGACGCGGCGCGAGCGACAGATCAGGCTGGTAGTGAACGGGTTTCGTGACAGCCTGTGCAACCAATGCCCCACTGACACCGGGCAACGGTTCTTCACGCGCACCGTAGACGTCGAGAACGACTACCTCGTCTGCAAGGTCCAGCGCTGCCGCGAACTCGTCGGCAAACGTCGCCGTACGTGAGTACAGGTGCGGCTGGAAAACCACGATCACGCGACCGGCAGCAGAGTTCGCAACCGATGAAACATCTTGTGGCCGAACAAGATCCGCGGCTGCGCCGAGAACTGCTCGCACCTCGGTGGGATGGTGGGCGTAATCGTCGAACACACGCACACCGCGCTCACGACCCGTGAACTGGAACCGCCTGTGCACTCCCCCGAATCCGGCGAGCCCTTCGACGATCTCGTCGATCTCCGCACCGGCATCACGCGCAGCCAACAGCGCAGCCAGAGCGTTCAACGCCATGTGACGACCGGGAACAGCCATCCGAACCGTCCGCGCAGCCTTTTCCCCCGCCAACTGGAACTGCAGGACTCCGCCAACGTCGTGCGCCCGGAAATCGAGCAGTCGCACACCCACCTCGACCCCGTCGACCGGCTCGAACGCCGCATCTCCCGCATCTGCACTGCCGTAGCCGATGACTCGAATATCGCCCCGGCCGGAAGCTACGATCCGCTTGGCCAGATCCGCCGAACCCGCGTCGTCGAGGCAGGCGATCAGGAGACCACCGGGAGCCAGTTTGCCCACAAAATCATCGAAGACCTGCACGTAGTTCTCGACGCTTCCGAAGTAGTCCAGGTGATCGGCTTCGATGTTGGTCACGACGATCACGTCGGGGTCGTACTGCAGCAGCGAGCCGTCACTCTCGTCGGCTTCTGCCACGAAGACGTCGCCGCTACCGTGATGCGCGTTGGTTCCGGCCTCGTTGAGTTCGCCCCCCACCGCAAACGACGGATCGAATCCGCAATGCTGCAGAGCGACTACCAACATCGACGTGGTCGACGTCTTGCCGTGGGTTCCCGAAACCAGGAACGTGCGGTTTCCCTCCATCAACGACGCGAGGACTGCCGGCCGGAGAATCACCGGAATCCCACGACGCGCTGCTTCGACCAGTTCCGGATTGTCCTTGGGAATGGCCGCGTGCGTGGTGACGACAACAGTGGGGCCGCCGGGAAGGAGATCCAACGCGTCGGCGTCATGGCCGATCCGGACCTGCGCTCCGCGTGCCCGCAAAGCCAACACGCCGCGACTTTCCTTGGCGTCGGATCCTGATACAAGTCCGCCGCGGGACAACAGAATTCGTGCGATGCCGGACATGCCGGCACCACCTATACCCACCATGTGTACTCGCTCGAGGTGGGCGGGCAGCGCGGTCATCGGTTTCCCCTATTTGTGTTGCGTACTGCGGTGTTGTTACGTGCTTCTGTGTTGCTTTTCCGGGCAGTGTCCAGAACGATCCGCGCGATCTCGGTCGCCGCGGTCCGGTGCCCGACACCGGCAGCCGCCGCGCTCATCGCCTGCAGTCGCGGCGAATCGGTGAGCAACGGCACCACGGTGTCCGCGACAAATGCCGGAGTCAGGTCGGCGTCGCTGACGATCACAGCACCACCTGCTGCGACGACCGGCTTTGCGTTCAACTCCTGCTCACCGTTTCCATGTGGCAACGGAACGTAGACGGCCGGCAGTCCGACGGAGGACACCTCAGCCACAGTCATCGCACCGGAGCGACAGATTGCGGCGTCGGCCGCGGCATACGCAAGATCCATGCGCGAGAGATACGGCACGGCAACGTACGGCGCAGCCTCCGAGAACTGCGCGGCGTCGAGCGTGTTCTTGGGTCCGTGTGCGTGCAACACCGAGATTCCCGCGTCTGCCAACTCCCGGGCAGCGCCTGACACCGCGTCGTTGAGCGACTTCGCCCCCTGCGAACCGCCAAATACGAGCAGAACCGGACCATCGAGCGGAAGGCCGAAATACTCACGCGCCTGTGCCCGTAAACCGGCCCGGTCGAAGTTCGCGATGGATGCCCGCACCGGAATACCCACGATGTCCGCGTCGCTCGCACCGCGATTTTTCACCCCGGACCCGGGGACTGCAGCCAAGACACGCGTTGCCAGCCGCGCACCGATCTTGTTCGCGATGCCGGCGCTGGCGTTGGCCTCGTGGATGACAATGGGAATGGTGCGACGGCGGCGCAAGACCCCACCGCGAGCGGCGAGGTACGCGGGCAGTGCCACATACCCACCAAAACCCACGATGACATCGGCGTCGACTGCGTCGAGCACCTCACGTGTCTTACGCACCGATGCTCGAATGCGTAGTGGGAGTTTCACCAGGTCCATCGTCGGCTTACGCGGCAACGGGACCGGCGGAATCAGTTCGAGTGTGTAACCCCTGGCGGGAACAAGTGTCGTCTCGAGCCCGCGGGCGGTTCCCAACGCGGTGACGGTGGTGTCGGGTGCCAGCGCCTTCACGGCGTCCGCAACTGCCAGAGCAGGCTCGATATGACCAGCGGTTCCTCCACCTGCCACCACTACCGACAGAGCTGAATTAATGCCGCTCACCTACGAATTCCTCGCTCTCGAACTTCATGTGCATCGTGTGTCTTGCGCGTCGGCGCCTGCCGACGTCGTCCATTCTGCCCTGCTGGGGCCTTGCGGCTCGATTCTGCACTGCCGCGCGAGCGGCTCGATTCCGCACTGCCGCGCGAGCGGCTCGATTCCGCACTGCCGCGAGGCCGGCTCGGCCTGACCGACTGAAACGGCACCGGCATCGGTAGCCGCAGCAGCTTGGAAATCCTACCGTCCTGACCGGAGTGCAGGGCGGCGATCGCTTCCGGCTCGTGACGTGCGGCATTGGCGACGACGCCGAACATGAACAGCGTGGTCGCCGTCGACGTTCCACCCGCCGACACGAGAGGCAACTGCAGTCCCGTGACGGGCAGTAGCCCCACGACGTATCCGATGTTGATGAACGCCTGCCCGGTGATCCAGGTCGTCACCGTCGCGGTCAGGATTCGCAGGAACGGATCCGAGGACCGCGCCGCAATCCGTAGGCCGGTGTAGACGAACAGAGCAAAGAGACCGATGACGGCAGCGCCGCCGACAAATCCGAGTTCCTCACCGATGATCGCGAAGATGAAGTCGTTGTGCGAGTTAGGCAGGTAACTCCACTTGGCCACGCTCTGGCCGAGTCCACGACCGAATATTCCACCGTCGGCCAGCGAGTACATAGCCTGACGAGCTTGGTACCCGGTGCCCTGCGGATCTGCATCCGAATCGAAGAAGGCGCGCACTCGGTCTGAGCGGTAACCCGCCGTCAACGCGAGAATCGCCACCGACACCACGCCGGTTCCGAGAATCGCGAGGAATAGTTTGATCGGCAATCCGCCGTACCAGAGCAGCGCAAAAAGAATGATGATGAGCGAGACGGTTGTGCCGAGGTCGGGCTGCAGGATGATCAACACGAAGACCACAAGCGCTGCCGGAACCAACGGTACGAGAAGTTCCTTGATGGTTGTGATCTCGCCGCGGCGCGACGCCAACACGTGCGCTCCCCAGATCGCAAACGCAATCTTGGCCAACTCGGACGGCTGCACCGACAGCGGACCGATGACAAACCACCCGCGGGTGCCCTGCGCCTCGGTCCCGATACCCGGGATGAGAACCAGGACAAGCAGCACAACCGTGGTGACGAACACCGGGAACGACATCGCGCGCATCGAACGAATCGGCAACCGCAACGCGACGTAGAACAACACAAATCCCACAACGGCGAACATCGCCTGCTTCAAGAACATCGAGTACGCCGACTTGTTTTCGGCATAAGCCTCGACGCTCGACGCCGAGAGAACCATCACAAGTCCCAAGACCGTCAACATCACTGCGACGGTTACTACCAGATGAAATGACGCCAACGGCCGCGCAAGCCAGGCACCGATTCGGGTCTTGGGACCCTTGGTCATTCCGCGATCCCAGCCTTGTTCGCGCGTTCCGGCGGATCCGACAGTGCACCGACAGCCGCGGCAAAACTGTCGCCGCGGTGGCCGTAACTGTCGAACATGTCCAACGACGCCGCGGCGGGAGCAAGAACCACCGCGCTACCCGGCGACGCCAGCGCAGCGGCTTGATTCACCACCGCCGCCATCACGGCGTCCGCATCGGACCCGGATGGCAGCCGAATCACCTGCGTCGACGAGCTGAGATTTTCACTCACGTCTGCATCGTCCCCCGTCATCACGCGGACTACGGGGACCTCGGGCGCGTGTCGCGTCAATGCCTGCTCGATGTCGCCCGCGTCGCGTCCGAGTAACACCGCGCCGGCAAGTCGGCTGCGGACCTCTGTCACCAACTCGTCGACGCTGGCCCCTTTGAGCAGACCACCGGCCACCCACACGACTCGATCGTGAGCCAGGATCGACGGGCGGGCAGCATGCGGATTGGTTGCCTTGGAATCGTCGACGTACAGCACCGACCCGACATCACCGACAACTGCGCCGCGGTGCGGTCCGACCTTGTGAGCCGTCAATCCGGCCCGCACAGAGTCAGGTTCGATTCCCACAGCCCGCGCGAGGGACGCTGCGGCAAGCGCATCCATGACACCGGCGGGGCCAGGCGGATCGATGTCCGCGGCCTCGGCCAACTGCAGGCCGTCGCCGAATGCGTTGTCGACCAGATGGCCGTCCGACACACCCAACTCGCCGGGCGCCGGAGCGCCCAACCGGAACCCCACCACGATGTCGGCCTCGGCGCCGGCACCGAGCTCTGCGGCAATCGCATCGTCGAGTCCGACTACCGCGACCTTGCCACTGAGAGCCCGAGCCTTGGCCTCGGCATACGCGGCCATCCCGCCGTGCCAATCGAGATGATCCTCGGCCACGTTGAGGACAACACCGGCGTCCGGGCGCACCGACGGCGCCCAGTGCAACTGGAACGACGACAGTTCGACGGCCAGGTAATCGACTCGCGGCGACGTGTCCGACAGCGCAGACAGCACTGGAAGTCCGATGTTGCCGCACGCCCGCCCTTCGAGACCCGCAGCGTCGAGGATGGACGCGAGCATCGACGTAGTGGTCGTCTTACCGTTCGTGCCCGTGACCACCAACCACTTTCGCGGCGGACCGTAGAGACCGCAGTGGTCGATGCGCCAGGACAGTTCGACGTCGCCCCAGATAGGAATCCCGTGTCCTGCGGCGGCAGCCAGAATCGGGGCGTCCGGCCGGAACCCGGGACTCGTGACGACCAGCGCGAACTGCGTGATCAAACCACGATCTTCCTCGATCGAACTGGTCGTGACGGTGGTGTCTGCACCGAGTTCGGCGCAACGATCGGCAAAATCCAAGGTGGAATCGGCGACGGTCACCGAAGCACCAAGTGCGACCAGAGGTTCGATGGTGGCCTGGCCGGATACCCGGCCACCGGCCACCAGAACGCGTTGTCCGCGTAGCCAACTCAGGTCGTTCGCTCCAGCTTCGGTCACGGTCAGCCTCCGATAGCTGCGAGGAATTCGCTGTAGAAGAGTGCAAGCCCGATCGCCGACGCAATCGCGGCGAGCAGCCAGAATCTGATGATGACCGTGGTTTCCGCCCACCCGGCAAGTTCGAAGTGATGGTGGAACGGTGCCATTCGGAATACCCGTCGACGGCTGGACTTGAATACTGCTACCTGGATCACCACCGACGCAGCCTCAGCGACGAACAGTGCGCCGATGACAACCATCAAGAGTTCGGTGTTGGTGGTGATCGAGAGTCCGGCAAGCATGCCGCCGAGGGCCAGCGAACCGGTATCACCCATGAATATCTTTGCGGGAGCGGCGTTCCACCACAGGAATCCGATACACGCTCCGGCGCCGGCAGCGCAGATCAAGGCCAGATCGAGCGGGTCACGCACGTCGTAGCAACCCTTGACCGGACTGGTTTCGCACGAGTTGCGGAACTGCCAGAACGTGATGATGACGTAGGCGCCGAGAACGAAGCTCATTGCGCCCGCCGCAAGTCCGTCGAGGCCGTCGGTGAGGTTGACGGCATTCGACCACGCACTGACCAGCAAGTAGCAGAACGCGATGAAGACGACCGAACCGAGCGACACCGTGGCGATGTCACGCACGTAGGACAGGTGGACGCTGCCCGGCGTGAGACCGTCGGCGCCGCGGAACTGCAACGCGAGGATTCCGAAGATCACGGCCGCGACAAACTGCCCCACCAGTTTTGCCGTCTTGTTCAGACCGAGATTGCGCTGCTTGCGGATCTTGATGAAGTCGTCGAGGAAGCCGACGCCGCCGAGCGCCGTTGTCAGACCGAGAACCAGCAACCCGGACGCGGTCGGGCCCTCCGCCCCGTCGATGCCCATTCCGATGAGATGCGTTCCGAAGTACCCCGCCCAGATTCCGGCAAGGATAGCGACGCCGCCCATTGTGGGTGTGCCGCGCTTCGCCTGGTGACTGGCCGGGCCTTCGGTGCGGATCTCCTGGCCGAATCCCTGTTTTGCAAACGCCTTGATCAGAATCGGCGTGAGCATGATCGAGACCGCGAGAGCGATGCCCGCGGCCAGCAGAATCTGGATCACTCCGACACCTGCTTCTGCGCCAGGACCGCCTCGGCGACCGTCCAGAGTCCGATCGACTGTGAAGCCTTGACCAGCACCAGATCACCTGGCTCCAGTTCCGCCTCGAGCACCTTCAAGGCCGCGGCAGCGTCCGGGACAACCATCGACTCGTCTCCCCATGAGCCCTCCATCACTGCGCCCTGGTGCATCGCGCGGGCCGGACGACCGGTGCCGACAACAATGAGCTTCGTGACGTCGAGCCGCACGGCCAATCGGCCGATCGCATCGTGCTCGACTACCGACTCGGGACCGAGTTCCGCCATCTCACCGAGCACAGCCCAGCTGCGACGGCCGAAATGACGGTCCGATCTGGCCATCGACACCAACGCCTTGAGCGCTGCGCGCATCGAGTCCGGATTGGCGTTGTAACTGTCGTTGATCACGGTGACGCCGTCGCTGCGGTCGCTGACGTCCATGCGCCGGGCCGACGCGGCCTTGGTGTCTTCGAGGATGCGGGCGATCTCGGCGACCTCCACGCCGTTCTCGAGTGCAACGGCGGCCGCGGCAAGCGCGTTGCCGACCTGATGTTCACCGTGAACCGCGAGACGGATTCGCGCAGAACCCTTCTCCGAGTTCAGGGTGAAACTCGCACGAGCCTGATCGTCGACGGTCACGTCCGTCGCGCGCACGTGCGCACCTTCGGACTGACCAACCAACACCACCCGCGCTGCGGTCCGCGACGCCATGGCCGCGACCATACGATCATCGGCGTTGAGGATGGCGACTCCGCCATCGGCCGCCGACGGAAGTGCTTCGACCAGTTCACCTTTGGTGGCTGCGATCGCCTCACGGGAGCCGAACTCACCGAGGTGCGCCGTACCCACGTTCAGGACGACGCCGATCTTGGGCGGAGCGATCCGCGCCAACTCCGCGATGTGACCGAGGCCGCGGGCCGACATTTCCAATACCAGGAATTTGGTCTGCTCGTCGGCGCGAAGGGCGGTCCAGGGGTGACCCAATTCGTTGTTGAACGAACCGGGCGGAGCAACAACGTCGCCCGAACCACGCAATACCGCAGCAACAAGATCCTTGGTGGACGTCTTGCCGGCCGATCCGGTGATCCCGACAACAGTGAGACCGTTCTGCGCCGACAACGTATCGACTACCGCGCGCGCCAATAGCCCCAATGCGTTCAGCACTGCCGCACCGGAACCGTCTGCGTCGTGCTCGAGCGCCATGACCGAACTCGGACCGCTCGTTTGCGTCGGCGCCACCACGATGGCGGGTACTCCCACCGGCCGCGCGGCGAGCACAGCCACCGCGCCGGCCGCAACCGCTGCTTCGGCGTGCTCGTGACCGTCGACGCGGGCGCCTGGCAGCGCCAGGAACAGTCCACCCGGACCTACTCTGCGAGAATCGAATTCGACGGTCCCTGTCACCATTGCCGACGGATCGTCGACGTCGTGCAGAGTTCCTCCGACGATCTCGGCAATCCGAGAGAGCGTCATCGGGATCATTTCGTGCCTCCATGCGCTGTGTCGATCGCGATCCGGTCGATCGCGTCTCCCAGCACCTCGCGGTCGTCGAACGGGTGCTTGACCCCGTCGATTTCCTGACCTGTTTCGTGGCCCTTGCCGGCCACCAGTACTACGTCGCCGGGCTGTGCCCAACGAACGGCTTGTTCGATCGCTTCCGCGCGGTCCCCGACCTCGAGCACAACCCCACGCTCGGATTCCGGGACCGCGAGCGCCCCGGCCATCACTGCTGCGCGAATCGTGGCAGGTACTTCGGTCCGAGGGTTGTCGTCGGTGACGATCAGCAGATCGCTGCCTCTCGCGCCGGCCTCCCCCATCAAAGCGCGTTTACCCGCATCGCGATCACCGCCGGCACCGACAACAACCCCGACGCGTCCGGAAACCTGATTACGCAGCGTCGCGATGACAGCCTCGAGCGCGGCGGGTTTGTGCGCGTAGTCGACCACGGCGAGGAAATCTTGACCGCGGTCGATTCGCTGCACGCGACCTGGAACGTCTACCGATCCCACCGCCGCCACCGCCGATTGCACATCGATACCGGCCTTCGCGCTCACCGTCAGGGCCAGCGCGGCGTTTGCCACGTTGTATCGACCCGGCAGTCGCAAGGACACCGGCCACGACTGCTCATTCGGTCCGGAAAGGTCGAACAACTGGGAACCGTCGGCTGCAACCTCGACCGAACCGACCTTCCAGTCGGACTCGGCTTCCGTGGTCGCCACCGTTGTCACGTCGCCTGCGGACGCCACTTCTGCCATCCGACGTCCCCACCCGTCGTCGACGCAGATAACGGCGCTATCGGCGTGAACTGTGGACGCCGGATCGAACAGACGGGCCTTCGCCGCGAAGTACTCTTCGAAGTCTCGGTGAAAGTCCAGGTGATCCTGCGAAAGGTTGGTGAACGCTCCGATGTCGAATCGGATGCCGTCGACGCGGCCGAGGGAAAGCGCGTGACTCGACACTTCCATCACAACGGTATCGATACCCTGCTCTGCCATCACGGCAAACAAGGCATGGAGGTGTGGAGCCTCCGGCGTGGTGAGAGCGCTCGGAACCCGCCGTCCATGGATTCTGGTCTCGATGGTGCCGACCAGACCGGGGTTTCGTCCCGCACCGACCAACGCCGCTTCCAACAGGTAGGACGTTGTGGTCTTTCCCGACGTACCGGTGATGCCGATGACCTGCATCTTCTCCGACGGTCGGCTGTAAATCTCAGCCGAGATCTCGCCGAGGACATCCCGAGGCTTCGGGTGAACGAGAACCATCACCGGCCGGTCGACGCTCGGGTTCGACGCGCGCAACAACGCCAACCCGTCGTCGTCGGTCAAGATCGCGGCAGCTCCACTGGCCAATGCGTCACCGGCGAACTGCGCGCCGTGCGAGCGTGCGCCCGGCAGCGCGGCAAACAAATCGCCGGCGACGATGTCCTGCGCACGCAGGTCGACACCCGATACGACGGTGGCGGCCTTCCCGGCACCCGACCATTCCGCGTGCAGCCAGTCGAGTCGGGCTCCGGACAACTCCGCCAAGGCCGTGATCGCCGTCTCAATCGGATTCGCCGGTCGTGCGTTCACCGCTACACCCGGCTCTGACGATTGCGAACGATTCGGCACTGTCACTCGACTCCTGGCGATTGTCGTTGGTCATGGCAGTCGCAGATTCGGACAACCGAAAACTGCGACGTATGAGATTACCGCGTGCAGGAACACCCCGAAGACCGCGTGGATCGTGATCCCTGACGAAACTGTGGATCGTGATCCGCTCGATCAGTCCGCCTGCAGCACCAACTTACGACCCGGATCCGGGGACATCGGCACACTGTCACGCTGCAGCATCCACGACGCGATGTTGTGGAACAACGGTGCGGCCGATTGTCCGCCGCCGCCGTCGACACCGCGAACGGGAGCATCCAACATGATTCCGATCACGAACCGCGGGTTGTCTGCCGGTGCGATGCCCGCAAACGTGATCCAGTAGTTGGAGTTGGAGTAGCACTTGCACGCCGGATCGATCTGCTGTGCGGTGCCGGTCTTGCCGCTGACCTGATAGCCCTCTACGCCCGCAGCCACACCCGTGCCGCGCTGATTTCCGGTGTCGTCCTGCGTAACCGATCGGAACATGTCCCGAACTGTCGCCGCTGTTTCCGGGCTCACCACCTCGATACCGTCAGGCTGCGGCGCTTCGGTTCGCTCCCCTGACGAGTTCTCGGTGGACTTGACGATGCGCGGCGGAATACGAACGCCGTCATTGGCAATCGCCTGGTACATGCCAGTCATCTGCAGCAAAGTCATGGACAAGCCCTGACCGATCGGCAAGTTGGCAAACGTGCCACCGGACCACTGGTCGCGGCTGGGGACCAAGCCGGCACTCTCGTCGGGAAGCCCGACCTCGGTGCGCTGTCCCAAACCGAACTTGTCGAGCATCTCGGCAAACCTATCCTCGCCGATCCGCTCGGCGAGCATGAGCGTTCCGACATTGGACGACTTCCCGAACACACCGGTAGAGGTGTACGGAACCACACCGTGATCCCACGCGTCCTTGACCGTCGCCCCCGACATCGTGATGCTTCCCGGAACCTGCAGAACCTCGTCCGGTGTGGTCAATCCGTCCTCGACGGCCGCCGCCGCGGTGATGATCTTGTTCACCGAACCAGGTTCGAACGGGCTCGTGACCGACAGATTGCCTGTCTCGACCGACCGCAGATTATTTTCCAGACCGATCCCAGGGTTGAACGTGTTGTCATTGGCCATTGCCAGAACCTGACCGGTCGCAACGTCCTGGACGACAACCGACGCGTTCTTCGCACCTGATTTGTCCTTCGCAATCTGCACCTGTTGCTGAACGAAGAACTGGAGGTCGGAATCGATCGTAAGCTGAACTCCGGAGCCGTTGACGGCAGGCTGCTTGTCGCGCCAACTGCCCGGAATCACAGCGCCGTCACTACCGCGGTCGTAGGTCTGGGAACCGTCTATACCGGCAAGGGTCGAGTCCATCGAATCCTCGAGGCCGAGTAGTCCGTGCCCATCCCACCCGGTTGCACCGACCATATTGGCCGCGAGTGAGCCGCCCGGATACTCGCGGATATCCTGGCGTTCGAGGCCGACCTCACGGAAGCTGTCCGAAATCTCCGCTGCAACAGCCGGATCGACGCTCCGCGCCAGATAGACAAACGTCTCCTCGCTGTTCAACTTCGCGAGAATGTCCTTTTCCGGGGCTGCATCACCCAGCTTCGCGTGGACTCCGGCCGCGATCTCGGCCAGCCGAGTCGACACTTCGGGTGCCTGCTGATCTGGTTCGACACCCGCTTCGATGCTCTTGGTCCGGGCTTCTTCCAGTTCTTTGCGAACGGCTTTCGGCTGGAACGTCAGCGCCTTCGCTTCCATCGTGAATGCGAGCGTCGTGCCGTTCCGATCCGTGATCGATCCTCGAACCGCCGGATCGATCTGAGTCGTCGTGCGCTGATTGGCCGACTCCGCAGCGAGGCTCGGAGCGTCGACGCCTTGAATCCACAACAGCTGCAGCGCTGCAACGGCAAGCGCCCCACACATCGTCCACCGACCTACACGCTGACGAAACGGGAAGGTCGCAGACTTCGATCCGCGAGGACCCCGAGAAGCCCGCTGCCCGGCAGGTTGACGACGTGGATCTCGCCGAGGCGCGTCGTACTGGGGATCTCGTCGGCGCGCGTCGTAGTGTGGGTCCCGATTCACCGACGGTCCTCAGTCGGAGACGGCACCACCGTCGTGGTCGGGGACGGAGGAGCGGACGTGACGGGGATCAATTGCTCACTCTGAGCGAGGTTTTGCGGGTTGAGTGGAGCCGGCGCAGTCGTCCGCGCAGCCGGGGGCGCCGAAGGTGCGGTGGTTGCCACCCGGGGCGGCGACGCCACGACAGGTGCGTCGAGCGGCGGCAACGGTTCGGCACTCGCCGGCGCCGGTGTACCGACCACCTCGACGCTACCGTCCGGGTGGACAACAAGGCGGGCCGGATCCTTGGCCGGAACCATGCCGAGCGCGCTCGCCTGATTGGCAAGCTCCGGTGCGGAGTTACGCGACTGGAAATCGCGCTCGAGAGCAGCCTTCTGCTCCACCAAAGACTGATTGAACTCGCGGGCATCGCTGAGTTGATACGAGTCCTCGGCGGACCGGGTCGTCAGGAGCAACGTCACGGCAAGTCCGATGGAGAACAGTCCGATGATGGAGACTACAAACGGAATTCGGGCCTTGAACTCGCCGCCTCGAGAGAGTGCGGTGCCACTGGCACCCACCCCGCTGCGCCCGAGCGCCCGAGCCGTTCGCTTTTCGTAGGCACGCTGCGCCGCACCCGAACGGTGCTTACGTGAAGATTCGTCCCCGGTGGTGCTCTGCTTCGTCATGCCCGCCTCCTGGCAATGCGTTCAGCGGCACGCAAGCGCACCGGAGCTGCTCGTGGGTTCTCCTCGATTTCCTGCTCCGAAGCTCGCTCTGCACCCCGGGTCAGGATCTTGAACTCCGGGCCCATGCCGGGAAGCTCGACCGGAAGCCCCTCAGGGCTGGTCGACTTGGAGCGAGGAACCAACTCTGCCTTGACAACTCGATCCTCGAGCGACTGGTACGACATGAAGACAACTCGGCCGCCAACTGCGAGGGCGTCCAATCCTGCCGGTACTGCGGCACGCAAGGAATCCAATTCGGCGTTTACCTCGATCCGCAGAGCTTGGAACGTGCGCTTTGCCGGATGCCCGCCGGTGCGACGGGTGGCCGCAGGGATGGTCCGATACAACAGTTCGACCAGAGCGGCACTGGTGGTGAACGGCTCCTTCTCGCGCTGCCGAAGTATCTCGGACGCAATCTTTCCCGCAAAACGCTCTTCGCCGTACGTACTCAGAATTCGGGCGAGATCGCCGTGGCTGTAGGTATTGAGAACCTCGGCCGCGGTGAGCCCGACGGTCTGGTCCATCCGCATGTCCAACGGTGCGTCTATCGAATACGCAAAACCACGATCAGCTTCGTCCAACTGCATCGAGGAAACACCGAGGTCGAAGAGAATCGCATGAACCGACTCCGTCGTCGGCAGGCCCGCCTGCTCGAGCGCATCTTCGATGCCGTCATAGGTGGTGTGTACGAACGTCGTTCGGTCAGCGAAGGGAGCAAGACGCTCCGACGCGATTGCCAGCGCATTGGTGTCGCGATCGAGACCGATGAGGTGCAGTCCCGGGTACTTTCCGAGGAAGAACTCGGAATGCCCACCCAGGCCGAGTGTCGCGTCGATCATGACAGCGCCGGCGCCGCCGTCACCGACAGCAGTGATAGCGGGACCGAGGAGGTCGTCTGCGCGGTGCAGAAGAACAGGAACGTGCGCGAAGCCGTCGGTGTCCGAGGGTTCGTTCACCTCGCGATCAACCATGTGTGCTCCGGCTCCTACTTTCATGATTCCGATGAAGAATGACTGCTCGAACGGGCGAATGCTCCGAGGTCCCTGCCCGAAGGAGAACCTGGCGCTGGGGAAGTGCGTCAGGGTCTTTCCGGGCAGAGGCCTCGTGGCATTCGCCACAAACTATCCGCCTAGACGATCTCGCTGAGAGATTCGCCAATTGCTTGGGAATAGTCCTCTTCGTTGTCTCCGAGATACCTCTCCCAGGCTTCGAGATCCCAGATTTCGAGGTAGTCGACAGACCCGGTCACTACGCATTCCTTGGAGAGGTTTGCGTAACGCCGATGATCAGCCGAGAGGGTGATTCGCCCCTGGGCATCGGCGTGCTGTTCATCCGTGCCGGCTGCCAGAGCGCGAACATACGCTCGTGCGGCCGGATCATTACGTGGAGCTGCCGCTGCTTTACGAGCCAGCTTGACGAACTCGTCCCGGGGATAGACAGCAAGGCTGTGATCCTGACTCTTGGTGATCATCAACCCTCCTGACAACTCTTCTCGGAACTTGGCCGGCAAGGTGAGCCGGCCTTTGTCGTCGAGCTTCGGCGTGAAGGTTCCGAGGAACACTCGACACCTCCTGCGAGCTTTCGCCGAAACCCTCCCGTTTGGGCGAAATACGGCTTCAAGCTCTCCGCCCGCACCCACAGTACCCCACTTTCCCCCACACACAAGGAGCTACCGGGCACTAACCGGGCTGATTTGCTGAGTATTAGCAGCTCAAAGCAGGTGGGGAAAGTTGGGGAATTTTCGTCAGCAGTGTCCCCACGCACATCACCGACGTGCTCCGCCCTACGTCACACATGCCCACATTCGACCTATAAGTCCAGCTCAACGAGTACGGCGGATTGCCGCAGCCCCATGCGCCCATCTTTACGCCAGAACTACCCATAGCAGGGGAGGAAAGTGGAGGGGACCATGGTCCCCTGGTAACGCGACAGACGGCCGGCAACCAGTGGTTGCCGACCGTCATGTTTTGTTATGAGTTATGTCGCTTGCGAGGGCGCACGCGCCACCCGCACAGGTGGAACAATTCAGGTGAAATTGACCACCGTGACTCTCCCGCCGAACTGGCCGACGGGATCATCAGCTTGCGTCAGAGCTAGTCCTGCTCGAACCGGCGACGGAATCGATCTTCCATTCGGGAAGAGAATCCCCCACCTGATCGTCGACCGCGTGAATGCCCTCGGCCGCCGCTCGACCCACCCGCGCCTGGAGGCCCGGACTGGTGTTCACCGGCCTGAGCGCCGTCCGCAGTTGGTGTCCCAGTCCGTCGACCGCCGCCCCACAAGAGCATGACGCCGGCGCCGAACATACACAGGAACCCGACCAAGCTGAGAATCGGAAACGAGCCCAGTTTGAGGACTTGAAGGCCTGCAATCAACAGGATCAAGCCCACAACAAAGAGCGCCGCAGCTTGAAAACGCCGTCTACTCGACGGCGCCCTCATACGGCCGCCCCTCACATTGGAGGCGAACTTGGGGTCTTCGGCATAGAGAGCGCTCTCGATCTGATCGAGCATGCGCTGCTCGTGCTCGGAGAGTGGCACGGTACCTCCCCCGGCACTGGAAGTTAGGCAACCACCCCACGGTGTGAGGTGGCGGGTAGTCAACGTGAACGACTACCTGCTTTTTATACTACGAGCAGTTTAGGTCGCGGACCACCAACTCTGGGTACGAGTTATGCCACAAGCGTACGTATTTGCCCGGCCGAACCGTAAATCAGGCCCCATCAGGCCACAGAACCTGCATTTTCTCTGAATTCGGCCATCTCAGACATCAAAAATTTCAGGATGCTCTCAGGTCGATTCGACGAGCCTGACCGACAAAATCTTCGACCGCAGTCAGAAATCGGCCTACTTCGACAGAAAATCCATCGGCATCAGCGTCGCTGAGATCCACCTGCATGCCTGTTTCCACCGCCGCCCGGGTGTTCGACCAGCCGGCGAAGTAACTCGACCACGCGCCGAAAGTGGGTGCGTCCGCGTCCAACCGGGTCCATGCGTTCCCGCTCTTCTTACGCCGTCCACTTCCCGTCGCACCCACAGCCAGAACTGCTCCAGCGCCGCGCAACGCTGCCAGATAGGCGCATCGAAAGCGTTCTGACGCGTCTCCTGCTCCGACGGACTCCGCCAACAATGAATCGGCCTTCCCCAACAGATTCCACGCGAGTCCGCCTGCGGACCCACTTCCGGAGAACGCGGCGGCGGACGATCGCGCCACTCGCCCCGGCATTTTCGCTGACTTCGGGAGCCGTGACAGCGCCGACCGCGAGGGGCACGCCAGTTCCGCCGGCAGCGCCCTTTCGGACTTCGGTGTTCTTTCGGACTTCGCTCGATCGGACATCCGGGGCACCTCCCGCGCCAAAGGGGATTGCATTCACAAGGATCGAAATCTGGTGCGGTGGGGATGCCCGCTTCCCTTCGGGCATCCCCACCTCGGGTGTCATTTCCAGATCACCCTTATCGAACATTCGTTCGACCTATTCAATATAACTGCACCCACCGACAAGTAGTCAAGAGAAGAGGTGAGACCAGTCGACCCGCAGATCGCCTGGACTCCGTACACGGTCGACCTCGACCGCGAGGAATTCGCGAATCGACTACACGAGGCACTGTCCGTGTACGTCACCGCGATGGACTATCCACGTGGCACCGAGTTCCACCGCGCGCCGATGTGGACGGAGCACTCGACCAGGCCGGGATGGAAAGCCGTCGGCGCCTGTGCCGGACGAGAACCCACTGCGAACACTGTTGCTCCGGAAAACTCTGCTGCTCCTGTAGACACTTCTGCTCCCCTGATCGGAATCGCCTACGGCTATCGCGGAAGTTCGGACCAGTGGTGGCACCAACAGGTGTTGCACGGACTGCGTCGCAGCGGTCGGCCGCAGTCCGAGATCTCGGCCATTCTCGACGATTACTTCGAACTGACCGAACTCCACGTCCATCCCAGTGGCCAGGGACATCGCCTGGGTGAATCCCTGCTTCGGCATCTCTTGCGAGATCGGATGGAGCGCTCCGTTCTCCTGTCCACTCCCGAGGTGTACGACGAAGACAACCGTGCGTGGCGGTTGTATCGGCGACTGGGATTTCAGGACGTGCTCAGGCGATTCCGCTTTGCCGGAGACAGTCGACCGTTTGCCGTGCTCGGACGAGGATTGCCGCTGTGACCGCGATTCTCGACGCAGTAGTTGTCGGTGCCGGGCACAACGCGCTGGTCTCGGCGGCCTACCTCGCACGCGAAGGCTGGTCGGTCCAGGTGCTCGAGAAAGACACCGTCGCCGGCGGGGCCGTCTCGACGATCGAACGATTTCCGGGACACAAAGTCGATCGTGGTTCGTCCGCGCACATCATGATTCGGCACACCGGAATCATCGAGGAACTCGGGCTTGCGGCCCACGGACTTCGGTACATCGATTGCGATCCCTGGGCGTACGCGCCACCTCCCGCAGGTTCGGATTGCCCGGGAATCGTGTTCCACCGCGACCTCGACGCCACCTGCCGATCCATCGAACAAGCATGTGGCACACGTGATGCCGACGCCTACCGCAGGTTCGTGAATATCTGGTCGGAGCGCAGCGCGCGGGTGATGCGCGCGTTTTCCGCCCCACCGACCGGACCCAATCTGCTGTCGTCGTTCTGGGGCCTCGACACCGGGAGCGGCGGGAGCGATCTCGCGCGCCAGTTCCTCGCGACCGGTGACGCGCTCCTGGACGAGTACTTCGACAGCGAACCACTCAAAGCCGCACTCGCCTGGTTCGGAGCGCAATCAGGACCACCGATGTCGGAGCCGGGCACCGCGCCGATGGTTGGTTTTGCCGCGCTCATGCACGTTCTGCCGCCGGGGCGCGCCGTTGGGGGCAGCGGCGCACTCAGCGCCGCCCTCATCTCGAGGCTGAAGGTGGACGGAGCCACCGTCGACCTCGGCGACGCCGTGACGTCGCTGACCCGCGACGGCGATCACTGGACCGTGAGAACTGCCGGTGGACACCAGGTTCGGGCTCGCACCGTCATCGCCGGCTGCCACATCTTGACGACGTTGGATCTACTGGGCAACGGAGGCTTCGACGCAGCCACACTGGATCGATGGCGTCGGCGGATCCGCGTCGGTCCGGGAATCGGCATGGTCCTGCGATTGGCAACATCGGCGCTTCCGCGGTACCCGTCTGCGTCGATTGCCGAGAGCACGTCCGGCCTGCAACTTCTGGTGTCCGATCGCGCACACCTACGGACTGCTCACGGAGCAGCTCTCGGTGGCGAACTTCCCCCGCGCCCCGCGGTTCTCGGTATGAGTTTCAGTGGGATCGATCCGAGTATCGCTCCCCCGAACGAGCATCAAGTGACTTTGTGGTCACAGTGGCAGCCGTATCGACTGAGCGCAGATCGCGACTGGGCGTCGCTCGCGGAGTCCGAAGCCGATCGCGTGGTCGCCGAGATGGAGGCGTCGGCGCCCGGTTTCACCGACAGCATCCGCCAGCGGCACATCCAGACTCCGCGCGACATCGAGTCCGAGATGGGGTTGATCGGCGGCAACGTCATGCACGTCGAGATGTCCCTCGATCAGATGATGATGTGGCGCCCACTGCCCGAGTTGTCAGCGCACCGCGTCCCCGGCGCAGAGGGCCTCTACCTCACCGGCGCGTCGACGCACCCCGGCGGTGGTGTGTCCGGAGCGAGTGGGCGCAGCGCTGCGCGCATTGCACTGTCCGAGCGGCGCGGCACGTCGTTGCTGCGCCGGATACGTCGAAGGACGTGATCCGCCAACGTGTTCCGCTGATTCTGGCGTTGGCAGCGATCGGCGCGCAGATCGTGTATCCGTTGGTGGACGGCAGCTCTCGCGATGCCGTGACGATCGCCGTGGTGGGTTTACTGGCCGCCGCGTCAATCAGCCACGCGGCGATCAACCGTGGCGTTGTGTGGACCGCCGCGCTGATCGCAGTCACCGCGGGGGTCGGGCTGGCGTCGGAGATAGTGGGTACCGCCACAGGAATGCCGTACGGCTGTTACGGGTACAGCGTCGACCGACTCGGTCCGGCGTTGTCCGGTGTGCCGCTGATCGTGCCGTTCGCCTGGACTGCTGGCTTCTATCCGATCTGGTGTGTGGCTACTCGCCTGGTTCAGCGATTCACGCCGGCCTCACGGCGAATCGGCCGAGTCGCGCTCACGGTCACAGGGCTGGTCGGCTGGGATCTGTATCTCGATCCACAGATGGTGGCCGACAATCAGTGGGCGTGGTGCGTCGACAACGCGGGACTTGCCGGCATTGCTCACATCCCTCTGACCAACTACGCGGGGTGGATCGCGATCGGCCTGATCATGGCAACGATCATGGAAGCGATCACGAGTCGATTCGAAAAACCGACGCTCTCCGACGCCGTTCCCTACGGGCTGTTTCTGTGGACGTGGCTCGGTTCTGCCCTCGCGCACGCCGTGTTCCTCAGTGCACCCGAGCTGCGCTACTCGGCGATGTACGGGTTTGTCGTAATGGGAATTCTCGGGGTCTGGCTTCTTGCCACCTTCGGCGTCGCGTTCGCCCGGTCTCGGACTTCCCACGCCGACACACCCCCTCGTAGCTGACTACCGATGCAGCGGCTGGCACGATGACGACTGTGCAACAGTCCACGGATGACACCACGCGGCCGCGACGTCGCAAGCAACTCCTTGCCACGACGGCTCTCGTACTGATGCTGGTGCCGCTGCTCGCCGGCTGCCTACGGGTCCAGGTCTCGATGGGTGTCTCGGCCGATGATCGCGTGTCAGGGCAGATCGTCGCCGCCGTGATTCCGGAGAACGAAGCCGATCCCGGGCCACAACTGGTACCGCCGACGTCGCTCGCGGAGAACATCCGGGTTCAGGAATACAAGAAGGACGGCTACGTCGGATCACAGGTGTTCTTCTGGGATCTCAGCTTCGGTGACGTCTCGCAACTGGCTGCCATGACGGACGAAGGCGCCGGTTCGTTCCAGCTCACCCTTCAGCGCAGTGGCGACACCGTCGCGTTGGACGGAAAGGCCGACCTCAAAGCCCTGCCCGCCCAGGGCTCCGACATCCAATTCAGCATCGCCTTCCCGGCACGCATCTCCACGACGAACGGCAACCGAGACGGCGATTCCAGGGTCTCGTGGACTCTGCCGGCCGGCGAGGTATCGACTGTGCGCGCAGAAGTGAACTACGCCGATCCGAGTACCCGCAGCTTTGCGGGATGGGCAGGCATCATGGCCGGCCTCACACTCGGTGTCGCGATTATCGTCGGTGCGATGGCCTGGATGGTGCGCAATCGCGCACCCGTCTCGCAGGCACCGAAGAGTCCACAATCGGCAAAGAGTGACACGCACTGAGCGGGAGTGCTAGACGCTCGCCTGCGAATCGGTCGACACATCCGACGTCAGCCCCAGACGTTCAAGAACCTCGCTCGTGGCCCGTGCGAAGTTCAACGTGATGAAGTGCAGGCACGGAGCGCCTTCAGCGATCAATCGCTCGCCCATTTCGGTAGCGAGGTCGATCCCGAGTTCACGCACCGCTGCCCGATTCTCCTGAGAACCCGAACCGGCGGCGGCGTCGAACCGGCGCTCGAGGGCGGGCGGCAACGACGATCCGGACAGTTCGAGCATGCGCCGCACCGACCGCAGTGAGGTGACCGGCATGATTTCGGGGATGATCGGCTTGGCGCCCTGCTCGGGGTCGAACGCGCTCACGCGATCACGCAGACGCAGGTAGTCGTCGACGTCGAAGAACATCTGCGTGATGGAGTACTCGGCTCCGGCGCGCAACTTCGAGACGAGGTACTTCGTGTCGTGGGCCAGGTCAGGTGCTCGGTAATGTCCTTCCGGGAACGATGCCACGCCGACGTGGAAGTCACCGAGATCGCGGACCATCCGCACAAGCTCTTCGGCGTACTCGACGCCATCGGGGTGTTTCTTCCATTCGCCGAGGGGGTCGCCAGGGGGGTCGCCGCGCAGAACGAGGATGTTGCTGATTCCGCGATCGGCATAGGCGCCGACCATGGATCGGAGTTCGTCGATGCTGTGGGACACCGCAGTGAGGTGTGCAACCGGCAGCAACGTGGTCTCTTCGGCCAATTCTCCTGTGACCCGAACGGTGCGGTCACGAGTCGAACCGCCGGCGCCGTACGTCATGGAGACAAAAGCCGGACCGAGCCTCTCGAATGTGCGCACGGCACGCCACAGACGCGCCTCGGCTTCTGCGTCGCGCGGCGGTGAGAACTCGACCGAGAACGGAATCCGACTCCCTGTGGAAGATGTGATCCGATCGACGATCGATGGTGTTCGGCTGGCCCAGCCATCGCTGGAGCGTCCCCTGACTGCATCGAATGTCACGAGGTAAGCATATGTTTTGTCAACGCAGAACGGAGCATCGCGTCCGTGAATACGTCCCGGATGCCAGGATCGTGCAGTTCACGGCCCACACCGGACATCGGTAGGGACCCCACTAAGCTGGACTCTACGCTCACTGCCTGGCCCTGTTCGCCGGTATGAGAAGTTACCGACCTTGGAGGCCATCCTGTCTGCTCGAACCGACGCCGCCTATCCGTCCTCGCTCGAGTTGCCGGCTTTGTTCGAACAGAGCTTGCGTGACTTCTTTGCCTCCAGGCGCGAAGCGGTGGAAACCATCGGCGGCGGATACGAAACCGCCGTCGACACTCTCGAGAGCTTTGTTCTGCGCGGCGGCAAGCGCGTGCGACCGGCCTTTGCGTGGACGGGCTGGCTCGGCGCCGGCGGCGACCCTCGAAGCGACGACGCCGACAGCGTCATGCGCGCCTGCACGGCGCTCGAACTGGTCCAGGCATGCGCGCTGGTCCACGACGACATCATCGACGCCTCCACGACGCGTCGCGGATTTCCCACCGTGCACGTCGAGTTCGAGAACCTGCACCGAGCTGACAACTGGAACGGCGACGGCGCCCACTTCGGTGAGGCTGTCGCAATTCTGCTCGGCGATCTTGCGCTCGCATGGGCAGACGACATGATCCGCGAATCCGGAATCGGCGCCGACGCCGCCGCTCGGATCAGTCCCGTGTGGTCGGCGATGCGCACCGAAGTGCTTGGCGGTCAGTTCCTCGATATCAGCAACGAAGCTCGCGGCGACGAGAGCGTCGAGGCAGCTATGCGCGTCAACCGGTTCAAGACTGCGGCGTACACGATCGAGCGCCCCCTGCACCTCGGTGCTGCCCTTTTCGGAGCAGACGCGGACCTGATCGACGCGTACCAGAAGTTCGGCACCGACATCGGTATCGCATTCCAGCTCCGGGACGACCTGCTCGGCGTCTTCGGCGATCCGTCGGTGACCGGCAAGCCGTCCGGCGACGACCTCCGCACCGGTAAGCGGACAACACTGTTCGCTGCCGCACTTGCGCGCGCCGATGACACTGATCCTGCTGCGGCACAACAACTCCGATCCGGAATCGGCGCAGAACTGACCGACAACGACGTCGATACGCTACGCACCCTGATCACCGACCTCGGGGCAGTGGACGACGCGGAAGCACGCATCGCCACCCTGGTCGAATCTGCCGCGGCCGCACTGGAATCGAGCAGCGCCACCGCGGAGGCCAAGACACGGCTGCGCGAGATGGCCCTCGCAGCCACGTCGCGCACGTACTGACAGACTGTTCATGAGTGATCCGTCACTATTGGGCACCGAACCGGCTGTCACCGGCGCGCGCAAACGACTCGACGGCAGGGTTCGGTCTCCGGAGCAACTAAACTGTCCCCTCGTAACCGACTATTCGCCAGCAATTCACCACGTACGCGCTACCGCATCCGAACATCTCGGGGGAGGAAACTGCACTCATGACGCCCTCTGCCGCAGCCACCACACCAGCGTGGCATCGAAGGGCCGCTGATTTCCTTCGCACTCCCGAAGGACACAGCGCGCTGCTCGGATTCCTGGGCGCCGCCATGATCATGTTCGGCGGATTCGGCGCAGGTAGCGTCCGGCGCGAGGACCCGTTGCTCGAGTCGATGCATCTGTCCTGGCTCCGATTCGGGCACGGGTCGATACTGTCGGCGGCGATCGTGTGGATCGGCGTGTTGTGCATGATCGGCGCGTGGGCGCGACTGGGTCGCTCGGCGCTGCGCGGTGACGTCGGTTTGCGCGGGCTGCGATTCATCGTGCCGCTGTGGACGTTCCCCCTGCTCTTTGCCGTTCCGATGTTCAGCCGTGACGCTTACTCCTACCTTGCGCAGGGCGCTCTGCTGCGTGACGGCTTCGACCCGTACGAAGTGGGGCCGGTGGTCAATCCCGGCATCCTGCTCGACAACGTCTCCAATGTCTGGACGACGACAACAACCCCGTACGGTCCGGTTCATCTCCTGCTCACTGATGCCATTGTTCGCCTGACCGGTGACAACGTCATCGCGGGCACGATGTTACTGCGCATCACCATGCTGCCCGGCCTGGCATTGATGGTGTGGGGTGTCCCCCACCTCGCGCGCAAACTCGGTGGAAACCCGGCGATCGCCTTGTGGCTCGCGGTCCTCAATCCACTCGTCCTGATCCATCTGATCGGCGGCGTGCACAACGAGATGCTGATGGTCGGCCTGATGGTCGCCGGCATCGCTCTGGCCCTCGAACGCAAGCACATGTTCGGAATCGGTCTCATCGCCTTTGCCGTTGCCATCAAGGCCACTGCCGGGGTGGCGCTGCCGTTCATCGTCTGGATCTGGATGATTCACGAACGTGAAGACGCCGCAGCGCAGGGAACGGAAGCACCGAATCCGATCCGATCCTTTATCAAGACCGCCGGTAGCGGATTTGCGATGTTCGTTGTTGTCCTCGGTTCGACGTCGTTGATTGCCGGTGTCGGACTCGGCTGGACGACGGCGCTCTCCGGCTCCAACAAGATCATCAACTGGCTGTCGTTGCCGACCCTCGTCGCCGAACTGTCCACCGCCGCGACATCGTGGCTCACCGGCAATCACTTCGACGACATACTCCAGGTGACCCGGCTTGTCAGCGCAGTCGTGCTCATCGGAATCATCGCTTTTGTCTGGTGGCGATTCCGCACCACCGAACGCGACGCCGTGATGGGCATCGTGATTGTCATGGTTGCCATCGTGATTCTCTCCCCGGCGGCGCTCCCCTGGTACTACTCGTGGCCGTTGGCCGTAGCTGCCGGCTTTGCACTCTCCCCGACGACCCTGGCCATACTGGTGGGGCTGTCCAGCTGGCTCATGTTGATATTCCAGCCCGACGGATCGATCGGCATGTACTCGTTCCCGCACGTGGTATTGGCAACATTTGCCTCCGTCGTCGCGGCGATGACACTCCGGACGGAAGACCCACTGCGTCTACGGGGACACGCACCGGAGAAAGTCCCGGCAGAAGCGACGTCGACGGCACGATGAATTCGGTGCTCCGCACGGGGTGGGGTCAGCCGGCTATCGCATTCTCGACCACATTCTCGACCGCCGGGTGACCGTCCACCACCGCACGCGCCTGACGTTCGCCGTACCGGCTCCAGTCCGGTCGGCGAGCTACGTCAGGCCGGAAAAACCAATCAGACTCAGAAAGCCATTGCCTGTGCACGGCGGATAACCTCGCGGGCGAGGTGCCCATGCAGGGCGTCGACGGGGCGTCCGGGGAGGGACTCGTCAGACTGGAAAAGCCAGCGCAGCGACGCTACATCGCTGTATCCGCCATCGTGCAGAACTGCCAGCAAACCGGGAAGCCATTTCACAATCTGGCCGTCTTCGTCGAAGAATTCCTCGGGAACCCCGAGAACCCCGTTGCGCTTGACTGCGATGATCTTGCGATCGCGGAGCAACTGGTGCACCTTCGCGACCGGCAACCTGACGCTCTTCGCTACATCGGCCAACTGGAACAGGGATACCGAAGAATCCAGGACATCATCACAATAAGGAATCGCGCTCACCACGGAAGTTTATCGGGTCGGCTTGTCGCGCGGCACGTGGGTGGAACTTTCCGTCGGCAGCGCTGGCTACGATAGACGAGGCGGATGCGACCACAGATTATTACTGCACCACAGATTTTCACAACGGAGGTCAAGGGTTGATCGGCGAAATGCTCGAACGCCGCTATCGCGTGGATGCGCCCATCGCACGCGGCGGAATGTCGACTGTGTATCGAGGCCTCGATACGCGGTTGGATCGGCCTGTCGCTATCAAGGTCATGGATCCGCAGTTTGCCGCCGATCCCGCTTTTCTCACCCGCTTCGAGTTCGAGGCGCGCGCAGTCGCCCGCCTCAAGCACCCTGCCTTGGTTGCCGTGTACGACCAGGGCAGCGATCGCGGTCATGCCTTCCTCGTCATGGAATTGGTCGACGGCGGCACCTTGCGCGAATTGCTGCGCGAGCGCGGCCCGATGCCGCCACACGCTGTCGCCGCCGTAGTCGGGCCGGTACTCGACGCGTTGGCAGTTGCACACCGGGCCGGCCTGGTGCACCGCGACGTCAAACCGGAGAACATCCTGATTTCCGACGCCGGTGAAGTGAAGATCGCCGATTTCGGTTTGGTGCGCGCCGCAGCTGCCGCGACAACAACGTCGAACAGCGTCATTCTCGGCACCGCCGCCTACCTCTCCCCGGAGCAGGTCACCTCCGGAGTGGCCGATCCGCGCAGCGACGTGTACTCCACCGGCGTTCTCATGTTCGAACTCCTCACCGGTACAACACCTTTCACCGGGGACACCTCTCTCTCGATCGCATACCAGAGAATTCACGACGACGTTCCGCCGCCAGGTTCACGAATCGCCGGCGTACCGGCGCAGTTCGACCGACTCGTCACGCAAGCCACCAATCGTGAACCTGCACATCGGTTTACCGATGCCGGTGAAATGGCAGCCGCCCTGCGCATCGTGTGCGAACAACTCGAACTGCCCGCGTATCGGGTGCCCGCGCCGCGGCGATCCGCGCAGCATCACAGTGCCGCCGCCGCACCGGCGCCGACACCCCGGCCGGCAACACCCCGTCCCGCGGCCCCCGGTTCGCCCGCCACCACCGTTATCGGTGGCGCCGGTGCACCAGTCGGCGCCGCCACCACGGCATTTGCGGCCGGAGCTGGGGCGCCGCCTACAACCGCGCTGGCGCCGCACGCACCACCGGACGGGATTCAGCACACCCGCGCGGTCACCGCACAAACCGTGCGTCCGCCCGTCGCCGAGACGGACGAGCACGAAGACGACTCTGCCGAGATCGATCCACACGACCACTTTTCGCAAGCACGACGACGCTCTCGCCGGACCACTCTCGTCTGGCTTCTTGTCATCGCGTTGCTTGCGCTTGCGCTGGGGTTCGGCGGTTGGTGGATGGGCTCTGGCCGATTCACCGCGGTCCCCCAGATCGGTGGCCTGAACAAGGATGCGGCAGTCACGGCACTTCAGGATGCCGGACTGTCGCCGGAAGTGCGTGGAACGTACTCGGACACCGAGGTTCTCGACACCGTGACCGGCACCGATCCCGAAGCGGGCTCGCGGATTTCGCGCGGATCGAGTGTTGTCCTGTTCACGTCGCTCGGGCGTCCGACTGTGCCGCCGATACCAGCGGGCGGCGCCGTCGAGGCCACCCGCGATCAGCTCACTGCGCGCACCCTCGTTGCCGTCGACGGCGGTGAGACGTTCAGTTCCAAGATCCCCATCGGCGGTGTCGCCGCTCTGGACCCGGCTCCGGGAACCACCGTGCCTGTTGGCTCCTCGGTCAAAGTTGTCACGTCCAAAGGATCACCGCCCGTTGATGTTCCCGACGTAAAGGGCATGTCGGAGAACGCCGCCCGGGCTGCCCTCGACAAACTGGGCATCACCGTCAGCGAAACCCGATCTGCCTTCGACG
Source organism: Rhodococcus sp. WS3 (assembly GCF_003797085.1). Lineage (NCBI taxonomy): Bacteria > Bacillati > Actinomycetota > Actinomycetes > Mycobacteriales > Nocardiaceae > Rhodococcus > Rhodococcus sp. WS3. Next base: position 337,067 of record NZ_RKMA01000001.1, read on the forward strand.
ACGGTGTCGACGGCGGTAAGGTCATCGGCACCGACCCCGCTGCGGGTTCGTCTGTGAACGCCGGAACGTCCGTTGCCCTTCTCGTGTCCAGCTCTGTGAAGGTACCCAACCTGCTGGGACGTAGCGTCGCCTCCGCTCGCGAGGAACTGACCCGCCTCGGTCTCACCCTCACCGTTCGCCAACTGACCCAGAACGACAGCTCGCTGATCGTCAGTCAGAGCGATAAGAACGATCGTGTGGAGAAAGGCTCCAACGTCACCGTTGTTGCCATTCCCTGATCGCAGCAGTGCCTGATCGAACCAACAGCCTGACAACGTAAAACGCCCCCACCCGCGCACGGCGAATGAGGGCGTTCGATACAACCGCTAAGCGTCAGCCGCGCAGCATTTCTGCGACGAGGAACGCAAGCTCCAACGACTGCTGGGTGTTGAGGCGAGGATCGCAGGCCGTCTCGTAACGACCCGACAGGTCGCCGTCCGAAATATCCTGCGCACCACCGAGGCACTCGGTGACGTTCTCGCCGGTCAATTCGACGTGAATTCCACCCGGGTGGGTACCGAGTCCGTTGTGGACCTCGAAGAATCCCTGAACCTCGTCGACGATGCGATCGAAGTGACGCGTCTTGTAACCGGTGGACGCCTCGTGCGTGTTGCCGTGCATGGGATCGCACTGCCAGATGACCTGATGGCCGGTGGCCTGGACCTTCTCGATGATCGCAGGAAGGAGGTCACGGACCTTGCCGTTGCCCATCCGCGAGATCAGCGTCAGGCGACCTGGCTTGTTTGTCGGGTCGAGACGCTCGACGTATTCGACGGCCATCTCCGGAGTGGTCGTGGGCCCGATCTTCAGACCGATCGGGTTGGACACCAACTCGGCAAAGGCGATGTGCGCGCCGTCGAGCTGACGAGTACGGTCGCCGATCCACAAGAAGTGAGCCGACAGGTCGTAGAGCTTGGGGTGATCGCTGTCGTTGTCGAGACGCAGCATCGCACGCTCGTAGTCGAGGACCAAGGCTTCGTGGCTCGCGAAGATCTGCGCCTGGTGCAGGCTCGGATCGGTCACGCCGCAGGCGTTCATGAACTGCAGGCCACGATCGATTTCCGACGCGAGCTGCTCGTAGCGGGCTCCGGCCGGAGACGCTGCCACGAACTCGCGGTTCCAGTCGTGGACCTTGTGCAGGTCGGCCATTCCGGCGCCGGTGAGCGCCCGAACCAGGTTCATCGCGGCACTGGCATTTGCGTACGCCCGTACCAACCGCGACGGATCGTGGGCGCGGACAGCCTCGTCGGCGACAATCGAGTTGACCATGTCGCCGCGGTAGGACTTGAGGCCCAACGAGTCGATGTCGGCTGATCGAGGCTTGGCGTACTGACCCGCGATACGTGCCACCTTGACCACCGGCATGGAAGACCCGTACGTCAAGACGACAGCCATCTGCAGCAGCGTGCGGATATTGCCCTTGATGTGCGGCTCGGTGTTGTCGGCAAACGTCTCGGCGCAGTCGCCGCCCTGCAACAGGAAGGCTTCGCCGCGCGCTACCTGCGCAAGGCGATCCGACAATGCCTCGACTTCGCTGGCCACGGTGATCGGTGGCACGCTCTCGAGCACAGTGCGCATCGCAGCCGCCTGGTCAGCGGGCCATGAAGGCTGCTGCGCGGCGGGTTTCGCAAGGGCCTCGTCGAGCTGCTGACGCAGTCCGGCGGGCAGCGGCGGAAGTTCGGGCAAGCGGTCGATCGGCACGTCGACAGTCCAGTTCACTAGTACAGGATATTCGCTCACCTACCCGCGCGTCACACAGGCTCTCGTTAGCGCGCGGTCTCGTCTAACCGAGTTCGGCGTCACAGCAGGTCAACGAAGTGACCGGACTCGGGCAATCGCGTCGAACTTCACCAGATTGTGTCGTGCGTCCGCCAAAGCGTCATGCGCGTCGGACGGTGCAGGCGGCAGAGCCGGGCTGCCGTTGTCCTCCCAGAACTGGCGCAACTCCCGCGTGTAGCGCGGCAACGACTGGGGCAGTTCGGTCATGTCGCCCCACAGCTGGCACAACGCGACGTGGTCGTACGCCGCGACCCATGCCCACAGTTCGGGAACCACCATCGGCCGCGGTACGAAGAACTTCAGGAGGTCGTCACGGATCTTGTCGCGCGACTTCCAGAGCGGAGACGACGGCGCAGGAAGCTTCGGCAGAACATTCTTGCGCACCCAACTGCCGGCCCGCGCCGGATCGAATTCCGTCGAGACGGCGTAGTACTCTCGGCCGTCCTCGCAGACGACGCCGATGGACACGAGGTCGATGGTTCGACCGTCTTCGATGAATTCACAGTCGTAGAAGTAGCGCACGGCTCAAAACTATGCCGCACCGCCGGTCCCGAGAGCTAATGCACGCCCGGCAGTTGTGGGAAATCTCTAACTGGCGCGCGTGTCCGGGACGTGCGGCCCATCAGTCTGCTCGGCATCCGGGTCGACAACGGCCGCAAGTGGAGCGGCAGCCTCGTCGGACTCCCCGAGCTGGTGGGTCTCGTCGGACGGAGACTCCTCCGCCTTGACCGGCTTCGGGTTCTTCAAACTCGCCGCATAGATGTCGACGTATTCCTGGCCAGACAGCTTCATCAGCTTGTACATGACCTCGTCGGTCACAGCCCGCTCCACGAAGCGGTTGCCGCCCATCCCCTCGAAACGCGAGAAGTCGATAGGTTCACCGACGATGACGGTGACCTTGGCCGGACGCCACATCCTCGAACCGATGGGGTTCATCTTGTCGGTGCCGACCATCGCTACGGGAATCACCTTGACACCGGATTCGAGTGCCAGACGAGCCATTCCGGTCTTGCCCTTGTACAGACGACCATCCGGCGAGCGAGTGCCCTCGGGGTAGATACCGAGCAGCTTGCCGGCATCAAGGACCCGTAGACCGGCGTTGAGCGCGTCCTGGGCTGCGTCCGCACCGGTGCGATCGATGGGCACCTGGCCGACAGCCGTGAAGAACCACCGCTGGAACGCACCCTTGAGTCCGCTGCCCGTGAAGTACTCACTTTTTGCGAGGAACGTGATTCGACGGTTCGAGCGCAGCGGAAGATAGAACGAATCCAGAACTGCCTGATGGTTGCTGGCGAGAATCGCCGCACCGTCAGTGGGAATGTTCTCGTGCCCCTTGATCGTCGGACGCCCGAGCAGCAGGAGAATCGGCCCCAACAACACATACTTGAAGAGCCAATACCACACGGCGTCCCTCCCATTCACAACCCGAATTGCCTTGTGCACGACCTTACTGCGCGCCGGTTACCCTCGCTACACATGCCCCGACCGGCACCTCGTGATCACAAGTGCGACTCAACGCCTGGCAGGCGAAATGATGCCTGGAACCGCCGAACGCGCCAACGCCGCCGCCCCCACCATCCCCGCGGCCTCCCCCAACTGGGCAGTGCGAATCCGGGCCAGAGGTCGATATTTCGCACCCGTCAACAACGTTGCGTACTGCTCACGGGCGTCATCGAGAAACAGTGGAGCCGAACTCGCGACGCCGCCGGCGATCACCACGACATCCGGGTCGTAGGCGTCGGCGACCATCGCCAGGCCGACTGCCAGCCAATGCGTGAACTCAGCCATCGTCGCCAGCGCGAGTGGGTCACCGTCGTACGCGGCATTGGCGATTCGACGCCCGGTCAAGCTGCCCGGGTCGACGGCAACTTCTCGCGCCAGGACTGTTGACGCGGCCGGATCTTCGGCCAGAAGTTCAATTGCTGTGTCCACCAATGCAGTTCCGCTGCAGTACCGCTCCCAGCAGCCGCGCTTGCCACACGCGCACGGGCGGCCGTCCGGCACGACCTGGACGTGGCCGAACTCCGGCGCAACACCGTAACTACCCCGGTACAGCTCACCGCCGATCAGCAACGCGCCACCGATGCCCGTCCCGATCGCCACCGTGACGACGTTCCGGCCACCAGCCGCCGCACCGAACCGATACTCCGCGTACGCCGCTGCATTGGCATCGTGTTCCAGAACAACCGGCAACCCCAGCCGTACGCTCAGGTCCTTGCCGACCGGCGCGTTCACCCACGGCAGGTGCGGAGCAAAAAGCACGATCCCGTGATCCGAGGTGACGAACCCGGCTACCGCCAAACCCACTGCGGCCACATTGTGCCGACTGACCAGTTCACGCACCACCCGATCGAGCGCATCCTCGAGCGACCGCGCGGACTGGGGCGTCGGAGCCTGCATGGTATCGAGCACTTGCCCGTCGACGTCGACCACCGACGCTCGAATACTGGTGCCGCCCACATCTATTCCGACGGTCAGGATGTCGGCATTTGCACTGCGATTGGTGATCATCCGGTCCACACTCCACACTCGGTATGCGTTCTTGACGATTGTGCCCACCGATGGCACCGAAGTACCAGCGTTTACCGCTTGACAGTCACCGTAATCGGAACGAAAGCAGGCGATCGGGGCTTCGGCGACGAGGTACCGTCGGGCGTCGGCGCCCCACCCCCTGGGCCACCGTCCGGCGTCCCGTCGGATGGGGCGCGCCCGCCGAGAAACTCGTCCAGCAGCTCACGCAGCAACGCCAGGAGGACGGCAGCATGCCCTGCCAGGATTGCCAGTAACTCGTGATGTTCACCGCGCATCAAGGCTGCAACAGCGCACACCGGGCACCAACTGCAGCCGCTGAATGCAGGCAATTCCTCCGAGGTCTCGAGATCCGCCGCTGCGTTCGTGCGCCCCTCCGCCATCTGCGCCACAATCGGCTCGATCCGGGAGAGGACGGAATCGGCCAACACCCGGAACTCGGCAAGAAGCTTGGTGTGATCGTCGTTCATACAGGCCACACCGTGGGATCCGGCGAGAATCGAATGATCAAATAGGCGCCGTCGAGTTCGGCACCGGTCACGACGCATCGCCGCAACACCGACGCAAGTCTCACTCTCCGTCGCACCCCGTCCGCTCCCACCAGCACATCGTCTTCTACCCGACCCAACGTCAGTGACGACGGATCGACGAGCGGCAGATACATCCGCATCGCGTAGACCGACTCCAACCCCGTCCCCGATTCCAGCGTCACCGCTATCGGGTCGGGATGGCGGTGCGGCTGCGCAGCGGCCCCCTCGCCCAGCACAACTGCAATGTCGCCCAGGGCCGCCAACCCTACCGGTTCGGTGCCGACATGTTCGACAACCGTGACGGCAATCCCATCGGCGGCCTCGCGAACTCCCGCGAGCACCGACATCTGGGCCGCGCGAACATTGGACAACCAGCGCATATCTTCATCTGCGTAACTCTGCGAAACGGGTTGCGGAACAACACTATTGACGATTATCCGCGCAACCGGCAGCACTGAGAGCGCAAGACCGGACAGTGTGCGCCGAGTCGCAAGCGCCGACGATCCCTGCGCCGACGTCACGAGATGAATCTCCGTGTGCGAAGTGTCGGCGATACACGCTGCGATCTCGTCGACCGACGAGACAATGCGTTCGATTATCGACACCAACAGCATCAACCGCACGTCGGTAGCCGCCACCGCCGCAAGCCGCCTGTGACGTGGCCACAGCCGCTCGAGGTACTCGGACACCATCGCGGGCGCGCCGAGGATCCGCAACGCCTCCGGCGACGGCGGGCAATCCACGATCACGACGTCGTATTCGCCGCTCGATGCCATCCCGACGACCTCGGCAAGCGCCAGAATGTCCGCGATGCCAAGCGAACCCGTGAGTTCCTCGGGCTCCAAAGTCTGGAGCGACGATCCGTGTTCATGGGAACCCGCCGCATCGAGTAGTGCCGACACACCACGGAACTTGTCTTCGACAAGCGTCAACGTATCGACCTGCCAGACATCCATCCGGTCGAACAACGGGGTCACTACACGCGGAACCGGAATCGCCAGCACATCCGCAAGCGAATGAAGCCGATCGATCGACATCAGCAGAACCTTGGAACCGGCAGTCGCCGCCGACAGCGCTGCGGCAGACGCCAGCGTCGTCGTTCCACTGCCACCGCTGCCGATGAAGAGTTGAAGACGGGCCCGCGCGGCGTTCAGCCCTCGACTCGCTTCTTCAGTTCCTTCAAAGCCGTGTCCGTGATGATCTTCTCGGCCTTGCGTTTGAACAACCCGATCATCGGGATAGTCAGATCGACCGTCAGCTCGTAGGTAACGGACGTACTGCCGCCCGGCTCGGAACGCAAAGTGTACGAACCGGATTGGGACTTCTGAATCTCCCCACTCACCAGTTCCCAGCTCACCGACATTCCGTCGGGCGCCCACGTGTACGCCAGCTCGTACTTGTCCTTCACCACCCCGGCATCGAGGACGAACCGCACCCGGTTCGCGCGGCCGTTGCCGCCAACTTCCAGAACCTCGACGGACTTGGCCGCCGCAACCCACGCGGGGTACTCCTCGAAATCGGCGATCACGGCCATGACGGCGTCAGGCTGAGCGTCGATGCTGATCAACCCCTTGGTTTTCTCGGCCATCCGACCACTCTTCCTTCCCTCGAAACTTCATGGTCCCCGTAATTCTCCCCGAACACGGGCCTGAAAACCTCCTGCCACGTCACACAGATTCGGGCGCCACACCTGCCGGGCGCCCCGCTTCCAGCTCGCGCTTGAGTTCAAAGGACATGACCTTGCCGTCGACGCGCCGTGCGCGATTCATGGCGGCCAGGTCGAGATCAGCCAGGCCTGACGGGGACACACCCACTGGTTCCGCGTGCAGGAAATAGTGAACGATGGCGCCGTCCATGACCGGTTCGAGCCACACCTCCATGGTGCCGACGAGACTGCCGGACACACCCCACCGGAAGCCTGCGGGACCGCGGTCCTCGCGCACCTCGAGCTGGAGATCTCGCCACCACCGGCGCCACTGCGCACGCGAAGACAACAGTTCGGCGACACGCTCGGGCGGTGCCGCGATGAAAGTCTGGTCTGCGACCTGAATGCTGCTCACGACAGTTAGCTTCACATATCGCGTCGACGAGTGAACGAACGGTGTCACACCACTGCGAAACGGACAGACTGTAAGCCGGGCCACAACTATGCCGGACGTGCGACTACAGTGAATAGCGTCAAACCCTACTCGTCAGTATTTCGCAGTGTCGGAGGTATTTTGTGCCTGAATACAGCGCACCCCAGACGTTCACGATTCCCGAGGATGCCTCTGCGGTCGACTCGGTGTTCACATTCGCGAAGACGAAGCCCGCGGCCGTCGTCTACAAGCGAAAGGTCGGCTCCGCATGGGTCGACGTCACTGCCGGCGAGTTCGCCGCCCAGGTAACCGCAGTTGCCAAGGGCCTGATCGCGATCGGCGTCAAGCAGGGCGATCGCGTCGGCCTGATGTCCGCGACTCGCTACGAGTGGCCACTGATCGACTACGCGATCTGGGCCGCAGGCGGCGTCACCGTTCCGATCTACGAAACATCCGCGGCCGAGCAGGTTCGCTGGATTCTCGAGGATTCCGAGGCCATCGACCTCGTTGTCGAGAACGACGTCCACGCAGCCACCGTCAAGGACGTCGCAGAAGCGTCGCCGTCGCTGCGCACCGTCTACCAGATCGAGGCCCCCGCAGGCGGACGCGGCGCCGTCGAGGAGCTCTCTGCCCTGGGCGCCGATATTTCCGACGACGAGGTCCAGACGCGTATCAACGCTCTGAAGGCCTCCGATCCCGCAACCCTGATCTACACCTCCGGCACTACGGGCCGTCCCAAGGGCTGCCAGCTGACGCACTCCAACCTCATCGCGGAGTCGAAGGGAATCCTCGATTCCAACCTCGGTGATCTGCTCAAGACGCCTGGTGTGCGCACGCTGATGTTCCTGCCCCTCGCTCACGTCCTCGCGCGCGCAGTCAGCATCGCCTCGTTCGACGCCGGCGCCACACTCGGGCACACCAGCGACATTCCGAACCTCGTCCCCACCTTCGGCGAATTCAAGCCCGACTTCATCCTGTCGGTACCGCGAGTGTTCGAGAAGGTCTACAACAGCGCCCGCGCAAAGGCCCACGGCGAGGGCAAGGGCAAGATATTCGACGCGGCCGCGGAGACCGCTGTCGCGTGGAGCGAGGCCAAGGACAAGGGTGGCGCCGGTATCGTCCTCAAGGCCAAGCACGCGTTGTTCGACAAACTCGTCTACTCCAAGCTGCGGGCAGCCCTCGGCGGACAGTGCCAGCTCGCCATTTCCGGTGGCGCCCCGCTCGGTGCGCGGCTCGGCCACTTCTTCCGCGGCATCGGTGTCACGATCTACGAGGGCTACGGCCTCACCGAAACCACCGCCGCATTTGCCGTCAACACCATCGGCTCCCAGAAGGTCGGAACCGTCGGAAAACCGTTGGCCGGCAACTCTGTTCGAATCGCCGACGACGGTGAGATCCTTCTCTCCGGACCCGTGGTCTTCACCGGATACTGGCGCAACGAGAAGGCAACCGCCGAGTCGATCGAGAACGGCTGGTTCCACACCGGCGACCTCGGAACCGTCGACGCGGACGGGTTCATCACGATCACCGGACGCAAGAAGGAAATCATCGTCACGGCAGGCGGAAAGAACGTCTCCCCTGCCCAGCTCGAGGACGCATTGCGCGCACATCCGCTCATCAGCCAGGCAATCGTCGTGGGCGATCAGAAGCCGTTCATCGGCGCACTGATCACCATCGACGCCGAAGCTTTGCCCGCCTGGAACGAGCGCAACAACAAGGCAGCCGGCACCACCGCGGCTGATCTGGTCAGCGACGGCGAACTTGTCGGCGATATCCAGGACGCGATCGACGAGGCCAACAAGCTGGTCTCCCATGCCGAGGCAATCAAGAAGTTCAAGATCCTGCCGGTCGACTTCTCCGAGGACACAGGCGAACTCACCCCGACGATGAAGCTCAAGCGCAACGTCGTCCACGCCAGCTTTGCCGCGGAGATCGAGATGATCTACACGAAGTAACACCGCGCACACCTGTGGCCGCCATACCTTGGAAAAGGTGTGGCGGCCACAGTGCTTGATGCTCGAGGCTCAGCCGAGCAGCGCCTGCAACTTCGACGCGAGCGTGTCCCACTTCCAATCGGTCGCCACCCAGTCGCGACCGGCGGCGCCCATTGCGGCAGCTCGATCACGGTCGGACAGGATCTCGATCACCGAGGCGGCAACGTCGGCAACCGACGTACCGTCGACCACTAGCCCGGTCTTGTTCTGCTGCACCGTTTCCGGGGCACCGCCACTGCGACCCGCGATCACGGGAACACCCGTTGCCGACGCCTCGAGGTACACGATCCCGAGACCTTCGACGTCGAGTCCCGCACCGCGGGTGCGGCACGGCATCGCAAAAACATCGGCGATGGTGTGATGGGCAGCCAATTCCGCCGCCGGGACGGTGCCCGTGAACACGACGTGATCGTCCATCCCCGTCTTGTGGGCGAGCTCACGCAGTTTCTCGTCGTACGGCCCACCCCCGACGATGACAAGTACAGCGCCGTCGATGCTCGCACGGATAGTCGGCAGTGCCTTGATCAGCATGTCCTGCCCCTTGCGCGGCACGAGCCGTGACAGGCAGAGAATTGTCGGGCGCTCCCCCAGTCCGTACCGTGCCCGCAATTCTGCGCGAGCAGCCGAATCAGGATGGAAGACAGACGTATCCACTCCCGACGGCAGATGCTCCAGCGCAGCCTGCGGCCCGAAAGCCGCCGCGAACCGGCCTCGGGTGTATTTGCTGACGAAGGTAACCGTATCCGTGTTTTCACCGATTGTCCGCAACGACTGCCGCGCACCGGGAATCATCGACCAACCCACTTCGTGACCGTGAGTACTCGCGATCACCCGCGACGCACCTGCCCGGCGGACCACCGGCGCCAACAACGCAAGGGGCGCCGCCGCGCCGAACCACACGGACTCGCAGTCATGCTTCTTGACCAGTTTCGCGGCCCGTCTGGCGACAAACGGAGTCGGAAGCATCAATGTCGTGGGATGCCTCACGACCTCGAAAGGTTGAGCGGCATCGAACTTCTTGTGCGAATCACCACGCCACCGCGGCGCATAGACAACCAACTTGTCGGCCGGAAGATGCTTCGCGAACGTATGTAGATACGACTGGATTCCGCCCGGTCGGGGCGGAAAATCATTGGTCACCAAAAGGGTCCGGCGCATTCGTCCACCGTAAAGCACGAGCCGATCAACCCACGCTGCGGTGCAGCCAATCAACCCAGTGTGCGGTGCAGCCAATCAACCCAGTGTGCGGTGCAGCCAATCCACCCAGCCGTCGCGCAGGTCGTCGATACTCACACCAAGTACGTCGACGATGCGCCGGTTGATCTCCTCCGGTGTCGACGGCCCCACAGCCAAGGCGCGGAATAGTTCCGTCAGCTCGGACTCGCCGAAACGATCCGCAATATAAGCATTGATCGACCACGCCGATTCGTACGCAAGGGAACTCACCACCGGCACGCCCCCGAACTGTGAATCCTCGGGAAACTCCGACGGCACGTCACCGGACCGAACAGCGGCCGCAAGTGTCGGCGCAATCTCCCGCGCCGCCCGCCCGGAGCCACGGTTGCCGGCATACTCCGCGTACCCTTCGAGCACCCACATGGGCGACCCGTCCCGGGTCTGGGATCGCGCCGCGATATGCATCATCTCGTGGCGAAGCACCGCCTGCCGCGTCGTCGAAGTCAAGCGTGATGCGGCAGCCGGCGAGAATATGATGCGCTGCCCACTCACGTCACTGGCACCGTCGCGCACCGTATCCGCCACCGACACAGCCGCTATGGACGATCCGTCGTGCTGCGAACCGACCATCGCCGTGAATTCCTCGGGCGAACCGGCGACCATCACGACTGCCCGCTCTGACCAACCGTCGCCCCACAACTGCGTCGTATTCTTCACAGCGCCGTCGAGGTCGGCGGCCAACGCGTCAACGAATGCCTGCTGGCCCGGGTGCCCGACGACTATCGAATCCTCGGCCGCGTTGGTCGAAACCGCGAGTGGACCGAAATCCCATGGACCGTGCCACGAGTCGACGCTCAACTGCGAACCGCTCGAGCCGCTGCCCAGCACGTCGACAATCGAACCGTCAGCGAATACGAACCACGAACCGTCACGTTCCGCAAAAGTCATCAAGACAGTCTTACGCGTCGGCGCCGCATCCACACCGTCGAGTGCATAACGCAGGTTCACCTGAGCGCCCCACAATGTGACGCCGTCGGGCGACCCCGTTCGGGCAGCCTCGACAAGTGTTCCCGGCGAGACCTCGTACGCCCAATCCGAAAAACTCAGTGCACTGGCAGCTGTGGCGCGCCGAATCTCTGCGTCGAGCAACCCCGGGGCGGCGGCAGCATCTACGAACTGCGCCAGCGATGTCGGATCGTCGGACATCTGAGCGCGTGCCCACGAATCGAGGAGCGCTTGAACCTCGCTGACACGCGCAACATCCGCTTCCGCAGCGGACTGCTGGGACGAGCCCGGAGCGTCAGTCAGGACAACGGTGAGTCCGAGGATCACCACAACGGCACACCCGAGCGCAATGAGAGCTGGGTACTCCCAGCGGCGCTTACGGTTCGTCCCGGCTGCGGGGGACGTCATGGGGTCACTCGACACGATGCCGAGTGTAGGAGACGGAGGGGACCCCCAGTCGCAGCGGCCGAGCCACTTGTGACGATGCGCTGGTCAGTAACGGCGAGCAGTCGAGAACTGCATCCCTGCCATCGACTCGACCTTCACCGGTACGCCGAACGTCGACGCGTGGAGGATGTTGCCATCGCCGGCGTAGATACCGACATGCGAGTTGTCGCTGTAGAACGTGACGATGTCGCCCGGCTGCAACTGGTCACGGGATATCGGCGTACCACCCGCTGCCTGGGCCTGGCTGGACCGCGGCAGTGTTTTACCGATTTGTTTGTACGACCACACGACGAGCCCGGAGCAATCGAACTCGTTGGGCCCGGTAGCTCCCCAGACGTACGGGTCGCCGATGCGGGTCAAACCAGCCTGTAGTGCCGCGGTGCCCGATCCTGGAGTCAGATTAGCCAGAATTTTGCTGGCGTCGACACCCTCTGGAAATGTCGACCCACTCAATTGCACGCGTTCGGCTTCGGTCAGATCGTCGAACGCCTTGGTCACCTCGGCAACCTGAGCCTGAAGTTCGCTCTGCTTGCGCTGCAGATCGTCGCTCAGCGCCTTCGCCTGATCGGCCGCAACCCGTGCAGCATCCGCGGATTGTTGCGACGAGTCCGCTGCCTGGCGAGCGTCGAGCGTCGCTTCGTTGAACTGGCGGACCTGCACCGCCGCGTCGTTGGAGATGACATCGAGTGCAGACATCTGATCGAGCAGCTGCTGCGGTGAATCGCTGACCATCAAGGCAAAGAGCCGATTGGTCCGCGCGCCCTGATAATTGGCCGTAGCAATTCGGTTCACAGCCGGCGCAACCTCGGCGACCTTGGCCTTTGCCGCGTCGTAGCGTCCCTGATCCTCGACAAGTCGAGCTTCAGCGTCGAGCTGCACGGACGTCTTTGCATCGAGATCGATCTGCGCGTTGTGCAAAGCCTCGTTGGTCTGCTCGGACACTCGGGCGAGTTCGCCGAGCTTCTCGAGTGCCTCGGTGGGATTCGTGATCACCGGGTCGGCGGCCGCCGGCATCGATGGCAACGCGACAAGCCCAACTGCCAATACGCCTGTTGTGAGCGCGATGCGGACCCGGCTGTACTTTCTCGATGAAAACGATCTAGATGAAACCACGGAACGCGACTCTCCGTCTCAGTTTTTGTGATGCCTGCCGATGCCCGTCAGGATCTGTTAGCTGGATGTCAACTACCCACACTACCTGCCGGCGGCACCTAATGTCTCGATAAGGTTACGGAATGGCATACGTTTGTGTCTACTCGTCGGTAGGTGTAACGGGAGCGAAGCGAGGGTGAACCCCTCGGAACGCCCAGAACTCACCCGGATAAACAGATGTGGGCCTCGAATCAGTTGATTCGAGGCCCACATCTACACAGAGTGGAACTGCCCCTTTTCCAGTGGATCAGGTCGACCTTCACAGGTACCCGATCGGTGACACCGGATCAGAAGCGGCGAGCACCGTCGTACGGCATGGACGACACGGGTGCCAGCTTCACGGGCTGACCCGCGGTCGAAGCATGGATGACATTTCCGTTGCCCGCGTAGATGCCCGAGTGCGATCCGCCGTAGAAGGAGATGACGTCGCCGACGCGGAGATCGGACTGTGCAACTGCGACACCGGCTGCAGCCTGGTCGTAGCTCGTGCGGGGGATGTTGAGGCCGGCCTGCTTGTAAGCCCACTGGATCAGACCGGAGCAGTCGAACGCGTCCGGGCCTGCCGCGCCGTACACGTACGGGGCGCCCAGCTTGCTCTCTGCGGCGCGAACAGCCTGCTCACCAAGGGTGGAGATGGGAGCGGCGGGTGCAGCCTGTGCAATCGGCGCAAACGCGGGGTTGTCCGTGACACCGGGGATAACGGGAAGTTCGGGGATCGAGACGCCCGGGATGTCGAACGTACCGACACCGGGGATGGTGATGGGGTCTGCCGAGGCAGGCGCAGCGGTTGTAGCAAAGGCTCCGGCTGCAAGTGCGCCGGCGACAACCAGTGTTGCCGAACGCTTCAAACTTTGTGACGCCACTTAAGGGGTGCTCCATTTCTTCCATTCGTCCGCCGACCGAGTTAGCTGACGGGTTCGGGCTGGGAAGATCAGCCCTACCCGCGTGGTCCGTAGCGATGACGCTTGCTACGCCCCAGGCGGGATTCACCCCAGTGAAACTTGGGTTCCCGGTTCGGGTTCCTCGCGGAGATCCCGATTAGGCGGTTCCTGACGAAGCCGGTCCTTTGTGGCCCGGCAAGACTTCGTTAGGTCTCAGGAAGATTACGAAATGATCGCGGCGATGTCGACCGCATCGCCAATTTCGCGTGCGATTCATCCGAATTTCCGCGCAGTCGCGCTCGATACGCCAAAACGGTCACAGCGGGATAACGATACGTCCGGTTTCCGTAACGTCGTGAACCATTTCTCGTGAGTCGACCCGATTCGATCCGGCCCGGCAATCCGTGACTTACCCCAGATCAGCACCAGTTACGTACCGGTAGGCCCCTTTTCACCCGAGGTGGATTACGAGTCGGCACACGCCAGGCAACGCAGCCAGATCCACTCCACCCGAGTGCGACACCGAAGGCGCCGACGCACCTCGAAAATCGCCCAACTGTGACGCTCGTCTCTTTTAGGTCACGGGCGACCAAATGCCGGGGTGCGTGCGATGCCCGTTAGTCCCGAATTCAACTTCTCTTGGTCCTCGCGCCGAAGCGACCGATTCCTGTCGGCCCCTCCCTCTACTGTCTTGCGCTGTGAGTCATGCCGACGCTGTCAAGGCCGCCGTTGACGCCGATCCGGATATCGGCCGTCAACTGTCGTTCGACGAGCTGGACACTCCGCTCAGCGACACGACGTTTGTAGTCGTCGACCTCGAGACCACCGGCGGAAGCGCGGACAACGATTCGATCACCGAGATCGGTGCCGTCAAGATTCGCGGTGGCCAGGTGCTCGGCGAGATGGCAACTCTGGTCGATCCCGGGCGGTCGATCCCGCCGTACATCGTCGAACTGACCGGCATCACCGATGCCATGCTGATCAACGCTCCGCGCATCGATCGCGTTCTACCCGCGTTCCTCGAGTTCGCGAAGGGTTCCGTACTCGTTGCCCACAACGCGCCCTTCGACATCGGATTCCTCAAGGCGGCAGCTTCCCGCACGGCCCGGCCTTGGCCACCGTTCCAGGTTCTCTGCACCGTCAAACTCGCCAGGCGTGTCCTGACCCGCGACGAAGCACCCTCGGTCAAGCTCTCTGCGCTCGCGCATCTGTTCCGCGTCTCCACCCAACCGACGCACCGAGCGCTCGACGACGCCAGAGCCACCGTCGACGTGCTCCACGGCCTGATAGATCGGGTCGGCAACCAAGGCGTACACAGTTACAGCGAGCTGATCGACTATCTCCCCAACATCTCGGCTCATCAACGCGCCAAACGCTCCTTCGCCGCAGACCTCCCCCGAAGGCCGGGCGTCTACCTCTTTCGCGGCCCGTCCGACGAAGCGCTGTACATAGGGACGGCAGTGGACCTGCGCCGCCGCGTCCGGGGCTACTTCACCGGTTCCGAGACGCGTGGGCGCATGAAGGAGATGGTGGCCCTTGCCACCCGGGTCGATCATGTGGAGTGTGCTCACGCCCTGGAGGCCGGAGTACGCGAACTCCGGCTCCTCGTGGCACACACTCCGCCGTACAACCGCCGCTCCAAGTTTCCCAAACGCGGATGGTGGATCGTTCTCACGGACGAGGCCTTCCCCCGGCTATCCGTGGTGCGTAGCCCGACGCCGCACTCGATCGGACCGTTTACGTCCCGCGCGAGCGCGCAGGAGATTGCAGAGACCGTGTGCGAGTTCACCGGGCTGCGTACCTGCACCAAGCGGATACCTCTTGGCGCCGTGCACGGGCCTGCCTGCCCCGCACGCGAACTGGGCTCGTGCCCGGCAGCCCGAGATGACACCGCGGAGCGCTATGCGGTGTCAGTCGCCGACGTTCGGGAGTTCTTCGCCGGCGTGCACGACATGCCGCTTCAACGAATGAAAGCGCGCATCGAGCAACTCGCTGCCACCGCACTGTTCGAGAACGCGGCCAGACTGCGCGACCGAACTGCCGCAGTTGCCGTAGCAGTACGACGCACTCAAAAGCTCGCCGCCGTCGCCGCCATCGATCAGTTGGTACTGGCGCGCCCCGCGCCGGAAGGCGGCTGGGAATTGGCCGTGATCCGCGCCGGCAGGCTCGCCTCGGCCGGCCTTGCCCGAGCCGGGACTCACCCGATGCCCGTGGTCGACGCCCTCGTCGCATCGGCCGAAACCGCACTTCCCGACAACACACCGCTGCGCGGAGCGCCCCCGGAAGAACTGGCGCTCGTCGTCCGCTGGCTCGGATCGGACGGAATCAGGATCGTCTCCGCCACATCGGGCTACACCGAGCCGGCGTGCGGCGCAGGGCGGTGGGAAGACTGGTGCCACCTCGCCAAGGCTGGAAACGAATCCGAGCGTGCAGAGAACCATCGTGATGCCTGGAATGGGCGCGGCGACGCGAGGACATAAGCTCGACCACAGCACAGCACCGCGCAACCAGAGGAGCGACATGATCAATGCGATCGTCATGATTCACGCCGAATCGGCCCGAATCCCGGAGACTGCTCAGGCCGTCGCCGACATCCCCGGAGTCAGCGAGGTGTACTCCTGCGCAGGCGACGTCGACCTGATCGCGGTAGTCCGGGTCCGTGACCACGCCCAGATCGCAGAGGTCATCACCGGCCGGATCAACAAGGTTCCCGGAGTGACGCGAACCGCCACTCACATTGCGTTCCAGTCCTTCTCCAGCGCCGACGTCGAAGCTGGGTTCTCGCTCGGCGAATGACTCTCAGGCGCCTTCGGTCAGCGCGGTGGTGAGCGACGCCCACCTCCGCAGCAGTTCCGCAGCTGCGCCGCTGTCGATTGCGACAGCGGCCGAGGCCATTCCCGCGGCAATCGCACCTTCCAGGTCGTCACCGACTCCGTTGAAGGCCGCGATCGCCGCGCCCGCGTTGAGTAGCACCGCGTCCCGGACGGGGCCAGGCTGACCGGACAGCAGGGTGCGCGCGACCTGAGCGTTCACGTCCGCGTCGCCGCCTCGCAATTCGTCCAGTGGTACCCGAGCGATGCCCAGATCTCGCGGATCCAGTGTGACGGTTCGAACCGCTCCGTCGGCAACGATGTACACCGTCGACGTCGTGGATGTCGTCAGTTCGTCGAGTCCGTCGTCGCCGCGAACGACCAATGCCGAATTACCGCGCTGCGCAAGAACTCCCGCAACAACGGAGATCAGCTTCGGGAAGGCACACCCGATCAATCCGGCACGCGGCCGAGCTGGATTGGTCAAGGGCCCGAGCACGTTGAAGGCCGTCGGGATGCCGATTTCCTTCCGTGGCACTGCCGCAAATCGCAGGGCCGGGTGAAATACCGGCGCAAAGCAGAAACCGATTCCGACCTCGTCTACGCACCGAGCCACGTCTTCCGGGCCCAGATTGATCCGAACACCCAGTGCTTCGAGCACATCGGCGCCGCCACTCTTCGACGACGCTGCCCGGTTGCCGTGCTTGACCACTCGAATTCCCGAGGCGGCCACCACAATCGAAGCCATGGTCGAGATGTTGACGGTGTTGGAGCGGTCGCCGCCGGTTCCGACGATGTCGACCACATCGGAATCGACCGGCACCGCTTTAGCGTGTTCGAGCATCGCGTCGGCAAGGCCCTGCAACTCTGCGGGTGTCTCGCCCTTCATCTTCAACCCGACACCAAAGGCGGCGATCTGCGCCGAACTTGCGTTGTCGGACATGATTTCGCTCATCGCCCAACGGGAATCGTCGCTCGACAAATCGGAACCATCGGTGAGTTGACCGAGAATCATCGGCCAGGACCGCACGACACCGCTCGAATCGGAGTTCACAGCGTTGGTTGCGTCGGTGCCGGCCATCTACTTCGGTCCCCTATGTTCAGTCGAAATTTTCAGTCGAATCAAATCGCGATGTATCTGACATACGTAGCCTAGTCAGTCACCGTGCGGCGGTCGCGAATTGGTCCGCTCACACTGTTCGTCGGCCCTTGCCGGGACCTGACTGCGCCGCATCCCCCGGCTGCAGCGCGTCCCATCCCGCGACTGACCCACCCAACCGTTGAGCCAAACCTGCCATCCGCGATCGCTCCTGCGAGCAGTGCAGCGCGTCCAGAAGCTGGACGCGTTCGAACACCACCCGAACCACACCGTTGCCATCGCTCGACGCGCTATCCGCGGCTGTCACCGAGCGCCGATATCCGTCCTGAGCGACGATCGACTCGGCCTCTCCGAGTGCTGCCTCCGGAAGGTCGAGATGGTGGCGCAGCACTGCCTCCGAATCCGGTCGCCAGCGAGGCGGCGCGGAGGCCCCTCGCTCCAAAGCGGTCGAGCACGATTCCACATCGTCGAAACCTTCGGCGACGATCTCGAGGTCGGCTCTCGACGGATCCAGCGGAGGCGAAACTTTTCTGCTGAAAATTCTCAGGTACCAACGTCTACTCTGTTGTGTAGCTGCCATCGCGTCAGCATATTCAAAGTGTCGCCACCTGCGCGTACGCCGACCGAAATCGCGAACTCGAGCCTTACGACGCGCCGATGACGGACCCGAGTGGCCGTCTCTTACGACGAAGCGTCATACTTCTGTCTGTGACGAGCGCAGTAGGGACTTCAGGATCGGCAATCACCCAACGCGTGCACTCGCTGAACCGGCCGAATATGGTCAGCGTTGGCACCATCGTGTGGTTGTCCAGTGAGCTCATGTTTTTCGCAGGGCTCTTCGCCATGTACTTCGTGGCACGGGCGCAGGCACCGGAGGGCAATTGGCCGCCGGAGCCTACCGAATTGAACCTTTATTTGGCTGTACCGGTGACGTTGGTGCTGATCGCATCCTCATTCACCTGCCAGATGGGCGTGTTCGCGGCCGAGCGGGGCGACGTCTTCGGACTTCGACGTTGGTACACCATCACTTTGGTCATGGGGGCGTTCTTCGTCGCCGGCCAGGGCTACGAGTACTACCACCTCGTGCATGAGGGCACCACAATCGCCAGCAGTGTCTACGGCTCGGTGTTCTACATGACCACCGGTTTCCACGGCATGCACGTCATCGGCGGTCTCATCGCCTTCGTTTTCTTGATCGCACGCACCCGAGTCAGCAAGTTCACGCCGGCTCAGGCAACCGCAGCGATCGTCGTTTCGTATTACTGGCACTTCGTTGACATCGTGTGGATCGCGCTGTTCGCAACGATTTATTTCATCCGTTAATCAGCTGAACGCCACAGGCAGCCCCTGACGTCCAGTCCGTCCCGACATACCAAAGGGATACAGATGAGTTCATCCCCCCCTCCCACATCCGATACAACAGCGACCGCCGCGAAGACGCGTCGCCAGCGGAAGATCCGCCGGCGTGTCACCGGAGCGCTCGTACTGATGATGGGATTGATCAGCGCAGGTTTCCTCGCCTCGGCACTGACACCCGCTCCGCAGGTCGCTACTGCAAGCGACGATTCAGCCGCGCTTATCCGTGAAGGCAAGCAGTTGTACGACACGTCGTGCATCACGTGCCACGGAGCCAACCTTCAGGGTGTCGCGGACCGCGGTCCCAGCCTGATCGGTGTCGGCGAGGCGGCAGTGTACTTCCAGGTTTCGACCGGTCGTATGCCTGCAGCACGCAACGAGGCACAGGCTCAGCGCAAGGACCCCAAGTTCGACGCTGCACAGACCGATGCCCTGGGTGCTTTCATCCAGGCCAACGGTGGCGGCCCGACGCTCATTCGTGACGAGAACGGCGAAATCGCTCAGTCCTCGCTTCGCGGTGGCGACATCGGCCGAGGCAGCGAACTGTTCCGCCTGAACTGCGCGTCTTGCCACAACTTCACCGGCCGCGGTGGCGCACTGTCCTCGGGCAAGTACGCACCGGTCCTGGACCCCGCCAACGAGCAGCAGATCTATGCCGCTATGGTCACCGGCCCCCAGAACATGCCGAAGTTCTCCGATCGTCAGCTCTCGATCGAGGAAAAGAAAGACATCATCGCCTACGTGAAGTCGTCCGGAGAGGCCAAGAACCCCGGTGGTTACGGTCTCGGCGGCATCGGTCCGGCCTCTGAAGGTCTCTTCATGTGGGCCGCCGGAATCGTCGCTGTCGTTGGTGCAGCATTGTGGATCGGAGCAAGGTCATGAGCGACGCTGGCCAGCAGGGCGGCGATACGCCAAAGAAGTACACGGATGAGGAACTCGAAGCGATGACTCGCGACGAGTTGGTCACCCTGGGCACCAATCTCGACGGCGTCGACGTTGTCTACCGTCGCGACCGCTGGGCCGTCGAAGGCACCAAGGCAGAGAAGCGCGCCGAGCGCAATGTTGCGTTCTGGTTCGGCCTCGCCGGCGTCTCGGCGATCGCATTCATCGCGATCTACTTGTTCTGGCCCTGGCAGTACGCCGGCGCCGGTGACGAGAACTACGGCAAGTACAGCCTGTACACACCGTTGATCGGTCTGACCATGGGTCTCGCGATCCTCGGTGTCGGAATCGGTGCGGTCCAGTTCACCAAGAAGTTCATCCCCGAAGAGGTGTCCATCCAGGACCGCCACGACGGTGGATCCGCTGAGGTTGACCGCCGGACGATCGTCGCCGAACTCAGTGACACGTTGGAGACGTCCACCTTCCCCCGCCGCAAGGCCATCAAGCGCAGCTTGATGTTCGGTGGTGGCGCACTCGGCGTCATGATGATCATGCCTCTCGGCGGCCTCATCAAGAACCCGTGGGCCAAGGGCGACGAATCTCCGCTCTGGGTGTCCGGCTGGACCCCGAACTACCCCGGCGAGACCATCTACCTTCGTCGTGACACCGGACGCCCCGAGGACATCGTTCTCGTCCGCCCGGAGGACCTCGACGCCGGCTCCATGGAAACGGTCTTCCCGTTCCGTGAATCCGATCGTGGTGACGAGCACGCGTTGCTCGCTGCGCTGCGCGGCATCCGCAACTCGGTCATGCTCATCCGTCTGCGTACGGAAGACACCGAGCGGGTCACCAAGCGCAAGGGCCAGGAGAGCTTCAACTACGGCGATTACTTCGCCTACTCGAAGATCTGCACGCACCTTGGTTGCCCCACCTCGCTCTACGAACAGCAGAGCAACCGTATTCTCTGCCCCTGCCACCAGTCGCAGTTCGATGCACTGCAGTACGGCAAGCCGATTTTCGGTCCCGCTGCTCGCGCACTTCCGCAGTTGCCTATTACAGTGAACGAAGAGGGCTTCCTAGTCGCCGACGGTGACTTCATCGAAGCACTCGGCCCGGCATTTTGGGAGCGTCGACCGTGACCACAACCACCACAAAACCGACAAAGATCGCCGCTGCTGCAGCAGGTCAAGCGGAGGCAATGGACTCGCGCTACCACCTCGCAGCGGGTATGCGTCGTCAGATCAACAAGGTCTTCCCGACGCACTGGTCCTTCATGCTCGGCGAGATCGCGCTTTACAGCTTCCTGATCCTGCTCATCTCGGGTGTGTTCCTGACGCTGTTCTTCGATCCGTCGATGGCGCACGTCACCTACCAGGGCGCATACCAGCCTCTTCGTGGTGTGACGATGTCACGCGCATACGAGACCACCCTGAACATCTCGTTCGAGGTTCGCGGCGGTCTCTTCGTACGCCAGATTCACCACTGGGCCGCATTGATGTTCGCCGCGTCGATCATCGTGCACCTCGCACGTATCTTCTTCACCGGTGCGTTCCGACGCCCGCGTGAAGCTAACTGGGTCATCGGCTGCTTGCTGCTGGTCCTGGCGATGTTCGAAGGCTTCTTCGGTTACACCATTCCTGACGACCTGCTCTCCGGCACCGGCCTCCGCGCCGCGTTCGGTGGTATCACGATGAGTATCCCGGTGGTAGGCACCTGGATGCACTGGATGATCTTCGACGGTGACTTCCCCGGCGACCTCATCATCCCGCGTCTCTACGTCGCTCACGTGTTGCTCTTCCCTGGCATCATCCTCGCGCTGATCGCCGGCCACCTCGCGCTGGTCTGGTACCAGAAGCACACGCAGTTCCCCGGCCCCGGCCGTACCGAAGAGAACGTCGTCGGCGTTCGCATTCTTCCGGTCTTCGCCATGAAGGGTGGCGCATTCTTCGCCATCACGTTCGGCGTGCTTGCACTGCTCGGTGGTCTGTTCCAGATCAACCCCGTGTGGAACATCGGTCCGTACAACCCATCTCAGGTCTCCGCTGGTTCTCAGCCTGACATTTACATGATGTGGACGGACGGACTCGCACGACTGTGGCCCGCCTGGGAGATCTACCTGTTCGACCGGTACACGATCCCCGCAGTGTTTGCCGTCGCCCTGATCATGGGCCTCGTCTTCGCCATGCTGTTCGCGTACCCGTGGATCGAGAAGCGCCTCACCGGAGACGACGCTCACCACAACATCCTGCAGCGTCCTCGCGACGTTCCGGTTCGTACCGCAATCGGTGCAATGGCTATCGCGTTCTACGCGGTCCTGACGATCTCGTGCATCAACGACATCATCGCGTACCACCTGCATATCTCGTTGAACGCAATGACGTGGATCGGCCGCATCGGCATGATCGTGCTTCCGCCGCTCGCGTACTTCGTGACGTACCGCTTCTGCATCGGCTTGCAGCGCAGTGACCGTGCAGTGCTCGAGCACGGTATCGAAACCGGCATCATCAAGCGGATGCCGAACGGCCAGTACATCGAAATCCACCAGCCGCTCGGACCCGTCGACGATCACGGTCACCCGATCGCCCTCGAGTACCAGGGTGCAGCTGTTCCGAAGAAGATGAACAAGCTCGGCCTGGCCGGCAAGCCCGGCACCGGCAGCCTCACCAAGGCAGACCCGGTGGAGGAGAGCGCAGCTCTCGAAGCCGCACAGCATGCCGGTGAGCATGAGCAGCTTCAAATTCTGCTCGACTACCAGAACCGCATCCACGGCAATGGCAGTGGCAACGGCAAGGCCGACGATTCCACTGGAGAACTCCACTAGATCGTCAGCAGCAACACGAAAAAGACACGGTCGCCGCAACGCTCTCGAAAGAGAGGTTGTGGCGACCGTGTCTTTTTCGTGCGCTAGTGTCCGCGCGAGGCGCTCCAGGCAGCGCCGAGTGAGAATTGACTGGACACACCGTAATGACGCATGGCGTCGGCGACCCGACGCCTGCCCGTCCTAGGAGTCAATCCCAGGGCAATTGAAGCGGATTCCATCGTCAAACCTGAATTCATCAGTTTCAATATCGGATCCCACGGGTTCTCCCACGAATGACCGTGGTCCGCGACCGGTACTGCTTCCTCCCACACCCGGTGGTAGATCCAAGTCATGATGCCCGCCAGTGTCGGGGACTGGATGGACATCATGCTGCTCGGCCACGCTTCTCCCCAAGTGAAGGGGATTCCGACACTCGTGTGATCGAGTATCCAGAAGAAGCTCGGTGGATTCGGGTGCATCCGAACTTGGGAGCCTGCGTTGATTTCATGCGTGATCTGATTGCGCCCCAACTCGGTGTTCGCGTCGACTGTGCTGACGATCAGACGGATGTCGTGGTTGGGACCGCCGTTTTCCTCCCAGTACGAGCCCGGCTTCTTCTCGGCCAGCACCGTGTACAGAGGCACTGTGTCAGGCATACATGCGTACGACGCGACGGGCTTCGAACGTGAAGCCTGAATTTTGTACATGTCCGGGGCGGCAAACGGCCCGTGCATCACGTCGATGGGCAGACCGTGGACATCGGAGTCACCGTGCTCCCAGGCCTGCAACAACTTGGGAAGCGATTGGAGTATCCCTTGTGTCCTGGCAATACCGGACTCGAGGTCGTGCGCCACACCGGCCAGGATGTGCTGCGTGACATCGGCGACGGTGGCGTCGGGGCGTCGGTAGGTGATGACGCCGTCTGCGACAGAAAGGAATCCGAACTCTTCGAGCCGCGCCACTGTCTTTTCGGTCGTATCCATCGAACCGCCCGTCACTTCGGCAAGCTCGGCGACGCTCTCGATCCGACCACGTAAGGCGATGTCGAGGAATTCTGCCAGTTCGGTAGTTCGGTTCATGTCGGGGACCCTTCCTCGACCACCGTCTCGTAGTGCTCGACAACCGGGAAAGGGTCGTAGAAGTGATGGAGAAACTCGCGCCACCGCTGGTAGCCGTCGGACTGCCGGAAGCCCACCGTGTGCGCTTCGAGGCTCTCCCACTCCACGAGCAGTAGGTACTGCTGCGGCGATTCCACGCAGTGCGAGAGATGCAGACGGATAAAGCCGGGCACCGCGGAGATGATGGACTTTGCTGTACCGAACGCCTTCTCGAATTCTTCGGACAGAGCCGGATCAACCTGGAGCAGTGCATGTTCGAGGATCATGTGTCGAGTGTCGCAGAGGACGACGCGATCTCTTGCGCTCCCCCGCCCCAACGCAAGAGGCGCCGAACCCCGCGAAGGGTTCGGCGCCTCTTTGTCGAGAGCGTTTGTGCTAGTGCTTCTCAGGTCCGACGTGGTACTCGAACACCAGACCGGCTGCGGTCGCGATGATGAGGACAACTCCAACCACGATCATCCAGGGCTGGAAGTACGCCAGTGACACCGCGGCAATGGCAGCCGAAGCAGCCAGCAGCATGGGCCAGAAGCTACCGGGGCTGAAGAAGCCCAACTCGCCTGAACCATCCGAGATTTCAGCGTCGTCGTAGTCCTCGGGACGAGTGTCCAGACGACGGGCGACAAAGCGGAAGTAGGTTCCGACGATGAGCGTCAGGCCCGCAGACAGAACGATGGCCGTGAGTCCGGCCCACTCGATTCCCGTACGGGACAGAGCGGTGAACACACCGTAGATGATCGCGACGAGGATGAAAAACAGCGTCAGGATCTCGAAGAGCTTGGCTTCGATCTTCATATCAGCACTTGTCCTTGTTCAGTGAGGAGGCTGGCCGGCTCAGTTGCCTGCGGTGGCGACTGTTGCCTGACGGTACTCGCGGTCGGTGTTGAACGGCGTGGTCGACGTAGCCACCGGCGACTGACCGATTGCCGACAATGCCTCAGCGGTGCTCAGACCGCCGTTGCCCTGATCGTCACCCTTGCGCAGTTCGATGTACTTGGCGAAGTCCTCGGGCGAAACCGCACGGACCTCGAAGTTCATCATCGCGTGGAACGTGCCGCACATTTCGGCGCAGCGCCCGACAAATGCGCCTTCCTTCTCGATCTCACTGATCTGGAAGATGTTGTCGGAGTGGTTTTCCTTGGGGTTCGGCATCACGTCGCGCTTGAACAGGAACTCGGGAACCCAGAACGCGTGAATCACGTCGGAGGAGGCCAGTTCGAACTGGATGCGCTTACCGGTCGGAAGAACGAGAATCGGGATCTCGGAGCTGGTTCCGACGGTCTCGATCTTGTCGTAGTGCAGGTAGCTCAGATCCTGGACGCTGTTTCCGTGGATCGGGCCGGGAACCTCTTCGCCGTGGGCGTCGACAGTCGCGCCCTCGGCCTTGGCTGCCTCTTCGGCTTCGAGATCGATGCCGTTGTACTTGGCGGTACCGTCACCGAACTCGATGGAGCGGTAACCGAACTTCCAGTTCCACTGGAACGCAGTGACGTCGACGACGACGTCCGGGTTCTCCGTGCGCTCGAGAACATGGTTCTGGACGACAACGGTGAAGTAGAACAGAACCGCGATGATCACAAACGGAACTGCCGTGTAACCGAGTTCGAGCGGCACGTTGTATGCCGTCTGACGCGGGAACTCCGGTGAGTCCTTCTTCTTACGGTGGAAGATAACTGCCCAGAAGACCAGTCCCCACACCAGCACACCCATGAAGAGGGCGGCGACAACCGACCACGTCCACAGTTCTCGCATGCGCGTCGCTTCAGGAGTGATGCCCGAGGGCCACCCGAAACGAAGCACTTCATTGTCGATGGAGCAACCCGACAGCAGCAAGGCAGCAATGCCCAAAGATACTGCCAGCCCAGCTCGCCGAAGGATCCGACCTTGCGCCACGTTCACGCCTTCCTGATCGCCGCAAAATTCAACTAGGGCACCTCGAATGGAAGGCCCAATTACTACGCAGCGTAGACCAAAGGTGGGCGGTATCCATCCCCGGGTCCTTCACCGTGTCGCGTCGGACGTCACACAAATCTCTCAGGCGCAGCTCAGGAACAGGTCAGGCATCGTCAGCGACCTACATCACTGCGATTCGTTCGTCTGTGATCGGCGCAGAGACGGATCTGCGGCATACTTTCCAGGAAGAGTTCGTTGACCTCTCCCCGATGCTTACGTCCGGGAGCCTTCTGCAATAAAAAATTCTGAATCGAGGAACCGGACGCTGTGTGTGGACTGCTCGGGCTACTGACATCTGGCGGAACCAGCGACGACGCCGTCGCACAGGTCGACCAGGCACTGCACTGCCTGCGTCACCGCGGACCCGACGAACAGGGGACGTGGCACGACGACCATCTCGTGTTCGGTTTCAATCGGTTGTCGATCATCGACATCGCGCACTCGCATCAGCCGCTGCGCTGGGGCCCGCCGGAGAATCCGGAGCGTTATGCCCTGACGTTCAACGGTGAGATCTACAACTACCTCGAGATCCGCGCGGAGCTCGCGAAGGATCACGACGCGAAGTTCTTCACCGAAGGCGACTCCGAAGCCATCGTCGCCGCGTTCCACTACTGGGGCGAGGACGCGGTACGACGCCTTCGCGGAATGTTTGCATTCGCGATCTGGGACACCGATACGCGCGAGCTGTTCATCGCTCGCGACCCCTTCGGCATCAAGCCGCTGTTCATCGCGACGGGCACCGGCGGCACGGCGTTCGGCAGTGAGAAGAAGAGTCTGCTCGAGCTGACCGATCTGATCGGAATCGGCACCGAATTGGATCCGCGTGCGATCGAGCACTACACGGTCCTGCAGTACGTTCCGGAGCCGGAAACGCTGCACAAGGAGATTCGTCGGCTCGAATCCGGCAGTTTCGCGCGGGTGCGTCCGGGTGAGCAGCCGCAGATCACGCGATACTTCACGCCCAAGTTCCCGGCCAAGCCGTTTGCGCCGGGCACGGAGAAGGCTCGCTACCAGGAAATCGCCGAGGCGCTCGAGGACTCCGTCGCCAAGCACATGCGTGCCGACGTGACCGTCGGTTCGTTCCTGTCCGGCGGTATCGACTCCACCGCGATCGCCGCGCTCGCCATGCGCCACAACCCGAACCTCATCACCTTCACCACCGGTTTCGAGCGCGAGGGCTACTCGGAGGTCGACGTGGCGGCCGAGTCGGCCGCCGCGATCGGCGCAAAGCACATCGTGAAGGTGGTCTCCCCCGCCGAGTTCGCTGCCGCGATCCCCGAAATCGTCTGGTATCTCGACGACCCCGTCGCGGACCCCGCGTTGATCCCCCTGTGGTTCATCGCGAAGGAAGCGCGCAAGCACGTCAAGGTCGTACTGTCCGGCGAGGGCGCGGACGAACTGTTCGGCGGATACACGATCTACCGTGAACCGTTGTCGCTGAAGCCTTTCGAGTACCTCCCCAAGGGATTGCGCCGGGCAGCCGGCAAGTTGTCCGAGCGAATCCCGGATGGCACGCGCGGCAAGAGCCTGCTCAACCGCGGTTCGCTGACCCTCGAAGAGCGGTACTACGGCAACGCGCGCAGCTTCAACGACGCCCAGTTGCGCGCCGTTCTGCGCGATTTCCGCCCGGAGTGGACGCATCAGGACGTCACAGCGCCGATCTACGCGCAGTCTCGCGATTGGGATCCGGTTGCCCGTATGCAGCACCTGGACCTGTTCACCTGGCTTCGCGGCGACATCCTCGTCAAAGCTGACAAGGTCACGATGGCGAACTCACTCGAACTGCGAGTGCCGTTCCTCGACAACGAGGTGTTCGACGTCGCGTCGCGGGTGCCGTTGGATCAGAAGATCACCAAGGACACCACGAAGTACGCGCTGCGTCAGGCCCTCGAAGGCATTGTGCCGCATCATGTTCTGCATCGCGCGAAGCTCGGATTCCCCGTACCGCTGCGCCACTGGCTGCGCGGAACCGAACTGTTCGACTGGGCACATCTGCAGATTGCCGAGTCCGGCACCGATCACATCTTCGACAAGGCAGCGGTCGTGAAGATGCTCAACGACCACCGCGACGGCGTTTCCGATCACAGCCGTCGTCTGTGGACCGTGCTGACCTTCATGGTGTGGCACGGAATCTTCGTGGAGAAGCGGATTGTTCCGCAGATCCAGGAACCGGTGTACCCGGTCAACATCTAGGGCCTTCGGCCCTGTGCGCCTTTCTGGTAGTTCGCACTACCAGAAAGGCGCACAGGGGGCGTAGCCCCCTAGGGAAGAATCGTTGCGATCTCGTCTGCGGCGGCGCTGCCGTAGGCGTCGGTGAGACGCTTGAGCGCCTCGTCGCGATTGAAGACCCACTCCTGCGTTCCGACGGTCTCGAGGACCAGCACAGCCACGAGTGAACCCAACTGCGCGGCGCGCTCGAAGCTCAGACCCGCGCCGTGGGCAAGCAGGAAACCTGCACGGAAGGCGTCGCCGACACCAGTCGGATCAACCTTGCCGGTTTCGGGCACCACGTCGACGCGTACCCAATTGCCCTCGGCGTCAACGATTTCGACACCCTTCGAGCCGAGCGTCGTGACGCGGATACCCACCTGTGCGCGAATCTCCTCCTCGCTCAGGCCCGTCTTCTGCTGGAGGAGTCCCCACTCGTATTCGTTGGTGAAGAGATACTTGGCACCGTGGATGAGTGCCTTGGCTTCCTCTCCCGACAGGCGTGCAAGCTGCTGCGACGGATCGGCGGCAAACGGAATTCCGAGCTCGCGGCATTCGTCGGTGTGGCGGACCATGGCCTCGGGATCGTTTGCACCGATCAGAACCAGATCGAGGGCACCGGCCGTCTTGGCTACCGACGCGAGATCGATTTCACGGGCTTCGCTCATCGCTCCGGGGTAGAACGAGGCGATCTGGGCCATGTCCTCGTCCGTGGTGCACACAAAACGCGCAGTGTGCGCCTTGTCGGAGATCCGGACCGCGCTGCAATCGACGCCGTTGTCCTCGAGCCAGGTGCGGTACTCGGCGAAGTCGGCGCCCACCGCGCCGACCAGCAGCGGCGATCCA
The DNA here is from genome assembly GCF_003797085.1 of Rhodococcus sp. WS3. Taxonomy (NCBI): domain Bacteria; kingdom Bacillati; phylum Actinomycetota; class Actinomycetes; order Mycobacteriales; family Nocardiaceae; genus Rhodococcus; species Rhodococcus sp. WS3. The sequence goes on from NZ_RKMA01000001.1 coordinate 365,746, forward strand.
CCGAGAACACCCATCGCGTACGCGATGTTTCCACCGACTCCACCGCGACGAATCACGAGGTCGTCCACCAGGAAGCTGAGCGAGATATGCGCAAGCTGGTCGGCGAGCAGCTGATCCGCGAAGCGGCCGGGGAAACGCATCAGATGGTCGGTGGCAATGGAACCGGTTACCGCAATAGTCACGGATCGAGGCCTTTCAGCGAAAGTGAGTGGACGTTGAATGAAGAATTCATACAACTGACGCGGAACCGATTACCGGTTCCGCGTCAGTTGTTATGTCTGAAATTGTGATCGACTCGACTCAGTTGAACGAGTCGCCGCAGGCGCATGAGCCCGTGGCGTTGGGGTTGTCGATCGAGAAGCCCTGCTGCTCGATGGTGTCGAGGAAGTCGATGGATGCACCTTCGACGTACGGGGCACTCATCCGGTCGACAACCAGGTTGACGCCGTTGAAGTTGACGGTGAGGTCGCCGTCGAGGCTCCGGTCGTCGAAGAACAGCTGGTACTTCAGTCCGGCACAGCCGCCCGGCTGCACTGCAATACGCAGTGCGAGGTCGTCGCGACCTTCCTGATCGAAGAGTGCCTTCGCCTTCGCGGACGCGGACTCGGTCATCGTGACGCCGTGGGTGGCGGTCTCGTTCTGCACAGTCATGGGCTCTCCCTAATGTTCATACCAACCCGTGAACGCTTCAACGGTACGCCTCTGCCGACTTATTCCCGCCAGTTCACTACCGTGTGCGATTCGTCTTCATCCTAACCTTTCCACGCCCGTCGGCAACGACGCCTCGGCAGCGTTCACCCGCGTCGCCAGATGCTCCACTCGCGCGCTGTCTCTTCGGCCAGTCCGCGCAGGTGGATCGATGCGTCGCGCATGGCGTCCTCGATCGATCCGGCGAAGTCGGTGACGGATTCCGCGCCGACTATCCCGAACCTCTCGTAGTCGGACGCCGAGAGTTCGACCTGACCGGCCAGAACAAGCGTCGGGACGCCGTACGACGCACTTGCGGCGGCGAGGGATGTGACCAGTTTTCCGCGCAGTGACTGGCTGTCGAATTTTCCTTCGCCGGTGATGACCAGGTCGGCGGACTCGAGAAGTTCCGCCTGACGTGTCCGCTCCGCCACCACTTCCGCACCGGAGCGGCGGTCACCGCCCAGAGCGAAGAGCGCGGCGCCGATTCCTCCGGCCGCGCCCGCACCGGGCAACTCCGCCACGGATCGGCCGGCTCCACTCCCCAGAGTCGACGCCCACTCCCGGTTCCGTTGTTCCAGGATCTCGACAGCACTGCCGTCTGCTCCTTTTTGCGGTCCGAACACCTCGGCCGCGCCGATCTCGCCCAATAATGGGTTCTCGACGTCGGTGGCAGCGACCAGTTCGATGCCTCGGAGTGCGGCGCAGGCAGACTGCACCCCGCCCAGTGCGTCGACAAGCCCGCGTCCACCGTCGGTGCAAGAACTTCCACCGAGCCCGATCACGATCTTCGTCACACCCGCGTCCAGAGCTGCGACGATCAAGTCTCCGACACCGCGACTGTGCGCCGTGAGCGCGCTCTCCCTGGTTGGCGGGCCGCCGAGTAGGGCAAGTCCACAGGCCTGAGCGGACTCGATGTATGCGGTGTCCGAGTCGAGAAGCCAACGAGCATCAACCGGAGTGGTCAGTGGGCCCGATACATGCGCATTCCGGATCTCACCACCAGAAACTGCCAGCGCATCGACAAATCCCGGGCCGCCATCGGACTGTGGTGCGCAGATGATCTCGTCGCCGGATCGCGCCCGTCCCCAACCGTCGGAAATCGCGTGTGCGGCGGCGGTAGCAGTCAAGGTGTCACCGAAGGAGTCAGGAGCAACAATTACCCGCATGGGCGAAGTGTAGGGGCGGTCGGTGTCGCCGATGTTTCACAATCAGCAGAAATACCGAGGTCGGTTTCCCAGAGGACGCACTTATCCAATAGCCTGGAGGGGTGAAATTGCTACGCCGCGGTGACTCAGACAACTCCGACAAAAATGACGTCGAGGTCACTGAGGCGTCCTCAGCCTCTGACGAGGCGTCCACCGAGCAGGTGGGCAAGGGTCGCCCCACACCCAAGCGTCGCGACGCCGAAGCCAAGAAGCGCGGACCGGTCGCGCCCGCTCCGCTGACGTCCAAGGAAGCCCGCGCACGCCGAAAAGCGACACGCGGCTCCAAGGAGGAGCGCAAAGTCGAAGCTGCCGAGCGCCGTGCGTCGTCGGCAGACCGTCGCGCGCGCATGCTCGCCGGTGAGGACAAGTACCTCCTCCCCCGCGACAAGGGACCCGTCCGCGCGTACGTTCGCGATTTCATCGACGCCCGCCGCAACCTCGTCGGCCTGTTCATGCCACTGGCCCTCGTCCTGATCATGACGATGTTCGTGACGCCGCAGCTGCAAGCGATTGTCACGCTCGCCATGCTCGTGATGATGCTGTTCATGGTCGGTGAAGGCATCTGGCTCGGACGCATGATCAACAACCGCGTCGCGGAGCGCTTCCCCGAGAGCACCGACGGAGGGTTCAAGCTCGGCTGGTACGCGTTTGTCCGCGCGTCGCAGATCCGCAAACTTCGCGCACCGAAGCCTCGCGTGGGACCCGGCGACGCAATCTGAGCGTGTCGAACCCTGTCAGAACTCTGGTCCTCGGCGGCGCGCGGTCTGGTAAGTCCGCGCACGCCGAGGCTTTGTTTTCTCCCGGATCGCCGGTTCGCTACGTCGCCACAGCCCGGCGCGACCACACCGACACCGACTGGGAAAGCCGCATCGACCAGCACCGCGTCCGGCGACCGGTTCACTGGTCGACCGTCGAAACTGCGGCTGATGGCGATCTCGAGCGCACGCTCCGCAACGACAATTCGACGGATACCCTGGTCGATGATCTCGGTACCTGGCTGACCGGCGAGTTCGATCGACGCGGCGCCTGGGATGCACCGCGCGGCACCATCACGCCCGCGGTCGATGCGCTGATCGAGAGTGTGCGCGACTACCGCGGATCACTGGTCCTGGTCAGCCCGGAAGTTGGTTTGGCCGTGATTCCGGAAACCCGATCGGGCCGGTTGTTCCGCGACGAAATCGGCTCGCTCAATGCCCGCGTCGCAGCGGTGTGCGATCGTGTTGTGCTGGTGGTCGCAGGACTACCACTCGTCTTGAAAGAGCCCTCAGCGTGAAATTTACTGTTGCACAACCGGAAGGCACGAAGTGAGCACCGAAGCGAACTCCACCAGTAGCGCGGCTGTCAGTAGCGCGGCTGTCAGTAACGCGGAGTTCGAGCCGGTTACTCCGCCGGATCGCGACGTTCGGGCTCTCGCCGATGCTCGCCAGCTCGACCTCACCAAGCCCGCCGGATCGCTTGGCCGGCTGGAAGCACTGGCAGGCTGGGCTGCAGCCTGCCAAGGTGTTTGTCCCCCACATGCTTTCGCCCGTCCCCGCGTGGTCGTGTTCGCGGGCGACCACGGCATCGCCCGCAACGGCGTATCTGCCTATCCACCTGAAGTTACCGCGCAGATGGTTGCCAACTTCCTCGGCGGCGGCGCAGCGGTGAACGTACTCGCCGAGGTTGCCGGCGCAACCGTGCGCGTTGTCGACATCGCGGTGGAAGTGGATACCGATCCTGCGGTCTCGAACTACAAGGTGCGCCGTTCCTCCGGTTCGATCGATCGCGAAGACGCCCTCACCCATGAGGAAACTCTGCAGGCCATCGCAGCCGGCCGAGCTATTGCCGACGAGGAAATCGACGGGGGCGCAGACCTTCTCATTGCCGGCGACATGGGTATCGGCAACACGACGCCCGCCACGGTACTGATCGCGGCACTGACAGACACAGAGCCCGTCGCAGCAGTCGGCCGCGGCACCGGCATCGACGACGCAGGCTGGATCCGCAAGACCGCAGCCATCCGCGACGCACTGCGCCGCGCCCGGCCGCACGTCCGCGATACCGTCGCACTGCTACGAACGGTTTCCGGCGCAGATCTTGCCGCGATGGCCGGCTTCCTCGCCCAGGCAGCATCGCGTCGCACTCCCGTCATCCTCGACGGCGTTGTCGTGACCGCTGCGGCCATGGCTGCGGACGAGTTGGCTTTCGGCGCCCGGGACTGGTGGGTGGCCGGACACCGCTCCACCGAACCAGCACACACCATTGCCTTGACGCGCATGGGATTGACCCCGATCGTCGAATTCGACATGCGACTCGGCGAAGGCTCCGGTGCGGTGACAGCGCTGCCGATCCTGCAGGGTGCGGTGGCCATCCTTGCGAAGATGGCTACGTTCAGCGAAGCGGGCGTGAGCACCGAGGGCAGCAAACCCACCGCCGAACCCGAGGCTGTCGAGCTCACCAAGACAGACACGGCGGACTGACCGTGGCCGGCGCGCTTTCCGGTGTGCCACTGGCATTTTCCTGGCTGACGGTACTGCCGGTACGCGGTCCGTCGGACATCAACCGCACCGCTGGTCGGCGCGCAATCGCGGCCGCGCCCCTCACCGGGATCGCGCTCGGAGCCTTTGCGGTCGCAATCTTGTGGGGCGCGACCAGTATCGGCCTCAACCCCTATCTTGCGGGCCTACTGACAGTGGGCGCGATCGCACTGGGAACCCGCGGCATGCACGTCGACGGCCTCACCGACACCGTCGACGGCTTGGGGTGCTACGGCCCCGCTGAGCGTGCACGAGAGGTCATGCACAGTGGCGGCGCGGGGCCGTTCGGGGTGGCCGCGCTGTTCATATTCCTTGGGCTGCAAGCAGTATCGTTCGGCGTTTTGGCTGCAGCAGACTCTCCCGCCCAGTGGGCAGGCGTGGTTGTCGCCGTCGCCGCGGGACGAGTTGCCGTCGTTTTTGCCTGCCGCCGAGGGATTCCCGCGTCGAGCACTACCGGATTCGGTGCGCTGGTTGCCGATTCGCAGCCGTGGTGGGCGGCTGCCGCCTGGACCGCTCCCCTGCTTGCCGCGTCGGTTCTGGTGACAGACCGATGGTGGCTCGGACCACTTGTCGCCGCCGTTGCGCTACTGATCAGCGTTGTCTGCGTGCGTCATTGCGTCCGCCGGTTCGGTGGCCTCAACGGTGATGTTCTCGGATTTGCACTGGAATTGACGGTCACGATCACTGCCGTCGGGCTAACTCTCGGAATCTGAACGATCGCTGCGCGCGACGAGATTACGGCGTTTCTTCTGCCGTCGTCTCGCCGCGCGAGCAATGAAGTCGTCTCGCCGCGCGAGCAATGAAGTCGTCTCGCCGCGCGAGCAATGAACTAGTGAAGCTTGGTCATCCAGCCGTGGGTGTCGGCAAACGTACCACGCTGAATGCCGGTGAGGGTGTCGCGCAGCGCCATGGTGACCTCGCCGGGCTCACCGTCGGCGATGGTGAATTCACCCTCGGCGGACTTGACGCGACCGACCGGCGTGATGACTGCCGCTGTGCCGCAAGCGAATACCTCGGTAATTTCGCCGCTCTTGCACTTGGTGCGCCACTCGTCGGTGCTGATCTTGCGCTCTTCGACGGCAAAGCCCGAATCGGCTGCCAGTGTCAGCAGTGAGTTACGGGTGATACCGGGCAACAACGAACCCGAGAGCGACGGAGTGACAAGGCGAGCATCGGGGCCGGAACCGAAGACGAAGAACAGATTCATGCCTCCCATTTCCTCGACATACGTGCGCTCGATCGCGTCGAGCCACACCACCTGGTCGCAGCCTTCGTCAGCAGCCTGAGCCTGGGCCAGGAGTGAAGCTGCGTAGTTGCCTGCGAACTTGGCAGCTCCCGTTCCGCCGGGCGCAGCGCGCACGTATTCAGTGGACAGCCACACACTGACCGGTTTGACGCCACGCGGGAAGTACGCGCCGGCAGGTGATGCGATCAGCAGGTAGCGGTATTCCTTGGCGGGACGCACACCGAGGCCGGCTTCGGTCGAGAACATGAACGGACGCAGGTACAAGGCGTCTTCGCCGCCCGCTGCCGGAACCCACTCGATGTCGACGTCGACCAGCTCGGTGATGGAGTCCACGAACATCTCGGTCGGCAACTCGGGCATCGCGAGGCGACGGGCCGAAGCCCCGAACCGCTCGGCGTTGGCCTCGACGCGGAAGGAGCTGATGTCGCCGCTCGGCTGGCGGTAAGCCTTGAGCCCTTCGAAGATGGCCTGACCATAGTGCAGGACCATCGCCGCAGGGTCGAGCTCGATGTTTCCATACGGCAACACCTGACCGTTATGCCAGCCCTTACCCTCGGCGTAATCGATGGAGACCATGTGATCGGTGAAGTACTTCCCGAAACCGGGCGCCGCCAAGATGTCGCGGCGCTCGGCGTCGGACTTCGGGGTCGAGCTCTGGACACGAACGAAATTGGCGGCACCAGTCATGGCGGCAATCCTATCGAACGCGCACAATCCCCTTACTTGGTGCTGGTCTCCACAAACGGCGGCGACACGACAACACACCGCAGCGCACGTCCGCGGACGTCGACCTCGATCTCGTCACCGGCCGCGATTCCCACACCGGAATCGAGGAGCGCCAACGCAATTCCGACCTTGAGCGTCGGCGAGAACGTTCCGGACGTGGTCTCCCCGACGGGTTCGCCGTCGCGCAGAACGCTCAGCCCCGCACGCAGCACACCACGATCGAGTGCCTTGATTCCCCACAACTTGCGCGCCGGGCCTGCCGCTTTCTCGTCGAGAAGGGTTTCCTTGCCCCAGAACGTGGGCTTCTTCCAGCCGACAGCCCAGCCGCAGCGAGCTTCGAGGGGTGAGATTTCGAGCGAAAGCTCATGCCCGTGCAACGGATAGCCCATCTCGGTGCGCAGGGTGTCGCGCGCGCCGAGTCCGGCGGCCTGCCCACCCTGAGCTTCGACAACCTCGAGAAGCGCGCGGAACAGCGGCTCACTGTCGGCCCAGCGCGGCAGAAGTTCGTAGCCGACCTCGCCCGTGTAGCCACTGCGGCACACGCGAACCGGAACACCATTCCACGTAGCGTCCTCGAACGCCATGTACTCGATGTCCGTAGGCAAGCCCAGCGCAGTCAGAACGTCAACCGACTTCGGACCCTGCACGGCCAACACGCCGTATTCACGATGCTGATCTTCGACGGTGATTCCGTCCGGCGCGAGCGCCACCATCGCGGCAACAACATCTGCCGTGTTTGCCGCATTCGGCACGAGGAAGATCTCCTCGTCACTGACGTAGTAGACGATCAAATCGTCGATAACTCCACCGGACTCGTTGCAGCACAACGTGTATTGCGCCTTGCCCGGACCGATCTTGCCCAAATCGTTGGTCAGCGCCGAGTTCACGAACTCCGCAGCACCGGTACCGCGCACCACGGCCTTGCCGAGGTGACTGACGTCGAACAGGCCGACATTCTCACGGACAGAAGTGTGTTCGGCTACTACGCCGGCGTACGACACCGGCATCTGCCAGCCACCGAACGGGGCAAACGTCGCACCCAGTTCGACGTGCACAGCGTGGATCGGACCCTGCAAGAGTTGTTCGTCGGTCATGGCCCACAACCTATCGGACTTCCGTCACCGAAACATGTTCGCCGCAGACACGCACCGGGGGCTCTGGGCCTACCATCAACTCAGGCGTCCGCCCGAACCGGACGCATCGCACACTCACCACGCAGGAGACATCTTGAGCACTCGCACAGCCCGATCATTGGGACCCGACCTGGTTCTCGCCGGAAAGCTCGGCAAGCGCGCCGACGTATTGGTGGTCGGTCTCACATCGGGTCCCGACGGCCCCGAACTCGCACTCAGCGAAGGCATCGTCGACGAGGATGTTCTGGCCGAAGTACTCGACAGCCTCATCGCCGTCGGCGCAACGGGCAAGCCGGAGCAGCTCACTCGAATCCCCGCGCCGAGCGATCTCCCCGTGGTCAGCGTTCTCGCCGTCGGCCTCGGTTCGGCTGAGAAGCTGGGCAGCGAGCAGATCCGTAAGTCGGCCGGCGCCGCTGCACGCGCACTATCGGGAATCGACACAGCAGCGACGACGCTGTCCGTCCTCGACCTCGCCGCCGCAGTCGAAGGCTTTGCGCTCGGCGCGTACACCTTCACCGAATTCAAGTCGTCGAAGTCCGCGCCCGGACCCGACGCGCAACCCCTCGCCCGCGTCGAACTTCTTGTCCCGTCGCCGCGCGCCAAGGAAACCAAAGCAACCCTGACTCGTTCGGCCGCTATCGCCGAGGCAGTCGCGACCGCACGCGAATTCGTCAACACTCCCCCCAGCCACCTCTACCCGGCGGAGTTCGCGGACCGCGCCAAGGCACTCGGCATCGAGGCCGGTCTGACGGTCCAGATTCTGGACGAGAAGGCACTCGCCAAGGGCGGCTACGGCGGAATCCTCGGCGTGGGCAAGGGATCGTCACGACAGCCTCGTCTCGTCCGGATGGAGTACGCGTCGAAGAAGCGCGGCGCGTCCAAGGTCGCGCTCGTCGGCAAGGGCATCACATTCGACACCGGCGGAATCTCCATCAAGCCGGCCGCAGGCATGGAGAACATGACCTCCGACATGGGCGGCGCAGCGGCCGTCATCGCGACCGTGGTTCTCGCCGCGAAGCTCGGCCTGCCCGTCAACGTCGTCGCCTACATCCCGATGGCGGAGAACATGCCGTCGGCCACCGCCCAGCGTCCCGGCGACGTGCTGACGCAGTACGGCGGAATCACCGTCGAGGTCATCAACACCGATGCGGAGGGCCGCTTGGTCCTCGCCGACGCCATGGTTCGCGCCGGCGAAGACAACCCCGACTACATGATCGACACTGCCACCTTGACCGGTGCGCAGATGGTCGCCCTCGGCAACCGCACCCCCGGTGTCATGGGAACCGACGAATTCCGCGACCGTGTTGCATCCATCTCGCAGAGCATCGGCGAGAACGCCTGGGCGATGCCGCTGCCGGAGGAACTGCGCGGCGATCTCGATTCCAAGGTTGCCGACATGGCGAACGTCACTCCGCATCGTTGGGGCGGAATGCTCGCGGCAGCTCACTACCTGAAGGAATTTGTTCCCGAGGGCGTGCAGTGGGCGCACATCGACGTTGCCGGCCCGGCCTACAACACCTCCGGCCCGTGGGGTTACACGGGTAAGGGCGGCACGGGTGTTCCGGTTCGCACGATGATCTCGGTCCTCGAGGACATTTCGGTCAACGGCTGACCTCTTCGCTGTGCGCCTTGATTAACCTCCCGCGGTTAATCAAGGCGCACAGCCGGTCAGCTCCCGTCCCGCAATTCCTGCGTGCGAGCACGTTTGCGTTCGATGCGCAGACGCTCGTCGTGATCGCGCATGCGCTGCGGATATCCCGTTTTACGGACGTCGTACACGGGAATTTTCAGATCCTGACCAAGTTTGCGGGCACCACGCTCACCACCTACCCGGCGACGCGTCCATTCCCCGGACTTGTCGACCAGGACGACAGTGACCTCGGTGACGGTTGTTTCCGGCTCCACGAAGGCCTCGACGCCTTCGTGCTCATGGGCCCAGTTGGCCAGATGCTCTGCGTCGCTCTGGGCTGCCAGTTGCCCTGCACTGGGTCGGCGTTTGAATCGATCGAACAACCCCACGCGTGGATCCCTCCTCGGTGCCGAGACCGCGGAAGAACCCCGGCCGTATGTCAAGTTTGCCAGCATTCAACTGCTGTCACCGGCACAAGACATACCGTTTGGTCCCATACGCGCGTTACACGCTCCACCTACTGACGAGTAGCGACACACCGAAAGCCGGTGGCATCCCCCTCAGCGGACGCGCCCGGCGTATCAATGGAAAGATGAACGACGGTGACGCCGCGCCCGCGCGTCGACATCGGCACAAAATAGCTACAAGTAGCCGCACGTCGCGCGCAACTCGAGCACAATGCACTAACGACCACAAGTCGACAAATAAAACAACCCGAACACAACTGTCGAGGAGTCAAAAGACATGGCCTTCTCCGTCCAGATGCCAGCCCTAGGTGAGAGCGTCACCGAAGGAACTGTCACACGGTGGCTCAAGCAGGAAGGAGACACGGTCGAAGTCGACGAACCCTTGCTCGAAGTCTCCACGGACAAGGTCGACACCGAGATTCCATCTCCGGTCGCCGGCGTCCTGACCAAGATTGTCGCGCAGGAAGACGACACCGTGGATATCGGTGGCGAGCTCGCTGTTATCGGCGAAGCTGGTGAAGCACCCGCAGAAGAAGCACCGGCGCCCGCCGCTGAAGAGCCGGCCGCAGAGGCGCCCGCAGCAGAAGCAGCTCCCGCACCGGCAGCTGAAGCACCGGCAGCCGCTCCCAGCAGCGGAGCCGAAGGCACCCCCGTGACGATGCCCGCCCTCGGCGAGTCTGTCACCGAAGGAACCGTCACCCGTTGGCTCAAGGCCGTGGGCGACGAAGTTGCCGTCGACGAACCGCTTCTCGAAGTTTCCACCGACAAGGTCGACACGGAGATCCCGTCGCCTGTTGCCGGAATTCTTCTCGAGATCAGCGCCAACGAGGACGACACCGTCGACATCGGTGGCCAGCTGGCCGTCATCGGATCCGGCGCTCCCGCAGCCGCAGCACCGGCGGCTCCCGCAGCACCGGCACCGGCAGCACCCGCCGCTCCGGCGCCCAAGGCCGAAGCACCGGCAGCACCGGCCGCTCCCGCACCCAAGGCCGAAGCACCGGCAGCTCCGGCTCCCGCCGCCGCACCGGCTGCCCCGGCAGCCCCCGCAGCATCGGGTGACAGCAGCCCGTACGTGACCCCGCTGGTCCGCAAGCTTGCCAACGACAACGGCGTCGACCTCGCCACTGTTACCGGCACCGGCGTCGGTGGACGCATCCGTAAGCAGGATGTTCTTGCCGCCGCAGAAGCCAAGAAGGCTCCGGCCGCTGCTGCGCCGGCAGCACCCGCCGCTGCTGCAGCTGCTCCGGCAGCGAAGGCAACTGCAGGTGTCCGCCCCGAGCTGGCCCATCTGCGCGGAACAACGCAGAAGGCCAATCGGATCCGCCAGATCACGGCCACCAAGACGCGTGAATCGCTGCAGACCACCGCGCAGCTCACGCAGACCTTCGAGGTGGATGTCACCAAGATCGTCGCGCTGCGTGCCCGTGCAAAGGCCGGCTTCATCGAGCGTGAAGGCGTCAACCTGACGTTCCTCCCGTTCTTCGCCAAGGCTGTTGTCGAGGCGTTGAAGTCGCATCCCAACATCAATGCCAGCTACGACGAGACGGCAAAGCAGATCACGTACTACGACTCCGAGCACCTCGGAATCGCAGTCGACACCGATCAGGGTCTGCTGTCCCCCGTCATCCACAATGCAGGTGACCTCGGCTTGGCCGGCTTGGCTCGCGCCATCGCGGACATCGCGAAGCGCGCACGTTCGGGCGGCCTGAAGCCGGACGAGCTGTCGGGTGGAACGTTCACGATCACCAACATCGGCAGCCAGGGCGCGCTGTTCGACACCCCGATCCTGGTCCCGCCGCAGGCAGCCATGCTCGGAACCGGCGCGATTGTGAAGCGTCCGATGGTGGTCACCGACGAAAACGGCAACGAGTCCATCGGCGTTCGTTCGATGATCTACTTGCCGCTGACCTACGACCACCGTCTGGTGGACGGCGCCGACGCCGGCCGATTCCTCACCACTGTCAAGCAGCGGTTGGAAGAAGCCTCGTTCGAAGCTGACCTGGGTCTGTAAGCAACTGTTGTTCCGGCCGGGGCGTCATCTCCATCAGGAGGTGGCGCCTCGGCTTTTTCAGTACGGTCGGAGAGAGAACCCCGCTGGATCGAAGGAGGCATTTTCCGAATGCGAGTAGTCGTCGCCGGTTCGTCCGGTCTGATCGGAACGGCCTTGGTGTCCTCGTTGCGCTCGGACAACCACGATGTGGTGCGTCTGGTGCGTCGCCCGACCACCGGTCCCGACGAGTCCCGATGGGACCCCAATCGTGACCGCCTCGACACGTCAGTGCTGCACGGCGCTGATGCCGTCGTCAATCTCTGTGGCGTCGGCATCGGCGACAAACGGTGGTCCGGTTCCTACAAGCAGGAGATTCGTGACAGTCGCATCAGTGCGACAGACGTGTTGGCCGACGCCGTCGCGACGGCCAAGATTCCGGTTCTCGCCAATGCCAGCGCGGTTGGCTACTACGGCGATACCGGCGACCGCATCGTCGACGAGGATTCGGCCGCCGGCACCGATTTCCTCGCGACGACGTGTCGTGACTGGGAACTCGCCACCGAACCGGCCGGCAAAGGCGGCGCTCGGGTGGTGAACCTGCGGTCGGGTGTCGTCCTGTCGCCGCATGGCGGAATGCTCGGGCGTCTGCGTCGGATCTACTCACTCGGCCTCGGTGGACGGTTGGGCAACGGCCGCCAGTACTTTCCGTGGATCTCTCTCGAAGACGAGTGCAACGCAATCAAATTCACTCTCACCAATCCCGCGCTCTCCGGTCCTGTCAATCTGACCGGACCGGCACCGGTCACCAATGCACAGTTCAACGACGCGATGTCGCGGATCATGCATCGGCCGGCGCCGTGGATCGTGCCGGGGTTCGCCCTCGAAGCTCTGATCGGCGAGTTCGCGAAAAGTGGCATCCTGGGCGGCCAACGGGCTATACCGTCGGTGCTCGAAAATGCGGGATTCACGTTCCGCCACAACACAATCGGCGAAGCACTGGCGGCCGCGCTGAATTGAGTTGGCAATCGGGCGTAATCTCTAGTGCCATGAGTAGCGCTGCCGGATCCGCACGATTGTCGCAACTGCCGATCGCCGTCGACAATCTCGGATTGATCGACTACACAGCAGCGTGGGATCGCCAACGCGAATTGGCTGCGGAGCGCGCAGACAACATCGGACAGGACACACTGCTCCTGCTCGAGCATCCTCCGGTGTACACGGCGGGACGACGTACCGAACCCGCGGATCGTCCCGTCGACGGCACCCCCGTCATCGATGTCGATCGCGGCGGAAAAATCACGTGGCACGGGCCTGGTCAACTGGTCGGGTACCCGATCGTGAAGCTCGCCGAACCGGTCGACGTCGTGCGGTATGTCCGACTCATCGAGGAAGCGCTGATCACGGTCTGCACCGACATGGGCCTGACGTGTGGCCGAATCGACGGCCGCTCAGGTGTGTGGTTACCCGCTGAACTGTCTGGCGGCCAGTGGAAGCCCGAACGCAAGGTTTCCGCCATCGGCGTGCGCGTCCAACGTGGCGTCGCACTGCACGGTTTTGCGCTGAACTGCAACTCGGTCCTGACCGGATTCGACAACATCATTCCGTGTGGCATTCGCGATGCCGGGGTGACGACGCTGTCGCAGGAACTCGGCCGAGACGTCACCGTCGCCGAGGTCACTCCGGCGGTCACCGAAGCGATCATCGCCGCCCTGGACGGAAACTTGCCCGTCACAGTGCGCGACATCGAACGTGTCACCTTCGAGAAAGCCTCACCTACCCCGACTTTTACTACCGTTCAGTACAGCTGACGGGCTCGCCCGAACCCTGTTGCAGTAATCACCGGGCGTAGGATCGTCCCCGTGACTATCGCCCCCGGTAATCCCCCCGTCGCTTCGCTCGCCCCACAAGGCCGTAAGCTGCTCCGCCTCGAGATCCGAAACGCGGAGACACCCATCGAACGCAAACCCAACTGGATCAAGACCCGAGCAAAAATGGGCCCCGAGTACTCGGAGCTCAAGGGCCTGGTCAAGCGCGAAGGTTTGCACACCGTCTGCGAAGAAGCAGGCTGCCCCAACATCTACGAATGCTGGGAAGACCGCGAAGCCACCTTCCTCATCGGCGGCGAGCAGTGCACCCGCCGCTGCGACTTCTGCCAGATCGACACCGGCAAGCCCGACGCCCTCGACCGCGACGAACCCCGTCGCGTCGCCGAAAGCGTTCAGGCCATGGGACTTCGGTACTCCACGATCACCGGCGTCGCCCGCGACGACCTCCCCGACGGCGGCGCCTGGCTCTACGCCGAAACCGTCCGCAAGATCCACGAACTCAACCCGGGCACCGGCGTCGAGAACCTGGTTCCCGACTTCAACGGCAAACCCGAACTGCTCGACGAGGTCTTCGCCTCCCGCCCCGAGGTACTCGCGCACAACCTCGAGACCGTCCCCCGCATCTTCAAGCGGATCCGCCCGGCCTTCCGGTACCAGCGCAGCCTCGACGTCATCACCGCCGCCCGCGAATACGGACTGGTCACCAAGTCCAACCTCATCCTCGGCATGGGCGAAACCCCCGAAGAGGTCACCGAAGCGATGGCCGATCTGCACGCTGCCGGTTGCGACATCCTCACCATCACCCAGTACCTGCGTCCCTCACCGCGGCACCACCCCGTCGAGCGATGGGTCAAGCCCGAAGAGTTCGTCGAGCACTCCAAGGCTGCAGAAGAAATGGGCTTCGCCGGCGTCATGGCCGGGCCGCTCGTTCGCTCGTCGTACCGCGCCGGACGCCTGTACGCGCAGGCCATGGCCCATCACGGCCGCGAACTCCCCGAGGCACAGCGCCATCTCACCGAGGGCGGAGACGCTTCCCAGGAAGCCAGTTCACTCATGGCGCGCCTGGCCCGCTGATCCACTTTTTGCTGTGCGTCTTTATTAACCGCGGGCGGTTAGTAAAGGCGCACAGCAATGGACGTATCCTGGTCACATGGCGAACGGCAGCAAATCCGGTAAGGGCAAACCCACCAAAGAGGCAAAGGCTGCAGCGAAGGCTGCCCGCAAGCAGGCTTCCAAGGAACGCAGAACTCAGCTCTGGCAGGCATTCCAGATGCAGCGCAAGGACGACAAGCTCCTTCTGCCGCTGATGATCGGCACCCTGGTGGGTGCTGCTCTGGTCTTCTTCCTGGTCGGTCTCATCTGGGGCATCGAGTGGTTCCTGCTGCCGATCGGCCTCGTTCTCGGCATTCTCGGTGCCTTCATCATCTTCGGTCGCCGCGTGCAGAAATCGGTGTACAAGAAGGCTGAAGGCCAGGCCGGCGCAGCTGCCTGGGCGCTGGACAACATGCAGGGCGCGTGGCGCGTCACGAACGCCGTCGCCGGCACCACCCAGCTCGACGCCGTTCACCGTGTTGTCGGACGGCCGGGCGTCATCCTCGTCGCCGAGGGTTCTCCGCAGCGCGTCAAGAGCCTCCTCGCTCAGGAGAAGAAGAAGACTGCCCGCCTCATCGGCGACACCCCGATCTACGACATCATCATCGGCAACGACGAGGGCCAGGTTCCGCTCTCGCAGTTGCAGCGTTACCTGAACAAGCTGCCGCGCAACATCGATACCAAGCGCATGGACAACATCGAGGGCCGCCTCGCAGCATTGAGCGCACGCGGCGGCGGAGCAGCCTTGCCGAAGGGCCCGATGCCCGGCGGCGCAAAGATGAAGGGTATGCAGCGCACGATTCGTCGCCGCTGATTCCGCGCATACAAAAATGACCCGAGTCCGTCATGGACTCGGGTCATTTTTTGTTCGATCGAATTGTCAGCGCGAGCGAACCAGAAGCGTGCCCGTCGCTCGGTCCTGCATTCCGCGTCCGTCGATGTCGGTGATAGTTGCCGGGATGACAAACACAAGGAGCGCCTGGCGAGCGAGAGCTCGAACGAAGCCGACCCGGATGGGTCCTTCGATTCGCGCCACCTGCAGGCCCATGACAAATTGCCCGGGAGTGAAGTTGAACAGGGTCACGGTGAGCACGCCCACGATGAACCACACGATCAAGGTGATGGTCGACGTCTGGCCGTCGAAAAAATCTCCGGTGATCAGTGAGGCAACGCCGACCGCCATCACCCAGTCGATCATGAGCGCGCCGAGTCGTCGGCCGGAGCCGACAAGCGATCCCGGGCCGTCCTGCGGGAAGCCAAGATTCTCGCCGCGGTACGCCTGCTCACGTCCGTCGGCGTTCTTCGGCAAAGCTGCTTGCGGCCCCGAGAGCCAAGTTCCGGTGATACGTGCCATGCTGTCCAGGATAGGCGTCGTAGCACCGTAGTCCAGATTGCCGTGTTTTAACTGTGCAGCTGATCACACAGATTTCGGAAATCCCCAGGACAATACGACGTGTAACACTGCCGAAACAAAGGGTTGACGAGCGGGCAACACCAGATACCTACCGTCTGGCTCGACGGATTCAACCTTTCATAACAGTTGGCTGAAGCGACTTAAGGAGCACAAGCGTGGCATTCACCACGGCCGAAGAGGTCATAAAGTACATCGCGGACGAGAACATCGAGTACGTCGACATTCGCTTCAGCGACTTGCCTGGCGTGCAGCAGCACTTCTCGATTCCCGCGTCTGCTTTCAACCAGGACGTGTTCGAAGACGGCCTTGCGTTCGACGGTTCGTCCGTCCGCGGGTTCCAGTCGATTCACGAATCCGACATGATGTTGCTCCCTGACGTCACCACGGCCCAGATCGACCCTTTCCGCAAGGCGAAGACCCTCAACATCAACTTCTTCGTCCACGATCCGTTCACCCGTGAGTCCTACAGCCGCGACCCGCGCAACGTTGCCCGCAAGGCCGAGGAGTACTTGGTCAGCACCGGCATCGCGGACACCGCATTCTTCGGCGCCGAGGCCGAGTTCTACATCTTCGACTCGGTTCGTTACGACTCCGGCATGAACTCCGCTTTCTACGAGCTGGATTCGGTTTCCGGTTCCTGGAACACCGGCGCTGAGACCAACGCCGACGGCTCCCCCAACCTCGGCTACAAGGTTCGCGCCAAGGGTGGCTACTTCCCCGTCGCTCCGTACGACCACTACGTGGACCTGCGCGACGAAATCTCCACCAACCTGACCAACGCGGGCTTCGAGCTCGAGCGCGGCCACCACGAGGTCGGCACCGGCGGACAGCAGGAGATCAACTACAAGTTCAACACGCTGCTTGCAGCTGCTGACGACCTGCAGCTCTTCAAGTACATCGTCAAGAACACCTGCTGGCAGCACGGCAAGTCCGCCACCTTCATGCCGAAGCCGCTCTTCGGTGACAACGGTTCGGGCATGCACGTCCACCAGTCCCTGTGGAAGGACGGCAAGCCCCTCTTCCACGACGAGTCCGGCTACGCAGGCCTCTCGGACATGGCTCGCCACTACATCGGCGGCATCCTGCACCACGCTCCGTCGCTGTTGGCCTTCACCAACCCGACCATCAACTCGTACCACCGTCTGGTGCCGGGCTACGAAGCTCCCATCAACCTCGTGTACAGCCAGCGCAACCGCTCGGCAGCTGTCCGTATCCCGATCACGGGCAACAACCCGAAGGCCAAGCGTCTCGAGTTCCGCGCACCCGACTCCTCGGGTAACCCGTACCTCAACTTCGCTGCACAGATGATGGCCGGCCTGGACGGCATCAAGAACAAGATCGAGCCGATGGCTCCGGTCGACAAGGACCTCTACGAGCTTCCCCCGGAGGAGGCTCGCAACATCCCGCAGGCTCCGACCAGCCTCGAGACGGTTATCAACCGCCTCGAAGCAGATCACGAGTACCTGACCGAGGGTGGCGTCTTCACCACCGACCTGATCGAGACCTGGATCTCGCTCAAGCGCGAGCAGGAAATCGCTCCCGTCAACCTGCGTCCGCACCCGTACGAGTTCGAGCTCTACTACGACGTGTGATCCCGGTGGAGTGGCTGGCCTGCACAGCAGTTCGCAGGTCTAGCCCTCCGTCCGCAGTACCTTTAGCCGAGTCCACCCGCTCTGCGATCCCAGCATCGATCGCAGAGCGGGTGGACTCGTCTGCGTCGGGCCGTGCCCGTAGACATCGAGGGTTGTCTTGGCGCTATCCGTCGGAGAACCGGAACGTGGGTAGCTCATCGCTGTCTAGGTCGTCGAAAGTCACCTCGTATGCCAACGCGGCACTCGCTTACGTGTCGGCGGCCAATGCCGGGCTCACGGTTCAGCATGGAACGTCTGGTCGCACTTTGCTGTCCGGTGCGACAAATAGGGCGCTGAGCGCTGCGGGAGAGTCACTTACGCTCATGTGGACCGGGCCCGACGTGGGCACGGATCCAAGGTTCCAACTAGTCACCCTGGCGGGCGCTTGTCGCATCCGGCGTGCCGCATCTCACGCCTTTCTGCTCGCCGCAGTTCGGCGGCTGATTCTTCGAGGTCGGTGTGGCTGATTGCGCGGCCAATCCAGACCGCGGACAACGCGCCTACGACGATCCAAACGGCGACAATTCCGACAATCCACCACATAGCTGGGAGTGTGCCATGGGTTGTCTGGCTCTGTCGGACTGTGGTCCAGTTTTGGTGGCGGGTTCACCCCCGGTTTCACCCGACCGGGGCGCACGGGAATGGAAGAGCCCACCGCACAGAATTGCTCACGCAGGGCAACTAGCGGGCAGGGCTGCATAGGTCTCGTTTCGATCACGGCCAAGTGGGTACATGACTCGCAGGCCGCGACGGCCGGGGCGAGCATGCGGCCTCGCAACCGCGCGGTTCAGGTTCTTGCCGGTTGAGCACACAGCCCACAGGAACCGATGTCGTTCGGGACTTCTTCCATGTCGGGGGATTTCGCTTCAATGAACGATGCCCCCACTCTCAGTCGCTGAGGGTGGGGGCCTTTGTCGTCATCCGCGTTGAGCACACAACGTGGGGACCCTCTTTCCGTGCTGAGCTGACCCCTCATGTCTTGCCTCGCATTCCTAACCGTAGGCCTGCGCACAGGTTCGTGCCAGGTTTCCGAACAAGACGATCGGGACAGATGGCAGCCGATTCGTATTTGCAGGCTGCCCAGAGTTGCTCACACGCAGCGACTGTTGGGAGGAATTCCTTAGGTCGCTTACCCCGACCGACTAACACCCCACAGACTTCGGGACCGACAGCACTTGCGACTCGCCCACCTTAGGTGCTGGACTTTCGCCCCCGTTTCGGGAGATGGTTAGCAATGCAACCGAACATAGCCACGGATACACAATGAACCTCTGGGTCGACAACTTACGGAAACCGCCAGATGGGTGGACGTGGGCAAAGACCAGTTCCGGAGCTATCGACGCACTCTGTTTCGGCATGGTGGAACGAGTCTCTCTTGATTACAACCTGGGCGGCGATGACACCACACGCTCGGTCATTCGCTGGATGCGCGAAAACAGTGTGTGGCCGAGGGAGATCCACGTGCATTGCATCAACCCTGTACGTGTCGAATTGCTTACCAAATTCATCGACCGGTATCGCAATTAACCCGCCCAGAATTGTTCGATGCCCCGCCCCCGATGAATCGGGAACGGGTTTGGTGCGACTGGGTTGAACTTCATCGATGCTGGCGGATTCGTCTACATACGAAAATTCAATTCGCATGAGCAAGAAGGCATTTGATATTTTGGATCGCATACCGGGCGCTGCGGTAGCCCACCGCCAAGTTTGATCACTGCCAGGCGCGGAGCGCTCCTTCCGCATCAGCATGATTGATAGCGCGGCCTAACCAAACAGCAAGGAACGCGGCGGTTGCCGTCCAGCCCGTCAAAATTTCAACAATCAACATGTCGCGATTGTGACACATGACCAACATATGTAACTACAGATCGAATAACGATGTAACGCGACTCACCGAGACGCACAAACTGATTCCTGATTTTGCGAGCGCAGGATCAGAAAAAGTAGGTACCTATGTAGGTAATTCTGCCCGCGCATGTCACGCCTTCCACTGACAGTGTCAAAACGTACCTACAACGTGACCGAAGGTGGCGGCAACGGATGAACCTCAGGGATCAACTGGACACGTGTCAGTTTCTACTGAACCGTGCCCAACTCGCAGGTGACGTCGACGCCATTCGGCGACTCTCAGAGCGTCGACTCGTGCTGGTTAAACAGCTAGCCAGCATGAGAACCCACCTCCGTCTGGTGTAGGTACACCAAATTCTCGTAGCATCGGACGATGACCCCACTCGATGTCGGCATCATCGCCGTTGCTGTTCCTGCCCTGGGCATCACTGTGTGGGCTACCGCGATGTTTTTCCTCGGCCGAATTGTCCGGGCTCGCCGCAAGTCTGGACGCATTACCTATCGCGCCGAAACGCAGCCAAGCTAATGCCACAGTTCAAGTCTCATCATGTAGCCACCGGCACAGAAGACTCACGTATCCAGGGCGGTTGGCAAGCCTTCGCCCAGAAGGTCGAGAACGTTGGTCGCACCGCGAAGTGCATCGGCAACGCACGCCGCAGTTGACGCAAATACCTGCGGGTAGTCGATCTCCCCCAGCGCCGGATCGACCTGCCAGGCAAGCCTTTCCGAGCCAAGTGAGAATTCCGCGTTCACCCCGGCCTTGTTTCCGCGCGGATCTTGGCGATGCCAGGATCCTTCGAGATAGATCGCGACCAATCCGTGGAGCACGAAACCGTCGCGATCCGCGAGTCGCTGGTAGCAGAGCCCAGTCGGAATGCCCTCGGATCGCAACAGTGCGGCCAGTAAGTGGGACTTTGCGTAACACAGCCCGACCCGCGCTTCGAGAACCTCCGTCGCGGTCAACGTCACTCTCGGATCCTGAACATCGTTGGAGTGCCCGACGTTGTCTCGCACCCATTCGAATGCGACCTTGGAGAACGCACTCTCGGTGTCCGACTCCTGACGCAACTGTTGCGCCAAGGATCGGATAGCCGGGTCGGCAACTTGGATGATCTCGTCGTGCCCCAGGTAGTTCTGCGGAGCTCCCGCCTCGAGCAAGAGTTTTTCAGTCGCCATATCCAGAACCCTAGTTACAGCCGCTCATATTCAGCAGCTCGGCCGGCAGATCGTTCTGCATGACGACCTCGTTTCCGTCCCAGACGAAAGTAGCGGTCGCCAAGCCGCTCGGATTTGCATTCGAGTCCATACCGCGCGGCCACCTGTACTGCACCGTTGCACTCTCGCTGGTGCCATCGACAACGGTGGTGAATCCGAACGCACATGACGTCGCAGTTCCGAGGTACTCACCTCGATGGAAAAACATCACGTGCTCCGGCGAACTGCCCGTGCCTCCCTTGGTTTCGACGACGGCGTAGCTCAGGTCGGCACACGGATCGAAGTTCGTGTCCCCCATGAAGATCCATTCGATCCCGGGGATCCTGGCATCGGCAGGAACTTGCGCGACGGCACTCGTGATCGCAGTGTTCTGGGAAGCATTACCGCACTGGAGTGTTGACGCCGTCGCGGGATCGACAGCATTGTCGCCACACAGCCAGGGCCAACCTGTCAGCTGCCGAAGATTCTGCGGCTCCGCACTGAAGGTCTCCTCTTCACCGAACATCGAGCCATCCCCAGACCCGCCTCCGTTGGCAGCGTCATACGTGTAGGAGGTGACCTTCATCGACGGCCGGGCGGTAGATCCGCCGTACGGCGAGATGAATTTCCACACCTCGATCGGCCTATCGCTGTCGCCGGTGCAGCGGACCGCAGTGTCGTAACCCTCGCCGCTGTGCAGCTTCCACTCAACGGGGTTGCCTTCGTACAGCGAGACCGGCGGCGACATCACCGCGAGTGTCGAGTCCTCCCAGGACCAGACCTTGTACGCGGCGCTACCTCCGAGATCGGATGTGGCGATGACTACTTCAGCCCCCGGACGCCCGTCGATGTCCCACGCTCCGACAAATCCGCCTGTTCGTTGAATCGCCGGATCCGCGAGCATGGTGGACTCGGTCGCCGCCACCTGGGCTTCGGTGCCGGCCATCGTGAGAACCACTATCTGATCGTCGACTCGGCCGATCGAATCGTCTAGTCCGTCCCCATCGACGTCCGCCAGCGCCACATCGACGCAGCGCAACCTCCCCGCACAGACGTCGGGCACGGATGCTTCCGTCGACGTCGAGAATTCCGTGCTCTCCCCCACCTGCGCCGCACCGTCGATCGATTCCGATCCACACGACGTGAGTACTACTACCGCCGACGCACACACAAAAACAGCCAACTTGGTTCTCACATTGCCCCCTGATCCGATCACCGGAGATACCCGAGAATCATAAAAGTCCCGTTGAGGTAATCGGGGTTAAGCTGGCGAACGAATTTCGAGACGGCACCATCGAGATGATCGAGGATAGACCTATGAACACCTTCCAGAAGTCTGCGGCGGCCATCAACAAGGTGGTCTTGGCCGCGATGCGCGTGCCGCTTGTCGAAAAGCTCATCGGCGGTTCGACGGCCCAGATCACCTACACCGGACGCAAATCCGGAAAGACCTTCACTTTGCCTGTTTCCTACCGCCAGAAGAACGACGAACTGTTCATCCGAGTTGCACTTCCCCAGAAAAAGAACTGGTGGCGCAATTTCCTCAACGAGGGCGATCGGATGCGCGTCAAAATTCGGGGAATCGATCGCACCGGGCACGCAGTCAGCACCCGAGACGACAAGGGCAACGTATCCGTGAAGGTGACCCTCGACCCAGTCGGCTGATTACAACGACCCTACGGCGACAACGACGCCCACGTCGCCATAGGGAAACGAGCCCTTGCCGATATGGCCGAGCTTGTTGAAAAATCTCGAAATCGGCACCATCACACCATATTTCGCTTTCACTTTGCTTTGAATCTCGTCGAAGTCGGGACCGGAACTCACCAAGGTAGCGGTCCCAGCGGCAGGCACAGCACCGGGCGCCGGCTTCCCACGGTTGTTGCACGGCACAACGGTCACCCGCGGATTGTTGCGCAACCGTTTTGCCTTGCCGGATCTCGAGGACGTCCAGAATCCGATTCGTCCGTCAGACAGCGGCACAGCCCAGGTGGGCGTCGCAACGCCATCGCCGCTCTTCCTGAAGGTAGTTACCGAGATCGTTTTCTCTTCACCGAGGGACATCGATCGAGCGTATTCCTGTTCAGTCGAAGTGACCACAGAAACAATTCAGCTAGAGCGCTCGAACACCAGCGGCCAAGTCCGTTTCACCGACCGCTCGTCAGGGAATATCTATACACGTGAATGCGGAACTGATCGTTCTCCTGGTTGTTGTTGTCACCGCGCTCGGGTTCGACTTCACGAATGGTTTTCACGACACCGGAAATGCGATGGCCACCTCGATCGCTACCGGAGCGTTACGCCCCAAGGCAGCAGTGGCCCTATCCGCATCGCTCAACCTCGTCGGAGCTTTCCTCTCCGTCGAGGTGGCCGCAACGGTAGCCAAAGGTGTGGTGAACCTCGGAAATGTCGGTGGCCAAGCGCTCCTGACGATAGTGTTCGCGGGCCTTGTGGGCGGCATCATCTGGAACCTCGCCACCTGGCTGCTCGGTATCCCGTCGAGTTCCTCTCATGCACTGTTCGGCGGCTTGATCGGCGCAGCAGTTGCGTCGCTGGGCATGAATGGCGTCGCGTGGAGCGGCGTCCTGAGCAAAGTAGTTATTCCGGCAGCGCTGGCACCGCTCGTTGCCGGCTTGGTAGCAACAGCAGGCACATGGCTTGTCTACCGAATCACGTCGAACGTCCGCGAAAACACCAAGGAGCGAGGCTTCCGCTTGGGCCAAATCGGTTCAGCCTCACTGGTTTCTCTCGCTCACGGGACCAACGACGCTCAGAAGACCATGGGCGTCATCTTCTTGGCTCTGGTCGCACACGGCACCATCTCCGCCGACGCTCCGATGCCGTTCTGGGTCAAGTTGACCTGTGCGCTCGCGATTGCGGCGGGCACTTACCTGGGCGGGTGGCGGGTTATCCGCACACTCGGCAAGGGCCTTGTCGAGATTGCCGCACCTCAGGGAATGGCTGCCGAAGCGTCCTCCGCTGCAATAATTCTCACCTCCAGCCACCTCGGTCTCCCGCTGTCTACAACCCACGTGGCAACGGGTTCGATCCTCGGAACCGGACTCGGGCGCAAAGGCGCCGAAGTCCGCTGGAGCGTCGCACGACGGATGGGTATCGCGTGGTTGATCACGCTCCCCTCCGCTGCACTCGTGGGAGCCGCGTGCTGGGGCCTGGTAAATGTCGTCGGTGGACTGCCCGGAGTGCTCGTGGTCTTTGCGATTCTCATCGCAATGGCCGCCTGGATGTACATACGCTCCCGCAAGGAACCCATCGATCCCAGCAATGTCAACGCTGATTGGGACGGCGCTCTGGTTCCCGCCGAAGTTCCGGGACCCGACGTCAGCGTCCTCACCGAAACCATCGTCCCCACCGAAACCATCGTCCCCACAGAAACCAAAACCCTGCACCTACCGAACTGAAAGTCATCACATTGCCTGCACCGATCCCATCATTGGCACAGTCGATCCTTACGTGGCTACGCGTCGGTTATCCCGAAGGGATCCCACCGAAGGACCGAATCCCTCTCATGGCATTGCTTCGCCGCCGACTCACCGACGCGGAGGTTCGCGAAATCGCAATCGGTACTGCACTGGCCGAACTGATCGACGACAGCAGCGACCAGGTAATCAGAGGTGACGAGATCAGTGCCCAAATCTCCGATGTGACAAGCCAAAGCGCTTCCGACCAGGACATCGCACGCGTCGCAGCAGTCCTGGCGGCGGCGGGTTGGCCGCTCGCCGACCTCGACGCAGGCCGATGATCCCCTCTTGATCGACCCCTATGAACCAGTAGCGGCAAACCAACCGCTTCGGTATCAATGCAGTAACAGATCCGCAATTGATTGACTCCGCCCCCGGACAGTTCGCGAGAATGCAGTAACTCGGGGGCTCTGCCAGATTTCTCGAGCACACCACTAAAGGGGCGGGAGTGGCGCGAATGCGATTTTTCCAACGAGGGTTGACGGAACCGATTCGACAAGGCAAGTCCAGGACACGTCGTTGGTCCAGAACACGTCGTTGGTCCGGAACCGCGGCACTCGCCCTGACGGTTCCGTTGGCGATTGGACTGATCGGATCCTCGGTGGCCGCTGCAGCACCGGCACGAACCGCACAATCCGGTGGCTACGAAGAAGTTTTTGTCGACTCCTCGATGGGGCCCATCAAGGTTCAGATCCAGTGGGCATCTCGCGGCGGCAACGCTGCCCTGTACCTGCTCGACGGGCTCCGCGCTCGCAATGACCGCAATGCCTGGAGCTTCGAGACAAATGCATTCGACCAGTTCCGCGACAACAACATCACGTTGGTGATGCCGGTCGGTGGCCAGTCGAGTTTCTACTCCGACTGGTATTCGACCAGCAATCTCAACCGCCAACCAGTCACATACAAATGGGAAACATTTCTCACCCAGGAACTTCCTGCGTACCTCGATACTCGTGGCGTCTCGCGGACCAACAACGGTGTCCTCGGCCTCTCGATGGGCGGCAGCGCAGCACTGACCCTGGCCGCCTACCACCGCGACCAGTTCAAGTTCGCTGGATCATTCTCGGGATACCTCAATATCTCCGCGCCCGGTATGCGTGAAGCGATCCGGGTTGCGATGATCAGCGCCGGATCCTTCAACGTCGACGCAATGTGGGGCCCACCGTGGAACCCGGCGTGGTTGCGTAACGATCCCCTCGTTTTTGCACCGGAACTCAGGGGCCTGTCGATGTATATCTCGGCGGCGAGTGGATTGCCGGGAGAATTCGACAAACCCCGACGACCAGTGGACTTCGTCAACACCGGTAGCGCAATCGGACTCGAAGCACTCGCCTTGCTCAACACCCGAGCATTCCAGGTACGCCTCAACACACTCGGCATTCCTGCCACGTACAGCTTCCCGTCCAACGGAACCCATTCGTGGCCGTACTGGGGTTCTGAGCTCTGGAAGGCACGCGGTCAGATCCTCGACACACTCAACGCCTGGTGAGTGGCTGCCTGTGACACAGACCCCGACTCACGGCACTCGATAGGTGTCTCCACACGTAGGGTCCACCAGACGGCGCATGATGTCGTACGCCCGATCCGGATCGACGTATGGCGGAATCATCATCAACACAAGTTGCCGACCGTAAATGTCGTCGAGATACATCAAATCTACGGGTTGACCTGGATACGGACCTCGAACTTCGAGGCCGTCGACCTCGTCGATACGACGCTGCGCAGTGCTCACCGTGTTCCAGTCGAACGCAACCCGGGTAATCGGCCCTAGACGCAACGAGAGTGCTGATATCAGATCGTGTAGCTCCGCTGTGACGTTGGTGGTCCATGGAAACCAAGCACCGTCGACATGCGACTTCACCGCGCCCTGACCCCGCAGTAGGAACCGTGGTGTTCGGGTAGGCGAAGGAAATGGTTGACCGGGGTGTCGCGGTTGCGTTTCCATCCCGAAGTCGATGGTGTTTGTGTGCGCCATGACGGACGCCCCTTAGATAAAACGTTCATGGGACCGTCAGGCATACGCCGGATCATGAGACCCATGTCATCCAGAGTACGCCGCCCGGGCTGTCCGAAATCTCCTGCCGCGATGGCGATCCAGCTCAACGTCCGGGAGCCCTCGAGATCCACCGCGAACCCGGAGCGGTGGTCAGCCGCCCAATTCGGCGATCATCTGACTCAATGACGCGGCAGCCAATGTCAATTCACCTTCGACCGGCGATTTTCCGCCGGACGGCAATCGCTCGCTGAGTTGCTCGCGCGTCACGATTGAGATTCCGTCGGATTGGAATCCTTCCTCGTGCGGTTCGTAGACTGCGATACCGCCGTCGACGGCCACCAGTTCCGCGTGCGGGTTGCTCCGGAGAAGAGCTCGCAGGTGTTCGACAGTCACGGTCAGATCGTTCATGCGCATCTCTTTCGCGTCGACAACACCACACCTGGGCATCCAGTAGGTACCCACTGACAGTGACTCGAAATCAGAGCCGAGAATTCCGGTTTCGCAACGCCGGTGACCGGGCACAGCGATCGAGTACAGCGCGAAGACGAATGGACGTGACGGCTATGAGCACGGAAAAGCAGTTATTCCTCGCGACACGTTTGGACGAGTTGATCAGAGATTTGGAAGCGGATGCGCCAGCGCCTGCGCAAGGTCCCCCTGGCCATCCCGACGGGCTGCTCGTCACAGCACAACGGCATCGGGCGGAGGTTGACACAGCTGACGCCAAGCACATCGACGAGATCATGAGCGCTCACCCGGAGATTGCCGCTGCGTGGTCGGACAGGTCGACGTAGGCCCGCGAACGCGACCGCCGACGGACGTGATCATGAAGGCACTGCCGGCAATACTGACGAGCGTCGTGGTTGTGTGTGTCGTGGCCGTGGGTGTTTATCTCGTTACCCAGAGATCGCCACATGGCGACACTTCGCGCCCACTCGCCGATACGTCAGCCATTATCGACGGGCAACCGACGACGTGCACCGAGTTGTTCGGCGCGACGTGCAGCTTCGACCTGCAAACCGAGTACAACCGGTGGGGCGAGGCGATCGATAGCTTCGTGAACTCCGGACTGCTCGGACCCTACGCCCGCAGTATCGGATTTGTCCCCGCCGCGAAGCTGAGCCTGCAGGCATGTGGCGTCAGCAACACCACAGGCCGAACCGTCCTCGATTTCAACGACCTGGCTCGGGTGGACCACCCCGATGCCAGCACGACCGACCTCTTCCCGTTCTGGAATGCGTCTCGTCAATTCGTATGTCCTGCAGCGCCTTAACGCCCCAACGGCATCCGTCGTCCGGGTCGCGACAGGAGCATGCCAGGCGCTGCCACATACTGTTCCGATAGTCGCAGCATGCGACACCTACTGGAAGCGGTCGACGGAGCAATGGCAACTGACATACCCAAACATGATCGACGCCAACGCCTCATGGGATCCGTGGCTCAGATCGTCATCGGCCTGCCGCTAGGCCTGATCGCTGCTGGAGCGCTCTGGCAAGCGCTGCCTTTTCAATCCGGGATCGTCATATTCGTGACCGCCGTCGTAATTACACTTGTGCTGCCGGCGCTCGTCGCCGCCCGCTTTCGAACTTTGACACCCGGCGCTGTCGCATTCGCGGTATCGGCGACGCTACTCAACCTGCTGGTGGCACTCGTCGTTCTCGAGTTCTGACAAGATACCTCGCGCTCAAAATGATTGGGTCAGAGCGCGGCAAACAGATCGACGGTGTTTCCGTCCGGATCGAGTAGCACCGCATAGCGCTGCCCCCACACGGCGTCAAAGGGTTCCTTGTGCCCGGGAAAGTCTGTGGTGATCCGCTTGTACGCTTCGTCGACGGCCGCGGGGGTGCCGAAATCGAAAGCCAGAGCCACGGGGTGTCGGCCCGCGACCGTCGCATATTCAGGGTCGAAACTCTTGATCGTCGACTCTGCATCCCACGCCAGTCGCAACCCGTTGCCGAAGGTGAACTCGACGTGTGGGGCATCGGACGGCGTTTCGGGGATGTCGAGGCCCAGACTGCGGTAGAACGCCAGGGAACGATCGAGATCGGTAGTGACAATTCCGACGAGGTCGAGACGGGGTGAAACCGACACTGTGTTCTCCTGTTTTCGGTTCGAAAAGTAGTCGACGAGTGTGTGACGATCAAGAGATGACTGCCACGGACGCTCGCACCACACACGGTAGTCGCAGTGCAGAATCCGGTCTTGAACAAAACGGCCACACATACACCGAACAACGCATCACGGGCACGGACTTCTTCAGTTGCCTGTGGACAAGCACATCATCTGCAGCCGAATCGACGCCGACGACCACGGCATCCGAGGAACCCGTCGCAACGCACCGGATCATTCCGGATCTCTGCGCAGACTTCATCGTCGACAGCACCGGCAAAGCCTGGCTGGTCGGCCCGGCAACCGTCGCAGATCTCGTCACGACGGCACCTGGAGTGACCCGGTGGGGAGTTCGTATCAATCCCCCGGCGCTACGTTCGATACTCGGAACCGACGCCGAGATTGTGCAGGACACCAAAATCGATTTCGGCGACGTTCTCTCGTCACGCCAGGCCCGGATACTGGCCGACGCGCTGCGAAGCACACGCGTCGACGCAACACTCCTCGAAAACCTCTGGCCGAGTATCTGTCCCGATGATACGGCCCAGATCGGCTACGCAGCGTTGACCGCGTCGCCCGAAATACGGGTCCGCGAAGTGGCATCGGATCTCGGGGTTTCCGAGAGACATTTCCGCCGCACAATCGCTGCGTCGACTGGGCTCTCTCCGAAGACGATCCAGCGAGTCCAACGTATGCAGAACGTGCTGATGCTGGCCCGCGGCACGAACACATCCGCGCACATGTCACTGGCAGACCTTGCGGTGCACGCCGGATACGCCGATCAGGCCCATCTGTCTCGAGATGTTCAGGCACTGACCGGCGTCACTCCGACCCAGCTACTGCGCGAGCACCGCCGCTAACGCGAGTGCCGCACAGATCAGTCCAGTTCGTCGAACCGCGGAATCAGATACTCCGACACCCATTTTGCTTCTTCGATGAGTGGCCACCCGGCGAGAATGAGGGCGGTCAGCCCGGTGCGCTGCCGAAGGGTACGCACCGAATCGGTGATCGAATCGGGGTCGCCGACGTAGTAGACCGCCGACGAACCGGTTCCGAAGATATCGAGCGGCGACCACGCGGTAATGCCGGCATAGAGCCCGTCACCGACATACAAGTCTTCAGGTTCAGGGAGCCGACCCGCGGCGATTGCATCGACCCACCCTTGGCGCTGCGAGTCGCGGGCGGTGAAGGTCTTGAGATCCTGCGCGCCGTGTGTGCGTCGACGCACCGCGTTGTCGAGAACATCGGCAATCTGCTCGATGCCTGTCTTCTCGAACAGCGACCGGAATCGTTCGAGGGCTTCGCCTTTCGTAGGCCTGACGATCACGCCGGTCAAAGCACCGAAGTCTGTGAATTCGCGTCCAGCGGCAGTTGCCGCATCCCTTGCAGCCGAGAACTTCTCCTCGATGAAGGACGTTTCACGGAGCATCGCCAGGTACGTGTCGAGCACCTTGCCTGAATTTGCCAGGCCTGCAGGCGAATCCCCGGTTCCCCACAGCGGAACCTGGTGTCCCACCGGCGCGTCGATCCGCAACGGCGTGTTGGGGAAGTTCGACTCGGTGCCCTCGGCGTAGATGCGTCGGAAATCAGCCCAGTACTGCTCGCCCAGTTCGTACCGCTGATCGTGGTCGACGTTCATGTCGTACTTGGTCAGGATGTTCTCGCGGCCGTTGACCGAGTTGATCATCAACCTGCCACCACTGAAAGCGTCGAAGGTCAGCGCCTTTTCGGCCAGCAATCGTGCCGGCGTCATGTTCGCGTAAATCGCGACCAGGAACTTCATGCGACTGGTGTGGGCTGCGGCCCACGTCGCGGAAATGAACGGATCGTTCGGCCAGGTCGCTACCAGTGCACCTTCGAATCCGCCGTCGTCGATCGTCTTCGCAAGTTCGATCTGGCGCGCGCCGTCCACCGGGTATAACCCACCGGGGCTCCACGGGTAGTCGCCGTCGGCCTGGGTGAGATACCAGAAAGTTTTGACGCTCATCAGTTCTGCACTCCAGCCGGCAGTTCGAAGGATTCGACGCGGGCCCGCGCCCGAACGGTGTCGGCATCGACGGCATAGAGCGCGTCCAGATAGGCAACCGCAAACGATCCGGGGCCGGTGGAGTTCGCCTCGGCGATCTCGGACGCAACCGCAACGTGAGTGTGGGCTGCAACAAGTCCTTCCAGCGGCGTCTGTGCCACAGCAAGATACGCAGCAACAAGGCCACCCAGGGAGCATCCGGTGCTGGTGACACGGGGAAGTAGTGCGCTGCCGCCCGAAATCTTGACGCCGACCACGACGCCGTCACGATCACGTCCGACGACGTAATCAACTGGGCCCGAGGCAGATACCGCGTCCGTGTACTTCAGCAGTGCAAGCGCCGCCGGAACAGCATCAATCGAATCGGATGCACTGTCGACGCCGCGGGTATCGCCACCGAGACCGGCGAGCGCGATGATCTCCGACGCGTTTCCGCGGATTGCGGTCGGATGGAACTGGAGAAGGTCCACGGCAATCTCACTGCGCCAGGGCAATCCGCCGACACCGACCGGGTCGAGAACCCACGGTGTGCCTGCGCTCTGTGCTGCTTCGGCTGCAACTCGGAAAGCCGCTGCGGTCGCGTCATCCGGAGTTCCGAGATTGACCAGAACTCCCCCGGCGATCGCCGCAAATCCGGCCGCCTCGTGGACATTGTCGATATGCGCATTGCTCGCGCCTGCCGCCAAGAGAACGTTGGTCAGGAAGTTGGCAGAGACGATATTGGTCAGTGATTGAACGAGCGGCACCTGCGCGCGAAGCGCTTCGAGCGCCGAGGCAACGGTGTCAGCAGAGACGTCAGACATGGATTTTCCTTCGAGAATGTGAGGTCGGTACGGGCCGGGCGATCAGGACTCGCGACATCGATCGCCTTCGGCGGGCTCGATTCCCGTGACCATCGGCAAAGTGGGGTCGGCGGTCCATTCTTCGAGAGAACCGTCGTACACCTTGATGGCGTCGTAGCCGCTGATCACCAGTCCGAGCGCGCTCAGACACGCGGAAACGCCTCCGCCGCAATAGATGATGATCGGTGCGGCGCTCGCCGACAGTTCCCGCGCACGGACGGAGACATCCGTGGCAGGGAGCATCAATCCGTTGTCGTCCAGCAGGCTTTTGGCCGACAGATTCCGGCTTCCCGGGATGTGCCCACGACGCGAGTATCTCGTTTTCTCGGTTCCGGCAAATTGCTCAGGTGACAACGCACAAACAAGGGTGCCCGACGAGGTGCCTGCAGAGACCGCGGCGACATCGTCTCGATCCGCCCACAGGTCCAGATCGACAACGCCCCACGGCGCAACAGAGTGTGCAGGTGCTCCTTCATCCCCTGATTCGACGGGAAACCCGTGCCACGTCCAGGCCGCCAATCCGCCGTCGAGAACCCGCGCGTCGATTCCCGCATTACGCAGCACCCACCACAGCCGCGAGGCCCAGGTCATCGAGCCTTGGTCGTACAGGACGATTGTCGAGCCCACACCGATCCCGGCAGCGGCCAGGTCGAGGGACAATTGCTCGGCCGTGGGCTTCGTGAAGTGCAATGACGCATCGCGGTCGGAGAACGTTGTCATGAGATCTACGTGGCGAGATCCCGGAATATGCGCGTCGACCCAGCCTGCGTAGCCCGATTCGGGGCGATAATCACCGTCGAATCGTGCGGGCGGGAAATGCACCGTGACGTCGAGAACTACGACGTCGCTGCCAGTCAGCAGCTGCGCAAGCGCCTCACTGCCGATCAACGGCGTGACCGATGTCTGTGTCACCGAAGCACCTCTCCGTAGTTGAACCAAGCAAGTAGAACCAAGCAAGCTGAACCAAGCGAACTGAAACCAACGCCCACGAACTTAAGTGAGTACTAGCGTATACGCAAGTACTCATGCGTTGTCGGTGGCATAATCAAACGCGCTTCACTCACGGAGAAGGAACGGGGAAACATGGGCGTCGAGGAAACCACGACCAGCGCAGAATTACTGGTGCCCGAGGCGGCACTGGGACGTTCCGACCAGACTTCCCGCCAGTACCTTCGGTTGCGGGCCGACATCCTCGACGGAAAGTTTGCCCAGGGCGCCCCGCTTCACGAAACGCAATTGTGCGAAACCTACGGTGCCTCGCGCACACCTATCCGGGAAGCCCTCAATTGGCTTGCGCACGACGGACTTCTCGAGCGCGCCGCCCGCGGCTTCCGGGTGCGATCCGGAACACCCGAAGACGTCATCGAAATCTATGCTGCGCGAGTGGCTTTGGAGTCCGAGGCCGCCGGGGCAGCTGCGTTGCGACACACCGAGTTGGACCTTGCGCGCCTCGAAGGTCTTCATGACCAGTGCTGCACAGCCACTGACGGCGCAGCGATTCGGGCCGGCAATTTCAAGTTCCATGAAGCACTCTGGCAGTCCGCACACAATGCGACGATCACGTCACTCCTGATCAGGTTGACCACCCAACTGCGGATCTACGACAGCGGACCGCCCTCCAACTACGGTGAACCCGATCTACTGAATTCCGAGCACCAAGACATCCTGACGGCAATACGAGGTCGCGACGAGAAGTCCGCCCGTGAACATATGCGGGCTCACCTCGAACGTAGTCGCGAGCAGCGCATCAAGATGTTTGCAGGTCGCTGACCGGAGAAACTACCGACACCACGACCGCTCGACCGTCCATCGGACGGACCGGGCGGTCTTTGCCATGTCTATCGCGCCACATAATTAGGCAAGTCAACCCTTAGTAAGGATATGCTAGCTTAATTCCTGTTAGAAATTGTTTCAGTTTTCGATAACCATCACCACGCCAAGTCTTTTCGGAGAAACCATGCCCCCGAAGCACACCCCCTCCCCTCTTGCCGGTGCCCTGACGCGGCGCCAACTCATCCGCTCGATGGGCATCGCAGCGGCAGCACTCGGCGCATTTGGTATTACCGCCTGCTCCTCTCGGGCACCGGTATCCGAGACGGCGTCGACCGGCGCCACAAGCGGTCCGTTCACCGTCGTGGATCAGTACCAGAACACGATCACCTTCGACACCCCGGTCGGCCGCATCGCGTCCGCGATCATTCCGGTTCCGTCGATGATTGCCGGCTCCGATCAGTCGATCTCGCGCAATGTCGGCGTCAACTCGAGTGCGATCTCGCTGGCCAAGAACGGCATGCTCGGGGTGATGTTCCCCGAATTCCTCAATACCCCAGTTGTTTCCGGACCCGACTTCGTTCCGAACGTCGAGCAGATCCTCTCACTCAACCCGGATGTCGTGATCCAGTGGGGCGACAAGGGCGACGACATCGTGGCGCCGCTGCGCAACGCGGGTCTCAAAGTCATCCTCCTAAAGTACGGAACGCAGGAAGACCTCGAAGCCTGGATCAACATCTTCGGAGACCTCCTCGACAAGAAAGCCGAAGCGCAGGAAATCCTCGCGCGCATGGCAACCGACCGCAAGACCGTCGAATCCATTGCCGCTGCAAACACCGCCACGGCGCCGCGAGCGATGTACTTCTACAGCACCCCTGAAACCAAGGTCTCGGCCGACAACACGTACATGGACTTCTGGATCACCCTCGCCGGTGGCAAGAATGTTGCCAGGGGCGCCGGAAAGGGAACCAGCGTCGCCGTCACCAAGGAACAAATCCTCACGTGGGATCCCGAGGTCCTGGTTCTCGGAAACTTCGACGCAGCAATCCCGCAGGATATCTACGACGACCCCAACTGGGCATCCCTGAGCGCCGTGAAGAACAAGCGCGTCTACAAGGCGCCCATCGGCGGATTCTCGTGGGACCCGCCGTGCAACGAGTCGAACTTGATGTGGCTCTGGGTCGCTGAAATCTTCTATCCCGAAGCGAAACTCGATCTCGATCTGCGTAATCGTATTCGTCAGACGTACACCTCGTTGTACGCCTACGACGTTTCCGACGCCGAGATCGATCGCATCCTGCACCTCGAGTCCAACCAGGTGAGCGCCGGATATGACTCGTTCCGCGCTTGAGTCGGACGCGGTACCTTCCGGTAGCGAGAAAACTGCCGGAAGGCCCTCCCGGTACCGGGCTTTCACCGTTCCGCTGATCCTGACGTTCGGCATCCTCGCTATCGGTCTGGCAGCTCTGGCCATCGGCCGCTACACGATCCCCGTCAACGAGGTCGCCCGCATCCTCATCGATCGGGTCATCCCGCTCGAGCAGACGTGGACCGATGTCGAGTCGCAAGTTGTTCTCGGCGTACGATTCCCGCGACTTCTGCTCGGAATGCTTGTCGGTGGCGGTCTTGCACTGGGCGGTTCCGCACTGCAGGCCGTATTCCGCAACCCCTTGGTGAGCCCTCAGGTCCTTGGCGTCTCGTCCGGCGCATCCTTCGGCGGAGTCCTTGTCCTGATGCTCGGTCTCGGTTCAGCTTTCTTGGTCGGCGGTGCATTCATTTTCGGTATCGCCGCCCTGATCATGGTGATGGCGATCGGAAAGACCCGTTCCGGCAGTTCGATTCTCATGATCGTGCTCGGTGGCGTGGTGACCAGTGCGTTCTTCTCGGCGCTTGTCTCGTTGATCACGTACCTCGCCGATCCGTACAGCACGCTGCCGTCAATCGTGTTCTGGCTCATGGGTTCCCTGGCCACCGCAGACATGGGCAAGGTGGCAATCGCCGCTGTTCCCATCCTTCTCGGCAGCGCGGTCATTCTCGGGTTGCGATGGCGGGTGAACATCCTTTCGCTCGGCGACGACGATGCCGCGTCACTCGGCGTGAAACCGCACCGCCTGCGCATGCTGCTGCTGGTCATGGTGGCGTTCATGACGGCCGGCGCAGTGGCGGTGTCCGGTGTGATCGGCTGGGTCGGCTTGGTTGTACCGCATCTGGCCAGGCTGTGGGTCGGCCCGGATCACCGGGTCTCGATGCCGACGACGTTTGTTCTCGGCGCCGCCTACCTGACCGTCATCGACACGCTGTCACGCACGATCAGTCCGGGCGAGATTCCACTGGGCATCTTGACGGCCATCATCGGTGCACCGGTCTTTGTTGTTCTCCTTCGCAATTCGAGCAGAAGGGCCTTCATCGATGCTTGAGCTCATCGACCTCGGGTTTCGGTATTCAGGACGGGACTGGGTTTTTCGCCACACGAATCTCACCATCGAGTCGGGCTCGATCACCTCGATCCTTGGCCCGAACGGCAAGGGCAAAACCACCTTGCTGCGCTGCATTGCCGGGCTGAATACCGCTCAGGAAGGCCGCGTTGTCCGCGACCCGAACATCGGTTACGTTCCGCAAGCTACCTCGTCGAGTTTTGCGTACTCGGTCTTCGACATGGTGCTGATGGGCCGAGCGAAAAAGGTGTCGACCTTCGGGGTTCCCAGCAAAGCCGATGTGGCCCAGACCCGTACGGTACTCGAGCGAGTCGGCATCGATCACCTCGCGACATCGAACTTCACCGAACTGTCCGGCGGACAACGGCAACTGGTCCTGATCGCGCGCGCACTCAACACCGACTGCACCTTCATGATCCTGGACGAACCCGTCTCGGCGCTCGACCTGCGAAACCAAGCGCACGTCCTCCAGCTTCTGCGCGAACTCGCGTCAGAAGGCATGGGCATCCTACTGACCACCCACCATCCCGATCACCCACTTCATCTGGGAGGCGACGCCGTAGTGATGTTCAGTCCCGAAGAGATCGTCGTCGGTCCGGTAGCGACCCTCGTTACCGGTGAGACCCTCTCTCGGCTCTACGGCATCGATGTCGCCACCGACACGGTCCACGACCGCGGGAATCCGCGCACCGTGGTCTACACCCGCTACGACAATTTTGCGGCGGCCGGAAACGACCTTCGCCTCACAGAAAGCTCACTCACATGACCGCCGCGCTACACGCAACAACTCCGGTTCTGCACTTCGTGATGGGGTCCAACGCCGGCATGGCCGGCGGCACGTCGGACACGGATGTCGTCCGCAACGTAGACCTCTACGAACTCGACGCCTTGGACCTGACTTCTGTTTCCGGACTCATCGTCAACGGCAACTGCGATCAGATCTACTTGGAACGACGCAAGGACGTCCTCACGGACTTCGTCACCGCCGGCGGCCGGATCGCGATCATGGGGCATCCCCTGACGGATTTCCTTCCCGGCCTGGGACAGTGGCGCAAATTGCAGTACTCCGGCCCCAAAGATCTGGCAATCTCCGCCGGAAGCCCGCACCCCGTGTGGGCAGGTGTCGACCCGGCCGATCTCAGTTTCCGCAAGGAAGTCTCCGGTTTCTACGGGCGTGGCTACAGCCAGAAACTTCCGGACAACGCCATCGTCACCAATTACATCGGCCGCCACGGACTGCCGGTCGACTACGTCTACCCACTGGGCAAGGGCGAGGTGCTGGTGCACGGAGGAATCGATCTGGCGGTGTTCCAGTCCGATCCGAATACGTCGGCACGCGTCTACCCCCAGTTGCTGTCCTGGCTTGCCCAGCTCGACCGAACGGAAAACCGATGACCATACTCAACGAAACCGCCCTCGAAGCATTCAACCGCACCGACCGCGCTCCCCTGTCCACGCGCAATCTCGCTCTGGTGCACGGCGGCTCGCATTTTCATCTGCAGACCCTCGAGGATCCGGCCGTTGTCGCGCACCAGCCGGATTTCCATTACCTCGCTGATCTGCAGCCCGGCGATCTCGACGACGTCACGACGCTGATCCTGGCCGATCGTTTGCATCCGGAGCTTCTCCGCAAGCACGCCGCCGAGTTCCTCGCTGTCGCCGAACGCGGTGGCACCCTCGTCGTCCTCGGTGAGAATGCCGCGCACACATGGCTTCCCGGTGTGACCTGGAGCCCGCGTCCCACCAACTTCTGGTGGTGGCGAACCGGCGAGGACCCGTTGATCCGCACACGCAGCCACGATCACGAATCGTGGAAATATCTCACCACGAAGTCTGTGATCTGGCACCACCACGGCCTGCTTCACACCGACGCGGACGTTGTGCCACTGCTGATCTCGGAAGAACCCGACGCGGAGGGCAACCCCTGTGACGCCGGTATGATGCTGTTCGAGGACACCACCTCGACTCCCGGCCGCATCATCGCCACGACGCTGGACCCGACGTACCACCACGGCAACAACTTCATGCCGGGTTCGACGCGATTCCTCTACGCGCTACTGCGGTGGGTCGATCACACCTGACGGCACTACGTCGTAGACCTCGTCGGCCGGTTGCGCCATAACTCGATCAGTCATCTCCTGCTTGAGCACCACCAACCGGGCCTCTGCTTCGGCGCTTCGGCTGGGAGTGCGTGACAGCTCGATGAATTCGTCCACGACGAAGCCCTCACGCAGGATCAGCGTGACACTCTCATCGCGGTAGTCGATCTGGAATACGTACAGTTCCAGCGTAATTCCCCGCTCGGGGCGAGCAAGGGAGCCGTCGACGGTGTATCGACCTTCGGTGACTGCGCGAGTGACCAGTTCGACAGTGTCCCGCACTCCAGGGCCACCGTGCGATGTTGTGACAACAAGCTCGCGCCGCTCGACGGGCTCATCCTGCCCCAGGACTCCGAGTGCCCGTTCGAGCACTTTGTAGGCGTGGGCAACACCGCCGGGCGCCAAAGGTCCGTGGTAGCGCAGGGCGTCGGCGAAGGTGAAGTCCAAGGTCGTTCCCTGATCGATCACCGTGAGGCTGTTGGTCATGACAGAATCCTTGCAGAAAATCGGGCTCTCCGGCACCACTGCCGGAGAGCCCGAGTCAAGGACAGTGAAAGATCAGTAATCGTCCTCGGTGTAAATGATCATGCCGCGCAAGTTCTTTCCCGCGAGCATGTCGGCGTAGCCCTCGTTGATCTCCTCGAGCTTGTAGGTGTTGGTCACCAACTCGTCGAGTTTGAGTGCGCCGCTGCGGTAGTGATCGAGCAGCTTCGGAATCTGGGAACGCGGACCGACACCGCCGAAGATGGCTCCCTGCAAGCGCTTCTGCAGCAGTGTCAGCTCGAACAGGCTGAGCGTCACCTGCGAATCGGCGTAGTGGCCCATGCCGACCACAACAACCTGACCGCCCTTACCCGTGGCGCTGAGGGCAGGTTGAATGATGTCGCCGTGGATCTCTCCGACAGTGATCACGGTGACGTCGGCCATCTTGCCCCACGTGAGTTCACCGATCGCGGGGATAGCTTCCTCGAGCGAGGCGAAGGTATGAGTTGCGCCGAATTCCTTGGCCTTCTGCCGCTTGAATTCAACCGGGTCGATCGCAACAACAAAGCGCGCGCCCGCAGACGCGGCACCCTGCACCGAGTTGATGCCGACACCGCCGACTCCGATAACCACGACCGTGTCACCGACCTTTGCGCCGCCGATAGCCGTCGCCGATCCCCAACCGGTCGCGACGCCACAGCCGAGCAGCGCTGCCTTGTCGAGTGGGATGTCCTTCTCGATCTTGATCACCGAGGACTCGTTGACCGTCACGTACGGAGAGAACGTGCCGAGCAGGCACATCTGAATGACGGGCTCACCATCGAGGGTGACTCGGTACGAATTATCCGAGATCGATTGTCCGGTAAGCAGACCCGCACCCTGGTCGCAGATATTCTGCAATCCCTTTGCGCATGACGGACAGCGTCCACACGCCGGAATGAACGCCAGTACAACGTGATCACCTTCGACGACGCTCGTAACGCCCGGTCCCACCTTGGTCACCACTCCGGCACCTTCGTGCCCACCCACGGCAGGATAGAAGGGAAGCGGGCTTGCACCCGTCCGCAAGTGCTCGTCCGAATGGCACAGCCCCGATGCGGCAAGCCGAATCTGCACTTCTCCGGAAATCGGATCACCCAGATCGACCTCTTCGATTTCCCACGGCTGACCTGGCGCCTTGACTACTGCTGCCTTGACCTTCACCAGCACTCCTCGAAATTATTCGTGATGCACGGACGACGACGGACCGAATCGGGACTTGTGTCCCCGATCACACTCCACCTACGAGTGTGCCCGATGGGGGCCGAAAATATCGGCGCTCAGACGATCACCTTCAGACGCGACAATGCCGCCACCGAGAAACTAGTGACGGCATTGTCGAAAGCACGAGATCTTCGCTCAGACAGCGGTACCGATCGGGCCACGCGCTGCTTCGTACGCCGCACCGACACGGTACAGACGCTCGTCCGCCATGGCCGGAGCCATGATCTGCAGACCGACAGGCAGATTGTCGTCCGCCGAGAGACCCGACGGCACCGACATGGCGCAATGGCCGGCCAGGTTGGTGGGCAGGGTGCAGAGGTCGGAGAGGTACATCGCCAGCGGATCGCCCACCTTCTCCCCCAACTTCCACGGCGTGAACGGACTGGTCGGCGAGACCAGAACATCGACCTGCTCGTACGCCTTGTCGAAATCGCGAGCGATCAGAGTGCGAACCTTCAGGGCTGAGCCGTAGTAGGCGTCGTAGTAGCCCGAGGACAGTGCGTACGTGCCGATCATGATGCGGCGCTTGACCTCCGGACCGAAGCCGGCAGCGCGAGTGGCTGCCATGACCTGATCGGCGCTCATGTTGCCGTCGTCGACGCGCATGCCGTAACGCATCGCGTCGAAGCGCGCCAGGTTGGACGAGACCTCACTGGGCAGCACCAGGTAGTACGACGCGAGCGCGTACTCGAAGCTCGGGCACGACACCTCGACAACCTCGGCGCCGAGAGCCTTCAGTTGCTCGACAGCCGCGTCGAAGGACGCGATGACTCCGGGCTGGTAGCTGTCGGAGTGCAGCTCCTTGACGACGCCGACCTTGACGCCGCGCAGGTCTCCGTTGGCACCTTCGCGAGCCGCGGCAACCACCGGACGCACGGGAGCGTCGATAGACGTGGAGTCGCGCGGATCGTGTCCGGCGATGACCTCGTGCAGCAGCGCGGTGTCGAGCACGGTGCGACCACACGGGCCACCCTGATCGAGCGACGACGCACACGCGACAAGACCGAAACGCGAGACGGTTCCGTACGTGGGCTTGGTGCCGACGGTTGCCGTGACTGCGGCCGGCTGGCGAATGGATCCACCGGTGTCGGTGCCGATGGCCAACGGTGCCTGACGGGACGCCAGCGCAGCTGCACTACCGCCGCCCGAGCCGCCGGGGATACGCGTGGTGTCCCACGGGTTACGCGTCGGGCCGTACGCCGAGTTTTCGGTGGAGGAACCCATCGCGAATTCGTCGAGGTTGGTCTTGCCGAGGATCGGAATGCCTGCGGCGCGAAGCTTGCTCGTCAGGGTCGCGTCGTACGGCGCTACCCATCCTTCGAGCATCTTCGACGCGCAGGTCGTCGGCATGTCCGTGGTGGTGAAGATGTCCTTGAGCGCAATCGGCACACCGGCGAGCGGCGATACGGGCTCGTTTCCGGCTGCCAGGGAGCTGTCGACGGCAGCAGCGGCTTCGAGCGCCTGATCGCCGGCGACGTGCAGGAAGGCGTGGTACTCGGAGTCGACTGCAGCGATGCGATCGAGGTGCGCCTGGGTGACCTCTACGGAGGACACCTCACGCGAATGGATCTTGTCTGCCAGAACCGAGGCGTCCAGCGTTGTCAGGTCGGCGGTCATTCGCCCTCTCCAAGGATCTGCGGAACGGCAAAGCGATCCTGTTCGACTGCGGGTGCACCGGACAACGCCTGATCCGGGGTCAACCCCGGCACGATGACGTCCGGTCGGGTGACGTTGGTGACGGCATTGGGGTTCGCCATGGGCGGAACGTCGTCGGCCGCAACCTCGGTGACCACCTTGACGTGGTTGAGAATCGAATCCAACTGACCGGCGAACTCGTCGAGTTCTGCGTCGGACAGTGCGAGTCTGGACAGCCGCGCGAGGTGCGCGACCTCGTCACGGGAGATGGCAGGCACCGCGGGGCCCCTTTCGGAAGAGGACGTATTCATTGCCGGTCCAGCCTAGTTGCTCGGCTCAGCACACTTGTAGTCGCGCCTCGCGTGTCCACCGCCACGTCCGGTTCGACCGAAGTGTTTCGGTCATGTCACAACCTCGTACAGCGGGCGTGACGGGGCCGCGGCGCCGACCATCGACACGGCGACAAGTGCAAAGATGACGTACAGCGCGAGTCACCACGACCCGGGCGACAACCGAAAGCGAAAGGACGAACGTG
Organism: Rhodococcus sp. WS3; assembly: GCF_003797085.1. NCBI lineage: Bacteria > Bacillati > Actinomycetota > Actinomycetes > Mycobacteriales > Nocardiaceae > Rhodococcus > Rhodococcus sp. WS3. The sequence goes on from NZ_RKMA01000001.1 coordinate 407,026, forward strand.
TCATACCTGCTCCGCGTCAGTCTGCCCGACCGTCCCGGTAGCCTCGGCGCACTCGCCGTCGCACTGGGTTCCGTCGGAGCCGACATTCTCTCCCTCGACGTCGTAGAGCGAGGCGACGGTTTTGCCATCGACGATCTTGTTGTCGACGTCGAACCGGGAGCGCTACCGGACACACTCATCACGGCAGCCGAGCATCTTCCCGGCGTATCGGTGGATTCCATCCGTCCGTACGCGGGAATCCTCGACACCCACCGTGAGCTCGAACTCATCGACTCAGTCGCCACCGCAAAGGACGATCGCCTCCAGGTACTCGTTGACGGCGCCCCGCGAGTGCTGAGAGTGGGTTGGTCCGTCATCGTCGACATCGGCCCGCAAGGGGCATATCGGGTGGTCGGCAGCTCGGGCGCACCCGAAACTCACGCCACCGAGGTCCCGTGGATGCCCCTCGAGAAGCCGGCAGTCCTCGACGGTGAAGCCGACTGGGTGCCCGAGGTGTGGCGCGACATGGACACCAGCCTCGCCGCCGCACCATTGGGTTCGGGCGGTCGAGTCCTGATGCTCGGACGCCCCGGCGGGCCGGAATTCCGGCCGTCGGAGATTGCCCGGCTGGGTTATCTCGCCGGGATCATCGCGACAGTTCTGAGCTGACAACTACAGTTCCGGGTTATTACCGTTCTGGGTTACTACAGCTCTGGGTTACTACTCAGGCCAGGTCGCGCACCAAGACGGTCAGCTCCATGCCCCGGATCGGTTCCCACGCCCGGTCCGGGTCAGGGACAAATCCGTTGCGATCGTAGATACGACGCGCATCGACCATCTCCGGTTGAGTCGACATGACCACCGAGTGATCGCCACGGTCGTACGCCTCGGCGATCACGGCGCGTACCAAAGCCGTACCCGCTCCCGATCCGCGAGCATCGGGTGAGACTGCGAGCATGCGGAATTCGAGTTCGCCGGCCTGCGCTACGTCCGCGAACGGCGTTCCCGGTTCTGCCACGGTGAGCGATCCCACAACGCGGTCAGCGAGAACCGCGACCAGCACTCGGCCGTCCTGCGCCCGAGTTGCCGTGTCGCGCAGACGCTCCGCGTACGGGGTTCCTTCGGCAACAAATCCGCCACCCACGTAAGCCTGCACAGTCAGCTCCCCTACGGTGTCGAACTCGTTGGGGAGGATTTCGCGAATCTCGATCATGGCGTCACTATTGCACCCTGCGTACCGAACTCGGAAATCGCAAAGCGAAGTAGTTATTCGTCCAATTCGGTGGGTGTTACCGCGTCCGGGCCACCTTCGAGCAACCGACGGAAGCCGTCCTCGTCGAGCACGGGCACGCCCAATTCGACCGCCTTGTCGTGCTTGGAACCCGGTGCTTCACCGACAACCACAAACGCCGTTTTCTTCGAAACGGAACCGGCTGCCTTACCGCCGCGCACGAGGATCGCTTCCTTCGCCTGATCGCGGGAGTACGTCTCGAGGGAACCGGTGACCACGATAGAGAGGCCCTCGAGGTTGCGCGGAATGGAATCGTCTCGCTCGTCCTCCATTCGCACTCCAGCGGCCGCCCACTTGTCCACGATCTGCTGATGCCAGTCCACCGTGAACCACTCGACCACTGCGGCGGCAATCGTGGAACCGACGCCGTCTACAGCTGCCAACTGCTCCATCGACGCTTCCCGAATGCGTTGCAGCGAACCGAATTCCCCCGCCAACGCTCGCGCCGCCGTTGGACCGACATGCCGAATGGACAGTGCCACAAGCACTCTCCACAACGGCTTGTCCTTGGCCGAATCCAGGTTGGCCAGCAAGCGTTTTCCGTTTGCCGAGAGCGCTCCGGCGTTGGTCCGGAAGATCGGCACACCGATCAGAGTGTCGGCGTCGAGTGAGAAGAGATCACCTTCGTCGTCGATGGCCTTCGCTTCGAGAAGACCGGTCGCAGCCTCGTATCCGAGCACCTCGATGTCGAAGGCCCCGCGGCCGGCAACATGGAACACCCGCTCACGCAGCTGCGCCGGGCAGTGCTGCTGATTGGGGCAGCGCACGTCGACGTCGCCCTCTTTTGCGGGCGCCAGCAATGTGTCGCACTCGGGACAATGCGTCGGCATGACAAACTCGCGCTCGGTGCCGTCGCGGACGTCGGCCACCGGTCCGAGAACCTCGGGGATGACGTCGCCCGCTTTACGCAGCACCACGGTGTCACCGATCAACACACCCTTGCGCTTGACCTCACTGCCGTTGTGCAGCGTGGCCAACGACACAGTCGAACCGGCTACCGTTACCGGTTCCATGTACGCAAACGGCGTCACACGTCCGGTTCGTCCGACGCTGACGCGAATGTCGAGAAGCTTGGTCGTGACCTCCTCGGGCGGGTACTTGTACGCAATCGCCCAACGCGGCGCTCGTGACGTGGTGCCGAGACGGCGATGCAACGACATTTCGTCGACCTTGACCACCAGGCCGTCGATCTCGTGCTCGACGTCGTGGCGATGTTCGCCCCAGTACTTCATCTTGTCCACGACGGCGTCCGCCCCGACAACGCGTGACGTGTGCGTCGACACCGGCAGACCCCACGCGGCGAGCGCGACATAGGCGTCGTACTGCGACGCGGGCTCGAAGCCCTCCATGCGGCCGAAACCGTGACAGATCATGCCGAGGCGTCGACGCGCCGTCACCGCGGGATTCTTCTGGCGCAACGATCCGGCGGCAGAGTTTCGCGGGTTTGCGAAGGGCGCCTTGCCTTCCGCGACCAACGACGCGTTGAGTGCGGCAAAGTCCTCGAGGCGGAAGAACACCTCACCACGCACTTCGAGCACGCTGGGGATCGGGTACTCGTCCGTCGCGGTGAGGTATTCCGGGATGTCGTTGATGGTGAGCGCGTTGAGCGTGACCAATTCGCCCGTGCGGCCGTCTCCACGGGTGGCAGCCCGCACGAGCTTGCCGTTCTCATAGACGAGGTTGAGCGCAACGCCGTCGATCTTGACTTCACACAGGTAGTGCAGATCCGGCCCGGTTTCCTGCTCTACCTTGGCAATCCAGCCGCGCAGTTCGGACTCGTCGAAAACGTTGTCGAGGCTGAGCATGCGCTCGAGGTGATCGACCGAGGTGAAATCCGTTGCGAACCCGCCGCCCACCAACTGAGTCGGTGAGTCAGGAGTCCGCAAGTCCGGATACTGCTCTTCGAGGGCATTGAGCTGACCGAGCAGTGTGTCGAATGCGCCGTCCGAGATGGTCGGTGCATCACGAACGTAGTAGCGGAACTGATGCTGACGGACCTCCTCGGCCAGCTCCATCCACTGCTCACGCGCCTCGTTGGGCGCAGGCTGCACGGTTCCCTCGGTGGTTTCACTCACAAGACAAGAGAATATCGGTTCTCACCGACAGAAAAGCACCGCGAGTCAGAATGCCGACGGATCGTCCACCAAGGCCTTGCTGACGTCGGTGCACACCTTCAGCGCCGTGCGGGCGTAGTCGAGGCCGGCGCCGGCCAGACCGCATCGCGGGGTCACCGCCACCTGAGTCTGCAGCAGCTCCCGCGAAAACCCGAGACGGTCGATCAGCGTCACGGCAGGCATTGCGCGTTCTTTCCACGTGAGCGGCTTCTCGGGCGCCGTGGAGGGAACCAGACCCAACGCCAGCTGCTTGCCGGCATCGAACAACTGGCCGATGCCGTCCAAGTCGCGCGAGGAAATCAGGGACAGGTCGAAGCTCACGGCACTCGCCTTGCTGCGTCGCAGCAGATCCCACGGGAGGTCCGCGCTGCAACTGTGCACGATGGTCGGCAATCCGCAGCCCTCGATGGCCGAGTCCAGAATCGCCAGGGCTTCCGGTTCGGGGAGTGCCGGAACACTTTCCATTCTCGTGCGTCCGGGCAAAGACCCGGCGAGCACAGCAGTCATCTGCGGTTCGTCGAGCTGAACGATCACGCGGGCACCCGTGCGGCGGGTCACCTCGGCGGCGTGGCGGGCCAACCCCTCGCCCAACGATTCGGCAATGTCACGCAGTGCTCCGCGATCCACGAGCACACGTGAACCGTTTGCGACCTCGATCTCGGCGCCGAGTGTCAGCGGGCCGGCAGCCTGCAGCTTGATCACGTGATCTCCGCCGACCAGCCGCGCTGCTTCCCAGGCTTCCTCGAGAGCGTCGAGATCCTGGTTCAGGAAATCCTCGGCGCGCTTGGCGATGTTGCCGCGCCGGGGCACAACCCGGTACGAGCGCGTCGACGCGTCGAGGTTGATGTCGACGAGGACGGCACCGGTTCGGCCCACTGTGTCTGCGCCGAGACCGCGTGCCGGTAGTTCCACCAGGTGCGGAAACCCGCCGAGCTCACCGAGGATGGTGGCGGCACTTTCCCGGGCATCCGTGCCCGGCCAGGATCCGATTCCGGTGACCAGGCCACCGATGGAAACCTGCTGTGTCACAGTGTGTTCGGCTCGGATTCGGTTCCGGCGATAGTGCCGCTGCCGAGTACCTGATCGCCCAGTTCACTGTCGGGACGGTACAAAACCACTGCCTGCCCCTTCGCGACACCCGTCAGCGGTTCCCGCAAGGAAATCGTGATGCCGCCGCCTGAAGTGCCGTCGTCGACTGCCTCTGCCACTGCCTGCGCCAGTCCGCCGTGAGCCCGAACCTGCACCATGCACTCGACCGGGCCTTCGGGGGCCTGACCGGACGTCCAGATCGCACGCTGCGCCGTGATCGCCCACACATCGAGATTCTTGGCCGAACCGACTCGGACAGTGCCGGTTTCGGGTTCGATCGACGTGACGTACCGCGGGCGTCCGTCCACCGCCGGACCTTCGACGCCCAGTCCCTTACGCTGACCGATCGTGAAGCCGTGCACGCCGTCGTGTGCTGCCAGGACCTCACCCGAATCGGCGTCGACGACGCTTCCCGGGCGAACACCGATCCGGGCGCCGAGGAATGCTCGGGTGTCACCGGTCGGGATGAAGCAGATGTCGTGGCTGTCCGGCTTGTTCGCGACGGCAAGTCCGCGCTCGGCGGCCTCTTCGCGGATCTGCTCCTTCGGTGTGTCGCCGATCGGGAACATAGCGCGCGAAAGCTGCGCTGCTGTCAGAACTCCCAGGACGTACGACTGATCCTTGTCGGAGTCGACTGCGCGGCGCAGAACGCCGTCTTCGAGGCGGGCGTAATGGCCCGTGGCAACGGCGTCGAATCCGAGCGCAACCGCGCGATCCGCGAGAGCGGTGAACTTGATCTTCTCGTTGCAGCGCAAGCACGGGTTAGGCGTCTCACCCGCGGCGTACGACGCCACAAAATCGTCGATCACGTCTTCTTTGAAGCGATCCGCAAAGTCCCAGACGTAGAAGGGGATTCCCAGAACGTCGGCGGCGCGCCTGGCATCGCCCGCGTCTTCCTTGGAACAGCATCCACGCGAACCCGTGCGCAAAGCGCCAGGTGCCGTCGACAACGCCAGATGAACTCCCACGACGTCATGGCCGGCGGCAACTGCGCGGGCGGCGGCAACGGCGGAGTCGACGCCTCCGCTCATGGCTGCGAGTACTCGCATCAGCGATCCCCTCCACGCGAACCGGCACCGGCAAGACCGGCGGCCCGAGCGCGCTCTACTACTTGTGGCAGCGCTGCGATGAGCGCATCCACATCGGTGACACTCGACGTATGTCCGAGTGAAAATCTCAAGGAACCCCGCGCGGTCGACGGTTCTACGCCCATCGCGATCAGCACGTGGCTGGCCCGGGCAACACCTGCGGTGCACGCCGAACCGGTGGAGCATTCGATACCCGCAGCGTCGAGGAGCATCAGCAACGAGTCCCCTTCACAGCCGGGAAAAGTGAAGTGCGCGTTGCCGGGCAGACGGTCCGAACCGGTCGGGCCGTTGAGTACCGATTCGGGAAGAATCCGGAAAACACCCTCGATCAAACGATCGCGTAGTTCCGCCAATTCCCGTGCACTGGAATCGATGTGCGCGGTGTTCTCGCGCAGCGCCGCGGCCATGCCCACCACGCCCGCGGTATCCGGGGTTCCCGAACGAAGATCACGCTCGTGTCCGCCGCCGTGCAGGAGCGGCACACACGGAACCTGACGTCCCAGCAGCAGTGCGCCGACGCCGTGCGGGCCGCCGAACTTGTGTGCCGCGATACTCAGAGCAGAGAGCTTGCTCGCGGCAAAATCGACTGGCAACTGGGCAACGGCCTGGACTGCGTCACTGTGCATCGGGATTTCGAATTCCGCTGATATCTCGGCCAATTCGAGAATCGGCATGACGGTGCCGACCTCGTTGTTCGCCCACATGATCGTGACGAGTGCAACCTCGTCGGCGTGCACCGACAACTCGTCTCGCAGGGTCTGCGGGTCGACTACTCCGTTGGCGTCCACCGGCAACCAGGTGACCTTGGCACCCTCGTGCTTTTCGAGCCACTCCACGGTGTCGAGAACCGCGTGGTGCTCTACCGAGCTCGCCAGGATTCGGTTGCGCCTCGGGTCGGCGTCGCGGCGGGCCCAGAAGATTCCCTTGACTGCGAGGTTGTCACTCTCGGTACCGCCGGACGTGAAGATGACCTCCGACGGCCGAGCGCCCAGGCAGGCCGCGATCGACTCGCGCGATTCCTCGACACGGCGGCGCGCAGCACGGCCGGAGCCGTGCAGCGAGGACGCATTGCCCACGGTTGTGAAGATATCGGTCATCGCCTCGATAGCAGCTGCCGTCATCGGTGTGGTGGCGGCATGATCGAGGTACACCGGAAATGCGGTGTCAACACGGTGTGCAGGCAGAGTCATGGCCTGACCAGGATAGCCCAGCACGGCAGCTCGCTTCGCGCCGCTTACCCGGCTGAGCGAACATCTTCCGGCGCGGCGGTGATCCGCATCTCCAGATCGGGCACCAGAGCAGTTGTGCCGCGTACTGCCCGCTCACACCGCTCCGCAAGCTCGCGCCTGCACTCCCCTGCCTCTTCGAGCGGCGCCAATCGGACCTCGACCTCCACACTTTTCTGACGCAGGATTCGCCCGATGGATTGCCCGATCGTCTCGCTGCCGACAAAACACGGGCCGGTACACAGGGAGCCGTCGGCGTTGGCGTACCGGATCGCCATGGGCTGGACCGGGCACTGCGAATCGACCGCGGCCTGGAACATCGCCGGGCGGAATCCGCCGTACGCCCGCCCGCACCAGGTCGTTCCCTCCGGAAAGACCATGATGCGCACGCCTCGCTCCAGGCGCTCACGCACAGCTGCGACGACTTCGGGCAGCTCACGCAGCCGAGCGCGATCGATCGGCACAACTCGCATCCGACGTGCCAGCGATCCAAGGACCGCCCACTCGAGCAGATCCGCCCGGGCGACGAAGTTCGCGGGCGCAACGGCACTCGCAACCAGTACGTCCGTCCAGGACACATGGCCGGCGACCACCATTACCCCGTCCGGTTCAGGCCTGCCCAATCGCTGATCGTCGACGCTCAGTTTCATGCCGAGGCAGCGGAGCAGCAGGCGTGAGTACGCACGCTGCAGATGGGCCCGCCAGGTTCGCGGCAGCAACCAGCCCGCTGACAGGATCGGCGCAGTCAGCAACGCGCAGCCGACCATCACCGCTCGAATCCCTACCGTGACATTCGACACACGTGCCGGATCGGACGGCAGACACCCGTCGCCGCAGGGGCTCGACGGCACCCAGTACGGGGTCATCCCGCGAGCCCTTGCTGGGTAGACGCCGCCGATCGAAGCCGATCGAGGTACCTCTTGTTCGCCGAGTGCAGACCTTGCAGCGCAACAAAATCCGCGACGCCGAACGCGGGATCGTAGGCGGGTTCACCGCAGATCACTGCGCCCATGCGCAGATATCCGCGCAGCAGCGGTGGCATGGTCACGCGTGCGGGTGGTGCGATCTGATCCAGTGTGCGGCCGCCGAGAACGACAGGATTTCGGGGAACGGCCCGCCTCTCCAACGGACTGGCGTGCTTGTTCAACACAAAATCGCGGACGCCGCGCACATCCGCGCCGGGGACGGCACCGGGGTGCGGGGTGATCGGAACGGAGACGCACCCCATCACCCATTCGTGGCCGGTCAGTTCGAGGTACTGCAGAATCCCGGACCACATGAGTCCGAGTACCGATCCGTTGCGATGCGCCGGATCGACACATGCGCGGCCCATCTCGACCACTCGGCGCGCCGCCGGATCGATAGCCGAGATATCGAATTCCGTTGCGGTGTAATACCCACCTGCTCTGGCCGCGGCATCCGGGGTGAGCATGCGGTAGCACCCGACGTAATCGCCGGTGAGATCGTCGTAGACCAGGATGTGGTCACAGAAATCGTCGAACGCATCTGCGTCGAGCTCGAAAGGTGAAGCGGGAATCGAGAATCCGGGCTCGGAGACGAATACCCGGTATCGAAGGCGCTGCGCGGCCACTCGATGTTCACGGTCGGAGGAGACGATCAGGGAATATCTCGGCGCGGCGACCTCACGGCCGAGATTGTCACTCGCGGGGCGAAGGACTGACGTAATTGTCATGCGCCAGGTTTATCGACCGGACGCGACGGCGCGGCATCAGCAAAGTGACGCGCCGATGCAGGCCGGGTGAATAAAGCACTGTGCGCCCTTATCAACCGCTGGGGGTTGATAAGGGCGCACAGCAGGTGGTGCTTTTTAGCCCTTGTGAGCCTTCACAGCCTCGGTGAGCTGCGGTGCGACGTTGAACAGGTCGCCCACGATGCCGAAGTCGGCGATCTCGAAGATGGGTGCCTCTTCGTCCTTGTTGACCGCGACGATGGTCTTGGACGTCTGCATGCCGGCGCGGTGCTGGATGGCACCGGAAATGCCGAGTGCGATGTACAGCTGCGGGGAGACCGTCTTACCGGTCTGACCGACCTGGAACTGTCCGGGGTAGTAACCCGAGTCCACAGCCGCACGCGAAGCGCCGACTGCTGCGCCGAGGGAATCGGCGAGCTCTTCGACGACGGAGAACTTGTCGGCGCTGCCGACGCCACGTCCACCGGAAACCACAACGCTGGCTTCGGTGAGCTCGGGGCGGTCGCCACCGACGATCGGCTCACGCGAGGTGACCTTGACGGCACTCTCGTCCTGAGCCGGAACCTCGACAGCGATCTGCTCGCCGGCGCCGGCCTGCGGAGCTGCTTCGACTGCACCCGGGCGAACCGAGTAGACGGGGACGTCGCCGTTTGCCTTGGCCTCGACGGTGAACGCGCCACCGAAGATGGAGTGGACGCCGGTTCCGTCGGCCTTGATCTCGATGACGTCGGTCAGCAGACCGGAGCCCAGACGTGCGGCCAGACGACCGGCAACCTCTTTGCCCTCCGTGCCGGCTGCGGTGATGACCGCTGCGGGGCTGGTGGACTCGACGAGTGCGGCGAGAACGTCGACCTTGGGGGTGACGAGGTAGCCCTCGATGTCGTCGGACTCGGCGACGTAGATCTTCTCTGCGCCGGCTGCTGCCAGTGCGTCGGCGAGCTTGGCTGCGGTGCCGGCGGGGCCGGCGACAACTGCCGACGGCTCACCGAGTGCGCGTGCAGCGGTGATGAGTTCGGTGCTGACCTTCTTCAGCGCACCTTCTGCGTGCTCTACGAGCACAAGTACTTCTGCCATGACTTAACTCTCCCTGAGTTTTTCTGCTGGTTGCCTAGAAGGGCGCGATCAGATGACCTTGTTGCTGACGAGGTACGCGGCAATCTTGGTGCCACCGTCTCCCTCGTCTGCGATGCGCTCACCAGCGGTGCGGGGGGGCTTCGGAGTGGAGGAGGTCACGGTCGTGCCGGCGTTGGCAACACCCACGGTCTCCGGGTCGACACCGAGGTCGGCCAGTGTGTAGACGAGAACTTCCTTCTTCTTCGCGGCCATGATGCCCTTGAAGGAGGGGAAGCGCGGCTCGTTGATCTTCTCGGTGACCGAGACGATTGCGGGCAGCGAAGCCTCGAGGCCGAAAACGCCCTCGTCGGTCTCGCGCTCACCGGTGACGGTGCCGTCAGCGACGACGAGCTTGCGCAGCTGCGTGAGCTGCGGAATGCCCAGGTACTCGGCAATGATGGCCGGAACAGCGCCGACACGGCCGTCAGTGGCCTCGTTGCCGGCGATGATCAGGTCTGCAGGCTCTTCGTTCTCGAACGTGATCTGTCCGAGTGCGGCTGCGAGGGTCCACGCGGTCTGGATGGCGTCGGATCCGTGCAGCGCGGGGTCGTTGATGTGGACAGCCTTGTCGGCGCCCATCGACAGTGCCTTGCGGATAGCGTCGGTGGCGCGGTCGGGGCCTGCGGACAGCACCGTCACCTCACCGCCCTGAGCTTCCTTGATGAGGAGTGCTTCTTCGACGGAGCGCTCGTTGATCTCGTCGAGCACTGCGTCTGCGGCTTCACGGTCAAGCGTGTAGTCGCCGTCGGTCAGCTTGCGCTCGGACCATGTGTCGGGGACCTGCTTGATCAAAACAACGATATTCGTCATGGGTCTTCGTCGACCTCCTGTGTGTATTTCACCTGATAAATCGTCTGTGTTGCTACGCGCAGGCCGAGGGATTCCGCAAATGGATTTCTCGTCTCACGTCGGCTGTGCGTTAGATTACCTCACGTTAAGTTACCCGTCGGTAACTTAACGTGGAACCACCCTCACCATAACGGCACGGAGTGCAAATTATCGCTGTGATCTGGACCACGTGAACACGTTCTATCCGTTTGGCACTAATCTCCCAGAGGTGAGTGAAACAAGTGTCAGCAACCACGAGGACGCACCCCTGCCCCTGACGGGCGAACGAACTGTGCCGGGAATTCCCGAGGAGAACTACTGGTTCCGGCGCCACGAAGTTGTCTACCGCGCGTTGCTGGAACGCTGCACCGATCGCCGCGTGCTCGAAGCCGGTTCCGGAGAAGGCTACGGCGCCAACATGATTGCCGATGTCGCCACCAAGGTCACCGGTCTCGATTACGACATCTCCGCCGTCGAACACGTCCGCGCTCGTTACCCCCGCGTCGAGATGGTCCACGGCAATCTCGCCGAATTGCCACTCGAAGACAATTCGGTGGACGTAGTAGTGAACTTCCAGGTAATCGAGCACCTGTGGGACCAGGGACAATTCCTGCGCGAGTGCTTCCGAGTCTTGGCTCCTGGCGGCGAACTTCTCATCAGCACCCCCAATCGGATCACCTTCTCCCCGGGCCGGGACACACCGCTCAACCCGTTTCACACCCGCGAACTCAACGCAGACGAGATGACGGAACTCCTGGTAGACGCCGGATTCCGCGTCCAACTCATGACGGGTGTCCATCACGGCCCGCGACTGAAGGACCTCGACGCCAAACACGGCGGATCGTTCATCAATGCGCAGATCGACCGTGCCCTCGCCGGTGAGCCATGGCCGGCGGACCTGACCCGCGACGTCGAAGGCATCACCGTGGACGACTTCACGCTCGCCGTCCCCGACATCGACGCAAGCCTCGACCTCGTCGCAATTGCCGTGAAAGACGCCGCTGTCAAAGACCCCGCAGTGAAAGATCCTGCCGAGTGAGTAACGCAACACCCGTCCGAGAACCGGGGATGTTCGCCCTGGTCCTGCACTCGCACCTGCCGTGGCTCGCCAACCACGGGCGATGGCCCGTCGGCGAAGAATGGCTCTACCAGTCGTGGGCCGGGTCGTACCTCCCCCTCACCGCGGCGCTACGACGCCTCGCCGACGAAGGTCGATCCAACCTTCTGACGCTGGGAATCACGCCGGTACTCGCGGCACAGCTCGACGATCCACACTGCCTCGCCGGGATGCACCACTGGCTCGGCAATTGGCAGATCCGCGCGCACGAAGCGGCCGGGATGCCCGACGCGGCGCACCGTGAACTCGGCACGCGCGAGCACCGTGCGTCTGCCGCAGCATTGGAAGACTTCGAAACCCGTTGGCAGCACGGCGCTTCCCCGGTTTTCCGCGATCTCATCGACCGCGGCGCCTTCGAATTGCTCGGGGGCCCGCTGGCTCATCCGTTCCAGCCGCTTCTCGATCCTCGGCTGCGCGCGTTCTCCCTCCGCGAGGGCCTCGCCGACGCTCAGGCGCGGTGGAACCACACTCCCACCGGCATTTGGGGACCCGAATGCGGGTACACCCCCGGCATGGAACGTGGGTACGCCGAAGCCGGCGTCACACACTTCATGGTCGACGGCCCTGCCCTGCGCGGTGACACCACCCTCGGCCGCCCGGTCCGCGACTCCGATGTTGTGGCCTTCGGCCGCGACCTGCAGGTCAGCTACCGCGTCTGGTCTCCGAAATCCGGATATCCCGGCCACGGCGCGTACCGCGATTTCCACACGTACGACCACGAGACCGGCCTGAAACCGTCCCGGGTCACCGGCCGAACGGTCGACTCCGCTGACAAGGCTCCCTACGATCCGGACCTCGCAGCGGCCGCCGTCGACAAGCATGTCACCGACTTCGTCGAGGCCGTCCGTGCGCGACTGCGATCGGAATCCGCGCGCATCGGGCGCGACGCACTGGTGGTCGCGGCGTTCGACACCGAGCTGTTCGGGCACTGGTGGTACGAGGGTCCGCAGTGGCTCGAAAAGGTTCTGCGCGCCCTACCAGAGGCGGGCATCCGCGTCGGAACCCTAGGCGATGCGCAGGCCGCCGGATACGTGGGTAAGCCTGTGCAACTGGAGGATTCGTCGTGGGGATCTGGCAAGGACTGGCGAGTGTGGGCGGGCGATCAGGTCAGTGATCTCGTGCAACTCAACACCGAAGTTGTCGACACGGCACTGAATGCGGTGGACAAGTCTCGTGGGCACGACAATGTCCCCGGACGTCCGGAACTGCGAAACCGGGTAAACGATCAGGTGCTTCGGGAGACACTGATGACAGTGTCGAGCGATTGGGCGTTCATGGTGAGCAAGGATTCCGCAGCGGGGTATGCGCGCGAACGCGCACACAAGCACGCTCACGCAACCAGGGAGATCGCCGACGCCGTGGTCTCCGGCAGGGATGCGGTTGCCACCCGCCTCGCCGACGGCTGGAATCGCGCGGACGGCCTGTTCCCCGGCCTCGACGCACGGCGTCTGCGCCAGAGCGAACTGGCAAACGGGAGCATCTCGTGAAAATTCTCATCGTTTCGTGGGAATACCCCCCGGTTGTGGTCGGCGGACTGGGTCGGCACGTCCACCATCTCGCCACCGAACTGGCCGCGGCCGGGCACGAGGTGGTTGTTCTGTCGCGTCGTCCGTCCGGTACCGACGCGTCGACGCACCCGACGGTCACGCACATCTCCGAAGGCGTGCTAGTCGTCGCGGTTGCCGAGGACCCAGCACACTTCGTGTTCGGCGAGGACATGCTCGCCTGGACACTCGCGATGGGTCACGCGATGGTCAGAGCCGGAACGGCGCTGCACAAGCCCGGCGTCGGCGAAGGCTGGCAGCCTGACGTGGTTCACGCCCACGACTGGCTGGTCGCTCACCCCGCAATCGCCTTGGCCGAATTCTACGACGTGCCACTGGTTTCCACGCTCCACGCCACGGAAGCCGGCCGGCACAGCGGCTGGATCTCCGGACGCATCAACCGTCAGGTCCATTCCGTCGAATGGTGGCTGGCCAACGAATCCGACGCTCTCATAACATGTTCCGCGTCAATGCAGGACGAGGTTACCGAGCTCTACGGCCCTTCACTGCCGCCGCTCACGGTCATCCGCAACGGAATTGACCTGACCACGTGGAACTTTCGCGAACGTGCACCGAGGTCGGGGCCACCGAAACTACTCTTTGTCGGACGCCTCGAATACGAGAAAGGTGTCCAGGACGCTATTGCTGCGCTGCCGCGAATCCGTCGTAGCCATCCCGGCACCACACTCGCTGTCGCGGGCGAGGGCACGCAGTTCGGCTGGCTCGCCGAACAGGCGCGCACCCATCGCGTCGTGCGGTCGGTCAACTTTCTCGGCAACCTCGACCACTCCGAGCTTCTGAGTTGGCTGCACGGCGCCGACGCCATAGTTCTGCCGTCACGGTACGAACCGTTCGGCATCATCGCTCTCGAAGCCGCAGCAGCCGGTACACCGCTGATTACCTCTACTGCAGGTGGATTGGGCGAAGCCGTTGTCGACGGCGTAACCGGCATGTCGTTCCAACCCGGCGATGTCGCGGGACTGACGTCGGCCGTACGCGAAGTGCTCGACGATCCGGCGGGCGCTCAGGAACGCGCCGTCGCAGCGCGGGCGCGCCTCACCTCGGACTTCGACTGGCACCAAGTGGCCGAGGAAACCGCGCACGTGTACGCGGGAGCCAAGCGTCGGGTGCGCCATCCCCTGGCCCGCCCGGTGATTCCGGAGCGCCCCCTACCCGGACGCTGACGTGAACCGCATCCGCGCGTCGCCGAGCAGATGGCCCGGCGGCAGGATGCGGCCACACAGCACCATCAGCAAGTCCTGTGCGGCGCCGTGCACTTCGGCGCCTGCGCCGAATTCCCAGTCCCGGTCGTCAGCGCGCAGACGCACGCCTTCGAGGTCTGCGCCGAAGTACTTCACGTTCTTAGGTGACAAGCCGCCCAGAACACGACTGAGGCGGTCCTCCGGTACGACGTAGTCGTCGCCGAGGGCAACGCGGATGTCCTGGCCGTGAATGACGTCGTGAGACAGCGCCCCGTCGAAGCCGCCACCGGGCGGCTTCCAGGGGTATGCGACGTGCTCGCGCAGGGAGCCAAGCAGCTGCTGCTCGGTCAAATCGCGTGCGTCCGCGACTGCACGGCGGTTGGACATGCGGTTGAAGTTGCCGCGCGATTTCACCATTTCGAGTACGAATCGCGAAGCGGGATAACGGTACGGCATGGTGATGTGCGCGACCACTTCACGCACACGCCACCCCTCACACAGCGAGAGTGTGTCCCATTGCGCAGTGGTGAGACCGTCCAGGAAGGTCACCAACTCGCGTCGGTGCTCCACAACCCAATCGGGTGTCTGTTCACTCATGCCGCACTCCCCTCCCGAGCGTCACGCTCTACTTCTTGACAGATTTGTCCGCCTCGGCGGCTGCCTTCTTCCGCGCGATGTCTTCGAGGGCCGCGATGTACTCGGCACGGTCCGCTGCGCCCGCTTCCCAGTCGGCCTTACGGTTCTTGACGACCTTGGCCGGGGAACCGACGGCGATGCTGTAGTCCGGGATGTCGCCCTTGACTACGGCGTGCGCTCCGAGAACACAACCCCGACCGACGCGGGTGTTACGCAGGACGGTGACCTTCGCGGCAACCCAGGTGTCCGGACCGATGCGCACGGGGCCCTTCACGATGCCCTGATCCTTGATGGGGGTGTTGACGTCGTCCATGCGGTGGTCGAAGTCGCAGATGTAGCACCAGTCGGCAACGAGCGTCGAGGCGCCGATTTCGATGTCGAGGTACGTGTTGACGACGTTGTCCTTGCCGAAGACCACTTTGTCTCCGATGCGCAGGGAGCCTTCGTGGCAGCGGATCGCGTTGCCGTCACCGATGTGGACCCAGCGCCCGATTTCGAGGCGGGACAGATCGGGAGTCGAGTGGATTTCGACGTTCTTGCCGAGAAACACCATGCCACGCAGAATCACGTGCGGATTGGCCATCTTGAACTTGGCAAGACGGTAGTACCGCACCAGGTACCAGGGGGTATATGCCTTGTTCGCCAGAACCCATTTGAGGGAATCGACGGTCAGGAACTTGGCCTGATCGCTGTCGTTTCGGCGTGATCCCCGCCACCGAGTGCGCAACGGTGCGCCCCACATGCTCGTCATGAGTATTCAGAGTACGGGCAGTCGACGCACCGACCCTCGGGGTGTGCCCCGTCACGTTGCCTACGGCGGGATAGTCTCTGGTCCGAACTACTTTCGCGAGCGGCAGGGAGATGTGAGATGCGGCGGGTCCTACGGTCGTCCGTGATGGTGATGGCGGCGATCGCTACGGTGATGGCTGCCGGCTGTGGAAGCGAGAGTTCCGTCGTCGACCGCTACGCAACTGTCGGTTGGCCGGCGATGCACGCCGACGCCCGAAACAGCGACACCAGCGAGGTCACGGGTTCGCGCGATCTCGAGTTCGCGTGGTCTCGTCCACTCGGCGGCCCCATTGCCGCGTATGCGTCCGCGGGAGCAAACGGCCAGAGTTTCGTGACGGCGCGCGCCGAGAACGGCTGCAACCTCTTCTCGTTTCAGCTCGACACCGGCCGCAAGGTGTGGTGTACCCGGATGAACGACGGTGTTGCCGCGTCGACGCCCATCGTGGACACCGCGACAAACGTCTACGTGGGTGAAAGCGGGGCGATGGCGTCGTACACCCGCAACGGCCAGTTGCGTTGGCGCACACTTGTTGTCGGCACTCCCCTGTCGGCGCAGTTCACGGGCGACGGCAACCTGCTGTTCATCACGCAGCTCGGTCAGATCAACGTGCTCAATCCCCAGACCGGCGCAAAGGTTGTCTCGTCGTTCAATTTGATTCCGCCGCCGACGTTCGAGCAGCAGACCAACGCCGAACTCATTCCCGACAACCAGGGACTCGACGAGTGCTTCCTCGGCACGTCGGGCTGCCCGGTGGCAAACACCCCCGCAATCGATCTGGAAAGCGGCACGTTCTACTTCACGTTCTACGGGCCCAACTCCCAGGCCGCCGATCTGGTCGCCATGAAGTACACAGGCGGCGACAATCCCTCGATCACCCCAGAGTGGTCCACCGACGCACTGCCCGGCGGAACCGCGTCGAGCCCGGACCTGTCGAAGGACGGAAAAACCGTCTACACCACCGACAACAACGGAACGCTGTGGGCGATCGATGCCGCAACCGGCGACCCGGTGTGGAGTTACGACATCGGCTTCAACTCCGCGGGTAGCCCCTCCACCTCCGACGACGGGTTGATCATCCCCGCCGGAGCTGCCGACGGTCACCTGCTTGCCGTCCAGGACAAGGGCGATCACGCCGAACTCGTCTGGGAGCGCAAGGATCTACTGCAGCTGGGTGTTCCGGCTCAAACTGCCGGGGACACCGGGTACACCGTCGTCCGCGAAGGCGACAACGGGCTGAGCCTGATCACGTTCGACACCCGATCCGGTGAAACCGTTGCTCAGAACACCCTGCCAGGCGCGGTCGGCTTCACCGTCGGCACCTCCGTCGGCCCGAACGGTGAAGTGTTGACGCCCAGCGCAATCGGTGAGCTGTTCGTCTTCAAGTGAGCTGTGCGACGACTCAGGGCTAGCGCGACGCCTCACAGATGAAGGCCGACGCCGAGCGTCCGATGCGCACGATCACCACACTCAGCGACACAGAACCCTTGAGTTTGAGCCGTGGACGCAGCACTGCCGGATCGACGTCGACACCACGAACCAGGATCTCGACGACGCCGCAGTCGCGCTTCGAGAGAGTCTGTTTCAACAGCTTTTCGGAGTACTTGATCTGTTCGAGAATCCGGAATCCGCGAACTCCCTCGGGGACGCTGTTTCCGGTCAGATAGGCAATCCGTGGGTCCAGTTGCCACAGACCATGTCTGGCCGCGTAATGGCGCACCAGGCCCGCCCGAACGACGGCGCCGTCCGGGTCGATGATCCACTCCCCCGGTTCCTGCTCGGGGATGGTGTCGTCCTCGGCGTCGGTCACCGACCACCCGGTGCCGTCGGACCGCAGTACCGATGCCCGACGGGTCACGCCGTCTTCGGCAAGTCCCGCCGACCACAGACAGGCCTCTTTGACACCGCCGTCGAGTGAGACGACCTCGACCTCGCCGTTCCAGCCGAGGTTGTCGAAATCGAGTCCGGGAGCACACTTCACGGCAATGTCGCGGCCGTCGTACGCATCGAGCAGATCCGGGAGCGGCGGCATCAATGCGGCCGGATCGTGGGTTCGCCGTCCACCCGAACGGCGTGCCGGGTCGGCAAGGATCACGGTGCCGCGCGTTGTCGGACGCAAAGCATCAGCCCGCAACAGCGCCGCCGACGGCACGTTGTGACGGGCCATCGCCAAACGGACGGCGTCGATGTCACTACCGATTACCCGATCCGCAACGCCGGTGAGGGCGTGCAGTTCCGCACCGATGGAACACGTCACGTCGTGCACCGTGCGCCCGAGAAGTCGCTTCGCACGGTGATCTGCGACAGCCGCCGGGGTGGCCTGCTGCATCGCGTCGTCGGTGAACAACCAGCCCCCGCTGCCGGGGAGTTTTGCAGCCGCCTTTCGGCGCAGCAGAACCGTGTCGACAAGCGCGGGCATGTGGTCGCCGAAACGCGTACGCGCCCGGCCGATGTCGGCCAGACGCGTACGCGTGGACAGCTCGAACTGTTCCATCTCGGCCAATGCCGCTATGCCGGAATCACTTTCCAGATAGGCGATGTCAGCGAGGGTGAAGTCATAACCCAATGTTTCAGTTGCCTGGCTTTACGCCGGTGATCATGACGTTGTAGAAGAAGCCGCGCGGTACGACGTGGCGCAGAATCTTCTCGTCGACCCAACTGAGGGTCTTCCAACCACCGAAAGCGAAGCGCCCCCAGCCCCAACCGAGCTTTTCCTGCGGAACTGCGGCTTCGAAGGTGCGAACCGGCCAACCGAGCAGTGCTGCGGCAAATTCTTCGGTGGCGGCGTGAACCTGGTCGGCGCCTGCGGACTTCGCCATGTTCTCGAGGTCCGTCGGGTCGAACGTGTGAATGTCGACAACAGCTTCGAGGGCCGCTGCGCGAGAGGATTCGTCGAGCTCCTCCTGCGGACGACGCCAGTCGGCGAGGAAAGGCAGCTTGGTCACCGTGGTCGTGGCTTCCCATGTCGCGCGGCCGAGCCAGCGAGCGTAGAAGTTACCGACGGTGGTCGGCTCCCCCGCGAAGACAAAGCGCCCACCGGGCTTGAGGACACGAAGAACCTCGCGCAGCGACTTCTCCACGTCGGGAATATGGTGCAGCACAGCGTGTCCGACCACGAGGTCGAAGGTGTTGTCCTCGTAGGGAATGGTCTCGGCGTCGGCGACGCGTCCGTCGACGGGCAGACCGAGGTTTTCGGCGTTGCGCATCGCGACCTTGACCATGCCGGGCGAGAGGTCAGTGACCGAACCCGTCTTGGCAACCCCGCCCTGCATCAGGTTGAGGAGGAAAAAGCCGGTGCCACAACCCAGTTCCAGTGCCCGCTCGTACGGCAGCGGCTGATCACCGGCGACGGCGTCGAACCGGCCCCTGGCGTAGTCGATGCAGCGCTCGTCGTACGAGATCGACCACTTGTCGTCGTAGGTCTCGGCTTCCCAGTCGTGGTAGAGCACCTGGGCAAGCTTGGTGTCCTTGCGAGCGGCCTCGACCTCTTCGGCCGTGGCGTGCGGCCGCGGCGCGGGGTCCATTACTGCTTCCTCGGCAGCAGGCGGCGTGGCAATGTCGTCGTCAGTGGGGCTGGCAGTCATTCGGCTATCCTACTCGCTGGTAAGAGATGAACAAGTTCTAATTTAGGGAAGCCTACCGGCCCGTGAACTCGGCCTTGCCTGGACCGTTCTCGATGAACGACGCCATGCCGATCGACTGATCCTCGGTCGCAAACAGTCCTGCGAACAGATGCTGCTCGATCTTCAGGCCCGTTTCCAGGTCCGTGTTCAGGCCCTCGTCGATAGCAGCCTTAGCAGCCGCAATCGCCCGCGATGCGCCGCCCACGAACTGCGACGCCCACTTCCGGGCAGCGGTGTAGACGTCGTCCGGCGCAACAACCTCGTCGATCAAGCCCATTGCCAACGCCTCGTCAGCGCCGACAAAGCGACCGGTGAACACCAGATCCTTGGCCTTGGCCGGTCCGATGAGACGGGCCAATCGCTGGGTGCCGCCGCCGCCGGGGATGATACCGAGCAAGATCTCGGGGACGCCGACCTTGGCGTTGTCTCCGGCGATACGACGGTCTGTGGAAAGCGCCACTTCGAGTCCGCCGCCAAGGGCATAGCCGGTGATCGCTGCAACGGTCGGCTTCGGGATCGCGGCGACGGCGCCGATTCCGGCTTGGATTCCGGCCACCGCGTCACTGATCTGAGCGAAGTCCATCTCGGCCATTTCCTTGACATCTGCACCGGCAGCAAAGACCTTTTCGCCGCCGTAGACGATGACGGCCTTCACTGCCGGATCGACTGCCGCCGCGCGTGCCGCGACCGCGAGTTCGTCCTGGACCTGACGGTTCAGAGCGTTCATCGGGGGGCGCGCGAGACGGATCGTGCCGATACCGTCGGAAACCTCGAGAGTTACGAATTCAGACATGCCCTGGAGATTACTTGGCGGGCCGGGCAGCCCACGGATGCGGCCCGGGGATGTAGTAGTCATCCTGATTCGGGAAGTCGATCCGGAACGTCGTCTCGTCGCGGTACAGCGTCGGGAGGATGATCGGAATCTCGGGTTCGGCCGCCAGGACGTCGGCAACGGAGTTGTACTTCGCCAACTCCGTCAGCTGAGTCCAGGTGGGCGGCAACAGGATACTGTCGCCGGCGCGCCAATGGTCCAGCGCGTCCTGCGGACTTTGCCAGCGAACCTCGGCTGCCTCGGAGGTAACTCCATCGGCCACCTGGCCCTCGGGTGAGGCGGCCACGAAGAAGCGAGTGTCGTATCGACGGGCCTCACCGATCGGGGTGATCCAGTTCGCCCACGGACGCAACAGATCCGTACGCAGAACCAGATTCTCCTGCTTCAGGAAATCGCTGAACGTGAGTTCGTGGTTCTCGAGAGCAACCCGCGACGCCGAGTATCCGGACGTGTCTGCGACGACGGTATCCGCACTCGGCCCGGCGAGCAGGACACCGCATTCCTCGAACGTCTCACGAACTGCTGCCAGCACGAGCGCCTTCGCTCGCGCGACATCGGTGCTGAAACGCTCCGCCCACCACTGCGCCGACGGACCCGCCCACTCGACCTCGGCCGTGCCGTCGGACTTGTCGACGCCGCCGCCGGGGAACACGGTCATCCCGCCGGCAAACGCCATCCCCTTCACCCGCTGGAGCAGGAATATCTCGATGCCCGATGCCGCGTTTTCCGCGTCGCGCACCAGAATCACCGTCGATGCGTCCTTGGGTGTGGGGACAGCGTCCGCAAACTCGTTAGCCATGTTTCGGGAACCTACACCGTCACGGGTGCCCGGTGTGCTCCGGATGCTCGCGTACGACGCGCGAAGTACCGACCGTCGACCTGATCGAGGGTGATCGACTGACTGAACGCGTTGCTGAGGTTCTCGGCGGTGATGACGTCCTCGAGCAGCCCTTGAGCCACGACGCCACCTTCCTTGAGCAGGAGGGCGTGAGTGAATCCCGGCGGGATCTCCTCGACGTGGTGGGTGATCAGGACAGTGGCGGGCGCGTCGGGATCGGCCGCGAGTACAGCGAGGCGGGCGACCAGTTCTTCGCGGCCACCAAGGTCGAGGCCGGCTGCGGGTTCGTCGAGCAACAGCAGTTCAGGATCGGTCATCAGGGCACGCGCGATGAGCACTCGCTTACGTTCGCCCTCGGAAAGAGTCCCGTACGTGCGGTCCGCGAGATGTTCGGCGCCGAGGCTCTCGAGCATCTCGACGGCACGGGATGTGTCCATCGACTCGTACTCCTCGCGCCAGCGGCCGAGAACCGCATAGCCAGCCGAGACAACAAGGTCGCTGACCTTCTCGTCGGCGGGTACCCGATTGGCCAGCGAGGACGACGACAGGCCGATGCGCGGCTTGAGTTCGTTGACGTCGACGCGGCCGAGCACCTCGCCGAGCAGATGCGCGGTACCGCTGGTGGGAAACACCTCGCCGGCCGCGATACGCAGCAGCGACGTCTTGCCCGCACCGTTGGGTCCGAGCACCACCCATCGCTCGTCGAGCTCCACCTTCCACGTCACCGGACCCACAAGAGTGGACCCGCCGCGGCGGATGAGAACGTTGTCGAAATCGATGAGCAGGTCAGGATCAGGTGTTGGCACCCGACCATCTTCCCGCACATTCTCCGGCCATCCACGGCAGGATCTACTTGCGTGTCGCCTCTAGATGAATCTCACACCCCACTTCCGGGTTCTCCGTTCCCACTCGGAGCGACCGTCGTCGACGGCGGAACCCAGTTTGCCGTCCATTCGCCGGACGCCACCGCGGTACAGATCTGCCTGATCAACAGTGCCGGCCGAGAACAGCGTGTGAACCTCCGCCAACACACGTACGGAATCTGGCACGGAGTGATCAACGGCGTCCGGGCCGGGCAACGTTACGGCGTCCGCGCAGACGGACCGTGGAGTCCGCGGACAGGTCAGCGGTTCAATCCCCACAAACTTCTGATCGACCCGTGGGCGCGCCGCATCGAAGGTGACCTCGGCGACGCTGCAGCGCTGCGCGACTACCAACACGATCCGTTCGGCGAACCGTCGACGGTCGACTCGCTCGGCCACGTCCCCGTCTGCGTCGTGACGGCCGGTCTGACACCGCCGCACCATCGACTCGAGACACCGTGGGAGGAGACGGTGATCTACGAACTCCACGTCGGCGCCTTCACCGCCACTCATCCCGACGTACCGATCGCGCACCGCGGAACGTATCTCGGGCTTGCAGCCCCAGCCATCGTCGACTATCTCGTCGGCCTTGGCGTCACGGCCGTGGAACTGCTTCCCGTCCAAGCATTTCTGACCGAAGACAGCGTTCGGTCGCGCGGAATGCGCAATCACTGGGGCTATTCGACGGCGTCGTACTTCGCGCCGCACCCCGGTTATGCGGCCACCCCGGGCAACGAGGTCTCCGAGTTCCGGTTCATGGTCGACGCGTTGCACAACGCCGGAATCGAAGTGATTCTCGACGTCGTCTACAACCACACTTGTGAGCAAGGCGTCGACGGAATCAGCGTCAGCTGGCGCGGATTGGATGCGCGCGGCTACTACCTCCTGAGCGAAAACGGCAGCGATATCGACCTGACCGGGTGCGGCAATACCGTCGACGCCTCCTCCCCTGTCTCGGTGCGCATGATTACCGACAGCCTGCGTTACTGGGCCGACGAGATGGGCGTCGACGGCTTTCGCTTCGACCTCGCGAGCGCGCTGGGACGACCACGCGGCGGCGCCTTCGATTCGCGAGCTGCCGTGCTCTCGGCGATCTCGTCCGACCCCGTCTTGACGCGTCGAAAATTGATCGCCGAACCGTGGGACGCCACCGGCGACGGCTATCAGGTGGGCAACTTCGGCCTCCAGTGGTCCGAGTGGAATGACAAGTACCGCAGCAGTATTCGACGCTTTTGGAACGGCGACTCCAGCGTCCGGGAAGTTGCGTCACGGCTCGCAGGTTCGGAGGACGTCTTTGCCGGCAACGGCCGGCGGCCGTGGGCATCGATCAACTTCGTGACCGCCCACGACGGCTTCACCGCGGCCGATCTCGTGTCGTACAACACGAAACACAACGAGGCCAACGGTGAGGACAACCGTGACGGCGCCGACAACAACGATTCGTTCAACCACGGAATCGAAGGCCCCAGTTACGACAGCGACGTCATCGAAGCCCGTCGCCGACACGTCCGGGCACTCCTGGCAACACTCGTCCTCTCCACCGGCACACCGATGCTGACCGCAGGCGACGAGTTCGGACGCAGCCTCGGCGGCAACAACAACGCGTATTGCGTTCCCACGCATGCAACGCCGGCACAATCGTGGGCACTCGATTGGTCGAGTGCGGATCCCACCCTGATCAGTTTTGTCTCCCGAGCACTTGCACTGCGCAGATCGGCACCTGCCCTCCGGCAACCTGAGTTCTTCGAGGGGCGCCGACGCATCGACCATCCCGACCTCGTCTGGTTCGACTCCACCGGAACCGAATTCGACGACAGCGCCTGGTACGACGAGCGCAACCGAACAGTGCAAGCGTGGATAGACGGCGCCGACGTCCGCTCGCACACGCGCGCCGGGCGACCACTCGGCGACAGCAGCTGGCTACTGATCCTGCATTCCGGCGGACCAGCTCAGATCACGGTCGGAACCCCGGAATGGTTCGACGGTTCACTGGTGCCGGTTTTCGACTCGGCCACCGCCACCGGCGAACCAGGGTCGGCCGGCCCCGTCGCAGTAGGTTCCACGCTGACGGTGAGCGGTCCGACGGTCCTGGCCTTGCGCGTCCCTGTCACTGCCGCCGTCATGGAGTCCGGCAGCACCTTGATCAGAAGCTGAATGGTGGGTCCGATCCCCAAGGCGTACAGCACGGTTCCCACACCGACCGTGCCGCCGAGGACCCACCCCACGGCAAGGACAACAACCTCGATGCTGGTCCGAACCAGCCGAACGGACAGCCCGGTGCGCGCGACAAATCCCGTCATCAACCCGTCGCGTGGGCCGGGGCCCATGCCCGCTCCGATGTACAGGACACTGGCCAACCCGTTGAGAAGAACACCGGATACCAGCATGAGGATTCGAACTGGCATGGAATCAAAGTCTGGCAAAAAGGCCAGTGAGGTATCCACTGAAATGGCGATGACAACAACGTTGGCGACGGTTCCGAATCCCGGTCGTTGACGTAGCGGGATCCATAACAACAGCACAAGCGCACCGGTGATCGCGGTGATGACGCCAAAACTCAAAGAGAACCGCTCTGCCACACCCTGGTGGAAAACATCCCAGGGGTCCAAGCCGAGCCCGGCGGCGATCATCATCGCCATCGAGAAGCCGTACAGCCACAGGCCGAGGAACAGCGAGGCAAATCTACGTATGAGCACTCAGCCATCCTGCAGGCTCACTGGACACTTAACCCATAGCCAAGATGGCGATACTGGACTGGTCTAGCCGGGAACCGCAATCACCGTCATCGACCCGGGCGCCACTTCGGTGTATCCCGCATCCCTGACGGCGACGGCGTCGGAACTCAGCCGAGCCACAGCATCCGCCCATTGCGCCGGGTCCGCGTCACGAACCGAACACCGGAATCCGGCCTGAGCCCAGCGCCAGGCTTCCTCGTCGGACATGGCTGCCGCCAACAGCATTGACGCATGACCGACCTGTGCCGATGCTTTTCCCACGGTCATCTCGAGCGCGGGGTCAATCCACAGCACGGGCAGTTCAGGTATGGGCGGACCCGGGTTGTCGTGTTCGAGATCGGTGCCGCCGATCTGCATCTTCTTGATCCGCGGATCAAGTTCCCCGACAGGTCCGGGCACCAGAGCCCGGGCCTGGGCACCGCCGACCTCGACAGTGATTCCCGCGACATCCTGCGCCGCCAACCACTGCGCTCCCCGCGCGCGGCGCGACACCTTACGGATACGCCCACTCACCCATGCCGTGAAGTTGCCTTGCCACGGGCCGGGTTCGCCGTCCTCGGCCAACCCGACTCGCTCGTCGAGACACAAAGCGACCGCCGCCGATGCGGCCGCTTCCAGGAGCGAACTGCGCAGGGGCGGATCAGCTTTCGGGATATGCAGGACGATCGGCATCGCCAAAACCTGGGCGGGGTCGGCCGGATCGGGTCGGCCACCGTAACCTGCAGCCAGCACGGCGTGCCGGGCGCGCCAGAGCGCGTCCGGGCCCGACATCACCGCGGCGCAGGGGTCGTCGATCATGGGATCGGCACGCGCCGAACGCCGCCGTCGATCGCGTCTGCTGCTTCGACCTCGTCGCGGGTCACGCCGAGGATGAAGAGCACGGCGTCGAGGAACGGATGCGACAGCGCCGCGTCGGCAACCTCGCGCAGTGCCGGCTTCGCGTTGAACGCCACACCCAGGCCGGCAGCATTGAGCATGTCGATGTCGTTTGCGCCGTCACCGACGGCCACGGTCTGTTCCATGGGGACGCCGACCTGATCGGCGAACTTCCGGAGCGCGACCGCCTTGGCGGCGCGGTCGACAATTTCGCCGATCACTCGGCCGGTCAACTTGCCGTCGACGATTTCCAGGGTGTTGGCGTGAACGAAGTCCAGTTCGAGTTCGTGTGCCAATCCTTCGATGACCTGACGGAATCCGCCGGAGACAACGCCGCAATGGAAGCCGAGACGACGCAAGGTGCGGATGGTGGTGCGTGCACCTGGGGTCAGTTCGATGCTCGCAGCTACCTCGTCGATCACCGAGGCGTCCAGTCCCGCGAGGGTGGCCACCCGCTGATGAAGCGATTCGGTGAAGTCGATCTCGCCGCGCATCGCAGCTTCCGTGACAGCGCGAACCTCGTCTTCGACGCCGGCCTTGGCAGCGAGCATCTCGATGACTTCACCCTGAACGAGCGTCGAGTCGACGTCGAACACGATGAGACGCTTGGCGCGCCTTGCCAAACCGGCGCGCTCGACCGCGATGTCGACGTTCTCGAGTGCTGCGACTTCGGCAAGACCGGTGCGCAACTTCGCGTCTGCGTCGGCGCTGCCGGCGGAGCTGACACTGAGTTCCAGGCCTGTCACCGGGTAGTCGGCAACACCGCGAATGGAATCGATGTTGGCGCCCTGCTTGGCCAACTCGCGTGCCACTCCGCGCATCGCGCGAGCATTCACGGGACTGCCGAGAACGACAACGGCGTGGGTGGACACAGCGGGCCGACCGGGATCTGCGCCGATTTCGATGTCGACGTTCATGCCGACCGTCGCCATCGCCTGCTCGAGTTCTTCTTGCAGCGCCTCCGGATCGTTCGGGCATGCAACGAGGACGCCGAGCGTGAGCCGACCTCGGATGACCACCTGCTCGACGTCGAGCAGGCTCACATTGTGCCGCGACAGTGCGGCAAACAGTACCGAGGTGACACCGGGCCGGTCAGGCCCGGTCACGGTCACCAGAACAGTGGTGTCTGAGGCACCCACCGAGAACTCCGATCATTTCTTGGAAATCGTGTCGTGATCGACATGCGTCGACACCTATTGTGCCAATCGGCAATCGAACAAGCGAAAGGCCCCACCCGTTGTTCGGGCGGGGCCTTTGGCGTTGACCTACGTGTAGGTCGGGTTGCTCATTTAGTGAGAACTGCCTTCGAGGGCGTCGTTCTTACTGTTGTGGCCGGGGCCGACGTGCGCTTCTGCGCGCATCCGCTCAACCATGTGCGGGTAGTGCAGTTCGAATGCCGGACGCTCGCTGCGGATGCGCGGCAACTCGGTGAAGTTGTGACGCGGCGGCGGGCAACTGGTTGCCCATTCGAGCGAGTTTCCGTAACCCCACGGGTCGTCGACCGTGACAACTTCGCCGTAGCGGTAGCTCTTGAAGACGTTCCAGATGAACGGCAGCGTCGAGGCACCGAGTACGAAGGCAAAGATTGTCGAGACCGTGTTCAGCGACGTGAAGCCGTCGGACGGCAGGTAGTCGGCGTAGCGACGCGGCATGCCTTCGGCGCCGAGCCAGTGCTGCACGAGGAACGTGCCGTGGAAGCCGACGAACGTGGTCCAGAAGTGCCACTTGCCGAGGCGCTCGTCCATCATGCGGCCGGTCATCTTCGGGAACCAGAAGTAGATACCGGCGTAGGTGGCGAACACAACGGTGCCGAAGACCACGTAGTGGAAGTGGGCAACCACGAAGTAGCTGTCCGTGACGTGGAAGTCGAGCGGCGGGCTCGCGAGGATGACACCCGACAGACCACCGAAGAGGAAGGTGATCAGGAAGCCGATCGAGAAGAGCATCGGCGACTCGAAGGTCAATTGCCCCTTCCACATCGTTCCGATCCAGTTGAATATCTTCACGCCTGTCGGCACTGCGATCAAGAACGTCATGAACGAGAAGTACGGAAGCAGAACTGCGCCGGTTGCGTACATGTGGTGCGCCCACACGGCGATCGACAGAGCTGCAATGGCGAGCGTTGCATACACCAGACCGCTGTAGCCGAAGATCGGCTTACGGCTGAAGACCGGGAAGATCTCCGAGACGATGCCGAAGAACGGCAGCGCGATGATGTACACCTCGGGGTGACCGAAGAACCAGAACAGGTGCTGCCAGAGCAACACACCGCCTGTTGCCGGGTCGAAGATGTGACCACCCAGATGTCGGTCGACGAACAGGCCGAGCAGTGCAGCGGTCAGCAGCGGGAACGCCAGCAGGATGAGAATGCTGGTGATGAAGATGTTCCAGGTGAAGATCGGCATGCGGAACATGGTCATACCGGGTGCACGCAGGCAGATCACGGTGGTGATCATGTTGACGCCACCGAGGATGGTGCCGAGACCACCGACAGCGAGGCCCATGATCCAGAGGTCAGCGCCGACGCCCGGAGAATGCAGTGCATTCGTCAACGGGGTGTAGGCGGTCCAACCGAAGTCGGCTGCGCCACCGGGGGTCACGAATCCGGCCGTCGCGATGATCGCACCGAACAGGTACAGCCAGTAGCTGAACGCGTTCAGACGCGGGAACGCAACGTCGGGCGCGCCGATCTGCAGCGGAAGAATGTAGTTGGCGAAGCCGAAGACGATCGGCGTCGCGTACAGCAGCAGCATGATGGTGCCGTGCATGGTGAACAGCTGGTTGAACTGTTCGTTCGAGAGAAACTGCATGCCGGGCACAGCTAGCTCGGCACGCATCATCAGTGCCATGAGGCCACCGATGAGGAAGAAGGCGATGGAAGTCGCCAAGTACATGATTCCGAGCACCTTGGGGTCGGTGGTCGTGATCATCTTGAAAATGAATGAGCCCTTGGGTCCCTGCCGCGGCGGGTAAGGCCTGGCTGCAGCTATCGCGGGGACTGGCTGGGGCGCTACGGCAGTCACTGATCCTCCTGAATGTGCCTTTGGTCGCTCCGCAGACTCCTTCGACAGAGCCTTTGGTCGCGCCGCAGGGTCCATTTCCCGGCGTGCGGGAAACGGCTTCTGGCTTGCGCTCATCGAATCGTAGACCGTGACCGTGACGCCTCGCGACCCGGTCCTACTCAGCGTCGTACTCGAGGGACCGTTTTGGCTCCCACTAAACGATCGACCTGCGGTTTATGTTCCCGAAGTGACGAGTGTGATCTCGTGTTGCGGCGTGTCGCACCCTGATTTCGCATCGCCAGGGAGTCGAAGCCCGAACTGTCCCGTTGTTCGGTCCGGTTGTTAAGGTCTGGCTTGCCTAACCTAGTACAGGAGTACCCGTGAAACACTTTGCTCGCCGAACCGCGGCGATTTCCGTCGTTGCCGCCCTGGCGTTGATCGTCCCCGCATGTTCGAGTGACGAGCCGGACACCACCGCGACGTCGACCGAACCGGGGGCATTTCCCCGCACGATCGAACACTTCCGCGGTAGCACCGAGATTCCGTCGCAGCCCAAGCGAGTCGTTGCGCTCGACAACAGCTTCACCGACGCCACACTGCTCCTCGAGTCACCCCTCGTGGGATACGTCGACTACCGCGAGCCGGGATTGCCCGACTACCTCGGATCAACCCGCGACGAGTTCGCAGCCGACGCAATTTCCGTCGGAACAGTCGGCGCCGTAAGCCTCGAGAAGATCGCGGCGCTCCAGCCCGATCTGATCATCTCGGCCGAAGTCCGCGACGGCAAGAACTACGAACAACTCTCCGCAATCGCCCCGACCGTGTTCACCCAGACAACGGGACCGACGTGGAAGGCCAACATCCGACTCGTCGGTGAGGCCCTCGGCAAGGAAGATCTTGCCGAGCAGAAGATCGGCGAATACGAAGCGCGTGCGGCCGCCGTCGGAAGCGCCGTCAACAAGGCCGCGAACAACCCGGTCATCTCCGTCGTCCGCTTTGCCGGCGAACCGACAGCACGCCTGTACCGCACCACCTCGTTCAGCGGCATCGTCCTCGAGGACGCCGGCCTCGCCCGCCCGAGCAACCAGGGCCCCGATCCTGCCGACCCGGGCAATATCATGATGAAGATCAGTCCAGAGCTGATCAACGAGGCCGACGCCGACGTCATCTTCGTCAGCACGTGGCAAGATCCCGAGGGCAAGAGCGCCGAAGCCGCGAAGCCGTTCCTCACGAGTCCGCTGTGGCAAACTCTGCGTGGCCGTACCGTCGACGTCGACGATTCGGAGTGGATGTCTCCGGTCAGTATTCAGGGCGCGCACCTGATTCTGGACGACCTCGCGGACACGTTCGGAGTGGACAAGTCGAGCAGCTAACCTAAAGCGGCGCCCGCCCACACAGGAAGCCGTCGACTTGACCGTTCTCTCCCGCACCACTCTCCGCCGCGTCTCGATACTCGGCATCGCAGCCACACTCCTTGTATTGAGTGGTTGTTCGTCGGACACCTCCGACGACATCGCCAGCAGCATCGTGCGGACCACGACGTCCATCGCCGGAGCCGGTGTCATGGGGCTCGCGCGCGATACGGCGAGCGCGTGCCCCACCCCGACAGCGGCCGACGCCGGAGCCGGCCCCACGGTGACGCGACAGGTCGCGCACACGGCAGGCACGGCCGAGGTTCCCTCGGATCCTGCGCGCATCGTTGTGCTCGACAGTGCGTCGATGGACGCGGTGTGTGCATTGGGATTGTGGGAACGTGTGGTGGGCGCCGCGACGGGCGTCGATTCACCTCAGCCGTCGTACCTCGGTTTCGGCATTTCGGAGATTCCGAGCGTCGGCCCGGTCAGCGCGCCCGATGTCGCTGCGATCAAGGCAGCAGCACCGGATCTGATTCTCGGATCGAGTCCGGCGTCGGCGGACCTGTACGGGCAACTGACCGGCATCGCCCCGACAGTGTTTGCCGGTTCCGATCCCGTCTATTGGAAGTCGCAGTTCGCTCTGGCCGGCCAGGCCCTCGGACGGTCCGCCGCAGCAGCAGCCGCTCTGGACGATTACCAACGGGACGCTCGGGAACTGGGTGAGTCGCTCAATTCGGCGCAGACGCAGGCATCTGTGGTGCGGTTCGATTCGGACTCGCTGAACATCGAGGGCCCCGCCTCGTTCTCGGGTCAGATTCTGAGCGATGTCGGGGTGCGCCGGCCCCCGGCACAACGACTCACCGACACCGTGACCGCCGAGGTTCCCGCCGACGATCTCAGCGCTGCCGAAGGTGATCTGATCTACGTGCTGTTCGACGGGCCGAACGGACTGAAGTACGGAACCGAGGTGATGAAGAGCGACCAGTGGCACGATCTGGGAGCGCCCTCCGGGAACCGCGTCTTCGTCGCTGAGGACGAGATCTGGAACGGCAACGGTATGACCGCCGCGCGCGCCGTTCTCGACGATCTCCAACACACCCTCAACGGTTACGCGAGCTGACGCGATGCCGATCCCTGAGTTCATCGTCGAGTTACGCGAAAAAATCGGTCACGCGCCACTCTGGCTGTCCGGAGTCAGTGTCGTGATTCGCGACGACGAGGGCCGCGTGCTCCTCACCCGCCGCGCCGACAACGGATTGTGGGCAGTGGTGTCCGGCGTTCTCGAGCCCGGCGAGGAACCCGCGTCGGCTGCCGTTCGTGAAGCCAAGGAAGAGACGGGCGTCGACGCGGAGTTGATTCGCATCACGAGTGTTGATGTCACAGAACCCATTACGTACCCCAACGGGGATATCACGCAATATCTCGACGTTTGTTTCCTGGCCCGCTGGACGGGCGGCGACGCGCATGTCGCGGACGACGAGAATCTCGAGGTTGCGTGGTTCGCGCCCGACAACTTGCCCTCGGATCTGACCGACACGTCGCGCCTGCGTCTGGAAAAAGCGTTGCAGGACAAGGCAGAAGCCTGGTTCTCGGCGAGCTAGCCCTCCCCTACCGGCAACAAAAGCCCGATTCCCGCGTGTGCAGGAATCGGGCTCAGTTGTCAGGGGCTGGAAATCCTGAGCGCGTCGCTCTAGAAGTCCCAGTCGTCGTCTTCGGTGTTGATGGCCTTGCCGATGACGTAGGAGCTACCCGAGCCGGAGAAGAAGTCGTGATTCTCGTCGGCGTTGGGTGAAAGTGCCGACAGGATAGCCGGATTGACGTCCGTCTCGTCCTTCGGGAACAGGCCTTCGTAACCGAGATTGTTGAGCGCCTTGTTCGCGTTGTAACGCAGGAACTTCTTGACGTCCTCGGTCAGTCCGACCTCGTCGTAGAGATCCTGGGTGTACTCGACCTCGTTCTCGTACAGCTCGAAGAGAAGCTCGAACGTGTAGTTCTTGAGCTCTTCGCGCTCTGCCTCGGACAGCTGCTCGAGGCCCTTCTGGTACTTGTAGCCGATGTAGTAACCGTGCACGGCCTCGTCGCGGATGATGAGGCGGATGAGGTCGGCCGTGTTGGTGAGCTTGGCCCGCGAGGACCAGTACATCGGAAGGTAGAAGCCTGAGTAGAAGAGGAAGCTCTCGAGCAGGGTCGACGCGACCTTGCGCTTGAGCGGCGACTCACCGTTGTAGTAGTCGAGAACGATCTGAGCCTTGCGCTGCAGGTTCGGGTTTTCCTCCGACCAGCGGAAGGCGTCGTCGATGTCGGGCGTGGAGCACAGCGTCGAGAAGATGGAGCTGTAGCTCTTGGCGTGCACCGATTCCATGAAGGCGATGTTGGTGTACACCGCTTCTTCATGCGGGGTGATGGCGTCGGGGATGAGGCTGACGGCGCCGACGGTTCCCTGAATGGTGTCGAGCAGCGTCAGACCCGTGAATACGCGCATCGTGAGCTGCTGCTCAGGCGCGGTCAGAGTCCCCCAGGACGGGATGTCGTTGGAGACCGGCACCTTTTCGGGCAGCCAGAAGTTACTGACGAGGCGGTCCCACACCTCGGCGTCCTTCTCGTCCTGGACGCGATTCCAGTTGATTGCGGAAACGCGACTGACCAGCTTGACCATGATTCCTACCTAGCGCGAGAGATACTGCCGAATGTTGGCTTGCCTGAACACTACCCGTTGTGTCCGACTCCAGACGCCAACACAACAAGATGTGTCGTACGCGCCCACCCGCCAACGCGAAAAATGTGATATCAATTAAATATCACTTACCGATGAGGAAGCGAGTCTCACATGACCAGCACGCCCACCGTGGCCGAGAAACCAACCGGAGTTGCCACCACCACAATCGCCGAACGCCCAGGTTGGGACCTGTCGGGCAGTTGGATGCTCCTCGGCGGATTGATTCTGTTCCTCGGCGGAATCGCCCTGGCTGTTGTCGGAGGGCTCCTCGGACTCATAGCGCTGATTCCCATCGGAGTGGTGCTGTTCCTCGCGTCACTCCCCGCACTGATCGGCCTGACACTGGTGCAGCCGAACCAGGCGCGTGTTCTGCAATTCCTGGGAAGTTCGTACAGCGGCACATTGCGCACCCCTGGACTGCGCTGGACAAACCCGCTGACGGTGCGTCGTTCCATCTCCACCCGCATCAGAAACCACGAGACCGGCCAGTCCAAGGTCAACGACGCCGACGGCAACCCCATCGAGATCTCGGCCGTTGTCGTCTGGCAGGTGGCCGACACCGCGCTCGCGTCATTCCAGGTGGACGACTACGAGGAGTTCGTCTCGGTTCAGACCGAGGCAGCTGTACGCCACATCGCCGGCAGTTACCCGTACGACGCCGAAGGCCGAGTCTCGTTGCGGGAGAACGCCGACATCATTACAACGACGCTGTCGGAGGAAGTTCACGCCCGCGTGCGGGCGGCAGGGGTCGAAGTGATCGAGACCCGCATCAACCGGCTTTCCTACGCACCGGAAATCGCCAGCGCGATGCTGCGCCGCCAACAGGCGGGCGCTGTCATCGCAGCCCGGACGCAGATCGTCGAAGGCGCAGTGTCGATGGTGGACATGGCACTCAAGCAGCTCGAGGAAAAGCACGTCGTCGAACTCGACGAAGAACGCAAGGCCACGATGATCAGTAACCTTCTGGTCGTGCTGTGCGGTGACCGCGACGCACAACCGGTGCTCAACACCGGTTCGCTCTACCAGTAAAGGGAAGGCCACATGGCCACGGATCCAGCTCCGAGATCAGAGCGGAAGAAGATCCTTCTTCGGTTGGACCCGGCGGTGCACGACGCTCTTGCCCGCTGGGCCGCCGACGACCTCCGAAGTACCAATGCCCAGATCGAATTCCTACTCCGACGGGCGCTCACCGAGCACGGCCGAATGCCGAAGAACGCCGGCAAGATGCATGGTCCCGGCCGGCCGCCGTCCTAGCAGAGAAAATGCCCCCGTGCGCCTTTCCGGTAGTGGTTACTACCAAAAAGGCGCACGGGGGCGGAGCCCTTTACAGCATGCAGGAAACGCAGCCCTCGACCTCGGTGCCTTCGAGTGCCAGCTGACGCAGACGGATGTAGTAGAGCGTCTTGATGCCCTTACGCCATGCGTAGATCTGCGCCTTGTTGATGTCGCGGGTGGTGGCGGTGTCCTTGAAGAACAAGGTCAGGGACAGACCCTGGTCGACGTGCTGCGTTGCGGCAGCGTAGGTGTCGACGATCTTCTCGTACCCGATCTCGTAGGCATCCTGGTAGTACTCCAGGTTGTCGTTGGTCAGGTAGGGCGCCGGGTAGTAGACGCGACCGATCTTGCCTTCCTTGCGGATCTCGATCTTCGATGCCACCGGGTGGATGGAGCTGGTGGAGTAGTTGATGTACGAGATCGAACCGGTGGGCGGCACGGCCTGCAGGTTCTGGTTGTAGATGCCGTGCTTCTGCACCGACGCCTTCAGCTCACGCCAGTCGTCCTGCGTCGGAATGTGAAGGTCGGCGGCGGCGAACAGTCCACGAACCTTCTCCGTGGCCGGCTCCCACACCTGGTCGGTGTACTTGTCGAAGAATTCACCCGACGCGTACTTCGACTGCGGGAAGCCCTTGAAGTAGGAACCGCGCTCGATGGAGATCCGGTTCGATGCCCGCAGAGCGTGGAACAACACGGTGTAGAAGTAGATGTTCGTGAAGTCGATGCCTTCTTCGCTGCCGTAGAAGATTCGCTCACGAGCAAGGTAGCCGTGCAGGTTCATCTGGCCGAGGCCGATGGCGTGAGAGTCGTTGTTGCCCTGCTCGATCGACGGCACGGAGTAGATGTGCGTCTGATCCGACACCGCGGTCAAGCCGCGGATCGCGACCTCGATGGTCTTGGCGAAGTCGGGCGAGTCCATGGTCTTCGCGATGTTCAGCGAACCGAGGTTGCAGGAGATGTCCTTGCCGACGTGGCTGTAGGTCAGGTCCTCGTTGAACTCGGACGGCGTGGAGACCTGCAGGATCTCCGAGCACAGGTTCGAGTGCGTGATCTTGCCTTCGATGGGGTTGGCCTTGTTCACCGTGTCCTCGAACATGATGTACGGGTAGCCCGATTCGAACTGCAACTCTGCGACGGTCTGGAAGAATTCGCGAGCCTTGATCTTGGACTTGCGAATTCGCTTGTCGTCGACCATCTCGTAGTACTTCTCGGAGACGTTGATGTCGGAGAACGGAACGCCGTAGATGCGCTCGACGTCGTACGGCGAGAACAGGTACATGTCCTCGTTCTTCTTCGCCAGCTCGAACGTGATGTCCGGGATCACGATGCCGAGCGACAGCGTCTTGATGCGGATCTTCTCGTCGGCGTTTTCACGCTTGGTGTCGAGGAAGCGGTAGATGTCGGGGTGGTGTGCGTGCAGGTAGACGGCACCGGCACCCTGACGCGCTCCGAGCTGGTTTGCGTACGAGAACGAGTCCTCGAGGAGCTTCATGATCGGGATGACACCCGAGCTCTGGTTCTCGATCTTCTTGATCGGCGCACCGTGCTCACGAATGTTGGTGAGCAGCAACGCAACTCCGCCGCCACGCTTGGAGAGCTGCAGAGCCGAGTTGATGGAGCGCCCGATGGACTCCATGTTGTCTTCGATGCGCAGGAGGAAGCAGGAAACGGGCTCGCCGCGCTGCTTCTTGCCGGAGTTGAGGAATGTGGGGGTTGCGGGCTGGAAGCGACCGGCAATGATCTCGTCGACAAGTTCGACGGCCAGATCTTCGTTGCCGGCAGCCAACGTCAGGGCCAC
This sequence comes from Rhodococcus sp. WS3, assembly GCF_003797085.1. Classification (NCBI taxonomy): domain Bacteria; kingdom Bacillati; phylum Actinomycetota; class Actinomycetes; order Mycobacteriales; family Nocardiaceae; genus Rhodococcus; species Rhodococcus sp. WS3. Next base: position 442,664 of record NZ_RKMA01000001.1, read on the forward strand.
CATGCACACGCGGTCTTCGAAACGCTCGAGGTAGCGCTTTCCGTCGAACGTCTTGAGCGTGTAGGACGTGTAGTACTTGAACGCGCCCAGGAACGTCGGGAAGCGGAACTTCTTGGAGTACGCGTGATCGATCAGGAACTTCACGAACGTACGTGAGTACTGATCGAGAACCTCAGGCTCGTAGTAGTTTTCCTCGACGAGGTAGTCGAGCTTCTCGTCGAGATTGTGGAAGAACACCGTGTTCTGGTTGACGTGCTGCAGGAAGTACTGACGGGCCGCCGCGACATCCATCTCGAACTGGATCTCGCCGTTTGCGCCGTACAGGTTGAGCATGGCATTGAGTGCGTGGTAGTCGAGACCGTTGGTGGAATCACCGCCGCGTGCGTCACGTTCTACGCTTCCAGCCGCGATCGTGTCAGTGATGGTTGGCGCCACTGCCCGTTCTCCTTCTCTGCTTCGAGATGATTCCAGAACTCCCCCAAGCCTTCTCGTACCCGTTCGACGTCCTCGGCAGTGCCCATGAGTTCGAAGCGGTACAGAAAAGGAACGTGGCATTTCTGGGAAATGATGTTTCCTGCGTAACAAAAGGATTCACCGAAATTGGTGTTTCCTGCCGCGATCACAGCTCTGATCAACGACCTGTTGTGTGGATTGTTCAAAAAACGAATGACCGGCTTGGGCACATAGCTGGTGTCGCGGCCTGTCACTGTTGCCCCGCCGCCGTAAGTCGGCAGGATCAGTACATAGGGCTCGTCGACGAGAAATGAGCCGTCACGGTCATGGATGGGTATGCGTGTCGCAGGCAGTCCGAGACGTTGAACGAATCGGTGGGTGTTCTCCGACACGCTGGAGAAATAAACCAGCGAAGTCATCGGTTGTCACCATTTCCTCATGCGGTGCCCGGAACTTTTCGACTATTCAACACTTTCAACTACAGGGCCGACAGCGTCGTCGGCCACCGGCGCAGCCGCGCTTCAAGCAGCGACGGCCAGCGTCTTGATGCGATCGGGACGGAAACCCGACCAGTGATCTTCACCGGCAACCACGACGGGTGCCTGGAGGTATCCGAGCGCCATGACGTAGTCACGTGCCTCGGCATCCTCGGTGATGTCGATGATGTCGTATTCGAGACCGGCCTTGTCGAGGGCGCGGTAGGTGGCATTGCACTGAACGCAAGCGGGCTTGGTGTAGACGGTGATGCTCATGAGAGTCCCTCTTTCGCTTAGCCAACAAAGGCCGATGTAGTGATGTTCAGCACCGATTCGACCGATTGCCGGAGCTTCGCTCGAGGCGTTCCGCGTTGTGGTCTCTCAGTGCTCAAGACACTACACCTAGTGGCCGACAGAATCACATAACCGAAGATGTTGTGAGTCACATAGATGAAATTCCCAGGTCGACCCAGCTCAGCACCCATAACTCCGCGCCAATTCCACGCCGTGTCGGCGTGTCGGCGCTCACATGTGCGCCGCCTACTCGACCGGGTCTCGGAACACCCCGCAGCTCTACCATGAGCGACGTGGAATCAGCCCCGATCGACCTCCCCAGCGACGAAGCCCCACGCCACCTGGCAACTGTTCTCGAGGCAACGCAGATAACGCCAGGGATGCGCAGAATCACCTTCGGCGGCGCCGGCCTGGCCGACTTCGCATCAAGTGACCTACCCGACGAACGGGTGCTTGTCCGGTTTCCAATCGAGCCCCCACACGCGCGTAGTTACACAGTGCGCCGCTGGAGCGCGGCCACCGGCGAGCTCGATATCGACTTCGTTCTGCACGGACACGGCGGGGCGGCGCGCTGGGCCGAGACGGCTATCCCCGGCGACACCGTGCACCTGTCGAGCGCCAACGGATGGTTCCGCCCGCCCGAGAACATCGAGTGGCTGACGTTGCTCGCCGACCACGCCGCACTCCCCGCAGTCGGCCGAATTCTCGAGAGCCTGCCGGCCGGGATTTCCGTACAGCTGATCGCGCAGATTCCCGATCCGAGCGAGCAGCAGAGCTTCACGACCGCAGCCGACGCCGACATCCGATGGATCGGTGACGCCGACTCCCTTCTCACCGAGTTGGCCGCCGATCCCCTACCCCCCGGCACCGGATACGTCTGGTGCGCAGTCGAGGCCGCAGCAGCGCGCAAGGTTCGCGCCTACCTGCGTCACACGCTGAAGATCCCCGCGACCGCCGTGCACACCATGGGTTACTGGCGCGCGGACAAGGAGAACTGGGAACGTCGCTATGCTCTCGCCGCGGAGCGCATCGACGAGGCAATGGGCGCAGCAATGATGGCGGGCAAGGACTTCGAGTCCGTTCGTGATGCCGTCGACGCCGCCATGGAACGCGAAGGCCTGTAGCGCGGCCGACCCCGGCTGACATGAAACGAGGGTCACGCCTGTCCGGCGTGACCCTCGTTCGAGAACTGGTACAGATTATGCGTTGACGAGCGTCTTCGTGGCGTCGACCAGGTCTGCGACAACCTTGGACACCTGTGCGACAACCTCAGCGTTCTCGCGTGCGTGCGAGGTGCCGAACTTGTCGAACGTGCTGGCGACAGCAAGAGCGGAATCGCTGAGCACGTTGCCGCCGGCGATGCCGACAGCCTTGACCGTGTCGTCGTTGGCCCACTTCGCACCGTTGCCGCTGGGCGATGCGCTGATGACTGCAACCGGCTTGCCGGAGACAGCACCCGCGCCGTAGGGACGCGAGATCCAGTCGATGGCGTTCTTGAGGACAGCGGGGATGGTGCCGTTGTACTCGGGGGTGACGAGCAGGAAGGCGTCGGCATTGCCGGCTGCGGCACGCAGGGCGTCGACTGCGGGGATCGATGCACCTTCGACGTCGAGGTCTTCGTTGTAGAAGGGAACGTCGGCGAGGCCTTCGAAGATCGTCAGGGCAGCACCCTCCGGCGCAGCGGACACTGCAGTCTCGGCGAGCTGACGGTTGACGGATCCGGCGCGCAGGCTTCCGACGAGAACGAGAACATTGCTCTGTGACATTGGGTGATTCCTTCGAGATTGGTGCGGTGGGCGGCTCTGGTTGAAAGTTATACCCCCTAAACGGACCACGGTCCACTTATATTCCGCAGCCATGTAACCTCGACCGGGTGAGCGCAATCCCCCTACCCCAGATCGGCGCGCAACCGGCCGAGCGCGGCGACGCCGCACGTAACCGGGCACTTCTGCTCGACGCCGCAGCGCTGCTCGTGGCCGAACGCGGAGTCGACGCCGTCACCATGGACGCCGTCGCGTGCCGCGCAGGTGTGGGCAAGGGCACAGTCTTTCGCCGCTTCGGCAGTCGTGCTGGATTGATGCAAGCACTCCTGGACCACACCGAGCGAGAGTTGCAGCACGCCTTCATGTTCGGTCCGCCGCCACTGGGGCCTGGCGCGCCGCCGATAGACCGACTGGTCGCCTTCGGTCGCGCCCGCATCGCCATGGTCGAGGTCCAGGGCGACGTTCTCCGCGCTGCCGAGAACGCGCCGGAGTTTCGCTTCGGTGGCCCGGCCCGCTCGCTGAGCATCGCGCACGTGATCAGTTTGCTCCGCACGGCCGGCGTCGAGGGCGATCTGGAACTTCTCGCCTCGGCACTATTGGCGCCACTCGAAGCGTCGTTGGTTCTGTACCAGGTTCGCGACCTCGGGATGACGACGGAAAGACTCGCTGACGGTTGGGAAAATCTTGCCCGGCGCGTTACTCGATGTTGAAGACCTCGAACACATTCCAGCGCCTAGTCTGAGCCAATGCGCATCGCAGCCGCCGTCCTCGGCCTCCTCGCCATCGCAGCCGTCAGTGGCTGTTCCAGCAACTCGGAAACACCGGACTCGGTCGCCGATCCCGCAGGGCGGGTATTCATCTCCACCCAGGTGGACGGAACCCCGATTCCCGGCGGCGGCCCACTGTCCCTCGACTTCACGACGCCCGGCCTGGTGGCGGCGACTGCCGGCTGCAATACAGCGAGCGGCGCAGTCGAATTCACGGACGGCAAGATCGCCACCGACACGATGGCCACCACCATGATGGCGTGTGAGCCCCCCGTCATGGAATCCGACGCTTGGGTGACAACGCTCCTTTCCGCACAGCCGTCCTGGACACTGTCCGGTGACACACTCACCCTCACCACAGACACGATCACCGTCACGCTTGCCGACAAGAAGGTCGTCGACCCGGACCGTCCTGTTCAGGGCACTGCCTGGACCGTGACGTCGCTCATCACTCCCGACGCCGTCACATCCAGCCTGGCACTCGAAACCTCGGCGCCGGAACTCACGATCGCCGCCGACGGATCGGTCACCGGCAGCACCGGATGTAACCGCATGATGGGGTCGGCAACGGTCACCGACACCACCATCACCTTCGCCCCGATGGGTACCACGAGGATGGCGTGCGAGCCAGAAGTTGCCGACATCGAACGGCACGTCCTGACAGTGCTCGACGGTGAGGTCACCGTCGCCGTCGACGCCGCAACCATGACGCTCCGCAAGCCCGACGGCAACGGCTTGATCCTGACAGCCCAGGCTTGATCGAGCGAGTCCGACTCAGACGTTCTCGGCCAGCCAGCGCCCCAATTCGCGGGCGCTGGCATCGATTTGGGCCGGCCAGTCCAGAGCGGAATCGTCAGCCTGATCGCTCACATGCTTGACCAACCGGCACCGAGCACCGGCGGCCCGCGCCGCGTAGGCGACCGCAAAACCTTCCATGTCCACCAGATCGGCCCGCTGCGCGAGCGCATCCCGGACGGCCGCGTCGGAGACAAATGCGTCGCCGGTGGCCAGAACCGAATCGTCGCCGTCGACTAAGGCCAGTCGATCCACAACCTCGTGGCCGAACGATCTGATCGCCGCACTGCTGATGTCGTGATTGATCACGACACCCGGAACGAACAGCCCGCCGTGATGCACGTGCAGCGCGCCTGCAGTGCCGATATTGACGACCAACGGCAACTCTCCGGGAAGAAACCGTGCCAGCGCCGACGCGACTGCCGTTGCCGCACTGACCTTTCCGATACCGGTGATCACCAACTCGAACTCCTGCGGAACGTACGCCGCCTCCGCCTTGGTTGCGCTGACCACCAGAACTTTCTTCGCACTCATGCGCGAGACGATACCTGTCGCTAAAGTTCCCTCATGGCCACATTGCGCGAGAGCATCATCGACGAACTAGGCGCGAAGCCGTCCATCGAGCCGGCGGCCGAAGTCCGCACCAGGGTTCAGTTCCTGAAGGACTATCTGCTGTCCACTCCTGCCAAGGGATACGTGCTGGGCATCAGCGGCGGGCAGGACAGCACACTGACCGGTGCGCTCGCTCAGCGCGCGGTGACAGAACTGCGCGAGGAGGGCCACAGCGCCGAGTTCGTTGCCGTTCGATTGCCGTACGGCGAGCAGGCCGACGAGTCCGACGCGCAGATCGCGCTCGGTTTCATCAAGCCCGACCGCAGCCTGACCGTCAACGTCAAGCCAGGAGCCGACGCCACAGCCCGTGAAGCTTCCGAGGCCCTGGGCGACGGTGAACTGCGAGACTTCGTGCGCGGCAACATCAAAGCTCGAGAGCGCATGATGATCCAGTACGCCATCGCCGGCCAATTGGGGTACATCGTGATCGGCACCGATCACGCTGCCGAGGCCATCACGGGATTCTTCACCAAGTTCGGCGACGGCGGAGTCGACATCACCCCGCTGACCGGCCTGAGCAAGAGGCAGGGCGCCGCACTGTTGCAGGAACTGGGCGCGCCCGAGAGCACGTGGCGCAAAGTGCCCACCGCCGACCTCGAAGACGACCGCCCCGCCCTCCCCGACGAGGTGGCGCTTGGACTCACCTACGCCCAGATCGACGACTACCTCGAAGGCAAGGACGTCTCCACGGAGGTATCCGACAAACTCGAAAAGATGTACCTGAACACCCGTCACAAGCGGACCGTTCCGGTTACCCCGCTCGACACCTGGTGGCGTTAGCCCCCAATTCCTATAGATGCACGGCGCCCACCTTCCGAGAGGAAGGTGGGCGCCGTGCTTCGTTCTGCTGTTATCAGCTGGCCGAGAGGCTGCCGAAGATGTTGCCCAGGCTGCCGAACGGGCTGGCAGGCTCGTCCTTCAGCGCGAAGTTGGTGGTGCAACCGTTGAACTTCACGGCGTCGACGTGGGTCAGCCCGGCATCGGCGCGACCGATACTGACGCCGTAATGCTCAACCGTAGCGTCGGGGTTTGCTGCGGCGATTGCCGCGAGGTCCGTCGGAACGTTCTTAGGGGCACCGCCGATGTCACGGGTACTGATCCACTTGCCGTTCTGGATGTTGGTGTGTGCTCCGCCGTTGGTGGTGTCAACGGAGTCGTTTCCGTTTGCTACCCAGTACACGGTCGCAAATCCATTGTCAGCCGGGTTCGTGGTGCCGCTCAGACGCAACTGGAACGATGCCTGTGAACTGGCTGCCTTCTCTGCGAAGCCGATCTCCGTCTTGACGGCGTCAGAGAGCTTGATCGAGCCGGCGGAGTGGTACGACACCGAACGGTTGTCAGGCGAGGGTGCGGTGATCTCCAGCTTCAGTGAACCATCCGTATCGAGGACATCGGTGTCCGAGTAGAAGGCAACCTGCTTCTTCTCGTCGTCGAACGGAATGCCCCAGCCATTGGGGGTTGTCTCGGTCGACAGTGCCGAGCAGGTGAAGCCTGCGGCGGGGGCATCGGAAGAACCGAGTGAGCCGGTGGTCGCTCCGGCAAGTGCCGGAGCCGTCAGCGCTGCTGCGCCGACGAGAGCAAAAGCGAAACCGAGACGACGTGTGGAATTGCGGGACATGTAAGTACCTTTCACCATTCACGGGGGGAATTACGACAAAAGGTAACACATGAATTTGGCGAAAATTCTGACTCGGAAAATCCCTTGTCATTCATGTGAATGACGCATCTACCTGGATACCAAAAATGTTACATCCCCCAAAAGTATGAGTTCAGTCAGACAATTCCGACTAATCAGAACGACAATCAAATGTCAGTCAAACACCGAGGTAAAATGCGCTGACCAGCACAACGAAGCTGCGTCGCAAATCGGATCAACACGTCATACCGGGCCTCTTAGGACATCCGATCTCATCATTTAGGTCGGTACCTGTCAGCGACAGTAAACCGCAAAAGAATTTTGAGGTTTATTTTGATCGACAGCTCTAGCCGCCCGCGAAAGGCGGCAAAATGTCTACCGCAGGCCCCGCGACGCGACCGGTATCACGCGTCAATTCCTCGCCGACGAGATACGCAGAAACGGACAAAACGCGCTTCATGTCGGGGCCGTATTTGTCAGACAGAACAGCAACAAGATCAGCGAGCGTGCTTGAATGCGGCAGCGCGAGTGTCTCGCTACGACACCCCGACACGTCTGCGGCTGCAGCGAAGTATCGAACCGACATCGATTCCGAATCAGCCACCGATTGCACCCATACTTCTCTCCGGCGGCACAAAGCCTTCTGCCGCAATCCCATGACCTGCCCACTTGTTCCACATTGCGCCCCGCCACAGATCAGCGATCTCATCGTCACCGCCGCCTGAACGCAGTGCTGCTCGCAGGTCCACTTCACGATCGCTGAACAGACATGACCGAATAGTTCCCTCGGCTGTCATACGTGTCCGATCGCAGTCGGCGCAAAAAGATCGAGTCACCGAAGCGATAATTCCCACCGTCGCCGGACCGCCGTCGATTTTCCATTCCTCGGCCGGCGCACTGGGGTCGTCACGCCCGATCGCGGTCAAAGTGAATCGAGTGCCCAATACGGTGAGAAGTTCCTCGGCGGTCACCATGTTCTCTCGCGCCCACGTGTGATCGGCGTCGAGGGGCATCTGCTCGATGAATCGCAATTCCACGCCGGCGTCCACGCACCAGTGGAGAAGCTCCGCCGCCCCGCTCAACGTCTCACGCATAAGAACGGCGTTCACTTTCAGTGGAGCCAGACCTGCTCGCGCCGCAGCGTGAATTCCCGCTAACACCGACGGCAGTCTGTCGCGGCGCGTCAGTTCTGCAAAATGCGCGCGATCCACTGAATCCAAAGAGACATTGACGCGGGTCAATCCGGCTGCCGCTAATTGCTGCGCGCGGTGTTCCAATCCGACCGCATTAGTAGTCATTGCCAAAGGAATTCCGGGAACACGCTCAGCACAGCCGGAGATAATCTTCTCGAGATCTTTGCGCATCAACGGTTCGCCGCCGGTAAAACGAACTTCTCGAATGCCGAGACGATCGACTCCGATACCTACAACGCGAACAATCTCTTCGGTGGACAACAGATCTTCAGTGGGAATGACCGGCAGGCCTTCCTCGGGCATGCAATATGTACAACGCAGTGAACACTTTTCGGTGATCGAGATTCGCAAGTCACGGGCAACGCGCCCGAACTTGTCGATCAATACGTCGGTGTCGGGCCGGCCCGTCATCGACGCGGGATTGCCACGGACAGAATTGCTCCGGACAGTGGGGATCCCCACCACCACCGGAGTCATCGCTGCACCAGGTTCCACATCACTCCAGTATGGCGCAGCGGGCAACGGGAAGTGTCACTCGTATCACTCGACCTGGAACCAGACCATCTAGAATCGGACCATGTCGAGGCTATCGCTGTGAGCGCACGTTCCGTCGAAGACCATCAAGAGCACGTATCCGGATTGCTGGCCGGGTTGCACACTTTGGCACCCACCGCCCTGCCCCTCACCGAGGCGCTGGGGTCGATAGTCTCGGCGGACGTCACCTCCCCTGTCGATCTTCCTCTGTTCCGCAATTCGCAAATGGACGGCTACGCCGTCGACGCCGAGTCCGTACGCAACACGCCCGTCACACTCGCTGTGCGAGGAGTTCTCGCAGCGGGTAGTGGCACTCCCCCGAAACATCTCGCGGGCTCGGCATTTCGGATCATGACCGGCGCGCCCATGCCCGAAGGCGCAGACACCGTCGTCCCGGTCGAAGACACCACCGGCGACTCGAAGCACGCCGTCACGATCAACCGTGGACGCGCCGCCGGAGAGTTCGTCCGTGAACGCGGAAGCGACATCACGGCTGGCATGCTCCTGGTTCGAGAAGGCACTCGCCTGGAACCGCGGCACATCGCGGCACTCGCGGCCGTTGGCGCAGCAACTGTCATCACATACACACCGCCACGGGTCGCCGTCATCACTACTGGCGCCGAATTGAAAAGCGCAGGAACACAACTCAACCCCGGCGAGATCTACGACTCCAACGGGCCCGCCCTGGCGAGCTTGGCCCGCGCCAACGGGGCCGACGTCGTATCCATCGCCCGCAGCACCGACGATCCGGATGTGTTCCGCGAATTACTCTCGTACGCAACATCTGTCGCAGACCTTGTCTTCACCTCCGGCGGTGTGTCCATGGGCGACTTCGAGGTCGTGAAGGAAACGCTGCAACCCCTCGGTGCTGCGTTCGGTCACGTCGCGATGCAGCCGGGCGGTCCGCAGGGCTCAGCTGTGGTCAACGAGGTTCCGATACTGAGCTTCCCCGGAAACCCGGTGAGCACAATGGTGTCGTTCGAAGTGTTTGCACGCGAGAACATCAGACGCGCCGCCGGACTGCCACCCATCGCATCCGAACGTCGCCCCTTGACTGCCGCGCTGCGATCAATCCCCGGCAAGCGCCAGTTCCTCCGCGGACGACGCTCCGGCGACGGCGTCGAACCGGTGTCCGGCACCGGCTCCCATCTTGTTGCCATGATGGCCTGGGCGGACGTACTTCTCGACATTCCCGCCGACGTCACCGCACTTGATGCCGGAACACCGGTAAGCGTCATTCCGCTCTCTGCCTGGAACTGAAAACGCTGGAACTGAAAAGGACGGTAAGGACTTTCAATGACCGAACTGACACACGTCGACGGCGACGGCCGCGCCCGCATGGTCGACGTGAGCGCAAAAGCCGAGACGACGCGCATTGCGGTGGCCGCAGGTGAACTGGTCACCACTGCGGAAGTCATTCGCCTCGTCCGGGCCGACGGAATGCCCAAAGCCGATGTCCTCTCGACAGCAAGGATCGCCGGCATCGCGGGCGCAAAGAAGACGTCCGAGCTCATTCCGCTGTGTCATCAACTCGCGTTGTCGTCCGTCAAAGTGGAGTTCGGGTTCACCGAGACCTCGATCACCGTCGAAGCTACGGCCAAGACTCGCGGGCAGACGGGCGTCGAGATGGAGGCGCTGACAGCGGTTGCCGTGGCCGGGCTCACGTTGCACGACATGGTCAAAGCCATTGACCCCGCTGCCACCATGAACGGCGTCCGCCTGCTCACCAAAGACGGCGGTAAACGCGGACATTGGACGCGCGAGAGCGACCCGGCTCCTGAATCTGGCACTGCCCCAAACACATTCGACACCACGCGCACCGCGGCCGTCCTTGTCGCGTCTACCGGTGGCGCCGCCGGGACCCGCCCCGACACAACCGGCCCGGTCATCGAACAATGGCTCCGGGATCGCGATTTCGAAGTGCGCGGCCCACTGGTCTACGCCGACGCCGACATCGCCGCGGGCATCGACGACGCCAGAACCGGTTCCCCAGCCCTGATCATCAGCACCGGCGGAACCGGCGCTTCTCCCACTGATGCCACGCCCGAAGCGACGCTTGCCGTTCTCACCCGCGAACTACCGGGAATCGCGGAAGCGATCCGCACAAAGGGGCTCGAAAAGACCCCACACGCCTCGCTCAGCCGCGGAGTGGCAGGACTCACAGAGCGCACTGTCATCGTCAATCTGCCCGGATCTCCGGGCGGCGTGAAGGACGGACTTGCCGTCCTCGACCCCATCATCGATCACTTGCTCGCGCAGGTTGCAGGCGGAGGAATGCACGATGACTGAACTGCTCGCACGAATTTCCGAACATCCGATTCAAGCCGCCACCGTCGACGCTGCCGTCGCCGGACCGAAGAACGGCGCAGTTGTCGTCTTCACCGGCACGGTGCGCAATCATGATGGTGGCCAAGCTGTTTCAGCCCTCGAGTACCAGGCACACCCCGACGCCGAACGGTTTCTGCGCACCTGCTGCGAGGAAGTGTCGGCTTCTACCGGCCTACCCGTCGCAGCGATTCACCGCGTCGGACATCTCGAGATCGGCGACCACGCTTTGGTTGCCGCGGTCGCTGCCCCACATCGCGCGGAAGCGTTTGCAGCGTGCGCCGAACTGGTGGAACGAATCAAGGCCGAAGTGCCGATCTGGAAGCGTCAGCGCTTCGCCAGTGGCGTTTCCGAGTGGGTCGGGTTGTAGAGAAGCCGCGCGGTCCAGGTAGACTTAGCATCACTAGGTGTCCGAAAGTGGGCACCCAGCGTCGAAAGAACGCAACTTCAGTTCGCGAAGAGTGCTTAACGCACCCGCACTTCTTACGGCGAAGAAGCCTGCCGACCGGCAGCGCCGCCACCACTGTGCTTGATTGTCAGATACGGCTGTTTTGCCGTGTCGGCATCCGGGCACGCAAAGTGCCCCGAAAGGCTCTGAACACACTTGTCCGACACCTCGACTGTCACCACTACCGCTACCTTCGCTTCCCTCGGTGTACGTCCGCCGCTGGTCAAAGCACTCGAAGACGGCGGAATCACCTCCCCCTTCCCGATCCAGATCGACACCCTCCCCGACACTCTGTCGGGACGCGACGTCCTGGGCCGCGGAAAGACCGGCAGCGGTAAGACGCTTGCCTTCTCCATCCCCATGGTCTCGCGCCTCGCGGGTGAATTGGCCGGCGGCAAGCGTCGTCCGGGCCGCCCGCTCGGACTGGTTCTCGCGCCGACCCGCGAGCTCGCCACCCAGATCACCGCAACCCTCGAGCCGCTTGCCGCGGCCTACGACCTGCGCGTCACCACCATCTTCGGTGGCGTCTCGCAGCACCGTCAGGTCCAGGCACTCAAGGCCGGAGTCGACATCGTCGTCGCGTGCCCCGGTCGCCTCGAAGACCTCATGAAGCAGAAGTTCGTAAGCCTCGACGCCGTCGAGATCACGGTCCTCGACGAGGCCGACCACATGGCCGACCTCGGCTTCCTGCCCGTTGTCACCCGCATTCTCTCGTCCACTCCGGCCGACGGCCAGCGACTGCTGTTCTCCGCCACCCTGGACAACGGCGTCGACAAGCTCGTCAAGCGTTTCCTCAAGAACGAGGTCATGCATTCGGTAGACGAGGCCAACTCCCCCGTCGCCGCGATGACGCACCACGTGTTCGACGTCGACGGCGTCGAAGCGAAGAAGGCTCTGGTGGAGAAGCTGGCGTCCGGCACCGGCCGACGCATCCTCTTCATGCGCACCAAGCACCAGGCTCGTAAGTTGGCTCGCCAGCTCACCGAGTCGGGCATTCCGTCCGTCGACCTGCACGGCAACCTGTCGCAGGCTGCCCGCGATCGCAACCTTGCCGCGTTCTCCGCCGGCGAGGCTCGCGTTCTGGTTGCCACCGACGTTGCCGCTCGCGGCGTTCACGTCGACGACGTCGAGTTGGTTGTGCACGTCGATCCCCCGGCCGAGCACAAGGCGTACCTGCACCGCAGTGGCCGTACCGCTCGCGCCGGCAGCGCCGGTGACGTAGTTACCGTCGTCCTGCCCGAGCAGCGCAAGGATCTCGCGATCCTCATGCGCAAGGCAGCTATCAAGGTGACGCCCGTTCGATCGACTGCGAACTCCGAGCACGTCGTGAAGCTTGTCGGCGACATCGCACCGCATGTCACCCCCGCACCCAAGGCTCCGGTGGCACCGCAGGGCGGCGGCCGCGGATCTCGTCCGGCACGTTCCGGTCAGGGCGGTCAGGCTCGTAGCGGCCAGGCACGTTCAGGTCAGGGCGGTCAGGCTCGCAGCGGCCAGGGTGGTCAGTCTCGTGGCGCGCGGTCCGGCGGCGCAGGCCGGGCCCGTACCGGTGGACGTCCCGCGGCCCGCTAACCGCGAGCGGACAACTCAATAGGTTTCGAAATGGACAGCGTCGGCCAATGGCCGGCGCTGTTTCCATCCGAAGCGCTCGAGATCCGGAACCTGTTGGAACTGAGTTACTTTCCCGATGCACAGCCAGGCAATGGGCCTCACCGGAGCCGGAATGTTCATCAGTTCGGTGAGGTATTCCTCGTCGTAGAACGACACCCACCCGATGCCGATGTCCTCGGCAACCGCGGCCAGCCACAGGTTTTGAATTGCGAGAACTGCAGAGAACAAGCCGGTGTCGTCGACCGTGTGACGGCCGAGAATGTTGGGGCCTCCGCGCGACGGGTCGTAGGTGACAACGATCCCGGTACCGCTTTCCGTGATCCCCTCGATCTTGATGGGGTCGAACGTCTCGCGCCGATCGTCAGGCAGAGACTGAGCAAAATTGACCCTCGCCTCCGCGACGTGCGCGGCAAATGTCGAGAGCGTGTCCGGATTGCGGACCACCACAAAATCCCACGGCTGCGTGTTCCCGACGCTCGGCGCCCGATGTGCCGCGTCGAGGATGCGCATCAGCACATCGTCCGGAATAACCTCACCGGAAAACTCTGCCCGCACGTCGCGCCGGCGCCGGATCGCTTCGTACACAGATACAGCTGATTCACTCACGCTCCGACGGTATAGCGGTGCAATCCCAGCATCGCATCGGGGTGCGACTCGACTCCCTCGACGCGTATGCACTCACTCAACGTGTCCCGGACGACTGCACTGTCCATGCCACTGCCGATCACGACCAACTGTGTAGTCCGCGGCTCGCCGGCCTTCCACCGTAATGGTGTGATTCGCACGTGATCACCCACTGTCTGTACTTCGAATTTGCCTGTGTAACCCCGGATATCGAAGTTCACGAACCCCTTGATCCGGTACACACCGGCCGGTTGGTTCTCGAGAAATTTTGTGACGGCGCGCGCATCGAGCGCCGTGTCGGACACAAAATCGACTGCCTCGTAGTGGGTGTGAATGTGGTCGTGATGATCGTCGCGCAGCAGTTCGTCGAGGCTCATCTGCTGACCAGGTAACGGCTGCGGCGCGGCCGCGAAATCGAACAGCAGAGCTGGGTCCACGCGAGAGTGAGTCGTGTCCACAATCGGCGCTCGGGGGTTGAGCCCACGAATCACCTCCGTGAAGACCTCGTGCTCCGCAGAGTCGACGCAGTCGATCTTGTTCACGACGAGTAGATCCGCTAACCCGACGTGCTGATCGAGCTCGGGATGGGTGCTACGTGTCAATCGGAAGTTGGCCCCGTCGACTACAACAACCAGGCCGCCGTACACGACCCGCGGATTCTCGCTGCCCAGCACCAACCTGATCATGTTGCGCGGCTCCGCCAGCCCGCTGGCTTCGATGACGATGACGTCGATCTCGGATTGGCTGTGCGCCAACTTGTCGAGCATCTCGTCCATGTCGGAGACATCGACCGCGCAGCACAGGCACCCGTTGCTCAGTGAGAGCGTCGAGTCGACTTGGCCGGCCACCATCATCGAATCGATGTTGACCGAGCCGAAGTCGTTGACGATGACCCCGATGCGCACACCGTTGTTGTTGTGCAGAAGGTGATTGAGGAGCGTCGTCTTTCCCGAACCCAGAAATCCTGCGACGACGATCACGGGAATCTGTTTTTTCACCAAGAAATCCTAGGCACCACGCAATCCTAGCGGGCCGTCAGATTGTGCAGAGCGGCTGAATCTCCTTCTTGCCTTCGGTTGTCGGTGACGTCACGATCGTGCATGCGTTGTACCCGCGACTCTCGGCAACTCGGCGTATCTCACTCCACCCCGCGGCATCGACTGCGGGTGAACGCGACAATACAAACCCGGACGTTCGAAGCGGGTCACCCACCAGTGCCCACGAGTAGTCGTCGGCAATGTAGGTGACGATGTAGTTGGGCGGCCCGTCCAGTCCATCCTGAAAAGGTACGCCCGGGAAACTGACATGAAGTTGCGCTGCGGACTGCGTATCGGTAACCCGCGCATTACCGGCGATGCCGCTCTGGTCCCCAGCCCAGGTCGTGCACGTATTCTGCACGCTCACATTCGACGAGTCGAGCACCTCGTATCGCGCCCGGGTGTCCTTGGCGCACATCAGGTTGAACGGCTGAGGCACCGCTGCCAGCTGGTACCAGTCGCCGACGTAGCGTTCGACATCCAATTTTTCGACGGGTGCCAACGGCTGCCACAAGTCCGCTGACATCGGAGCTGCCTGCGCCGGCATGGCCGTCATCGCCATACCGACACCCGCTCCGACTGCCGCAATCGCACATCTCCCCGACCACTTCATGTCATTGCCTTCCGTTCGTTTGTTTTCTCGCCTGACATTCGGAGCGGATGGTCCCGCGGATTGGTCGTATGGAAAACTACTTTTGGTTTGTTATAGACCTCGATACCCAACCTTCTGTAGTCTTTGCTAATAAGTAACTGATAGCTGGAACGGAGCGTCAGACATGAACGTGGTCGATCTAGGGCTCGAACGGACGCGGTATGCCGTCATCGACGAAACCATCGAATCGCGGTGGCGCCGCGTCACCTCTATGCAGCACGACACCGTTGCCGTCGTCACCCCACGGGATCAGATCACGTTCGCAGATCTCGAAGTCCGCGCAGACGCACTCGCGCGTGAACTCGATATTCGCGGGCCGCACGGCCGCTGTCCGGTAGCTGTCGAACTCGACCCCACCGCCGAGGCCGTTGTCCGCATCCTTGCCACACTGATCTCCGGTCGGCCACTCGTCATGATCGACCCGCAGCTGCCGCCGGCCAGGCGCGAGCACATCCTGTCCACGTCGGGCGCGGTCTCCATCGCGACAATCCTCGAACACGCCGCTGCCACTCCGTTCCGTTTCGGCAACGCACTCGAGTCACTGAGCTCCGATCCAGCCATGATCGCATTCACTTCCGGCACCAGCGGCGCACCCAAGGGAGTGGTGCTCAGCCATTCGATGTGTCTGAACAAGGCGGACGAACTTGCCGCCGCCATCGATCTCCGACCGGACGATCACATCGGGAACCTTCTGCCCGTCAGCTTCGGCGCGGGTATCACCGCACTCATCATGGGTTTGATGAACGGTGTCACCGTGTATTGCTGGGACCCCCGCGTCGACGGCAGTTCCACCCTGGGCAGTTGGCTCCGGAGAAACTCGATCACCACAGCTCATTGCGCACCGTCGTTCCTGCGGGCGTGGACGCAGCAGAATGCCGCCGAACCGGGCGCAGATCCCCAGAGTTCCCTACGCGTTGTCGTTACCTACGGCGAGGCTGTTCATGGCGACGACTACCAACGTCACCGTGATCGCGGGTTCGCGGACGTGACCTATGTCAACTGGATGGCAACCACGGAAACGGGGGTCGTCGCCTACAACGCCTTTCCTCCCGCAGCCACGTTCCCGGCGGGCATCGTCCCCGCCGGTCGAGCACGTGACGGGAAGGACGTCCGGATAGTCGATTCCGAGGGCAACCAGCTGCCCGACGGCGAGATCGGCGAAATCCATGTCATTTCCAGCGACTTGGCCGACGGTTATCACGGCGACCCGGAGCGGACAGCGCAACGATTCACACCGCTGGCCGACGGCATCAGCCTGTATCGCACCGGCGACCGCGGATGCATCGACAGCGACGGCGAACTGCAACTCAAAGGCCGACTCGACGATGCTGTGAAAATTCGTGGATACCTTGTCGAACCCACCGAAGTCGACGTCGCCATCCGCGCGGTGGCCGGCGTCGTCGATACGGCCGTGATCGTTCGGACCGAGAACGACCACCCAGAGCTCTGCGCATACGTCGTGAGTGATTCACAGCGAATTGCTCTGTCTCCCGCGGAGATTCGACGCGCGGTATCTCTGAGCCTGCCCGGCTGGATGGTTCCCCGCCACATCGTGATGCTGGCCTCGATTCCCCGCAACGAACGCGGAAAGATCGATCGCAACGCGCTGCCGACACCGGCGCCGGTCGCTACCTCCACCTCCACCGCCACGCCGACTCTCGAGACCGTCACCGAATTTCGGGTGGCCATCATCTGGTCCAAGATCATCGGGATCGAATCACTCGACCGTGACGACGACTTCTTTGCCCTCGGCGCAGATTCACTCGCTGCCGCAGAAATGCTCGCCGCACTACGAGCCGCTGTACTGGTCACCGTCAGCGCCGCCCAGTTTGCCGGCGCCACCACCATCCGCGAACTCGCCGCGCTGGTCGACGCGATGCTGCGCAACAAGAAGCGTGACGAAGGCCGGGCATCTGTGCTTGTTCCCCTTGCCACGAGCGGTTCCCGAACTCCGCTCTTCCTGATCACCGGAGCCGGTGCGCCTGCACTGAGCTTTCTCGCGACAGTGCAGGCGATGTCCGGTGATCGACCTGTGTACGCATTGCAAGCACACGGGATGGAATCTCGCGGGCTCCCCGATCGCACCGTTGCCAAGATGGCCGACCGATACATCCGTGAGATCAGGAAGGTCCGTCCGCACGGCCCGTATGTGCTCGGCGGCTACTCCCACGGCGGGTTTGTCACCCTCGAAATTGCGAATCGCCTCCACGCGGAAGGCGAGATCGTCGAACAGGTGGTCATTCTGGACACTCGGTTGCGGGAGAACATGATCGGGCCGCGGCCTGACACCACTGAGCCGCCGGCGCCATCGGAATCCGGCGAGCCGGTGCTCAATGCCCGAGCCCGGACCTCGAAAACATCGGTTCTGGGTATCTGGCTCCGGTACCAAGTCGCGGGCATCATGCAGTTCGACCCGTCGATGCAGTGGTACCTCTTCTACCATCGCGGACTGGCGTCCCTGCGCAAGTACGCGCCAAGCCCGTATCGCGGTTCGGTTACGGTCATCCGCGGCGACAACAACCGACAGGATGCACACGATTGGTCGGCCATCGCCACCGGCCAGATCACTTTCGAGGATGTAGCCGGATCGCACGAAGACATTCTGCGGGCCCCGTACGCCGTTGCTACTGGCGAGGCACTCGAGCGGGCATTGAGCTAACGGCCGAAGCGACAAAAAAGAGCAGGTCAGACATTTTGTCTGACCTGCTCTTTTTGGTGGAGCTAAGGGGACTCGAACCCCTGACCCCCACACTGCCAGTGTGGTGCGCTACCAGCTGCGCCATAGCCCCGTATTCAGTTCGAACTCGCAGGCGGTTGTTCTGCTTGCCGCTTGCTTGAAGAAAGTTACACCACTTGCGCGGTGAGCAACAAATCGCCTGGTCAAGCTGGTGCGACCGCTCCGGGTTTCAGAGCGGCCGCACACTGCTTCAGGAGGTGAACTGCGAAACCCAGTCACTGTTCTTGGTGCTGACGATCTTGCCGTCGGCGATAACCGTCGGGGTGCCCGTTCCGCCGGCGGCGGAGAGTGCCTCGCTGGCTGCAGCAGCATTGGCCGCAGCGGCCTCCACGTTGGCTCCAGAGGAGATGCACGTAGTAGCTGCATCCGATGCACCGGCTTCGCCGGCTATCCGAGCCAAATCGTCGTTGGTGTGATCACTCTTGCCGCCTTCAGACGGTTGGTTGTCCGGAGAGAAGAGTGTGGTGTGCAGATTCGAGTAGGCAATCGCGTCGCCGTCCTGCGCGACGCACAGCAATGCGGCGCCCGCGCGGGTGGAGTAATCACCGCTGCTCGATGCCCGGTTGAGGAAGTTGAGCATGTGATAGCGAACAGCAACGTCACCGGCGTCGATAGCTGCCGATACCGATTGGCCACTCAAGTGCTCGAGTGCAGCGCACGCCGGGCACAGCGGGTCTTCGAAGATGTCGAGAGTGGTACGTGCGTCCGGTTTTCCGATCAGCACGACGCCGTTGTCCTCCACGGTGACAACCACCTCGGAGTTCTGAACCGAGCCGTAGCCGTCGTTTTGCACCTTGTTCTTGCTCGACTGCCACAGGACACCGCCGATGACGAGGGCTGCGATCACCAGGACCGCGATTCCACCGATGACATAGGTGGACCGACTCGACACCGGTTCCGGTTTGTACTTGTTGTTCTTGGCGCTCACGCTGATGCAGTCCTTCGTGCGTCGAAACGATTTTACCGAGGGGTTACCTTCCCCGGGTATTCACCTTGCCATTGAAGACTGTGCTTCAACTGAGAATGCGGTACGTGATCCCTGTCCCAATGCGAGCGGTGACCGTGGGAAGAAACACAACCACAGGGCCAATGCCAGGAATCCGATGTCGCGCAGGATCTCGCTGAGGTAGTCCCACGCGTCGACGTCGGCAGCTCCACCTCCCCCGAAACAGCCGCAGTCGATGGACAATCCGCGTGCCCAGACCGAGATGATCACGCTGATGAGCACAACCAGCATGAGAACCGACACTGCAGCCGACGCTCGTACGGCGAGGCCTACGAGCAGCAGTAATCCGAGAACGATCTCGACCAACGGCATCGCAATCGCCACGGGGCCGACCAGGCTCTCGGGCAACAATTGATACGCCCGGACGGCGATCTTCGTCTGAACGGGATCGAGGAATTTGATGCCACCCGAAATCAGCCACACGGCTGCCAAACCCAAGCGGGCCACAAGACTCACGATGCGAATAGCCACGAGCCGAGCCTACAGAGGGACTTCCGAACTGACTGTTTTCGCGGTCACAGCCTTCGCAGGCACCAGCAGCCAACCCACGCTCGCAATGATCACCACAGCTCCCATCGTCGCGAAGGCTGCCGAGTACGAGAAATGCTCAACCAGTAGTCCGGCGCAGATCGGCGCGACCACACCACCAACGTCGGACATCATCTGGAACACCGCCAGAACGGGACCACCGCGCGCCTTGGACCCGACGACGTCGGCAACCGCAGCCTGCTGCGACGGACTCATCAAACCGGAGCCCGCGCCCGTCACGGCAGCAATCAGGAAAAACGCCACCAAGTTGTGCGTGAATCCGATCGCCATCGTGCCGGCGCCGCAGACAACCAGCCCGGCAAGCACAAACGGTTTACGTCCGTACTTGTCCGAGAGCCGACCCGAGAAGGTCAGAACCAGCGCATTTCCGACCGCAAAAACTGCCAGCGCATATGCGGCCACCGAGTCTTCACGACCGAGAGCCTCAACGACAAAAAGCGGGACCATCGCGACGCGGACGCCGAAAATGACACCACCGAATGCCAGATTCGAGCCCAGAGCAGCGCGATAGACCGGCGAACGTAGACCCTCGGCCAACGTCATAGGCGTGATCGCCGCACCCTTGTCCGGCGACGCAAGATGTGAACCACGCAGACTGAAGAAAACCACAGCGGCAGCGATGACCAGCGTTGCCGCATAGATGAGGAACGGCATCCGCAGGCCGAACTGCAGCAGCGCGCCGCCAAATATCGGACCGGTAATCGAACCCATCAGGAAGCTCGTCGCATACAGACCGGATACGCGTCCCCGATGGTCGGGCGGCGACATCCGGATAAGCAGGCCAAGCGCCGACACGGTGAACATGGTGGAACCGATACCGCCAAGTGACCGGAACAGCAGCAGTTGCCAGTACTCCTGCGCAAACGCGCACGCTCCGGTGGACAGCGCGACGATCAACAGTCCCAGGATGTACACCGGGCGCTCGCCGAGTTTCTGCACCAAGGTGCCGCTCATCGGCGCAAACACCAAGCGCATAAATGCAAACGACGAAATGACGACTGTGGCGGCCGTAACCGACACATCGAAGCTGCGGGCGAACTGCGGTAGCGCCGGGGCAACGATGCCGAATCCGAGAGCGATGACGAAGCTGGCGGAAACCAGCACCCAGATTTCCTGTGGCAGCCTGGCTGCGCGAGTTTTCATGTCGCCCGGGATTCTAGCCGGGCGACACGAGCGGGCCGCGAGCTAGTTCGCGTTCAAGACACCTGACACCAAGTCCTTCGCTGCCGACTGAACCTGAGCCAGATGATCGGCGCCCTTCATCGACTCGGCATAAATCTTGTACACGTCCTCGGTTCCCGACGGCCTGGCCGCAAACCACGCGTTCTCGGTGGTCACCTTCAATCCGCCGATCGCGGCGCCATTTCCGGGCGCTGCCGTCAGCGCCGCGGTGATCGGCTCCCCCGCCAGTTCCGTCGCGGTGACCTGCTCCGGTGACAGTTTTGCCAGTACCGCCTTCTGCGCGCGGCTCGCGGGCGCGTCGATACGGGCGTAGGCGGGGCTACCGAACTTCTCGGTCAACGCTGTGTAGTGCGCCGACGGCGTCTTGCCGGTCACCGCCGTGATCTCGGACGCGAGCAGTGCAAGAATGATGCCGTCCTTGTCCGTCGTCCACACCGAACCGTCGTGACGCAAGAAGGACGCTCCCGCGCTTTCCTCGCCGCCGAACCCGACCGAACCGTCGAGCAACCCGGGTACGAACCACTTGAAGCCGACGGGTACCTCCAGGAGTTCGCGTCCCAGTCCGTTCACAACGCGGTCGATCATCGATGAGCTGACCAGCGTCTTCCCGACCTTCGTGCCGGCAGCCCACTGTGGGCGGTGAGCAAAGAGGTACTCGATGGCAACGGCCAGATAGTGATTGGGGTTCATCAAACCGCCATCGGGGGTGACGATTCCGTGCCGATCGGAATCCGCGTCGTTTCCGGTGGCGATGTCGTAGCGATCCCGAATACCGATCAACGACGCCATCGCGTCAGGCGAGGAGCAATCCATGCGGATCTTGCCGTCGGTGTCGAGCGTCATGAATCGCCACGTCGGATCGACCAGAGGATTGACGACCTCGAGGTCGAGGTGATGAGTCTCGGCGATAGCTCCCCAGTAGTCGACACTGGCGCCGCCGAGCGGATCTGCGCCGATGCGGATACCCGCGTCGCGAATGGCGTCGAGGTTGAGCACCGACGGCAGGTCGTCGACGTAGTAGCGCAGGAAGTCGTACCGCTCGACCCTGGCCAGCGCCTGTTCCGTCGTGACGCGCCGGACGCCGGCCAGTCCGTCGCGGAGCAGTTGGTTGGCACGGTCCGCGATGACCGACGTGGCATCGGTATCAGCCGGGCCGCCATGGGGCGGGTTGTACTTGAACCCACCGTCACGGGGCGGATTGTGCGAAGGCGTCACGACAATTCCGTCGGCCTTGGCCTCGGGCGCAGTGGAGTTGTATCGCAGAATCGCGTGACTCACAGCGGGTGTGGGGGTATAGGCGTCGCGCGAATCAACCAGCACCACTACGTCATTGGCAACAAGAACTTCGAGCGCAGACAGCCAGGCCGGCTCGGACAACGCGTGCGTGTCGCGGCCGATGAACAACGGCCCGTCAATGCGCTGCGACGCGCGGTACTCCACGATCGCCTGCGTAGTTGCCAGGATATGCGCTTCGTTGAACGCGCCGTCCAGACTGGAACCCCGATGCCCCGACGTCCCGAACAGCACCTGCTGCATCGGATCCTCAGGATCAGGTGTCCGTGTGTAATACGCGGAAACCAAGTGCGGAACGTCGATCAAATCCTGTGGTTGCGCCACCTGTCCTGCTCGTTCGTGCGCCACGAATCCCCCTAAGCCCGGTGGTCGACTACGCAGCCGACACGACTGCCGCTCATTCTCTACCCTGTGATCTGAATTCCCAACCAGGCGACGCTCAGCCCAACGACAAGACTGGCGATGATGTACACCAGCGACATCGCCGTCTGACGCTTGTCCAGCATGCCCACATTTTCGGTCGCAAACGTCGAGTACGTGGACAAACCGCCGCAGAACCCGGTTGCAAGCAAGGCCGCCATAGCGGTGGAGAGTGTTGCGCCGGTAAACAATCCGAGGAGAAAGCAACCCAGGACGTTAGCCGCGAATGTTGCTGCCGGAAATCCCCGGTATGTCGGGACGTATTTCGCGAGCAGGTACCTACCGGTCGCTCCGGCGCCTCCGCCGATCGCTACGAGGAGAACGGTCATACGTTCGCCCCCTCACTACGACGCATCCAGCGCTCGCCAAGGGCTCTGCCCCACGCTGCGGCCAAGATCGCCGGAATCAAAGTGCCGAGGACGTACAGAATAGATCGCATCGGACTTTCGGTAACCGCGTGAACCGCAAACGACGAGAACGTCGTGAAGCCACCGCAGAATCCCGTGCCCAAGAAGATGTACCAGACCTTGTCGTGAATCAGCAGTGCCGCAAGCACTCCGAGGATCAACGACCCCACGACATTGATCACGAGAGTAGTCCAGATATGGGGAAACCACTCGCCCAACCCGTATCTCGTCATCGCCCCGAGCGCACCACCGGCGGCCACCGCTCCGATAGCCGCCGGCAAGCCCAGTTCACTCATTCGCGCTCCTCACTCGCTCGAGCCAGATCTACTACTGAGCCAGACCCACTTCTGAGCCAGACCTACTTCGGCGGCCGCGGAATGAAGTAGCTCGTCCGCTCCTGGTACTCACGATAACCGGGGCGGTGCGCCATGTGCTGCTCGAGAAGTCGCGCGCCGGTCGCAAACACGAGAAAATATGTCATCGCAATCGGTGAGAGAACCGTCAACACTCCTGGCCATACCGATGCCGCGACGAGGAATATGCCCCACCACACGCAGGCGTCACCGAAGTAATTGGGATGACGCGTCCACGCCCACAGTCCCTGATCCATGATGTGCCCGGAACTGCCGGGATCGGACTTGAACTCGGCCATCTGACGATCGGCGACCGCCTCGAACGTCACACCGACCAGCCACAACACGACGCCCAGGAGTACCAACAGGTTGAACCCACCTGACGACACCGCGGACACCTGAATCGGCAGCGACACAAACCACAGGGAGATACCTTGCGTCACATAGATTTTCCGTATCGCATACAGAGTTCGACTGCCGGACGCCTTTCCCAGCATCTGCTCGTACCGAGGATCCTCGCCCTTACCGCGCGAGCGCACAGCCATGTGCCACGCCAATCGCAGGCCCCAGATGCCGACCAACGCGAGCATCAGTAGACGGCGCCACAGATCGCCCGCACCGACTACTGCCGATACTGCGGCAATGACGACAAAGCCCACACCCCAGGACACGTCGACAACATTGTGCCGGCCGATACGTATACCGATCGACGCCGTAACCGCCATCGTGACGACAACCGCCAGAAAGCTCGCGAACAACATCGGACCGAGCGTCATCGAAGACATGACGGCCTCACCGAAAGAATCTGATCCACACCCATCCGCCCGTCACGAAATGCCATGCCACCGCCGACGAGGTAGAGACGCCACACCCGGGCGACCTCCATGCCGACCAGCTCGACGACACGATCGAAGTTGGACTCGAACGTCTCGATCCATGAGTCGACTGTGCGCACGTAGTGCACCCGAAGCGCTTGAACGTCAAGCACTTCCAGCCCACCCTCCTCGATCATCGCCACGGTGCGCCCAACTGGACGCATATACATGTCGGGCGCAATGAACGACTCGATGAATGGCCCACCACCCGGATGCGGCCCGGTCCGCGACATCTGCTGGATCAGCACGCGACCACCCTCGATCACATTGTCGTGCAGCGCTTTCACATACGTCGGGTAATTGTCCTCGCCGACATGCTCGCCCATTTCGATCGACGCGACGGCGTCGTAGGGTCCGTCCGGAATTTCACGGTAGTCCTGCAGTCGGATCTCGACCCGATCTTCGAGGCCGAGCGATCGGACCCTCGAGTCGACAAACGCCTTCTGCTCCGCCGAGATCGTCACTCCGACAACGTGGGCACCGTACTCGCGAGCTGCGTGGACGCTCAACGAACCCCACCCGCAACCAACGTCGAGTAAGCGTTGCCCGCGCGCCCGATCGAGTCCGATCTTGCGGCATACCAAGTCCAGCTTGTCCTTCTGAGAGTCTTCGAGAGTGTATTCCGGTGCATCGGAAGTCCAGTACCCCGAGGAGTACGCCATGTTCTGGTCGAGGATCAGCGAATAGAAGTCGTTCGACAAGTCGTAGTGATGACCGATCGCCGCCCGATCCCTCGACATACTGTGCAAGCGACCCTTGACCCGCGCCTGCGACACGGGAGGTGGCAACGGGCGCCCGAACACCCCCAAGGATCTCGCGGCCTTAACCGCGGCGAGGATAACCGACGGTGACGGCGAGATCGACCCCAGCCCACGCTCGGCAGACACTTTCCACACATGCGTGAGTGCTTCGCCAAGATCGCCTTCGACGTCGAGTTCGCCCAGAACATACGCCTGCGCCGCACCCAACTCTCCGGGATTCCACAAGAGTCGTCGCAGCACGTTTGCGCTGTGAAGCGTCACTTTCGGCGCATCGACCGGCCCTGCTGCGCTGCCGTCCCACGCCGTCAGCCGAACCGGAAGTTCGCCGCCGACAAGCGGACTGAGGATTTCCGACAGACGACCAGCAACGCCGGCGCCTTGTATCGATCGATCTATCGTGGTGGTCATCGCGGGTTCCTCCGATCGAGAATCACTTGCTGCACATCGAGATATCCGGAACGGAAACCCGCTTCGGAATAGCAGAGATAGAAATGCCACATGCGGGTGAATACGTCATCGAATCCGAGCGCTGCGACCTCCTCCGCGCGGGCACTGAACCGCTCATCCCAGAGGCGGAGCGTTTGCGCGTAGTGATCACCCATCGACATGCGTTCACGCACACGAAGAGTGGTCATGCGTTCAGTGACGTCCTCGATCGCCCGTATGGAGGGCAGGAAACCTCCCGGGAAGATGTACTTGTGCACCCATGTATAGGTGTTGCGGGTAGCCAACATCCGATCATGCGGCATCGTGATTGCTTGGATCGCGGCACGCCCACCCGGCGCCAACAGGGAGTCGATCTTCTGGAAGTAACTTCCCCAGTACTGGTGGCCGACCGCCTCGATCATCTCGACCGACACCACTGCGTCGTACTCCCCCTGCACCTGCCGGTAATCGAGAAGGTCGACCTGAACGCGATCCGCCAGTCCCGCAGCGCTTATCCGCTTGGCTGCCAGTTCCTGCTGTTCCACCGACAGCGTCACCGAACGCACCGTCGCACCACGCTGGGCTGCTCGGATCGCCAATTCCCCCCACCCAGTGCCGATTTCAAGCACTCGCGAACCAGGCCCGACGCCCGCACCGTCCAGCAACCGATCAATTTTGCGGTGCTGGGCGGCTGCGAACACGTCCCATGACTGGGAGTCCCCTACTGACAGGTCGTCGAACAGGGCACTGGAATAGGTCATCGTGTCGTCGAGGAATAGTTCGAACAACTCATTCGAGAGGTCGTAGTGCCGCGAGATGTTCGAGCGGGTGTTCTGCGTCGAATTGCGTTCACTACGTGGCTGCTTGGGAATGTAGAGGCCACGCAACCGCTGCAGAAAGTCTGGAATCAGTGTCGCCACGCGAGAGGCAAAAACTTCCAGGACTGCGGTGAGATCGGAGGCTTCCCAGTCACCCGCCATGTACGACTCACCGAATCCGATCAGACCACTGTCGCCCACCCGAGCAGCAAAGTCATCCGGGCGATGAATGACCATCAACGGCGAATCGGGTCCACCGCCGCCCGAGAAATCACCGTTCGGCATCTGAACGCACAGGGGCAAGCGCGCGACTGCCTTGTGGAACAGCGCCCGTGCAACCGGCGACGCCACCCGCACCTTGAGGCCGCTGGGAACGGTGGCAACTCCTGGCCAGCGTTCGACCTCAGCGCTACGAGTCATTGTTGTCATCACGGTTGTCATCACACTGCCTCCTGCGGTTGATGTTGCGGCCGTGGAACTACCGGTAATCGTCTGGCCCACAACCTGATGCCTTGATATCGAATCTGCGCGGAGACCCTCAGTGGTGCAGTCGGAATCGCGAGAAAGCTCCGAATTATCACGCCCGCGGTGGCCGGAACACATCGACCACGTACCGTGGCGACAAAGGGTGCCTGATCCGGTCTGGCAAGCACTATCGACAGCTCCACCGATTCCTTGGGAAGCGGTAGCCTCATCCGGTACTCGCCGGAAACGTCATTGAACGGCGAGACGTAGAACTCCTTCGGCGTGCGTGCCGCACCATTGTCGTTGGTCTCGAGCAGGTAGCAGTGCCGCTCACCATAGGTGTTGTGAACTTCAGCCACCACACACCGCACGGCGCCATCGTCATTCAGGCACCAGAACACACTCAACGGGTTGAACACATAGCCGAGTACACGCGCATTCGCGAGCATGAGGATCCGGCCGCCGCCGAACTCGATTCCGTTGGCCCGCAAGAACGACTCGACGTTTACGCGAATCGATAGGGTGGGATCGCCGAGATGATCTGCAGCCGTGAACCTCGCCAAGGGACGCAATGCTTTCGGCAGATGCGGCAACTTGTCCACATCGACCAGCCAGCTGTAGCTTTTGTACTCGAATGTGTTGTGCAGCGGTTCTGTTCGCACGTGGCGAATACTCGTGTAGACGATGGACGGTGTAATCGGCCCGGTCACTGCCACCGACCTCCGACCCGCTCCGCGGCACGCAAACCCGACAATGCACCGTCCTCGTGGAAACCCCACCCGTGGTACGCGCCTGCAAAAGCAAGCACATCCGAGTCCAACTCGGAAAGCCGGCTTTGAGCTGCAACGGAAGTCGGCGTGTATTGCGGATGCTCGTAGGTCATCTGGTCGATGACGGAATCCGCGGCGATCATGTCCTTGCCACCGAGAGTCACGATGTACCGTCGACCGGTCTCCGGTAGACGCTGTAACCGGGTCATGTCGTAGCTGACGAGCACGTGATCTGGCCTCGCATCGCAATGCGGCAGGTAGTAGTTCCACGACGCCCGCGCATTCGAATTGTCGGGCAGCACAGTCTCGTCTGTGTGCAATTGGGTGTGATTGATCGAATACGGCATAGCCCCGAGAACCTCGTGCTCCGTGGCCGTAGGATCGGCGAGAATCTTCAGCGCTTGCTGCGGATGCGTCGCGATTACCACCGCGTCGTATGTCTCGAGCCGATCATCTCCCCCACGAATCTCGACTGAATCACCGTGCCGGTACACCGCGTGAACCGGCGTGTTCAGGCGAACGGCACTGATGCTCTGTGCCACAGCTTTCACGTACTCGACCGAACCACCGGTTACCGTCCGCCAGGTCGGCGAACCGGAGATAGTAAGCATGCCGTGGTGATCGAGGAACGCGAAGAGGTACCGCGCCGGATACTCGAGAGCGGCCGACGGGTCACACGACCACACCGCGGATACCAGCGGGGTCATGAAGTGCGCGGTGAAGTAGTCCGAGAATCTGCCGTTACGCAGGAATACGCCGAGCGTCTGATCGAGCGTCGAGGCAGTCGAGGCAGTCGAGGCAGTCGACTCCTCGGGCTGCTCGAGCAGTGCACGCGCTCGTCGATGAAACCGCTTGACCTCCATCAACATCGACAGAAAGCTGCCGTTCACCAGTAGTCCAGGCGTTGGCAGGACCCCGCGCAGCCCCTGCCCGCCGGAATACTCGAGGCCACAGCCCTCGCAGCGGACCGACATGCTCATGTCCGATTCCTGTGTCACGACACCAAGTTCGGCAAACAATCTCAACAGTGTCGGATAGGTGCGGTCGTTATGCACGATGAACCCTGTATCGACAGCGAAGTTGCGACCTTCAGGATCGGTCACCGCATGTGTGTCGGCGTGTCCCCCGAGCCGCGAATCCGCTTCGTAGAGCGTGACGTCACTGTCCTTACTCAGCACCCACGCCGCTGTAAGACCTGCGACCCCGCTGCCGACGACTGCAACCTTGCGCTTGTCAGAACTCCGCTTCACCGAACTCCGTCTGCCCGAATTCATCGTCGCTCGCCTGCCTTCGCTTCGGTAGTTTTCTCTGCGCTCTCCGAGACCATTGCGATTTCCGAGACCGCATCTGCTGCCAGTCGGTGCCACAGTGATGGCCGCCGCAGCATGAAGTGTCCGGCACCTTCGACGCCGATCCACTCGGCGTCGAGGCCGGATCTACGCGCTCGCTCGACCGCCGCTTGGGAAAGATCCGGGTCGGTCCAGCGGTCAACCGTGCCGTGCACTACCCGCAGCAGGCAACCCTGTCGCAGTCCGAAGTCCGTCCCTGCCGTCCACCATGGCGCCAGCGCGACGACTCCTATGACTGCCGCGTCACCCGACAGAGCGGCGGCTACCCGTCCACCCATCGAATGTCCGAGCAGAATCACCTGCGCGTCAGAGTTTTGTGCCTTGATCCGATCGAGTACCTGCCGCGCATCTGCAACCGGGCTCTGCTCCCGACCGTTCCACCCTCGTGTGCGATACCTGACCGCCACGACATCGAATCCACGTTGCCGAATCGCTGCCGAGAACGGGCGCATCCGGAGGTTCGACAGATGCCAGAATCGCGAACGGCGGTGACTCGAAACCTTCCCACCAGGCAGAACCATCACTGTGAGGTGGCGATCGTCCCGATACTGCGTCCGATGCTGAAGCGTCATATAGGGCATTCGGCACCGAAAGCCTGGCGGATTGGGGCTTAGCGAGATTTCTTCTCTTGATCGGAAGCGTCCCCGCGGGGACGCTTTTCGAAATCTGTCGGTGCCTCGATCTACTGTCGAATGAACATTCGAACCGGGGGGTTGGCATGGACACAGACAAGCTCGACAGAGATAACGACAGAGATACCGATCACGTCATGGGCTTCGCGGCCAAGCGTGAAGCCGTCGACAACATCGGCGTGGAAATCTGCGCACTAGCTGGACAAATCGCCGCAGCGACCGCTCGATTCCTCACGCTGCTCGCCGACTTCGACGAACAACGAGGCTGGGCCGGTCCCGGCCTACATTCATGCGCTCACTGGCTCTCCTGGAAATGTGGCATGAGCCTGCACACCGGACGCGAATACGTTCGTGTCGCCAAAGCACTCCGCCCTTTGCCCGCGATGCGGAAAGCGTTCGAACAAGGCAATTTGTCCTACTCGAAGGTTCGCGCACTTACCCGAGTCACAACTCCCTCAAATGAGAAGCAGATGGTTCGACTCGGCCGCGAAGCACCTGCCGCACAGATCGACCGTCTGACTGCCGGGTTACGCAAAGTCGCCGACAACGAATCCGGCAAAAGTAAAGCGCCTGAACGCTTTCAAGTCCGCTGGCATTGGGACCCCGACACGGGCGATTTTGTCATCAAAGGTCGCCTCGCTGCACAGGACGGCGCCCGTATCCTCGCCGCACTCACCTCGGCAGAACGTGAACGAACACAGACAGCAATGCCGTCACCCGACAACGAGCCCAAGATCGACAATGACGATGACGCCACCGCGTTATCGGACGAGCCGATCACTCAGCAGAACGCTGCGAAAAAACCACCCGGCGACATCGCACCGGCGCTCCTCGCGATGGCCGAAATAGCTGCCACAGCCCCGACATACAACGCGAGCGGCGTCAGCAACTCGGCCGAAGTGGTGTTTTTCCACGAACACGACAACCTCCGGGTTCCTGGCGGACCTGTACTCCCCGACAACGATTCCGAGGAAGTCCTCTGTAACGCCCACCTGCGCCTGGCAAAGACCAAGAAGCAATGCGTGCTCAATCTAGGCCGGAAGACCCGCGTCACCAGTCACAAACAAATGTTGGCGTTGAATTACCGTGACGGAAGCTGCCGGACACCAGGATGCGGTCGAACCAGATTTCTGCACGCTCACCACGTGCAATTCTGGGGCCGCGGCGGAGAAACCAACCTCGACAACCTGATCCTGCTGTGCGGGACCTGCCACCGAGCGCTACATCGTGGCCAGTTCACCATCACTGCTCTTGGTGATCAACAGTTCGAGTTCCAAACGACCAACGGAGACGTCATCGATCCGGCCCCTCCGATCAGCGGTTTGGCTGATCAGCTCCTGCGAGGCGACATCCCGGACAACGCGATCATTCCGAACTGGGGCGGCGACCCCCTGCACCTGGACCACGCAGTCAGTGTGCTCCTCGACGGCTGGGCAGCATAAAGCGTGACGGGCAGGGTGCATACATAAGCGTTGATCGGGCCATTGTCAGGCATAAAAATGAGGCAGGCCCTACACCCGCTTTCGAGTGTCTGACCTGCCTCTTTGTGGAGCTGCCGGGAATTGAACCCGGGTCCTACGTTGAATCGCTAGGGCTTCTCCGTGTGCAGTTCGCTAAGTCTCTACTTGGATCTCCCAGTCTCGCGAACAAGCCAGGATGACGATCCCAGTCACTGTTTGATGTCCCATCCAACTCCGTGACCGAGCCGAACAGTAAAGCCCTCTAGCTGATGCCAGGATCCGGGTCGAGGGCAACCCCGGGCTGACAGACACGCTTCGCTACTTAGGCAGCGAGAGCGTAGTCGCGCTGATTGGAATCGGCGCTTATAGGTTTGCAGCGACGCTTACGGTGGTCTCTTGCCTGCACCGACACGCTTCCCCTAACTCAACACACGCAGTCGAAACCGTTCAGCCCCGTGTGTGCCCCGCGTCTTTCGTGGGGCTACCTACTATAACGCGCTGCCGCACGGAAGTCATACCAATTAAATCGAGCGTTCTGCTGTGCTGGTGATGTTGGTGATCATGCCCTCGAAAACGACGCCATGGAACGGCAGGATCGAGTACCAGTACAGTCGCCCAGCCAAGCCTCGCGGGAAAAATACAGCGCGCTGCTCCAGACGCGATCCACCACCTTGCTCTTCGGAGACGCGCTGCCCCTCCGAAACTCTCAGCTCCAACCACGCCCCACCGGGGACTTTCATTTCGGCCCGCAGTCGCAGCAACTTTCCTCTGTCGATTTCTTCGACCCGCCAGAAGTCCAGGGCTTCACCGGTATTGAGGTGACGCGGATCACGCCGACCCCGCCGCAACCCGACGCCGCCCACCGCTCGGTCCATCCATCCTCGAATTGCCCAGGCCAAAGGGAATGAGTACCAACCGTTCTCGCCGCCGATGGATTCGACCACCTTCCACAAGGTCTCCGGGTCCGCGGCACAATCACGTTCACGATGGTCGACGTACACCGTTTCACCGGCCCAATCCGGATCAGACGGTAGAGGATCCGACGGTGCGCCGGCGATGGTCGCACCCGACCATGAAGTCTCGACCTCTCCGTTCTCGATCTTGCGCAGAGCCAGCCGTACCGCTTCGCGATACGTGGTGAGCCCGCTTTCGGGCGGCGGGATGAAACCGTCGATGTCGTGATTGTGCATGACGGCATCGTTCTGCAGTGACTCGATCAGCGGCATTGCGAGCCCGTGCGGAATGGGCGTGACCAACCCCACCCAGAGACCGGCGAGCCTCGGGGTCAGGACCGGCAGAACGACAATGCGCCGACGCACCAACCCCGCAACATCGGCGTAGGCGTTCATCATCTCGCCGTACTGCATGATGTCCGGTCCGCCGATATCGAATGAGCGGTTGATCTCCGGAGTCGTGGCCGCCGCAGCCACCAGGTAATGGAGTACATCACGCACGGCAATCGGCTGAATCTTGTTGTGCACCCATTTCGGTGTGGTCATCACCGGCAGGCGATTGGTCAGGTGGCGAACCATCTCGAAAGAGGCCGAACCTGAACCGATCACCACGCCGGCCTGGAACACGACAGTCGGAACGGCAGAGTCCAGCAGGATCCGGCCGACTTCCAGCCGAGACTTCAAATGCGTCGACAGTTCTGCGTTTGATGGATGCAGTCCGCCGAGGTAGACGATTCTGCGAACACCAGCGGCCGCAGCCGCTTCGGCCACATTCACCGCGCTGCGCTTGTCGACATCGGAAAACGAGCCACCACCGCCCATGGCGTGGACAAGGTAATAGACAACATCGATATCGTCGAAAGCGCCTGCAAGGGATGCCTTGTCACTCAGGTCAGCTTTAACTACCTCGACGGACTCGCGCCACGGCACATCGCGCAACTTCTCAGGACTGCGTACCAGCACCCGGACGTGATGCCCCGCTGTAACCAGCCTGGGAGCCAGACGCCCGCCGATGTAGCCGGTAGCTCCTGTGATCAACACTCGCACCGTATCCATCACACCACGCTACGCAGAAAACCAACTGCTACGCAGAAATCGAACCTCGGAGCGCCAACGCCGCCTCCAGATCATCGGCCGTAAGCGCCATGTTGATTCCGGCTCCGGCCTTCGCGCCAGCTGCTGCGGCCATGATGACCTGCGCACTCGGATCGACAACGTTGCCTGCCGCGAAGACGCCGGACACGCTTGTGGCACCCATCATGTCGACGGTGACGAACTCACCCATCATCGTCGCCGCCGTCGCTGCGCCGAACGATCGCAGAATCGAATCGTTCGGATCCATCGTGACCGCGCCTCCGACAAAGATTGCCGACCGCGCAACAGTTCTACCGTCGGCCAGTTGCACTCCAACGAGACGATCATCCTCGAGCACGGGCGCTGCCACCTCGCCTTCGACGATCGAAATATTGAGCGCTGCAAGCTTTTCCCGATCCTCGGCGCTGAGATCCTCGATCCGATGGAGGAACAGCACCACATCGTCCGACCATTGACGGATCATCGGGGCCTGATGCATCGCGAACTCGACGCTCTTGGCAATGACACCCAAAGGCTGATCGCGCACGTCGTATCCATGGCAGTACGGGCAGTGCAGGACGTCGCGGCCCCACCGCTCACCGAAGGCACTGAGTTCATCCGGCAACCTGTCGGTCAATCCTGTCGCCACCAGGACTTTGCGCACCGAGATTCGAGCGCCGTCAGCAAGGGTGATCGCGAATCCACTCCCACGGGAACCTTCATCTCGGTCGACCGCCACGACGGTCCCGTCATGGAACTCTCCACCGTATTTCCGGACTTCGTCGCGTCCGATGGCGAGGAGTTCGGCTGGATTCATCCTGTCACGAGAGAGGAATCCGTTCATGTGATCTGCGGCTGCGTTGCGCGGAGCGCCGTTGTCGAAAACCACAACGGATCTGCGGGCTTGACCGAGGATGATCGCGGCGTTGAGTCCGGCAGCGCCGCCTCCTATCACTGCCACGTCGTAGGTGTCTGCTGCGTCGTAAGAGGTCTGTGTCATGAATTCAGGATTGCATCGCAACGCCAACTTGACAAACATGATTGCTGATTTGGCAAAATGGAAGAATGACCGAATCATCGTTCGACGCCGTCCTCGCGGGAATCGGCCCGCGTCTGCGCACACTGCGCCAACAATCCGACATGACGTTGACCGATCTCTCCGAGGCCACGGGTATCAACGTCAGCACGCTGTCGCGGCTCGAATCCGGAACTCGCCGAGCCAACTTGGAGTTGCTGCTGCCGATTGCGAAAGCGCATGGCGTCCCGCTCGACGACCTCGTCAACAGCAAGATCGCAGACCCCAGGGTGCGGGAAGAACCGCAAAAGGTGGGATCGATGACGATCATTCCGTTGACCAGCCAGCCGGGAAACCTCCAGGCCTACAAGATGATCCTCGCGCCCACAGAGGACATCCGCGAGCCGGGTACGCACGAAGGGTACGAGTGGCTGTACGTGCTGTCGGGCCGGGTCCGGCTACAGCTCGGTGATCGCGATTTTGTCATGGGCGCGGGTGAAGCCGCCGAGTTCGACACTCATATCCCCCACCGATTCAGCGCCGCAGACGGCCGCCCGGCCGAGGTGATCAGCCTGTTCGGCAAGCAAGGTGAACGAGTACACCTACGCGCTGCGCCGGCCGACCGCCGCGGCTGAGATCAGGCCGACTACTACCCGCGCATGCCCTTGATCCGACGCCCCAGCTCGCGGGTCACCTCACGCTCGGCGGTGCGCTTGGCCATGTCCTGACGCTTGTCGTAGTCCTGCTTACCCTTGGCGAGAGCAAGTTCGACCTTGACCTTGCCGTCGGAGAAGTACATCGACAACGGAACCAGCGTCTGATTGCCCTCGCGGGTCTTGCCTACGAGGTGTTCGATCTCGCGCTTGTGCAGCAACAGCTTCCGGGTCCGACGCGGCGAGTGGTTGGTCCACGAGCCCTGTGTGTATTCCGGAATGTGCAGCGATCGAAGCCACACCTCACCGTTGTCGACGGTTGCGAATGCGTCCACGAGTGACGCCTTACCTTCGCGCAAACTCTTGACCTCGGTGCCCACGAGCGCGATTCCCGCTTCGTAGGTGTCGATGATCGTGTAGTTGTGACGCGCTTTGCGATTGGTCGCAATGACCTTGCGGCCCTTTTCCTTCACTGTCCGGGCCTCTCAGTCCGCTGTCTTACCCAATAATGCAAACAACTCTTGCTCTCAGCATAGAAGGCCGTGCAAACCAATTACTCGCGCACGTACAAACGAAGCGTGACATACGAGGTGATCGCTGCCATTCCCACACCGGCGAGGACCAGGAAGGGTGAGACGAACAGGATGTCACTGTTGGATATACGGGCGACGATGTTGGCTTCGTAGACGTCGGCCAGCACTCCGTCGATGAACAGATTCTTTGCCGTGAAGAGCCCGGCGATCGCCAGCACCGCACCGATCAATGCGGCAACAATTGCCTCGAGCAGGAACGGAAGCTGTGTGTACCAGCGTGTTGCGCCCACCAGCCGCATGATGCTGACCTCGGTTCGACGTGTAAATGCGGCGATCTGAACCATGTTGGCGATCAACAGAATTGCGGCAATAGCCTGCACGACGGCGATGGCAAAGGCGGCATTGCGGACACCACCGAGGACGCTGAAGAGACGGTCGACGAGCTCACGCTGATTGAGAACGCTCTCGACGCCTGGCCGCGAACCGAACGTGTCGTTGATGACGCCAAATCGTTCCGGGTCGCTGAGCTTGACCTTGAACGACGCCGGGAAGCTGTCCGGACTGACCAGTGCTGCCAACTCGGGTTGGTCCTTGAACACTCGCTCGGTCGCGTCCTTCACCGCGTCGTCGCGATTGAGGAACTGAACCGCGACGACGGACGGTGTCTGCTCGAGTTCCTGCCGCAGAGTGCTGCAGATTTCTTGCTCACATCCGGGGTCTGCGGCGGAAATGTCGTCGGTCAGGAAGATCTGGACCTCGACGCGCTCGAGGAAGATTTGCTGCGTCTTACCGGCCATCTGAACCACGAGGAGGCCGCCGCCGAAGAGTCCAAGCGAAATGGCGGTCGTCAAGATCATGGCAATGGTCATCGTGATGTTGCGGCGCAGGCCGGTCAGGACCTCGCTGAAAATAAAACTGGCACGCATCGGGGAATCCGATTCCTTCTCGAATGATCGGCGGCTTCGCGGCTACCGGTGGGCGTTCGGACGAGTGGTGAGCAGTCGGCGTTTACCTGCCGACGCCGTACACACCCCGCGCTTCGTCTCTGCTGACCTTGCCGAGATCGAGTTCGATGACTCGTCGACGCATCGAGTCGACGATGTGGTGGTCGTGAGTGGCCATGACGACGGTGGTGCCGGTGCGGTTGATGCGCTCGAGCAGCAGCATGATGTCCTGGCTGGTCTCGGGATCGAGGTTGCCGGTTGGCTCGTCGGCGAGGAGGACCAGCGGCCGGTTCACGAAAGCGCGCGCGATGGCTACGCGCTGCTGCTCGCCACCGGACAGTTCGGTCGGAAGGCGATCGGCTTTGCCGGCGAGGCCGACCATGTCGAGGACCTCGGGAACGGTGCGCGCAATCACGTCGCGTGGCTTACCGATCACTTCCAATGCAAACGCGACATTCTCGGACACCGTCTTCTGCTGCAGCAGTCGGAAGTCCTGGAAAACGCAACCCATGGCCTGCCGCAGCTTCGGAACTCGACGTGCCGACAACTTGTTGACGTGGAAATCCGCGACCTCGATGTCACCGGACGTCGGCGACTCCATTTTCAGCAGTAGACGCATGAAGGTCGACTTGCCAGAGCCGGAGGGGCCGATGAGGAAGACGAACTCCCCCTTTTCCACCTCCACACTGACATTGTCGAGCGCCGGCCTGGTGGAGGCCTTGTAGGACTTCGACACGTTCTTCATGCTGATCACAACAAGCCAGTCTAGCCGTTATCGAACAGTGACCTTGGAGCAACGCGCGGCGAGTGCGCCCGTATTACCCGGCTCCACTGGTTGTCGCGGCTGTTGTGCTCGGAATTGTCGTGACTGTGCTGTTGGAATTGCCCGAGTCGGAATTTTCGTTGCCGGAGTTACCGACCGGAGGGCCTGGAGGCGGTGCTGTCGTCGTCACCGTCGTCGAAACACCGCTCTGAGCTGAACCGGGAGTTGCTGAACCGGGAACCACAGTCGTCGACGGCACCGATTCCGAGGACGGAGGCGTCGAAGATTCCGGGACAGCTGTTGTCGTTGTCGCCACCGGAGGCTGCGTGTACGGCTCCGTCACCGACGATCCTGCGGCCGGCGCGGGCGTGGCCACGGTTGGCTCCGCCGGGTTGAGATACGCGTTGGCGACGTAGGCGAGGATCCAGGCCACGACCAAGATGAATGTCGACGTCCGCATCCGGCCACCGAACAAGCGGGACG
Organism: Rhodococcus sp. WS3; assembly: GCF_003797085.1. Lineage (NCBI taxonomy): Bacteria > Bacillati > Actinomycetota > Actinomycetes > Mycobacteriales > Nocardiaceae > Rhodococcus > Rhodococcus sp. WS3. Next base: position 479,802 of record NZ_RKMA01000001.1, read on the forward strand.
GCATCCAGTCGAGATGGATGAGCCGGTCGAGACCGCGCCGGGGTTCCTGCTCGGTCATTCGCTCGCCTCCTCGATGTCGCCCGTATGAAGTCCCGGCGTGACGGTGATTCCTTGTCGACGCAGTGCCGCGGCAACTCGCACACGCAGTGCCCGGCCGACTTGGAACTGTTTGCCGGGTAGCGTGCGCGCCACCATCCGAATGCTGACTTGATCCACTTCGAGGCTTTCGATGCCCATGACCGTCGGCTCGTCCAGGAGAAGCTTCTTGAGTCCACGGTCGGACATTGCATCGACGCCGACCTGACGCAAGACCTCGTTGACGCGGTTGAGATCGGCAGTGGCGGGAACCGGAACGTCGATGACCGCGCGTGCCCAATCCTTGGACAGGTTGGTCGCTTTCACGATCTGACCATTGGGAACGGTGATCACTTCACCGTCGGCGTTCCGCATTCGAGTGACTCGCAACGTCACGTCCTCGATGACACCTTCGGCGTCGTCGGACGAGCCAGTGATCGCCAGTCTCACGGTGTCGCCGAATCCGTACTGGCGTTCGGTGATGATGAAGAAGCCCGCCAGAATGTCCTGCACGACGCGCTGCGCACCAAAGCCCAGTGCCGCGCCGAGCACCGTTGCCGGTGCGACCAAACTGCCGATCGGCAGGTTCAGTTGGTCGAGAACCTTGAGTGTCGCGATCACGTAGATGAACGTGATGATCACCCATGTGATGACCTGCGCGACCGAGTGACGATGCTTGGTCGCCTCCGACCGCACCAGAGCGTCACCCAACTGATAGTTGGCGTCGATCTGGTCGGTGACCTTGTTGCCGCCCCAGCTGACCAAACGGGCAAGGATCATCGCTCCGAGCACGGTCATGAGGACCGACAATCCAGGGTTCTGGAGCCAATCGAGCAGGTTCTGCCCAGGTCTGAGAAAAGTCATCGTGCCTTTCGGTTGCCGCTTATGCGGACTGGTTCTCGCTCATGCGCCAGCGAATGCCGGCCTCGAGGAAACCGTCGATGTCACCGTCGAGCACTGCGGACGGGTTGTTGACCTCGTACTCGGTGCGCAGGTCCTTGACCATCTGGTACGGGTGCAGGACGTACGAACGCATCTGGTTGCCCCAGGAGCTTCCGCTGTCGCCCTTGAGCGCATCCATCTCGGCTCGCTCTTCCAGACGCTTGACCGCCAGCAGCTTTGCCTGCAGGACGCGCATCGCCGACACCTTGTTCTGGAGCTGCGACTTCTCGTTCTGGCACGTCACGACGATGCCCGTCGGGATGTGTGTCAGGCGAACCGCGGAGTCCGTGGTGTTGACGGACTGACCACCCGGACCGGACGAACGGTAGACATCGACGCGGATGTCGTTCTCGTTGATCTCGATGTGGTCGGTAGTCTCGACGACCGGCAGAACCTCGACCTCGGCAAACGACGTCTGACGGCGGCCCTGGTTGTCGAACGGGCTGATCCGGACCAGGCGGTGCGTGCCCATTTCCACAGACAGCGTGCCGTAGGTGTACGGCCCCTTGATCGCGAACGTCGCGCTCTTGAGTCCCGCTTCTTCGGCGTACGACGTGTCGTAGACCTCGACGCCGTAGTCGTGCTTTTCCGCCCAACGGATGTACATGCGCATGAGCATCTCGGCCCAGTCCGCTGCGTCGACGCCGCCTGCGCCGGAGCGGATGTTGATCAGCGCGTCACGCTCGTCGTACTCGCCGGACAGCATGGTCTTGACTTCCATCGCCGCGATGTCCTCGCGCAGGCTGGCGCGTTCGGCGTCGGCGTCGGCAATCGCGTCAGGGCCTTCGTCTTCTGCCAATTCGTAGAGAATCGGCATCTCGTCGAGCCTCTCTCGCAGCGCCACGATTCGACGAAGCTCCGATTGGGCATGCGACAGCTGGCTGGTTACTTGCTGAGCGTGATCCTGGTCGTTCCACAAGCCGGGATCGGCAGCCTGATGTTCGAGCTCGTCGATGCGTCGACGCAGCTCTTCGACGTCCACGACCGACTCGCAGGTGCGAAGGGTGGTGTCGAGCGCGTTCAGGTCTGCAATTACGTCAGGATGCACGGTTCTCAAGGCTACCGGGTGCCAAACCCTGCAATAACCGCGACTCGAATCAGGACCCGAACCAGAAAGGCGTATCCATGACCGTCACCGACGAATATCTACAGAACAACGCCGCATACGCCGCGCAATTCTCCGGGCCACTCCCCCTGCCGCCGAGCAAACACGTTGCCGTTCTCGCCTGCATGGATGCCCGTCTGGACGTCTACCGTGCCCTCGGCATCAAGGAAGGCGAATCACACGTCATTCGCAACGCCGGCGGTGTGGTCACCGACGACGAGATCCGGTCGCTTGCCATCAGCCAGCGCCTCCTCGGCACCACCGAGATCATCCTCATCCACCACACGGACTGCGGAATGCTGACGTTCACGGACGACGATTTCAAGCGCTCCATCCAGGACGAGATCGGCGTCAAACCGTCCTGGTCGCCCGAATCGTTCCCCGACGTCGACGAAGACGTACGGCAATCACTACGCCGAATCGAGAGCAGTCCGTTCATCACTGCAACGACCTCACTGCGCGGATTTGTCTTCGATGTGGCGACCGGAAAGCTGAACGAAGTTCTGCCCGCGTAGGTAGGCGCACAGATGGGCGCGTAGATGGGACAGGGCGGGCAAGACGGTAAGTTGTCTACCCGTGACCGACCTCGCTTCCGACCTTGTTCTGGCCCTGCGTCTCGCCGACGAGGCCGACGCGATCACTCGCGCCCGCTTCGGCGCTCTCGATCTGCGAGTGGACGACAAACCCGACCTCACCCCGGTCTCCGACGCCGACCTCGCCGTCGAACGCGCCGTGCGCGCGAGCTTGTCAGAGGCTCGACCGGGCGACTCGGTGCTGGGCGAAGAGTTCGGCGGCGACGCGGTATTCGAGGGACGGCAGTGGGTGGTCGATCCGATCGACGGCACCAAGAACTTCGTGCGCAACGTGCCGGTCTGGGCGACCCTGATCAGTTTGCTCGAGGACGGCGTACCCGTCGTCGGTGTCGTCAGCGCGCCCGCACTGAACCGACGCTGGTGGGCGGCAACAGGTTTGGGTGCCTTTACCGCCTACGACGGCGGCGACGCCCGAACGATCGAGGTGTCCGCCGTCGACCGCAGTGAATCCGCAAGCCTGAGTTTTTCGAGCCTGTCCGGCTGGAAGGACCGCGGAATCCGCGATCAGTTCATCGATCTCACCGATCATGTGTGGCGCGTCCGCGGGTACGGAGACTTCTTCTCGTACTGCCTCGTCGCCGAAGGTGCAGTCGATATCGCTGCCGAACCCGAGGTTTCCCTGTGGGACCTCGCCGCTCTGGACGTGCTGATCCGCGAAGCCGGCGGAACCTTCACCGACTTGGCCGGCGGGAGTGGCCCGCACGGTGGCAGTGCCGTTGCCACCAACGGCTTGCTGCACGAAGATGTTCTTGCTCGCCTGAGGTAGCCGGCCAGGTAGCAGAACTCCCCACTCGCCGCAACGGCCTGAGGGAGGAGTCCCGGCAGGCCCGTCGGCAGGATTCGGCGCGGCATCCGGGCACGTTGACTTGGAGTAGTCGATCACGCACTACTTCAGGAGAATGATGAACCGGATTTCCCGGCGCTCGATACTGTTCGGTCTGGCTGCCGCGCCCCTCGGACTTGCGGTGGGCTGCGGCGCCGACTCCGCCGACTCCGCAGGCGCCTCGCGGCCTACGGCAGCAGCAGGGTCTTCACGTCCGTTACCGATTCCGCCGCTGGCTGCATCCACGGTCGACGACTCCGGCGTCCGCCATTTCACCCTCCGCGCCGGCGCCGGAACCACCGAGATAGTCGCGGGAAAGATCACTGACACTTGGGGTTTCAACGGCTCTATCCTCGGTCCGACGGTCCGAGCCCGACGCGGAGAATCTGTCGCATTCACGATCGACAACGCACTGGCAGAGCCCACGACCGTCCACTGGCACGGCATGCATCTACCCGCCAGGTTCGACGGCGGACCGCACCAGACCATCGAAGCCGGCGGGCGGTGGGAACCGGCGTGGACCATCGACCAAGCGGCGTCTACGCTCTGGTATCACCCACATCCGCATGGATCCACCGAGCGGCACGTACAGCGCGGACTCGCCGGACTGTTCCTGATCGACGACGCCGACACCGATACGCTGGACCTCCCGAAAACCTATGGAGTGGACGATATTCCACTGATCATCCAGGATCGACGATTCACCGCGGACGGCAGTTTCGACGAGACCGACCCGACCGACGTCGGCTTGCTCGGCGACACGATCGTCGCCAACGGCATCGCCGATGCCTACCTCGACGTCACTACCGGCGTTGTGCGACTGCGCATCCTGAACGGTTCCTCCGGCCGTCTCTACAACCTGGGGTTCCCCGACGACCGCACGTTCGATCTGATTGCCACCGACGGCGGACTGCTCGAATCACCGATTGCGATCAAGCGGATTCAGCTCAGCCCCGGCGAACGAGCCGAGATCGTGGTTCGCGTCGACCCCGGTGCGACGACCACACTGGTGTCGTTCCCGATCGAGGACGGCGGTGGCGTGAGTTCCTCCGACGCCGAGAACTTCGGCATGAACGACCGCTTCGACATCATCGAGCTGCGAGGGGTTGCCAGCCGCGCGTCACGGTCGACTCTCCCGGCGCAGTTGGCCGTACTGCCGCATCTCGATCCGTCGAAGGCAAGCGTCTCCCGAACCTTCGATCTGCAGTGGTACATGATCAACGGGCAACGAATGGACATGAACCGCATCGACTTCGAGGCCGAGGTCGGCGCCACCGAAGTGTGGACGATCACCAACAAGGACAACTGGCCACACAACTTCCACGTCCATGACGTGCAGTTCCAGATCCTCGACGTCGACGGTCGCACTCCCCCGCCGCACCTGCGCGGCCTCAAGGACACCGTTTACACGCCGCCGGGCAGCAGGATTCGCGTCGCACTGCAGTGGTCCGAGTACACCGATCCCACGTTCCCTTACATGTTCCACTGCCACCTGCTGATGCACGAGGATCAAGGGATGATGGGCCAATTCCTCGTCCTCGAACCGGGACAGAAGGCAGCTCCGATGCAGATGGACATGCCGATGCCTTCGCCTGGTTCGCACTCCGGTCACTGAAAGTTCTGCAAGTGGTACACGGCGAGGCGAACCCGATTGTCGCAACCGGTCTTCGACATCAGGTTCGCCACGTGAGTCTTGACCGTGGTCACACCCAAATGCAACGCGTCCGCGATTTCCTGGTTGCTCTTCCCTTCCGCAACCAGGGCGAGAACCTGCGATTCGCGCTCGGTCAGCGAAACCGCCTCTGTCACAGCAGTGCCCGCGGCGGTGCCGATCACCGCCCGATCCACGACGCGGCGGAGCAGTTCCGGGGAGAACACCATGTCGCCCTCGGCTGTCCGGCGAATGGCACCGAGCAACTCGGCGGGTTCGGTGTCCTTGACGAGAAACCCCGAAGCGCCGGCAGCAAGCGCGGGATACAGATGATCGTCGTCGTCGAAGGTGGTGAGTACGAGAATGCGTGCGCGCCGCCCGGACTTGACGATCTGCCGCGTGGCACCGATCCCGTCGAGGCCGGGCATCCTCAAGTCCATCAGGATTACGTCGGGATCCAGTTCGGCGGCAAGCGCTACCGCCTCGACGCCGTTCGACGCCTCACCGGATACGGTCATGTCCTCGTCCGCAGTGCACAGCATCCGCAAACCTGCTCGTACCAGCCGCTGGTCGTCGACAACCAACACTGAGATCACGAGTCGTCACCCTTGACCGACAGCGGATGGGCCAACAGCGGAATACTCACGTGCACCTCCCACCTTCCGTCACCGAGCGTACCTGCGGTCATCTCACCGCCGGCCAACTCTGCACGCTCCCGCATTCCGACGAGGCCGTGTCCGGCGCCCTTTGCCGACCCCTCGACATTGTTGATCACCTTGACGTCGACCCGACCGGCGTTGCGACGAACAGATACCGAGACGGGCCCCTTCCTGTCTCCGTGCTTCATGACGTTGGTCAGCGACTCCTGAATTACCCGTAACAGCGTCAACCGGCCGATGGCGTCGAGGTCACCTGCGCCCGACTCGACGTGCGCCTTGACCTGGAAGCCGGCTGCACGCACACGATCGAGCGCAGCCTCGATCTCCGCGGCGACGGCGTCCGGTTCGACCAGAGCAACCTCGCCGAGCGAGGGATCGCGCAATGCGACGAGAAGACGGCGAATATCGGTCAGCGCATCCGACGCCGTCGCGCGCACGTCGGCGAGGACTTCCCGCACGGCCTCGTCCTGCGGTGCCAATACGTGTTGAGCGACTCCGATCCGCAGGACGATCGACGCCATGTGGTGTGCAACAAGGTCGTGCAGCTCACGGGCCAGAGCGCTTCGTTCCGCAGCTCGGGTGTGCGCGAGATTGTTCGCGGCCAATTCACGCTGCGAACGCAGATATAGTCCGAGCAGCAGCGGTAAGCCCACGTACGCAAGCACTTTCACGGCAGTGGTGACCGAGAAGAATGCTTCGTGAGATTCGAACCAGATCCCTGCCAGTACGGAACCGCACCATCCGATTACAGATACGGCAACCAGTTCCCGGCGCTCGGCCCGCATCGTGACATCGACAACGGCTACCGCTCCGAGATACGGCACGAGCTCGGACAGACCCCACGCGTCGGCGACGAACATCGGAACCGCAAGTGCCGAGATGACCAGCGAAGCAAGTACCGGCCACCGGCGACCAGCCACGAAGATGATCGCCGACAGCATCGAGACGATCCAATAGCCGACGGGGACCCGATACTCCCCGGGATACGTGCTGGCAATCAGTAAGCACGGAATCAATACCAGCGGCGAGTAGCGCACATACCGCTGAATCCGATCTGGCACCTCTGTCCGGTTCACCTGTCGAGCCTATGACGCTCGGGGTCGTGGCACCTCCTACTCAGGGAGGAGTAGACGTGACTCGCGTCATTTCGAGGGATGCTCGACATCCGACCTTACTCCTGAGTAAGATAAGGGAGTCCAACGCCCCGACACCGAGAAACCCCTGGTGATCATGACCAAGCAAGACAGTGTGGCCCCGAGCAAGAGCCATGCCACGGCGCACCCTCGCGACACGTCCGCAGTCGGCCTCAACCCCGTCAAGCGCGATGCGATGGGTACCGCCATGCGCGTGCTGACCAAGATCACCGGTTCTGAATTCGCAGAAAAGTTCAACCTGCGCCAGACCATCGACCGGGTTACCTACGAGGGCACCAAGACCGGCTTCAAGACTCTCGGCGCCGCTACGCGCGGTTTCAAGAAGGTGGCCGGCAACGACGCGCCCAAGCGACTGCCGGACAACCCCGCCAAAAACTCGGACTACTTCGACCTCACGCCCGACGACGACCAGAAGATGATCGTCGAAACCGTGCGCGACTTTGCATCGGAAATCCTGCGCACCGCAGCACACGATGCCGATGCGTCCGCCGCCGCTCCTGCCGATCTGACGAAGCGGGCGGCCGAACTCGGGATCACCTTGATCAACGTCCCCGAGGAACTCGACGGCGCCGCATCCGATCGCGGCGCGGTCACCAACTCGCTTGTCGCCGAGGCGCTCTCACACGGAGACATGGGGCTGGCACTGCCGATCCTCGCTCCCAGCGGCGTAGCTGTCGCCCTTACTCAGTGGGGCACCGACGCGCAGCAGAAGACGTATCTCCCCGCATTCACCGGTGAGCAGGTTCCCGGTGCCGCAGTGGTAGTCAACGAGCCTCGCGCGCTGTTCGATCCCTTTGCACTGCAGACCAAGGCCGTTCGCTCCCCCAGCGGATACCGCCTCAACGGCGTCAAGAGCCTGGTACCGGCCGCTGCAACGTCGGAACTTTTTGTCATCGCCGCGGAACTCGACGGCAAGCCGTCGTTCTTCATCGTCGAGTCGGACACCAAAGGCCTTGTCGTCGAAGCCGACCCCAGCATGGGACTGCGGGCCGCATCGCTCGGTCGCCTGATCCTCACCGATGTCTCGGTCCCCGAATCCGCACTTCTCGGCGACGGCGACGCCGATCAGCGCAAGGCCGAGTACGCCGACGCGATCCGCCTCGCTCGTCTCGGATGGGCATCGATGGCGGTTGGCACCAGCCAGGCCGTGCTGGACTACGTGATTCCGTACGTGAACGAGCGCGAAGCATTCGGCGAGCCGATCAGCCATCGGCAGGCAGTTGCGTTCATGGTGGCCAACATCGCCATCGAACTGGACGGAATGCGCCTGGTCACGCTGCGTGGCGCTTCGCGTGCCGAGCAGGGATTGTCCTTTGCTCGTGAATCGGCCCTCGCCCGGAAGTTGGCTTCCGAAAAGGGCATGCAGATCGGCCTCGACGGCGTGCAACTCCTCGGTGGGCACGGATTCACCAAGGAACACCCGGTCGAGCGCTGGTACCGCGACCTTCGAGCCATCGGCGTTGCCGAGGGCATTGTCCTCATCTGACGCCGCTGACTTTTCAGGAGAACCACGATGATCAATCTCGAACTTCCCAAGAAGCTCAAAGCATCCGCGAACCAGGCGCATCAGGTCGCAGCTCAGATCTTCCGACCCATCTCACGTAAATACGATCTAGCCGAACACGAGTACCCGGTCGAACTCGACACCATGGCCGCCATGGTCGAGGGTCTGTCCGACTCGGGTGGCGACATCGGCGGCGCTGCCGGCGGCCGAGCTGACTCCGGCAAGACCGGCAATGCCAACGGTGGCAACATGTCGGCACTGCTCAACTCCCTCGAAACCTCCTGGGGCGACGTGGGTCTCATGCTCTCGATCCCCTACCAAGGCCTCGGCAACGCCGCGATTGCAGCCGTATCCACCGACGAGCAACTCGAACGGTTCGGCAAGGTGTGGGCCTCGATGGCCATCACCGAGCCCAGCTTCGGATCCGACTCGGCTGCAGTCACCACAACAGCAGTTCTGGACGGCGACGAGTGGGTTCTCAACGGCGAGAAGATCTTTGTCACCGCCGGTGAGCGTTCCACCCACATCGTCGTCTGGGCATCGGTCGACAAATCCAAGGGCCGAGCCGCAATCAAGTCGTTTGTCGTGCCGCGCGACGCGCCGGGCCTGAGCGTCGCCCGCCTCGAGCACAAGCTGGGCATCAAAGCGTCCGACACCGCCGTACTCTTGCTCCAGGACTGCCGAATCCCCGCGGACAACATCCTCGGCAGCGCAGAGGTCAACGTGGAGAAGGGCTTTGCCGGCGTCATGCAGACGTTCGACAACACCCGCCCGATGGTCGCCGCCATGGCTGTCGGCGTCGGCCGCGCCGCACTCGAAGAACTGCGCACTATCCTGACGGAAGCCGGCGTCGAGATCTCGTACGACACACCGGCCTACAACCAGCATGCCGCGGCGGCCGAGTTCCTTCGGATGGAAGCTGATTGGGAAGCCGCCTACCTGCTCGCATTGCGCGCAGCCTGGATGGCAGACAACAAGAAGCCGAACTCCCTCGAGGCGTCGATGTCCAAGGCCAAGGCGGGCCGCACGGGCACCGACATCACCCTCAAGGCAGTGGAACTCGCCGGAACGTACGGCTACTCCCAGCGTCCACTGCTGGAGAAGTGGGGTCGGGATTCGAAGATTCTCGACATTTTCGAGGGCACTCAGCAGATTCAGCAGCTGATCATTGCCCGTCGTCTCTTGGGAAAGACGTCTGCCGAACTGAAGTAAAAACACGGCACCGAGATCGTCGGTGAAAGCGTCCGGTTTCGATTAGGCTGAGATCCGGTCCTTTCACCGACGCTCGGAAGAGGTTTACCCATGCCCGGATTGGTCACCAAGATCACAGACACCATCGGCGCCGTGGGAGTCATGACACGAGCGGGACTGATTCCGTTTCCCCGCCTCGACAAGGGTCTGAAATCCATTGCAGCTGTGGACAAGTACGGACCATTTGCCGGTCCCGTCCACGCGCATGCCGAGAACGGCCTCGATGCGGTAGCCATCATCGACGAACGTGGACCCATCACGTACGCCGAACTGGAACGGCAGAGCAACGCACTGGTACGGGCCTGGCAGGCCGATGGCATCACATCCGATTCGGTGATGGGCGCTATGTGCCGAAACCATCGTGGCCTGGTTCTGACCATGCTCGCGGCAGCCAAGAACGGCACCAAACTTGTCCTCATGAACACGGGATTTGCGCGCCCTCAACTGGTCGACGTCGCGGCCCGTGAAGATGTCGCGGCCTTTGTCTACGACGACGAGTTCACCGAAGTCGCCGACGCCCTCCCTGCGGACACAAGGCGATACCGGGCGTGGGCAGAGCGCGAAAACACCACCATCCGCACACTCGACGACGTCATTGCGGGACGAGGAACCTCCGCAGTGCCGGCGCCGGAACGCAGTGGCGGTTTTGTACTTCTGACCAGCGGAACCACCGGAACCCCGAAAGGCGCGCCGCGCAGCCACACCTCGCCGTTGGCGTCAGCGCAGTTCCTCGACCGAGTACCACTGCGCCGCGGGCAGACAATGATGATGGCGGCGCCGGCCTTCCACGGCACCGGCGTCTCCCAGTTCGCGCTCGCCCTCGGCCTGGGACAAACCGTCGTGATGCACCGGAAATTCGATCCCGAGAACACGGTCAAGCTTGTGGCGCAACACAAGTGCGACAGCCTTGTCGTGGTTCCCACCATGCTGACCCGCATCATCGATCTCGGCCCCGAAGTGCTGTCGAAATACGACACCTCACAGCTGAAGATCATTTTCTCCGCAGGGTCGTCCCTCTCACCTGATCTCTGCAAACGAGTGACGGAGGCATTCGGTTACGTCCTCTACAACCTGTACGGCTCCACCGAAGTAGCGGTCGCCACTGTCGCCACGCCCGAAGATCTCACCATCGCGCCGGGCACTGCCGGCCGGGCGCCCGTCACGTGCCACGTCGAACTGTTCGACGACAACAATCAGAAGATCAACTCCCCCCACACGATCGGACGAATCTTCGTCTCGAGCGGCCTCAGCTTCGAGGGCTACACCGACGGCCGCGACAAGGAGCGCATCAACGGACTCCTCTCCACCGGCGACGTCGGGCACTTCGACGCCAACGGCCTGTTGTTCGTCGACGGCCGCGACGACGACATGATCGTCTCGGGCGGTGAAAATGTATATCCTCTCGAAGTGGAGAACCTCCTAGCTGATCATGCGGACGTGCTGGAAGCTGCGGTGATCGGAGTGGAGGACGCGGATTTCGGGCATCGACTGCGCGCCTTCGTTGTGATCGCCAGCGGTGCAGACAAGAACGCCGAGGATCTGAAATCTCACGTCCGCTCCAACCTGGCGCGATACAAGGTACCCCGCGAAGTCCTGTTCATCGACGAACTCCCCCGCAACGCAACGGGAAAGCTGTTGCGCCGCGTACTGATCGAGATGGACGTCGACAAGACTTAGGCCGACAGTGCACTGATCAGCTCAGCCTCGTCCACCCGCGTCGAGTGCCCGTCCCGGATGACAACCTCGCCGGCAACCAGAACGGTGTCGACGATCTGCCGGGTTCCGGTTGTGAGAATGGATGCACCCGGGTCGCGCACCGGCAGGCATCCGAAGTCCCTCTCGAACCGAATCATGGTGAGATCAGCAGTATCTCCGACAGACACACCGCCTGATCGCGGCGGCAAGCCGAGTGCACTGTTGGCGCCGCCGGTGGCGATATCGATCATGGCACCAAATCCGAGTAAGTCCGCACGCGCTCGGGTGGCCCGCTGCACGTAGGCACCGGTACGCAAGGTTTCGAGCATGTCCTGCGTGTCGTTGCTGGCGGCGCCGTCCACCCCCAGCCCCACTGCGAGGCCGGCTTCCAGGAAGCTCGGCACCGGTGCGACCCCGCTACCGAGTCGCATGTTGCTCACCGGGTTGTAGGAAACGCCAACTCCTCTCTCTGCCAGCACTTTCTGACCACGATCATCGAGTTCGACGCAGTGAACCGCGAGAACTCGATCCCACAGGAAATCGTTAGCGTCCAGAAAGTCGACCGCACCCATCCCCGTATGTTCGGTACACATCATATTGTCGGTCTGTGTCTCGAGCAGGTGTATCGATACGGTCAGTCCGCGCGCCTGAGCGAATTCACGCACCTGCGCCATTCCCTCCGGAGTCAACGATCTCGGATTCGGCACTGCCACAGCCGCATCGATGCGCGATCCGGCAACGTCTCGCATGATCTGATCGGTGTGATCGAGGACCTCGCCCAATGGCTGCAAAAGCCGCGGATCGAAGCCCCACTTACGCGTCGGGTCCGATCGATCCCCCACCCCACGCCCCAGCAGGGCGCGAATCCCGGTGTCGTGCAATCCTCGGATGACAGCGTCGTGTACCTCGCTCGACGGGTGCGGCCACATGTGTTCCACCAATGTGGTGGTACCGCTCCGCAAGGCCTCAAGGCTGGCCGCAACTGTTGCGGTGTACGCCTTTTCCGGGGTGATCAGCACGGATTCCTCGGCAACGGCAAGCAGCCATTCGAGTAGTGGAGTTCCCTCCGCGATCCCCCGCATCAGCGACTGCTGAATGTGCGTGTGCGTGTTGACGAATCCGGGAATCAAGTAAGCACCGGATCCGTCAACACTTCCGGCCTTCGGGTCACCGAGAGCCGACGTACCGTGCGACGCCTCGATCGCGGTGACAATTCCGTCAGTCACCACGACGTCTCGACCTTCGAGCCATTGCCTGCCGCTGTAGACGGTGACGTCGGTGATGGTGATGCTGGCGGGTGCGGTATTCATCGTTTTCTCCGTGTCTTCGGTCGGCGTCTTCAGTCGGCTCAGCGGGCGAAATTGGCATTCACGCGCTGGTAGAGATAATCCTCGGCGGTGATCGGCGGATACTTCCCGGCCGGACCTTCGATCATGATGTCGCGGTTGGCCTGCGCGAAGAAAGCCAGGCTGTATCGAGGGCCCCGGTAGTCGTTCAGGCCTGGGCTCTTGACGCGATGAAAGTTCGACGGCAGCACATCGTCGCTCCATCGCATCAGCATGTCACCGATGTTGCAGGTGATCGCTTCCTCGGCGGGTTCCACCGACGTCCATTCCTGGGCCTCCATCTCCTTACCAGGGCACAACTGCAGCCCGCCCTGACCGTCGCGCTGAAAGAGCAAGGTCAGGCAGTCGAAATCGGTGTGCGCGCCGGCTCGCCACATTCCTGCGACATCGGCATCGGGAGCGAGCGGGAAGTAGTGCAGCAACCGGAGGGTGCTCTGGTAACTGGTCACCGACGGATCGTGGGCTTTCGCAAAGAAGTCCCGCTCGAATCCGAGTTTGTCTGCGAAACACGAGAGCAGGGCCATCGCGACGCCCCAGCACCGTGCCTCGAAATCGAGAATCGTTTCGCGGAAGCCCTCGAGTTCGTCGTCGGTGGGCCACAGGTCACCCATGTGGGGGCGAGTTACCTGGTAGGACTCCTTCTGATCGGGCGTCCCGATCGACGGCCGCACTTGCGACATGCTCTCCCAGCCGGAATTGAATCCCTTCTTGAGTGGATATCGGGCCTTGACCTCATCGGGTAGCGCAAAGAAGTTCTCCGTGGCAGCGAACGCCTTGCGAACCTCACCGATGTCGATTCCGTGGTTGACAACCTGAAAGAATCCGATATCTGTTGCAGCCGACCATAACTCGTCCGCTATCTCGCTGCGGCGGTTCTCGAAGTCGGAGAGATCGATCCGTCGCACTTCGCGGTCGGTTGTTTCGGTACCGAGGCCGCCCATACGGCTCTCACGGTTGAGTTCGGTCATCTCGTACGTCATGATTTTTCCAGTCTCCTGATCAGCGGATTCCGATGGACGGGTTGGTGAACTTGTTGGTGTAGATCTGTTCTGCGGTCAGTGAATCCGGAATCGCTGCACCGCCGGCCACCAGAACGGGCGTCAGGTCAGCGACGTTTCGGGTGACCCTGGCCATGTCATAGGTTCCTACCGAACCGTCAGCCTCGTTTGCAATCAAACCTTCGTCTTTCAACATCTGAGCACTGAAGGCAGCCTCGCCCTCGGTGTAGGGACTGAACGAAATATCCTGGGAGACAACGTCGACGATCGCGCTGTTGGCCGCAGCCGGATCGGTGATGTAGTCGGCACTCGCTTGCTGGATGATCGGAACCAATTTGGTCAGGCAGGACGAGAGCGATTCTACTTTGTCAGCGCGGACCGACACATTGGACGCATAGATGTCGAAGCCTGAATCCTTCAGCAGGTCAAAGGAAACCGGCTTGTCCCAGGCCGGCGTCTCGTTCTCGTACGTGTACGGTTCGGAATTCGCGAATCCCTGCTGCGCAATGGTCGGGTCGCCGACGAAGCGCGACGGTGCGCCGTCGTAACTAGTGTCGAGCTGAGACTGCTTCAACAACCCCTTCGCAACCAGCCACTGCGGGAACAACTGTTCCTTGGACACCACGACGCTTGCATCGGTCTTGCCGATGTCGGCAACACTCTTCCAATCAGGGTGCGACGCAGGGTCCCACATCACGATTGCCGGACTGTACTTGAGTAGTGGAGTCACCGCCATGACGGGCTGACTCGCCGACGCGGCGATCACCTGGTCACCATGGATCAGACCCAGCGTGATCGAATCATCCACGTACATCTGAGAACTGACGGACTGGAACCCGATCGCCGGGCCACCTGCCCGAAGCGTGAGATCGACGCCGGTATCCTTGCCGCCCGCGACCAGAGTGCCACTGACCGACTTGTCGTCTGTGTCGACGGTGTATCCCGGCCCGAGCATCTCGAACAGCGCACCCATATCCGACTGCGGCTGCCATTGCAGCTGCACTACAACGTTTTCCGGACACACGCCGGCTAGTGTCTGCGCATCCGCAGCGGGCTCGAGCGCTTCCGACGCAACCGCCGTGTCGGCGTCACTCGAACTGCATGCACTCAACCCGAATGCAGCAAGCAAGGCGAGGGCAATACTGGCGGTTCCCACGGTTGTGCGTTTGGAATTCACGGGTTCTCCTCGAAATGAAGTGACTCTGACATGCAGATTGGGGATGAGCAGAGTCTGTAGCACTTCGATTACATGCAGATACCGCTTTGTTTCTCGCAGGTTAATCATTCGAGATAACCGATTCACCTGCAATGTCACAATCAATTAACACTGAGAAATCCGCCCGACATACATGCAATCCACACTCAATCCCATCAGAACGCAGATATTTTGCATGCATCACACGATCCGGAGGCACGGATGAAACTCGCAAACACGATGCAGGACACCGACGCACGCAGACTGACCACGTCCATGCAGATGGCCTTCACCGATGTAGTGAAGAAATTCGACACCGGCACGGTGGCACTGGACGGCATCAATCTCGATGTGCGCCGTGGCGACTTCGTGGCCGTGGTCGGCCCGTCCGGCTGCGGCAAGTCGACACTATTGCGCATGGCAGCCGGCCTCGAGCGTCCTACCAGCGGATCCGTTGCCCTCGACACCGAATCGGTTGGCTTCATCTTCCAGGAGCCGACGCTGTTACCTTGGCGAACAGTGCAATCCAATGTCGAGTTGTCGGCCGAGTTGGGCGGCGTGTCCAAAGCCCTCCGTCGTGAACGCGCCGGCGAAGCCATCAACGCTGTCGGCCTACGAGACTTCTCGGGGCAATTGCCCAATGCACTGTCCGGCGGTATGAAGATGCGAGTGTCTCTCGCGCGGGCTCTGACCTTGGCTCCGGAGGTCATGCTCCTGGACGAGCCGTTCGGTGCTCTCGACGAAATGACGCGCCTCGACATGCAGGTCGAACTTCAACGGCTATACGCGGACAAGGGATTCACCGCTATGTTCATCACGCATTCGGTGTCCGAGGCGGTGTATCTCGCCAACAAGGTTGTCATCATGACCGCGCGACCTGGTCGCATCCATTCTGTCGTCGACATCGGCTTCGGTTACCCACGCAGCCCGGAACTGCGGTACGACGCCCGTTTCACCGAATACGTCGCCGAAATTTCGGCCAGTCTGCACGGGAGCCTCCGATGACCGAAGCACTGACACTTCGCCGCGAAGTAGTAAGCACCACAGCAACTTCCCTACCCACGCAGCTCTGGAAGCAACGCCTGAAGAGGATCGGGAGCATGATCGCGTTTCCCCTTCTCTCGTTGGCCGGCGCTCTCGCGCTCTGGTCGATAGTGAGCAACCTGGTCCTCTCACCCGAACGCCAGTTCATGCTGCCGCCCCCAAGTCGGGTGCTCACCCAGTCGCTACTCGACTGGAAACACCTCGGTCCGATGCTCGAAGCGCTGGCCGTCACCGCGCAGGTCGCGGCGGTGGGATTTGTCGTCGCCGTTGCAATCGGCGTCGGAACGGGTGTACTGATGAGTCAGGCCAAGTGGATCGAGCGGATCGTCTACCCGTATGCCGTTGTGCTTCAGGTCATTCCCATTCTCGCGATAGTCCCGTTGATCGGCCTGTGGTTCGGCTACGGCATGACTGCCCGCACCTTGGTGTGTGTACTGATCGCGGCGTTCCCCATCATCACCAACACCCACTTCGGTTTGCAGTCCGTGGACCGGGGACTGCATGAACTCTTCACCCTCGGACGCGCATCGCGCTGGGATCGGCTGGTAAAGCTCGAACTGCGAGCGGCGATGCCTGCCATTCTCACCGGCATCCGCACCGCGTCCGGACTTGTTGTGGTCGGTGCCATTATCGGCGACATGTTCTTCGCAAAAGGACAACCCGGCATCGGCACCCTTCTCGACGTCTACCGCAGCCGACTTCAGTCCGAGGATCTGATCGGCGCGATCGTCATTGCTTCACTGTTCGGTGTCCTGGTCTTCTCCGCTTTCGGATACCTCTCCCGCATTCTGGTCGGTAAGTGGCACACGTCCGGCCGCTGATCGACCTACTCCCCATCGAAACAAGGACCTACTGACATGAGCTTCGAGATTCCCACCATCGACATCAGCCCATACGTCATGAACTCGCCGGCCGAGCGCTACGACGCTGCCTGCGCTGCCGTCGCTACCGACCTGGACCGGGCTTGCCGCGAAGTCGGCTTCATTCAGATTGTGGGACATGGAATTCCACGCGAATCGATCGACGGACTGGCCGGCGCGCTGGACGAGTTCTTCGCCCTGCCCCTGGACGTGAAGAAGACGTACGCCCGCTCGTCGTCCGAGAACCGTGGATACTCTCCGCCGAAGTCGGAGTCGTTGAGCATGAGCCTGGGTGTCGCGTCCGCGAATATGATGAACGATTTCTACGAAGCCGTCGTCGTCGGAACCGAGGCCGCCGACTACCCGGACCTTGACCTCCCCGAATCCAGTTACGCCGCCAACACCTGGCCGGATGCGGCACCTGGATTCAGACCTGCTGTCGATCAATACTTCTCCCACGCACAGACTTTGGCTGCAATCCTGATGCGCGCGTTCACCGATGCGCTGGGATTGGAGCAAGGATATTTCGACTCCATGCTCGACCACTCGATCAATGCGTTGAAAATGAACAATTACGCGCTCCCCGAAAGCGAGATCGCGCTGCCCGGCGAAATGACCGGTATGGGCGCTCACACCGACTTCGGGATTCTGACCATCCTCTGGGCAGATCAGGTGCCCGGCCTTCAGATCCTGGGCGCCGACAATCTCTGGCATGACGCCCAACCAGCGGACAACGCCCTGCTGATCAATCTCGGCGACGCGATGGCTCGCTGGACCAACGACCGCTGGCGGTCCACGATTCACCGCGTCGATCCGCCGATCGTCGACGGTCGGATCATCAGACGGCGTTCTGCCGCATTCTTTTTCGACGGAAACTACGACGCCGTCATCGAGGCGCTACCGGGAACATTGCAGCCCGGCGAGGTCGGGTATCCGCCAATCACGATTGCCGAGAACATCGCGGCCAAGGTCGCAGGATTGAAAGGTGGGATTGCCCCGGGTGGGGACTTTCGAGAAGCCGAACGAGTACGCGCGGCCGGGTAATGTCAGCACTGTGCAAGGGGACCACGAAATCCATGACGAAGAAGAAATCATGACCACAACCGAACGTGCACCGCTGACCGAGTCGGTACACGAGACTCTGCGAGAGCTCATCTTCTCCGGCGAACTCGCCCCAGGCACGCCGCTCAGTGTCCCCGCACTCGCATCCAAGCTGAATGTCAGTAGAACGCCGGTTCGCGAGGCCGTTCAGCAATTGATCTACGAGGGCATCGCGGTACACACCCGCAACGCCGGTGCGAAGGTCGAATCGCTCGATGCGGACTCACTGCGCGCGGTGTTCGAGGTCCGCGAGGTCCTGGACGGCCTTGCGGCTTTCAGCGCTACAACCCGCGCCACTCACGACATCGTCTCCCAACTGAACAAGATGGTCGAGGAACAACGTGAATTGTTGGACACCGCACCGGATCGGCGTCGCGATTCCGCGTTGGACCTCGAGTTCCACAATCTGATTCGGGAAACAGCGGCCAACGACCCACTCCGTGACGCTCTGCACCGCCTGGATGGTCAATCTCATCTGTTTCGGACGGACATGTGGGGTTCGGATCTGAACCGGCGGCTCGCCGTGGCCGAGCATGCCCGGATCGTCTCGGCCATCGAGACCGGTGACGCTGTTGCTGCCCGCGCCGCGGCGAGCGCTCACGTCGCGGGACTACTCGTCCGTACGACGCGCTGCTGAACACCGACACACACCAACACACACTGACAAAAAAGAACCGCCACACTGGATTCCAGTGCGGCGGTTCTTTCTTTAGTAGCGGGGACAGGATTTGAACCTGCGACCTCTGGGTTATGAGCCCAGCGAGCTACCGAGCTGCTCCACCCCGCGATGCATGGATAAAACTACACGAGCCGGTGAACAGAATGCAAATCGCCTGCGCCAGAGTCACATCCGAGCCCTGAACCATAATTTCCAGTGACCGGCTTCACAATTTCCCCGTGACCATCAACACATAACAGACGTGTAACGGAGTCACCTCGAATCCGCATCGCTGGGATCTGACCTGGCGATTGTCCGAATTTTCCGGACCGATACCGAACAGTCAGCTCGTAAAACTGTGAAGTGAACCTTGAAAGCAACTCCCGTACGGTCGATCCCGGCCCGAATCAACCGGGCGAACGCCGACCCGCCGCTGCCTGACTCTGCCCCGCGGGATCGGAACCCCCGAAACCTTCGAGGGGCAGAGACACGGAGAGAGAAGCGCCCGGGACGAAAGCATCACCTCGACCCGCAGGCCCGCCGTTGTCAGCGAGCGCGGAGAGGATTTACCCCATGTCTTACACCAGCATCAGCAAGCGTGCAGTAGGCACATTGGCCGTAGCCGGCGCCCTCGTTGCAGTACCCCTCACCATCTCCACCGGCACCGCATCCGCAGCCACCCACAACTGGGACGGCGTCGCAGCGTGCGAGAGCGGCGGAAACTGGAACATCAACACCGGAAACGGCTACTACGGCGGACTTCAGTTCTCGCAGAGCACCTGGACCGCCAACGGCGGCTCCGGCTCCCCCGCAAACGCGTCGAAGGAAGAGCAGATCCGCGTCGCCGAGAACACCCTGCAGTCCCAGGGCCCGGGCGCATGGCCCAGCTGCGGCAGGCACCTGACCGTCGCATCCGAGGAGCAGGCTCCGGCGCCCGCTCCGGTCGTCGAAGAAGCACCGGCCGTCGTCGAAGCACCCATCGCCGCAGTCCAGATCCCGGCCGAGGTCAAGCCCGCCGCACAGCAGGCCTACGACTCCGCTCGCGCACTTGCCGACCAGTACGGTTTCGGCGCGCAGTTCCAGCAGCTCGCCGACACCAACCCGCAGGTGCTCGCAGCACTGCGCTGATACCGGCGTACAAGCACAACCCACAACGCACAAGCACAAACGCGAAGGCCCACCATCCGATTTCGATGGTGGGCCTTCGCGTTCTGCTACGACAACCTTACTTCGGCAGCGCCTGGTAGGCGTCAACTGCCTTCTGCAGACGATCCAACGCCGCACCGTATGCAGCGAAGTCGCCGCTCTGCTGGGTAGCTCGCAGATTTACCAGCGCTGCATCGAGTTCCGCGACAACCGCCGCGGTGTCGGTCGGAGCCGGGGCCGGGGCGCCGGGCGTCGGATTGGTTTCCGTGCTCGTATCCGGAGTCGGGGCGGTCTCGGCCGTTCCGCCCGGAGCCGTTGCCACACCGGCAGCACCGCCGTTGTCGAAGATCTGACCGAGAGCCTCGGCCAGCGTCGACGCGTAGCCGACCCGAACACGCCCGGACACACCCGGTTCCTGGTAACTGGCCAGGACGCGAGAGAGCTGCGGGAACGACGTGCTGGCGTTACTGCGTTCGGTGTACATCGGCTCGACGTAGAGAATGCCGCCCTTTGCGATCGGCAACGCCAACTGGTTGCCGTATCGAATGGTGTTGGTTCTCTCGAGGATCGATTTCTCCGAACCCACTCGCGGATCCGAGATCATCGAGTTCTGAGACTGCGACGGACCCTGCGTCTGTTTGTCCGTCGGCAACTGCAGGACGGTGATCTTGCCGTAGTTCTTTGGATCCGAATCCACCGAAATGTGAGCCGAGAGGAACTCACGACGGAAGCCGACCATCGGGCTGATGAGGCGGAACGCCGGCTCACCGGTCTCCTGATCACCGACCATCACGTAGAACGGCGGCTCGTTCTGGTTGGAACCTTCGACCGTCGGCTCGTTGGGTACCGACCAGAACGCGTTGTTGGTGAAGAACTCGGTCGGGTTGTCGACGTGGTACTTCGCCAACATCTCGCGCTGGACCTTGAACAGATCCTCCGGGTACCGGAAGTGCGCACGCAGGTCGTCGGAAATCGCGCTCTGCGGCTGGACGGTGTTCGGGAACACACCCTTCCACGCATTGAGGACGGGATCGTTGTCATCGACCTGGTACAGCGTGACCGTGCCGTCGTAAGCGTCGACGGTGGCCTTCACCGAGTTACGGATGTACGACACCTCCTTCTTCGGGAGGAGTCGGCCAGTGGTGGCGTCGACACTGTCGGCCACCAGGCCCTCGAGCGAACTGCGCTGCGCGTACGGGTAGTTCTCGAGCGTTGTGTACGCGTCGACGATCCAGACGATCTTGCCGTCGACAGCAGCCGGGTAGGCGTCGCCGTCCATTGTCAGCCACGGAGCAACCTGGCCGACGCGATCGCGCGGGTCACGGTTGTAGATGATCTTGGAATCGGAGCCGACCGCACCGGAGAACAGGATGTTGCGCTCGGTGTACTTGGCGGCAAACGCCAACCGATTGAACCAGTTTCCGATATCGACACCACCGGATCCGGTGTACGTGTACTTGGTCTGCTCGGTGTCGTACTCACGCGGTTCGGAGCCGCTCGCCCCACCGACGATCGCATAGTCCGCGGTGCCCTGAGCGATGACCTCGCCGTAGTAAACGCGTGGCTGATCGACCGGAATGACCTGCGTTCCTGCGGCCAACGACGCGATGTCGCTTACCGTGTAGATCGGGTAACCCGCGTTGTTGTTGGCTGCTTCCTTGGTCGGATCGAGGACCGGAGCGGTGATCCTGTTGGCCGGCGCTGCCACCAAGCCGTCGCCGTGTGTGTAGACGGTGTGCTTGTTGATCCAGTCCGTCTGGTTGCCCTGCAGGTTGTTGGGCGAGAGTTCACGCGCCGCAACGATGTAGTCCTGCATTTCGCCCGCGACCTCGTAGCGGTCGATGTCGAGCGACGGCGGGAATCCGTAGAAGTTCTGACGCTGCTGCTGCTGTGTGAACGTGGGCGAAAGAATGTTGGGATCCAGCAAGCGTGCGTTTGCAATGGTCGTGACGTCCGCCGGAACGTCGCGCGGAATTGCGGTGCCGTCACCCGAATACGGCTGATAGGTCACCTTGTCGTCGGTGATGCCGTACGCCTGCCTGGTGGCGGCGATGTTCCGCTCGATGTATGCGCTTTCCTTGTCTGCGGCGTTCGGCTTGACCGAGAACTGTTCGACGATCATCGGCCACACGGCACCGACCAGAACCGACGACAGCACGAGCAGAGCGACAGCCATCGCCGGAATGCGGAGATCCCGCGTGAAGATGGCTGCGAAAAACGCCAGCGCACAGATCACTGCGATGGACAGCAGGATCAGCTTGGCCGGCAGCACCGCGTTGATGTCGGTGTAACCGGGGCCAGTGAACGTTGGCTCCTTACGATCGCTCGAGAGCAGCGAGTACCGGTCGAACCAGTACGCAACTGCCTTGAGCAGAACGAAAGTTCCTGCCAAGACTGCCAATTGGATGCGAGCAGCCGTGGTGAACGTTCCCGCACGACCGGCGAGTTTGATGCCGCCGAAGATGTAGTGCGTGAGAAGGTTCGCTACGAACGCCAGGAGAACCGCGACAAACAGCCAGTTCAGCACGAAGCGGTAGAACGGCAGATCGAAGGTGTAGAAACCGACGTCGAGGTTGAACTGCGGATCGGAGATCCCGAACGAACCACCGTTGAAGAACAACTGGACCGTGACCCAGTTGGCCTGCGCGATCAACCCGGACAGCAGTCCGATTGCGATCGGGATGATCACACCGAACAGACGCAGACGCGACATGACGGTGGTGCGGTAGCGCGCGATCGGATCATTCGGACCGGACACCGGAACAAAAACAGGACGCGAGCGGTACGCGAGCATCATCGCCAACCACACGATGGCACCGACCACAACACCCACGACGAGGAAGAGCAGCGCGCGGGTCAGGAGAACCTTGGTGAAAACACCTCGGAAATTGACTTCGCCGAACCACAGCCAATCGGTGTACATGCCGATCAGTCGCGGACCGATCAGCAGGAGGACCGCAACAATTACGGCTACCCCCAACAGGATTCGACTGCGTCTGGACAGAGAGGGTAAACCTGCGGGGGGCCGCATGCCCACGTGCCACGCTCCAAGATTCGGCGACGCCGAGGCGCCGCAACCGAGTGCATCGATCAGTGCAGCCATGCCCGAGTGGACTTGGCCGTTTCGGACCACTCTACGTAACAACAGTCACGGCGTGACAACACGAGGTGCAAGGATGAACGGGTGAGTGAAGAAAATCCGAACAGGTCACCGAAGGCGCTAGCCCGGTGCGTTCATGAAGTTGTCGACCACATCGACGCCGAAGGCTGGGATCAGCCACCCAAGTTGTATGCCCTGGTACCCACCGAGCTGCTTGCCGCAGCCGAACCGGGCCTGCTCGACCAACTCGAGGACGGGGCCGAATACACCCCGATCGAACAGGAGCCACTCCCCGACGACATCATCGGCGGATCACGCGCACTCGACGAGTTCCTGGCCACGACCAATTGGCCCGACTCCGTCGAGGGTTGCATCCTCGTGCAGGAAATCGTGGTTCTGCCGCCCGCCGCGGAATCGGATCTCGACCATGCCGTCGAGCCGGTCTTGACCGACGAACACGCGGCTGACGAAATTGCCCGACTGACGGCCGACGCGCACCCGGACCGACGAGCGGCACGCCTGTTTGTCGGCGTCCTCCGCGACGGCCCGTCCCTGTCGCTGTTGCAGATGCGCCCGGACGAGGACGCAGATCCCTACGCCGAGCCGGCGCTTCTGACGTACGACGGTTTGGCTCCTCACATCGTTCATGCGTTGTACGCGACGCTGGACGAAGTCGAAGACGACTAGCAGAGGATTAGCAGCTGGGTGCTTCGCCGCCCGAGTTGAGGCTGTCGAGTGCGTCAACCGCGCCGGACAGGTTGTCGACCTTCACCAGTCGAAGCCCGTCCGGCGCGTTCTGTTTTGCCTCGTCGCAGTTCTGCGCAGGGACGAGGAACGTCGAAGCACCGGCGTCCGCGGCTGCGATGAGCTTGAAGCGGATTCCTCCGATGGGCCCCACGGTGCCGTCCGAATCGATGGTCCCGGTTCCCGCGACGAACTGACCTCCGTTGAGTTCACCTGGCGTCAGCTTGTCCAACAGCGCGAGGGTGAACATCAGGCCGGCTGACGGTCCACCGATGTCGGCAAGGTTGAACGTCACGTCGAACGGAACGTCGGGAACCTCTTCCGGCGTGATGCCGAGGTATCCGAGTTCGGGTTGGTTCGGCCGGGCTCCGACAGTCACGGGCACTGTCGTTTCGGCACCGCCGCGAATCACGGTGACCGGCACCTGCGTGCCCGGCGCTATCGCCGCAACGGTTTCTTGCACCGCACCGACGGTGTCGACGGGGGTATCACCGATCTTCACCAGCGTGTCACCTTCGACCAATGCACCACTGGCGGGACCGTCGGGAGTGACCTTCGTGACGGTCAACGCGACTGGCTTGCCCAGGAAGTTGAGTGCCGCGAGTTCCGCGCTGTTCTCGGACTGCTGGAAGTCAGCCGTGTTGGCCTGCTGAATTTCTTCCTTCGACTTACTCGGCGGATACACCTCGGCACGGGGAACCAATCCGTGCTCGCCGCTGGCCCAGAGACCAAAAGCCTCGAAGAGATTGAGGCCGTCACGAACGGAGACGGTGGTCATATTGAGGTTGCCGGTTGTCGGATCGAGTTCGGTGCCCTCGATGTCGACCACGGATTTCGTGACCTGCTTGCCGTCGACGGTGGTGTCGACTGTGCCCAGCGTGTTGAACGTCGGTCCCGGCCCGAGCGCGACGTACGGAACGGTGACGAGCGATCCGACGATGCCCAAGACGACGATGGGAGCTAGGGCGGCCAGGAGAGTCACGATCCGTCGATTCACCTTGTCCAGGGTAGAGCCATTGCCTCCGCTGTTCGCCATCAGCGTGACAGCGCGCATTACTCGAGGCCTCCAACCCTTGTACCGTTGAGGTATGAGCAACATGCCGTTCGGCTTCTCCAACTCCGACGACGATCCCGACCGTGACAAGAACGCGGCCGGTGGCAATCCCTTCGGGGGTGGTGACATGCCGTTCGGATTCGGTGCGGGCGGTGAAGGTTTCGACCCCGCACAACTCGGGCAGATGCTGACGCAATTCGGCCAGATGCTCAGTGGCATGGGTTCGTCGATGGGTTCCGGCGGATCGGGTCCTGTCAATTACGACGTCGCGAAGAAACTCGCGCGCCAGCAGATCGGTTCTGTCACACCGATCACCGAGGGCAACGTCAAGGCCATCGCCGACGCGGCCCACCTTGCGGAACTGTGGCTGGACGCTGCAACGACGCTGCCCGCCGGCGCCACCAAGACCGTTGCGTGGACGGCTAACGACTGGCTCGACAACACCATCGACACCTGGAAGCGCCTGTGCGATCCGGTCGCCGAGAAGGTGTCGGGGATGTGGGCTCAGGGCCTGCCGCCCGAGGCCGCTCAGATGGCCGGCCCGATGATGGGAATGCTCACGCAGATGGGCGGACTCGCATTCGGTTCACAGCTCGGCCAAGCTCTCGGCCAGTTGTCCAAGGAAGTGTTGTCCTCCACTGATATCGGCCTCCCCCTTGGCCCGGCAGGGACCGCCGCTCTTCTTCCCGCGGCCGTTCAGTCGTTCAGTGACGGGCTCGAACAGCCCAATCAGGAAATCCTGGTGTTCCTCGCCGCACGTGAGGCTGCTCACCATCGCCTGTACAGCCATGTGCCGTGGTTGCGCCAGCGAGTGCTCTCCACCGTCGAGGAATATGCCCGCGGGATCACCATGGACTTCTCGGCGATGGAAGAGTTCGCCAAGGATCTCGACCCGTCGGCTCTGGCCGATCCCGCCAAGTTGGAAGCCCTGATGCAACAGGGCACCTTCGAACCGCAGACCACTCCGGAGCAGAAGGCCGCTCTCGAGCGCCTCGAAACGCTGTTGGCTCTGGTCGAGGGCTGGGTGGAGACGGTAGTCACCGCCGGACTCGGTGAACGCCTGCCCGGTGTTGCCGCGATGAGCGAGACGCTTCGCCGTCGACGCGCCACCGGCGGACCGGCAGAGCAGACGTTCGCAACACTCGTCGGACTCGAACTGCGTCCGCGCAAGGTCCGCGAAGCCGCAACTCTGTGGCAGCGCTTGACTGCCGAAGCCGGAATGGAAGCCCGCGACGGTATCTGGTCGCACCCGGATCTGCTGCCTGATTCCAGCGACCTCGATGCCCCGACCTCGTTCATCGAACGCGTCACCGGTGGTGGCGAGTCCGGCAATTTCGACGATCCGATGGCTCAGCTCGAGGCTCTGCTGGCCAAGGAACGGGCCGCTGAAGAAGCCATGGACAAGACAAAAACAGACAAGCCGAAATCGGACAAGCCGGCTGACGACGGCCAGGACGACAAGTAAACCGAAAAGTTGCGATCCACGCTGAAGTGCAAGGTCAGCGCTTCGAAAGCCTGTGGATAACTACGATTTTCGCAATCCGGAGAGCTCAGCTCACTGTCACTATCGGTGAATGAGCACACCGAACACCACACGATCCGTGGGTCCCGAATGGGATCCACGGATCGTTGTTCTTCTGCGCCCGGACGGCCGGCTTCAACTCGGATGGCGCCCGGGGAAAGCTGTGATCCTGACTCCCCCTGACGGAATCGACGGCAGGGACCTGCAAGCCCTACTCCGCTTGATGGACGGACACACGAGTATCGCGACCATCATGTGGACTGCGACGGGGCGCGGTATCAGCGCCGCAGTGATGACCGAACTGCTCGCCGAACTCACCGCAGGCGGATACCTCCGGGCAAGTCGGGGCGAGCGCGCCGACACAGGATCGATTCGCGTCCACGGGCAAGGACCGCTGTCCGACTCCATAGCCCAGGCTCTGCGTCACGGCAGCTCTTCCGTCCATCGCTCACACGGCTACCGAAGCAGCCACGTCGTTGCCGGGTGGCGGAATGCACTTGTTGTCCTGACCGATGACGTGGTCACCGATCCTCGTCTATGTGCCGACCTCGTCCGGTACGGCATACCCCACCTTGCCGTTCACCTGCGCGACGGCTGCGGCGTTGTCGGGCCAATGGTGCTGCCCGGGCACTCGAGTTGTCTGCGATGCGCCGACATCACCCGGGCGGCCCATGATCCGGACTGGCTGCACCTGGCGGCGCAGTTGCTCGGTAGCGCCGGTTACGCCGATCCCGCGATGATTCATGCGACCACCGCGCTCGCTCTGTCCGAGATCGAGTCGGCGATCAGTGCGTCCGAAGCGACGGCGCCGGCCAGCTTGTTCTCTACCCTCGAGATCGATCTTGTCCCATATCGCATCACGACACGTCGCTGGCCTCGACAAACGTCGTGCAGTTGCCATTACCTCGCACCCGTGACGGGCGCCGGTGGCATCCGTCAGACATGATGGTGGGGTGTCCGACATCCCGCGCAAAAGCTCTGCCCGTACTGCCAAACTCGCAAGCATTCCGATTGGGATGGCCGGGCGGGCCGCAATGGGCTTCGGACGCAAGCTCGCCGGTGGTGACAAGGACCAGATCGACGCCCAGCTCAGCGCCAGGGCCGCGGAGCAGTTGTTCTCGGTTTTGGGTGAACTCAAGGGCGGCGCCATGAAGCTGGGCCAGGCGCTCAGCGTCATGGAAGCGGCCATTCCGGAGGAATTCGCGGAGCCGTATCGCGAGTCCCTGAACAAGCTCCAGGCCGCGGCGCCGCCGTTGCCCGTCAAGCAGGTCCACAAGATGCTGGATCAGCAGCTGGGAACCAAGTGGCGCGATCGATTCCAGTCCTTCGACGACACCCCCACCGCGTCGGCCAGCCTCGGGCAGGTCCATCGGGCCGTGTGGTCCGACGGACGCGACGTAGCCGTCAAGGTGCAGTACCCCGGCGCCGACGAAGCCCTGCGCGCCGATCTCAAGACCCTCGCCCGATTTGCCGGCCTGTTCGGATCGGTGATGCCCGGCGTCGACGTGCGTCCGGTCATCGAGGAGTTCACCGCGCGCACCGAGGAAGAACTCGACTACCGGATCGAAGCTGACAATCAGCGAGCATTCGCCGCGGAATTCGACGGCGATGCACAGTTCCTCATCCCGCGCGTCGTTGCCAGCGCACCGAAAGTTGTTGTCACCGAATGGATGACGGCAACACCGCTGACCAGGATCATCGAGAGCGGAACGCCGAACCAGCGCAATGCAGCCGGTGCGCTGCTCGCCGAGTTCCACTTCGCGTCACCGGCGCGCGTCGGCCTGCTGCATTGCGATCCGCACCCCGGGAATTTCATGTTGCTCGACGACGGCCGGTTGGGTGTCATCGATTTCGGTGCGGCGGCCCCGTTCCCGGGCGGGCTACCCACCGTCTTGGGAACAATGGTCAGACTGGCGGTCGACGAACGATTCGACGAACTGACAGAACTGTTGCGCGCCAACGGTTTTGTCATTCCGGGCCGCACCGTCACCGAACAGGAAATCGCCGACTACCTACGTCCGTTCACCGATCCGATTCAGACCGAGTCGTTTCACTTCACTCGAACCTGGCTTCAACGAGCCGCCGGAACTGCGACCGATTTCAACAGCGCGCAGTTCCGGACGGCCCGGGCACTCAACTTGCCGCCCGAGTACCTGATGATCTTCCGAGTCCTCCTCGGCTCGGTGGGCATCTGTGCCCAGTTGGACGCGTACGCCCCGTACATGGAGATCCTGACCCGGTGGCTGCCGGGATTTGCGGAGCCACAGGTGTAACAGGTGTAACCAGCTCCTCAGGCGCACACGAGTTGCTTACGTGGTCTGCCCCTCGGCCTCTTGGTTGCTATGACGGCACCGTGGTCGAGGATTTCTCCGCCCCACACTCCCCACGGCTCTTCGCGGTCGAGAGCTGCACCCAGGCAGAGGGAGCGGATGGGGCACTGCGCGCAGAGCGCCTTGGCTTTTTCGAGTTCTGCCGGGGACTCCGCGAACCACAGATCGGGATCGGATACGCGGCACGGCAGGTCGTGGCGGGTGGAAGCGATCTCGATGAATGTGACGGCTCGACATGTCTGGGTAGACAACTCGTCTCTCCTAGCTTGGATGCGACAGGCGTGTCGCAAAAAATGGGTTCGATGGGTGCGAACCACAACCGAGCGGGAAACCGGAAAGCACGGGATCCAACACAAAGGCCACGGTCCGCGTAATGCGGGGTCCGTGGCCGTAAGTGAACGGATGTGTCCTATCGAGGATTTTCTCGATGGCTTAGAGACACGGACCTGATTGCTGCTGGGTGCAGCTGGGCGGCGGCAACAGCGAACTGTTCACGCACGGGGTACGAAATCATGTTCGTCATTTTTGCCACCTCCATTTCTGATCGGTCCGGATAATTTTCAGCGCACGAGTCTCCCCGTAGCACTGGAAACCAGACTAGAGAATTCTCGGAAACTGCACAACCTATTTTTGACCTGCAGTTTTGCAAATAATGAGGACGTCTTCGCCGTAGTCTTCGAGTTTCTTCGGTCCGATTCCGTTAATGGCAACCAGGCCCCGAGCGTCCTGTGGTCGTTGCTCGGCAATCGCAGTCAGCGTGTTGTCGCTGAACACGACGTAGGCAGGCACCTTTTTCTCGCGTGACTTGTCGAGACGCCACGCACGCAGGTTCTCGAGCAATTCGACGTCGATGTTGGACGGACAATTCTCGCATCGACCGAGCATCGTGGCCGACGTTCCCATGAGCGGTTTTCCGCAGACACGGCAACGCTGACGCTTCTTGCCAGACTGCGCGGGCGCGGCAATTCGTGAGGCCGGCGAGTCCTCGGGGATCAACCCGTTCAGGAACCGTGAGCGGCGTCGGGATTTCCGGCCGCCCTCGTTGCGCGCCAATGCCCAGGACAAGTGCAAATGCTCACGGGCGCGCGTGACACCGACATAGAGGAGTCGACGCTCTTCTTCGACCGCTGCCTCATCGGGGGCGGAGTTGGAATCGCCGAGCACGTGCTGGATGGGGAGGGTGCCGTCGTTGAGACCCACGAGGAAAACGGCGTCCCATTCGAGGCCCTTGGCGGCATGCAACGACGCCAACGTGACGCCCTGGACCGTCGGTGGGTGCCGCGCTTCGGCCCGCGCCGTCAACTCCTGCAAGAGACCGGGAAGCGTCAGTTCGGGATCGTGCACCAACTGCTCCTCGGTGAGCGCAACGAGCGCGGTCAGTGACGCCCAGCGCTCGCGCGCCTGCGTACCGGCTGGTTCCTCGTTGGTCAGTCCGAGTGGTGCCAGTACCGCCCGGACCAGCGAGAGAAGTCCTGAGCCGCTGTCTGCCCCCTCAGGAAGGTCGTCACGACCGCCGGCCTGCCGCAGCGCCGTCACCGCCTGACGAACCTCGGTACGAGTGAAGAATCCCTCGCCGCCGCGCACCTGGAACGGGATGCCGAGCTTGGTGAGTGCCTGCTCGTGCACTTCGGACTGCGCGTTGATCCGGTACAGGATCGCGATCTCCGCCGCCGGTGTGCCTGCGGCGATCAGACGTTTCACCGACCGGGCTATCGCGAGTGCCTCGGACGGTTCGTCGTTGAACTCCGCGAACTCGGGCTCGGGACCCGGCGCGCGCTGTCCGATGAGTTGCAATCGGGTACCGGCGATTCGCCCGGTGGCAGCGCCGATGACCCGGTTGGCCAGCGAGACGACCTCGGGTGTGGAGCGATAGTCACGTTCGAGCCGGACCACTGTTGCCTCGGGAAACTTCCGCGAGAAGTCGAGCAGGTAATTCGGTGTAGCTCCGGTGAACGAGTAGATGGTCTGGTTGGCGTCGCCGACAACCGTGAGATCGTCGCGGTCGCCGAGCCACGCGTCGAGAACCCGCTGCTGCAGCGGCGTGACGTCCTGATATTCGTCCACGACAAAACAGCGGTAGCGCTCACGGAACTCGTCGGCCACGGACGAGTGCTCCTCGAGTGCCGCAGCGGTGTGCAGGAGAAGATCGTCGAAATCGAGCAGCATGCCGTCCTGGCCGCGCGCCTTCAATTCCTCGTACGCCGCGTAAACCTGCGCCACCTTTGCCGGATCGGCCGGTGCCTCCCGGCGGAACTTGGCAATGGTGCGCGGGTAATCCTCCGGCGCGATCAGCGACGCCTTGGACCACTCGATCTCACTCGCGAGGTCGCGCACGCTTTCGGTGCTGGTCGGCAAACCCACCCGGGCTGCGGCACTGCTGACAACAGCGAATTTTCGATCCAGCAGACGCCATTCGGTATCGCCGATCACCTGCGGCCAGAAGTACTTGAGTTGCCGCAGCGCAGCAGCGTGGAACGTGCGCGCCTGTACCTGGGGGCCGCTGCCACCAACACCCAACTCCCGCAGTCGGCCGCGCATTTCACCGGCTGCGCGCGCGGTGAACGTGACCGCCAGGACCTGCCCGGCCTGCACATGACCGTCGGCAACCAGGTGGGCGATTCGCCGGGTAATCGTGCGTGTCTTGCCTGTTCCGGCACCCGCGAGTACACATACCGGGCCGCGTGGAGCGAGCACGGCGGCTGATTGTTCCGGGTCCAGTCCGGTGTCCGCAGGCATGAGCACCATCATGGCAGGACGTACCGACAGCGCCGCCGCGTGCCCGAGCGTATGTGGGCAAGCGAACACGGCCGGTTACGGAACAACAACCGAACTCGTGGTGTTATATGCGCCGTGACTACTTCCGAAAAAGCTCCTGCCCTCACCATCTACTCGACCACGTGGTGCGGCTACTGCCGCCGCCTCAAGACCCAGCTCAACGCGTCGGGCATCGAGTACACCGAAATCGACATCGAGAACGATCCGTCGGCAGCCGAATTTGTCGGCAGCGTCAACGACGGCAATCACATCGTCCCGACGGTGAAGTACGCCGACGGAAGTGTCGCGACCAACCCGTCGCTCAATCAGGTGAAGCAAGCCCTCGGACTGTAGGGCTCTATTTGACCCAGCTCTCGAGCATTCCTCGCGCAATCGAGATGGAACCGGGTAGGAGCAACGGCGCGTCGGCGTCGGACGCCCAGTCCCCCAGTTCGAGAGCAGATCGCACCTCTTCCTTGGTGAACCACGCTCCCTCGGCGATCTCGCCGTCCGCGAACACCAGCGGATCGGCGGGGTCGCCGATCGCCGTGAATCCCAGCATCACCGAACGCGGGAACGGCCACGGCTGACTGCCCAGATACCGGACGCTGTGGACGTCGACGCCCACTTCTTCCTTGATCTCGCGCACCACACACGTCTCGAGTGACTCCCCCGCTTCGACGAAGCCGGCCAGGATCGAGAATCGTCGCGGCGGCCACGTCGGCTGGCGAGCCAGCAGTACTCGATCTGCGCCGTCGTGCACCAGGCAGATCACTGCCGGGTCGGTGCGCGGGAACTCTTCGTGGCCGGTGGTCGTCGAAATGCGTGACCACCCGGACATCGTCGGCTCACTCGGAGCCCCGTCGATCGAGCTGAATCCGGCACTGTCGTGCCAGTTGAGAATGGCGATCGCGCCCGTCAGAAGACCTGCGTCCGCGTCGTCGAGCGTTCCGCCCAACATCCGCAGATCCGACAGTTCTCCGGCAAGGAGTGACACGCGCACAGCCCATACATGCTTGTTGTCACGAATTCCGAGAAACACTGCGCCGCGGACAGGTTCCGCACCCAGGTCGGTGGCCTCGCCGAACACCAACTGCCCGCCGGACACCTTCACCTGACCGCGCGAGTTGACTCGCAAGAGCGACGCGTCACTCCACCCTGCGGTCAGTGCGGCTGCGTCGGACCGTAATTCCTCGGCGCGGCCGACACTCGAGCGGGAAAGCAGAGGCGTTTCGGTCAGCTGGAAGTCGTTCACGCTGACGACATTACTGGGCGCCGAAATACCGGGTTCCAGCTATCAGCTGACAACGCGACGGATGTACAGCAGGCGATCGTCTGCCTCGACAGCGTCAACCTCCGGTGAACCGACCCGGACCAGTCGCCCGTCGCGAACAACGCCCAGCACGATGTCGGACAGGTGACGCGGTGATCCGCCGACCTCGTCACGTTCGACAGCACGCTCGGCGATCGCGAATCCAGCCTCGGGTGTCAGGAGATCTTCGATCATCTCGACGACGGTTGGTGTGGTGGTGGCGATGCCGAGGAGTCGGCCTGCGGTTTCCGACGAGAGGACCACGGAGTCCGCACCCGACTGACGCAGGAGATGCGCGTTGTCCGCCTCCCGGATGGCCGCGGCGATTCTTGCCTTCGGCGCAATCTCGCGGGCGGTGAGCGTCACGAGCACCGCTGTGTCGTCGCGGTTGGTCGCGACGATGATCGAATTTGCCCGTTGCGCCCCGGCGAGACGAAGAACGTCGGACTTGGTTGCCGAACCGAATACGGTCACCAGGCCCTTGGCCTCAGCGGCGTCCAGCACAGCCCGGTCCGTGTCCACGACCACGATCTCGGATGCGGAAACACCGTCACCGATCATGGCTTCAATTGCTGTGCGCCCCTTGGTGCCGTATCCGACGACGACGGTGTGATTACGCACTTGCTGCCTCCAACGCTGAATTTTGAACGCCTGACGCGAACTCTCGGTCAGAGCTGACAGTGTGGTTCCGACCAACACGATCAAGAAGAAGATACGAAGTGGCGTGATCAACAAAACGTTGACCAGACGAGCCGACGGGGTGAACGGCGTGATGTCGCCGTAGCCGGTGGTCGAGAGCGACACTGTGGCGTAGTAGATGCAGTCGAGAAGCGAGAGCTCGTTGTCCTGCGCGTCCCGATACCCCGCACGATCGATGTACACGATGAGCACTGCGGCTGCGAGCGCGCCGAGCGCAACCAGAACGCGCTTGTAGATAGCGCGGGCAGGACTGGTCTGCAGCTGCGGAATCCGCAGCACCCCGACAAGGGCAAAGTCAGGCTGGTCGGCCAATGATTCCGACCTGGAAAAACGCGCCCGGAGCTTTCCGGCCATACTTGCAACTCTCTCACTAGTAACTACGCAGACGCACCACAGTAGTGGCACGCACAGGCTCTGTAAGGCAGGGTAGGTCAATGTCTTCGAAAAGTTCGACATCCAGCCAGGCCGCCGCACTTCGACTTTCCGCTCTACTGCTCGGCGCGGGAACCATGCACTTTGTTGCGCCATCGTTCTTCGACAGCACCGTCCCCCGCCAACTCCCCGGCGAAGCCCGTACATACACCCAGGTATCCGGTGTCGCAGAATTGGCAATCGGGGCCGCTCTGGCCATTCCGAAAACTCGCCGATTGGGAGCCGGTCTGGCAGCAGCGCTGTTTGTTGCGGTGTTCCCCGCCAACATTCAGATGGCAGTGGACTGGTGCCGCAGCAACAAGACGTCCACTGCGCAGAAGGTCGGTTCGATCGCGCGCCTTCCAGTGCAAATCCCCTTGGTGACCGAAGCTCTCAAGGCGCGTCGTAACGCCGGCTAGCTCGAGCTGTCCTCGCGGGCTCCTGCCGTGCGGATGAGGTGCGCCAGCGCTTCACCGTCCGGCAGGTTCTCGGGCGAGATGGTGCGGCCGGTCCGCACGTAGTGGAATGCCGCGCGAACCTTGTGCAGTGGAAACTCTTCCTTCCGTCCCGACGCGCGGGCGCGCGCGGACATCAATTCGCCCCACGCCACGCGGTAGGCGGCCAACTGCATGACCACAGCATCTTCGTTGGCGGCGGACGGTTCAGCTCCGGTCTTCCAGTCGATGACCGTCCAGCCTCCGTCCGAGTCCGCGAACACCGCGTCGATTCGGCCGCGCAAAACCGTTCCGGCGATGGAGGTTTCGAACGGGACCTCCACCTCGACGGGACTGCGGTTAGCCCACGGAGAACGCAGGAACGCATCCTGCAGTTTGATCAGATCGGTTTCCGGGCCGGCTCCGGTATCGGCGGCGCCCGGCAATTCGTCGAGATCCAGCAACCGTGTTGCGCCGAAGCGTCGCTCGATCCACGCATGGAATGCCGTACCTCGCCTGGCCAGCGGGTTGGGCGGATACGGAAGAGGCCGACGCAATCGAGCCGCGAGTTCGTCGGGATCAGCTTTGAGGTCGACCAACTGTGTCACCGAAAGTTGTGCCGGGAGAATCACTTCGGCACGAGCATTGGCGCGGGCCTCTCGTTCTGCCAGGAGCACCGTCACATCCGACGCCCAATTCTCCGGGTCGTCTTCAGGGTCGACTTCAGCGTCGTCAGGGTTGGTTTCAGTGGGCTTCGCCAGCTCTGCCAGTACAGCGGCTGCGCCGGCCTCCACCGCGCCGCGCCGTGAACCGAGCGGATCCGGTGGCCACTGAGCAGTTCTCGGTGTGGATGCCAACGGATTCTCGGTGTCGGGTTCGGGGTCAGGCGCCCAGGTCTCGACAACGCCGACGTCCGGGGTTTCGGTAACCGTCTGGTGCAGTTCGGCCAGGAACTCCGACGGTCCTTTGGGATCGGCTCCCGACTCGGCCCAGTGGTGCGCCGAAATAAACAGTGCCCGTTCGGTTCGCGTGAGGGCAACGTAGAACAGGCGCCTGTCCTCGTCGAGTCGGCGATCTCCGAGAGCCTGCTTGTGCGCGTCGATCGCGTTCTGCAGATCCTTGCGGTTGTAGACATTCTCGAGGTCGAGCACGGGAACACCGTCGGCCGAATCTGCGTCGACGGCACGGTCACCGCGCAGCGAAGGCGGCAATTCTGCAAGCGCACCCAGCCACGAACCGGACGCCGTCGAGGACGGGAACACACCGTCGCTGACGTGCGGAACGGCAACAACTTCCCATTCCAGTCCCTTCGCGGAGTGCACCGTCAGAATCTGGACCCGATCCGGCGCCACCTCCACTTCGCCGGGCGTCAGCCCTTTTTCGATCTGTTCGGCGGCTGCGAAGAACGACAACATACCGGTGAGATTGGCGGTGGGACGCGTCGCGTAGTTGGCAACAACATCGGCAAAGGCGTCGAGGTGCTCACGACCTGCGGTACCAAGCACACCGAGTCGCGTCCGTGCACCGGCCTCGATTCCGATGCCGAGCACCCTTTCGACCTCTGCCACCAATTCTGTGAGCGGTTGTCCGATGCGTTCACGCAACGAGGCCAGCTCACCGGCCACGGCGCCGATTCGCGCATAGCCGAGCGCCGAATAGTTCTCGGCCGGACCAGGATCCGATATCGCATCGACCAGCCCCGCCTGCTCGGCCTGCTCACCGGGCAGCGAATCCTGCACGGCCTCGGCCAACGCAGCCGAATCGGTGACGGCACCCGCCGTACCGTAACCCGCAGAAATCGCAAGCTCCCGAGATCGCTTCGACAGTGCGGCAACGTCCTTGGCACCGATCTGCCAGCGCGCCCCCGTCAGCAGGCGCACCGCGGCGCTGCCCGCCAACGGATCGGCTACTACCCGCAGCATCGCAATTACGTCGGCAACTTCGGGGGTGTGCAGGAGTCCACCGAGGCCGACCACCTCGACCGGCAAGCCGGCTGCTCGCAGTGCTTCGGCCAGCGGCGCGGCGTCGGCATTTCGACGTATCAGCACCGCTGCGGTAGGCGGCGGTCGATCGTCGGCGCGCGCAGCGTCGTACTGCTCCGCAATTTTCTGCGCCACCCACTCTCGTTCCTGCTCGACGTCAGGCAACAATGCGAGCCGGACATCGCCGGCAACTGCCCCAGGCCGGGCTCGCAAGGTGCTGACGGCAACGCCGCGTCGACGAAGCGGCGCAGACGAGAGATTGGCAAGTTCGAGTGCCTCCGGCGGATTGCGCCAGCTTGTCAACAATTCGAGGGTCGGAGCCGGGTTTCCGTTCGCGAGTGGGAAATCCGTCGCAAAGCGTGGGAGGTTGGCTGCCGATGCGCCGCGCCACCCGTAGATGGACTGCATCGGATCGCCGACGGCTGTCAACGCCAGGCGGGCGTCAGTGCCGCCGCCGAACAACGAGGACAGCAACACACGCTGAGCGTGACCGGTGTCCTGATACTCGTCGAGGAGCACCACCCGGAAGCGACTCCGTTCTGCTTCTCCCACTTCGGGGTGCCCCGAAGCAACGCGCGCCGAGAGAGACATCTGACTACCGAAGTCGAGGGCTCCTTCCCACCGCAACGTCTCGGACAACCTCGCAACCAGCGGCAGGAGTTCGACACGCTTGTGCTGGACCTCGAGGTATCCGAGCAGTTCCTTGCTCGGTCCGCCGCGCTGCTTCGGCCCGGCAGGCAACGTGTGGATCAACGCGTCGAGTTCCGCGTGCGCACCGCGCAGTTGATCTGGGTCCACAAGATGCTCGGACAGCTGACCGGCAAGTGCCAGAACGGTTTCGGTGATCGACCCCGGATTCTTGTCGGTATCGAGATCACCGTCCCAGCCGCTGACAACTCGGTGCGCGACCTGCCACAGTTCCGTCTCCGAGAGCAGAGTCGCCGACGGTTCGATAGGCAGAAGAAGCCCGTGTTCGGACAACAGCCGGCCCGCATACGCGTGATACGTGCTGACCTCGGGTTCGCCGGCCAGTATCCGCGCACGCACTCCCCCGGTTGGGTCGAGGGCGCGCAGAACATCGGAACCGGCAAGCCGGGCCAGGCGCTTGCGAATACGAGTGGTGAGCTGCTGCGCGGCTTTTCGGGTAAACGTCAGACCCAGCACGGCCTCGGGGTCGACAAATCCGTTGGCCACCAACCAGACGACGCGGGCAGCCATTGTTTCGGTCTTGCCGGCGCCGGCGCCGGCAACAACCAGCGTCGGGCCCAGTGGTGCGGCGATGACCGCTGCCTGTTCCGGCGTCGGCGGGTGCTGGCCGAGAGCGAGCGCAAGATCGACCGGGCTGATCTTGGGTCGCCGCGCCTTGGATGCCATCTAGGAACTCACCTGCCGTCCTTCGTCGTGGGCGGGGCAACTGGACCGCACCGGGCAGTGGCGGCATCCGTCGTTGACCCGGGCCAGATACTGCGGCCCCTGCGTTGCGGCAGCGGCATTGTGGATGACATCACGCCACATCTCGACGGCCTCGGCGGTCAGCGGCGGCTGAACACGCTGCGTCGCACCGTCTTTCTTGTTGGACTTCGCCACGAATACCAGCCGGGCCCCACCGGGTTGCGCCGCCGGTTCTCCCGCTATCGCGCCTTCCGCTGCCGCCACCTGATAGGCCGCCAACTGCGCATGGGACTGCGCCGCGTCGTTGCTGACCGGGTTTCGCGCAGTCTTGACGTCGATAACGACGGGACGCCCCTCGGTGTCGCGCTCGAGTCGATCGATGCGGCCGCGGAGCTTGACGGCCGGCTCCCCCTCCTCGCGCGGTTCGAGAATGCCCTCGACCGCGACCTCCACACCGACTTCGGTGAGTTCGCCGCGGGTGGAACTCATCCAGGCCGTGAACGTGGCCAGCATCTCGCGGGTGCGATTGAGTTCCCGGCGCGAGTACCACTGCGAACCCAAGTCGATGGATTCCCAGGCATTTTCGAGTGCCTTCTCGACCTGATCCGGTGGGATACGCCCGGCGAGTGCCTGAACGAGAGTGTGGACGAGCGTGCCCGCGATGGCATGGGTATTGTCGCCATCGGAACCGCCATGACGTTCGAACACCCAACGCAGCGGACATGTTTCGAGCAACTCGATGGTGGACGGCGAGAGCGCCACCGGCCCGTCCTCCGGCTGCCACAACGGTTCGACAGTGCTGGGCGAGCTGGTGCCGTACCACTGATCGGGGTGCGCGCCGCGCACTCCCGCTGCAGCCAGACGCGCCAATTGACGAGCTGCACGCGCATGCTTCTCGGGATCGCCCGCGGCGAGGTCCGGATCGCACACCACACTGCGCAATTGGGCGACCAACGCAGGCAAGGACAACACCCGGGTGTCACCGGGTTCGGGAGCGGGCACCGCCGGTTCAGCTGCGCCGTCGTCATCGAACTGATCGCCGCGCAGAAGCTCGTCGACAAATCGTGACGGCACCAGATCGGTATCACCCGAGGCGGATTCGACGGCTGTCACCAACAACCGGCGGCGTGCGCGAGAACATGCCACCAGGAAGAGTCGACGCTCCTCGGCCAGCAGCGGCGCAGTTCTCGACAACCGCTCTTCGGCGGAATCGCTGCCGTCCGAGACACCGTTGATCAAATCGATCAGCGCCTCCGTCCGGAGGAGCGAACCGCGTGCCCGCAAGCTGGGCCACAGCCCTTCCTGAACACCGGCCACCGCGACAACAGCCCACTCACGTCCGGCCGCCGCGTGCGCACTGACAACAGTGACCGCATCCGGCGCGATCACCGAGCGCGAGCGCGAATCGGTGGGGATCTCCTGACTGGTGAGGTAGTCGACAAAACCCGCGAGCTGCGAACGCGGCAAGCGGTCCACGTAAGTGGCTGCGGCATCGAACAGCGCAACTACTGCGTCGAGGTCGCGATCGGCCTGCGAGCCGATCGGCCCGCCGCGCGCCGACGCGGCCGCCCAGCGGCGTTCGAGCCCGGTGGCCTGCCACGCCGCCCACAGAACTTCCTCGACGCCGAGTCCACGATCGAGCGGCACCCGGGCTTTGCGCAATACCGACAGCACTCGATTCAGCGCGGCAGATTCGACGTCGGTCAGCTTTGCGGTCAATCGCTTGGATTGCGCTCGGTCCTCGTCGATCAGGATGAGCCGCAACAGTTCTGCGGAATCGCGATCCTTCCCCGAAGCAAGTTCGATGCGGCGCAGACCGCGCCGCAACCGCCGCAGCGTCACCGGTTCGGCGCCGCCGACGGGGCCGGACATGAGCGCCAAGGCGTCGTCGCCGGTGAACCCGTCTCGCCCGAGCGCCCGAAGTAGCAGGAGAAGCCCGGACACTCCGTGTTGACGGGCAAGTGGGAGTTCGGTGGCTGCGGTGGTGACTGGGACGCCTGCCGCCAGCAAGGCACGTCGAAGCGGAGCCAAGGTTCGCGGAACCGAACGCACGATGACGGCCATGTCGGACCACGCAATGCCGTCGAGGAGGTGCGCGCGCCGCAAGGTGTCCGCGACCACTGCCGCTTCCTTGGCTGTGGTGCCCAAGACTCGCACCGACGCGTGAGCGGGATTGTCATCCGACAGGTCGGCGGGTACCGCAATCCGGTGAGCGAGGTTGCCGGGCAATCGTGCGGCGACCTTCGCCGCAATGGCCGCGACGTCGGCGTTGTTGCGGTACGTAGTGGGCAGGATGACTGCCCGCTCGTCGCCCTTGTCCGCCAGGTCGA
This sequence comes from Rhodococcus sp. WS3, assembly GCF_003797085.1. Classification (NCBI taxonomy): domain Bacteria; kingdom Bacillati; phylum Actinomycetota; class Actinomycetes; order Mycobacteriales; family Nocardiaceae; genus Rhodococcus; species Rhodococcus sp. WS3. Next base: position 519,666 of record NZ_RKMA01000001.1, read on the forward strand.
GCAGGAAACGGGAATCAGCCCCGCGGAATCCGAACACGGACTGATCCGGGTCGCCGGCGATCACCGTCGTTGCCGTTCCGGTTCCGATCAGCCGAACCAATTGCGCGGCTTGCGGATCCAAGTGTTGAGCATCATCGACAAGGAGGTGACGGATGCGGGCGCGCTCGGATCGCAACAACTCGGGGTCCGTGGCAAACGCGGTGAGCGCAGCACCGATCAACTCGGCGGCATCAAGTGCCGGCGCCGTCGCCTCCGGGGCTTCGACTCCCACGGACGCGCGCAACAGAACTCCCTGCTCGTACACCTCGGCGAATCGTCCGGCAGCCACCCATTCCGGACGGCCTTTACGCTTGCCGAGCTTGATCAGATCTTCCGGTCCGAGGCCGCGTTCGTTGGCGCGCAACATCAGATCGCGCAGTTCGACGGCAAACCCGTTCATGCCCAGTGCCGGCCTCAGTCGCTCCGGCCAGTACCGCGCGCCGTCCTCGATGTCGCCGCGCAACATCTCACGCAACACCGCGTCCTGTTCGGCCCCGGTGATCAAACGCGGCGGAGCGTTGCCGTGCGCTGCTGCCTGCAACCGCAGCACCGCAAACGCGTAGGAGTGCACGGTGCGGACCAGCGGTTCCCGAGTTGCCTGCGGGCCACGCTCGCGTTCGAACCCGAACAGGCCCGCGGTGATCTGTTCGCGCACCGCTGTTGCCGCCCGACGCGACTGTGTGAGGACCAGAACGGATTCCGGGTCTTCGCCGCCGGAAATCTTGGCGACCGCCAGATCGACCAGTAGTGACGACTTGCCGGTTCCCGGACCGCCGAGCACCTGCCAGGGATTCCACTGCTCACCGCCGAAGGCCAGCATGAACGGATCGTCGGCAGGCTCCGCGAACAATTGCGCAGCGGCGGCGTCCCACTTCCGCGGAACGAGTGAGGGCGCGGCCCGGTGCACCAACCGCGCCCGCGGGATGGTGTTCTTGGTGCGCGCCGGCGGTGGCGCCACAATCGTCTCACTCACCCAGGCATTCCATCAGAGGGCACCGACACGGCACACATCGCCCGCGTCGGGCAAGATTGGCCTGTGCCCGCACTCCACACCTATCTGTACGGCCCGGCCGGTGCGCCGGAGATACTCTCGTTGCACGGTCTGACCGGCCACGGCCGACGGTGGCAGTCGATGGCCGAGAATCAGCTCCCCGACGCTCGCTGGATCGCTCCCGATCTGCGTGGTCACGGCCGCTCGACCTGGTCTCCCCCGTGGAATATCGAGGCGCATGTTGCCAGCCTGATCGATACCCTGGACGAGCATGCGTCCGGCCCGGTCCTGATCGTTGCCCACTCGTTCGGCGGCGCTCTGGCGCTGCATCTCGCGGCGACTGCGCCGGACCGCGTCCGCGGATTGGTATTGCTCGATCCTGCTATCGGACTCGATCCGGAGTTCATGGGCCGAGTGGCCGAACTCACCATCGGTTCACCGGATTACACGGATGCAGCCGAGGCGCGTTCGGAAAAGGTTCACGGCTCATGGGGAGAAGTTCCCACGGCGGTACTGGACGAGGAATTCGAAGAGCATCTGATCCACCTCGACAACGGACGCGTCAACTGGCGACTCTCCACTCCCGCCGTCGTCACGGCGTGGGGAGAACTCGCTCGGCCACCGGTACTGCCACCGAGTTCCATGCCGACGGTGATCGTCCAAGCTATGAAGGTGCAACCGCCGTACGTCACCGACGAGTTCCGCACGGCAATCACCGAGCACCTCGGCCCGAACCTGACCAGCGTCGAGTTCGACTGCGACCACATGGTGCCGCACGTGCGCGCCGACGAGGTTGCGGCCCTGATCCGCAAACTACTCTGAGACTCAGACAATGGCCGCCACCACAGACGAACAGATCGAAGAAGTCCGCCGACTCGTCGCGTCCATACCCGCCGGATGTGTCGCCACCTACGGCGATATTGCCGATGCTGTAGGGCTTTCCAGCCCACGCACGGTCGGGTGGATCATGCGTACCGACTCCTCGGATCTCCCCTGGCATCGGGTTCTGGGTGCATCCGGGAAACCCGCAACTCACCTGGCGCATCGACAGATTGCGAAGCTGGAATTGGAGGGCGTGCCGATCAAGGACGGCCGGATCGACATGGCGCGCGCACGGCACACCTTCCCGTAAGGCAGCATGGACGCATGAACGCCCATCCGCCTACCTGTGCGCTGATACTTGCCGGCGGACGCGGCACCCGGATGGGTGGTGTCGACAAACCCGGACTTGTGGTGCACGGTCACCGTCTGCTCGACATTGCACTCGCTGCAACAGCACATTTAGGCACGACGGTGGTGGTCGGACCGCATCGCGACGACCTCGACACCGGGGTCGTGCAAACCCAGGAGTCGCCAATCGGCGGTGGGCCGGTGTCGGCACTCTGGGCAGGATTGAACGCCGTTGAACTACCCGACGACGCAGTAGTGGTCGTCCTGGCAGCCGATCTGCCACACGTCAGTCGCGGGGTCGTCGACTCCCTGATCGACTCAACGTCACACCTGGGCCCAGTGACGTGCGCGGTCGACGAGAACAACCGAACGCAATTTCTGTTGTCCGCCTGGGTATTCCATGAACTACGTGAGCGCATCGCGACACTTCGGGAGAGTGCCGGTCTCGACAATCAGCCGATGAAGAAGCTACTGACCCAAGGATTCTCGGCACTCCAGGTGAGTGGCACAGCCGATTGCGACACTCCCGAGGATCTCGAACGGGCACGGGAGCTACCTCGACTGACAATCGCGGGGGCCCGCGCCGCGGTTCTGGAGTCGCTCACACCACTGCGCCCCCGCCGAGCAGTGCTGGCCGAAAGCTTCGGCGCGACGCTCGCCGAACCTCTTGTTGCACAGGGTGATCTACCGCCATCTTCCGTCTCCGCGATGGACGGCTATGCCGTTGCAGGTGACGGCCCCTGGCGGATTCGCCGGGAAGTCCGCGTCGCCGGCGCCGACGCCACTCTCGAGTTGGCAGACGGTGAAGCAATCCGCATCGCGACGGGCGCACACCTTCCCACCGGCGCAAGCGCAGTAATCCGGGACGAACACGTGGTCGCCGACGGCACTCCCCCATTACTGACGCTGCTGCCGAACACACCGCAGCGCAACGACGCTCGGCCGCAGGGCGAAGACTGGACCGTCGGTTTCACCATCGCACCGGCAGGTACACCGGTGACACCGGTACTCGTCTCCGCGGCCACCAGCGGTGAAGTTGTCGAAGGCCTGGTTCGCGGCCCGGTGCGTGCGCGGGTCGTGACAACGGGCGACGAAATCCGACGAGACGGGCCACTGCGCGAAGGCCAGACACGCGATTCCATCGGCGGCATCCTCCCGCTTCTTCTCGGGCGATGCGGCGCGGCATGCATCTCCGACACCCATTTACGCGATACCGCAGATGGTTTCGAGACCACTCTGGGTGCTGACGACGGCGCCGATCTCATCGTGATCGTCGGTGCGACGGGCGGCGGCGCTGCCGACGAAATGCGCTCTGCCCTTGACCGTCTCGGTGCCCACATTGTTGTCGGCAGGGTCGCGTCGCGTCCGGGCGGTTCACAGATCACGGCAGTCCTGCCCACCGGAAAGGTGGTGCTCGGCCTTCCCGGCAATCCCTATGCGGCAGTCACGACTCTGTTGACGGTGCTGCCCACCATTGTCAGTGCGCTCACCGGGCGAACTCCGTTGCCGCCGTTGCTCGGAATTGTCGCGAATGCCTCCGAGGTCAGCTCCGATGCCGTGCGACTACTTCCGGTCACACAGACCGATGACGGCCGCTGGCACGCAGACCCTTCGGTGCGCACCTCACATCTGGCGGGCTTGATAGGCAAGGCAGCGTTTGCGCTTGTGCCCGCATCGGCACCCGACAACGTCGTGGCCGAACTCGTTCTGCTGGGATAAGGCTCACCATTCCTGGTACGACGTCGACGGCGCACTGGTCCCGAGCAGCCTCAGATCACCGCAACGCCGCGGCGAGCCGCCGAATACCGGTTGACCACAAGGTCCACGACACCGGGATCTACTCCGAGAGGTTCGGTGACGCCGTCAGCGCCTGCCGCACCAAGACGTTCGTGAAACAATCCGTGCGCAAGAAGATATGACGCGATGAACACGCGGCGCGCGCCGCGAACTCGGGCTGCTGCAACAACATCCGCCACCTTGGGTGTTCCGGTTGCGATATACCCGATATCGACTCGCGTGTCGGCCTGCTCCGCCAACATCAGGGCGGCGCGCTCGACATCGCGCAGGGCGCGCGAATCGGAAGATCCTGCTGCGGCAAGGACTATCGCGTCGCCGTTGCGCCAACCGGCATCGCGCAATCGACGCATCAGGACGGTGGCCAACGCGGGATCGGGACCGAGCGCAGGCGTGACCGTGACGCCCTGGTGCCCACTGACTTCCACTTCGCGTCGCACATCGGTGTGAACGTGATATCCCGACGCCAGGAACGCGGGCACGAGAATTGCCCGGCCGGGGATGTCGCGGAGAACCTCCGACGGCGACGGACCCAGGACGTCGACAAAGGCCACCCGAGTTGCACCTACCCGGGCACTGACCGCTTCGGCCAGTGCCGCAATCATTTCCACGCCCCGCGCACTTCGTGTGCCGTGCGCTACCAGGACCAGGACGTCGCTAGAGTTCTGCGTATTCGGTGGGATCGAGTGCAAGACGATAACCTCGCTTCACAACGGTTTGAACGGCTTTGGGAGCGCCGAGGCACGCGCGCAGGCGTGCGACGGCGGTTTCGACGGCGTGTGTGTCGTCGCCGCTCCCCGGAAGGGCGGCCAACAGTTCGGCACGAGAGACCACGTGCCCCGGCCTCGCTCCGAGAGATCGCATGAGAGACATACCGGCCGGCGACACTGCTCGGACTTCACCGTCTACGACAACGCAACCACCGCGGATACTGATTTCGTGGTCGCCGGCCTGAATACGGTTGGCACGCTGCGGAAGTTCGTCGACAATGTGTCGCGCCAAGGCTCCAAGGCGAGCCCTGGCCGGTGCTGTGGTCGGGACCTGCAATGCCTCCAGCGGCGCGGAGGTCACCGGCCCGACGCACACTGCCGTCACCGGTCCGCGCATGGCATCGAGAATGCTGTCGAGTCGCCCCGTCGTATCGGCCCGCATCAGGATCGACGCCACCGCCGGTGCACTCGTGAAGCTGACAGCATCAATTGCAGATGACGCGATGGCCTCGATCATCCGGTCGAGCAGAGTCGGATCTTCCGGAGGTTCCCAGCGGTAGACCGGCACTGCGATGACCTCGGCACCCGCGTCCCGCAGCACCTGACAGAAATCGGGAATCGGTTCCCATTCCGTAGTGGCGCCGTGCAACTGGACGGCAATGACCTTTCCCGCAACCCCCTCCGCAAGCAGGTGTTCGAGTACTTCAGCCGACGATTCGGAGGCCGGAGACCATTCTTCGCGCAGGTCCGCTGCGCGAATCGCACCTTTGGCCTTGGGCCCGCGGGCCAGTAGACGTGCCGAAGTCAGTGCCGCGGAGAGATTCTCGGCCTCGCCCCACCCGTCCGCAGCTTCGAGCCAACCACGAAATCCGATACCGGTCGTGGCAACAACCACCTCGGGCGGACTCGCGATGATCTGCTGCGTCACCCGCTCCAATTCACGGTCGTCGGCGAGTGGGATGATGCGGATAGCCGGAGCGTGCACCACTTCTGCTCCCCGACGCGTCAGCAGCATCGCAAATTCATCGGCACGGCGCGATGCCGTGATCCCGACCGTGAACCCCGCTAGTGGCATGTTGTCATTCACGAGACGGATTCGACAGCCCGAATAGTGCTGTGCACCTGCACCACGCCGGCCCAGACCCTGATCTCGTACACCGGAAGCGACACCGATTCGTCGTCGAGGGCCCGGCCGTCGACCAGCGAGAACGCCTGCTTGAGCAACGGCGACACCACGATCGGCTCACCGTCACGGTCTCCGACCAGTCCGCGTGACATCACCGAGGCGCGTCCGTACGGATCGAAGTTGCCGACGGCACGCAAAGTGCCGTCCTCGAGGAGGAACAGCGCCACCTGCTCACCGCCGCGGAGCAGCACTGCTACCCCGCGTCCAGGGATGAGGTGACTCAGTGGGCACGCCGAAGTCCATTCCAGTCGTTCGGAATCCAGCTTGGCGATCTGCGCATCGATGACACTCATCGAAGTCCTCCTGTCGATCCGGCGACAACGCCGCACGGGTTCTTGTATTAGTTTGTACGGACCCCGTGTTACCCACGGGTTACGCAGCGATTACCGGCGCGTAGGGATGCTCGGCATTCCCATCAATACGGGAACCTTGCGCACTCCGGTCTCGTCGAACACGACCGTCGGGTCGGCTTCTTCCGGCGCATTGACAAACGACACGAACCGCGACAACTTCTCCGGATCACCGAGCACACCGGCCCATTCGTCCTGGTAGCCCTCGACATGCTTGGCCATCAGCGCCTCGAGTTCCTCGCCGATACCCAGGCTGTCCTCGCAAATCACCGACTTGAGGTGGTCGAGTCCGCCGTCCAGCGAGTCCACCCACGGTGCGGTGCGCTGAAGTCGATCAGCCGTGCGGATGTAGAACATGAGATAGCGGTCGATGTACTTGACCAGGGTGACGTCGTCGAGGCCACCAGCGAGCAACTGAGCATGCTTGGGTGACTGTCCGCCGTTGCCGCCCACATACAGATTCCAACCGTTCTCCGTAGCGATGACGCCGACGTCCTTGCCACGGGCTTCGGCGCATTCGCGGGCACATCCCGAGACGCCGAACTTGATCTTGTGCGGCGAGCGCAGGCCGCGGTAGCGGTTCTCGAGGTCGACGGCCATTCCTACCGAGTCCTGGACGCCGTAGCGGCACCAGCTCGATCCGACGCAACTCTTGACCGTTCGCAGGGACTTGCCGTACGCCTGTCCCGACTCCATTCCCGCGTCGACCAGGCGCTTCCAGATTGCCGGCAACTGCTCGACTCGAGCGCCGAACAAGTCGATGCGCTGGCCGCCGGTCACCTTGGTGTATAGACCGAAATCACGCGCTACCTCACCGATCACGATGAGCTGTTCTCCCGTGACCTCGCCGCCGGGCATGCGCGGTACGACCGAGTACGTACCGTTCTTCTGAATGTTGGCCAGGAAGTGGTCGTTGGTGTCCTGCAGCGACGCCTGCTGACGGTGCAGGATGTGATCGGAATCCGTGGACGCCAGGATCGACGCGACGACGGGCTTGCAGATATCGCAACCGGAACCCTTGCCGTACTTGGCAATCAGAGCCGAGAAGGTTCGAGTCTGCGTCGACTGGACGATCTGGAACAACTCTGCGCGTGACTGCGCGAAGTGCTCGCAGAGCGCCTTCGACATCACGACGCCCGAATCGGCGAGCAACTGCTTGACAGTCGGAAGGCACCCGCCGCAGGTGGTTCCCGCGCTGGTGCACGCCTTCACCGAAGCGATGTCGCACGCACCCGCCGCGATCGCGCCGCAGATGGCGCCCTTCGTCACGCCGTTGCACGAGCACACCTCGGCATCATCCGGCAGCGATCCCGCACCCGGCTTCTCCCCCGCAGGCGAGATCAATGCCGCTGGGTCACCGGGCAGTTCGCGACCGACCAGCGGGCGCAGTGACGCGTACGCCGACGCGTCCCCCACAAGAATTCCGCCGAGCAGGATCTTCGCGTCGTCCGAGACGACAAGCTTGGCGTAGGTTCCCTTGGCTGCGTCGCTGAGGACCACTTCGAGAGCACCGGGCGAGGTGGCCATCGCGTCACCGAAGCTGGCGACGTCGACACCCATGAGCTTGAGCTTGGTGGACATGTCGGCACCGGGGAAATCTGCGGCGCCGCCGAGCAGACGGTCGGCCACGATCTCGGCTGTCGTGTAGCCGGGTGCGACCAGTCCGTAGCAACGGCCTTCCACCGCAGCACATTCGCCGACTGCGTAGATGTTCTCGTCCGACGTGACGCAGCCGAGGTCGGTCAGGATTCCGCCGCGCTCACCCACTGCGATGCCGGCGTCGCGAGCCAACTGATCACGCGGACGGACTCCGGCCGAGAAGACCAGCAACGACGCGTCGATGGTGGAGCCGTCGGACAGTTCGACCACAATTCCGTTGTCGGCCTGCGAGATTCCCGCCGTTCCGACACCCGTGTGGACGGTGAGCCCCAACTCGGTGACGAGTCTAGCGAGCAGAGCGCCTCCGCCCTCGTCGACCTGCATCGGCATCAGACGCGCATTGTGCTCGACGACGTGTGCCGTCATTCCCATGAGCGAGAGAGCATTTGCGGCCTCGAGTCCGAGAAGACCACCGCCGACCACTACACCGACTGCGCCCTTGCCGGCTTTCTCGGCGGCAGCGCGGATACCGTCCAGGTCGTCGAGTGTGCGGTAGACAAAGCATCCGTCGGTGTCGTGACCGGGTACCGGCGGAACAAATGGGTATGAACCCGTCGCCATCACCAGTGCGTCGTAGGAGAGCGTGTCGCCGGTGGTTGTCGTGACCGTGCGTGCATCTTTGTCGATCGAGAGCGCGCCTTCCCCCACTCGAAGGTCGACCAGGCTGTCGCCGATGTAATCGTTGCCGGCCAGCGCCAATTCCTTGGGGTCCCAGGCTCCGACGTACGAGGACAGCCCGACTCGGTCGTACGCTGCGTACTGCTCGTCGCAGAGTACGGTCACCGACCAGGTGTTTGCCTCGTCGCGCGAACGGAGCGCCTCGACGAAGCGGTGTCCGACCATTCCGTGTCCGATGACAACAACCGACTTGCTCATGACGCGCCTACTTCCTGATGTAACGAGAGAGTTCTGGAGATTCTGCGAGCCGGGCGTTATGCCGTGACCGCAACCTTCGCGTCGTCGACGTCTGTAGTGAGCGTGGACGGCTTGCGCAGGAAGACGAACCAGGTCACTGCGATGCAGGCGATGTAGAAGGCGAGGAACACCCAGAACGCCATCGTCGCCGACTTCGCGGGGCTGGTGTACGACGCGCGCAGCACCAGGTTGATGCCGACACCGCCCAAACCGCCTACCGCACCGGCAAATCCGATGAGAGCACCGGAAATACTGCGCGACCACGTTGCCTTCTCCGCCCGATCCATGTGGTCGAAGCTCTGCGCCTTCGCCTCGAAGATCGCGGGGATCATCTTGTAGACCGATCCGTTGCCGATGCCCGAGAGCAGGAACAGTGCGATGAATCCGAGAACGAACGTCACCATGATCCCGGCACTTGCAACGCCTGCGGTGTTGTCGTCCATCGTCCCGGCCGTCACGAGGACCGATGCCGCGAAGGCCATGCCGACAAACGTCCACATCGTGATCTTTCCGCCGCCGATCCGGTCGGCGAGTTTGCCGCCGAGGGGGCGAGCGATCGAACCGAGGAGAGGACCGATGAAGGCGATCTGGGCTGCATGCAGCGCCGCCGCGGCCGGAGTGGCACCGCCGGCGAGGAAGTTGATCTGCAGAACCTGACCAAAGGCGAAGCTGAATCCGATGAACGAACCGAACGTGCCGATGTACAGGAAGCTGATCACCCAGGACTCGGAGAACTTCAGCGCCGTGGCCATCGAGCGCAGGTCAGACTTCTGGTTACCCAGGTTGTCCATGAACAGTGCAGCGCCGACGGCAGCAGCCGCGATGAACACGAGGTAGACGGCGCACACGATCCACGGCGCACGGTTACCGACGGTGGCGATCACCAACAGGCCGATCAGCTGGATCATCGGAACACCGATGTTGCCGCCGCCCGCGTTGAGACCGAGCGCCCATCCCTTGAGCCGCTGCGGGTAGAAGGCGTTGATGTTGGTCATCGACGACGCGAAGTTACCGCCGCCGATGCCTGCGGTAGCCGCCACCAACATGAACGTGGTGTACGACGCACCCGGGTTCATCATCAGGTACAGCGTGAGAAGTGTTGGTATGAAAAGGAACAGCGCACTCATGACGGTCCAGTTGCGACCGCCGAAACGCGCGGTTGCAACCGTGTACGGAATGCGGAGGATGGAACCCACCAAGGTGGGAACCGCGACGAGGAAGAACTTTCCGGCCACGTCGATGCCGTAGATATCAGTGGGCATGAACAACACCATGACGGACCAGATCGACCAGATCGAGAAGCCGACGTGTTCGGCTACCACTGACCAGATCAGGTTTCGCTTCGCGATGTCCTTGCCGCCGGATTCCCAGGCGTCGACGTCCTCTGCATCCCAATGCTCGATGTAATGACTCACCAGGGCCTCCTGAATGTGTGGGAGACCTAAAGGTAGAAAACGGTTATTGCGCCGGTGCTGCGCGCGGTGACCGAGAAGTCAATTGATCCTCACCCGGTAACAGGACTTGATGTGAGGACTATCGGGCGTGCCAGGAGTCCTCGAGCATCCGCGGCTTGCAGGCCTGATATGCACCGACCAGCACTACGACGACGGCAACGACGAGCAGTCCGAAGGGTGCCGCATATCCATCCGTCGCATCGTGAAACACGCCGAACAGCAACGGTCCGAGGCACGCCACTGTGTAACCGATGCCCTGCGTGAAGCCGGACAATGCCGATGATCCGACGTGCGAACGAGTGCGGAGGTTGATCAGCGTCAGCGCCATCGGGAACGTACTCGGACCAAGACCCAGAACGACAACCCAGACGATCGGCGCGGCCATCGGCGCGAAGTACAGGCCGGCAAAGCCGATCAGATAGCAAGCAGCACAGACGATCACCACGGGGAACGGATTAGCGATACGAGCACAGAGCGTCGGGGCACCGAAAGCCGCGACCAGACCCATCACCGAGAAGACACCGACCATGGTTCCGCCGAAGGCATCGCTGGCACCGGCGTCGGCGAGGATCGACGGAATCCAGGTGAACATCGAGTACGTGATCAGCGAGGTCATACCGAACATGCCGGCCATCCCCCACGCAACCGGTGAACGCCACACCTGACCGCGGCGACTCGCGTCGACTGCCGGTGCAACAACTGTCTCGGCTTCGGCTTTCCGCGACCGTGCCAGGGTGATCAGCCACGGTACGGCTGCGGCAAAGCCGAATGCAGCCCACCATCCGATGGAGAACCGCCATCCGAAGGCGTCGGCCACGGGAACCGCGACAAATGCCGGAACGATGGTGCCGATCTGCACGGCGACGATGTAGACCGAACTCATGGTGGCAAGACGATCGGAGAAGTATCGCTTGACCAACGGCGGGATCACGACATTGCCGATACCCATGCCCGCCAACGCGAGAGCCGAAAGGGCCAGCAACGACCACGTCTGAGACATCATGGCGCGCAACAGCATTCCGACGGCAGCCATGATCATGGCCAGCAACGCGGTGCGTTCGAGGCCGAGGCGCTTGGCCAGGGCAGGCGTGAGCAGACCGAAGACGGCGAACATCGCCGTCGGCACCATCCCGAAGACACCGACCACCGAACCGGAGAAGCCGAACTCGTCTTGGATCTGCGACGCAAGCGGAGAGAACGACGTCACCGCAAGTCGCAGTACGAGCGCAGACATCGCGATGGCAGCGAATACGAGCACACGGCCTTTGACGAGCGGGCGGCGTTCTGTTCTCTCCAGTTGAGCAGTCACCGAGAAATCATAGGATGACCGGACGAAATGACACAAGGGAGATAATCTAGCGTCACCACCGATCAGTTACCGGAAACCGAGGAACACCACGTGCAACCAGTTCGACGCGCCAGCCTCATCTCACAGGTCACCGAACAACTCCGCGACGAAATACGGAGCGGAACGTGGCCCGTCGGAACAAGGATTCCCACCGAACCCGAACTGACCGAACTGACCGGCACCGGGCGGAACACCGTGCGCGAGGCTGTGCAAGCACTCGTGCACGCGGGCATGCTCGAGCGCCGACAGGGCTCGGGAACCTACGTTGTGGCACTCACCGATCTCGGTGGCACCCTCGGCAACTACTTCGCCGGAGCGCACGAGCGCGACGTACTCGAACTGCGTCGAGCACTCGACATCACCGCTGCGACACTCGCCGCCGCCCGGCGCACCGATGACGACGTCGCCGAACTGACACGCCTACTCGCGGTACGGGCAGCAACCTGGGAGGGTCACGACACCACAGCGGCCGCCGTGGCCGACGCGGCACTGCACCGCGCGATTGTCGCAGCCAGCCACAATGCGGTGTACCTGGAGTTCTACGACTCCCTGCTGCCCGTCATCGAATCAACGATCCATCAGCACATCGACGCCACCGGCGAAGGATTCCACAGCCGGCATCAGAACCTCGTGACGGCGGTCATCGCGGGCGATACACGGGCCGCATCGGATGCAGCGCGTGATCTGTTCGAAGGCCTGGTCGCCGACTTCGGCTGACCACGCGAGCTAGAGAAGCAACCGGACGATATCGGAGGTTCGGGCCAGACCGGGAAACGCGTCCGCCGTCGACCGGGGATGCAGAACATGAACAGCCAATCGGAACATCACGGCTCGAAGCAGCATCTGCGGCCACTCCGGCAGATCCTCCCACCGGCCGACCAGAGCCTCGTCGGCGCCGCCCCACGAGATGGCGTCGACAACCGCGACAGCTGCGGCCCAGGCCGCCGGTCGCCAGTACGGCGTGATGTCGGTGATCCCGGGAGCCATGCTGCCCGAGAACAGAACGGTGCCGAACAGATCACCGTGCACCAATTGATCAGGACTCTGAACCGGTTTACGGAGAGTGGCCAGACCCGCGATCAGTTCGAGGCTCTTTCGCCCGTCGGGAGTCGGCGACTCGAGCTGCTCGACGCCCTTCGCAATTCTCAGCGGAACCGTTTCCCAGGCCGCGCGGTCAGCGGCAACAAACACGTCGACCTCCGCCCACGGTGGGACCGGGGGCTGCGCCAGGAATCGCGGACGCTCCAGCGACGCCGTAGCAGCGTGGAGCCTGCACGACATGGACACAACCTCGTCGTGCCGCGGTTCAGGCGTTCCGACGATGAAAGTGTCGGCGCGCCAACCGGATACGACATACCTGCCGTCGGTGGATCGGACCGGACGGGCCAAACGCACCCCGTCGACTTCGAGATTCTCACGCACTTTTGCCGACCAGGCCGCGCGCGCATGATCCGCGACGGCAGAGAGGACGACGTCTCCACACAACCAACCGCCGTCCCAATCCGCACCGAGTGGGATGGGCTCGACTTCGCGGAGGCCGAAGGTGGAGCACACGTGCTGGGGAGGTTGGCCTGTGCTCACCACCCCAACGCTACCGGTGCGAACCCGCTACGGGGTGCAAGGCACGCCTAGTAGAGGGGCAGAGAAGTATCCACCTGTTTCGCCCACGCGACCGCGCCGCCCTGCACATGAACGGCATCCGCGAACCCGGCGCTCTTGAGGACGGCAAGCGCCTCAGCCGACCGGATACCGGTTTTGCAGTAAAGAACTATCTGCTTGTTCTGCGGCAACGACGCCAACGCTTCACCCGAGACAATCCGGCCCTTCGGAATCAGAACCGCCCCCGGCAGGTGCATGATGTCCCACTCGACGGGTTCTCGCACGTCAACGAGCTGCAACTCGCGACCGCTCTCGATCAGCTGCGCGAGTTCCGGCGCCGTGATCGTCGACTGCGCCACTGCCGCGCTCGCCTCCTCGGACACCACACCGCAGAACTCGTCGTAATCGATCAGTTCCGTCACCGGCGCCCGCGACGGGTCACGTTGCAACCGAATTGTGCGGAATGTCATCGACAACGCGTCGTACATCATCAGGCGACCGAGCAACGGTTCGCCGATTCCCGTGATCAGTTTCACGGCCTCCGTGGCCATGATCGAACCCACAGTCGCCGGCAGGACACCGAGCACTCCACCCTCCGCACACGACGGCACCATGCCTGGCGGCGGAGCTTCGGGGTACAGGTCCCGATAGTTCAGGCCCACACCGCCCGGCGCGTCTTCCCAGAACACGGAGACCTGGCCTTCGAAGCGATAAATCGAACCCCACACGTACGGCTTACCGGCGATGACGGCGGCATCGTTGACGAGGTACCGCGTCGCGAAGTTGTCGGTGCCGTCGAGGATCAGGTCGTACTCGGAGAACAGTTCGACCGCGTTGGAGTTGTCCAGGCGGAACTCGTGCAAGCGCACGTCGACGTGGTCGTTGATCTCGAGGATCGACTCGCGCGCACTGACCGCCTTGGAGCGGCCGACGTCCGAGCGGCCGTGAATGACCTGCCGTTGCAAGTTCGACATGTCGACTTCGTCGAAATCGACGATGCCGATCGTTCCCACTCCCGCCGCAGCGAGGTAGAGCAATGCCGGCGAGCCGAGTCCGCCGGCACCGATGAACAGGACCTTCGCGTTCTTGAGCCGCTTCTGACCCGACATCCCGACGTTCGGAATGATCAGATGCCGGCTGTACCTCGCGACTTCTTCCCGGCTCAACTCAGCGGCAGGCTCCACCAGAGGTGGCAGGACGACGGGTGATGCGGACACGAACGAACTCCTGAATTATCTACTTACGCTCTCGGATACGGCCACGGATTGAAACGGCAGGTCAGTCCGTTCATCGGTACGACGCCGTCGGGATCGAGGACCGCGATGTCGTTATTGGCGGTTCCGAACGTCTGCTGCATCATGATCGGCGCCAAACCACCTTCGGTTTCGCACGGCTGATGTTGGGCGTATCCAATGGCATGGCCGACTTCGTGGTTGATCTGATACTGCCGGTACGAACCGATGTCACCCTGGAACGAGATTGCTCCGCGAACCCATCGCGGCTCGTTGAGCAGGACTCGATCCATACCCGGGTTGTAGCACGAGCCTTCGAGTTCGATCTCGTATCCACAGCCGTCGCGAATGGTCATCTGAGAAGTCAACGAGATGCGGAAATCGGGCGAACCGGAATCGATACGCCGGAATGCGACCTTCGGATCGTTGGTCCAGCTCTTGGGATTGGCCAGCGTCTGATCGATCATCCGGCCGTACGACTCGTCGCCGCCGAATCCGGTGGTGTCGACGCCGTCCTCGATTTCGACGGTGTACGTGAACTCACGCTCGGTGCCCTGCCCGACCTTGCCCGTAGTTCCGGGGACTATGTGCCACGTGCCACCACCGGTGACCGCAAACGGTCCCCCATCCGGAAGTGCTCCGGACGGTATCGATGCCGCGAACTCGCCGTCGGCAGCCGGCGGAGCCCCGATGACATCGGTCCCGTCGGTGCTGTGCGCGAGGTCGGCAGTAGCCGTCGTAGACGACGAGGAATCCGTGACGGGGTCCGCACGCAGAGCGTCGAAGATGACAAAAATCGTCAGAATCGCGAGCACGGGAATCGCGTACGCACGCCACCCGTACGTCGCAACGAACTTGCCGAGCCGACTCTGCTTACGGGCACTGCGATCCGGCCGTGGGGTGCGTGGGGTCTTGCCCACCTGCCTCTTCGTGGGATCCCACTGCGCTCGCAACGGCTGGTGCGACGCAATTCCTCGGTAGTCGCGCTCTCCGTACATCCGGTCCTCGTGCGCACGGCTCTCACCGTCTTGGTTGCCCCACGGCTCGCTCACTCCGCTGCGCATTCGAAGCTCGTCACGGTCAGGGTTCTGCGTAGTTCGTCCACGCATGCGCGGTCCCCCTGGGTCAGTCACGGCTCCAGAATCTCACATCCCGCAAGCGGCAGGCTCCGACCGCACGAAACCCGCAGGCAAGGGCGTGTCAGATGTGCCATCCACCACATCACGCCGCGCGAGGTTCCGCTTGCCGAGACGAAAAAACGCGAGCGCGCGACACACGGTATCGTTCATGCAGCTACGGCTGATGTGACGGAGGATACTGGCGAGTACGCATTCGCGACTCGACATATTCGTGCCGCGGCCGAATTTTACTTTTGCTCAGATTGGACAGCGACATGACAGAACTCGCGGATCGGACAGAATCCGATCGCGGTACATCGGCCGGTAAGCCGGCTGGAACCCGTCGCAGCACCCGCCTTCCGCGAGATGCACGCCGGCTCCAGCTCCTCGCCGCTGCCAGCGAGGTGTTCGTAGCCAACGGCTACCACTCTGCGGGTATGGACGAGATCGCCGAATGCGCAGGCGTGAGCAAGCCGGTCTTGTACCAGCATTTCCCAGGCAAACTCGAACTGTATGTAGCGGTTCTGCAGAGTTACGTCGACAGCCTTATCTCCGGTGTCCGCCAAGCCCTGCGCTCTACCACCGACAACAAACAGCGTGTGCGTGCCGCTGTTCAGGCATTCTTCGATTTTGTCGACAACGATTCACAGGGCTTCCGCCTCGTCTTCGAGTCCGACATCATGGGTGAGCCGCAGGTGCAGACGCGGGTCGAGCAAGCCACCGAAGCGTGCGTCGACGCGGTCTTCGACCTGGTCAGCCACGATTCCGGCCTCGACCCCTACCGGGCGCGCATCCTTGCCGTCGGCCTGGTCGGCGCCAGCCAGTTCACGGCTCGCTACTGGCTGGAAGCAGCTCGCCCGATCCCCAAGGAAGAAGCCATCGAAATCACGGTGACCCTGGCCTGGGGCGGTCTCTCGAGAGTGCCCTTGCAGTCCTGAAGACACAGCAGTCCTGATCTTTACGGCAGTCCTGTTTCTTGCAGAAAAGGGCGGGCAGTCTCAGCTGAGACTGCCCGCCCTTTTTCTTACCTAACGCATCAGACGGTAGGCGCAAACCCAACCTTGCGGATATCGGACGGACCGATTTCCACATATGCGACGCGGCTCGCCTGCACCAGGAACTTGCGGCCCTTGTCGTCGACGAGCGAAAGAACCGGCTCGCCGCCACCGAGGACGCCTGAGACCAATGCCTCAACCTCGTCCGGGGTCTGTTCGCTGTTGACGATGAGCTCACGCGGGCTGTCGATTACACCGATCTTGACCTCCACGGTCAACCTCCGAACTGTTTGTGAAATACATCAGCTGTCCTGGCCAGGCTAATGCAGCATCACTCCCACATGCTCGCTGCCGCGCTGTGCCGATAGCGAACAGGCTCAGACCAGTCCGAGCGTGGCCATGCGCTCGGCATGCTTTTCCTGCATACCGTCGAACAATGCGACCACACCGTTGAGATCACCGGAGGCGGAAATCACCAGGTCCGTGAGATCGTCGCGCTGCGCGAGAACAAACTGTGCCTGCGTGATCGCCTCACCGAGCAGCCGGCGTCCCCACAGCATGAGGCGGTCCTTGACCCGGCTGCTCGACTCCACGGCGGCCTTCACTTCGAGGACCACGAATTCGGAATGCCCGGTCTGGGAGAGAACGTCCTCGACGATCTCGGCCACGTCTTCCGGTAACGAATGACCGATTTCCCGATAGAAGTCGGCGGCAATTCCGTCGCCGACATAGGCCTTCACGAGGGATTCCATCCACGTCGACGGAGTCGTCGACGCGTGGTAGTTGTCCAGCGCGCGAACGAAAGGATCCATGACCGCAAAGATCTCGTGCCCACGTTCCGTCAGAGCCGCGCTCAACGTCTCGAAGTGCGCCATCTCCGCCGCCGCCATGCTGGCAAAAGCAACCTTTCCATGCAGGTCAGGAGCCATCTGCGCGTCCTCGGACAAGCGATAGAACGCTGATATCTCGCCGTACGCGAGTACCGCGAACAAATCGATCACGCCGGGATGGTCGGAAGGCACCCGGCCGGCGGTTCCAGTGTCAGTCGAAGCATCAAGATCGTGTGCGCCCATGCCTACGAACTCTAGTGCCACATCCCCGCTCGGTCCCCTCGATCACCCCATGTCGACAGGGGTGATCTAGGCCATGCTTTGCTGGGAATTGCCCGGTTACCGTTACAATGGTTTCGGGAGTCCGCTTAGTTTCCCCCGCCCGTTCATTCAGCGGGGATGATCTAGTACTCACGGACCCCACAGATAATGTGCGCGCACCTGCATCGAAGGTTGTTGCCCGCTTCGCCGAGATTTCACGGACGGCATCAGAACATCGGTCCGCGAAACCCCAGTGCTGAGGCGTAGGCAGAGCCGACGAACAAGAGGGCATCGACTTCGGCCGATTTACGGCCAGGCCCCTTACCTTGTGCGTGCGTACCGCAACGAGGAAAGGCTAGTCCCCTGAGCAAGATCACGATCGACCACGAAGACGAAGCAACAGAAAACACCGTGTCCGTCCAGCTCGACGACACCCATGTACCCCCGACGTTTGCCGAACTCGGTGTCCGCGACGAAATCGTCCGCGCGCTGAACGAGATCGGCATCGAACGCACTTTTGCCATCCAGGAACTCACACTTCCGTTGGCTCTCGCCGGCGACGACCTCATCGGTCAGGCCCGCACCGGAATGGGCAAGACCTTCGGTTTCGGCGTCCCGCTGCTGCACCGCATCGCCACTGCCTCCAATGGCACCGCTGCCCTCGACGGCACGCCCCGCGCCTTGATCATCGTCCCGACCCGCGAACTGTGCATCCAGGTTGCTCGCGACCTCGAGAACGCCAGTAAGTACCTCCGCGTCGGCGATCGCGGTCTCCAGGTTCTGCCCATCTACGGCGGCCGTCCCTACGAAGCTCAGATCTCGGCACTCCAGAAGGGCGTCGACGTTGTTGTCGGCACCCCGGGCCGCCTGCTCGACCTCGCGAACCAGTCGCACCTGATTCTCGGCAAGGTCGGCGTTCTCGTACTCGACGAAGCCGACGAAATGCTCGACCTCGGCTTCCTGCCCGACATCGAACGCCTCATGGGCATGGTCCCCGACAAGCGTCAGACGATGCTGTTCTCCGCAACGATGCCGGGCCCGATCATCACCCTGGCGCGTACCTTCCTGACGCAGCCGACGCACATCCGTGCCGAGGAAGCCGAATCGTCCGCCGTGCACGATCGCACGAGCCAGCACATCTACCGTGCACACGCACTCGACAAGGCCGAGATGGTCGCCCGCGTGCTGCAGGCCGAAGGTCGCGGCGCAACCATGATCTTCACCCGCACCAAGCGCACCGCCCAGAAAGTCGCCGACGATCTCGCCGAGCGCGGCTTCTCCGTCGGTGCCGTCCACGGTGACCTCGGACAGATCGCCCGTGAAAAGGCCCTGAAGGGCTTCCGTAACGGCAAGGTCGACGTTCTTGTCGCCACCGACGTCGCTGCTCGCGGTATCGACATCGACGACGTCACCCACGTCATCAACTACCAGTGCCCCGAGGACGAGAAGACGTACGTCCACCGCATCGGCCGTACCGGCCGAGCAGGACGCACCGGTATCGCCGTCACGCTGGTCGACTGGGACGACATCCCTCGCTGGCAGCTCATCGACAAGGCACTGAGCCTCGGAATTCCCGACCCGGTCGAGACGTACTCGAGCTCGCCGCACCTGTACGAAGAGCTGTCCATCCCGGCCGACGCGAAGGGCACCGTCCGCAAGGCTGCGCCTGCGAAGGCGCAAGCTGCGCCCGAAAAGGCGAGCGCGGACACGAAGGCTGCTGCCGACACCGACGGAAGCGAAGAGAAGGCCGCTCCTCGTCGCAACCGGACCCGTCGCCGTACCCGGGCCGGCAGCGAATCAGCTGACGCAACTCAGACAACTGCACCCACGGCGGATGCTGCTGCACCCGCCGACGATGCTGCCACTTCAGCCGATTCCGATGCCGCATCCAAGCCGCGCCGTCGCCGTCGTCGTCGCCCGGCGCAGGCCGTTGCGGCAGCCGCAGCAGAGTAAGCTCCCCATGTGCTGGCACCTGAACGGCGTACTCGCTCTGATGTAATCGCGGCTCTCGGTATCGCGCTGGCCGTGATCGTGGCGGTGACCGTGGTGTGGTTGCGCAGTGATGCGCGCGGAACCACCTCGGTCACCGCTGACACGGCTCTCCCTCCGCTGACGACGTCCGCGGTTCTTCCGGACATTCTGCGCGAGGTGTGGGCATTCCCGAGCGCGGACTCCACAGCTCCGATCGCCGTGGGCAACGCCGCAGTCACAGCGGACGGCTCCGACGTCGTCGGCCGTGACCCCGCCACCGGGGACGAAGTATGGCGTTACTCCCGCAACTATCCGCTGTGCGGAGCTATCGGTTCCTGGGATCGAGTCGTGGCGGTATACCAGGACGACCGTGGGTGCTCACAAGTCACCTCGCTGGTAGCCGACACCGGAGCACGTAAAGACCAGCGCAACAGTGACGCCGATCCGGCGGTCACCTTGTCGGCCGACGGCACCTATGTCATCTCCCTCGGTGACACCCGCATGGAACTGTGGCGCTCGGACCTTGTGCGCACGCTCGAGTACGGCCGCGTCGACGCCCCGGTCAATCCCAACAAGCAACCGCACGCAGGTTGCGAATTACTCAGCGCCGCTTCAAGTTCCAGCCGCGTGTCCGTCCTCCAGAAATGCGAGGGCGACGCATCGAACCGTCTGACGATCATGAATCCCGCCCCGAAGGATGCTCAGGAACCACAGGAATACGGCACGGTCGTGCTTCCGGATTCCGAGGGTGCCCGCGTCGTCGCCGTGTCCGGTGAGAAGACCGCCGTCTATCTACCCGGCGCAAACGGAACCGTCTCTCGCCTCAGCATTTTCGACGGCGCCGGCACCGCACTGGTCGACTACCCCGTGAACGGCGTCGACTCTCAGCGCGCAACCCTCCGCACCGACAAGAACAGCATCACGTGGTGGACGGGCACCCAGACGATCAATCTTCGATCGAATGACTTGACCCCCACCTGGATCGTCGAGGGAACTGCCGGTCCGGGCACGCTGGTCTCCGATCAGCTTCTTGTTCCCGTACCCAACGGAATTGCCGTGATCAACCCCACCGACGGCGCCGTCATCCGCATGATCGGCGTCGACCGCGGCGACGTCACGTCACCGATCGTCATCGCGAGCGCCGGCGACACCATTCTCGAACAGCGCGACGGCACCCTGGTTGCGCTGCGCTGACTTGCCTCAGACCGTCGGGTCCGGCACAAAGGTGACGATTTCGCTTCCCGCCCAATGCTTTACAAGGTTCGCCGCCAGATCGCGATAGGCGTCGGCCCCCTTGTTCTTCCGGCCGGCCAATACCGTCGCACCGGACGCCGACGCCTCGGCGAACTTTACCGTCCGCGGGATCGGCGGAGCGAGCACGGGCAGCGAGTAGCGGTCGCTCACATCTGCGAGAACGTCGCGGCTGTGTGTAGTCCGAGCGTCGTACAGCGTCGGCAATGCACCGAGCAGAACCAGGTCGGGGTTGGTGATCGCCTGCACTTCGCGCACGGTACGCAGAAGCTGCCCCACACCGCGATGCGCCAGCGTTTCGCATTGCAGCGGAACAAGAACCGACTGCGCGGCAGTCAATCCGTTGAGCGTCAACACACCCAACGAGGGCGGGCAGTCGATGATGACGACGTCGTAGTTCCCGAGCAGCGGAGACAGCGCACGCTTGAGCGCGAACTCTCGGCCCGGACGCATCAGCAGGAGCGCTTCCGCTCCCGCCAGATCGATGGTTGCCGGCAGAAGATCCATGCCGTCACCGGTAGACAGGATCGCATCGGCGGCGTCGAGATCACCCGCCAGGACTTCGTTGACCGAACGTTCGAGCCGATCGGGATTGTGCCCGAGCGAGAACGTCAGGCACCCCTGAGGATCAAGATCCACCACCAGTACACGTTGACCGAGAGCGGACAGAGCCGCACCGAGGGAGGCGACGGTCGTGGTCTTGGCCACGCCGCCCTTTTGATTTGCCACTGCGAGAACCGTCGTCACAGATAGATCCTTGCGCATTTCGAGCGAAGAGGCGAACGCTACACGCGGATGTCGTGTCACGAGTTGTCCTGCAATGATGGGCACATGGCCTCCTCGGTTCGCAGCACCGTCACGTCCAATCCCCGCGTCATTCTCTTGCGTCACGGCGAAACCGAATGGGCCCGCAGCGGTAAGCACACCAGTCGCACCGAAGTCCCGCTCACCGCGCTCGGCGAGATCCAGGCCACCGCCACCGGTAATCGCATTCGAGCACTCGGCCTCCGCAATCCCATGATCCTGACCAGCCCACGGCTGCGCGCCCAGCGCACGGGCGAGCTCGCAGGGCTGCCGGACGAGCAGACCTGGGATGCATTGTCCGAGTGGGATTACGGTGACTACGAGGGACTCACCACGCCTGAAATTCGCACAAGCGTCCCCGATTGGACGGTGTGGAGTCATCCCTGCCCGGGCGGCGAGCATGCCGACGAGATCGGCGCCCGCACGGACATGGTGCTCAGCCTGGTGACGTCTCAGCTGGCCGAACGGGACGTCATCCTGATCGGGCACGGGCATTTCTCCCGCGCTCTCATCGCGCGGTGGCTCGAACTGCCCGTCTCCGAGGGCCGACGATTTGCCCTCTCCCCCGGCGCCTACTCGGTGCTCGGGTACGAACACGGATCGACGCATCTCCTGCACCACAACGTGCCACCGCTCGTGGAAGGCTGAGTGCCATGATCCGACGCGCCACTCCCGCCGACGTCCAGCCGATCACCGACATGATCTACGAACTTGCCGATTATCAGAAGGCGCTCGACGAGTGCACCGTCAAACCCGCTCAGATCGGCGAAGCACTTTTCGGTGATGCGGCGTCCGCTTTTGCCCATGTCGCGGTCTCCGAGAGCGGAGATGTTGTCGGTATGGCGCTGTGGTTCCGCAATTTCTCGACCTGGGAAGGCGTCTACGGCATCTACCTCGAAGACTTGTACGTGAAGCCCTCCGAGCGCGGATCAGGCCACGGCAAAGCCTTGTTGGCTGCTCTCGCGAAGGAATGCACGGACAACAACTACTCACGCCTGTCGTGGTCGGTGCTCAACTGGAACACATCGTCCATCGGGTTCTACGAATCACTCGGCGCCGAGGCGAAAACCGAGTGGACCACCTACCGACTGACGGGCGACCACCTGGGTTCGTTGGCCGCGCAGGCTCGCTAGAGCGTCAGCTGTCGGTCTTGTCCCGACCCTCGGTCGATTCGGTCTCCTCGGTCGCGATCTCGTCGGAGAATGATCCGTACTCCAGTGCCATCCATTTGGACGTGGGCGCGGAGAACAGGAAAACCAGCGTCACGAGAACAACCGCTCCGAGGACAACACCGAGAAATACCTGGTGCGAGTCGGTCAAAAGCGACCAGGCAACCGGCAGAAGCAGCAACTGCGCAACGACGGCAATCGCGCGTCCCCACCGCCGACCCGTCAGCAGCGCGATACCGGCAGCCAACACGGCACCACCGAGAATTGCCACCCACGCGGCAAACCCGTAACCGTTGGTCACGCTCTGGTCGTGCCCGGTCAGACCCCGAATTACGGCGACTACGGCAAAGCCGGCCGCAACCAGACCTTGCAGCGTCACGAGGGCACCCGCCCACCTGACTGTGTTGGGAAGGGTATTCGGACTGGCAGTATTCGGCACGAGACCAGCCTAGAACACGACACCGGATAGGCTCATGCCCCGTGCGCGCACTGCTGATCGTCAATCCCAATGCCACCTCGACCACCGCGGCCGGTCGTGATCTGTTGGCTCACGCTCTCGAGAGTCGGGTGCGACTGACCGTGACGCACACAACCCATCGTGGTCACGCCGCCGAACTCGCGCGGCAAGCGCACGAAGACGGTTTCGGTGTGGTGATCGTCCACGGCGGCGACGGCACCGTCAACGAAGTGGTCAACGGCCTCCTCGGATCGCCGCATCCGACATCGATGAAAGCCGTGCCCGTAGGACCCATTCCGACCGTCGCGGTTGTTCCCGGTGGATCCGCCAACGTGTTTGCCCGTTCACTGGGCATTGCACCCGATCCTGTCGATGCCACCAATCAACTGATCGATCTCTTGAGCGAGCGGACTCGTCGACGCATCGGACTTGCCCACGCAGACAACCGATGGTTCACGTTCAACGCCGGGATGGGCCTCGACGCCGATGTGTGCGAGGCCGTCGACGCCAGTCGTAAGAACGGTGATCCCGCGACGCCGAGCCGATACGTGCGCACCGCGATCGCCGCGTTCTTCCGGGCCAAGCGAGCCGAACCTGCACTGACGGTCCAGCTTCCGGGTCAGGATCCCATTCCGGGCGTCCACTATGCATTCGTGTCCAATTCCAGCCCGTGGACCTATCTCGAAGCGCGCCCCGTACACACCAATCCCGGAACGACTTTCGACTCCGGGCTCGGACTCTTCGCGATGACGAGCACCAAAGTCCTTCCCTCCCTGAAGGTTGTCCGGCAACTGTTGGCGAAGGGCGCAGAGCCGAAATCGAAAGTCCTCGTACGGACCGACGACGTCGCGGCCATCACCATCGAGTCGTCACGGCCGATCGGTTTTCAAATGGACGGAGATTTCATCGGACTTCGCAAATCGGTCGAATTTACCGCTGTACCGGACGCACTCGAGGTCTTCGCTCCACTGCCTGCGTGATCCACACAACTGTCTTGACCTGCAAAAACAGTGGAAAACCGTCGTTACTCTCGGGTAAAATGCCGATGACTACAAGGTTGCCAATCGGTACGTCCGATTTTAGTGAGTTGGCCCACGAACCTGTCCAAATCTATTGACATACCGCGAGTTCGTGAAAGCATTCACAAGTAACAGTGCGGAAACATTGATTACGCACACACAAACTCATTGGTACCAAACGGTGTATTCACACCCGGCTTAAGGAGCGAAAAAGATGGACTGGCGCCACAACGCAATCTGTCGCGACGAGGATCCCGAACTGTTCTTCCCCGTGGGAAACAGCGGACCGGCCCTCGCACAGATTGCTGATGCCAAGGTTGTCTGCAACCGCTGCCCCGTCACCGCCGAATGCTTGTCCTGGGCTCTCGAGTCCGGTCAGGATGCAGGCGTGTGGGGCGGAATGAGCGAAGACGAGCGTCGCGCACTCAAGCGTCGCAACGCACGCACTCGCGCACGCACTTCCGTCTAGGCAAGTACTCGAGTACTTCAGACGTCCGACGCGAACGCGAGTACAGCTCCTCCCGTTTTGCCGTCGAAGACGACAGCCCGGCACACCATGGTGCCGGGCTTTTTGTCTGCTCGAAATATCGCGATCGAGGCGAATCAGTAACGCGCACTTCGCCTGCCGAGCGGCACACGGAGAACCGCATCGGTTCCGCCACCACTTCCCGGGTGCAATCCGAGTGAACCTCCGAGCTCTGCACCGAGCAGTGTCCGCACGATCTGCAAGCCCAGACGGTCGGATTTCTCGAGACTGAAACCCGCAGGCAAACCACGCCCGTTGTCGTGGATGATCACGTCCAGCCACCGCGCCGAACGCTCCGCGCTGAGAGTCACGGTGCCCGCGACGCCAGGATCGAACGCGTGCTCTATCGCGTTCTGTACCAACTCCGTCAGCACCATCACCAGCGGCGTCGCTCGCTCGGCGGAGAACACACCGAAACTACCCTCACGCCGGATCGTCACGGGCGCACCGACTCCCGCGACATCGGAGAGCATCGGAACCAACCGGTCGATCACCTCGTCGAGGTCGACCTCCTCGTCCACCGACATCGACAACGTGTCGTGCACCAACGCGATCGACGTAACGCGCCGTACCGATTCGGTCAAGGCCTGGCGTGCTTCGTCATTGCCGGTTCGCCGAGCCTGCAAGCGCAACAGCGCCGCGACGGTCTGCAAGTTGTTCTTCACACGATGGTGAATTTCGCGGATGGTCGCGTCCTTGCTGAGCAGGGCACGATCTCGCCGCTTCACCTCGGTGACGTCGCGGACGACAACAGCAGCCCCCACATGGCGTCCACCCGGTTTGAGGACCAATGCACGCAGCAACACCGTGGCACCACGCGCTTCGATCTCCATCCGTCGACCGGGCTTGTCCGCCAAAGTGTCTCGGATGTAGCCGGCAGCCTCTTGCGATTCGAACGGGTCGGTCACCAACATCCGCGTCACCGC
This sequence comes from Rhodococcus sp. WS3, assembly GCF_003797085.1. Classification (NCBI taxonomy): domain Bacteria; kingdom Bacillati; phylum Actinomycetota; class Actinomycetes; order Mycobacteriales; family Nocardiaceae; genus Rhodococcus; species Rhodococcus sp. WS3. The sequence goes on from NZ_RKMA01000001.1 coordinate 545,440, forward strand.
GGCGAGATCCTGGCCCACCAGGTCCGCACTCAACCCCATGCGGTGATAGGCGGACAACGCATTCGGGCTCGCGTACACCACCCGCCCCTCGGTATCGAGCCGGATGAAACCGTCGCCCGCACGCGGACTCGAGTTGGTATCCGAACGCGATTCCCGAACCGGGAACGTGCCGTCGCTGATCATCTGACACAGGTCGGCAGCGCAATCCAGATACGCCACTTCCAACGGACTCTGCGCCCGCTGATGCGAGAGGTTGGTATCGCGACTCAGGGCGGCAATGACACGGCCGTCCAATCGCACCGGCAATGCCTCCCGGCGCGGCGGCATACCTTCGCGCCAGTCAGCGTCCTCCGTCCGCACCACCTGTCCCTCGACCAACGCGCGCAGAACCTGCGGATGCTCGGACTCCGACACAAGGGTCCCGACAGCGTCTTCCGGGAATGCCGTCGACGCGGTGGTCGGGCGGCAATGCGCGACGCAGATCACGCTTCCGGACGGCGCGGACTGATCCGATTCGGCGGCCACCCACAGCAGGACGTCGGCGAAGGAGAGGTCGGCGAGGAGCTGCCACTCGCCCACCACCCGTTGCAGATGATCGACGGCGGTGCCGGGTAGGTCGGTGTGTTCTGCCAGGAGGTCGCTGAGAGTGGACATTCGCGAACGCTTAGGAGATCACGGCGATCAAGTCGCCTTGCTGGATGACATCGCCGACCTTGACTCCCACGGTGGTGACGGTGCCCGCAACCTCCGCCAGCACCGGAATCTCCATCTTCATGGACTCCAGGATGACCAGCGTGTCGCCGTCCGCGACAACATCGCCCTCACTCACGACAACCTGGAACACCGTGGAAACCATTTCCGCGCGCACGTCTTCTGCCATCGTGAACCTCACTTCTGCCGAGAACCGGTAGGACTTCCGCCGCCGGGAGACCCGATCGACCTGCCAATGGAACCACACCGAGGTGGGCGTGAAAGAATGACGCGAAAGAAACAGAAGGGAGACCAATCATGGGTAAGCGCGGTCGTAAGAAGCGTAGCCGTAAGGGCAGTGCAGCTAACCATGGCAAGCGTCCAAACGCCTGACATGTAGTGCACCGACAACAAGGGGCGGGGAAGCAATCATTGCTTCCCCGCCCCTTGTTGTTGTTGACGTCTCAGACGCCCCCAGCCGGACTATTTGTCGGTTTCGGTAGTCGTCACGATGATCGTGCGTCGCAACTCGATGGTGAGCCTCTGACGGAGGCTCTCGGGCGCATGCTCGCCACCGCACTTGCGACTGATCAAACTCTTGACCTTCTCCTCGATTCCATACGCTGCGAGGCAGGAACCACAATCGTCGATGTGCCGCTGCAGACGCGCACGACTGGCATCGTCGCATTCACCGTCGAGCATCAACCACACGTCGGCAATGACCGCTGAGCAGTCGAGCCTTTCGAATTCGTCCTGCGTGCTCATCGGGTAACACCTTCCGCTTCGGCAGCTACGTCCTTCTCGCCCCGGTTGAACCCGCGGTCCTTCGCGACGTCGCCCAACAATCCGCGCAATTGCTTACGTCCGCGATGCAGCCGTGACATCACCGTTCCGATGGGCGTGCCCATGATCTCCGCGATTTCCTTGTACGGGAAACCCTCGACGTCCGCGTAGTACACCGCCATGCGGAACTCTTCCGGCAGCTCCTGCAGAGCGGCCTTGATGTCGTCGTCGGGAAGCGCGTCGAGCGCCTCGACCTCAGCGGAACGCAGCCCGGTCGACGTGTGCTCCGCCGTAGCAGCCAACTGCCAGTCGGTGATCTCGTCGGTCGGATACTGCGCCGGCTGACGCTGCTTCTTCCGATACGAGTTGATGTACGTGTTGGTGAGAATCCGGTACAGCCACGCCTTGAGATTGGTTCCGTCACGGAACGATCGGAAAGCCGTGTACGCCTTGATGTACGTCTCTTGAACCAGATCCTCGGCATCCGAGGGATTACGCGTCATACGCAGCGCGGCACCGTAGAGCTGGTCGAGCAAAGGCAGCGCGTCCCGCTCGAAACGGGCAATCAACTCATCCGCAGTTTCGGGCGTTTCGGACGCAACGGCATCGGCAGGTTCGGTGACCTCCGACTGTTCGTCCTTGGGCCGGTCGTGTTCCAGCACTCTGATCCCTTCACTAGCCGTGGGGATCAAGGTTACCGCCATCGTCAGTTCCGACCTATGGGCCGGTCGTGGCTCGCACACAGCCAGCACGGTCGCTCCTTCACTTTTTCCGGATGGATCAACCAGTACCAACACCACTACCCCGGACAACATTCCCCCTCGCTTCGCTCGACCTCGGACAACATTCCCCCCGCTTCGCTCAGCCCCCTCTGGAATAGAGTGTCGCAATGGCCGGAACTGCGACCCCTGCGACCAAACTCCTCGAGAAGTCGAAGACCGCCCATCAGGTTCACAGCTACGACCACGACCCGCGCGCGGAATCCTTCGGCGACGAGGCGGTCACCGCCCTCGCCGGGGCTGTCGGTGTCACCGCAGGTCAGATATTCAAGACTCTGGTCGTCAAACTCGACACGGGGAAACTGGCCGTTGCCGTGCTCCCCGTCCCGAAGAAACTCTCGCTGAAAGCCGCTGCCGCCGCGCTCGGCGCAAGCAAAGCCGTCATGGCCGACCGCGCCGACGCAGAGCGCTCGAGCGGCTACGTCTTCGGTGGCATCTCCCCGCTGGGGCAGCGCAAGAAACTGCCGACGGTGATCGATGCGTCAGCACTCGAGTGGGATCGCGTCCTGTGCAGCGCGGGCCGGCGCGGACTCGAAATCGAACTGGCACCTGGCGACCTTGTCGATCTGTGCGGCGCGACGACAGCGTCGATTACTGCCGGCTGACAATTACTCGAACAGAGCCGTGGGCCTAAAGTCCCGAACCCGCCTACACCTAAGGTCCCGTCGATAGCCAGTCGGCGGGACGTTTCCCGGAGAGATTCACCCCCGAAATCACCCTTTGCGACGCATCCGAAATATGTTCCGACGCAATGGATTAGCGCATTTCTGTGAAATGGCGCACGATCAGCAAATCGGACTTGACGGACATAGCGACCATCGAGTTACCTAGTAATTGAAGGATTGATCAACTACCCACCGCCATCGGCACACTCTTCGATTCGACCTGCCCGGCCTTGCTGTGCCGTGCGTCCATCCGAGCCTGTGCGCCGCCGCTTTCGGGACCGAAAGGCCATACTGTCGTGAACAATCAGCGCGGACGTACCAAGATCTACGCAGCAGCAGTAGCCGTCGCCAGTTTCACCGCATTCGCGGCTGCGGCTCCGGCAGCGGCAACAGATGACGACAACGGCGAGGCGACAACGGCGCAGACAACCGCCGAGTCACCCTCCACCACCGAGTCGGCAACGCCTTCCGAGTCCACGCCAGCAACAACTCCAGCAACGTCGTCGGCAACTTCGGAGACCACAACGGCAGCGACCACAACCCCCTCGGCAAGCACAACAACGCCGTCGGTTGCCGCAAAGTCGACCCCGACATGGACCACGCCGACAGACGGCATCGCCGCAGGTGGGCGTGAATATTCCGTCTCTCCCGGAACTGTGACGGTCTACTACCCCGACGGCCAGAGCGCTGCGATGGGCCAGCACATCAACCTGACGATCACGAACCCCGACACCGGCGAGACCATGCAACTGGGAACACACATCGACGGCAACGGGCAGTGGACCGAAAAGTTCATCGGCCAATCCCCCTGGGTGCTCGATATTTCCTCACACCCGAACTTCCCGGGGTGGGAGAACTTCGATATCACCTGGGTGCAGGTCGACGGCCAGAACTACCACTACGGCGAGCACGGTGAACCGCCGATGCCCTCCGATCCCAAGACACCCGAAACAACAACCAGCACAACAACACCCGTGACCACCACAACGGTGACGACAACCCCCGTCACAACAACACCCGTCACGACCACCACCGAAGTAACGACCACAGAACCGACCACCACCACGGTCACCACCGAACCGACCACCACCGAAGTAACGACGACGGAACCGACTACCACGACGTCTGCGCGAGTCACCACGTCCTCCGCAGTGTCGACACCGTCGGCAACGTCGATTCCCACAACCACCACTCGGGTGATCGTTCTTCCCCCGATTCTCGTGGGAATCCCGAAGATCGACGGTGGGACCCCGGCGCCCACGACGGGACCGTCGAAGGAACCGGTGTACGTGGTCACTACCCCCGAGGGGTACAAGGTCCACGGTTACGACGATCCGCAGGGCACATTTGTACCCCTGGCCTACGACGACGCTCTGGTGTTCCAGACCGGGGCAAGTGAGTCCACCGGACCGTCCGGTGTGCTGATCGCCGGAATCGGCGGCGCGGCATTGCTGGTCTCCGCCGCGGGTGCATTTGTTTTGCGCCGTAAGAATGCGCCGAACCAGCACTGATCAGTGTCGTGTCCTGATCCTGGCAATGCTCTTTCTGCTACTGCCAGGGTGCGCGGTCTCCGGACAGGCTCGCCTCGAGGCCGCGCACACATCGGTCGACACGATTCCTGCCGATTCTCTGCAATCGCAGTCGGTCCCGATGGCCCAGCCGACACGGTTATCCATCGCCGATCTGGGGATCGACACGACAGTGCTCCCGATGCCTGCAGGCGCCTGCCCCGTGCTCGATCCACCGACCCTGGCGGACGCGTATTGGGTCGGCTGCCGCAGCGAGCCTGGAACAGACAGTGACGGAACGGTTTTCGTGATCGGCCACGCCGGCGCCGGGACTGCGGCAGTGTTCGACACCCTGCCGGACATCGTGGCCGGCAGCCGGGTGCTGATCGAAACGGATTCCGGCACACTCGAGTACACAGTGCGTTCGACTGCGCTGTACGAGAAGTTCGGCGAAGCGCAGGAGTCGCCGGAACTACGCCTTCGACAGCCTGGACGGCTCGTCCTCGTGACGTGCTACCTGGAGAACGGAACAACGCTGTCGTCGAAGAACTTTGTTGCCTACGCCGAGATCACCGGCGCCCTGGCTCGATGAGGGATTCGACCACGCGGCGTAGTGGGAGTCGCTAGCCTCTGGGCCATGAACCTCACGTCTGTCCGACCACACCTGACAACGCTTGCAGTGGCCGCTGCGCTCGCGATCTCGCTCACCGCCTGCGCAAGTAGCGACAACACAACCAAGGAGGTCACCGTCGTCGGAACAGGTGAAGTTCGCGGGGCCCCTGACATTCTCAGTGCGGGCATCGGCGTCGAGGTTGTTGCGCCGGATGTGTCGGGAGCGGTATCCCAAGCGAACGAGAAGGCCCGGGCGATGATCGACGCGATGGTCGCCGCGGGTGCGGCTGCCGAAGACATTCAGACCAGTGATCTGTCCGTCCAGCCGCAGTACGACGGATCCGGTGGGCCCTTCGGCGGCGCAACAGTGACGGGTTACCGCGCGACCAACTCGGTGCGGATCGTCGTCCGGGATCTGAGTAAAGCGTCGGCCGTGCTCGACGCGGGGATCGCCGCCGGCGGTGATGCGGCACGCCTGAATACCGTCGCCTTCGACATCGACGACGATTCGGCGCTACTCGCCGACGCTCGGACTCGGGCCTTCGAGGACGCACAGAACCGCGCGGAGCAATACGCCGATCTTTCCGGAACCTCGCTGTCGAACGTCATCACCATCACAGAAGCACCCGGCACCACCGGCGACCAGACAATGAGGGCGCCCGGTGGCGCGATGCTCGACATGGCCATTGCACCGGGAACCCAGCAGGTATCCTTCGAGGTCACCGTGACGTGGGCCTTGGAATGACGTGGCTTTGGAATGACGTGGCCTTGAATGACGTGGCGCTCGACTAGAGCAGACTGATCTGCTCCCCTGCGCGGTCGACGTCCGGCTCGATCAATTCGCGCCCGTTGTTCTTGACGCTGTTGACGAGGGGCCTCACTCGGTCGATCTCGATCCCCGAGAACAGTTCGGGCACCGGTTCGAGCAGTGACGGGTTCGCTCCGTGATCGGGATCGAGCCAGGCGTCCCAACGATCCCGGGGCAGGGCGAGTGGCATCCGGTCGTGTACCTGTTCGAGGTGGCCGAGCGAGTCCACGGTGACGATCGAACAGCTCAGAACCGGATCGGCGTTCTCGATCCGTGGATCGCGCCACGCCGACCACACTCCGGCCATGAACAGCCTCGATCCGTCGCCGCGGTGCATGTAGTACGGGATCTTCGACGCTTTCTTGCCGCCCTGCGGTTCGGTCTGCCACTCGTACCAACCATCCATCGGGACGAGACAGCGCTTGTATTTGAATGACGTTCGGAATGCCGGTTTCTCCGCCAGGGAATCGGCGCGCGCGTTGAACAGAACCGGGCCCTTGCCCAATTCTTTCGTCCACGAGGGCACCAACCCCCATCGCATCTGCCGAATCCGCTTGGCCGGATCGCTGTCGGGGTTCTCGCGATCGTGGCGCTCGACAACCGTCAGCACCGGCGTCGTCGGTGCCACGTTGAAATCCTCGGCGACGGCTGACGAGTGATCGGTCTCGTCGATCGCATCGAGTTCGACTGCCAGGCTCGCCGGGTCCGCTGTGGTCGCATACCTTCCGCACATGACACCCAGGGTGGCACGGTTTCGACCAATCTCCCACTGATGAGAGAAGATAGACCTCGTGAGTCTGAGTCTGTGGAGCGCCCCTCTAGCCCAAACGCCGGTCGACGCAGTGGTGACACTGCCCGGATCGAAGTCCATCACCAACCGAGCCCTGATCCTGGCAGCGTTGGCGGACGGTCCGTCCACCCTCACCGGCGCCCTCCGCAGCCGTGACGCAGACCTCATGATCGCGGCATTGCGTAACCTCGGGATCGGTATCGAGGAAGCGGGCGATCCCAGCACGCTCGCCGTCACACCCGGACCGCTGCGCGGCGCCGACGTCGACTGCGGGCTCGCCGGTACCGTCATGCGATTCCTCCCGCCCCTGGCTGCAACGGCTGACGGCGTCGTCCGTTTCGACGGCGACGAGCAGGCCCGGACGCGGCCACTCGGCACTATCCTCGATGCTCTGCGAGGCCTGGGCGCGCAGATCGAAGGCGACGCTCTGCCGTTCACCGTGACCGGAACCGGGTCGCTGCGCGGCGGAACCGTCACCATCGACGCGTCCGGTTCGTCACAGTTCGTCTCAGGCCTGCTGCTCTCGGCCGCAGCGTTCGAGCAGGGCGTCACCGTGCACCACACCGGCAAGCCGGTTCCGTCGATGCCACACATCGACATGACCGTCGAGATGCTGCGCGAAGCCGGAGTGTCCGTCACGACTCCGGCCACGGGCGGCGACGCCGACACCTGGCGGGTCGAACCCGGACCGGTGCGCGCTATCGACTGGGTCATCGAACCCGATCTGTCGAATGCCACACCATTCCTGGCAGCAGCGGCTGTTACCGGCGGTACCGTCAGCGTGCCGTTGTGGCCGTCGTCGACAACGCAGCCCGGCGACGCGATCCGCGATATTCTCGCCTCGATGGGAGCCGAGGTCACCCTCGCCGACGGCATCCTTACTGTGCGAGGTCCCGAAACGTTGCGCGGCATCGACATCGACCTGCACGACGTCGGTGAACTCACCCCGACGGTTGCGGCGCTCGCCGCGCTGGCAGAGGGAACGTCTCATCTGCGCGGCATCGCACACCTGCGGGGCCACGAGACGGATCGACTGGCGGCACTGGCGGACGAGATCAACAAGCTGGGCGGGTCCGTCACCGAAACCGATGACGGCCTGACCATTGTCCCCGCGAAACTGCATGGTGGGCAATGGCTCTCGTACGCAGACCATCGCATGGCCACGGCCGGCGCGATCATCGGCCTGGTCGTCGACGGCGTGGAGGTCGACGACGTCGCAACCACGGCCAAGACGCTGCCGGGCTTCGAGAACATGTGGACAGACATGCTGGCACCCTCCGCGCGAAAGGCAAGCTTCTGAGTCCGCGGCAGTACGACGAGTCCGACGTCCGGGTCCGCCCCGGTCGCGGATCACGCCCCCGCACCAAGACCCGCCCTGAGCATCTCTCTGCCGAGTCGGGGATGGTGGTCTCGAAGGATCGTGGCCGGTGGGGTTGCGTCCTCGGCGGCGATCCCGACCGGCTGATCGTGACGATGCGCGCCCGTGAACTGGGCCGCACGCCCATCGTCGTCGGTGATCAGGTGGACATCGTCGGCGATCTGTCTGGCAAGACCGACACCCTCGCTCGCATCGTCCGGGTCTCCGAGCGTTCGACCGTGCTTCGACGCACCGCTGACGATACGGATCCGTTCGAGCGCATCGTGGTCGCCAACGCGCAGCAGTTACTGATCGTGGTTGCCTTGGCTGATCCGCCGCCGCGCACCGGATTTGTCGAGCGCGCCCTGGTCGCGGCATATGTGGGCGGTCTCACGCCGATCGTGTGCCTCACCAAGAGCGACCTCGAACCGCCGGAGGAGTTCGCCAGCACCTTCGCCGACCTCGACATCCAAGTGGTCGTGGCCGGTCGTGACGATCCGCTGGACGAACTCACCGCCATCCTGCACGACAAGTTGACGGCCCTGATCGGGCACTCGGGCGTCGGTAAGTCGACGTTGGTGAATCGCCTTGTCCCCGACGCCAATCGAGCCGTCGGCATCGTCTCGGGCGTCGGCAAGGGACGGCACACGTCGACGCAGTCTGTGGCCCTCCCCCTCGCCGAGGGTGGTTGGGTGATCGACACGCCGGGCATCCGATCGTTCGGCTTGGCCCACATTTCACCGGAGAATGTTGTCGCCGCTTTCTCCGACCTCGCGGCACAGATCGAGGATTGCCCTCGCGGATGCACGCACCTCGGCCCGCCCGCGGACCCGGAGTGCAAGCTGGATCTTCTCGAAGGAAAATCGGCCCGTCGTGTGATTGCCGTGCGGCAACTCCTCGAGGCCATCAAATCCAACGACCAGTACTGACAAACGAGAAAAGCCCAGACACCGATTTCGGTGTCTGGGCTTTTTCGGTAGTTGATCAGCGCAAGCCGAGCAGGCTCCGCAGCTTTCCGCTCTTACGCTTTTGCGCTATGGCGCTCTTGAGTCCACGACGACGGCCGGTGACCGGATCGACGCTCGAGGCGGCGTTGCCGTCGAACATCAACTCGGATGCCGTTTCCGGCGCATTGTCGACGGTGTCCTTGAGGTACTTGTTTGGCAGCGACAACTTGGCGATGGTGCGCCACGACTTGGCGTACTGCACCAGGAAAGGCCCGGTCGTGTAAGGCAAGTCGTACTTGTCGGTGAGCTCACGAACCTTGACCGCGATGGCCGGGTACCGGTTGCTCGGCAGGTCGGGGAACAGGTGATGCTCGATCTGGTAGCTGAGGTTGCCGGACATGAAGTCCATCAGCTTGCTGCCCTCGATGTTGGCGCTACCGAGCATCTGACGCAGGTACCACTGCGCCTGCGATTCGCCGTCGATGTCTGCCTTGGTGAACTTCTCGGCGCCGTCCGGGAAATGCCCGCAGAAGATGATGGCGTTGGTCCACAGATTGCGAATGATGTTCGCGGTGAAATTCGCACTGAGAGTGCTCTTCCATGCCGGTCCCGTGAGTGCCGGGTAGACGACGTAGTCCTTGACCAGTTGCTTGCCGACCTTCTCGCCGACCTCACGCAGTTTACGACGCGTGTCGTCCATGTCCGCGCGGCCCTTGGCCACCTTGCCGAGTTCGAGATGCTGCGCGGCGATGCCCCACTCGAAGAAGAGCGCAAGCAGGGTGTTGTACACGAGGTTGCCGGCATTGAACGGCTTCCATCGCTGGTCGCGGGTGACGCGGAGCAGTCCGTATCCGACGTCGTCGTCCATGCCGAGGACGTTGGTGTACTTGTGGTGCAGGAAGTTGTGGGTCTGCTTCCAGTGCGCCGACGGGCCGGTGACGTCCCACTCCCACGAGCTCGAGTGGATTTCCGGATCGTTCATCCAGTCCCACTGCCCGTGCATGACGTTGTGGCCGAGTTCCATGTTCTCGATGATCTTCGCGACACCGAGAACGCCGGTGCCGAGCAGCCACGCCGGGCGCTTGCGGCTGGCGAACAGGATAGCGCGACCACTGACCTCGAGGGTCCGCTGAAGACGAATGACGTTACGGACGTAGCGTGCGTCTTTCTCGCCACGCGAATCCTCTATGTCGCGACGGATCGCATCGAGTTCACGACCGAGCGCTTCGACGTCGGCTTCGGTGAGATGCGCATATTCCTTGACGTCTGCAATCGCCATGCGGGCCTCCTACGGTGAGTTCTTGTCGAAAAGTTCATGCCGAACGGATTCAACACGACCTACTCTAGCGTAAGTTACGGCACCGTAGGTTAGCTTTTGCTCGATGTAATCTATATCACTTCTTGCGCTTCGGCAGGCGAGAACGCGCCTGCGACTTCAAAGCCGTCAACAGACCCAAGCGCTTGCCGGTCACCGAATCGGTACGCAGATCGTCGACCATCGCCATCGCAGCACCCTTGAGTCCCGGCTCCCGGAACCGCAGCTCCGAGGAAGTCTCCGGCGCATTGTCCGAGGTCGCGATCAACCACTTGTCCGGCAGGGCCAGCTTGTGAATGGTGCGAAGCGCAAGCAGATACTGCTTGAACAACGAACCTGTCGTGTACGGAAGATCGAACTTCTCGCACAGCGCACGCATCTTCACAGCAATCTCCGGATAGCGATTACTCGGCAGATCCGGGAAGACGTGATGCTCGATCTGGTAACTCAGGTTGCCGCTCATGAACCCCATGAGCTTTCCGGAATTGAAGTTGGCGCTACCGAGCATCTGACGCAGGTACCACTCGTGACGTGTTTCCTGCTCGAACTCTGCGACGGTGAACTTTTCCGCACCATCGGGAAAATGGCCGCAGAAGATGACCACGTACGCCCAGAGGTTACGAACGAGATTTGCCGTCGCATTAGCCGTCAGCGTCGATTTCCACGCGGGCCCGGTCAGCAAGGGGAACACCACAAAATCCTTGCCGACCTGTCGGACGATCTTGCGTGCAAAATCCTTGTTGGCCTGGGAGTTCAGCTGCCCCTTCGCAGCACCTTCCAACTCGGAAGCCGCAGTCAGGTCATGCAGGGCGATGCCCCACTCGAACGTCGCCGCAAGAATGACATTGGCAATCGGCTGCAGAAGATTGATCGGCTTCCACGCCTCGTCCCGCGTCATCCGCAGGATCCCGAAGCCAAGATCCTCGTCCATCCCGACAACATTGGTGTACGTGTGATGCTGGTAGTTGTGGGCACGTTTCCAGTGCTCGGACGGGCCCGTCTGATCCCATTCCCACGAACAGGAATGAATCTCCGGATCGTTCATCCAGTCCCACTGCCCGTGCATCACGTTGTGCCCGAGTTCCATGTTCTCGATGATCTTCGAGATACTCAGCAGCGCCGTGCCCGCCAACCAGGCGGGACGGTACTTGCTACCGAACAGGGCGATACGACCGCCGAGTTCCAAGGCGCGCTGGACGCGAATGACCCGACGAATATAGCGAGCATCCCGGATTCCACGAGAGTCTTCGACATCGAGTCGAATCTGGTCCAGTTCACGCCCGAGCGCTTCGACATCAGCTGCGGTGAGGTGCGAAAACTCTTTGATGTCGGTGATTGCCACCGTTGTCCTCCGTGTGCCTAGAAGCTATGCGTCCAGCGTACAGTCGCCCGCCGCGGCGGAAATGCATGTCTGGATGCGTTCACCCTCGACATGCTGCTTTCCCGAGCGTAGGTCGATTGCATGACCGGAAACGAGAGGTACAACACAAGTCTGGCAAATGCCCATTCGGCAACCGAAAGGCATCAGAGCGCCGGACTGTTCCCCGGCTTCGAGAAGTGTTGTCGCACCGTCCACCGTGACGGTCTTTCCCGACTTCTCGAACGTGACAGTGCCGCCGTCTGCGGACGCATCGATCCTCGACACCGCAAACCGCTCCATGTGCAGGCGGTCTTCGATCCCCTCGGCCTTCCACACGTCGTCGATCTCGTCGAGCAACGGCAGGGGTCCACAGGCCCAGGTGTGACGCTCACGCCAATCCGGGCACACCTGATCGAGTGAACTGAGCTTGAACTTTCCGTCGCGGCGCGTCAGCTGAATGTGGCTGACAAAATCCTCATGCTCGGCATGTAGTGCCGTCAGTTCGTCCGCGAACATGACATCGGATTCCGTGGGAGCGGAGTGCACGTGCATGACGTCGGGCAACTGCCCTCGACGATTCATCGTGCGCAGCATGCCCATGACAGGCGTGATTCCGCTGCCGGCGGTGATGAACAGGACCTTCTCCGGCGGCGGGTCCGGCAACGCGAAGTTACCGGCCGGCGTGGCCAGACGGACGATCGTGCCGGACGGAACAGCTCCGCTGACCAGGTGGCTCGAAAGGAAACCCTCGGGCATCGCCTTCACCGCGATGGAGATCTTCTTGTTCTCCCAGTTGGGCGGCGACGTCAACGAGTACGACCGCCAATGCCATCGCCCGTCGATGTGCAAGCCGATACCGATGTACTGCCCCGGCTGGTAATTGAAGTCGAAACCCCAACCCGGCTTGATCACGATCGTCGCGGAATCCTGAGTTTCCGGTCGAACCTCGACGATCCGGCCACGCAGTTCGCGCGCCGACCACAACGGATTTGCCAGATGAAGGTAGTCGTCAGGCAAGAGAGGTGTGGTCAATCGCGCTGCGGCACCGCGCAGCAAATTGAGCTTCGACCGCGCTGCCGGAACTACCGACGCTGCCGGTGCCTCGATCCAGTCCTTCAGACCCATCAGACCTCCACCTCTCACCTGCAATGCTCACCCGCACTACCTATGCCTACGCTATCGTAGGTTATCAGGTTACGGTACCGTAGGTTACTTCATAGTAAGGACAGCGGGTGTCCGATTTCAGAGCAGGTCGAGCAGGAACGGCAACTCTTGCGCCGCGTACCACGCCAACTCGTGATCTTCCGCGTCACCGAGGGTGAACTCGGCATCCGTGTCGCCGAGATCGGCAGCATCGACAATCGCCGCCGCCCGCTCGATATCGGGTTCGGCTTGCGCAAGATCAACATGAACGGACGCGACCTGCGCCATCGTGACCGGGCCGGCCAAGCGGACTACCGCGTCATCGAGATCCGGACGCAACTTCGCGTCGTCGACATCCGCGGCAACCACCGCACGCCGGAACGTCACCGGTCCGTCAGCGCCGGCAATCAAGCGCAACGACGCCCGCGCCGCCTCACTCATCGCGACTTCCGCCAACTCGTCGTCGTCCCCGGCCGCATAGGCCTCACGCAGTGCCGGAGTGACGGCAAACGCAGTCCGACTCATCGCGTCGAACTCCTGATCGGCAACCAAACGCTGCAGAATTTCCACAGTTGCCGGTACGTACACCCTCATGAGACCACCTTCGTTGGACTGTCACGACGCGCGAGAAACACCTACCGACTGGCGTCGGTCAACTCCTCGAGAGACTCGAAGAGCAACGAACGCACCACGTCGACGTCCGACATCGCGTCACGGTCGGCATTCAAACCGTAGTAGACATTCCCGTCATACGACGTCAAGGCAATACTGAGTGTCTGATTCTTCAGCAATGGCGAGACCGGATACATCTCCTCCATCCGCGCGCCACCGATGTACAGCGGAAACTGCGGACCCGGCGCGTTGGTGATCATGAGGTTGAACATGCGCTGCGAGAGACTGCTCGCCGCGCGCGCACTCATCGCATGGAGTGTGGCGGGCGCGAACCCGGACATCTTCACCATGGTCTGAGCGGTCACCCGACGGCCCTGACGCGCGAAAGCTTCCGTTGCATGCGCGACGTGCGACAACCGGACGACAGCATTGGGCTCCCCCACCGGCAGGTCGATCAGGAACGACGACACATGGCCGGGCGCCTGCGGGTCTTCGACGTCCGGGTTGTCCGGCCCGTCGATGTACACGGACATCGGCACCAGCGCGCGGACAACGCTCGCCTCGGTAACCGGCTCCCCCCGCGACAACAGCCAGTTCCGCAATGCCCCGGCGACCACCGTGAGGATCACGTCGTTGATCTCGCACCCGTACTTCGCCCGAATCCGTCGGTAGTCGTCGAGCGGAGTCTTGGCGACGGATAATCGTCGACTGCGCGTGATCGGCGCGTTGAGTGGATTGTTAGGGGCGACCTGCGCGGCCGTACGCACCACTGCGGCAATCTTGCCGACAGCACTGACCGCCTCCGTCATCGACGTCGTCACGTCGCCCAACGCGGCCCTCGCGCGAGCCACCCCTTCACCCGGACTCGTCACCAGATCAGCGAGCGCACCGATGAGCAGATTCAGATCACTGGGCGGTGGGGCAGGCATCCACAACTCTTCTGCGCCGGGCTGACGCTTCTCCTGCGGATCGAACAAGACCTGACTGATCTCGAGCGCGGTTTCACCGTCGACCAAAGCCGAATGCGATTTTGTGAAGATGGCAAACCTGTCGTCCGCCAGCCCCTCGACGAGGTACATCTCCCACAGCGGCCGGGTGTTGTCCAGCGGCCGGGAAATGAGGCGCGCGATCAGATCGTTCAACTGTTCGGCCGATCCCGGTTTCGGAAGGGCCGACCTACGCACGTGGTACGTGATGTCGAAATCTCGATCGTCGACCCACACCGGACGTGCCAGACCCAGAACAACTTCCCGGACCTTCTGCCGGTACCGCGGCACCAGACTGAGTCGCTCTTCGACAAGCCGCAGCAATTCGTTGTGATCGATCCCGGTGCCCGGCTGCCGGAAGATCCCCAACGAACCGACGTGCATCGGAGTGCTGCCGGCTTCGAGGAAGTAGAAGGCTGCGTCCTGAGTCGTCAATCTGTTCACCATGATTGATCACCCGCCGGCGTGTCTTTCAAAGCAACACCATCCGAACTCGCCGCACCGTCCACATCGAGCAGGATCGACAACTCCTCGATCGTGTCGGCCGCGTCGTAGTGATGGACACCCACCATGCCGACGTCGACGGCGCCTCGAACATTCACCTCGAGGTCGTCGACAAACACGCAGTCCGCCGGACGCAGACCCAACCGTGTTGCGGCCAGAAGGTAGATATCGGCATCCGGCTTTGCCATGCCGGCGTCACCGGAGAGCACGACGTCGTCCACCAACACCCCGTCGCCGAGGTCACGGAGCCACTGGGCGTCCGCTCCGCCCGGGTCGTTGCTCACGATTCCCGTCGCGATGCCCGCGCTACGAGCCCGCCGAACCACCGCGCTGAGACCGTCCAGGTCGGACCCCGGACCGAACAGCACGCCACCCACATCCAACAGAAGTCCCCGCACCAGAATTACATTAGGGTGCGGCCGTGATCTCTGCGACATCTGCAGGGGTTCGTGTCATACTTCTCACCATCGTTCGGGGGAGCGATGCAAAAAATATCCGGGGGATACATCATGACCATCGACCAACTCCACACACCACAACGCTTTCTCCAACCCGCGCCGCAGTGCGAACCGCCTGCCGATTCCCTGATGATCAGGCGACCGTCTGCCCGAACCGAACGAGTGCTGGGCACCGCACGCAGAACACCACACAGTGGAACATCCGGGCACAGTGGAACATCAGGGCACAGTGGAACATCGGGGCAATCCAGCCTCACTGCCGAGCCCGTCGCACCCGGTGCCGATGTCTTCTGGAACACGTCTCTGCGCCTTGTCCTCGAAGTCCTCGACCAACGACGAAGTCCCGCACACCTCAAATCAGTACTGTCTCCAACGGTGATGGAACTTGTTCAGCGCCTTTCCATTTCGCATGATCCGACGCGCGGACTCGGCGCCGCTCGAACCCACCGCACACACGTGAACACCGCCTCGCCCCACGCGGCCGAAGTGTGCGCGACCTTTCGACGCGGCCCACGAACCTTTGCGATTGCCGCCAGGATCGAGAACACCGACAACAAAGGCTGGATGGTCACCGCACTACACGTGGTGTGAGCATCCAGCCTTTGTCGGGTGGAAAAGTCAGCGCCTGAGAATCAGCGCTTGCGCTTGGACTTGGGTGCGCGGTTGCCCTTTGCCTGCGTGCGAGCGGCTTCACGACGCTCACGACGCGACGCGGTGTCCCCCGCGTCGACAGCCGGATCGCGTGTGGCCTTTGCCTTCCCGTCCTCGTCCGGGCCGGTGTACGTCAGCCTCGACGGGCCGTCGTCGTCAAGTCCCTTGGCGCGCAAGGCCGATGGAGCTGCCGTACCCGTGGAACCTGCCGCCGCTTGCTGCGTCGGCAGCGGCTTCGGTGCGGTCGCGGACGCCGCGGCAGCGGAACCGGCCGTGACCGAGATACCCGAAGAAGGTTGCGCAGGAGTGGCTTCGACCTGAAGGTTGAAGAGGAATCCGACGGACTCCTCCTTCAAGCCGTCGAGCATGCCGATGAACATGTCGTAGCCCTCGCGCTGGTACTCGACCAACGGGTCACGCTGCGCCATCGCGCGCAGGCCGATACCTTCCTTGAGGTAGTCCATCTCGTAGAGGTGTTCACGCCACTTGCGGTCGAGCACGGACAGGAATACCCGGCGCTCGAGTTCGCGCATTCCGTTCTCGCCGGCAATCGCGTCGATTTCGGCTTCACGCTTCTTGTACGCGGCATGTGCGTCGTCGAGCAGTGCGGTGCGCAGCTCGTCACGGGTGAGGTCGCTGGTGATCCCACCGTCCTCGCCCACGAGAGCCTTGTAGTCGATACCCACCGGGTAGAGGGTCTTGAGTGCCGTCCACAGCTGCTCGAGATCCCAGTCCTCGACATATCCTTCAGCAGTCGCGCCGTCGACGTACGCGGTGACCACGTCGGTGATCATCTGCTCGACCTGGCCCTCCATATCCTCACCTTCGAGGATCTGGCGGCGTTCCTTGTAGATCACGGTGCGCTGCTGATTCATGACCTCGTCGTACTTGAGGACGTTTTTGCGAATCTCGAAGTTCTGCTGCTCGACCTGAGTCTGCGCGCTCTTGATGGCCTTGGAGACCATCTTGGCTTCGATCGGAACGTCGTCCGGAAGATTGAGGCGCGTCATGATCGACTCGAGTGCGGAACCGTTGAATCGGCGCATGAGCTCGTCACCGAGCGAGAGGTAGAACCTGGATTCTCCCGGGTCGCCCTGGCGTCCGGAACGGCCGCGAAGCTGGTTGTCGATACGACGCGATTCATGGCGTTCGGTGCCAAGCACGTACAGGCCACCGGCATCGCGAACCTTCTCGGCGTCGGCCTTGACGTCTTCCTTGACGCGGTTCAGGACGTCGTCCCACGCGGCTTCGTACTCTTCCGGCGTGGTGACCGGGTCGAGGCCGTTCTTGCGCAGTGCGATGTCGGCGATGATGTCCGGGTTACCGCCCAGCACCACGTCGGTACCACGACCAGCCATGTTGGTGGCCACAGTCACCGCACCGGAACGACCGGCCTCGGCGATGATCGTCGCTTCCTTTTCGTGGAACTTGGCGTTGAGGACGTTGTGCGCCACTCCGCGCTTGGTGAACTGCTTGGACAGGTACTCCGAGCGTTCGACGCTGGTGGTACCGATCAGAACCGGCTGACCGTTCTCGTGACGCTCGACGACGTCGTCGACCACTGCGTCGAACTTGGCTTCCTCGGTCTTGTAGATGAGGTCGCCGTTGTCGACACGGATCATAGGGCGGTTGGTCGGGATCGGAATGACACCGAGGGTGTACGTCTGGTGCAGCTCCGCGGCCTCGGTCTCGGCGGTACCCGTCATGCCGGACAATTTTTCGTACAGACGGAAGTAGTTCTGCAGGGTGATCGTGGCGAGGGTCTGGTTCTCAGCCTTGATCTCGACCTTTTCCTTGGCCTCGATTGCCTGGTGCATGCCCTCGTTGTATCGACGGCCGACCAGCACGCGGCCGGTGAACTCGTCGACGATGATGACTTCACCGTCGCGGACGATGTAGTCCTTGTCCTTGGTGTAGAGCTCTTTGGCCTTGATGGCGTTGTTCAAGTAGCTCACCAGCGGCGAGTTCGCTGCCTCGTATAGGTTGTCGATGCCGAGCTGATCCTCGACGAGTTCGACGCCGGCCTCGTGGACACCGATGGTGCGCTTGCGGATGTCCACCTCGTAGTGGACGTCCTTCTTCAGGAGCGGCGCGATACGTGCGAACTCGCTGTACCACTTGCTGGAGCCGTCGGCCGGACCCGAGATGATCAGCGGCGTGCGGGCCTCGTCGATCAGGATGGAGTCGACCTCGTCCACGATGGCAAACGCATGTCCACGCTGGACCAGATCGTCCAGGGAGTGCGTCATGTTGTCACGCAGGTAGTCGAACCCGAACTCGTTGTTGGTGCCGTACGTGATGTCGGCTGCATACGCGACTCGACGCTCGGCCGGCGTCATACCCGAGAGGATCACGCTGGTTTCGAGTCCGAGCGAGCGGTGAACACGGCCCATCCACTCGGAGTCGCGCTTGGCGAGGTAGTCGTTGACCGTGACAACGTGAACACCGTCACCCGCGATGGCATTGAGATAGGCCGGCAACACACAGGTAAGGGTCTTGCCCTCACCGGTCTTCATCTCCGCGACATTGCCGAAGTGGAGTGCCGCGCCACCCATGATCTGCACGTGGAAGTGCTTCTGGTCGATGACTCGCCACGACGCTTCACGCGCGACGGAAAAGGCCTCGGGCAGCAACTCGTCCAGCGTCTCACCAGCGGCGTAACGCTCGCGGAACTCGTCGGTCTTGGCCTTGAGTTGATCGTCTGTCAGGCCTTCTACCTCGGGCGACAGTGATTCGACATGCTCAGCAATGTGCTTGAGGCGCTTGACCATGCGACCTTCACCAACACGGAGCAGCTTCGATAGCGACAGCGACGGCACAGTCTTGTTCGTCCTCAATCTTCGGCAACAAATGGGTGACACAGTAAAAATCCGGCCGGGGTCCGAAAACTCCGGCCGGATTCCATGGTAGGCGCTAACTCGAGGTTGCGAGGCAACCCACCTACAGATCGGTCACGTCAGGCGGATCAGGCCGTAGTCGAATGCGTGCCGACGGTAGACGACGGACGGCTTGTCGGACTCCTTGTCATGGAAGAGGAAGAAGTCGTGACCGACCAGTTCCATCTCGTAGAGAGCGTCGTCGATGTTCATCGGCTCGGCTGGGTGATCCTTGGTGCGGACCACGCGGCCCGGGCCGTCGTATTCGTCCGGTTCTTGACCGTTCAGCGAAATATCGGGCGTGGCACCGAGTGAGTCTGCGTCGACTAGCGAGGCGGTTGCCTCGGCGACGGACAGCGGTCGCTTGTCACCGTAATGGACCTTCTTGCGGTCCTTGGTTCGACGGAGGCGGCTCTCGAGTTTGTCGATCACCGATTCGAATGCGGCATAGAAGCTGTCTGCGGCGGCTTCTGCTCGCGCTACCGGTCCTTTGCCGCGGGCCGTGATCTCGACTCGCTGGCAGTTCTTGGACTGACGTCGATTGCGTTCGTGCTGAAGTTCCACGTCGAAGTGGAATATGGAGGGGTCGAAGTGTTCCAGTCGCGCCAGCTTGTCCGAAACATAAACTCGGAAGTGATCGGGTATCTCGACATTGCGTCCCTTGACGACGATGTCGGACTTCGGAACGGTGGTTTGCGTGGAACGCTCGGTCGTGGCGTCCTCGATGAAAAACGAGGCTTGCGAAGGGGTCGTCACTCGTACCTCCCAATTACGGCCCCGCTCAGTGTTTGAGCGGCGGCAAGTTCTTCAAGTACCGAGAGGGGATCCGCCCGGCATCAGGATTGAAGTACCACCTCCCACCTGTTTTCGGGTGTGCCGCCGACGCTAGTACGTAATCCGCGCGAGTGCCACTGTTAGCCCGAAATTCATTTACACACCGGCAACAACGAGCACGAGAGTTGTCCGGATTCCGATCCTCGCGAGCACCCGAATCGATTCTGCCGCAGTCGCTCCCGTCGTCAGCACGTCATCGAGGAGCACTACGTCGACGTCTCGATCCACCAATCCGGCCCCCGCGCGTGTCACGACGATTTTCTCGGCAACGTTGGTGGCCCGAGCAGCGGCAGACAACCCGACGGAATCGCGGACGCCACGCGTCATGGCCAATGCCGAATGAACTTCGGCACGGCGCGGCGGCAAGACCTCACAGGCCGCATGAGCAATGCGGCGGACCGGATCCCCGCCGCGCGAACGAGCGGCGCGCGAACGGGACGGGGCCGGGATCAGGACCAAAGTCCGACGCGTCGGATGGTGGAGCTCACCCCACCGCGCCAGATGCGTCAACGCTTCGGCCACAGCGACTCCCAAAGGCGCCGCGAGGTCGCGTCGGCCGCGCTCCTTGATCTCGATCACACTGCGCCGTCTCGCGCCACTGTATGGACCGAGCGCCCACGCCGGCGCGCCGGGATCGACTCGAGGTGTGAGCCGGATCGGATGATCGCGAAGCATGGCGACGCAGTCCTCGCACCACTGCACACCGATCCGTCCGCATCCCCCACACTCACGCGGCAACACCAGATCGAGCGCTGCCCCACCGATACTGCTCCATGTCCGAAAACCGCCGACCCCCATGCCTGTCAGTGTGCATGCGCCCACCGACAGCAACCCCCGTGCACCACCGGGAAACTCAGCCGGGCAGTACCGGAATCGCCCTCTGCCCCGTCAATCCAGGCACCTCACGCCACAACCTGTCGCCCGCGGGATCGTTGTTGTTCAACTGGAAAACTGCTCGGGCATCGGCAACGTACTCGGTGGTGGGCGACGCGTCGACGGACACCACCGGCGCCGTGAGATTGCCCCGGGGCAACGAGTCCATTCGAGAACCGTCGATCGCGACCTGCACAACGGGTACATCGGAGTTGTTGCGTGCGATCACAATGGTGTCGCTGTTGCTCCAGTCGAGTGAGAGCGCTGTGCTGCCCAATCCCGGAGCCACAGCCCGCGGACTGGTCAACGCGAAAACGCCGCTGGGCAGGCGGACCACGGTCGCCAGGTACACCTTGCCGTCGATGATCATCGCCGCTCGAACTCCGTCGCGGGACAGGCGCAGCTCGGTAATGTTCGATCCCAGTGGGATCAAAGCGCCCACGTCCACGTTCATGACCGACGTCCGACCGGTAGTGGGCTCGCGAACCACGCGCACCACGGTGTTGCCGTTCACCGCCGCCCAGATCGTGTTGTTGTCGATTTCCCACGTCGGCCTGGTGATCACCGGGGCGTCGAGGACCGGGGCTGCACCTTCGGTGTATGGACCGAGTGTCAGCGAAAATCGTTTTGCAGGATCAGGATTCGCGGTATCCGCCACTGCGGCGACGGTCTTGCCGTCGCGAGAGAGCGCAACAGACGCAAGATTGCCTGCAGTTCCGGCAAATCCGGGCACGGGTGTGACCGCTTGTTCACCGACACTGACCAGTGAACCGTCGCGTAGGGCGTGCAACCCGACCGTCGCACCGGTCGTCGCCAGCGGATTCGTGGAGGCGACGTCGGCCGTTGTCCAGCCTTCCGGATGCGCTGCGTCCAAAGGCGCCCCGTCCACCAGCAAAACGTAGGGTCCGGCGATGTCGGCGCCGGCCAATGTCCAGATGATCTGGGCGGCAAACAAAGCGCGAGTTTCGGGGTCCATCGACTGACCGATCCGGAAATCGATGCGGATGCCCCCGAGACCGACTCCCACCTGACCGGATCGACCGTCGGCCTTCGTGATGGGCCCGATCACCGCGACGCCTGCGCCCAGTTCGTTGCGGACCGCCGACGCGAGCGCCTGCTTGGGCCCCTCGATCAGCAGGCCGACCAACTGCGATGTCATCTGGTCCTGGGAACCCGATATCCACCGCAGATCCGGAACCATGGTCTGTCCGCTGGGATCCGGGAAGAACAACGACTTCCGTTGGTACGCACCGAGGAACGCCGCGCGCTCCATGATCACACCCGAAGGAAGATCGCTGATCCGCCACTCGCCGTCGACCAGAGTCAGCGTCATCTTGGCTTCGTAACTGCCGTCCTCGGGAACGTAGATTCCCCCGGCTTCGAGACGCCCGACCTTGTTGACTCGAATCGTGTAGATCGCTTCCTGATCGGTCCGCGACTCCGAGAGCGTGTCGACCTTGTCGACGATGATGGCGCTTGCTGCGTCGTCCCATTTTGCGGACATCTCGGGAGTCAGGTACTGCCGTGCCGCGAGGTGCCGGTTCGCGGGTTCGGTGCTCGCTTTCACGAAGTCCCGCACCAACAAATCGGGCTCACGCCCCGAGGCCGGCGGAGCAACGGGAGTCCCCGGCGCCACAGTGGCAAGCGTCCCGATCGCCTGCGGCGACGACGAGGCAGGCAAGCTCGCGCACGCACCGGTCAACAGCAGCGCGCTCAGGCTCAGCGCCAAGAGACCACGGCGGTATCGCTGCATCACGAACGCTCACCCCCTTGCGAGCCGGTTCGTGATTCGGTCTCGTGCGGCGTCGGAATCGACGACGTGACCTCACCGACCTCTTCGGCGACGATGTCCGCGTTGGAGGGTGTGCGCACGAACTTGGCCGTCGTCGGCTTCAGCGGTAGCGGGCTGGACACCAGCTTCTTGCCGCGCACTCGCGGCAACGTCAGACGGAAGCACGCGCCGACACCGGGCTCACCCCAGGCTTCGAGTTTGCCGTCGTGCAGATTGGCGTCCTCGACGCTGATCGCCAAGCCGAGACCTGTGCCGCCGCTACGACGGACCCGCGACGGATCGGATCGCCAGAAGCGGTTGAACACAAGTTTCTCCTCGCCGGGACGCAGTCCGACACCACTGTCGCGAACGATGAAGGCCAGAGCGTCGTCGTCGGCTCGCAAGCGCAGCAGGATGGGTTTTCCTTCTCCGTGATCGATGGCGTTGGCCAGTAGGTTCCGCAGGACCCGTTCGACCCGCCGCGGATCGACGTCGGCGATCACCGGGTCGTCTGGCATGTCGACTATCAATTCGGTGCCGGATTCACGGGCGAGGTGGCGGACGGTGGACACTGCGGCCCGCGCACACATACGGACGTCGAGTTGCTCGGACGCAAGTTCCGCAACACCGGCGTCGTGCCGGGAAATCTCGAGCAGATCGGCCAGCAGACCTTCGAACCGGTCGAGTTCGGCAACAAGCAGTTCCGACGAGCGGCGGAGTATCGGATCGAGGCTCTCGCTGCCGTCGTGGATGAGGTCCGCGGCCATCCGCACTGTGGTGAGCGGGGTGCGCAGTTCGTGGCTGACATCCGATGTGAAGCGTTTCTGCAGATTGCCGAACTCCTCGAGCTGCGTGATCTGCTTCGAGAGACTCTCCGCCATTTCGTTGAAAGACATTGCGAGACGAGCCATGTCGTCCTCACCGCGAACCGGCATACGTTCCTTGAGTCGGCCGTCGGCGAAGCGCACCGCGATCCTCGACGCCGATCGGATCGGCAGCACTACCTGCCGCGCGACGAGCAGAGAAATCGCTGCCAACAGGACCAGTAGGACAGCGCCACCGATCAACAGGGTGCTGCGGACCAGCGACAGGCTGCGATCCTCACTGGCAAGTGGGAACACGAGATACAACTCGAGGCCGGAGATCGACGACGCCGTGGGACTGCCGATGATCAAGGCCGGGCCGGAATACCCTTCGGGATCCGAGACCGTTGCGAACTGGTAGGCGATCTGTCCGTTGTGAACGAACTCACGCAAGTTGTCGGGGATCTGATCAGCCGGCCCGGCAAACACCGGATCTCGGGGCCCGTCCTGCTCGACGATCAGTGCGGGATCGAAGGTGCCCGCAGAACCCGATGCTTGACCGCCCGCCTGATTGCGGCTCGTCAAACTTGACGCCGCACTCTCGAGTTGGTCTTTGAGGGCTGCACTGCCGTCGACGCCGGCCAACTGATCTTCGACGACGCCTCGGGCGCGATCCATCTCCTCCGTGGCGGCGGTGATCTTCGCTTCGAGCAGCCGGTCGGTGATCTGGCTCGTGAGCACAACACCGAGGATCACGATCACAATCAGCGACAACGACAACGTGGAGACGACAACCCGTAATTGCAGTGATCGTCGCCACATGTGGGCGAGGGTGTTACTCAGTGAGTGGCACCACCGGAGAAAAGGCGTCAGCCACCGATTGAGGCGGCGACGCCAACGGGAAACGCCACCGGTCACGGCGGTCCGGCCTTGTAGCCGACACCCCTCACCGTCAAAACCACTTCGGGATTCTCGGGATCGGTTTCGACCTTGGCGCGCAGACGCTGGACGTGGACGTTGACCAGGCGGGTGTCAGCGGCGTGACGGTAACCCCACACCTGTTCGAGGAGCACCTCACGGGTAAACACCTGTCGGGGCTTGCGCGCAAGAGCGACGAGGAGATCGAATTCGAGGGGTGTGAGCGAAATCTGCTCGCCGCCTCGGCTGACCTTGTGCGCCGGCACGTCGATCACGATGTCGGCAATACTCAGCAGCTCCGCCGGTTCTTCCTCGGTCCGGCGCAGGCGAGCGCGAACCCGAGCGACGAGTTCCTTGGGCTTGAACGGCTTCATGATGTAGTCGTCCGCGCCGGACTCGAGGCCGAGGACAACGTCCACGGTGTCGGTCTTCGCGGTCAACATCACGATGGGAACGCCGGAATCCGCACGCAGGACCCGACATACGTCGATGCCGTTCATGCCGGGCAGCATCAGATCGAGCAAGACAAGGTCGGGCCGAGTCTCGCGCACCGCAGCAAGTGCAAGAGTTCCGTCGCCTACCACGTAGGGATCAAAACCCTCACCCCGCAGCACGATCGTGAGCATCTCGGCGAGTGCCGTGTCGTCGTCGACAACCAGAATCCTTGGTTTCATATCCCTATCGTTGCATCTTCGAGTCGTAATTAAGACCGTTACGTGACTGTGCGGCGTGCCGCGTGTTCCCTCTACTGTGCCGGAAACTTCCGAATCGGGTGGCTATCGTGACGCATCACCCGAAATCGACCAGTTTGCGGGCAAGGTCCGACGGGTCCGTATCGGGACCAATGACCCACCACGGTGATACCCACTCGGCTGCCGCGAGCTGTGAGTACAGCTCGCCAGTTCGGACCTGGAGGTCTCCGTCGCGCTCGTAGGCGTCACGCTCGCGCGTCGAATCTTCCACCTCACGACTGCGCGCACGCTCGTTTGCCAGTGCGATCGGCACGTCGAGGTACATCTGCAAATCAGGCGCCGGGAGGCCGAGGCGACCCAGTTCCAGATCACCAACCCACGCCACCATCTCGCCGTCGACGCCCTGATGCATCCGCGCCGCGTTGTACGCCGCATTGGACGCGACGTACCGATCGAGCAGAACAATGTCGTTGGTACTCAACAACTCTGCGACCTTCTCTGCCGCTCCCGCGCGGTCGAGCGCAAACAGCACCGCCATCGCGTTCACGGACTGCGCCAGGTCTCCGTGCGCTCCCTTGAGGGCTTCGGCCGCAAGATCGGCATGGATCGATTGTCCGTAGCGGGGGAAATCGAGCGTGGCGACGGTGGTCCCCGAGCGCCGAAGCTCGTCCACCACTTTGCCGATCAACGTCCGTTTGCCGGCTCCGTCGAGCCCTTCCAACGCCACGAGTATTCCCACGGCTGACAAGCCTATCCCGCAGCCTGACAAGCCGATCCCCCGGTCCGTCGAGTCAGACCGGGGGACGGCGTTGTTACTTCAGGCCGGCACTGTTACTTCAGACCGGCACTGCTACATCAGTAGCGGTAGTGCTCGGGCTTGTACGGGCCCTCGACGTCGACGCCGATGTACTCTGCCTGCTCCTTGGTGAGCTTGGTCAGTGTGCCACCGAGGGCCTCGACGTGAATCTTGGCGACCTTCTCGTCGAGATGCTTCGGGAGACGGTAAACCTCGTTGTCGTACTCCTCCGGCTTGGTCCACAGTTCGATCTGCGCGATGACCTGGTTGGAGAAGCTGTTGCTCATCACGAACGACGGGTGGCCCGTCGCGTTGCCGAGGTTGAGCAGACGACCTTCGGACAGCACGATGATCGAATGACCGTCGGCGAAGGTGAACTCGTCGACCTGCGGCTTGATGTTGATCCGCGTGACATCACCGGACTTCTCGAGTCCGGCCATGTCGATCTCGTTGTCGAAGTGACCGATGTTGCCCAGGATGGCCTGGTGCTTCATGGCCTTCATGTGCTCGAACGTGATGATGTCCTTGTTGCCGGTGGACGTGATCACGATGTCGGCCCAGCCGATGGCCTGCTCGACGGTCTTGACCTCGAAGCCGTCCATCAATGCCTGGAGTGCGTTGATCGGGTCGACCTCGGTGACCGCGACGCGAGCGCCCTGGCCACGAAGCGCCTCGGCGCAGCCCTTGCCGACGTCGCCGTAACCGCAGACGAGTGCAGCCTTGCCGCCGATCAGGACGTCGGTGCCGCGGTTGATGCCGTCGAGCAGCGAGTGGCGTGTGCCGTACTTGTTGTCGAACTTGCTCTTGGTGACCGAGTCGTTGACATTGATCGCGGGGAACGTGAGTTCACCGGCAGCAGCGACCTGGTACAGGCGCAGAACGCCCGTTGTGGTCTCTTCGGTGACGCCCTGGACGGATTCGGCGATTGCCGACCACTTGCCCTTGTCGGCCTCGAGGGACTGACGCAGGAGAGCCAGGAAGACCTTGTACTCGTCGGAATCCTGATCGTCGTCCGTCGGCGGAACAACGCCGGCCTTCTCGAACTGCGCGCCCTTGAGGACGAGCATGGTGGCGTCGCCACCATCGTCGAGAATCATGTTGGCAGGCTCACCCGGCCACGTCAGCATCTGCTCGGCTGCCCACCAGTACTCCTCGAGGGTTTCGCCCTTCCACGCGAACACCGGAACGCCCTTGGGCTCTTCCGGGGTGCCGTGGGGACCGACGACGATAGCGGCGGCAGCATGATCCTGGGTGGAGAAGATGTTGCACGAAGCCCAACGAACCTCGGCGCCGAGCGCGGTCAGCGTCTCGATCAGAACTGCAGTCTGAATGGTCATGTGGAGCGAACCGGAAACGCGAGCGCCCTTGAGTGGCAAGACCTCTGCGTATTCACGGCGCAGCGCCATGAGGCCCGGCATCTCGTGCTCGGCCAGTCGGATTTCCTTGCGACCGAATTCGGCGAGCGAAAGATCTGCAACTTTGAAGTCGACACCGTTACGGTTGTCGGCCACGGGCGTTGTTGAAACTGAGGTCGTCATCGTCCCTCTCCTGGTTGACGTGCATACTCCACTCAAGGCTATCCGCTCGACCCACGCAGTAGGACATCACCGTGATTGCGGCGAACCTCACACCGTGCCGCGCGCACCTCGGGCAACATCGATGAACGGTCCGAGCAAGGCACCCAGATCCTCCGCCACCGACGCCCCGGACTCGGGCGGCATCGATATATAACTCAGGCCAAGCCTCGCAATTGCCCTGGCCAGGATGCCCGCATCAGCGGCCGACGCCTGAATCCACCCACGCTGAAAACTCTCCGACAACCGAATTGATGCCCGATCGATGATCACGGCGCTGTCCGTCGTGATCAAACGCAACAAATCGGGCTTCGCCTCCCCCGTCAGGAGCGAACGCACCAACGGGTCCATCGCGCTGGAGGCAAAGAACGCCCCGAACCCTGACATCAGGGCGTCGACGCTCCGACCCTCGTTTGCTGCAACGGCGTCGTCCACAGCGTCGACAAACCCGTCCGCGAGCCGCAGCGCGTACGCCTGCGCCAAGCCCTGCCGCGAACCGAACTCGTTGTAGAGCGTCTGCCGACTGACACCCGCATGCTTGGCCAGAACGGTCAGACTCACCTCGGACCAGTCCCGCTCGGTCAGCAACTCCCGCATCGAATCGAGCACCGCACCGCGCAGCAGCAGACGGGACGCCTCTTTCTGAGGCAAGCGGGTGGGCGTCGACATCATGATGACGACATTACCGCCGCTCCCGCCGACCCATTCAGGCCCGCTCGATCTCCACCATGAAGAAATCACTCTTCGCCGCGCCGCAGTCCGGGCAGCTCCAGTCGTCCGGAATGTCATCCCAGCGAGTACCTGGTTCGATACCGTCGTCTGGCCAGCCTTGCGCCTCGTCGTACTCGAATCCGCACTGCGCGCACTGATACAGCTTGTAGTCGTTCATCATTCACTCTCCTGCCCTTGCCGATACAGCTTCGAAGTCCACCTTTTCCCGGACACCACAGTCTGGGCAGCACCAGTCGTCGTGGACTGCATCCCATGGCGTGCCTGCCGGAAACCCTTCTCGCGGTGCGCCGTTCACTTCGTCGTAGACGTAGTCACACACGGGGCATTTGTAGGCACTCATGCACTCGCTCCGTACCGCGCGAGGATCTTCTCCCGCTTGCCCGGCTGGATATTGACCCGGGTAATATCGCCGCCATAGTGAGCAACGACCTTGGGGTCCATCACTTTTCGCCACAGCGGCGGCACGTAGGCCAGCATGATCATGCTGGCGTAACCACTCGGAAGATCGGGTGCGCCGTCCATGCTCCGGAGCGTTTGATAGCGACGGGTGGGGTTGGCGTGATGATCACTGTGCCGCTGCAGGTGGTACAGGAAAATGTTGGTGCAGATGTGGTCACTGTTCCAGCTGTGCTCCGGCGCGGCGCGCTCGTACCGGCCGCTGGCCAACTTCGTCCGCTTCAGTCCGTAGTGCTCGAGGTAGTTGACCGTCTCGAGCAGGCAGAATCCGAAGACGGCCTGCAATGCGAGGAACGGCAGAATCGACAGCCCGAACACGGCGGCGAGTACAGCGAACAGCACTACCGACATCAACCACGAATGCAGGACGTCGTTGCGAATTGTCCACGGCTTCTTTCCTAATCGATCGAGACGCGCCTTTTCGAGTTCCCACGACGATCGCAGGGATCCCCATACGCTGCGCGGCAGGAAAGCCCAGAAGCTCTCACCGAATCGCGACGACGCGGGATCTTCCGGAGTTGCCACCCGGACGTGATGACCACGGTTGTGCTCGATATAGAAGTGACCGTAGAAGGACTGCGCCAGAGTGATCTTGGACAACCACCGCTCGAGATCGTCCTTCTTGTGGCCGAGTTCGTGTGCCGTGTTGATTCCGATGCCCGCAACACACCCGACGGTGATCGCCACACCGATCTTCGACACCAATCCGAGCCCGCCGTCGATACCGAGCCACGAGAGGTCGGTAGCCGACCACAAGTAGCAAGCCATGACGAGGCTGACCAGCTGGAACGGAATGTAGACGTACGTGCAGTAGCGGTAGTACTTGTCGTTCTCGAGCCTCTCCATGACCTCGTCGGGCGGGTTCTCACCGTCCGGCCCGAAGAAGATATCGAGGACCGGCAACACCAGGTACACGAGTAGCGGCCCGATCCACCACCAGATCGGCGACACGACGCCCAAACCAATGTTGTTGAACAGGGCCACCATTCCCACCGCGATGAAAATCGCGACCGGAGGAACCAAGCCGAGCAGCCAGAGATGCCGCTTCTTGTCTCGCCACTCCCCCGATATCTGATCGGATTCTGCGCTCACGTGTGTCGACACTGCGTGCCTCCTCCATCCGGAACGACTCACGGCTGTGAGTCACTTCACTATGAGGTAGACAATACTGCCAACATTGTAAAAAAACTATACAAATCCTTAAATTTGTACACTCAGTCGATTTCGCCGCGCTCGCGCTTTCCGATCAACGAATGCCGACGGCTGTACGCAAAGTAGATGACCACGCCGAGCGCCATCCAGACGACGAACCTGATCCAGGTCTCCACCGACAGATTGAACATGAGCCACACGCAGGCCAACACCGCCAGAATCGGCACCCAAGGCACGAGAGGAACCCTGAATCCGCGGGGTAGATCCGGACGCGTGCGGCGCAACACCACCACTCCGATCGAGACGAGAACAAAAGCGAACAGCGTTCCGATGTTCACCATTTCCTCGAGCGTGCCGATCGGGAAGAATCCGGCCAATACGGCAACCACCACCCCGACGAGCACGGTGATCCGAACCGGAGTTCCGTGCTTACCCGTCGGCGCCAACCGCCGCGGCATCAAACCGTCGCGCGCCATCGCAAAAAGCACACGAGTCTGCCCCAGCATCAACACCATCACCACGGTTGTGAGTCCGGCGAGGGCACCGAACGAGATCACATTCTTTGCCCACGTGATGTCGTGGAACGCGAATGCCGTTGCCAGATTGGATGTGTCACCCTCGAGCACTGTGTAGTTCACCATTCCCGTGAGCACCAGCGTCACCGCCACGTACAGCACGGTGACGATGAGGAGTGAGCCGAGAATTCCCCGCGGCAGCGCCTTCTGCGGTTCCTTCGTTTCCTCCGCGGTGGTGGCAACGACGTCGAATCCGATGAACGCAAAGAACACCAGGCTCGCCGCTGCAAGGAGTCCGTACCATCCGAACGTGCTGCCGCCTGCGCCCGTGACGTAGGAGAACAACGACTGATGTATGCCCTCCCCGGTGCTGCCGGGCTGCGAGGGCGGAATGTACGGCGTGTAGTTGTCGGTGTCGATGTAGAACATGCCGACGATGATCACGAGCAGCACCACGGCGACCTTGATCGACGTGATCACCAGCGACACTCGCGACGACAGTTTGGTTCCGGTCACCAGCAACACCGTGATGACCGCGATGATCAGCACCGCGCCCCAGTCGAACGAGACCGGACCCAACTCGACGATCGGACTTCGTGAACCCATCACCTCACCGAGGTACAGGGACCATCCCTTTGCGACGACGGACGACGCCAACGCAAATTCGAGGATGAGGTCCCAGCCGATGATCCAGGCGACAAACTCGCCGAACGTCGCGTACGAGAAGGTGTATGCGCTACCGGCGACGGGAACCGTCGACGCGAATTCGGCGTAACAGAGTGCCGCCAGGCCGCAGGCAACAGCGGCGATGACAAACGCCAGCGACACCGACGGCCCGGCGACATTGCCTGCCGTCCGAGCCGTGAGTGTGAAGATTCCTGCACCGATGACCACCGCAACACCGAATACGGTGAGATCCCAGGAGTTCAGATCTTTTCGGAGTTTGGTCTCGGGTTCGTCGGTGTCCTTGATGGACTGCTCTATCGACTTGGTTCGGAACAATTTGGAACGACCGGATCCGGCCTCGTCCTTGATCGCCACTGCCGCCTCCTTAGAGATGGCATCAGCCTAAGCCTGTGCGAGAGGCTTTGTTCAGGGTTTGCGAGTGACCAGTTTGTCCAGATCCGGTTCGATGTAGATCACGCGTGCCGCCGGAACAGCAGCACGCACGCGCGCTTCGGCCTCGTCGATTGCGGTCGCGACATCCGAGATGGTCGAACCGAGCGGAACGGCAACCTTCGCCGCAACAAGAATCTCCTCGGGACCGAGGTACTGGGTCTTGCAGTGGATGACTCGTTCGATGCGGGTTCCGTCGACCAACGCGGCCAGGATGAGATCGGTTTCGACGCTGGTCGCGCCTTCCCCGATCAACAGGGATTGCATTTCGACGATCAGGACGATCGCGATGATGCCGAGGAGCACGCCGATGCACAGGGTGCCGATGCCGTCGAAAACCGGATTGCCGGTCACCATCGTCAGGCCGACGCCGCCCAGTGCCAGCACCAGTCCGATCAGTGCGCCGGTGTCCTCGAGGAGGACAACCGGCAGTTCAGGACTGCGCGACGTACGGATGAACGACCACCACGACGCGTTTCCCTTCAGCGGACGAGATTCCTTCATCGCGGTGTAAAAACTGAACCCTTCCAGGCACATGGCGATGACCAGGATGACAACGGCTACAAACGCCGAGTTGAGTTCCTCCGGATGCTGGATCTTGTGAATGCCCTCGTAGATCGCGAACAGTGAACCCAAAGTGAAGAGCACCAGCGCAACCACGAACGAGTAGAAGTACCGATTGCGCCCGTATCCGAACGGGTGCAGTTGGTCGGCTTCCTTCTCGGCCTTCTTCTGCCCGAGCAGCAGCAGTCCCTGATTGGACGTGTCGGCAACGGAGTGCACCGACTCGGCAAGCATCGACGACGACCCGGTGATCAGGAATCCCGCGAATTTGGCTACGGCAATTCCGGCATTAGCCCCCAATGCGGCCAGGATTGCTTTCTTTCCACCTTCTGCCGACACGGTTATCGGCCAACCGTGGCGCTGAAAACCTGTGCCTTTGTGCTTCGGGGAGAGATTGTCGCGATGGGTTCGTCAGCGGAAATCCAGGCTGCGCGGCCACGATCGAGTTCCAGTTCGCCAGTCCCACAGCGCACCGTGACCGAACCCTCGGTGCAGATCAGGATGCGCGGATCCCCAGCCGGAACGACGCTGTCCGTCAGGTCTGCACCCAATTCGATACGCGTGAGCCGAAATTCCGGAGCGGGCGTCGGATAGACGATGTCCGCGCTGCCCGCGTGCGGCGACGGGTCGAGAATCGTGATGTCGGATCCGTTGAAGTCGAGGACCCGAAGCAACTCGGGCACATCGACGTATTTGGGGGTAAGCCCGCCGCGTAGAACATTGTCGGAGTTCGCCATGATCTCGACAGCCAGTCCGTGCAGATAGGCATGCAGGTTTCCGGCGGCCAGGAAGATTCCCTGACCTGGTTCGAGGGTGACCCGGTTCAACAGCAACGCAGCCAGCACGCCGGCGTCACCCGGATACGATTCGCCGAGTTCGAGCGCGGTGCGGATCTCCGCGGCAAATTCCGCGTCTCGCGACGACGCGTAACCGATGCATCCCGCGAGGACGGCCGGCAACAATGTTCCGAGCGCGGTGGACGGCAAGGTTATCCACGTTGTGAACAACGCCCGCAGGCCGTCCGAATCCGGTTGTCCTTCAAGGAGACCGATGTACGGCTCCAGTTCGGGCACCGCCAGTGCGCGCAGCATCTTGACAGTCCTCGTCGGTTCGCGGAATCCCGCGAGCGCTTCGAACGTGCTCAGGGCGACGACCAGTTCCGGCTTGTGGCTGCCGTCCTTGTAATTGCGGACGGGTGCGTCCATCGGAACACCGAGGGCGTTTTCCCGGCGGAAGCCCTCTTCTGCCTGGCG
This sequence comes from Rhodococcus sp. WS3, assembly GCF_003797085.1. Taxonomy (NCBI): domain Bacteria; kingdom Bacillati; phylum Actinomycetota; class Actinomycetes; order Mycobacteriales; family Nocardiaceae; genus Rhodococcus; species Rhodococcus sp. WS3. The sequence continues at coordinate 578,333 of NZ_RKMA01000001.1, forward strand.
GGCGCTCGGATGCGCTTGCAATGACAGCGGTTCCTCTGCTGCCAACAGCTTGAGCAGGAACGGCAAGCGTTCACCGAAGGCCTCGATGTTCTGCTCACCCAGTTGCCGCGCCGGGTCCCGGCCGAGCACGTCGAGTAACGACTCACTGCCATCGTCGGTGACGACGCGCGCAGGATCGCCCGGATGCGCGCCCAGCCACAATTCCGCCTCAGGATGTGCGGACGGCACGGGAAGCCCACGAAGTTCGGCAATAGCCGTACGTGACCCCCAGGCGTAGGACCGCAGAGCGCCCTCGAGTTCGTGCACTAGCGCGGCCCACCCGTCAACTGCACGTATGCGGACGCCATGTCCACTCTCGATGCCAAGACAAACACCTGTTCCACTTCCGATACCCCCGTATTGGCGCTGTCCTCGTCTGCTGCGATCACCAGATCCGCATCGGCCAGCGCATCCATGCGTCGCACAACCTCGCCGCGTCCCGCTTCCATGGCAAAAACGAATGCCCGAACCGGGTCGATCGGCAACGGGCCGTCGAGCTCCGGATCGTGGAAGAAGGGATCGTGAAAAACCGAATCGGGGGCCCTTGACGGCGGAGCGAAGAGGGCCCGTGCCGCTGCGATCACATCCGACAGTTCACCGGAGGCCGCGGAGCATCCCGATGCCAGAAGCGACGCGCTTGCATAGTCGGCAAGCGCAGTGGCGACCGCGCCGCTGCCGCACACGACCAGTCGGCGATCGCGCATTCTGGTAGCCAAGGATTTGGCTGGATTGTGAAACACCTCGTTGGACAACCCGTCGCTGATGGCTTCGGCGTCGACGGCGTCCGCGATCCGATCGAGGGACGACGGTCCGGCTTCACCCTTGTCGCGGTTCTCGATCGCGGCAACCACGGCAACGAAGACCGCGAGAAAGCGAATCATCGTGTGGCGCGGAGCAGTGAACACACGCGGCGGCAGGGTCATAGTGCGCCCGGCAGCCGCTGCCCTCATCGGTCCCTCTTCGGGAACCGCGACAACAACTTCTGCGCCGCGGCGCACCGCCCCGTCGACGGACTCCACCAGGCGCGGATCCCCCGCGTCGTCTCCCGCAACCACCACGACGTCGAGGGGGCCGACCCACGACGGCGTCCGGTCGAGCAGCACCAGCGGGCACGGCACAGCATTGCCGAGCAGGGCAACGGCGATCCGGGCGGCGTGTCCGGCACCGGCCGATCCCGCGATCAACACGATGCTTCGTGGGCGCAGCCCGGCCAACCGATCGAGCGAGCCTTCCGCGACCGCCGAAGCCGTCGAACGAATCTGTGCGCCCCCCATGGCTACCGAACGCAGTAACCCCTCGGAATCGGCAGCTGACAATGCGTCACTGTCGTCGAGGTCGAGGAGCGGTGTCGGCGCTGTCATCTCACCGCACCCCCTTCTCCGTAACAACTTCTCTCGCAACCAACATCGACCGCAGCACCGCGTGCGCGGATAGTCCCCCAACTATCCCAGGCGGCCGACGCGCCGACAAACCAATCGGGCAGAAAAATGAACTCAGCCTCGAACGATCGCCAGAATCTCGCCGACCAACGCGTCGACGTCGGCCTGCGTCGGAGCTTCGACGTTGAGTCGGAGCAACGGTTCGGTGTTGGATGCCCGCAGGTTGAACCACGCATTACCGGACAAGTTGACCGTGACACCGTCGAGGCGGTCGACGGATTCTGTGCGGTCCGCGAAGGCGGCGAGGACCGCAGCCGTTCGATCGGCCGCATCGGCAACGGTCGAGTTGATCTCGCCGGAAGCGCTGTACCGGGTGTACTCGGCCATCAGTTCAGACAGCGGCCGGTCCTGCTCACCGAGTGCGGCCAGCACGTGCAGAGCAGCCAGCATGCCGGAATCGGCACCCCAGAAATCGCGGAAGTAGTAGTGAGCGGAATGCTCGCCGCCGAAGACTGCGCCCGTTTCGGCCATCTGCTGCTTGATGAACGAATGGCCGACACGGGTGCGGATCGGAACGCCACCCAATTCGGTGACCAGTTCCGGCACGGCGTGCGAGGTGATGAGGTTGTAGATGATCGACGCGCCGGGCTCTTTTGCCAACTCGCGCTGGGCAACCAGTGCCGTCACGGCGGACGGGGACACCGGGTCACCCTTTTCGTCGACCACGAAGCAACGGTCCGCGTCACCGTCGAAGGCAAGACCGACATCTGCGCCCGTCTCACGGACGTACGCCTGCAGATCGACCAGGTTGGTCGGATCGAGCGGGTTCGCTTCGTGATTGGGGAACGAGCCGTCCAATTCGAAGTACAGCGGCAGCACGTCGAGCGGCATCGGGCCGAAGACGGCGGGCGCTGTGTGTCCGCCCATCCCGTTACCCGCGTCGACGGCAACCTTCATCGCGCGCATCTCGGACAGGTCGACCAGCCCACGCAAGTAGCTTGCGTACTCGTCGAGCACATCGCGGCTGCTGACCGCGCCGGCCGGACCGTCGAACTCGGGAACTCCAGAGACGACCTCACCGGAGATGACAGCAAGACCGGTGTCCTGACCGACTGGCTTCGCACCCGCCCGGCACAACTTGATGCCGTTGTACTTCGCGGGGTTGTGGCTTGCCGTGAACATCGCACCGGGGCAGTTCAACAACCCGGAAGCAAAATAGAGCTCGTCGGTGGACGCCAGTCCGATGTGTACTACGTCGAGTCCCTGCGCGACGACACCCTCGGCGAACGCGGCCGACAGCGCGGGTGAGGACTCACGCATGTCGTGCCCGATCACCACGGTCGATGCAGCGCCCTCCTCGTCCCGAACCAAGCGGGCAAACGACGCACCGACATCGCGGACAAAATCTTCGTCGATCTGCTCACCGACCACGCCACGGACGTCGTACGCCTTGATGATTGCAGCAACCGACTCGGCTGTTCGCCCCACTGAATTCATTCTCCTTGTGTGCGCATCCCGTCGGATCTTTCGACCGGGACACTGGAAGTTCGCAAGACGCTGGAAGTTCTGAGCAAGCCTAATGCTTCACGCGTGACTACGGGATGTCAGGCAAAAGCGGCCGGAAGTTCAGGCCGACGGATCCGGCAGAACACGCAGGTGACCGCGACGACCGGTGCGGACCGCGGGAGGCGCGACGGAACGGGCGTCGTCGCCTGCGGACACGCCGGTGTCCTCACGTCCCTTGGCACGGTCGCCGAAACCTGCCTCACGGACAGCTTCGGCAAGAGCGGTCAAATCGTCTTCGTCCGGAGTGCTGGTCGAGAATCCACCCTCGTACCGGACCATTTCCCAGCCCTTCGGGACCGTGATACGCGACGCATGGTTGTCACACAGATCCCACGAGTGCGGTTCAGCGACGGTCGCGAGAGGACCGACTACCGCAGTGGAGTCCGAGTAGACATACGTCAACGTCGCGACGGCGGGGTTCTTGCACCCGGGGCGGCAGCAGCGACGCAGAGATCTCACAGGTACGGAGCCTAGCCCTCCCCGCGGCGGGAACCTACTCGGACACACCGACGGAGCGTCACTGTCGTAATCTCGACGCCATGTCACGCTCCCCCCGCAGACGGTCGATCACCACCCGTTCGATCGAACGGCACGGCCGCGGCCTGCGCGGACCTTTGTTGCCGCCGGAAGTTCCGGCACGGCGAACCCGAGCGGAGAAATTCGATCTCCTCGTGATGGAGGCGTTTGCTCCGGTGGACCTGGCATGGCACGACCGGCTGAAGAAACTCGACATCGCCGTCGACGAGGTTCCGAAGATTTTTGCCCGTGATCCGGATTCGGTGAACTGGCCACCGGAAGTTGTCGCGGACGGACCTGTCCCACTCTCACGTTTGATTCCCGCGGGCATCGATCGGCACGGCAAGACGACACGTGCGCGAATTGTGTTGTTCCGTCGACCGTTGGAGCAGCGTGCCAAGAATCCGGACGAACTCACGGATCTGGTTCACGACGTGCTGGTGCATCAAGTCAGTACGTTCCTCGGCGTCGATCCATCAGTGATCGATCCGACGTTCCCTGAAGAAGACTAGGCACCTGAAAAAGACTAGGCACCCGAAGAGGACTAAGTACTCTGCAGGCTAGGGCCGAAAGCCCATGTCCCTTAGGCAAATACCTCTGAAAGTCTGTGCACGACCTGCAATTCCCCGTTGCAGGTCAAGACTTTTCGCAGACCGTCCCGTCAGCCCCGACGCTGACCGAACCGATTCAGCAGCAGATCAGATGATCCCCCGCTTGAGACGTCGACGCTCGCGCTCCGACAACCCTCCCCAGATTCCGAACCGTTCGTCGTTGGCGAGTGCATAATCGAGGCACTCGTCACGAACCTCACAGCCGAGGCAAATTCGCTTGGCTTCCCGAGTAGATCCACCCTTTTCGGGGAAGAACGCCTCAGGATCGGTCTGCGCACAGAGTGCGCGTTCCTGCCATTGATCCTCGATGGTGTCGAACAGTTCCTCGAAGCCGGTCACCAGACTCAGCACAGGCCGAGCAGTCACCGCCTCGATTTCACTGCAGGCACCTTCTGCTGCGCCTGCTTGGGAATCGGTCTGCGGTTCGTAGCTCACTGTCATTGCCAGAGCACTGATCTCGACATTTTCATTGGGCATCGTTCCGCCTCCTCACCTGTAATAGCGCAGAATTTCACTCCGTATTTCAACCCATTTCAACCCCACCCCGTTGACCACTCGAAACTACGTTCGAATGTGGTCCCGCTGCAGGCAAACTCGCCGACATCGGTGGAATGACACATTTGAGATTACACACGTCCAGCGTGTCGCGGTCAAGCTAATGAACAGGAATCCATTAGTATTCCGGCCCGAGTTTTGCCTCTGACACACCGCCCAGCGGACACGGCAAGCCGAGCACCGCCTAGTCTTTGTCAAGTGAACGTGACTGTATTGGTTGGCGGCGTCGGCGGAGCTCGTTTCCTCCAAGGAGTGCAACACGCACTCGGCATCTCCGGTGGTGAAACGCTCGAGAAATATCAAGGCCCACACCGGATCACAGCCGTGGTCAACGTCGGCGACGACGTCTGGATGCACGGGCTGCGTATCTGCCCCGACCTCGATACCTGCATGTACACCCTCGGCGGCGGCATCGACACCGAGCGCGGATGGGGCCACAAGGGCGAGAGTTGGAACGCAAAAGAAGAGCTCGCCGCGTACGGCGCAAAGCCGGACTGGTTCGGGCTCGGCGACCGCGATATCGCCACCCATCTGATCCGCAGCCAGATGCTCAGAACGGGCTATCCGCTCTCCGCAGTTACCGAAGCGTTGTGCAATCGTTGGAATCCCGGCGTTGACCTCATCCCCGTCAGTGACGACCGCAGCGAAACGCACGTCGTGATCACCGACCCGGAGGACGGCGAGCAGAAAGCGATCCATTTCCAGGAGTGGTGGGTACGTCACCGCGCACACGTCCCGACCCACAGCTTTGCTCACGTCGGTGCCGAACAGGCGAAGCCGGCCCCGGGAGTGCTCGAGGCGATCGAGAACGCGGACGTCGTCCTGATCGCTCCGTCCAACCCGGTTGTCAGTGTCGGCGCGATTCTGGCGGTGCCAGGCATTCGTGGTGCACTCCGCACCACCGCAGCCAAAGTGATCGGACTCTCCCCCGTGATCGGCGGAAAACCGTTGCGCGGAATGGCCGATGAGTGCCTCGACGTCATCGGCGTCGAGACGACATCCGAAGCAATCGGTCGCCATTACGGCGCCCGGTCGATCAACGGCATCCTCGACGGCTGGCTGATCGACGAAGGTGACACCGCCGACGTCGACGGTGTGGATGTGCGCGCCGTCCCACTGATCATGTCCTCGCCCGCGGCCACCGCCGAGATGGTGGCCACCGCATTCGATATCGCCGGAGTGTCGCTGTGACAACAAACACGACCGATCAGGCTCCCGGCGATCACTCGCCCGGCGCAGCCATCGAAGTGATTCCCGTTCACGGTCTTCCGGAGTTCCGTCCGGGGGATGATTTGGCTGCTGCCCTCATCGAGGCAACACCGTGGATCCGCGACGGCGACGTCCTTGTCGTGACGAGCAAAGTGTTCTCGAAGGTCGAAGGCCGCGTCGTCTCGTCCCCGACCGACCCCGACGAGCGCGATGCCGCGCGGCGTGTACTCGTCGATCAGGAAGCCGTACGCGTCGTAGCGCGTAAGGGCCGAACCCTCATCACGGAGAACAAGCTCGGAATCGTTCAGGCCGCATCCGGCATCGACGGCTCCAACGTCGACGGCGGCGAGTTGGCTTTGCTTCCCGTCGATCCCGACGCGAGTGCCGCCGCGCTGCGCGCTCGGTTCCTCGATGCCGCCGGTAAGTCCGTCGCCGTCGTGGTGACGGACACCATGGGCCGCGCGTGGCGCAACGGGCAGACCGACGCCGCGATCGGCGCCGCCGGAATCCCGGTGTTGCACGGTTACCTCGGAGCGCAGGACAGCCAGGGTAACGATCTGATCGTGACCGAGATCGCCGTTGCCGACGAAATCGCGGCTGCCGGCGATCTGGTCAAGGGCAAGCTCGGCGGAGTGCCGGTTGCCGTCGTACGCGGCTTGCGATTCCAGGACAACGGTTCCACAGCGCAGGATCTCATCCGTCGCGGTGCCGACGATCTGTTCTGGCTCGGCACGGCCGAAGCCACGGCGATGGGCCGCGGCCAGTCGTTGCTTCTGCGCCGTTCGATTCGCGCGTTCAGCGAGGAACCTGTTGACGCCGACGCGATTCGGTTGTCCATCGCCGAGGCGTTGACCGCGCCGGCGCCGCACCACACCCGACCCGTTCGCTTTGTCTGGTTGCGCACCAACACTATTCGCAAGCAACTGTTGGAAGCACTACGCGAGAAGTGGCTCACCGATCTGCGCGCCGACGGACGCACCGAGGAATCCGCGCAGGCCCGCGTCGCGCGTGGCAACATCCTGTTCGACGCCCCTGAAGTTGTCATCCCGTTCTGCGTCCCCGACGGCGCGCACAGCTACCCGGACGAGCGCCGCAGCGCTGCGGAGTCCACGATGTTCACCGTGGCGGCGGGAGCGGCGGTGCAGGGCTTGCTGGTTGCGCTCGCGACCCGTGAGATCGGGAGCTGCTGGATCGGTTCGACGATCTTTGCCGCCGACACGGTGCGCGAACATCTGGGCGTGCCCGCCGATTGGCAACCGCTCGGCGCCGTCGCTGTCGGTCACCCCCTCGAACCGCTCACTCCCCGTACGGCTCCCGCAGCCGGCGACGCATTGGTGGAGATGTAGGTGAGCGCAGAGACTCTGCACAGGTCCGCCAAAGGTGTTCTGGAACAATGGCCTACGCCGTCAGCGCACGACGAGTCCCTCCGTCACACCATGTTGGCTTTTCTCGACTCCGCACCAGACGGATGCCTTCGCCGTCATGCGCCGGGGCACATCACCGCGTCGTCGCTCGTTGTCGACGAAAGCCTGAATCACGTCCTGCTCACTCTGCATCCGCGTGTCGGGAAGTGGATTCAGCTCGGCGGACACTGCGAACCGACTGATGACACTGTGATCGATTCCGCCTTGCGCGAAGCTCGCGAGGAATCGGGAATTCACGATCTGCGCATCGACCCCGCACTTCTTTCCGCACACACGCACCCCATCACGTGTTCACTCGGCGTCCCGACCCGGCACCTCGACCTGAGGTTTCTTGTTGTGGCACCGGACAACTCACCGATCGTGCGCAGCGAGGAGTCGACGGACCTGCAGTGGTGGCCCGTCGATTCCCTCCCAGCCAATGCCGAACACGAGAGCGTCGACCACATGGTCTCGCTGGCGAGACTGCGCCTTCAGGCCTGAACCTTCAGGCTTGAAAAGCGGGCACCAACTCGGGCCGCTTGGCGCTGACTCCGTCACCCGAGGAGACGCCCTTGACGCGCCGAGCCAGCCACGGCACCAGGAACTCTCGAGTCCATTGACGGTCTTCGCGCCTGGCCTCGATCTTCGACTGCGCCGGCACGGGACCGAGATCCGGCGCGGTGAGGGTGTGGCCCACACCGATGGCGTCGAGCACGTGAGCGGCCATGTTCTGATGCCCGGCAGGTGACATGTGCAGGCGGTCGAAGTCCCACATCCGCAGATCCTGATATTCGGCGAACCGCCAGAAGTCGACGATGGTCGCGCCGTGTCGATCGGCGACTTCGCGCACCAATTCGTTGTAAATGGCCATCCGGCCACGGAGTTTGCCGAAGAACGCCGACCATCCGGTGTCGTAGGCGGTGAACATCACTACGCGAGCACCGGATTCGGTGAGCGCGGCAATCGCGGTGTCGTAGCGAGCGACTACGGCATCGAGGTCCAGCTTGGGGCGCATCATGTCGTTGCCGCCGGCGTAGATCGTCACGAGGTCCGGCTTCAGCGCCAGCGCGGGCCCCAGCTGCTCGTCGACGATCGGACCGAGTAGTCGACCACGAATCGCCAGATTGGCGTATCGGAAATCCGGGTTGCCGATTGCCAACTGCTCCGCGACGCGTTCGGACCAACCTCGTAGTCCGTTGGGGAATCTGTCGTCTGTGTCGCCGACGCCCTCGGTGAACGAATCACCGAGGGCGACGTAGCGGCTCGGAAATGAAGTCATCCGGCCATTATTCCAGTTGCGAAGCTCAACAATCACACATCTGTGCTGAAACGCACGCCGCCGTCGGGCAGCGTCACACCGGGCCACACCCGAGCGCCGCGGAGCAATTCGCAGCGAGCGCCGATATCGGCACCGTCACCGATCACCGCGTCGCGGACGAGCGCGCGGGGTCCCACCCGAACACCGAATCCGAGGATCGATCGCTCGACAACTGCCCCGGCTTCCACCACGGCGCCGTCGAACAGGATTGCGCCGTCGAGGCGGGCGCCTGCGCCCACTTCTGCGCCGCGTCCGACAACCGTGCCGCCGATCAACACAGCTCCGGGAGCCACACCGGCACCGGGATGCACCAGGGACTCGCCGCGCGGGCCCTCGAGTGCGGGTGACGGCGCGATACCGCGAACCAGGTCGGCTGAACCGCGCACGAAGTCCTCCGGAGTGCCCATGTCACGCCAGTACGACGTGTCGACGTGACCGAAGACGCGCTTGCCCTCGGCCAGCAGGTTCGGGAACACCTCGCGCTCGACCGACACCGGGCGACCCTCGGGGATCTGCTCGATGATCTCGCGCTTGAAGACGTAGCAGCCGGCGTTGATCTGATCGGTCGGCGGATCCTGGGTCTTCTCCAGGAACGCGGACACCCGACCGTCTTCGTCGGTGGGCACGCAACCGAAGGCACGCGGATCACCGACTCGGACGAGATGCAGCGTGACGTCCGCATCCGTTTTCGTATGTGTGTCGAGGATCGCGTTCAGATCGGTGCCGCCGAGTACGTCACCGTTGAACACCATGATGTTGTCGCCGCGAAGTTTCGGAAGAACGTTGCGGATACCACCGCCGGTGCCGAGCGGTTCGTTCTCGAACACGTAGTCGATCTCGAGGCCCATCTTCGATCCGTCACCGAAGTAGTCCTCGAACACCTCTGCCTTGAACGACGTACCGAGCACGACGTGCTTGATGCCCGCAGCTTCGATCCGCGCGAGCAAGTGCGTCAGGAACGGCAGACCGGCCGTCGGCAACATCGGCTTGGGAGCCGACAAGGTCAGCGGACGCAGGCGAGTGCCCTTGCCGCCTACCAGGATTACCGCGTCGGTCGGAGTAGGTTCGGTCATCGTTGTTGTCCCCTGGGATTCGAAACTGAAGTGTCATCGGTCGGGTGATCTGTGCGAGCGCGCACTGCGGATGCGACGGCAATCTTGGAACGAAGCGCCAGGCCGCCGCGCAGTGCCAGACGCAGCGGGGCCTGCCACCAATGTGGATGGCGATCGGCTTGGAAACGGTAGGCACTGCGGTGGTGTGCCGGCAGCATCAACTCCGGATGACGCCCTGCCGCATGCCCTTTCGCGTGAGTTACCTCCGCAGAGGGCACAAACACGTTGAGCCAACCCGCTTTTCCGAGGCGATCACCGAAATCGACGTCCTCCATGTACATGAAGTAACGGGAGTCGAACCCGGAGATGGCGTCGAAGGCATCGCGGCGAACGAGCAGGCACGAACCGGACAACCAGCCGACCGCGCGCTCGGTGAGCGCCTCGTTCTCCTGGCGGTAGCGAGTCGTCCACGGATTCTTCGGCCACACCGTGCCCAGAATTGCGTGTCCCGCACCGGAAGTGATGTCGGGAACGGATCGCGCCGACGGATACACGCTGCCGTCGGGTTCGAGGACCTTGGGCCCCAGCGCACCGGCCCTTGGCCACCGATTTGCCGCAGCCACCAATTTGTCGAGTGAACCGGGGCTCCATTGGACGTCCGGATTGGAAATCACGATGAATTCGACAGCCGGATCGATCTCCGCGACAGCCCGATTTATCGCGCCTCCGTACCCGATATTTCCACCGGTACGGAGCAGACGAACGTGTTCGTACTTGCTGTCGGCGGCCTCGGGAGTTCCGTCGGTCGACCCATTGTCGGCCATGATGACCTGGGGTTTTTCTGTCGTCGCCTCGGCGAGTGTGCTCAAAAAGTTCTCGAGATGCTCGCCGGGCGAGTACGTCACCGTTACCACGGCCAGCTTGGGACTCACGCCGGTCAGCCTAGCCGCCCGGAGCGCTCCATCTGAACTTTGCTCACGCGATTGCGTCGTGAAGCGCCTCACGCCACGGGCGCAACGGGCTCAGGCCCGCGGCCGCCCACGCGTCACCGGACAACACCGAGTACGCGGGGCGCGGCGCCGGGCGGACAAATGCGGCGCTGGTGCACGGGCGAACCCGATTCGGATCGGCACCGATCTCCTCGAACACCGCGCGCGCCAGATCGAACCAACTGGCCTGCCCGTCGTTGGTCGCGTGCAGTGTCGAAGTGCCCGTGAACGGACGTGACGCCAGTTCCAACAGACCGGCCGCCAGATCGACGCTGTACGTGGGCGAACCGATCTGATCGTCGACGACGTCGATAAAGTCCCGTTCACCTTCGAGGCGGCGCATCGTGCCGACAAAATCACCGGTCTCACCCGAGTAGACCCAGGCGGTGCGAACGATCACGGAATCAGCGCCGGACTTGCGCACGGCTTCCTCGCCCGCAAGCTTCGTGCGGCCGTAGACCGTCGACGGCCCTGTCGGCGCATCGACCTCGTACGGGCTGTGAGCGTCACCAGGAAAGACGTAGTCGGTGGAGACGTGGATCAATCGGGCACCCGCCCGCGCGCAGGCCGATGCCAGGTTGCTCGGCCCGGTCTCGTTCACTGCCGTGGCCGCCGCCTCATCCGACTCCGCTGCATCCACTGCCGTGTACGCGGCGCAGTTGATCACCACCGTCTCGGGTGAGAGAACATCGGACGTCAGCGCTTTGTCGACCGCACCACGATCGGTGATGTCCAACTGTGCTGAACCCAGAGCGACAACGCTTCGACCCGCCGAGAGCGCAAGCGATTCGATACGACTTCCAAGCTGGCCGCGCGCCCCTGTGAGCAGGATATTAGTCATACCCGTCAGTTTGGCACGCCGTCGCCAGGTACCCGACCTGACGTGAGTAGACCAGTAACCTGGATGGGTGTCACACCAGCAACCACAACGCCGCGTGCGTCCGCAGCCTGCGCCTAGTCGAGCAAAGACCAGCCCAGGCCGGATCGCCGTCGCCGTCGTGTCGGTCCTGGTGTTACTGGTTACCGGCTTTGCCTGGCGCGGAGTGGACTCACTGCGCAATTCCCTGGCCACCGCCAGCGGACTCGGCTTGGGCGGCGGCAAGGACGGCGCCATCGACATCCTCATGGTGGGAACCGACAGCCGAACGGATGCGCACGGAAATCCCCTGAGCCAAAGCGAGCTGGATTCGCTACGGGCCGGTGAGGAAGTTGCGTCCAACACCGACACGATCATCTTGATCCGCGTTCCCAACGACGGCAGTTCCGCCACCGCGATCTCCATTCCCCGCGACGCGTACGTCAATGTTCCCGGCATCGGCATGTCGAAGATCAACGGAGCCTTCGGAGCAACCAAGGAGACCGAGCGTCTGCGGCTGGTCAACAACGGAGCAAGCGAATCGGAGTCGGACCGCAAATCCACTGAAGCGGGCCGCGAAGCACTCATCGAATCCGTCGCGAACCTGACCGGAATCACCGTCGACCACTACGCCGAGGTCGGTCTGCTCGGATTCGTTCTGCTCACCAATGCTGTGGGCGGCGTCGACGTATGCCTCAACGCGGCCGTGAACGAGCCTCTCTCCGGCGCCAATTTTCCGGCCGGCCAACAGACTCTCGACGGATCGAACGCCCTCAGCTTCGTCCGGCAACGTCACGATCTTCCCCGCGGCGACCTCGACCGCATCGTGCGTCAGCAAGTGTTCATGGCTTCCCTTGTCAGCCAGGTCCTCAGCGCAAAAACACTCAGCGATCCCGGCAAGCTCAGTTCGTTGACCAACGCCGTGTCACGCTCGGTGGTGATCGACGACGACTGGGACATCATCGAATTCGCGAAGCAACTGCAAAATTTGGCGGGCGGCAAGGTTCAGTTCGAAACCATCCCGGTGCTCGACATCAACGGTATGACCGACTACGGCGAGTCGATCGTCAAGGTCGATCCGAAAGAGGTGAAGAAGTACATCGCGAACCTCGTCGGCGCAGAGGTCGAGGAAGAAGAAACCACCTCGGCGGCGCCTACCGTCGATGCCTCGAAATTCACCGTCGACGTAGCTAACGCCAGCGATATCGGCGGACTCGCGAGCGGAGTCTCCGAAGCACTGAGCGCACTCGGCTACCGGGAAGGCGAAGTCGGAAACAACACCGGTGCAGACGTATCCGAGTCAACGGTCTTTGCGAAGTCCAAGGACGACGACGCAGCCCTTGCCGTCGCCGACGCATTGGGCGGCTTGACCGTAAAAGCGGATTCGTCGTTGCCCTCGAACACCGTTCGGGTTGTTCTCGCCTCGGACTACTCCGGTCCCACGTCCGCCGATTCCGTGTCACCAACGGATTCCGGCTCGACTTCAGCTTCCGGGACACCGGACTCGGCGAGCACAACCGAGACCAGTCCGACTCCCGCTCCCGCCGGACCGCCGATCGACGCCGCATCCAGCGGACCCCGCTGTGTGAATTAATACTCTGCGTAAACTGAGCGGATGCCTTCATCTGCCGACAATCTGACCGACGCACTCCTCGGACCGATCCTCGCGGCCGACCCTGCCGGACCACGGGTCACGTACTACGACGATGCGAGCGGCGAGCGCATCGAGTTGTCGGCAAGCACCCTGATGAATTGGGCTGCCAAGACCGCAAACATGGTGCGCGACGAGTTTGCTCTCGAGCCGGGAGCAAAAGTTGCGGTGCTGCTGCCGGCCCACTGGCAGAGCGTTGCCGTCCTACTCGGTGTGTGGTGGGCCGGGTGCGAGGTTGTCCTCTCCCCCGAGTCCGACGCCGAACTTGCTTTCGTGACGGCGGATCGACTCGATGACGTCGCCGACGTCCCTGAGGTCGCGGCGCTGTCCCTCGACGCATTCGGCAAGGGCCTGAGCGATCTGCCGATCGGGGTTGCCGACTACGCGACGTCCATCCGAGTGCATGGCGATCAGTTCCGCGCCGCGGGCGCCGGAGCGGCCCTGGAAGGCCGATCGGTTGCGGAAACCGTGCGCGCGGCAACGGAATCCGCCGCCGCCCGCGAACTCGCGTCGTCGGATCGTGTGATGTCCAGCGCGTCGTGGGATTCGGCTGAAGAACTGATCGACGGACTGCTGTCGGTGCTGGCCGCCGGCGCGTCGCTCGTGCAGGTAGCCCACCCGGACGCGGATGCTACCGCGCGCCGAGTGGGCACCGAGAAGGTCACGAAGCAGTTCTGACCGCAGTCAACTCGACAGTGCGCTGACGGGTGAGACCATCCCGGCTCTGCGGGCAGGCAGGAGTGAGGCGATCACTCCGGCCACGCCGCCGATCAAGGTGATGGCCACCAACTGCGCCCAGGGCACGGCGCCGAGCGACACGTCGCCAAGCCCGAAAACAGACGCCGTTCCCGCGACTCCGAACACCAGACCGAAGACAACACCGATCACCGATGCGACTCCTGCGACCAACAGCGCTTCCCAGATCAGCATCGCTCGAATTCCCTTCCTGGTCAGTCCGAGTGCGCGCAGCAGTCCGGATTCGCGGCGCCGCTCGAGAACGGAGAGCGCCAGGGTGTTCCCGACGCCGATCAGCGCGATCAGGATGGCAACCGACAGCAGGCCCGCAACGACCATCAGCATGGTGTCGAGGATCGAATCGATCGCCGAACGCATCTCGGTCATACCTTGAACGTCGCTACCCGGCGCGATCTGCCGCGCGATTTCGGTGATGCGGTCGGTGACGGCGAGCGCCTCTTCGTCGGTGGAGGTGCCCAGTCTGACCCAGTAACCGTCGTTGGTCGGGGTGGACGCCGCCGCTAGGTCTGCTCGATCCACTAGTGCGGGTTGCCCTTTCACACCCTCGATCACACTCACGGTGAATGGTCCACGATCTCCGCGCAGCGTGACGGTATCACCGGCACCAAGTCCGTAGTCGGTCAGGTCGGCTCGCGATAGCACGAGTTGGCCGGGAGCCGGAACTGAAATATCGGTACGCAGAACGTCTTTCACCTGCGCCGCGTCCACCCCGTACCCCTGCAGAGTCCCGTGCCCGTCGAGCATCAGATCTGCATTTACCAGGCCGCTGACGGCACGGACTCCTGCTATCGCGCCGATGTCGGTACCCAGAGCCTCCGGCAGTGACGCGGATCCGGAACTGCTCACCATGACATCGACCGGAAACTGGTTGTCCATCGCCACCGGCGCAGCGTCTTTCACCGTGGCGATACCCACCGCCATGGTGCTCGTCAATGCCACTCCGATCAGCAAAGCCAGTGCTGTCGCAGAGGTTCGACGCGGATTCCGGCCGGCGTTGCCCGCTGCGAGTTCGCCCACCGAGCCGATCATCCGCCCGAGGACACCACCGGCCGCTGTGATCAACGCAGGCACGATCCGCCCTGCCAGGGCCGCGATGCCGACAAACGAGAGCAAGCCACCGACTGTTGCCACCATCACCTGCTGCCCGATCACACCCATTACTGTCGCCGCGATACCGCCGAGTAGTGCAACGATGCCGAAGGCAACCCGAATCACCGAGGCTGCCACGTGTTCGGGCTTCGACTCCATCGGTACCAGGGCCGCCAAGGGCGACAACCGGGTTGCCGCACGGCCGGGTGCCGACGCTGCAACCATCGTCATCACGATGCCGACCACCAGTCCGACCAACAGGGTCACCGGTGTGACGGTCAGAGTCGACAGCGGTACCGGTACGTCCGCAGCAGTGGCCACCGCACCGATCGTGGCCGCCAATCCGATGCCCAGTCCCACTCCGAGGATCGATGCGATCACACCAACTGCGGCAGCCTCGGTCCGAATGCTGCGACGAACCTGTGTGGCGGTCGCACCCACACACCGCAGCAACGCGAGCTCCTGCGTTCGGGCCGCCAGCAGGACCGCAAACGTGTTGGCGATGACCAGTGCCGCAACCACTACCGCAACCGCGCCGAAGGCCAGCAGCACGGTGCTGAGAATGTCCGTGCCGCCGAGGTACTCGGCTGCCGCGGCGTCGGTGGCGGATTCCGCACTGACAACGGTCGAGTCCGCCGGCAGCGCGTGCGCCACCCGCTCCACAAGTTGGTCAGGCGTCACCGAACCGTCACCGACGATGCGGAACTCACGGGTGGCGGAGTCACCCGCCCACGTCGCAGCCTGCTCCGGTGTGGCAAACACTTTGGTGCCGCCGAGTCGTTGCGCCGACCCACTCAGATCGACAAACCCGACAACCCGAGCACTCGGATCTGCTGCGCTCTCCCCCGAATTCGCCGCAGTTACAATGATCTCGGCCCCGAGGGGAATCCCTGAATCAGCACTCACGAGAACCTGTCCCGGCGAGGTCGGCCACTCTCCTTGGGCGAGACTCTGCCAACGCAGCCGCGGGCTGTCGGAAACCGACAGCACATCGCCGTAAGACACACCTTGCTCCGCGGAGTCGACCCGGACGTATCCCGCGACGTCCTCGGCCACTGCCGACACACCCGGCACGCTGCGCAAGGCCCCGAGGTTCACATCCGGACCCGACGCAACCGCATCCGTCGTATTATATTGCGCAGCAAGCGATGTCCGCACGCTGGCGGTCACCGTCGAACTCAACGTCAACGTCGCGACGATGTACCCGACGGCGATCACCACGGCAAGGATCGACGCGACGTACCGGCCCGCATGTGCCCGGGCCTGAGCAAAAGCCAGTGCCCTCATCGGTAGACACCGATCGGTTGCGGGGCGTTGCTCGAGCCGGCGTTACCCAGATCGTCTGCCCCGAGTCCGCGCATCGCGGCCATCACCGAATCAACGGTGGGGCCGGAGATCTCCCCGGCCGTACGACCGTCCGCAATCAGCACCACTCGGTCGGCGTACGACGCCGCAACCGGATCATGAGTGACCATGACCACGGTCTGACCACTCTCCCGAACGGCGGTGCGGAGCAAACCGAGAACCTCGGTACCGGAACGTGAATCCAGATTACCGGTGGGCTCGTCGGCAAAAATTACGTCCGGTTGTGGCAACAATGCCCGCGCCACCGCAACGCGCTGCTGCTGCCCGCCGGACAGCTCGTGCGGAAGGTGGTCGAGTCGCTGGGACAGGCCGAGGGTTTTGACCACTTGGTCCATCCACGCCGGTTCGGGTTCACTGCCGGCCAACTTCATCGGAAGCACCATATTTGCGCGGGCCGTCAGCACCGGCAGCAAGTTGAAGGCCTGAAATACGAAACCGATTCGCTCGCGGCGCAATTCGGTGAGATCGGTGTCGCCGAGCTTGGTGATCTCCGTGTCTCCGAGGTAGACCTGCCCACCCGTCACCGTGTCGAGGCCGGCCAGGCAATGCATGAGCGTCGATTTTCCGGAGCCGGACGGACCCATGATCGCCGTGAACATTCCGCGGCCGAAATCCACGTCGATGCCGCCCAATGCGTGGACAGCGGTGTCGCCGGTGCCGTAGACCTTGGTGACACCGCGCGCCGTGATTGCAGGCGCGCTGTTCCTATGCTGATTCATGTCTACGACGCTATGGGAGCACCGGGGGCGGGCGCGTCGGAGCGCGGACCGATTTCGGGCTCGCCGGTATCCTCCTACAGGAGGACACCGGATCAGTCTTCAGCAGTACGAAGCCCTGCAGTACCAAGTTTACGTATCAGCACTCAACAGGTCAGCACGGCGCACCAGTCCGATCTGGAACGCGAAGACAACTGCCTGCACCCGATCGCGGGATTTGGTTTTCGAAAGAACCCGTCCCACATGAGTTTTCACGGTTGTCTCGGAAACATGGAACTTGGCCGCGATTTCCGAGTTCGACAGCCCGTACGCCATGGCCTCGAGAACTTCGATCTCCCGGGGGGTGAGATCGCCGGGTAACGCCGCCTCGGGGGCTGAGCCTTCGAGGAGTGGTCCGACATGCTGAAGCAGACGCCGCGTTGCCCGCGCCTCGATGACGGCGTCGCCGCGGTGCACCGTGCGAATGGCGTCGAGCAACTGCTCCGGCGGCACGTCCTTGAGCAGGAATCCGCTGGCACCTGCCCTGATGGCCGACATCACGTACTCGTCGTTGTCGAATGTGGTGAGCACCACAACCTTTGGGGCATCCGCCGTAGTCAGCAGCCGCCGCGTCGCTTCGATCCCGTCCATGTTCGGCATCTGGACGTCCATGAGCACGACATCCACCCGACGAGTTGCCAGCTGGTTCAGGCCTTGCTGCCCGTCGGACGCCTCGACCACCACTTCGAGGTCGGGTTGTGAGTCGATCACCATCCGGAAACCCGCTCGAACCAATTGCTGATCGTCGACAAGAGCCACTGCAATCGGAGTCACCGGATTGTCCATGGATGACACCCTAGGTCCTCTCGTACGGCAACACCGCATGCACGGCGTATCCGCCGCCTGCCTGGGGGCCGGCGGTAATCGTCCCGCCGTGCAGCCGCGCGCGTTCCGACATCCCGATCAAGCCTTGTCCACCGGGTGAGGATTCGACAAGCGCAGCACTACCACCGCGTCCGTCGTCGGCGATGCGAAGTACGAGTTCGGTATCGGTCCAGGTGATCTCGACGCCCGCGTGGGCGCCGGGTCCGGCGTGCTTGAGTACGTTGGTCAGCGATTCCTGCACGATGCGATACGCGGTCAGACCGGCACCGGCCGACAGATCGCGTGGTTCTCCGGCCACGGACGCGGTGACATCAAGTCCACTGCGGCGCAGGTCCTCCAGCAGAGCGTCGATATCGCCGGCGCCGGGAATCACCGCAAAATCTCGCGGCCGATCTTCGCGGAGCACCGAGAGAAGCGCACGCATGTCGGTCAAGGCCGCCCGCCCCGTCGACGCGATGGTTTCCAACGCCTGAACCGCTGCCTGCGGATCCTTGGCCGCGCTGTACCGACCGCCGTCCGCCTGGGCAATCACCACGGTGAGCGAGTGGGCAACGATGTCGTGCATCTCACGGGCGATTCGCGAACGCTCACTGATGGTGGCGATCTCGGCTTCCTGCGCTCGCTCGAGTTCGAGCAGTCGCGCGCGTTCGGTCAGACCTTCGAGTTGTTTGGTTCGCACACGCCGCAAGTCTCCGAATGCCCAGACCGCAAGCATGAAGATCATCAGGCCCACCGCTTGAAACACTTGCGCGGAGAACGAAATGCCGTCGTAGCCGAAGTATCGGAACTCCGCCGCGATCGACCCGAGTAAGGCGATCCCCAGTCCGGTGAAACTACTCCACCGCGCGCCGTATGCAGCGAGGGCGTACAGCGAGATCGGAACGGCTATCGCGCAGCCGAGCAGAGTGTTTCCGATGACAAGAACGTGCAGTACCGCGAAGCCGGCAATCAGCATGCCGGACAGCTCGGGGCGGGACCGTCGCCACGCCAACGGGACGCTCATGCCGAGCGAGACGATCACAGCCCAGACTCCGGCTGTGGCGGCGGTGACCAGGCTCAGCAAGGCGACCGCGCAAGCCAGGGTGATGTCGATGCCGCGCGCGTGTTCCGTAGTCCAGCGCACAAATCGTTCACTAGTCGGAAAACGGGCCATGCCGCCCACAGTAGCGCTACTCAGACGCGGTAACCGCCGTCTGCCAGCCCGGCTTCGATCTCGAACTTGTTTCGCACGCCCGGGTGGCGCAGTTCCTCGCGCAAGTACTTCGGCCCGAATGCCAGTCCGTGCCTGGCCCATTGGTCGGCATGAATCGCCTCGTGACGCAGCACTGCCCGAGTAATGTTCCGGCGGGTCAGATACACACCACCGAGAGTTGTTCCGCCGCGGGCAAATCCGCGCCGCATCCCGGAGGCGACAAAAATTCCGAACTCGTCGTCGAAGGTGATGCGCGCGCCCAGCACTCGGGCATAGAGCAACGCCACCTGCGTCACGAATGCGGCCTGCGCGCTGCCCCGACTAGCTCGGATCAGGGTCAGCGGCAGGCCGCGTCGTTCACGCATGAAAAATCTCAGCTACGCAGCTTCTCAGCCCAGCAGCTTTTCGCGCAGCGCCTTGTCCTTCTCGAGCACCATGGTCTCGAGGCTTTCCTGGAATACCACCATGGCTGCCTGCAGCGCGGGATCCGAGGCACCGAGGATGCGGGCGGCGAGCAGACCGGCGTTGCGGGCTCCACCGATCGACACCGTCGCGACCGGAACACCGGCAGGCATCTGGACGATGGACAGCAGCGAGTCCATACCGTCGAGATACTTCAGCGGAACCGGTACACCGATGACCGGCAACGGCGTTGCCGAGGCGACCATCCCGGGCAGGTGCGCCGCTCCGCCTGCGCCGGCGATGATGACCTTGATGCCGCGGCCGGCAGCGTCCTTCGCGTAGTCGAGCATCCGTTGCGGTGTGCGGTGTGCCGAGACCACACCGACCTCGAAGCGAATTCCGAACTCTGCGAGCGCTTCGGCTGCGGCTTCCATCGTCGGCCAATCGGAGTCGCTGCCCATGATCAGGCCGACCTGCGCGCCCATACTCTCACTCACCGTGTACATCCCATCCGTCGGTCCATACTGCATACGAAAGCCAGTGCGCTGCCCGCTCAGCCCGTTCCCGAACTGCGGCAACGTAATTCGGGTCGTCGATCGAGCCTGCCCCGCCCACGATGTTGACGTGGCCGATCTTGCGGTCCTTGCGCTCACCCTTGCCGTACAGGTGAATCTTGGCGTCGGGCATCCGGGCGAAGAGGTGGTGGACACGCTCGTCCATGCTCATCTCGGGAGCTTCGGGAGCACCGAGAACATTGGCCATCACCGTGACCGGAGCAATCGGCGACGTATCGCCGAGCGGGTAGTCGAGAACGGCGCGCAAGTGCTGCTCGAACTGCGACGTCCGGGCACCGTCCATGGTCCAGTGACCCGAGTTGTGCGGGCGCATCGCCAATTCGTTGACTACAAGACGGCCGTCGGTCGTCTCGAACAGTTCCATGGCCATCGCACCGACAACCCCGAGCTCCGACGCGATCCGCAACGCAAGCTGTTCCGCTTCTGCCGCAACGGCACCGGGCAGATCTGGAGCCGGCGCGATGACAACGGCGCACTGGCCGTGTCGCTGCACGGTCTCCACGACAGGCCACGACGCACCCTGACCGAACGGTGACCGCGCCACCATCGCCGACAGTTCGCGGCGCATCGACACCATTTCCTCGACGATCAGCGGAACACCCTTGTCCAACTGCTCGGTGACGATCGCCTCGGCTTCGTCGGAGTCGTCGGTGATCCACACACCACGGCCGTCGTATCCACCGCGCGTTGCCTTGATGACAACCGGCCAGCCGTGCTCGGCGCCGAAACGTACGACGTCCTCGGCCCACGTCACCTCGGCGTACGCGGGCACCGGTGCGCCCAGTTCTGCCAATTTACGACGCATCAGCAGTTTGTCCTGAGCGAAGATCAGTGCCTGCGGCGGCGGCTGCACGTTGACACCCTCGGCCACCAGCACCTCGAGATGTTCGGTCGGAACCTGCTCGTGATCGAATGTGAGCGCAGTGGATCCGACGGCGGCGCGGCGCAGCGCGTCCAAGTCGTCGTGGCTGCCGAGAACAACATCGGGGCTGACCTGTGCGGCCGGCTCACCGGCCGTTCCGGACAGCACCCGGAGCGTCTGGCCGAGGGCAACGGCTGCCTGGTGAGTCATGCGCGCGAGCTGTCCACCACCGATCATGGTGACGACAGGCATGGCCTTGTTCGCCGGTCGCGCGGTGGTCGGGCGGGGGGAGGACTGAACTGCGTCGTTATTGCCGGTCACGGCTATCTATGTTGTCATGCGCCGGATGTAGTCATGCGCCGGGGCGGGCGCTTCGTAGCGCCGACCCTGTCTGTGATTCTGCTGATGATTTCCGAACAAAACCATGACGGCGTGGTTTTCTTTCGTAAACTCATCTGTTGTGTCATTTGTCGACGGGGTAATCGCCCGCATACCCCAGCCGTTCCGAGACATTGCCCTGCGCCACAGCGAGCTGATCAAGTTCGCGATCGTCGGCGGAACCACCTTCCTGATCGACTCGGGCATCTTCTACACACTCAAGCTCTCGATCCTCGAATCCAAGCCGATCACCGCCAAGATCATCGCCGGCGTTATCGCGGTGATCGCGTCGTACATCCTCAATCGTGAGTGGTCGTTCAAGAATCGTGGCGGACGCGAACCTGCCCACGAGGCAGCGCTGTTCTTCTTCATCAGCGCGATCGGCGTGGTGATCAGCTTCATTCCGCTGTACATCTCGAGTTACGTCTTCAACCTGCGCGTTCCCGAAGTCAGCTTGACGACGGAGAATATCGCCGACTTCATCAGCGCCTATATCATCGGCAATCTCCTGCAGATGGTGTTCCGCTTCTGGTCCTTCCGTAAATTCGTGTTCCCGGAAGAGAATGCCGAGATCGTCAGCGATGACCACACCGAAGAAGAACTCGACCAAGCCTGACGCAGCGATATTCGCGCTTCACGTCACCGCGGTTCGCGCAGCGTGCCGACGTCGACCGGCTTTTCGGACGCCACCGGCAGGAACACCGCAAACGGTGCCGGCGTTCGACGTTGTAGCTCGAGCCGACCGCCGTCCGCTTCGATCAGCGCCCGCGCCAGCGCCAACCCGACGCCGGTGGAACCGGCCCCGGAGAAGCCTCGATCGAAAATGTGCGGAGCGAGATTGTTGTCGACCCCGCCGCCTTCGTCGGTCACCTCGATACAGACCATCGCTTCGCGCTTGGGAGCTCCGTCGATCAATCGAACGGATACCGTGCAGGTTCCGTCGCCGTGGGCAAAAGCATTGTCCACCAGAACGGACACGGCTTCGCGCAGGCGAGAGCCTGTTGTCGACGCTGTCACGCCGCGGTCGCCGGTCAAGCGGAGCGCTCGTCCGGCATCCTCGAACTGCGGCCGCCAATCCCCGCAGACGCCTTCGAGTTCGCTGACCACGGAGACTGTTGTGGCTGCGGAACCGCTGCTGCGCGAGGACCGCACCAACTCGTCGATTCCCTCCGTCAGCCGATCAACCTGGGCCATGGCTTCTTCAGCTTCGTGAACGACATCAGGGTCGCTGTGCACCGACAACTCGTCCAGACGCAGCCGCACTGCGGTGAGTCGGCTACGCAGTTGGTGCGAGACGTCCGCGACCAGCGCTCGCTCACGCTGCAGTCGGCCGGCAATCTCGACAGTCGCTGCATCGAGGACATCGGACACTCGGTCGAGTTCGGGAATGTCGTGGCGTCGTGGGTCCGGCCGGAAATCACCTTCTGCCAACCTCGCCGCCCGTTCGGCAACGTCCTGCAGTGGCCCGGCCAGTCGACGTGCCGTGACCACCGCGACGACGGCTCCGGTAGTGATCGCGACAAGGACCAATACTCCGACCGCCCCAACTGCCTGCTTCTGCTGCGTCCGCAATCTCTCCGACGGCACTTCGAGGCGCAGTGACCCGGACGATCCCATCGCCAACGACTCGACCAGCGGATTTTTCACTACCGCTTCGCCGATGTCGACGCGAGCGGCCCCGTCCGACGGGGTCGGGTACACGACAACAAGTCGAGCGTCGTTCGGGGTGAGCAATCGGAGTGCGTCGGTATTGAGGGCTCCGTCGACAACGCCGAGAGAACCTTCCTGGGCGATCACCTCGGTGGCCATGCGATCGAGTCGCACCCGCAAATCGTTGCGGCTCACGTCTTCGACCCACAACCAAGCCGTGTAGATGAGCGGAACACCCAGCAACAACGCGGTGAGGATGACGACCCCGAGAATCGACTGGAGAATGCGCCGACGCATCGAGCGAACTAGTCCGTGTTGATGCGGAAGCCGACGCCGCGCACAGTGGCAATTCGACGTTCGACCGCAGGGCCCTCGTCGCCGATCTTCCGGCGTAGCCAGGACATGTGCATGTCCAACGTCTTCGAGCCGCGCAACTCGACGTCCCCCCAGACCTCACGCAGGATCGCGTCGCGGGAGACGACTTCACCAGCGTGTTCGAGGAGCACCCGCAGAAGTTCGTATTCCTTGTTCGCCAAGGCGATCTCGGATCCGTTGACGAGGACACGCCGCGCGGCCGGTTCCAGGCGGATACCGCCGACCTCGACGATGCTGTCCTCACGACTGCCGTGTCGACGCAGGAGCGCGCGCACCCGGGCCATCAGTTCGGCCAACCGGAAGGGCTTGCCCACGTAATCGTCGGCGCCGGCGTCGAGACCGACGACAAAATCGACCTCGTCGGTACGGGCGGTCAGCATCAGCACGGCCAGAGTCGTCCGATGAGCGCGAATCTGTCGGCACACCTCGAGCCCGTCCATACCGGGCAGCCCCAAATCGAGGATCAGCAGATCGAAGTCACCTTCGAGCGCCTGCTGCAGTGCGGCGGGACCGGTCTGTTCCACTGTGACCGTGTACCCCTCCCGCCCCAATGCTCGGGCAAGTGGTGCGGCAATGGCCTCGTCGTCTTCGGCTAGCAATACGGCAGTCACAGGGACAGCGTACGGACAGCGAGCCTTTGCGCGGTGATTACCAAGCGTTTCCGTCATCTTCGCCCTGATCCTCGGGGCGGTTTCGCTCGTGCTGTTGCTGCGTGGAATCGAAAACCTGGTGATAGAGCAGCGAATGCACGTGCTCCACGTCCGGGATGTCGTCGAATTCGAGCGGATCGTCACTGGCCGACGCGATCACGAGCGTGCCGGTCTTGAGAAGCCGGTCGACCGGGCCGTGCCGGAACTGGACGTTGCTGATCCGGCCCATCGGGATGTCAATTCCGGTGTGGGTCAACACACCTTGCCGAATCAGGACCCGTCGATCGGTGACGATGAAATGCGTGAACTTCCAGACGGTGAACGGCGCCACCGATCGCCAGGCGACAACGCCGAACCAGGCGACGCCGATCACGATCGACAGCACGGTACGCGCTGTCCCGTCGACCTGCTTCTGTGTCACGCCGAGCAAAAACCCTGCCACGGCCGTCGCCAGGACAAACGTGAGCGCTGGAACCACCAGCATCTTCCAATGTGGATGCCGATGCAGGATCAGTTCCTCGTCCTGGGCGAGCGCATCTTCCGGATATCCCATGACGGGAAGTGTGCCATCTACCTCGGACAGATTAAGGCTGGGCGAGCTTGCGCAGCCCTAATCAGTTCTGGGCGAGCTTGCGCAATACGAACGGCGTGATGACGATAACGATGCCGTACAGCACCATCCAGACACCGACGACGATCCGGAAGACCTCGAGGGACAACTCAGGCTGCAGCAGCACAACCGCGCCGGCCACGATGCTGATGACACCGAGCACGATCGACAGGCCACGATCCGCAGTGCCACCGGACGCCGCGGCGATGATGTCGAGTACACCGCGGAACACCCACCAGGCACCGATCACCAGGGCGATCAGCACCACGGTCTGCAGCGGGCTGCGCAGGACGAGGAATCCGAGGAGCACTGCAAGCGCGCCCGAGATCGCGACGAGCGTGCGAGTGCCGCCGCTCGCGGTGACGTCGGCGAAGGAACGGATGATCTGCACGATGCCGAACGCGAACAGCTGGATGGCGATCACTACCGCGACGACAAACAGTGTGGCGTCCGGCCATACGAGAACCGCAATACCGAGGCCGAGCGTCAGGAGGCCGAGGAGCACAGTCATGCCGGTCAGAACGCGCCGGGCGCTTTCTGCCATTTCTGATTCGGTCGGAAGCACGATCGGTGTGGTCATGACCGAAAAATAGCACCCGAGCGGTCAAAAACGGACACGACTCGCTGTTTTTCTAGTCCGTGATCGGCGCCGCCCGCAGATGCGTGATGTCACCGGCGGCAACGGCAAACGTCTCGCCACCACTTCCCTCGATCTCGATGACCACGCGACCGGAGGTGTCGATGTCCGTCGCCGTGCCGAAAACTTCCTTGTCCCCCGGCAGGACAGCACGTACCCGTTTGCCGAGAGTTCCGCAGCGCTCGCGATATTCGGCTGCCAGCGCCCCGGTATCCCACCCGGAGTTCTCCCAGCCGCGGAACTGCCTCGCCAGTTCCCGTGCCAGTGCCCGCACCAACGTGTCCCGGTCAACGGTTTCCGCGTTTTCGAGAAGGAGCGAGGTGGCCGTCGGCACCGGCAGTTCCTCGGCGCCCAGACTCACGTTCAATCCGATTCCCACGACCACCGCGGGTTCCGGGGTGGTCCGCGCGACCTCGGCGAGAATGCCGGCCACTTTCTTGTCACCGATCAGAACGTCGTTGGGCCACTTCAGTTCTGCGGGCACCTCGGCCACCGTGCGCAATGCGTCGACGACGGCGATACCGGTGAGCAGCGGCAGCCAACCCATGTCGGCGAGGTTCAGTCCAGGCATCCCCAGCAGAACCGACATCGATATCTGTGCCTGCGCGGGGCTGACCCACGTGCGCGCGTGTCGCCCGCGCGCGCTTTCCTGATATTCGGCGATCAGCACATGACGATCGGCGCCCGGATCCGACGCGCGTGCCAAGAGGTCCGCGTTGGTCGACCCGGTGCTCTCGACGACGTCGAGCCGGTTCCAGAACGCACGTGCATCGCTACCGCCGTCGCTGCGCACGAGTGCGCGTCGCAGCGACGCTTGATCGAGGGGTGGTCGGTTCAGATCAGTCCACATAGTCCCAGCCTAAAGCGACGAGCAAAATGTACTGGTCAGTAGCTTAGGCGGGCGAAACCGCAACAATCGGACCTGCCTTCGAACCGACCCGAGGAGCCTCGTTAAGCTCACGACTCATGACCACTGTCCAAGAGCCCAACGCGCCGGAGGCGGCGACCGCACCCGATATCCATACGACCGCGGGAAAGCTCGCGGATCTGCGGATCCGGCAAGCGCAGGCGCAAGCACCGAGTGGCGAAGCCGCCATCGACAAAGTGCACGCCAAAGGCAAGCTGACCGCCCGTGAGCGCATCACCGCCCTTCTCGACGAGGGTTCCTTCGTCGAACTCGACGCCTTGGCCCGTCACCGCTCGGTGAACTTCGGCTTGGCCGAGAACCGTCCCGTCGGCGACGGCGTCGTCACCGGTTACGGCACCATCGACGGCCGCGACGTCTGCGTCTTCAGCCAGGACGCCACCGTCTTCGGTGGATCGCTCGGCGAAATCTACGGTGAGAAGATCGTCAAGGTCATGGACCTCGCGATCCGCACCGGCCGCCCGCTGGTCGGCATCAACGAAGGTGCAGGAGCCCGCATCCAGGAAGGCGTCGTCTCGCTCGGCCTGTACGGCGAGATCTTCCACCGCAACGTTCAGGCGTCCGGTGTCATCCCGCAGATCTCCCTGATCATGGGCCCCGCCGCCGGTGGCCACGTGTACTCCCCCGCGCTGACGGACTTCGTCGTGATGGTCGACGAGACATCGCAGATGTTCGTCACCGGCCCCGACGTCATCAAGACCGTCACCGGCGAAGACGTCACCATGGAAGACCTGGGCGGCGCACGCACCCACATGGTCAAGTCCGGTGTCGCGCACTACGTCGCGTCCGGCGAGCAGGATGCCCTCGACTACGTCAAGGACCTGCTGAGCTACCTGCCGTCCAACAACCAGGCAGCAGCACCGCGTGGCGAGATCACCGATCCGATCGTCGGTTCCATCGAGGAGAGCCTCACCGCCGAGGACATCGAACTCGACACCCTCATCCCGGATTCGGCGAACCAGCCGTACGACATGCACGAGGTCATCCGCCGCATCCTCGACGACGACGAGTTCCTCGAGGTCCAGGCTGAGCGCGCGATGAACATCATCGTCGGCTTCGGTCGCGTCGACGGTCGCAGCGTCGGTATCGTCGCCAACCAGCCGATGCAGTTCGCCGGTTGCCTCGACATCGACGCTTCCGAGAAGGCTGCGCGCTTCGTCCGCACCTGCGACGCGTTCAACGTCCCGATCATCACCCTCGTCGACGTTCCCGGCTTCCTCCCGGGTACCGAGCAGGAGTACAACGGCATCATCCGCCGCGGCGCGAAGTTGCTGTACGCGTACGGCGAGGCCACTGTGGGCAAGATCACCGTCATCACCCGCAAGGCATACGGCGGAGCGTACGACGTCATGGGCTCCAAGCACATGGGCGCCGACCTCAACCTGGCCTGGCCGACTGCACAGATCGCCGTCATGGGCGCATCGGGAGCCGTCGGATTCGTCTACCGCAAGCAGCTTCTCGAAGCCGCGAAGAACGGTGACGACGTCGACGCATTGCGCTTGAAGCTGCAGAACGAGTACGAGGACACCCTCGTCAACCCGTACGTAGCGGCCGAGCGTGGATACGTCGACGCTGTGATCCCGCCGTCGCACACCCGCGGTCAGATCGTTGCCGCTCTGCGTCTGCTCGAGCGCAAGTCCGTTTCCCTTCCGCCCAAGAAGCATGGGAACATTCCCCTATGAGCACAGTTACCGAGGACATCACGACGGAAGAGGTCACAGTTGTGGCGACTTCGTCCGTCAACGGTGCCGATGTCGACGGCGCCGTCGCTGACTCCGCGGTGACCGAAAAGGCCGAAACCCCGGTTTCGGATGCGTCGGTCATCAAGATCGTCAAGGGTTCGCCCACCGACGTCGAGATTGCCGCGCTGGTCAGCGTCCTTGCCGCTGCATCGGGTGGTTCGGCTCCGGCCGAGTCGCTCCCGAGCGAAACGTGGGGAGATCCGACGCAGTTCCATCGCACGCGTGCGCCGTTCTCGCCGTACTCGTACCTGAACCCGTTCGGACGACGTACCTGAACCCGTTCGGGTAGCGCACCTGATCTAGCCTGCTTGTGTGACTCAACTAGTTCTGGCTTCGGCATCCCCGGCACGCCTCGCAGTTTTGCGGGCGGCCGGGGTTTTGCCTGTTGTACGTGTTTCCGGTGTCGACGAAGACAAGATCGCGGGTGAACTCGGACCGGGTGCGGCCCCGCAGAAGGTGGTCACGGTGCTGGCCGAGGCAAAGGCCGCGGAGATCGTTCCCGGCCTGGCGGCAGACGGTTTGACCGATGTTGTTGTCGTCGGCTGTGATTCGATGCTTCTGATCGATGGTGAACTGCACGGAAAGCCGGGCAGTGTCGAAGTTGCGCGGCGTCGGTGGGCCGCGATGGCGGGCCGTAGTGCCACTCTGCTCACCGGTCATTGTGTGATGCGGGTGATCGAAGGCCACATAGTGCGCGTCGCGTCCGATCACAGCGCCACGGTGGTGCATTTCGCGAATCCGTCCACCGATGATCTCGAGGCCTATCTCGCCACGGGCGAACCCCTCCAGGTTGCAGGCGCTTTCACGCTGGACAGCCTTGGTGGATGGTTCGTCGAGAAGATCGAGGGCGACCCGTCGAGTGTGATCGGTATCGGATTACCTTTGGTGCGAACCCTTTTGGAACGCGTCGGTGTCTCCGTCTCCGATCTGTGGCGCACTCAGAGCGTCTTCTGATCTTCCATCACCAGAATATTGACCTTCGGCAGCCCCAGCGATGCAAGTGCAATTGCCAGCGCGATGACGGAAATGATCGTCAGCACGCTGCGCTGGGCCTGCAGGAAGGCTTCTCCCGCCGCTGATCTGGTGGACGCATACGCTGCCGTGACGGCCACCTGAGCGGGGCCACTCGCTGCGACTGCGGAACCTTTCGAACTGCATTCCGGCGCCACCGTCATCGGCGAGCCGGATTCGAGTTGGCTTGTCGCACAATCGACAAAGGTCTTCTCGGCAATGTCGCGGATACCTTCGTTCAGGCCGGCAGCCTCGAGCGTCGCGACGTAGTTCTCGCGCTCCCCTTGCACCGCGGCGGGCGCATTGCCGGCGACGAGCGAAAAGAACACGACTCCGATCAGCGCCAGCCCGATCGAGCTCCCCACCTGTTGCACGGTGGGCAGCAGGCCAGACACCGAACCTGCGTGTTGTGGCCGCACCGAAGCAAGAATGGCCGTCTGCAACGGCGCGACGAACAGACCGAGTCCGGCGCCGCCGATCAGCAGCGGCCCGGCCAGGGAAAGCCAGGACGGATCGGTCCCCACCTTTTCGAGAATCGTCGAGAGCGTCAGCAGTGATCCGGCAAAAACCACCATTCCCACAATGAGTACGCGGTTGCCGAGCAGCCGGTAGACCGCCGACGAGAGCACCGCCGCCACCCCCATTCCCACTGCCCATGGCAACGTCATGACGCCGGCACGAAGTGGGGAGAACCCGAACCCGAACTGCAGCGTCAGGCTGATCGTGAAGATCAATGACGTCAAAGTGCCGAAGAACACGAAGGCCAGGGCTGCGCCGACGGCAAATGCTCGGTCTCGAAAGAGTTCGAGGCGCAGAACGGGATCGCCGCCGTGTTTTCCCAATCGATATTCGTAGAGGACAAACGCCACTGCGATCGGAACCGACGCCGCGATCATCACGACGAGCGGGGTGGGCCACCCGCGGGCGCGACCCTCGGCCAGGGGGAAGATGAGCAAGAAGAGCGCGACGGACGACAGCAGCGCGCCCACCAGATCGAGCGAACGAACTGAATCCGCCTTGGCGTCGGCAAGATGGAAGTAGCCCACGATCAGTGCGGCGATGCCGATCGGGATATTGACGAAGAAAATCAGCCGCCAACCCCAGTCGAAGAGATTCCATTCGATCAGCAGGCCGCCGATCAGCGGGCCACTGACCGTCGCCAGACCGATAGTTGCTCCGTAGATCCCGAACACCCGTGGATGACGGGATTTCGGAAACAATCCCGAGATGATCGCAAACGTCTGCGCGGACATCGAGCCTGCCGCAAGACCCTGCAAACCACGACAGACAATGAGCATCGTGGCACTCTGCGCCAGTCCACAGAGCAGTGACGCGACCACGAACACCGACAATGCGGTCAGGAACACCGCACGACGCCCCCACAGGTCGCCCAGACGCGCTGCCGTGATGAGGGAACAGGCAAATGCCAGGACGTACACACTCACCATCAGCAGCTGCGCGGAGACACCGGCGCCCAGATCGACGGCGATGCTGGGCAATGCCACGTTCACGATCGTTGCATCGAGCAACTGCATGAATGCCGCGGCGAGGCTGGTCGCGAGGCCGAGCCACGGCGTCAGTGACGACGGGGTGGACGACCGATCACGGGTAGTGGGAAGCACCCGGCCACACTAGACGAGGTTGTTGCCACCCTGTCCATATGACGGCATTCTGGATACGTCACTATGGAGATGACCACAATGTCCGGTAGGTGTGGTTGTAATCATTATCGGTTTAGAACAGGGAAGAACAGACAATCCGTTCTCCCGAATGCGATAGTTCATCGTCTGTCCAGTTCCAGGACGGACCTTCTCTTACGACATGCGCAGGAGCCCTACTCGATGGATCTGAATTTGATCACCCATTGGCGTCCACAACCCGGAAGGGTGGTCGAATGGGGGGTCACGGATGCCTGCGCCGCGAGCGCTGCCGGAGCAGAGATCAATCGGGATCTACCTCCTACAACGATGCAGGACCGTCACTTCCGACGTGCGCGGATCGCTGCTGAGAACGGTGATCCCCAATCGCCGTGGATCGGCATCGCCTTCGATTTCGACGGCCCGCTCGACCGCGCGGCGATGACGCGTGCGCTGACGAAGTACGTCCGCCGGCACGACACCCTGCACAGTTGGTTCTCGTTCGACGCTGCGATGGCCGATCCGAGCGACCCGAACTTTCCGGTGCGGCGCCATGTGGTGCCGCCGGAAACCATCGATCTCACATACCGAGAAGGCCAGGAGCTGAGTGACCCGGAGGACGTCCGCGCTCTGGTCGAGCGAAAGTTTGCCACCGAGACCAGCGGATTGGGTTGGCCCGCGTTTGTCTTCGGCGCGGTGGAGCACCTCTCGCCCCAATCACCCGGCTTCACGCTCTTCCACGCGATCGATCATGCGCACACCGACATGTATTCAATGGTGCTGACGTACGCGGAGCTGCGCGCGTGCTACGCCGCCGAAACGACCGGAACCGACATCGAGCTTCCAGCTGCGGGTAGTTACGCCCAGCTGGGTCGAGCCGAGCAGGAACTCTCCGCGACCTTGACCATGGAATCTCCCGAGGTTCACGAGTGGCTCGGCTACCTCATGCGCAGCGGTGGGTCGTTCCCGGGATTTGCCTTGCCGCTCGGTGCCGAGGACACCCCGAAACCTGCGATCGGATCGCGGTTCGAATTGGCCGACGATATCGAATGCGAGAAATTCGGGGCCGTCTGCAAGGAGAACGGATCGAATTTCATCGGTGGAATTTTCACTGCGCTCGCTATTACCGAATTCGAATTGGCCGGCCGCGACAAGTTCATCGCTCTCTCGCCGGTCAGCACTCGATCAGAAGCCGACACGTTCTCCCAAGGTTGGTACGTCAATCTCATTCCGGTCGGAATCGACATCGGGGAGCAACAGACGTTCACGCAATTGGCCGAGATCGGCCAGCAGGCGTATCACCGGGGCAAGTCACTCCTGCACGTATCGGTGCAACAAGTGATCGACGTCGTGCTCGCCGCCATGGGTGAAGCGGGAGCGTCGACCGGAATTACGAAGACATTGACGCCGCCCCCCATCGTCTCCTACATCGACGGCCGCCGCACGCCTGGATCGGAAACCTACGTCGAGACCAATGCCACCGGCATTGTCGGCGGTAAGGAAACGCAGATCGCCTCCATGTGGATCAATCGGGTGCAGACCGGTACCTGGATGGCGATTTCCCATCCCGACACACCGACCGCGCACGAGTCGGTCACTCGTTTCGCGAAGCACCTGGCGAATGTCATCACAACTGTTGCCACCCAGGGTGATTACTCGATTTCACGCGCGTCGGGTGTCGCCTGATGCATGTGACATCGATCGACCGTTACGGCCTCGAACCCGGCGTCGTCACCGAATGGTCGCTGCAGCCGGCTGACGACGCTGTCACCGAATCCGCGATTCCGCCGTCCTACAATCAGCATTTCCACCTCGAGACGGCGCGCACCCATGGCGTCGGCCGAAGTGTCTGGATGGCAGCAGCTTTCGATCTCCCCGGCCAATTGAACCGTCCGGCACTGGATCTGGCTCTGCGACTGTTCATCAGTCGCCACGACACGTTGCACACCGGCTTCGAGGTCGGCGAGTTCGGTGCGGTTCGGATGGATCTGGACCATGCGACCGCAACTATCGTCACGTCGGAACCGATGACCACGGCCACCACTGCGGAACTGCGCAGCCATCTCAAGAAGCGGTTCACCGAGGTCTGCGATCCCTTGACGTTCCCCGCGTACACCTTCGCGACGGTGGAGCGCGCCGAGCACTACACAGTCCTGAGCGCATTCGACCACACATTGGTGGACGGCTATTCACTGGTCATCGCACTCGGTGAGCTCCGTCAGATCTACGAGGGCTTGAACGCGCTCCCCGCGCTCGACGACGCGAGTGCTGTTGCCGACGTGATGAGCCACCTGGGTGATCCGGGCAGCTTCGTGCGCTACTGCGAACTGGAAGCCGACGGGCTCGTTCCCATCGAGAACGATCCCCGCTTGCGAGAGTGGGAGCGGTTCTACGAAATCTGTGGCGGCACGTCGCCGAGTTTCCCCCTCGATCTCGGTGTGGAGGCCGGACATCCGGCGCCGCAAGGAGCGGACGTGCGGGTTCTCCTCGATGCCGAACGGACAGCGGAATTCGACTCGATCTGCACCGCGGCAGGTGGCAGTGTCTTCACCGGAGTTCTCACGGCGATGGGAATGACCACGGAATCAACTACCGGGAAATCCACACTGCCACTGCAGTTTCCGTTGCACATCCGTAAGGACCCCCGCTGGGCGGACGCAATCGGGTGGCTCACCACGAGCGCGCCGATCACCGTGCGGGTCACCCCGGACGGTGATTTCGGGGCGTCGCTGGCACATACGCACGCGTCGTTCCGGGTGGCACTGACACTCGAAGGTCTCACGATGGCACAAGTTCGTGATGCGTTGGGCGAGAAGATCCGTCGCACTCGCACTGATGTCTTCATGGTCTCGTACATCGACTACCGCAGGCTTCCAGGCACCGACGATCACGACGAACTCAACGCTCACCACATCAGCAACGTCACCGTGGCCGACGACGCGCAGTTCTGGATTTCACGGACAAACCGCGGCTTGTCACTGCGATCGAGGTTCCCGGACACCGACGTAGCGAACGTCACGATGGTGAACTTCCTCACCGAACTGGACCGGAAACTCCATGACATCTGCAAGCGCGGCGTGACGCCGATCGGAAGTCTGACCGAACAATTGAGGGATTCGGCGATCGGAGCAGGAACACCGCTGATCTAGCCCGACCTGGTTCGGGGCAGCGGGAGCGGGAGCCCTCGCACGCATTCGAGCGACTCCCACGCGGGGAGCGCCTAGAATCGTTGGAGTCCGTCTATCGACCCGATCGATTCGCCTTACAGGAGCCACCCGTGCCCGTTGCCCCCGATCCTTTACCCGCGTTTGCCGAGTTCAGTAATCCCGACCGGTTGGTCTCTACTGAATGGCTGTCGGCGAATATCGGTGCGCCGGGACTGAAGGTGGTCGAATCCGACGAGGACGTTCTGCTGTACGACATCGGGCACATCCCCGGTGCCGTCAAGATCGACTGGCACCTCGACCTCAACGATCGGGTCACCCGCGATTACATCGACGGCGAGGCCTTTGCCGACCTGATGAACCGCAAGGGCATCAGCCGCGACGACACCGTTGTCATCTACGGCGACAAGAGCAACTGGTGGGCGGCATACGCTCTGTGGGTGTTCACCCTGTTCGGACACGAGGACGTCCGTCTGCTCGACGGCGGCCGCGATGCGTGGATTGCGGAGAACCGCGACACGTCGTTCGACGTCCCGTTTGCCACGTCCACCGGTTACCCGGTGATCGCGCGTAACGACGCTCCCATCCGCGCCTTCAAGGACGACGTCCTGGCGCATCTCGGCGGCGGACCGCTGATCGACGTGCGGTCACCGCAGGAGTACACCGGCGAGCGCACCCACATGCCCGATTACCCGGAGGAAGGCGCGCTGCGCGGAGGTCACATCCCCAGCGCCCGGAGCATTCCGTGGGCCAAGGCCGCCGCCCCTGACAGCCGTTTCCGCACGCGCGCAGAACTCGACGAGATCTACGGTGACCTGTCGCGCGAAGACAAGATCGTTGCGTACTGCCGTATCGGTGAGCGCTCGAGCCACACGTGGTTTGTCCTCACACACCTCCTCGGGTACCCCGACGTCCGCAACTACGACGGTTCGTGGACCGAGTGGGGCAATGCCGTGCGCGTTCCGATCGCTGTCGGCGAAGAGCCCGGAGACGTTCCCGCCGGAGCATCGGCATGAGCGAATTACCTGAGCCACTGGCGGAGATAGTCGACGATTTCGCAGCCGTCGGCACCTCCGACAAGCTCACTCTTCTTCTCGAGTTCAGTCGCGAGTTGCCGCCGCTACCCGCCGAACTCGAACAAGACGCCATGGAACCAGTTCCGGAATGTCAGTCGCCGCTGTTCCTTTCGGTGGACGATGCCGATCGTGACAAGGTCCGGCTGTATTTCAGCGCGCCCGCAGAAGCCCCGACCACTCGTGGCTTTGCCTCCATCCTGGCGCAGGGACTCGACGGTCAGAGCGCGGACGCGATTCTTGGGGTTCCCGACGATTTCTACTCGGCGCTCGGTCTCGCGGAAGCGGTCAGTCCCCTTCGTCTGCGCGGCATGTCCGCGATGCTCGCCCGTATCAAGCGTCGTTTGCGGGGCTGAGTACAAGAACATGGAATTCACCGAACTTGCCGACTATGCGATTCCCAGTGGATCGCTCGTCGAATGGCTTCCGTGCGCAACCGGTCAATGGACGCCTGATCCGCGCCCGGCGTCGTACATCCACGAGGCGCACCTGCAGCGCTCGTCCGCGGGCGCGGGCGGGCAGTCCTGGCTCGGAACGGCGTTCGAGATCCCCGGACCACTCGATCTCGAGGCTTTCCGAATTACCTTGCAGCAGTGGATCGATCGGCACGAAGTTCTTCGCTCGCACACGTCACTCGATACCGAGTCGGGTGAGATCATTCGGCACACGGTTCCCGTGAACGGAATCGACATCGGCGTTGTCGATCACGGATACAACTCGCCGAGCCAGGTCAACTTCGAACACCTGCACCGCCTGTTCGACGAGTTTGCGTCACCGCACAGTTGGCCGTCGTACGTGTTCGCGACCCTCACACCTCGAACCGACGACGGCCCCTTCACAGTGTTCTTCGCGGCCGATCACTCGATCATCGACGGTTTTTCCATCGTCCTGATCGCACACGAGATCGCGTCGCTGTATCGCGAGAATCTGACGGGCCAGCCTGCCAACTTGTTCCCGGTCGGCAGCTACGTCGATTTCGGAGCACAGGAACGCCAGCAGATGGCCGATCAAGACGCCGAGGACGCCGCTCTCGACGTCTGGCGAGAGGCCATGGAAGACGGCGGACTCCCCCAGTTTCCACTGCCTATCGGCGACCGGGGTCCGGAGTCCCAGAACGGGCTATCGACGTGGCTTCTCGACACCGATCAGTCGAAGGCGTTCAGCGCCAAGTGCGCCGCGAGCGGGGTCGGCTACTTCGCGGGACTGCTCGGCCGCCTTGCCGCCGTCGGACATGACGTCGCCGGGGTCGATCATTTCCGGGTCGTGACGCCGATCCACACTCGCACCGCTCAGGAATGGGCCGGCGCGCTGGGGTGGTTCGTCGGTTTGTGTCCACTGGACATCCCGATTGATTCCGACCGCTCCTTCGACACTCTCGCCGAGCGGGCTGCCACATCGATGTCCATGCGCAAACCGGCGGCAGCGATACCGTTCGATCGCATCGGAGAGAAACTCGGAACTCCGATCCGGCCTCGATTTGTGGTGTCCTACATGGATGTTCGATTTGTCCCGGAAGCAGCACAGTGGCCGGAATGGAAGGCACGCGCGCTGCGCAGCAAGGCATACACCCATGACGTCTACCTCTGGATCAATCGAACACCACAGGGTCTCAATCTGGCCGTGCGCTATCCCAACAACGACACCGCAAACTCGTCGGTGCACAAGTATGTGGCGGCGTTCCGTCGAGCGATCGAAGAAACGGTCGTCGGCAACGAAGAGAAGAACCCGACAAACGACGCTCCCGGCTACTCGTCGGTAGCTTTGCAAACCGTTTCGTGAACACGGCCCAGGTAGACCGATCCGGTTACAACCTGCATCGAAGCGATGAATACACTCCGAAGCGATGCCAGTAAAACTCCGACGGTGACTGCTCCGTCAGTGCACCGAGGAGACAGATAATGCGAACTACAGGAGGCTCAGTGCCCAGTCATGCCAGCGCGCACATTACGAAGGTGCTTGTCGCAAACCGCGGTGAGATCGCGGTGCGGGTCATTCGGGCAGCCAAGGACGCCGGCTACGGCAGCGTCGCTGTCTACGCCGAACCCGATGCCGACGCACAGTTCGTGAAGCTCGCAGACGAGGCGTTTGCCCTCGGTGGACAGACCTCCGCCGAGTCCTACCTCGTATTCGACAAGATTCTCGACGCAGCCCGTAAGTCCGGCGCCGACGCCATTCACCCGGGCTACGGCTTCCTCTCCGAGAACGCCGACTTCGCCCAGGCCGTCATCGACGCGAACCTCATCTGGATCGGTCCATCACCGCAGTCCATCCGCGACCTCGGCGACAAGGTCACCGCTCGTCACATCGCCGAGCGCGCCAAGGCTCCGATGGCAGCCGGCACCAAGGACCCCGTCAAGGGTGCCGACGAGGTCGTCGCGTTCGCCAAGGAATTCGGTGTACCGGTTGCCATCAAGGCAGCATTCGGCGGCGGTGGACGCGGCATGAAGGTCGCCCAGACCATCGAGGAAATCCCCGAGCTGTTCGAATCCGCTACCCGTGAGGCCATCGCCGCCTTCGGTCGCGGCGAGTGCTTCGTCGAGCAGTACCTCGACAAGGCGCGCCACGTCGAAGCTCAGGTCATCGCCGACCAGCACGGCAACGTTGTTGTTGCCGGTACCCGCGACTGCTCGCTGCAGCGTCGTTTCCAGAAGCTCGTCGAAGAGGCTCCGGCCCCCTTCCTGACGGACGACCAGCGCGCACGCATCCACGCGTCCGCCAAGGCGATTTGCAAGGAAGCCGGCTACTACGGCGCCGGAACGGTCGAGTACCTCGTTCAGGGCGACACCATCTCCTTCCTCGAGGTCAACACCCGCCTGCAGGTCGAGCACCCTGTCACGGAAGAGACCGCAGGCATCGACCTGGTGCGTCAGCAGTTCCTCATCGCCAACGGTGAAGAGCTCTCCATCAAGGAAGATCCCACCCCGCGTGGACACTCCTTCGAGTTCCGCATCAACGGCGAAGACGCCGGCCGCGGCTTCATGCCCGCCCCCGGCCCCGTTTCCGTCTACCGTGAGCCCTCGGGCCCCGGCGTCCGCGTCGATTCCGGTGTTGTTGCCGGCGACGTCATCGGCGGCCAGTTCGACTCCATGCTCGCCAAGCTCATCGTCACCGGCGCCAACCGCGAAGAAGCCCTCCAGCGTGCTTCTCGCGCTCTGGCCGAGTTCGAGATCGACGGCCTCGCGACCGTCCTCCCGTTCCACCGCCACATCGTCGAGAACCCGGCATTCGTCGGCAACGGCGAGAAGTTCGACATCTACACCAAGTGGATCGAAACCGACTGGGAAAACACCATCGAGCCGTACGCCGGTTCCGGTGCACCGGTCGACGACGAGGACGAGGCTCTGCCGCGTCAGAACGTTGTCGTCGAGGTCGGTGGACGTCGTGTCGAGGTTTCCCTCCCGGGTCAGTTCTCGCTCGGCAACGGCGGCGGCGCAGCATCCGGTGCCATCCGCAAGAAGCCGAAGGCACGCAAGCGCGGCGGCGCGGGCGGCGGCGCAGCATCCGGTGACGCCGTCACCGCTCCGATGCAGGGCACCGTCGTCAAGGTTGCCGTCACCGAGGGCCAGGAAGTTGCCGAAGGCGACCTCATCGCTGTCCTCGAGGCCATGAAGATGGAAAACCCTGTCAACGCGCACAAGGCCGGCATCGTCACCGGACTGTCCGTCGAAGCCGGCGCAGCCATCACTCAGGGCACGGTTCTGGCAGAACTTAAGTAAGGGGCCTCCGGCCCGTGTGCGCCTTTCCGGTAGTTCCCACTACCGGAAAGGCGCACAGTCGTTTGAGTAGGCTGTCACTCATGGCTGATGTTCCCGACATTCGTATCGGCACTGCTGAACGTGAGCAGGCATTGACGGCGCTGACCGAGCATTTTGCAGCCGGTCGCCTCACTGTCTCGGAGTTCGACGAGCGCAGTGGAATCGTCACGGCTGCAACAACTCGCAGTGAACTCGCTCCGGTTTTCAAGGATCTTCCCGATCCCGTTCCATCTCCCGCCGCCACATCAGCTTCGGTTCCAGCGCGGAAGTTCGACCCCGACTGGTCCGGTCGCATCATGGCGGTCATCCCGATTCTTGCCCTCATCCTCTTCTTCGTCACCGGTACGTGGCTGTGGTTTCTTGCCATTCCACTGGCCGGCGCGCTGCTGTTCGGGACGGACAAAGAACGCAAGAAGAAACGTCGCGACGACAGGAATTCCTGAATTCATGGACCCGATAGAGATCAATGCGGGCGCGTGGTATCTGCGAGCGTTGCGCTCGGACGAACGCGTCGACGACCGACCGGCGCTTGCCGACGGAGGGATCAGCGACCCCGGTTACGTAGATCTCCGGACATCTCAGTGGGCCGAGAACACCGTCTACTCGTGGGCGGTGTGCCAACCGAATACCGGTGAACTTCTGGCGGAGGTTCTGCTGACGCCCCGCGGCGCCACTGCCGAACTCACCGGTTGGGCAAGATCCGGCCACGACGACGCTCTTGCTACCGCAACTGATGCGGTTTCGCGTTTTGCCGAGGGCGCCCTCGAACTCACGGTGACGCGCGGATGACGTACAACCGGTACTGGCCACTCGCCATCGCTGTGGTGATCGCACTGATCATGTTGTTCTCCCCCGGATCCACCGTTCCGTCCGGGCCGGAGAACAGCGACAAGGTCACCCACACATTGATGTTCGTGGTTCTGGCGATGACGTCGTTGCACGCCAGAATCCCCTGGTGGCTCACGGCGCTGTGGCTGATCGCCTTTGCCGCGGTGTCCGAAGTCCTGCAGGGAGTCCTGCCGATTTCCCGTTCCGGTTCGGTGTGGGACGCGGCCGCCGATCTGGTCGGTATCGCGATCGGCATCGGGATCGTCGCCGCCGTCGGATACCGGCGACGCGCCCGCGCCGTCTAATCCGCGATCAGCCGATCAGGTTGCCGCGCAACCGAGTCTGAGTGTCCTGGTCGATCTTGAGCCCGTCGGTGAAATACGCCTCGATGGAACCGTGCACCGATTCCAGTTCGGCAAGCGATGCCTCCAGGTACTCGGGCCGTACCCCCAGAACGCCTTCGAGCAGCGTCGGGTCACCACCCGTGGCGGCAAATTTCTCGAAGAGCGGCGCGAACAGCGGTAGCAGGACCGTGTTCGTCAGCAGGTAGTCCTCGAACACCGCGTCCTTCGACGCACCGAGGAAGAGCAACAGCGCCGCCGCGGCCCATCCCGTCCGGTCTTTACCCGTCGTGCAGTGAATGAGTGCCGGCGCACTGGTTGGCTCTGCGAGATCGAGGAACAACTGGCGGTACGACGCCACCGCGCTGGGCAGGGTCACAAAATCGCGGTAGCTGCCTTGGAAGTACTCGAGCGCCTGCCCGCTTCCCAGCAACTCTGACGCGGCCCGGGGATCGGCGATCATTTGCTGCATCTGGGCCGGGATAGCTCGATACTGCTTGTCCGCCAATACGTCCAGTCCGAGTTCCCGGATTCCGGCCGGGGTCCGGTCCGGTGCTGTTTCGCGCTCGGAGGCGGTTCGCAGGTCGTAGATCGTGGTGACGGCCAAGTCGGCCAGCGTCTGCTCGCCTTCTTTGCTGAGCGACGCTAGATCGGTGGAGCGGTACACCGCGCCGGTTCGCACCGAACCGCCGAATCGGGACTCCGGTCCCCCGATATCACGCAGGTTCGCGAGCGAAGGAACAACGGAAGACAGCTTCGGATTGTCAGTCATACCTACGAACATAGGCGATGACACCCTCACGACTTATGACACTCGCGACAATTGCGACGTACGATCGCCCGTAATTGCTGCGCTACATTTCCGAAACATGTTCGGATAATGCTGTGGACATGCCTACAACGAATTCCAGCGGTCTCGATGCGTTCAACGCACTCGCAGACCAATCGGTGCGCAAGGCTCTGCTCGACTGTTGCCACTCCGACGCCTGGGCGAACTCGCTCGCGGCGGCACGGCCCTTCGCGAGCCTCGACGCTCTGCTGGACAGCGCGGATTCCGTGCTGCGCGACCTACCCGAATCCGAGATCGACAAAGCCCTCGCGGGGCACCCGCGTATCGGTGAGCGCACCGAGAACGCGTCGTCGAGTCGCGAACAGGCCGCGGTATCCACGGCCGGCGCCGACGTCCTCGAGCAGTTGCGCATCAAGAACGCCGAGTACGAGGACAAGTTCTCGCACGTCTACCTCGTCTGTGCAAGCGGTCGGTCGGCCACCGAACTCCTCGACATACTCCAGAAGCGACTGGAAAACGATCCGGAGTCCGAACGCCGCGTGCTACGAATCGAGTTGGCCGCTATCAATCGCATCAGACTCACCCGTCTGATCGACTCGTTGTCCGGAGATGATGCATGAGCAAGGTACTGAGTACACACGTCCTCGATGCGACAACCGGCAACCCGGCCGAAGGTGTCCACGTCCAGCTCTGCGGGCCGGACGGTTCGCCGATTTCTCAGGCCCACACCGATTCCGACGGCCGGGTCGCCGAACTTGCCCCAGACGGCCTGACTTCCGGCACCTACCGCCTGATCTTCGACACCGGAACATATTTCGAGTCGATCCAGCAGGAAAACTTCTACCCGGAAGTGACAGTGACCTTCCGGATCGACGACACGAGCCGTGGCTATCACGTCCCGCTGTTGCTGTCCCCCTTTGCCTATTCCACCTATCGCGGGAGCTGAGAACCACTGTGAACACCATCAACACCACCACCGCACCGCTCTCCGGGACCATCGAACTCACCGGGCACCAGTACGGCAAGGCCGAGAATCGTGTTGTCCGGATCTACCGCGACACGCCGCGCCACGAGATTCACGATGTCAACGTTTCCACCTGTCTGCGAGGCGATTTCGCCGATGCCTACCTCACCGGCGATCAGTCGAAGGTTCTTCCCACCGATACTCAGAAGCAGACCGCGTATGC
Organism: Rhodococcus sp. WS3; assembly: GCF_003797085.1. NCBI lineage: Bacteria > Bacillati > Actinomycetota > Actinomycetes > Mycobacteriales > Nocardiaceae > Rhodococcus > Rhodococcus sp. WS3. Next base: position 620,051 of record NZ_RKMA01000001.1, read on the forward strand.
CTACGCCAAGGAAAAGGGCCTGATCTCGATCGAGTCGTACGGCCTCGAACTCGCATCGCATTTTGTCGACGACATCGAACCGGTGACGGGCGCACGGATCGAGATCGAGGAGTACGCCTGGGAGCGCGCGGTGGTCGACGGCGCCGAGCACGATCACACCTGGATTCGCAAGGGTCAGGAAGTGCGAACCGCGTCGATCACGCACGACGACACCGGAACCTGGGTGATCGGCGGCCTGAAGGACCTGGTTCTGCTCAAGTCCACCGACAGTGAGTTCTCCGGGTTCCTCCAGGATCCGTACACAGTCCTCGAACCGACGCAGGACCGCGTCATGGCCACCACACTGGTGGCGCAATGGCGATTCACCACCACAGACGTCGACTGGGAATCGGTGTACGTGGCCATCAAGGCACAGATCGTGAAGCAATTCGCGACGGTGCACTCACTTGCGTTGCAGCAGACCTTGTTCCAGATCGGCAAGGCGATCCTCGAGGACTTCCCGATCATCGCGGAGGTGCGGCTGTCCGCGCCTAACAAGCACCATTTCGACTACGCGCTCGGCCGTTTCGGTATCGAGAACGACAACGAGGTGTTCCATGCCGCGGATCGCCCGTACGGCCTGATCCAGGCCGCCGTCAGCCGCTCGGACGCACCGGACGCCGGCCCATCGTGGACAACGTACGCCGGATGGCTTTCGTGACCGACTTCGTCATCAACAGTGCAAACTCCGTGACCGACTTCGTCATCACGGGTGCTCATGTCGTCACCATGGACGGCGCCCGTACCGAATTCACCGACGGGTACGTAGCAGTTACCGGGAATATGATCACGGCCGTCGGCCAAGGGCCGGCTCCGGAGTTTCCCGGGGCACGTACCATCGACGCCCCCGGTTGCCTCGTGACGCCGGGCCTGGTGAACACGCACCATCACCTGTACCAGTGGATCACTCGCGGCCTGGCTGCCGATTCGACGCTGTTCCAGTGGCTGACCACGCTGTACCCGATCTGGGCGGGGATCGACGCCGACGCAGTGCATACGGCCGCAACCGGTGGCCTCGCCGCGCTGGCGAAGACGGGATGCACCACCACCACCGATCATCACTACGTGGTCCCACGCGATGCCGGTGACGTGTTCGAAGCGGAGATCACCGCGGCAGCCCAGGTCGGCCTGCGATTCCATCCGACGCGGGGGTCGATGGACCTCGGGCAGAGTTCCGGCGGACTACCGCCTGATCACGTCGTGGAGAAACTGGACGACATCCTCACCGGCACCGCGTCGGTCATCGACCGGTGGCACGACCCCAGCCCCGATTCGATGCTGCGGATCGCGGTGGCACCCTGCTCCCCGTTCTCGGTCACCGAGGCGTTGCTCCGTGAGTCCGCGGTTCTGGCCCGGGATTCCGGCGTCCGAATGCACACCCATTTGGCGGAGACGCTGGACGAGCAGGACTTCTGCGCAGAACTGTTCGGCTGCACGCCGATGGAGTACATGGAGCGAGTCGGCTGGGTTGGCCCGGACGTATGGTTCGCGCACGCCGTCCACCTCGACGATTCCGCGATCGAGACGATGGCGCGCACGGGAACCGCTGCGGCACACTGCCCTACGTCCAATGCGCGACTCGGCGCCGGGATCGCGCGCACCCGCGATTTGCTGGACGCCGGTGTCACCATCGGGCTCGGAGTCGACGGCGCGGCCAGCAACGAGGCGTGCAGTTTGGTCGAGGAGTCGCGCCACGCCCTCCTGTTCGCTCGCGCTCGCGGCGGCCCCCAGGCTTTGACGGTTCGCACCGCCCTGGAACTCGGGACCATCGGGGGCGCGAGGGTTCTCGGCCGTGAGCACGAGATCGGCTCCCTCGAAGTGGGAAAACTGGCCGACCTCGCGGTGTGGGATCTGAATACGCTCGCGCACACCGGCATCACCGACCCGGTCGCGGCGTTGGTGCTCGGCTCGACACCACCGTTGAAACTTCTGATGGTGAACGGTGCGGTTGTGGTCGCCGACGATCGGGTAACCACGATCGACGAGGACGTCGTCGCATCGGACGTTGCTCGCGCTCACCTCGACCTGGTGCGAAAGGCCGGGTGAGCCGACAGTGGATCTGCACACGGTCGATCAGGTTCTGGTGCCGGCCACTCGGACCGATCTGCCCGGTCCCTCGACCGGTGTCGGATTCATCGGAGGCGGCACTTGGCTGTATTCCGAACCTCAACCTCATCTGAGCACGCTTGTCGATCTGGCCGGCTTCGGCTGGGAGCCGCTCACAGTCACCGAACATGGCCTCGAGATTGCCGCGACCTGCACCATCGAGGAACTGTGCCGCTCCGAACTTGTGGCACAGTTCCGGGCTCAGCAGTTGTTTCGGGACTGCGCGGACGCGCTGCTTGCGTCGTGGAAAGTGTTGCGCCACGCCACCGTCGGCGGAAACATCGCTCTGTCGTTTCCCGCCGGCGCCATGACCACGATGGCCGTCACTCTCGACGGCGAATTGACCGTGTGGCGTCCGGGCAGCGGCGAATACCGTGTGGCCGTGAAAGATTTTGTGACCGGAAACGGCACCAACGCGCTGGGCGTCGGCGACATCATTCGGTGCATCACTCTCCCCACTCGGTCGCTGCTCGCCCGCACCGCATTACGCAAACTCGCTCAGACCTCACTCGGACGGTCTGCCGTTGTCGTAGCGGGCCGAAAAGACGTCGCCGGTTTCACACTCAGCGTCACGGCGGCAACGCGGCGGCCCCACGTGCTGCGATTCGACGCCCACCCGAGCGCGTCCGAGTTGGCCGACGCCCTTCGCGTGATCCCAGCCGACTGTTATTTCACGGACGTCCACGGCAGCGCACCCTGGCGTGAGTCGATGACAGCACTACTGGCCGAAGAGGTCAGGGAGGAACTCACATGAAGTACTCCGTCGACGGGGTTGCCCGCGACGACGAACCACGTCCGGGACAGTGCTTGCGGACGTTCCTGCGCGAGCACGGCGTAATGTCCGTCAAGAAGGGGTGCGACGCCGGGGATTGTGGCGCGTGTTCGGTACTGCTGGACGGCACGCCCACGCATTCGTGCATCTTCCCGGCGCACCGCATCGACGGGCACGAGATTGTGACCGCAACCGGTCTCGGCACTGAAGACGATCTGCACCCGGTGCAGCAGGCGTTTGTCGACGCCGGCGGATTTCAATGCGGATTCTGCACCGCAGGCATGGTGGTGACGGCGTCGGCGCTGACACCCGCTCAGAAGGAGAACCTGCCGGCGTCGATGAAGGGAAACCTGTGCCGCTGCACGGGGTATCGCTCGATCCGCGACGCTCTGGCGGGCGCGAAGAACGTCGAGGACGCGGATCGCTCTGTAGCTCAGGGCCGTTCCATTGCGGCCCCGGCTTCGAGTCGAATCGTCACCGGAACAGAACCCTTCACTCTGGATCTGGCCGAGGGCGACGTCCCTTCGGGCTTGGTGCATGCAGCGGTTCTCGGCAGCCCGCACCCCCATGCGTATGTCAAGGAGATCAACACTGACGCAGCACAGTCCGCGCCAGGTGTCGTTGCCGTTCTGACCTATCTCGACAGCCCGGATGTTCTCTTCTCCACAGCGCGCCATCAGAACCGCACCGACGATCCGGACGACACCCGCATCTTCGACCGCACCGTACGTTTCGTCGGTCAGCGAGTTGCCGCTGTCATTGCAGAGACACCGCGGGACGCACAGCGCGCGCTCGCGCTGATCGAGGTCGACTTCGAGGTTCGCGCAGCTGTCTTCGATCCGGAGCCCGCTCGCGCGCCCGGCGCGCCGCTTCTGCACGCGGACAAGGATATGTCCGCGCGTATCGCCGAGCCCACTCGCAACATCGTCGCCGCACTCCACGACGGAGTGGGCGACGTCGAGAAAGCCCTGAGTGCATCCGCTGCCGTTGTCGAAGGCACGTGGCAGACCGCTCGGGTTCAGCACGTTGCCATGGAGACGCACGCCGCGGTGGGATGGCTGGACTCCGGTGGCCGGCTTGTCATTCGCAGCAGCACGCAGGTGCCGTTCCTGGTTCGGGACGAGTTGGCACACATCTTCGGTCTCGCCCGCGAGGAAGTCCGCGTGTTCACCGCGCGAGTGGGTGGCGGTTTCGGCGGCAAGCAGGAAATGCTGACCGAGGATCTTGTTGCCCTTGCCGTCCGGAAGACCGGCCGACCGGTGCAGTACGAGTTCAGTCGCAGCGATCAGTTCACGATGGCCCCGTCGCGGCATCCGATGCGGGTGTCGGTCCGGTTGGGCGCTGACGAGCATGGCCACCTGAACGCGCTGGCGATCGACGTCCTCTCCGACGCCGGCGCATACGGCAACCATTCCGTCGGAGTGATGTTCCACGGCTGTGCGGAATCTATTGCCGTCTACCGTTGCCCGACCAAACGCGTCGACGCCGAGGCCGTGTACACGAACAATGTGCCGTCTGGTGCGTTCCGCGGCTACGGCCTGGGGCAGATCATCTTTGCCGTCGAATCCGCGATGGATCAACTTGCTCGGAAACTCGGCGTCGACCCGTTCGAGTTCCGTCGACGCAACGTGGTGGTTCCGGGAGACGACTTCGTGGACTGGCACGTCGAGGACGGCGACCTCGAGTTCGGCAGTTACGGTCTCGATCAGTGTCTGGACCTGGTCGAGCGCGCGCTGTCGAGCGGACGAGGGCAGACGCCGCCAGACGGACCCCGGTGGAAAACGGGGCAGGGCATGGCCGTTGCGATGATCGCCACGATCCCGCCGCGCGGACACTTCGCCGACACCACGGTCACCCTCGAGGCCGACGGGCGCTATGTGGTCCGGATCGGTACCGCCGAATTCGGTAACGGGACAACAACAGTTCATCATCAGATTGCCGCCACCGAATTGCGAACCACCGTCGATCGCATCGTGATCGCTCAATCCGACACCGACATCGGTGGACACGACACCGGCGCCTTCGGTTCGGCCGGCACCGTTGTGGCGGGCAAGGCTCTCCAGATCGCGTGCGAACGCCTCCGTGATCGGATACTCGCACGAGCACAATCACTGTGCGTCGGTCCGGTCGAACTCGCGACGGACGGTGTAACCACCACAACCGGCTCTGTCGGTTTCCCTGCACTCCTCGACGGCGGACCGCTCTCGACCGACGGCCACCATGACGGCTCGCCGCGGTCGGTGGCGTTCAACGTCCACGGCTTTCGGGTCGCGGTGGATACAGCAACGGGCCGGGTCGTCATTCTGCAGTCGGTCCAGGCTGCCGACGCCGGCACCGTGCTGAACCCCGCACAATTGCGTGGGCAGGTGGAAGGTGGTGTGGGACAGGCACTCGGCGCAGCGATGTTCGAGGAGATCGTCATCGAGGACGGGCATGTGGTGAATCCGCAATTGCGCAACTATCACGTTCCGCAGTTGGCGGATCTCCCGATCACCGAGGTTCTTTTTGCCGATACCTACGACAAGTTGGGACCATTCGGCGCCAAGTCCATGAGCGAAGCGCCGTTCAATCCCGTTGCCCCGGCACTGGCCAACGCTATCTTCGACGCGGTGGGTGTTCGGTGCCGCGCCACTCCGATGACACCGGATCGGATCTGGGCCGAGCTCACGCGGTAAGTGTGTGCAGTACCCGCTCGACGGCGTCCACCGCTGCGTCCAACTCACCGGTTGTCACGGTCAGCGGTGGACGGAACCGAATTCCGCGTTGCCCGCTCGGCAGAATGAGGACATGCTCGTCGTCGCGAAGCGCGGTCACCACCCGGTCGCGTAACTCGGTGGCGCTCAGGGTGATCGCGCACATGAGGCCACGTCCGCGGGGTTCGGTGACCTCGTCGAACCTTTCGCTTGTCGCGGTCAGTCGCTGAAGTAGGTGCGCGCCGGTGAATCGAACCCGGTCGATCAACCGGTCGCGTTCGATGACCTCGAGAATGCGCCGGGCACGCACCATGTCGGTGAGATTGCCGCCCCACGTCGAGTTGATCCGCGAGCTGATGTGAAAAACGTTGTCGTGCACCTCGTCGACACGGCCGCCTGCCATGATGCCGCAGACCTGAGTCTTCTTCCCGAAGGCCACGACGTCCGGTGCCAACCCCAATTGTTGGTAGGCCCAGGGCGTTCCGGTTGATCCGCACCCGGTCTGCACCTCGTCGAGAACGAACAATGCGTCGTTCTCGCGGCACAATTCCTGCATCGCCTGGAGAAACTGGGGCCGGAAATGGTGGTCACCACCCTCACCCTGGATCGGTTCGGCGATGAAACAGGCGATGTCGTGCGGATTCTCGTGAAATGCCTGCCGGGCCTGTGCCAAGGTTTCCTGCTCGACAGCCTCGATGTCGCGGCCGTCCGCGACATAGGGCGAGGTGATCCGAGGCCAGTCGAACTTGGGAAACCGGGCAACCTTTTCCGGATCGGTGTTGGTGAGCGACATCGTATAGCCACTGCGCCCGTGGAAAGCCTCGGTCAGGTGCAAGACCTTGGTCCCGAGATCCGGTGAGCGCCCCTCACTTTCGTTCCGTCGGCTCTTCCAGTCGAACGCCACCTTCAGCGCATTCTCCACAGCAAGGGCGCCGCCGTCCACAAAGAACAGATGCGGTAACGCCGGATCGCCAAGTACCCGAACGAAGGCGTCGACAAATCGTGCCATCGGCACACTGTAGATGTCGGAATTACTCGGCTTGTTTGCTGCAACCATTGCCAATTCGCGCGAGAATGCCTCGTCGTCGGCAATGTCCGGATGGTTCATTCCGAGCGCCGACGACCCGAAGAACCCGAACATGTCCAGATAGTCGACACGGGTGCGGAGATCTTGTAGATACACACCGTGCGAGCGTTCGAGATCGAGAACCAGATCGAATCCGTCCGTGAGGATACTGGCAGACAGGACCTCGAACACCGGGAAATCCGCACTGCCGTCGAAGCCTTGCGTCGCGGTACTCATACGCAAAGATTAAGTCAAAATTATTGCCATGTCGATGATTAGATGGAAAAATTACTGCAGATCGGTCATTCGTCGTAAAATGTTTGAAGAATGACCGTGCTACGGGTGCTCACATTGGCCGCCGTTCGGATCTCCTGCAGCAACGCCTCCAACGCCCGGGGCGAGGCGACTCGAACAAGAAGTACGTAGCTTTCGGCCCCGGCTACCGAGTGACAGGACACCACTTGGGGCAAGTGCCGGAGCCTGGCCGGCGCATCGTCGGGTTGAGAAGGATCCAGAGGGGAGATCGCGACAAATGCCGACAGATTCTGACCCACAGCTTCCGGATCGATCTTTGCCGCGTACCCCCGGATCACGTTGCGCGATTCAAGCCGACGCACCCGCGACTGCACCGCCGAGATCGATAACCCCGCCTTGTCGGCAAGACTCGCCAAAGTGGCACGCCCGTCCACAACGAGCTCTCGAATCAACAACTTGTCCGTGTCGTCGACCGGAGGAATTCCGCCGTCATTCTGTTCGTCACCCACCCGCGAAGGTTAACGTAACCGGACATACACATGCTTGAAAAGTGGCAGTTACGTTCTCGGTTTGCCGCCGAACTGTCGCGGATGTACGGGAACGAGGTTCCAGCGTACAACACGCTGGTTGACGTGACACTGCAGGTCAATCGGGATTACACGGCCACCCGTCCGGGCTCGGAACGCTGGGGAACCCTGAGCCGGATCAGCGCGGAACGGCACGGTGCGATCCGGCTGGGCACTCTCGGTGAACTGCACGACGTCGCGAAGATCTTCGGCGCCCTCGGGATGTCTGCGGTCGGGTTCTACGATCTGCGGCTTACCGATCCCCCCGTTCCCGTGGTTTCCACCGCGTTCCGTCCCACCGATCCTCGGGAACTCGCATTGAACCCATTCCGCGTCTTCACTTCGGTTCTCACTACCGGCGACAAACGATTCTTCACCGCCGATGTCCAGCGCCGCATCACTGCCTACCTGGGCACGCGGTGTCTCTTCTCCCCCGACCTGCTTGGCCTGGCCGCTGCCGCACAGCGCGATAACGGGTTGCCGGAGCCGCAGGCCACCCACTTCGTCGACGCCGCCACCCGCGCCTTCCGGCTCGGAACCGAGCCGATCGACGCATCCTGGTACCGCGAACTCGCGCAGATCTCACCGGTGGCCGCGGATATCGCGGGCCAAAACTCGACCCACCTCAACCATCTCACCCCACGGGTACTCGACATCGACGATCTGTACCGCCGCATGACCGAGCGCGGCATCACCATGATCGACCGGATTCAGGGACCACCGCGCTGGGACGGTCCACCACTCCTGCTGCGGCAGACCTCGTTTCGGGCGTTGGCGGAGAACCGCCCCTTCCGCGAGCCCGACGGTTCGGTGCACGATGTCCCCGTCCGCGTGCGCTTCGGTGAAGTCGAGGCCCGCGGCATAGCGCTGACCCGCAAGGGCCGCGAGATCTACGACGCTCTGATCTTCTCCCCCGACACGGCGGTATGGGAGGACGCGTTTCCCTCCACGGAGGACGGCCTTGCCGACGCCGGCCTGGCATACTTCACCTACCGACGTGACGGTTCGACGATAGTTCGCGAACCCATCGTCTACGAAGACTTCCTACCGGCGTCCGCCGCGGGGATCTTTGCGTCGAATCTCGATTCGCCCGGTGGGTTCGTTTCCGATGCGGACAGCGCCGATTACGGGCAGGATCGACTCGAGGGCGCCATCGGACACCCCATCCTCGACCCATTCGAGTTGTACCGCACGCAACAGGACGCCTCCCGCGAAAGGACTCACCCGTGAACCTTCCCGATCCTTCCGCTCTCGCCGAGCGCGCCCACTCCGCGCTTGCTCGCTGCGGAGCCGAGTGGCCCACCGGCAACCTGACGGCTCGCACACCGATTACCGGAACCGAAATTCGCACTCTGGAACAACATTCCGCTGACGATGTCAACGGCGCGGTTGCCGCAGCACACGACGCGTTCGGTGACTGGCGCACGGTTCCTGCGCCGATCCGCGGCGCCGTCGTGCGGCAACTCGGCCGACTCCTGAGCGAGCACAAAACGGATCTCGCGGAACTGGTCACGCTCGAGGCCGGCAAGATCTCGTCGGAAGCACTCGGCGAGGTCCAGGAAATGATCGACATCTGCGAATTCGCGGTTGGTCTCTCACGTCAACTCTACGGGCGGACAATGCCTTCGGAACGGCCAGGACACAGACTGATGGAGACGTGGCACCCCATCGGTGTTGTCGGTGTCATCTCAGCCTTCAACTTCCCGGTCGCGGTGTGGTCGTGGAACACCGCCATCGCCCTGGTGTGCGGTGACACAGTGGTCTGGAAGCCCTCCGAGACCACACCTCTGACCGCACTGGCCGCACATACCCTCCTTCGCCGCGCCCTCGCCGATTGCGGCGCCCCACAAGACGTTCATCAATTGGTGATCGGTGGACGCGACGTGGGTGCGGCCCTGGTGGACAATCCACAGGTCGCTCTGGTGAGTGCCACCGGGTCGGTTCGCATGGGACGCGAGGTGGCGCCGCGTGTGGCGGCGAGGTTCGGACGAAGTCTCCTCGAACTTGGCGGAAACAACGCCGCTGTTGTCACCGCGTCAGCGGATCTTGATCTCGCAGTCCGCGGAATCGTCTTCTCTGCTGCCGGAACTGCGGGGCAGCGGTGTACGTCGTTGCGCCGGTTGATCGTTCACGAGTCGATAGCCGACGAACTGGTTGCAAGAATTTCTGCCGCCTATGCACAACTACGGGTAGGGAATCCGTTCGACGACGGTGTCCTGGTCGGGCCGCTGATCAACGATGCCGCATTCGAGGCGATGCAGTCCGCACTCACCGCCGCACGGTCGAGCGGCGGCACCGTCGTCTGTGGTGGTGAGCGCGTCGGCGAAACCGGTTGCTACGTGCGCCCGGCGCTGGTCCGGATGCCGACCCAGAGCGACATCATGCACACCGAAACCTTTGCCCCGATCCTCTACGTCGTCACCTACCGCGAGTTCGACGATGCCATCGCACTCCACAATGCTGTGCCACAAGGGCTTTCATCGTCGATCTTCACGCTCGATCAGCGCGAAGCCGAACGGTTTCTCGCCGCCGACGGTTCCGACTGCGGTATCGCCAACGTCAATATCGGCACGTCGGGCGCAGAGATCGGTGGCGCCTTCGGCGGCGAGAAGGACACCGGAGGCGGACGTGAATCGGGGTCCGATGCGTGGAAGGCGTACATGCGACGCGCGACCAACACGATCAACTACTCGGACCAACTTCCGCTGGCTCAAGGCGTCGAGTTCGGCTGAGTGCGTCTGCGGCAAATTCCGTGATCGCGCTGACCAATTCGGCGCGCGCCGACAACTGCGGCGCGTGATCGGTCTCGAGACTCACCACGCTGGCCCCAGGCACTCGCTGCTGCATTCCTCGCTGCGTCTCGATCGGAACTGTACGGTCCAAGGTGCATTCGACGTATAGGCGCGGAACCGTACCGAATCGCTCGGGGGTGATTGTCGGTGCCATCAGTCGTGCAGTTTCCTGTTGTGGCACAAGTTGGCGTGCCGCAGCGATCGCGTCGGCTACCGGGGCCTCGTGGAAGAACACCGCTGCACCGGCTTCGGGTGGGACCACACTCGAAAACCCGTCATCCGAGCTGACCACCCATCGCGAGATCCCGACGGGCGCCGGTAATTCCACTTCGTTGCACAGCATTCCGAAGTCCATACCCGACGGCAGCATCATCCCGGCGACATACACGATTCCCGCGACCGCAGCGGGAACTCGCTCGGCAACCTGCGACACCACGATGCCACCACCCGAGTGGCCTACCAGCACAGCCGGACCGTCCAGCGAATCGAGCACCGCTACAACGTGATCGGTCACGGCACTTAGGTCTACGACAGTGTCCCGATCGAGGACGCCGGCCCCGGGAAGGTCAACGACTACCGGGTTGAACCCCGCCGCTCGCAGTGGTTCCAGCATCGAATCCCAGACCCAGCCTCCGGCCCAGGCACCGTGGACCAGAACAAGATTCCTGGCAGTCACGACGTTGCCTCCAGCTGCGCTGCGACGCGAACCCGCTCGGCTTCGCGCCCGGCCGCGGTGTTGGACTTGCCCTGCCGCGATCCGGCCAGCTTGGCTTTGATGTGATCCCGGACGGAGACAGGTTCGTACGCCAGTCCGGACTCGTCGAAGAAACTCGGCAGCGTTTCGATCACGGCATCGACGTTTCCGTCGTGGAAAAACGCGGCGGAACGACGACGCTTGATCGTGCCGTTCACCACGGGAGGTGCCACGCGGTGCAGCGTCGACATCCAGCGGTCGTTGGTTAGCTGGGCAGTCAGATCGCCCAGATTGACCAGTAGCGCATCGTCTTCAGGCCACACGTCGTGCCACCGTTGGTCACTTCCGAGTACCTGGAGCCCCTCGACCTGATCGGCCCACAGGACGGTGACAAGCCCGAAGTCGGTGTGTTCGCCCATCCCCTTGAGCTCGCCGTCCAGCGTCACGGTTCCCTCGGGCAACGCGTAGTTGTTCATTCTCAGCACGTCGATCGAGTGGTCGGTGATCGAGTCGAAGAACCCCGGCGTCAGCCCCAGCGCATCGTCGAAGATAGTGGTCAGCGTGCGAGCTACCCGTGCTGCGTGTGTGTAGTACGACTCGATCCTGGCCCGGAATTTCTCGACGTCCGGCCACACGTTGATACCGTAATCCGCTTCGGAGAGATCAAGATCGGTGAACGACCGAGCTTCGATGCCGATGTTGAACGCCTCGAAAAAATCGTTCATCCGGGTCGCGGATTCCACGCCGAGACTCAGGCTCAGCGATTCACTCTTGGGTGGGCTGTACCCGCGGTTGGCTCCGGCAACGCGGTACTCGTTCTTCGCCTCCATCGGCAGTGCAAAGAAATCGTCCATCGCGCCGGCGAGACCTCCCGCCACTTCCGCAGGAATTCCATGACCCCGGATCTGGATGAATCCCACTCTGCTGCAGGCATCGTCGATCTCGGCGGCAACTCTGGCCTGCTCCTGCGGCGAACCGCCGAGAACGTACGGGGAGATGTCGATGACGGGGACTTCGAAGGACTCAGGCGGTAACTGCGACATGGGCGTCTCCTGTCGGCGTGACTGGGGATTGTGCGACTGCAGGTGATTCGGGAAGGCTCTCGCGCGAACTGCGGGCGAGTTCGCCGAGTCGGGTGTGGTTGAACAGCAGGTTGAGTGTGAAGGCCGACGCCGCGGCCAGGGTGATTCCGCTGCCGAGCAGGATCTGCGCAGACGACGGGAACCGCTCGAACATTCCTTCCGCGAACTCCGGAAGGAGACCGATTCCGACGGATACCGCGGCAATGGTCGTATTGATCGGATCGCTGAGATCGACCTTGCGGAGTGTGTTGATGCCGACGACGGCAACCGTGGAGAACAGGATGATGCCGACGCCGCCCACCACCGGATCAGGCAGTGCTGCAACAACTTCACCCATTCGGGGAATCAGTCCGAGAACGATGAGGATGGCGCCACTGGTAGCGGTGACGTATCGGCTGTACACGCGGGTGGTCGCGACGGCGCCGACATTCTGCGAGAACACGGTGTCGACAAAGGCGTTGAAGATGCCGCCGAGCACTCCGGACAGACCGTCGGCCACCAGGCCACGCGCCAAATCAGCCTTCTTCAAGGGCTTTCCGGTGATCTCACTGACTGCCAACATGCTGGCGGTCGATTCTGCGAACACGACTGCCATCACGATGCTCATGGCCACCACTGCGGTGACCGGAAACTCGGGTGCTCCGAAATGGAAGGGCATGGGAATGCCGACCCACGCGGAACCGGATACACCACCGAGGTCGATCAAGCCCATCGGAATGGCGATCACGGTACCGATGACCAGCGCGATCAGGACTCCCAGCTGAGTCCACATACCGCGCCCGAGGCAGATGAAACCGACTGCGATCGCAACGACAGCGGCGGCCAGCGCGAGGTTCTTGGGATCTGCGAACGACGGTGCGGTGGGGTCGTTTCCGACGATCAGGCCACCGGCGACGCCGATCAGCGAGATACCGATCACGGTCAGGACCACTCCGGTCACGAGCGGCGGGAAGTAACGGACGATCTTGGCAAATGGCACTGCCAGCGCGATTCCGACCACACCACCGACCAGCATGGAGCCGTACACCGCCTGCAATCCGTATTCCTGGGCGATGAGAATCATCGGTGTCAGGCCGGCGAATGTGGCGCCGCAGACGATCGGAAGTCGTACGCCCGCAACCTTCCCCACGCCCAGGCTCTGAATGATGGTGATGATGCCGGCAACAAGCAGATCGGCGCTGATCAGCAGTGCAACGGTGCTACGGTCCAGGCCCACGGCCGCACCGAACACCAGCGGTACCGTGATGCAGCCTGTGTACATGATCAGGACGTGCTGAAGAGCAAAAGCTGACTGGCGGGCAAAGGGCAACCGCTCGTCGACTGGATGGATGGCCATGCGCCGATCTCCGTCCGTAGCTGGGAGTGTTTTGTGTACTTCCCTATTGAGCACGTCGATAATTTCTTGCTGTGGTCAATTTTGTTTCGCGCATGTAATGAAATTCTCCGCTCGGATGCGCCGCCTCCGCACTGCTATGTTCAGCACATGGACGACGACCAAGTGGCGATCGCAACGGCAATCGGTATCGCAGTGCGCCATGCGCGCAAGGAAGCCGGATTGACCATGCGTGAGGTTGCACTGAAATCCGGTCTCTCACAGCCGTTTCTGAGTCAGACCGAAAACGGTCGCGCAGTGCCGAGTGTGATGAATCTGCACAGACTCGCACAATCGCTTGGCACTACCGCTCATGCGCTACTCGCCCAAGGTGAGCGCACGCCGTCGAGTCTGGTGCGGGCGCACGAGGGCCGGAAGTTCGAACTCGCCCACGATTCTTCGATCCGGTTCTGTTCCACCGGGTCACACTCCATGGAACCGAACGAAATCACGGCCGGGCCGCACAGCGAAGCCGGTGAACACACTGAACACGCCGGCGAGGAATTCATTCACGTTCTCGAGGGAACTGTCGATGTCGAAGTGGGCCTGGACGAACGGCATCGGCTGAATGTCGGGGACACATTGCTGTACGCGGCGACCATTCCCCACCGATGGTTCAACCGAACCGATCGAATTGCCCGGTTCCTGATCGTGAGTTCTCCCCCGTCCTTCTGACACACCGCATACCCTGAAGCGGTGACCATGTGGCCGGAACTTGCGCGCGAGATCGCCGATACCGTTCTGTTCCCCGTTGCCGACAGCGTTGACGCGGACGGTGAAATTCCGAGCAGTCATTTCGACGCCCTCGCCGCCGACGGGTTCTACGGCCTGGCCGCGCTCGGCGAGGAAGGACCTTCGACGGCCGAACTTGTCGAGGTTGTCGAAACACTGTGCGGCGGGTGCCTCGCGACTGCATTCACCTGGATGCAGCATCACGGCGTCGTCGGCGCCTTGGCATCGACCACCAACACTGCACTGACTGAGCAGTACTGGGACGGCCTCGTCAGCGGAGAACTGCAGGGCGGTGTCGCCTACGCCGGCGCCATCCCGCGCCCTCCCCTGCTGTGGGCACGCCGGGTCGATCACGGATACGTCCTCGACGGGATAGCCCCCTTTGTCACCGGCTGGGGAATCGTCGACGTTCTTCTCGTGTCGGCGCGGGACGAATTCGACAATTCCATCGTCCACTCGGTGGTCAAGGCTACCGACGCTCCTGGCCTGTCCGTCGAGGAACTCCCCCTTATCGCTGCTCGCGGAAGCAACACCGTCCGAATAGCTTTCGACGGTTTTGCCATCCCCGACGCCCAGGTCACGGCAGTTGTCGACGATCAGCAATTCCAGAACACTCAACTGCCCGGCCTGTGGTTCAACGGAGCCATGGCGATGGGGGTCGCGCGGCGCGCAATGGCAGAGTTGGCGGATCTCGGAGTCGATACGGAACCGTTCCGAAGCCAAGCCGAACTGGTGCGTGAACAGCTCGACAGCGCTGTGGCGGGCAACGCCGACATGTCTGCCGCCCGCGCCGCGGCCTCCGAACTCGCAGTCCGGGTTGCGGCGGCTTTCGTCACGGCTACCGGCTCGCGCTCGCTGGTGGGCAGCAACACGGCCGAGCGTCTGATGCGTGAAGCCACGTTCACACTGGTAGCCGCCACCCGCCCTGGAATCAAGACTGCTCTGGTCGAGCGACTGCGCGATTAGCCGAGTGCACCCCGCTGCCCTGGATTACGCTCGGTGCCATGAACAGTGTCATGAACAGTGTCACGAACAACGGTGCACCTGTACTCATTCCGGCCGGAACCAGCTTCACTCCCGACGATCTGACTTTCTACGCCGATCGTGAATCACGCACACTCGACGACGCGATCGCGGGCGCCGATCTTCTTGTGAGCTGCCCTCATTCGGGTTCAGCCATCCCGGAAGAGCTTGCCGAGTTTCTGGCACCCGAGTTCACGAGGCGCCTACAGTTCGATTTCACCGACATGTCGACCAGCGCGATCGTGCGTCGGTGGGCCGAGATCGATCCGCGCATCGTGTACGTCGAGAATCCTCATCCGCGCATGATCCGCGATCCAAACCGCGCCAAGCCCGAAAACCTGGAAGCTTCACTGCGCGAAGCATTTGCACGTGTTCACCAGGCCGGCGCGGGCAACAAGGTGGACCTCACGGGCGTAGACGCCGTCCGCCCGGTCACGTTCTCCTTCTACCCGTTGCTGCTGGAACCAACCGACGACGCCGGGTGGAAGCGCCTGGCCGACACGTTCACCGAGACAGCAGATCGCGGACTCGGCGTGTACGAGCGCACGCGTGATTCTCTGGTCGAGAAAATGGTGGAGAAGAGTTTCGAGGTGCGGCGATCGTTCACGACACTCTCGTTCCACGACACGATGAACCACACGACGCGACGCGACGGTGCGGTCAATGTACTTCGCCCCGAGGAGGATCGGCTGCCTGACGTCGTGGCACTGTCCAATCGCGGTGATCACGACGGCAATCGACGTGGCGACAATCCCGTGACGATGGACCCCGAACTGATTCGAACTCTCGCGGCAGCACATCGCAAGGGATTTCAGGTCGACGATCCGGGCGCTGTCGCCCTTAACCAGCCATATCTCGGCAGCTTCGAAATCATCACAGCGGGTGCGCGATTCGCCGAGCAGTCAGCACGCGCGGATGCTGCCGGCATCACACTCAGCGCCGTGCAGGCGGAGTTCAAACGCGAGTTCCTTCTCGGCGATGCCCTCGCCGCGCACATCATGGAACCCGGCGTCGACTGGCCGAGCTCTGATCCGGAGCGGGTGGACCAGCTCGCCCGCGCATGCAAGGCGAGCTGGGACCACTACCGAGACAGCTAGCCGAGTAGCACTCCGAATATCGCGCCGGCGGTAATCGTGGTCACCGCCAGGATTATCGTCGGCAGGAAGAACGAGTGGTCCACGAGCTTGGTACCGAGCTTCGTGCTGCCGGAGAGGTCGAAGTTCGCGGCCGCGATCTGCGAACCGTTTGTCGGCAACAGGTAGATACCGGCAAACGCTCCGGCCCACATACCGGTCAGCAGTCCGGGGGCGATACCGGCCGCAAGCCCGATCGGCACGATGGTTCTGGTGGCGGTCGACTGGCTGGTGGTGAGCACACACACCAGGAAGACACCGAGCGCAAAGATCCACGGCGCGGCACTGACCAAGTCGCCGACGGTGCTGGTGATCAGCTCCAAGTGAGCGCTGATAAACGTATCGGTGAGCCACGCGAGACCGAACAGCGCAATCGCCGAGACCATACCGGCGCGGAACACCGTCGAGGTCGGAACGTCGGCCACATTGGGCTTGCACACGAGCAGGATGAGAGTGCCGACCAGGAACATCAGCATCTCGATGATCGGGGTCATTCCCAGCGGCGAGCCGTCGGCTGCCTCGGGTCGAATTCCCTTGAAGAGTCCGAAGATCACGATCGCCAGAACACCTGCGAGGAAGATCAGCGCTGCGTTGCGACCGGTCTTCGTCGAGACCAGTTCGGTGGTGGCCGCAGCGCCGGGGCCGGCTAGCTCTCCGGACTTCAGCTTTGCCTGCACGTCGGGATCGTCTGCCAGTTCCTTGCCGAGGCGATTCACAGCGAACGACGAGATGATGATGCCGATCACCGCTGCCGGGAAGGTGATCTTGATGATGTCGATGAGCTCGAAATCGTACGGCGACACATCGGTCAACGTCACCATCGCCGCCATGGCCGCCGATACCGGGCTACACGCCAGCGCAACACCGGTCGAGACGACGGACAGCGACAGCGGCCGTGACGGACGCACCCCGTTCTTGTACGACACGTCGTAAATCACGGGCAGCAGCGGATACAGAATGTTGGACGTTCCGGCGCCGACCGAGAAGAGGAACGACACCAACGGCGCAATCAACGTGATCTGTTTGGGCCTGGATTCGATCAGTTTTGCCGCGATGGTGACCATCCAGTCGATGCCACCGGCTGCCTGCATCATCGACGACGCCAGCACGACGGACAGCACGATCAGGAGGGCATCGACCGGCGGCGCTCCTACGTCCTCGCCGAACACGAACACAAGGACGGCGACGCCGGCACCGCCCCACAGACCGAGTGCAACACCACTCGATCGAGTGCCCATGACGATTGCCCCGAGCACCACTACGAGCTCGAGAGCAATAATTACAGCTTCCATCTGGCACTCGCCTTCTCGAAAAACAGCCAAACCGTCCTGATTAGAGAAAAATATAATGCCGCCGACGTCTTCAACAGGTTTGAACACGCTGTCGGTGGGCAGGTGCACTATGGATACGTGACCGACGTCCTCGAAAAGTTCTCGCCCGCGACACGAGAATGGTTCGACGGTGCCTTCAGCGCCCCAACACCGGCTCAACTCGGCGCGTGGGAATCCATAGCAAGCGGCGCGCACACCCTCGTCGTTGCGCCTACCGGTTCCGGCAAGACGCTGTCCGCTTTTCTGTGGGCACTCGATCAGTTGGCTTCGCGGGACGAGAGTCACCGCACCACCAAGGTCCTGTACATCTCACCGCTCAAGGCACTCGGCGTGGATGTCGAACGCAACCTCCGCGCTCCGCTTGTCGGCATCACTCAAACCGCCAAACGCCTCGGTCTCACTCCGCCCGAGATCACGGTCGGCGTCCGCTCCGGTGACACCTCCCCCGCCGATCGACGCTCGTTGATCAAAAGGCCGCCGGACATCCTGATCACTACCCCGGAATCGCTGTTCCTGATGCTCACCTCCGCCGCCCGCGAGACGTTGGCCGGAGTCGACACCGTCATCGTCGACGAGGTCCACGCCGTGGCCGGGACCAAACGCGGCTCGCATCTCGCACTCTCGCTGGAGCGTCTCGACGCACTTCTCGAGTCGCCCGCGCAGCGCATCGGTTTGTCCGCTACCGTCCGCCCCCACGAAGAAGTCGGGCGGTTCCTTTCCGGGTCCGCGCCCATCAGGATCGTCGCGCCGCCGGCCGCCAAGACCTTCGACCTCACCGTCCGCGTTCCCGTGGAGGACATGACCGAACTGGGCATCGCAACACCGGCCGACGGATCAGAATCTCCGACGCCCCAAGCGGGCTCCATCTGGCCGCACGTCGAAGAGCAGATAGTCGATCTTGTTCTCGAACACCGCTCGTCCATAGTGTTCGCCAACTCCAGGCGTCTCGCCGAGCGGTTGACGGCTCGGCTCAACGAAATCCACGCCGAACGCACCGGTGTTGTGGTCGAAAAAATGCCGAAGCCGCCGTCACAAATCGGCACACCCACCGAAGTCAATTTCGGTGCCGAACCACTGCTCGCGCGCGCCCACCACGGCTCGGTCAGCAAGGATCAGCGCGCCATCATCGAAGACGACCTGAAATCCGGGCGACTGCGGTGCGTCGTCGCGACAAGCAGCCTCGAACTCGGAATCGACATGGGCGCAGTTGATCTGGTTATCCAAGTCGAGGCGCCGCCATCGGTTGCGAGCGGACTCCAACGCGTCGGCCGGGCCGGACACCAGGTCGGCGAAATCTCCCGAGGCGTGGTGTTTCCGAAACATCGAACCGATCTCATTCACTGCGCCGTCACCGTCGAGCGCATGGTCGAAGGCAAGATCGAAGCGATGGCCGTTCCTGCCAATCCGCTCGACATTCTGGCCCAGCAGACGGTGGCCGCGACGGCACTCGAGCCGATCGACGTCGACGACTGGTTCGACACTGTCCGCCGAAGTGGTTCGTTTGCAACACTTCCCCGCTCCGCGTACGAGTCCACCCTCGATCTGCTGGCAGGTCGGTACCCCTCGGACGAGTTTGCCGAACTGCGTCCACGCCTGGTGTGGGATCGCGAGGCCAACACACTCACCGGACGCCCGGGGGCTCAGCGTCTGGCTGTCACTTCGGGCGGCGCAATCCCCGACCGCGGCCTTTTCACTGTCTACATGGTCGGCGAAAAAGCCTCCCGAGTCGGCGAACTCGACGAGGAAATGGTCTACGAATCCCGAGTCGGCGACGTGTTCGCCCTGGGCGCGACCAGCTGGCGGATCGAGGAAATCACGTTCGACCGCGTTCTGGTCAGCCCCGCCTACGGACAACCGGGGCGCCTCCCGTTCTGGCACGGCGACGGTCTTGGGCGCCCAGCGGAACTCGGCCAGGCTCTCGGTCAGTTCGTCCGTGAAACAGCGCTCGGCAACGAGGCCGACGTGATCGAGCGCTGCCGCATCGGCGGCCTGGACCACAACGCCACCACCAACCTGATCCAGCTGGTGGGCGAACAGAAGAACGCGACCGGGCAGGTACCGTCGGATCGAACGTTGGTGGTCGAACGCTTCCGCGACGAACTCGGCGATTGGCGTCTGGTCCTGCACTCCCCGTACGGCCAGCGAGTGCACGCTCCGTGGGCACTTGCCATCGGCGCCCGGCTGCAGGAACGGTACGGCGTGGATTCCAGCCCCACTGCCTCCGACGACGGCATCATCATCCGTCTACCTGATACCGAGAACGACCCTCCCGGCGCCGAACTCTTTGCGTTCGATGTCGAGGACATCGAAGATCTGGTCACCCAGGAGGTTGGCGGGTCTGCACTGTTTGCCTCACGGTTTCGTGAATGTGCCGCTCGCGCACTGCTTCTTCCCCGCCGAAATCCCGGCAAGCGTGCGCCGCTGTGGCAGCAGCGTCAACGCAGCGCCCAGCTCCTGGACGTGGCACGCAAGTTTCCCACGTTCCCCATCCTGCTCGAGACCGTGCGCGAATGTCTCCAGGACGTCTACGACCTGCCGGCGCTCATGGAATTACTCGGCAAGATCGCCAAACGCCAGATCCGCATCGTTGATGTCGAGACGGCATCACCATCCCCGTTTGCCAGTGCGCTGCTGTTCAGCTACGTCGGCGCCTTCATGTACGAGGGTGACAGCCCGCTCGCCGAAAGACGGGCGGCAGCACTGTCTCTCGACTCCACACTGCTCGCCGAACTGTTGGGCCGCGTCGAATTGCGGGAACTGCTCGACGGCGGTGTCATCGAGCAAGCCGAGCGCGAGCTGCAACGACTGGTGCCGGAGCGCAAGGCAAAAGACCTCGAGGGTGTTGCTGATCTGCTGCGCATGCTCGGACCACTCACGACGGCGGAGGTGACCGCGCGTTCCCTCGAAGATCCGCGATCGTGGCTCGACACCCTGGTGACGGACAAACGCGCCCTACATGTTTCGTTTGCCGGGCAACAATGGTGGACGGCAATCGAAGACTCCGCCCGCTTGCGCGACGGCCTCGGCGTACCCCTACCCATCGGCGTGCCCGCCGCATTCATCGAACCGGTGGATCAGCCGCTCGAGGACTTGTTGAGCCGCTATGCGCGCACGCACGGACCTTTCACGCTCGCCGACGCGGCCGCCAGATTCGGCATCGGCGTATCGGTGGCTCGCGATGTTCTCGGCCGTCTTGCCTTGGAGAAGCGGGTACTCGAGGGTGAATTCCGCCCCGGATCGGCTGGGAGCGAATGGTGCGACGCCGAGGTTCTCCGGCGATTGCGTCGACGCTCACTCGCTGCTGCCCGGGCGGATGTGGAACCCGTCAGCACCGCCACTCTGGGCCGCTTCCTCCCCAGCTGGCAGCATGTCGGCGGCACTCTCCGCGGTATCGACGGCGTTGCCGCCGTCGTCGATCAGCTTGCCGGAGTTCCGATTCCGGCGTCGGCGCTCGAATCGCTGATCCTGCCGAGTCGAATCCCTGACTATTCACCGGCCATGCTCGACGAACTGACTTCGACCGGCGAAGTCCTGTGGTCTGGGTCCGGAGCCATCTCGGCCAAGGACGGTTGGGTTGTCCTGCACCCGGCGGATCTTGCCCCGGCGACTCTCAATCCACCTGCTGACACCGATGTCTCGGACTTGCAGCAGCAAGCCCTCGACGTCCTGACCGCTGGTGGCGCCTACTTCTTCCGTCAATTGGCCGAAGCACTCGACAATCCGGAAGACGGCGCGCTCACGACCGCACTGTGGGAATTGGTGTGGCTCGGACACATCGGCAACGACACCCTTGCTCCACTTCGTGCTCTGCTATCCGACACCACTCGAACCACAACCAGCCACCGCGCTCCGAGGCGTGTTCCGCGGGCCCGTCCGTATCGCGGAATGATGCGTCCGGCGGTGCCCGCGCGCACCGGACCGGCCACCGCCGCCGGACGCTGGTTTCTGCTACCGGCTGCCGAACCCGATCCAACGGTGCGGGCACACGCGACTGCGGACCTCCTGCTCGAACGCTACGGAGTTGTCACCCGAGGCAGCGTGGTGAGCGAGAACGTCCCCGGCGGATTTGCGTTGATCTACAAGGTGCTCAGTACTTTCGAGGACAACGGCCGGGCAAGACGCGGATACTTCGTCGATACGTTGGGCGGCGCGCAGTTCTCCACGCCTGCGGTCGTGGATCGTCTGCGTACGTTCGGGGAATCCATCGAGGGTCGCCATACCCCTTCTGCCACCGTCACTCTTGCTGCGTGCGACCCCGCCAATCCGTATGGAGCGGCGCTCCCATGGCCGGCATCGAACGCCGAAGAATCACCCGGACACCGACCCGGGCGGAAGGCCGGCGCGCTGGTCGTCCTCGTCGAGGGAGAACTGGTGCTCTATGTCGAACGTGGTGGTCGGACAATCCTTACGTTCACCGACGACCCAGGCGTACTCCGCACGGCAGCAACGTCTCTGGCCCAGATCGTGAAGAACCGATCAGTCGAGAAGATCGTCGTCGAGAAGGTGAACGGCGAAACCATCCACGGCAACAACTTTGCGCCGGTCTTGGTCGAAGCCGGTTTTGCGGCCACCCCACGCGGCTTCAGGTTGAGATCATGAAGGCTGCTCGCTGATGCCCGAAGGCGATACCGTCTGGCGGACGGCCAATGCACTTCGCACGGCACTGAACGGCAAGGTACTCACCACGTGCGACGTGCGTGTCCCGCGATATGCCACCGTCAATCTGACCGGCACACGAGTCGACTCCGTAGTCAGCCGAGGAAAGCATCTGTTGATCCGAGTCGGCGACGCCTCCGTCCACACCCACCTGAAGATGGAAGGCGCGTGGCAGATCTACGCGCCAGGTGAGCGGTGGCATCGCCCCGCCCATCAGGCGCGCATTATTCTGGCGACCGAAGATGCTGTTGCCGTGGGGTTTTCGCTCGGCATCACCGAAATCCTCGATCGCAACCAGGAAGACTCCGTCGTTGGCCATCTTGGGCCGGATCTCCTCGGCCCGGATTGGGACAGTGCTGTTGCGGAGGAAAATCTGCGCGGCGCGGGCTCCGAACCGATCGGCGTTGCGCTCCTCGATCAACGGGTCATGGCTGGACTCGGCAATGTGTATCGCAATGAAATCTGTTTTCTCCGTGGGCTTCATCCACGCACACCGACAGACCGGGTTCCGGATCTCGCGGCCGTAGTCGATCTGTCGCACCGCATTGTCGGTGCCAACAAATCACGTCACGTTCGGGTGACCACCGGCGATACTCGTCCCGGCAGGCAGACGTGGGTGTACGGCCGCCGCGGAAAGCCATGTCGGCGTTGCGGAACGCGAATCCGCGAGGAACTGCTCGGACCCGACCAGCTCACCGAACGACAGATATTCTTCTGCCCTTCCTGCCAACCGCTTACGCGCGATTAGCTTTTGTCAACAAACGGACGCAGTGCGCGACAAAGCGATCGCGGCTTACGTCGATTGTGCCGTCGAGGTATCCGATGAACAGGGTGAACAGTGCACCCACCAATCCCACCGCGGTCAGCTGCTTCTCCACCGGATCAGTGATTTCGGAGAGCTGTGCATAGACGAGGTCCACAAAAGCCGGCATCGATTCGATTCCGCGGCCTCCGAGCACCGGTTCGGAGAGCGGAGCGATCAACAGCACTCTACCCATCGCGGGATCGTCGACCATCAACTTCACGAACGTGTCAACCGCTGCGGTGGCAATCGCTTCGGATCCGGACTCTGTAGCTACTGCTGCCGCGAGTGCGGTTTGGGCGCGCTCCGAAACATATGAGTGGACCGACACCACGTACTGATCGCGATCGGTGAAGCTCTCGTAGAAGTACCGTTCCGTCAGTCCCGCAGCCTTACATACTGCCCGGACATTGACGGCAGGACCGTCCACTGCGCCCAGTAGCGTCACGCCGACATCGAACAGCGCTGCCTTCCGTGCTGCACGCCGTTCCTCGATACCCACTACCCTGCTCCGATTCCTTGACTACTGATGTTGTCGATCCTAATCTGACAACATGCGTAGTCAAAGTGATGACGTACCCACACCAACACCGCTTGGGCCCGATTCCTTGACCTGGAAGTATTTCGGCGATTGGCGAGGCATGCTTCAGGGCGTGTGGGCAGGTTCTATGCAGAACATGCATCCAGGACTCGGGGCCGGCGTCGAGGAGCATTCGCAGTTCTTCGACGAGCGCTGGGAACGCCTCTACCGATCGCTCTACCCCATCGCCGGAGTTGTCTTCGACGGCGACAGAGCCCAGGAAACCGCTGAACAGGTACGCGGCTACCACACCACGATCAAGGGCGTCGACAAGCTGGGTCGGCGCTACCACGCCCTCGACCCGGACACCTTCTACTGGGCACACGCGACCTTCTTCATGGGCACAATCGTGACGGCAGAGAACTTTTCCGGCGGCCTGACCGAAGCACAGAAACGGCAACTCTTCACCGAGCACATCCAGTGGTATCGCCTCTACGGCATGAGCATGCGGCCCGTCCCCGAAACGTGGGAGGCATTCCAAGAGTATTGGGATCACATGTGCTGCAACATTCTCGAGGACAACAAGGCCACGCGTGATGTGCTCGACCTCTCCGGCCTGGGCAAGCCGCCATTCATGACGTGGCTACCCGAGCCGATCTGGAGGCTCGCACGCATTCCCGTCGCACGAGGCTTTGTGTGGCTGACCGTCGGTATGTACGACCAGCCGGTTCGCGATCTTCTCGGATACTCGTGGAGCGCGCGCGAGACGAGGATTCACACAGCTGTCGGCAAGACCGTCAACGCGGTCTTCCACCTTGTCCCGTGGCGCTACCGTTATCAACCGCGTGCCCGCGCGGGCTGGGACCGAGCCACGGGCAGGACGGCGCCCGATGCGCCACTCGTTCACACACCGGCCCGCAACCTGCCTCCCGCAACGCGCCGTGACAGTCCGATGCACTACAGCCCAAATGCCTGATCTGCCATAATCAAGCGATGCCGCGGAGCCTACGTACCCTGCTCAATCGCCCGATTACCGCCCGCGGTCGCCACCTCGGGCAGGAGCGCATTGCCGCCCGGACCACCGCCTACGTGTACGGCAATATCTTGGCTCTGGCCGCTCTGATTCCGGTCACCCAATCTCAGGAATCGCTCGGCGTCGCCATCGTCATCGGCACGGCCCTGTCGACGTATATCGCGCATACTTTCGCCGAGGGCGTCGGCGAGAGTATTCGCAATGATCGAGAACTCACGACTGCGGAGAGAATCGAAGCTCTTCGTGATTCCGTGCCCATCCTGACCTCGGCCGTGGTTCCGATCGTCATTCTGGCAACCGCCTGGTTCAACCTTCTCGAGCCGCGGACCGCGCAATTGATTGCGGAATTTGTGTTGGTGCTCCGTATCGGTTCCACGAGTTACGTCATCAGCTATCTCCGCGGCGAAAAAGTCGGCACAGCAACTCATGTCGCGGCGTTCGGTCTCGCTGCGGTAGCGACGTTGATCGTCGCGATCAAAATCGTGCTGACACACTGACTTCGCGCGTGCTTCTGTTCCCTTGCGTTATGTTCCCCTGCGTCCTGTTCCACTGCAGTGCCGCGACGAAACAGGCCGCCAGTGCGATCGGAATGAAGTAGCCATAGGCAACCAAGTGGGGTCTGGATGCAAAGAATGCGCCGAATGCCCCGAACACCAGAATTGCTGCGACTGTAACTGCGACCCAGCGACAGGGAACTACGGCTGGGATTACGCACATTAGAGCCGGGACTGCCAACCACGCAAGAATTGCCACACCGAGGTAACTGACGATCGATTCGTTGCACTGCGTCCAGTTCGTGATCCCGTCGCTTGGGAAAATACCGATCTCGCAGGACGTGATCTGGTACATCGGATCCGACGCGGCGAAGTACCCGAGCGCGGCAGCAGCTAAGGCAAGCACCACCCACACCCATCGGAAGAATGTCGTCACACTCATCCGACAAAAACTACTCGGTCCCCTCCATCCGATATACATAACGCAGACAATTCACTCTTCATGACGGATCCGGAGAACCTGCCGATATGAACGCCCCACAACCGCCATATCCGTGGGACTCCCAACCACAGCGGGACTCCCAACCACAGCGGGATTCACAGCCACCGAAAGATCCACCGCCACCACAAACACCGGCGTGGGTGTGGGTTCTTCTCGGTGCCGGGGTAGCTGCGATCGTTGTGGTTGTGGGGCTTGTCTGGGTGCGGCCGATGCTCTTCGACGCAGAGACGAATCAATCCGCACGATCTTCGACTCAGCTCAACACAACGGCATCTACAACAACTACACCCACCACAGAATCTTCTCCCACCACAACGTCGGCAGCTGCTCGAACCACTACCTCCGCGCCGTCGTCCGGTACAGCTGTCCCCGCAAACGCAACGCGCTGCGGACCCGTGTTTTCCAACAACGAATTGCCGAACTCCGCGACCGGCAGCAAAGCCACGTCATGCGAGTTCGCCGAAGAAGTTCGGTATCAGTACGTCAGTCAAGGCAAACGAAATGCGACAGTGTCGATCAACGCTGTCAGCCCCGTCACCAATACTCGCTATTCGATGAGTTGCACCGGAAAGAAAGTTGTCACCTGCACTGGCGGTAACAACGCAATCGTCTACCTCTTTTAGTAGATGAGGCTCTTTTAGTAGATGAGGCGACGAATTCAGAATGGCAGTGGCAGGGGTCTATCCGCCTCAGCATAGCCGAGTACTGTTAATCCCCAGTCACGTTCAGTTAAGTTGACAGAGCCCGCTCGGCTCACTGCTCTCGGTTCGCCCGCTCCACTACGCCGTTGCGACATCAAGCGCACGTCTCGACTTCAAAACAAACCCATGAACCCTCGAATGATCGCCGGGACGACAACTCACACTCAAATATTGTAGAACCGCTCCGCGTTCTCGGTGAACAACTTCCGCTGCGCCGCTATCCCGAGTCCTTCGGTGGCCGATCGATAGAGGCCAATCAGTTCGTCGAAGCGGCCGTGCGCCGCATCGACAGGGAAGTTGCTGCCAACCATGCAACGGTCTTCACCGAACGACTCGAGACAGTGCTCGATGAACGGTCGTTGAGCCTCCAAGTCGAAAGTGCACAGCGTCATCGCCAGGCCCGAGATCTTGCAGTGAACGGTCCCGACGGACGCCAGCGCGCTGATCCCCTCGCGCCACGCAGCGACATAGTCAGGATCCCGGGGCTGCATCGGCCAGCCACAGTGCTCGAGTACGAACGGGACATCCGGGTGACGCTCAGCCAACCGCGCAGCATCCGCCATGGACTCATGGTGTGCAACGAGGTCGTACCGGGCGTCCACATCAGCCAGCATTCGCATGTATTCGTCCGCGGCAGAAGAGCCATAGTCGAAGCCAGTCAAGACTCGAACGCCCCGAAAGAGGTCGAAGGCAGACTGGGCCGCCAGCTCCGCCTTGCGCTCGCGCGGTGACAGGCCCGGATCGACGCTGCCGACGATCCCGGCAATCATCGGCTCGCCCTCAGCTAGCTTGCTGACCCACGCAATTTCGTGGGTAACGTTCTGTGGGGCAAGGGTGGCTGTTATCCACACGGCTTTGGGGATGTCGATTGCGCGGGCGTCGGCGCGGTAGTCCGCGGGACTGTAGTCGCGCGGAAACGCAGCGCTGCCGAACGCCTTGCGTTGCTTGTCTGACGGACCGACGAAGAAGCCCTGTGACCGGTCCCAGAAATGAACGTGCGAGTCCACGAAGGAATCAGGGTGCAGTGTCATACGCCTCTCCTACTCATCGGTTTGATCGGTTGATGCTTGCGTTTGCGGAACGGACACGGCTCAGCGTCGAGGACGCAGTCGACCTCGTTTCGAGCCGTTGCGCCATTAAGTATACGGATATTGCAAGAGTGTACGGATATCGCACTGGCACGACCAGGCTGCTTGCATGAGAACTTGCGTGAAAACGGCGGGTCGATCCAGTCGCGATCGTGGACGACATGCTGGAACTAACGAGTGATCAGCTGACAGCACCGTCGACGAACTGACGATATTTGCATGCAGGGTCGTGATCGCTACCGTCGCCCAACTGTTGAATGACACCAGTGACGAGAACCTTGCAACTGTAACGACTGAATACATACCGCGGCAGTGGGATTGAGCAGGAATAGACGGAACGGTTGACGATAGCCGACGCCAGCGGCGATGGGCAGCCCGACGTGACCGGACCGCCCACAAAAGCCTAATGTCTGGCCGCTACAAACCCCGTCAGCTGCACAATCGTCAGGGAGAGCGGCGAGATCGATGACGACAGGGGCGATGTCGACACCGCACTCCTGCACGTTGCCGCCGGTGCCAAAGATCCATGTATGCGGTCGAACATGCCTTGGTACGGATGAGGTGACGGTAAGGCTTATGTGACAACTGTTGCGCCGCAAGCGCATCGAATGGCACAGTGTCCGAAATCACCCATCTGTACGACACCTTACTCATGGGCTAACCACAACAACCGCCCGTTAGCAGCAACAGCCGACACGGGAAGAGTCACTGGGAAGTGGCGACGAAGTTCAGTTCAAGCAGTGAATTCCTCAGCGGCAAACCTATTGCAACCCAGTTCCTGAAAGAGTAGCCTCAATTTACTGACGAAGGGCAGACGCAGGTCCGTTCCAGTGGGCCGGGTCCGTATGTCGCAGACACGTTCCGCGTCCATACTCTCACCCTTCTCAGGTGGAATGCCGTCGGGATTGCGCTCCGGCCCGGACAAACCGGCTCGACGTCACCGTCCGCCTCGACAATGCCGCACTCGCCCAGGCGGCCGTCGACAACTTCGGCCCGCGAGGCAATATGTCCGGCTCCTACGGATACATCGATCAATTCGACAGCAACGGGAACGATCGACTCGACGGCCAGGAAGTGTTTCCGGCCTACGCCCATGTCCTGAGTTTCGCGTTCCGAAATGTTCCGCTACGCATAGCCGCGTTCAATCACGAGGAGAATTTTGATGCCATACCCCACGAGCAACCTGAAGCAGGCAGTACGAGCATATTTCGTCGGAATAGATGATCAAGATCTGGACGCGGTCGACGCACTCGTTCACCAGGACATCGTGATGATTTTCGCGAACGCAGAGCCGAGCGTCGGTAAGCAAATCTTTATGGCTAATGCCAAGGTCCGCAATCCGGCGTTTGCTCGGATACGACATGATCTCATCGAGGTGTGGCAACCAGACGATGACGCCAACGTCGTCATCGCCACGATGACCGTGACGTATGAACGGCTGGACGGTATCGTGGTGGCTGTTCCATGCTGCGGAATCTTCGAGTTTGATGGCGGCCAGATCCGGCGCTATCGCGTGTTCATCGATCGGGCACCAGCAGTTGCAACGACGCCTGCTCAGGCCTGATCGAGGCACTGTCAAGTTGTTGAGATCACCTGACCTGGGATGATGCGCTGGTGTCGACGTACAAAGGGCTACCGGTTTCCGCGGGGACTGTCACGTTGTTGAACGCGGCAAACTGGGAGAACGTGGCGTGACCACCCTAATGCTGTCGTACAAAGGCCACCGCTACCCGGTCGAGGTCATCAATCACTGCGTGTGGTTGTACTTCCGGTTCCCGCTCAGCTTCCGTGAAGTCGAGGAACTGATGCTCGAACGTGGTGTCGTGGTGGGTTACGAGACGATCCGGCGGTGGTGCGCCAAGTTCGGGCAGACATACGCAAACCAGTTGCGCCGGCGGCGGGCGCGGCCCGGTGACAAATGGCATCTCGACGAGGTGTTCATCAAAATAGACGGCACCCAGCCTTACCTATGGCGGGCGGTCGACCAGCACGGCAACGTTCTCGACGTGCTGGTCCAGTCCCACCGAAACGCGAAGGCAGCCAAGAAGTTCTTCCGGAGGCTGCTCAAAGGGCTGGAGTATGTGCCGCGGGTGATCGTCACCGACAAACTCGCCAGCTACCAGGTCGCACACCGCGAGCTGCTGGGATCGGTCGAGCATCGCTAGGGCATGTCTCCTAATTCGCAAGGTGCTTGGCCCAGATACACACTGCTGAGAGCATCACGCCCGCTCGGTACGTGAGGGCTAGTTTGTCGTAACGGGTTGCCAGCGCTCGCCACTGTTTGAGAGTACGGAAGGATCGCTCGACGACGTTGCGGCCCTTGTACTTCTCGACATCGAACCGAACCGGACGACCACCGCGTCTGAGTCGATGACATTTCTGGTTGTCCGGTTCGGCGATCACTGCCTCGATGCGCCGTGATCGCAGATGAACTCGGTTGGCTTTCGACGAGTATGCCTTGTCTCCGAGCACCGCATCCGGTCGCGTCCGAGACCTGCCTGGCCCGATTCGCGGCACGGACAGTTCTTTCATCAGTAGCGGGAACGCCGGAGAATCCCCGCCTTGACCTGGTCCGATCAGCAGGACGAGGGGCCGTCCAATCTCGTTGCGCTCGTTCGACACTGAAGCGTCCACCATCGCTTTCCGCGCGTTCTTTTCCGGAACGAGGACGGCGCGTAGTCCGAGCTTCTCGCAGGTTTCTGCGATTTCCTCGTAGCGCTGCTGGACGGGGCAGCATTGCGTTGCACTCCCATTGCCAGCTGCATGCGCAGCAGTTCGTCGTATGCGAGGCGCTCACGGCCTGTGGTCGCGTCGCTGGCATCGGCGGGGACGTGGACGGCACGTAGCGCTTCCAGTCGACCGGGAAGCGCCCGCGCGCTGCGGATCGAGTCAGGAACTGGGTCGTCGAGAGCCGGTAAGCGCCTCAGGGGGTCGAGCGCTGCGCGGTGCAGAGTCCACGTCGAGACCTGATGCTTGTCGGACTGGGGGTAAACGGGCACGAATGGGGCGGTCGCGTCTCGCATGGGTGCGATCAGTGCACCGGGGATCTGGATGAATCATTCCCATTCTGTGACATCGCCCCACATCAGCACGAGGTCGTCGCGGCGGAATCGTTTTGCCATCCACGGTTGCTGGAATTACATGGAGGTCACGCGGTGGCTTCCTGCTCCGATCTCGATGCGTGCGTACTTCTTTCCCCAATCTGCTTTGGTGGACAGCACTTTGCCGACGGTGGCGACGTTCTTCATCCCTGGCCGTAGGGCCGACATGGGGGTGATCTCGATCGGTCGATGTAGTGCAGCGGTACTCGCATCTACAGGTCGTAGGCGGTGGCGATGCCGGCGGCGCTGAGTCGTTCAAGTTCCTTGTCGCCGACGCCTGCGTCGGCGCGGATACCGGCGAGATCGTCGATGGGGAGGCCGTCGAGGGTGCCCTCGAATTCGAGTGGTGGTTTGCGGGAGGGCTGACCGAGGACCGCAGCGGCCGACAGCGTAGGGATCGTGCGAATCTCGACGTCGTAGCACGGCCGTCCGGAATGTGCTGCGTACTGGGTTTCCGGTGTCCCTTGCCGCACCGCTGGGTCGGTCACCGCTGTAGCCTGGCCAGTCCGAAACCTGCGCGGCGATCTTCGGTGGCGGGTGGACGCAATGCTGGATCCAGTGGGGTTGCGGCCGTTCCGGCGCCGAAACGTGGCCGTGTAGGTGGCACCGAAGTCGTTGCGGCGGTGGGCGATATCGAAGTGATGATCTGGGTGAGGTCGAACCCGAGCGCTCCGAGATGGTCCGCGAACGCCGACAGTTGAGGGCTCGTTCGACCACGGCGGGATGCCACTGCGCCGATCGGGCAGCGGCCGACAGAACTGCTGTGGCGCAGCCGGACTCATGCAGGGCGAGCACCGCGGCCCGCAACGGCCTGCACGACTTGCGTCACCTCGATCGTCCCTTTCCCTACTTATCCTCGGTTGGACAGCTCCTGCCACATCATCGCCGCGCACTCCGACAGAAACGTCGGCTGCCACGCGGTGTCCGGCACAGTACCGAGCGGCTTCACCAGTGGAGCCGAGGGCTCAAACACTCTCGGGCGTCGGTGGATAACGTCGTGGCACACCACATGAGAACCGGGGTCACCGTCTGTGATCCCACCGTCCGCGCGGCATCCGCCGAACCCCAGTCAGTAGGAGGGTTCTCATGCTGCAGCTGCGCGAAGTCGAATGCCGCGCCGGCTGCCAGATGCGGATCATGCGGGATTTCGACGCACCGCACGGACGCGACGCTTGAGATCGGCGTGGATCTTGTCGATGTCAACTGTGGATGACTCGTGGATCCCGTTGATGACCGCCACCGCGTCACCTAGTAACTTGCCGTGTCGCATGTCGACCAACTCGTCGAGCGTCTCGAGCAAAGCGTAGAACCCGTCGGAAGGCAAATATGTGGCATTTCGTTTTCACCCTGGCCAATATCACCCACACTTCACCGAAATCGATTTCCGCTTCGGCGCCGGGTGCGTGTTCCTGCGGGACGAATACTTCGACGCGGCGTCCGGCTTCGACGTCGATCTGTGCTCGCCAGACCCGCACGTAGTCACGCAAGGTCGAATACGAAAGGTGCTGCGCTCCATGTTCTCCGGCCAGCCTGGCGAGGATCCGCCGGGCTGAGTGACGTTGTTTTCGTGGTGCCTCGATATCGGCGGTGAGCATGGCGTCGATCGCGGCTTTGAACGGATCGAGCTTCGCGAACAACGCACCGGAGCTTTTCTCGGTGGCGGCTCCGCCTGCGCCAACGCCATCCGTACCGTTGCCCGACCCACGTGGTGGCTGCGGGCCAACTGCCGGATCGAACAAACACCAGAATTCCTGGTGCGGGACGCATACAAATCTCTCTGTGATCCGGCGGAGACATCCTTCATCGATTGCACACCCCTGAGAATCGTGGCCGAGCCTGGTTTTTTGGGGATTACGATGTGCCCGCTCGATTCTGACTAAATCCTGTTTGCCTTGCGCTCGACTCTAATCAGGCGATCCAGGGGAATTACCGCGCACGGTACCTTGATGTCCGCCCGTTTTGTCAATGGTCAAAACGCACACCCAAAGCCGCAGAATTGCTCTCAGCTCGTTTCGGTTGCTGGGGTAGGAGACGCCTGTCGAATTTGATTGCATCTCCCAATGGATGGCGCCGACTCGGTGAGAATGACACGATGACGCTCGAAGAAAAACGAGACAACCGATCGCCCACGACGTGGCTCACTGCGGCTTTCTGGGCCCTGACGTTCTATTGAGAACATTCAAGTAGCACAAACAAACTCACGATTTCTCGACTTAACAAGAACCTCGGTATAAACACTGTTAGCCGAATTCGGCTCAACTCGGATCGTGGTAGTCAATACACGTCCAAGGTATTTCGTCGTCTGATGGCGGGCCTCAGAGAGCAGTGTCATGGGGCGGTCACCCAGATATCCTTCAAAGGTGCCAGCGACTCCCAAACACCAAGATTGGGGTTACGGACCACGGCCGGGATGTAAGCGGCGCGCGGTCGGTACTGCGCGTAAGGGATGACGGGCAGGTCATCGGAAACTACCTTCTGGAATTTGGCGTAAATCTCCTTGCGCCGTGCCAGATCCATTTCCTGGCCGGCCTGCTCGAGCAGCTCGTCGACCTCCGGGCTCGAGTAGTGAGGGATGTTCCCCGGGTAGGGTCCCCCGATGGCTGCGCTCTCGTAAAGCGAATGAATACCGACCACCGGATCCCCGTAACCCTGGCTCAAATAGAGGCACATGTCGAAATCCCTGGCAACGACACGCTGAGCGAGTGAGGCGAGGTCGGGTGACGCGACGACATTAGCCGTGATGCCTATGGCCTTGAGCGCTTCCTTCATGTACTCCGCCATGCTCCCACAGAACTCTCGAACAGTCGGAAGGTAGTCGATTCGCACTGAGAAACCGTTCGGGTAACCGGCTTCTGCCAGTAACCCCTTGGCCTTGTCAACGTCGTACGAATACTTCGTGACGTTGTCGGAGTAGAACTGGTCGATCGGCGGGAGAACGCTGTCGGTGGCGGCCGCTTCTCCGCCCAGTACCTGCTCCAGGATGTAACGCCGGTCCATCGCGTGCGCGATGGCCTGACGGACCTGCAGGTTCTTCAAATACTCGTTCTCCAGGTTCAGTGCGACGACGCCGACGCCGGAGATCGCCTGCAAACCCTTATCGGCGACTTCGATCGTCGGCTGAGCCCGCAACTGCTGAAGCTGCACCGAATCGCCGGTCCGTAAACTGTGGATCTCGCCCTGCTGCAGCTGTAGGAGAATCGTGTTACCGCTTGGATCAGCCCGGTAGACGACTTCGTCAACGAAGGGGCGGTCCGGCAGGAAGAAATTGTCGTACTTTGCCATGCGAATCTCGGTCCGAGGTTCAAACTTGGTCAGCCGGAAGGGCCCCGACCCGATTACATCCTGGGTATTGCGGGGATGGGTTCGCAGTTCCTGTCCGTCTCCGTAGATGTGCTTCGGCAGGATAGGCGCAGTCGCAGGAGTGAGGCAGGCCAGCAACGCCGCATTCGGAACGGAGAGCCGAATGATCACCGTGGTCGCATCCGGCGCTTCGACGTCGGTCACCGTCGCGAACATGGATTTAAAGCTGTGGTATTTCTTGGAAGCCAGGATGGAGAACGCGACGTCCTCCGAAGTGACCGGCTTGCCATCGTGGAAGGTCGCCCCACTACGGATCTTGAAGGTCAGCGACCGGCTGTCCGGGCTGAACTCCCATGACTCGGCCAGGTACGGTTCAGGGCTGAAATCGTCAGCGGTGAGCACCAGTCCGGCGAACACCTGAGCGCCGATCGTCGCAGGACCGGCACCACCTCCCAAGGCTGGGTTTACGTGCGCGATGACCTGAGTGGTGCCGGTGATATACGTGCCCCCAGGCTGTGGGGGTCCGTCGGCGGTAGCGCCGTCGACGCTAGCGCCGCCGCTACCGCAGCCAGCAAGAGCGACAGCCACACCCGCGGCGCCGAGGCCGAAGATAAAGTTGCGCCGTGACACCGAACTCACCAGGGGGGCAAGCTCGGACGGCATGTGATCGGTCATGGAAATCCCTTTCTCAGCGCACCGACGAGTGACATCCTTTGATACGAGCTGTGTCAGCGATGCTCAGCACGTCCACTTCCGTGATCATCGAGTCATCCTCTCTCACCCCTCCCGGGGCTGCAGTAAATTGAGGCTACTCTTTCGGAAACTGGGTTGCAATAGGTTTGCCACGGAGGACTTCATGGCGCGAATTGAACTTCGTCGCCACAGCCCAGAGACTCTTCCCATTCGGTTGTTGCGGACTAGCGGCCGACGTTGTGGTCAGTCCATGAACGAGAACTCGTAAAGCTGGGCGATTTCGGACACTGTGCCATCCAATGTGCTTGCCGCGCAACAGTGGTCACAAAAACCCTCGCAGCCACCTCATCGACACCAAGGCGTATTACGCCCCTCAACATGAACTTGCGATCTCGCTGCTCGCTCCGACGATTGTGCGGCCGAACGGGTTACGCGGTGGTCAGCACTAAGCGTTGTGGGCAGTCCGATCACGTCGGTATGTCCATCGCCGCTGGCGTCGGCTCCATCGATCGATCCCTGACTCTCACTCAATACCGCTGCAGCAGTATGTATTCAGTCGTTACAGTTGCAAGGTGCTCGTCACTGGTGTCATTCAACAGTTGGGCGACGGTAGCGATCGCGACCCTGCATGCAAATATCGTCAGTTCGTCGACGGTGCTGTCAGCTGATCACTCGTTAGTTCCAGCATGTCGTCCACGATCGCGACTGGATCGACCCGCCGTTTTCACGCAAGTTCTCATGCCAGCCGCCTGGTCGTGCCAGTGCGATATCCGTACACTCTTGCAATATCCGTATACTTAATGGCGCAACGGCTCGAAACGAGGTCGACCGCATCCTCGACGCTGACCCCCGACGCGCATAAGCATCAGTGTCCAGTTCTGGTCTCATCCTTGCAAACTGATAGATACTGCCTGCACGCCGCCGGCGTAGGCGGTGTGAATGTTTGCAGCGGCCGTTAGGTACTGACCTGAGCTGGAGACTGCCGACTACCAGCTCAGCAACCAACATCTGATGATGTGCCTCGCCGGCTACCTGACCTCACCCCTGGCGAAAAGCATCTCGACAGAGACCTCGTTCGAATGACACACAGTGAGCGAGACCTACCGGGTATAGGGCACCCGCTCGCCAGCGAATTCTTCCGCAACCTGCATTGGCGCGGCTTCAAACCCGACCGCCACATCACCCGCCTCCTCGGACTGTGGGTTCCCGAAATCAGGAAAACGGTGGAGAAGGACGTTGTTCGTCTCTGCACGTTGATCGGTGGCAAGAACCGATCACTTCAGTCCTTCTTGAGGTGCTCGCTAGTCGGCGTTGCGATCACGCCCGACTGCAACTATTCACGCGCAGACGACCGCATCTGAATACTCGGCGCTTATCCGGAGACGAAGAACAAGGAGTCGAACGTGGAGTACATCCACGCATGAGGTGGCCTGCAAGCAGCCTGTTCCGGAAATAGTTGGCGGACTTTGTCAGAGCCTGTCCTCGGCTGGCGCTTGCAGCACCAGAAGTTGTCTCGTGCGGTTGGGGCAAAGGAGAATCCACGAATTTCTGCACGGGCAGACATTCCCGACCCCTACTAGCCGGGCGCTGTTGTAGTCCGGCGCTGATATGAGACTCCTGGCTGTGGCAACCATCACTGAGCAGCGTAGCCTCCGCCCCGATAGACCGCGTCGACCACAGTCGCGTCGACCTCAGTACCCACGAAAAATACCCTGACCAGACAACTTCGGCGTGTCGCTTCCAGTTCTCAGACAAGAACAAACTGCACCGACGAGGCCGGCCACCGGTGAACGCAGACCGACAAGGACGGTCCTGCACGCATCGACGACATCACGGACGCTACCGCCACCGGAAGTCGGGACGAACTCCTGCCAGAATCGCCAATGAAACACACACCGGCACAGAGAGTCTCGCCGGAAATACGCCGACCCTTAGCCTCCTAGACATCCAATTTCAGGAGCTCCTCTATGACATCGGCTGATCGACCCGAATGGACGGTGCCCGCACGCTCAGCCGGCCCGGAAGCAACCGTCAGGCTCTCGTGCCGGAACGCATCCGAAGCGCCGACGGTGCTTCAGTTTCAACGGGCACGTGCAAAAAACAGAGCCGGGCGAGGGCGAAATTCGGTGCAATAGGCTCGGCCGGTGCCTCTCGTGGAAGTGACCTACGCGCCCTCCGTCCCCGAGACGATGCTTCGAGAGCTCGCATCGGTTCTCCCACATCTGGTGTCGGTGGCTGTGCAATGCCCGGAAGAGCCGTATGACGGCGCGCTACGGCCGGGCGATGTCGACATTCGCTTTCGCGAGTTCGGGCCGTTCGATTGCGGAGGTCTGCCGGTCGTGATCGAGGTGCGCTCCAAGTGGTTCGAGAGCCGGGCCGTCAACCGTCAGGAGCGGGTCGACGTCCTCCACGAGGAGATCACCGACGCCACCGGTCTCGGCAATTTCGGTATCTACCTCGTCCTTCCGACGGCCGCGTGGGCGCAGACCGACTAGAGCGCGAACTCCACCTGACCTGCTGCGGCTGCGGCTGAAACGCAAACCGACTCCAGCCGCCTGTCACATAACTAGAGTCGATCCGTGTGACCGCACTTAACCCTGTCGGACGGATCGGCGCCACTGTCCTTGCGAGGCCTTCCTAGCTTGGTCATTCGACGTCGGTGTGCGTCTGGCGCACCAGATCGATGATGATTGTGGCGAGCTCGGCGGGCCGGGTCATGGGCACGTTGTGTCCAGCATCGATTTCGATAAGCCGTCGACCTTGGCTCGACTGGACCACCGAACGCACTTCGTCGGCGCGCCGTGCGTAGAAGCCGTCTGAAGGAAGAACGATCGTCATCGGGCACTCGATCCGCTCGTACACATCCACACTCGGATACACGACTGCGTCGGGGTCTGCGGCCGTGGTCATCGTGATCTCTTCGACCGTCGGGCGCCGCAGGTACTGACCGTCCGCGCACGAGGTGAAGCAGCGGCGTATGACCTGGCGCATTAACTCTGGTCGGGCGCCGGCGTTGAACCCATCGGTGTCGGTTTCCCGCGCGCATTGCTCGACGTAGTCGAGCATGTCGTGTCGGTCGACGCGCCATCCGTAGCGATATATCTCCCGCAACCGTTGGGCCGCTTCAGGTTCGTGCCAGTGCGCGTTGTCGTGTATCGCCGTTGCCCGATCCTCGAGCACCACACCATCGATCACGGCTATCGCTGCAGGGGTGACGATGCCGGCCGCCGTCGCCGCAGATACGGCGTACCCGCCCGTGGAGTGCCCCACCAGGATCGGCCGCTCCCAACCCAGACTTGCTGCCACGTCAGCGAGATCACGCCAGTACTGCTCAGCCGTTCGAGAACCGGCTTCGGAGTACCCGTGACCGCGAAGATCGAAGGCCACCGCATGGCAGTGCGTTCCCAGGTGCGACGCCACATCTGCCCACGCAGCACAGTTGTGACCAGTGCCGTGGACCAAAAGCACCCCCGGGCCCTCACCCCCGAAGTCGATTCCCGAAAGAATGCCGCCGGTCACATCTGCCCTGATTTCTCGCCCCCACACACGCGGAACTGTGCCCGACCCACCCACAACCACGCAACTATATTTGCGGAGCCACCACAGGGAAGAGGCGTGGCCGGGGTCTATCGATGGCTTGCTTCGCGCCGCGTGTCGTTCAGGCAGGAGTAGAAATCTACGGGAGGAGATGATCGTTCTGGCGTTCTGGCGTTCTGAGAACTGTTGGGCTGGTCAATTGACGTCGGATCAGAACGAATGTCCCCCAATGTCCATGCCGCGCGGGCGAGGTGCGGTTGTCACCGCCTTACCCGAGCCCAGCAGGGTAAGGGCAACCAGGATTCTCGACGGGGCAACTCCCCGAATCCGACACCCCGCCAGTCCTCCAGATCAACGTCGAGTTCGCGACGATGACAGACAGCGGCGCGATCTACCTCCCCGACGCAACATTCGTCACCACCGACTAGACGTATGCATGCCCGCCGCGCCCATGAGCCCTGGCGCGCCGGCGGGCCATCCCACCGATGGCCGTGGGTTATCAGGCTTTCCGACAGGTCACAAGGGCCGCGGCGAGTACCAACAACGCCACGGCGAACGCACCTTCCCTTGGAAACGCACAGGTAAACTGTTCGCAGCCATCGGATGTCTGGTTGATCTGTCCGGTCCAGCTCGCTAGTTCCCGTCGGATTTCGACAACCAGTTCACGCCTGCAAGTTTCCACTGAACTTGTCAGTGGTGCGGCGCACTGACCAGCGGGCGGGCATTCCAGATGTGCGTCAGTCTGGGACCCTCATAATCGTGTCGGAACCTTCGCGTATTCGAGGCGGGCCGTTCGCACGCAGTTACGCTGAGCGCTTACGGCGGCGTATCCGATGCGTCCTGCTGGAGCCGTCTTCAGCTTCTCATGGGTTCGATAGTCGGCGCAAAGGTGAGCGTCCTATGCGATCCCGTCGAAAGACGATTGGTAAGGATGCCGCGGCAGGGCGTGTTTGGCGCCCAGGTGGCGAGCACGTCAAGAACAGGTGTGGGGCGACACCGATGATCGCAGTATTCCCGGTGGTGTCGGAGCCAGTACGCGCGTCAGATCGGCGAGAGGAACAGGGGTGTCGACCAACTCGGCCCACGGGTACTGCTCGCCAGTCGCCCCGAGGAACGCAATTGCCTGGGCGAGGTGCCGCGGCTCGTAGTTGTGTATACCGGTGATGGTCAACCACCGCCGCACAACACGCTCGGGATCGACCGAGATAGGCGGGCCGGGTGTCACCGATCCGGCGAGGACGAGCCGACCCCCGATATCGAGCCGTCCGAACGCGGATTGAACAGCCGCCGCGGCGCCGGTGAAGTCGATAGCCACGTCCGTGGAGTCACCGTCGTCGTCGACCGCTCCAAATGCACGAGACAACCTCTGCCGCAGCGGATCCTGGTCGATGACGCGGACGGTCGCCGCTTTACACTCGGCCGACGCGGCCGCCGCAGTGACACCGAGCATCCCGGCACCGAAGATCAACACCCGTTTCCCTGTGAGGGCACCCGCCGCCTCCAACGCCGCCATGACAGTCGCGGTCGCGCACGCTGCCGGCGCAGCGACCGAGTCGGGCATCGCATCGGGCACCCGTGCGATTGCTGTTCCCCGTGGTAGGACGATGTGCTCGGCGTACGATCCACTCAAAACCCAGTCGCCGCGGGCGGATTCGTGCCCCACTTTACGCACGCCTATGCACTTCGCCGTGAACCCGGATGCGCAGCGCGGGCACTGCTGGCACGGGACGGTGACCGACCAGACGACACGGTCACCGACGACCAACGACCCGCCGTCGCCTACGACGGCGGGTCTGTTTCCGTCGCCGATCGCTGCCACCTTCCCGACCGCCTCGTGACCGAGTACGGATGGGCAGGCGGCGGGGCGCCGACCCGACACGGTATGCAGGTCGCTCCCGCACACTGTGGCGAGATCGATGCGGACCAGGACATCACCCGGGGCGAGTTCGGGGATGTCGAGCGTCCGGATGTCGATTCCGTCGGGAGTCCACACTGCCGCCTGCGTCAGACGAGGAGTGATCTGATCCATCCGGAAATCCTTTCCACTGTGTAGACGACAACGAAGATGACGAGGACGATGGCGCCTGCGACGTCGAAGTTCAGGGTGCGTATCGACTCGAACAGCAGGAACCCGATGCCGCCGGCGCCGACGATGCCCAGGATGGTCGAGGTGCGGATGTTGACGTCGAGTAGATACAGGCTCGATCCGACCATCGATGGAACTGCCTGCGGGATGACCGCATTGACGATGGTGTTCCACCAGCCTCCACCGACGGACGAGACCGCTTCGAGGGGTCCTGGATCGATTTCTTCGACGGCGTCGGCGACGAGTTTGCCCAGAAACCCGACTGAACCGATCGCGAGGGCACAGGTACCGGCGACAGGTCCGAGTCCGAGTGCAGCGACGAACACCACCGCGAGGATCAATTCGGGGACCGCGCGCACCAGCAGAATCCAGGACCTCGCCGCCCAATAGATCACCGGATGTGGGGTCACGTTGCGTGCAGCGAGGATGCCGACCGGGATGGAGAGCACGATACCGATAGCCGTGGCGACGATGCCGATGGCGACAGTCTGCACTGCCGCGTCGACGAGTTCGACACCGAGCGAGGAGAAATCGGGCGGCACCATGCGACCGAACACGTCGATGGACGGTCCGATCCAGGTCAGCAATGACCTCGGGTCGATGTCGAGGACGACGAACGAGGCGATGGTGGACACGATCAGCACTGCCGAGGCGGACACCTTCTTCGCCCGATCGCGTCGCGGGCCGGCCTTCGACGGAACGAGCAGCATCCGCCTGATCACGATGGCCGCCAACTCCATCGCGGCGATGATTGCGAGGATGACGAGGACGATTCCTAGGGCACGCGGGTAGATCAACCCACGCAATGCGTCCTGTAGCGCGAAACCGATACCGCCGGCCCCGACGAAGCCCAGCACGACCGACATCCGGAGGTTGATGTCGATTCGGTAGACGAACGCTCCGATCCATGCGGGAACAACCTGTGGGACTACGGCATTGATCATCTCCCTCAGGTATCCGGCGCCTGTGGCGCGGAGTGCTTCGCGGGGGCCGTTGTCGGTTTCCTCGATGGCGTCGGCGAACAGCTTGCCGAGCATGCCGATCGAGTGCAGTGCCAGAGCGAGGATTCCCGGAAGAACGCCGATTCCGAGGGCGCGGACGAACAGGACTGCGAACAGCAGGTCGGGCATTGCGCGACAGAAGGTGATGACGGCCCGCGCTACGGCGTACACGGCCGGGTGTGGGGTGGTGTTTCGTGCCGCGAGGAAGGCAAGGGGAACCGAGGCTATGGCAGCCAGAACGGTACCGAGAACGGCCATGAGCAGGGTATCGAACGCGAGGGAGACGATCCGGCCGGTGTCGTCGACGCGTGGTGGAAGCATGCGCGCGAGCAACCGCTGGACGTCGTCGAGTCCGTCGACGAGCGCGGCGGGGGCGAAGTCGATGTAGCCGGCTGAGAGGATCGTCAAGACGACGGCGATCGCACCGAGTGACGGAAGAAGCCAGCGTCGGCGCGCCTGGGTCTGTGGCGGTTCGGTCTTCGGCTCCAGGGTGAGGGTCATGTCGACGTCGCCGCCGACCGTATGTCTGATTCGGGGGCGATGCGCTGGTAGATCGGCATGATGTCCTCGCGCAGCAGTCCGGCTGCCGGACGGTCGAGCACGACCTCGCCGTCGCGGAGGCCGACGAGGCGATGCGCCCAGCCGAGTGCGAGGTCGACCTGATGCAGGGTGCACACCA
Source organism: Rhodococcus sp. WS3 (assembly GCF_003797085.1). NCBI lineage: Bacteria > Bacillati > Actinomycetota > Actinomycetes > Mycobacteriales > Nocardiaceae > Rhodococcus > Rhodococcus sp. WS3. Next base: position 661,900 of record NZ_RKMA01000001.1, read on the forward strand.
CCGTCAGCTTCTCTTCGGTGCACACCCGTTGCAGCAGGTCCATCACGACGGCGGCGTTTTCGGGGTCGAGTGAGGCGACGGGTTCGTCGGCGAGAACGATGGACGGCCGTTGCATCAGCGTGCGTGCGATTGCGACGCGCTGCTGCTGCCCGCCGGACAGGGTGTCCGCGCGGCGCTCGGCGAAGTCCGCGAGTCCGACGCGGTCGAGGCACCGCAGCGCCTCCCCGCGCATGGCCTTGGGGTAGGTCACCGCGCCGTAGCGGGGAATCGTCAACCGCCCGAGGCCGCCGACGAGAACGTTCTCGATACAGCTGAGGCGTCCGACGAGGTTGAAGTGTTGAAAGATGAATCCGACGTTCTTGCGTAGGTCGCGTACCGACCTGCGGGACGCCGAATCCAGGCGCGTATCCAGTGCAGTGATACTGCCGGAGGTGATCGGATGCAAGCCGTTGATGCAGCGCAGCAGGGTCGACTTGCCGGACCCTGAAAGGCCGAGCAGTACCAGCATCTCACCTCGGTGCACATCGAGGTTGACGTTCTTCAGTGCCGTCGTGGAGCCGAACTTCTTGGTGACGTCGTGTGCGCTGACGACGATGTCACGGTGGCTGGTGGTTGACATGGGTCAGCCCTGGCATTTCTCGGAGCCGGTGACCTCACACACGTGGCGGACGCCGTCGTAATCGCTGTCCTGCGCCGGTACGACGCCCCAGGCGCGCTCGTCGGTGATGCGGCATTCGTCGGAGCAGATGCCGTCCGCCTGAAATGCCGCGGAGTTCATACCCTCACCGAATACATCCTTCAGCTTCGCGATCGCGTCGGCGCCGAGTTCGTTGTTGGCAGCGAACAACGATCCTGCGATCATCTCCGACTTCCAGACGGTCTTGAGCTCACCGGGCGCCAACTCACCGTTCTCGATCATGGTCTTGTCGACCATTGTGTCGAATGCAAAACCTGCGTCGCAGTCGCCGGCCTTGACCGCGAGAGCGGACGCGTCATGTCCGCCTGCGTAGATGGGGGTGACTGCGGCGGAAATGTCTGCTTCCGAACCGGAGGCGATGACACCTTCTTCGATGAGTCCTGCAGTGGGATAAAGAAATCCGGATGTCGAACTCGGGTCGACGAAGCAGACCTTCTTACCTGCATAGTCGGTGAGAGCGTTGACGGAATTGTTGTCCGAGCGGGCGATTGCGTAGGACTGGTATCCGGGAGGAGTTCCTTCGTTCTTCACGACAGCACCCAGCGGCGTCATCTGCGCACCATTGATACCGGCAACGACGTAAGCGAAGGGACCGAAGAACGCGAGGTCGACATTGCCGGCGATGAGTCCTTCGACCACGCCCGCGTAATCGGATGCCTGAACGAATTCGACACTCGCCCCGGTCTCGCGTTCCAGTCGTTCGATCACGGGGTCGTAGCTGGCCCTGAGGTCGGTGGAGTTTTCGGCCGGAATCGCCGCCAGTGTCAGGGTTTTCGGAAATCCCTGCTCGGTGGTGGTTTCAGCGCCGGAGCCGGAACAACCAGCAGCGACGAGGGCTGTGACCGAGAACAAAGCGGCGGCGATACCGGCGCGGCGGGAGGCGAGAGCAATCATGGCTGTGGTGTCCGTTCGGTGAGTGTGTCAGTCCCGGGAAAGGGGCGGTTCAGGACAGGATCAGGGCGGGGAGGTCGGCGACGCTGGCGAGAATGTGGGTGGGCTCGGCGGTACGCAGTTGGTTTTCCGAGTGCGCGCCGGTGAGGACGCCGACGAGAAGGGAGGCGCCTGCACGTCGGCCGGATTCGATGTCGTTGGAGGTGTCGCCGACGACGGCGACGGCCGTCATGTCGCTGACCTGGGCTCGCAATGCGGCGGTGAGGACGAGGTCCGGGAACGGGCGGCCGCGGCCTGCGTCGCCCGGTGCCAGGTAGGCGTCGGCGAGATCGGTCCACCCGAGTGCAGTAAGGATCTGTTCCTGGGTGGAGGGCGAGAAGCCCGTGGTCAGGACGACGGTGATGCCGGCGGCGCGCAGACGGGAGATGGTGTCGGCGGCGCCGGGTACGGGGGCTACACCGTCGACGATGCGGGCGTCGTACGCCTCTTCGAAGGCGCGGTTGGCGGCATGCGCTCGGTCCTCGTCACCGAACAAGGCACGAAATACCTCGATCTTGGACTGACCCATCGTGTCCTGGACGTACTGACGTGCGCGATCGCGTTCGGGACCGTCTTCGGCGAGCCCGACGGTGGTGGCGGCGGTATCGAATGCGCCGACAACCAAGCCGTCGTCGGTGACCGTGGTTCCGGCCATGTCCATGACGACGAGTTCGATCGCGGGAGTTTCGGTGAGTGGTGCGGTGTGGGCTGGGACGGTCGCATTAGGCATGGTGCACACCATGCCGGTTGGTATAGACCATTGGGAGGTCTGGCGATGAACGGCCGGTGAACATTCGACAACCATTTGGTCTAGACCAACAAATGGTAGTGTGAGCTCATGGTTGTCGACACCGAACCCCGGATGCTCAAGCATCAAGTAGTGCGCAAGAGTCTCGACTCCCTACTCGAGGGCATGTCGCCCGGCGATCCGTTCCCCTCCGAACGGGACCTGGCCGACGCGCACGATGTTTCGCGAGAGACGTTGCGCCAAGCCATCCGCGAGCTACTGGTGGCGGGCAGGATCGAGCGCCGAGGACGCACCACCGTGGTGGCTGCACCGAAAGTCGTTCTGCCGCTCGCCATCGGGTCGTACACCGAAGCCGCGCGAGAGAAGGGAATGTCAGCCACTCGCATTCTGGTCGGCTGGAGCACCTACAGCGCGGACGCCGAACTCGCCGAACTGCTGCATATCGACACCGGTGCGCCGGTGGTCCAACTCGAACGCGTCTTCACCACCGACGACACTCGCGTCGGTCTCGAGACCACGCGCATACCCGCAGACCGCATACCCGGCCTGATCGAGACCTTCGACTATCGCACCTCGCTGTACGCGGAATTACGCACGCGCGGAATCATATTCGGCCCCGTCGTCGACACCATCGAGACGGTTCTTCCTGACGCCCGAGAAGCGGCACTCCTGACCGTCGATACCAGAACGCCGATGTTTCTGCTCAACCGAACCTCGTACGACGACCAGGGTGTACCGATCGAACAGCGGCGCTCGCTCTATCGCGGCGACCGCATGACCTTCACCGCCGTCATGGGCGCCTGACACCAGATCTGTTCGCATACCGAGAAAGAGAAACTCACGTGAGAGTTCGAACCCACTTCGACGTTGTCGTCGTCGGCGCAGGTATCGTCGGCCTTGCCCACGCCTATCACGCTCTCCAGCAGGGCATGACGGTGGCCGTGGTGGATCACGCCGACGCGGTCGCGGGGGCGTCGGTGCAGAACTTCGGCCACGCCTGCATCAGTGCGCAATCCGGCGACGCGTTGACCTACGCGCAGGCAGGCCGTCGACACTGGCTCGACCTGTCGCAGAAAGCCGGCTTCTGGTCAGCCGAAACAGGTACCCACTGCCTCGCCCGACACGACGACGAATTCGCCGTCCTGCAACAGTTCGTCGACCTACATGGCCCAGAACGCGCACGGTTACTCGACCGAAGCGAAACCCTCGATCGCCTACCGGTCTCGGGTGACGGTGTCGTCGGTGGCATGTACATGCCCGACGACCTACAGGTCGACCCCCGCACAGCCGCGCCGTCCATCGCGCGGTGGCTCGAAATGTCAGGCGTCCACTTCCACTGGCGAACAGCTGCAACATCATTCGAACCCGGCGTCGTACACACGACCCGGGGCCGCCTTGCCGCAGATACCGTTTTCGTCACAGTCAATCACGACATCGACCGACTCTTCCCCGACTACGCCGAAGACGGTGGACTCGTGCGGTGCCGCCTCCACATGATGCGTGCCGAACTGCCCTTGAAGTTCGCGCTTTCCACGCCCTTGTTCACGGGATGGTCACTGCTTCGGTACTCCGGCTTCGCGGACTTGCCCGGCGCTCCCCTACTGGCAGAACGTCTGCGGGCAGAGTTCCCGGACTACGTCGAACTCGACCTGCATCAGATGTACACCCCGCAGCCCGACGGATCAATCCTGATCGGCGACATCCATTTTCGCGACATCACAGCACCGCCATTTCAGAGCGAAGCAGGGTTCGAGGTGCTACTGCGGGAAACGCGAGCGATCTTCGGCGTCGACCGAATCGACGTCACCGAGCGATGGCAAGGTCTCTACAGCTCCGCGCCGGGTTCTGAGTTTCTTCTCGCAACACCGACGCCCGGCGTTCACATCGTCACGGTCACCACCGGCATCGGTATGACCACCAGCATGGGACTCGCCGAAACCAACATCGCCCGCATCCTCGAAGACCCCGATTCGAGAGCACTCGCACAGGTTGCGAGTGCCCAGGTGCCGGTGACAGTTGCCGACCCCACCCTGCGCGCCAGCGGAACGCGTCGATGAAGACGTTGCGGCATCCGACGAGCGCCCAGCTGTCCTTGACGTCTCTCGGGAAACACTCCGTCAACCGATGCGGGCACTACTCGTCGGCGGCCGCGTGAAACGTCGCGGACCAACAACCGTCGTCACTGAGCCCAAAGTCATTCTGCCGCTTGCCATCGGCTCGTACACCGAGGCACCCACGAAGGGCATGACCACCACCCGCATCCCGGCCAGGCGGTCCGAGGACTGCGCGGACGGCGACCGCGCAGAATTGCTGCAGATCACACCGGGAGAAGCGGCGAATAAAACTCGGGTGCGTCTTCACCACACACCTACCGGTCACCACCGATTCGTAAGTACCGCGCATATCCCAGTGTGTGAGTGTCCCGACAGCACGTCCTTCTAGTCCGTCATTCGTCGCTGTACCCCAATACTGACGTGGAGGCAGGCTGGGGGAAGCGCGCGAGCCCGCACGGGTCGACCTGACTGTGTGGCTACGTGACGACAGCCGTGCCCACAAATTCTTTGTGCTGGAACTATTTTCACTGTTCGGCGGCATGCTGCTCAGTCGGCGACTCCCTCTGCGGGAACTCGATCGACGCCTCGTCAAGGCGCGACGAGAGCTGGACTCGCAACCTCTCAAGTGGAGTCGATGGCGGCGTAATCATCATGCCGATGCGCCGGGCTGCGTTGTGCAGCTTGTCGTCGGCAATCGGCAGGAAAATCCTGCTGTTCACTCGATTCAACAGTAGGTAAACATTGTCTAAATACTTCCAAAAATAAGCAGGAAATAGAGCCATTCGGTGCGAGAGTACTGGGCGTGGCGCTGAGCGCTGCCCGTTTCCGAGGCCCGTTTCCGAGGCCCGATCGAAATTCCCGAACGAAATTTTTGAGGAGAACCATTCAATGTCCATCACACAGATGGCGGCGGTCGTAATGGCCGCTTCAAGCGCGATTGCGTGGGGCGCAAGCCCTGTGCTGCAATCCAGCGAGATCGGCGAGCTCGCTGCACCGAGCTTCAGCCAAGACGGCGGCCGCTATGTCGGCCCCACGACAGTGACACTCAGCGCAGCCGCAGGTGCCGAAATCCGCTACACGTTGGACGGGTCAGCGCCGACTGCGAGCAGCGCTCGCTACACAGGCCCGATCACGATCGACGAATCGTCGAACCTTGCAGCGGTCTCCATCCGTGGCGACGAGGTGAGCCCGACGGAGGTCGCGGGGTACCTCATCAAGACGAACGAGAAGCCCTTGCTCTCCTTCGTGGTCATGTCTGACATCGAAACCACAACCTCGGACGACGCCACCAAGGCCCGCTGGAGCAGCTACTTCGACACGATCACCTCGCTTCAGTCACCCGATCTGATCATCTCCAACGGAGATCAGATCTCTGACAACAACTTCGACACGGGTCACGATCACGAAGACGTGGTGAATCTTCTCAACCACGGGCTCCAAACCCACGACCTCGACTCGCAGGTAATGATGACCTTCGGCAATCACGATGACCGATTGAACGTGATGACGCAGTACTACCCGACGGAGTGGTTCCCTCACACTGGCGGAGGCTACTTCGACAAGGTCGTGAACGGCTACCACTTTCTCGGACTCAACACCGAGGCATACAGCGGCGCGCAGCGCACGTGGCTGCAGGAGCGGCTAGCTGCTATCACGGCGGAACCGGGCGGGCTGAACAAGCCGGTCTTCGTCGTCGCGCACCGTCCCGTCCCTGGAACGGTCAACAACGGCGCTCAGGCCTCGAATCCGACCCTGTCACAAGACCTCGCCGCCTACCCGCAGGCCGTCTACATCTCGGGGCATTCGCACCTGAACCTCAACAGCGAGAAGTCGATTCACCAAAAGGACTTCACCGCACTGAACGACGGATCGATGTCCTACGCCCAGATTCCGCGCGACTCGTACCAAATCTACGGCGACAAACTGCTCGACACATTCCCGTTGGCGACTCAGCAGGGGCTCTTCGTCGAGGTATATGCCGATCGAACGGAGGTCGACCGGATCGCGTACAACGGCCAGGCCAAGCGGCTCTATCGCAATGGGGAGTGGGAACCGTTCTCGGACACTCTGCCTGCCGATGGAGCAGGCACCTTGGCAGGCCCGACGTGGAACATCCGCCTGGACGGGTCCACCGCCGAGGAGATCAAGGCGAACTTCGCGTACACGGACGCGGCGCGAACCGACAGCACGCCCCCGGTCATGGGTGCAGACCCCACCATTGAGGCTACGGAGTCCGAAACCGTGCTGCGCGTCCCTGCTGCAACCAGCGACGACATGGTTTACGGCTATGACGTGAAGGTATTGGAGGCCGACACCGGTCTTCCCGGTCTTCCGCTCCGAGCGGGAACAGTGAGCTCGAGTGACTTCTTCTTCTCCCCACGCCCATCGGTCCTCGAAATTCCGTTGTCGGTCAGACTCGGCATCCCGCTGGACTCGGCAACCGCCGAGCTGACACCTGGAACGGACTACGTCGCGACCGTGACGGCCGTCGATGTGTGGGGCGCGCGTTCAGAGCCGAAGCAGCTCGAGTTCACCACACCGGGTACTCGTCCGACCGGGCTTCCCGTCATCGACACCACGACCCAAGGCAACTGGATCGGCACGTACGGTGCGCTCGGCTACGCGATCCCGAGCGACGCATCCAGCCTGCCCGAGGGCGTCACGGTCACGCCGGCGAGCGGCACTGCGGCATACGCGTGGGAACCGACCTCGACCCATGCGGCGGCGCTGCAAGTGCCGCCCGCGGGAACCAGCCGACGCGCGTCGACCTGGTTCGGCACACCGGCGCAGGTGGATGTCGCGATCGGGGACGGTGACGCCTACACGCTGCGCGTGTACGTGAACAGTTACGACACGGCTCGCCAGCAGACCGTTGCGCTGTACAGCACCGACGGCGCTGCTCTGACGCCGGTCCAGGCTGTCGCGGACAACAAGCACGGGATGTGGCTTTCGTATCAGATCGACCAGTCGGTACAGATCAGGGCTTCGGCTACCTCGGGCCCGAACGGCGTACTCGGGGGCATCTTCTTCGATGCGGCCGAGGTGGATGTTCCGTCGGCACCGATGTTCACCGACGCCGGACCTGTCACACTCGATGCTGTTGCCGGAACGGCATTGACCCGTGAATTCACGGTCACCGGAAACCCCACCCCCGTTGTGTCGGTGGTCGACCCCGCGAAGCTGCCCACCGGTATGACCTTCACCGACGGCGTACTGTCCGGAACACCAACCGTTGCAGGTACTTACACGTTCACCCTCAAGGCGGCCAACGGTGTCAATCCAGATCTGACACTCACCGCCACCGTCAATGTCACCGCTGCACCAGTAGTTGACCCGCCCGCGACCGGATCCCTCGGATCGGTCTCCGGCAGTTGACATTTCTGCCCGTACCGACACACTGACGACGTTGCCTCCCCGCCTTATGAGACGGGGAGGCAACGTCGTCAGAGACTGTCTCACCGATCAATGCCCCAGCATTGGCCTCGACCTCAGCGGATGTATCAAATTGACTGAACATAACTGGGGGTCAACAGAATTCGTCCATCATTGGGCGGATCTAACTGCTTGAACACCAGTCCGGACGGCGTACACACCGGTGACACCGTTCCTGGTTCGGACAGTCGGCCATTTCAGCACAGTAAGCGCTCGCGGTGAGCTCATATCCTGGCCGGGAGTGCGGCAAGATCGCAGTGAACAACGCCAGAAACCGTTGTGCCGCAAGCGGCGAACGGAAGAACTTCATCGCCCGTTCACGCTACCGGGCGCGACGCGGGAATCGCTATCCGCCTCGTAGGCAACGATGGCTTCTTCCACGGCTTGCGCTGCAGCGCCGTCGAGGAGAACTTAAATTAGGACGCCACGAAGAATTCCCGAGACGACCACTGCCGCACCCAGGACGGCCATGCCGCAATAACCGTCAGGACGTCTGTGCGCTGCCGCGAAGTTTACACCTCCATGCCATTGGTTACGAGGCGGCGAAGGCGCGGGCGGTCGCCGAACAGGCGATCCGGGCGGCGGAGCAGACCGAGGACGATCCGGCCGACCTGATCAGCGTGGCGCTCGAGGAACTGGTCCGGGCCCGCTACGAATTACCGGGTTACACGATGCTGGATCTGATCACAAAGCCCCACCGGTCATAATGAGGCCACTAATTAGGCACCCAGCATGGCCGCGAGCATTATCATGTGAACCTTGCATGGACAGCAAATAGCCTGTCTACAAAAGAAACTTTGCCCAGAACGAAGATCCGTCTAGTGATACCGAAAGGCGTCTTAAAAAAAGAGTGCACTAAATATATTGACAAAGGAGGTCCGGATTCGGTGCACTTGACCGGCGGTAGTCACTGGCTACACGACGTCCCGAAGATTAGGAGGAACCATGATGCCTCAGCAACGTGCGGCCGCCCGGATCAGCAAGAGGGCAGGAGCTGCCGGATTTCTCGGCACCCTGATCGAGTACTTCGAGTTCGCCAGCTACGGGTTGCTCATGATCGTGATCGCCCCGCAGTTTTTTCCCAGCCACAGCCAGGCGACGTCGATCCTGTCGGGACTCCTGGTGTTCGCAACCGCGTATGTCGTCCGCCCGCTCGGCGGCATCTTCTTCGGGTGGGTCGGAGATCGCCGGGGACGCAAGGTTGCACTGATCGCGACGGTGGTGCCGATGGGCGCGGCGTCCGTGGTACTCGGACTATTACCAACCTATGCGACTGTCGGCGTCATCGCACCGATACTGCTGGTCATCGTGCGCCTGGTGCAGGGGTTCTCAGCAGGCGGTGAGATCATCGGGGCGGCGACCTACGTCGCCGAGTCCGCGCCGAAGCGCCGACGCGGCTTCTATGCGGCGCTGACGCCGATGGGCTCCAACACCGGGGTCGGGCTGGCCGGTGTGGTCGCCGGGGTGATCGCACTGAGCACTACCTCGGCACAGATGGAGGCGTGGGGGTGGCGGATCCCGTTCCTGCTGTGCCTGCCACTGACGCTGATCACCCTGTGGGTGCGGGCCGGGCTCGAGGACTCGCCGGAGTTCGAGAAGATGGTCGAGAAGTCGGAGATCACCAAGGCGCCGTTCCTGACCGCGGTGCGCGCGATGCCCGCCAACATCGCCAGGGTCGCCGTGTTCGCCCTCGTCACGAACCTGATCGGCGCTGTCGGTTCGACGTATATGGCGATCCACCTGATCTCCGACATCGGAATGAAGCAGGCCGACGTCTTCTTGCTGATGGGTCTGATGCAAGCGGTCACCATCGGGGGGATGCTGCTGTCGGGCAGGCTCTCCGACCGAATCGGCAAGCCCCGGATGCTCAGCATCGGCTTCACCGTGTCCCTGATCGTGGCGGTGCCCGTCTTCTGGGTCATCGACACGGCCCCCGGCATTGGGGTGCTGGCTGTTCTCATTGCGGTGTGGCAGTTCGCCGTCGGGTTGCAGGCCCCGCCCATGTTCGGCATTTTCACCGAGATGTTCCCCCGCCACATCCGCTACTCGGCGGTCGCGTTCGGATACAGCATCGGCGTCATCTTCGGTGCCGGCCTGACACCGTACGCCTCGCAACTACTCGCCAAGACCGGTAGCTCGTTCGCTCCCGCCTACCTCGTAGTAGCGGCCTCCGCCGCCGGGCTGGTCGTGCTCTACTTCTCGCGGAGGATCAGCAACTACTTCAACGACGCCGACCGGGACTCTGAAAATGGAGTTACCGCGCGGCCACCCGATGACCTAATCGAACGTGATCGAACGTCTATGACCTGATCGAACGTCTATGACCTGGTGGGGCGGAATGGATCGATCTTGTGGGCGGAGCAAACAGGGGCATCGTCTTGATGGAGCACGTCGCCAAGGATGGCACGTTCAAGACCGTCGATTCCTGCACGCTGCCGATCACCGGCGTCGGTGTGGTCGACCGAATCATCAACGCCCTCTGTGTTTTCGACGTCACCGAGGGCTGGCTCGTTCTCCGGGAGTTGGCGCCGGAGATCACGATCGACTACGTCCGTGAGCGCACCGGTCCGTCCTTCAGAGTTGCCTTGTCGATAACGAGTACACCGACCACTTACTGATTGGATAGCAATGAGTTCTGCATCTACTCCCCGTTATGGAGTCTTCGCTTTGTCCACTGTTCCGCCGTGGCACAGCCACAACGTAGCGGTGAACAAAGCACTCGAGCAGATCAAACATGCCGACGAGCTCGGTTTCGAAGATGCCTGGGTGGCCGAGCACAACGGCCGCAAGTTCGGAATTACGGCTTCGGCGCAACTGTTGCTGGCCGCGGCTGCGGCCGCCACGACACGGATTCGTGTCGGATCCGCGGTCTCGCGGTTGCCGATGCATCACCCGCTGCGCCTGGCCGAGGACTACGCCTACATTGACCAGTTGAGTAGTGGCCGGCTGAACTTCGGCATCGGCAAGGGTTATGACCCGGTCGAGTTCCAGGCCTACAACATCGACCTGTCCGAGCGTGAGGAGCGCTACAACGAGGTCCTCGAAATCGTCATGCAGGCATGGCGGACCGGGAAGGTCAATTTCCAGGGCAAGTATTACCAGGTGCCCGGTGCCGGTGAAACGATCGACGAAGTCGAACTTTTCCCGGAGGTGTTCCAAAAGCCCATTCCGCCGACCTACGTCATGGTCAGTTCGAGTGAGGAGTCACTCCGGTCGGCCGCCCGCCAAGGTTTCGCGTTCGTGCTCGGAGGTGCGACCCGTGAGCAGGCGAAGTCGTTGGTCGAGGTCTACCGTGAGGAGGCACGTGCGGCAGGACACTCGTTCGACGCGATCGATGAAAACCTCGCTCGCAGCTCACAGTTCAAAGCAACCCATGTCGCCGATACCGCCGAGCAGGCCAGACGCGAATTCCGCGAGGGCTATATGTGGTTCGTTGGGGAGAAGAAGAACCGCGCCAAGGTTGGCCTCAGCATCGAGGATCTCACTTTCGAGCAATACGTCGAACGCAAGATGCTTATTCTGGGGTCGCCAGATGACGTCGCGGAAGAAGTGGCATCTTTCCACAGTTACACGGGCCTCGGAGGATTGGTCCTCTGGTTCGACGGCGGCGGGAGCCAGCCACAGGAACAGGTTCTCCAGTCGATGACCACATTCGCCGAGAAAGTGCGCCCGCAACTCTGACTCTGCGCAATCGAACCGGGGTCGCACATCGGCCCCGGTTCGATCACGAGTATTTTGGGTGGCGGTCCGAGGCCGGCCCCGCGGATGGCTTGAAGCCGTAGAGATTTGACCACTTGTAGATAGATTCCACAGCTCGCGCGTATGGAGGAATTCACACCGATGGCCACTGTTCAGACCGTGACCGGCGAGATCGACTGCCGGCAACTCGGGCGTGTGCTCATGCATGAGCACGTGTTCGTGATGAACCACGAGTATCAGGTCAACTACCCCGAGACATGGGACGACGACGAACGCACGGAAGATGCAGTCAAAAAGCTGATTGCACTGAAAGGCGCCGGTATCGACACGATCGTCGATTTGACGGTGTTGGGTTTGGGTAGGGATATCCGACGGGTGCGGGCCGTAGCAGAGAAGTCGCCGGTGACGATCATCGCTGCGACAGGGTTCTATACCTTTGCCGATCTGCCGACGTACCTTCGTGTGCGGGGGCCTGGCCGACTGCTCGGGGGTGAGGAGCCTCTTGTCGACATGTTCGTCAAGGACATCACCGAGGGCATCGCGGGAACCGGGATCAGGGCGGGAATCCTCAAGTGCGTCACCGATGCTCCTGGTGTGACTCCCGATATCGAGAGAATTCTGCGGGCCGTCGCCCGTGCACATCTCATCACCGGTGTTCCCATTTCCACGCACACCGATGCATTGGCCGAGCGCGGCTTGGATCAGCAGAAGATCTTCGCGGAGGAAGGAGTAGATCTCGGTGCTGTGGTCATCGGCCACAGTGGGGACACCGACGATCTGGATTACCTGCAGCGCTTGATCGATGCTGGGTCCTACCTCGGCATGGACCGATTCGGTCTCGACGGCTTCATGACGTTCGAGAAGCGAGTGGCCACTGTCGCAGCATTAGTGCAGCGTGGATACGCATCGCGAATGGTGTTGTCCCACGACACTTCATGTCACACCCAGAACGTTCCTGACGACTACCGTGCACAAAACTGGCCTAACTGGCAGTTCCACCACATCGTCGACGACGTCGTCCCTGCATTGTTGGACGCGGGCGTCACGCCACGAGATATCGAGACCATGCTTGTGGATAACCCACGGGAAATATTCGCGGCTGGGGCATCTGGAACCGGCTAGACGGTATGGGGGTCGGCCCGATTCTGGGCCGGGGCCTCGATTGCAAGTTGCCGTGGGTTGCCGAGTAGGCGCTGTCTGGATCGGTAGTGCCTACATTTGCGTCAAGACCGACGCTCATGACGCACTGCATCTGGCAACGTTGCTCCGGCTGGACGAAATAGGACCGATCCGCGATTACGTCGGCTGGGCGAGGCTCTTAGATGTTCATATCGCCTCACGCACCGCCGCACTACCTGGGAGTAACTATGGAATGGTCAATGTCTGTCGATCAACCAACCTTGCGTTCGTTCTTCGGTCACATTCCCAGCGGCGTTTTGGCCGTCGGCGCGGTGGTCGACTCTCAACCGGTTGGGATGGCGGTCAGCTCCTTCACGAATGTCTCCATCGACCCACCGCTGATCACCATCTCGATTCGGAACGAATCGGAGACCTGGCCGCTGCTCCGGCAGGCTCGATCCATCGGCGGTAGCATCCTGGCAGAACAGCACACGTCAGTAGGCACCAAGTTATCCAAAGGGCTCGCACACCAGAGGCTCAGCGATGTCGCGTTTACTGCCTCGGACAACGATGCGATCTTCATCGAAAATGCGGCGGCCTGGTTCGAAGGCGTATCAGTCGCGGAGATACCAGCCGGCGATCATTCGCTCGTCCTTGTGCAAGTTCAACGGCTCGCTACCAACGCCGATTCAATGCCCTTGATATTTCACAAGAGTAAGTTCGCCGGGATCCGGCATGACTGACGCTCGCTACGGTCCGCTCACCCTGATTGTCGTTCCGCCGAGTACTCGAATTCGTTTTGCCCCAGTGCATGAAGTACGCGCGGAAACCTATCCGCATGTACTGTCGGCCGACAATCTGCGCACCGCGTCGAACCAGTCGAAGCACCTTGAACCAGACGATCACCAACGCCGACCCCATCCGTTGCTGCGAATCCATGACGAGGAGGCCCCCACATATGTCGCCAATAAGGCGTGGCGAGCACTCGGCGGTACAACCGACAGGACCAGTGCCATCTGGGCAAGGTGGCCGGCAAGGAATATCGCCGGCCTGATTGCCGACGCAGTCCGTGCTGGAGTTGCGCAGGGCGCAGTGCTTTTCACACCGGACTCGGTCACCTACAGCGACGAGGTCGCCAGCCACATTTCTGCGTCCGGCTTTGAGGTGATCGCGAGCGTCCCAGGATGGACGCTCGAGATCATTCGATCAGCCGACCTGGACAGGTGTGCCGGCCAGCCAACCTCCATCGACCGCGATGACTTCTCCGCAGAGGTGATCCGATAACCCAGATGAAAGGAATAGAACGGTATCGGCAATCTGCTGGGGCGTTGCCCACTTGCCGTTCGAAGTCTGAGCCTCGAGTGCGTGCCGAATCGATACGTCGTACGGCACTGTCACGTTAATCGAAAAGTATAGCAGCGCAGCTAGTTTGGGGAACACCGCTACGACATACTGTCGGTACATGGGCGGCGAGTTGTGCGGCTGCACGTTGCAGGTCGATCGGTCGGGGTGTGTCTGATGTCGGGGGATTGTCTTGCCCGCGTGCGCTTGTGCGCGCGTTGGACCCACCGGCACTCGGCACAGGGCCGACTGCGGTTCGACCCGACAACGCGATTCGTCCTCTACGACCGGGTCGTACGCCCAACGGAAGCGCGCCCGGCCCCGGCCGCACATCGCCACTGAAGCCCCGTGCCATCGCCGGTCGAACACGCACTGCCCCAAACAGGCTTCGATGCTGGGCTTCCGACAACCTGACTGCGCCTTTCAACCAGTCCTCGAACCCCCGCGGCGCTACGGGTCATCCTTAAGTCGCCGCCACCGTCACGTCAGGGTCTGTTCGATCTTCAATTCAGTGTCCGCCAGTCACGTCAGCAAGCGATACTCTGGGAGAAGTTGCGAGGTAAGCGCATGTGGTCCGGGTGGCTCAGAGAGTGCGGATGGGCGGATAACTGATGATGGAGAACGATCCGTTCCGCACCGGCCGTGACGTGTCCATCGCAGTCACCGAAGAATTGAGTGCTGCAGGATTCCACGACGCCGAAGAGATCGGCCGCGGCGGGTTCGGGGTCGTCTACCGCTGCACCCAATCCCTCCTCGACCGCACAGTGGCAGTCAAGGTCCTCACCACCGACCTTGACGAAGCGAACCTGGCACGATTCTTCCGGGAACAGCAAGCCATGGGCCGGCTCACCGGGCACCCGAACATCGTCAACGTCCTGCAAGTCGGCTCCACCGACAGTGGCCGTCCCTACCTGGTCATGCCCTATTACCCGCAAGACTCACTCGAAGCCCGAATCCGCCGCCACGGCCCGCTCGCATGGGAAGAAATGCTCCGGCTAGGCGTGAAAATGGCTGGCGCCCTGGCAACGGCACACCACCTCGACATCCTGCATCGCGACATCAAACCCGCGAACATCCTGCTCACCGACTACGGCGAACCGGCCCTGACCGACTTCGGGATCGCACACATTTCCGGAGGCTTCAAGACCGCTACCGGCACCGTCACCGGATCGCCGGCATTCACCGCACCGGAAGTACTCGGTGGAGAGCCACCGAGCGCTTCCTCCGATGTCTACGGTCTCGGCGCGACGTTGTTCTGCGCACTCACCGGACACGCGGCCTTCGAACGGCACAGTGGAGAGCAGGTGGTGGCGCAGTTTCTGCGAATCACCACACAACCGGTACCGGACCTCCGTGAGAGTGGTGTCGACGACGACGTCTGCGAGGTAGTCGAGCATGCGATGTCCCGCGACCCGGATCAGCGCCCCACAGCGGCCGCGCTCGGTGAAGCACTCCGACAACTACAGGGCAACCATGGCCTGCAAGTCGACGAGATGTCGCTACTCGCTGATCCAAGGCCACAGTCAGGGCAAATGCTGGACAACCCACCAGAACCGGCACCGAAATGGTACACACTCGCACGGCAGAACATCACCGGGAACCTTCCTCTGGAGCTAACCAGCTTCGTGGGCCGCCGAACAGAAGTTTCGGAGACCAAGACCCTACTGTCGGTTTCTCGGCTGCTGACGCTGACCGGAGTCGGCGGGGTCGGCAAAACCCGGCTCGCACTGAAAGTCGCGTCAACCGTCCGCAAGAATTTCCCGGACGGGGTATGGCTGGTCGAACTCGGCGAGGTGCATGACGCGACTTTGACCGAGAGCGTGGTTGCGGCCGCCTTGAGCCTGCGGGATCAACCGGCGCGGCCGGTGCGGGAAATCCTGGCTGAGTTCCTACGCACGCGCGAGCTGCTACTGGTACTCGACAACTGCGAACAAATGGTCGAGGGAGTGGCGGAATTGGTCGACACAATGCTGCAGACAAGCCCCGGATTACGGATCCTCGCCACCAGCCGCGAACCATTGGGGATCACCGGAGAATCGGTGCACCTGGTGGCCCCGCTCACCGTTCCCGCACCCGACGCAGAGCCGTCATTGCGGAGCTTGCTGCGCTGCGACGCGGTGGCATTGTTCGCCGACCGCGCCGCAGCAAAGGTAGAAGGGTTCGAAGTGACCGAGGCCAATGCGGCGACGGTGGCCCGGATCTGCGCCCGTCTCGACGGGCTACCGCTGGCAATCGAACTCGCGGTGGCACGGCTACGGATGATGTCACCCGATCAGATCCTGCAACGTCTGAACGACCGATTCACCTTGTTGAACCGAGGCAGCCGCGGAACTCCGACCAGACAGCGGACACTATGGTGGAGCATCGACTGGAGTCACGAATTGTGCACTCCGCCGGAACAGCGATTATGGGCGAGATTGTCGGTGTTCGCCGGCACATTCGGGCTCGACGCCGCGGAGGGCATCTGCGGCGACGACCAACCCGCAGATCCCCTACTCGACTCGTTGTCGTCGCTGGTGGACAAGTCGATCCTGATCCGCGAAGAACAGGGTTCCGTGGTCCGGCTGCGGCTGCTCGACACACTTCGCGACTACGGCCGAGAGAAACTACAACAGATGGGCGAATCGCTGACAGTGAGCCAGCGGCACCGAGATTGGTACGAACAACTCGCCCTCGACGCGGACGCCGATTGGATCAGTTCCCGGCAACTCGAGTGGATCAGCCGACTGGAACGAGAACAACCAAACCTACGAGAGGCGATGGAATTTTGCCTGACCGAGGGCACCGAGACGGAGCACGGACTGCGCATGGCCGCGGCGCTGTTCCAGTTCACAATGTCGAGAGGACTGCACAGCACGCAAAGGAAGTACCTCGACCAACTCCTCGCGAAGCAACCCGGACCGTCAAAAGCCGGACGCGTCAAGGCGCTCTACACCGCAATCATGTATGCCGCCGTGCAGGGAGATCTGCATGCGGCAACCAACATAGTGGAGGAGATGCGAGAGCTCGCCGAGTCTGTCGACGATCCGGCGATCGCGGCTCGCATCCCCGAAGCCGCTGGCCTCTTAGCGCTCTATAGCGGCGATGCTCATCGCGCTCGCACGAACTTGGAGATCGCGCTCGAGATGCTCGACTCTCATGCCGACCCCGTCCTCCAAGTCAGCACTCTGCACTTCCTTGGGATGACCTACGAAATGCTCGGCGACACAACCCGGGCCATAACTTGCCATGAGCGGGCCCTGGCTGTCACCGAATCGCATGGTGAATGGCTGTTTCGCGCATTTGGGTTGTGGGCCTTGAGCGTAGCTGTGTGGCGCGAAGGTGATCGGGCGCGAGCCGTGAAGCTGCTCGAACAGGCACTGCGCCTTATTCGGCAAACGAACAACCCAATGTCGTCTGCTTCGTGTTTGGAGACGCTAGCCTGGATCGCTGCAGAGGACAGGAACGCGCAACGCGCTGCGGTGTTGATGGGGGCAGCAGAGAAACTGGGAAGTTCCTTAGATGGTGGCGCATTCCTACTTCCCTTTGCACTCCAAAACCACGAGAAATCCGAACGGACGGCTCAAAACATGTTGGGAGAGCGGGCATTCGAAACTGCTCACAGGAAGGGACGACAGATGGGATTCGATGCTGCGGTCGCGTACGCACTGGGCGAGCAACCCCCCGCCAAGATTACCGGCAAGGGATCCGTGACGGAACTGACCAAGCGGGAGACGCAGGTCGCCGAGCTTGTCGCTCAAGGATTGACCAACAAGGCGATCGCGACCAAGTTGGTGATCTCGCAGCGAACCGCACAAGGGCACGTCGAACATATTCTCACCAAACTCGGGTACACGTCACGTGCCCAGATCGCAACCTGGGTGGTCGATCAGAAACAAAACAAACCGGACTGACTACACAGGCCTAACCCACAAGGTGCACGTACCTACTTGTCCTTGCTGGAATCCCGACCAGCTCCGGCGATTGGACAGGCATCCTCACACCGCCGACGACGCAAACGCACGTACTCGACGGAATCGACAGGATCTGCCGCGAACTCGGCGGCGCCTCAGGTGTTGCGATTCAACCGAAGGCCAACAACACAGAATTCTGAACCATAGTTATTCACAACGAGTTTCGACGATGCAACCAAACAGCAGGCCACATCTCGGCAACGACGCACGGCTACCTATGTAGGACCAGATTCAGAGGCTCAGCACGGACCGCCCCAGTGCCCAGAAGTTAGTTCCCTTCCACTTCGAGGTGAAGCGGTTATTGCTCTCCGTGATCCGAACAACCTCGTCTTCGGTGAGTCCGTGACTCGTACCGAGTGCCATGCCGTGCTCGAAGACTGCGTCGGCGACCGGAAGTCCCTCGTCCGGCTCACAGTATTCGATGTTGTCCATCATGAGGTGGCGAGTAACGTTGCCGCTCCACACTGTTCGCCTATCGATGCCGTCTGCTTCGATGGCTTTCCGCATATCGCTACGCGTGAAGGGTGCGTCGTCGTTGATCATCACCGGGTAGCACAGCCAGGCCGTATCCCGACGTCCAGTTCTACTCGCGGAGTGAAGAACCCCGGATGCGCACTGTACGCGACAGTAACCGCCGCGAAAGTTGCCTTACGCGTCTTGTAGTCTTCCTCGAGCTTGTCGCGCTGCACGACGCTGTAGCGGCATCGAGTTCGGACGTTTCAAGTTCCACGACATGAGCTCGAAGATGACGTCGTTGTTTTAGTCGGCACCGTCGAGCTCTTCACGGAACACGCGTCCGGTCTTGGTGCTGCCGAACAGGTTCGGCTCGCTACGTCGGCCCCAACGGCGAAGTAGTGGCGCCTTGTCGCAACTCGCTTCGTCGTCGACCAGGACCATGCCGCCGGTTCCGGCGCACGTGATGATGTGCGCCATCGAGAAGTGGTAACGACGATGTCGGCCCGAGCACCGGTAGGTGTTCCTCGCAGGGTGGAACGAACGCGTCGCACGAGTCCTCGATGACCTTGAGCCCGTGGCGATCTGCGATGTCACGGATAGCATCCCAGTCTGGGCAGTTGCCGGCCAGGTTCAGCATCAGGATTGCACCGGTCTTCTCGGTGACCATGGCCTCGATCTTGGTGACGTCGACGGTGAACGTGTTGGGCTCGATGTCCACGAACACCGGGCAGCTGCCGGCCGATCTTGGCCCATCGACGTGCCACGACACGACGAGCCCGCCAGCATCGGCGACGCCTGTCGATCAAACCCGACTTGCAGCGTGGGTGGCGGAGTTGTTGTCGCAGCGGTGGAGTCCGCGGCAGATCAGCCGGCCATCTGCGGGTGCGATTCCCCGACGATCCGCGGATGTGGTTGTGGTTGTGGTTGTGCCACGAGAGCATTTATCGAGCTATCAACCAGCCCGGATAGCTTTCGCTCACCGGCGCGCACAACCTATCCGCAATCAGCGGGCTCGTCGAGCGCCAGACACGCACGGTTCGGTTGCTGCATCTACCCTCCGTGACGGCGATTCCATCCAAACTGCACTGGCCGCGCGGCTCGAACTACAACGCCAAAGGGTTGTTGCGTGACTACTTTCCGAAGGTCACCGACCTCACTATCGATTCGACGGAGCCACTGCTGACCGTCGAGAACGAACTCAACAACAGCCCCAGTGTCGCTCCAAGATTATTGTCCAACAATGTTTTTCACTGCTCTACTAGACTCACGAATCCCGTCGATGTTGACGAGAATAAGCACTAATTGGGTTTCTATAGAGCCGGGCCGGTCGTTCGAGGGGCTTAGACGAATCGTGTCGACCCGATGGGCGCACCGTTGAACTGGAGTAGCCGACTACTCGGCTGCTGCGGTGGAGATGGCATTTCCGGTGCTCGTTCGAGGGCAGTGTCGATCCGAAGACGTTCATTCCACGGCTGATCGACCTGGAAGGAAGGCCGTTTTCCGTTCGACACCATTTTCACCACGTTACCGTTGAGCAAGTTCAACGAGGTCGAAGTCGCGTCGTCGCGCGGCGAGGTGGTCAAGCCGGTCCTGCAACCCGGACCGTAGAACTCGGCGTCGTCAGAACTTCGGCGTCACCGCCCACGCTTTCAGCCGTCCAGGTGGCTTTGATCGACGCGACAACGGACTGCAGAAGCGGATCCAGGTCGACCAACTCTCGATTCCAGACGACACCCACGTGCAGTTCGAGGTCGTCACTCAACGGAACCACGGCGAATCCCGGATCGGCAAAGATTCCGGCTGCGCCACCGGTCGAGGGGTGCAAAGAAATTGTGATGCCCTTGTTGCGCCTGATATGACTCGCCAGGAGCACCGTGTCGTAGTCGGGCATCCGGTGCAACTTCTTGATCCCGGAATCCACGAAACGCTGGCGCACTCGACGCATCGCGAAAGGCTGAGGGGTCACGGGCGGCACCGTCAGTGTGCGATGAGCGAGATCTTCGAGCGCGAGCACTTCGCTACTCGCCAATGGATCGTCGGCGAGCATGGCGACCACGAACGAGTACGAACCGATAATCACGCTGTCCAGCAGATCGGTGTTGATGGGTAGATGAACGAGGGCAGCTGCGAGATCACCCTTCTCGACGTCGGCAATCAGATCCGCAGAGTGAGCGACGACGAAATCCACGGAACACGGCGCCGCCGCATCTTCGACGACTGCTATGAAACTGTCGGTCATCGCGGGCGGCGCGCGGTGTGTTCCCCCGATACGCATCACCCGGTTGCTGTTGACGAACTCCGCTGCGACGACGCCGAGTTGGTCGATACCACGAAGGACGTCGCGGACTCGATCGAGCAGTGCCCGGCCCAACGGTGTCACTTGCACCTCGTGGTAACGGCGGACGAACAGTTCGCCACCGAGTTCGCGTTCGAGTTCTTTGATCATCCGGCTCACCGGCGACGCCGTGAGGTGCATTCTGGCAGCGGCTCTACCGAAATGCAGCTCCTCTGCAACGGCAACGAAACACCTCAGGTGCGATAGATCCATTCATCGAGAATGTTCGTCGGTCGAGCAGTAGTCAACTCGGGAATTCCTACACGTTGCGTTTTGCAGCATATGTGAGCGTCGAAATGAGTGATGGCCACCGCGACCACATTCGTGTGATCGTTGAACGAGCAGCAGGAAGACCCGGCCTTGTCGCGATCCACAGCCATGTCGCGACCCACAGCCGCCCCCAATTCCACACTGCAGCAATTGCATTCACGAAAACGCGCAGGCGACGGCACCCAGTGTCCACATGCCGGACACACCGGTAGCTTCCCCTCGGTCCCGGACACGAGTTCCGTCACGAAAGGAATTCCCCACATGAGCATGCCGCAGGACACCGCGCCCGATCTGCCGAACGAACACGACCTTCCCTTGGCAAACGTCCGGGTCGTAGACCTCACCGGGCAGAGCGGGGAGATGGGTCCACGTATCCTCGCCGATCTGGGAGCCGACGTCATTCGAGTCGAGCCGATCGTAGTCGATCGGCCGTCCGCCGAGCTTCAGGAGTTCGCCGGACTCGACGTCCGTCACGAGACCCACAATGCGAACAAGCGCTCGGTGTCGCTTGACCTCGACACGACTGCCGGCATCGGCATCCTACGACGACTGTTGCAAACGGCAGACATTTTCATCGAGGGTCTCGGAGTGGACAGACTGACCGATCTCGGTCTGGAACCGGCGGCGCTTCGGCGGGAGTTCCCGACCCTGGTGATCGTGTCATTCAGCGATTTCGGCCGCACCGGACCGTACCGGAACTGGACGGCAACGGAGCTGGTCCATGTCGCTCTCGGAGGTGTGTTGTCACGGTCGGGTCTGCCCGGGCGCCCGCCGTTGGTTCCTCCCGGACCGATCGCACTCGAATCGGCTGCGGTCACCACCGCATGGGCCGCGTTGCTCGCCTACTACAACCGGCTGCTGACCGATTCGGGAGACGACGTCGACGTCTCGGTGTTCGAAAGCACCGTTCAGATCATCGATCCGGGATTCGGCATGGCAGGATCGGCGGCCGGCGGCGTACCGACATCCGACGGCCCCCGCGGACGACCCGATTCGAGCCATCTGTACCCGATCTTCCCGTGCGCGGACGGATACGTACGCCTGTGCATCCTCAGCCCTCGGCAATGGCAAGGGATGTTCGAATGGATGGGTAGGCCTGCTGAGTTCGCGGATCCCGAACTCGGTCAACTGAAACACAGATACGCCGCAGTTGGCACGCTGTATCCCGCAATCGAAGCATTCCTCTCTTCCAAGAGTCGCACGCAGGCGGTGACGGAAGGCCAACAATTCGGTGTGCCGTGCGGCGAACTACTCGACTTCGCGGAGGTTCTCGACTCCGAACACTACTCGGCGCGAGATGCTTTCGCTGCGGTCCCCACTCCCCTGGGCACACTCCGAATCCCGAACGGACTGATGGAGATTGACGGCACACGAGCCGGAATTCGCAGGCGGGCACCGCGACGCGGCGAGTACGACACCGAGATTTTCTCCGATCTACCGCCGCTGGCCGGCCCGTCGACGGCGAACTCGCCACGAGCGAACCCCGTCCGACGGCGACCGCTGGACGGAATTCGGGTACTCGATCTCGGCGTCATCGTCGCAGGTGGCGAAACAGGTCGACTTCTCGCCGACATGGGCGCCGAGGTGATCAAGATCGAAAACACCGCCTTCCGTGACGGTAGCCGACAGTCCATGTCCGGCGCACTCATCACTCCGGTCTTCGCCTGGGGCCACCGAAACAAGAAGAGCATCGGTATCAACCTTCGCTCTCCCGAAGGCCGTACCTACATCGCATCTCTCGTCGAACAATCTGATGTCGTCCTCTCGAACTTCAAACCAGGAACAATGGACAAACTCGGCTTGTCCTATCAGGAGCTGTCCCGGATCAATCCTCGGATCGTCGTTGCCGACTCGAGCGCCTTCGGTAACAGCGGGCCTTGGAACGCCCGGCTCGGATACGGTCCGCTGGTCCGCGCCTCGACCGGCCTGAGCCTGGCTTGGAAGTACGACAACGCCAACGGCGGATTCGCTGACGCCTCCACCATCTATCCTGATCACGCAGCGGCAAGAGTTTCCGCGATAGGTGTTCTCGCGCAGCTTGTCCGACGCCTCAAAACCAACCGTGGTGGAACAGTGAGCGTGGCCCAAGCCGAAGTGATTCTGGCTCAACACTCGGATCTGTTTGCCAGCGCATCGGTACGCATCGGCACGGAGTCGGACAGAGGAACTTGCAACGCACCGAGCGGACTGTATCCCGCCGCAGGCACGGACGAATGGATCGTGATCGACGTCCGCGACTCCGACGACTGGGAACGACTGGCCAAGTGCATCGGCTCGATCGAACTCGTGTCCGACCCCCGATTCGAGACTGCGACGAAACGCCTCGAACACCGCGCCGAACTCGACGCCGTCATCGAGAACTGGACCCGCAGTCGATCACCACGGGCAGCAGTCGATCTACTCCAGGAAAGCGGAGTCCCGGGCGCCATGATGCTGAGGCTTCCGGAACTACCCGAAGATCTGCACCTGCGGGCACGCCAAACCTTCAGAGTCGCAAGGCATCCGTTGATCGATCGTCTCCTGCCGAGCGAGAACACACCGGCGCACTTCGAAAACATTCCCGATGTGGAGTTACGACCGGCTCCGCTTCTCGGCGAGCAGACCCGCGAAATCGCGTCGACCCTTCTCGGCCTGTCCAACGACGACATCGACCGCATGATCGCCGCTGGCGTCCTCGAGGAAGAACTCCCTCCGATCGACACCGACAACCGGTCCGTCACAAACTCCTGAAAACCCGGTCACCGTGCCGACGGTCACCGCGAACACCAGAGCAAACTACAGAAAAGAACAGCGCCATGACCGTCATCCCCACCCATCGCGTCGTACCTGTCGATCCTTCCGCGAACCGTCAGCTCGAATTGCTGCGCGCACAGCGCGACGACTTCCTGGCCGACGGTCCGCCGTCTGCCGAAGTTCGACTCGATCGGATCGACCGGTTTCTCGCCTCCGTCCTCGAGCACGTCGACGAGTTGACCGAGGCCCTCGACGCCGATTTCGGAAATCGTCCACGAATTGCGAGCCTGCTCAGCGACATAGCCGGAGTTATCCCCGGAGTGGAGCACATCCGAAACAACATCGACGAGTGGATGGCAGATCAGGAGGTGGTCGGCTCGGATGCTGCGGGCACTCCAACCTTCGTGCAGATCCGGCCGAAGGGCGTGGTCGGGGTCATCGGACCGTGGAACTTCCCGGTACTTCTGGTCGTACATCCGGCCATTGAGGCGCTGGCAGCCGGAAATCGGATCATGATCAAGTTTTCCGAGATCCCGTCGAGAACCGCAGACGTGTTCGCCAAGGCGATTGCCACGAGAATGTCCCCGGAGGAAGTGGTGGTGATCAGAGGCGGAGTGTCGACGGCATCGACATTTTCGGATCTGGCTTTCGATCACATCATCTTCACCGGGTCACCAGCCGTCGGCGCCCTCGTCGCCGAAAACGCGGGCCGGAATCTGGTACCGGTGACTCTCGAACTGGGCGGAAAGAATCCGGTGGTCCTCGGTGACGACGCCGACGTCGCGTTTGCTGCCGAGCGCATCTCGGGTGTTCGAATGATGAATGGCGGACAAATCTGCTTGTGCCCGGACTACGTCTTCGTGCCTCGCGCGAAAGTCGACGACTTCGTGAACGAATACCGCAGTTCTGTCGAGAATCACTTCGCGGACTACCCGAACAACCCCGGCGTCGTCACGATCGTCAACGACCGCAACTTCGATCGAGTCACTGCGCTTATCGACGACGCGGTGAGCAAGGGGGCACGCGCGATCTCCCTCGTCGCAGACGAGGATCAGAAGTCCCTTCCGGACAGGGCATCTCGACGAATCGCGCCAACCCTGCTGCTCGATGTCACATCCCAGATGGCAATTGCCGCCGAAGAGATATTCGGCCCAGTCATCGTCGTGTACCCCTACGACGAGCTCACCGAAGCGATCGACCACATCAACGCGCAACCCAGCCCACTGGCGGCGTACTGGTTCGGATCCGACAGCGCTGACTTCCGAGAGTACATACGCCGCACCACATCCGGTGGAGTAACCCGGAACGACCTCGTCGTCCACTGGGGCGTCGAAGGAGCTCCGTCCGGAGGAATCGGGCGAAGCGGAATGGGGGCGTACAGCGGCAAAGTAGGATTCGACACCTTCTCACACCACCGAACCGTGACGGCCAGTACCACTGAGACCGCGTTGGCAGCCCGATTCATTCCGCCCGCCGGTGACGTCGAAGCCGAAACCATCGGGGCTGCAATTGGTTACGCCCTGGACGCAATCCAGCAGCGCCTGAGCAAGTCCTGAGGCTCCACGTCGACTCGACCACCCGAAAAGGTTCACCATGCGCACCACCGCCGCCATTTCCACCGGTCCGAACAGTTCGTTCGAACTCCACGAGATCGAGATTTCCGATCCACGCTCGGACGAGATACTGATTCGGCTCGTCGCGACCGGAATATGCCACACCGATCTCGGCGTCAAGGCCGTCTCGACACCTGGTGTCGCAGCTGTCTACGGGCACGAGGGCGCAGGTGTGGTCGAGAGAATCGGATCCGAAATCACCGGTGTCCGAGTGGGCGATCACGTGGTGATCGGTTTCGACAGCTGCGGTCGATGCCCGAGATGCGCTGCCGGGAATCAGGCTTACTGCCAGGAATTCGGTCTGCGCAATGCCTCGGGGATGCGGCTCGACGGTACGTCACCACTGACCACTCTGGACGGAACCGAGGTATGGGCGTCCTTCTTCGGCCAGTCCAGTTTCGCGCGACACGCGATAGCCCGACGCACGAATGTGATCGTCGTGCCACCTGACGTGGATTTGACAATGGTTGCTCCACTGGGATGCGGATTTCAGACTGGGGCCGGTGCAGTCGTCAACATCGTCGATCCGGAACCGAGTTCGAGCCTGGCCGTCTTCGGTACAGGCGGAGTCGGAATTGCTGCAGTGATGGCGGCTTCGGCACTCGGCGTGGAGACGATCATCGCGGTCGATCTCCACGCCGAGCGTCGACAACTCGCTCTCGACGTCGGCGCTACACACGCATTCAACGGTTCCGATCCCGATCTGTCGGAAAAGGTTCGCGCACTGACGAAAGAGAGACCGACGGCGGCGATCGACACCACGGCCGTTCCCCAGGTGATACGTACAGCCGCACACGTACTCGGACCCCTGGGAACTCTGGTTCTGGTGGGCATCGGCCAACCAGAAGTGAGTTTCGACGTCTCCGACATCATCATGTCAGGAAAGACGATCCGTGGCTGCATCGAGGGTGATGCCGATCCGGCGATTCTGATTCCACGTCTGCTCGCCTGGTATGCCGAGGGAAAGTTTCCGTTGGAGAAGGTGGTGACGACGTACGCCTTCGAGACGATCAACGAGGCCGTGCGAGCTGCGACCGGGGCAACGGTCAAACCGATTCTCATCTTCTGAACCTGTGCGCCCTGGTTGCCCGAACACTCATTCAACATGACATCTATTGCAGGAGAAGCAGAACCGATGAACTCACTTCATGATATCGATCCCCGAACACCGGTTCTGGTGGGCGTGGGCCAAGCGTCCGAACGTCTCGACGATCCCGACTACCGAAAACTGTCTGCAGTCGGACTCGCAGCAGAGGCGGCACATGCCGCGCTCGCCGATACGGGCGTCGACCCCGCCCTGGTCGGTGCCCGACTCGACACCGTTGCCGGAGTCCGACAGTTCGAGATTTCGAATCCGGGTGCGTCGGCCCCGCTGGGGAAGTCCGACAACTATCCACGTTCAGTGGCAGATCGCATCGGTGCCGACCCCACCCGCGCAATTCTCGAGGTCGTGGGCGGGCAGTCACCTCAGCATCTCGTCACGGAATTTGCACGCACCATCGCGAGCGGCGACGCGGATGCTGTGCTGATCTTCGGATCCGAGGCGATCTCCACCACCCGTCACCTCGCGGGAACCGACGATAAACCGGACTTCGGCGAAACCCGCGGGGGTGAACTGGACGACCGCGGATTCGGATTGAACGGGTTGGCCTCGAGCTATACGGCAAGCCACGGGCTCACCGACATTCCTAGTCAGTACGCGTTGTTCGACAACGCTCGCCGCGCCCGTCTCGGGTTGACTCGCGAAGCGTATGCGCGATCGATGGGTGAACTGTTCGCACCATTCACTACTGTGGCGGCGAAGAACCCACATGCCGCCGCTCCGACGGAACGAAGCGCGGATGAGTTGGCCACCGTCACCGAACGCAACAGAATGATCGCCGACCCGTACCCCAGATTCCTGATTGCACGCGACCAGGTGAACCAGGGAGCCGCCGTTGTGCTGACGTCGGTGGCAGTCGCCACCGAACTCGGGATACCGCAGGAGAAGTGGGTCTTCCTGCACGGTCAGGCCGATCTCCGTGAGAAGGACCTGCTCGATCGCGCCGACCTCGGCACCAGCCCCGCCGCGATCACTGCTGCCCTACACGCACTCGAGGTCGCCGGCATCGGCGTCGACGACCTGAACGTGCTCGACTTGTACAGCTGCTTCCCGATTGCCGTGTCGAACGTGTGTGACGGGCTGGGGTTGGAGGCCGACGACCCTCGCAACCTCACCTTGACCGGCGGACTGCCCTTCTTCGGCGGTGCCGGCAACAACTATTCGATGCATGCCATAGCCGAAGTGGTGCAGGCGCTTCGCGCGGCACCAGGGACTTACGGCTTCGTCGGTGCCAACGGCGGTCTGCTGAGCAAGTATTCGACCGGAATCTACTCGACCACACCGACGAACTTACGGGACGACAACAGCACCGGCCTGCAGGTCGAACTCGACTCGGCGCCGAACGTGCTCGTCGCAATCCGGGCGGACGGCTGGGCAGAGATCGAGACCTACACAGTTCAGCACCGACGTGACAAGGTGCTCGGGATCGTAGTGGGTCGCCTCGACGACGGACGCCGCTTCCTGGCCACCGGCATCGACGGCGACAGCGAGCTTCTCGACCGTCTTCAGATCGGGGAGCCGATCGGGAGCAGAGTGTTCGCGAGGTCGTTCGGACCGGGCAACGTCGTCACGTTGTCGGAGGAGCGCATGGATGAACTTCGTCCGCGAGCCATACCCCAGCTGCGCAACGACTATCAGTTCGCCACAGTCCGGCGTACGGGCCATCTCCTCGAAGTGACGATCAATCGCCCCGAGACACGCAACAGTCTCACCCCGCAGGCCAACGACGAGCTCGACCAGATATTCGACGCCTATTTCGCCGACCCGGACCTCTGGGTCGCGATCCTCACTGGAGCCGGCGACAAATCCTTCTCCGCAGGCAACGATCTCGGTTACTCGGCGAGCGGGAAACCCATGTGGGTGCCCAAGAACGGTTTCGCTGGTCTGACGAGCCGACGGAACATGACCAAACCCGTTATTGCCGCGGTCAACGGTTTTGCCATGGGCGGCGGATGTGAAATTGCTCTGGCCTGCCATCTGGTTGTCGCCGACGAAACGGCGAAGTTCGCGCTCAGCGAGGTGAACGTCGGTCTCGTGGCCGCGGCAGGTGGACTCGTTCGGCTGCCACGCTCCGTTCCCGAGAAGCTGGCAACCGAGATGATCCTGACCGGCAACAGGATATCCGCGGAGACTGCCAAGTCTTACGGCCTCGTCAATCGAGTCGTCCCGGCGGGCACCGCACTCGATGGAGCCCGTGCGTTGGCGGACGAGATCCTGACCGGATCACCTACGTCGGTACGCATTTCACTTCAGATCATGAATGAGACTCGTGCGGTATCTGACGTAGTCGACGCGATCGATCACCGGTCGCCCGCTCTCGACGAGTTACTGGTAAGTGAAGACCTCGTCGAAGGCCTGACGGCGTTCGGGCACAAACGTCCACCTGAGTGGAAGAACCGCTGATTCTGCAGAGCACCGTCGAACCGTGAGTGAACCCCCGAACGTCTAAGGACTTTCGGGGGTTTGCTCGTCGAATTGGATGTACTGATAGGTTCGAATCAACCACGCCACGTCGGGCATACGACACAACGTCGCCCCGATCTACTCCTCTGTTGAATCAGCGACCTACTCTTCCGGTGAACGTGGTCGCGGTTGCCCACAAACGCAAAGCTCCGCTGACCCAGATCGCGAAAGACTTCCCTGCTGCACCCGAAAATAGCTGCACCCCAAACAACTTGACAACATCTGACTAGTTGTTCGCCAGCATCTTCAGATCATGGGTTTAGCTAAATCCGCCAGACGAACTGGACGATTGGTCTACAGTTCCGAAATTGGAAGCCCTGCACTGATCGATCTGGCGATGGAGCCCACGCGCCTTTGAATTCCCTTTCTCGACGAATGTTCTTGACCGCCGGCGCCGGCGCGGCAGCTGTCGCCGTCGCTGCAGCGCGCAATGGCTTCGCCGGTACCTCCGGGAGGACTCGACTCCATCGAGCACGTAGTCCTGGTCATGCAGGAGAACCGCTCGTTCGACCACTACTACGGAATGCTGCGCGGTGTAAGAGGATTCGGCGACCCCAACGCGTTGACATTGCGGCATGGGACCTCAGTGTTCGAACAGCCGGGTCCGAACGGCCCGGTGCTCCCGTTCCCGATCCGGGACTCCGCTGCCGCGCAGCAGATGGACACCCAGAACATCAGCGGACTCGACCACAGCTGGGACGGCGACCACAAGGCCCTGGCGGACGGCTGGCACGACGACTGGATCGAAGCCAAGACGGCCTCAACCACGGCCTACTACGACCGCCGCGACATGCCGTTCCACTACGAGCTCGCGGACGCGTTCACGATCTGCGACGCCTACCACTGCTCGGTGCCGACATCGACCAGCCCGAACCGCAACTACTGGCTGTCCGGGTACACCGGATTCGAACCCCCCGGCCTGAATCCGTTGGGTTCGATGGATTCGTTCGGTTCGATGGATTCGTTCGGTTCGGCTGGATCGTCGGAATTCGGAGGTCCCGGGGGTCGCGCCGTCACCAACGCCGCCTACAACCCGTGGCACGCCGGCTACGACTGGAGCACCGTTCCGGAGCGGCTACAAGCCGCCGGCATCGACTGGAAGACGTACCAGGAGTGGGACAACTTCGGAGACAACAACCTGGAGTACTTCACCACCTTCAAGAAGGTGGTGGCTCAGCTACTCGGCGTGATCCCGCACGAGCTGCGGACCTTGGCTGGGCTGTACCTCGCGCTGCCCGAGTTGCCTGCTGCGGCGCAGGATGCGGCAGTGACCACCCTCGCGAATGCGGCGGACGGACTGTCTCCCGCCGACCGCGAGTTGTACGACCGCGCGCTGTACCGGTCACGGCCGGGCACGCTTGCCGCCGAGTTCCGTAAGGACGTCGAGTCGGGGCAGTTGCCGCAGGTCAGTTATCTCGTTCCGTCCGAGGTTGATTCGGAGCATCCGTCCGGATCGTCACCGGCGGCGAGCGCGACGCTGCTGCACCAGGTACTCGACGCGATCGCTTCCGATCCGGCGATTTGGGCGAAGACGGCCGTGATCGTCAACTTCGACGAGAACGATGACTTCTTCGACCATGTGCCGCCGCCTCGTCCGCCGCTCTCGGTCGGTTCGGAGTGGGCAGGGGGTCAGCCGCTCGGGCTCGGCCCCCGGGTGCCGATGACGATCATTTCGCCGTGGACCGTCGGCGGGTTCGTGCGTTCGCAGGTTTTCGACCACACGTCGGTGAATCGGTTCCTGGAGAAGCGATTCGGGATCACTCAACCGGAGATCGATCCGTGGCGGCGGACGGTCAGCGGGGACCTGACGTCGGCCTTCGACTTTGCGAACCCGCGAAGCCGGCCCAACCTCGTCCGCCCGCAGCCCACCCCGCCGCTCGAGCCGCGGTGGACCCCGACTCCACCGGCCTTGCTGCACATGCCGGTGCAGGAGGGCGGTACCCGTCCCGCTCGGGCCTTGCCGTATCAGCCGGACGCGTATGCGACCGTGGACTCCGGTGCGCGTTCTCTGACGGTGCACCTTGTCAACGGCGGTGCCGAGTCGGCGCACCTGGCCTTGTATCCCTACGCCGACGAGTTCGATCTACCGCGGCACTACGATGTCCTCGGGGAGGCTGACGACACCGTAGCCCTCGAGGGTTCGCAGTACAGCCTGATCCTGTTGGGCCCCAACGGTTTCAGACGCGAATTTGCCGGGTCGATCGAAGGCGCGGCAGCTGCGCTCGAACTGTCCACCCGGGTCGACGCGTCGGGTGGAGTACTCGATGTGACTGCGGCGAATCCAGCTTCCCGCGAACTGACCGTCGTTATCGACGGGCAGAGTCGTTTGATCGCGGCTGGAGGTAGTGCGTCGTGGACGGTGCGGTCGGTGGACGGCTGGTACGAGGCCGACGCGAGCGTCGACGAGGATCCGGACTTCCGTCGTCGGCTCGCCGGACATATCGAGAACGGACGGGGAAGCGTCAGCCAACGAATGTGACACGGCTCTGTCAACTTAACTGCCGTGAGTCAGGGATGAGGGTCGGATGAGTCGCGGAGACGAAACGCGGGCGGATGCGACGCGGTCGCTGCACACACGGCACCGCTATCCCGCGGAGATCATCACGCATTGCGTGTGGCTGTACTACAGGTTCGCCTTGAGCTTGCGCGATGTCGCAGAGTTGATGCTCGCCCGCGGCATCGTCGTCTCGCACGAGACGATCCACACGTGGTGCGCAAACAGGGCCGCGCGCCGAGGGTGCCGGTAGCGGTGTTCAGCGCGATTTCGCCGCACTTCCGGCCCCGCCGACACAAGCTCACCCGAGCGATTACCGCT
This sequence comes from Rhodococcus sp. WS3, assembly GCF_003797085.1. Taxonomy (NCBI): domain Bacteria; kingdom Bacillati; phylum Actinomycetota; class Actinomycetes; order Mycobacteriales; family Nocardiaceae; genus Rhodococcus; species Rhodococcus sp. WS3. The sequence goes on from NZ_RKMA01000001.1 coordinate 693,660, forward strand.
CCGAAATGACCAACCGATTCGCCACCTGGAACGACGTCACCGCGTACCCGCCGCCTGAACCCGCGTCCCATGAAAAACTCCGTCCCATTGTAACCGAATTCTCTTGATTCCCAATTGCTTTCAGTTAAGTTGACAGCGCCCAGAAGCGTGCGGGATTTGCAATTCTGGGGTTCATCTGGGGTTCATCGTTGCTTGGTGCCGTGCGCGATGCGCACGGCACCAAGGTAATACCCGCAACCGAAGTTGTTCAGGTCCTTCCGCCGGCATCGCTGCTAGTCAGTGCCATCCATAACCGTGGGTACTGCGATGATTCCCGCCAGTTCACGTTGGTGAGAGTCATCCGAATTCGGCTATCGCCGTATCCGGTTGCCCCGCGACCACTTTTTGATTCCTCGCGACTCGACAAACCGCACCGAGCAGTAGATGAGATCTGTTATCGAGAAATTGCGTCGAGATCTCGATTCTTGGTGCGATCACCCATTCTGATAATCCCGGCTGAGACCAGCAACAGAACGATAACTACAGCACAAGTCGTGTAGCCGCCAGGACCAGCCAGGAGTGGAAGCACGATGAATGGCGCAACCGCGCCGCCGAGGTGGCCGACCCCGTCACAGATCGCCGTACCGGTACCGCGTTGAGCAGTAGGGAAAACCTCAGCCGTATACATGAATGCTGGTGCCGACATGGTGCCGACCCCGTAGGCGGCGACCAAAGCCCCCACGGCGCCTAACGTGTTTCCACCGGTCATGATCAAGCCGACGCCAGCGGCGAAGATGAGTGTTCCCGCAACAATCAGTGTGCGACGTTCTATCCGTTCGATCAACAGTGCCACCATCACAGCCGCAATGATCGGTGCAACACGGGAATAAGCGGAAATCTCGAGTGCTTGAGACATCTGGATTCCGACGCCCTCAAGTATCAAGGGCAGATAGCTCACGACTCCGTACATCGCAATGTAGAAGATGAACCAGTAGCCAAGAACTATCGCGAGTCTCCGTCGCAGTGGTTTGCGAAGCAAGGCCCTCAGACTGGATTCGCCTGGATCTGCGCGGCGTGTCTCCGCGAAACCCTCACTTGGATCGGCACCGGCATTGCGCTGCATCTGGCGCACAATTGTTGCGGCCTCGTCAACACGCCCCTGTGCAACGAGCCAGCGCGGCGATTCCGGCAACGATCTTGAGTTGATGAAAGGCAAGACTACTAGAACTAGCCCTCCGAACATGAGCAACAAGCGCCAGCCCGCTGTGTGTAATCCGTTGAGTATTGGAAGTGAAACCAGCCCGCATACCAGATTCAACACCATTCCGATCAGGTAGATGCGGGAAAGGTACTCACCGCGACGATCGCGCGGGGCCATCTCACCAATGTAGCCCGAACACAGTGCAATAACCGCGCCCATGCCGCATCCCGCTAAGAACCGGAACAACGACAGTGATTCGACGTTCCATGCCATTCCGGTTGCAAAGCCACCGAGACCGAGAACCAGGAACGTGAGGAATAGGCCCTTCTGACGCCCAGCGCGATCTGCAACGCGGCCAATGAAATACGCGCCTACACAGTAGCCGATGAGGTTCCACATAACCGGCCAACTGAGGTCTGCACTTTCCAGCCCGAGATTTTCTTTCACACCGGGAATGATCAAGGGGAACACTGCAATGTCGTAGTTGGCGAAGAAGAATGCCAACACCAACGCCAGCCAGCCCCCACGACTCAGCCCGACCCGAGGCATCTGGTCAATCGTTGCCTCAATGGTGAGATTGCCACCTATCGACGACACAATCGGTGGTGAGTGTTCGTCGAGTGCATTTTCGTCGTTCATCGCGCTGTCATCTCTCATTCGGTGAGGAGGTATCTATTAGTGTGTGTGTGGCGTCACCGTGTTCTGCTTGCGAGGAAAGCCGTACGGTGTCGCATCGTTGATGCTGAGATGATCCCGGATCTCGGTTTGAAGGTTCACAACGAGCGTCCCCCATCCGGGGCGCCTCTACTGTCGATCACTGAATGCCGAAGTCGTTGATCCGATGCAGATGCATCCTGTTCACCCGTCGCCATCGACTCGCAAAAGTGTTTTGCACATCATGCAAGTGTCGATTGTGGTGCCCCGCAGAGCTTCCTGTGCAATTCGCAAATCGGCACGTACACGTGCTGCGATTAGCAGCCCACCAGCAGGTTCTGCAATTCGAATGGCACCGCGTCCCCGCTGTAGCTCCCGCAAAGACTCCGTACCCAGATCCGCTAGATCGTCAGGCCTAGATGCTCTGTAACCAAGTCGATTACCGAGCCGTATGAGCTCAGGTTCGGCATCGTCATGAATCCGTGAATGGTGTCGCTGATGTTGTTGTGTCGCACGGAAGTTCCGTCGCGCTCCAGCAGGGAGGCGTAGTTAATGCCATCGTCACGAAGAGGGTCATGCCCTGCCGTGATCACCAACGCCCCGGGCAGGTCGGCGAATGACGAATGGAGCGAAGGGCACACCCGCGGATCCGAACGCTCTTCGCTTGTGGCGTACATGTCGAAGAACCACAAAACGTCAGCTGTGGTCAGTACTGGTGCGTGCTCGTTGTCGAACCACGAGGGGCGCGCAATCGCGTACTCCGTCCCCGGATAGAAAAGCACCTGAGACTTCAATGCCGGTATCGCTCCCCGATCGAGATGGGTAAGCACGGCGGAAAGATTTGCGCCGGCACTATCACCGCCCACTGCTAGCCGGTTTACATCGATACCGAGCGCCGGTCCGTTCTCTCGGACCCATGAAAGTGCCGCAACTGCATCGTTGACAGCGGCCGGAAACTTGTTCTCGGGAGCAAGTCGGTAGTCGACAGATACAACGGCAATGTTGTTGCGCAATGCGATATCTCGGCACAAGTAGTCGACTCCGCCGTCAAGTCCGCCAGTGGCCCACCCACCTCCGTGGAAGTAGAGCAGTGCGGGAATTGGTCGAGCGTCGACGTCCGGACGGTAGACCCGGACGGTGAAGGTCACCTCATTCGCATGCACGCTGTGCTCCGACACCTCGCCGACCTGTGGGAGTTCCGGCAGTTGTACACCCATTTGATCGATGGCCGTGCGCACGTCGGCGATAGAGAATCCGCTGAGGCCTTCAGCGGGCAGAACTGCCGCCAACGCGACTGCGACCGCTTGGGAATCTGCGGCCAGCGGGGTCTGGAGTGAAACTTCGGTCATGATGTTATCCGTTCTTGTTGAGTTCGAGTCCGGTGAATTCACCGTTTTCCCACCATTCTTCGATGAGCCCCCAGTAGTCCCGATCAGGCGCTTGATAGATCTCCCGGAAGATTCCCTGGGTGACGTTTCCCTGGCCGTTGTAGTAACCGGGCGTGCAGGTCGCCTGGTAGGCGGCATGGGACTCGCCGGCGAGACGGACCACCTCGCCCCACTCGGATTCCGCCTCATGCGTGGGCTCGAAGCTCACGATGTCGGCGTCGAGCGCGTGCTTGATCATTCGGGTGGCATGCCGTGCCTTGCGATCGAGCATGTAGGTGTAGTGCACGTTGAATGCGTTCTGGCTCAACCCCAGTTCGATGAGGTTGGGGAAATCTCGCGAGAAGAATCCATGCAGGGTTTTCAGACCGCCGGCGAAATGCTCGCGAAGGTTGCGCCCGTCGCGCCCGAGAATCTCGTAGCCATAACTTCCCACCGTGTGCGGTCCGGTTTCGAACCCGGTGGCGAAGATCAAACAATCAACTTCATGCTCGACACCGTTGGCAACGAACCCGTTTTCGGTGATCCGATCGAGGCCCTGTCGTGCATTGATCAAGGTGACTGATTCTTTATTGAAGATCGGCAGGTATTCGTCGTGGAACCCGGGGCGCTTGCAGACCACGCCGAACCATGGCTTCAGCGCCTCAGCTGTCTCCGGGTTTGAGACCGTCCGGTCGACACGTTCGCGAACAGCGTTGACGATCTTCAAGTCGGACAGGATGGAAAGATGAATCTGGTCTTTCTCCGGCAGTGAGGACACCTCGACATCGACCAAATCGTGCCCGGGGAGGGCACGGTAGATCTGCGTCCACACATCTTGAACGAGGTCCTCCACGTGCACGAGACCCGACAATTGGTCGGTGAAGTTCTCGTGCATCTGCGATTGCCAGCCGGGAGTGAGAGTTGCAACCCAGTCAGGATCAGTTGGGGCGTTGTTTCGTTCGGCGACCAGCGCCGGGGTGCGCTGCACCACGAACACCTGCTCCGCGGCATCGGCAAGGTGCGGCGCGACCTGGATGCCCGTCGCCCCGGTACCGATCAGTGCGACCCGCTTGTCCCGGAGTTTGTCCAGTGGGAGATCTTGATCGCCTCCGGTGTACTGGTAGTCCCATCGGCTGGTGTGGATGATCTTGCCCTTGAAGTCATCGATTCCCGGCACAGTCGGGTACTGCGGTTTGCTGAACGGACCGTTGGCCCTGATGACGAACTTGGCGCGAATGGTGTCTCCGCGGTCGGTTGCGATCACCCAGGCGTTGTGTGACTCATCCCAACGGACGTCTGTGACGACGGTTTGGAACAGCGCGTTGGGGTATATATCGAAGAGCCGCCCCAGTCGTTGGGCGTGTTCGAAGATTTCTTTCCCACCGACGTATTTTTTGGTCGGCATGTAGCCGGATTCCTCGAGGTACGGCAGGTACAGGTACGACTGGACGTCGCACTGTGCACCCGGGTATCGGTTCCAGTACCAGGTGCCGCCGAAGTCGCTCGCCTGCTCGACGATGCGAAAATTGTCAATGCCTTGTTCCTTCAACCACTTTCCCGCAGTGATACCGCCGAAGCCGCCGCCGAGTACCACGACGTCGAGGTCCAGATCGACACCTTCCCGGTCGAATCGAGGCGCGTACGGGTCCCAGGTCCGGAGGGCCTCTTCGTCGTGCGCGTCCGCGCCCTTCGATCTGCTCGTGGGTCGAGCTAGCCGCGCGTCACGCTCTTCGTCGTAGCGGGCAAGCAGTTCTGCGTAGTCGAAGTCCACATCGACCGGAACTCCGGATTCGGGCAACACGACTGGGGTTTTGACGACGACATCTTTGCTGTTCATCGAAATCCTTCTGAGAGATTGACGGAAAACCGACAGGGCGTCGAAATTTCTTGACAGCCCGTCGAGTAGTGACATAAGTTACAGACCCAGATGGGATCTGTAAACCCCACCCAGTCCGCACAGCACTCGAGACAGCACTCGAGCCTGGACTGAAGGTTGATAATCGTCGAGATGAGGAAATTCATTGTGACAAAGCACATTTCACTGGAACCCGAACTTGTGTCCGCTGCAGCGACAGGCGGTACTGTCGACGGTGTCCTGCGCCGCTCCGCCGCGAGGTTTCCCGGCAACACGGCCCTCACCTTCGACGGAAGGGCGCATAACTATCGCGAACTCGATGACGCCGTCACCAAAGTGGCTGCATACCTGATCTCACTCGGCCTGAATACGGGTGATCGCGTCGCGGCGTACGGCACCAACTCCGATGCATACGTGATCAGCTTCCTGGCCTGTACACGCGCCGGCCTGGTACATGTGCCGGTTAACTACGCACTCAGGGGCGGGGAGTTGACGTATCTCCTCAGCCAGTCGGGGGCACGGGCTGTCCTGGTCGACCCAACCCTTGAGGACGTCCTCACTACCGCGTCGAGCGACCTGGTCGCTGTCGAACACATCCTGCTACTACGCGAGGCGGAGGGTTCCATACTCGAGGTCGCCGCAGAAGACGCCGTTCCGAACCTGATGCCGGCTTCCTCACCAACTCACCTGGCCCAGCTCCTCTACACCTCTGGCACTACCTCAAAGCCCAAGGGCGCCATGATGACCCATGAGGCTTTGGTCTACGAGTACGTTTCGGCGGTGATGGCACTCGACTTGACGGCCGACGACAACCCGCTCGTCGCAATGCCGCTCTACCACTCGGCAGGCATGCACGTGTTCATGCTGCCTTACCTCTCGGTAGGCGCGACCGTGAATTTGATTGCATCGCCTGACATTCCGGAAATACTGCGCCGCGTCGAGGAGGACCGGATCGGATCCTTGTTCCTCGCCCCGACCGTATGGGTTCCGCTCGCCAGCCACCCCGATTTGGACTCTCGCGACCTGTCCTCGCTACGCAAGGCACAGTACGGCGCGTCGATCATGCCGGTGACGGTGCTCAATCGACTGCGTGAACGCTACCCCGATCTCGGATTCTACAACTGCTTCGGCCAGTCCGAGATCGGTCCGCTGGCAACGGTGCTCCGCCCCGAGGACCATGAGGACCGGCCTTCTTCCTGCGGTCGACCGGTCTTCTTCGTCGAGGCCAAAGTCGTAGACACGGAAGGAACCGACGTCGCCGCCGACGAGCCAGGCGAAATTCTCTACCGCTCCCCACAACTCTGCCGAGGGTACTGGGAGAACCCAGATGCGACGGCGGAAGCGTTCCGTAATGGCTGGTTCCACTCCGGCGACCTCGTTACGCGCGACGAAAAGGGATTTGTGACCGTCGTCGACCGGATCAAAGACGTCATCAACACCGGCGGCATCCTCGTCGCCTCCCGGGAAGTCGAGGACGCAATCTACTCGCATCCAGCAGTCGCGGAGGTCGCAGTCATCGGCGCCCCTGACGACAAGTGGATAGAGGCGATCAGTGCTGTCGTGGTTTTGCGCGACGGCGCGCAGGCTACCAAGGAGCAACTGATCGAGCACGTCAAAGAACAGATCGCACCGTTCAAGGTACCCAAGCAGATCAGGTTCGCCGAATCCCTCCCCCGCAATCAAAGCGGCAAGCTCCTCAAACGGGAACTGCGAGCGTAACGCGTTCTGCAAAGCCACATTTCACACCGGCAAGCCAAAAGCCCCGGCATGGACCACACGGTTCGTGCCGATGAAAAAAAGTTCGTCGTTCTCAACCGCCGACGACGAGCGAAACTCAACAGGAGAGATCATCATGTACCGAGTCACCATCGCCTACAACCACCCCAGCGATCCCGCCGCTTTTGACGAGTACTTCGTCAACAATCATCTTCCGATCGTGCGCGCCATCCCGAACCTCGCGAAGGTCACTTTCGGAAAGTGCGAGACGCTGGATGGGTCCGCCCCCGAGCACTACGGAATCGCCGTCATGTACTTCGAGTCGAAGGAAGCGGCGATTGGCGCACTCACCTCGAAGGAAGGCAAAGCAGCCTCCGCGGACGTCGCCAACTATTCAGCAGACGACGCGCTCATCTCCTTCAGCAACGAGGACCACGTCTGGCCGTGAAATCGACTGCGGCAGAACATCGCGCTCACATCGCGCACGCCTGATGCAGGACCACACCTAGTGGGTTAGACAGGCGCGTCCGGCACGAACCCCACACAGGCGCATCCAAATAACAGGAAACGAATGGAGACTAAATGACACGGCGATATGTGGTCACAGGCGCCGCCTCAGGCATCGGACGAGCGAGTGTCGAACGACTCCGCGGTCAAGGTCATCGAGTCATCACAGTTGATATCACCAGTGCCGATATCAACGTCGACCTTTCAGCCTCGGAAGGTCGTGACGAGATGACACAAGCGGTGACGGCACTCTGCGACGGCCAGGTGGATGCCGTCGTTGCCGTCGCAGGCACGACCGCCCCAACTGCGAAAACCGTGGGCGTCAACTTTTTCGGGGCGGTTCGGACACTCGAACTCCTCCGCCCGTTGCTGGCCAAGTCGGATGCGCCCCGTGCAGCGGTGGTGTCGTCGCTGGCCGCCTTACAGCCGGTCGACGAGAAGCTTCTCGAGCTCCTCCTCGCAGGTGACGAAGCGGCAGCGAAACTCGAGGTCGACCGCATCGGTGATGCGGTAGATGCCACCGGAAATAATCCGATGTACACATCAACCAAACGCGCGTTGTCACTGTGGGTCCGAAAGAATGCCTCGGCGCCGGAGTGGGCCGGTTCTCGCATTGCGTTGAACGCGGTGTCGCCCGGTGTGATTCGCACCCCGATGACGGACCACGGATTCAGCTCAGAGGCAGGGCGTGAGATCTTCTCAGGAATCCCACTCAATGCACCGGCAGGAAACCCTGAAGTCGTCGCCGCCGCATTGGATTTTCTGACGAGTGCCGAAAATTCATTTACGACCGGCCAGGTACTTTATGTGGACGGAGGAATAGAATCAGCATCCCGATCTGACGAATTCTGACCCACGATACCTGTCGGAGCACTTGCTCCGGAGTACAATGAGTCCCTCTCGAGCAATCGGGAGGGACTCATTATGCACCACAATCGTCATTTCGACGTCGTGGATCTATCCCCCATGCGGCACTGAACGCCACTGAACGCAGATTGTCCAGCATTCGCTGGGTTTCACTCGCCTGAGGCTTCACCAAGCGATCTTGATAATAGGCGTTTATGCTCATGTCATTCAAGACAGTCGCCAATCCCACGTAATCAGAGCTACAGGGCTTCGCCACACCCGCCAACGTGTCCATTTCGAGCTGATGCGCGTATTCGCGGACGAACGATTCCAGCAGCGCCGACCACCGACGACGAATATCGGCATCGATACTCACTGCCTGCATTCCGGCGATCATAATTGCATCGTGGTCAACCCACGTGGAATAGGAGGCATTTGTCAGTCGATCGTGGTAGTCCTCGATCGATTCGTGAGCGCGTCGGGGAACACCGCCCGTCCGCTCGATCCATATGTCCCAAACTTCCGCTACCAGATCACCGAGCACCTCGTACTTCGATTCGAAATAGAAGTAGAAGTTTGAACGGTTGATACCTGCTGCAGTCGCAATATCTGCCACAGAGAGTTCGAGGAAGTTCCCTTTTGTGAGGAGATCGCCAAACGCGTCTAAGATTGCTCTTTTTTGAAGCTCACCCTTCGAAGGATGCTGGCGTCGAGAACTCGAGGCTGGTTCATCGTTCTCGATCATAGGCATGGCTAGATCATACCGAGCTCACTCGAACGACTGACCGACATGCTGCTCTACGCCCGTGAGCCCGTGGATACTCGGAGGGACGGATCCGGCTTCGCGTCCGTGGGACGCCAGTACAAGATCACCACCGGTGAACACGACTACTTCCTGAATCTACTGTTCTTCCACTCTTCCACCTCGGGTTGCGCCGATTCGTAGCCTTCGAACTCAAAGTCGGACAGACCGAACCCGAACACATCGGCAAGCTGAACTTCTACGTCAACGTCGTCGACGACCAACTCCGCAAACCCGACCACGGTGACGGCGCAACCATCGGTATCCTGCTCGCGGCAGCCCGAGACGACATCATCGTCGAATACGCCCTTCGAGGGATAGATTCACCGCTAGCAGTGAGCACGTACACCACACACCGGGCACTTCCCGACGACATCCGGCCTTCTTTACCCACCGCTGACGATCTCGTCCACGCACTCCGCGATGTGCCCAGCCGGTAGAGTTCGCCCTTCCGTACACGGCTGTGCTGCAACCCCATTCACCCCATTGAAAGCCAGCGGATGCGAGAAAGCTCGCATCCAGCACGGCAAGCAGCCTCGCGATCGTGACAGCTAAGGAAGATCCTCACCACCATTCGGCACGGTCGACGCCGTTCCCGAACAACCGACACCAAACCTGCCGCCACTGCAGCCCAACAGCACTCGCACTCCCAGACTTTCGGGAACACCCGCGCGACCCGGTTCGATGATTACACCTCCACCGCGACCCGAGGAGCCACCATGACCGTCACTCCGCTCGAGGTATTCCACCGTATCCGCCGTGCTGAGGAAGCAGATCGAGCCACGCGACCCGCACGCAGGCGCCACGGCATGAGCGATAGTCGCGGTGCAGGGCGGCGACGTCCCACCCATGCGCACCGAACTGGTCACCACAGCACTCGAGCAGGCAGTGGCGTTTCGTGCTGGAGATTGTGTAGGCACAGTCTTTCACTCGGATCACGGAAGTGATTACACCGCAGGGCTTTTGGAGAAACTGGTGCGCGTCACAGACCGCGCCGGTCGATGGGATTGACCGGAATATATTGGGATAATGCCCACTAGACGCGCGGATCTGTCGTGCAAGAACGCGACCGCTCAACGCGACTCGGCCCGGACATCCGAATGCTCATCGTTCGCCGGTGCATCGGGCCAGTCGAAGCAGGTGCCGCCGATGACGACCAATCGGCATCGCGCGAACCATGATCCAGGTGTGTCAGCTTCGCAGAGAGCAGCGAGGGCGCGACAGAACAAGCCCCTTACCGGTTGACATCTCTTACGTGAACAAGTTGGAGCACAGCAGATTTCGTCGACAAAGCCGGAGGAATTCGGTCATCCCGACAACCACGACAATCCGTCGGCAAGTTGTTCGACTACCTTGCTTCGTCTAGCCACATTCAGCGATCACCTCGCCGACCAGCCTGGCATTGAGATACCACGAATACCCTGATCGACAACCTCGAGCAACACGAAATCCGACTATCGGCTATCCGAGGAGCGTTTCGCCGATTCCTCATGCTCGATACGGCTCTCCATTCCACTCTGGGTCGCCGTCGCTGGCCGACGCTCGGAAAAGAGTGCCAGGCTAGCGCAGCACACCGAACTCCTGACAGCACTCTGCACAGCTGAGACTGGCGATGACGGTCAGGAGTAGATCACGCTTTAAGAGCAGGCTGGCATCCAGACTCGGCGGCACACCCCGTGCACGTTTCGTCTGCTCAGCAAATCCGCATCCGGAGGAAACACAGTCGGTGAACGACCACATACCTTTTAGTTGCTCGGCACCCGGGTTCCATAGGCAACGCAGTGTCGGCGTTGCCTATGGCGTTGCTGCAGAACATGTCCCGGTCCAGCGCGTGCATCCCGCGAGCGAAGGCCCACGGGATGCACGCATTCGTTTGGTGACCGGTCATTCATGTTGCGGTCACGACAGTTGGATTAGGCGATCTCGAACCGGTCGAGGCTCATCACCTTGTTCCATGCCGAGATAAAGTCCCGCACAAACTTCGCCTGCGCATCATCAGAGGCGTACACCTCGGCGAGAGCACGCAGTTCCGAGTTCGACCCGAACACGAGGTCCACGCGGGTTCCGGTCCACTTCACCTCACCGGTGACGCGGTCGCGGCCTTCATAGATTTCGGATCCTACGGACGTAGGCGCCCAGATTGTGCCCAGGTCGATCAGGTTCGCGAAAAAGTCGTTGGTCAGCGTTCCCGGATTCGAGGTGAAGACACCCTCGTTCGACTTGTTGAAGTTGGCGCCCAGAACGCGCAGCCCACCCACAAGAACCGCCAACTCGGGAGCACTCAAAGTCAGCAGATTCGCCTTGTCGACCAACAAGAATTCCGCCGGCAGATGACTGTCCTTGCCGAGGTAGTTGCGGAAACCATCCGCGCTCGGTTCGAGCGCAGCGAATGAATCCACATCAGTCTGCTCCTGCGTGGCGTCCGTGCGTCCGGGCGTGAAGGGCACCTCGACGTCATGTCCGGCGTTCTTCGCAGCCTGCTCGACAGCCGCAACGCCACCGAGCACCACTAAGTCGGCGAACGAAACCCTGGTGCTCCCGTTCTGGGCAGCGTTGAAGGTCTCCTGAATTCCCTCGAGGATCCCTACCACCTGCGCAAGCTCGTCCGGATTGTTGACATCCCAGCTAGCCTGCGGCTCGAGGCGGATCCGACCGCCATTGGCACCGCCACGCTTGTCGCTGCCACGGAACGACGACGCCGACGCCCACGCCGTCGAAACCAACTGACCGACGGTCAGTCCTGACTCGAGGATCTTGCTCTTCAGGTTCGCGATGTCGCCGGCGTCGATGAGCTCATGAGCGATCTCGGGGATCGGATCCTGCCAGAGCAAGGTCTCGTCCGGCACGAGCGGACCGAGGTAGCGGACGATCGGCCCCATGTCGCGGTGGGTCAGCTTGTACCAGGCCTTTGCAAACTCATCGGCGAGCTCGTCGAGGTTCTCCAGCCAGCGACGAGTGATCTTCTCGTAGGCCGGGTCGATCCGCAGCGCCAGGTCTGTCGTCAGCATCACCGGCACGTGTGTCTTGGACGAGTCGTGCGCGTCGGGGACCGTACCCGCACCGGCGCCGTCCTTCGGGATCCATTGCCACGCACCGGCGGGGCTCTTGGAAAGCTCCCACTCGTAGCCGTAGAGGGTTTCGAGGAAGCTATTGTCCCAAGTCCGCGGGGTGGGGGTCCAGGCACCTTCGAGACCACTAGTGATGGTGTCGCCACCCTTGCCGCTGCCGTACGAGCTCTTCCAGCCCAAACCCTGCTCCTCGAGCGGGGCGGCCTCGGGTTCTGGACCGACCAGATCGGCCGGACCTGCGCCGTGGGTCTTGCCGAAGGTGTGACCGCCGACGATCAGTGCCGCAGTTTCGATGTCGTTCATCGCCATCCGGCCGAACGTCTCACGGATATCTCGGGACGCTGCGACCGGATCGGGGTCTCCGTTCGGGCCTTCGGGGTTGACGTAGATCAGACCCATCTGGACTGCGCCGAGCGGCTTTTCGAGGTCGCGGTCACCGGTGTAGCGCTCGTCGCCTAGCCATGTGAGCTCAGGGCCCCAGTAGACGTCCTCTTCCGGTTCCCACTGGTCCACCCGGCCGGCGCCGAAGCCAAAAGTCTTGAAACCCATCGATTCTAGGGCGCAGTTGCCGGCGAAGACGATCAGGTCGGCCCACGAGATGGTCTTCCCGTACTTCTTCTTGACCGGCCACAGCAGGTGACGTGCCTTGTCGAGGTTGGCGTTGTCGGGCCAGCTGTTCAGCGGCGCAAAGCGCTGCATGCCGGCGCCGGCGCCCCCGCGGCCGTCGCTGATGCGGTACGTTCCCGCAGCGTGCCACGCCATCCGGACGAACAACGGACCGTAGTGGCCGTAGTCGGCGGGCCACCAGTCCTGCGAGGTCGTCATGACCTCCTCCACGTCCCGCTTCAGGGCCTCGAAGTCGAGACCCCTGAGTTCCTGGGTGTAGTCGAATCCCACGTCCATGGGATTACGGACGGCGGGATTCTTCTGCAGGATCTTGAGATTGAGCTGGTTCGGCCACCAGTCACGATTGCCACCGCCCTGTGTGGGGTGCTTGAGCCCCCCGTGCGCAACGGGGCAGCCGCCATTCGATGCAGGCTCGGTTTGCGCCTCGGCGATCGGCGGGTGCTCTTCTGTGAGGGTTTGAGTCTTGTCAGACACGGCTTTCCTTCCGCAAGGGGATAATTCGGGCTGTTGTTCGTTGAGGGTGCTAACTGCGCGGAGGTGAGTTTCTCGAGCAGTCGTAGCAGAGCCCCGAGGAGATGACCTCGGCTTCATCGACGAGGAATCCGTTGTCATGGGACAGGTTCAGGCAGGGTGTGCCACTTATCGCACAGTCGACGTCCACGACGGCTGCACAGGACCGACGCACCATGGTGTGGTTGTCGCCGAACCGCGACTCGTAGCACGCAACGGAACCGGCCGACTGAATCCGTCGCACCAATCCCCTAGCAGTCAAGACATGCAATATTCCGTACACCACCTGCTGGAAGACCCGGAAGCCCTGCGCTCACAGGAGATCCCGTCGACTTCGGCGTCCGCAAGCACAGCCTCCAGCACCACGACCTGTGGGCGCGCCAGCCGCAGCCAGTCCGTGTAATCCATCGTCGAGCGCACCTGAACACTATGAACCCTTTTTCTGGAACTAGTCAAGATAGGGAGTTGAGCGCTCAATATCATTGACGGACCGGTAATTTCGCAATCCTCGAAACACCTTCTTTCATTGCCATCAGCAATGACATGGCCGAGAAACGCCCCGATCCATGCTTCGGACAAGCCGTCACACTGGGCCGGGACCTGCAGTTCGCCGGCCGAACGGGTCACACAACCACACCCCGAAACAGTCCTGCACCAGATGTGAATGACCAATGGGGAAAACAAGTAAAGGTTCCCCGCGTCAAATCCCGGACTTGCCCCAGATCACTCGAAGGGACACCATTAAAGTGATCTAAATCATACAAATTTGTCGTCTCGTGAAGATTGCCGGCAGGCAAACTTTGACGCAGAATCGCCCTTCAATCGTCAGCTCCCAACCGACTGCCGGTCGGCAGCACGCCATTCGGCGTCGAGGTCACTACTGACTCGCACCCACCAGCATATGGCGGCAGCACGCTCATCTCGTGGCGCGACCGAAACCGTCCGGATCCACACCGATTTGGGTGCCGTGTTTCCACGAGTGAACATACGATAGTTTGCTGCCCGCCATGGACTGAGCACGACATTCGACAAAACTGTGCTGCGTCGCCGAGCGCCTACGAGACAATTACCGACATCGTCGCGGGGTCACCATCGCGTCCAAAGACTGGGATGATCATGACACTGGCACCCGTCGACGCAGGCTATTCTGCCAACGGAGTTCTCGAGCGATTCGGTAAATGATTTGCACCGACTGAGCACTGAGCGCTGAAGGACCGCCGTACACAATCCCGATCCTCCTTGACGGCACCACCGATGTGAAGCGGACCGCCGCGACGGACGCGGACAGGGTGCGCATGTCCAACGCCGACTCTGGAATCAGGGACACTCCGAGACCACCAACAACCCATTGGATCGCGGTTTCGACAGTGATCCCGCGAGCGTGTGCCATCGGTTCGAGAAGGCCAGTACGGGTGCCGTTCATCGACAGTTCGTTAGCGATATCACGGGTCTCGTCGATCCGCATGACTGTTCTCTCCTGCAAGATCGACAGCGATACTGATCGGTTTCCGGCCAGTGGGTCATCGTGAGGGACGAGCAGCAGGAAATCGTCCCGGTACAGATCAACCTCGACGAACCAGCTCGCCGGCACGCACGGCAGTGGCACGATGACGGCATCGAGGTCGCCTGCATGCAAGAGCCTGGTCAAATCTGGAGCCTGGTCCTCGATCGCGTGAAGTGCGATACCGGGATAGTTCGTACGGATGGTTGGGAGTACCGCCCTGATCACCCGCGGCGCGAGGGTCGGGACCACTCCCAGTCTGAACGAACCCAGTGTTTCGTCTGCTCCCGTGGCCGAAGCGACAAATCTGTCTGTGGCTTCGATTGTCTTCTTGGCCTGGGGCAGCATCTGCAACCCGATCTCGGATAATTCCACTCGTCGGCTGGTTCGGTGAATCAGCGTCGCTCCCACTGCTGCCTCCAGCGCAGCCAGCGATCTCGACAACGACGATTGTTTAATCCCCAACCGATCAGCCGCCACACCGAAATGCAATGTGTCCGCAATTACAACGAAACACCGGATCTGGGCCAACGTGTAGCGCGGGATGTATGACATGAATTCTCCGAACCTATCGGATGTAGCTCAGGGCGGTGTCCGCCGCTGCCCCTTACTTACCCCATACTTTGCGAGTGCGATCAAGTGTTGCGTCGGAGCACTGCGGGGAAGCCGATCACGACAGCCAGTGTAGCCTGCGCCAATGCCAACGCGATGGCCAGGCAGAACAGTAACTGAGGAGGCTGGCCCGGCAGAGGCCCAGTCACTAATGCCGCATCCCCGACGACAGCGAACGCGTACCCATCACTCGCTATGCTGGCATACCTCATCGATCAGGTATGCGCCGGATCGACGTGGCCAGCCGATATCACCAGCCACATTCAATCCAAACTCGGAGCGATGAATCGATCCGACACGGCGATGTGGTGCCGCCCGAATGCGCGGCCGGGGCGCTCTGGACCTAAACTTCCACACCACAACCAGGTGGCTCCGGGAGTGTGAATCGGGAGCATGAATACCGACGAAAACCATACCAAGAGAATGATTTACGTATCGGATCAGTAGTGACCACTCAGCCACGGTTAGGTGTGTGCCCCAACTGAGGGATATCGCCGACGCCGGCATTCGCGATGACACGGATTCCGTCCGCATCCTGACGAGTATCGGCGAAGTCGCCTCGACTGAGCTGTTCCAGCCCATCGGAAGGTTCGCACCGTCGGTGATCATGCCCAGAGTCGACAGCCGACTCAGACCTGCCGTCAACGCCTTGTCGTCCAGGTTGACGTGCGAGACCTTCAGCGGTTCGGCCACTTTCGGCACCTGCACAGCAGCCTCCGGACAGTCTTCCCTGTCGGCACAACTACCGTGACATGCGCCCTCACCAGCTCGCGACGTCCCAGCAACAGGCATCGGCACCTTCACCGTCACCACCAAACCCGCCATCTGGGCCATGCTCCGCAGCCACACCACCTACCAGGAACCCGACGCCGCCACACAGCCTGTCGTTGCCTGACAGCAGCATTGAGATTCCCAGTGCCCGCGGGCACCAGGATCGGTGGCGAATCGTCTCATACTCACCTCGACCCCGCGCTCAGCCCATGAGCAACAGCACATTCGTTGCAGCCATTCATGCGCAAGTGCACCGGCCGATTCGACAGCAGCGGCCTCGACCGTCGCAACTCGTCCGCGATCACGTCCAATCTCTGCTGGCACGTTCAGCCAGCCTCCGGATAAGTGCAGGAATGCAGCACCAAACAAACATCTTTCTGATGCTCACGCGGCGACGAGAAGGCTTGGCCGGCGAACCGTCCAGGTGGGCTGCTTTGCCGCGAGGCCAGTCAAAGGAATTTCCTACAGATTCGTACGGGGGCTAGCCGCCGTCGGCACTTTCAGAGGAGTGAGAAATTCTCCGAATTAGGTACGCCCAGTGCGTCATCCGGGGATCTTGTCGGCCTTCCCCCATCGCGACGTCAGGTGGTATACGACAAGCACGAAGAACACCGCCACACAGGCGATGGCGCCGATGGCCAGTGCCATGTTGATTCCGCCGGCGGTCGGATGCAGGTCCGTGCCCGGGTGCACTGCGAGCACCGCACCCGACACGGCACTACCGAACGCCCCGCCGACAGTACGCAGAACCTGATTGAAACTCACGGCGCTACCAAGTGCGATGTCGGCGACGCTCCTCGCGATGAGAGCAGGCATCGCCGCGTAGGTCATGCCCATCCCCACCCCGAATGCAAACATCCCGATCAGGATTTCCCACAGCTCGTCATGTGCGAGCCACATGATCAGACTCGCCGTGGTGACGAGACCCGCTCCCAAAAGGAGAAGCGTTCTCAAACGGATGCGGCGGGAGATCACACGTACAAGACGATTCGCAGCGAAGCTTCCCACCGACAGCGGGAGCATCACGAATCCCGCCCAGAACAACGGCAGCGCCAGTCCGTATCCGGTGGACACGGGCGACTGGGCGATAAAGCTGACAATGGAGAGGCCGACGTACATCGCGGCGCCGAGCCCGATCGCAGTACCGTTGGCTACCAACACGTCTGGGTTGCGCAATACCCGGAGATTGATCAGTGGATGCGAAACCCGCAGTTCCACTAGGCACCATACGGCTAAAACGACTATCGCCCCGACGAAGAACCCGAGCGTCCACGGGGACAGCCATCCCCAATGGGAGCCTTCGCTGATCGCCACCAGTAGTAAAGCGAGCCCTGCGCCGACCAGCAACGCGCCCGGCGCATCGAACGGGGCGCGCGGAGCTTGCTCGTCCGGGCCCTCGGGTACGAGACGCCAGACCACAGCGATTGCCGTGATCAAGAACAGTGCTGCGCACGAGAAAGCGAAACGGAAGCCGAACAGATGGGCGAGGATGCCGGTCAGCGGGTAGCCGACCCCTAGACCCGTCGCCACAGTAACGGACAGACTCGATATGCCGAGGCGTGCCTGATCTTCGGGAAGATAGCGACGGGCCATCGCGATCGTCACGGGAACGATCCCGTAGGTCAGTCCCTGCAACGCACGTCCTACCAAGAAGACAGTGAAATTAGGGGCCGTTGCCGCGACAATCGATCCGAGAAGGACCAATACCAAGGCCGTGAGCAGCAGACGTTTCTTGTGGGGGCCGTCGCTGAGCCGGCCCATGATCGGCGTCGAGATCGCGCCCACCAAAAGGTTGACGGTCAGCATCCATTGCCCGGTACTCACCTCGACGCCCAGTTCGTGGGAGATCGTCGGCACCAGCAGCATGCCCAGTGAACTCACGACAGCGGTTGTGAGAGCTGCGAAGATCAAAGCTGATAACAACTTTGGGTGAATCGGAGCCTTAGTCGACGTGAGCATCGTCCACCAGTTTCTGTAAGATCGGAATTACCGATTCGAGGGTCTTCTTCTCGTCCGAGGTCAGTCGTCGAGAGATCGCTGATGTCAGCCAGTCCGCGCCGCTGGAGCGCTCCGCAGCTAACCGGTCGCGACCCGCGTCGGTGAGTTCGATCCAGATTCGGCGTCGATCATTCTCATCGATAGTGCGTACAAGCAGTCCGAGATTCTCCATCTCTTGTACCGCTGCGGTGATCGCTTGCGGGCTGATCTTCTCGGCTGCGGCGAGAGTGGATGCGGTGGTGGCTCCATGCTTCGCCAGGTATCCAAGGATGCCGACTTTGCCGATGGAGATCGTCCTGTCGGCTGTGAGTCGTCGCCAGATCGGGTGCAGCGCTTCACGTAGCTCCTGTACAGGGAACTGCTCGTTGGTCATTAGCTAAACATACAACTTGATTGATCAATTTAGTTGATTAAATGAGGCGATTAGAATTGCTGAATGATAGCCGTTTGCGGATTCCTGCCCATGCGAAGACCTCAAGGTAATTGATCAGTAATATGTTCGAATGCTCCTTCCTTGCCAGGTCCGGGCACTGGTTCATCGGCTCGGAAGTCACGCCACTCCGAGGAGCCATCAAAAAAACTGCGTGCTTGCTTTGATCGGCGCTCCACTCGCACGGCCCCTCGGATCGAGCAACCAACGCCGATCCGACACAGGGTGCCCACCGAAATATGCGTGACGACACCGCGGTGAACCCTACCTACAAGGGAGAAACTATGAGTCCGAGGCCCACCTGGCTCGCCGCCCGATCCGCCGAACTGCGGTCTGTACTCCTCGATCTCGGGCTCACTATCACCGACGCCGAAGCCCGAAAGATCCTCGACGACAAACTTTCCGAGTACGCGACGCTGATGCGCGTCACCCGCCAGACCGCGAAGAGTGACTTCACCGACGGCCAACTCCTCGCGTTCGCTCAAACGCTCGCACTGTCCCTCTCCGACGAAGCACCCGGCGCCGACGTGATCGAATTCGAACGATGCCAGCGCATTCCGCGTCCCTGTCCCCCGCCCACTGCTCCTGCGTATCGCCCGATATCTCGACGACGCCGCAGCAGCAGTCACCGGCGGTGCGAACCTTCCTGACGGACTCGACGAAGCCAACCGGCGACATCTCGCCGACATTCTCGCCCAGGACGCCGACGGAATCCGTGCTCTGGCCAATACCGACGACGACGTCCCGGCATTGTGGCGCACCCCCAACCCGCGCTGACCACCATCGGACCCTCGGCAACCTTCCGCGAAGCCGATACCGGCGCTCCTACGCAACCACCGCGACCAGACCGAGTCAGCGCGGACGCCGCGCTCCGAAATCAGAGTGCCATTCCCACGTCCGGCAACCAGACGCCCGGATCAGCCGAAACCCGTGATAGGACTACTGCGTGCACACGACAATCGCCGCCGCGAACACTCACCAACGTCTGCTCCTCGCAGCCACACTGGTACTCGGCTTCCCGTCGCGCCTGAACATCATCGCCGCCACCCCCGCAGCCTCCCCCGATCCACATTTCGAGCAGTACCTCGCTGCCCGCAGGTGCGCCCGTATCTCATCCCGCGTACCGACCGGTCAGCAATGACGCGGTAACGTCCCTGATCGTAAAGCGCTACTTTCTGCCTCGGTTCCAGCCTCACCCCACGCCACCGGGCAGGCAGTCATTTCTTAACTCTGCCTGCATGATTGACACTCCAGGAGCCACCCGTGACCTCCCCCGCAGCGCGTCTAACCGCCAAACTGGAGCAACTACCCATCGGCGATGACGCCGCCATGTGTGGGCTCCTGCGCACAACCTTGCTCAACCACGCCCAGCACGAGCAGGACATCACCGAACCCGCCCTGCTCGGGCTCCTCGCCATCACCGGCGTCCTCGAAGAACGCATTACCCGACTCGAAACCACGATCCCCGCCCCACGCCATAACCCACCCGCGCGACGCAGCACCAGACGAAAACGCATGCACGGAGCCCAGTAGCACCCTTGCCGATCAATGGCGTTCGCGCCTGAGCGACGACGCCCCGCATCGACGGCAAGCGTTACCTCGATCTATGTACGTCCGTTGGACGCAGCACGTGAGGAAAGCGCAATCCCGGCGGCAGACAGTGCCATGGCGTCCTACGACGGACCTCTGTCGAATCTCCCTCTCCACCATCCAAATTCCTCCCCTTACCGGCCGGAGTCAGCACGCTCGGATTCGGTCTCCCTGCTGCAATCGGCGCCAAGATCGCGGCTCCGGATCGGCAAGTGGTAGCGATGCTCCGCGACGGCGGAGTGATGTTCACGATCGCCGAGTTGGCAGCAGCTGCCCAGGCAGCTCTCTCGATTCCGGTCATTGTTGTCGACAACGGCGGCTGCAGCGAAATTCGCAACGAGATGATCGACCGGAATGACGAAATTCATGCAGCCGAACTCGGTACACCAAACTTTCCGGCGCTGGCATCATCACTCGGTTGCCACGGCATTTCGCTGAATTTGATGTGCGACGTCGGTCCCGCCGTCACTGCAGCGTTCTCGTCAGACCGGCCGCCGCTGATACGTATTCGTGAAAGCAACAAGGAATAACGATGCTCTGGACACGCAATACCGTCCTGATCGACGGTAGATGGCATCGCAGCGATCAGGTCACCGGGGTGCCGAATCCCGCTACCGAAGAGATCATCGGCCATTTTGGAGCCTGTACAGCCCCACACATCGATGCCGCTGTTCGCTCGGCACATAGTTACGGAATCCTCCGGGGCGCAACACTTCGAACGAACGCGCCGATGCCCTGACGCACTGCACGAACAGCTGACAGCCGATCGCCAACTGTTGATCGACACTACTGTCGCCGAGGTCGGTGCGCCTCCGTGGCCGAGAAATCTGACGTCGACCTCGCCATCCAATTGATCGGATCCTTTGCACGACTCGCTCGCGAAGGAACCCCTCTCCTATACGGTCGGCAATTCAACCGTTGTGCGACGACCCGCCGGAGTGGTGGGTGCACTTACACCCTGGAACTACCCGCTCGTCGCGAAAGTCGGTGCAGCACTTGCTGCCGGTTGTACCGCGGTGATCAAACCGGCCGAACTGACACCGTTGACCACCTACCTGTTCTGTGATGCGCTACTGCGGACTGAATTGCCCCAGGAGTATTCAACCTCGTTCCCGGACCAGGTTCGGCGCTCGGACCGGCGATCACCGAACACCCCGATGTGAACGTAGTTTCGTTCACCGGTTCCACCACGGCAGGCAGGCAGGTGGGTCGTAGTGCTGGTGAACGGCTCAAGCGCTCTTGCCTCGAACTCTGTAGGAAGATCGGCCAGCATCATCCTTAACGACGCCGATCTCGAGGCTGCAGTATCCGCAAGTGTGGCATCAGCAATGCTCAACAGCGGTCAGACGTCCAGTACATGGACGCGACTTTTGGTCCCGCACAGTAGTTGCGAGAGTGCACTTGAGATCGCCGGTGTATGTGCTGGATCGATGGTCCTCGGCGATCCGCTCGATCGCCACACGCAGCTGGGGCTAGTCATCTCGGCTCGCCATCGCGCTTCGATAGGCGATGCCCTCGCTCGGGGCCCGCGGTTGATCACCGGTGGTAGCGAACGGATCAGCGAACGCGGGCATTTGTGAAGCCCACGGTTCTCAGCGACGTGGATCGAGCGGATCCAATTGTGCAAGAAGAGATATTCGGACCGGTACTGGTAGTGCTCCAGTACGAGGGCGACGACGACGCGGTCGCTGCAGCCAGTCACAGCATCTACGGACTCGCCGGTGCGGTCTGGGCCACTGATCGCGATCGCGCACTGGCTGTCTGAGCACGTTTGGACTCCAGCGAGGTTGACATCAACCTAACGTTCACCACAGCCACTGGCCGGCGCTGCGGGTTGCCCCGAAAGGCAAGTCTTGGAATGACTTTCATCTGCAGTCCGATCTTCGGTTTGCAGATTCTGGTTTACTCGAGACAGTCCGCAGTACTGGCGTCCCAGCCGCGGTGGTTCTTGTGCACATCTATCCGGTATTCGTGCTCGCGCTGGCATGGTTCGTCTCGCGCGAGCCGATCCGTGCTGATTCTCTATGTTCTGATGACTGTCGGAATCTTCGCAGTCGGAGCCTCTGGCCCCGGCATTTCCGCTCTGCGCCAGAGAACCGCTGCACCGGCGGGAGGTAGTCCTCACTGTCGGCGAGCGATCCTCACGCAGGACCGATCCAGTGGTGTCCAGGTCTATCACGACATGGTTCGGCCTAATTTCCATGACGGGACAACGACGGAGCGCATGTCGTTCCGAGGGGAATAGGGCCGTGGCATGCGCCGATGCTCGATCGTACTCTGGTGTCCCGCACCGGAAATCCGCCCTACCACCCGTCAACCCGACTTCGGACGGATTTCCGGCGCGAGCACCGGATCTAATGAATCGCGCTCGGAAATCAGCCTGCCCGAACCCCCAGACGTAGCTGCGCGGCCCCGCAATGCCATGCCCCGCCGGTCGCTTCCATTAGGAAGCAAGGCGAGGACGGGCATAATCCGAGTAGTTTCGACTAGAAGAACTCACTGAGAAACGCGTATTCCGTGTTCACGCGCGGACCAGGCGTGAATCGGAGTGGCAGGCTCACCCAGCCGTTACCGCCGGCTCGATCCGGTTCGCGCTGGATATTTTCCTGGTCGACCGTAAAGTCCGGCATACGCTTGAGCGTCTGTCGAAGCGTCTCCTGAAATACCAACCGTGCCAAATTGGAGCCCAAGCAACGATGGATTCCCGTACCCCAGCCGAAATGTCGATTCGGGAAGCGATCCAGCTGAACGTCATCCGGCGCATCGAACACCTCCGGGTCACGATTCGCCGCGCCGAAAATGAACAACATCCGGTCACCCGCCGAAATCTGCTGGCCCTCGATCTCGACATCTCGGACCACTGTTCTTGCAAGCGTATTGACGGGACTCGACCACCGGACGAATTCCTCGGTCGCGATGCGCAGGAATTGGTCGTCATCGATGAGCTGCTGGTGTTGCTCCCGATGTTGATCAAGGTAGTAGATTGACCACGAGAGCAGTGCCGAGGTGGTGTTAAACCCGCCGACAAGAAGCTGCCAGATCATGTCGACAACTGTTTCGTCGGAAAGTGCTTCGCCATTGGGACGAGCCGCAATCAGTTCGTCGACGAGGCCTGTCCCCGGTGTGATCCGTCGCGCCGCCACGGTCTCGGCGAGGAGCGGATAGATCCGTTCACTGATTTCGACGCCTTTCGTCGAAACGTCATCGACCGAATTCCGGCGAATTGGCCCGGCGTAGGTGTCCCAGTCACTGAGCGGGAGCCCGAGAATGTCGAGTGTGATGAGAGCGGTGACCGGACTCGCGATATCTGCGGCGAAGTCAGTTGAGCCTGTTTCGATCACGCTGTTAACTGTTTCCGTCGCGAAGGCCTCGATCTTAGCTCTCCGCCGCTCAATTGCGGCGGGCGCAAACGACGGACTCACCAAACTACGGTACATATTCCACTCAGGTGGGTCCGTCTCGTCGGGAATCATCCGAGAGCCTGGGAAGGGCGGAATGACTACTCCGCCAACCGCGTTTCCGTCTGCGTCGAACTTCTCCGATGAGCAGAGCGTACGGTCTTGCAACGTTTCCTGAAAAGCAGCGTAGCTGGTTACGGCCCAGAAACCGCCGTGGCGCTCTGTCCATGCCACAGGACATTTCTGCCGCATGTCATGCTCAACCTCGTGAGGATTCTTCGCGTACTCAGGTGAATAGTGGTCGAAATCGCTATCGACCCGCATTTCCTCGCGACTCTCTGTGTTCATCAGTCCTCGATCCTAATTGCCCGCTCAGGGCAGGTGGCGACAGCTGTCCGTACTTCCGACGCGAACTCGCTGACAACGCTCTGATCCGGCACGCTGGAATGCCCGTCAATATCATCAAGTTCGAACACATTCGGAGCGGCGAGCGCGCAGAGGGTATGCCCCTGGCATCGGTCCGCATCAACTTCCACTCGCATAAGGTTTCGGTCCTTTCGTTTTGAATCTGACACACACCCGGGTGACTCCGCGTGGAGTCACGGGCACATATCTTGTGGTCACACCTGGGCATGTTGCCGTTGGTGGTATAACTTCTCGCCCTGACGAAAGTTATTGTCCTGCAGTCACTTCGCAGAACCTCATCGCTGGAAGAGCGTCGCCTTCTGGTATTTGTGATTCTCGTTCGCGACAGACCAACGAGAATGGATCGTCGACACGCGACCGAGTTCTCTCACCACGGCGCGATGGCCGGCCAGCCGATCGTCTTGGACTCGAGGTACTCACGGAAGCCGAACTCGCCGAACTCACGACCGATCCCGCTCTCCTTGAACCCGCCGTAAGGACCGAACGGGGTCGCGCCGCCCATCCCCCCGTTCACCTGGACAAGCCCGGCCCTCATCTGCCTGGCAATGTCGTAGGCCTTCCGGGCGTCTCGCGACCAGACACCGGCGCCGAGGCCGAACTTCGTGTCGTTGGCCAGCGTTACCGCTTGTTCCGCGCCGTCGAACGGGATCACGACCCCGACCGGGCCGAAGATCTCCTCCTGCGAGATCTTCATGTCATTCGAACAGCCTGTGAACAGGGTCGGCTCCACGTAGAATCCGCGCGACAGCCCAGCTGGTACGCCGCCGCCGAACGCGATGTCGCCGCCCTGCTCTCGGCCCGAGTCCAGATAGCCGAGCACCCTGGTCCGCTGCATATCGCTGATCAGCGGGCCCATCGTGGTGTCGGGGTCGGCAGGATCTCCCAGCCGCATCTCGCGGAGCAGCTTGACTACCCGCTCGACCAAGTCGTCGTGCACCGCCTTCTCGACTAGGGTGCGGGTGTGCAGGATGCAAGCCTGCCCGCTGTGCAGCGTCATGTTCGACACCACCGCCCGCGCCGCAGCATCCAGGTCAGCATCCGCGAAAACGATACTCGCCGACTTTCCGCCGAGTTCGAGAACGACGCGTTTGAGGGTCTCCGCGCCCAGCCGGACAATCAGCTTCCCGACGGCCCCAGACCCAGTAAAGCTGACGAGGTCGACACCGGGATTGACGGTGAGCTCTCGGCCAGCCTCCGGACCGCCGGCCACAACGTTGAGTACGCCGTCGGGCAGCCCGGCCTCTGCCGCGATCTCGCCCAGAATCAGACCGCTCAGCGGAGTCAGCTCCGAGGGCTTCAGCACCGCAGTGCACCCGGCGCCGAGCGCAGGCCCGATCTTCATCAGGTTCAGGTGGAACGGAAAATTGAAGGCGGTGATGAGGGTCGCCACACCGGCCGGGTCGTCCATCACAACGCCCTGGCCAATCCCCTTGCCGACAACCGGCGGAATCCCTCGCACCACCTGGTGACCAGAAACGACGCGCTCCGCCAAATCGACGAAATGGTCGAAGCAGGTCTGCCAGTGCAGCGACTCCACGACCCTCCGCGGTGACCCCGCCTCAGCCACCAGAAGATCAAGGATCTCGGCCTTACGGGCCTCCATTCGCTCAGCCATGCGCAGGAGCAGCTTGGCCCGCTCGCGGGGTTGCATGCGCGGCCACGGACCGTGGTCAAAAGCCTTGCGCGCCGCCGTGACTGCTCGGCCGGCATCAGCGGCGGATGCCTCCGGGACGACTGCGATAACCTCTTCCGTCGCGGGATTGAGTACCTCGATCTCCCCGGACGGGTTCATCGGGTCGACCCAGTCACCACCGATGAAGAACCTGTTGGTATTGGTGAATGTTGTCGTCATTTCCGCTTCCTCACAGACGTATAACTACAGAAACCACGAACCCGCAGTCTGGTCTGACAGGTATACGAACTCATCATGGCAATCATCGGATGTTCCTCCTGGACACAGGCGAAAGCCTCCTGGTGGCTTCACTCGCCCAATCCGTCGGTAGCGCTCGATCGCAATGCCGAACGGTCCTTACTCAGGTAACTTGCTGCCGCTCAAGGCGTTTGGGCTACAAAATGCCCTGGAGCGACCTCGTCGTGAACCACATGCTCGGGCGCAGTGCCCTTGGCCCACACTGGACTGGGTACTTCTCCTCCCTGCAGCTTGTGTGCTCGGCGCCGATGCGGATCGGCAATCGGAGCAGCGTCGAGCAGCTTGCGAGTGTAGGGGTGGCGCGGATCACTGAATACCTGGTCACGACTGCCGAGCTCAACGACCTGACCCAGGTACATCACCGCGACCCGATGGCTGATCTGTTCAACGATTGCCAAGTCGTGGCTGATGAACAGGTAACTAAGCCCGAGACGATCCTGCAGGTCGACCATGAGGTCGAGAACGCTTGCCTGGACGGACACATCGAGGGCGGAAACCGCCTCATCAGCAACGATAAGCTGAGGCTCGAGGGCAAGGGCTCGAGCGATGCAGACGCGCTGGCGCTGCCCCCCCGAGAACTGGTGTGGGTAGTTTTCCCTGTGTTCGGGTGTCAGGCGCACGAGCTCGAACAGCGACCGCACCTTTTCCGCGCGACTCTCGGCGGTACCGACTTTGTGGATACGGAGTGGATCCTCTACCGCGTCCCCTGCTCTACGGCGCGGATCGAGACTCGAGAACGGATCTTGGAAGACCATCTGCATCTTGCGCCGATGCGGACGCAGGCGACTCTGAGACAGCGACGAGATGTCGGTACCGTCGACCTCAATGCTGCCGCTTGTGGGCCGATCGAGACGCATTATCAGGTTGGCGAGAGTCGATTTTCCACATCCACTCTCTCCAACCACAGCGAGCGTTTCCTTGCGGTTGATCGTCAGCGAGACGTTTTCAACCGCGTGCACGCGGGCACCTTGAGCGTGGGGGAACTGTTTCGTTAGACCTCGAACTTCGACGAGAGCATTCATTGTGGAGTCACCATCGTAGACGGAACGGAGCCGATAGCGCTGTGCGCGCCGAGACGTGGAACGGCATTGAGCAAGGCCCGCGTGTAAGGGTGTTGGGGTGCCTCGAACAGTTCGAACACCCCGGCCTTCTCGACAATGCGCGAATTCTGCATGACGATAACCTGATCCGCGATTTCAGCCACCACAGCCATGTCATGCGTGATGAACAGGACTGCAGTACCAAGCTCCGCCTGGACATGTTTGATCAGGGCTAGAACCTGCGCTTGAATTGTGACGTCCAAGGCGGTGGTCGGCTCATCTGCAATGAGCAACTGCGGATCACAGGCAAGTGCCATTGCAATCATGGCGCGTTGACGCATTCCCCCGGAAAGCTCATGAGGGTACTGGTCGTAGCGGCGAACAGCGTCCGGAATACGCACAAGGTCGAACAGCTCGAGCACCCGCATTCTGGCAGCCTTACGGTCCTGTCCCCGGTGAACCTGGATCGTCTCTGAAGCTTGATTGCCAATGGTGAAAAGCGGATTCAGCGCAGATAGCGGTTCTTGGAAGATCATCGCGACCTGGTTTCCTCGAATCCTGCGCATAACCCGTTCCGGCGCTGTTGCCAGGTCGATCGATGGTGAGCCACCCGTCGATCCAGCGAGCATGATCTCGCCCGACGTGACTTTACCGATGCTGGTGAGCCCGACGAGCCCCATCACGGCCAGCGCAGTGACCGACTTTCCGGAACCTGACTCGCCGACGAGAGCCACCGTTTCACCATCAGCGACGTCGAAGGAGACGTCGTCGACTGCAGTGAAACCAGCAAACCGGACGGTTAGGTTGCGAACTGAGAGCAAGCTCATCGCCGCTCCTTAAGTTTCGGATTCCACGCGTCTTGCAACCCGTCACCGACCAAGCTGACACTGAGGACTGTCAAGAAAATAGCCAAACCGGGGAAAGTGATCGTCCACCAGGCCACCGTCAGATACGGTCGACTATTTCCGATCATCATTCCCCAGGTGAATACATTAGGGTTGGCGAGCCCGAGAAAACTCAACGCCGCCTGCAGGAGGATCGCAACACCAACGATCATCGTCGCATTAATCATCAAGGTGGGCAGCGCATTCGGAAGAACGGTGCGAAGGATGATTCGCAGATCGCTGGCACCGAGGCTGCGCTGTGCCCGGATGAACTCGAAGTTCTTCAGCCGAAGGAATTCACTGCGCGCGAGCCGAGCAGTGCCCGTCCACAGCACACACGCCATTACAATCGCCACGACAACATTGGACGACCCGTAAAGGGTCAGGACAACCATCGCGAACAACGTCGCCGGAATTACCTGGAACAACTCTGTGAAGCTCATCAGAGCCGAGTCGACCCGGCCGCCGACATAGCCGGCAACCGCGCCGATCCCCACGCCGATCAGTAGAGTCATCACCGCTGCAAATAGTCCGACGAGCAACGTCGTCATGCCACCGTGAATGATGCCGGCGAGGCCGTCCCGGCCAAGATAGTCCGTGCCGAGTGGAGCACCCGGTGAGCCTGGCGGCTGAAACCGTGCACCCACTGACTCGAATGGATCCTGGGGATAGACGAACGGCCCGACGAGCGTCATAAGCACAATGAAGGTCAGTACAATCAGTCCGAACATTGCTGCACGGTTGCGGCGGAAGAGCGCCCATGCCGTGGTTGGCTTGCCTGTCTCAAGCGCTTTTTCTTGCGGGGGTTCGGGATTCGGCGGCAGCGGCAGTGTTGCCTGCGTGCTTGCGCTCTGAGTCACTTTGTCCTCCGGATTCGGATTCTCGGGTCGATGATCCGATATATGAGATCGGTCATGATGTTGGCCACCAACACGAATGCTGCTGAAAGCAGCAGAATGCCAAGAAGAAGCGGAGTGTCGCGCTGTTGGATGGATTGGTAGGCCAGACCGCCCAAACCAGGCCAGTTGAACACGACCTCCACCACTACCGCGCCGGATAGTAGATGACCGAATTGGGTGCCTACGACCGTCACGATTGGGATAAGCGCGTTGCGCAGCGCGTGCTTATACACGACAATCCTGGGTGCGAGGCCTTTTGCATGTGCTGTGCGCACGTAGTCGGATCCGAGGACTTCCAGCATGCTTGCCCTCGACAATCGGCTGTACTGAGCGAGATAGATCACGCCCAGGGTGAAAGCGGGCAACACCAGGTGCCACAGCGTATCGGCTGCCTGCTCGAAGAACCCGCTACCAACCATCGTCGAATTCATGCCTCCGATCGGAAAAATCGGAAACGTCACCGCGAACAGGATGATCAACATGAGACCGATCCAGAAGGACGGCATCGCAAATCCCACGATTGATACCACAGTCACCACATGCGAGATGAGCTTGCGCGGGCGCCGGGCGGTGAAGACACCCAGCAACGTACCGGCTACTACAGCAGCCACGAGCGCCACCCCCGACAGCAGCAAAGTCGGCCCGATCCGCGGTGCAATCGCGCTCCACACCGGCTCATTGAGCACGAACGACTGCCCGAAATCACCGTGCAGTATACGGCTGGCATAGGTGCCGATCTGTACGATCAACGGCCGGTCTAGGCCGTACTCAGCCCGAATCGCTTCCGCGGTCGCGGCGTCACGAACACCTGCATCCCCGCCGATCGCCGCCGTCGGATCGCCCGGAGCGAGCGAAAGCAGCAAAAATGTCACAACGATGACAGCCAGCATCAACGATGCGGCTCGTACGACCCGCCCAAGTACGATGCGTAACAGGTTCCCTACGCGGCCGACAGTCGCTGACTGCAAGATCCCCGTGCGACCACCAGCGGTCGCGGACAGTAGTGTCATGGGGCGGTCACCCAGACATCCTTGTAAGGTGCCAGCCCCTCCCAAACACCAAGGTTGGGGTTACGGACCACGGCCGGGATGTAAGCGTTGCGCGGTCGGTACTGCGCGTAAGGGATGACGGGCAAGTCATCGGAGACTATCTTCTGGAATTTGGCGTAAATCTCCTTGCGCTGCGCCAGATCCATTTCCTGGCTCGCCTGCACAAGCAGCTCGTCAACCTCCGGGCTCCGGTAACGGGAGACGTTCCCAGGGTAGCTTTCCCCGATTCCTGCGCTCTCGTAAAGCGAGTGAACACCGACCACTGGGTCCCCGTAACCCAGGTTCAGGAGCAGGTACATGTCGAAATCACCGGAAACGACACGCGGGGCGACTGCGGCGAGGTCGGGAGACGCGATGACGGTAGCCGTGATGCCTACGTCCTTGAGCGCTTCCTTCATGTACTCCGCCATGCTCCCACAGAACTCTCGAACGGACGGAAGGTAGTCGATTCGGATTGAGAAACCGTTCGGGTAGCCGGCAGCTGCCAGTAATTCCTTTGCCTTGGCGACGTCATACGGATACTTCGTGACGTTATCGGAGTGGAACTGGTCGATCGGCGCGAGAACGCTGTCGGCATTGGCCGCTTCTCCGCCCAGTACCTGTTCCAGGATGTAACGCCGGTCCATCGCGTGCGCGATGGCCTGACGGACCTGCGGATTCTTCAAATACTGGTTCTCCATGTTGACAGCGACGACGCCGACGCCGGAGATCGCCTGCATGCCCTTATCTGCGACTTCAATTGTCGGCTGAGCCCGCAACTGCTGCAGCGACACCGAGTCGGCGGTCCGCAAGCTGTGGATCTCGCCCTGCTGCAGCTGTAGGAGGATCGTGGTGCCGCTCGGATCAGGCCGGTAGACGACTTCGTCAACGAAGGGGCGGTCCGGCAGGAAGAAATTGTCGTACCTCGCCATGCGGATCTCGGTCCGAGGTTCAAACGTGGTCAGCCGGAAGGGCCCCGACCCGATTACATCCTGGGTATTGCGGGGATGGTTTCGCAGATCCTGTCCGTCTCCGTAGATGTGCTTCGGCAGGATAGGCGCAGTTGCGGGAGTGAGGCAGGCCAGCAACGCCGCATTCGGAACGGAGAGCCGAATGATCACCGTGGTCGCATCCGGCGCTTCGACGTCGGTCACCGTCTCGAACATGGATTTATAGCTGTTGTATTTCTTGGAAGCCAAGATGGAGAACGCAACGTCCTCCGAAGTGACCGGCTTGCCATCGTGGAAGGTCGCGCCGCTACGGATCTTGAAGGTCAGCGATCGGTAGTCCGGGCTGAACTCCCACGACTCGGCCAAATACGGTTGAGGGCTGAAATCGTCACCGGTGAGCACGAGTCCGGCGAATATCTGAGCGCCGACTATCATAGGACCGGAACCACCGCCAATGGCCGGGTTCGCGTGCGCGACCACCTGAGTAGTGCCAACGATGAAAGTGCCCCCAGGCTGTGGGGGTCCGTCGGCGGTAGCGCCGTCGACGCTAGCGCCGCCGCTACCGCAGCCAGCAAGAGCGACAGCCACACCCGCGGCGCCGAGGCCGAAGATAAAGTTGCGCCGTGACACCGAACTCACCAGGGGGGCAAGCTCGGACGGCATGTGATCGGTCATGGAAATCCCTTTCTCAGCGCACCGCCGAAGGCCGGCAGTACGTCGTGACATCGTTGTCGAGGGCATGCAACGACCTAGCTCAGCTCACCGCCGAGGGCCGGCAGTGACGTCGTGACATCGTTGTCGAGGGCATGCATCGACCTAGCTCAGCTCACCGCCGAGGGCCGGCAGTGACATCGTGACTCGTTGTCCAGGTCATGCATCGACCTAGCTCAGATCTCAATGACGACGTAATCCGCCTCTACATGGACACTGAACGTCTCTGCGACATAAGGACCCGGCTCACGGCCGGCAGCGCGGGCCGTGGCGTCCGAAACCCGCTGTTCTTCAGCGTGAGCGACACCTTCGCTGAGCGCGGCACCGTTGGCAACGGCGACGTCGTACGCCTTGACCCGGACCTCCGCCGGCCCCATAAAAGACTGGCCAGTTTTGACGTCGTACTCCCACCCATGCCAGGGGCATGCAACGAACTGAGGTGACGCTTCCTCCACCTCCACCTCACCTGGCACGTCGGACTCCGCCCACGAAAACTGTCGCCCTAGGCATAATGGTCCACCCTGGTGCGGGCAACGGTTACTGATCGCGTAGTACTCGCCGTCGATGTTGAAGACACCGATCGAGCGCGAGCCGACCGTAACGATCTTGCGCTCGTTGACCGGGAGATCCTTGACATGACACACCACGGCCTTCATGCGATCAGATCTCCATAGAACGCTGCGGCCGTGCCGCGCAGAACCGACTCCGCATCCTCGTCGCTCAACGCGGCGAGCAATCGCTCAAATCCGTCGCCGTGGTCATGTGGATAATCTGACGCATACATGAGCAGCTCAGGCCCAACCATCTCCACGAGCTGCGCAATCTGGCGTGGATCCCGCGGCAGCTGCGCTGGCTCGGTCGTGAAACGCATATGGCGCCGGACGTACTCCGACGGGCGTTCCTTCACCCAAGGAACTTCGCGCCAGACACCCTTCCAATCCTTGTCGAACCGCCACAACTGTGGTGGCAGCCACGAGAACCCACACTCCATGAACACCACCTTGAGCTGAGGGAATTTCGAGAAGACTCCCTCTGCCACAAAACTCATCATCTGAACCTGCGCGATGTGCGCATTCGAGGCATAGTCCTCGAGGTAAGTCGCCGTCACACCAGGCATGGACGGTGCTTTACCGCCGCGTCCCCACGCATGCAACGCGATCGGGAATCCGTGCTCTTGCGCCACCGCGTACAGCGGATGGTACAAGCGGTTTCCATAGGGGACATCAGCTCGGACCGGCAGCAGGATCTGCGCAAAGCGACCATCGCCAGCGAGGCGCTCGACCTCCTTCACAGCAGCCGGGATATCCAATGTCGACACGGCGATACTGGCTCGGAGACGCTCGTCACGCACGAGAAACTCGTCGCGCACCCAGTCATTGACGGCTGTCGCCATGGCTGCCGCGTAATAGGGGTTGCGATGCACGCCGTCGAGCGCCAAACAATTGAGTATCGCGCGATGAGGGTTCGCTGCGTTCAGCACGGGGGCGAGCTGGTCATAGCTTCCTGCTGGTGCGCCGCCAGTGGTGGCAGCACCGAGCGGGTAGGCCGGGTGCGACAAGCCGACTGTTGAGTCGTCGATGTAGGACTTCCAGTACGAGTCGAGATACGGCAGCACTTTGTTGAAGCTTGGCGGTGCGACGTGAAGATCGCAGTCCACAGCGGCGGTAATGGTCGTAGTGGTCATCGGCGAGCCACCTTGCTCGGCAGGCTGTACAACTCAATTGCGTTGCCCGCAAGTAGTTTTCTACGCTGATCCTTGCTCAGCCCGCGTGGGAGCGAGCTTGCCGGCGAATCAAAGTCCCAGTGCGGGTAGTCGGTCGCGAACATAAGGCGATCTTCGAGTCCTGCCTGCTCGAGAGCCTGCAGGAAGTGCCGGGGATCGTCGGGTTCCTCCATTGGCTGCGTGTCTAACCAGACATGTTCCCGGATGTACTCCGATGGCAGCCGCTCGAGCTCGGGCATCTCGTCGCGTAGCTGCAGCCAAGCATCATCGAGTCGCCATTTCAGCGCTGCCAACCACAAGGCGCCGCCCTCCACGAGGGCGACCTTTAAGTCAGGGATCGCAGCGAAGGTTCCTTCACAAACAAGGCTAGTCAGCAGGATCTGCATGATCACGCCGTAACCTGCATGCTCTTCCAGGTAGAACGACGGTCGGCCGGTGCCGCCATGATCGTTGTACCCACCAGTATGGAACGCGACTGGAAGGCCACGCTCGGCGGCCGCCCGGTAAACTGGCCAGTATTTCGGAGAGCCAGCCGATTCCTGCGCAGACGCAGGGAGCAGGATTTGAACGAAGCGTTTGTCGGCTGACACGCGCTCGATCTCTTTCACTGCGAGTTCGGGATTTTCGATCGGCACCGCGATGCTACCCCGCAACCGATCGTCGCGATCCAACCATTCAGCGGCCATCCAATCGTTCACGGCCTGGCTGATCGCTGCGTCGAGCGGCGGCCGCTCGTAGCCGGAATCGAGCGTGTCCAGAACGAGCATGATGCCGAAGTCGATCTGGTGCTCGTCAAGTAGCTGCTTGCGCAGGAGATCATAATTGGTGCCAGGAAATCCGTTCTCGGGCCAGGAGTCGGCCCGCACCCCTTTGTTGCGCGGGCGCGGGTATCGGTCCCTGATCGCCGGTGCGCGGAGCCCATAGCGTTCCACGTGCCTCGCCCACCGTTCCGGCAACCAGTTGACGAGGTTAGCCGGTGTCATTCTCGGATGGATGTCAACGTCCACAAGCGTGACATCCTTGGTACGAGCTGTGTCAGCGACGCTCAGCACGTCCACTTCGGTGATCATCGAGCCATCCTCTCTCACCCCTCCCGGGGCTGCGGTAAATTAAGGCTACTCTTTTAAAAACCCGGTTGCAATAGGCCTGCCACCGAGGAATTCACTGCTTTGAACTGAACTTCGTCGCCACATCCCAGAGACTCTTCCCATTCGGCTGTTGCGGTCTAGCGGACGACGTTGTGGTCAATCCATGAACGAGATGTCGTAAGGCTGGGTGATTTCGGACACTGTGCCATTCAATGCGCTTGCCGCGCAACAGTGGTCACAAAAACCTTGCAGCCACCTCATCGACACCAAGGCGTATTCGCCCCCTCGACATAAACTTGCGATCTCGCCGCTCGCCCCGACGATTGTGCGGCCGACCGGGTTACGCGGTGGTCAGCACTAAGCGTTGTGGGCAGTCCGGTCACGCGGGTATGTCCATCGCCGCTGGCGTCGGCTACCATCGATCGATCCCTGACTCTCACTCAATACCGCTGCAGCAGTATGTATTCAGTCGTTACAGTTGCAAGGTGCTCGTCACTGGTGTCATTCACCAGTTGGGCGACGGTAGCGATCACGACCCTGCATGCAAATATCGTCAGTTCGTCGACGGTGCTGTCAGCTGATCACTCGTTAGTTCCAGCATGTCGTCCACGATCGCGACTGGATCGACCCGCCGTTTTCACGCAAGTTCTCATGCAAGCAGCCTGGTCGTGCCAGTGCGATATCCGTACACTCTTGCAATATCCGTATACTTAATGGCGCAACGGCTCGAAACGAGGTCGACTGCGTCCTCGACGCTGAGCCGTGTCCGTTCCGCAAACGCAAACGCAAGCATCAACCGATCAAACCGATAAGCACATCAACCGATCAAACCGATGAGTAGGAGAGGCGTATGACACTGCACCCTGATTCCTTCGTGGACTCGCACGTTCATTTCTGGGACCGGTCACAGGGCTTCTTCGTCGGTCCGTCAGACAAGCAACGCAAGGCGTTCGGGACGGATGGCAACACTGCGCCTCAGCGCGACTACAGTCCCGCGGACTACCGCGCCGACGCCCGCGCAATCGACATCCCCAAAGCCGTGTGGATAACAGCCACCCTTGCCCCACAGAACGTTACCCACGAAATTGCGTGGGTCAGCAAGCTAGCTGAGGGCGAGCCGATGATTGCCGGGATCGTCGGCAGCGTCGATCCGGGCCTGTCACCGCGCGAGCGCAAGGCGGAGCTGGCGGCCCAGTCTGCCTTCGATCTCTTTCGGGGCGTTCGAGTCTTGACTGGCTTCGACTATGGCACTTCTGCCGCGGACGAATACATACGAATGCTGGCTGATGTGGACGCCCGGTACGACCTCGTTGCACACCATGAGTCCATGGCGGATGCTGCGCGGTTGGCTGAGCGTCACCCGGATGTCCCGTTCGTACTCGAGCACTGTGGCTGGCCGATGCAGCCCCGGGATCCTGACTATGTCGCTGCGTGGCGCGAGGGGATCAGCGCGCTGGCATCCGTCGGGACCGTTCACTGCAAGATCTCGGGCCTGGCGATGACGCTGCGCACTTTCGACCTGGAGGCTCAACGACCGTTCATCGAGCACTGTCTCGAGTCGTTCGGTGAAGACCGTTGCATGGTTGGCAGCAACTTCCCCGTCGATGCGGCGCACGGCCGCTTCGACGAACTGATTGGCCTCTATCGATCGGCCACCGAAGGACTCGGGATAGCGGCGCAGCGGAAGTTGTTCACCGAGAACGCGGAGCGGTTCTACAATATTTGAGTGTGAGTTGTCGTCCCGGCGATCATTCGAGGGTTCATGGGTTTGTTTTGAAGTCGAGACGTGCGCTTGATGTCGCAACGGCGTAGTGGAGCGGGCGAACCGAGAGCAGTGAGAGTGCCGCATCAGCAGCTGGAGGCGAGCTTCGGCAGGGCACCATCTGGTTGGTGAGCAACAGGATCGTGGGGTTTCACATTGTCTGTGACGCCAGCAACCGGACCCAAAGACGAACTGAATAGCCAAACTTGGTCAGGTTCAGCTTGGCGAACTCGTCCAGATCCACGATAAGCGTGCCGCTGATCGGCACTGCGCACAGGTCCCCGTTCGTCTCAAGGCCGCTGGTGCATCGTGATCCGGACGTCCCAGCATGCAGCCTGGCGAAATACCAGAAAGCCCATCAAGCCTCACAGGACATCAGTCAAGGATGATCGGCAGATCAGCCTTGCGACGGACACACGACTGGATCCGATGTGGTCATCGCCCAAACAGCCCCCGCTGCCCCACCGGGATCATCGCAACGTGAAGTGCGCGAAACGCTTCTTGCCCAAGCTGATTCGCAAAGCTCTCCACACCGATGGTTGAGAGGGACGTCAAA
The DNA here is from genome assembly GCF_003797085.1 of Rhodococcus sp. WS3. Taxonomy (NCBI): domain Bacteria; kingdom Bacillati; phylum Actinomycetota; class Actinomycetes; order Mycobacteriales; family Nocardiaceae; genus Rhodococcus; species Rhodococcus sp. WS3. Next base: position 730,089 of record NZ_RKMA01000001.1, read on the forward strand.
AAATGAGCACCGGCCCCGTAAGACCCGGTGCTAAAAGTACTGGTAATCGATAAACCTCGCGAGTTATCCCGCAACACGGACCTCGGCGTCAGTCGCCGACAGTAAACCGAAATATGAATGTGCCCGATCCAATTCGATTCTTGGACGCCGTCGAACCCCGTACGGGTGATGCTTCACGAGTCCCACGATGCCCGCAACGGTGATCGCCGAACGCATAGGCGGGACCGCTCCATCCATACCCTGAGCACCAGGCTCGCCGAGCTCCGTCCGGCCTATCTGCGGCCGGATCGAAGTCAGTTGCGTTCAACTTGTTCACATAGCTGCCCGAACTCAACACCCGGTCAGTTAGGCATGGTCGCCATCTTCCGAACGCTGCAACTTCCGATGTGAACCAGTCACCCGTCAGCCGCATTCCGTCACCAGCGGACCGGATAACGAACTCGTCGAATCCCTTCTATCGCAATGCCAAAACAGGCGCGACTAGCCGTCACTCCCCCGACCCCGACACCTATCCAGTCGTCGTTGAGTAACGCTCACTCGAACGCCGGTTGCCTACGCGGTGACAGCTCACCGCCTCGACGTAGGCAACCGGACCGCACTCGACGACCCTTTCTCATTGGGTCGACTTATCCTCGGTTCCTAATGTCCCGCGCCTCGCGGGACAGCCGCTTTCACGACTTCTGGGCCAGCGTCGCGCCCGCGGTTGCGATCCCGATCTCGGGCGAATATGCCAATCGCAGGGCGTCCCAAATCGTCCACAGCGTCTTGTTGATGTCGTCGATGACGGCGCCGTGTGCGGGGGCAACGAGCCGTGTGGGGTGATCGGCGAGCATGCGCTCGAACTCACCGAGGAACGTGTCCATACTCACGAATCGCGTCCAATACAACGCTGCTTTCGTGATCCACACGATCTGATCGGGCCCCGGCTCACCCGGTAGCTCGCTAGACAGCAGCGTGCATTGACCGGGGGCGTGAGTGGGGCGGTCGTCACCCTCAGCTGGCGGCTGGTGCGAGTACGCGAAACCGTCCGCGACGAACAAGACTTGCTGCGAGGACTCGTATCCCCACTGCGAGCTCGGCAGGTCTTTGATCACAGCGTCAACGAACTTGAAACGGTGCCCGCCGAGGTCAAGTTCGGACCCGACCGAGTGCTGTTCGAGGCGATCTGCGTACTCGGGCCAGAAGAACGGGTAGTCGCGCACGTCACCGACGAGCCGAGCCTCGGGATACTTCTCCAGCAGCCGCGGGGCGTTACTGCAGTGGATCACCTCGGGGTGGGACGGCGCGATGTAGTCGAGCTGACGGCCCTGGAGGATCTTGTCAAGGCAATCTGAGATGTCCGGCCACTGAGGTCCAAAACCAGTATCCCACAACAGTGTGCGCTCAGATCCGATGATGAGGTACAGCGCGGTGTGTACGTGCGTGGCAACGCCGCTCACGGGCGTCACAAGGCATTGGGGCAGCCACCAAATCCCATCGGCGATCTCGCGCGCATCGTTCGGAAAGGTGCCGATCTCATTGTCCACAGGAATCTCCTTTGTTTGTCGCCGGCGTCATCAGTTGTAGCCGCCACTGACTGGCCCTTCATCGAGCACGCTCAGCAGCATCGCCACGTGCCGGTCGATGATCTCCCGGCCCTTCAGGACACAGCCCCGATTTGGGGCGATCACGTCAACGGGATGGGTGGCGAAGAACTCGCGCACGTGCCTGACGATCGCCTGTTTGTCGGCGACGGCCAGCCACCAGAAGGCGGCGAAAAGGTGCTCGCGCACTTGCGCCTCAGTCGTCTTGTCCGCACTGGGATCATCAAGGATGACCCCGTTCTCGACGTCGCCCGCTAGCACGTGGGTGAATGAATCCGAAGTGAACGCCGTCCGGGTTTTGGCGTCGTAGCCCCAGAACGTCGCCAGGATGCGCAGTGGCGTGTTGAAAATCTCGACCGGCGGGTTCCCGAGTGAACGGGCGATGCCAATGCCTTGTGCACGGGAGTCATTGGAGGTGGCAGCGTCGAACTGGTCGAACGGGTTGCGCGCACCTCCGGTGAAGATGTCCTGAACGTCGTAGACGGCCGCCACCGCGCCAAGGTTGCCGACGCAGTCCAGCTGCGCGCGGGTCAGGAAGACACGAACCGGGGCTTCGGGCACAAGCAGCTCACCCAAGCCGGCCATGACTTGCTCACGAATCGCGGCGATGCCCGAGTCGACGAGCACATCTTGCTCGCCGCGCAGGAGGTAGACATTGGTCGACTGCTCGCCAGTCACCCCAGGGGGCGTCCAGCTCGTCCGACCGTCGACGGGAAGTTTTCCCGGGACGACATACAATCGATCAGGTACAACCTCGACGGCATGGCTCATTAGGCGGCTATCCGTACGTGACATTCCGACTCCTTCCGTGTGTGCTGGTGGTCGGAAGCACTCGACTACCGACCACCAAGCGCAATCGTGTTACTCGCCGCTTCCGGCTTCTGGTTCCACACCGTCCACCTAGGTCACGACCTTTCAGCCCCTGACATTGCAGAGACGGTCGATGTTTCCGGTCGCTCCGATCGGATGATCTCCGCGGCGCGCTCGCCGACCATGATGGCCGTCGAGTTGGTGTTGGCCCGCATGACGGTCGGCACGACCGACAGGTCGACGACACGCAGGCCCTCGACGCCGAGCACCCGGCAGTGGTCGTCGACCACTGCCATCGGGTCACTCGGCGACCCCATCGAGCACGTGCCGCAGGTGTGGTAGTAAGTGCCGATGTTCGCCTCCAACCAGCGGTCCAGCGCCGCATCGGACGCGAGATCTGCGTCGAGCGGGCTGACGCGGCGGGCGATGATCGAATCGAACTCAGACTGCGATGCAAGCTCGACGCACAACCGCACGCCTTCGCGCAGACGTGCCCGGTCGCGTTCCTCGCGCAGGTAGTTGAACTCCACCACGGGCGCGTCGTCGGGGTCGGCCGACGCGAGTCGTAGCTCGCCCCGGCTCTCGGGAAGGCCGAGGTCGACACTAAAGGTCATCGGCCACTGCGCGCCACCCGGCTCCTCGACCGGAGGCATCACCGGAATGATGATGTGCAAGTCGTTGCGCGTCGGTGAGCCGTCGGCGGTACAAATGAGCGTTACGGAGGAACTGACACAGTCCGACGGGTACTCCGCGCCGGGTCGTGGTTCGAACTCGACAGCTGCCGAGGGGTGATCGGTGAAGGACTTCCCGATACCGGGCAGCTCGGCGACGACGTCGATGCCGAGCGCGCGCAGCTCGTCCGCCGGACCGACACCCGAGAGCATCAGCAGTTGCGGCGAGCTGATCGCGCCCGCGCTCAGGATGATTTCGTCACCCTCGATACGGATCGTCTGACCGTTGTGACGGGCCTCGACCCCGATGGCCCTGGTCCCCTCGAACAGGATCCGCGTCACCGTGCAGTCGCCCTGAACCGTGAAGTTCGGACGCTCGCGCGCCGGCAGTACGTAGCCGATGGCGGCACTCGCGCGGAGCCCGTCGCCGAAGTTACGCGGGGTCGGACCGACGCCAAACCCAACGGGGTCATTCATGTCGGCCTTCTCAGGGAACCCCATCTTCACCGCAGCTTGGTACAACGCCTCGTGGTGGGGCATCCACTGATCTCGGGGATAGCGACGGACCCCAATCGGACCTTCGGTACCGTGCCAGCTGTCAGTGAAGTCCTGGTCAGTTTCCAACCGCCGGAATGCAGGCAGGACAGCATCCCAGCTCCACAGGGGGCTGCCCCAGCTGTCGTAGTCCTCAGGCAGTCCCCGTAGGAACGCCGATCCGTTCACGGCACCGGAACCGCCGATCACCTTGCCCCGCAGAAAGGTCAACGACGGATCGCCGCCAGGTAGTGGCGCACCCTGGTAGGAGCTGACGAACCGCGGGTCAACGACGGTGTGTCCTTCTGGGTGCTTGAGCTCCTCGGGCATCGATTCGAGGTCAGGATAATCCGACCCCGCCTCCAGCAATAGCACCGAGCGCGACGAGTCTTCCGACAGTCGCGCAGCAAGCGCGCATCCGGAACTGCCGCCCCCGACTACGATCGTGTCGTAGCTACCTTTCAGGCTCTGCGGAATAATCGGGTCACTATCGCGTCGCTTGTCTGTCATCGCGGTTCCTTCTCGTGTCATGATCATCGGACTTGCCGGCCGCCGTTAATCGTGAAGCCGATCGAAAGCACCCAGCCGCGGCCAACGGTCGTGGGCGTGAGGTCAGCAATTTCCTCGTGTAAAAGGGTGCCGATCTCGAGCTCGGCAGGGCCGCTGAAGACATCGGCGAGCTCGAAGTCGACAATCTCGCTCCGTACAAGCTCGCTGATCGCGGGCCTGTCACCTGGACCGCCGTAAGCAGGCCAGAGGCGCGAGTGAATAAGCGGCAGCGAGACCGCAGGTGGTCGCACATCGGGGAGCTCCGCGCGGTCGAGCGTCACCCTTGCACGTGCAACCGTTGCTCCGAGCGAGGACGCGTGGCCCGCGAACCGTTCTCCCTGGGCACGGCGAGGTCCGCCACGCCCCACCTGGACGGCGGTGGTGAGATCAATCTTGCCCAGACGCTTGGGAAAGCCCTGAATCAGTCCGCGAACCAGCGATAAATCACTATCGACCCATATGAATGGGCAACGCCCGATGGGGCGTCCATTGCGTGCACCGTGCAAGACGATGTACGCCTCGTTGTACTGGCCTCGCGTGGGGTCCTCAGCCAGTCCAGGGTCGGCGTCTGCCGCCGACGACCATCGCGCGAAGACGATCGATGCGGCGCCATCGGGAGACGCCACCAAACCGTCGGGGAAGTACATGGCCGCCCGTTCAGGGTCAACAGTGAAGTCAACGGCGAGCGCTTCCCCGGAAAAATGCCACGGCGGAGGGGGAACAAGTGCGGAACGTCCGGTCGGCGACAGCGGGAGCGTCCAGCCTTTCAATTGATCACTCATGAGTGATCCCGGGACTCATAGAATTGGCCAGCCCACTCTCGCAACGCGAGTTGTGGCGCAGCTTCGCTGGTGGTGAGCGGCGGGGTTGCGACATAACGCATCGTTTCCCAAATTTCCAGGTGGCGATCCATCTGCAGCCATTCCATGTCGATCCATTTGCGCGCGAAACCGGTCGGACGATCACTTGTGTCTGCTCGCTCGGCAAAAACGGTCCCACGGATGTCAATGCGGTCATTGTCGATCGGTGTCTGGGTTTGTACGAACGTCGACGTGACGCCTCCCCGAAACCAGTTGACGCCGAGCCCAATTCCCCAATATGCCTGGGTCAGGGTGGAGTCGACGGGACCGTCGGGGGTCAGCCGTGATCGACGATTTCCGAAGGTGAACCGGTGTACTGTCTCGAACCTCACGTCGTCGCTGCTGAAACCCTCGATGCGCCAGTCCGGGCTTGCACGGTGCAGAACGGGATTGTGGGCCTCATCAGCAGAAGTTTCGACGATGACCTGCGGATGGACACTGACGGCCGACCAGATCCGTGTCGTGTCTGCGTCGATGTCGTGGTAGCGCGACTCACTCGCCTCAGGCAGCCTCGGCGGCTCCCAGGTCGGGGGACCGCCGCTGGACGAGTACCAAGCCCAGAGGAATCCGTCGGCCTCCCGCAGTTGCCACGTCGGCAGGCATGCCGGCGAGACACTGTCCTCATAAGGGATGCGGACGTTTCGCCCTGCACCGTCCCAGTGCCATCCATGCATCGGGCAGACGAGGGCGTCATTTTCCACCTGGCCGCCGTGCCCCAAGCTGGTGCCAAGGTGAGGGCAGTAACCGCTCGTCAGATGCGGTGTGCCCTGCTTCGTGCGCCACAGGGCAAGATGCTGCCCGAAATAGTAGAGCGGGCGCACATCGCCAGCTGCCAGCTCGTACGACCACCCGACCTGAAACCAGCCGGTTGGAAATCCAGGATGTGGCCGTCCGTGGGTCATGTCAGCGGCCTGACTGTGTGCAAGCGCAATGCCCGCTCCAGGACGCGATCCTCAGCGCCTTGCGCTAGGGCTGCTCGAGCGAGCTTACCCGAATCTGTTCGCGGCAACGGCTCTCTCCATTCTGTGATCTCTTCAGGAAACTTCCGAGTGGCCAGCCCTGCACCTGCCAGGTGTGTATGCATTCCAGCCAGGGTGAGTTGCGTTCCCGAGGTCGGTCGAACCGCGACTCCGACACGCTCACCGGTCTGCGCATCAGGAACGACGTAGACGCCGTGTTCAAGACAACCGTCCCAACCTACGAGCGCTTTCTCGACTTCTGCCAGAGATACCTTCTCGCCGTAACGGATTGCGATCTCTTTCTGCCGACCGATGATTCGGAGGCGACCACTGTTGATCTCTGCAAGGTCGCCGGTGCGCAGCCAGCCGTCCAGGGTCGCGTCCTGGGTGTCCTGCGAATCGAGGTAACCAAGGCTCAGTGCGGGGCCGCGGGCCAAGAGCTCGCCCGACTCAGCAGCACGCACCTCGGTTCCTGGAGTGACCATACCGTCGGAGATCGCCGAGACGTCGTCGTCATCATCATCAAGCGTCCCCGAGATAAACGGGAACTCAGTCGATCCGTACACCCGCATCACGCGCGCGCCGAGGATCTCCCGTGCTTGAGCGATAAGAGCAGGCGACATTGGAGCGCCACCGGATACCGCAACTCGCAGTGGACTCTTGCGCCCCCACTCACTGAAGACGCGCATCAGTCCTTCGAGATGAACTGGCGCGCCACCGGTGAAGGTCACGCCGAAGGCCTCGATCTTCTGCGCGGCGTCCAACGGATCCCAACGATCGGAGAGCACCACGGTCGACCCTTGATCGAACGGCATATGGAGCCCTTGCATGACCCCTGTGATGTGCGCGATCGGCGACACTACGAAGTGCACGTCGTGTTCATCCAAACCTGCACGGAGCGTTAGGCTTCGGTTAGCAGCCCCGAGGGTGGCGAGCGAATGTACGACGCCTTTCGCCGCGGCAGTGCTACCCGAAGTGAAGATTACAACTGCCGGGGCATGGACATCCACACTGATATTCGGCGCCTGGCCCGTAACTACACCGTCATAGTTGCCGGTGGGGTCGAGCCGTAGGACCGATCGGATCGTCCCGTCGGCCACGAGCGCTTCAGCAGCCTCGGTGAGATCGAAGCCCGGCGGGCAAGCGAGAAGTGAGACGCGACTAGCGGTCGCCATTGATCGAAGGTCGGCGACGCTGATGCGGGTAGACATAGGAGCAACCACGGCTCCGCGCCTCAGTGCGGCATGATAAAGAACGATGCTTTGTAACCAGTTGGGCATAACGATGCCCACAACGTCCCCAGGGCCGATCCCTAGCGAGTGCAGACGATGCTGCATACGCTCGACAGCAGCGGCCAACTCTCCGTATGTCGCTTGACCCCAACGGTCAACGACTGCAAGGCGATCGGGCGCGTGGGCAGCTACTTGCTCAATCCCGTTAAGCAAGTCGTTCGCCGCCCACCAGCCCTCGGCAATATAGCGTGCGGCGAGCTCTGGTTCGACAGAGCGAGTGGGCTGAATTCTCATGCGCTCGCCTCACCATCGCACAGCAGGTCGGGATAACGCCCTTGGACGAGCTGGCGCAGGCCTGTACGCCAGGGCACCTGAGATGGTTCGACGATCTCGTGCAACCGAGTGCGATCAGCGACAACGCTGGTGATGGCGTCTGACGTGTAATTGAAAATTGGCGATCGGCCGACGAGCGCGCCGAGTTCCCCGCACCAATCTTCGATGCTGACCGGCTCACCAGCCCAGTTGATGATCGTCGCGGGAACCGACGCAGCACGCAGAAGCCCCGGGACCATCCGCACGTAGTCGTCTTGGTGGATCAGACTGAATGTGTTCGGGCGATCGGGATGCACCTCAATCGACCGTCCGGCGACAATCGATTCCAAATGCTCGGCGGGCCAACCGATCTGCGGACCGTACCAAGCGCCAAGCCTGGCGATCGTCGACGGCAGATCATAGAGCCGTGCTGCTGTGCGTACGACTGCCTCGCAGGCTATCCGCACGATGCTGTAAGTCTCGTCGCGCGAACGGTGATGGTCACCCAGCGGAGAGCTCTCAGTCCGTAGGACATTAGGCGCGTGATGGTAGACACCGGTCGTCGACCAGTGCATGAATCCCTTGGCGTCACAGCAGTGGCGCATAAGCAGTCCCGTTGCCTCGGCGTTCGCCGTGATGTCGCGGTTGAAGTCGCCGTCTCGACTACGCACATCCACGAAGTTCAAAACGTAGTCAAAGTCAGCAGGTAACTGGGCGAGACCGTCTGCGTCCGGGTCACCTGAGACGCAGTGCACGCCAGCCGCTTCCAGTTCCTCGCGAATCTGCGGCCGCGAGAACCGAGCCAGTCCCCAGACATCGTTGGATTGAGCGAGCGCCAGCGTAATCGGCCGCGAGACAGGGCGGTGCGGTCCGACGATGAGGATCTTCGCCCCAGAGAGATCAAGCGTCACTGTCATCGCTTCCTTCCTGCCACGACGGGGTTCTCGAGAACTCCGATCCCCTCGATTTCGATGCGAACGACGTCGCCAGGTACCAGGAAGCGCGGCGGATCCATCCGGTTACCGGTGCCAGCCGGTGTACCAGTCATGATTACGTCGCCGGGCATCAGCGTCAGATGCTCCGTCAAGTGCTCGATTTGCTGGGTAATGCGGTTGAGCATGTCTGCAGTCGTCCCATCCTGTCGTAACTCGTCATTTACCCAGGTCCTGATGCGCAACGCATATGGGTCCGGGATCTCATCACGCGTAACCAACCAAGGGCCAATCGGACTGTTCCCCGTGTACGATTTGGCCAACATCACCGTCGGAGACTGTGATAGCCAGTCGTGGTTGGTGACATCGTTCGCAACGGTGAAGCCGGCGATGACCGCGTGTGCTTCATCCTCGCCCCGGATGTCATGAGCCTCACGGCCGATCACGACAGCGAGTTCGCCTTCGTAGTCCACGCTCGGTGCAGATGCCGGAACTACAATCGGCTCGCCATGGCCGACGATGCTACTGGGAGAGTTACTGAACCAGACCTGCTTTCCGCGGTGCCGTACATCTTCTGGCTTGCGCATGTAGTTACGGCCGATTCCCAGCACCTGCGGCGGAGCACATATTGGCGCGCATAAGCGCACATCCGACAACAGGATCGAGTTCGCCGCACGATCGAGCACCGTAGACGCCGCATCGAGCGCGGCATCCGCGCCATTCAGCAAACCAAGCATATCGGTGGCTACGTCATCGAGAGGCACGACGCGGTCCTCCTGCAACGCACCGATGCGACGTGCGCCATCGAGCTCGAAGGTCACCAACCGCATTGCTACTTCACCACCAGAGGGTTGAGGGGAGATCCGACCGCATTGACGATCGGCAATGGAGCGGTACTGAAGAGGAATTCGTAGACCCCGTCGGCCGCGCAGTCGTCGGAGAGCGCGTCGAGATCGAACAGCTCGCCGACGAGTAGTCCGAGATCGCGCAGTGCACCGATGTGCCAGCTGAGAATCGGCTGGTCTTCTGGTCCGGGCACCGCCTCGACTGTCTTGTTGTCGGCGGCGATCATGGCGACGTCATGGGCAGCCAGCCAGTCGATAGTGTCTAACGTGAGGCCCGCCTGTCGACGTCGGCGGCGCGTATCCGGCTCCGACAGCCAGGTACCCAGCCATCCCGTGCGCACGAGAACGATGTCGCCCGGCCGGATCTCCACACCGTGCGCGGCGGCAACCTCGTCCAGCATCGCTGCGGTGATCGCGCCATTGAACGGGTCCAGATCAGCGTGCCGAGCAACGTCGAGGAGGACGCCACGGCCGACGATGCCACCCGCCTGGTGATGGATTCCCAACCGCCGCGCACCCTGTCCGGCGGTCATCAGGCCGGACCAGTAGCCGTTGTAGAACGTGTGTTCGTGCGCAAAGTGGCCGTGACCGTCCAGCTGTGTACTCGCCTGCAGGGCCAGCACTACTAGGTCATCGGAGCTTTCGATCCCCAGGTGGTCCGTGTCACCGACCACCTGATCGGCTGTCGCGCGGCGGACCAGATGCAGTGGCTCGCTACGGGTCCCTATGTTGGGTGCGCCGTGCCCGATCGGCAGGCCTAGCGAGAACACCGCGCCTCGACGTACAAGCGCTGCCCCCGCCTGAGCACACTCCGCAGTGAGCAGGTTCGCGGTGCCGCGCTGGTCATCCTCCCCCCAGCGGCCCCAGTTATTGGGCTTGCCGGGAACAGCGCCAACGACCTTTCCATTAGCATCCACTGAATATGACGGGGGCTGCCACGCTGACAGCGCCACATCCGGAACGTTACGCATAAGCACATCCATCGTCGAGAAGTATCTGGGTAAGTATCTGGCGGTGGCTCCGTGGTCGGCCAAACATCGCCTGGTCAAGTTTTGCGCGCTTAAGATGCAGGTGAGCGTCGTGCTCCCACGTAAATCCCATACCTCCGTGCACCTGGACTGCATCGCCACAGATCGCGGCGCAAGCGTCCCCGGCCACAGACTTTGCGACGGCAGCGGCCTCGACCTCCGAGCGACCCTGCTCGAGCGCCACGAAACCGCGATTCACAGCACTGCGACTCGACGAGAGCGCGATCACCATGTCAGCCAGCCGATGCTTGACCGCCTGGAAGGACCCGATCGGCCGATTGAACTGATGGCGCTCCTTGGCGTGTCCGACCGCGAGCTCGAGCGCACGCTCGGCAGTACCGACAGCATCGGCCATCGAGGCCAAGGCCCCGAAAGCCAGACCGGTCCTGCGCAGAGTCTGCGCACTGACACCGTCGGCGAGCAACCCCTCAGGCACGACGGGCACGCGGTCCAAGCGCACCGAGCAGAGCGAACGCGTCGGGTCCCATCCGTCGTGCGATGTGACCGTCGCTCGCTCGCTCAGCGGCACCACCGCGACGAAGGGCGCGTCTGGCGAGGCGACGATCAACACATCAGCGATGTCGGCGTCAAGGACAAACCGAGCCGTTCCGCTGACCAACAAGTCGCTACCAGACGTCGTGACGGTGAGGTCGGTCGTGTCGAAGGCTACGGTGGCGATTAACTCGCCAGCAGCGAGACGCGGGATCAGCGATTCGATGGCATTCTGGTTGTCTGACGCGAGGATCGTCGGGACAGCGCAGCCGACACTGCTCGTGAACGGGGTCATAGCAAGTGCTCGGCCGAGCTCCCCCAAAACCGCTCCCAGCGTCGAGGCACCCAAGCCAACCCCGCCGTGGCGTTCGGGCACCGCGATCCCGGCCCAGCCGAGTGCCACGATTTCCTGCCACAGCTTGAGGTCGTGGCGCGCGCCGGCATCGAGCAGCGCGTGGCGTTGGTCTGGTGAGGACCGATGCTTCAGTAAGTCTCGTGCGACTTCACGGATCTCGTCCAGCTCGCTTGTGCTCACAGTGTCACCCTCGGCTCTCGTGGTAGGCCCAGCATGCGCTCGCCAATTACGTTGCGCTGGATCTCATTCGTGCCGCCCGCGATCGTCCACATCCACGAATTTATGAAGTCCTGCATAGCGTGACCGCTCTCCCAGCCAGCGCCAAGCAGCAGGCCACTCGACATCTGAGCGGGTAGCCCCTCGAGTTCGACGGCGAGCGTCGCGAACCGCTGCAGCGCCTCGCTGTAGATCACCTTGACCACGGACGCCTCGACGCCGACTCCGCCATGCGCGACAAGCTGGTCGACCAGCTGACCACAGAGATGCCGCAACGCTTCCAGCTCCGCGTACGACGCACCGAGCGCGTCACGCGACCAAGAATCGGCCAGCTCCGCGCTGCGATCTGTAGCTAGCTGCTCTACCAGCCGCCGAAAGCCGAAACGCAATCGCTCGGTCAACTCCAGCATCGTCAGCCCACGTTCCGCTGACAGGGTGCTTTGCGCGATTCGCCAACCGTCGTTGACTGCGCCGACGAGGCAATCGTCCGGCACGAAGACGTCGTCGAGGAATAACTCGCAGAACTCGGCTGCGCCAGACGCTTGACGTAGCGCACGCAGCTCGACGCCGGGTGAACTCATGTCCAGCAAGAAGAGCGAGATACCGTGGTGTGCAGGCGCAGTCGGGTCAGTACGAGCAAGCAGCATGCACCAGTCGGCGTACTCGGCCATGCTCGTCCACAGCTTTTGCCCGGTGATCAGGTAACCGCCGTCAACTGCCTTGGCTCGTGTACGAAGGCTGGCCAGATCAGAGCCCGCGTCTGGCTCTGAGAATCCCTGACACCAGACCGTGCCCTCGAGGATCGCAGGCAGGTGCCGGGCTATCTGGGCTTCGGAGCCAGCATGCAGAAGGGTCGCGGGAAGGTGATAGAGCGAGGCGAAATGCAATTGCAGGCGAGGCGCGCCGGCGCGGGCAACCTCCTCGTGCAGGACCACCTGCTCGGCTATCGAGAACCCCCCGCCCCCGTGCTCCTGGGGCCAATGGGGAACGAGGTACCCACCCGAGCGCATCTCCGCAAACCACCAACGCTGAAACTCGATGTATTCGTCCCGAGTCGCGCCCGACTGCTGCTCACGCCAGCCATCGGGAACGTGCTCCGCAAGCCACGCGCGCACCTCGTCACGTAGCTCATCAGACGTCGCCGCTACGACATTGTGCCGTGCGGTGGTCGCCGCTTCCGTCACCTGAAACCCCTCTCCAGCAGTCCCTGAAATCCAAAAGAGTGTCATCTTTACTAATTCAGTAGCATCTTCACCAATTAGACGAAGGGTGGTCAAACAGTCAGTCCTGTGGATATTCCCACCCGAGGGTGTGTATTAGCCTCAGACAGAACTCATTGCGAATCCCGGCAACTACCGTTCGCCAGCGCCGGTAGCAAATTATCGACCCGGTTCTCAATAAAGAGGATACTCTAATCTGCAGTGTCGGGCAACTAGTCACATTGCCTCACCTTGGAATGCCCACGTCACGGCGCGCCCAGGTAACCCGACACAACGTCTGAGGCAGGTCTCACTGATGGGACTGACAATTGGCGAGCGCAAGGCGGTGACCAAGACAATCCCGACCTGCCAGAAGGTTGTGCGAGCAAGGACTCCACGGTGACCGAAATAGGACGCAAGATCCATTGCTGCCCTTGTCTTCTGCCGGACAACGCTGGGATCCGCCGGTAAACGGCTACCGACGGCGCTCCCGAACTCGTGACGGTATCCCTCGCGTTCGTGAATCCGACATCGCCTTGTCGTTCTCGTGAATGTGAGCGACCACCTGTACCTGGGCACGCTGGGACCATGAAGTGCCCGGATTCATCGAAATCGACCTGGTCAGGGATGATGGCGGCAAGGCGGTTGGCGATCACTGCTACACGCCGGCGGTCACTGACATGCCACCGGATAGTCCGAAACCGGTTCGTGCCCAACAATGCTCGCAAATGGGAAATTGCCGCGTTGGACGAAAAAACTCCCATTTCAGCTAGTCTGTGTCGATTACGGGTCGGAGTTCATCAATCATCGCCTGCTGGACCGGTGAGAGGAACGTCAGATCGCATCTACCCGGTCACCTCTGGGGAGCTCCAACGACAGTGCACATGTGGAGCAGAAGAGCTGGGCGGTGGTACGCACCAACATCGGATACCTACGTACGACGCACCGGCGGGGCTGTTTGTGTTCAACCAAATTTGAGTTTGCAGTCGGAGTTGACGCGGGAAATCCATCCCTTGGGTAAGTCTGCAGAGCTGCACGGTGCCTCAGACAGATCAACCTGCTCACGGCAAAGCCGGGGTAATGCGCGTGCCTTCGCCTCTCTGCCCGAAACGTCAATCCAAAATGATCGTCCGGTCAATCCCTCCAGTTAACAAAATCCACGTCAAAGTAACTGCCGGGCCGTGACGACGGGGGGTCAGGTGCTCCGCCCAGCGTCCCAGAATGAAAGAAAGGTCCGGTCACGCAACATGATTGGATGACATGCATCTGACCAAAATACCCACGCCATCCGCACCGACGACCCTCATCGACCACCAGTTCGTCACGATGCGCACAAGAAGTCTCGCTGACCAGCATCACTAGGCAGCAACAAGATCCGCGGCCACTCGATCGATTCTTGTAACGACAGTGGCGTCGCGGTTAGCAATGCAGTCAAACACCCCTGACCAGACAAATCTCCCACCCCAACAATGGGGCAAGTCTCAATCACCAAAAATCGCGTATGAGCTGTTATACAAGGGATTACGATCCATATGCCTAGCCGCCAATGCAGCGCCGATGAAGAATTGGTGCACGGTGCATCCGATGGCATCGGCGCGAACCCATCGATACCACCCTGGTCGTTTTCGGCCTACAAAAGGCCGCCACGCCCGTACACGATCCTCTGGCGCTCGGTAAGGGCTGCGAGCCCCAGAGGATCCATTAGTAGCAGGGTGTCTTGGTCGACCCGAAACTGCCGCAGCCTCGGCGCCCTCTATGCGTGCGCGAACGGCACGGTAAGGGCAATTGTGGCACCGGCGTCGACCTTCAGCTGGAGCCCAGTCACGTACCGCGCATCGTCGGACGCTAGGAAAAGCACAGCCTGACTAATGTCGCGCGGCTCAACATAAGCGACGGGCATCGGATGCATCCCCAGGAACCCGGCCTCTGCGTCCTCGCGCGTGGGCGACTCGAGGTCAGGCCGGAACACCTTGTACATAGGCTCGCTGTGCAACATGTTCGTATCGCAGTTCGATGGATGAACAACGTTGACGCGAATGGACTCCGGCGCGAGCTGGAGTGCGAGGTCATGTCCAAAGCGGGCTACGCCTTGTTTTGCATGCGAATAGCCACGACCTCCAGGACCGCTAGCCGGATTGTCGGTACCGCCCTTGATGAGTCCTGCTACCGACCCGGTAGCGATGATCGAAGCCCCGGCCGTTAGGTGCGGATATGCAGCACTGACTGTGTTGATGACACCGACTAGGTTCACGTCGACGGAGTCAAGGAAGGCCCTACGCGGGACGTCCACCCCAAGCGGGCAGATTCCTGCATTGGCGACCACGATGTCGAGTCGCCCCAATTCATGAACCCCTGCTGCGATCGCTTCACGCAGCTGTGAGGCTTCGCGGACGTCGACGACCGCCGTGACGATCCGTCGACCCTCCTTCTCCACCAGTCGCCGGGTCTCCTCCAGGTCGTCCTCGGTCGCGAGTGCATACCCGTTAGTCTCGATATCCGCGCAGATGTCGAGCGCGATGATGTCAGCGCCGTGCTCGGCCAGCGTCACCGCGTGACTTCGACCCTGACCACGTGCCGCGCCTGTGATTACCGCAACTTTTCCGTCGAGTTTTCCCATTGCCGTTCCTCCAGTTGATTCTAACGATGCGCAAAATTGAACCGTCTGTTATCGAGATACACAGGGGTGAAATAGTTTTGGATACCGATCGATAGCTCGATCGCCCGGGCCTGAAACACTTCGCCACAGTAAAGCGACAACTATTGAACAGTTATCACTGTATGGTCCGGGTCACGGTAAGGCAACAAGTATTGCTTAGAAATACATTGCGCGACAATGACGATCGCGACCCACTGCAGGCGTGAAGACCCACAGCGAAGGGTGTGATCCTCGACGAGTTCTGTGCCACGACGGGCTCACATCGCAACTACGCCCACAAGGCCCTGGCACAGGGGTTGAAGCCGAAGGTCGTCAACCTCGCGCCCCGCGCCCGCCGAAGTACGGTCTGAAAGTGATGGTGGCGCTGAGGTTTTGCCCGGACCGTCGTCGCCCCCGGCGGGCATACGCCCGGCCGTTATCCTGCCTGATCTAGTACCGGTCCTGCGCACCTTCAAGAAGTTGACGGTCAGCAATGTCACCGCCCTCGTGCGCGCGTTTAAGTTCTTGGTGCCGCCCCGTGATCGGCGCGCGTCGCGAATGAGGATCCGGATCGACGAGCGACCGGTGCGAGGCTTGCGCAGGTAGCGAGGTGTCCGGCGGTGGCGAAATGTTTGTCGGAGGCATCAGTGATGATGCACGCGGGGTCCCGATCCCACGCTGGGCATCAAGGTCAGGCCCGGTGAACAGGGTGGGCTTCGGCCAACGCTTCTAACTTTGGTGCGAAGTCGGATCGTTGCCGTTGCAATGATGACAGTTGTTCTGCAAGTTTAGGAATCACTACCTCCGCGGCACTTTTCCTGATCAGCGATTGCGACGGTCAACGTTGCCGGCCAGTCGGGCACCTATCCGTAATGCCTTCTTACTCAGTCATGTTGCGAGACGGGAACATCCAAGCCTGCGAATATGGGCGGGGTCGGAAACTGCTTCGAGGAAGTACGCCCGAGTAGGCAAAGTGCGGGCCGACAGTATGTTCGAGTGCGGGTGGATCTGGATGGGCAAGCCGGGGCGTCGGTCGCTGGTGGCAGTGATCTGCATGGCGAGGCCGTCGAATCCATTGAGAATGGATTGTTCGGCGACTTATGTTTGAGGCTTCAACGTCGCAGCCATGGCTTACGGTCACGTCCTAGACAAACCGCATCGACACCCGGATCAGATGCACGGTGCACGTCTGTACGACGATGTGCGGCCACGTCACTTCGATTGCGTTCCCCCAGAACCCGGTCAGGGATCGGCAGCGGCGAGAATATCTTTGACGCCACTGTTGCCTAGTTCGGCGCAGATTCGGGCCCAGAACTTGGCGTCTTCGCGTTCTTGGACCCAGATGCCGAGAACGTGTTTGATTCCGTCGACGTCTGCGCCGCCGGCGTAGAGGGAGACGAGCGTCGGGGTGAATGATCCGTCTCGATCACGGGGAATCTCCAACGGAACGTCGCGGACTTCACTTAACCAGTTTCCGTACTGGATCCGTTGCGTGCGTTAGGAAGTGCGGGCCTTCCCGCACCGTCTGATCCTCGTCGCCCGCGAGTCGTTCTGCACCATCGGCACTTCTGGAATCCGTCCGGGACGCTCTGTGCGTCCTGACGGCGGCCGCGAGGGACGTCTGCTGTCCCTACCCGCAGCGGCTGACAGAACCCTCCCATCAGATCAGATATCAATCAAACCGGGTCAGTCCTATTTGCCGATGACGTGCGCACCAACTTCAACGACCCTAAGGAGAGTGGAAGACCCGACTAAGTTGTGAAGCCACTGGCTGGAGTCCGTGAGTAGTCGAGAGCGAATGACTTTGCATGCTGGTGACCACGACGTTTCAAAGCTTCCCCAAGATAACACCGCTGGTCGGGACCGCACCGCCTGCCGTGCACAGAATGCGCTCCAGCCCCTCCACCTGATTTACTGCGGTGTTTCGAACCTGCCGGACGCCCTCGAGCATTCCGTTCATCCCGTGGATGTACGCCTCACCGACCTGACCGCCGTTGGTATTCAGCGGGAGTCGGCCACCGATCTCAACCGCCCCGTCCTTGACAAAGTCCTTTGCCTCGCCTGGACGGCAGAAACCAAGCGCTTCCAGCTGCATGAATACCAACGGCAGGAAGTTGTCGTAGATGATCGCTGCTTGCACGTCGTCGACCGTCATGTCTGCCGCTTCCCACAGCTTCCGTCCGAGGATTCTCGTCTCCACAAGGGAGGTGGTTTGGTCCCGGTAGTAGTTTTTGTTGGGTTGTGTAGGAGAGGCGCCCTGCGCCGCGGCGACGACGCGCACGGCCGTTTGATCCATATCGCGAGCTCGATCGACCGTCGTGACGACGAGCGCGGCTCCTCCATCGCTTTCCAGGCAGCAGTCCAGCAGTCTCAGCACCGGTTCCACGATCCAACGGGACTCGTCGTGCTCCTCGGCGGTGATCGGTTGCCCGTAAAAGTAAGCTGCCGGGTTCGTGGCAGCGTGCTTGCGAAAGGCGACCGACAAGGGCGCGAAGTGAGAGTTCGTAACCCCGAACTCGTGCATGTATCGTCGCACGCCAAGTGCCACCTGCTGCGCCGGGGCGGCGTTACCGTAGGGCACGTTGAACACGTCCAGGCCTGAGCCTGCGTAGGCCACACCCGGCTGTCCCAACCGGCGCCCGGACCGTTCGTTGAAGGCTCGGTACACGACGACGACGCTCGCTGCTCCTGTCCCGACGGCCCACGCAGCATCCCGCACAGCCTGTCCCGCACCGCCTCCCCCATAACTGGCCTGCCCGAAGTAGCTGAGCTCGAGGCCGAGAGCACCCGCGATTTTCACCGGGTCGTTGTTGTCCATCGAGTAGCTGACCAAGCCATCGATCTGCTGCAATGGGATGCCGGCATCAGCCACTGCAGCGGTGATCGCCTCCAAGGCGAGCCTGAGTTCGCTACGTCCGGAATGGCGCGAGAAGTCTGTCTGCCCAATGCCGATGATGGCTGCGTCACGCATTTTCGTTGTCACGACGGTTCTCCTTCTTTTCGAACAGGATGGGTGTCCTCGGATCGCCTACCAAGTTTTGTGAAGGAGTAGTCCTTCGATGCCATGAGCGTCGCTGGTAATCGATTCTGTGTCGGCGTGCAACGGCCCATAGTCGCGAGATTTACTTGCTGTCGTGCGGTGACTGACCCGGTTGCAGAATCCCGTGGGGGTGAGTCAGCGAATGCAGGTCGCTGGTCGGGGCCCTTGTAGAGGGCGCTGGTGCGACCAATGTGGGACCTCGTCGAAATTATTCTGCGGACTTCCGGTGCGGGGCACCTGGCCGGGACTGCGGTAACTGGTATCCGCCACCGACTGGCTCGAAAAACAGCTGGACCGCCATACCGATCCTCGCTTCGGCGAGGCTGCAATCGACAAGGTTGGTCACCACCCGCGGGCCCTCCGCCAACTCGACGACGGCGACGAGGTAGTCCGTGCCGTGGGGCGGTGTCGGGGGATGAACCATGCGTACGACGCTGTACACCGTTCCCTGTCCCTCAGCCCGAACCGCCGTCCAGTCCGCACTATGGCATGCGTGGCAGATCGGGCTAGGCGGATGCCGGAACAGCCCACAGTCGCCGCATTTCTGCACGAGCAGTAGGCCTCCTTTCGTCCCCTCCCAGTAGAAGCGACTGTCCTCGTCGACAGTCGGCGTCCAGACGGCCGGCTCACTCATCGTGGTCCCCTCACTCATCGTGGTGCGTATCGGCCCTGTCGCTCTTGCCATCTTCATCTCGATCCCATAGCCGCGTGGCCGATACATCCAGATACTGTCTCGCGCTCTCGAATAGCGCAGGTGCAGTTGACCGCTCACCGACCCGAACGGATCACCGCCACAGTGTCCATCGCGTCATGTAACGGGATCGAGCCCACGCCCGGCGCCTCCAGATCAGTGCGGCCTCGCGTACAACAGACATCGCAAATTCGAGCGGGGTGGCCGCATACAGATGCCGTCCGCTCTCCGTGGAACGGCTCACCACAGCACACACGAATGGAACTGGTTTGTCAATTAGTGAAGCCTCTGTTCTGACAGGTTCCCTGGTATGCCGGACAGACCGGGCCTGATAAGTTCACGTGCAGGGGGACGCTGTGCGCTTCCCACCAGGTGTGGAGGATTAGGTAGGCCGTGCGGAAAAAGCCGTTGGACCAGCGCGATTCGGAACAACTACGGGTATTGGGCGGGACAATCCGGGACAGTAGGCGGGGCCGGCTAAGCCTGGAAAAGCTCGCTGCCCAGGCTGGACTCAGCGCAGGCCAACTCAGTCAAGTCGAGAACGGTACCGGTAATCCCAGTGTCGAGACACTCATTCGCATCGCGGGCGCTCTCGACCTTCAAGTGACCGACCTGCTTAAGCCACAAGGTACGGCCCACACCTATGTTGTTCGCAGAGGGAAGCGCAGGCACCACCAGGCCCTCGGCATGGAGTACAACACTCATCTGATGACTCCTGGCCTCCACCACCAACTCACCGCAACGTACAACGTCATCCTGCCCGGCGAGGTGCATGCGACCGAACTACACGAGGGCGACATCTTCACGTACGTCCTCAAGGGTGAGCTGGAGGTCATAAAGGGAAGCACCACCTACCGACTACGCGCCCATGACTCGCTCATCATCAAACTCCCTAATGTCGTGGCCTGCAAGAGCGACGACCCGGTCGAGTTCATCGGAATCTTCCGACCGGGAGGCAGGTGAGGTTATGCAGCAGCCGGATGGAGTGAACGGGACCGCCGCAGACGGAGCAAGCTCGGAGCCGCCGCCAAGCGCATCGAAGTCCGACCATGGTCAGGTACAGCTGGCACGCGCGCGGCAGATCGCCCTCATCGGCAAAAGCGTCCGGGCGTTGCGTCACGGGCGGATGACCCTCTCGCAACTGGCGCAGGCCAGCAACGTCAGCATCGGGCTGCTCAGCCGGCTGGAGAACGGCACAGGCAACCCGAGCTTCGCATCACTCAGCGCTATCGCGCGCGCCCTCGGAGTCGACGTCCACTCGTTTTTCGAGTTACCCACCAACAGCGGGACTGTTCTCAGCTCCAGCGACCGAGCCAGACTGCGCATGCCCCACACCGATATCGAAATCGAACTCCTCGTACCGAGCTTTCACGATCGCATCATTGCGGTGCTCATGACCCTGCCGCCCGGGTTCAATCCCCACACACAGGCGACAGCGCGTACCGTTCAGCAGTTTGAGACGCCACTTGATGGATCAGTCGAGTACCACATTGAGCACGAGATCCACCAGATTGGACCGGGAGACTCGATCCTCTTCGAGGCGAACCGACCACACGCCCGGCGCAACATGAGCGATTCGACCGCGGCCACAATACTGAGCTGCTCGATCGAGATCCAACTCGAAAGCTACTTCCCAGCCGATTCTTGACGAACGCCCCTGATCAGAGAGAAACCGGCCACGATCAGGATATGAGGTGGTCGGCCGACGTCGGCATCAAGATCCGCAACGTGCGGGACAAGCTCCTGGCGAAGTATTGCTCGGTAAGTGATCGCCTGGATGCCGCGATCCAGCACTCCAACTCCGCGCTACCACGAGGTCGAACTTCCCGCGCCGGCCGTCGAGCCGGATCCCAGCCGCATGGTCCCCACAGAACAGCTCGACATGTCTTCACTATTTAACAATCTAGTTCATCTATGGTCGGTTCTGTGGTGAGTGCATCCGCACTGAGACCCCCACGAGCACTGACCGGTCAAGTAAATCCCCGAAGGTTGAGCGAGGGCCCTCCCCTAACGCTGGACCTGACAGCCGGAGCTACACCCAGGACAACGACTACGTCGACGGCGAGCCCTCTCGGGCGAGTCGACCCGCCCCCGAGAAGCTCAGTGCGCGTGACTCTTTGAGCCAGCCTCCGGCACACCTCCCCCGCATATTCCGAGTGCCATCGCATGCACCAGTGCCTCGTCCTGTCGCTCCGCCTCATAGGCGAGAATCACCAGGAGCTGGTCGAGCTGGTTGAGGTACCGGAGCACCTGGCCGAGCGACCGTCCAGACTCGGCCACCGAGAGAACAGTGCGCTCCACCCGACGGACGTGCGCACGTGCCAGTTGTAGAAATCCGACCGATTCTACGGTGCCACCGAACTCCGCGAAGCCGTCCGGTGGCGGCTGCGACGAGTACTCGCGGCAGGCCATATCCAGACGTTGAATCTGGCTTTCGTTAAGCAGTGGGGCCGTCCCGCCAACCATCGCGGAGCCGAGTTCATGCAGATCACGCTGCACCTCACGTAATGGAGCTCGAAACTCGGAGGGCAGCGATCCGGCACAACGCGCCACGCCAAGCGCCGCAACCGCAACTTCGATGTCGCTGGCGAGATGCGCAATGCACGGCCCATTGGAGTATGCCTGACAGCTCATCTGGATCCCCTTTATCGGTGACTGCAAGGCACCGTTCACGCCAAGGCCGTCGCACTGTGCCCGTCCGCCACAGAAAGTCGGATACCACAAACGACCGTAGCAATATGGAAATTTCTTGTCAATTAGTGAAGGGATGGCTAGGTTCGTTCGCCATAGCGGCGCAACACGAAGTCAACCCGTCGAATGTCTTGCAGGGCAATGTAACCCGCATCGCGGGAGTATCGCAATCACCCTTGACACGGGACCGCACACGTGTAAAGTCACGTGTCAATGGAACTGTGACGGACCGCGATGCGCCTGACGTGCGATAGCACCGGCGCCGCGAGCCTCAGTGACCATCGAAAATCTGAGACGACTGGAGAGCTATGTCTGCTGGCGAGCATGTGGAGACCTCGACCTACCTCGACGGAATTAGGGTGCTCGAGATCGGGGACGAACAAGGGGAGTACTGCGGCCGGGTACTCGCTGGGATGGGCGCCGACGTGGTCCGGGTGGAGCCGATCGGCGGTGAACGGACGCGCTCCTACGGTCCCTTCTACGAGGACGTACCGGACCGGAACCGGAGCCTGTACTTCTGGCACTACAACCTCGGCAAGCGTTCGGTCGAACTAGACGTCGACTCCCCCGATGGGCGGGCCGACCTGGCCGCGCTGGTCGCGGCTGCGGATGTGGTGCTCGATTCGCGATCGGTGGGCTATCTGGAAGCCCGCGGCGGTGGATACGAGATTTGGAAGGAGTCGAACCCCGGACTCATCTATGTCAAGATCACGCCGTTCGGCTCAGATGGTCCCTGGGCCGGGTATGCGGGCAGCGACCTCGTGCACCTCGCTCTCGGCGGAATGGTGATGAACTGCGGGTATGACCCGGACCCTCTCGGCAACTACCGGACGCCGCCGATCGCTCCGCAGATGTGGCAGAGCTACCACATCACCGGCGAGATGGCTGTCATGTCAGTATTGGCTGCTCTCAACTTCCGTTTGGGGAGCGGCGCCGGCCAGCACATCGACCTTGCCGTGCACGACGCCGTCGCGAAGAACACCGAGACCGACATCCCGGACTGGGTCGCCCTGGCGAAGGATCACTACCGGCGGACTTGCTCGCACTCCGCCTCCGCAGAGGGTGGCGGGTTCACGGCAGTATCCTCACTCGCCCGAACGCAGGACGGTCGCTGGCTGCTGCCGTACCGTTCCTACGGCTGGTTGAAGGGGTTCGTAGACGGGTGGCCGGGCACGCTCGCGCTGGTCCAGAAGTACGGCGGGCAGGTCGACCTCGAAGATCCCGAATACCTTGATCTCGAATACCGGGCGCGGCCGGAGGTGGCCATGCACATCACCGACGTCGTCGACGGTCTGATTGCGCGCCTGCCGTACGACGAGGAGCTCTGGCGATTGGCGCAGGCCTCGGGCATGCCGTGGGCTCCGATTCGCAAGCCGGAGGAGAACACGGTCGACGAGCACTGGATCAGCCGCGGCACGTTCTCCACCGTGTCGCATCCCGAGCTCGATGCCTCCTTCACCTATACCTCGTCTAGGTGGGTCGATAGCGAGGGTGGCTGGCGGACCGGCCCACGGCCGCCGCTGCTGGGCGAGCACTCGGCCGAGGTTCTCGAGGCCTGGACGACGCGGCCGCGAACCCAGGCGCGCCGCGCCGCGGTCAGCCCGAAAAAGGCAGTCCCGGTGGATGGTCTGAGCCTGCACGGCAAGCCGTTCGCGCTCGCGGGCGTACGGGTGCTCGACCTGTCGTGGATGCTGGCCAGTGCCGGCGCCGGCCGATACCTTGCTGCCCACGGCGCTGAGGTGATCAAAGTCGAGCACGAGTCCCGGTGGGACGGCATGCGGTTCACCCTCGGCCTCGTGCCCGACGGTGGGCGGGCCGAGCGGGACTCGGCGACCGGGCCGATCCCGGTGCCCAATCCCAGCAATCCGAATCGCGCGCAAGGCTTCATGGAGATCAACTCTGGAAAGCTGGGGGTTTCTCTCAACCTGAAAGACCCACTGGGCAAGGAACTGCTCGTCAAGCTGATCCAGGAGTCCGATGTCCTTCTCGAAGGCTTCTCGCCGCATACTCTCGAGCGAATGGGATTCGGCTACGAGCGGCTGCGAGAGATCAATCCCAAGCTGATCTACGTCCAACAGTCCGGGATGGGCCAGCACGGGACCTACGGCGGGGCGCGCGCCTACGGACCTACTGCGCAGGCGTTTACCGGTCTCAGCGATATGTCGGGCCTGCCGGAGCCGTACCCACCGGCAGGGATCGGCTACTCGTACCTGGACTGGTTCGGTGCCTACAACATGGCCAATGCCGTGCTGGCGGCCTTGTACCGGCGAGACACGACTGGCACGGGGTGCTGGATCGACACGTCGCAGGCCGAAGCCGGGTTGTATCTGACAGGTACCGCAATTCTGGATCACTCGGTGAACGGTCGGACTTGGCAGCGCTTCGGGAACCGCTCTCCCTATAAAACTGCTGCTCCGCACGCGATTTTTCCGACCGCAGGAACAGACCGGTGGATCGCGATCGGCTGCTTCGACGATCAACAGTGGCAGATCCTGGCGACCACGCTTGATCGGACTGACTGGCTCGCCGACGAACGGTTCGGCACTCTTGCCGGCCGGTTGGCCCATCAGGACGAGCTTGAAGCGTTGGTCAGGTCTGCGACTCTCGACCAGGACGGCTATGCGCTCATGGATCGTCTGCAAGGCGCGGGCGTCCCGGCAGGCGTGTGCCAGTCCGCCCAGGATCGATTCGAGACCGACCCTCAACTCCGCCACCTAGGCTGGACGGTCGACCTGCCACAGAGCGAGATCGGCACCTGGCCCGTGCGCGAGGTGCCCGGGACCCTAAGTGCCTCTCCCTCGCACATCGGTGGTCGCTATCTCCGATCCGGTCCCAGCTACGGCGAGGACACTGAAGAGTTCTATGCCCGCGTGCTCGACATCGACAGCGACGAGATCGCGAAGCTCCGCGTCGACGGAGTCCTCTGATGCGGCTCAGCGCAGCGCCACGATCACTTGAAACATCAGTTCGGCGACCCCAGGCAAGTCGCCTGCGCGCTCAGCGGTTTGTCGGCGGTGTGGCCGCGGCAGATTGTCTGCTAAGGGAAAAGGACAGCTGATGATTCGAACATCCGTGAACCCGACGATCGTGGGCCTTGGGATGACTGAGATCGGCAAGGTGTACGGGCCGGGCCCCAATCAGTTCGCGCAGCAGGCTGTCCGCCTGGCGGTCGCCGACGCTGGTTTGCGCCTGTCCGATCTGGACGGCCTGCTTGTCGCGTCCGGAGTCGCTGGGGGCGTGTCCATCGAGCTGCAGCGGGACCTCAACTTGCGCGACCTGAGCCTCATCGCAGGCATCTCGACGTGGGGCACATCGATGGCTGTCATGATCCAGCTCGCGTGCATGGCCATCGAGACCGGCCAGGCCACCACGATCGCGTGTGTGTTCGCCGATGCCCCCCTGCAGGACAAAGGACGCTCGTTCGGCGCATCCTTCTCTGATGGCCGACCCCCCAGGCCAGGTTGGCGTGGCCTCACCGAAGCGGCGGGGATTCTCGGCGGCAACCCGCTCATGGCGATGAATGCCCGCCGGCACATGTTGACCTACGGAACGACAAGTGAACAGTTCGGGCACGTCGCGGTTGCGCAGCGTGAGTGGGCGCTGCTCAACCCGCAGGCGCAGATGAAGAAGCCGATCACGCTTGCCGATCATCAGGAGTCGCGGTGGATCGTCGAGCCGTTCCACCTGCTTGACTGTTGCCTGGTCAGCAACGGCGGCGTCGCCGTGATCGTCACCAGCGCGAACCGCGCAGCGGATCTACGGCAGCCGCCGGTCAAGGTAGCCGGCTTTGCGCAGTGCAACCCGGGGTACTTCGATCGTCACGACGAGAACTTCGGCTTGGTCTCCGGGGCAGTGAAGTCCGGACCGGCCGCTCTGAAGATGGCAGGCGTCACCATTGACGACGTCGACGTCGTCCAGTTCTACGACTGCTACACCTACACAGTTGTCGTCACGCTCGAGGACTACGGATTCTGTCGGAAAGGCGAAGGCGGAGAGTTCGTCGCCAGCGGCGTTCTCGGCCCGGGTGGGTCACTTCCGCTCAACACCGGCGGCGGCCAGCTCTCGTCATTCTATCTCCAGGGTGCGACGCCCGTGTCCGAGGGAATCATCCAGGCTCGCGGTCATGGAGGCGCCCGCCAGGCAGTCAACCACGATGTCGTTCTGGTATCGAATAATGGCGGTTCGCTCGACCATCACACGACCCTCGTTCTGACGGCAGGTGCGGCATGACCACCTCGACGATCAACCTCGGACTGGTGTGCCGGGACCCGGCCACGGAGAACTTCTTCAGCTCGACCGCCAAGCGCGAGTTCCCGATCTGCCTCTGCTCAGACTGTGGTGCAGTGGGCGGTCCACAGCAGACACTGTGTCTGTCCTGTGGGTCGACCGGGCTGAAATGGGAAGCGGCTAGTGGACGTGCCGTCGTCCGTTCCTACATCGTTCTCCACCAGCGGGCCGCGCTTCAGGAGACGCCCGAATTGGTCGTCGTCGCCATCGGTGAACTGGCGGAGGGTCCGTGGTGGTGGGCCCAGGTCGCAGACGTCGATCCATACACTATGGCCGAGGGAAAGCGCCTCGTGATCGACTTTGTCGCATCGGGCGAAGAGATGGTGCCGATCTTCCGTCCGGATGCGTGACCGGTCACGCATCGACGGTGTCGCAGGTTCGGCGCCGTGTCTGTGACCGACACATTCATTGACCCTTCCAGAAAGGCTTGACTGCGAGATGGCTGCCAGCATTGTTACCAACGAAGATATCGATCGGTCATCACCTACCCGACA
This sequence comes from Rhodococcus sp. WS3, assembly GCF_003797085.1. Taxonomy (NCBI): domain Bacteria; kingdom Bacillati; phylum Actinomycetota; class Actinomycetes; order Mycobacteriales; family Nocardiaceae; genus Rhodococcus; species Rhodococcus sp. WS3. The sequence continues at coordinate 756,504 of NZ_RKMA01000001.1, forward strand.
TACCCGCGCAGCCGTCGTCGACTGTGATGTGCATCCGGTCCTTCCCTCTGCCAGATCTCTGCTTCCGTACCTGGACGATTACTGGCACGACCAGCTGGTCGCACAGCTCGCCCCGTCTTACGAGCCGAACTATCACCCGCCCGGGTCGCCTATCGCGCAGCGCAAACACGCGCGGGTGGCTTCCGACGGCCGCGCGGCCACCACTGCGGCCGACCTCGTCGCGGATGTATTCAGCGACGGATTCGCTGATTTCGCCGTGCTCAACTGCCTCTACGGCGTCCAGCAGATCCAGCAGCCCCGACGTGAACAGGCCCACGCGCGTGCGCTCAACGACTGGATCGCGAAGGAGTGGTTGGACCACGATGCCCGCCTGAGGTCGTCGATTGTCGTGCCACAGGGCACTCCCGAACTCGCAGCTGAGGAGATCGTGCACCGCGCCAAGGACGACCGGTTCGTCCAGGTGCTGCTACTCGGCCAGTCCGAACTCCTCTATGGCCGTCAGATCAACTGGCCTATCTGGGAGGCCGCGGAGCACGCCGGCCTGCCCGTCGCGATCCACATCGGTGGGGTCTTTCGACAGGCGCCGACCTCGGCTGGGTGGCCGTCCACCTACCTCGAGTGGTACGTGGGACAGCAGTCCAACGTCGAGGCGCAACTCAGTTCGTTGGTCGCGGAGGGCGTCTTCCAGAAGTTCCCGCGGACAAAGGTCGTTGTCAGCGAACTGGGGTTCAACTGGGTGGCGCCTTACCTGTGGAAGTTCGATAAATTGTGGAAGAGTTTCCGCACCGAAACCCCCTGGATCGACCGCCCACCATCTGAGATAATCCGCGAGCATGTCCGTTTCACAATAGCTCCGTCCGATGGAGCGGAGCAGCCCGGCAGGCTCGACGTCGCGGTCGATCGGATGGGTAGCGACCAGATGCTCGTATATTCAAGCGACTATCCACATCAGCACAGTTCCGCTCCCCGTGACTTTGTCAACGGCACCTCCGATCCGGCACTCGTCGAACGCATCTCTCGGCTCAATTCGGCTGATCTGTATCGACTCACAGTCGAGTCCGACACCAACAAGGGAGAGTAACCATCATGACCATTCTCGACAACGGGATCGTCGCCCAACCCTTGGGTAAGCCGGTCGTGACAACCGGAATCATCGATGTCGACATTCACCCGTCGCCACCGGAGGGCGCGCTGGACGCCTATTTGTCCAGCAAATGGCGGAAGCACCTCGCTGAGTACGGGACCCGCACGCACGTCGGGCGGACTGGGACAGGCGAATACCCTCCGTTGTACGGGGGCTCGATGCGCGCCGACGCCTGGCCGGACAAGGGTTTGCCCGGCTCCGACCTCGGGCTTATCCAGAAGCAGGTGCTGGACACGTTCGATGTCCAGCTGGGCGTATTGCAGTGCCTCGGTGTGCCGATGCAGTTGCTCAACCAGGATTTGTCCGCCGCGATGTGCCAAGCGACTAACGACTGGCAGCTAGAGCACCTGGTGTATCCGGAACCCCGGCTGCGTGCGGCGATTCCGATCCCGTTCGAGTCGCCGGACCTGGCCGCAGTTGAGATCAACCGGATCGGTAGCGACCCTGGCGTGGTTTCAATTCTGATGCTGAGCAAGACGCTGCGGCCGCTAGGTAACCGGCACTATTGGCCGATCTACCAGGCGGCGGTGGACCACGGGCTACCGATCCAGGTACACCTCTCCCAAGGCGGAGGACATGCCAACACCGGTACAGGCTGGACCTCGTACCAGGTCGAGTACCACACTGGCCACACACAGAGCTTCCAATCCCAGTTGTGCAGCCTGATCTTCGAGGGTACTTTCGACCGTTTTCCGGACCTGAAGTTCGTGTTTGTCGAGGGGAACGTGGCCCACTTCGCGCCTTTGATGCAGCGGATGGACTACCACTGGGAGACATTGCGCAGCGAGGTTCCCGACCTGCAGCGCAAGCCGTCGGAGTACATTGCAGACCATATCTGGGCGTCCACCCAACCCATCGACGAGCCCGACAACCCTGAGCACCTGGTAGAGATGATCGAAGAGTTCGGCGTTGGCAACGTTCTGTTTGCTTCGGACTACCCCCACTTCGACTTCGACTCAGCCGCAGCAGCATTCCCTCGGCGATTTCCCGCCGACCTTTTAGCCAAGATCATGCGCGGTAACGGGCAGCGTGTCTTCGGGCTGGAGGTGAATCCTGCATGACGAAATACGTAGTGGCGTCCGTCTCCGAGATCCCCCTCAACGAACGGAAGGTCGTCGAGCTGGAAGGTAGACAAGTCGGGATCTTCAACATCGACGGAGAGTTCTTCGCTCTTCTCGACCAGTGCCCGCACGCGGGCGCTCCGCTGTGCTCCTACGGCACCGTGTTCGGTGTCTCGTCCGCCAAGGTCCCCGGTGGAACGATCGAGTACGAACGCGGGCGCACGGTGCGCTGTCCGTGGCATCAGTGGGAATTCGATATCCGCACAGGCCAGTCCTGGTATGACCCGAAGAACTCGCGTGTCCGTAAGTATGAGGTCGAGGTCGTGCCAGGATCACCGGATGCCGTCACCGATCCGGACGGCGGACTGCAGGCCGGCCCGTACGTCATGGAAGGATATGCGGTCACCGTCAAGGATGACGTGGTGGTGGTCGACACGAGCAGGCGACGCCCAGGTGGTCGGCGACAGCCGGTGAGTGCACCGGCAGAGGAGGAACGGTCTTCATGAGCGGAGCTAACCGATCGGGCGATGACGTCCGTGAAGTAGTCATCTCGGGCATCGTGCCCGAGGCAGTCGGCGTCGTGTCCCTCTTGCTCTCGCCCGTTGGCGACGAAAAGTTGCCGAGTTGGGAACCCGGTGCACACATCGATCTGTTCTTGGGTCCCGATCTTGAACGCCAGTATTCACTGTGCGGCAACCTGAGTGATCCGTCCCGGTGGCAGGTCAGTGTCCTTCGCGAGCCGGAGAGCCGTGGGGGCTCTGCCTGGGTCCATGAAAAGTTGCAGGTCGGCGACGTGCTCCGGTGCCGAGGCCCGCGAAACAACTTCTCCCTACAAGCAGTTGACGAATACCTGTTCATCGCAGGCGGGATCGGCATCACACCAATTTTGCCGATGATCGCCCGGTGCATAGCGGACAACTTGAACTGGCGGTTGGTCTACGGCGGACGCAGCAAGGCGTCGATGGCGTTCACCGACCTGCTCGCCGAGCACGGTGAGCGGGTGAAGTTCTGGCCGCAGGACACTCATGGACTCATAGATCTCGACACCCTGCTCGCCGAGCCCCGATCCGGGGTGGCGATTTATTCATGCGGCCCCGAACCGCTTCTCGCAGCGGTGGAAGACCGATGCCGGGCATGGCCGGCAGGCACCCTGCACCTTGAGCGATTCCGGCCTCGTCAAGGGGCGTTGGATGGCCCTTCGACGGCATTCGAGGTCGAGCTCGACGAGTCGGGAATGGTCCTCGAGATCCCTGCCGAGGCGTCGATTCTCGATACGCTGGAGGCCGCCGGGGTGTACGTACCCAACGCGTGTCGGGAGGGAACCTGCGGAACGTGCGAAACCGTCGTGCTCGAGGGCGAGCCGGACCATCGCGACTCCTTCCTCACCGAGGAAGAGCGGGCTTCCGGTGAGGTAATGATGGTGTGCTGTTCTCGAGCACTGTCAAAGCGCCTGGTGCTCGACCTCTAGCGGGAATAATCGGAGAGCTCGACCGCACCCCCGGCTTTACAGATGTCCAGACAAGGTGTCAACCTCATGAGTATGCGGGACAATACGACTAGGAAAACCAGCGACAATCGGGAGGAAGGATACCCTGCGCGGGCGTCAAATACGCGGGAGTCGGATTCGCCGATTCCTCGCTTGCCTCCGGACGCCAACCGACGTCGAACAATGGATGTACTAATTGATTCCGCGATCACAGTGTTCGGGCGCGACGGTTTTCGATCGGCCCGTATGGAGGATGTGGCTGATCACGCGGGGCGCAGCCGTACCACTCTGTACACCTACTTTCGAGGTCGTAACGAGTTGGTCCTCGCCATTCGGCACCGGCTGCACCCCGAAACCCATGCGTTGTTCGTGCGGGTGGCCGATCTGGTCGAACCGACGCATGAGCAGGTCCGGCAGTGGGTCGACGACTTCGCGGATGTCTTCGATCGCCGGCGAGTGGAGTGGTCGATATCGATGGAGGCGCTGTCCGAGCCGGCCCTGCACGACATGCTGCAGGCCGAAATGCAAGGGGCGGTCGCAGTCGTCATCGATGCTATCGGCCAGGCGAGGCCGGACGGCAGACGGCCACGCCGCGCCCGAATCGAGATCCTGTTCAGCCAGCTGCTCTATACGATGCATCTCGTTGTGATCCGTGACGTGTTCACTGACCGGGACGAGGTCATGGACGAACTAGCCCGGGTCTGGCTCGAGGAGCTGCGCGGAAACTGATCTGGGCACCGGTTGCGCGACGCGCCGTGGCGCGACAGGCAGGGTAAACCGGTACCCAGATCAGCTGGCCTCGTTGTTCGGACGGCGCGGCCCGCAGATGCTAGTCCCGCTCGGGAAAGAACGTCGCTACGGCTTGGAGGTGTCGGCGCATCCGATACACGGCAAGGTCTGTGTCGCCCTGAACCATCGCCTCCACGATCGCCTCATGTGCGCAATGCGCTTCGTGTGCCGCCGCTTTGGCGTCGTATTGGCGAGGCCTGGTTCCGGTACGTTGAAATGTGAGGCTAATGAGGATCTGCGAGAACAGGTGCAGAGCGGGATTTCCGGTCAACGCTGCGATTGTGACGTGCAGATCGTGGGCCTGGCCGCTCTCCAGCACTTCTGCGTCAGGGCGTATCTCGGCTGCCAGCATCTCGCGCAGACGAACAACGCCCTCCTCGGTGAGCCGCTCGGTGGCAACACGCACGGCTGTCGTCTCGATGGCCGTGCGTGCCTCGAACATGTCGTCTGCGTGAACATTGGCGTAATCGAGGTAGAGGGCCACCGACCGCTGTGCGGCGTTGAGGTCAGGCGCCGTGACGACGAGCCCACCTCCCGGTCCGCGCCGCATGCGTGCCACCATGTGATGCTCAACGATGCGGACCGCCTCGCGGAAGACCGCGCGGCTGACGCCGTATCGTTCGATGAGTTCGGTTTCGGAACCGAGCACTTCGCCGACCGGCCAGCCCGCGTCGATGGTGTCTGCTTCGATCTCCAACGCGACTTGCTCAGCGAGTTTTCTGCCGTCGCCGCTGGGTAGTCTCTGCGGGCTACGAGGCATGCTCGCACCATGTAATTCGCTCACGTCGAGCCCACTTGCCCTTCCGTTGCCTGGGTTCATCGCGGAGGCACGATTTCCATACACTCAATTGATGTAATCGAAACAGTACTACTCAACAAGGTGGCCGATCCTATCCGGTGCAACCCGACGCGTCCTCGCGTCGCGTTGCACCTTGCTAACGGTGGTTGTGCGAAATAACGGTGGCGTCCGGATCTGGATTCCACTGCGGCGTACGGCGCTGCCCGAACGCCCTGGGACCCTCATGCGCGTCAGGGTGACCCCACTGAATGCGTATCAGCGACCATGCGTACGCCAAGGCCTGTGCGTACCCGGTTTCCAGCGACGACCAGATCGCTTCCTGTGTTCGCGACACTGCCACCGGTGAATTGCCGGCGATCGAACGAGCGATCTCGATCGCGACGCCCAACGCCGTGCCATCGGTGACGAGCTCGTCAACGAGCCCGAGCTGATAGGCGCGATCAGCGCTGAGCCGGAAGTCGCGCCCCTGAAGGCTCATGCGCAGTGCGGTACCGATCGGCAGGCGCTTGGCCAGCCCGATATTCTCCAGGCCACCGACGATCCCCAAGTTGACGTGCGTGTCGAGGAACGTTGCGTGGTCAGCGGCAACGACAATGTCGGCATCTACGACAAAGTGCAGGCCCCCACCCGCGGCGGTGCCGTTGACCGCCGCGACGACAGGCTTCCAGACTCGATTCTGCCGCGCAGTCAACAGCACCTCCTGGTCGAGCGGGCCGTTTCCGACGGAGCTTGCAGCCACGTCGTCACCGCCGACGTCCATCCCGGTGCAGAAGTGCCGCTCCCCCGCCCCCGTGACGACCACCGCACGAACCGATTGATCGACGCGGACGTCCTCCCAGATGGCTCGCAACGAAGCGTGCATTCCTGGATGGACAGCGTTGCCGGTGGCCGGTCGGTCGAGGGTGAGGATGGCGATTTCCCCGTCCTTTTCATACCGGAGTCCATCGAGTGGCTGGGTCACGTCAATTTCCTGCCACCGTCGCGATTTCGTCATGCGCTTGAGTATACCCTTTTAGAGGTGCGTATAGGCACCTCCACTCACCGTGTCATGCGCAACACACAGCCAAGCACCGTGACCGAGTACCTGCAGACTGCCGCGCGGGCGGGTGGGCCGAGACGCACCCGCCCGCGCGACGCCCGACATCCATGCTGGCTGAATGGACCTCAGCGGTCACGATGACTACAGGCTCGCCCTGGCGAGGAGGCTGCGGGAGATGAAGTACCGCCCTGATCTCGAATGCCAGGGGCGAAGAGGGAACACCTTCCCATACCTTGCGTGACAAGCGATTCAGCACACCGTATTGCTTGTCCCACTTCTCATCCACCTCGTCTGGTCGGCGATCGACGCCATGCTCGCTCACGTGAAGACTGCCAGTGACCTGATCGACGGGGCGTCGATGGTCACTCGGCTAGATGACTGTGATTGCGCTGGAAGACTCCATGCGAACGGAAGCATGAACCACCACCTCGGCTATCACGCTGGCGGCTTGGTCAGGCTGCGGCCGCCCACCGCGAATACCTCGATCCTGCGGGGGTACTTGTAGGCGGCCAGCCGCAGTGACCACCATCGGGCTCTCTGGGCTGAACACCGGCATCGGTGGCCGGAACACTCGAACTGGTGCGTTTGGAGAGATGCGGTGCGCGCTGAGTGACGGAAAGAATCGGAGTACCAAGGAACAGTGCCGAACAGAACTCACCTGGGCCTCCGCAGCCGAAATTTCCACCTGCAACGCTCCGTCACGATGGGACAGGCCGCGACCAAGAACTACTCAGAGATCCATACCGCGCTCGCCGGCCTAAAAAGAGAATGAGAGTACTGAGTTGACATTTCTCCCAAGAAATCTTCCCGGCCCGCAAGTGCACGCGAGTAGTACCGAATACCCTGTGGACTCCACTGTCCAAGTACAGGGCCGGATCGGAAAAACGCTGAACAAATAGTGTTCAGGGTGATGCAGCACGGCCGACACATCGATTGCAACCGTGCTTGCATCGCTCCCATTTCCCACGAGCCCTTCAAATACGTATCACGAATCAATTGAAGTAAGTATACTGATTTCCATGAACACCCCATCCGCAAATAACACCCCATCCGTGGCGGGTTCGCTTCAGGGTCGTGCGATCGTCGTTACAGGCGCTGGAACGGGCCTGGGTCGCGCTTACGCAATCGCGGCCGGTGCAGCCGGTGCCCGAGTGCTCGTCAACGACATCGATGCTGAAGCTGCGCAAGCCACCGCAACATCGATCGGCGACGCAGCGATCGCCGTCGCAGGTTCAGTGTCGAGCTGGGATGACGCCGCGCGGGTTATCGGGGCGTGCGTCGAATCGTTCGGCGCGATCGACGGCCTCGTCAACAACGCCGGCGTCCTCCATGCCGGACCAGCCTGGGAGGACAACGAAACCGCGATCCGCCGGATCGTCGAGGTCAACGTGCTCGGCACGATGTTCTGCGGCGTTCATGCACTGCGCGCGATGATCCCCCGTGGATCCGGATCCATCGTGAACATCGTGTCCGGCGCCATGCTCGGCATTCCTCACCTTTCCACCTACGGCGCGACGAAGGGGGCGATCGCGTCGCTCACATGGGGGTGGGCGGTAGATACTGAGGGGACCGGTGTGCGAGTCAACGCGCTGTCGCCGGTCGCGCGGACCGAGATGGTCAACGCCTGGTCGCTCAGTGACCGGACCAACGACAACAATCCTGATCCTGACGTCATCGCACCCGCCGCCGTCTACTTGCTCGGTGACCAGTCTTCGGGGCTGCACGGGCAGATCCTGCGCTTCAACGGGCGCGTCGTAGGGCTTCTCTCGCCCCCGCGCGTCGAAGTCACGTCGGGTGAGCGTGCGGACTGGACAGTCGACGGTATCGCTTCCGCCGTTGACGCGGAGCTCGCAGACCGCCTTCCCGGCATCGGCCGCGGTGCCGCAATGCCCAACTCCTTGATCTAAATCGAATAGGCATGCGTCCCAAGGACTTCAACGCCATCCGCGACGAATAGGACGCTTCCAGTGCCACATACACGGAGACCCTGATGGACATACACGATCGTGCAATGCTGGACTTCGCCATTACGTGGCGCCCGTACGGTGGCAGCGACGACCAAATCTTCCCTGAGTTCGGCGTCTCGATACCGGCATTCTATGGCCGCGTTCTAAGGATGCTCGATAAGCCTCACTCCGCAGGGCTCGACTACCAGACATCTGCGGTCTTACGGGAGTTCTGTAGCACGAAGCTTCGTCAGTACGGATGCTCGCAGAAATTGAGGGGTACCCGGCCTCAAACCAGGGCTCAGGGATCGGAAACCGGCGCGAGAAGGCCAGCCTGATCGGTCTGTCGAGGCTACTGAACAACCCGAGGGCCCCAGGGAACGCCAGCTCGAGGTTAGCCCGGAGCTGATTCATCACCTGCATCCGCGTCTCCACGAGATCCTTGCGGACTCGGCACATCATCCGCAACGCTTCAGTTTCCTGTTGACCCTGTCCCAGCGGCCGCCATCGATGACCGTCCGAACATAACGTGCCCGCGAGTACGCACGCGTCGAGGCGGCCGTCTGCAACTGGCCGAACTGTAACGGTCTGTAAGGCTTGATCTGAAGCGACGGGACAACGGACACCGCGAGCCTGACATCGATCAATACAAGATGGTAGTGAAGCATGCTCGCTACGCTCTTGAAACTGCCGCGACTTATCGGGGGTGAAGATGATTCATGATTTGCGCAACGTGTTGGGCGTCCATCGGGACCGCGTCGAGTTTGTCCGCACCGGGCCGTAACCCCGCGATCATGATTGCCATGATTCGACGCCAGCCTGTGTCTGTAACGCCGCGTGTTGTTCCGACGACGCCGCGCACAGACCAGAAGATGAGATCCAGGTCGCCGTCGGTGGCATCCTCACGGATGCGTCCGTGCTGCTTGGCTCGCGCCAAGAGTTCGAAGATGATCCGTCGATACTCGTCCCTCAACGCGGCGGTCTTATCGTCGTTCCACATGCGAGACATGCATCCTCGGTTCGACGCCATGATGGCACCTGTACCGTAGAGCGCTTGCTCCAGCCCCTCGCCCTCTGGCGCGAAAAGGGCCTCTTTGGCCAGGGCCAGGAAGTCTTCGAGCACCTGGCGAACGAGCTCACTGACCAAGGCATTTTTGGTCGGAAACCGGCGGTAGAGGGTGCCGACGCCGACGCCGGCTACCCGGGCGATCTCGTCGACACCGACATCCAGGCCACGCGCACTGAATACGGTTGCTGCCGCATCGAGTAACCGCTGCCGATTCTCCGCAGCGTCGCGGCGCAGCACCTTGCCACCTTCCTGTTCACTCATGTCGGACCTCATTCGGACTAGTATGCCTCCAGTGACCTCGCGCGCTCCGGATGTCGCAACTCGGGCGATCCTTCGAGATTTGTGGCCTTATCCCGTCGCATTGCCGGGATGAACAAGGCTGCAACGGCGCCGAGGCCAACTGCTGCGCCCAGCATGATGAATCCGTTTGTGTAGCCGGATTCCTGCGGAATCCCCGAGGAAGATGCGCTGGCCGTGACGACGGTGGTCATAAAGGCAGCGCCCAGCGCCCCTCCGATCGTACGGATATTCGCGTTAATACCGCTGGCGACACCGGTTTGTTCCACCGGCACTGCTGCGACGACCACGTTCGACATCGCAGAGAAAGCCAAGCCGAAACCGATCCCGACCAATGACATGGCGACGTAAGTATCCACCTTGGTCTCATGTTGAAACGCCACCACTAAGTAGCCGCTCGCACCCACTATCGACCCTGCGATCAGTAAATTTCTCGAACCCAATCGAGCAGCCAGGCGGCTGGAAGCAAGGCCGAGCAGGAACATTCCCACACTCATGGGCAGCAGCATCAGACCTGACTCAGTGACCGAAGCACCAAAACCGTATCCGGCCGACGAGGGGGTCTGCAGAAACTGCGGTAGCAAACCGAATGCGGCGTAGGTGCCGACCCCCATCAGCAAAGCCAACAGGTTGGCAGCCCAGACGCTTCGAACCCGCATCATTTGCATGTCAATCAACGGGTTGGCAGATCGCGATTCAACGACCACCCAGGTCACCACGATAACCGCGGCAGCCACCAGCAGCCCAACGACGATCGGAGAACCCCACCCCCACGTCGGCGCCTGACTCACACCAAGCAACAACGCGACGAGCCACCCGGACAGCAGCAGCGCCGTGAACCAGTTGATTCTTCCGGCGGTGCGAACGCGGGACTCCGGGACCAGAATCTGCGCGGCCAACCCCGCCAGCACGACCATGATCAGTGGAATCCAGAAGAGCCAATGAAATCCCAGCACGGCCACGATAGGACCAGCAAGAACAATGCCGAGACCTCCACCAACAGCGGTGAGCGCGGCGATGATGCCGACCGCTCCCGTCACCTTCTCCTCAGGGAACTCGTCTCGGATTATGCCGAACGCCAAGGGCAGCACACCACCACCGATTCCCTGGATCACCCGGGCCACGATCATCACCGACAGCGACGTAGCGAGAGCTGCGAGCAGAGACCCCGCCGCCAGTGCGACGAGTGCAGCGACGAACGCACGCTTCTTCCCGTGTATGTCTCCGAGGCGTCCCATGATCGGGGTGGAGATCGACGCCGACAGCAGGTAGGCCGTCAACACCCATGTGATATCCGTTTGCGTCGTGCTCAGTGCCGACTTGAGCGTCGGCAAGGCCGGTATCACCAGTGACTGCAGAAGGGCAAAGGCGCCGACACCCACGGTGAGAACGGCAAACGTCAACTGATAGTGCACCCGCCGTGACGCGGTCGGCATATTCCCTCACTAACCGGAGCGTCCACTCCGCATGTGGAGAACTTAGCACTCCTCGGATGAGAATGTTGCCTATATCGGGAACGGCGTCGTGTGACAGTCCCTCGTGGATCAACGCCTCTACCGGCTGTAACGCAACCGCTTTCCAAGGATTGGCAGGGCGGTCATCGACGGGTGGAACCCGTTTTTCCTGGAAACGACATTCCGCGATCTCGAAAACCGGTGAACGCCGATCGGTCCTACATCCCATGTCCCAAAGCGGTTGCGGGATCTGGCACGTGCGGATCGGCTGTCGGCGCGGCACGACGCCTCGACACGGATGACCGTCTGGCGGACTGGGGAGTCGTCGTGATCATGTGCGCCGATGGGACAATTTTCTGCCGGGAGCCGAAGAGCGCGGTGCCGACGCGCGTAGTTCGCGCGGGCAGACCAACCAGCACACATTTCGATCAATAGTGACATCTCGACTGTGAATTCAGCATCGGCCAGCCCGGCGAGGATTCGGCGGGCGTGTGACGTTGTTTCCGAGGTACTGTCACGTTGATTGAAAATCATAGCGGCACATCTAGTTTGGGGTATCCCGCTACGGAACACCGCCGGACCGTTCACTTTCAGTCGGCGACAGTCCCGGTGACTTCCTGCCAGACCGCGAAGCGGTCGGCCATCTCGGTACGCCATTGGGACGCCGAGAGCTTGTGCCCGTTGGGCCGAAAATGCGGTGAGATGGCGCCGAAGGCGGACAGGAAGCGTTGCGCGTGCCCGGGCGATGTGAAGCGTTTCATCGCGTGTTCTCGTTACCTGGTGGGTTGATGCGAGTTCTCGGCCCGGTTGTTCAAGTATTTGGATCGGCGATGCTCGACCGAGGCCAGTATGTCGCGGTGGGCGACCTGGCAGCCGGCGAGCTTGTCGGTGTTGATCACCCGTGGCACATAGTGCAAGCCCTTGAGTAGCTTACCGAAGAATTGCTTGGCGGCGTTGCTATTTCGTCGGGACTGGACCAGCACATCGAGTACGTTGCCGTGCTGGTCGACCGCGCGCCACAGATAATGTTGCCGGCCGTTGATTCGGATGAAAACCTCGTCGAGGTGCCATGTGTCACCGGGCCGGGACCTCCGTCGGCACAGCTGGTTGGCGTAGGCCTGCCCGAACTTGGCACACCACAGCCGGATCGTCTCGTAGCTGACCACGACACCGCGTTCGAGCATAAGTTCCTCAACCTCACGAAACTGAGCGGAACCGAAAGTACAACCACACACAGTGATTGATGATCTTGACCGGTTAGCGGTCGCCTTTGTACGACCTCATTGAGGTGGTCACGCCATACTCTCCCACTTTGCCGCGTTCAATAACGTGACAACGCCTCGAGGCGTCTGTCAGCAATGAAGCAACTTCTCCAACACGCGTCGCCCGGCAGCGCGTTCCCTGGTGTCCAGCGAATCCGTCAAATCGACTGCCACTGCTGCCAAGGGAGCGGTGTCTCCGATGAATGCGTCACCGATCGTGACGCCTCACAACGTCACATTCCCCGCCGGATCTGGCACCATCGAAAACTCTTCCACCAACGACGCGATCTCTTCTTCCAGCACGTAGCCTTCGACGTTCCGTCGCGCCGGCGACAGTTCGAACTCGGACGGTTGTCAGCGGGACCGGGAACTTGCGGGGGAACATCATTTTGGGAGAATTCCCCGACTGAGATATGCCGCGGCCCGACGCAAGATCTCGTTTTCTTGCTCGAGAAATCGGTTGCGCTTCTTGAGTTCGCGCAGCTCAGCGGATTCTTCGGTCGTTCCTGGCCGGTTGCCGACTTCGACTACATTGAGATCTTCTACAACCGGCAAGCATTCGCGGATCGATTACGTGTCGCCGATCGATTACGAGTTAAGTTTCGAGAACCCATCCGTTCCGGCTTGATCTTCACATGGCCAGGGTAACGAAACCTGGGCAGGTCAAGAGGCAACCAAACCGGGACAGTCCCGAACGGTATACGGCACATGACATCTGTAGGTCGAGTGTAGTGTCGACGGACTCTCCTCACCTCGACACTCGAGCGCGGTACCAATAGGTGGGCGCGATATGTAAAGTGCGCCAATCGTTCCTGAATGACCGCATTGTCTGGGCGGGCATTCGACATGTCGGAACAATCGGCAGTCGGTGCATCCGAGGTCGGCAGGTGGGCAGGATGCAGAACCGCGCTCGAATACGGAGCGGTTGACGGCATGATGCCCACTGCATCGATAGTAGGCACATGTCTGCGTCACCGATTGTTCCACGGAGGTGGCGCGGCGAGACTAGCCAGTGAGGTTGTCGGCAATCTCGAATGGGGCGCTCGTGTGGGACCTGACCAGATCCAGCGTTACACCCGGGGCGAGTTCAACTAATATCAGTCCACGGTCGGTGACGTCGAAGACGCAGAGGCTGGTGATGATGCGGTCCACGACACCTGTGCCAGTGAGGGGCAACGTAATCTCATCGACAACCTTGGGGCTTCCGTCTTTCGCCGTGTGGTCCATCAAAACTACCAATTTCTTGGCTCCGTGTACCAGGTCCATGGCACCGCCCATGCCTTTGACCATCTTTCCGGGGATGATCCAGTTGGCGATGTCTCCGCGGGCATTGACCTGCATCGCACCCAGGATCGCGATGTCGATCTTTCCACCTCGGATCATTGCGAAACTAGTGGTCGAGTCGAACAGGCTTGCTCCGGATCGCAATGTCACAGTGGCCTTTCCCGCGTTGACCAGATCAGCGTCGACCTCGGTCTCCAGGGGGTACCGGCCAGTGCCGAGGACACCATTCTCTGACTGCAGTACGAGTTCGACGTCGTCGGGGACGTACATAGGCACCAAGGTAGGCAGTCCGATCCCCAGGTTGACGTAGTCGCCGTCGCTGAGCTCTCGGGCTGCTCGGGCGGCCATTTGTTGCCGGCTCAACCCCACCTGCTCGAGGGTGACAGCCGCGCTGAGATCAACTGAAGCGATATCGTCGATTGGGGAGTGAATCGTACGCACCTCGATTCGCTTGTCCGATACTTGAGCTGGCGTCAGCAGGACAACCCGATGGACGTAGATCCCGGGCAGATGAACCTCGTTGGGGTCTATGTCACCGGGCTCGACAAGCTCCTCGACCTCTGCGATAACGGTGTCGGCACACATCGCCACCGGCGGATTGAAATTCTGTGCGCTCTGACGGAAAACGAGATTGCCATGTCTATCGCCCTTCCAGGCGCGGACCAGACCGAAATCCGTGGTGATGGAGTCCTCGAGGACGTACTCACGTTCGCTGCCTCGAAAAGCGTAGATACGAGTCTCTTTTGGAGGAGATTTCAGGACTACGACACCCTTCGCGTCGTAGAGCCAGGGCAGGCCGCCTTGGCTCACCCATGAACCCTGCCCTGTGGGAGTGAAGAATGCTGCGATTCCGGCACCGCCCGCTCTCATCTTCTCGGCCAGGGTGCCTTGAGGGACGAGTTCCACCTCCAGCTCTCCCTGGAGGTATTGCCGCTCAAACTCCTTGTTCTCGCCGACGTAAGAGGCGATCATTCGGCGGATGCGGCCTTCCCTCAGCAGCAACCCGAGTCCCCAGTCGTCGACCCCGGCATTGTTGGATACCACTGTCAGATCGCGGGTACCTGCTGCCAGCAGTCCTTCGATGAGTGCACTCGGAATGCCGCACAGACCGAAGCCACCTACCGAAAGACGAGCGCCATCTGCAATGTCCGCCACAGCCTGAGAGATACTCTCGACAACCTTGTCCACGTGTCCAGTGCCCTCCGTTGAGTAACGCAGGCTTCAGACCTGCCCAACCACTGCCACACGAATACCCATTCGTGCGAATGCTCATTCGTACAGTAACTGGGGTCACACATCAGGTCAAGTTCGGTATCCGACCAACCTAAGCGCCATCTCCGCATACTCGCTAGCGATCCGATCAAGGGGCAGTGAACCGGTCGACTTAAACCACTGCGATACCCCAATTCCCATCTCCAGCAAAGCATTAGCTGCGAGTTCCGGCGAAACATCATCGAATTGCCCGTCGGAAACTCCTTGAGCAATCAACTGGCGCCAGGACGCAGCATATTCGCGGCGCGTTGCCCTGACCCGCTCCCTCGCATCACTGGCGAGACTCGAAATCTCTCGATTGCCCACGCGGGCATCACGGTTGTGAGTTGCGTGATAACGCACGTGAGCATCCATTGCAGCCCTGAGCGCGTCTGCAGGCGTCTGCGCGTCCCTGGTCGCCACATCGAATGCGGCGAGCAGTTCTTGCAACGTGGCTTCCATTATGTCCTGCAACAGATCCTGCTTGGACTTCCAATGGTTATATAGGCTGGACGGCGCCAACCCTACGGCGGAGGCAATGTGCTCCATTCCGGTCCCGTAGTAGCCGCGATCAGAAAAGAGCGTCAGCGCTGCATCTCGAATTTCTCCTTTTCGGACCCCTATTTCGCGTGTGCGGCTGTTCGAACTCGAGTCGCCTTCCATAAGGCAATGCTATCGGCTACACCAATGTCCTTATTGGCCGCGTTCACACTGGTTGTGTCGCCGAAGCGGTGCGCCGCTCTCAAATTTCCAGGATCATCTTTCGGCCGGAAACTGCGATCGCTCTCAGCACGCAGTTGGTGCGCGACCCGTATGTCTTCGATTTCCTTTGATATCACCGAACATGTCGCAGAACGTGAACTGGAATCTGCACGGAAGCGCAATGCAGAACACACCCGAACCGACCCAACGGACACAGCCAACGACCTAGTTCCCCTGACTCTCGCGTTACCGTTCCAGTATGGGGACAACCTTCCACGGCCCGAACCCGTGACCGCACATCACCCGCGCAATCCGCACACGAAGTGCACGCCTGGCCGCGATCGCCTACCTCGACCTGGAAGCACCTGAACTACTTCCGCTCCGCGCCGGGGACGTCCTGATCGTCAACGCTTCCAAAGCGGCACTTCGCGCACATGCCACCTCCCCTGCCATTCTCGCGTACTACCTCGACAGGGATGTACGGGTCCTGTCATCGCCAACCCTTCATGCCAACGTAATCGCCACGAACCGACTAGCGGTGATCGGCTCGGCGAATGCGTCCGTGAACTCCATACTCGCCCAGGATGCCGTCATCATCACCGACGATCCCAAGATCCTCTCCCAGGTCCGGACGTTCATCGACAACATCGACGAGATCACCGAAGTCGATCAAGTATTCATCGACAACGCCACCCGGGAATGGGAAATCGGCCGCGCCGTACCAATCCCCGGTATCAGCGGTCGCGTTTACGACCTCGAAGCCGATTTTCTGCCCTCACCGCTCACCCGGATGTTCATCAAACACGTCGTCGACTACCAGCCCAGCCCCACCTAACAACACATAATGGACGAGCAGCAACCACGGAAGCGAACCACAGCCGGACCGACGGCAAAGTACCAACTTGAATCGCTGCGCATCGACAAACCCAGCCGCATCAAGCGCGGCGACGTGATCGTCTTCGCCTCTGTCGACAACGAGTGGATTTACCCGCCGGCAGTTGTAGTCTCCGAACCAATCCGAATCCCGCACGCAGGCGGAGCAGTCTTACACTTCCTCCGTATCCGAGCCGATCTGTCTCCGCTCCCCCTCACAGATTCCGAGAGTCGACTCACCGAACTCGGACACCCAGGGTCGAGACTGCGAACCGACCACTACGTCCGCTCCCCTAGCCTGCGAACAGCACTACTCGACTTCTGGGACCTTTGATCTACCAGCCAATGCCACTGTCTTACAATGAGTATCGACCGATCGCGCTACTATTTCCTGACATTGAAGACGATCGCCTACACCGCGACCAACATAGAATGTCCACACTGCTGGCCACCTCACACGAGATCGCCTCCCCTCGACTACTGCTGGCACTCGGGACTGCCCCCACTTCGGTTGACTTGTGGGGTTGCTCGTTTCAGGCCGCGGATGCGGCCTGGGTGATTGTCTCAAACTCGATCGGGGTGAGCTTTCCGAGGCGTCGTTGCCGGCGTTTGCGATGGTAGGTTTTCTCGATCCAGGTCACGATCGCCAGCCGTAGCTGTTCCCGAGTCGACCACCGTTGTCGGTCGAGGACGTTCTTCTGCAGCAGTGAGAAGAAAGATTCCATGGCCGCATTGTCACCACATGCCCCGACCCGACCCATGGAGCCTTGTAAGCCGTTGTCGGACAATGCATGCACGAACTTTCTCGACCGAAATTGGCTGCCCCTGTCGGAATGTACGATCGTCCCGGCGGGCTCCCGGAGAGCGACGGCATTGGTCAGTGCACGGACAGCCAGTGACGCTTTCATTCGCGAATCGATCGAATAGCCGACGATCTTGTTCGAATACACGTCCTTGATCGCGCACAAGTACAGTTTTCCGGTATCGGTCCGGTGTTCGGTGATGTCCGTGAGCCACAACTGGTTC
The DNA here is from genome assembly GCF_003797085.1 of Rhodococcus sp. WS3. NCBI lineage: Bacteria > Bacillati > Actinomycetota > Actinomycetes > Mycobacteriales > Nocardiaceae > Rhodococcus > Rhodococcus sp. WS3. The sequence goes on from NZ_RKMA01000001.1 coordinate 773,986, forward strand.
GGCTTCTGTGCCGTGAACCTGCGGGCGACGAGATCGTCATGGACCGGTGGGCCCGATTTCCTGTTCAGTCCTCGTTTCTTCGCGAACACCGACCAGATCCGTTGCTGCGAACACAGCCGGGCGACCCGATTTTCGCCGGCGCTGATGCCTCGCCCAGGTAATTCGTCGGCGATGAATCGGTACCCGAAAGCCGGATCGTCGGCGTGAATGTCGTAGGCGGCGTTGATCAGATGTGCATCGTCCCAATCCCTTTGTGTCACAGGATCTTGGCGCCATTTGTAGAACGCTTGTGTCGAGAAACCGAGCACCCGGCAGGTCACCGTGACGGGAACTCCATCTACGGCGAGGTCGCGGACCAGCGGGAACATCATTTTGGGAGAATGCCCTGACTGAGATATGCCGCGGCCCGGCGCAGTACCTCGTTCTCCTGCTCGAGCAGTCGATTGCGCTTCTTGAGTTCGCGCAATTCAGCGGATTCTTCCTTGGTCGATCCTGGTCGGTTGCCGTCTTCGATGTCGGCTTTCTTGAGCCAGTTGTGCAGCGTGGCCTCGCTGACCCCGAAGTCTTTCGCGATCTGGAAAAGTGGGGCCTCGTGTTTGCGGGCGACCGCGACTACGTCGCGGCGGAATTCCTCGGGGAACGGCTTCGGCATGATGTACATCCTTTCACCGTGAAGACTGATCTTCACAGGTCAGATGTCAACCAAACCGGGGGCAGCCCCCTCTCCACACACAGATTGCGCCGCTCATCGCAACACCCACCGACGTCTCAGCTCAGCCTCCAGCGTGCTCGCGGCGCTCAAACCGGCCACCGTCGTCACCAGATACTGGGCGTAGTAACAGAAAGCTCAGAACCTCAGTCTGGCAGACTCCTTGACGACGGCCAACACATAAGGGACTGCCGAACTCGCATCCCATCCTCGGGGAAGGGCTCGATACCATGTCGTTCTTCGCATCGGGCACACACCAAAACTACAATTTGCTCATCGCCGACAACACCGAACGCAACGCCATCGAGTGGATCACCGATTGGCTCAATCTGCAGATCGAACGCGCAGCACGAGACCGAGCACTCGCGCTACCAGTTGACACCATTATGCAATTCTGCCCGAAAATGTAACCCAAGCATGTAATTGCTCACCACCAAAACGTCTCAAACCGGCGTAACCATGCCACTTGCGTCGATCCCCCGACGCCGGAAGAAATCAGCCACACCCCGAGGTCTCTAAACGCAATCCGCCCACGCTCAGGAGACCAAATCAGACCGCACTTAGTCGCGGAATCACGCTCACTCCACTACCGAACGCGATAAGGCAAACAGAGGACAACTCTGTAAACCAATCGAATCGACTCTCACAGTGCCAATGACGCGCGAAGCGATTCCGGTTCAACGAACAAACCTTCCTGCCGCACGATCTGGCGTCTGAATTTCGAATCATCTTGGCCAGAGAAACATCTCAGCGACGACGATGATTTCGGCTAGGTCTATCTCGCTAACGGTGTTTCGGCGGATTTCCATCAGTATGTTTCCGATCCCGGCCAACGATCGGCGAACGTGATCGCAAACGCGTTCAGAGCAGGCTTCCACCGCACCATCCATCGTGCCTGGCCCTTGCCTATCGGGTCCAGTGAACGCGTCACCATATAGAGGCACTTCAGCGCAGCCGCCTCGGTAGGGAAATGGCCACGAGCTTTCACAGCCCTCCGATACCGGGCATTGAGAGACTCAATCGCGTTGGTGGAGCACAGCACTCGCCGTATCTCGATGCCGTAATCGAGGAACGGGATGAATTCCTGCCAGGCGTTGGTCCACAATCGGATGATCGCCGGATAACTCTCACCCCAGTGCTCGGCGAGATCGTCCAGCGCCGCGTGAGCGGCAGCCTCGGTCGGTGCCGCGAAAGATCGGTCTGAGATCGTGTTTGAGTGCGTCCCAGTGTTGACGTCCCGAGAGCCGAAAGGTGTTGCCGATCAAATGCACGACGCACGTTTGTACCGTCGTGGCCGGCCAGACGTTCTAGGGCGGCCTCCGGTAGGCCTTTGAGTCCGTCGCAGACCAGGAAGAACACGTCCCGGGTGCCCCGATTTCGGATGTCTGTCAGCACGCTCATCGAAGAATTTGGCGCCCTCACCGCCGGTGCCGGCCCACAATCCGAGCACGTCGCAGTGTCCGTCGAGGCTGACACCGATCGCGGCTGGGGGTCCCTCCCGCTTGCGGGGGAAGATCGGCCGGTTTGCGACCTGACCGCCGACGGACTTTGACGACGATCGCATCGACGAAAATCGCAGCGTATACCTCGTCGAGCGGTCGGGCAGCCCAGTCCTGCATTTCCTCCTGCACCTTGTCCGTGATCCGCGAGATGGTCTCTTTCGAGACCGAGGCGCCTGGGGGCCCTCCCACTTGCGGGGGAAGATTTCGGCGAAATGAGCGGAGATCTCACCGGTGGTTAATCCTTTGGCGTACAACGACAACACGATCTCGTCGACCCCGTTGAGACGCCGTTGGCGTTTCACGGGCGATCTGCGGTTCGAACGTCCCTTCCCGATCGCGGGGGACCTCGATCGGAACATGCCCGGCCGCCTCGGTCAACACCGTCTTCGACCGAGTCCCGTTGCGAATATTCGTCGATTCCCGTTCCGGCGGGGCTTGGTTTTTGTCGTGCCCGAGGTGCGAGTAGGGGCCTCCCCTGGACGAAGTCCTCGGGGAACATCTCTTCGTTCAGCGCGGTTTCCAGGACGGATTTGGTGAACTGTTTGAGCAGTCCGTCCGGCCCGGTCAGCGACAGGCCTTGCTCCTTCGCCAACCTGACCAACTCCGCGGCCGCGGCCGCTTCCGCCGACGGCGGTTCGGCCCTCTTCTTCGTCACATCTTCCAGTGTCGTCATCTCGGCACCTCCTCGCCGAGCATTCACTCAGCAAGTCGGGCCGAAACACCGATCTAGAGACAGTCCCAATGGCAGTGGGTCGTCGCCGTAGTCGACGGTTTTGTGGGGCACGCGCTTTCGGGGTGTGGAGATCGGGAACGTTTGCCGGCGTTTGCGATCGGCGTGTTTTGCTGTGCGGTGCTGAAATCTTGACACGCCGGAGCTTCCGCTCACCTCGGATGCGGGCAGCTTTGTTCTCGAGTCGTGTGCGTCGCGGTTTGCCGCCTTCCGGTGGCGGTGGTTCCTGCATCCCGGCGAGTAGTCCGGCAGCTCTGGTGCGGTAGCAATGACCGGTCTGCGAGGTCAGGGTGATGCTGCGGTCCGGGTTCGGGTGGAGCTGCCAACGTCCGGAGTGCTTGAGGCGGTGATGGTTGCGGCAGAACGCACTCAGATTCGACGCAACCGTCTTGCCGCCCTGTGTGGGGTCCGCATGGTTGAACGGAACTGTGTGGTCGAGGTCGCAGTTCCAGGCCGGGACATCGCAGTGCGGCCATTGGCAGCTGCCCGCGCTGACCCGCAGCCAGGTGTCGAGTGCCGCGCCAGGGCGGTACACCGATGCCGACGCAGGCACAGGTGTCGGTTCGGGATCTGCGGGTACGCGCACTTCTTTTATCGCAGCGTCTTTTGCGATGTCGCGGGCATGCTCGGCACTGATCACCCCATACCCGTCGAGATGAGCGGGTTCATCCGACCCTGCATGCAGTGCGGAATCGTGTATCACCACATGCACGAGTGGCCGGCGAATGATGACCAGAGCCTGTCAAGATTTTTGTGTAAGAGATTCATGTTCGTCTATGTGATGTACGGGTCGAGGCGGTCTGGGTAACTGATGGCGAGTGCGCCGAGGGCTTGTTTCCAGCCGTTGGTATGCGCACCTTCGACGAGGCGGTTGACGTGTTTGGAGTTGCGTGGCGCGAGCCGATCGGTGCGCAATCGGTCTCGTTCGCGGGCACGTTTGTCTTCGATATTGCAGATCGCGAGCCATAGAAGTTTCACTGCTGCTTGATCATTCGGGAAATGGCCACGGTTCTTGATGATCTTGCGAAGTTGGTAGTTCAGCGATTCGATCGCGTTCGTGGTGTAGACGATCTTGCGAATTGTCGGCGGAAAGGAAAGGAACGGGATGAACCGTTCCCAGGCGCTCTCCCAGGTGCGAACCGCGGTCGGGTACTTGTGGCCCAACTCCGAGTCCTTGAACTGTGCCAGCGAGGCCTCGGCGGCGTCAACGGTCGGTGCGGTGTAGATCGACTTCAGCGCCGCAGCCACGGCTTTGCGGTCACCGTAGGAGACGAACCGCATCGACGCCCGGATCAGGTGCACGGTGCACGTCTGAACGACGGTGTGCGGCCACGTCGCTTCGATGGCGTCCCCGAAGCCGGTCAGGCCGTCGGTGCAGGCGATGAGAATGTCCTTGACGCCACGGTTGGCAAGTTCGGCGCAGATTCCGGCCCAGAACTTCGCGCCTTCGCGTTCTTGGACCCAGATGCCCAGAACGTGTTTAATTCCGTCGACGTCCACGCCGACGGCGATGTGCGCGGCACGATTGACGACTTGCTGGCCGGATCGGATCTTGACGACGAGAGCGTCCAGATAGAGGATCGGATAGATCGGGTCGAGTGGTCTGCGTTGCCATTCGAGCACTTCCTCGAGCACCGAATCGGTGATCTTGGAAATCGTTTCACGGGAGATTTCCGTGCCGATCGTCGTGGCCAGATGGTGTTCGATGTCGCGGATCGTCATGCCGCCGGCGTAGAGGGAGACGATCATGTCGTCGAGGCCTCCGACCCGTCTGGCGCCCTTGGGGACGAGTGTCGGGGTGAATGATCCGTCTCGATCACGGGGGATCTCTAACGGAACGTCGCCGACTTCACTTGACACCGTTTTCATGCTGGATCCGTTGCGTGCGTTAGGAAGTGATCGTCCAGCAGGGTCGCCTTGTTGTATCCGAGGTGTGCAGACAGTTCGGTCTGCAGTCCCCGCTCGAGTACTGCTTTGACCATTTCCTGCAGAAAGCCGCCTTCGCCGGTGATCTGCACTTGACCGGCGTCGATTTTGGCGAGGATCTCGTCGAGTGCACCGGAGGCTTTCAGTGCTTCGAAGTCGCTGAGTTCGCTTCGCGGTTCCAGGTTGCCGTTGGGGGCATGATTGTTGTCAACAGCCATAGTCACGATGATGCTCCATTCGTGTCAGATCGCTCTTACACAAATTATCTGACACCCTCGCCGGCGCATGATCACCAAACCGCTACGGTCCTGCGGGCAATCTCTGCGGTCGCAGTCGCACACCAACACCGTCGAACCGCTCACCAAAGCGCCCAACGCATCCGCGCGCCGCTGCTCATACGTACGGGAATCGTGGCGGCACACCGACATCGCCAACTCCCGCAACCTGCCGTCGAACGCGCGGGCTTGCTCCGCCGGGATGCTGCCCAGGATGCGAGCCATGCCGTCTTCGGCGGCACTGACCCCCACGAACCGATCCGCGAGGGCGCGGCGTCGTCGTTCCCGCATGCCTTCCGGATCGACCCGGGCGACGATCCGGTCGATCGCCGCCGTCAACCGCCGACCCGTCAACCCCGTCCCACCGTCCACCGGTGGAGCCAACACCTGCTCGAGCAACAAGCGTTCGACCTCGTCGATCAACTCGTCACCGACATTCGCAGTCGCCGACTCGATCAACCCCACCCGGTAGAAATCGAGTTCACCGCGGGCCATCGCCACACGAGTGCGATGCAACCGCGTCTTCAAAGCAAAACCCAAACCGATGAGCTTCCCGGCCGCAGCACGGCCCATCGTCAAGACCGCGCCGACCTCGGATTCGGCCAACTCGTGCGCCGACGACGTCCACGTGCCACCCTCGACATGCTCGGCACTACGACGGGTGAAGAACTCCGCCACCACCGCCAGTTTCCGCTCGACCAAGATCGCTTCACACGAATGCAACTGGGCCATCAAATCAACCAGGGCGCAATCAGTTTCGGTACCACTCAGCTGCGCTGAGATACCGAAACTCCCCACCCCCGAATCGAACATTCCCCAACCATAATCGAAATCCTGTTCGAATTCGAGCACTCCTCGAAATCAGTCGGAAAAGTCCGATCTGTGGAAAATGCCCACGAACCACGCGCAGTTAAACAACTACACGCGGTCGGCCACCTCGACTACCGGCTCGAGGATTTCCACCCGCGACTCCGGTGCCGCTGCCCGCAGTGCGTCCGCTGCTTCATCGTCGGGTTGAGCCTGTGATTCCACTTCAGCCTTGACCCGAGCACGGTAGGTGTCAACCTCGCGATCGACGGCCTCGGCATCCCAACCCAGCACGGGGGCAACAAGTTCCGCGACTTGCTGGGCGCAGTTGACGCCGCGGTGCGGGTACTCGATCGCAATGCGCGTGCGCCGCGCCAAGATGTCGTCCAGATGCAGTGCCCCTTCTGCGGCCGCGGCATACACTGCCTCAACCTGAAGGTAATCGGGCGCATCGGTGATGGGCTGCAACAACTCCGGAGTCGTGCGACCTAATTCCAACACTTCGGTGATCAAGGAACCGTACCGGTCGAGGAGATGCTTGACGCGGTACGGATGCAGACCGTACGTCTCACCCAACTGCATGGTCTGATTGACCAACGCAAAGTATCCGTCGGCGCCCACGAGCGGCACCTTCTCGGTGATCGACGACGCAACTCGCGCCGGAATGTCCTCGGACGCAACGTCAACCGCATCCTCCGCCATGACGCGGTACGTGGTGTACTTTCCGCCCGCAATGGCAACGAGGCCCGGAGCAACCCGGGCAACGGCATGCTCACGCGACAGTTTCGACGTCTCGTCGCTCTCGCCGGCCAGCAGCGGACGAAGGCCGGCGTACACACCGTCGATGTCGGCGTGCGTCAAAGGCGTCACGAGCACCGAGTTTACGTGTCCGAGAATGTAGTCGATATCGGCCTTGGTTGCGGCTGGGTGCGCGAGGTCGAGATTCCAATCCGTGTCCGTAGTTCCGATGATCCAGTGGTTGCCCCACGGAATCACGAACAGCACAGATTTTTCGGTGCGCAGGATGATCGCCGCTTCACTGACGATGCGGTCACGAGGAACGACGATGTGCACGCCCTTCGACGCCCGAACCCGGAACCTGCCACGCTGACGCGACAGTGCTTGGATCTCGTCGGTCCACACGCCCGTCGCGTTGATGACGACGTGTCCCTTGACCTCGGCGGTCCGTCCGTCTTCACAGTCACGAACACGGACACCCGACACTCGATCTGCTTCGCGTAGGAAGCCGACAACCTGCGTCGACGTCCGGACCACAGCGCCGTAATGCGCCGCCGTCCGCGCGACGGTCATGGTGTGACGGGCGTCGTCGACCACTGTGTCGTAGTACTGGATTCCGCCGGTCAGCGAACTGCGCTTGAGGCTCGGCGACATACGCAGTGCCCCGGCTCGCGTCAGGTGCTTCTGCGAGGGCACCGATTTGGCCCCGCCCATCCGGTCGTACAGGAAGATTCCGGCTGCCATGTACGGGCGTTCCCAGACGCGGTGAGCCAGCGGGAACAGAAACTTGAGCGGCTTGACCAGGTGCGGCGCCAGTGTCGTCAGAGAGAGCTCACGCTCGCGTAATGCCTCACGGACCAACCCGAATTCCAGCTGTTCCAGATAGCGCAGACCGCCGTGGAACATCTTCGATGATCGGGAAGACGTGCCAGACGCGTAGTCACGAGCCTCGACCAACGCGACTTTGAGTCCACGCGTTGCGGCGTCGAGCGCTGTGCCGACACCCACGACGCCGCCACCCACGACGATAACGTCGAACTGTTCACTCTGAAGCTGCTCCCAGGCAGCTTCTCGCTGCTGTGGGCCGAGAAACTGCACACCCTGCTGCTTACTCAACCCGTATCTCCTGTAAGTCGACGACGAATTCGCATCCAGGCTAGTAGCTTCATGCTCATACTGCGACAGCGCACGAACCAAGGAGACATGTGAACCAGTACATCGCCGCCATCGACCAAGGCACCACGTCGAGCCGATGCATGATCTTCGACCACGACGGCGCTGTTGTCAGCGTTGCCCAGAAGGAACACGAACAGATCTTCCCGCAAGCCGGCTGGGTCGAACACGATCCGGTGGCGCTGTGGATGAACACCCGCGAAGTGGTGGCAGGTGCACTTGCCAAAGCCGACCTCACCCGCGCGGACATCGCGGCCGTCGGAATCACGAATCAACGTGAGACAACGGTGGTCTGGGAGCGAAAGACCGGCAAACCTGTCTACAACGCCATTGTCTGGCAGGACACGCGCACCGATCAGCTGTGCCAGGAACTCGGTGGCGACGCCGGGCCGGAAAAGTACCGCGCCCAGACCGGGTTGCCGTTGTCGACGTATTTCTCGGGCCCGAAAATCCGGTGGATTCTCGACAACGTCGACGGGGCGCGCGCGAAGGCAGAAGCCGGCGAATTGTGCTTCGGCACCATCGACACGTGGATTTTGTGGCACCTCACTGAGGGGCAGCACGTGACAGATGTCACCAATGCGTCACGCACAATGCTGATGGATCTGGAGACTTTGCAGTGGGACGAGTCCATCTGCGCGGATTTCGGTATTCCGATGTCGATACTTCCGGAAATCCGCAGTTCTTCCGAGATCTACGGCAAGGGTCGACCTCGGGGCAACCTGGCCGGCGTTCCGGTCGCGGGCATTCTCGGAGACCAGCAAGCAGCCACGTTCGGTCAGGCCTGTCTGTCGGTGGGTGAAGCAAAAAACACCTACGGCACCGGCAACTTCCTTCTCCTCAATACCGGTACCACTCCGGTCCACAGCAAGCACGGCCTCCTGACCACTCTCTGCTACAAACTGGGCGACGCCCCGGCTGTCTATGCCCTGGAAGGTTCTGTTGCCGTATCGGGATCACTGGTCCAGTGGCTGCGTGACAACCTCGGGATCATTCAGAATGCCAAGGACATCGAGGCCCTCGCTGCCACCGTCGACGACAACGGCGGCGCCTACATCGTCCCTGCCTTCTCCGGTCTCTTCGCGCCGCGCTGGCGTCCCGATGCTCGCGGCGTCATCGTCGGACTGACCCGCTTCGTGAACAAGGGTCATCTGGCCCGGGCAGCACTCGAAGCCACCGCGTATCAAACCCGTGAGGTCATCGACGCCATGCGCGCCGATTCCGGCGTCGAACTCTCCGCCCTCAAGGTCGACGGAGGCATGGTTGTCAACGAGACCCTGATGCAGTTCCAGTCCGACATTCTCGGAGTGCCGGTCATCCGTCCCGTTGTCAACGAGACGACCGCGTTGGGCGCTGCCTACGCTGCCGGTTTGGCCGTCGGCTACTGGTCCGATACCGACGACATCCGCCGCAATTGGGCCGTCGGCAAGACGTGGGAGCCCGACATGGAAGAGTCCGAGCGCGCCCGCCTGTACGCGGAGTGGAACAAGGCCGTCGAACGCACGTACAACTGGTCCGATTAGTCGAGTTCGGTGGGGCGCCGCGCGCCCCACCGAAAGCCGCTCCAACTGTTCACCTGCGCGCAATTACGAGTACAGCGTTCTCGTAATTCCGATACAGACACCGATGGTTTCGTAACAGGCGTCAAACTCCCCCGCCTTTTCGGAAGGTCCATCATGCGTGCTCGAGTCGGTATCGCCGTCGCGTTGACTGCCGTCGCTTCACTCGCCCTGTCCTCGTGCTCCACCGAATCCGAAGCCTCGTCTGCGGATTCGAATCAGATCATTTTTGCCACGCCTCCCGGCACCGATGACGTCAAAGAGCTCGCCATCATGACCGACGTCGCCGACATGATGGGAACCGCGACCGGCAAAACCGTCAAACACGAGTCGCCGGCGGACTACCTCGGCGTCGTAGAGGCTGTTCGGAACGGATTTGTCGACGTCGCCGTCCTCAGCCCTTTCTCGGCCGCCCTCGCATTCAAGACGGGAAGCGTCGAGCCCATCCTCGCCTGGAACGGGGCACCCGATCCAGCGTCGTACTGTCTGGCCAAGTCCGACAGCACAATTCAATCCGTCACCGACATCAAGGGACATCAGGTCGCCTTTGTCGATCCGGGATCGACCACTGGCTACTTCATGCCGAAGGCAATGATGGCCGAGGCGGGCCTCACCGACGGAACCGACTACAAGAGCACCTTTGCCGGCGGGCACGACTCTGCGGTTCTCGCTTTGATGAACGGGAACGTCGACGTTGCCTGTACCGCGCGCCAGCTCTACACGTCGTTCATAGCCGGTGGCATGTTCACCGCCGACGACGTCCGGATCGTCGGCCAAAGCGCACCCATCCCGGTTGGTGTTTCATTTGTCGCCCGCAGCGGCCTCGATTCCGAGACTCGTGACGCGATCAAGGACAATCTCCCGGCAATGCTCTCGGCGAATCCCGAAGCATCGAAGATCCTGGGCGTTGGCGGCACGTACACCGCCGATCCCGACTTCTCGGTGTACGAACCGTTGGTCACGATCGCGGAAGCCGCCGGAGTCGACCTGGACAACATCCGATGACAGCGCCGGTAATTCGCCCGCCGCGCTCGTCCATAGTTTCGCCGCCGGTGGTCACCGGACGCAACATCCGAGTCACGTTCGGCGACAACATCGCCCTCGACGGCGTCGACCTCACCGTTCACCCCGGTGAAGTGGTCGGTTTGCTCGGCCACTCGGGATCCGGCAAATCGACATTGATGAAGACACTGACCCGCCTTACCGACTTCACCGCCGACGAATTGACAGTTGCCGGCCGAGACGTCGCGCAGCAGAACGGTTCCGACTTACGTTCTCTGCGTTCGGATGTCGGCTACGTCTTTCAGCACTTCAATCTGGTGCCGCGACTGAGCGCCCTGACCAACGTCTTGACCGGCGGTCTGTACGACGCCGGTGCGGTCAACCTGATCGGCGGATTCGGACGCACCCAACGCGTCGAGGCTCTCGAACTATTGCGCCGAGTCGGATTGGAAGGCAAAGCATCTCAGCAGAGCCGGACACTCAGCGGTGGTGAGCAACAACGGGTAGCGATCGCGCGCACTCTGATGCAACACCCGAAACTGATCCTCGCCGACGAACCCGTCGCCTCCCTCGATCCACGACTTGCCGGAACCATCCTCACCTTGCTGAGGGAGATTGCCCGCGAACGTCAGGTTCCGGTGATCGTCAGCCTTCACGTCGTCGGCCTCGCGAGAAAGTACACCGATCGCGTCATCGGCTTGCGGGACGGACGCACCGTATTCAACAGCCGTGCAGAAGAACTCAACGAAGAGGCGGTGAGCACGATCTATGGTGAACATGCAGACATCGTCGAGCAGTAAGCGCGGACAGTCGCAGGCTATGTCGAAGGAAGCCGAACGCCTCGCCAAACCGTGGCGTCTGCCCTCCCCTCGCAGCGGGGTCGGTCTGATCGTCATTGCAGTGGTCCTCGCGTGGTCGTTTGCCGGCGCAGACGCCGACCCCGCGCGCCTGGTTTCCGGTGTACCCAACATGGTTGATTTTGTCTCGCGACTGTTCCCGCCGACCTTCGACAAGTTCGACGTCATCGTCACCCTGCTGATCGAAACGCTCCAGATGGCGATTGTCGGAACGCTGGTAGGCGCGGTGCTGTCACTGATCCTCAGTTTCGGCGCGGCATCGAACATCGCCCCGAAGTGGCTCTACGGCATATCCCGGGCGATCCTGAACGTCTTGCGCTCGATCCCCGAACTCATTTACGCCCTGATGTTCGTCTCCGCTGTGGGTCTCGGCCCGTTTGCCGGTGTGCTTGCCATCGTGGTCGGCTCCCTCGGCTCGATCAGCAAGATCTACGCCGAGGCAATGGAATCGGTCGATCAAGGTCCACTCGATGCCTTGAGTTCCGCGGGAGCCGACAAACGGCAGATCATCGCCTACGGAGTTCTGCCGCAAGCAGCACCCCTGCTTGTCAGCTACACCCTGCTCCTCTTCGAGGGAAATGTCCGCGGTGCAACAATTCTCGGTCTCGTCGGTGCCGGCGGTATCGGTTTGGAACTCACCACGGCCATGCGCATGTACGACCACGGGCACCTGAGCACCATCATCCTGAGCATCATCGTGCTCGTCACCGTCATCGACCGAATCAGCGCGATGATCCGCGCCCGACTGAGCTGAGAAAAACCATGACCGACGTACTCTCGTCCCCCGAACTGCTCGACCCGGTGAACCTGCGCGATCTTGCCGCGGTGCCAGTGGCAAGCGGATGCATTCGCGAATCTGTCGCCTTCCGCAGCGACGACGTCTCACACCTGTCGACGGAATACGCCGATTCACTGTGGAACAGGGGAATCCGCACGGTGATCGATCTACGGTCCCCTGGCGAAGCGGCATACACCGGGCGCGGCCCACTCGCTGCTCACGCTATCGCCTATCACCACATTCCACTCGTCGCCGAGGTCGCCGCTCCCGCCGCCATGAATCAGGCGCTGCCACAGGTAACCACTCCCGATCACGTCGGCCAGTGGTATGCGGACCTTCTGGAATCCGCGGCACCTCAACTCGCGACAGGTCTGACCGTCCTCGCCCTGAGCCCCGGCGGAACCGTATTCCACTGCGCCGCAGGCAAGGACCGCACGGGGGTGTTTGCAGCGGCACTGCTCAGTGCAGTCGGCGCGGACGCCGCCGCCATCGCAGACGACTACGCTCGCACCGCAGTTGAACTACCCCGACTGCATGCGCGGGTCCAGATGATCATGGGCGGCTTCCTACCGTTCGACTTCGATGCGGACAGCATGCCCAGTGGCGCCATGATGGGCGCCGAACGTACCTCCATGACCGTCATGCAGCACACACTCGTGCGGCGCCACGGGGACGTTCTGGCGCCGTTGCGTGCGGCCGGACTCAGCCAGGAACTGGTCGAGCTCTTGCGCACGAAAATGCTTGCAACACGGTGACACTCGAGAACGTGACAACACCGGAAACACCGCGCGGACCCGGTCGCCCCCGCGATACCGCCGTCGAAGAAGCAGTCCTTACCGCCACCATCGAATTGTTGACGGAATTCCCCAGCGCTGACGAGGTGACGATCGCCGCCATCACCACTCGGTCCGGAATTTCGCGCGCCGCAATCTATCGACGATGGTCGAGCCGCGAGGAACTCCTGGCGGCAGCGCTCGACAGCGTCCGATCCGAGGTGAAGACAACCTTCACCGGCGATCTCCGCGTCGACCTTGCCAATTCCTTTGCGGTCGGCATGGTCGACGTGACCGGCGCGTCCGGTGACCTGGTTCGTAAACGTATCGTTCTCGGATTGCAGAACGACAAGGTCCGCGAAGCCAGCTGGCAGCAACACGTCTCACGGCGCCGCGTTCACCTGACGGAAGCAATGTCCGAAGCGCAGGCCGCAGGCACCTTGGACTCCTCGGTGGACACGGATGTCCTGATCGACCTGATCGTGGGAATGTCCTACTACCAGTTTGTCGTCCGCGGACCGTCCACGGCCGACGGGGCCGACGATCGGGTCCGTACCGCAATCGAATTGCTGTGGCGCGGAGTTCAACCCCGAGACTGAGCGGAAGCATCACGGAAGGCGTCGCACAGTTTCCGTGCGGCGTCTTCCAGCACTGTTTCCGGATACGTCGCAAAACACAGTCGGGCCGATAGGCTCAGGTCTGCGTCGAAGCCGAATGCGGCACCGGGCACAAAGGCAACACCATGCTCGACGGCAACATCGAGAACCGCCGCAGTGTCTACGGGTTCAAGGCTCTCCATCCAACAGAACATGCCGCCGCGCACGGGCGAGAATCGTGCGCTGTCGCCGAAGCCGGCCTCCAAGGCACTGACAAGAGTCTTCGCGCGGTTGCCGTAGGACGCCCGCAACTTGTCCAGATGAGCGTCGAACCACGCGGTGTCCGAGAACAAGTCGGCCGCAATCTGTTGAGTGAGCGACGACCCGCACAGATCTGCACCCTGTTTGATCAATTCGACCGCTTCGCACACGCGCCGGTCACCGTGCAGCCAGCCGACACGCAGGGCAGGAGCCAGCACCTTGGACGCACTGGACAGCCGAATCACCCTGTCCGACAATGCTGCGACCGGAAGCGGCGGCGGACCGTCGAAATACAGTTCCCCGTACGGGTCGTCCTCGAGTATCCAGAAGCCGTACGTATCGGCAAGTTTCGCGAGGTGTGCGCGACGTTCGAGCGAAAGAACGGACCCGCGCGGATTGTGAAAGTTACTCACGGTATGAACAACTTTCGGACGTAGTCCACCCGCAAGCTTCGCTTCGAGAACTACGGTATCCATGCCGTCCGCGTCGACCGGGACGGCGGCCAGGCTTGCCTGCGCGGTCCGAAAGACCTGCAGTGCGCCGGTATACGCCGGATCTTCCACGACAACGTTGTCACCGGCGTCGAGCAATACCTGAGCCAGCAAACTCAGGCCCTGTTGGGAACCATGAGTGACCACCACGTCGGACGATTCGAGTGTGCGGCCGATCTTGACGGATTCGCGGGCCGCAATGACCTCACGAAGGTGTCGCAACCCCGAGGTCTCACCGTACTGAACGGACGACGCATCACCGAGAGCGTCGGCAGCTGCCTGCGAAATGCGCTCTCGTGGAATAAAATTCGGATCCGGCAAGCCGCCGGCCAAACTGATCACGTCAGGGCGAGCAGTCAGGGTGAGCAGGTCACGGATTGCAGAACTACGGAGCCCACCCATACGAGCAGACAGCGCGGCGTGTTTCATAGAAACTCCCAGGCACGCAAAAAGAAAGATCAGAGGAAAAACACCCTGAGCCGCCGAGGGGTCTACGGGGCGGGGAGAGCGCCGTGGTACCGATCCATGATTCGACCGGTACCACGACTATCCCACCATCACGCCAATATGTGAAATCCAATTCTCAGATTTCGGGAAACCGCATTACGGAAAATCAGTCGAGGTCGTCGTGACGCATGAGCTGACGCGCCGCCTCGGTGATCGAACCGGTCAGCGACGGGTACACCGAGAACGTCTGGGCCAGGTCGTTGACGCTCAGGTTGTTCTGCACGGCCATCGCGAGCGGCAGGATCAACTCGGATCCATTGGGCGCGACCACAACTCCGCCGATCACGACACCCGTTGCGGGACGGCAGAAGATCTTCACGAAGCCGCGACGCAGTCCGGACATCTTGGCGCGCGGGTTGGTGTTGAGCGGCAGCATGACGGTACGAGCCGGAACTTCACCGTTGTCGATTGCAGCCTGCGTCACACCCACCGTTGCGATCTCGGGACGTGTGAACACCGCCGACGCCACCGTCTTCAACTTGATGGGGCTCACGCCTTCACCGAGTGCGTGGTACATCGCGATGCGGCCCTGCATGGCGGCCACGGATGCGAGCGGGAGCAGGCCAGTGCAGTCACCGGCAGCGTAGATACCCGACACCGCGGTGCGGGAGACGCGGTCGACGCGCAGGTAGCCGCCCTTGTCGAGCTCGATGCCGACCTTGTCGAGACCGAGTCCGTCGGTGTTGGGAACCGAGCCGACTGTCATGAGGGCATGGCTGCCCTCGACCGTGCGGCCGTCGGAAAGCTTGACGATGATCCCGTCCTCGGTGCGCTCGACGGCATCGGCGCGCGCGTGCTTGACCAGGATCACGCCGCGCTCGGCCAACGCGTCTTCGAGCACGAGTGCCGCGTCGGCATCCTCGCCCGGGAGCACTCGGTCACGGCTGGACACCAGCGTCACCTTGACGCCCATCTCGGTGTACGCGGACACGAACTCGGCACCGGTCACACCAGAACCGACAACAACGAGGTGCGAGGGCAGCTCTTCCAAGTCGTAGAGCTGACGCCACGTCATGATGCGCTCACCGTCCGGCTCCGCGCCCGGGATGATGCGGGGGCTGGCGCCGGTCGCAATAAGGACTACGTCGGCAGCGATGGTGCGCTCCTCACCGTCGGCGAGGGTCGCCCGCACCTGGTGTGTCGCCAATCCGAGTTCCTGGTCCGTCAGTTCTGCGGTGCCGGAGAGGACCTCGACACCAACCGTCTGCAGTCGAGCGCGAATGTCCGAGGACTGGGACAGCGCAAGCGCCTTCACACGGGCGTGAATCTTGGGGAGCGACACCGACGCCTGCTCGGGATCGAGCGTGATTCCCAAATCGGATGCGCGACGCATGTCGGTGCGGATTCCGGTCGACGCGATGAACGTCTTCGACGGCACACAGTCGAACAGGACACACGCGCCGCCGACGCCGTCCGAATCGACCAGGGTGACGGTTGCGCCGTGCTGGGCAGCAACCAGCGCTGCCTCATATCCGGCAGGTCCGCCGCCGATGATCACGATCCGGGTCATATGTCCTCCAAGTCGTCAGGCGACCGGCAGGGGTCTCCCGCCAGTCCATATACCTCATGTACAGCACGCGTTGGTCACGCTATTGCAGCGATCGAGGTCGCGCAGTGCTTGTACCAGATTACTAGCGTCCGGTGGTCCGCTTCGCGTCACCCTCACACCACCGTTTAGGCTTGCGCCCGTGTCGATTTATGCTGCGTACGGTTCCAACATGCACCCCGAGCAGATGCTGTTGCGCTGCCCACACTCCCCCATGTCGGGAACTGGATGGTTGCGTGGCTGGCGCCTGACCTTCAGCGGCGAAGACCTCGGCTGGGAAGGCGCTCTCGCCACTGTGGTGGAGGACCCGGATTCCAGCGTTTTCGTAGTCCTCTACGACGTACCGGAAGAGGACGAGGTGAGCCTCGACCGCTGGGAAGGCGCCGAGCTCGGACTGCACCGCAAGATCCGGGTACGTGTCGACACTACGGACGGCGCCGTTCTGGCCTGGCTGTATGTCATGGACGCCTACGAAGGTGGTCTTCCGTCCGCTCGCTACATCGGTGTGATGGCCGACGCAGCCGAGATCGCGGGTGCTCCGGCCGACTACGTCCGGGAACTGCGGACGCGAAACAGCCGGAACGTGGGTCCCGGAAACGGTTTGACCGACTAATCCAGATTGACCGACTAGAGCAGCAAGAAGTAGGCCAGCACCGCGAGCGCGATGATCGCCGCTACGGCGGCAACTGTGATCACGATGCGCGTGGAGCCGGACTTGCCGGTCTCGGTCTCCGCCACCGACGTAGGTTCCGCCTCCGCAGTAGCCACCTGTGCCCCTTCGGCCGACACGGCAACCTTCGGGACGTTGTCGAATACTTCGGTGACGTCATGTGACGGCGGCAGTCCGATCGGCACGATCTTGTGCGACGTCGACGTGAAACCGGCTGCAAGAATTGCTGCACCGAGCGCTGCCGACTGTTCCGGACCAGGTCCGAGTTCACAACGGACATTGAGCTTTTCGGCGACCCCAACGGCAATGGCCGTCATCGCCGCCTTGTCGCCCGCCATGTCACCGTCGCCGGTCACGACAACGGCGTCGAGGTTTTCCGGCATCCATCCGAAGGCGCCGAGCGCCGTTGCAATTCGTGAACTCGGAGAGCTGCCGTCGCCGGCGAATCCGAATGCGCGGCCCGCGGCAACACCCGAACGCACCAGGGTGACAGCGGCTCCGGTGTCGTCGACGTGATAGATCCCGATGAGCGTTCCGGCCAGCGCGGCGATTTCCGATTCGAACCACGCCGACACGGCTTCGGCGTCCGATACCAAGGTGACCCGTTCGAGGCCCGCGTAGACCAGTGAATCGCGCAGGATCGCCGCCGTCGAGGAATCCCAGCGTGACGGGTACGTCGCCACGATGTCGGGCGCGCCGCCGTCCTTACCCCCACGATCGGGCAGCGGCTCGCATTCCTGTAGCAGGCAGCGGATGGACGTTGCCACCAAATCTTCAGCGCGATAACGGGTATCAGCGGTTCCGGCAACACCGCTCGGATCGCCGACGCGGGCGACAAAGCCCGTCCAGCTTTCTGTGAACTCGCGGCCGCCGCCCAACTCCGACTCGCCGCCGAGCACGGTGGTGCCGTCCTTGCGCTGATTGAGAACCGTATCGCGAACGATTACCACCGGATCAGCCGAACCTGGATCGTTCGACGCGACCACTGCCGTCGACACCACTGTGCCGATTCGCACTCCCACACCTATGGACATGCCCGTACCTTCACTCGAACCTTACGAAAAACGGTGCCCCCGACGGGAACCGGAACTAACCGAGAACGAGGCTTGTGAGAACTTTCACGCCCACACCGAGCGCGCGCTCGTCGAGATCGAATGTGGGTTGATGGATATCGAGTTGTTCACCTTCGCCGGACCACACACCCAACCTGGCCATAGCGCCAGGGACGGTCTCGAGGTACCACGAAAAGTCTTCTCCACCACCGGATTGTGGTGTGTCTGCCAAGGCATCCTGCCCGACGCTGGCGATGGCGTCCTCGAACATACGCGTCGAGATCTCGTCATTGACGACGGGCGGGACACCGCGGCGGTAGTTCAGTTGGTAGCGGACACCTGTCGGTGCGAGCAGTCCGTGCACGATCTCCTCCACAAGAGGTTCGAGCAGTTCCCACGTTTCGTGATCGCCCGTTCGGACCGTGCCCGTCATCATGCCGGTCTGTGGGATCGCGTTGGGCGCTTGACCGGCGCTGACCGCGCCCCACACCATGACGGTGCCGGTGCGCGGATCGATACGGCGGCTGAGCATTCCGGGCAATCCGGTGACAACAGTTCCGAGCGCGTAGATGAGATCGGTTGTCAGGTGAGGCCGCGACGTATGGCCTCCCGGCGAATCCAGAACCACTTCGACGGTATCGGCTGCGGACGTGATCGCACCGAGTCTCACACCGACCTGACCCGCTTCCAGGCGCGGATCACAATGCAGAGCAAAGATTCTCGAAACACCGTCGAGTGCACCGGCCGCGATGACGTCGAGCGCACCGCCCGGCATCACTTCTTCGGCAGGCTGGAAGATCAACCGAACTCCGACCGGAAGTTCCGGCAACGACGCCAAGGCCACACCAACGCCCAACAGGATCGTGGTGTGCGCGTCGTGCCCACAAGCGTGGGAAACACCAGGGACCGTGGACGAGTACGTCGCACCCGTCGCCTCCTGCATCGGCAGTGCATCCATGTCGGCGCGCAGGGCAATGCGGGGTCCGTCCGGACCGATATCGCACGTCAACCCCGTGCCGCCGGGAAGCACCTTCGGTGAAAGTCCAGCTTCGATGAGCCGCGTCGCGACAAATTCCGTTGTCGCGTATTCATGGCGCGCCAATTCGGGGTTGGCGTGAATGTGCCGTCGCCACGCGACCAGATCGTCGGTATGCGCGTGAATCCAAGTATCGATTGCCGCGTTCACCGGCGATCTACTCCTTCCAACAGACGGGCGCGTTCCGAAGGATCGGACGCTACCCGGACAGCAGTGCGAGCCAAGGCTATTGCGCCGTCTACAACGGCGCGATCAGCAGATTCCGTGACACACGCAGCAGCGAACTCCGGCTGATGTGTCACTGCCCCAGCTGAATCCAAACCGATCACAGGATGAATTCCAGGAATCACGTTGGTGACATTACCCATGTCGGTACTTCCGAGCGGACGAGAACGCTCCCATTCAGGTGCCAACGGCACCCGGCCCAGGTCCAGGATCTGTTCGCGGTACACGTCAGCGAGCCACGGATCAGGCGTCAATTCGGTGTAGGTCGGCGATACGGTGCGGATCTCGTGAGTGCAACCGGTGCCAAGAGCGCCGGCTGCAAAACAGGCATTCGACCGCTCCGACAGATTGGCCAACGACGCTGCGGTCTCCGCCCGCAAGTAATACAACAGCTCCGAACGCGCCGGCACGATGTTGGGGGCGGTTCCACCGTCACTGACGATGCCGTGAATCTGCTGACCGGGGAGCAGGTGCTGGCGCAACAACCCCACTGCCACCTGAGCCAGGGTTGCCGCGTCGGCGGCATTGAGTCCGAACTCCGGTGCGGCGGACGCGTGAGCCTCCCGTCCGTGGTAGCTGACGGCGATATCGGCCAAGGCCAGCGACGTCGCACCGATGATGTCGATCGGGCCAGGGTGAACCATCATCGCGGCGCCGACGCCGTCGAACGCCCCGCGCTCGAGCATCAGCACTTTGCCGCCACCGGTTTCCTCGGCCGGAGTTCCGATCACCCGAACGGTGATGCCGAGTTGGTCCGCCACAGACGCCAAGGCGATACCGGCGCCCACCGCCGCCGCAGCGATGATGTTGTGCCCACAGGCGTGGCCGATGTCCGGAAGAGCGTCGTACTCGGCGCAGATCGCGATGACCAGCTCTCCGCTGCCGTACGTCGCATCGAACGCCGTTGGTAGATCGACCACACCGCGAGTGATCGCGAAGCCGTGCTGCTCCAGCAGTTCGGACACCTTGGCGCTGCTGCGGAATTCCTCGAATGCAAGCTCCGGATCACCGTGAATCGAATGCGACAGCGCAATCAGATCGGTCTCCACAGACCTGACTACGCCGTCGACTTCATGATTCACCGAATCATTGTCTCACCCGAACGAGAAGTTGCTCTTGTCAGTCACCCGTCCAAGATCAACCAACAGGTCTCGATGAATCCCGGCCTTGATTCCGGCCAGGTTCGGTCCGTGTGTCGCGGTGAGCGCAGCGGCCTTGGCCACCGCGGTCGCGAGCACCGAATCACCCTCGACGGTTTCCTGGACAATTCCGGCAGACAGTGCGTCGGCGCCACCGAATCGGCGCCCGGTGGTCATTGCCTCCACGGCCGCTTGCTTGGGGAGTCTGCTGTTCAGCAGGGCCGACATGCCAACGGTGAACGGCATGTTCAGGCTCACCTCTGGCAGGCAGTAGAAACCGCGGTCGGCGCGCATGATCTGGAAGTCGTGCGACGTCGCGAGCATCGCGCCCGCTCCGAAGGCGTGGCCACCGATCGCCGCGACCGTCGCCATCGGGAATGTCAGCAAGCGGGTGTACAGCGTGTGTACCTTGTCGAGGTACCCGGGAAGACCGTCGATGTTGGCAAAGATCCACGTGGTGTCCAGGCCGTTCGTGTAGAACTTGCCCGTCGCCGTTGTAACCAGGGCAGCCGGCCCCTCGTGCGCTTCGACCTCGTCGAGTGCGCTGTGCACCGAGTCGATCCAATCAGGGGTGAAACGGTTCTCGTTGTCAGTTTCACCCTCGTTTCCGAGGTACAGGATGAATACGTCGCCGTCGCGTTCGAGATAAGGCATGAAGGGCAGCGTAATGGCCGGTAGGTCATCCGACGAACCGACCCGACTCGTCAGTAAGGTAATGCACATGGGAACGATCGCCGAAGCCGCCGCTGCCGCTCTGTCCGCCATGACCGGAAGCGCGCCGCCCTCCGTCGCCGTAGTCCTCGGTTCAGGGTGGACCGACGCTGCCGACCAGTTCGGTGAGCCCACCGCCGAGGTGTCGATGGCCGACCTACCTGGCTTCGCTCCGCCGTCGGCTCTCGGCCACGCCGGAAGGATCCGAACAGTCACCGTCGGCGATACCCAGGTTCTGCTGCTTCTCGGACGCACCCACGCGTATGAAGGCCATGAACTCAGCTCCGTGGTCCATCCCGTTCGCACCGCCATCGCAGCGGGCGCGGACACCGTGATCCTCACCAATGCCGCCGGCGGCATCCGCGAGGACTACGCCGTCGGTCAGCCGGTCCTGATCAGTGACCACCTCAACCTGACAGCCCGCTCGCCGTTGGTGGGCGCGGAGTTCGTCGACCTCGTCGACGCGTACTCCCCCGAACTTCGAGCACTCGCTCGCTCCATCGACCCCGAACTCACCGAAGGCGTATACGCCGGGCTACCCGGGCCCCATTACGAAACGCCTGCCGAAATCCGGATGCTGCGCACCCTCGGCGCCGATCTCGTGGGTATGTCGACGGTCCACGAGACCATCGCGGCTCGCGCTCTGGGCGCACGGGTGTTGGGCATCTCGATGGTCACCAATCTTGCCGCGGGCATCACCGGCGCACCACTCGATCATCAGGAAGTACTCGCGGCAGGCAAGGCGTCCGCGACCCGAGTGGGAACGCTGCTGCGCCAACTGGTCCGCGAACTGTGATCCTGGCGGCGCAGGAGTGGATCAACTCCGATCCCGACCCGGCCACCAGGCGCGAACTCGAATCGCTCTCCGAACATGAACTGGCCGAACGTTTTTCCGCTCCACTGACATTCGGCACAGCGGGGTTGCGCGGACCGGTGCGAGGCGGCCCCAACGGGATGAACGTAGCTGTTGTCATCCGCACCACCGCCGGACTCGCAGCGTGGCTGAACGCGCACGGCCACAGCGGCTCTCACATCGTTGTCGGCCGCGACGCCCGCCATGGTTCCGAAGCATTTGCCACTGCCGGCGCCGAGGTCCTGGCCGCCGCCGGATTCGAGGTCACTCTTCTCCCCCGCCCGCTACCGACACCGGTGCTCGCATTTGCCGTTCGGGCACTCGGCGCCAGCGCCGGAATCCAGATCACCGCGTCGCACAACCCCGCCGCGGACAACGGCTACAAGGTGTACCTCGACGGTGGATCCCAACTGGTCTCACCGGCGGATCGCGAGATCGAAAGCGCGATCGCGAAGGTCGGCGGCGCGTCGAGCATTGCCAGAACTCCGGTGACGCCGGTGGGCAACTCCGTGATCGAAAACTACGTACGACGCGTCGCAACGCTTCCACACGGGCAAGCCCGCAACATTCGCATCGCACTGACACCGCTACACGGCGTGGGCGGAGATACCGCATTGGCCGCGTTGCACGCCGCCGGTTTCACCGACGTCCACGTAGTCTCCGGGCAATTCGATCCCGATCCCGATTTCCCGACCGTCGCCTTTCCCAATCCGGAAGAACCCGGTGCCACCGATGCGCTTCTCGAGCTGGCCGACACGGTGAACGCCGATCTCGCGATCGCTCTCGATCCGGACGCCGACCGCTGCGCCGTCGGGGTACGTGACGGCGACAGGTGGCGAATGCTTCGCGGAGACGAGACGGGCGTGCTGCTCGCCGACCACGTCCTCACCGCGGCTCGGCCGAATTCCCTCGTAGCGACCACCATCGTGTCGTCTACTCTGCTCTCGAAACTGGCTCCCACTCGCGGCGCTCGATTCGCCTGCACCCTCACCGGATTCAAGTGGCTGACCCGCGCGGGCGACGGCCTTGTCTACGCCTACGAAGAGGCGATCGGCCACTCCGTCGACCCCGACGCCGTCCGAGACAAGGACGGAATCTCGGCCGCCGTCCTGGTCGCCGATCTGGTTGCCACTCTTGCCGACACCGACCGAACCGTGCTGGATGTGCTCGACGACTACGCCCTCGAATTCGGCTATCACCACGGGGACCAAGTTTCCCGCAGAGTCGACGACGTTGCCGACATCGCCACCATCATGGACCGCATTCGGAGCAATCCACCGCACGAAATCTGCGACGAGGCAGTTGCTTTCGAAGATCTGGCTGCTTTCGAGGATCTGGCGACGGTCGATTCGCCACTGCGCACCGACGCGGTGGTCTTCACCGGCGCGACGACGCGCATCGTCGTCCGCCCGTCCGGCACCGAGCCCAAGCTCAAGTGTTATCTCGAGGTCGTGATTCCGGTAGCGAACCGCAGCGAACTCGCCGGCGCCCAGGCAGCAGCGAAGACCCGGACAAGACAACTCCGGGCCTTCGCAGAAAATTTGTAGGCTAGCGCGGTCCGAACTGCCGATCGCCCGCGTCGCCGAGGCCCGGCACGATGAAAGCGTTCTCGTCCAAGCCGTCGTCGATGCTCGCCAGAACCAGGCGAACCGGGTGGCCGGACTCCGCAAGCGCGTCGACACCACGCGGTGCCGCGACAACACACACCGCTGTCACGTCGGTTGCTCCGCGCGCAACGAGCAGGTCGATCGTGTGAACCATCGATCCACCGGTTGCCAGCATCGGATCGAGTACGAATACCGGGATTCCGGAGAGATCAGCCGGGAGCGATTCGAGGTACGGAACGGGCGCGTGGGTCTTCTCGTCGCGCGCCATTCCCACAAAGCCGACACCAGCCGACGGGATCAACGCACTGGCCTGCTCGACCATGCCCAGACCGGCGCGCAGCACCGGGACCAGCAACGGCGGCTTGGCCAGACGAATTCCCGTTGTCGCTGCCACCGGCGTGTCGACGGGGAACTCTTCGATCTCGGCGTCGCGCATTGCCTCGTACACGAGCATGTGCGTGAGCCGACGCAGAGCCGACCGGAATGTCGCATTGTCGCTGCGTGCATCACGCATTGTCGTCAGGAGTGCCGCTGCCAGCGGATGGTCGACTACGTGCGTTTGCATGACCATGAGGATAGTTCCTCGGGAACCGAGCGGCCCCGGGCGGCGTCCAAGAAAGGAGTAAGCGCAACGGGGGGAAGAGTAGTTGGACAATTTTCTAGCTCACACAGAAGACATCACAGACTTCGGTTCACGCTTGGCCGTCGTCGCCGACACCGTGGCCCGCGCCCAGGCCGACGCGGCCCGTCACGATCACACTGCGCTCGGCGCAGTCCTGGGATTGATTGCGGAGGACTTCGTCCGAGTCACCGGCGAAGCCCAACAGACTCACATCGACGATCTCGGCCGTCTTGCCACCGTTGTGTCCAGTGCCGCAGCCGCCACACACAGTGCCCGCGACCTGTACGTGGGCACAGACGAGTTGGTTCGCAGCACCATCGTCGAAGCGGCGCGGACATGATCCCCGTCGAGGCCCTTGCCCGGCCGATCATCGACCTGGTGGCAACCCTTGGTTCTGGCGTCACCGACTCGAACGGACCCGAAGTCGGACTCCGCATCGCGTCGGACGTACTGGAGATCGCCTACCAACTGGGTACCGCTGCACTGGGGGAACTGTCCGGCGGCGGAACATCCACCGCGGGCATGCGCGCCGCGACAACAATGACCGAACAGACCCAAGCGGCAACTCGAACACTCACCGGTAAAGGCACCGACATCGCCGGAATTGTCGACGAGGCCACCATGACGGTGTCCGCCGGGATCAACGAACTGAACGGCATCTTGCAGTCGTTTCTCGGGATCGCTGCCAAAGCCGGTCCGGCCCTACTGACGCCGCCGGGCCAATTGATGCTCGTTGCAGCTGCATTCGAGCATCTTGGGCAGGCAATATCCGTCGTCGAGAGAATGCGCGGCGATCTCTCCGGGTCCACCGACAAGATGTCCGCTCTGGTGCCGTCGGTCCCGCTACCGGATCCCGCGCCCGGGGCCACGAATCCGGAATCGTCAACCGGTTCTGTTGCAAGCACCGGCAGTGCTGGTAGTACCGGCGGTGCGGCGGGATTGCAGATCGACCTGCCCGACGGTTCTGTTGCGACCGCCCCCAACGCCGAAGCCGCCGCAGCAGTGCGCAATGCACTCACCCAGCAAGGAGTGCCATACGAATGGGGCGGCACCTCACCTGGAGTTGGCCTCGACTGCAGTGGTTTGACGCAATGGGCCTACGGACAAGCGGGCGTCGATATTCCGCGCCTTGCCCAGGAACAAGGCATCGGCAGCCCCGTCGATCAGTCCGAACTTCTGCCGGGCGACCTCGCAGTCTGGGACGGCCACGTTGCCATGGTGATCGGCAACGGCCAGATGGTCGAAGCCGGAGACCCGGTCAGCGTCAGCCCTGTCCGAACATCCAACATCGGCATGGGATTTCACGGCTTCTACCGACCCACAGAGTGAAATGAGCACGAATATGCAGGACACACCGCGCCCGCCGAGCGTCATCACCGCCGTGGCGGCAAATCGCCGCGGAACCATCGCCTTACGGGCCACCGAACAGGGCATTCCCATCGACATCCGTATCCATCACAGCGAATTACGCTATGGCGGTGCTCGCCTGGCCACCGAGATCATGGCCCTCTCTGCCCGGGCCGCCATGGAGGCCGGCGTCCGCCACCGCCTCGAATTGGAAGCCGATGGGGTTCCGGCCGACATCGTGAATGCCCTGGGACTCGCAACACGTGAGCAATTGGCCGACGCCCAAGCTGCCGAAGAGCACACCGACACAGCCCCCACTACCTGGATGCGATCGATATGAACGAAATGGACCGAATCATGGAGCGCGCCAAGAGTCAGTGCGGATTCATGCAGGATGCGGTCGGTGACGTCGACGCCATCCGGGCGACCGCCGCGAGCGCCGACGGCACGGTTGTCGCCTGTGTCGACGGAATGGGCGCGCTGGTCGAACTGACCATCACCGACGCCGTAACCACTATGGAACCGAAGGCCGTCGCGGCACTGACTATCGCCACCATCCACCAGGCAGTTCACCGCAGCAACGTCGAACGTGAACGTCTGATGAATCAACTGGGTCGCTCACTCGGCGAGGTGTGAGTAACCCGCGCTATACGCAGGGCGGTCGGGTCGATAGGCTTCCGCCCATGGCTGGAGATATCGTCCCGATCGAAATCGGTCTCACAAGTGGAGACCTCGTCACGTTGTGGGCGCCGCGGTGGCGCGAGGGCGACGACGAATGGGAGGCCTTCCTCGGTCATGAGGAAGACCTGTACGGGTTTGCCTCGGTCGCGGAACTCGCCGCATTCATCCGCACCGATACCGACAACGATTTGGTCGACCACCCCGCCTGGAGTGTTGTTGCCGGTCTCTCCGCCGCGGAACTCGAACCGGAGGAGAACTTCACGTTCGACTTCGTCGGAGTACCGGAACTTGCTGCCGGGGACCCGGAACCGCTGGTTGTCTCCGAACTCGAAGACACCCTGAACATGGCCCGCAATATCGGCGAGGTCTGCGAACTCGATTCCGTGATCCGGTTCTTCAGCGGCCACCCGATCCTGGGTGCACTCGCGACGGGCGCGAGCGCCTTCGAGGGTCGTGAAGGACTCGAGATCTGGGACCAGGTCGGCGCAGCCATCGCCAAGGACTGGGACAAGGTTCTCGACGCGATCGACACCGTCGTGACATCGCCCAAGGTTGATGCCGCTGCCGTCGCAGTCGCCGAAGCCGAACTCCTCGCAGCCGCCGAGAACACCGTCGATGCGGACGACGTCGCCGAGGAAGGCGAGGACGAGGAATTCGACGAAGACGAACTCGACGAGGACGAAGACGAGATCGAGACGTTCTGGGGCGAGGTCGGCGTCGATCCGGTCCGCATCATCACCTCGGCCGACACCTACTACACCCTGCGCTGCTACATGGGTGACCAGGCAATCTTCCTCGGGAAGGACGGGTTGATCACGGTCTTCCGGTCCGAGCGCGCGCTCGCTCGCTACCTTGCCGACAATCACGAGCACGATCTGTCACAGGTCAGCACGTACGGCGTGATCCAGAATGCCGCCGTCGACGGTTCACTCGACATCGAAGTCACCGACGAGAATGTCTACGTTCTGCCCGGCATCGCCGACGATCTTGCCCAGGGCCCGGACGCCGTGGACGTCGAACAACTCGAGCTTGCTGTCGAATTGTTCACCGATGCAGCCGATTTCGCGGACGACGACTCCACCGAGGAAGCGCTGTCCGCGTCGAACGAGCTCGGGTGGTACGTCTCGTACCTGCTCAATCCCGATCCGTCCCGGATGGCTCCCAGTGCGCCGTTCACCAAGGAATCCGAGGGCTGGCGCGAACTCGAGCGTGAGTTCGAGACACGCCTGCGTCCCGAGTAAACGGCGCCCGCCGATCAGTACTGCTACCCGACCAACACGGCATACCCGGGCTTGATGACGTCGTCGATGTACGCGAGACGCTGGTCGAACGGGATGAACGCAGACTTCATGGCGTTGATCGTGAATCGTTCGAGGTCGGTCCAGCCGTAACCGAATGTTTCGACGAGCGCCGCCATTTCGCGACTCATGCTGGTATCACCCATGAGCCGATTGTCGGTGTTGACGGTGACCCGGAACCGTAGGTCTGCCAACAGTCCGAACGGATGATCGGCCAGGGCAGCCACGGCGCCGGTCTGGACGTTCGAACTCGGGCACAACTCCAGCGGGATGCGCATGTCTCGAACGAAGTTCGCGAGCCTGCCCAGCTCGTGGCTACCGTCGACGGCAGTGACGTCGTCCACGATTCGCACACCGTGCCCCAACCTGTCGGCTCCACAAAATGCGATGGCTTCGTGAATCGACGGCAACCCGAACGCTTCACCGGCATGGATGGTGAAGTGCGCGTTAGCATCCCGCATGTACTCGAAGGCGTCCAGGTGGCGACTCGGCGGATTCCCGGCCTCGGCACCCGCGATGTCGAATCCGACGACACCGCGGTCACGGAATCGCACGGCAAGTTCGGCGATTTCGCGGGACCTGGCGGCATGGCGCATGGCGGTCAGCAAACAGCCGATCTGAATCTTGCGCCCCTGGGCCTGGGCCGCGGACTCCCCCGCCCGGAATCCTTCGAGTACGTGCTCGACTACCTCGTCGAGCGTCAGGCCCTGTTCGAGGTGCTGTTCGGGTGCAAACCGCACCTCCGCGTAAACCACGTTGTCGTCGGCCAGATCCTCGGCACATTCCTGTGCCACGCGCGAGAGTCCCTCGGCAGTCTGCATGACGGCCACGGTGTGCGCGAACGTCTCGAGGTACAGCTCGAGCGACCCGCTGTCTGCGGCGGTTCGAAACCACTGGGCGAGTTCGGCAGCAGTATGTGCCGGCAGATCCGTGTATCCGCAATTTTCTGCCAGTTCCAGGATTGTCTGCGGACGCAGACCACCGTCGAGGTGGTCGTGCAGTAGAACTTTGGGCGCGCTACGAATCGAGTTCAACACCGGTGCGTTCATGCAACATAAGCTAACGCGAGTCACCCACAATTCGCTCGATGAGCAGCGGTCGCGACACTGTGTCGGATTCGGACCCGATTGCCCAACTGCCGTCGAGACTCCGGCGTGCGGCGTCGAATCGCTCGGGTGTGTCCGTGTGCAGTGTCAGTAGCTTCTGTCCCGCACGGACCACGTCACCAGGCTTTGCATGCATCTGCACACCCGCACCGGCTTGTACTGCGTCACCTTGGCGCTCGCGCCCCGCTCCGAGTTTCCACGCTGCGATACCGACGCCCATGGCATCCAGTCGAGTGAGGACACCGTCGCGGTCGGCAGTGACGACTTCGGTGTGTCGAGCCACGGGCAAGTCCGCATCCGGATCGCCGCCCTGCGCGTCGATCATTGCGCGCCACCGATCCATCGCACTGCCGTCGGCCAGCTTCTGCGCGGGATCGACATCGTCGATTCCGGCCGCCGACAACATTTCCCGAGCCAAGAGGAGAGTGAGCTCGACGACGTCGGCAGGTCCGCCGCCCGCCAGCACCTCGACGGATTCGCGCACCTCGAGTGCATTGCCGGCGGTCAAGCCGAGTGGCGTACCCATCTCGGTGATGAATGCCGTTGTGCGCATACCGGCGTCGTTGCCCAGTTCGACCATGGTGCGCGCCAACTCCCGCGCGTCACCGAGTTCCTTCATATACGCACCCGAACCGACCTTCACGTCCAGCACGAGAGCACCGGTTCCTTCGGCGATCTTCTTGCTCATGATCGAACTCGCGATCAGCGGAATGGATTCCACCGATCCGGTCACGTCACGAAGGGCATAGAGCTTCTTGTCCGCCGGCGCGAGATTCGCTCCCGCAGCACAGATGACCGCACCGATCTTCGGGTTCGCGAGGATCTCCACCATCTCGGCCGCGGTGAGGTCCGCACGCCAACCTGCGATCGCCTCGAGCTTGTCGAGAGTTCCACCGGCATGGCCGAGTCCACGCCCCGACAGCTGCGGAACAGCAAGACCGCACGCGGCGACCAGAGGTACCAGCGGAAGAGTGATCTTGTCTCCCACACCACCGGTCGAATGCTTGTCGACTGTCGCCATCGGTAAGTCCGAAAAGTCCATGGTGCCGCCGGATTCGATCATCGCCCGCGTCCAGCGGCCGGTCTCCGAGCGCGTCATCCCGCGGAAGTAGATCGCCATCGCGAGGGCCGCCATCTGCTCGTCCGGCACAACTCCCGCGGTGAACGCCTGCACGATCCAATCGATCTCGGTGCCCGAGAGCTCCCGACCGTCACGTTTTGCTCTGATGATCGACACGGCGTCAAACATGGCGAAGTCCTTCCGCTTGTTCCGGCCCGAAAGCGTCCGGGAGTAATTCCGCGAGTGGGCGCGGCCCTTGTGAGGTGTCGACCAGAAGTTCTCCGCCACCGTGCTCGAGCAGGAGCTGTCGGCACCGTCCGCACGGCATCAGTATTGCGCCGTCCGCGTCGACGCACGAGAAGGCAATCAAGCGTCCTCCGCCGGTGGCCGCTAAGTTACTCACCAGTCCACATTCGGCACACAGACTCAAACCGTATGAGACATTTTCCACATTGCATCCTGAGACGATTCGACCATCGTCCACCAGGGCCGCGGCACCTACCGCATATCCGGAGTACGGGGCATAGGCCCGACGCATCACCACTTGCGCGTTGTGGCGCAACAACTTCCAGTCGATTTCACCCATGGTTCACAATCCAATCACGCCAACTGAATGCATGCAGAAACGACACGATACGGCCGGTATGAAGATTGGAAAGGCAAACCTTACAAAGAGTTTGGTAGGTGTACGAATCCCGCATCTGATTAGTTCCCGGATTCACCAGGGTTTAGAGTCTGAGTCAAGTCGGTTCAGGATCCCGTCGAGCCCGGGCTGAGTACCTCGAAGCTCTCTGCAGGCTCGGCGCGTCCACCAATGACGTTGGAGGCACAGCACTCGATGAGTACTACGACTGAAGCCGCTCCTCAGAAGGAGCGCACGAGGTCGCTTTACCGGGGCGACCCCGGAATGTGGTCCTGGGTTCTACACCGGATCACAGGCGTCGCTACTTTCTTCTTCCTATTCGTACACGTTCTCGATACGGCTCTCGTGCGGGTTAACCCCGACACGTATGACGCTGTCATCGACACGTACAAAAACCCCGTCGTCGGTCTCATGGAGATCGGCCTCGTCGGTGTGGTCCTTTACCACGCCCTCAACGGCGTGCGCGTGATGCTCGTGGATTTCTGGTCGAAGGGCCCGAAGTACCAGCGCGTCATGCTCTGGACCATTCTGGCGATCTGGTTCCTGGTGATGATCCCGGGCGCCGGACGCATCCTCATCAACATGTTTGCGGAGCACTGACATGGCGACTACTCACGGACCCGAAGCCAAGAGCCTCGGTACCTCATACGACCGTCCTGCCAGCCTGGACAACCCGCGTTCGCCGCGGGCCAAGGCGCGGAACAACTTCGAGCTGTACGCATGGCTGTTCATGCGTTTCTCCGGCGTTGCCCTGATCGTCCTGGTCCTGGGCCACATGTTCATCATGCTGATGCTCGACGGTGGTGTTCACCGTCTGAACTTCGCATTCGTCGCAGGCCGCTGGTCCAGCCCGTTCTGGCAGATCTGGGATCTGACGATGCTCTGGCTGGCACAGTTGCACGGCGGTAACGGTCTGCGCACGGTCATCGCGGACTACTCCCGCAAGGACTCCACGCGCTTCTGGCTGACCACGATCCTCGTACTCTCGATGATCCTGATCATGGCCCTGGGCACGTACGTCATCTTCACCTTCGACCCCAATATCTCGGCGAGCTAGGGGAGCACAGACTTCATGCAGGAACATCGTTATGACGTGGTCATCGTCGGTGCCGGCGGCGCCGGCATGCGTGCGGCAATCGAGGCTGGCCCCCGCGCCCGCACGGCCGTACTGACCAAGCTCTACCCCACCCGCAGCCACACCGGCGCGGCCCAGGGCGGCATGTGCGCCGCACTGGCGAACGTGGAGGAAGACAACTGGGAGTGGCACACCTTCGACACCGTCAAGGGTGGCGACTACCTCGCCGACCAGGACGCCGTCGAGATCATGGCAAAAGAAGCCATCGATGCGGTGCTCGACCTCGAGAAGATGGGCCTGCCGTTCAACCGCACGCCCGAAGGCAAGATCGACCAGCGTCGCTTCGGTGGCCACACCCGCGATCACGGCAAGGCCCCGGTTCGCCGCGCGTGCTACGCCGCCGACCGCACCGGTCACATGATCCTGCAGACGCTCTACCAGAACTGCGTCAAGCACGACGTCGAGTTCTACAACGAGTTCTACGCACTCGACATCGCCATCACCGAGACCGAGGACGGCCCGGTTGCCACCGGCGTCATCGCCTACGAACTCTCGACCGGCGAACTGCACATCTTCCACGCCAAGTCGATCATCTTCGCGACCGGCGGCTCGGGACGCATGTACAAGACGACGTCCAACGCACACACCCTCACCGGTGACGGCATGGGCATCATCTTCCGCAAGGGACTTCCCCTCGAGGACATGGAGTTCCACCAGTTCCACCCGACAGGACTCGCCGGACTCGGCATCCTGATCTCGGAAGCTGTTCGTGGTGAAGGCGGCATTCTCCGTAATGCCGACGGTGAGCGCTTCATGGAGCGCTACGCCCCCACAATCAAGGACCTCGCGCCGCGTGACATCGTCGCCCGCTCGATGGTTCTCGAAGTCCTCGAAGGCCGCGGAGCCGGCCCCAACAAGGACTACGTCTACATCGACGTGACGCACATCCCCGAGGAAGTTCTCGACGAGAAGCTCCCCGACATCATGGAGTTCTCGCGCACCTACCTCGGCGTGGACCCCGTCAAGGAGCCCGTGCCCGTCTACCCGACGTGCCACTACGTCATGGGCGGTATCCCCACCAAGATCAACGGTGAGGTTCTGCGCAACAACGACGAGGTCGTCAAGGGCCTGTACGCCGCCGGCGAATGCGCCTGCGTCTCCGTGCACGGCGCAAACCGTCTCGGCACCAACTCGCTCCTCGACATCAACGTGTTCGGCCGTCGCGCCGGCATCGCTGCCGCCGAGTACGCGAACTCCACCGAGTTCGTCGACATGCCCGAAGCCCCGGCCACCATGGTCGAGGACTGGGTCGGCGTCATCCTGTCCGATCACGGCCACGAGCGCGTTGCGGACATCCGCTCCGAACTCCAGCAGTCGATGGACAACAACGCATCCGTGTTCCGTACCGAAGAGCGCCTCACCCAGGCACTCAAGGACGTGCGTGCTCTCAAGGAGCGCTACAACCACATCACGGTTCAGGACAAGGGCAAGCGCTACAACAGCGACCTGCTCGAAGCCATCGAACTGGGCTTCCTGCTCGAAATGGCAGAGGTCACCGTCGTCGGTGCGCTCAACCGCAAGGAATCACGCGGCGGCCACGCTCGTGAGGACTTCCCGGATCGCAACGATGCCGAGTACATGAAGCACACGATGGCATACAAGGAGGGCGACGGCCTGCTCTCCGACATCCGTCTGGACTACAAGCCGGTGGTACAGACCCGCTACGAGCCGATGGAGCGTAAGTACTGATGTCTGCGCCTGCTGTAGAAGCACCAGCCCTCCCCCCGGTCCCCGAAGGCGCCGTCATGGTGACCCTCAAGATCGCGCGGATGAACCCGGAATCGGGCGACGGCCAGCACTGGGACAGCTTCCAGGTCCCAGCTCTGCCCACCGACCGCATGCTCAACCTGCTGCTGTACGTGAAGGGCTACCTCGACGGCACCCTCACGTTCCGTCGTAGCTGCGCACACGGTGTCTGCGGCTCCGACGCCATGCGCATCAACGGCGTCAACCGCCTGGCGTGCAAGATCCTGATGAAGGACATGCTCCCCAAGGACGGCAAGCCGGTCACCATCACCATCGAGCCCATTCGCGGCTTGCCGGTGGAGAAGGACCTCGTTGTCGACATGGAACCCTTCTTCGACGCGTTCCGCGCCGTGAAGCCGTTCCTCATCACCAGTGGCAACGAGCCCACCCGTGAGCGCATCCAGAGCCAGCACGACCGTGCTCGTTTCGACGACACCACCAAGTGCATCCTCTGCGCATGCTGCACCACGTCGTGCCCCGTGTACTGGAGCGACGGCAGCTACTTCGGTCCCGCTGCCATCGTGAACGCACACCGGTTCATCTTCGACAGCCGTGACGAGGCCGCTTCCGAGCGTCTCGACATCCTGAACGACAAGGACGGCGTGTGGCGCTGCCGCACCACGTTCAACTGCACCGACGCGTGCCCCCGCGGCATCCAGGTGACAAAGGCGATTCAGGAAGTCAAGCGCGCACTGCTGTTCGCTCGCTAGATCTTTCGAACGGAGAAATGCCCCTCCCGTCTTCGGGAGGGGCATTTTTTGTTGCCGGTTAAGCGACCTTCGGGTGGTAGGTCAGAACTTGCACGCCGGATTCGTAGCGACGGTCCTCCACCAACTCGAGCACGATCTTGTCCTCCGATTCGGGGAACACCTTCCCGCCGGACCCGAGGATGACCGGGAAAACCATCAGGCGCAGCTCGTCGACCAGGCCGGCCAACAGCAATGCGTGAACGAGAGTCCGGCTTCCCGCTACCAGGATTTCGCCGTCGATCTGTTCCTTGAGCTTCGGCACCGACTCCTCGATGGGGCCCTCGAGCGCCGTCGAGTTGTTCCATTCGAGCGGCTCCGTCGAACTTGTGACGACGTACTTCGGCATCTCGTTCATCTTGTCAGCGAAGCCTTGGTCGTCTTCACGCTCAGGCCACGCGCCGGCAAAACTCTCGTAGGTCCGTCGACCGAGCAGGAGAACGTCCGCGGCGAGGGTTTCGTCGAGTTTGAACTTCATCTGGTCGCCCTCCTGATATGGAAAGACCCATCCTGTGTGCGCATAGCCCGGTTCACCGCCTGGCGCCTCCATGACCATGTCCAGAGACACGAATTCCGTCACCACAATCTTGCCCATACCGATCCCCTGCCCTGACGTGTGCATCGATCGAAAACTGACCCTTCCACTGTGGCAGACGGCACGGCGATTCGGCGGTTACGCGCAATGCGCCTACCCTCGGATAACGATGATGTGGCGTCGAGCGTGTGCAGTTGTTGTTGCCGGAACAGTGATCTCCGGAATCGGAGGAGTGTCTGGAATTGCCGGCACGGTGATCGCGCAACCCGTCCCACCGCCGACTACGTCGGCACCATTCACCACGCCTAATACCGACAGTTGCCCGTTCACGAGCCTGCCGGCTCCCGCAGTGGACCTCTCGGAGATTCCCGCGCCCAGAACAACTGTGCCCGCGCCCGTGCCGGTACCGGACGAACCGGTTGGCGGGGATCGACTCGGCGGTTGCGGGGTCGTCCTGCCGGCCGGCGCGCCGCCACTGCCCGCAGATATCGCCGCCTCCGGTTGGGTAGTCGCCGACGCGGAAACCGGTGAAGTGCTCGCCGCTAAAGATCCGCACGGCCGGTACCGTCCCGCAAGCACCATCAAGATGCTTCTGGCGCTCGTCGCGCTCGACACGTTGAATCTCGATATCGTCGTCACCGCCACTGCGGAGGACGCAAATGCCGAAGGCAGCGCCGTCGGACTCGGCAAAGACGGCACCTACACCAACCGGCAGCTCATGCAGGGGCTGGTGATGGCGTCGGGCAACGACGCCGCCCACGCCCTGGCCCGTCAGCTCGGGGGTGACGACGCCGCCGTGAAGAAGATGAACGCCCTGGCCCTGGAACTCGGTGCACTCGACACCCGCACCGCAACACCCTCCGGTCTGGACGGCCCTGGAATGAGCAGCTCCCCCTACGACCTTGCGGTGATATTCCATGCGGCACTGCAGAATCCGACGTTCGCCGAGTTGATCCACACCGAGACGGTTCAATTTCCGGGCTTCCCGAAGGACCCCACGATCCCCGACGATCAGGACCGGCCAGGCTTCACCCTCGCGAACGACAACCAACTGCTCTACAACTACGACGGAGCGTTGGGCGGCAAGACCGGCTTCACCGACGACGCCCGTCATACCTACGTCGGTGCGGCCGAGCGGAACGGCCGAACCTTACTGGTCACGTTGATGGGCGGCGAAGCACAACCTATCCGTCCGTGGGAGCAGGCAGCCCGCCTTCTCGACTACGGATTCGGCCTGTCCCCCACCATGACCGTCGGAACGCTGACCGACACCTCGACCGACCGCAGCCAACCGAAGGTCACCGCCGCCACGACGCCGGGGGCACCCGCCGCAGTGTCCGCGGCCGGCACCTCCCCGGACGCCGGATTCAGCTCGACGGCACGCACTGCCGTCGCCGTCGGCGGCACCGTCGTAGTCCTCGGTCTAATTGTCGGGGCAATCGTGATGAGTCGTCGACGCCGCTAGTCGGTCCCGCCGACATGACGGCAGTAGAAGCAGCTGACATCACTGCTCCACTTCGACTAGCGATTCTTCCTGCGCACGAGCCCCGACAGTCCGAGACCGGCCAAAGCGCCCGTTCCGATCAATGCCGCTGCGCGTGACGGTGACATCCCTTCGCTGACGACAACCCGCGGCGCGATGATTGCCGGATCGGGCGGCGGGATGTAAGCCAGTGCCATGCTTTTCTTGGTCGTCGCAGCCCAGGCGGTGCAGAACAGCAGCATGCGCGAAGCGGTGAACACGAATACGAGCAAACCGATAATCGGCCCGAATGCGACGCCGGCCGGGCCACTACTGACCGCCGAAAGATAGATCGCACCAACCTGTTTGAACACTTCGAATACCAGAGCTGCCATCAGTGCCGCACTGGCGGCGCTGCGTAGATTCACCGGTTCACGGGGCAAGCGTGCGATCACCCACAGGAACACCGCCCAGGTTGCCAGGATCGACAGCACCGTCGACAAGACTCGCAGTCCGACGCCGACGCCGGTGATGTTCTCGAGGTTGAGCCACACGACAACCTGACGCGCTACCGGCCCACTGCTGAGCGCCGACATGCCGAGTGAAATAACCAAGGCTGCGCCCAGACCGAGCAGTGCCCCGATATCGCCGACTTTGGTTCTGACAAACCCTTTGGAGTCACGCTTGCTCTCCCACATCGCGGTGAGCGCGTCGCGGACATTGGCCATCCAGCCGAGACCCGCGTACGACGCGACCAGAAGGCCGACCGCACCAACACTGGCGCGAGAGTCGATTGCCGAGTCGATCAAGCTGTTGATGGTGTCACCGAGGCTGCCGGGGATGGATTTGGTGATCTCTTCCTGAATCGAAGTCAGGTATTCGGGGTGGCCGGCCAATACAAAACCGGCCACCGCGAACGCAACCATCATGATCGGAATCAAAGCGAGGACGCTGAAGTACGTGATCCCGGCGGCGTAGTAGTCGCCCTTCTGGTTCTGGAATCGCATACCCGCTCGAACAAGGTGATCGAGCCACGGCCGCGCTGCCCGCTGCTTGTCGAGAAAGCTCGGCTCCTCTACGACAACTGATTCAGCCACAGATGTCCCCCTATTTCTGTATCGACCTGTTTCGTGTCAGCCGTTCACTTGCGCCGTGCTCAGCCCTTGGGCGGCAGGAACCCGACCTTTTCGTACACGGTCGCAAGCGTGCGGGACGAGACCTCACGGGCCCGGTGCGCGCCGGCGGCAATGATGCGATCCAGTTCGGCCTCGTCGGCAAGATAGCCGTCGACCTTGGCCTTGAGCGGAGTCACGAACTGCGCCAACACGTCCGCAGTATCAGTCTTGAGATCGCCGTACCCCTTGCCTTCGTAGCCCGCGACCAAGGTCTCGATCGGTACACCGGACAGGGCCGACTGAATGGTGAGCAGGTTGCTGACACCAGGCTTGGCCTGCGGGTCGAAGCGGATCTCACGCTCGTTGTCGGTGACTGCCGACTTGATCTTCTTGGCCGACACCTTGGGATCGTCGAGCAAATTGATCAGACCGGCGTCGCTCGCTGCCGACTTGCTCATCTTCGACGTCGGGTCCTGCAGGTCGTAGATCTTGGCGGTGCCCTTGATGATCTGGGGTTCAGGAACCACAAACGACTTGCCGTAGCGCGAGTTGAAGCGGTTCGCGAGGTCGCGGGCAAGCTCGAGGTGCTGACGCTGATCCTCACCCACCGGAACGCGCTGCGGGCGGTACAGCAAGATGTCGGCGGCCATCAGAACCGGGTAGGTGAACAGCCCGACACTGGCGTTGTCACTGCCTTGCTTGGACGACTTGTCCTTGAATTGCGTCATGCGGCTGGCCTCGCCGAAACCGGTGATGCAATTCAGGACCCACGCAAGCTGAGCATGCTCGGGAACCTGACTCTGGACGAAGATCGTTGCGCGGTCGGGGTCGATTCCGATTGCAAGTAGCTGCGCCACGGCAACCTTGGTGCGTCGACGCAGTTCCTTGGGGTCCTGCGTCACGGTGATGGCATGCAAGTCCGGGACGAAGTAGAAGGCGTCGAACTCGTCCTGCAGCCCCACCCACTGCTGCAATGCGCCCAGGTAGTTACCGAGGTGGAAGGAATCCGACGTCGGCTGGATACCGGAAAGCACGCGAGGCTTTGCTGTGGGCTTCTGTTCTGCAGGGGTCGACATGCTTCCGATCTTTCCACGAGGGCGATTCAGGGAGTGTGTGTGGTCTCCGGGTAGCGGAGCACCGTGAGTTCCGACGCAAAGGTTTCTTCGGAACCCGAGCCGAACTGGTACGCGGCACCGAACGTGGTGGGCGCCCATTCCTCGGCGTAGAAATCCATCGACTCCCGGAACCAGGGCAACTGATCGGGTTCGCCGCGCAGCAACAGCTCAGCCTCTCGAACCAGAACGACAAACCCGGCGCCGAGGCCGAGTACGTCGTCGAGGTCACGCATGACGTCGTCGAAGGCGTCCTTGTTGCGACCGAAGTGTGACGGAAACTGAAATGCTGCCGCAAACTCGTCGAAGACCTGCGCCGTGGTCTGCATGTGCGATCCGCGAACCGTGCGGACAACAAGATCACGCATCCGGAGATCACGCGCCAACTCGTCCAGAAGTGCCGGTTCACCCGACACCGCCACCGACGAGACGCCGGATTCCGGGTCAAGCCACCGGTCGACACCGACAGTTTCGCGATCAGGCATCAGCGAATCCTTGTGAAGGTCTCGTAGTGATCGAGGGTGTACCACGCGGAACCGTCGTTTCCGGTGACGATCCGCTCGGCATCACGGCCCTGACCACTCTTCTTCGGATTGACGTCCCACTCCTGATAGACAACGCGGCCACCGCCGGCGCCGACTGCCGGCAACCTGCCCTCGCTGTTACGGAAGGTAACGCCGCCCTTGGTTCCCACCGCATTCGCGGAGTCCGGCCACCGTCCGGCGTCGATCTCGACCAACGTGGCGAGTACCCGCGCAGGCGCATCGCTGCTCACCGGCTTCTGGGCCGACGTCGACTGCGCCGCCTTGGTGGTCGCCCCGGGCTTGACCTGAGTTGATGTCGTCGCCGAACTCGACGTGGTCGAGGTCGCCGAGCCGGCCGTTGCCGAACTGTCGGAGTCTTGCGACGACAGCACCATCGCCAGCACAACCGCGACCACTGCAACGACGACGGTGCCTACGGCCTTGAGTGTCTTGGCGCTCGGCATCTTCGAGCCCTCGGGCATTCGGGTGCCTTACCGGTAGGAGACGGTGACGGGAGCGTGATCGGACCAGCGCAGATCGTAGGATTCCGCGCGTTCGATGACGCCTACCTTGGCGCGCTCGGCAAATGCTCGGGTTGCCACCTGGTAGTCGATGCGCCAACCGGAGTCGTTGTCGAATGCCTTACCGCGGTACGACCACCACGAGTACGGTCCCTCGACGCCCGGATGCAGTGCCCGGAACACGTCGACCCACGGGGACTCGTCTGCAAACAGGACGTCCATCCACTCACGCTCGCTGGGCAGGAAGCCGGAGGACTTCTTGTTTCCCTTCCAGTTCTTCAGGTCGGCTTCGTTGTGCGCGATGTTCCAGTCACCACTGACCACAACGTGTCGCCCGGCCGTCTCGGCTGCGGCAGCGGTGACCGCGAGGTGAGCCGCGAACGAACTCATGAACCGTTCTTTCGCCTCTTGCTTCGGGGTCAGAGCCTCCCCGGTCGGCAGGTAGAGACTTGCCACCGTGAGGTCGGCAAAATCCGCTTCGATGTAGCGTCCGGCGTCCTGAAATTCGTCGTCACCGAAACCGATACGGACGGCATCGGCTTCGACCCGGGACAGGACTGCGACGCCGTTGCGGCCTTTCGCCGACGGCTCGGCCGAAACGAGGAACCAGCCGTTCGACAGAGCGGGTTCGAGAGTCTCGTGCAACTGCTTGTCGGATGCTCGGGTTTCTTGAAGACAGATGAAATCCGCGTCGGTCTTCTCGAGCCATTCGGTCATACCCTTGCGGGCTGCGGCACGAATGCCGTTGACGTTCACCGACGTGATCGTGTGAGGCGCGAGAATATGAGAGTCAGCTGTTTGTGGCACGGCAAGCACCGTAGCCGATGATGCCGACGTGTTCTCAGTTCGCGGCTCTACGCTGCAGGATCACCGCAACCACCAGGACACCGAGCCCCGCGACGGCGAGGAGCGAACCGACGGCGGCGGGCGCTGTGTAACCGAAACCGGCGGCGATCACTACCCCACCGATCCAGGCTCCGAACGCGTTCGCGATGTTGAGGGCGGCGTGGTTGAGCGATGCGGCCAAGGTCTGGGCGTCCTCGGCAACGTCCATCAAGCGGGTCTGCAGCCCCGGAACCATGGACGCACCGGCCAGCCCGATGAGGAAGACGAAGAGCAACGCCGTATACGGGTTGCGAACGGCGAGAACAAAGATCGCGAGAATGATCGCCAGCGACGCCATCGATACGAACAGGCCCTTCATGAGCGCCCGGTCAGCGAGGTAGCCACCGACGAAGTTGCCGGCCACCATGCCCAGCCCGTAGAGCATGAGCGCCAGCGGAACAAACGACGCACCCAGACCGGACACGTCGGTCAACGTCGTGCTGATGTACGTGTACACGGCAAACATGCCGCCGAATCCGACCATGCCGACGATCAGAGTCATCCACACCTGGATGCGGCCCAGCGCCTTGAGTTCGGTGATCGGGTTGGTGATCGGCATAGCGTCGAGGCGCGGGATCCAGACGAGCAACGACGCCACGGTGACGGCACCGATGACTGCGACCAGTGCGAATGCACTCCGCCATCCCACGGTCTGCCCGAGCCACGCGGCAGCCGGCACACCGACGACGTTGGCAACGGAAAGACCCATCATCACCATGGCAACGGCTTTGGCACGTTTACCCGGTTCAGCCAGATGCGCCGCAACGAGGGCGGCAACACCGAAGTAGGCACCGTGCGGCAACCCGGCGACAAACCGGGCGAGCATCAGCGTGGTGTACGACGGCGCGAACACCGACGCGGCATTGCCCACCGTGAACGCGATCATGAGCGCGATCAACAATGTGCGCCGCGGGATCCGAGCAGTCAGGGCCGCGATGAGCGGCGCACCGACCACAACGCCGAGCGCATAGGCGGAGATGACATGACCGGCGGTGGGCTCGGATACGCCCAGCCCGGTTGCCATCTCCGGCAGGAGACCCATCGCCACGAACTCGGTGGTGCCGATTCCGAATCCGCCGAGCGCCAACGCGAGCATCGCCGGGCCTCTGGCAGAGCGAACCCCGGATGTCGGGGCGGCAGGGCGGGAAAGGGTAGACGAAGTCACTGGTCAATTGTGGTCGCACCCTTGGTTGAACTTCCAAGTGAGAGCAGGTGAGTTCGCTCACGTGAGACCGCAGGCACAGAGCAGACACAAATGGGACGCCCGGAGTGCCCGGGCGTCCCATCTGAAAGTGAAGCTGTGGAACTTTTACTACTTGGCTGCCATCGACTTCTGCAGGTTCACGTCGAGCGCACCGAGGAATTCTTCGGTGGTCAGGTAACCCTGGTCGCCGCCGACCAGCATCGAGAGGTCCTTGGTCATCTGGCCGCTTTCGACGGTCTTGATGACAACGTCTTCGAGCTGCTGCGCGAAGCCGATGACCTCAGGGGTGTTGTCGAGCTTGCCACGGTGCTCGAGCCCACGGGTCCACGCGAAGATGGACGCGATCGGGTTGGTCGAGGTGGGCTTGCCCTGCTGGTGCTGACGGTAGTGACGCGTGACGGTGCCGTGAGCAGCCTCTGCCTCACAGGTCTTTCCGTCCGGTGTCAGGAGAACCGACGTCATGAGGCCGAGCGAGCCGAAGCCCTGAGCCACGGTGTCGGACTGGACGTCGCCGTCGTAGTTCTTGCATGCCCAGACGTAGCCGCCCTCCCACTTGAGTGCGGAAGCGACCATGTCGTCGATGAGGCGGTGCTCGTAGGTCAGACCTGCGGCATCGAACTCAGCCTTGAACTCGGTCTCGTAGACGTGCTGGAAGATGTCCTTGAAGGCACCGTCGTACGCCTTGAGAATGGTGTTCTTGGTGGACAGGTACACCGGGTAGTTCTGCTGCAGTCCGTAGGTGAGCGACGCGCGAGCGAAGTCACGGATGGACGTGGTGAAGTTGTACTGCCCCTGGACGACGCCGCCCTCTTCGGGGAAGTTGACCAGTTCGTGCTCGATCGGTGCGCTGCCGTCCTCAGGCGTGTAGGTGATCATCACCTTGCCGGGGCCGGGGACCTTGAAGTCTGTGGCGCGGTACTGGTCACCGAATGCGTGACGGCCGATGATGATCGGCTTGGTCCAGCCCGGGACGAGTCGCGGAACGTTCGAGATGATGATCGGTGCGCGGAAGATCGTGCCGCCGAGAATGTTGCGGATCGTTCCGTTCGGGGAACGCCACATCTTCTTGAGACCGAATTCCTCGACACGAGCCTCGTCCGGCGTGATGGTGGCGCACTTGACGCCCACGCCGTGCTTCTGGATCGCGTGTGCGGCGTCGATGGTGACCTGGTCATCGGTCTCGTCGCGGTATTCGATACCGAGGTCGTAGTACTCGAGGTTCACATCGAGGTACGGGTGGATCAACTTGTCTTTGATGAACTGCCAGATAATGCGTGTCATCTCGTCGCCGTCGAGTTCGACGACGGTGCCCTCAACCTTTATTTTGGACATGGGTGCTTCGCGTCCTCCTAGGAAGTTTCCCCTGGTTACACGGTTGCGGTCACACTTTGTGAGTGAGTCCGCGAACGGTTCGATTATCAAACCTAGACTGTGTGGACTGATCCCGGGAGATGAGTCCCAAACAAGACAAGCGTACTGCTAACGCTGGGGGCCGCAACCGGCAGCCCCTCCTCCGAGTCACTACTCACCGGTAACTTTTGCCTGCTAGTGGGCACCGTCGCGTCGAATGGCGACTGGTGACGCCGCACACTTCGACCCGCGTCATCCTTCGGCTTCACTCCCGGTAGAATTCAGCTCGGTCATGAGTACCAGCGTCAAGCCCCGGCTCGCTGGACGGCAACCCTCCAACCGCGGTGGGGTGCCCCGGGTGATGACCAGGTCGCCTCGAGGCGAAACTGCGCAATTGC
The DNA here is from genome assembly GCF_003797085.1 of Rhodococcus sp. WS3. Classification (NCBI taxonomy): domain Bacteria; kingdom Bacillati; phylum Actinomycetota; class Actinomycetes; order Mycobacteriales; family Nocardiaceae; genus Rhodococcus; species Rhodococcus sp. WS3. Next base: position 816,999 of record NZ_RKMA01000001.1, read on the forward strand.
AGCTTCACCGGATTTCCAGGCGACAAGCGCGGGTCCGACAGGGACGGACCCCAGACCGGGCCGAGCCCCACGGAGGTTTTTCAGTATGTGTCGCACTTGTAGATAGACCCCAGCACGGGGCGGCGATCATTCGCCCCCGTCCGACAGCTATCCGTCAGACCACTGGAGTACACAAATCATGACCGACATCTCAGCTAACTGGTCCTTCGAGACCAAGCAGGTCCACGCCGGACAAACCGCAGACACCGCCACCAACGCGCGCGCACTGCCGATCTACCAGACCACCAGCTACGTCTTCGACAGCACCGACCACGCCGCCGCGCTGTTCGGCCTTGCTGAGCCGGGCAACATCTACACGCGCATCATGAATCCAACGCAGGACGCCGTCGAGCAGCGCATTGCTGCACTCGAAGGCGGTGTCGCGGCACTCCTCCTGTCCTCGGGTCAGGCCGCCGAAACCCTCGCGATCCTCAACATCGCGGAGGCCGGAGACCACATCGTCGCCAGCCCCTACCTGTACGGCGGCACGTACAACCTCCTGCACTACACGCTTCGCAAGCTCGGCATCGAAGTCACGTTCGTCGAGGATCCCGACAAGCTCGACCACTGGCGCGAAGCCATCCGCCCCAACACCAAGGCCTTCTTCGGCGAAACCATCGCCAATCCCAAGAACCACATCCTCGACATCCCCGGGATCTCAGCGGTGGCTCATGAGAACGGCCTCCCCCTGATCGTCGACAACACCGTCGCGACGCCGTACCTGCTCCGCCCCCTCGAACACGGCGCCGACATCGTGCTGCACTCCGCCACCAAATACCTCGGCGGACACGGCACGGCCATCGCCGGCGTCATCGTCGACGGCGGCACTTTCGACTGGACGCAAGGCAGACACACCAACTTCACCACCCCCGATCCGAGCTACCACGGCGTCACGTTCGCCGACCTCGGCGCACCCGCCTACGCTCTCAAGGCGCGTGTACAACTCCTGCGCGACCTCGGCTCCGCCGTCGCACCGTTCAACGCGTTCCTCATCGCCCAGGGCATCGAAACCTTGAGCCTGCGCATCGAGCGCCACGTCTCCAACGCCCAGCAGGTGGCCGAATTCCTCGAAGGCCACACCGCCGTCGCGTCCGTCTCCTACGCCGGACTCCCCTCCTCACCGTGGTACGAACGCGGAAAGCAGCTGACCCCCAAGGGAACCGGCGCCATCGTCACCTTCGAACTGCCCGGCGGCATCGATGCCGGCAAGAAGTTTGTCAACGCCCTGACTCTGCACAGCCACGTCGCCAACATCGGTGACGTCCGCTCCCTCGTCATCCACCCCGCCTCCACTACTCACGCCCAGCTCACCCCCGAGGAACAACTCGCAGCCGGCGTCACCCCCGGTCTCGTTCGCCTCGCCGTCGGAATCGAAGGCATCGCCGACATCCTCGCCGACCTCGAAACCGGCCTCACCGCGGCGGCAACGTCTTGACCGTCAACGAAGCTCAGACAGCGGTCGCGGATATCCTGCCGCCGCCGGACGGCCGAGTCGGAACCGTCGACATCGGCTCGCTGCAACTCGAGAACGGCGCCGTGCTGCCGTCGGTATCGCTTGCGGTTCAACGGTGGGGCGAGCTGTCCCCGAACCGCGACAACGTCGTGCTCGTGGAACATGCCCTGACCGGGGACTCACACGTCACCGGTCCGGCGTCCGAAAATCAGCCGTCACCCGGTTGGTGGAACGGAATGGTCGGCCCGGGCGAACCTGTCGACACGGGCGAATGGTGTGTCATTGCGACCAATGTTCTGGGCGGTTGTCGTGGCACCACCGGCCCGAGTTCCCTTGCCGAGGACGGCAAACCGTGGGGTAGCCGGTTTCCGGGCATCTCCATTCGCGATCAGGTCGCAGCCGAGAAGAAGCTGATCGACCTGCTCGGCATCGATCGACTGGCTTCGGTAGTCGGCGGCTCCATGGGCGGTATGCGCACCCTCGAATGGGCTGTGTCGTACCCCGAGAATCTGAACTCCGCATTGGTACTGGCTACGGGTTCACGCGCGACAGCCGATCAAATCGGTACACAGACAACACAAATCGCCGCCATCATGTCCGACCCCGATTGGCAGGGCGGCAATTACCACGGAACCGGGCGCACACCCCGGGCCGGCCTCGGTATCGCGAGGCGCATTGCGCACCTCACCTACCGCGCCGAATCGGAACTCGACACACGTTTCGAGAACACCGCCCAGGGAAATGAAAACCCCTGGAACGGTGGACGATACGCGGTTCAAAGCTACCTGGAACATCAGGCAGACAAGCTCGTGTCGCGTTTTGATCCCAGCACCTACGTGCTGTTGACCGAGGCTATGAACCGTCACGACATCGGCCGCGGACGCGGTGGTGTCGCAGCGGCTTTGGCGTCCATCACCGTGCCGGTCGTTGTCGGTGGAGTCGATTCCGATCGTCTCTACCCGCTGCGCCTGCAGGAAGAGATCGCCGCCGGAATCCCGACATGCACCGGCCTCGAAATCCTGAATTCCAAGGACGGGCACGACGGGTTCCTCACCGAAGCCGACGCTGTAGCAAAACTGTTGCGCCGCACAATGGAATTGGCGCGCACGACGCGCTGAGCATTCAGCTTCCGGTCAGACTTCCGAGCGATCCGGTCGACGCCGTCTGCGCGCCGAGGGCTATCGAGTGATAGGCCCCGGCCGCGACGGCGGTATATCCGTCTCCGGTCGGGACACCGCCCAGTTGCCCGTTCTCGTTGTTACCCCAGGCAGTGATCGTGCCGTCGGCAGACAGCGCCACCGAATGGCGGAAGCCGCCGGCGATCGCGGTGAACCCGCCGCCGGTCGGAGTACCGGTGCGCTGCCCGTACTCGTTGCTGCCCCAGATCACGATGTGACCGTCGGCGGTCAACGCGAGCGAATGGTCCTCGCCGGCAGCGATCGCGGTGAACCCACCTTCGGTCGGTAGCCCGTCGCGCTGCCCTTCGGCACTCCCGCCCCACATGGTGATGTGACCGTCGGTCGTGAGCGCCAGCGAATGGAAGTTACCGGCGGCGATCGCGGTGAACCCGCCATCGGTCGGGACATCGGTCCGCTGACCGTACTCCTCGCTGCCCCAGTCCACGATTGTTCCTTCAGGAGTCAACGCCAACCCGTGGTAAGTACCAGCAGAAATCCTGGTGAACCCACCACGTGCCGGGAGATCGTCCTGTTGCCCGAATTCGGAACTTCCCCACGCAGCAATGTGTCCGTCGGCAGTAAGCGCTACCGCGTGGTCCTCACCCGCCGCGATCGCGGTGAAGCCGCCACCGGTCGGAACTCCGTCACGCTCTCCCCACGCGCTGTGTCCCCACGCGGCGATGTGGCCGTCGGTGGTCAACGCCACCGAATGATGATCGCCGGCAGCAATCGCGGCGACACTGCCCCGAGTCGGGACGCCGTCGCGCTGATTGTCGTCGGCCCCGCCCCACATGGTGACGCCGCCAGGACTCGTAACGGGAACACCTACCGGCGCGGCGGCGGCACCCGTTGCGGTGGCAAGTGCCAGCACTCCCACACCGACAGCAGCGACGAGCAGTCGAAAGTGCCTACCTGAGAGATTTATTCGTCGCTTCATTGGGTTCCTTATTCGCAAGTGTCAGGTACTGCGGATCTACGGACAATGACTATCACGTCCGAGGAAGAAAATGTCCGGTTCTCCGTCAGAGCGGACTCGTCGCCTCCCGTCAATGTCGGGAGAACCACAACTGATCTGCGGTTTTTGGGGACGTATCCGGTGGCCCGCGGTCATCGATCACGGCTACCATCGGCGCTCGTGACTCAACCGTGCCCGGATCAGCTGCAGGCGACCTACCTTCCCGAGAATATGGCGTTCGGGTTCTGGGGTGTGCCGGATACAGCCGGGCATCTGGCGGAGTTGGGGCTCCCTACCGGCAGTGCCGCCGTTGCCCGAATGGCTGTACCCGTCGACAGCGTCATCACGCCCGTCCACGTCAATATTCGGATTGTCGAATTCGCCGACGCGGTAACGGCATTGCAGGTTGCGAACGTGGATCAACCCGGTATCGGAGAGTCGGTGCGCGCCTGGAAGCGGGTGATCGATGGCGGCGAACACGGCACCATTCCATCAGCCGGGCGCGCCGCTCTCTACCGCGACGACACTGTCATCAGAAGTGCTGCCGCGGTGGTGCAGCGTTTCACCCACGCACAGACTCTGGTGGACGCACTCGATCGTGCGCAGGTTCAGGCGACTTTGCGCCCGTACCAGGTTCTTGGCGTGGAGTGGTTGACGTCGCTGACCGAGACCGGCGGCGGCATACTTGCCGACGAAATGGGGCTCGGTAAAACGCTGCAAGCCATTTCGATGATCGCGATCAGAGCCGCAGACGGCCCGCATCTTGTTGTCTGCCCGACGTCGGTGATCGGAAACTGGCGACGCGAGATCGAGCGGTTTGCGCCGCACCTGAGCCTTCACATTCATCACGGGTCCGGCCGCACACTGCCTGCGGAACTAGGTAAAGGCACCGTGGTACTCACCAGTTACAGCGTCTTACGTTCGGACACAGCCGAACTGGAGACGCCGCAGTGGGCGTCGGCCATCTTCGACGAAGCGCAGCAGATCAAGAATCCGTCGTCGCTGGCCGCCAAAGCTGCAATGCAACTGAATGCCACCGTCAAAGTTGCGATGACCGGCACGCCGGTCGAGAACCGTCTCGAAGAGTTGTGGAGTTTGTTCCACGTCGCCAATCCGGCTGTACTGGGAACTCGTGCACGCTTTCGGCAGCGTTTTGCCGTCCCGATCGAATCCGGCCGCTCGGCGTCCGCCGCAACAAGGTTGGCGACGATCATCGAGCCATACGTGCTGCGCCGAACCAAAGATGCTGTTGCCAAGGATCTTCCGCCGAAGCAGTTCTCGACCGTCGCGTGCACCCTCACGTCGGAACAGGCGCGAATCTACCGGGCGGCGGTCGCGGACGCGTTCGATACCGGACTGGGCACCGGAATTGCCCGACGCGGCAACGTCCTTGCACTGCTCACCACTCTCAAGCAGGTATGCAACCACCCCGCTCAGGTCACCGGCGACAGCGAGGATCTCCGCGGCCGTTCCGGAAAGTTCGATCGCGCAACCGAAATGCTTGCCGAGATCGTCGACGACGGTGATCGGGCCCTGGTGTTCACGCAGTACCGCACGATGGGCGAACTACTGTCGAAACACCTCGCGGCCGAACTGGGCATCGCAGATGTTCCTTTCCTCCACGGTGGTCTGAACGTTGCCAGTCGCGACGCCATGGTCGACGCCTTCCAAACCGACGACACGTCCTCGCCCATTCTCATTCTGAGCCTGCGCGCGGCCGGGTTCGGACTCAATCTCACCCGCGCCAGTCACGTCGTTCACTACGACAGATGGTGGAACCCTGCCGTCGAAGATCAGGCCACCGACCGAGCCCACCGAATCGGCCAGCACCGCACCGTCAACGTCCACACCCTGGTCACCGGAGGAACCGTCGAAGATCACATCGCCGTCATGCACGAATCCAAAAGAGCTGTAGCCGAGTCGATTTCCGGAAACTCCGAAGGAGCCCTCGCAAACCTTCCCGACAGCGAACTACGTGAACTGCTCGAACTCGACGGCGCGGTGATCATCTGATGGCTACCGAATTCGGAGTGACCGCATGGGGCCGTGTGTGGTTGCGGACGGTTGAGCAAACGTCGACATCCGGACGCAACCCCACCTTGCCCACCGCACGCACACTGGCCCGCAACGGTGATGTCACCTTCACGGACATTTCTGCCGGTACGGTTTCCGCCCAGGTCACCGCCAAGGGTAAGACCTCGACTGTTGTTGTCACCGTACCGCTCTGGGACAAGACACAATCCGACACCGCGGCCCGCATGATTCGGGCGCTAGGCACCACGAACCGGTCCGTATCGACCGGAGAGCTACCGGACAGCGTCGTCGCGGATCTACAGGCGCGCGATATCACTGTGGCCGTGAATCTTTCCGAATGCACGGCCACGTGTGACTGTTCGAGTCGGCGCACGCCCTGCGTTCACCATCTTGCTGCGATCTACGCCCTGGCGGGCCGGATCGACGAAGAACCTGCACTTGCCGTCACGCTTCGAACCAAGCAGGCGAAAAGGCGGAACTCCGCCGCCAAGAAAGAACAGGGTGAGTGGATTCCGTTGCGCGAGATAGACGTCGGGTCGTTCTACAACTGACTCAGTCCGTACCGAGTGGACTGACTCAGTCCGTGCCAAGCGGATCGATGGTCAGAGCAAGCGAGACGATCAACGCACCCATGACGCCCATGGCCGCCGTGTCGAACTTCTTGCCGCGCACCGCGAGCAGTCCCACGCGATTCTGTGGGAAACACCAGCGGGCAGCTGCACCGATAATGACCGCCACCCCCAAGACCAGCGAACCGCGACGCCACCGGTCGGCCAGGACAAGAACAACCGCGGCTGCGATCACGGCGAGAACCGTGATCATCGGCAAATTCTTCTTCACGAGGCCAACCGGTGAGGTCATGTCGTCAGGCTCCGGCCAGAACTCGCTCGGAGCGCTCCACCACGTTGGTGATCAGGAACGCCCTGGTCAGCGGGCCCACTCCACCGGGATTGGGCGAGACGAAGCCCGCAACGTCGTTGACGTCGGCAGCAACGTCACCACGCAAACCGTCGTCGGTGCGGCTGACTCCGACGTCGAGCACAGCAGCGCCCGGCTTGACCATGTCGGCGGTGATGAGTCCGGGAACGCCGGCGGCAGCAACGACGATGTCTGCACGACGAACCTCGGCAGCCAGATCACGGGTACCGGTATGGCACAGCGTGACGGTGGCGTTTTCGCTACGACGCGTCAGCAACAGTCCGATAGGGCGGCCGACGGTGACACCGCGGCCGACAACAACGACGTGAGCGCCGGCGATCGGCACCTCGTAGCGGCGGAGCAGGTGCAGGATTCCGCGCGGCGTACACGGCAGCGGAGCTTCCTTGCCGAGAACCAGACGGCCGAGGTTCACCGGGTGCAAGCCGTCGGCATCCTTGTCGGGATCGATGCGCTCGAGCGCTGCGTTCTCGTCGAGGTGCTTGGGCAGCGGCAACTGCACGATGTATCCGGTGCACTCGGGATTGGCGTTGAGTTCGTCAATGGTGGCGTTGAGCTGCTCCTGTGTGATGTCGGCAGGCAGGTCACGGCGCAGGGAGTTGATGCCGACCCTGGCGCAGTCGTTGTGCTTGCCGCGCACGTACGCTGCGGATCCCGGGTCGTCACCAACGAGAATGGTGCCAAGTCCGGGCGTGATACCCGCTGCCTTCAGCGCGTTCACCCGCACCTTCAGGTCTTCGAAAATTTCGTCGCGGGTAGCTTTACCGTCCAGGATCGTTGCAGTCACGGCGACCATTGTTCCAGGTTAGGGTCGATGCGTGACAACGGCTCCGGAACTACGCGGTCCGAGGGTGGTTCTTGCACCCGTCGCCGCCGATCATCATGCCCGTCTGCGGGCCATCCATCTGCATCCCGATGTGGCCGAATGGTGGCAGAATCCAGCCGACGACTGGCCTGCCGCTCCGGAGCCCGGCACCATTCGCTACAGCATTTTCCACGACGGGAACCTGATCGGATTCATCCAGTGGTACGCCGACGACGACAACCCGGACTTCCGCCACGCCGGTCTCGATCTCTTTCTCGATCCGGCTGTCCACGGCCGCGGATTCGGTCGTGAGGCGATACGCGTTCTGTGTGCGCACCTGATCGACGATCTGAAGTTCCACCGATTGATCATCGATCCAGAAGTGGAGAACACGGCGGCAATCGCGTGTTATCGATCGGTCGGGTTCAGGGACGTCGGGGTGATGCGCGAGTACTCACGCGATCGTCACGGCGAGTGGAAGGACGGACTGCTCATGGATCTGCTGGCCCGAGAATTCATTCGCTGACCAACCGAAAGGGCATGCCACCATGTTGTTGGACAAGGTATTCACCGCCACACTGCGCAAAAGTGACGCGAAAGGTGGCTGGACATACGTGATCTGGCCGGAGTCCGCCGAATACTTCCGTACCCGCGGACTGGTCAAGGTGCGCGGAACAATCGACGGACATCCGTTTCAGAGTTCGTTCATGGCCTTGGGCGACGGCACTCACAAGCTCCCGGTCAAGGCCGACATCCGCACAGCCATCGGCAAAGACGTCGGTGACCTCGTGACGATTCGGCTGGAGGAACGCCTGGAGCGGTAACTCCCGCTGTTGACCGGTTGCATCTACAGGTCGACAACCAAACCGTGCGCCGACGCATACGCCACCGCCTGCATCAATTCGATCTTGGCGTTTGCCACGACTGCAGACGTCCACAGACCCGGATCGACGCGCGCGCCGCGCAGGTCCGCGCCGTCGAGTTTGAGTCCACCGGTACGAGCGCCCGACAGATCCGCCGACACCAGAATCGCATCACGCATATCCGTACGCACGAGATTCGCTTCGCGGAAGCGGCATGACGTGAAGTCGATCCTCCGCAGATCCGCGCCACCCAACGAGGTGAGCGAGAAGTCCACCTCGTCGAGCGTCAACGGCCGGATGCGACATCCGTCGAACGTCGATCCCATCAAAGTGCAGTTTCGGAAGGTGCTGTGCCACAGGCTGGTCCGCGCGAAGTTGCACGAACGGAACGCGCTACCGATGTGCTCCGACTCCCCCAGATCTGCGCCGGTGAAATCACAGTTGTCGAAGACCACCGATTCCGTCGTCATGCCCGTGAGGTCTGCGTCACGGAACACACAATTGGTGAACGTGCGCTGGCGCCACACCTTTCCCGGCAATCGCGCGTCGGAATAGTCTTCGCCGACAACGTTGTCGGATTCTTCGAGAGGCATGACCTACATACTGCCCGGCACTACCGACAGCGAATTCACCGAACCCCTGCCGCCGGCCGTCAGCCAGCCGATACCCAGCGGTCCTTGCCGTCGCTTCCGATCCCACACACCATCGCGGTGCCCTTCTTTGTCACACCGATCGCTCCAGGCGTCGAACAGAATGAACCTGGAGTTACCGTGCCCACCGAGGGTGGAGGCGGAACATACGCAGGTTCGGTTGTCTTCGGCGGCGTGTAGACGGGAGGCGGTGGAACGTACTGGGTCGTTGTGGTTACTTGCGGAACTAACGGGACTATGGCGAGTGTTGTCGTCGTAGTCGGAGCCACCGTCGTGGTGGTCGCCGGCGCGACGGTCGTGGTTGTGGGCTTGACTGTGGTCGTTGTCGTTGCCTGCGTAGTTGTCGCTGCCACTGTCGTCGAGGAAGTCGCCGCCGGGGTCTTCGACTCTTCGGAGCCTCCCGTCCCTGCCGCAATTCCGATTACCGCAACCCCGGCTGCGGCAACGCCCGCGATCCACGGCCACTTGCGGCGTTTCTGATCGTCCGGTGCGGTGGGATCCTGCTGCGGCGAGCCGGGTGCTCCGAACACCTGCGTCGGGGCGTCGACAATTTTTGGGCGGGTTTGTGCCGTCCACTGCTGGCCGTCCCAGTAGCGGTCGATCGTCGGATCGAAGGGGTCGGGATTCCAACCGGCAGGAGTATTCATCAAATGTCCGTTCTGAGAAGAATGCGGCAATTAGATTCCCACAAACTTTGCAGTTTGGTAACTGAATGCGGAAAACCCCGACATCGCGGCCGCCAATGGCATGCGCGGTAGGGTTTTGTGGTGTTCCGAGTCATGTTCCACGAGCCCCGCATCCCACCCAATACCGGTAACGCGATCCGCATGGTCGCGGGAACCGGTTGTGAACTACACCTGGTGGGCCCACTCGGGTTCGACCTGTCCGAACCGAAGCTCAAGCGAGCGGGGTTGGACTACCACGACTTGGCGACCGTGACTGTCCACGAGAACCTGGCTGCAGCGTGGGAGGCCGTAACCCCGGCACGGGTGTTTGCCTTCACCGCACATGCAACCGTCCCGTATACCGATATCGCGTACGAACCCGGTGATGTTCTGCTCTTCGGTCCCGAACCGACGGGTTTGTCCGAGGAAGTCCTAGCTGACGAGCACATCACCGAGCGTCTGCGTATCCCGATGCTTCCCGGCCGACGCTCACTCAATCTCTCCAACGCAGCGGCGTTGGTCACCTATGAAGCGTGGCGTCAACACGGATTCAAGGGTGCTGTCTGAGCCTCAGCGCGAGTGAACAGCAGTGTTGGAACCGAGTGCGATGTCGAGGAAATCCCGCGCCGCGCCGCGCAATCCTCGCACCGGATCCCAGACTGCCTGCAATCTGCGGGGCATCCGCAGACCTTCGACGGTCACGGCAACCAACCGGCCGTCGGTGAGATCAGCGGCAACAGCCAAGGACGACAACACGGCCGGCGCGTTGCCCGCAACGACAGCAGCCTTGACGGCAGTGCACGACGTCAGCTCGAGAAGTGGTGGCGCACAATTGGGTACGGCATTTTCGAGTGTCATTCGAGTGCCGGATCCCGATTCCCGTTGAATGAGCGGTGTGCGGGCCAACTCCTCCACCGGAACGGGAGCGCCGTTAGCCCATTCGTGGTTCGGCGGCACAACAACAACAAGATGGTCACGCGCCACTTCACAGGACGCGAGTGAGGTCGGCACGTCCGGACCTTCGACAAAACCGATGTCGGCTCGGCCGGCCTGAACCTGCGCCGAGACATCGGAAGAATTGTGGAGGCTGACCGAGGCCACGACGCTGGGGAACTTGTGGCGCATGGCTACCGTCCACCCCGGCACGAGGTACTCGGCAATGGTCATACTTGCCGCAACCGTGACAGCCGCGTCACGTTCGCCGCGCAGCGCCGCAACACCGGACGCCATCTCTTCCGCGGTGACAAGTATGTGACTGGCCCATTCGAGAATCAGCCCACCTTCAGCCGTCGGGCGAACACCGGTTGCGGCACGATCGAAGACTTTGATCCCGAGTTGGCGTTCAACCGATCGAACCCGGGCACTGACCGCCTGTTGACTGAGTCCGTGCTCCCGACCTGCAGCGCCCATGCTTCCCAGGCGGCCCACAGACAGAAGGACGTCGAGGGCGCTGAGTTCCGGGACTCGCGGGGACAGCGACATGCGTTCAGATTAGACCCACAAGCGCCATTTGTGGGCATTCAACAACAGGCCATCTACCGTCGGCAAACCCAACACCGACACACTGGAATGCATGAGCACCGCTACCCCGTCCGCATTCGCCCACATCACCCCGAACTGGTTTGCGGCAGCGATGGGAACGGGAATCGTGTCGGTGGCAGCCGCGTCTCTCCAACACGAGGTCGCGGCACTACACGTGGTGGCGGATCTCTTCTGGTTCCTCGCCGCAGCCATCCTGATCGCTTTGATCGGCGCGTTTGCCGCGCATTGGATCACCCACCGCGATCTTGCACTCGCCTACCTCCGTAGCCCCGCGATGTTCCCGTTCTACGGCGCGGTGGCAATGGCCCTGGTGACAGTCGGGTCCGCGACCGGCGTCACGGGCGCGAACTATCTCGGCCACAGCGCGGCGGTGACAATCTCGATAACTCTCTGGGTGCTGGGCACAACCCTGGGCTTGTGCACTTATGTCGTCATGATGGTCCGTCTGGTCCGCGACGCCGGCATGGCGACGGCCATGCCGTTCTGGCTCATGCCCGTCGTACCGCCGATGGTTTCCGCGACGACGGGAGCGGCGGTGACGACGCACCTGACTGAAGGCGCCGTCCGCACGTCGGTTCTCGTGTTCTGTTACGTGATGTTCGCGCTGGCGCTCTCGGCGGCACTGGTCATCGCCACAGCCGTCGCTCGGCAGTTCGCCGACAACCGTGCTCGCGGCGTCGACGCGATTCCGTTCAATGCCATTCCGTCACTGTGGATCCCGCTCGGCGTGATCGGCCAGTCGATCGGTGCCGCCAATCTCCTGGCCGACGCAGCACGCCACGCCGTCGCCGCAGACACCGCCGACGCCCTGCATACCTTCGGGCTTGTGTACGGCACCGTAGTCGGCGCACTCGGCGTGGTGGCGTTCATCGCCGTCACGACGGTCACGATCCGAGCCCTGCGAGGCGGGTTGTCGTTCTCGCTCGGCTGGTGGAGTTTCACCTTCCCGATCGGAGCCTGTGCCGTCGGCGCCAACGCTTTTGGTATCGCCACCGATTCACAACTGATCCTCGCGGTTGCCGCTGCGCTGCTGCTTGCACTCATCCCGATCTGGGCCACAGTGGCAGCGGGCACCGTGAACTCCATCCGTAGCGGAGCGTTGCCCGCGCCCGCTTAGACGGCGCCGGTTTCGACCTCGCGCCCGGACTGGTGCCACTCCATCGTTCCGCCACGTACGGACACAGCGTTGATGCCGCGACCCTGGAGGTACTCGGCAACCTGGAGACTGCGGCCACCGACTGCGCAGATCACGTACACCGTCTCGGCATCAGGGATCTCCCCCATCCGCGAGACGAACTCGCTCATCGGGATCAGTACGGCACCGGGAACACGCACCTGGGCGAACTCGTCTGCCTCCCGCACATCGATCAACGGCTCACCTGCCGCCAGTGCCGCTTCCAGTGCAGTGATATCGACTTCCAACATTGTGCGCAGTCCTACTCTCGTGTCGGCGGTTCCCGGTTTCCTCGGTAACCTAGCTCTGCCGTAACGGTACGCGGGAGCCACCGGCAGCGGACGCGACGACCTGGCCGAACCACGAGTTCGATAAAGTGAACCCATGATTGCCGGGCGAAGCTGATCGTGTCAGAACTGATCACGCGATGAATCGCCGCACCTTCCTCGTCTCGGCCGCTGCGCTGATCACCATCGGCGGGACTGTTGTCGCGTCAGCCGATTCCACCCGAATCCGTCCCCGGCGCGCCTTGGTCTACCGCGGGCCGGCATCATCACCCGGTTGTCCCGAGGCGGTTGGTCGGTTACTCGAATCCTCGTCCGATCCGTACGACGTGACGTTCTGCGGTCCGGACGAAGATGTTCCGTTGACGACAGCAGCGTTGGCGAGTGCATCGCTCTATGCACAACCCGGCGGCGGGGAACTGTCGGCGGCATGGGTCCACATGGAACAACACGCGGAGTCGATCCGCGAGTGGGTCCGAACCGGCGGACACTATCTCGGCTTCTGCCTTGGCGGCTACTTGGCCGGGGCCACACCGGGTTTCGGACTGCTGCCGGGAGACACCGCTCGATATATCTCGTCCCGCAAGTCCGAGATCGACACAACAGGCAACACGATCGTGAACGTCACCTGGCGCGAGGAGGAACGCACGATGTTCTTCCAGGACGGCCCTATCTTCGTACTGCGCGACGACGCCCCGGTGGAGGTACTGGCCCGCTACCGCAACGGCAAGGTCGCAGCCGTGGTCAGCGACTTCGGCCTCGGACGCGTCGGCGTTGTCGGACCACACCCGGAAGCCGAGCGGTCCTGGTACACACGCGGTCTCACCAATCCGGACGGAATCCGATTCGACCTGGGCCACGATCTGATCGATACGGTCAGGCGTGGTGCGCCGGAGAAGTTGTGGACGCCCTCTCCGTAACAGCCCGCTTGCTTCGATTTGCCACCATCGTCACAAACGCTTCCAACGGTCCACGCCCGGTAGTCAACTTCACAAAAAGTCCGATGGCAAAAGCGGCCAGAACCTGCAGGATGTACCCCGTCCACGCGCCGTACGTGTCGTAGTTCGAATTGATGAACCAGATGTGAAGCACGTACAGCGTCAAGGTCATCGATCCGGCGGCAGCCAAGGGCACCATCACGACTTTGACCAACGTATCCAGTTTTGTCCCCGCCAGGTGGCCGAGAAACAGCATCGCCCCGATCACGGCCATTGACGACCCTATCGTCCCCAACAGGTCCAGCGGCGTACTGCTGTGCGGGCCGTCGACGGCAAGCCACCACCACGTCGAACCGAACACCGAACCGTCGGCGCCGTAGGCGATGATGTCGAGAATTTCCTCGCGCGACAATTCGCTGCCCGCCATGAGGTGTTCCAGTCCGCCGAGATGAAAGATCAAGACCTCGGACAGAATTCGCGTGCCGACTGCAAGTGCAGCGCCGAACACCAACAAGCAACCGGCCACGTTCGCAGATGTCAGCTTCAACCGGCCGATGACGATACCGGCACACATGTACGCAGTCCACGGAAGAGCCGGGAACTCCCCGTTCAACAGCAGTTCGACGGTCCATCCGAGTGGATTCTCGATAATGCCGACCAGCGTCGGGTTGTCCAAGCTCGGTGCGGGGAGCGATGTCCCGAAAAATTCGATGACGGCCGGCACGACAAGAGCGATCAGCAGGCCGAGTGCTGCAACTGCACGGGTAGGCAAGAAGACAAGCGGGATAGCGATCACGAAAAGGATCGCGTAGTACGGCAGGATCACCACGGCTAGTTCCGCGTGGGTGTATCCCATGATCAATCCGATGGCCCCGACCACCGCGGCACGCGCTGCCAGTGACGCTGCGGTGGCACCACGATCACCACGTTCCACCCGCGCGCGACCGGTCGTGAAGGCAATTCCCACACCGGCCAGGACTGCGAACAACGCAGACGATCGCCCTGCCGAAATGCCGTAGGACAGTGTCGGGGATCCGTCGTCGCTCACGGCGATCAGTGAGTGGACGGCCATCATGCCAAGCAGGGCAATACCGCGGGCGGCGTCGATCCCGAGAAGTCGCTGTTTTTCCACTACCGGGATCTGCTCCGTCAGCGCGAGCGGACTGGCTGTCATCGGGTCATCACCGCGTTGATCAAGCGGTACCCCAGGTCGGTGGCGAGGTGCTCGGGTGCCCGCAAACCGTCACCCTGATACCAGGATTCGTCGGCTTCAGGATGCGGCCCGACTACCCCGACCCGACCTTTGCCGTAGTCGATCTTCAAAGCCGCGATACTTCCGTTCTGATACCGCGCGAGAATCGCTGCCTCGGAATCGTAGTAATCCCGGTAATGCCGGTCGAGTGAGAAGTACGGTCCGTCCTGGAAGTACATTTCCTCGATCTGGCCGCTCCAATCCACCTCGAGTACAGCACCTTTTGTGTCGTGCACTTCGGCGTTCTGCAACGCGACGTACTGGTCTGCATCACCGGGAAACAGTTCGAACCCGGGGCTGCGGCCCGCGAGGTAACCACCGAGGCAGAATCCCAAGTACCGTCCACCGGATCGGACGAATTGCTGAATCGCCGGAACATGGCGGCGCAGGTGCGTGAACGCCCTGTCCAGGTCACCGCCGCCGGGTTGTGCGTACAGCGCCGCCGAATGGAGCGTGGAATCGTCGATCTGCAACTCCTCGTCCGGTCCGACAAAGCGCACGTCGAAGTTCCAGGCGCTCGACGACAACAGATCTGCGACGGCTTCCGGGCACCCCGGTAACGACGCGGGGCCGCGGTACACGAGTGCCCGCGGGTGCGGCCGCGTGCTGTAGGTCGTGCTTCGACGGGTCTTGTTCTGAGACAGCGATACCCATTTCATGCGGACACTCCTTGCGCGACGACGATGTCGGTGACAGCTTGGTCGGTGACAGCTTTCTCGAGGACAGCTTTCTCGAGGAGAACAGTCGAGCTGTCGTCGGCGCGAATCCCCTCAGCGGGAATTCCGCGCCAACTCGTCCGCGCCGGAAGCTCTTCGCCCTTCATGAGCAACGACAGCGGACTGAGTGAGGCTTCCTCGCCGACAACCGTGTCGTAGAGGATGATCGATCGTGTCCCGATGCTGGCGCCATCGCCGATGGTGATCGTGGACATCTTCATGACACGGTCCTCGAACAGGTGTGTCTGCAGCGACGACTCGGTTCCGATAGTGGCGTCGTCGCCGACGTGGACGAGATCGAATTCGGTGAGATAGGTGGTTCCGAACCACACCCGCTTGCCGATTGTCGTGCCGAACCAGCGCAGCACCATCGGCAGGAACGGGGTACCCACCAGCATCCCGACGCCAATCGGCACAGCCGCGCTTTCGTAGAGCCCGGTCGCAAATTCGGACCTGCGGACGAACTTACTCCAGAGCGGCTCAACCCGAGGTTCGTAGCGTCCCACAGTATTTCGCTTCACCGCCGCGCAGAATCCGATCACCGCAAGGCTCGACGCCATCGCGACCAGCGGCGCAACGAGGGCCGGAACGGGAAGTGCTCGCCCGAATGCCAAGGAGGACAAGACCAACAGATAAAGGTAGAAGCTCACGCCGAGAACTGTGGGTGGCAAGGTGGCGCGAAAGAACTCGATCACGTAGCGATCACGCACTACATCCTGCGGCGGCGTATAGATGAGGGCGTCGTCGTAATCTCCGCTGTCCTGACGGTTCGGCAGGTAGATAGCGGGCGAACCGAGCCACGACGTGCCTTCCGGAACACCGTTCACAGGCGGCACCGTCGCGACACCGATCAACGCATTGTCGCCGATCTCCATACCCGACGGGATAACCGCGGCATTACCGATGAAGGTGCGTTCGCCGATTCGAGTGGGCTGGAACATGATCCGGCCGTTTGCGAAGCTCGCACTTCCCACGCTGGCCATGTCGGCGATGAAGCTGTCCTTGCCGACGGTGAGCATGTCCGGGTCGATATGCGACACGGTGGAGACTTCTGCTCCGCGACCGATGTCCGCCCCGAGCAACCGCAACCACGGCGCGGTATACAGCGTTGCGTACAGCGAGTTCGTGAACAGCAAACTGAACTCGAGCAACTTGTCGACCATCCACTTGCGGATACCAAGACCCGAGCGAACAGGATGCATTCCGGCAGGCGCGTTGCGAAGAACGAGTCGTTTGTTCACGGCAACAAAAACACAGACAGTGATCACGAAAATCGGTCCGGTAAACAACGTCGCCACCAGTCCCGCCAAAACACCCCATGCCAGGAGGGCGCCCCAGACCAGTGCGATACCGGGAACCATCAGGGCGATGGCACCCACTTCGAGCGCCGTCAGACCGGCGATTGCTGCGAGGATGTGACGCACTTTCCAACGGGCACGGACACTTTCGGCTCGCATCATGGTTTCCACAGCCGGATCCAAGAACTCGGTCGGTACTGCCGGCGATCCTGCCCACCTGGCCTCCTGCGGCACGATGTGCCCGGACGGAAGCAGCGACTGATCACCGAGTGCGGCGCGTACCCCGACGGTCGATCCAGGTTCGAGCACCACGTTTGCACCGACAAATGCACCCGATTCGATGACGATCTTCCCCACCGTCACCGAACCGGATTCGACGCGCCACGGCCGGATGGTCGCACCGTAACCGATCGATGCGCCGTCTCCGATCTCGACCAGTGTCGGCAACGATATCGAGGACGTCGCGATGGTAGTGCGATGCCCGACGCGCGCACCGAGAATGCGGAGATAGATCGACATCAACGGCGATCCGCTGACCACGGGCAAAGCACCGACCGCGAGGAGCAGGTCTAGTGTCCACAGCCGCAGATACGTCGGACCCCAGAGTTTGTATCGCCCAGGCTTGATTCCTGCGGCAAGTGGGCGCGCACTGATGACCGGCAGGAACCAGCGCACGCAGAGATACGTGAGCATGATGGCTGCCAACATCTCGAACAGAACCGGCACCGACACAAACCCGTCGTTCTTCGTGTAGACGTACGAGACGGGAAGCGTCGTGATCAGCAGGAACACATAGATCACTGCCAACTGGATGCCCCCGGCGCGAGCCACTTCCGTATCCGTGTGTTTGACAGCAACATTCGGGGCAATCGGATGCTGGGAGCCCACTGCTGCCAGCGCGTGCGTGATCGAGCGAACAGTGGGATGGCTGTACAGATCTCGGATCGAGGGAGTTGCGCCGATGCCACTTTCGCGCAGGGCAGAGATAACCGTTGCTGCCAGCAGCGAATGGCCACCAAGATCTTCGAAGAAGTTCGCTTCGACCGACATCTCGTCTGCGGGTATGCCGAACGCCCGCGCCCAAATATCGCGAACCGCTACTTCCTGCTCGTTCCGGGGTTCGACTACCGGGCCGGTAGGAGCCGAGAAACGTCGCCGGGTCGGTTCCGGGAGCTTCGATCGATCTACTTTGCCGCTGGGCATCACGGGCAATGCGGGGATGAAGTCGACAAACGCCGGCGCCATGTACGCCGGAAGTCGTTGCGACACAGCCTTCGCGAGTTCCCCGACCAGGTACTCGTCCTCGATCGGGTCGACCAGCACCATGTACGCGCACAGTTCCGACGGCGTCTCGTTTTCCGACGCGGCGACCAGCGCCACTACGGCCTCCGACACAGACGGATGTTCCAGGAGAACACTTTCGATCTCACCGAGATCAACTCGGTGACCACGAATCTTGACCTCGGCATCGGCGCGGCCCAGATATTCGATCTCACCGTCGGACGTCCAGCGTCCGAGATCGCCGGTCCGGTAGAGCTTCTGGCCCGCCGGCACGGAGAAGTGATCGATGAATTTGTCGGCGGTCAGGTCGGGGCGTCCGACATAGCCACGCGCAACACCGCGTCCGCCGATGCAGATTTCGCCCACCTCACCGTGGGGTACCAGCCCGCGAGCTTCGTCGAGAATGACGACGGAGTACGTCGGGAGTGGGCGACCGATCGTCACCGTCCGACCTGGCAGGAGTTCACCCCACGTTGCAGTGACCGTTGCCTCGGTGGGCCCGTACGTGTTGAGGATCTTGCGGCCCGGACGCGCCCACCGTTCCACCAGCTCACGCGGGCACGCTTCACCGCCGACCAGCAGATTTCGAATCTTGGGCAGATCGCGCGGGATCGTGGCGAGCAGAGTCGGTACGCAGTACAGCGTCGTAATGGCGCGTTCTTCGAGGAAATCCGCCAACTCGCCGCCAAGTCGCCGACTGTCCGTCGGTCCGGCGACGATGGTTGCGCCGCGGGCCCAGGTGGGCCAGATTTCCTCGATCGAGAAGTCGAAGGAAATCGTCATACCCTGGTAGACACGATCATTCGGCCGAACATCGTAGACGTCGGGAACCACGTCGAGAAAGTTGCAGATACTCGACTGGGCAACTTCGACGCCTTTGGGTCGACCACTCGAACCAGACGTGTACAGGATGTAGCAGGCCGGGTCAGGGTCCGACGCAAGGTCCAGGACGGGCCGATGCTGCGGCTGGAAGTTCAACACCGCTACGTTCGTGTCGAGGGTGAGCCGCGCGACGTTGCATTCCTCGGCGTTCGGCTCCAACTCTGTCGAGGTCAGCACAAGCTGAACTCCGGCGTCTTCGACCACGTACGCAACGCGATCGGACGGTGCACCTGGATCGATCGGCACGAAGGTGGCGCCGGCTTTGAGCACGCCCAATAGGCTTACGTAGGTATCTACCGAGCGGTTCAGGAAGATCGCAACGCGTGAGCCAACCCCGATACCCTCACCGATCAACATGTGCGCCAACTGATTCGATCGGTCTTCGAGTTGGCGGTAGGTGATCGCAAATCCATCGCACTCGAGCGCGATCGCGCCCGGAACCGAGTCCGCACTTGCTTCGAAGACGTGATTCAGGCGGCGAGGCCGTGTAGGCCGAACCGTAGGCCGAGCGCCGTGCGTGGTCCCCAACCCGGACCAGGCGTCAGCCCACAGGCCCTTGTGTTCCGACATGATTTCCCTCCGCGGGATGAATCCCGCCCCTTGGCACCGTGTTCCGGCTTCCCCAGTCCGGAACCCGGCCCTGTACTTCACTTGCCTGTACTTCACTACTCAACTAGCTGATTGATTGCACGGATGGACGCTACGTCGTTCCTATTAAAAAAACCAGCGCGAAAATTGCTCGATTCCAGAAGTTTAGAATCCAAAAGTGCCGTATTTCTTTTCCGCACAAATCGACGCGCTATCAAGAAATACCCACTGCCAGCAGATTCACGGGTAACTCGCAGACAACTGCCAGAGGAAACGTCTCCTCCCATGCCCGATTTAGGACCATTTGCCGTCAATGTGACTTTCGTCCCATTTTTTGGGCGACACTCACTTCTGTATCAACTCCGGCCTGCCCATCGGACTGATATTCGCCGCCGGGCTGTCCTGCATTTTCGCTTAAAAGACCAGCTAAACCGCATTTCGGTCGAAGACCACTTACCCGCACACCACGCTGCACCACACCACCGCGAACGGTCGACCATCGCCGAAGGTCCCTAGCGGGAAGCCCGAAACCTCACCATGCGCGCGCTGCGACGAAAATTTCCCGACGGACGCCCACAGTTGCCTCGACGAGTCCATGGACACCGAAAAGATACTCGAACAACAAGGCAAAGAATGAGAAAGAAAGGATGAAACCGGGGGTGAATGACACCACGTCGACGCCAATCACCAAAAGGGTGATATCGGGGGTGAATTTCATCAACTAAATTGCCAAACATGCGCTGGATACGCTAATCGTTTGCGCTGTCAACAGTAATCCCGAGACTTCGCCGTGACACGGAGGTCCATGCGCTGCATCCGGTCTGCCACGACGGTCACAGCGCCTTCTGCGTTTTGCACTCTCCCCCGGATGAGGAGCGCCGGCGCCGTATTGGCCAGCTTTCGGTACTTGGCCCACAACCCCACCGAACACACCACGTTGACCATCCCGGTTTCGTCTTCGAGGTTGATGAACGTAACACCCCCCGCGGTTGCCGGGCGTTGACGGTGGGTGACCGCTCCCCCGACCAACACTCGATCACCGTCCGCAACGTCGAGCAGCCCGGACGCCGGGACCACGCCAAGTGCGTCGAGTTGCGGGCGGAGGAACTGCGTCGGATAGGTGTCGGGAGATACTCCGGTAGCCCACACGTCGGCCGCCGCCAGTTCGACGTCGCTCATACCGGGCAAGGTGGGGGCAGTGACCGATGCCCCCATCCCGGGTAGTCGATCAGGGCGCTCCCCCGCTGCAGCGCCCGCAGCCCATAACGCTTCTCTTCGCGAAATTCCGAAACTACCGAGCGCACCAGCCGTCGCCAGCGATTCCGCTTGTGCCGTCGTGAGTTCCACTCTTCCGGTCAGATCGAGAAATGACGTGAACCGCCCGCCGAGAGTGCGCTGTTCTACGATCTTCTCGGCCAGTGCGTCACCGATACTGCGCACGTCGCCCAGCCCCAATCGCACTTCGAGCCCCGCCGCTTCGACGGTGGCATGCGCCAGACTGACGTTGACGTCCGCACCGTGCACTCGCACCCCGTGCCTGCGGGCGTCGGCGACAAGCGATTGCGGTGAATAGAACCCCATCGGTTGAGCCCGGAGCAGTCCGGCGCAGAACGCTGCCGGATGATGCAGTTTGAACCACGACGAGTAGAAGACGAGTGCGGCAAAACTCTGCGAATGACTCTCCGGGAAACCGAAATTGGCAAAGGCGTACAACTTCTCGTAGATACGGTCGGCAACTACGTCATCGATTCCGTGAAGGTCGCGCATTCCCTGATACAACCGCGCGCGCAGTTGTTCCATCTTCTCGGTGGAACGCTTCGACCCCATGGCTCGACGCAGTTGGTCTGCCTCGGACGGCGTGAATCCCGCGACGTCGACGGCCATCTGCATCAACTGTTCCTGAAACAACGGAACACCGAGTGTGCGCTTCAGGGACTTTTCGAGCGAGGGATGATCATAGGTGACAGGTTCGAGTTTGTTGCGCCGACGAATGTAGGGGTGCACCGACCCACCTTGGATCGGACCGGGCCGGATAAGGGCAACCTCGACGACCAGATCGTAGAAGTTCCGCGGTTTGAGACGCGGCAGCGTCGCCATCTGCGCACGCGATTCCACCTGGAACACTCCCACGGAATCTGCCCGCTGGAGCATCTCGTACACCGCAGTTTCCTGCAGATCCAACTGCGCCAGATCAACGGTGACGCCTTTGTGCTCGGCTACCAGATCCATCATGTAGTGCAGGGCCGAGAGCATTCCCAGGCCCAGGAGGTCGAATTTGACCAGACCTGCGGCAGCGCAGTCGTCTTTGTCCCACTGCAGGACACTGCGATTGGCCATGCGCGCCCACTCCACCGGGCAGACGTCGGCAATCGGGCGGTCGCAGATGACCATGCCGCCGGAGTGGATACCGAGGTGCCGGGGAAACCCCTCGATCTGTGCGGCCAGTTCCAGCACCGGGCGCGGTATATCCGTCTCGGCGTTCTTGTCGATGCCGCCCCACCGTCCGACCTGCTTACTCCACGCGTCTTGCTGTCCTTGCGAAAAGCCCAGTGCCCGAGCCATATCCCGCACCGACGATTTCCCTCGATAGGTGATGACGTTGGCCACCTGTGCGGCATACTCGCGGCCGTACTTGGTGTACACGTGCTGGATTGCCTCTTCGCGGCGGTCGGATTCGATGTCCACGTCGATGTCCGGCGGACCGTCGCGCTCGGGTGCGAGGAATCTCTCGAACAAGAGCTCGTTACGAACCGGGTCGACGTTGGTGATGCCGATGGCGTAACACACCGCCGAATTTGCCGCGGAACCTCGTCCCTGGCACAGGATGTCGTTGTTCTTGCAGAACGAAACTATGTCGTGGACAACGAGGAAATACCCGGGGAAGTCCAAGGACGTGATGACAGCCAGCTCATGTTCCAGCTGTCGATACGCCTTCTCCGCACCCTCTGGCGGCCCGTAACGATCCAACGCCCCCGCCATCGTGAGCTCACGCAACCACGACGCCTCGGTGCGGCCAGGCGGTACGTCGAACGGCGGCAGTTTGGGGGCGATGAGCCTCAGATCGAAAGCGCACTCACGGGCCAGTTCGGCAGCTCCGCTGACCGCCTCCGGGTAGAGCGAGAACAACGACGCCATTTCCTCACCCGAACGCAAGTGCGCCCCACCCGTCGGAGCCAACCATCCGGCGGCGTCGTCCAGACTCTGCCGGGAGCGAACCGCAGCCATCGCCATGGCCAACCGGCGACGCGGGGGCGCCGCAAAATGCGCCGCCGTGGTCGCCACGGTTCGCAATCCCTGTTCGGCGGCAAGCTGTGCCAGAACAGCATTGCGCTCGTCGTCCTCCGGCAACCCGTGATGGGTGAGTTCCACCGCCACTCGGTCGGCACCGAAACGTTCGACCAGATCCCGCAAAGCCGCAGCGGCGCTGCTTTTCCCGCCGGCGGTGAGAGCTTGCCGCACATGACCTTTCCGGCACCCGGTCAGGATCTGCCAGTGCCCACCCGCAGCTTCGGTCAAGGTGTCGAAGTTGTACTGCAACTTCCCTTTCTCACCACCGGCCAGGTGAGCTGCCGCGATCTCACGGGAGAGCCGGCGATAGCCTTCCTGCCCGCGCGCGAGAACCAACAGGTGCGTCCCACCGGGATCGGCCGCCCCCACTCGCGGTGTGGAGTCCAAGGACAACTCCGCCCCGAACACCGTCCGCATTCCCCATTCTCGAGCAGCCTCGGCAAACCGCACCACTCCGTAGAAACCGTCGTGATCGGTGACGGCAATAGCTTCCAGGCCCAGTCGGACGGCTTCCTCCACCAACTCTTCCGGAGGTGAGGCGCCGTCGAGAAAACTGAACGCAGAATGGGCGTGAAGTTCGGCGTACGGCACGGTGCTGTTGCCGCGAGCGAGTTCACCGGCGGTGTACTCCCCACGCTTGCGTGACCATGCCGGGCTGTCGTTTCCGTCCCCGGGAAACAGATCTTCGTGCTCGACTCGGCCGGCGCGTCCCGACAGAACTCGTTCCATCTCGGACCACGTCGGCGGTCCATTACCCCAGCCCATACTTGCCTCACCGATTGCGAACAGTGCCTTTGCGAACAGTCGCGATGCTGGGAGGGAAGACGCATCGTGCATCGAACTTATGTTCGATGCCTCCAAGTTTGGCAGCTCACCCGCCATCCGTCAAACAAGAGCGGCAAGCAACCCCACACGATCCTCGGGCGCACGCTTGGGGCAACTGGTGCACTTGACTTCGCCTGGCACCTCGTAGATCAGGCAACACGACGCACGCTGGGTGAACCGTCGTCGACCCGCCGGCACCGATGTCAACGGATTCTCCACTCGCGCGGCGTTCGCCCCCGCGTTCACATCCACAAAACGAGGCCGCGGAATGGGCGCGCCCGCACTACGGAGGGCATCGATCAATCCAGCAGCGCAGGCACTTCCGCGCTCACGGCGTACGCCTGCCGCATCGAGCGCGCGGTTGGCAATGGAATCGGCGGTGATCGCCCACAACGCCTTCGCGCGCACTCCGGACACCTCGGCCAGCACCTCGATGACAGGCGTCAATGCCTCGTGCATCGCCCGAGCCAACTCGTCAACACCGACAGTGATCGGGATGAGAGAAGCAGCAACAAATCCCCCGAGATAGCCGTCGTCACGCAGGAAAATCCGGGCCCCGGACAGCGACGGATCGGCGGCAAAACCGGTGACCAACCCCGTTCCGAGCGGGATGCCGGTCAACGTGGAACTGGCCGAATACCACCACAAAGTGCCGTTGACCCGGCTCTCGTCACTTCCCCACCGCTTTGCCGTATCCGCGACGCGCGCTGCCATCCAGTCCGGGTCCGTCATCACCTCGGCCGGGATGGTCGCCGGATAAGCGTCGAGGCTTTCGAAAAACGGAACCGCCGCCGCCATCCGCGCGTAGATCGCGCCTATCTCGTTATTCACGCCAGCCCCACAATCTCCATCCGCGGACGCACCCCGTGCTCCACGCGGGCCTTGATCCCGAATACCTCGGCCAGCAACGATTCTTCCAGCACCGCAGCGGTGGGCCCACACGCCCGCAAGTTTCCCGCCTCGAGCACCGCCAGTCGATCGCAATATTCGACGGCCAGGCGAAGATCATGCATCGTGACCACGACGGCCAACCCCTGCGACGCCAACTCCGTGAGCAGCTCCATCACGATCAGCTGATGCCGCAGGTCCAGATGATTGGTCGGCTCGTCCAACAACAGGATCTTCGGTTGCTGCGCCAGCGCCCGGGCAATGGATACGCGCTGACGCTCACCACCGGAGAGCGTCGCGACGTCCCTACCGGCCAGTGCCTCGAGACCGACCTGTTCAATGCACCGATCCACGATGTTGCCGTCTCGCTCCGTCGTGCGATCCAGCCAATTTCGGTGCGGCGTGCGTCCGAGAGCAACGGATTCACGCACCGAAAGCCCACCGGACACCGCCGGTTCCTGAACACTGGCCGAGACGGTTCGGGCAATCTCCCGGCGCGACAATGCCGTCGCGTCCACCCGATCGATCAGCACCGCACCACCGTTGGGAGTCAGCGCGTTGTAACAGCAACGCAGCGCAGTCGTCTTGCCACTGCCATTCGGGCCGACCAAGCCGAGAATCTCACCTGCGGAAGCCTGGAAACCTATGCCGTGCAACACCTCACGATTTCCGAGCCGGGCCCGCGTGTCGACGAGTTCGAGAATCACTGCTCCAACCTCCTGTACTGCCGGTAGAGCATCCAGACGAATATCGGCGCTCCCACCAAGGCAGTGATCACACCCACCGGGAGCTCTGTCGATTCCGACACCGAGCGTGCCACCGTGTCAGCAGCCACCATCGCCACTGCGCCCAGCAATGCGGCGGCGGGAAGCAGACGGATTGCTCTGGTACCCACCACAAATCCCGCAAGGTGCGGAATCAGCAATCCGATGAAACCGATGCCGCCTGCGACGCTCACCGCAGCGCCGGCCAGGACGGACACCGCAAGCAGTGACAACACGCGGAAGCGTCGCACGTTCATACCCAAGGCTGCGGCGCCGTCGTCGCCGGTCTGCAGGACGTCCATCCAACGCGCGCTGAGCAGCAACGCAACTCCGACGACAACAAGCGCGACGGTCGGGAAGATCAGCGTCGACCATCTCGAATCGCCGAATCCGCCTGCTATCCAGTGCATCACGGACGTCACGTGCCGATCGTCGGCCAGAACCAGAATGCAGAACGTGATGAGCGCCGAGAAGATCTGGGCCAGAGCAACTCCCACCAGGATGATCGCCGTGGGCTGAGGGTATCTGCCACCGATCACCAGGGCGAGGAACAGCGGGATCATCGCGCCGACAAAGGCCGCGACGGGAATCGTGAAAACGCCCAGGACACCGACACCGATACCCAGCACGGAAACCAGCACCACCATGAAACCCGCGCCGGACGACACACCGAGAAGGTACGGATCGGCCAACGGATTGCGGGTGACCGCCTGTGCCACCGCACCTGAGAGCGCCAACGACGCACCCACCACGGCAGCGGTGAGGGCGCGCGGCAGGCGGGAGTCGATCACTATCGACTCCCGCGCCGCCGTCCACCAGGTCTCGAAAGTCCCTGGCGCCAAGCGTGCTCCGACTATCGCCCACACGTCACCGACGGGAATGCGCACCGACCCGAACGACACCGCCAACCCCAGCATGGCTGCCAGGGCTACCAGCAGTCCGGCCAGCAGAGCGCCGTAACCGGAACGTGAAAGTGTCACTTCGCCGGGTCAGTGCCTGCAGTAGCAGCACCCGGATGGAAAGCGCTCGCAATGGTCTGTGCCGAGCGCACCAAACGGGAACTCTCGAAGAGATCGGCAAGAGGCACCACAACAAATCGGTTCTGCGCGACAGCCGGAGTGGTTGCCATCAACGGCTGGGACCGCAGGAAGTCGATCTTCTGATCCGCTGTCTTGTCTCCGTAGTCGATGACGACGATCGCCTGGGGCGCGCGCTCGGCAACAGCCTCCCAGCTTGCATCGATGTAGGGCTTGGCACCCTCGGAGAAGATGTTTGTCACGCCGGAGTACTCGGCAACCAGTTGCCCGACGCCGACGCCACCGATCGTGGTCGGAACATCCTCACCGCTGTCGTAGAAGAACGCGGATACCGGCGCGGCATCGCCGATCGACGCGCGGACTGCGTCAAGGCCAGAGCTGATCTGTTCGGCTACGGCGCGAGCGGAATCCTCGACACCCAAGACCCGGCCGAGTTGGGTGTAGTCGTTCTCGAGCAGTCCGATATCGGGGAAACCGGTGCCGCAGTATTCCGAGAAGAGGAAGGTATTGATCCCTTTCTCGGCAAACGCGTCGCGTGATCTTCCCTGCTTCTCGTTGAATGCGCTGGTCATACCGCCGACAACGAAGTCGGGATCCACGTCCAGAATCTGCTCGGCGCTCGGGAAGGTATCGGACAGACTGGGGATCTTATTGAACTGTTCGGCGGTCTCCGCGGTGGGCGGGTTGTCGCTGTATGCCCGTCCGACAATGCGGTCACCCGCGCCGATCTCGATAAGTGCTTCGGTGACATGGCCGTTCAAGGACACAATTCTCTGCGGCGGCGAATCGAAGACCAGTTCACGGTCGCAATTGGTGATGCTGACCGGCTGAGCGAACGACTCCGTCGACGCGGAGTTTTCGGTTGCCTCACCTTTCGAACAACCGGCGGCCATCAACGCAGTCGCGATCAACACGACAACGGCGCGGGTGGGGGAAATCTTGAGTGACACGGGACCTCGCAAAAGGGCTCAGAGCCACGAATGAGAATCCTGGGAGAACACCCACCACGTATAGGGAATCCGCGGGCAGTGCTCTCGCTGGACTTCCGGTTCGTAGACCACGACGAATGGATGTCGCACACCACGCGGCGGGCATTCGGGCTCATTCGTTCTCGATGATTCGAGAACGAACCTACCGTTGCGGGTCAGCGCCGGAATTGGACCGGCTTCCCCCACACGCATGGCTTGCAAGTGCTTCCAGCAGTATGCCTGACACATCCGAACCGAATCGCAGGCGGCCTCGCCGCGTACATTCCGGACTCTCTCCAGAGCACGGTATTCCGCCACGGACCTCGAAAAAGGATTAGCATGCGGTACCACCGAAATTCGGAAACTCTGGACAGATCGGAATAGACGTGAAAAAGATTCTGAATTCCCTTTCCGAGGACGAATACGTGTTGATCCTCGAGACCAAAAAGGATCAGATTGCCGAACTCGACGAAGACGAACTGATCGCCCTGCACACGCGCATTCGTCGAGCCCGCAACAAGTACACGAAGTTGTACCGACGTGCGGGTTCGGCAAAAGTGGCCGAGAAGAAGGGACGCGGATCCGGTAAGTCGGCAAATGCGCGCAACGCCGGCAAAGCAGAAGTTTTCGAAGACGCGCTCAGCAGAGTGAGCCGCCGGCTGGCAGCGGTCTCGCGCCAGAGCGCCCGAGAGCTCAAGGACGAGCGGCTGGGTCGCGCTCGCAAGGACGCACCGTCCTTCAGCGACATCGACACGGGTAACGGAAAGGTCGCGTCCGCGGGCAAGGCTCGCGTCGACGAAACTCGTAGTTCTCCGGGCAAGAAGAAGTTCGAAGCGTCCAGTATCGCCGCCGGTGCACGGCGTCAGGCCAAGAAGGACAATCGCTGACTCCACGCACCAGGTATTAGCCGATGTTGCCGCTGAACGTGACTTACGTTCAGCGGCAACGGTGTGTCATGCCCAGAATCCCTCCCCGGATACAGAATCCCTCCCCCCGATACAGTCGGTACGGCCATGTCCGAAAATTTCACCGGAGTTGATCAATGACACGCTGGGCCCAAACCGTCGTTTCCCGAAAATGGTGGGTGCTCTCGCTCGCAGTTCTCATCGTGCTGATCAGTGGCGTGTGGGGTCTCGGAGTATTCGGAAAGCTCAGCCAAGGAGGCTTTGTCGACCCGGGTAGCGACTCCGCGAAGGTCGCAGCAATCGTCGAGGAAAACCTCGGACCGCAAACCGCGGACATCATTGCGATCTACACACCGACCGACGGCCGAAGTCTCGACGACATCGGCCCGGCGGTGACAGCCACCGTCGACGAATTCACGGCCAACGTCCCGACGGCCTCGGTGAAGTCGTATTGGACCGCCGACGCCGCGACAAAGGCGAATCTTGTCTCCAACGACGGAACGATGGGCGCGGTTGCCATCACCTTGGCACCGGATTCCGGAGTCACCTCCGCCACATTTTCCGATCTGCTCCCCACGCTCGAAGTGGAAGGCGCGCAAGCACAATTCGCGGGAAACACGGTAGTGGGTGTCGCCTTCAACACCACGCTGGAGAAGGATCTTATTGTCGCGGAGGCCATAGCCATCCCGATCACCCTCGTGCTGTTGGTCTTCATCTTCGGCGGTCTTGTCGCTGCAGCCGTACCGGTTTTTGTCGGAGTTCTGAGCGTGCTGAGCGCCTTGGCCGTACTGCGAGTTCTGACGTCGGTCACCGAGGTCAGTTCGTTCTCGATCAACGTGGCCTCACTGCTGGGGCTCGGCCTTGCCATCGACTACGGATTGTTTGTCGTCGGGCGATACCGAGAAGAACTGAACTCCGGTTCCGAACCGGGTGCCGCAGCCACCCGCACCGTCCTGACGGCCGGTCGTACCGTGATGTTCTCGGGGCTGCTGCTGATCTGCGCGTTCAGCGGTATGCTCGTGTTCCCCCAAGCTGTGATTCGTTCACTCGGGTTCGGCGCCATCGCCGCCGTGCTGAGCGCGGCAGTACTGTCGCTGACCGCGGTACCCGCCTTGCTTGCCATTCTGGGCCACCGCATCAACTCGTTGACGTGGCGCAAGGGCGCAGCCCAACGCGGAGAAGAACGTTCACGCAGGTTCTGGGGTCGCGTCGTCACGTGGGTGATGAAACGACCTGTTGCCGTATCGATCACGATTGTCACCCTGCTTCTCGTACTGGCGTCGCCGCTGCTGGGCGCACGACTTGGCGAACTCTCGTACACCGCATTGCCCACCGACGACCCCGCTCGCACTGCAATGGACACGCTGGTCAACGAATTTCCCCAAACTGGGAACGGCGCGACACTGATCCTGCAGGCGGAGGGCGATACCGTACTCAACCCTGCCGAAGGCACGGCAATAGCCGAAGCCGCAAGCCAAGTCGAGGGCATCGCGCAGGCTACCGTCGTCGCGAGCACCAACTCGCTGATCGCAATCCAAGCGTTCTACAGCGAAGGATCCACGCCGCAGTCCCAAAGTGACGCTGTCACCGACCTACGCGAGATACCTGCGCCCGACGGCGCCGAATTATTGGTCGGCGGCGGGCAAGCCACCGTCGACGACGGCAACAACGCTGTCCTGCACTGGTTGCCGGTCATGATTCTGATCATGGTCGGTTCGACCCTGATTCTGCTGTTCCTCGCCTTCGGATCAATTGTGTTGCCCATCAAGGCTGTGCTGATGGCTGCCTTGAGCTTGGCAACCACCTTCGGCGTCCTCACCTTCGTCTTCCAGGAGGGCCACGGCGTCGAACTTCTCGGTGTCAGCCAGACACCGCTCGAAGCAACATTTGTTGTCCTGATCCTGGCCGTTGTCTTCGGACTGTCCACCGACTACGAGGTTTTCCTCATGTCGCGCATGGTCGAAGCGAAGAACGACGGCGCGACAACGGAAGAGGCCGTCAAGTTCGGCACCGAGCGAACGGGCCGCATCGTGACGGCCGCGGCACTCCTCCTCATCGTCGTGACGGGCGCTTTTGCCATGTCAGGTCTTGGAGTAATGAAGTTCCTCGGAGTCGGCATGATCGTGGCACTGATCGTCGACGCAACCATCATCCGCATGCTCCTCGTTCCGTCCCTGGTGAAGCTCATGGGCGAAGCAAACTGGTGGGCGCCGGCGTGGATGAAGAAAATCCACGCGAAGGTCGGCATCGGGCACTGACCCGCTCCTGGTTTTCCCCGATCGGGTAGTCATCCTCGAGGATGACTACCCGATTGCGTAAATGGATCTCTGGGGCGATGTTCTTCGGCGCCAGGGTCGTCAGACTTGAAGCATGACAATTTTCGAGTGGATTCTCACCGTCCCCGCCATCGCCGTCGGCGGGGCATTCCTGTTCTCAGGCATCGTCACGGCGGGACTGGACTTCGACGTCGACGACGGAATCCTGGTGAACTGATGCACGACTGCGACTGATCACGACCGCGACTAATTAAGAATCAGGCCCGAACCCAGTTCGCGAACTGACGTGGCAACAACGGGCCGAACAGGTTTGGGATCCGCCCCACAGCTGGGTGGACGCGGAGCCAACTCCGACGTCTGCGTTTCCACTTCCCAACTCCGACCGTCGACGTGCTCGACGATGCACAGCTGACCGCCCAGATCGTCTACCCTCAGATCGTCGATGCCGCAGGGAATATACTGCCGGACAGCAATTTCCGCGACCTGTCCCACCGAGTTCCACGGACTCCGGCCCCGCAGCCCAGGAAGATGAACTTGACCGCTGACCGCAGACTCCACCGCCGCAAGGCTTTCCGCCCCGGACAGTCGGCCGTAGGTATAGCCACTGGGCAACAGGATCATCGACGGCGCAAACCGATGACCACCCGTATGCGAGCATTCCCACACGTTCTCACCGAACGCCGGAACCAGCTCCGCCGCAATCGGCCTGCCCAGAACGGCGCAACACTGATCACGTTTTCCGTGCGCGCACACCAGCACCACGGGTTCGTCGACCCTGACACCCAGTCCTGGGGCCGGCCCACTGAGCAGAGCGAAGTCGATGTCGAGAAGATCGAACGGCGAATCGATCTGCAGTCGTTCACACCACGAATCATCGGGATCGGAACGAGCAAGAAGCACCGTGTGACCGGCAGATAGTGTCTCGTTTCGACCGGGATGTCTGATGAACATCACACGCACGTCCGCAGCGTCCGCGCGTCGACTCAATTCGGTGGCAAGTTCCTCCCCGAGAGCCGTGCCGTCGAGAACATCCCGACCCCAGGCACCGACAAACTCGAGGCACACCCAACCACGCACAACGGCCGCCGTGCCTTCCAACGGTTCGTCGACGGCAGACAACGCTGAGCAGGTCTTGGCTTCGGTCACAAGTGCCATTGTGTCAGCCCTCGTCAGTGAAACTTCTTACCCTCCTCGAGTTGGCTGATGAACTTCTGTATCCGGCGGGTCCTGGTCTCCGGGCGCTTCGCTTCCAACAGGCGATAGAAGATCGCGAACCGATTAGTCGAATTCAACGTTTCGTAGAAGGCCTGTGCTTGGGGATTCAAGGCCAATGCGTCGAGGAAATCCTGCGGCACCTCGGCTTTCGCGGATCCTTCGTACGCGCGCTCCCACCTGCCGTCGGCTTTGGCTTTCTCGATTGCAGCAATGCCCGCGGGTTCGAGCAATCCTTCGCTCTCGAGCCTCGCGACAATCTCCACGTTGCGTTTCGACCACGGGCTACGCGTCGTGCGCGGCGAGAACTTCCGCAAGAAAAAGTTGTCGTCGACCTTCCTCGGCAGACTGTCGATCCACCCGAAACACAGAGCGACATCGAGCGCCTGGTCGTAGTCGATCGACGAATGGGGTGATGACTTCTTGGCCATCTTCAGCCACACCCCTGGACTCACGTCGTAATTCTCGGATAACCACCGACGGAATTCCGCGCCGTCCGCAAAGTATTCGATATCCAGTTCCGGCGCCATCAGTACTCCTCTACCCGATTCCTACGGCCACCCGGCCACTGAGCTACCCATACTCTGACAAATCCCTGCGACAGATATCCGAGAGTTCCCAGTGCAAGCACCCATTTGCTGATGCTCACCGCTGTGGTGATCCGAACCGTCCTGTCGGTGATGTTGTCACGATGATCGAGCAGATACAGCCCGGCGATGTTCTCGACGTAGTCACCGGCAGCGGACAACACCGGCGCCGCGGCAAGCGCCTTGCGAACCGTCGGCGAGAGCGGGGTGCGCTCCCCCAACCGTCGGCCGGCGGCGCGCAATGCAATCGCGTAGATCGCCGGATGAACAAAGTCCGGGTAGTAGTGACTGCGGAACCGCGCCGTCTCCGTGCCGTCCATCTTCGCCAGAACCTCGCGGTACCGACGTGCGGAGAATGCCGTCTGCACCTCCAGAACCCGCGGACCCACCGGCCCCAGAAGTCTGACGATATTCGCCTGGGAGAGAACAAATACCGCGGACCACACAGCCATGGATCGCTGATTCGAAGTTCTGAACATGTCAGCAATCTTGCCAGTTGTGTGCGGCTTCACGTCAGTGGCGGCGTCCGGGTGAATGACTTGGACAAAAATGGGCATTCCCTGACGATCAGAACTGATCGATCACAGGAGTCCTCATGCCCACTGCCGCCAAACCGACGGTACTTTTCATCCACGGATTGTGGATGCATCCCAGCGCGTGGGACCCCTGGGCCCAGGCCTTCGCCGAACGCGGATACGGCACCATGTCGCCCGGTTGGCCTGGCGACGGCGCCACCGTCGGGGAATCCCGAGAACACCCCGAAAACATTGCGGGACACGGAATCGACGAGATCACCGAACACTATGCCAAGGTGATCGCCGACTTGGATGCTCCACCGATCGTGGTCGGACATTCCTTCGGCGGGCTTATCGGACAGAAACTTCTGGGTCAGAAATTAGCTTCCGCTGCAATAGCAATCGACCCCGCACAACCAAAAGGTGTCCTGAAACTTCCCCTCGTTCAGCTCCGTACCGTTCTCCCGGTCTTGTCGAATCCCGCCAACTATCGGAAGACCTACTCGCACACCAGAGATTCCTTTCACAAATCCTTTGCCAGTGCAATCACCAAGAGTGAATCAGACGCGCTCTACGAGCGATACGTAATTCCGGCACCCGGGCAACCACTCTTCGAGGCTGCGCTCGCCAACTTCAATCCCCACAGCCCCGCACACGTCGACTTCAACGCCGAACGCGGCCCGCTGCTGATGATCGGTGGCGGACAAGATCGAACGGTCCCGAAAGCCAGCACCGACAGTTCGTTCAAGATGTATCACAAAGCGCCAACGGTCAACGAGTACAAGGTATTCGACGACCGTGGTCACTCACTCACCATCGATCACGGTTGGCGTGAAATTGCGGACTACAGCTTGGCATGGTTGAGCCGCAACACAGCAGGCACTCAGAACGGTGGTGGGTCGTTGCCGTAGTCGACGGGCTTGCTGGGCACGTGCTTTCGAGGCACATGCTTTCGGGGTGTGGAGAATTGTGCCGTCCGGTGCTGAATCTTGACGCGCCGGTGTTTGCGTTCACTTCGGATGCGGGCAGCTTTGTTCTCGAGTCGTGTGCGTCGCGGTTTGCCGCCTTCCGGTGGCGGTGGTTCCTGCATCCCCGCGAGTAGTCCGGCATCTCTGGTGCGGTAGCAATGGCCTGTCTGCGAGGTGAGGGTGATGCTCCGATCCGGATTCGGGTGGAGCCTCCACTTCCCGGAGTGCTTGAGGCGGTGGTGGTTGCGGCAGAAAGCACTCAGATTCGACGCAACCGTCTTCCCGCCCTTCGCAGGGTCCGCGTGGTTGAACGGATCGTTGTGGTCGAGGTCGCAGTTCCAGGCGGGGACATCGCAGTGCGGCCATTGGCAGCTTCCCGCGATGACCCGCAGCCAGGTGTCGAGTGCCGCCCGGGGGCGGTACACCGATGCCGAGTCGGGCTCAGGTGATTCCGGTACTCGCACTTCCCGCACAGTGGCGTCTTTTGCGATGTCGCGGGCATGTTCGGCGCTGATCACCCCGTACCCGTCAAGGTGCGCGGCCTCGTCGCTTCCGGAAGTATCGCTGCCGGCGAAGGTGGATTCGTGCATCACGACATGCACCAACGGCCTACGCACAATGACCAGACCACTACGGTCCTGCGGGCAATCACCGCGGTCGCAGTCGCACACCAACACCGTCGAACCACTCACCAACGCGCCCAACGCATCCGCGCGGCGTTGCTCATAGGTTCGCGAATCGTGGCGGCACACCGACATCGCCAACTCCCGCAACCGGCCGTCGAACGCCCGAGCCTGCTCCGCCGGGATACTGCCCAAGATGCGAGCCATCCCGTCCTCGGCGGCACTGACCCCCACAAACCGATCGGCGAGCGCGCGGCGGCGTCGTTCCCGCATCCCCTCCGGATCGACCCGGGCGACAATCCGGTCGATCGCCGCCGTCAACCGCCGACCCGTCAACCCCATCCCACCGTCCACCGGTGGAGCCAACACCTGCTCGAGCAACAAGCGTTCGACCTCGTCGATCAACTCGTCACCGACATTCGCCGTCGCCGACTCGATCAACGAGACCCGGTAGAAATCGAGTTCACCGCGGGCCATCGCCGCCCGCGTGCGATGCAACCGCGTCTTCAACGCAAAACCCAAACCGATGAGCTTCCCCGCCGCAGCACGGCCCATCGTCAAGACCGCGCCGACCTCGGATTCCGCCAACTCGTGCGCCGACGACGTCCACGTACCACCCTCGACATGCTCGGCACTACGACGGGTGAAGAACTCCGCCACCACGGCCAGTTTCCGCTCGACCAACATCGCTTCACACGAATGCAACTGGGCCATCAAATCAACCAGGGCGCAATCAGTTTCGGTACCACTCAGCTCTGCTGAGATACCGAAATTCCCCACCCCCGGATCGAACATTCCCCCACCCTAATCGAAATCCTGTTCGATTGCGAGGGCTCCTTGAAACCAGTCGGAAAAGTCTGAATATTGACTGGAAACTTCAGGGCGGCTTAGCTTTTGACCTAGCTACCGGCCTCAATCATCACTGCCGCGTCTTCGGCACCGAACTTCTCCTCGAGCGTCTCGGGTGAGTAGTCGAGGTCGATCTCGGCCACGTCACGCCCACGCGCAGACTCGATTGCCGAGAGCCGTCGCTGAGCACGATCAGCCGCGTACTCGAGAAACTCCTGGTTGTCGAGACCGAAAGGCTGGACTTCGAACTGATCGTTGACCCAGTTGATGAGACCGAGAGCCATCGGCATCAACTCGCCCATGCGCGCCTGCACTACATCCCACAGGGCGTCGTCCGCAGCCACGTGTCGGCGGCACGTGAAGGTTCCCCACGCCATGTGGCGCCGCTCGTCGTCGCCGATCTTTTTGATCAACTGCTGCATCCCGGGCAGAATTCCCCTTGTGGCACATACCTTCTGCCAGGCGTAGTAACCCGTCAGCGCAAGGCTGCCTTCGATGACATGGTTATAGGTGACGCTCGCCCGCACTTGGTTGACCGGACTTGGGTCGGTCTGGAGAATCCGCAGCGACGCCGGCAACTCCTCGTAGAACAGTTGTCGGTAGTCCGGATTATCGGCGACGTAGGAATGCAGGTCGTCGGTGAGTCCGACCTCATCCATCCAGAGCCGGAAAACCTGTGTGTGCTTGGCTTCCTCGAAACAGAATTGGGTCAGGTACATCTCGTCGCTGAACCTGCCTTCAGCGGACATCGCCTGCATGAACGGTTGGATGTCCTCGGTCACTGCTTCTTCACCGGCGATGAACTGCGCGCACAGATACGTTGCGCTGCGCTGTTGCTCGCTGGTCAACTCTTGCCAGTCTCGAGCATCTTTCGAAAAATCGAGGTCTGCCGGGTTCCAAAATTTGGCATTTCCCTTGGTGAACAATCGGAGTGGAAAACAATCCCAGTTCAACCCTCCTGATCGGAGGGAACTGAATCCTTCTCGCCCCGGCGAGGTGACGGTCATGACATTCCTTCTTCCCGAAACGAAGACATATGTCCGAGGGGAATGCCCGCAGAACTCCGTCGTGAATCAGTTTTGCGGAATATTGCTCGACTCTGCCAGCGAAACGCCCTTTGCCTGCATCGCGGCAAAGAGTTGTGCGTTCATCTCGGCGGCTTTGGCGGGCTGGTAGGACGCAAAATTGAACGGGTTGGCCAGGTTGTTCGTCTCCAGGGGATCGGCAATCAGGTCGTACAGTTCGTATTGGGGCGCAGCAGTTCCCGCCGGGTCGAAGTACATCGTGTATTTCCACTGACGATCGCGAATGCAACGAATATGGTTCGGCTGCGTGACGATGTTCTGACCGTCGGGCGTCGCACAGTTCTGATCGTCGTACGTGAAGAGAATCGTGTCCTGAACGTGCACGCTGGGTGCGTCCGGATACGCCGCCGCATCGACGAGCACGGGGGTGAGATCGGTGCCGAGAAAGTTCCACGACGCACGATCCGGCACTTGCGCGAGGTTGGCCAGAGTGGGCATCACGTCGATCAACGACGCCAACGCGTCCGTCTGAACGGGCTTCGGGAACAACAACGGATTGCTGATCACGAGTGGGACGCGCAGAGTTTCCTCGTACGCGTTGAACACCTTCTGCCGCAAGCCTCCGTGCGACATTCCCATCTCACCGTGATCGGACATACGCACGATGACGGTGTCGTCGAGCAGCCCCGGAGTGGCTTCCAAGGCGTCGAGAACACTGCCGATGCGCTCATCCACCACCTTGTGCATGTAGGCGTAGAAGTTGATGTATCGCCTGGCCTGATCGGGTCCGAGCAATGGACCGAGTCCGGCGGCGAGCAACAATTCCGACTGCACCTGAGCGCTCGGTTTGTAGTTGAAGGCAAGGATTTCGTCGTAGGTCGGTGGGAGTTCGATGCCCTGCTCGAAAGCTCCCGGCGCATCCGACCCGTAGTTGTCGCACGTACCACTCATCGCATCCCACGACTGGGGATATGCAAGGACGTCGTGCGGATTGACGAACGATACGATCAGCGCAAAAGGCTTGTCCCCTTTGGCATCCGGTCCGGTGAGAAATTCGACGGCTTCCTCGGCAGCGCGGCGGTCGTGATCGGCGCATCCGCCGCCGAAATGGTCTGGGTTTGTGTCCTGTCCGGCATCAGGTGGTGTCCACCCGCCGAAACCGAATGCGGCAACGTCGTCACTGGACGGATCACCACCGGATGCTCCCTTGCTCAGATGCCATTTCCCCCGGTACTGGACGTTGTACCCGGCGGATGCCAGCATCTTCGCCATGTTCTGCTCCGACGTCTGCAACTGCGGTTCGGTGGGAGATACGGTGCCGCCCTCGGTCAGGGTTCTGGTCACACCGTGTTGCGCGGGATACAGCCCGGTAAAGAACGTGCTCCGACTGGGCGAACACATCGCCGTGTTGCAGACCGCTTGATCGAAAGTCAGTCCGTGACGCGCAATGCGTTGGCGATGAGGAAGATTCCGCTCCGCCCACCCTTGCGGCCAGTACATCGGCCGTCGTTCCTGATCGGTGATGATGACCACGATGTTGGGCTGAGCGGGAAACGAATCGCTGGGCGCTGCCCGCGACGGTGCGGCTGCGGCGCCCGCCGACCCGATATCCGTCATACCGGCAAGAGCCAAAGCGCCCATCCCGCCCAAGAACATCCGACGCGGCAATCCGTGACTGCACTGGGGGACGTTCGCGGGTTCTGGGCTCACGTGATGACGTCCTCTCACAGTGTGTCTGCTAGAGCATGTGTCTGCTAGAGCAGTGTGTCTGCACAGAGTTGACCGTCGGCGGGTTCTCTACACATCTGGACGCCCGGTTTACGAAATAAAAGGCACCACCGCGGCCTCGAAGTCACGGTAGCCGTCCCGATGAACACTGTGACCGGTGCGAAATGACCTGACCTCACAACGCTTGACCGTGGCGCTGACCTCGCGAAGCCGGTCGGAATCCACCATGCCGCCGAGGCCACCGCGCAGGAACAAGGTGTCCGCCTCGATCAGCGGCAACGATTCCCACCACAGTTGATCGGGTTGACGGAACTGCGTCAGCGCCGACCCCGTCATCGACTTGTCGAAGGCCAGAGCCGCCCGCGGATGGCGCACCAAACTTGTTGTTGCGTGCCACAGTTCGGACATGCTCGGCAGCTTGCGGGAAAATACCTGCTCCGGATCGCCGGGACGCAGTGGGAGCGGCGCTTCCTCGATGACCAGCTTGCGAACGCCGGTCGTTCGCCGCTGCGCGATCAACGACGCGGCGTGCCCGCCGAGCGAGTGCCCCACCAGGTCGACGTGATCGAGTTCCAAGTGATCACAGACGTCCATGATGTCCGCGGCAAATTCCTCGAACAGGTACGACGAGGCCCGGGCACTGCGCCCATGCCCACGAAGGTCCACCGAGACAACCCGTCGATCGCGGGACCGCAATGCTCTGGCGAACCGATCCCATGTGCCGCTGTCGCCGCCCATGCCGTGCACGAGGACGACAGGAGGCAGTTCGGCAGTCCCGGAACCGGCCCCCGAATCGCGGTAGCTGATCTCGATTCCACCGGCACTGCGCACGTTAGCGATACTCACGATGTTCCAGATTAGCCGTATTCACTCGTACACACCTTCCACCGACCACTCGCCACCCTCACAGATCATCAACAACGCGCGTGATTGTTCCAACAGCACCTGCGCCCGCGCCGCCGTTCGCACCGCGGCCGAATCCCACCATCGCTCGTCGACCGGCCACGGACCTGCCCATCCTTGCACCGCCCATTCCTTACTCCCCCACTTCAGCCTCGCCGGATGCGCGCTGAACACTCCGCGTTCCGTGACGTACACAGCTTTGCCCGACGCGTCTGTCAGCCACACCCGCGGATTGTCGACGTACACCGATCCCGGTGACGGTTGAGGTAGCAGCCCCGGCCACGGAGCCCCCGGATCATGCGCTGCTACCCGCTCATCACCCAAGGGCACCAATGTAATTCGCTCCGACG
Organism: Rhodococcus sp. WS3; assembly: GCF_003797085.1. Lineage (NCBI taxonomy): Bacteria > Bacillati > Actinomycetota > Actinomycetes > Mycobacteriales > Nocardiaceae > Rhodococcus > Rhodococcus sp. WS3. The sequence continues at coordinate 856,243 of NZ_RKMA01000001.1, forward strand.
GCCCCCTCCCGCCACTGAGGACACCCACCTGGACCGACTCGCCGCCCAAGAGCCCCTGCACTCGCACCAACGCTCGCTTGGCCCGTTCGTCCTCATCACCCACTCCGCCCCAGAGGCCCAATTGCAAGGCGCCGGCATTGACCACCTCCACCGGTTCGAGGCGCAGCACGGTAATTCCTGCGGTTGGCTTGTCCTCACTGCGGCCGGTAAGCCACCCGTCGAGTTGCCACCGCACTCGATCAGCCGTTCCTTCCGGCGTCAGCGGCTCGGCGCAGCGCCACGTGCGAGAGAGGTTCTCGCCGTTTTCGGTGCTCGCCGATATCAGCAATCGCGTGCAAGCGACGCCGGCGCCGGACAACGTGCCATGCAGCAAAATCGCCAGGGCACGCCCGGCGAAGGCCGCGGCGTCCACACGTTCGATAGGCGGATCGTAATGCTGCTCCACGTCGAGATCCGGTGGCAACGCCCTGGCCGACGGTGGTCGTTCCGGTTCACCGCGCGCCGCCCGGTGCGCCAACACCGCATCGGTACCGAACCGCGACGCCACGTCGACGGCCGGCAAGTCCGCAAAGGCGCCGATGGTTCTGATCCCGAGCCGGCGCAGCAGATCCACCAGCTCACCGCGATGAGGTGCGGACAAACTCGGCTCGGCCGCCAACTCCGACATCGGCAGCGGAGCAAGAAACCGAGCGCCCTCGCCGAGCGGTACCAGCGCGGCTCGTCGTGCAGCTATCACCGCGGTCGACAACTGATCGGCCACCCCGATCTGGCATTCGACTCCCACGGCAGCAACCTGATCCACCAACCGTTCTGCCGCGGCCTCCTCGCTGCCGAAATAGCGACTGGCACCGCGTGAACTCAACACCAGCAGGCCAGGACGAAGCACCTCCACACCGGGCGCAGCCGCATCGACAGCCGCTGCAACCGGCTCGAACAATCGGGCATCCCGCTCCGGATCTGCCGCCGCCACATACAGTTCCGGGCACCGCGCCTGCGACTCGCGTCGGCGCAGCCCACGGCGCACTCCTTCCGATCTGGCCGTCGCACTGCACGCGATCACCCTGTTGCCTGACGTCACCGCAACCGGGTGAGTAGCCGGAAGGTCGGCTACAGCAGCAGCCGCCACTGCCGGCCAGTCCGGACACCAGAGCGCCAGAACCCTGCTCACAGTGCCACCACCTGAGCTGCGGCCACCACCTGAGCTGCGGCCACCACTTGAGCTGCGCCCACCTCGAGTGCAGGCTTCCATTCCACCCGTCCCGCTGCGCTGCAGATATCCAGACGGGTGGTGCGCGGCTGGAACGAGCGCCCTCGGGCACGCACGGCAAGGCTGAGCGATTCGAGCCGTCCCCGCCCCAGCGCGCGTCCGCACCCGAAACCGCCGTAACCGTTGACCTGCGCCTCCAGCCGCACCTCCACACCATCCCAATGACCATCCGTCACAACAAGAGTGGAACCTTTACTGCGGGCGCGGGCCACCACTGCCCGAGCCCGCGACGGGGGCACGGACGCACCCGCCAATCCCAGAATCACCAGATCCATACCGTCGAGCAGCACTGCGGCAACTTCGACCGGATCGGGCCCCGGATCCGGGACAAACGCAAGACGCTCCAACTGCGCACCCATCTCGTACGCGGCCAACACTCCCAACTGCGGCTTGCCGACAACGGCAACATGTCCACCGGACGCGGTCACCGAGGCCACCAACCCCACCAGCAACGACGCGGCCCCGGATACGGACACCACGGTTCCCCGCACCAACCCGCCCTGCGGCAGCAACTCTGCGATGCCGGCCGGCACGGGCAGGATTCCCGCCTTGTCCGCCCGATCCCCGGTCACTCCTACTGCAGCCTCGACGGGAATCGACGACACAACCTGCCCGTCACCGCGAGCCGGGATGGAGGCCATCCGGCTGCGGAGTTCCGCCAACCGCTCCTGGCGGGACACGCCCGCCGCCTCGGCAACGCTCTCTACCACCGTCACTTCGTCATCCCCGTCCTGCGATACTTCCGGCAATCTTTTTCAAGCCGGCAAACCACGGGGAAGTCGGGGTCTGACACGCATCGAACAGACAACACAATCGAACATAGTTTCGATTCGTTTCCAGTAAAGCCTGCCCCTGAGGACCCGTCAAGCAGCGACAAAAGTCCGAAGTTCACACAAACCTCGAGGGTCACACCCGTATCAATCCTCTAACCTGGAGTGGTGACATCTCGAGAGCAGACAGGGAGGGGCATCGGCCCTGAATACCTGCTGGCAGGGCGGTACCGACTCCGATCCAAAATCGGCGGCGGCGGCATGGGCGCCGTCTGGCTGGCCCGCGATACCCTTCTCAGCCGTGATGTCGCGGTGAAACAGGTCACAACCACCGCCGGACTCGACAACGAGAGCGCCGAGGAGATCCGCGCTCGGACACTTCGTGAAGGCCGCAACGCCGCCAAACTCTCGCACCCGCATTCCATCGGCATGTACGACGTCGCTCTCGAAGCCGGCGAACCGTGGCTGGTCATGGAGTACTTCCCATCCCGCAGCCTCGCGCAGGCCATGAACCTCGCCGACACTCTGCCACCCCTCGAAGTTGCTCAGATCGGCGCTCAGATCGCCGCAGCACTCGCAGAGTCGCACGCTGCCGGAATTGTGCATCGAGACATCAAACCGGGCAACATTCTTATTGCCGATCGCGGCGACTCCCTGGGCATCGTCAAGATCAGCGACTTCGGAATCGCGCGCGCCAAGGGCGACGGATCGGACCGTCAAGACGAAGTCATCACCGGCACCCCCGCATACTTCGCCCCCGAAGTGGCCCGCGGCGACGATCCCACCGAAGCGAGCGACGTCTTCTCCCTCGGCTCGACCCTCTTCACCGTGATCGAAGGCCAACCACCCTTCGGAATCGACTCCGACGCAATTGCATTGCTGCACCGAGTCGCCAAAGCCGAGATCTACCGTCCCACCAAATCCGGACCGCTCACGGACGTGCTGCTCCAACTTCTCGAACCGGACCCGACGCGTCGGCCCACCATGGCCCAGGCCCGCGACGCACTCGCCGCGGTAGCAACCGGGGGCGGTTCCGTCGATCAGTTGATCGACATCCCCGTGTTCTCGTCCGACGGAGCGGTTCCGGCGTGGGCGCACCGCACCACCCAACTCCCCGACCCGCACCGACGCAATCGCCTGGTGGGCCCCACGGTCACCGGATTGCCTGCAGTGCAACAGAATACGCCACTCGGCTCTGTCCCCAGCCCGCTCGACCTGTTCTCGTGGCCCCCTCGGATACCCACCGGCCCCGCCGACGCGAGCACCCGGGACAAAGTGGTCGCCTGGGCGCCACTGGCCATGACCGCGATGGTGGCGATCATCATCGCGGCCATACTGATCGTGCTTGTACTGGTGTTCACGGTTTAAATATTTGCTACTTCAGCGCCGACGCAGCCGGCCTGATGTTGGCGTTGAGATGAAACAGGTTGTGCGGATCGTACTGTGCCTTGATCCTGGACAGGCGTGCATACTTGCCGGATCCGTACGAACTGCGAACCCGCTCTTCGTCGACGTCGGTCATGAAATTGACGTAGCCACCGGGATTGGTCGACAAGGGACGCAACGCTTCCCAGATATTGCGCACCCACGTTCGATCCAGATCCAGAGTCCCGGCATCCGTTGCCGTGGCCGTCATGTTGCACACGTAGTGCGGGGCGCGGGAACCACCGAACGCCGTATCGTCGTCGCCGACGGCGGTAAACGCACCCTGCAGCGGAAAGATCGGGATGAACGACATCGGTGACGACTTCTTCACCGCGTGTTCGGTCAGAACACCGATCACGTCATCGGAGAGATCCCCTAGGTCCAGAGCTTTCTCGTACGCGTACGCACCCCACGGTTCGGCATCGTCGAGCATCGACTGCAGCCCCGTGTACGGGAGCGGCGTGACGAACTCGAACAGCGGCGGCAACCCTTCCCTGATGGGCGCAATCACCTGCGCATGCTCCTCGGCGGAACCGAAACCTGCCACCAGCAAGGCATATCCGGGATGAAAGTGGAACTGCTCCGGCACAAACGCCGCGGGCGGCGCGGACAGGCTCGAGGCAATCAACGCACCGGTGTTGCGGGGCAGAGCCGGCACCACGTCGCGGCACAGACGCAGCGCATCCGGTCCGTCGTCCATCCCCCAGAAGAAGAACCCGAGATGCACTTCCGGCCCGATCGCGCTCAGCCGGTACTCGAACTCGGTCACCACACCGAAATTGCCTCCCCCGCCTCGCAACGCCCAGAACAAATCGGGATGGTTCTCTTCCGACGCGCGCACGACCTCACCGTCTGCAAGCACAACCTCCGCCGACGCCAGATTGTCGATCGACAATCCGAGCGTTCGCGTCAGCCACCCCATGCCGCCGCCGAGTGTCAGACCGCCCACACCTGTATCGCTGATCACCCCACCTGTCACAGCCAGGCCGTGTTCCTGCGTCGCGGCGTCCAGGTTCGCCAACGTCGCCCCGCCGCCTACGCGCGCCCTACGCGCCGACGGATCAACAGTGACGTTGTTCAGTGCACTGAGATCGATCATCAGACCGCCCTCACACACCGAGGCCCCACGATACGAATGTCCACCACCTCTGACGGACACCTCCAAGTCATGTTCTCTGGCATAACCCAGTGCCGCAGCCACATCCGACGGCGAAAGGCACCTGGCGATCCCAGCCGGGCGGTGATCGATCGAGCCGTTCCAGATGGCCCGCGCGTCGTCGTAACCCGAATCTTCCGGGCCGAAAACCGGGCCGGTGACGGACGATCTCAACGGCGCAATATCAATGCTTGTCATGACGTACTCCTGACACCGGTGACGAGTAGATACTCCCAGTCCATGCCCGGAGAATCCCCTCCGGCGCTGGAATCTCCTCCTGCGCTGTACTTGCGAGCCAAGTCGACGAGATCCCGGTCGAGGGCCTCCACCTTGGCGTCGTCGCCGGCAATATTGCGGTAGACGGCGATGGTCGGTCCGTAATTCTCCTTGAAGAAGTCGCGGAAGTCTTCCGGATCGCGGAACCTGCTCACCTGCAGCACTTCTCGACGCGCAGTCAGGTCGCAAACTCGGTCACCGAACAGCTCACGAACATGACTCTCCTCACCCCACAACGGCGGTGGCTGCGAACCAGGAGGTGGTGCAGGTGCGTACGGTTTCATGGCTTTGAACATCTCGCCGATGAAACCTGTTGGTGTCCAGCTCAGTACAGCGATCCTGCCACCTTCCTTACACACTCGAACAAGCTCGTCCGCTGCCCGCTGATGATGCGGCGCAAACATGACGCCGACGCACGAGAGCACCACGTCGAACTCACCGTCTTCAAACGGTAGATCCTCGGCATCAGCCTCCCGCCACTCGAGTTCGACATCCGCGTCGGCTGCCATCTTCCTTCCCGCATCGAATAATTCGGGAGTCAAGTCCGTTGCCACCACCTGCGCGCCGAGTGCCGCCGCAGGAATAGCCACATTGCCGGAACCTGCCGCGATGTCGAGAACCCGATCACCGGCGCGCACGCCGCCTGCCGCCGCCACAACCGGCCCGAGTTCCGGGATGACCTCCGTTGCCACCGCAGGATAATTGCCCAACCCCCACATCACCCGGTGCTTGGATTTGAGGGCTCGATCCAACTCCGCTGCTTCAGTCATTATCGTTCTCCTCCATCAATTTTCGCAGTACCGATTTCCACTCTGACCTCGACGTTACGACCATCGAGTGTCACCGATCCAGTACTGGATCTGTACCAGCCCCACCCATCGGCCTACGATTGACAAGTGGGGTCGTCGTACCGCCAGTTCTGCCCCGTCGCCAAGGCGATGGAGCTACTCGACGAGCGCTGGACGCTCCTGGTCCTGCGCGAACTCATGATGGGAAGTACCCATTTCAACGACCTGCGACGCGGCCTTCCCCGCATGTCTCCGACGTTGCTGTCCAAACGTCTGCACCAACTCACTGCCGCCGGAATCACCTACCGAGACAACACCGACGGTGTTGTCACGTACCGCCTCACCGACGCCGGACGCGAACTCCGCCCCGTCGTCGAGGCCCTGGGGATCTGGGGCACCCGCTGGATCGGCGAACTCGGCGACCAGGATCTCGATCCCAAACTCCTGCTGTGGGACATGCATCGACGGGTGGATCACTCCGCTGTGCCCGACGGAAAAACAGTGGTGCACTTCGTCTTTTCCGAAATCGATCGGCAGTCACGAAACTGGTGGCTGGTCATCAACTCCGACGAGGTCGACGTCTGTGACCTCGACCCGGGTTTCGAGGTCACCGTGTCCGTATCTGCCGGGCTCAGGCCGTTGACCGAGATCTGGCGCGGCGACCTCACGTGGTCCGACGCCATTCGATCAGGTGAGGTCACCATTTCCGGCCCGGAAGCCCTGCGTCGCAGTTTGCCTTCGTGGTTCGAACTGTCCACATTTGCATCCGTTCCCCGACCCGCTTAGCGCACGCCCCACCAGGCTCGTTCCGTCCTGTTACAGAGCTGTTGCAGACCGTGACACCGTCGACGAACAGTGACGACCTCCTGGTGACACTGACCGAGCAGTCTCTGCACTATGCCCAGCCACCGCGGAATCATCTGCCCCGTCGCACACCGAGCAGTCGCACTCGGGGCAGTCGCACTCGGGGCGCTCATGCTCAGCGCGTGTTCGTACACCGAGGCGGCCACACCCAAGAGCGATCACTACCTTGCCACTCAACCTGATTCAGGACCCTCAGGCGGCGAGATCGAGGACGGCCTCAATGTGGCGGACACCCATATGCCCGCGCTGGCCCGCCTCGATTCCGCACTTCTCGCGGCGCTGCAGATGGCCGCAGCGGATGCGCGGTTATCCGGGGTGGACATGCATGTCACGTCGGGTTGGCGATCAGCCGCATACCAACAGCGACTGTTCGACGAAGCCGTAGCCAAGTACGGCAGCGTGGACGAAGCGTCCAAGTGGGTGCACCCCCCGAGTCTGTCCAAGCATGTCAGCGGACAGGCAGTAGACATCGGACCGACGGATGCCGACGACTGGCTTATCCAGCACGGCAGCGATTACGGCCTCTGCCAGACCTATGCAAACGAGATGTGGCATTTCGAACTGGCGACCACTCCTGGTGGGGAATGCCCGCCCCAACGCAACAACCCTTCGGACGAAAGAGCGGAAGGCTGACCATGACACGAGTCAAACCAGCGAGACTGTTTGCCGCACTGGCACTCTTGATCCTCGGAGTAATCGAATTCGAATTGGCGGTCAACACTGCCGGTGGCCAGATCGTCGATCAACAACTCATGGTGGGCGCGGCCACGTCTGAAGTCCTCGGCGTGTTCTCCACTGAGTTCATCGGCCTGCTCACCCCGATCCTGATAGTGGGAGGAGTGCTCGTGGTACTCATGATCACGTTGCGCAACAACCCGATTGCGCTGGCACTGCGCGTCGCGGTCGTGACCCTCGGCCCCATCACGACGGCCTGGGTTCTCAAACAGTCGCTGGATCGACCAGACCTGAACGGTCTTGTCATGCATAATTCCTTCCCCAGCGGGACTCTCACCGCCATCACTGCTCTGGTCTGCGCGATAGTGCTCGTCACACCGGCCAGGTGGCGGGGCGTCGTCGCCGTCAACGGCGCGCTGATCACCATCGGGACCGCGATCTCGGTAGTCGTGTTGCAATGGCACCGGCCGAGTGACGTGCTGGGTGCACTACTCCTCGTCGGTTGCTACACCCTCGCCGTGTCGGCATTTCCGTTGAACACCACCGCCGCACGGCACGCGGTACTGGCAAACTCCGGCAACGAACGGCTCTCGAAAGTGTGACACCTGTACCGTGGGCTGACCGAGATTGCTCCGACCCCGGAAGGCCCCTAATCATGGTGAATATCCTTTTCATCGAAGACGATCCAGCCGTGGCCGAGGCAATCACGTTGGGACTGAACCGACTCGGGCACAACGTCAGCCATCGCCCCGACGGCAACAGTGATTTCGACGACGTACTCACCACCACCGACCTCGTCCTGCTCGACCTCGGACTCCCGGGTGCCGACGGTTACGAGATCTGTCGACGCATCCGCACGCGTAGTTCGATCCCGATCATCATTCTCACCGCTCGATCCGACGACATCGACACCGTTGCCGGCCTCGAGGCCGGCGCCGACGACTACGTCGTCAAACCGGCCAGTCCGCGTGTCCTCGACGCTCGCATCAAAGCCGTCGTGCGTCGGTCAGCGCCCGCAACGACGCGAACAGATGCAGTACCGGCGGCAGAGACATTCGGCGACTTGGAACTGGATCGATCGTCATTGCAGGTCCGCAAGGGCGGAACGCTGCTGACCCTGACCCCGACCGAGCTCCGGCTGATCCTGGCACTGACCGAGAATCCCGGACAGGTTCTCAGTCGTCGACAGTTGTTGTCCGCAGCCTGGGACCAGGAGTACCTGGGCGATTCCCGAATCGTCGACGCAGCGGTGCAGCGACTGCGTGGAAAGATCGAGGACGACCCGGCCGTACCGACAGTCATCGAAACCGTGCGCGGCTTCGGATATCGCTTCAACACCGGCTCAGGTCGATGAGACCGGCCTGGCTGCGCGTCGACGGCCTGCGGACCCGGCTCGTGCTGGTGTTCATCGCAATCGTCCTCATCATCGCCGGAGGAACAGCCGGCGCGGTATCGCTCATGGCGCGGTCGTGGATCTATTCCAATGCTCAGGACGTGGCAACGGCACAATTTCGCGACGAGCTACAGTCCCTCGACGGCATGCCGGTGGACGGGTTGACACCCGCCAACCTCTCACAGGTCTTCCCATCCGACCTGACGCTGATCACAGACGGTGAAGTAGTTCGCCAAGGATCCGTCGATCCCGCGAAGATCCCGCCGAGCTTCGACAGCGGTTTGGACAGTGCAAAACTGATCCGCTTCGAGAGACTCGACTCCGAGCGCATCCTGCTGGGGATGTCCGTCAACGTCACGGACACGACCGCGGAGGACGGCTACGACAACCAGACACTTGTGAAAGCTGTCACCGTCCGGCCACTGGTGGGGGTACAGGACAAGTTCGACGACCTGCTCCGAGTCGTCGGTCTCACCCTCGCTGCCGGCGTGCTGGTCAGCGGTCTGCTCGGCTTCTGGATCGCGTCGACGCTGGTACGTCCGCTCAAGCGTCTCGACGCGGCCGCCGCCCGTGCCGCCGACGGCGATCTCAGCGTCCGCCTTCCGGAAAACGGAGTAGCCGAACTTGCCCAGGTGACAACAACATTCAACAACATGGTCGCGCGCAACGAAGCGGTGATCAAAGGTCTCGAAGAATCCGAAGAGCAGGCAAGACGGTTTGTCGCCGACGTCTCTCACGAGCTGCGAACGCCACTGGCCGCACTGGTGCCGGTCAGTGAAATACTTCGCGAAGAGATCCCCAACCTTCCGCCCGACGCCGGTGCCGCCGCACGCATCGTGAGCAGTGAGATCGGCAAACTCACTCGACTCGTCGAGGATCTGATCGAAATGTCTCGCCACGACTCACAGCAGGCACGCCTCGTCCTCGACGACGTCGATCTCGTCGAACTGACCGAGCGCACGCTGGAGAGCCGCGGCTGGACCGAAACCGTCGAGCTCGACGCGCCCGAAAGCATCAGCAGCAGAGTGGATTCGCGTCGGATCGACATAGTCGTCGCCAACCTCGTCGGCAACGCACTGCGGCACGGTTCACCCCCGGTACGCGTCGAACTCAGCGCCGAACCCGATTACGCCGTCATCGCCGTCGTCGATCACGGACCGGGCATCTTGCCCCAGGACCGGCAGGCAATCTTTCGCCGGTTCTACAAGGTAGACACCGCACGAGGACGCAGCGAGGGCAGCGGGTTGGGACTCTCCCTCGCAGTCGAGAACATCCACTTGCACGGCGGCACCATCGGCGTCGACCAAGTGGACGGACACACGGTCTTCACTGTTCGCCTCCCCACTGCCGACCACGAGCAATGACCACATTTTGGGATTACAGTTTCAGCATGTGAAACAGCCGGAGTAGCGTCGGAGCCCTCAACCAAAGAAGAATTGGGAGGCTCACCATGACTGAGGCGTCACGGTTGGAAAAATCGGTAGTCACACCGCGGGCATGGACGATGCTTGCCCTCGGTGTTGCCGCCCAAGCCGCCGGAACCGTCTTCGTCAGCACTCCCGCCTTCCTGATCCCACTCCTGCATTCCGAGCACGGTCTCTCACTGGCGCAGGCCGGAACTCTGGCTGCAGCGCCCACTTTCGGTATGGTCCTCACGCTCGTGGCCTGGGGAGCACTGGCCGACAGATTCGGTGAAAAGTGGGTCATCTCGATCGGACTTGCCTTGACCGCCGTTGCGGCCCTGGCTGCCACCACCACCGACAATTACGCGTTGCTCGGTATGGCGTTCCTGTTCGGCGGCATGTCGGCCGCCAGCACCAATGCCGCCAGCGGACGCGTGGTTGTCGGCTGGTTTCCCAAGGACCGCCGCGGATTGGCGATGGGCATCCGGCAGATGTCCCAACCCTTGGGCGTCACCATCGCGTCGGTCACCGTTCCGACACTGGCTGCGCACTCGGGAATCGGTTCGGCGGTTGCGCTGTCCGTGATTCTCAACGGCGCACTCGCAGTGGTCTGTGCACTTGTCCTGGTCAATCCCCCGCGGCCCGTCACCACCGCACAGGCACCCGCCGCGGCCGCCAACCCCTACCGTTCGAACTCCTTCCTGTGGCGTATCCACCTTGCGTCAGCTCTCCTGGTGTTTCCGCAGTTCACACTGTCGACATTCGGACTGGTCTGGCTGATCAACGAACAACACTGGGAGGCCGCCCCGGCAGGCCTGCTCATCGGAGCGTCGCAGTTCGTCGGGGCGCTGGGACGCATCGTCGTCGGGATGTGGAGTGACCGCGCGGGCAGTCGCGTCGGCCCGCTTCGCCTGGTGTCGATGTCTGCCGCCGTTGTCATGCTGGCCATGGCTGCCGCCGACGCCGCCCCGTGGGGAATCCCAGCGCTGGTGCTGCTGATCGCCACCACTGTCAGTGTCGCGGACAACGGCTTGGCGTTCACGTCCGTCGCCGAAGCGGCCGGGCCTACCTGGCAGGGAAAAGCGTTGGGCGCTCAGAACACCGGACAATTCATTGCCGCATCCGCCGTGGGGCCGGTGGTCGGCGCACTCATCGGTGTGGTCGGGTATCCCATCGCGTTTGCGATAGTCGCCGCCTTCCCCGCCGCGGCAATCCCGTTGGTACCGAGCCACGATCGAGATATCAGCGTCTAGTCCAGCGCCTAATCCTGGGCCCGACTCGGTTGTACCGCAGGCCCCGTCAGATCACAATGTGGTTTGCAGGCAACCGAATCCGTTTCCGGCATCGGCGGCGCCGCCGGAGCGCGGATCAGTACCGCCGCGATAGCCACACCGAGCAACAGCAGTCCCACACAGATGTACATCGCGATCGTGAATCCGTCGGAGAACAGCGCCGGATCCGCCAGAGCTTCGGTGTTGATCCCCGCGATTCCCGGCAACGCGGCAACAGCCAGGAGCTGACTGGTTCGGGCAACGGCATTGTTCACACCCGATGCAATTCCCGACTGCTCCACCGGAACCGACCCCAACACGGCCGCGGTCAGCGGCGCAACCATCACCGACAAACCCAATCCGAACACGAGAACTCCGGGTAGCACGTCGGTGAGGTACGACGCGTCGACCCCGATCCTCGTCATCAACACCAGTCCCACTGCTGCCACTGCCGGCCCGGCGGTCATCGGCAACCGGGGTCCGTGAATCTGCGCGTACCTACCGGCGCGCGAGGAAAAGAGCAGTAGCGCCACCGTGATCGGCACCGTAGCGACCCCCGCTGCCACCGGCGAATAGCCCGCGACCAGCTGCAACTGCAGCACCAGCAGGAAGAACACACCGCCAAGCGCCGCGTATACCGCCAGAGTCACCAGATTGGCGGCGACAAACATTCTCGACCGGAACAGCGACGGCGGCACCACCGCACTCGGCGACCGTCGCTCCACAACGACAAACAGGCACAACACGAGAGCGCCGACCACTCCCGCGACCAGGTTCATCTCGATCAACCCGTAGGTCAACGCACCGAGACCGACTACCGCACAGGCAGATCCGAGTACATCCAGACGTTCCGGAGGATGCGGGTCGCGACTCTCCGGAACGTGCCGCACACTCGCCCACACGACAAGAGCAGCCAACGGCAAGTTCAGGAAGAACACCGACCGCCACCCGGCGACCTCCACGAGCCAGCCACCGAACAGCGGACCTATCGCTCCCGCAACTCCCCCGAGTCCAGACCACAAACCGATGGCAGCGCCCCGATCCTCCTCACGCAACGACGCCGAGATGATGGCCAAGCTTCCCGGCGTCAGCAGTGCCGCACCCACGCCTTGCAGGATTCGTGCCACCACCAAAAATGTGATGTCGGGAGCAATGCCGCACAGCAGCGACGCCACCGCGAACCACACCGTGCCCCACACGAACACCCGGCGCCTACCCCACCGGTCCCCCAGAGCGCCGCCGAGCAGAATCAACGACGCCAGAGCCAACGTGTACCCGCTGAGCGTCCACTGCAGGCCCGCTACCCCGGAACCCAACTCCTCGCCGATGTGCGGTAGCGCAATGTTGACCACCGTGCCGTCGAGAAGAGCCATGCTCGAACCGAGAACCGTGGCGGCAACAACCCAACGCCCACGACTCGACGCCAGCGCCAGTGGTTCTGTCATGTGGTCCATGGTGCGCGTTCGTGGACGCTCGCGGAAGAGTTCAGTCGATCTGGCGGCGATGAGCCCAGCGTGTCAGCGCATTGCGGTTGGACTGCTGAGTCTTTCGCAGGACATTGGACGCATGCGTCTCGACGGTTTTCACGGAGATCACCAGCTCCTCCGCAATCTCGCGGTAGGTGTACCCCCGCGCGAGCAACCGCAGGACTTCGAGTTCACGGGGAGTCAGTGAATCGAGTTCCGGATCGAGTTGTGGTTCCGGTGCCGCGGATCGACCGGTGAAGGAGTCGAGCACAAAACCCGCCAGCCTGGGCCCGAAGACGGCGTCGCCGCCTGCGACCCGGCGGACACCGTCGGCCAGTTCGGCACCCGAAATCGTCTTGGTGACGTAGCCCCGAGCACCCGCCCGGATTACCGCGATGACGTCCTCAGCCGCATCGGAAACGCTGAGTGCCAAGCACACCGGACCGGAATCTATCCCGCGCAGCACAGCCACTCCGCCGCCGTCCGGCATGTGTACGTCGAGCAGGACCACGTGGGGTTTCGTGGAGTTGATCCCGGCGATCGCTTCGGCCACCCCGCCGGCCTCACCAACAATCTCCATGTCGTCTTCACGGGACAATTCGGCCCGTACCCCGGAGCGGAACACCCCGTGATCGTCGACAAGGAATACGCGATACGGGGGTGTGGGCAAAACTGTCACTGGGGCGCTTCCTCCGGGTTGTCGACAAGGTCGGCGGGCTCGTCCCACTGTAAGTCAGAGTCGGTGCTCGTCTTGCCCCCGAGCGGCATGTGTACCCGGATTTCCGTCCCCTTGCCGATGGTGGAGCGAACCACGACGCGGCCACCACGACGCTCGATCCGGCCGCGAATCGACTTGGCCAGACCTTGACGGTCCTCTGGTACCGCGTCGACGTCGAATCCGACGCCGCGATCTCGAACGAAGATGCTCACCTGATCACCTTCCACCTCGGCAAACAGGTTGATCTCCTTCTCGCCGGAGTGCTTCGCGGCGTTGACCAGAGCCTCACGCGTAGCGCCGAGAAGTGCGGTGAACGCTTCCTTCGGCAGACCGTCCTCGCCGTCCAACTGCACGTCACCCACCGTCACCGGACGCACCGTCACACCGTGCTGATCCTCCACCTCACCCGCGATGATCTTGAGCCCTTCGGTCAGGCTCGTGTGGTCGATCTCGCCGCCACTGAACAACCACTTCCGAAGCTCGCGCTCCTGCCCACGGGCAAGCCGCGCCACTTCCACCGGATTGTCGGACTGCTTCTGGATCAACGCCAACGTCTGCAACACCGAATCATGCAGGTGTGACGCGATCTCTTCACGCTCGTCGTTGCGAATTCGAGCGGCCCGCTCAGCCCCGAGCGCCCGCCACATCCGCAACCACAACGGAACCGTCAGCAAACCGGCGCCGATCAACGTCACGACGACGGCCAACAACGACGACCGCAACGCGTCGATGTCGACTTGCGCCAACACCACGACCGCCAGCCCCAGCACGATCATCGATGCGCCGCCGACCACGCGCGTCCACGTCAGGACGGTCGGCCGTGCCGGCAACCCGATGACGGTACGAGGGCCTTCGGAATCGAACTCCCGCCACACCAGTGCCGCACCGACCGCAACAACAAAAAACGGCGCCAGTACAGAACCCGCCGTGCCGCTGAACAACCACGACAACGCCGCCGCACCGCCCAGACCGAGAACGGCCAGACCGTAAGCACGCTGACGCTCTGCCGCGCTCGGCTTCTCGGTGTCGGTACCCGCCGACACGAAAACCCAGAGAATTCCGTACGCGACGATGCCCGCACCGGCCATCGCAGCCAGAATCGCAAACGCAACACGGACCTTCAGCGCGTCGATACCAAGGTGATCCGCGATACCGCCGGCAACACCACCCACAATTCGACCGCCGGAGCGCCGCTCCAACTTTCGTATCGGCAGCGGCGCACTCACGAGCGCGGGATCAGACACAGATTGCACATAGTCGATACTGGCACGAACCCTGCTCGAGCACATCAGGGTCCAACCCTGAAGTCAGGCCAGGAGCGCGCCAAAGATCAGGGTTCACCCCTGATGCGGCAACACCCCCGAACACACCACGATGGAGCCATGAGTAATCCGACCTTCCAGGAACAGATCAACGATCTGTGGCGGACCCGCCCCGTGCGTCTACCGGACCAGGGTCACGTTGCCGGCGTATGCGCAGGAATCGGATACCGATACGGTGTCGACCCGATCCTCGTGCGCGTTGCCTTTGTCATCTCGACCATCTTCGGCGGCTCGGGAATCTTGCTGTACGTCGTGGCCTGGCTGACTTTCCCGCGCGCCGACATCGGCCAAACCGCAGCGGCGCCGGGTCGTCGCCACCGCTCGGACAAGCACACCAAAACCATCGTCCTGGTGGTAGCCCTTGCGATCGCCGCAACCACGATCGGTCCGCTCGGCGCCGGCCAGGGCGGTTCCGGACTGATCGGCGTCATGCTGATGCTCGGCGGCCTGTGGCTGCTCTACCAACGCCAACCTGTCCCACCGGTGCTGCCACCTTCGTCCACGCAGCACATCGGCGCCGGAACGGTCTATCCCGGAACAGGATTCACCCCGGGACCATTCACCCCGGGATACTTCGCCCCGAACCAGCCGCCGACGTACACGCCGTACACCAAGCTTCCCGACAGCTACGTTCCCACGGATCCAGCCGCAGCAACTTCGTCATCGGAATCGGCACCAGCAGTTGATCTTTCGAAGAGCGAGCCCGCCATCACGCCGCCCGCGTGGGACCCGCTCGGCGTTGCTCCCTTCGCTTGGGATCTCCCCGACCCCGTAACCAAGAACCCTCCCCTGCTACCGCTTCCGCCTCGCCGCCGTCGCTCCCGCTGGACCCTGACCGTCCTGGGCCTGGCGATCATCGCCGCCACCGCAGTCGGTGCCGCAGGCGCAGCAACCGGCAACGACTGGTTCACCCCCGGCCGTGTCGGGGCAGTCGGACTTGCCGTGATCGCACTCGGATTGATCTTCGGGGCGTTCTTCCGCAAGGGATACGGGCTGCTGATCGTCACCGGACCCCTCGTCGGCTTCGTGATCCTCGCGTCGCTGGTTTACCCGCTCGAGTTCGACGCGTCAGGTGAGCAGAAGTGGACACCGGCCAGCGTGTCCGAGATTCAGTCCTCGTACTCCGGCGGCTTCGGCAGCTTCACACTGGATCTGAGCGAGGTCACCTTCACCGAGGACAAGACCATCGACGTCTCGGCGGCATTCGGCGAGTTCAAGGTATTGCTGCCGCCGACGGTCAAGGCACAGAACGACTGCACAGTCGTGATGGGTGACGGATCCCGTTGCCTCGACGGTGGAGTCCACGCCGGCGCAGCGGCCGGACCTGATGCCCCCACCGTGACGATCAACGCCAAAGCCACATTCGGAGCCTTGGAGGTACACCAGTAATGAGCGACTACGACGACATCGGCAACAGCACCGAAGAACACGAGGAAACCTCGAAATCCAAGCGTCCGTCCGCACTTCTGCTCATCGCGGGAATCGCGGCATTCCTGGTCAGCGGATGGGCACTACTCGGACCCTTCTCCCTTGCCCCGGCAGCAGACATTCAATTCCGGTGGCTGTTCGTGGGAGCAGCAGTCATCGCCGGCCTACTGCTGGTGATTCTGCCGAACCGCAAATAGCTCGAACCACAAATAGCACTGTGCGCCTTCATCAACCACGGTCGGTTGATGAAGGCGCACAGCAATCAGCTCACTCCCACTCGATCGTTCCCGGCGGCTTGCTCGTCACGTCGAGAACAACGCGGTTGACGTCCGGAACCTCATTGGTGATGCGCGTGGAAATGCGCTCGAGGGTCTCGTACGGCAAGCGCGTCCAGTCTGCGGTCATCGCGTCTTCACTCGAGACCGGACGCAAGACGATCGGGTGGCCGTAGGTCCGGCCGTCGCCCTGCACGCCCACGCTGCGCACGTCGGCGAGGAGGACAACCGGGCACTGCCAGATCGTTCCGTCGAGGCCTGCGGACGTGAGTTCTTCACGCGCAATGGAATCCGCCTGGCGGAGGATTTCGAGGCGGTCACGGGTGACCTCGCCGATGATGCGGATACCAAGGCCCGGTCCGGGGAACGGCTGGCGTCCGACGATCTCTTCCGGCAAGCCGAGTTCGCGGCCGACTGCGCGGACCTCGTCCTTGAACAACAGGCGCAGCGGTTCGACCAGCTTGAACTGCAGATCTTCCGGCAGGCCGCCGACGTTGTGGTGGCTCTTGATGTTTGCGGTGCCGGTGCCGCCACCGGACTCCACGACGTCCGGGTACAGGGTGCCCTGAACGAGGAAGTCGACGGTTGCGCCCTGAGAAGCGTTCTCGCCCAGGACATCGCTGACAGCGCCTTCGAAGCTGCGGATGAATTCGCGGCCGATGATCTTGCGCTTGGTTTCGGGATCGGTGACGCCGGCCAGTTCACCGATGAAGGTGTCGGCGGCGTCCACCGTGATCAGGCGAGCGCCCGTCGCGGCAACAAAGTCCTTCTCCACCTGGGTGCGCTCACCGGCACGCATCAGACCGTGATCGACGAACACACAGGTCAACCGGTCGCCGATAGCGCGCTGAACCAATGCAGCCGCAACAGCGGAGTCGACTCCACCGGACAGACCACAGATGGCATGGCCGTCGCCGACCTGCTCACGCACCTGCTCGATGAGCGCGTCGGCGATGTTGGACGCCGTCCACGCTGCCGGAATACCGGCGATCTCGTGCAGGAAGCGGCTCAAAACCTGCTGTCCGTGCGGGGAATGCAGAACCTCGGGGTGGTACTGAACGCCGGCGAGCTTGCGGGCGCGATCCTCGAACGCTGCGACGGGAGCGCCGTCACTGGTCGCGGTGACCTCGAATCCCGAAGGCGCTTCGGTGACGGCGTCGCCGTGGCTCATCCACACCGGCTGCGTCGCGGGAAGTCCGTCGTGGAGCAGGCCACCGGACACCGAGATGTCGGTGCGGCCGTATTCACGGGTGCCGGTCTCGGCCACGGTGCCGCCGAGAGCTCCGGCCATCGCCTGGAATCCGTAGCAGATGCCGAACACCGGAATGTCGTGGTCGAACAGTGCCGGATCGAGCTTCGGAGCGCCGTCGGCATACACGCTGGACGGCCCGCCGGAGAGCACAACAGCCAAGGGCTTCTTGGCCACGATCTCCTCGACGGTCATGGTGTGCGGAATCACCTCCGAGTAGACCTTGGCCTCACGGACTCGCCGCGCGATCAGCTGCGCGTACTGCGCACCGAAGTCGACGACAAGAACTGGTCTCTGCTGCTCGATATCTGCCACACGTGCAGTCTAATCGCCCCAGCTAGCGAACCTGCGCACCCCCGGACTCTGCGCAGCATACGAGAGTCCGGGGGCGACGAAGATCACCTCGCTACGCCACAGTGTTATGCCACTCCGGGCGCTGCAGCCTTCTTGCCGCCCGTGATCTTCACAATCGGAAGAACCAGTGCCGCCGGTGCCGACGCCGGTACCACCGGCGACTTGGGGGCGATCGGAGTCAACCGCTCGTAGCCACTGCCCTGAGCTGGACGAAGGTCTGCCTCCCCCTTGTTCGGCCACAGCGACGCCGCACGCTCAGCCTGCGCCGCAATGGTCAACGACGGGTTCACACCGAGGTTCGCGGACACCGCGGCACCGTCGACGACACTGAGCGTCGGGTAGCCGAAGACGCGGTGATACGGATCGATCACGCCGCGGTCGGCATCCTCGGCGATAGCGCAACCGCCGAGGAAGTGCGCCGTCAGCGGGACGTTGAAGATCTCGCCCCACGTGCCACCGGCAACGCCGTCGATCTTCTCGGCAACCCGACGCGTCGCATCGTTGCCCTCGGGGATCCACGTCGGATTCGGCTGACCGTGGCCCTGCTTGCTGGTGACCTTGCGACGGCCGAACAGGCCCTTCTTCGTGTACGTGGTGATGGAGTTGTCGAGGTTCTGCATGACCAGGGCGATGATGGTTCGCTCGCTCCAGTCCTTGACCGTGAGCATGCGCAGCATCTGATACGGATTCTTCGCGACCACACCGAGGAACTTGACCCACCGTGGCTTGTCTCCACCGCCGTCGGTCATCAGCGTCTGCAGCAGGCCCATCGCATTGGAACCCTTGCCGTAGCGAACCGGCTCGATATGCGTGTCCTCGCTGGGGTGGAACGACGACGTGATCGCAACTCCGTGCGTGAGATCGAGATTGGGATCGACCTTGTATTTGCCTGCGCCGACAATGGATTCGGAGTTGGTGCGCGTGAGTTCGCCCAGTGTGCCGGACAGCTTTGGTAGCGCTCCGGTGTCCTTCATGTCGAACAACAGGTGCTGCGTTCCCCAGGTTCCGGCCGCGAGAATCACATGAGCGGCGGTGTACGTCCGACGGTTCTTGCGCGCGTATGCACCAGTGCGCTCGGTGAACACATCCCACGTGCCGTCATGGTGCTCGCGAAGTCCCGAGACGGTGGTCATGGGAATGATGTCGGCGCCCGCGGTCTCGGCCAAGCCGAGATAGTTCTTGAGGAGCGTGTTCTTGGCGCCGTGGCGGCAGCCGGTCATGCACTCGCCACACTCGATGCACCCGGTGCGCTCGGGACCGACACCACCGAAGTACGGGTCGGCGGCTTTCTTGCCCGGCTCACCGAAGTACACCCCGACCGGCGTCTGAATGAAGGTGTCGCCGACACCCATGTCGTCCGCAACGGATTTCATGATCTCGTCGGCCGGCGTCATGTGTGGGTTCCGCACAACACCGAGCATCTTCTGCGCCTGCTCGTAGTAGGGAGTGAGCTCGCTGCGCCAATCGGTGATGTGCGCCCACTGCTTGTCCTGGAAGAACGGCTCCGGCGGCTGGTAGAGCGTGTTCGCGTAGTTCAGCGAACCACCGCCCACTCCCGCGCCGGCCAGAATCAAGCAGTCGCGCAGCAGGTGAACCCGCTGAATACCGAAGCAACCCAGCTTGGGCGCCCACAAGAACTTCTTCAGATCCCAGCTCGTCTTCGCGAACTCTGCATCGGCGTACCGTCGGCCCGCTTCGATGACACCTACCTTGTAGCCCTTCTCCACAAGACGAAGCGCGCTCACGCTTCCGCCGAATCCGGATCCGACAATCAGGACGTCGTAATCCGTCGCGCGTTGCTTGCCCATCAGGACACCTCCACCGTGAAAACGTAGTTACCCGTCAGTATGCACCCGAATGCTGTGACTGCCACCACAAGGGTGCCCTAAGCGTAACCATAAGTATCACCAACGCGCGAAAGTCCTGAACATAGACCTGTGGCCCCGACTTCCCATAGGAAGCCAGGGCCACAGATGCAGACAAATCAGGCGCGGACTGTCAGTCCGACCTTCTGGAACTCCTTGAGAGTGGAGTAGCCGGCCTTTGCCATGGAACGACGCAAACCGCCGACGAAGTTCAGCGAACCGTACGGATCGTCGGACGGCCCGGCCAGAACCTTGTCCAGCGAAGGCCGCTCGCCGTAGGAAACCGGAAGGAGCGCGCCACGAGGAACCGAAGGGTGCGCAGCAGCGGACGGCCAGTACCAACCGCCGCCTGCAGCTTCAGCCGACACAGCCAACGGCGTGCCGAGAACAGCAGCGTCCGCGCCGCACGCGATCGCCTTTGCCAGGTCACCAGACGTAGCGATGTCACCGTCGGCGATGACGTGGACGTAACGCCCACCCGTCTCGTCGAGGTAGTCGCGGCGAGCCGCAGCGGCATCGGCGATAGCGGTAGCCATCGGCACCCCGATACCCAGAACCTCACCCGTCGTGGTTGCACCCTCGGAAGATCCGTAGCCGACGATGACGCCCGCCGCACCGGTCCGCATCAAGTGCAGCGCCGTGCGGTGGTCACTCACACCACCGGCGATAACCGGAACGTCGAGCTCGGAGATGAACGTCTTGAGGTTGAGCGGCTCTTCCTCCGTGCGCACGACATGCTCGGCGGAGATGATCGTGCCGTGAACGACCAGCAAGTCGATTCCGGCCTTGACCAGTGCCGGCGTCAGGGCCCGCGCATTCTGCGGGCTGACGCGAACCGCCGTCGTGACCCCCGCGTCACGAACCTGTGCGACCGCTGCTGCCAGCAATTCCGCCTGCAACGGCGCCGCATGCAGTTCCTGCAGGTAGCGGATCGCGGCGTCGACGCCACCGTCGGTTTCGGCGATCTCGACAAGACGAGCCAGCTTGGCCTCGACATCGGCATGACGGCCCCACAGGCCCTCTCCGTTGATGACGCCGAGCCCGCCGCGCTTGCCCAATTCGATTGCGAACGTCGGCGAGACCAACGCGTCCGTCGGGTGAGCGAGGATGGGAATGTCGAACCTGTACGCGTCGATCTGCCACGTCGTCGACACCTCCTTCGACGAACGAGTCCGCCGGGAGGGAACGATGTTCACATCGTCCAGTTCGTAGGTACGACGGGCCGTACGACCCATTCCGATTTCAACGAGGTCGCGCACGCGCGCCCCTTTCTCGTGACTGGTGAACTAGCGAACTGAACTTAGCGGGCAGCGTAATTGGGCGCTTCGACCGTCATGGTGATGTCGTGCGGGTGGCTTTCCTTGAGTCCCGCAGCCGTGATCTGGACGAACTGAGCGTTCTGGAGATGCTCGATCGTGGCAGAGCCCGTGTAACCCATTGCCGCACGCAAACCGCCGGTGAGCTGATGCGTCACCTGCGAGAGTGGTCCGCGGAACGGAACACGACCCTCGATGCCTTCCGGAACCAACTTGTCCTCGGAGAGAACGTCGTCCTGGAAGTAGCGATCCTTGGAGTACGACTTGGCCTCACCGCGCGACTGCATCGCGCCCAGTGAGCCCATACCCCGATAGCTCTTGAACTGCTTGCCGCCCACCAGGATCAGTTCACCCGGCGATTCGGCCGTACCGGCAAGGAGCGAGCCGAGCATGGCCGTCGACGCACCGGCGGCAAGCGCCTTGGCGATGTCGCCGGAGAACTGCAGACCACCGTCGGCGATCACGGGAATGCCGAGAGGCTTGCATGCCGCGACTGCTTCGAGGATGGCCGTGACCTGGGGAGCACCGACGCCGGCAATGACACGGGTCGTGCAGATGGAACCGGGACCAACGCCGACCTTGACGGCATCGACGCCTGCGTTGACGAGTGCCAATGCACCCGAGCGCGTAGCGACGTTGCCACCGATGATCTGAACCCGCTCGCCCAATTCGTGCTTGAGCTTGACGATCATGTCGAGAACATTGGACGAATGCCCATGTGCGCTGTCCACCACCAGTACGTCCACACCGGCGTCGGTAAGCGCCATCGCACGCTGGAAGGCATCGTCGCCCGCACCGACCGCAGCACCGACGAGCAGACGACCGTCACGGTCCTTGGTGGCAAACGGATGCTGCTCGGTCTTGACGAAGTCCTTGACCGTGATCAGGCCCGTGAGCTTGCCGTTCCCGTCCACGATCGGAAGCTTCTCGATCTTGTGACGGCGAAGCAGACCAAGCGCGACGTCAGCGGTGACGCCCTCTTGCGCTGTGATCAACGGCATCTTGGTCATGATCTCGGCGACCGGACGATTCTGGTCGACCTCGAAACGCATGTCACGGTTCGTGACGATGCCGACCAACTGTCCGGCGTCGTCGGTGACCGGCAGACCCGAGATGCGGAAGCGAGCGCACTTCGCGTCGACCTCACCCATCGTGTCCGACGGCTTACACGTGACCGGATCGGTGACCATGCCGGCCTCCGAACGCTTGACGGTCTCGACCTGGCCGGCCTGGACCTCCACGGACGAATTGCGGTGCAGAACGCCCATTCCGCCCGCGCGGGCCATGGCAATGGCCATCCGCGACTCGGTGACCGTGTCCATCGCCGAACTGACCAACGGGATTCGCAGACGGATATCGCGGGTCAGCTGACTCGACGTATCGACCTGGCTCGGAATGACATCGGACGCTGCAGGCAACAGCAGTACGTCGTCATATGTCAGCCCGAGCATCGCGACCTTGTTGGGGTCGTCTCCTCCGGTGTGTACATGCCCTGCAGAACTAGTCATGCGGTCAGGACCCTCCATGGACCTAGATTCGCCTGTTCGGCAGCCGCTGTAACAGCTGCCTCGAAGCGGATTACGAAAGCTGGATATCGGATAGAAGGCACCTGCACAGAAAGATATTCCTGGCACCTTTTCCCGGCGTTGAACACCATGGTATCGGGCCGCACATTGGTCCGAACCATCCCACCCACGCTGCAAGTACGCGTAACGAGTGGCGCTGACCCCCCTGACCTGCGTACCGTGGTGCTGTGCGTGATCAACTGCCTCCCGGTCTGCCGCCAGATCCCTTTGCCGGCGACCCCGCTGACCCTTCCGCGGCACTCGATGCCATCGAGCCGGGTCAACCACTCGACCCCCAAGAACGGCAGGCAGTCGAGGAAGATCTCGCTGACCTCGCCGTATACGAGGCTCTCCTCGCTCATCGTGGCATCCGCGGCCTCGTGGTGTGCTGCGAGGACTGCCAACAGGACCACTACCACGACTGGGACATGTTGCGGGCAAACCTGCTTCAACTCCTCGTCGACGGCACGGTTCGGCCTCACGAACCCGCCTACGATCCCATGCCTGAGGCATATGTCACGTGGGACTACTGCCGTGGATACGCCGACGCATCCATGAACGAAGCGATGCACGGCGACGGATTCGACGCCTGACACACTGACAACAGTGGGCCGGCAAGCATCACGCTTGCCGGCCCACTGTTTTTGATTCCGTTGCTTTGATTACGTTGCTATTGATTCACGTTGCTGCCTAACAGGTCTCGCGACGCTCAGGACGGCGTGTTCACATTCGGCGACGTTGTTGTCGTCCTCGACGAGGACGGGGTAGTTGTCGTCGGCAACGTTGTCGTTGTTGTCGTCGTCGGGTTCGCCGACGGACTCGGGACTGTTGACGACGGCGCAACTATCGCTGGGTTGGGCGTCGATGTCGTCGGATTGGTACCCGGCAACTCCAGATCCGAGGTCGGGCCAGGCAGAACGGGAATCGACGTCACCGGCGGGGGCTCGAGCGTTGTCAGCCCGTCGGTTGTGGTCAACGGCGGCGGGGCAGCCTGAGTAGTTGTTTCCTGAACCTGGGTCATCAACTTGCCCCAGCGTTCTACGAGATCCGTCTTCGCCTGCGAATCCTTCACAGCACCGGCACGCTGGGCAGCGTTGTCCAGAACCTTCTTCGCTTCGGGAATATCCCCGGCGGCCAACAACCGCTCAGCCTTCTCGAGCTCGGACGTGGTGTCGATCTTCGCGACTGTCGAATTAGCTTCTTCCGTGAAGACAACCTGCTTCACACCCCACAGTGCGTCGCCCGGTTCAGCCCCGTACGTGAGCATCGAGCCGCCACCGATCACCACCGCTGCGACAGCTGCCGCAGCGGCAACGGGGCGCAGTAGACGAAGACGTGAACGAGAACGTTCGCGATCGGCAATGCTGGGGGGCGCCGATTCGATCGCTGCGATCACATCGTCGAGAAGTGGGCCCTCCGGCATCGGGGTCGACACGACGTCATCGCGCCACTTCGACAGAATCAACGCCAGTTCGTACTGCTCAGTGCTATCGGTTGCTACCGGCCCACCATGGGAAATTGCCTCGATCAGCGCGTCGTCGCGCCGAACCGCAGCCAGATCCACCGGTGCACCGTCGTCGGCGAGACCGGCTGTGAGGTCATCGAGATCGGAAGAATCACGATTCTCGTCTCTAGCCATAGCTCTCACCCGCTTTCGTTACTACTTTTTTCAGTTTCGCGATCGCCCTGTGCTGGGCGACTCGTACAGCTCCGGCGGTACTCCCGACGGCGGCGGCCGTTTCTTCAGCCGACAGTCCGACAACCAACCGGAGAATCAAGATCTCTCGATGCTTCTCCGGCAAGGTGCCGAGCAGTTCCTGCATGTGCCGGCTGGATTCCGAATCGAGCGCTCGCTGCTCGGGTCCATCGTCAAGTGCAATTACATCCGGTACTTCGGCTACGGGCTCCGACTTGTTACGGGCGGAGCTTCGATGGGCGTCAGCAACCTTGTGTGCAGCAATGCCGTACACAAAAGCCATGAAGGGGCGTCCCTGATCTTGATAACGCGGCAACGCGGTCATCACGGCGAGACACACCTCCTGCGCGACATCGTCGGCCGACAAGTGGCCTCTCTCCGCCGCACCCACCCGACCACGGCAATAGCGCACCACCATGGGTCGAATGTTTTCCAAAACCAAAGCTAGAGCTGTACGGTCGCCCTGCGCTGCAGCGGCGACCGCGGAGTCCAACTCATCGCTCGTATTTGTCATCGTCAGCGAAAATCCTGGCGTTACAGTGGCACTTCCCGAGCGGGTGTGCTTCCACTAACAGCGGAACCCTCTAAGAGTAACCATCCAGACCGACTGGTCCGCGCAGGCCTGGCCCGCCGCGGCAATGTTTCGACGTGTACAACTCGTCGGCTACCGCGTGGCACACCTCACAGAGGCACATCGGTGGCGCACCTCACAGGGACAGTTCACGGAACACTCCCCCGCGTGCCGCAACCGCAGCGCCGAGTGCGGCCGAATTCGGTGTCGTGGGACTCCCGCTCACACCCTCGATCAGCATCGACGACGCCCACGCCAACGGTAGTAATCCAGACGAACGACACTCATCGAACACTTCACCTGCAAGCATTGCCGCCTGGCCCGGATCGAAACCTGTGAGCGCAGCGCATCGCAAGAGGTCCGACTTGACCTTGTGCCTGAGCGAATCACCACCGGCGGCGAGTTCGACAGCACGCTCAGCGTGTCGAAGCGCCCGCGTGAAATCACCGGAAGCGAGCGCAAGTTCAGCCGAGACCCACTCGAGCCTGATCACCTGACGCCACAACCGCGCCGACTCGCCTTCCAGACGGTTGATCTGCTCCGCGCAGCGCTCGAGCAGGCGCCATCCCAGCGCCAGGCGGCCCTGACCGAGAGCGTCGGCCGCAAGGCCGGTCAACGCGTCACAGGCGGCAGCGACCAACTCGGGAGAGTCACCTCGTCCGGCGACAATGGCAAGAGCACGTCCGTCGTCGTATGACGCCTTCGCGTGCCAGCCCGTTTGCCGCAGGAATGACGCCCGCGTGCTTGCGGACAACGAGGCATACACACAGTCGCCATCTGCGGCCAGGCCAGCGGTGCGCCGATCCACGACGTTCAAGGCGGCACGCGCCTGCGCATACCGCCCCTGACCACCGAGTGCGACGGCGCTCAACCACCACTCCTCGATGGTTGCCGGAGCGGAAAGCGGCGCAAGTCCGGGCTCTGTCCCGAATGCCACGGACTGAAGAGTTGTCGACACGGTCAAATCATTGCAGTGCCCTCGACCACAGATCGTCGCGAGGGGACCGCAAGATGCAACACCCGTGATTCCGCAGCCATTCACCAAATGTTCAACTGAAATTGAAACTTTCATTTTCTTGAATTATTAACGAATGCATATCCATTAGGTTAACTGCGGGTTACCTAATGGACAAACGTCCAAAGTGCGATTTGGGAACTTAGTCCCAATTCAGTCATTCGAAGGTCGCGCTCGAACGCCGACAATCACAGACGGCTGCGAGCGATTCCACTTTGTCCATAATACGAATACTCCCCCTGATCTGCCACTTCAGACGAAGAATATCTGCAGAACTTTACACATCACTCCACACTGTCAATCATTCGGCAACGGATCACTTACACACGAGGTGGTCGAAATGTAAATATTTCTCTCGTTAAATCTTGCTTTGCGAGATATGCCGCTCACCACTCATCGAGGCTATTGACGCGATTTACTCAGCACCCTTACGGTTAGCAAGCGTGAACGATAGAAAGCCCGGATAATCTTCGGGCTACTTGGTCCGCTCGTTGATCACGACGAGCTTGCAGTAAGGAGTCAACATGCCTGCACCTAATCATCTTCCCGGGCCGAACGCAGACATCTGGGACTGGCAGATGCACGGACTGTGCCGCGGAGTCGACTCCTCGATGTTCTTTCACCCGGACGGCGAACGCGGACGAGCCCGAGCGCAACGCGAAACGCGAGCCAAGGAAATGTGCCACCAGTGCCCGGTTCTCATTCAGTGCCGCTCTCACGCACTGACCGTCTCCGAGCCGTACGGCATCTGGGGCGGGATGTCGGAAACCGAACGCGAACTGTATGCACGCCACCGACGGAACGGCCGCCTGGCGTCGTAAATCCTCGTAGGTCAAACCAAGCCTCCTTCTCCCTTTCACTGCACTGCACTGCACTGCACAGCACAGCACTGCACAACCTGCTTACCCCGCAGACCGAGACCAGAGAGCCCCCGACGAACTCGGGGGCTTTCTCGTGTCACGAGGTCTTTTCGTGTCTCGAGGTCTTTTCGTGTCTCGACCCATCCACCTCACTGCTGACTCCGAATGCCTTGTACGGAACGTGCACACCGGCACTTCATCTACGGAAGGCAGACCCATGAACACCTCCACTCGAGTTCTGGCAGTCACGGCAGCAGCGTCATTCGCACTTGTCGGCATTGTCGGTTGTTCATCCGACAGCGATGATTCGTCGGATGCCACGTCCAGCGCTGCGACGACAACGTCGAGCATGTCGATGTCGACGACCAGTGCAATGGCAGACCCCGCATCGGATCTCGTCGGGGCAGGTTGCGCGGACTACGCAGCGGCAGTGCCGACCGGCGCCGGCTCGGTCAGCGGAATGGCGCAGGACCCGGTCGTGACAGCCGCGTCGAACAATCCGCTCCTCACCACACTGACCGCGGCCGTATCCGGTCAGCTCAATCCGGACGTCAATCTGGTCGACACCCTCAACGGTGGTGAGTTCACCGTCTTCGCTCCCGTCGACGCCGCTTTCGCGAAAATCGACCCGGCCACAATCGACAGCCTCAAGACCGACAGCGCAACGCTGACGAAGATCCTCACCTATCACGTGGTTCCCGGTCAGATCGCTCCCGCCGATATCGACGGCACCCACACCACCGCCGAAGGTGGAACGGTCACCGTCACCGGATCGGGCGACGACATCAAGGTCAATGACGCAACCGTCCTCTGTGGTGGCGTCAAGACCGCAAATGCCACCGTCTACCTCATCGATTCGGTGCTGATGCCGCAGTAATCCCCCTTGCTGTGCGCCTTTGTCAACCGCGTCGGTTACCAAAGGCGCACAGCAGTAGCGGCGGGCCAACAGAAAAGAACCGGACATGCACGCTACGGTTGTAGTCGATGAAACAACACGAACCTTCGGGGCGGGATTACTCAGCTCGGGTGAGCCACGCGACGTGAGTGAACCGAACGAGGCCCCAGAGCACACCGACGCTTGTCCGACCGACAATTCTGCAGCGCGCACCGCCCGGATCACGGAATCCCGCGAACTCGCGCTGATCCTCGAGAATGTCGCTCGGGGCGATCAATCGGCATTCGCCGAGTTCTACGACCGGACCAGTTCACGCGTGCACGGGATGGTTCTCCGGGTCCTTCGCGATCCGGGTTTCTCCGAAGAAACTGTCCAAGAGGTGTATCTCCAGGCCTGGAAAACGGTGGACACCTTCGATCCGGTTCGCGGGTCGGCCTTATCGTGGCTACTCACTCTTGCTCACCGACGAGCCGTCGACCGGGTGCGGTCGGAACAGTCGAGTACGGATCGACAGGCCCTGTACGACACCACGAATTCGACTCCCGAATTCGACGTCGTCAGCGAAGAAGTCACTCGCAAAGACGAACATCGCGCCGTCACCGACTGTTTGGAATCGGTGACGGCGACCCAGCGAGAAGCTTTGACATTGGCGTACTACGGCGGGCGAACGTACCGAGAAGTAGCCGAAGACCTCGGCGTGGCGATACCCACGATAAAGTCACGAATCCGCGACGGACTACTCCGGCTACGCAGATGTCTGGGGGTGAACTGAGATGGACGAAGAGCTGATCGGCTGGGCACACCCCTACGCGATCGATGCCCTCGACCCCGATGAGCGTCGGGCTGTCGACGTTCTCCTGGAAGGCACTGACGCGGCCACTCGAGCGGAATTCGAATCTCAGGTCCGGCTCGCCGCCGAGACGATGGCTGCTCTGAGCATCGTCGACGCAGTCGAACCTCCGCCAGGGCTCCGCGCTCGCCTACTCGACGCTATTGCCGAGACACCACAATCGCCGGAATTGGCTCCGCCGGTCTCCCTTGCCAGTCATCGCAAGCGTCGACGCCCATGGACCGTCGCACTAGCCGCTGCAGCGGCCGTGGTCATCGTGGCCGGGGGTATCGGAATCGGCGTCCAGATCACCGACAACACTCCGTCGCCGACCACCGTTTCCGAGATTATGGCCGCGCCCGACATGCACTCGACCACGCTGGACGTACCCGGCGGCGGCACCGCGACAACGGCGTTTTCGCCGTCCGAGGATGCCGCGGTGTTGACGATGAACGGTGTGACTCCCCCGAGCCAGGACCAGGTTTATCAGATGTGGCTGGTCTCGCCGGACGGTAGCACCATGACTCCGAAGGGCACCATGGCACCTGCCGACGTCAAGCCGACCACTCAGGTTGTACTGGACAATATCGGTCCCAACACCAAGCTGGCATTTACGATCGAGCCTCCTGGTGGATCGACTCAGCCGACGGGCGATCCGTTCGCCATCATTCCGCTGGTCTGAGCAGAAAACGAAAAAAGCGATCCCCCACCAACTTTCGGTGGGGGATCGCTTTTCGTGCGTGAAACCTAGTGGCTGTGACCGTGTCCGGTGTCAGCTACTTCTTCGGTCGGCTTCTCGACAACGGCGCTCTCGGTGGTCAGGATCATCCGAGCAACGGAAGCGGCGTTGACCACTGCCGAGCGGGTGACCTTGACGGGGTCGATGACGCCGTCGGCGAGCAGGTCGCCGTACGTCAGGGTCGCGGCGTTGAAGCCATGCCCCTTGGGGAGATCCGCAACCTTGCTGACAACGACGGAACCGTCGATGCCGGCATTGGATGCGATCCAGAACAGCGGAGCGTTGAGTGCTGCGCGAACCACTGCGACGCCGGTAGCTTCGTCACCGGTGAAGCCGAGGTTGTCGGCGAGTTCGACGCCGGCCTGAACGAGTGCCGATCCACCGCCGGGGACGATGCCCTCGGCAACAGCAGCCTTGGCTGCGTTGACGGCATCTTCGACGCGGAACTTACGTTCCTTGAGATCGGTCTCGGTGGCTGCGCCGACCTTGATGACCGCAACTCCGCCGGACAGCTTCGCCAGACGCTCTTCGAGCTTCTCGCGATCCCAGTCGGAATCGGTGTTCTCGATCTCGCGGCGAAGCTGCGCAACGCGGGTCGCGATGTCGTCTGCCGTTCCTGCGCCGTCGACGATGACGGTCTCGTCCTTGGTGACGACAACGCGGCGTGCGCTGCCGAGCAGGTCGAGTCCGGCTTCCTTGAGGGAGAGTCCGACGTCGGTGTTGATGACGGTGCCTGCGGTGACAACGGCAAGATCGTCGAGGAACGCCTTGCGACGGTCACCGAAGAACGGTGCCTTCACGGCGACAGCCTTGATCGTCTTGCGGATCGAGTTGACCACCAGAGTGGAGAGAACTTCACCCTCGACGTCCTCGGCGATGATCAAGAGCGGCTTGCCGGATTCGGCAACCTTCTCGAGCAGCGGCAGGAAGTCGGGCAGTGAGCTGATCTTCTCGCGGAAGAGCAGGATCAGCGCGTCTTCGTAGACGGCCTTCTGCGAATCGATGTCGGTGACGAAGTAGGGCGAGAGGTAGCCCTTGTCGAACTGAACACCTTCGGTGACAACGAGTTCGGTTGCAACGGTAGAGGATTCCTCGACCGTGACAACGCCGTCGGTGCCGACACGGGTGAGTGCTTCGCCGACCATTTCGCCGATTTCCTCGTCACGCGAGGAGACGGTGGCAACCTGAGCGATGGACTTCTTGCCCTCGACCGGAGTTGCTGCGGCGATGAGCGCCTCGACGACCTTGTCTGCGGCAGCGTTGATTCCGACGCCGAGTGCCATCGGGTTTGCGCCCGCGGCAATGTTCTTGAGTCCGCCGCGCACGATCGCCTGAGCGAGAACCGTAGCGGTGGTGGTGCCGTCGCCGGCAACATCGTTGGTCTTGGTGGCGACACTCTTGACGAGCTGTGCGCCGAGGTTCTCGAAGGGATCTTCGAGATCGATCTCACGGGCGATGCTCACACCGTCGTTAGTGACGGTGGGGCCGCCGAATGCCTTGGCGAGCACGACGTGGCGTCCACGCGGGCCCAAGGTCACCTTGACGGCGTCGGCGAGCTTGTCGACGCCTGCTTCGAGAGCACGCCGCGCGGTCTCGTTGAACGCAATTTGCTTGGACATCTGTTCTGTCAGCTCCTGAATCTTCGGGGCGTGAACGCATTCCGCCCCGGGATCCTGTGTGGACTCCGGGGCGGATCACGTGTGTCTTACTTGGAGACGACAGCCAGCACGTCGCGTGCCGACAGAATCAGGTACTCCTGGCCGGCGTACTTGATCTCGGTTCCGCCGTACTTGGAGTAGATGACCGTGTCACCCTCCTTGACGTCGACCGGGATGCGGTTGCCCTGCTCGTTGACGCGGCCTTCGCCGACTGCAACGACGGTGCCCTCCTGGGGCTTTTCCTTGGCTGTGTCAGGAATGACCAGGCCGGAAGCCGTCGTCGTTTCAGCCTCGTTGGCCTGGACGAGGATCTTGTCCTCGAGCGGCTTGATGTTGACGCTCGCCACGATGAGCCCTCCATGGGTATGTGCGCCCGAGGGTTGCTCGAGACGCGATTGGGTTTGACGTTTACGGCGCGTCACTGCAGTCCCGTCGTCGCGGGTGCCGGAACTCGATCAGCGCCAATTGGCACTCTATACGTGAGAGTGCCAACCCTCAAGGACTGGGCGGGTTTTTTCTCTTCGTCCTCAGCGAAATCAGACCCACGTCCAATTTGTTCACCTATTGTTCATTCGTGACGAACATCAACCGCCGTAGTTTCCTGACCTTTGCCGGACTCGGCGCCGTGGGCGCCGTAGGTCTGAGCGCCAAGCCGTGGGGACTGCAATATGCCGGCGCCGCTCCCCTGCCCACGTCGGGCGCGGGCACCACACTCGACGCAGTCGCGACGCCGATCGGCAGCAGCGGCTACCGCAAACTCGGAGCCGGTCCTGGCTGGGCAAACATCGTGCGCGGCGAACTCGCGGAACCCAAGTCCGGCCGCGAAGACCGTCGCACCGCATTGGCATCGATCGTGCAGTTGACCGACGTCCACATCCTCGACGCGCAGTCGCCGATGCGCTTCGAATACGTCCACCAGATCACCGGTTCCGCTTTCCGTCCTCAGGAAACGCTGACTGCGCACGGCCTGATTTCGCTTGTCCGAAGCGTCAATTCCATTGGATGCGGTCCGCACACGGCACGCCCGTTCGACGCAGTTGTCACCACCGGCGACAACACGGACAACAAGGAACATGCCGAACTCGACTGGTTCCTGACCGCACTCAACGGCGGCACGATCGTTGCGAACACCGGTGCGAAGGACCGCTACGAAGGTGTCCAGAACTCCGGAGCAGATCTGTACTGGAACCCGGAATCGCCGATGCTCGACATGTACAAGAAGGCGGGCTTCCCCGAGATTCCCAATTTCTTCGGAGCCGCATTCACCCCTGTCTCGAGCCCTGGCCTGAACACTCCCTGGTACTGCGTGTTCGGCAACCACGACGATTCGGTGTCCGGCACCGTTCCCAGCGGCATCCCGCCGCTAGAGGCCATGTACACCGGATCGCTCAAGTTCGAGGTTCCCGGCTCACCGGAACAGGCCAAGCAGATCGACATCGCCACCAAGTTCGATCCGAGCGCCATTCCGGGAATTCTGTCCGCCTTCACGACGCCCCCGCGCCAGGTCACCCCGGACCCGGCCCGTGCTCCCTTCACGCCGAAGCAGTTCATCGCCGCGCACCTCGATCCGGCGCATACCGGTCCGGGTCCGGTTGGTCACGGATTTGCACCGGACGCCGATCACACCGGCATCGGTTACTACTCCTTCGAGATCGCTCCCGGCGTCGTCGGAATCAGCATGGACTCCACCAACCGTGCCGGCTTTGTCGACGGCTCCCTGGGCGCAGCGCAGTTCCGCTGGATCGAAGACACCCTTCGGGCCGGCAGCAGCACGTTCTTCGACGCTGCCGGGTCCAAGATCACACAGTCCCGCGACGACACCTACTTCGTGCTGTTCAGCCACCACACGAGCGACACGATGGACAATCTCATCCCCGACCCCGAGAACATCCTCGAGCCACGCTTCCGTGGTTCGCAGCTTCTCGAACTGTTGCACCGCTTCCCCAACGTTCTTGCCTGGGTCAACGGCCACACACACGAGAACAAGATCACCCCGTGGCCCGGTGTCACGCCGGAACAGGGGTTCTGGGAGATCAACACCGCTTCGCACATCGACTTCCCGCAGCTCGGCCGGATCATCGAAATCGCGGACAACGGCGACGGCACCGTCTCGCTGCTCGCGACGCTCTTCGAAGCCGAGAGTCCGTACTCGGTCGATCACAGTGACAAATCGCCCGAGGGCCTGGCATCGCTGTACCGCGAACTGTCCTTCAACGACATTCACCGCGATCCCAAGCTGACCGGCGCCGGTGTCGATCAGAACGTCGAGCTGCTGGTTCCCGTCATTCGCTAGCGTCACCTGGCTTCGTCTGCCGTGTCCTGTGTTCCTTGGACCAGGACACGGCAGCAATAACAAAGCGGACGCCAAAGCCGATCAGCACCAGGTTGCAGACGATCTGAAGCGACACCAATGCCCTGGCCAGATCAGTTTTCGCGGCGATGTCCCCGAACCCGACGGTCGAGAACACGGACAGCGAGAAATAGAGCGCACCCATCCTCGACAACGGTTCGGTGAAACTTGTCGGGTCGGCCCCTGCGACAGCAAAATAGGTCATCGAGACGATCAGAAGATACGTCGGCACCACGACAGATGCCGCCTCGACGGCCTGCAACGCCGGCACATCCGAATTCAGGATTCGCTTGATCTGCCAGGCAGCGACACCCAGTACCGCGACACCGCCTGCGACCAACAGAGCAAATGCGCTGACGGTATGCGCGTCGGTCCACGGCAACAGGAAATACGCACAACCCAACGCGACGACGGTCAGTATCGGCCGCAGTATCGCCCCCGCGATCAATCGACGGCGTTGACGCGTATCCATCTGCCGGGATTCGACTTTTTTCCGCATAATTCAATATTCGGCAATCCCGCTGGTAAAACCACCGTTTCGGTACGAAAAGTTCTCCTCCTCACAGAAACCTGCCGAGCAATCGTGCCGATCGTTCTGTAACGTTCATGTAACGGCGACCGATATGCGGTCACAGAAACACCTGCGAGGGGGTGCAAGATGGGTTCATCACTGGGAATGTCGACGGGTTCGTCGGGCGTCTACTCCGCGCTCGTCGATACCGATTCCGCAGAAGCCACACCCGGTAGTTTGCCTGCCGAAACACGATTCGTCTCCGCCGATCAGGTCAACACCAACGTCGGAGACTTGGTGCGCGCGTCGATCAAGCTGATGACCACGCAGGTGTCCGATCGCGCCGCTGCCCCTCGATCCATCGGGGTCACATACTCGACCGACCAACAGCTCGCGAGCATCCGATCCTCGCTCGCGAAGTCGCCGAACCGCGTTCGGCTCATTCCCGAACCGGCCGCGGTGCACGCCTATCTCGCAGAAACAGGCAAGACTGCACGCTACGGCGCCACCGCGCAGATAGACCTCGGCGATAGCGGCCTGAGCGTGTCCGTGGTCGATCACAGCGGCGAGATCCTCATCTCCGAACGCACCGACGCTCTTGCCGGTGCAGGCATCGACGCAGCCCTCGTCGGGTTTGTCACCGACAAGTACCCTCATCCACTCGGCCGACACACCGACACCGAACTACTGATGTCGCGCTGCCACGTCGCGAAGGAACAACTCTCCACCACTCGCAGCGTCACGATCGACCTGCCACGTGGGCCCATCACGATCACCCGGGTCGAGTTCGAGGACATCATCGCCGCGGATGTCGAGCGCGCGCTCACGCTGATCCGCAGCGTCCTGAGCGCGGCACCACACACCGTCGAGGCCATTGTCCTCATCGGCGGCGGCGCGCATATCCCCACTGTGCGTACGGCAATCGCAGACGCCGCACGAGTCCCGACAGTCGAATTCGACGAGCCCGAAGCAGCCGCAGCCAAAGGTGCTGCACTACTTGCAGATTCCGCGACGTCGTTGCGTTACCCGTTGGCAGGCTCGGAAACTTCCGAGCGCATCCGTCCGGCCGCCAAAGCGTCGGGCGCGCTGATCGGCGCGCTAGTCGTCGGTGGACTCGTATTGGGTTATGCCGCCAAGGAAGTCGTCCCGACCGACAACACGCCGATTTCGCCGGCCGGCACCGGATCGACCACAACGCACACCACAACCGACGTCGTTCCGAGCACCGGTTCCACAGTCATCCCGTCACATGACCCCGTGCCCACGGTTGTCCACACAACAGTCCCGTACCGGGCACAGCCGTACGGAACGCAGCCGTACGGAACACAGCCGTACGAGACACATCAGTTCACGTTGTCGCCCGCGCCGCCGTCGGACACGTCCACACCGACGACAACCGTTCCGCCGACAACTCTTCCGCCGACAACCACGACCACCATCCCGGCCCGGCCGACACTTCCCGGCATCACGCTGCCGGATACACCGTCGTGGTGGCCGGAGAACCTGCCACAGATTCCGAGTGGGCCTTCGGAACTGGCTCCGGGCGAAGGCGGAAACGGTGGTTCCGGTTCCACCGAAACCACCGCCGAGACTCCCACAGAGTCCGCATCACCCGAGCCGACGACGGAGAACGCGGCGCCGACCCCCACCGCTCACCTGCCTGTACCGGTCGGCTGACCTAGCGCAGAACTTGGCTGATCGAGACGGACAATCCCGGATCGGTTGCAACACTCAATTCCGACGGCCCGGCTCCGGCACCGATCAGGTGCGCGGCCAGCGAAGCGATCATCACTCCGTTGTCGGTACACAACCTCGGCTTCGGGATACGCAGCGTGAGACCGGACTCGGCGCACCGCTGCTCGGCGAGGCTACGAATGCGAGAGTTCGCGGTTGCTCCTCCGCCGAGCACCACGGTGTCGACGCCGACATCCTTGGCGGCACGAACCGCCTTCATCGTCAGGACGTCGGCCACCGCCTCTTGGAACGACGCTGCGATATCCGGAATCGAAAAAGCTTCTTCCGCACGCTGTTTCGACTCCACATAGCGAGCAACGGACGTCTTGAGCCCGGAGAAGGAGAAGTCGTGACGCGAGTCGCGCGGGCCCGTCATGCCACGCGGGAACGGGATCGCGTTCGGATCACCTTCCTGCGCAGCCGCGTCCAAGGCCGGTCCACCGGGGAACCCGAGACCGAGAAGTCGCGCAACCTTGTCGAAGGCTTCACCGGCAGCGTCGTCGACGGTTGTTCCGAGTTCGACGATCGGCTTTCCGAGATCCTCGACGTGCAGCAAATGCGTGTGCCCACCGGAGACCAGAAGGGCCACGCACGACGGCAACGGTCCGTGCTCGAGGGTGTCGACCGATACGTGGCCACCGAGGTGATTGACCGCATAGAACGGGATGTTCCACGCTGCCGCATAGGCTTTGGCTGCCGCCACACCCACCAACAGGGCGCCCGCCAGGCCGGGTCCGATCGTCACGGCCAGAGCGTCGGGCTTCTCGATACCGGCCGCCGCGAGAGCACGCCGCATGGTCGGGACGATTGCCTCGAGATGAGCGCGCGACGCAACCTCAGGCACCACTCCGCCGTACCGGGCGTGCTGATCCACACTCGACGCCACTTCGTCCGCCAACAAATCACAGGTTCCGTCACCGTTCCAACGAACGATGCCGACTCCTGTTTCGTCGCACGAGCTTTCGACACCCATGACGATCATGCTTGCTGCTCCTCATTCTTGCGAACACCTACGGCGGGCCGCCGCATCGTGAACGCATCTGCCCCGCTGGGCTGGTAGTACTTCTTTCGGGTTCCGACGATCTCGAATCCCTCACGCCGATACAGAGCGATTGCCGGTTCGTTGTCGGTGCGCACTTCCAGGAACACGTCTGCTCCCCGGTCGTCCGCGAGAGCCAAGAGCGCATCGAGCAAAGCCCCGCCGATACCGCGGCGCTGCGCACCCGGATCCGTTCCGATGGTGTGCACTTCGGCTTCGATGTTGGGCGGCGCGCCCAACAATGCAACTCCGGCGTACCCCAGAACACGACCGTCGGGCTCACGAGCCACGAAGTAGTGATTGTGCGAGCCGGCCAACTCGGAGACAAAAGCCTGAGCGGTCCACGGCCCGTCCCCCGCAAAGAGGGCACGTTCCAACTCGGCACACCGCTCGGCGTCGTCGACCGTCATCGACGTGATGGTGTAACTCATTTGCCGCGTTCCGCCAAGGTCTTGGCGTCCGGGCGGCGTAGATACAGCGGCTCGAGCGGTTCCGGAATCGAACCGGCCAGAATGTCTTGCGCTGCAACAGTGACCAAACCGGCTGGAGACGGCGTCTCCGCAGGCTCGACCCGGAGATCGAAAAGGTCTACGTGCGAAGCAGATCCGGCAACAATCGTCGACGGCGACGCGTCAACGTCGCCCGGCGAATTCACTGCGGGGCCTTCCACTCGAACGCCCTCATCGTAACGAGCCCAATAGATTTCACGTCGACGTGCATCGGTCACGACAAGCAGGTTGCCTGGCGTCTGCACTGCCGCGGCAATGGCGTCGAGGCTGCACACACCGTAGACCGGGACACTGAGCGCGTCACCGAACGCGGCGCCGGTCGCCATCCCCACCCGCAGGCCGGTGTACGGACCAGGTCCCACGCCCACCACCACGGCGCCCAGGTCTGCCGGCGTGATCGACGCCTCTGCGAGGCATTCGAGAACATGCGGGGTGAGCACCTCGGCATGTGCGCGGGGGTTCACTGTCACCCGAACGGCGAGCGTCGAAACCTCACCGAGAGGCGAGAGTGAGACAACTCCGGCGGTGACGGCCGGCGTGGAGGTATCAATCGCGAGAACAAGCACGATAACTCAGGGTACTCGCACGTGAAGAACTACTTTCAACGGTGGGAGCAGTGTCACGACGTCCATGCCCAACTGGCCGTCCGGACATCCGACTCGGGTTCACGGTGAAGCTGCACCCGCAAGTGACGCTCGACAAGGCGTTCCACGACGTCGCCGCCCCACTCCACCACGACCACCGCATCGGTGAGGTCGGTATCGAGGTCCAGGGCGTCGAGCTCGTCAAGAGCGTGCGGCCCGCTGTCGCCGAGGCGATACGCGTCGACGTGAATCATCCCGACGGGTGTTCCGCCGTGGGCGCGAATGCCGGGGCGATGCTCGCGCGCGATGACAAATGTCGGTGACGTCACGCGTCCCTGCACGCCGAGGCCCGCACCGATACCGCGGGTCAGTGCCGTTTTTCCGGCGCCGAGGGGACCGTCGAGAACCACGAGGTCACCGGCGACAAGTCCGGCCGCCAGCCTGCGACCGAATGCCTCCGTGTCTTCCGTCGTCTCCAGCGTGACGGTTCCTGATTCAGGGAGGGTTTCAGCCGACATCGGACCTCACTTGACTATGTGTACGTGAGACAAGACTCTCGATCGCATCCGTGACGATAGCCGGGAACTCCAGCTGGATCAGGTGACCGCCGCCGCGAATTCGCACCAGTTCGGACTCCGGCAACGCATCCGCCAACAGTTGCGAGCTGGCAAACGGAATCATCATGTCCTGATCGCCGCAGATCACGACAGCCGGAGTGTGCGCGAGGACGGGCAGAGACCCACTCTCGTCATGCAATTCGAGGGTCCGCAGAAAATTGACGATGGTGACAACCGACGTGCGATCGAGCATCCCGTCCGACAGCTCGTGCAGTCGAGGGCTCACGTCCGTGCCGTACGACGCGGCCCGCAGGATCGGTGTGATGAGCACGCGCGCAGCGCCACGGGCATGCTGTACGACGCCCGGGGACGTCCGCACAGCCAGACGGAAACCGTCGATGATCGGATTCTGCAGATTGCGAGTGAGTCCGGTTTCGGCGAGACCCGCTGCGGTGGTCGATACCAACCCGACACCGACAACTCGGCCACCGGCGAACCATTCCGGTCGCTGACCGGCAAGCGCGAGCACTGTCATGCCGCCCATCGAATGACCGACAAGCACAACCGGACCGATCGGCACCTTGGCTTCGATGACCGACGCCAGATCACGGCCGAGTTGCGAGACCGTACAACTCTTTGCGCGGGGCATGCCCGAATCACCGTGCCCGCGCTGGTCGTAGAACACCATCCGAACGTCGTCACCCCACCGCTCGGCAAGCTGACGACGCTGAAAATGCCAGGAAAACGCGCTCAGACAATATCCGTGCACAAAGACAACCGTCAGTGGAGCGTCGTCCGGCCCGACTTCGCGGACTGCCAGATCAACCCCGTCGTCGGTGCGTACAACGCTCGCGCGGTCCCGCGTCATCAGGTCGAAGTCTTCGTCTGCGTAGATCTCTCGACCTGGCCGAGTGGCCGTCTTCAACGCGTTGACGCCGGCCATGGAACCGAGTGCAATCGCACTGAGGAGCCCACCGAGGATGCTCATTCGTCCTGCAGTCTTCACGAGATACCCTCCCCGCCGATGTACGTACGTTCGGTTCGCCCGCGCAGGCCGGTCACGATCTCGTAGTGAATGGTGTCCAGCACTTCCGCCCAGGCTTGCGCGTTGGGTTCGCCCTGATCTCCGTTGCCGAAGAAAATGGCGGTGTCGCCCTCGCGAACACCGTCACCGTCCGGTCCGAGGTCGACCATCACCTGGTCCATGCAGATCCGTCCGACGGCTTGACGACGCTTACCGCCGAGTTGGACCTCGAAACGCCCACTCAACGAGCGCGGAAGCCCGTCGGCATAGCCGACGGGGAGCAGTGCCAGGGTGGTGTCGCGCGGCGCGGTCCAGAGGTGTCCGTAGGAAACCCCCTCACCGGCAGCCACCTTCTTCACCAGAATCACCTTCGCTCGCAACGTCATTGCCGGTCGGAGACCGAAATCGCCCATCTCTGGTACGGGCGACAACCCGTATATCGCAATTCCCGGCCGAACCATGTCAAATCGCAGGTCAGGACGGGTTACCGTCGCCGCCGAGTTTGAAAGGTGCACGACCTCGGGTTCGAATCCGTGAGCCCGGACGTCGGCAACTGCATCGATCAGACGTTGCTTCTGGTGGTCGATGACGTCGTGGTGCGGTTCGTCCGAATGCGCCAAATGCGAGAACACTCCGCGCAACCGGATCGTGCCCTCGTTTCGAGCCGCGACGAGGTCTGCCAGCATCTGCGGCCAGTCGGTCTGCGAGACGCCGTTGCGATTGAGTCCGGTGTCGACCTTCAGCGTCACCGTGGCAGTTCGTCCGAGATCCCGCGCGGCGGTCACCACCGCGGCCAGGTGCCGCGGAGACGACACCCCGATTTCCACGTCGGCGGAAATGGCGGCGGCAAAATCGGCGTCGACGCCATGCAGCCACGCCAGTACCGGAGCGGTGATCCCCGCTGCCCGCAGGACCAAGGCCTCGCCGATCGTGGTGACACCGAGTTCGCGGGCACCGGCGGAGAGTGCAGTGCGCGCAACAGCAACGGCGCCGTGGTTGTACCCGTCAGCTTTGATGACTGCCATCAGTGCCGCGTCACCGGCGAACTCACGAAGAACCCGCACGTTGTGGGCGATGGCATCGAGGTCCACGACCGCCTCGGTCTGCGGACCTCCTGTTGCCGCGACGCTTGCCGACTCCCCTTCTTCTGGGTCTTTCGGGGCTCTTCCTTCGGCAAGCTTCATGGCGTCAATCCTGCCACTCTCGCGAGTTCCGACATCAATTCGGGTTTGACATCACTCAATTCCGCGCGACGCTGCGCAACACTCTTACTGCGTCACGCACACTCCCGAGCAGCGGCGATGCCGAGATCGGTGCACCGGCAACGTCGGCGTGGCCGCCTGCGGCCGCCAAGTTCGCGGCAAGAGAGTGTGTTCTGGCTCCCACGGCCGCAGCGTCGAGCGGTGCAAGCCCGGCAGCGAGCAGCGCCCCGATCACACCGGACAAAACGTCACCCGATCCGGCGGTCGACGCCCACGAGCCACCCGCATCATTGACCAACACCTGTCCGCCTCGATCAGCGATGACTGTCGTGTGACCTTTGAGGAGCACCGTCACACCGAGATCCGATGCCAAGGCGCGCGCGGCACGGACCCGATCAGACCCCACCTCGGTGCCCGCCAATCGTGCGAACTCACCCGCGTGCGGAGTCAGAAGCGTCGGTGCGGTGCGTCGACGTGCCAGATCAAGATTCTCGGCCAGCAAGCTCAACCCGTCCGCATCGACCAGGACCGGGACATCCGTCGCGAGAACAGATGCAAGCAGCGCCGCCGCGTCGGCATCGGTCCCCATACCCGGACCGACCACCCACGCCTGAACGCGCCCCGCGTCTTCGAAGGCCGCGCTTGCGATCACCTCGGGGAAACGTGAGAGCACCTCGGCCGCGCCGTGACCCGCGTAACGCACCAGACCCGACGTCGCCGTGACCGCTGCCCCCGTACACAACACACCAGCCCCCGGATACTGCGCACTCCCCGCGATCACCCCAACAACGCCCTGCGAATACTTGTCGTCACTCGGGCCCGGAACCGGCCAGCGCGCACCCACTTCCGCCGGATCAAGGGAGCGGAAATCCGGCTCACCGAGATCCAGACCGATGTCGATCAGCTCCACCCGACCGCACCGCTGCGGTGCCAACACATGCACAGGTTTGAGCGCGCCGAACGTCACCGTCACCGCAGCTGTGACCGCAGGCCCGTCGACGCCCCCGGTGTTCGCGTCCACACCACTGGGAAGATCTACCGCCACGATCGGGCAGCGGACCTGCTCCACCAGCGCGGCCGCCGCAGGGCGTAACGAACCACGACCCGAAATCCCGACAATCCCGTCGACCACCAGATCCGGTGTACCGAGGTCGGACTCGATACGCCCACCCGCTCGGCGGAAAGCCTCGAGGCCCCGCCGGTGCGCGCGCTCCGGGTCGAGTAGGACCGCACGCACAGCGACTCCGCGCTTACGCAGGAACGCTCCGGCCCAGAGCGCGTCACCGCCGTTGTCGCCACTGCCGACCAGCAGAGTCACCGACCTCGAAGCGAGTAATCCTGTGTACAAACGCAATTCGTCGGCAACAACCCGAGCGAGTCCGTACGCGGCCCGGCGCATCAACACTCCGTCGGGCAACGACGCCAGCAGCGGCGCCTCCGCTTCGCGAACCTGATCTGCCGTGTAGTACCCGCGCATGCCGGAACCCTTCGTTTGCCAGTCGCTACCCTCGGAACCATGAAATCACGTCTCGTCCCGATGTTCGCGGGCCTCGTTCTCACCGCCGGCCTCGTCGGGTGCAGTTCCAGCACGGATTCCACCCCTAGTGCGCCCGAAACCACGCTGAGTGGCCCCGTCGTCACCGTCACCGGGATGGCCTACTCCCCCGCATCCATCACCGTGAACGTGGGTGACACGGTCACCTGGGTGTTCGACGACGGAGGCATGGCCCACGACGTCAAAGGCATCGGCAGTGCCCGAAGCCTGCTCCGAAGCCCGCTCAAGAAGTCGGGCACCTACACGGCCACCTTCGACGAACCCGGAACCTACGACTACACGTGCACACCGCACCCCGACATGCGAGGCACTGTGATCGTTCAATAACTTTCGGCAGCAGTGAGGCCCGCAACCGGAAGGTTGCGGGCCTCACTGATTTCACCGAAAGCTATTCGACGGTAACCGATTTCGCCAGGTTACGCGGCTTGTCGACGTCGTAGCCACGTGCCGCGGCCACCTCCGCGGCAAAGATCTGCAGCGGTACCGTGGACAGCAACGGCTGCAACAGGGTCGGCGACGCCGGGATCTCGATCAGGTGATCGGCGTGCGCACGTACTGCGTCGTCACCTTCCTCGGCGATCACGATCGTCGTTGCACCACGCGCCTTGATCTCCTGAATGTTGGACACCAACTTCGAGTGCAACACCGCACGGCCCTTCGGCGACGGCATGACGATGATGACCGGCAGGCCCTCCTCGATCAACGCGATCGGCCCGTGCTTGAGCTCGCCCGCCGCAAAGCCCTCGGCATGCATGTACGCAAGCTCCTTGAGCTTGAGCGCACCCTCGAGCGCAACCGGGTACCCAACGTGACGCCCCAGGAACAGAACCGTCGACGCATGCGCAAACGTGCGAGCCAGCTCACGGATCGGTTCCGCGTTCTCGATGACCTTGCTCACCAGAGCCGGCATCGCCTCGAGGTCCGCGTACTCACGGGCAACTTCGTCCGGGTACTTGGTGCCGCGCGCCTGCGCCAGGGCCAACCCGACAAGGTAATTTGCCGTCACCTGCGCCAGGAATGCCTTGGTGGACGCGACGGCGATTTCCGGTCCCGCCCGCGTGTAGAGAACAGCGTCCGCCTCACGGGGGATCTGCGCGCCGTTGGTGTTGCAGATCGCGAGAACCCGAGCCTTCTGATCCTTGGCATGCTTGACGGCTTCGAGCGTATCGGCGGTCTCGCCGGACTGCGAGATGGCAACAACCAGCGTCGAACGGTCCAGAACCGGGTCCCGGTAACGGAATTCGCTCGCCAGCTCCACCTCGACCGGAAGCCGAGTCCAATGTTCGATCGCATACTTCGCCAACAAACCGGAGTGATACGCGCTGCCACAGGCCACGACAAAAACCTTGTCGACGTCGCGCAGTTCCTGGTCGGACAACCGCTGCTCGTCGAGAACGATCTTGCCGTTCTCGAAGTGCCCGAGAAGCGTATCCGCAACTGCGGTCGGCTGCTCCTCGATCTCCTTGAGCATGAAGTAGTCGTGACCGCCCTTTTCGGCAGCCGCAAGATCCCAGTCGATTTGGAACGGGCGCCCCTGCGCTTCGTTGCCGGAGAAATCGGAGATCCGGTAGCTGTTCGCGGTGATCACCACCGCCTGATCCTGACCGAGTTCCACCGCGTCGCGTGTGTGCTCGATGAACGCCGCCACATCGGAACCGAGGAACATCTCGCCCTCACCGACACCCACCACCAACGGCGTCGAACGACGCGCAGCGACAATCGTGTCCGCATGATCGGCGTGCGTGAACAGCAACGTGAACGCGCCTTCGAGACGACGGACAACCGACAACGCGCTCTCGACGAAATCACCCGCAGTCGGGCCCTCCGCGTACGCACGCGCCACCAGATGGACCGTTACCTCGGTATCGGTGTCACTGAGCAGTTCGATGCCGGCAGCCTCGAGCTCAGCACGCAGCGGAGCGAAGTTCTCGATGATGCCGTTGTGGACCACCGCAAGCTTCCCACTCGCGTCGCGATGCGGGTGGGCATTCCGATCGGTCGGTCGACCATGTGTAGCCCACCGGGTATGACCCATGCCCGTTGAGCCGACAAAGCTGTCCGCACCGATCTCTTCCAACTCAGCTTCGAGGTTGGCCAGCTTCCCGGCCTTACGCTCGATCTCAACGCCACCCACTCCGTCGAGAATCGCGATTCCCGAGGAGTCGTAGCCGCGATACTCCATTCGCCGCAAAGCCTCCACCACGACACCCAGAGCTGGGCGGTGGCCGACGTATCCCACGATTCCGCACATGGTGAATCAGGGTACTTGGACACCCGTGGCACGCGCATTCTGCGGTTGCCAGGGCACGCCGACGGCCACATCGGATAACGTCTTGATCCGTGGCACCGAAACTGAAGGCACTGACCCGTGAGCTGTCCAAGCGCGGACCGCACCGCGTTCTGCGCGGCAACCTCGCTCTGGCCGGTCAACCAGGAGTCGTCTACACCCCGGAAACGGGCTTCAATCTCCCCGCCGTCGCCTTCGGGCACGGCTGGATGGTCGGTGCGCACAAATACGAACAAACACTTCAGCATCTCGCTTCCTGGGGAATTGTCGCCGCAGCACCCGAAAGTGAGCGTGGCCCCGTCCCCTCGCACCTCGGATTGGCCGCAGACCTGCGCTCGACCCTCGACATCTGCGTCGGCGTCCGACTCGGTCCCGGGCAGATCAGCGTTCATCCTGACCACGTCGCATTTGCCGGACACGGGATGGGTGCCGGTGCCGCGGTCCTCGCAGCCGCACAACGTGGAAACGTCGCCGCCGTCGCCGCGCTCTTCCCCGCACCCACCGCCCCCAAAGCCG
Source organism: Rhodococcus sp. WS3 (assembly GCF_003797085.1). NCBI lineage: Bacteria > Bacillati > Actinomycetota > Actinomycetes > Mycobacteriales > Nocardiaceae > Rhodococcus > Rhodococcus sp. WS3. The sequence goes on from NZ_RKMA01000001.1 coordinate 901,220, forward strand.
AGAACTACGCGTCCAAGATCACAGCCCCCGGGCTGATCCTCGCCGGCGAGGACGACGTCGACTCACTCACCAGCAACGCCCGCCCGCTCACCCGCGAATGGGGCGGACCCGTAATCGGACGAACCGTCGACGACGCCCAGGATGCTGGTCTCATCGAAGGGCGTCGCCTTCTGGGAGCATTGGGCCTCGGCGGCTCCGAGCGCAAAACACAGGCCACGACGCGTTGCCTACTGACGGGATTCCTTCTATTCCACCTGACCGGCGACAAGCGCTACGAAGCATTTGCCGATCAGGACACCGAATTCCCGCACACCTCGCCCATGTTCGACGCGGATACTCAGTCCGACACCCACTCTCAGTCCGACGCTCGCCGGAGCCAGGCAGTTTCCCGGTAATCAGCACTCGAATCTTGTACCGGCTGGCCGGACTTCGCAGCGTCGCCAGGCATCGCAGTATCGCCAGGCATCGACGCGGACGCTGATCGCAGAAACGCGCCCTGTTCGAAGGGCAAACGCCCGAACTCCTTCACACCGGTAGACAATTCGCCGAATTGTGCACACCGCTGTTGGTGGTCACGTTCGGCAGCAGATCGTCGCATGCGAAATTCGGTGAGTTGCGAATCCATGGCCGCATTGATGGCGTCGAACTGCGACAAACTCATATCGGCCCCGCCCCGGCTAATTCGGCTCCGGTCACAATCGGTTCGTTCAGCGACTCACGGTATTCTGGCGGTGCAGGGTCTTCTGACGGCGGAGTGTCTACTGGAGTTGGATTAGGGGGTTGGTACGGCTGCGGCGCGGGCTCCGGCGCCTCGGACATTGCGGGAGCGGCATCCGTCTCCACCGCGATTCTCGGCCAGCCGTGCTCGTCCAATTCCACAGTGACAGTGACGGACTCCCCTGACAGGTCACGAACTTCAAGACTGACCCCACGTCCGTCCGGCGCGAGCGAGAACCCCCAGGTATTTGCACCGACCGCCAACTCGAGTGCAGGTGCAACCCTGTCCCCCGACGGTTCGACTGCTTGCGGCACGGATGTCTGCGCTGCGTCGGCCGGAACTGAAGAATGCCGCGTTTCGGTAGATTCACTCTCGACCGGAAACAGTTCGGAGACGATACCGGCGGCAACCCCGAAAGCGTCGGTCAGAGCCACCCGGGCCTGCTCGCAGGCGCGGTCGAACTCGTCGCGGGTATCCACGTACACAGGCCTGAAGATCTGATCGATCCAAGGTCTGACGAGATCTGCTGCTGCTCTACAAGTTTCGATCTGATCGACCGGCGCGGCATATCGCACCGCTCTGAATTGCTCATCCGACAACGGCGCAAACCACGTGGCAGCCTTGGCAACTGCGTCCACGCCCCCTTGCTGCGTGCTCACGTCCACCAGCTGATCGATGCGCTGCGCATCGATACCGCCGATCGTTTCTCGATTCAGCGACGCAACCTTGAAAGCCTTGTCCACCACAGCAGTTCGAACGATTCCTGCCAGCTCGTCGGCGACGGAAATCAGCAACGGCATGGCCTCCACGTCGACTTCCGCTCTTCGCTGCTCGTCGCGCACTCGTCCGGCAACGTCGTCCACAGCCTCGACATTCCAGATCTCCGCGAGCGACTCGGACAGGACCGCGAAGTCCTGCGAATCGCGCGACGACGCTTCCGCCGCAAGGGACATCGTCGACACGTCAGCGTGCAGAGCCTGCAGATCGATTCCCGATTCGGCACGATACATCTCGTCGTAGCTACCCAGCGGTCGCATTTCGATACCGAGACGAGTGGCCGCGTCGTGAAAACGCTCGAAGAAATCCAATCCGACGCTACCGGAGTCGAGAATTTCGTCCGGAACCGACAACGAATTACGTTGCGCAATAATAGATTCCGCAGCATCTGCCGAAGCTGTCGACGTGGCCGCATTGCGAATCGGCATCAGAAACCTGATTTCGTATACTCGCGGCTGTGCATTCGCAATTGGTCTGCCAATCCCAGATCGACATCCGCAATCGCTTGGGCGGAAGTACCGATACGCGCGCCGAGAGCCTCGACGAACTGGGCACGTTCCACCATCCGTATCCGGAGCCCACCCAGCGCAGCAGCTAGCGTGTTGCCACACTCGACGTAATCCCGGCCTGCACACGCGCCCGAGAACTCGGGAAATTCCAACGTTCGTGCAGTCACACCCATCTGTTGCGCAAGCGCCGCTGTCCGACGCTCGAGCTCATCGGTAGCAGTGTGGTCGATATCCATGCGGAACTCCGTTTCGCCCGGCCGCACGAAAGATCCGGCGGTCCATGACTACTTGGACGCACGAACCCCGTGGGTCGTTCCCACGAGAATTCAGTTCCCCACCGGACGATCACGCTACATGCGGTTACACCGCTGCGACGGTTTCTGCCAGCTCGTCGGCAAGCTTGCGTGCCACACCGAGATCCGCAGCTTCGACCATGACTCGCACCAATTGTTCGGTACCGGAAGGTCGAAGCAGAACACGGCCGGCGTCACCGAGCACACGCTCGGCATCGGCGACCGCTGCCATTACCGAGGTCGCTGCGGCAACTGCTGCTTTGTCTTCCACCCTCACATTCACCAAGACCTGCGGAAGCGACGTCATCGTTGCGGCGAGCTGCGAGGACGACTTACCCGTCTGCGCCATCCTGGCCAGCAATCGAAGTCCGGTGAGCACGCCGTCTCCGGTTGTTCCGAATCCGGGGAACACCACGTGTCCGGACTGTTCGCCGCCCAAGCTGTATCCGCCGGTACGAAGTTCTTCCAACACATAGCGGTCACCGACCGCCGCTGTGACCACGTCGATACCCGCTGCCCGCATCGCAAGGTGCAAACCCAGGTTGCTCATTACGGTCGCCACAAGTGTGTTGTCGACCAATTCTCCGGATTCGTGCATCGCCACCGCCAGCACCGCCATGATCACGTCGCCGTCGATCACTGCCCCGGTCTCGTCGACGGCGAGGCAACGGTCGGCGTCACCGTCGTGGGCAAGACCAAGATCGGCGCCGTGCTCGACCACTGCTTTCTGCAGATTCTCCAGGTGAGTGGATCCACAACCGTCGTTGATGTTGAGGCCGTCCGGTTCGGCGCTGATCGCGATCACCGTCGCACCCGCAGCCCGATAGGCCGCCGGGCCGACCTCGGAGGCTGCCCCGTTTGCGCAGTCCACAACAACGGTCAGGCCGTCGAGCGGCTGCGTCAGAGCGGTGCCGAGATGCTGCAAGTAGAGCGCAGCGGCATCACCGACCGGGCGTACTCGCCCGATACCCGCGCCGGTCGGCAACTTCGGCGCCACACCACCGTCGATGGCGGCCTCGATTGCGGCCTCGACATCGTCGTCGAGTTTGTGTCCACCCGCGGCAAAGATCTTGATGCCGTTGTCCGGCATCGGATTGTGAGAGGCGGAGATCATCACGCCGAGACTCGCATCGAACAAACCAGTCAGATAGGCAACCGCTGGTGTCGGCAGAACGCCGACATCCAAGACGTCGATACCGGCCGAAGTCAGCCCCGCCGTGACAGCTGCCTGGAGCATTTCACCGCTCGCACGAGGATCGCGTCCGACGACCGCGGTCGGGCGGCGGGTGCCACCACTGGTTGATTCAGCTGCCAGAACATGCGCAGCCGCTATCGACAATCGCAGCGCAAGATCCGCCGTCAGATCACCATTGGCCAAGCCGCGCACACCGTCAGTTCCGAACAACCGCCCCATCGAACAACTCCCTGAATATCTTGTGCGAGTTCTGTGAAATATCTTTCCCGAAAAACACAAGAGCAGGCGTCCGGTAACGATGGACGCCTGCTCTCGAGTCGAACAGGTGCCGAAGCAGACCAGCCGGTCAACCTCGGCGAAGCATCAACGCTTCGAGTACTGCGATGCCTTACGAGCCTTCTTCAGTCCGTACTTCTTACGCTCGACTGCGCGAGCGTCACGGGTCAGGAAGCCGGCCTTCTTGAGTGCCGGACGATCATCGGGGGTGACCTCGATGAGCGCACGAGCGATAGCCAGACGCAACGCGCCTGCCTGACCGGACGGTCCGCCACCGTGCAGCAGTGCAACGATGTCGAAAGACTCGGGACGCTCAACCGTAACCAGCGGAGCCTTGATCAGCTGCTGGTGCACCTTGTTCGGGAAGTAATCCTCGATGGTGCGGCCGTTGAGCTTGAACTGGCCGGTGCCGGGGATCATGCGGACGCGGACGACCGCTTCCTTACGACGACCAACGGTCTGGATCGGGCGATCGATGACGATCGGTGCCAGCGTAGCCGCTGCAACCTCTTCGACGACCTCGACTGCTTCGGCGGCGAATTCTTCCACTGCCTCGATGTTTTCTTCGGTCACGTTCTGCTCTTCCGGCGATGTCACTGTGCGACCTGCTTGATCTCGAACGGCACCGGCTGCTGCGCGGTGTGGGGGTGATTCGGGCCCGCGTAGACCTTGAGCTTGCTGCTCATCGCGCGACCAAGCTTGGTCTTCGGGAGCATGCCGACGATGGCCTTCTCCACGAGGCGATCGGGGGTCCGGTCGAGGACCTCTCCGACGGTGCGGGACTTCAGGCCACCCGGGAATCCGGAGTGGTGGTAGACCTTCTTGCCAACGAGCTTGTTGCCGCTGATGGCAACCTTCTCGGCGTTGATGACGACGACGAAGTCGCCACCATCGATGTGCGGAGCGTAGGTGGGCTTGTGCTTACCGCGCAGCAGGGTCGCTGCCTGAACGGCAAGACGGCCCAGCACCACGTCGGTGGCGTCGATGACGTGCCACGTGTGGGTCACATCTCCGGCCTTCGGGGTGTACGTAGACACAGAACTTCCTCGTCTTAATTCATTCCACTGCTGACCATGTGCGTATCGCATAGACAATTCTCGGCGGCCAGTTGAGACCCGAGAACCGCTGGACCCTGCGCATCGAGTTCCGGGAATCGAACGTGCAGTCGAACACACGATCAAACATCCGGACATCAACATGCGGAGGCCTACGGCACGCCACCGATAGACGATACCGGTATCAACCGTCTCCGGTCAAAGAGAGTCCGGACTACCGTTGGCAGCATTCATACAAGAGCTTTCTACCCCGACGACCGATGCTCGTCGGGGTAGAAAACGGAAAGCCACATGCGACGTGAAGTCAGCGCCCGAAGCCGTTCGCGGCGGCGCGATCGGCGTCGCGCATCGAATCGGAACCACTCGCGGTTGCGTTGGCGATCTGAGCCAGCACGATGTTCAACTCTTCCGACGCCTGCCCCCACCGACGCTGAGCGTCGTTCCAGGCTTCAGAACCCGCACCTTCCCATCCCGCCTGCAGGTTGTCGACAACAACCTTGATCGCGCCCTGCTTGTCGTTGATCGCCTGCGCCTGACGCTTCATTTCGTCAGACAACATGGCAAGTCCGCCGAAGTCGTACCTGATCATGTTCTCGCTCATAACCACTCCCGTTCCACTTTGTGTCCGTATCGAATCTGATCTCTGTATGTCTGTCGCATCCGGGTCGATCTGATTCGACTCACCGAATGTTCTTGCGCGGAGCCTGATTCAGAGCACTCAGGACATGTTGACGGTCGCGCCGCGCAACGAACTCACGTTGTCGGATTCTGCGCTGTCGAACGTTCCGGCCGACTGCTTGATCTGCTCACAGATATCGCCCAGCGCCGTATCGAGCTTCATGGCAGCGTTGTTGTAGCGCACCATGATGTCGGCGTATTCGGTGTGCGCACTGCCCTTCCACGAACCGCTCGACGCCTCCGCCTCGGATCGAACAGCATTCACCAGACCTCTGATGTCGCCCAAATGACCGTTGATGACATTCGCCGAACTGATCAATTCAGCGGTAGTTGCGGTAAAGCCCATGTTTCCCCCTGGTTGTGATGTGCATGCGCGGTGTCGGCGGTGGCTCACATCCGGCGGACCTTCGCCGGCAACAAGTACCTGATGTGCGCTACACATACTTGGACGCCGCGCACTCGCCGACGGTTCCGGCGGTTCGAAAAGAAATTTCGCGCGGTCAATTCACGGACGACAGTGATTCGACGATCTGAACGCACTCCGGCTCGAACGCGTCCCATTCACCGACGAGGTACTGGCACCCGATACTCACCTGCCTGCCACGTTCGACAAATACCTGCCACCGAACTTCGGAATATCCATCCGGAAATTCCCTGTACAACAGAACCTTTCGTCCGTCCACGGCAACAGTGGACTCGAGGTTTCCGAAGCGGAGTGGATCCTCTATCGCCGAAAGCTGCTCACGCAGATCGATCTCGACCGCGTCGAACTCGACGCCTGCACGGAGTTCCTTCTCGACGATGACGATTTTGCGATCATTCCCAGACGCCGGAATCAAGTCCATCCGTCCTGCGGCCGATCCGCCGCGATCGGGCGCCCACCCCGCCGGCACGACAACGCTCACGTTGCCACCGGCGAGCGGGATTGTTGTCGTCGCCACGGCCGACGTAGTGGAAGGCACCAGCGTGCTCGGCTGGGCACTCCCCAGTGTGGTCGGTTGTGCGGTCGGCGGCACCACATCGGCAGACTCACCGTCAGTAGTTCGGGCTTCGACCGCAGTACCTTCGACCGCAGTGCCTTCTACGCTGCCTCGCCCGGTCGCGACCGCCACGCCCACCCCGAGCAGTCCGACAGCAACGACTGACACCGCCAGCGCCGGCAACCATCGGCGCTGGCGGACACCCGAATCGGCTGGCGTGACCAGCCTTGACGGCGGCACCCACCGATCTCCGAATGCCGAGTTGTCCACAGCCCGACCCGCCGAATTTTCTGCTGTGACCGACTCCAGACGCACCCGCGGATCAACGATCGCTCGCACGATCCGACTCTCGTCGAGAACACGCACGCTCGCATAGCCGTGAATGCTTCGCGACCCACGCTCCAAGGACGACGCAATCGAATGCGAATGTCGCCCGACAACTACTACAGAGTCCCGAACTGTCAGTTCCTCGAATTCACCGAATAGTTGCGGCAATTCCGACAGTGCTCTGCGCTGGGTGTTCATGAGCGTGACGTCTCCGTCGAAATCGCGCACACACGAAACGACAACGTCACCACCGCGGATCTCCACCACGATGCACCTCGCTCGCCAGCTCCCCCGGGTGGCGCGCGCAATCGCAATCGCGGTCGGGACCAGGACAACGTCGTACCCGACCTGGCGCGCAGCGTCGAGCAACCGTCCCTTTCGGGTATTTCCCCACTCGGTCGGATAGCTCAGGTACAGCACATCCGCATCTGCCAGACCGCAACCTTGCACGGTGTGCAAAATCAAGTGCACCAGTTCGAGATCGGTAGGCACGATTCGTCCACCGATCTCCATGTAGTTGTCGTCGATGAAATCGAGCGGATTGACTGCAGGCAACGCGGCGGCCGGCGACGAATGCTGCTCGGTGTCGACTCTGCAACAGAATTCGCGTTGCCCGGTTGCCGACCACGCGTTGGACGAACCTATATGAACAGACACCGACAACGTGTGACCCGATGTCACAGCGGTGGCATCCACGGTAGCTGCACCAGCTGGGTCTGCGACCGAGACACGTACGTACCCCGCCCCTGCGGCATCTCGGAACCACGCACGGCGCCAACCAGATTCCCCTCGTCGCGGCTGCCACTCATCACGACGCCGGCAGGTGCCATGTCGCGGATCCGGGCAATCACCGGTTCGAACAGTGCACGCCCTGCCCCGCCGGATCGTCGGGCGATCACCAGATGCAGCCCCACGTCCTTCGAGTGGGGAATGAACTCGAGCAATGCCGCCACCGGGTTGCCGGTGGATGTTGCCACCAGGTCGTAGTCGTCGATGATCACGTAGATTTCCGGTCCCGACCACCACGAGCGTTCTCGCAGTTGTTGTTGCGTCGTATCCGAATTCGGCATTCTTCCGCCGACGATCCGAGCAAGGTCCGCCATCAGTTCACCGAATGTCGCCGCTGAGGCCGAGTATCCACCGAGGTGATTGCCGTCGACCACACCCAACATCGAATGGCGATAGTCACCGATGATCAATTTCGCCTGCGCCGGTGTGTTCGACGCCATGATCCCTTCGGCTATGCCGCGGAGCAGCGACGTTTTCCCGCAGGCGGTATCGCCGAATATCAGGAGGTGCGGATGCTCCGCGAAGTCCATGTAGACAGGTTCGAGGTCGGTTTCACCCAGCCCGACAGGTACCCGCAGACACCGACCGTCACCCGCGCTTGCCTGCGGCCACCTGTCTCCGATAGACGCGAGAAGCTCTGCACGCGTATATGATTCAGGGAGCATCCGAACTGGTGGAGCGGGTCGGGACGTCGACATAGCCGCGATGCGGATCACCGAATCAGATACCGCGGCGCTCAGTTCTACGCTGCTGGAGATGCCATCCATACGCGGAAGCCCGGTCAACAAGTGCAAGCCTTCACGAGTGATACCGCGCCCCGCATGACGTTCCGGAACCAGATTCGCTTTCTGGCGCCCCGCGTCGGAGTCTCCTGGGTCACCCAGGCGAAGTTCAATCCGCGTGCCGAGCTGATCCTTCAATGCCGGCCGAATATCTGCCCACCTCGGCGCGGTGACCATGACGTGAACCCCGAATGACAATCCCTGCGCCGCAAGGATACTGATCGGCCCTTCCAGAGATTCGAAGTCGGAACGAACGCTTGGCCACCCGTCGATCACCAGGAAGACATCGCCGAACCTGTCGCGTTCGAGGCCGGCGGCGACACCAACTCCGCGGGGATCGGCAGTGCGCAGTCGCCGGAATTCGCCCATCGAGTCGATACCGAGTTCACGGAAGAGTCGCTCCCGTTGCTGCACTACCGTCGAAACCTCCGCCACTGTTCGCCGGACCCTGTCCTGATCGAGACGATTTGCCACCGAACCGACGTGCGGAAGGTCCCGCAGTCCCAGCAAGGTTCCGCCGCCGAAATCGAGGCAATAGAACTGCACCTGCTCCGCGGTATGCGTCAGAGCAAACGCCATGATCAGGGTCCGCAGTGCCGTCGATTTCCCCGACTGCGGGCCGCCGACGATCGCTACATTTCCGGTCGACCCGTTGAGGTCGACGACAAGTGGGTCGCGCCGCTGGTCGAACGGCCTGTCGACAATTCCGAACGCTGCACTCAAATTCCCACGGGGCAGATTCGGATCACGCGACACGGCGCGCGGAAGAAGCTGATCGAGCGTCGGAGACTCGGAGAGCGGAGGAAGCCACACTTCGTGCGCGCGCGGACCGTACTCCTTGATCCTGTCGACGAGAACTCCCATGAGCGTTCGTGATTCGTCACCTGCCTCCCCCATATCTACGAAGTCCGGCTCCACCACATCCTCCGGGAGGTGATCACTGATCACCGTCGCAGCGGTGAACAACACCGGAGCGAGACCGACGGATTGTTCCGTCGCAAGTCGCGTCGGCGCAATCCTCGCACCCTCGTAGGGTCCGGAGACGTACGCGCCTTGAAAGCGCACGATCTCGGCAGAATCCGCTTTCACATATCCGGCGCCTGGATTTCCGGGTAGATAGTATGCGTCGGGGACCCCCAACACGGTCCGAGACTCGTTGGCGGAGAATGTCTTCAAGCCGATTCGGTACGACAGATGACTGTCGAGCCCACGCAATTTCCCTTCGTCCAGACGTTGGCTGGCAAGCAGCAGGTGGATGTGCAGCGATCTGCCGAGCCGGCCAATCGCCACGAAGAGGTCAGCGAATTCCGGTTGTTGACTGAGCAATTCGGAGAACTCGTCCACTACGACGAACAGGGCAGGCAGCGGGTCGAGTGCGGCACCCGCCATCCGGGCTTTTTCGTAGTCCGACACATTTGCGAAGTTGCCCGCGGCCCGGAGGAGTTCTTGACGACGGTTCATTTCACCGGCAAGTGCGTCGCGCATTCGGTCCACCATGGCCAGTTCTTCGGCAAGGTTGGTGATGACGGCCGCAACGTGCGGTGCCTCTTCGAGACCGAGGAAGGTTGCCCCACCCTTGAAATCCACGAGGACAAGATTGAGGGCGTTCGGCGAGTGTGTCGCGATCAAACCGACCACAAGCGTCCGAAGAAACTCCGATTTTCCCGAACCTGTTGCCCCGATGCACAAACCGTGCGGCCCCATTCCGTTCTCAGCGGATTCCTTGAGGTCGAGTTCGACAGGTTGACCGTCGGCACCGACACCGATCGGCACCCGCAGTCGATCACGTCCCTGGCGAGGCAACCACGCATGCTCCGGGTTGAACCGCGCAGCGTTTCCGATGCCCAGCATCTGACTCCACGAGCGCGACGCCGTGTCGTCGCCCCCCGAATCGACAGCGTTCTGTGAAGCAGCACGGTACGGTGCCATCCGTCGGCCGAAGGTCTGGGCGGTAGTCGTGGAGACGGAATCAGGGCGCGCAAACTTCTCGACGCCGGCACTACTGACCGCGCCCACTTGATCGGGAGCGACCACCAGACGCAAACCACGACTGGCCGACAACGACGACGAGAAACCACACAGGTCCAGGATCGTCACCGAATCCAGACCCGCTCCCGTCAACAGACCCGAATCGCCTTCCAGCAATCCGCCGTCGACGACAACGACGACATGCGGCACACCTGACGATGCGGGCGCGTTTCGCGAGAAGCGGCCTCGCATCGAAAGTTGCTCACCCAGAGCACCTTCCAACTCGAGATAGGAGCCGTACACCATCCGCGCCGCGCCCGCCCCGTCATATGCCTCCGGGTGCTGCGTGTGCGGCAACCACTTGACCCATTCCCATTCGACCTGAGTATCGGGGCCACGCACCACAGCGATCTGCAATATGTCAGGACCGTGAAAAGTACACAACTGCATCAACATCGCCCTGACCAACGACCGCGCCGCGTCCCGCTGACCTTCGAGCGCTATCGAGGCGAACCCCCGCAGCGATACCGCAGTCGGAAGATCCTCGACCACCGAATGGGAACGGACAAATCGTCGAAGCGACACGGATGCAACCGGTTCGAGGTCTTCAACCGGTCCGGTCTCCGGCGAGATCAGACGAGTCGCCAGTCTCTGACTGCCGAGACCGACACGCACGTGACAATAATCGGGGTCCGTTATCTGACGCTCCCACATGCGTGACGTGCCTGCCAGGGTCCACAGCAACGACGGCTGCGGACTACTCCATTCGAGTGCCCGACGTTGCGCCTGCCCGGTCTCGTCGACATCACGACGCAACTGATCGAGATAACGAAGATAGTCCTTACGGTCCTCGTTGACCTCGGCGGTCCGCGCGCCACCACTACGGCCCCCACCGGCCAGCATCCCGAGCATCGAGACCATCATCATGATCGGAAACAACAGGGACATGGGATTTCGCGCCATTCCCGACGTGAACATCAACGCGACCATGCCGATCATTGCCACCACCATCACCACCGGCAGCAATTTGGTCAGCAGATTGCCAGGAGTCGCACGAGGGATCTCGGGCGGCGCCTGCAACGTCACCTCGCCGCCTGGCGCCCGCGGCGCCTCACGCCGAGCCCGACGCAAAAATCTGACTGTACTCACTTCGCCCCCTACAGCGCTGCGATGTGTCCGACATCAACCGGACCGCCCCCACGGCACAAAGTCCACGCAACGAGAAGACACTAACCCATCGGGCCGACAAGACCTTCGAGCGCAACCGTTCCACTGGAGCAGTGGCGGCAGCAATTCCCAGTCCGGTGTCGTATGGTTCCGATAAAGAAGGGGGACGCGAACGGGGAATCGCGTCGAAGGGTGGGGTTCGACAGTGAACAGTGGGGTTGATTCATGAGCATGTCGACAACCGACACGGCGCCGGCGGCGCCAGGTGATCGTCGTAGCGCACCGTCGGCAGAGCTGTGTCGACTGACAGTTCTGTCGGCACATTCGCAGGTCGATCTCGCAGTGCCGCTGCGCATTCCGCTCGTACTGGTCATTCCCGGCATAGTCGACACTATTCGAAGCCACAGCGGCTCCAACGATTTCGACACCGTATCCGAACAATTCGAACCGACGGACTGGACACTGGCCAAGGTTGGCCGCGCACCGCTGTCGGGCACGCTCTCCCTTCACGAGCATGGAATCCGTGACGGAGAACTACTCGTTCTCGAAGCCGCGGACGCTGCCGCTCCACCGCCGTTGTTCGACGACATCATGTACACCGTCGCCGCCACCGACGCGCAGACCTACCGGCGGTGGACACCACTGGCCGCACGGATCACCGGCTCTGTGATCGCTGTCCTCGCATCGATGCTCGGCTCCGCCGCGCTGATTGTCGGCGCAAGCGGAATATCGGGTGCCACTTGCGCTTTCATCACGTCCCTTCTACTGACCATTGCGTCGATCGTGACAGCCCGCGTCTACCACGACAGTGGAAGCGCACTGGTCCTCGGTTGCGCCGGCGTTCCACTTGCATTCACGGCTGGTCTCCTTGCCGTGCCCGACGACCTAGAGGCGCCACACCTTCTCATGGGTTCCGTGCTCGTCGCATCGGTCGCTTTACTATGCCTGCGCCTCTGCGGCGTCGGGTTAGCCACATTCACAGCACTTTTCGGCATCTCGTTGGCCGCAACCGCAGCTACTGCGGCAGCAACGCTGCTGCCGCGCGTTTCGCTGGAAACTATAAGCGCAGTCGCCATCGCACTCGCGCTGATCACCCTCGCCTACTCGGCCCGGCTATCGATGATTCTTGCCAAGCTTCCGTTGCCGCCAGTGCCGGTACCGGCAAATCCCTTGGACGAAGCTCGTGATCTTGCCGCCGAACCCGACATGCCGAATTTCGACGAACTGACCGAGCGAACCGGACGCGCCCGCAGTTACCTGACCGGTTTGGTGGTCGCGACATCCGTGACGGCCATGACCGGTGCGCTGAGTGTGGCCGCGGTCCATACCGACGACGGAATCGTCTGGTCCGGCCTTGCCCTTGCCGGAGTCACCGCAGGCGTTCTGATGCTCCGCGGACGCACATTTGCCGGTACCGCCCAGGCGGTTCCCCTCATCGCGTGTGGGGCTGCCATCGTGCTAGTTGTTCTGGGCGCCCAGATCTGGTCACACAAAGACGACGCCGTCGTCATATTTGCCCTCGCCATGGCCGTTCTCATCCTGGCACTCGTGCTCGGCATCCTCGCACCGAACCGGGTGTTCAGCCCGGTGATGCGACGGGTTGCAGAGTTGGTCGACTTGGCTGCAATCGCGCTGATCGTGCCTCTGATCTGTTGGGTGACCGATCTATTTTCGGTCATGCGCGGACTCTGAGCGTCGGACATACACGCATGAACCGTGGAATATCCTGGACTGCGACACTCCTCGCCATCGCCGCACTCGCACTATGTGCGGGGCAAGGCGTAGCTGTCGGCGCGATGCCGCCACCCGTCGATCCGTTGATGCTTCCCGAAGACGGCCCCGCGGCGCCACCGCAAGCCACGCAACAGCGCACTCTGTGCGTCCCGGCAGTGTCGGGCGGCGACGGTGCCAATGTCCCTCCTGCCCAGCTGGACTTGGCATTCGATGCGGTCTGGCCGATCACGACCGGCGCAGGGCAGCGTGTCGCGGTGATCGATACCGGAGTCAGCCGTCATCCCCGACTTCCCAATCTGGAACCCGGTGGCGACTACGTGGGAGCTGCCGACGGAACGGAGGATTGCGACGCCCACGGTACCGTCGTCGCTGGGTTGATCGGCGCTCAACCTGTGACTGGGTCAGGCTTCTCCGGCGCCGCACCCGGCGCGACAATCATTACGATCCGACAGTCCAGTTCGGCGTACTCCCTTGCCGGCAGCCAAGGCGACCCGAAAATCGCCGAGAACTCGTCGGGGTACGGAAATGTCGACACGATGGCCATGGCTGTCCGTCACGCCGCCGACATGGGAGCCACCGTCATCAACATCTCCGAAGTTGCGTGCAAGTCGGCAGCCGAGGGTATCAACGATCAACGCCTCGGTGCCGCAATCCAATACGCCGCGCTCGTCAAGGACATCGTTGTCGTGGCCGCGGCAGGAAATGTCGGATCCGGCGGCTGCAAGAGCCAGAATCCCACTCCTAGCCCGCTGACACCCCATGCTGACCTGTGGAATTCGGTCAACACGCTCGCCAGCCCCGCCTGGTACGACGACTTCGTACTGACCGTCGGATCCGTCGATCCCAACGGGGCGGCAAGTTCGTTCAGCCTCGGTGGTCCCTGGGTCGATGTGGCCGCTCCCGGTACCGCAGTAGTGTCACTCCATCCCACCGAACCTGGGTTGACCAACGGAACGTACGGCCCGGACGGCTCCGTTCAAGCGATCAACGGGACAAGTTTTGCGGCGCCGTACGTCGCGGCAACCGCGGCGCTGGTTCGATCCCGATACCCGGATCTCACTGCTGCACAGGTAGTTCAGCGCATCGAGTCGACGGCGCACGCCCCGGCCGAGGGCTGGAACCCCTACGTCGGGCATGGGGTGGTCGATCCGTTGGCAGCCGTCACCGCGCTGCCGAGCGATGTCGAAACCTATCCGCTCGGTCACCACACCTCGACTCTGGCTGCGCTGCCCGTACCGCCGCCGCCGGACAACCGCGCGCGCGACGCGGCTCTCCTGGGCGTCGCGGCCGTAGGTTCGCTCGGTGTCCTCGCCCTGCTGTCATCGTTTCCGATACGTCGTGTGTTTGCAGAGCGAGGACACCGTTCACGTCGTCGCTAAACAGCAGACAGCTGAGCCTGGGGCAGATCCGCGTGCTCCGGGGGCAGATCTTCGGCCCGAGCGGAACGAACCTTGTCGATGACCATGACGCACAGCAAGGAGACAACGCCCCAGATCACAAACGTGATCAGATGCGACCCGACTGTGTCCGCGCCGAAGTACAGAATCGACCGTACCGATTCCACGGCAGCAGGCATCGGCAGGATGCCGTGGAGCACTCGGAATATCTCTGGTTCCATGTAGACCGACATCGCACCACCAGACGCCGGAACCCCGAGGAACATCAAGATTGCGACCGCCGGGATGACTGCGAGGAGCCCGAGTAGCCGTGCGAACACCGTCGTGAACAGCGCGGTACAGAAGATCGCGACGATTCCGGTTCCGAAGAGCTGCCAGAAGTGGCCGTCGATCGCTCCGACTACAGGTCCGGCAATTGTCCAGATCACGGCGGACATGAAGACCGACCACCCGGCTAGCACCGGGAGCAGAGTCCGCAACTTCATCACCGTGGGCGCAGCACTGCTCGCGACGACGATGATCATGAAGCCGGACATGATCCAGCCCATCGCAATGTACATACTGACCGTGCCGCTGGAATCGGAATCGGCAAGCGGCGCAAGATCCTGCGTGGTCAGCGGCACCTGCTGGCCCTGGGCAACCTGCGTGAAAACAGCTGCCACTGCTTGCTGCTGGCTCATGCCGGCAGCTTGGCTGGTGATCAGGGTCGCGGTCGGTGAATCGGCGGACGGCAGTACGTATGCTGCGACAACCGTGCGGTCCTGAACGAGGTCGCTGGCTGCGTCCACCGAATCGACTGCACGCAGATCGAACAATCCGCCCAAGTTCCGTTCAAGTCCCACAACGGCCTGCTCAGCTTGCTCGCTCGAGGCGGCAACCACAGCGACCGGCATGTCACGGGGCGCCGGCTGATACATCGCTCCGAGCATGACCGAAAGCATCAGCACAACCATGGCAAACGGGAAGAACGCGAGCGTGGCGTAGCGAACCTTGTTGCTGGTCGGACGTGGCCCAGCAGTCAGCGACGCCATGGACACCTCAGGCGCACCACCGTCAGGACTGCGACGACGCTTGAGCGCGTCGACGCCCAAGGTCGCGAGAAGCGCAAGCGCTGCTCCGAGCGCCAAAACGATCAGGTGCGAGCCGAGACCGTCGCCGCCGAAGTACAGCACTGATCGAAGCGCCTCACCCGTTGCCGCAGTGGGCAGGAACCCGTGCAGCGTCGCATAGATCGACGGCAGGGTGTAGACCGACATTCCCATGTTCGAGGCCGGGACGCCGAGCACCATGATGAACAGCATGCCGACCAGAACCGCCATCGGCCCGAATATCCGGGTAAGGAACAACTGCACGGAACCGACGGAAAAGACAGCGAGCCAGGAGATTCCGAGAACTGCCGCCGTATGGCCCTCGACTGCACCGAGAATCGGGCCGGTGACCAACCACACGAGCGCTGCGATCAGCGCAGACCATCCGGCAAGAAGTGGTACGACTCGGCGGAATCGCAGCAGCTCCGGCGAGTTGGACAGCGTGATACTCAGCGGCATGTAGCCCGCAAGCATGAGCGCCGTGGCCATGAACATCGCCGCCAGACCAGCGGTGTCATGGGCAGGCAATGGAGCCAGATCCTCGACCGTCACGTTGAGCCCCTGCTCCAGCACCTGTGGGGCGACAAGTCCGGTGACCGTCGAGACTTGAGCAGCACCGGCCGCACTCGCGGTGTAGACCGTTGCTGTGTCGCCTCCCGTAGCGGGCAACGACACGACGCCGGATACCTCACGGCCCAGGAGGAGTTGACGTGCCTCGTCCTCGCTACTGACTACTCGCACATCGACGGCCGACGGATCGGACGCCTCGAGCGCAGCAGCAAACTGATCGGCCTGCTGGATCGGCCCGGCCACCGCAATCGGCATGTTGTTCGGGGAAGGCGCGTGCATCGCGGCCAGATACCCCGTGATCATCATGCCGACCATCAGGAAGGGCAGCAGAATCATCGCGACATATCGGCCGATCTGCTCTTTTCGGGCTCGAGCAGCAGCAGCCTCGACTTCCGTGGGCTCGCCTGGCGGATGCTCGGTTTCCGGCGATGCGGTGGTGGTCATAGTCGAACTCCTAAATATCAAAAATTACGCTGCGCGTCTTAAAAAAATTACGCCGCATGACTTAAAATGGCAATCGGTAGAGTCGTGACGTTGATCCCACTTCCGCGGCGTCGCGCCGGAAGACCAGTCAGGGAACCAGCAAACGGAGGAAGCATGGGACAACACGGAGATCGGGTGCGGCAGTCATTGCTGGACTCGGCAGAGGAACTCTTTGCCACCCACGGCATCGACGCGGTGTCGAACCGTCACATCGCCGAACACTCAGGCAACGCCAATCACTCCGCCGTGGCCTATCACTTCGGCGGACGCGACGAACTTATCCGCGCTTTGTTGGAGCGTCACGCGACCGAGACCAAGCTGCGCCGCACACAACTCGTCGCCGTCTTGGGCGAGAACCCCGATCTCCGAGACTTGTTGAGCTGCCTCATCCTTCCATGGACCGATCAGCTCGCATCGATGCCGCGGCCCAGCTGGCGGGCACGCCTGCTCCAACAATTGAGGTCAGTGCCATCCGGAATGGAACTCATCTCCATGATGTCGGACCCGCTGGAAGACGACCTCATCCAGCAAACGAGGGCCTTCCTCGCGGACGTGCCACCACCCGTACTGGCCGGCAGGGCCTGGATCATGGGTCGCATGGTCACGGACGTCTGCGCCCGGTACGAGTCACTGGTTCAGCAAGACTCGATCGACCCCGACTGGACGGGCTTGGCCTACTTCATCATCGACGCGGCCGTTGGCATACTTTCGGCCCCCGTCACCAGCGTCGGGGACTTTCTCAGCGCACGCACGAGCGCTAATTGACCGGCGCCGCCGGAAACGGGTCTGGCGTCATTCCGTCATGTGCAACAAGGGCATTCGATTTGTCGAGTGACGGTCCCGAAGCCAACAACTCCAACATTTGCCAAGGCGCGCGATCCGGAGGTCTCGAGAGTCCGAGCGCCTTCGCCGAATCTTCGTTCGGCACTCCGTATTTCACGCCGGTATCGGCAACATAGAACACGCTGTCGCGCCGAGTACTCTCCGTCTCGATCCCGGTCGCCTGAACAAATCCCCCCTTACCCGGCGCGACGTAGGCAAAATCCAACCGATCCCCCGACCCGTCCGCCTGCGCCAGCGCAACCACCCTGGCGTCGGCGGCAATCGGCAGGTCGCTACCCACGACCACACTCACGCTCGCAGAGCTACGCTGCACTGCAACCGAAACCGGATCCGGTTTCCAGACAAGACAACTGACCGGAGCTACGTCTTCGTTCACCACGGTCGGAGCCAGCGCCGGGAGTGCGGCCGTGGCAAGTTCGTTCACCGAGGGAATGCGATTGATCGCATCCGGCGTCACAGTGGCCATTCCCGAGTCACCTTGAGAGTCGGAGAAGTAGATCAGTTGCGCCACAGCTGAACTGACCTTCTGTATACCGTCCTCGAGAACGACGTAGTACATCATCTCGGAGCCCGTGGAGACTTGAACAACGGATCCGACTGTTTTGTCCGCCAACGGATACTGCGGCACTGTGCCAAGACCACGAATGGCCGGAGCCTGTAGCCGCGGAACCTCCGGGATCGCATTGAGCATGCCGACGCTGATCGGCCGCGGCTCGATTCCTTCAAGTCCCAATGCCCGCGTGATCGCCGGATCACCGATGTCGACAGCAGCCCGTTTCCCGTCGTAGACGAGAAAATGATCAGCACCCGAACGCACGAGAAGCGCGTGATCAGAAGGCAAGTACGACGCGACTTCCCGCAACTTCGGCTCGCCGACCAGCACCGTCGAGGCCACGGACCGATTGCCGTCGGCACCTACGGTGTCACACACCGCCCAAGGCGCATTTGTCGGATCTGCCGCCTCCGGTAGTGCCGACGGCCCACCTGGTATCCCCACCAGCGCTCCCCTAGGCTTGCCATCGATTTCGGATTCCTTCACGATCGAAGGCTTGTCAGGCGAACCGATGATCAACCTCGCAGATGCAAGGTTCAGAACCGGGTGAAATGTGCCCTCCATTGCGACAAACATTGCACCCGAGTCTTTTCCGACCACGATGGCTGCATCGGCAATCTTGTCCTGAGGCCGAAAAAGCGCAAGCACACCACACCCCGCAAGACCCAACGACGCCAGCACGATACCGACGATCAAGGCCCGCGATTGCGATCGCATCGGGTCGTGCAGCATCCGCACATCCCGCCTGACCAGTGCATGTTCCATGCGCCGAACCAGGAAGCGGTATCCGTTGACCTGCCACCGAGTTGTAGGTGTAGCAGCCATATTTCCCCCCGTACCTGTCATCCCCTGAGATGACACAGTACAGTTCCCCCGGGGGTGGAACCGTGGACAGATCACGTTTGAAGTACTGGCCGTCGTCGCACAGGATCTCGGCGCGCGAGGTCGTCAGTGCACAGGCCGTGGGTATCAGCGCAGCGTGTCTCGCCCTGTTTGCCGGACTCGAATTGCGGTGGGCAATCGCGATCGCAGCCGCCGTCGCGGTAATCCTGCTGCTGCATATCGGCGGTCGATCGATCACGACGTGGATTCGGACCGCCGTTCGATACATGCGACGGTGCCAGACCTCCAGCGGTACCATCGTGAGCTTCCAGACGCCCAGCGAGCAATCCATCGGCCTACGCGTCGACGGTTCGACGCTGGTGAGCGTCGTCGAGATCATGGCGCCGCACGACTACCTGACCCGAATCGGCCGAACGTCATTCGACGCGTCGCATACCCTTCCCACTGCGGAACTCGCAGATTGCCTTCACCAACACGACATTTCGCTCACCGGGATCGACATCGTCAGCCACGGTTTTCGGGTGGCGTCCGGAACACCGGCAACCGAGGTGTACGACCGTCTGATCGGCCCGCTACCCGCTACGGCCACCAGAATCGTCTGGCTTGCACTACGATTCGACCGAATCGAAGGCTCCGATGCCGTCGACCGCCGCGGTGGTGGCGGCGACGGAGCGGCGCGGAGCATCTCCGTCGCAACCAGCCGAGTGGTGCGGGTTCTCGAAGCTGCCGGCGCACGGGCCCGCATCTTGACAGCACCCGAGATCTCCTCGTCGATCGCACAGGTCAGTCGCGGTGTGGAAGTCGCAGACATGGCCGAAACATGGCGTTCCACACCACTTCCCGGTGTATCGAATCTCGGTTACGGAATCGAGCCGAAGGCAATTACCAAAGGCAGTCTCGCGCAGGTGTGGGCGGCCGCGACACTGGGCACCTCGGTCACCGTTCGGCTCCGGCCACGTCCAGAAACCGGACTGACGACAGTGAGCGCTACCTGTCGATTCACGACTCGGCATCTCCCGAAAGCTGCCCCGGTCGCCGGGCTGGTATCCATGCGTGGCCGTCAACGCGATGCCCTGCTGACCAACGTGCCGACCGCGCTCACCTCGCTCGACGCCATCTCGCCTACCCGAACGATGGACGCTGCCGACCTGACTGCGCTCGAGCTCCCACTGGCGGGATGCGGACAACTCCTCGGATCCGACGATCGAGGCCAAGGCGTTGCTGCCCTCGTTGCGGGGACCGGCGTGAATACCGTCTTCGTGGCCGGGGAACTCTATCTCGCCCAACAATTGATCTTCCGTGCCGTCGCCACCGGGACCCGGGTTCTGATCCACACGGATCGGCCCGAGACCTGGACACCCTTGATCGACTCGATGGGTGTCCCCGATCGCCTCCGAGTTTCCGGCCACGGGCAAGGACCGGAAGGAACCTTCAATGCCGTTGTCTTCGACGGTGTTCGAGCTCTTCCCCCGCGCGCCGGTGTCACCGCGGTCTACGTGTACGGCGACCCGGCGCAGTGGCCTGAGATCGAACGCGATCTCACGATCGTCCAGCCGAATGCCCTCGGCGATAGGATTGTCGTCGCGACCGACAAGACAAGCGTCGAACTCACGCTGGTGACCATCGCCGCCGAAACATCCTTCATCGGACGACCGCGCGCAGGGGCCGAGTTCCCGGTGTCACCGTAGCGGAGTCATCCGGGATACGCCTTCCGGCCGCGATGCTCGCGCAGTCCTCTTCCCCACCAGTCCAATTGACCGATCATCCGGTCGGCGGCACCGGTTGCGATAGCGTCCACAGTAGGATTTGGTGACCGGAATTGCTTGCGGGCCTGGTGAATACTCACGCTTTGACGCACGGAGACCATGTGCAGTTCGGCAACAACCTGCCGCAATTGTTCCGTCGCACGCAACCCTCCCGACACTCCTCCGTACGACACGAAACCGATCGGTTTCGCGCGCCATTCGTGTTTCACCGAATCGAGTGCCGTCTTCAGAGCAGCAGAATATCCATGGTTGTATTCGGGTGTGACCGCAACAACAGCGTCGGCGCCCTCGATGCGTCGACGCAATTCCTCGGCGGCCTCCGACGGCGAGAAATCGGTTGGAAGCATCAATTCGGCGAGGTCGATGACCGAGACAGACCAATTCGGTTGATTCACGGCGCGCGCAACAAACCAATCGGCGACAGCCAAGCCGATTCGTCCCTCGCGCACGGAACCGACAATTACCTCGACGAACAGATCGGTCATGTCGTTGATGGTAACGGCGCGCCCGTCGCAGCAATCCCGGTGGTGATGAGGGCGGCAAGTTCGCGGTACGCCTGCGCGTCGTCCAGTCCGGTCGCCTTGTAGACGTCACGTTGCTGTATGCGCACCATCGTGTTCGAGGCTGCGTCAGCGACGAACGACGCGTGTACTTCGCGAAACGCGCCGGCCTCCACACCTCGAACAATCATCTCGCGTACCCGACTCGCAGCGATCGACGTGTTCTTCTCGTACACCTGACGCGCCGACGTGGACGCCGCGAGGTCCTCCATGAACTGGTGCGATGCGGCGGAAAGCTGATCGCCGACGGCCTCGAGGTACGCGCTCACTTGCTGCAACGGATCCGCGTGAGCTGCAACCGCGTCTTCGACGGCATCGGTCGCGGTACGAAAGAAATGGACCGTGACGGCGCGCACGAGATCGTCCTTGCCGGCTGCGACGGTGTACAGGGTGCTCTTGGAGCAATGCAGGCGCGCGGCGATCTCGTCGAGAGTGAGATGCGCGAATCCTTCGTCGAGAAAAAGCGCAACCAACTGATCGAATAGCTGCACTCTGCGTGCCGTCACTCTTGCCATACTGAAAACAGTACTGCAGTATCGTTGTCAGTACTACTACAGAAACAGGAGTCGACAGTGCCGGTCGAACGTCTGATGCCCAGCCAAGAAGCTCGCGATCTCATCGAACTGACCCGAGACGTGGCAGACAAGGTCCTCGCCCCCAAGGTCAACGAGTACGAAAAGGCCGAGAAGTACCCGGATGGAGTCTTCCCCGCTCTCGGACAAGCCGGGCTCCTGAGCTTGCCGTACCCCGAGGAGTTCGGCGGCGGCGATCAGCCGTACGAGGTCTACTTGCAAGTCCTCGAAGAGATCGCCTCACGGTGGGCTGCAGTTGCCGTCGCAGTGAGCGTTCACAGCCTCTCCTGCTTCCCACTCTTCACCTTCGGCACCGACGAACAGAAGAACAAGTGGCTGCCGGACATGCTGGGCGGCAACACCATCGGCGCCTACAGCCTCTCCGAATCCCAGGCGGGATCCGACGCAGCAGCGTTGTCCTGCAAGGCTGCACCCGTCGACGGTGGATACCGCATCAACGGCAGCAAAGCCTGGATCACGAACGGCGGCAAGGCAGACTTCTACAACCTCTTCGCCCGCACCAGCGACGACGGCTCACGCGGCATCTCCTGCCTCCTGGTGGACAAGGACACCGAGGGCCTCAGCTTCGGTAAGCCCGAGGAAAAGATGGGACTGCGCGCTGTTCCCACCGCCTCTGCGAACTACGACGACGCCTTCATCCCGGACGAGCGCCTCATCGGCCAGCGCGGTCAGGGACTTCCCATCGCATTCAGCGCCCTCGACTCCGGTCGGTTGGGAATTGCGGCCGTTGCCGTCGGCATCGCCCAGGGCGCACTCGACGACGCGGTTGCCTACGCCAAGGAACGCAAGGCTTTCGGCAAGCGGATCATCGACCATCAGGGCCTCGGCTTTGTGCTCGCCGACATGGCCGCAGCCGTCGACTCCGCTCGTGCCACGTACCTCGATGCTGCCCGTCGCCGCGACGCCGGAGTGCCGTACTCCCGCAACGCCAGCGTCGCCAAGCTCATTGCCACAGACGCCGCGATGAAGGTTACGACCGACGCCGTGCAGGTATTCGGCGGCTACGGGTACACCCAGGACTTCCCGGTCGAGCGGTATATGCGTGAAGCCAAAATCACTCAGATCTTCGAGGGCACCAACCAGATTCAGCGTCTGGTCATCGCGCGCCAATTGGCGGGATAGCCGGATACGACAATTGCCCTCCCACAATGGTGGGAGGGCAATGTCGCATGAGCGCCTTCAGTCGCCGCAGCAACCGCCGGCCGACGGCAATTCGCGGGTCTCACGGGTAATCGCGTTGCGGGCCGCCAACTCCGAATAATCCGGGTAATCGACTCGCACCAACGACAAACCATGCGCCGGTGCCACCAGGATGGAACTCGACCGTGAGGATTCGTCGAGCAACCCGGCAAGCCAATCCGACGTACGACGCCCCTCACCGACGGACAGCACGGCGCCGACAAGACTCCGCACCATCGACCAACAAAACGCGTCGGCATTCACGTAGGCCGTGAACACTGTGTCCTCTTGTGTCCAGTCGAACCGCTGAAGTTCGCGTACGGTCGTCGCTCCTTCGCGGCGCTTGCAAAACGCGGCAAAGTCATGAAGCCCCAAGAGTCGCTGCGACGCTTCCTGCATCGCGGCCAGATCAAGAGCCTTCGGGTAGGAAACCATGTCACGCACACGAAGCGGTTCGACACCGAACATCGCGTTGGACACCCGGTACTCGTAATAGCGTCGCATCGCGGAGAAACGCGCGTCGAAATCGGCCGGGACAACGGAAATACTCTTGACTCGAACATCTTTCGGCAGGAACCGAGCGAGCCGCCGAACCAATCGCGACGGATCGTCCGGCAGGAGATCAGCCGGCACGTCGACGTGCGCAACCTGACCACTCGCATGGACGCCGGCATCCGTCCGACCGGCGACGGTCAACTGAACGGGTTGCCGTAGAACAGTTCCCAGTTTGTCTTCGATCTCACCGCACACCGTGCGTAGATCGGTCTGCCTGGCCCAACCAGAGAAGTCGGTGCCGTCATAAGAGATATCGAGCCGCAATCGAACGAGCCCGCCGTCCCCGAGGGGGGCGGCGGGCTCGTTCGATTCAGCGTGTGCTGAAACCAAGGGAACTAGTCCTTCTTGGCCTCGGGGGCGTCGGCCGCAGTTGCGGTCTCGTCCTCGATAGCTTCGACAACTGCATCAGCGTTCTCGACCTCAGCCTCGGTCGCGTCAGCCTCTACGGCCTCGACGACGTTCTCTGCGGCGGGAGCATCCTGCGAAGCCTTGACGCGACGTGCGCGGTCAGCCTCGGACGTGACGGTCTTTTCCTTGACGAGCTCGATGATTGCCATCGGCGCGTTGTCGCCCTTGCGGGGGATCGTCTTGATGATGCGGGTGTATCCACCGTTACGGTCCGCGTAGAACGGGCCGATCTCGGCGAACAGGGTGTGAACGACATCCTTGTTACGGATGACCTTCAGCACCTCACGACGGTGAGCCAGCGTGCCGGCCTTCGCGTGCGTGACGAGCTTCTCGGCGTACGGGCGCAGTGCCTTGGCCTTGGACTCGGTGGTGGTGATACGACCGTGCTCGAAGAGCGCGGTAGCCAGATTGGCGAAAATCGCCTTCTGGTGGGAAGCCGACCCGCCGAAGCGGGCACCCTTCTTGGGCTTGGGCATGATGATCTCCTAGTAAAGGACCTGAGCTGCTACAGCTGTTCGGTCTCGGCGTAGTCCTCGGTACCGTCGGCATCGCCGAAGGAACCGGCATCGGTGTCACTCCACGTTCCGGTGGCGGCGTCGTAGCCTGCAACGGTCGTGGGATCGAAGGATGCGGGGCTGTCCTTGAGGGACAGGCCGAGCGAATGCAGCTTGACCTTGACCTCGTCGATGGACTTCTGTCCGAAGTTGCGGATGTCGAGCAGATCGGACTCGGTACGGCCGACAAGCTCACCGACGGTGTGAACACCTTCGCGCTTGAGGCAGTTGTAGGAACGGACCGTGAGGTCCAGATCCTCGATGGGGAGTCCGAAGGAAGCGATGTGATCGGCCTCGGCGGGCGAGGGTCCGATCTCGATGCCTTCTGCTTCGACGTTCAGCTCACGGGCCAGGCCGAAGAGCTCAACCAGGGTCTTGCCCGCAGAAGCGAGCGCGTCCCGTGCGGTGATGGAGTTCTTCGTTTCCACGTCGAGAACGAGCCGATCGAAGTCGGTGCGCTGTTCGACGCGAGTGGCCTCCACCTTGTAGGTGACCTTGAGCACCGGCGAGTAGATCGAGTCGACCGGAATGCGGCCGATCTCTGCGCCGGACGCCTTGTTCTGGACGGCGGGGACATAGCCACGACCGCGCTCGACTACGAGCTCGATCTCCAGCTTGCCCTTGTCGTTCAGGGTGGCGATGTGCAGATCAGGGTTGTTCACGATGACGCCGGCCGGGGGCACGATGTCGCCTGCGGTAACAGCGCCGGGGCCCTGCTTGCGGACGTACATGGTGACCGGCTCGTCCTCTTCGGAGCTCACGACGAGGCCCTTGAGGTTCAGGATGATGTCAGTGACGTCTTCCTTCACTCCGGGGACCGTGGTGAACTCGTGGAGAACGCCGTCGATGCGGATGCTGGTGACAGCAGCGCCGGGGATCGACGAGAGCAGCGTGCGGCGCAGCGAATTGCCGAGCGTGTACCCGAAACCTGGCTCCAGGGGCTCGATGACGAACTTCGAGCGGTTATCAGCGATGACCTCTTCGGTCAACGTGGGTCGCTGAGAAATGAGCATGGTATTTCCTCCTGTACGGACGTCCACTATTTGACGCCCACGATGGGAAAGGGCCTGCGGCCCCGTGCGCCTTTCCGGTAGTCGGAACTACCGGAAAGGCGCACAGGGCGCGGAGCACCTTACTTCGAGTAGTACTCGACGATGAGCTGTTCCTGCAGAGCAATGTCGATCTGCGCACGCTCGGGAAGCTGGTGAACCAGGATCCGCAGACGCGAGCCGACAACCTGCAGCCACGCGGGAACCGGGCGATCGCCGACGGTCTCACGGGCAACCTGGAACGGAAGCGTTGCGAGCGACTTCTCCTTGACATCGATGATGTCGTACTGCGAGACGCGGTAGCTCGGGATGTCGACCTTCTTGTTGTTCACGAGAAGGTGACCGTGCGTGACCAGCTGACGTGCCTGGCGGCGCGTGCGAGCGAGGCCTGCGCGGTACACGACGTTGTCGAGACGCGACTCCAGGATGGTGAGCAGGTTCTCGCCGGTCTTACCGGGGCGGTTGTTCGCCTCCTTGTAGTACAGACGGAACTGCTTCTCCATGACGCCGTAGGTGAAGCGAGCCTTCTGCTTCTCCTGCAGCTGGAGCAGGTACTCGCTCTCCTTGATACGCGCGCGGCCGTGCTGTCCGGGCGGGTACGGGCGACGCTCGAATGCCTGGTCGCCTCCAACGAGGTCGACGCGCAGACGACGCGACTTGCGGGTGATGGGTCCGGTATAACGTGCCATGATTTTCTACCTATTCCTTCCCGCTTATACCCGACGCCGCTTGGGCGGACGGCAGCCGTTGTGCGGCTGGGGAGTTACATCGGAAATGGTGCCGACCTCGAGGCCTGCGGCCTGGAGCGAACGAATCGCGGTCTCGCGACCCGAACCCGGTCCCTTGACGAAGACGTCAACCTTCTTGACACCATGCTCCTGCGCCTTGCGGGCAGCGCTCTCAGCAGCAAGCTGAGCGGCGAAAGGAGTCGACTTACGCGAACCCTTGAAGCCGACGTGTCCCGAGGACGCCCAGGAAATGACATTTCCGGCGGGGTCCGTGATGGACACGATGGTGTTGTTGAAGGTGCTCTTGATGTGAGCGGCGCCGTGCGGGATGTTCTTCTTATCCCTGCGACGCGTCTTCTGGGTCTTCTTCGGACCGGTGCTACGTGACTTCGGGGGCATTACTTCGCCTTCTTCTTGCCGGCAATGGTGCGCTTCGGACCCTTACGGGTACGGGCGTTGGTCTTGGTGCGCTGACCACGCACGGGCAGACCACGACGGTGGCGCAGGCCCTGGTAGCAGCCGATCTCGATCTTGCGACGGATGTCGGCCTGAACCTCGCGGCGAAGGTCACCCTCAACCTTGAGCGACTCCTCGATGTACTCGCGGAGCTTTGCCAGGTCCTCGTCCGAGAGGTCCTTGCTCCGGAGATCCGGGTTGACGCCGGTGGCGTCAAGGATTTCCTTGGAGCGGGTACGGCCGATGCCGTAGATGTATGTCAGTGCGATCTCCATGCGCTTTTCGCGAGGAAGATCAACACCAGAGAGACGTGCCATGTTGGCATTTCCTATCGGTGTGCGGAGGTCTGCTCCCAGCCCATCCCCTGTGCCTCTTGCCGAGTAACCACGTCCGAGAACGTGGCTGGTCTCATCAACTAACTCAGTGGGGCCCCGGCCTCCGTGCCGGGGGTGAACCATTGTCCGACCCTGTCGATCGGTAAACGATCGCGTGGGGTCTCGTCAACAATGGCTGGTACTGGAAGGTCTTCTTTGCTTGTTGCCAAGCAGATCTTCGAAAAGCTAGATCTAGCCCTGACGCTGCTTGTGACGCAGGTTCTCGCAGATCACCATGACCCGACCGTTACGGCGGATCACTTTGCACTTTTCGCAGATCTTCTTGACGCTCGGCTGAACCTTCACGTCTTCTGATCTCCTGTTTTGTCGCAGCCTGCCAAGGCGAACCCGGCAGACGTACTTCTCCCTGACCCAGGTCAGATCCGGGAAGTTCGTTACTTGTAGCGGTAAACGATGCGTCCGCGCGACAAATCGTAGGGCGAGAGCTCTACGACAACGCGATCTTCCGGGAGGATGCGAATGTAGTGCTGACGCATCTTTCCGCTGATGTGGGCGAGGACCTTGTGGCCATTCTCGAGCTCAATGCGGAACATCGCATTGGGCAGCGGCTCGACTACTCGTCCTTCGACCTCGATGGCCCCGTCTTTCTTAGCCATATCCTCCGCGATCCGTTTGGTTTGGCATGCTTCGTGCATCGGCTTCCGTTACATTGGCACGCAATGGTTTCTTCATCGACGTGATTTTTACATCGACTCGGTGCGTTGTTCCCCGTAGCGGCAGTCCTACACACACAAGCTGTCGACACGCATGGCGCACCGCCTAGCTATGTTACGCGAAGAGAACGACCAGGCCAAATGCGCCTCCCCTACGGCAGCGCATCTGGGCGGCAATCCATGCCTCCGCGGCCACCGAACCAGCAACCGAAAAAGTCCCGACCCCTTGCGGGACCGGGACTTCTCGAAGAGCGAATCACTCTTGCTGTCAACACTTGTCGAGCGTTGGAGCCGAAAACTACTCCGGTCGCAGCGTCAGAATTCGCGGGCCGTCCGCCGTGACGGCAACAGTGTGCTCCCAGTGAGCAGCACGCGAACCGTCGGTGGTCACCACAGTCCAGTCGTCATCGAGAATCACGGTATCCGTGGTCCCGAGCGTCAACATCGGCTCGATTGCCAGGCAAGATCCGATCACCAACTCGGGCCCCTTGCCCGGGGCACCTTCGTTGGCCAGGAACGGATCCATGTGCATCTCACGCCCGATACCGTGACCGCCGTAGCCGTCGACGATTCCGTATGAACGGCCGTGTAGCTTCTCGGCGGCCTGGGTGCCGAGCTCGATGGCGTGCGAAACGTCTGTCAGACGGTTGCCTGCGATCATCGCCGCAATGCCGGCTTCCATGGACAATCGAGTTGCTTCGCTCAGATCCTGATCGGCTGCACTGATCTCACCGACACCGAACGTCCACGCGGAGTCTCCGTGCCAACCCTCGAGGATCGCGCCGCAGTCGATGGACACCAGGTCACCCTCGGCGAGGACGTCCTGCGCCGACGGGATTCCGTGAACAACCCGGTCGTTGACCGAAGAACAGATCGAACCGGTGAAACCGTTGTAGCCGAGGAAGGACGGCACCGCACCCGCATCGCGGATGACAGATTCGGCGACCGCATCCAATTCCAGGGTGCTGACACCGGGCTTTGCCGCAGCGCGTACCGCCACCAACGCCGAACCCACGATTGCGCCGGCCGCAGCCATTGCGTCGAGTTCGCCCGCGGAGCGGAACGGAACAACCTTGCGTTTACGCCCGAAAACCATTACTTACCCAGCGCTGCCAGTGCGCGAGCGTTGACTTCTTCGACCTCGCCGATCGCGTCGACGGAAACGATGCTGTCCTTGTAGTAGTCGAACAGCGGCGAGGTCTCGTCGCGGTAGACCCGGAGGCGGTTGCGAATCACGTCCTCGGTGTCGTCTGCACGGCCACGGGCGAGCATTCGCTCCACCACGATGTCTTCGTCGACGACGAAGGAAAGCACACCGTCGAGCTTCGTATCGAGATCCTTCAGGATGCCTTCGAGGGCTTCCGCCTGATCGACCGAGCGCGGGAATCCGTCGAGCAGGAATCCGTTGGCGGCGTCCGGCTCGGCAACGCGTGCCTTCACCATGTCATTGGTGATCGAGCTGGGAACAAGCTCACCGGCGTCGATGAACTTCTTCGCTTCCACGCCGAGCGGGGTGGACTGACCGATGTTGGCTCGGAAGAGGTCACCCGTCGAGATATGGGGAACACCGAACTTCTCGGACAGGATCGCGGCCTGGGTGCCCTTGCCGGCACCGGGAGGACCAAGGAGGACAAGTCTCACTTGAGGAACCCTTCATAGTTGCGCTGCATTAGCTGACTCTCGATCTGCTTCACGGTGTCCAGACCGACGCTGACCATGATCAGCACCGCGGTGCCACCGAACGGCAGGTTCTGCGCGCCGCCGCCATTCCCGATGTCGAGGAACAGATTGGGCAGAACAGCAATGGTGCCAAGGTAGATCGCACCCGGAAGGGTGATGCGACTCAGCACGTAGTTGAGATAGTCCGCGGTCGGCTGACCGGGACGGATACCTGGAATGAATCCACCGAACTTCTTCATCTCGTCGGCGCGCTCTTCTGGATTGAAGGTGATCGCGACGTAGAAGTACGTGAAGAACACGATAAGACCGAAGTAGATCAGGATGTACACCGGGTTGGCGGGATTGACCAAGTAGGTGTTGATGATTCGCTGCCACCAACTGGGGTCGACCGCAGTGCTGGCCGACGTGAGCTGCGCAATCAGGTTGGGCAGGTACAGCAGCGACGACGCGAAGATCACCGGGATGACACCGGCCTGGTTGACCTTGAGCGGCAGGTACGTCGACGAGCCGCCGTACATCTTGCGTCCCACCATGCGCTTGGCGTACTGGACGGGAATTCGACGCTGGCCCTGCTCGACGAAGACGACGCCGGCAATGATCAAGAGCGCTGCAAAGCAGACGAGTGCAAAGACGAGGCCACCACGGCTGTCCAGAATGGCCTTGCCTTCGGACGGGATACGCGAGGCGATACCGGCGAAGATGAGGAGCGACATGCCGTTACCGACGCCTCGTTCGGTGATGAGCTCACCGAACCACATGACGAGTGCGGCGCCGGCCGTCATGACCAGGACAAGAATGATCAAGCCGAAGATCGACTTGTCGGCGATGATGTCGTCACAGCCTTGCAGTAGCTGTCCCCTAGCTGCGAGCGCAACGATGCCCGTCGACTGAAGCACAGCCAAAGCGATGGAGAGATAGCGCGTGTACTGCGTCATCTTGGCCTGACCCGACTGGCCCTCCTTGCGAAGTTCCTCGAACTTCGGGATGACCACGGTCAGCAGCTGAACGATAATGCTGGCGGTGATGTACGGCATGATGCCGATCGCAAACACCGACAACTGGAGTAGCGCACCACCGGAGAACAAGTTGATCAGCGAGTAGATGCCCGCCGAGTCACCAGAGTTAGC
Source organism: Rhodococcus sp. WS3 (assembly GCF_003797085.1). Taxonomy (NCBI): domain Bacteria; kingdom Bacillati; phylum Actinomycetota; class Actinomycetes; order Mycobacteriales; family Nocardiaceae; genus Rhodococcus; species Rhodococcus sp. WS3. Next base: position 931,948 of record NZ_RKMA01000001.1, read on the forward strand.
TATGTCGATGCACTCACGCACTCTGGCGTAGTCGACACCAGGTGACGGAAGCACTGCGCCGACCCGGTAGAGGGCTACCAGGCCGAGGGTGAATAGGATCTTCCGCCTCAGGTCGGGTGTCCTGAGGGCCGAAACGAAGGCGGAAAGCAAAGATCCTCCTGGCACGACGGTTGGGGGCAGATCTTTTGACCTGCCGAACTTCAGAACTCTAACAGTCAATTTATGGGAACTAAACGAGCCGACCACGAAACTCGGGTAAGCCGAAGATACAACCAGTGTGCCTGACCCGGTCGACGGGGCCACACTTTCGGGACGAACAGCACAGACGCCGATGGCCGCAGCACAGCAAATGCTGCGCTGCGGCCATCGGACTAGCTACGCGTGATTACTCACAGCTCGGTGGCGGAACCACCGGCAGCAGCAATCTTTTCCTTGGCGGAACCGGTGAACTTGTCGACGGTCACCTGAACGGCAACAGTCAGTTCGCCGTCGCCCAGAACCTTGACGAGCTGGTTCTTGCGGACTGCGCCCTTGGCAACGAGATCCTCGACCGAGATTGCTCCACCTTCGGGGAACAGACGGGCGATGTCGCCGACATTGACGACCTGGTACTCGGTGCGGAAGGGGTTCTTGAAGCCCTTGAGCTTGGGCAGACGCATGTGAAGCGGCATCTGTCCACCCTCGAAGCCCACGCGCACGGTGTTACGTGCCTTGGTGCCCTTGGTACCGCGACCTGCGGTCTTACCACGCTTGCCGCCCTCGCCGCGTCCAACACGAATCTTGTTGGACTTGGATCCGGGAGCGGGGCGCAGGTGGTGCAGTTTGATGGTCATGGTTAGACCTCCTCAACTGTTACGAGGTGGCGCACCACGTTGATCAGACCGCGGTTCTGTGCGTTGTCCTCACGAACAACGGTCTGACGGATGCCCTTGAGACCGAGCGTGCGCAGAGAATCCTTCTGGTTCTGCTTGGTCCCGATGATGCTCTTGATCTGAGTGACCTTGAGATCTGCCATTACTTCACACTCCCAGCAGCCTGTGCGCGCGCGCGCAGCATGCCGGCGGGTGCAACCTCTTCGAGGGTGAGGCCGCGGCGAGCCGCAACTTCCTCGGGACGCTGCAGACCCTTGAGCGCGGCAACGGTCGCGTGCACGACGTTGATGGCGTTGTCGCTACCGAGCGACTTCGACAGGATGTCCGCGATACCAGCGCACTCCAGCACGGCACGCACCGCGCCGCCGGCGATAACACCGGTACCGGGGCTTGCCGGGCGAAGCATGACGATGCCGGCAGCAGCCTCACCCTGAACGGGGTGAGTGATGGTGTTGCCGATCATCGGGACGCGGAAGAAGCTCTTGCGAGCCTCCTCGACACCCTTCTGGATGGCCGCGGGAACTTCCTTGGCCTTGCCGTAGCCGACGCCGACCAGTCCGTTGCCGTCTCCGACGATCACGAGAGCGGTGAAGCTGAAGCGACGACCACCCTTGACGACCTTGGAGACGCGGTTGATCGTGACAACGCGCTCGATGAACTGTGACTTCTCCGCAGCGTTTCCGCCACGGCCACCGTCGCGACGGTCACGGCCGCCACCACGGTTGTCCCCACGAGCGTTGCTGTTGTCGCCGCTGTTGGGGCCATTCTGTCCGGCGGGTCCGCTTCCGCCGTCACGCCTTTGACGTCCCGGCATCAGGCTGTCCTTCCGTTGAAAATGTTGGTCATCAGAACTTCAACCCGCCTTCGCGAGCTGCGTCTGCCAAGGCCGCGATGCGACCGTGGTAGCCGTGTCCGCCGTGGTCGAAGACCACTGCTTCCACGCCGGCAGCCTTTGCGCGCTCGGCGATCAGCTGACCGACCTTCGCGCTCGCAGCCTTCTTGTCGCCTTCGGCCACGCGCACGTCGGCTTCGATGGTCGACGCAGCAGCCAGAGTGTGGCCTGCCAGGTCGTCCACGAGCTGGACGTGGATGTGGCGTGAGGACCGGTTGACGACCAAGCGGGGACGCTCGGGCGTGCCGGAGACCTTCTTGCGGAGACGGAAGTGACGACGTGTCTTCGAGAGACGACGCTTCGTGGACGCATCCTTGCCGAGCGGAATCCGCTTGGCTTTCTGGTTTGCAGTCTGGCTCATATCACTTACCCGTCTTTCCGACCTTGCGGCGGATCTGCTCACCCTCGTAACGCACGCCCTTACCCTTGTACGGGTCCGGACGACGGAGACGACGGATGTTGGCCGAGATCTGCCCGACCTTCTGCTTGTCGATGCCTGACACCGAGAACCGGGTGGGCGACTCGACGACGAAGGTGATGCCTTCGGGAGCCTCGATCGGGACCGGGTGGCTGAAGCCGAGCGCGAACTCGAGGTCCTTGCCCTTCAGCGCCACGCGGTAACCGACACCGTGGATTTCCATCTTCTTGGTGTAACCCTCGGTGACACCGGTGATGATGTTCGCAACCAAGGTCCGCGACAGACCGTGCAGCGCACGGCTGCGACGCTCGTCGTCGGGGCGAGTGACGCTCAGGGAGCCGTCCTCAGCCTTGGCGATCTCGATGGGCTCGGCGATCGTCAGTGCCAGGGTGCCCTTGGGCCCCTTGACCGTGACGTCCTGGCCGGCGATCGTAACGTCGACGCCCGCGGGGACGTTGACCGGAATCTTTCCAATACGCGACATTGTGGTGGCCTCCCTCTACCAGACGTAGGCGAGGACTTCCCCGCCTACTCCTTGATTGGCCGCCTGGCGATCGGTGAGCAGACCGGACGACGTGGAGATGATCGCCACGCCGAGGCCTCCGAGGACCTTGGGCAGGTTGGTGGACTTCGCGTAAACCCGGAGACCGGGCTTGGAAACGCGACGCACGCCGGCGAGGCTACGCTCGCGGCTGGGGCCGTACTTCAGATCGACGACGAGGGTCTTGCCGACCTCGGCGTCTTCGGTACGGAAGTCGGAGATGTAGCCCTCGCGCTTGAGGATCTCGGCAATGTTCGCCTTGATCTTCGAGTGGGGAAGCTTCACCTCATCGTGGTACGCCGTGTTGGCGTTGCGCAGACGCGTCAAGAAGTCTGCGATGGGGTCAGTCATGGTCATAGGTCGACCTCGACACCTTTCTCGCTGTGGTTCCCATGCAACACCGGACGAGTCCGGTCGTGGGCCTCCAGCAATTCGGCTGGGCCGTCCGACTTATGTCAGACGGCGTAAGTTACCGCACCGAGCTGAACGCATGCGTCAGCCACGGCAACCGCTCTAGTGTAGGGAACTTTGGCCGTCCTGTCCAAACAGCGCGTCCCCATATCTGGGAAATACCCGATAAATGCCGAATGGGCGTGGATTCCCGAAGGAACCCACGCCCATTCACAAGCGTGAAGTGACAAGACCCGAAGGTCTCAGATCACCAGGAGCTCTTGCGAACTCCGGGAAGCTCGCCGGCGTGTGCCATCTCGCGCAAGCAGATTCGGCACAGGCCGAACTTGCGGAACACAGCGTGCGGGCGACCGCAGCGCTGGCAGCGGGTGTAGGCGCGAACCGCGAACTTGGGCTTCTTGTTGGCCTTGTTGACCAATGCCTTCTTAGCCATGCGCTCAGTTCTCCTTGAACGGGAAGCCGAGGTGCTTGAGCAGTGCACGGCCTTCTTCGTTGTTGGTTGCGGTGGTCACGACGGTGATGTCCATACCGCGGGGGCGATCGATCTTGTCCACGTCGATCTCATGGAACATCGACTGCTCGTTGAGGCCGAACGTGTAGTTGCCGTTGCCGTCGAACTGGTTGCCCGAGAGACCGCGGAAGTCGCGGATACGGGGCAGCGCGACAGACACGAGGCGGTCCAGGAACTCCCACATACGGTCTCCACGGAGGGTGACGCGTGCGCCGATGGGCATGCCTTCGCGAAGCTTGAACTGCGCGATGGACTTACGTGCCTTACGGATCTCGGGCTTCTGGCCCGTGATGAGAGACAAGTCGTGGACAGCGCCGTTGATCAGCTTGGCGTCACGGGCAGCGTCGCCGACGCCCATGTTGACGACAACCTTGACAACACCGGGGATCTGCATGACGTTGGCGTAGTCGAACTCGCTGTTGAGCGCGTCCTTGATCTCAGCGCGGTAGCGTGCCTTGAGGCGCGGCTGGACCTTGTTTTCGGTGGAGGTCATGTCAGATGTCCTTCCCGTTCTTCCGGGAAACCCGAACGCGCTTGCCGGTCTCTTCATCGGTGCGGTAGCCCACGCGAGTGGGGTTTCCGTCCGAGTCGACGACTGCAACGTTGGATACGTGGATCGGAGCTTCCTGCGTGACGATGCCGCCGGAGGATGCTCCGCGCTCGTTCGCGGAAACCGCGGTGTGCTTCTTGATTCGGTTCACGCCTTCGACGAGGACCTTGTCGGTCGCGGGGAAAGCCTGAATGACCTTGCCCTTCGCGCCCTTGTCCTTACCGGCGATGACCAGAACGGTGTCACCCTTGTGCACCTTCATCACAGCACCTCCGGGGCGAGCGAAACGATCTTCATGAACTTCTTCTCGCGCAGCTCACGGCCGACGGGTCCGAAGATGCGGGTTCCACGGGGATCGCTGTCAGCCTTGATGAGCACTGCTGCGTTCTCGTCGAACTTGATGTAGGAACCGTCCGGACGACGGCGCTCCTTGGTCGTGCGAACGATGACGGCCTTGACGACCTCACCCTTCTTGATGTTTCCACCGGGGATTGCGTCCTTGACGGTGGCGACGATGACGTCACCGATCCCGGCGTAGCGACGTGACGAACCGCCGAGAACGCGGATGCAAAGGATTTCCTTGGCACCCGTGTTATCAGCGACGCGAACTCGCGACTCCTGCTGAATCACTTGATCTCCCTAGACCTGGAATTTCGTGCGCAACGGATTACCGACCCGGTGCGCGCGGTCATTGTTGCCACCTGCGTCGTGTCTGAGCTGCTGCCCCACCGAAGTTCATCGATGAAGGCGATCACTGCAAGCACCGGTCGAGCTGCGCACGTGAAGACACACCTCTGCCACAGGCAACCGTTCTATTGTAGGGAAGGGTTCACCGATTACCAAATCAGCGCACCTTGCCCACCATCTGCATTCCTGACCGAAAGCCGAATGGCCCACTCCCCCAACGGGAAGCGGGCCATTCGGTTGTGCTCGATCAGCTCGAGATCACGATCAGGCTTACTTGGCCTTTTCGAGGACCTCGACCAGACGCCAGTGCTTCGTCGCGGACAGCGGACGGGTTTCCATCAGCTGAACGCGGTCGCCGACGCCGGCAACGCCGTTCTCGTCATGCGCCTTCACCTTGGTCGTACGGCGGATGATCTTGCCGTAGAGCTTGTGCTTGACGCGGTCTTCGAGCTCGACCACGATCGTCTTTTCCATCTTGTCGGAAACTACGTATCCGACACGGACCTTACGGCTCGCGCGCTCTTCTGTGCTCACTGCTTTTTCCTCACTCATGCCGCGTCACCTGCATCCGGACCCACAGCGAGTCCGAGCTCACGCTCACGCAGGACGGTGTAGATGCGCGCGATCTCGTGACGAACGGTGCGCAGTCGTCGGTTGTTGTCCATCTGGCCTGTGGCCATCTGGAAACGAAGGTTGAAAAGTTCTTCCTTCGCTTCGCGGAGCCGGGTGACCAGCTCGTCTTCACTGAGCTCGCGGAGCTCTGCTGCTGGGGTTCCAGTAGCCATCAGAACTGCTCCTCTCTGGTCACGATCCGGCACTTGCACGGGAGCTTGTGCATCGCGCGGCGCAGGGCCTCACGAGCGATCTCCTCGTTGGGGTATGTCATCTCGAACAGAACGCGTCCGGGCTTGACGTTGGCAATCCACCACTCGGGCGAACCCTTACCGGAACCCATTCGGGTTTCGGCCGGCTTCTTCGTGAGGGGGCGATCCGGGAAGATGTTGATCCAGATCTTGCCGCCACGCTTGATGTGCCGAGTCATGGCGATACGAGCGGACTCGATCTGCCGGTTGGTGATGTAGGCAGGCTCGAGAGCCTGGATGCCGTAGTCACCGAATGTCACCTGGGTACCGCCCTTGGCGGCACCCGAACGGCTCGGGTGGTGCTGCTTGCGGTGCTTGACCCGCCTAGGGATCAACATGCGTCAGCCCTCCTGATTCTGATCAGTTGCGGGAGCATCGGCGGTTGCGGTCGCTGCGCGGCCGGCCTCGGTGCTAGTCGCGGTGGTGCCGGTTGCGCCGGAACGACGGGGACGGCTCGGACGCTCGCGGCGCGGGCGATCCCCGGCCGGAGCGGCGGCGGTGGCTGCGAGCTCACGCTTGCCGCCAACGATGTCGCCCTTGTAGATCCAGACCTTGACGCCGATGCGACCGAAGGTGGTCTTGGCCTCGTAGAGGCCGTAGTCGATGTCCGCACGAAGCGTGTGCAGCGGCACACGGCCTTCGCGGTAGAACTCCGACCGGGACATCTCGGCGCCGCCGAGACGACCGGAGCACTGAACGCGAATTCCCTTGACGTTCGGCTGACGCATGGCCGACTGAATGGCCTTGCGCATTGCACGACGGAAAGCAACGCGGTTCGAGAGCTGCTCGGCCACACCCTGTGCGACGAGCTGTGCTTCAGCTTCTGCGTTCTTGACCTCGAGGATGTTCAGCTGAACCTGCTTGCCGGTCAGCTTCTCGAGCTCGGAACGGATGCGATCGGCTTCGGCGCCGCGGCGGCCGATGACGATGCCCGGACGTGCCGTGTGGATGTCCACGCGAACACGGTCACGGGTGCGCTCGATCTCGACCTTCGCGATTCCCGCGCGCTCCATGCCGGTGGCGAGGAGCTTACGGATCGCGACGTCTTCCTTGACGTACTCCGCGTACTGCTTGTCTGCGTACCAGCGAGACTTCCAGTCGGTGGTGATGCCGAGACGGAAGCCGTGCGGGTTGATTTTCTGGCCCACTACTGAGCACTTCCCTTCCGGCGATTACGGGTCGATGTTCCGGACTTCGGCAGGCTCTCCACGATCACGGTGATGTGACTGGTGCGCTTGCGAATACGGAACGCACGTCCCTGTGCACGCGGCTGGAACCGCTTGAGGGTCGCGCCCTCGTCCACGAACGCCGTCGCAACGACAAGCGTGCTCGGGTCGAGGTCGAGGTTGTTCTCGGCGTTGGCTGCTGCGGAGGCGATCACCTTGGCGACCGGCTCGCTCGCTGCCTGCGGCGCGAACTTCAGAATGTTCAGGGCGTCTTCAACCGAGCGCCCGCGGACCAGGTCCACAACACGACGTGCCTTCATCGGTGTAACGCGCACGTGGCGCGCTACTGCCTTGGCAGTCGGGTTGGCGGTTTCGGTGTTGCTCATCGCCTCTTCGCCTTCCGATCATCCTTGATGTGACCCTTGAACGTACGGGTCGGTGCAAACTCTCCGAGCTTGTGTCCGACCATGGAGTCGGAAACGAACACGGGGACATGCTTACGGCCGTCGTGAACCGCAAACGTGTGGCCGATGAAGTCCGGGATGATGGTCGAACGACGGGACCAGGTCTTGATGACCTGCTTGGTTCCCTTTTCGTTCTGTACATCCACCTTCGCGAGGAGGTGGTCATCGACGAACGGGCCCTTCTTAAGGCTGCGTGGCATCCTTCACTCCCTCCTAGCGCTTGTTCTTGCCGGTACGGCGGCGACGAACAATCATCTTGTCGCTTGCCTTGTTCTTGCGGGTACGGCCTTCCGGCTTACCCCACGGGCTGACCGGGTGGCGACCACCGGAGGTCTTGCCCTCGCCGCCACCATGCGGGTGGTCGACCGGGTTCATCACGACACCACGAACGGTCGGGCGCTTGCCCTTCCAACGCATACGGCCGGCCTTGCCCCAGTTGATGTTCGACTGCTCGGCGTTGCCGACCTCGCCGACGGATGCGCGGCAGCGCACGTCGACGCGACGGATTTCACCGGACGGCATACGCAGCGTGGCGTAGGAGCCTTCCTTACCGAGGAGCTGGATGCTGGCACCTGCGGAACGGGCCATCTTGGCTCCGCCGCCGGGACGCAGTTCCACACCGTGGATGGTGGTACCTGTCGGGATGTTGCGCAGCGGCAGGTTGTTGCCCGGCTTGATGTCGGCGCCTGCACCGGACTCGATCGGTGAACCCTGCACCAGGCCCTTGGGGGCGATGATGTAGCGCTTCTCACCGTCTGCGTAATGCAGGAGTGCGATGTTTGCTGTGCGGTTGGGGTCGTACTCGATGTGAGCGACCTTGGCCGGGATTCCGTCCTTGTCGTTGCGACGGAAATCGATCAGTCGGTAGGCGCGCTTGTGCCCGCCGCCCTTGTGACGGGTGGTGATACGACCGTGTGCGTTACGGCCACCACGGCCGTGCAGCGGGCGAACCAGCGACTTCTCGGGGGTCGACCGAGTGATCTCGGCGAAGTCCGAGACGCTCGAGCCACGACGGCCCGGTGTTGTCGGCTTGTACTTACGGATTGCCATGAGTCTTCTCGTCCTCTATGTCTCGTCAAGTCCCGGCGCTTACGCGACCGGTCCTCCGAAGATCTCGATGGGCTTGCTGTCGGCGGCGAGAGTCACGAGAGCGCGCTTGGTGTTCTTGCGCTTTCCGTAACCGAACTTCGTCCGCTTACGCTTGCCCTGACGGTTGGCGGTGTTGACGCTGGTCACAGTGACACCGAAGACCTTCTCGACGGCAATCTTGATCTGCGTCTTGTTCGAGTCCGGGTGCACCAGGAAGGTGTAGGTGCCTTCCTCGATAAGTCCGTAGGACTTCTCGGAGATGACCGGTGCCAGCAGGATGTCGCGGGGGTCAGCGATGGTCGTCACTTGGCCTCCTCCTTGTTCTCTTCCTGGGCGGTCTCGGCGGGCCCGTGGATGAACGCGTTGAGCGCCTCGACGCTGAACACGACGTCATCCGCATTGAGCACGTCGTAGGTGTTGAGCTGGTCGGGTGCAATGGGATGCACGCCTTCCAGGTTCTGCACGCTCTTCCAAGCGGCTACATCCTGGCGACCCACGACGAGCAGCAGCTTCTTGCGATCCGAGATCTCGCCGAGGAACGCGATTGCGTTCTTGGTCGAAGGCGTCTGCCCTGCAACCAGTTCGGTGATGACGTGGATGCGCTCGTTGCGTGCGCGGTCAGAGAGGGCTCCGCGGAGAGCGGCTGCCTTCATCTTCTTGGGGGTGCGCTGGCTGTAGTCACGCGGCTGCGGGCCGTGAACGGTTCCGCCACCGACGAACTGAGGTGCGCGAGTCGAGCCCTGGCGTGCGCGGCCGGTGCCCTTCTGGCGGTACGGCTTCTTGCCACCGCCGCGGACTTCACCGCGGGTCTTGGTGGAGTGGGTTCCCTGACGAGCAGCGGCGAGCTGCGCGACGACAACCTGATGCAGAAGCGCGATGTTGGCCGGAGCGTCGAAGATCTCAGCGGGGAGATCGACGGTGCCGTTGGTCTTGCCGCCGGCGACCTTGACGTCCAGGGTCAACTTGGTCTCGGTGCTGGTCATGCTCGTGCACCACCCTTCACTGCACTCTTGACGATCACGAGGCCGCCCTTGCGGCCGGGGATCGCACCCTTGATCAGCAGCAGGCCGTTCTCGGCATCCACCTTGTGGACCGAGAGGTTCTGCGTCGTGATGCGGTCGCTACCCATGCGTCCGGACATGCGCATGCCCTTGAACACGCGGCCGGGAGTTGCACAGCCGCCGATGGAGCCGGGGCGACGGTGAACGGCCTGGGTACCGTGCGATGCACCCTGTCCCTTGAAGCCGTGACGCTTCATGGTTCCGGCGAATCCCTTACCCTTGCTGGTTCCGGTGACGTCGACGAATGCGCCGTCCTCGAAGACCTCAGCGGTGAGTTCCTGGCCGACCTCGTAGTCGGAGGCATCCGCAACGCGGAACTCGACGACGTGGCGACGCGGGGTCACACCAGCCTTGGCGAACTGACCGGAAACCGGCTTGTTCACCTTGCGCGGGTCGATTGCGCCGAACGCGAGCTGAACAGCCGTGTAGCCGTCACGCTCTTCGGTACGAATCTGGGTTACGACGTTCGGCCCAGCCTTGACGACGGTGACCGGGACAACCCGGTTGTTCTCGTCGAAGACCTGGGTCATGCCGAGCTTGGTGCCCAGGATTCCCTTGATCTTGGTATCAGTCATTGTTTTTGTCTCCGCCGTCACTGAATGTTCACGTCGACACTGGCCGGAAGGTCGATGCGCATAAGCGCGTCAACCGTCTTCGGCGTCGGGTCGAGAATGTCGATCAGCCGCTTGTGAGTACGCATCTCGAAGTGCTCGCGCGAGTCCTTGTACTTGTGCGGCGAGCGGATGACGCAATATACGTTCTTCTCGGTCGGCAACGGCACAGGTCCAACGACGCGGGCACCCGTACGGGTTACCGTCTCGACGATCTTGCGCGCTGACGCGTCGATCGCCTCGTGGTCGTAGGCCTTGAGCCTGATGCGGATCTTTTGTCCCGCCACGCTTAGTGTCCTTTTCTTGCCGCGTTTCGTAGCCCACCTGGTCAGGCTCGAGCTACCTCGTCTGCACAGTCCTTGCCTGGACGATGACACGACGAACACTTAAGCGATCGGGACGCATCCAGATCCGCTGCCGCTGTTCGTTTGTCATTGTTCTCCGGTACACGCGGTCGGGCGTGTCGCTCTCTCACTCATCCTGCGCCGATGATCTTTCGACCATCTGGCGCTTGATGTGTACCGGACGTGTTCGAAGTCGAACACAAAGTAGGTACTGCTTCCGTCTTGCTTTACATCTCGTCTTACTTGGCCACGATCATCGGTGGGTTACCCCAACACGCTGTTCGTGACGTCTTCACCCTTGACTGCTCTTGGCCGCAAGCGACCCAGTCCCAGACAAGGCAACCCGACTAGTATGCCGTAGGCGTCCGAATTACTCAACTCCGGGCACTCACGTTCCGATAGTGATGTGGGCGACAACGATCTTACTCCCAAGTAAGATCGCGTCATGACTTCGACCTCGAGTACGACGACTCCCACCTATCGCGCCTGGCAGAAGCTTCCGAACAACCCATTCGGTCAGGCAGTTTTCTCACTTGCCATGTCGGTTCGCGTTCCCTACTTCGCGTCCATTCTCCCCCGCGTCACAACCCTGGAACCAGGCCTGTGCGAGGTGCGCGCCCCGAAGTGGTGGGGCGTACACAACCATCTCGGCACTTTCCACGCGATAGCGGCCTGCAACCTCGCCGAAGTCGCGATGGGAATGTTGTGCGAAGCTACCGTCCCCGGCACCCACCGATGGATCCCGAAATCGATGAACGTCGAGTACCTGGCCAAGGCCGAGACCGGCCTGCGCGCCGTGGCACAGCTTTCACCCATGCCGGATTTCAGCGCTATCTCCACCGGCACCGAATTGGTCGTGCCGATCACGATCGTCGATCGCGCCGGCCAGGAAGTCGTCCGCGCCGAAATCACCACCTGGGTGACAAAGAAGTAACAACTAGTACGAATACATTTGGGCAACAGGACGATTCACGAACATCGACGTCGTCCACGACACCGAGAAGTGGCCTTCGCAGGAACGAATGTCCAGGGTTTCGAGTCGCCGGATTGGTGGAACACCTTCCCGAACGGCGATGATCGGTCGGGGTACCGGTGGCCGGCGCCAGCTGAACGCGTCGGTCACGGGTAGGCGTCGCCTCCGACAGCGCAGCAGCAGGAGGCACCGTGGCAGACTTCCAGCACTCGACCGGCACCGACGCGCACGGGGAGATCGCGCAGACCCACGACCGTAATCCCGGCGACGACCTGGAGAAATTCCGGCGCCAACTCGACGCCATCGACGCCACCCTGCTCGAGACCGTGCGTGAACGACTCCTGTTATGCCTGCAGATCGGCGAGTGGAAGCGGACCAGTCACGTTCCGATGATGCAGCCGTCTCGCGTACATGTCGTGCAGGAACGCGCGCGTCAATTCGCCCGCCAGCACAACCTGTCACCTGAGTTCTTCAGCTCCCTTTACGAGCTCCTGATCGCAGAAACATGCCGTCTCGAGGACCTGGTGATCGACGGGCCGGAAGCAAACGTGGAAAATGTGCGGGAATCAGTCGGCCCGAGATCAGGATTAACGAGATGAGTTCCCGCACGCTCCTCGTGGACAATTACGACTCGTTCACGTACAACCTTTTCACCCTCTTGACCAAGGTCAACGGCGTGGTGCCCACTGTGGTGACCAACGACGCCGAGTGGGAATCCCTCGATCTCGCCGAGTTCGACAACGTGGTGATCTCCCCCGGGCCGGGTCGACCGGATCGGGAACGGGATTTCGGGATCAGCCGCAGGTTCATCGACGAAGGTCCGCTCCCCCTACTCGGTGTGTGCCTCGGACATCAAGGACTGTGTCAGCTGTTCGGCGCAGATGTCGTACTCGCGCCGGCACCCATGCACGGGCGGATTTCTCTTGTCGACCACGACGGGTCCGGAGTATTTGCCGGCCTGCCCTCTCCGTTCCGTGCAGTCCGCTACCACTCACTGGCCGTCGAGAATCTTCCCGACGAGTTCGTTCGGACGGCATGGACGCCGGATGGCGTGATCATGGGAGTGCGGCATCGGACGAAGCCGATGTGGGGAGTTCAGTTCCATCCCGAGTCGATCAGCACCGAATTCGGAGTGGAACTGCTCACGAACTTCCGCGATCTGTCGGTCGGCCGAACTCTCGAGTCCGTGATGCGCCCGGATCCGACTCCCCGGGCACCAAGTTTGCGGCCGGCGTCGTCGTACCAGGTCGACAAGGTGCGGCTCGATTTTGCCGTGGATCCGTCCGCCGCATACGCCGCTCTCTTTGCCGACGGACCAAACCCGTACTGGCTCGATCGAGCAGCCACGTCGGAACCCGATGCGCGGTTCACGATCATGGGCGACTCTTCCGGTCCGTTGGCGGAGTTCATCACCTATGACGTAGACGCCGGAGTTCTCACCGTGACGCGAAAGGGGCTGCCTGACGAGCACATTCACGTCCCGTTCTTCGACTATCTCGACGGACAACTCGCGACGCGCTACATTCCCGCAGATCCGGAACTGGACTTCAACCTCGGATATGTCGGCTACCTCGGATACGAATTGAAGGCGCAGACCGGTGGTCACCGTGCTCACTCGTCCGAGGCGCCCGACGCGGCAATGGTTTTCGCGGATCGCGCGATTGTCATCGATCACACTGCCGGCAAAACCCATGTCTTGCGACTACGTGAAACCCCGGTACGTGAAACACAGCAGGCAGACGATTGTGACGATTGGCTCGCACATGCCGTCAACGTCCTTGCCGCAGTCGGCGCCGCTGACGAGGAGCGAATTCCGGTTCCCCTGATCAGCGAAACAGTTTGGGCACAAGCACGTTTGCGTCACGACCGGGCTCGGTACCTGTCGTTGATCGAGGACGCGCTCGAACAGATCCGCGTCGGTGAATCGTACGAGGTGTGCCTGACCAATATGGCCGCTGTCGACGGGGCAATCGACTCCCTGCGCACATTCGAGTATCTACGTGCAATCAACCCCACTCCCTACAGCGCACTGCTCGATTTCACCGGAATTGCGGTCATCTCAGCGTCTCCGGAACGATTCCTACGAGTCGATTCCAACGGCAAGGTGGAGAGCAAACCGATCAAAGGCACTCGCCCCCGTGGCGTCACTCGGGCGCGGGACGCGGCACTGCGGCAAGACCTCCTCGACAGTGAGAAGGACCGAGCAGAGAATCTGATGATCGTTGATCTCACCCGAAACGACCTGGCGAAAGTCTGCGTTCCGGGAAGCGTCCACGTGCCACGTTTGTTCGGGATCGAATCGTATTCATCCGTTCACCAGATGGTCTCGACGGTGCGCGGAATGTTGCGCGGCGACTCGTCAGCGGTCGACTGCGTTCGAGCGGCGTTTCCCGGCGGATCGATGACGGGCGCACCCAAAGTGCGCACGATGGAAATCATCGACCGACTCGAATCAGGTCCTCGCGGAGTGTATTCCGGCTCGATCGGATACTTTGCGCTCGGCGGCGCTGCCGATCTGTCGATCGTTATCCGCTCCCTGGTTTCGACGTCTTCCGGAGTGAGCTTCGGTATCGGCGGCGCTATCACCGCGCTGTCGGACGCGGAGGAGGAATTCGACGAGACAACGGTCAAGGCGTCGACGATGCTCCGCGCACTCGATGTAGCTCCGAGCTACCAGAAGGGCATAGGAAGGTAGCCCACGATGCCGGCGCAGGGTGATGTGATCGTAGTGGGTGGCGCCGGAGCGGTGGGATCCATGTTCGTCGATCTCCTGCGCGACGACGGCAGATCCGTGACGGTTCTGGACCGGACGCGCGGCAGCGATCTCGTCGGCGATATCTCCTGCCCCGACGGGCCGGTACGGGGCGCACTCGCGCAGGCGGAACTGATTGTCCTGGCCGTAGCCGAGCAAACCGCACTCGCAGCATTGCCGACCCTGACGCGTGCCGCACGCGCCGACACGCTGATCGTCGACACCTTGTCGGTCAAATCCCGCATTGCCGTTGCCGTCGAGGAATCCGGTCGCACCGGTGAATTCCTCGGACTCAACCCGATGTTCCGGCCTTCCCTCGGCCCGCGTGGTCGGGCTGTCATCGCGGTTCCCTACGTCGACGGCCCCCGGTGTCGCGAATTCCTCGACGAGGTCAGATCATGGGGTGCGTCGACGCCTGTCATGGATCCGGACCGTCATGATCGGCTGGCCGCTGCCACCCAGGCCCTGACCCATGCTTCGGTGTTGGCTTTCGGTCTGGCGTTGACGGAACTCGACGTGGCGCCGGAGCTCGCCCTCGATGTCGGACCGCCGCCGCATCGAACACTCTCCGCATTGCTTGCCAGAATCGTCACGGGCGAGCCCGAGGTGTACTGGGATGTTCAATCGGGCAATCCCTATGCCGCGACTGCGCGCAAAGCGTTGACTGCTGCGGCTGCCCGGTTGGAGACGGCAACAGGAAATTTCGACGACTTTTCGGATCTCGTAGCGTCGGCGGCCGGTGCGCTGGGTAATCAGACGGAGGAACTGAACGAGGTCGCCGCGACGCTCTTCGAGGACCTCGGCTCCCACGAAGCCGAGCGCAACCGAGAGTAGGAGGACCAATGCACAATCGAGTGGCACCACCTGCGCTTCCCGGCTTCGACGCCGAGGATCCCGTCGAGAGCGCAATCGTGCGCCGACTTGCCGAGAACTGGCCTCGTCGCGCCGCCGTCAAGAAGCCCGAACCTGATCTGGACGATCTCTTCGACCACACAAAACTCGACTATCCGGACTCGTTGCTGCCGTTTGCCCAGCACCCTGTGTACACGGCACTCGCGCCGCAGCAGCAAGAACGGCTCCGCGCGTGGGCCTGGATTGCCTTCAACAAGAACGTCATGGATATCGAGCGGTGCGTGGTGAATCCCGGGTTCGAGCTACTCGCGGTGGACGCGTTCGATGTCGGGTTCGCCGATTCCGTCGCGGTCGCTGTCAATCAGGCCATGGTCGACGAGCAATACCACACGCTGATGCATCTGAACGCGAGTTCCTCGACCCGTCGCGGACGGGGATGGTCGCTGCCGACGAAGTCTCTCCCGGACGTTCTGACTGTGCGTGCTCGCGCGCAAGCACTGTCGGAATGCTCCGATGAGCGTTCCCGCGCAGTGGTCGCACTGGCATATATGACCGTCGCCGAGATCTCGATCAGCTCGTACCTGGACGTGATCATCGACGGTGAGGACATTCAGCCGGTCAATCGTGCGACGGTCCGACTTCACAATCGCGACGAACTTTGTCACGCGTCGATCGCCGACGCTCTGGCTGTCTCAGTGTTCGACACTCTCGATTTGGATGAGCGTCGACGGTTCGTCGACGGCGCGGCTGACGCGATGGCAGCATTTGCCGGCAATGATTTCGGCGCGTGGCGGGCGATCATGGATACCGAGGGCATCGCCGGCGGTCACCGGATGATCGACGACGTCGAGCACTCTCCCGAATCCGGCTTACTCGTGCAGGACTTCAGTGGGATCAAAAAGTTGTACGACGCGCTCGGTGTCGACCGCCCTCTACCGTAGGGATCCTTCCTTCAGGCCTCGACCGGCATCTGACGGGCGGCGGGTCTGAAGAACAGTCGCTTCACGGACATTGCGTGGGTGTTCTTGTCGTACATGCGATATGCGGGCCACAGAACTGTGTGAAGTATCGAACTACGGAAAATCATGAAGCGAAGTCGACGGTTCATTGCGCCGTGGTGTTTCAGTGTTGCGATAGACGCTTTGTTGTAGGACAGAAACTCGATCGGACCGGTTTCCCCGCGGCGCCCGGACACTTCTGCTCGCATGGCAAGGTTCTGGACTATTTTCATGCCATTTCCGAGAAGGCAGTACGACAGATCGACGTCTTCGTGGAAATCCTTGCGATCACTGACCGATCCCTGCACGGACAGCCAAGCAGATTTTCTGATCGCCATATTCGACCCGGTCAGGGAAGGCGCATCTTTGAGGCCACCGAGATTTCCGAGATTGTCCTGCTTTGCAACTGCGTTGCGCTGCGCGGTTGCGAACGGCGATTCGTAGAACAACGAGAATCCGGTGACGGCATCGAATTCCCGATCCGTGAACAGATCATGTATTTCGCGAGCCCAGCCAGGTAGTACCCGGGTATCGGCATCCACTCTGCCGATCAATTCTCCCTGCACTGAATTGAATCCCAGATTTCGGGCAAAAACAACACCTTGCCGAGTTTCCACTAAATAGCGAATCTTCGGCGAGCGCCGTTCGAATTCTTTGATTATCTCAGCTGTTCCGTCGGTCGAGTTGTTGTCCACAACCACTATCTCGGAAATATCGTCGCCTTGTTCCAACAAGGATTCCAGGCATTCCGAAAGATATTCTTTTTCGTTGTACACCGGAACAACAACCGACAACTGGACGCCCATGGACGGCACGCTATCACCACGCACGATATTCGACCGATGCGGTCAGGTATCCGACACGGAGCAACCGAGTGTGCGATGGCACACAAATTAGTCCTGGCCCAACTGCGTGCTTGCTTGCCTTATCCAGGCAAAGCGACCGAATCACCCCGTCTGAGGCCAAAGTTGCACGTGTCACCTCCGGTAACATGCTCAGTGCGTTCGGAGATAGACAACCAAGGTTCCCGCAATCCGTGTGGGTCATCCGCGGCTGCGCCCTCCGGCCTCACCACAAGCCGGATCGGCACAACCAGGCCACCCAAGGTAGCCCCACCACATCCATGTAGACAGCGGAGAATTGATGCCCTTTCCCACGGACGCGGCTGTAGTCGTGGAGGACGTTCACAAGTCCTTCAAAGATGTCCACGCTCTGCGCGGTATCAACTTCCAGGCCCCCAAAGGATCGGTTCTCGGCATTCTCGGACCCAACGGTGCAGGCAAGACCACCACGGTCAAGGTGCTGTCGACCCTGATCCGTCCCGACAGCGGACGCGCGATGATCGCCGGATACGACGCGGTACGAAATGCCCCCGAAGTTCGTCGTTCGATCATGATGACGGGGCAGTTCGCGGCACTCGACAATGCACTGACCGGCCGCGAGAACATCGAACTGTTTGCACAGTTGATGGGCCTGGATCGTGCGTCGGCGAAGCAGCGGGCCGCTGACCTCCTGGAAGAGTTCGACCTGGTCGAGGCCGGCGCTCGCACAGTGGCCAACTACTCGGGCGGTATGCGTCGTCGCATCGACATCGCCTGCGGGCTCGTCGTTCGTCCCGAGGTCGTATTCCTCGACGAACCGACCACCGGATTGGATCCACGCAGCCGTCAGAGCGTGTGGAATCTCGTTCAAACGCTGAAGGAACAAGGCATCACGGTTCTGCTGACTACGCAGTACCTCGAGGAAGCCGACCTTCTCAGCGACAACATCATCGTGATCGACAAGGGCTCGGTCATCGCCGAGGGAACCGCAGATCAGCTCAAGGCCCGTACGGGAGCGAGCTTCTGCGAGATCGTTCCACTGTCCGCCGAGTTGCTCGGCCCCGCAGCCAACGCTCTGGGCAACCTACTTCCGCCGGACTTCCGTTTCGATATCGCCAAGGACAACGGAAAGATCGCAATCCCGGCACCGCGCGGTTCCGCGACGCTTGCCGAGGCCTTGCGCCGCCTCGATCACGCGAGAATTCCGCTTGCCGACATCGCCCTGCGGCGCCCGTCTCTCGACGATGTTTTCCTCTCGTTGACCGGACGCCCTCAGGCTGCCGAACCCGGCAAGGCCGGTGAGCCTGCATGACCACTACGACCAAGTACCAAACCCCGAACCTGACGCTGCAGAAGACCGGTCGCCGTGAGATCTCGGTTCCGGCTGCCACGCGAGTGGGACGTCACCGTCGCCCGAATCCGTCGGCGCTCATGCAGTGGTGGGTTCTCACGGGTCGCACGTTGCGGGCGATGGTTCGACGCTACGAGTTGGTTATCGCCGTCATCGCTCCACTGATCTTCACTGTGGGTTTCTACCTGCCGTTGAAGTTCGTGATGCAGCTCCAAGGCATCGACTACGCGCAGTTCCTGATGCCGATCATCGTGTTGCAGGCGATGGCCTTCACGTCGATTTCGGCCGCGCAGATGTCGGCAAAAGAGAAGATCACCGGATTCAGCTCGCGCATGCAGACCATGCCGGTGTACGGACCGGTCCCCTTGCTGTCCCGGATGAGCAGCGGATTCGTCCGTTCCGTGGTGTCGTTGACGGCCGCACTCGTCTACGGACATGCGATCGGTTTTCGATTCACCGAAGGGTTTGGCCAGGCAGCGCTCTTCTGCGGCTTGGCTTTGGTGTTCAGCACCTGCTTGTCACTGGGCGCCGACGCTATCGGCTCACTCTCGAAGAGCCCGCAGGCAACCAGCCAGGCCCTTACCCTTCCCCAGCTGATCCTGGGCATGCTCTCGTGTGGGTTCGCTCCTGAGACGGGCTTTCCCGAGTGGATCCGCCCCTTCGTGCGCAATCAGCCAGTCTCACAATTCTCCTTCGCGATGCGCGATCTCGCGCACGGCGGCGTCACGTCGCACACGATGTTCCCGGTTGTGATGTGGTCGTTGGGACTGCTGGTCGTCTGCGCTCCCCTTGCCTACTGGGCAAGTACAAGGCGGGCATGATGACAAGTACCGACAGGAGCAAACTCGACCAGAGCGAGCCACGACGCGGTCGCACGCTGAACTTTCCGGAACCCAACGCCGCGTTGCCGGAAAACTCCGCGAAGGCTCTGTGGACTCACAGCCTGATTCAAGCTCGGCGGCTGCTCGTCAGTTGGGCGCGGGATCCATCCACCGCTATCCAAGCGTTGTTGTACCCGGCCTTGACGCTCATCATGTTCCGCGTTGTCCTCGGAAACTCGATCAGCGCGGCCACCGGTCAGCCGAGTATCTACGGAACTGTTCCGCTGATCATTCTGGTCGGCGCGATGTTCGGTTCCATTGCCAGTGCTGTCGGGCTACGGACCGAGAAGACCAGCGGACTACTCAGCCGCTTCTGGACGCTGCCGGCCCACCGTGCGTCGGGGTTGGTCGGGCGCATGATCGCCGAGGCCATCCGTGTCCTCGTGACGACGATCGTGATCATCGGAGTCGGTTTCATCGCCGGTTTCCGATTCAACCAAGGCCCAGTTGCCGCGATCGGAATGCTCCTTCTGCCGATTGTCTTCGGTATCGGATTTGCCGTGATGGTGACGGCTCTCGCTACAGTGTCGGACAATCTTCCACTCGTCGAGATCGTCTCCATCGTTTGCACACTGCTGATGTTCTTCAACAGTGGTTTTGTCCCCACAATGGCGTATCCCGTCTGGTTGCAACCGGTGATCGCAGCACAACCGATGTCGGTAGCAGTGGAAGCGATGCGAGGAATGTCGCTTGGTGGGCCAGTTCTCGAACCTGTGCTCAAAACATTTGCCTGGTCCTTCGGAATGATCGCAATATTCATATATCCGGCAATTCAGGGATACCGTCGGGCTGCATCGGACTAACGCCTGAATGAAAATCGATCTACCGAGTCGGGGGCGTCCCGTAACGTATCCGACGGTCGGGTCGACATATCCAATCGGGAAGCAAAGACCGCCGCTTTTCCGAGAACCGTTTCAACCGAGAGGTAAGAAGTCTTGACGCGAAACACGAAACCAGCCTGGCGTCGCGCCACACATGTCGGAGTTCTGGCAATCGCCTGCTCATTGTTCACCGCCGGTATTGCACAAGCCGCTCCCGACAACTCGGGCAATTCCGCATCCGACGTGGCCGCGAACGGTTCGTACGTCAAGTCCGTGCAGAAGATCAATGATCGGCAACTCGTCGTCAATGTCTACGCTGCGTCGATGGACAAGATGGTGCCCATTCAGGTCATCACCCCGGCCGATAATTCCGAACCACGTCCTATTCTCTACCTCTTGAACGGCGCAGGCGGTGGCGAAGACTCCGCGACCTGGCAGCGTCAGACCGACGTCGTCGACTTCTTCAGTGACAAGAACGTCAATGTCGCGACGCCGGTGGGCGGACGCCTCTCCTATTACACGGATTGGGAGCAGGACGACCCGAAGGCCGGACGCAACAAGTGGTCGACCTTCCTCGGCGAGGAACTGCCTCCACTCCTGAACAAGGAACTGGGCAGCAACGGCGAACAGGCACTGTCCGCGATCTCGATGTCCGGTACGTCTGTTCTGAACCTCGCCATCGAGCACCCCGGACTGTACAACTCGGTTGCCGCGTACAGTGGCTGCGCTCAGACCAGTGACCCGCTCGGCCAGCAGTTCGTCAGAATCACCACCGAATGGATCGGTGGAGTCGACGACGTCACCAACATGTGGGGTCCGCTCGACGGTCAGGGCTGGCGCGATCACGATCCGCTGGTCAACGCCGAAAAGCTCCGCGGAACTCCGATCTACATGAGCACCGGCAACGGTCTTCCCGGCTTCCCGAACGACACGAGCCTCAACCCTCGCATGAATGACGGACGCGCAAACCTGGAGAACCAGATCATCGTCGGCGGCGTCATCGAAGCTGCTACCAACCTGTGCACCTCCAACATGGCCAAGCGCCTGTACGAGCTGAACATTCCCGCCGTGGTCGACTTCCGCCCGACGGGCACCCACTCGTGGGGTTACTGGCAGGACGATCTCCACAAGTCGTGGCCGTTCATCGCCGGTTCGCTCGGAATCTGATTTGCCTCTGATTCACCTCGAAGGCCACCTGCTCGCGACACTCCCGTTGTGGAGTGTCGCGAGCAGGTGGCCTTTGTCGTCAGATGCGGTTCCGCTTACCTGACCTGACAAGATCTCCTGATCATCCCCAGCAACACTTTCGAAGGCATCTCTTGTGAACACAGGCATTTCCCGACGTGGTTTCCTCGGCGCCGCAACGGCACTCGGAGTAGCCGGTGCCACTGCAGTTGGCGCTGCCGTACAACCTGCAGCAGCCACGCCGATTCGTTCGGCGTCTCGACACAGTCAATTGCCGGCTCCGAGCACAATTGACGCGACCGACCCTGCACTGCTCAGCGCTACCGAAGCCGCGAGTCTGCTCCAGGAAGGCATCCTTCATCCACGCGAGCTACTCGACGCGTGCTTGACACGCAGTCACGAGTACGACGGTGGAATCGGTTCATGGATCCGGATCTATCCGGAGGTCGCGTACGCTGCCGCCGAGAAGGCAGCGCAACGACTCTCGACCGCAGGGCGGACGAGCGACGGTGAAGCGCCACCACTGGTCTGTGGGTTGCCGATCGCTCTGAAAGATATGTTTGCGGTATCGGGATTACCGGTCACAGCCTCGAGTCGCGTCCTCGAAGGGAACATCGCCGCGGGTGACTCGACCGTATGGCGCCGCCTGAGTGACGCGGGCATGGTGTTGATGGGTCACGCGCACTGCGACGAGTTCGCCATCGGTGTGGCGACGGCACAAGTGGGCAACCCCTGGAATGCCGAGTACTCACCGGGTGGGTCGTCGGGCGGCAGTGCTGCAGTCCTGGCCGCCCGCTTCAGTCCGCTGGCAACTGGAACCGACACTGGCGGATCGCTCCGCTTGCCGGCAAGCGCAACGGGAATCACCTCTGTCAAGCCGACTTTCGGACGTTGCAGCACGTACGGAACGATCCCCCTCAACTGGACGCGTGACCATACCGGCCCTATGGCCCGAAGTGCGGCCGATGCGTCCTTGCTGCTCAGTTACATGGCCGGCGTCGACGTCAACGATCCAACTACGTCTGCCGGTCCCCCGGTTCCGGCTGACGGGTACCCCTTGGCAGCTCAGGGCGGACAGTCACCGCTCGCCGGCCGCCGATTCGGCATCCCCCGTAAAGGTGTCGACAAATTGCCGGCGTCGTTGGGCACACTGTTCGCCGCGTTCACCGACACCGTCGTCGCACTCGGGGGCACCCTTGTCGACGTGACGATGCCGACCTATCCGACAGGACTACTGACCGGAGATATGGCCGAGGCCGGCCATTATCACCAGCAGTTCTCCGACCGGATCGGACTGTACAAACCGGAGCGAGCACTCTTCGTCGGGCAGGCCCTTGCATCGATGGCGGTTCCAGTCGCCGACTACATGACGTTGGCGCACAACAGGCTTCGCTACCAACACGACTACAACCGCATGCTCTCCGAGCAGAATCTCGACGCCATTCTCGTACCAGGCGCCAGTGTGGACGGCAGTAAGCGTTCTGAGGTCGCGGGCATCGCACTGTTCGACGGAGTCACCGCCGACGTCGCCTGGGCCAACTACACAGGCGCTCCGGTTGTCACGACGCCGGCCGGAAGGTCGAAGGAGACCGGACTTCCGTTCGGAGTCCAACTCGGTGGTCGCATGTGGGACGAAGCCGGTCTCATTCAGATTGCGTTGGAACTCCAAGCTGCCCAGCCTTTTTGGCAGGAAGCGCCACCTCTGACCCAAAATGCCAGGCAGATACCGACGTCGGTTATTGCCCAACCTGGCCCGGGACCTGACCCGACAAACACGCAGAACGTCGGCTTCTCGTTCAGATTTGTGCCGACGTCCTCTTAACGCTCCGATCAGCTCCTGAAGAACGCCGCCAATCGTGGACCGATCAGCTCGAGCTGATCGGTTTCCATCATCGAGTGATGCGAACTCTCGACTGTTGTCTCAGTCAAAGTTCCGTTGACATAGGGCTTCCAGGCCTCGGCAAGTTCGATTGTCGAACCGACTCCCACGGTGGCGCTGAGAAGTACAGCGTCACCGTCGAAGACGCTCGGCTCGTATCCGTCGATCATCGAGGCCGCTGAGATCGCAAAATCGTACAGAGACCCGAGTTGATCGTCGGAGAGGAACGACAGGGA
Source organism: Rhodococcus sp. WS3 (assembly GCF_003797085.1). Taxonomy (NCBI): domain Bacteria; kingdom Bacillati; phylum Actinomycetota; class Actinomycetes; order Mycobacteriales; family Nocardiaceae; genus Rhodococcus; species Rhodococcus sp. WS3. The sequence continues at coordinate 955,177 of NZ_RKMA01000001.1, forward strand.
ATCGAGTGACCGACCGAGAGCGACGATCTCTTCCCGACCCAACGCACTGAGATCCAGGGTGTCCCCGACGTCGACCCCCCCATCCCGCGGCCAGTTCGGAGACGTTGTCCCGGGCCTGGTTTTCCCCGACTTCGGTAGTGCCGCGAGGATCGATCATTGCCAGCTTCACGTCGAACCCCTTCGAGCGCAATAGAACTGCACACGCGTGTCCGATGAACCCGCCGAGCGAGTAGCCGACGATGTGGAACGGGCCGCTCGGATTCACACTCAGCATCTCGCGAACGTAGCGTTCGGCCAATGCGTCGACCGACGTGGGCAGAGGCCACGATTCCGTCATCACCGGTGCCTGCAGACCGTAGAGCGGCGTCCGTGCGTCGAGGTGAGGAACCAGGCCGGAGGCTTTCCATGCCAGCCCGCTCATCGGGTGGATGAAGAATACCGGTACCGACGATCCAGCTTCCCGGATCGGCAATAGAACATCGAGCGCCTGACTCGACGACGGCGCGCTGCCACGAAGTGTGTCTTCGATTCGAGCGGAGAGGGATTCAACTGTCGATGCACCGAACAGCATGCGCACGGGGACGTCGGCACCAACAGATGCACTCAGTTCGGACGCCAACTTCATCGCGATGAGGGAGTTGCCACCCAACTCGAAGAAATCATCATCCAACCCCACCCGATCAACACCCAACACACCCACAAACGCCGACGCCACCACCAACTCCACCGACGACACCGGAGCCCGAAACACCCGAGCCTCGAACACCGGCTCCGGCAACAACGCCCGATCCAACTTCCCCGACGAATTAAGTGGAAACGCATCCAACACCACCACAGCAGCCGGAACCATATAACCCGGAACCCGCTCCCCCACAAACCCCCGCAACACACTCACATCCACAACCGACCCCACCGCCGGCACCACATACCCCACCAACTGATCACCCATCACCGACCCACGCACCACCACCGCAGCCGACAACACCGACCCATGCGACACCAACGCCGCCTCGATCTCCCCCAACTCGATCCGCTGACCCCGGAACTTCACCTGAAAATCAGTACGACCGATGTACTCCAGATCCCCCTCAGACGACCACCTCACAAGGTCACCCGTCCGATACATCCGCTCCCCACCCACACCGAACGGCGACGCAACAAACCGATCCGCACTCAAATCCGGACGACCCACATACCCCCGAGCCAACTGCACACCCGACAAATACAACTCACCCGCAACACCCACCGCAACCGGCCGAAGGCGCGAATCCAACACAAACACCCGGCAATTCCACTCCGGCACACCAATCGACACCACCGACCCCGACCCAGCAGCCGTCACATCCGCAAACGTAAACGACACCGCAGCCTCAGTCGGACCATACAAATTATGCAACCGCGCCGACGACACCAACCCGAACTCACGCACCGCCTCCACCGGCAACGCCTCACCGATCACCAACACATCACGCAACGAACCCAACAACCCCGGATCCACCAACGACGAAAACGTCGACAACATCGTCGGCACAAAATCCGTCACCGACACACCCTGCTCGTCAATCACCGACGCCAAATACCCCGGATCCCGATGACCATCAGCCGACGCCAACACCAACACCGCACCCACCCGCAACGGCATGAAAAAACCCCACAACGACACATCGAACGTCGTCGCCGTCTTCTGCAAATACACATCCGCAGCCGACAAAACATACTCGCCCTGCATGAACTCGAGCTGATTCACAATCGCCGCATGCGAGACCGCCACACCCTTCGGCCGACCCGTCGACCCCGACGTGAAAATCACATACGCCGTATTCGACGCCCGCAACGGCGACAACCGATCCACATCAGAAACCCGCGCACCCGAAAAACCAGACACATCAACAACATCGACACACACAACCCGACGACCCGACGCCGTGAAACCATCACGCTCCGTCGACACCACACACACCGGATCAGCCGAATCCAACACATACTCATTACGCGAGGACGGAGCATCAGGATCCAACGGCACCCACGCCCCACCCGCACGCACAATCGCATACAAACCAACCAACAAATCAACCGACCGCCGAACAGCCAACCCCACCAACGACTCCGGCCCAACACCCAAACCGATCAAATAACGCGCAAACCTATTAACCCTCTCATCGAACTCCCCATACGAAAGCACCTCATCCCCACACACCACCGCACGCGAACCCGAAGAAACCCCCACCACAGAATCAAAACCATCCAACAACAACCCACCCACAACCGGACGAGACGTGTCGTTGAAGTATTCGATGGTGTTCTGTATTTCCTTGGTGGACAACAGTTCCACGTCACCGACAGCAGTTCCCGGATTCGTGACCATCGCACGGAGAATGGCGGTCAGGCGCTCGGCTAGCCCGCCAACAGTAGCGGCGTCGAAAAGATCTGTGGCGTAGAGCCACGACATCACCATGCCGGTACCGACGCCGGCCTCGTCTTCAACCGGCGATGCCGTCAGCTGAAGGTCGAATTTTGCGATATCGATTCCCGCATCGAACTCCGAGACTCGCAGGTCAGGCAACTCCAGAGCGTCACCTGCCATGTTCTGGAAGAACAACGCAACCTGGAACAACGGATGATGCGCCTGCGAACGGGCCGGATCGAGAACCTCCACCAAACGCTCGAAAGGCAAGTCCGCATTGGCAAATGCACCCAAATCGGTTTCACGAACCTGATCGAGAAGATCGGCAAACGATACGTTCGACGTCACCGGCGTGCGCAACACCAGCGTATTGACAAACATCCCGATCAGATCATCGAGCGCAGGTTCCCCCCGACCGGAAATCGGCGAACCGATAACCACGTCGTCAGTCGACGCCATCCGCGCAAGCAGCACCGCAAGGGCCGCATGCACAACCATGAACAGCGAAACACCACGATCCAACGCCAATTGCTCCAGAGCCCTGTGCAACTCACCGTCGATATCGAAACGATGCACCGCGCCACGCGTCGACGCAACCGCCGGGCGCTTCCGATCGAACGGCAGATCGATCTTCTCCGGCAACCCCGCGAGATTCTCACTCCAATAACGCAATTGCTCCGACATCAACGACGCCGGATCAGAATCGACCCCCAAAACCTCATGCTGCCACAACGCAAAATCTGCGTATTGCACCGCAAGCGGCGACCACGCCGGCGCGCCGCCCTGCGCCCGGGCAAGATAGGCCAATGCAACATCACGCACCAGAGGACCCACCGAAACACCGTCGGCAGATATATGGTGAACCACCATTGCGAGAACGAATTCACTTGGGCTGGTACGGAACAGGCGAACCCGAAGTGGGACGGCAACGGAAACGTCGAACCCAACGGTCACCAGCGGCGCCAAAGCTGCAAGCAACTCCGACTCGTCGAGATCCCGAGGATCCAGATCGATATCTGCCGTGGACACTTCGAGAACGTCCTGATAGCCGATACCACCGAACTCCGGATACACAGTCCGCAGCACCTCGTGCCGAGCGACAACATCCTCAACAGCGCGCGCAAGCGCACTCACGTCCAGTTCACCAGACAGTCGCAAAACGATCGGAATATTGTTCACTGCAGATTCCGCGTCGAACCGACTCAGGAACCACATGCGCTGTTGTGCAAGAGACAATGGCACACGATCAGGACGAACCATCGGCGCCAAGGCCACATGCCCGATCGTTTCCGTCTCGGCTTCGATGCGAGCGGCGAGCGCTTCGACGGTAGACGCTTCGAACAGAGTCTTCACCTGAACGCGGGTATCGAACGCTGCGCCCAGACGACCGGCCAGCTTGGCGGCGATCAGGGAGTTGCCACCCAATTCGAAGAAATCATCCGAAGCGCCGACCTGTTCGAGGCCGAGCAGATCGGCAATCGCGTCGGCCACAAGCTTCTGGGCAGGCGTGGACGGCGCTTGGTACGAGCGCGATTCGAATGTGGGCGCCGGCAATGCGTCGACGTCGAGCTTGCCGACCGGGGTCAGCGGAATATCTTCGAGCATCACCATTGCGGCCGGGACCATGTGCCGAGGCAGTGCGCCGCGTGCGTGGACTGTCAATGCCTCAGCGTCGAGCGTGTTTCCGGCCTTTACATACGACACCAATGCTGGTTCACCCGTCGGCCCACTCCGAGGAAGTGTCGCCACAAATTCGACGCCGGGCACCGCGGCGAGAACTGCGTCGATCTCACCGAGTTCGATGCGGAATCCGCGAATCTTGACCTGAGAGTCACCGCGGCCGAGGTATTCGAGACTGCGTTGGTCGTCGCCGGCCTTGATCCAGCGAACGGTGTCGCCGGTGCGGTACAGACGTTCGCCCGTGTCCGCGAACGGGTTTGCCACAAAACTTGCTGCGGTTGTCGCGGGAAGCTGGTTGTACCCACGGGCGAGATGTGTTCCGGAAACATACAATTCGCCGGCAGTGCCGGTCGCCACCGGCTGCAGGCGGGAGTCGAGAACGTAGAGTCCGACGCCGCGCACCGGGCCGCCGATCGTGACCGGACTGTCGACCGTCAGTTCGGCAATCGATGCGACGACGGTGGTTTCGGTGGGGCCGTACGCGTTGAAGAATTTTCGTCCGGGCGCCCACTGAGTCACCAGTGCGGGCGAACATGCTTCGCCGCCCACGACAACAACGTCGAGCGTGTCGAAATCACCCTCCGCAGAGAGCGATCCCAGTGCAGCAGGAGTCATGAACGCGTGGGTGATCTTTTCTTCGGTGAGCAGTTCGGCGAGCTCGTCGCCGCCGTACACATCGGGGCGTGCGATCACCATCGTGGAACCGGTGCCGAATGCGAGGAGCAATTCCAGAACGGAGGCATCGAAGCTGGGCGATGCAAAGTGCAGGGTTCGGGATGCAGAAGTGAGACCGTAGGCCTCGATCTGCTCGGCACACAGGTTCGCAATGCCTCCATGCGTGACGACAACGCCCTTGGGTCGACCGGTCGAACCCGAGGTGTAGATCACGTAGGCGGGATGCTCCGCACGCAAAGTTCCGACACGTTCGGTGTACGACACCGGTTCGGCAGGAAGTTCGGCCGCCTTTGCCAGGAACTCGGCGTTGTCGAGTTCCCACCACTGAAGACTCGCCGGCAGTCCGTCGGCGACAGCGCCTACCGTCAAGCCGATCGAGACGCCGGAATCGACAAGCATGTGCAAGGCGCGGTCGGCCGGGTAGTTGGGATCAACCGGTACAAATGCGGCCCCGGTCTTCGCGACGGCCCACAGTGCGCACACCGACTCGACGGAGCGTGGGATGGAGATCGCTACCCGATCTTCCGGTCCCACTCCGTGAGCAATGAGGAGACGCGCCAGCTGCGACGACGCGGCATCCAGCTCGGCGTAGGTGACGGAACGACCGTCGAAGCGGATGGCGACGGCGCCTGGGTCGATATCGACGGCAGCCGCCAGTAGCTGCGGCAGCAAGGGCACTCGAACGCGGCGAGTACGGGTGGGACGGGGTTTGCGGCTTCCGCGTGTCTTTGCGGGGGTCAGATCGTCCGCGCTCATGCGATCACGTCCGATGATCGATCAGCATGTACGTCGGCCCCTTGCGCCATCAGACAACTCACCTTCGCGTAATACTTGTTTTCACGGTCATCTCGCCCGTTGCGGCTCCCCACAATGCATCGGCAACCGAGTGCCATTGTTACAGCCGCGGAGTTGCCGAGCGCCGTGTACCGCGAGTGGATATGAGTTCCACCACTCGCGGTACGTGAGGTCACCACGACTGTGGGCTGTGCTCCTCGAGAACGTGTTCGAGATCCGGCAGTTCGCTGCGATCGATGCTTGCAGCGTCATCCACCGACAGCACCGCGTGTGTCACCCACTCGTCGGCCAGCAGGTCGTCGAGCGATTCGATGTCACTACCTGCCACCACCCACGCAGCACCCGCCGATGCAGCGAGCAGAATCGCGGGCACCCGTCCACTCGCGTCGATCGAGCCGGTCTGCAGCACTCGCGACTCGACATCAACCGCGTACTTCTCGCTCCAGGTCGACAGGGTTGCGGTGAGTTCCCCGTACGTCTGCTCCCAGGCTCCGTCTCCGAACACCTGGAATGCAGCGTCGTCCGCGGTGAGCGGGCGAATGCGGTCGGTGTAATTGATCGCACGCGCGGGTTGTGCGACCGCAGCGTCGAGTGTTTCCGGCGTGATCGTCACGACAGAGTCCGGAATCTCTCCGGCCTGCCCGACTGCAATCGCTGCCCCGGTCTTGACAATTGCCCAGCACGCCACTACTTCGCCTGCACCCGATACGCCGGAGAGGCTCACGAAGTCTCCTGGACCGACGCCACCATCGATGAGCAGACGCGCAAGCTGCGAGGAACGTGAATCGACTGCGGCATAGTCGATTTCCTCGTCGCCAACCACAACGGCGGGAGCTTCGGGGTCAGCCTCGACTGTCGACGCCAGCAGTTGGGGCAGGAGGGCTGCGCTCGATCCACTCGGAGCGCTGGGCTGAACTGCAGCGCCGAGAGCCTCGTCCTTTTCTGCTGCGGTGAGCAATTCGATGTCACCGACCGGGATCGACGGGTTGTCGGTTACCTGTTCCAGTACGCGAACAAACCGCTCCACGAACGATTCGACGGTTCCCTGGTCGAACAGATCAGTCGAGTAGATCCAGACGCCGGAGAGTCCGTATCCGTCCGCGGCGCTACTGAGCGTCAGTTGCATGTCGAACTTCGTGGTCGCCACTGGTGAATCGACTCCGCTGATCGTCAAGCCCGGCAGCGAGAACTCGGCTCCGCCAGCGGGTTCCAGCGACAAGATGATCTGGAAGAGTCCGTCGGCCGAGGCACCCAACGCTTCGGATACTTCCTCGAACGGGAGGTCGGACTTCCCGAAGGCCTCCAGATCCACGTCACGCACGGCAACAACCAGATCGTCGAAACTTGCTGCAGTATCTACCTGAGTCCGCAAGGCAAGCGTGTTCACGAACATTCCGACCAGATCGTCGAGCGCACGCTCCCCTCGCCCGCCTACTGCGGTACCGATCGCAAAGTCGTCGATTGCCCCGACCCGAGCAACCAATACGGCCAGTGCGGCGTGCACTGCCATGAAGGCAGTCGCATTCCGTTCGCGGGCGATCTCTACCAACCGGGCGTGGATCTGCTCACTGACGGTGAACTCGACGGCACCCGCTGCCGGTGACACCGCACTCGGACGTGGGCGATCCGTCGGAAGTCCGGCCATCGAGGGAAGCGAAGCAAGCTTGCCCCGCCAGTACTCGAGTTGAGCGGCAGCGACACTGTCGGCCTCGTCGGCCGTACCCACGACGTCACGCTGCCACAGCGCGAAGTCCGCGTACTGCACGGTCAACGGACTCCACCCGGGAATGCTGCCTCGGGTACGGGCTTCGTACGCGATCATCATGTCGCGCGCCAACGGCGCCATCGACTCACCGTCGGCGGCAATGTGGTGTGCGACAAGAGCAAAGACGTACTCACGGGTCCCGCAGTGCAGAAGTTCCATCCGCACAGGTACTTCTGTGGAGACGTCGAAGCCCGTCGACATCACAGCGGCGACGCGCGAGTACAACTCGGATGCGTCCGCAACGGCAACGACGGCGCACTGCGGCGCCTCGTCGACGTCGAGAATCCGTTGTGTTGGTCCGTTGTCGTCTGCCGGATAGAAAGTCCGGAGCGACTCGTGCCGATCGGTGACATCACGCAGAGCTGCCCGCAATGCGTCGACGTCGAGGTCGCCGGTCAACCGCAGCGCCATCGGAATGTTGTACGTCCCTGCGGCCGTGTCCATCTGGTTGACAAGCCACATCCGCTGCTGCGCCAGTGACAGTGGCAACCGGTCCGGGCGTTCGGCGGCTTCGAGTGACTTTCGTCGACCCGAACCGACTGATGCCGCAATGGCAAGGGCCAGTGCCTCGACTGTCGTGGCGTCGAACAACATCCGAACCGGAACAGTGGTGTCGAGCGCCTGACCGAGACGGGCCGCGAGCCGCGTCGCGATAAGCGAGTTTCCGCCGAGCGCAAAGAAATCGTCGTCGAGTCCGACTCGGTCTACGCCGAGAAGATCGGCAAAAACAACTGCAACTGCCTTCTCGACAACGGTGAGCGGTTCGCGGTACTGCGCCGTGTCGAACACCGGGTCGGGCAGGCTCCGACGGTCGATCTTTCCGTTCGCGTTGAGCGGCACCGAGTCCAGGACGATGAACGCCGACGGAACCATGTACTCCGGCAAGCGCTGCGCTACAGCGTCCCGCAGGATTTCCGGAACGATCACAGCACCTGGGCCGCCAACGACATAGGCAACCAACCGGTCGCCCACCGCCGAATCAGCGTGGACTGTGACGACGGCGGTCCCTACGGAATCCACAGCGTTCAACGCAGATTCGATCTCACCGAGCTCGATGCGTAAACCGCGGATCTTGACCTGGAAGTCCGTGCGCCCGATGTACTCGAGCTCACCGGCTGTGTTGCGGCGCACGAGGTCGCCGGTTCGATACATGCGCTCGCCGGCCGCCCCGAAGGGGTTGGCAACAAACCGTTCTGCCGTCAGGTCGTACCGGTTGCCGTAACCACGACCGACTCCGATACCACCGACGTACAGCTCGCCGACAACTCCGGACGGAACGAGACCCAACCGTGAATCCAGCACATAGAGATCGATGTTCGGCACCGGTGAGCCGATCGGAACACCAAGCGTGTCCGCTGCCGTCGCCTGTTGGAACGACACCACATCCGACGCTTCGGTGGGACCGTAGCTGTTCACGATTCGAACCCCACGCGAGATGAGGTGCCCCAGACGGCTGACCTGTATCGGTTCTCCGCCGAGGAACACCACCTGGAGGCTTGCCAGCACGTCGTCTTCGTCGGAATCGATCAGAGCATCGAAAGCACTGGGTGACATGTTTGCCGTCGTGACTCGCTCGTCTGCGATGACACGAAGGATCTCACTCGGGTCGAAGCCGGCGGGTGCGAGGTGCACACTTCCACCACTCGTCAGTGGTCCCCATACGTTCTTCTGCGTGAGGTCGAAACTCGGTGACGACGCCACTGCCACCCCGGCGTGTGCCGACAGCGAAGAGTTATACCACGCAACGGTATTCGCTATACCTGCCATCGGAACGACGGTCGGCTTCGGTCGCCCGGTCGAACCGGACGTCGAAATGACGTAGCCGACTCGGGCATCCGCGCCGTCCTCACTCCAACGATCGACCCAAACCGGTGCGTCGGCAGCGACCACATGCTCGTCACCGATCAGCACCACTGGGAGATCGAGGTCGGGCGTCTCGATCGCCACCACACACCGTGCCGCGATATCGGTGAGCAGTGCGCTCACCCGTTCTTCCGGAAGAGCAGGGTCGATCGGAAGATAGCCGGCACCGGCTTTCCACACAGCCACCATCGCTACGACCCACTGCCAGGACCTCGGCAGGATCAATCCGACAACGTCGTCCGGACGGACGCCGGCGACGACGAGTTGAGCGGCCGCGACCGAGGACAGTGCATCGAGGTCCCCGTAGGACAACTCGACATCACCGGCCACCACTGCGCACGCCGACGGATCGGTCTCGACGTACTGCGCGAACAACGTCATCGGTGACGCGTCGAGCCGGCCATCGTCACTGCCCCGTGACCAGCCGAGAATCTGTTCCTGCTCGGATGTTTCGATGATATCGATGTCGCCGACCACCTGCGCCGAGTCGACTACTGCAGCATTAAGAACGCGGAGGAATCGGTTCGCGAGGGATGCGATTGTCGACTCGTCGAACAGGTCGGTCGCGTATGTGAACTGGGCGGTCAGTCCTCCGTTGCCAGACGACTCGGACTCGATCAAGGTCAGTTGCAGATCGACCTTTGCCAGTAGGTCCGGCAACGCGAAGTCGGCAACGTCCAGATCCTGCAACTGCAGAACCGATCGCTGCAGGTTCTGGAACGCCAGACCGACCTGGAACAACGCATGCCTGGCCTGAGATCGCTCGGGGTTGAGAATCTCGACGAGCCGTTCGAAGGGGACGTCCGCGTGCGAGAACGCGCCGAGATCCGATTCCCGGACATGTCTGACCAAGTCTGCGAACGACGATTCGGGGTCGACCTCGGCGCGAAGCACCAGGGTATTGACGAACATACCGATCAGATCGTCGAGAGCACGTTCACCACGGCCGGCGGCCGGGGTACCGATCACGATGTCCGATGTCCCGGACAACCTCGCGAGCACGACCGCCAGGGCGCTGTGCACCACCATGAAGAGCGATGCATTGACCTCACGGGCCACTCGATCGAGACCCGCCCGGAGCTCGGCATCGATCGAGAAATCGTATCCCGCTCCGCGGTGCGATTCGATGCGCGGCCGCGGACGATCCGTCGGCAAATCCAACTGGTCCGGAATGCCGGCCAAGCGTTCCTGCCAGTACGTGACCTGCTCGGAGATAACCGATTCGGGATCGTCCTCGCTGCCGAGGATCTGCCGCTGCCACAACGCAAAGTCGGCGTACTGCACCGGCAATGGTTGCCACTGCGGCGACTGCCCTTGCGACCGTGCAACATACGCGGAGACGAAGTCGCGGATCAGCGGGCCCATCGAGAAGCCGTCACCGCTGATGTGATGGATCACAAAAACGAGGACGTACTCGGACTGGCTCAAATCGAACAATTGCGCTCGAACCGACGCCTCGTGGGTGACGTCGAATCCGGGAAGGATCACGCCTGCAACCCGATCGATGACAACGGATTCGTGAATACGAACCGGCGTCAGATCCGGAACCATCCGGTCCACATCCACCAACTGCTGATAGCCGACGCCGTCGATCTCGGGATACACCGTTCGCAGAATCTCATGACGTTCGAACACGTCCACCAGCGCAGCCTGCATCGCCGCAATGTCCAGCTCTCCGGTCAGCCTGATGGCCACCGGGATGTTGTCCACACCCGAGGACGCGTCGAACCGGTTGAGGAACCACATGCGTTGCTGCGCAATCGACAACGGAACACGATCCGGTCGTTCCTGCGCCACCAGCGGCGGGCGGGCGCCCTTACCGGATTGCGAGTCGATAAGCGAGGCAAAGGATTCCACACTGGACGCGTCGAACAGCAGGCGAACAGGAACCGTCGTGTCGAGCGCCTCGCCGAGTCGCGCAACGACCTGAGTCGCGATGAGCGAGTTGCCGCCGAGCGAGAAGAAATCATCGTCGAGGCCAACCTGCTCGATGCCGAGCAGGTCGGAGAAAATCCGCGCGACCGCAAGCTCCGCCACGCTCCGTGGCTCACGGAAGGCAGCGATCTGAGCAACAGGGTCGGGCAACTGCTTGCGATCCAGCTTGCCGGACGTGCCCAGCGGGAATGCCTCGAGCTCAACGTGCGCAGTCGGGACCATGTAGCCGGGCAGTCGTGCGGCCAGTGCTGTCTCGACCGATGCCCAGTCCACTACCGCGCCGGCGTGTCCCACAACGTAGGCAACCAATTGTTCGTTGCGCACTGCCACCGCAGCCGACGCAACGGACGGCTGATCGCGCAATGCTGCCTCGATCTCGCCCAGTTCGATCCGCAATCCGCGAAGTTTGACCTGGAAGTCGGTCCGCCCGATGTATTCGATCTCACCAACGCTGGAATCATCCCCCCTCGCTCCGCTCGACCGTTTCCACCGCGCCAGGTCACCCGTGCGATACAGCCGACTGCCGGAAGGTCCGTAAGGATCTGCGACAAAACGATCTGCCGTGAGGTCCGGCCGACCGACGTAGCCGCGCGCCAACTGGATTCCCGCCAGGTACAGCTCACCCGAGACACCCACCGGCACCGGGCGCAGACGCGAATCCAACACCAGGACACGAGTGTTCCAGACCGGCGATCCGATCGGGACGATCTCGGAATCCGATGGCGTGACCTCGTGGAATGTGACGTCGACTGCCGCTTCGGTAGGCCCGTACAGATTGTGCAGTCGAGCCCGCGGAAGGAGTGTGCACAGTTCCTGCGCAACCTGCGGCGGCAGCGCTTCGCCCGAGGCAAATACCCGACGCAGAGCATCCGCTCCGCGAACTGCGGGTTCTGCGACAAACAGTTCGAGCATCGAGGGCACGAAGTGGACAGTGGTGACGCCGTGTTCCGCGATAGCAGCTGCGAGGTATGCCGGTTCCCGGTGTCCGTCCACTGCAGCAACGATCAACCGAGCGCCAACCTGCAACGGCCAGAAGAACTCCCACACAGACACGTCGAACGTGAAAGGCGTCTTCTGCAACACCACGTCATCGCCGGTCAGCCCGTACTCGGCCTGCATCCACACCAGACGATTCACGATCGCCCGATGCGAAACCGCAACACCCTTCGGCTTACCGGTCGAACCGGAAGTAAAGATCACGTACGCCGTGTTGTCCGGCCGCAGCGGTGCCAGGCGATCTGCATCGGAGATCGCAGCGTCCGAGTGAGCGGACAGGTCGATCGTGTCGACCTGAACAACCGGGCAGACTGACGTCTCGAATTGGTCCAGCGAGGTCGTGAGGACACAGACCGGGACGGCGGTCGAAAGAACGTACTCATTGCGTTCGGTCGGCTGATCCGGATCGATCGGAACGTACGCGCCGCCCGCCTTCACTATCGCGTACATCGCGACAAGCAGGTCGAGCGATCGTCGCATCGACAATCCCACCATGGCATCGGGACCGACACCGATCGAGATCAAATGGCGTGCAAGACGATTGATCCGGGCGTCGAATTCCGCGTATGTCAGCGTCGTAGCGTCGAACGTGAGTGCCGGCGCATCCGGTGTTGCCGACACCTGGGAGTGGAAGAGATCTACCAGGGTGGAGTCGGGAACACGACGCTCGGTCGAGTTCCATTCGACGAGCACTCGCTGACGCTCGTCGGCACTCGATACGCCGATGTCGCCGATGACAGCAGAAGTATCATCCGCCAGGGCACGCAGAATCGTGACGTAACGCTGCGCAAACAGTTCCACGGTTGCTGCGTCGAAAAGGTCTGTTGCATAGTTGAACTGCGCAAGAAGGCCGCCCTGTGGCGATTCACTCACCGTCAGCTGGAGATCGAACTTTGCGACGGGCGATTCGATGTCCACGGCGGACACCGCAACACCGTTCATCGCTGCCGACTCCGGACTCGAGCCGCCAATGTTCTGCATCGTCAGCATGACCTGGAACAGCGGGTTCCGGGCCTGCGACCGTTCGGGGTTGATGATCTCGACAAGGCTCTCGAACGGGACGTCCGCGTGATCGAATGCGCCGAGATCGGTTTCACGGGCGCGGTGGATCAGGTCGGCGACCGTCGACGCCGGATCGATATCGGTTCGCAGTACCAACGTGTTGACGAACATTCCGATGACGTTGTCGAGCACTTGCTCACCGCGTCCGGCAACGGGAGTGCCGATCACGATGTCGGTGGAACTCGACAGCTTTGCGAGCAGCAGCGCAAGCGCAGAATGCACAACCATGAACAGCGAGGCGTTCGATGCCTGGGCGACCGCGTTCAAGCGCTCCAGCAAATCCGCATCAACGGAGAAGTCGTGGTAGGCACCCTGATTAGTTGCAATTCGGGGCCGCGGACGATCCGTCGGCAACTCGAGTTGATCCGGGACACCGGCCAATTGTGTTCGCCAATAGTCGAACTGCCCGGAAATCACCGAGTCCGGATCGCTCTCGCTGCCCAGGACTTCGCGTTGCCACAATGCAAAATCGGCAAACTGCACCGGAAGTGGTTCCCACTGCGGCGCCGCTCCGGCCGATCGCGCACCGTATGCCGCGACGACGTCCCGAACCAACGGAAGCATCGAGAATCCGTCACCACTGATGTGATGGACGACAAATACGAGAACGAACTCGGAATCGGTGATCCGCAAGAGCGAAACTCGAATGGGCACTTCGGTGGTCACGTCGAACCCGGGCGCCACCACAGCGGCGACCTGAGCCACAACATCATCGGCATCCACGTCGATCGGCGCAAGATTGATCAGACGAGCGGGTTCGAGAACCTGCTGGTAACCGACGCCGTCGATCTCGGGGTAAATAGTTCGCAAGCTCTCGTGACGACGCACCAGATCGTCGAGAGCGTCCTGGAGCGCGTCGACATCGAGTGTCCCGGTCAGCCGAAGTGCGGCTGGGATGTTGTCGACATTCGATCCCGGTTCGAAGCGGTTCAGGAACCACATGCGTTGCTGCGCGAGCGAGAGCGGCACACGCTCCGACCGGACCTGCGCGGTGAGCGGAGGCCGCGCTGCCGTGGTGGTTCCCAAATCGATACGGGCAGCAAGTGCCCCGACGGTCGGTGCGTCGAACAGGGTCCGCACACCGACGGTGGTGTCGAGCCTCTGTCCCAGCCGCGCAACAACCTGAGTTGCCATGAGGGAGTTACCCCCCAGGGCAAAGAAATTGTCACCCAATCCCACCTTCTCGACTGCCAGAAGGTCCGAGAAGACCTGAGCCACAGCAATTTCGGCACCTGTGACCGGCGCCTGGAACTCGGCACTACGAGCCACTGGATCCGGCAACTGCGCACGGTCGAGCTTGCCCGAGGAGCCAAGTGGGAAGCTGTCGAGCACCACATGAGAGGCCGGAATCATGTATGCGGGCAACCGCTGCGACAACGCATCGGCGATGTCGTGCCAGTCGAGGCTGATGCCCGCTGCCGGCGTCAGATACGCCACCAACTGGTCGCTGCGAACCAGTACTACCGCCGCGGATACCGCGGGGTGATCGCGTAGAGCCGATTCGATTTCACCGAGTTCGATGCGCAGTCCGCGCAGCTTGACCTGGAAATCCGTTCGACCGATGTACTCAATCTCACCAAAACTGTTCCACCGCACCAGGTCACCCGTGCGATAAAGCCGCTGCCCGTTACCGGAGAACGGATCCGCGACAAACCGGTCGGCGCTCAGATCGGGCCGCGCCAGGTAGCCGCGTGCAAGCTGGACACCGGCGAGGTACAACTCCCCCGCAACTCCGACCGGAACCGGATGCAACCGCGAGTCGAGCACCAGCGCCCGGGTGTTCCACACCGGCGCACCGATCGGCACACTTGCGACGTCGGATTCGGTGACCTCGTGGTACGTCACGTCGACCGCGGCCTCGGTCGGACCGTACAGGTTATGCAAGCGCGCAGCGGGAAGAACTGTCCGCAGCGTTGACGCCACCTGTGGTGTCAACGCCTCACCGGAGGCGAACACCCGGGTCAAAGAAGTACACGCCGCCACCGAGGGTTCGCCGACAAACACGTCGAGCATCGACGGAACAAAGTGAGCGGTGGTGACGCCGTACTCCGAAATGGCGGACGCGAGGTAGGCGGGGTCGCGGTGTCCGTCCGGCTCGGCAACAGCCAACCGGGCACCAACCTGCAACGGCCAGAAGAACTCCCACACCGACACGTCGAACGTGAAAGGCGTCTTCTGCAACACCACGTCATCACCGGTCAGTCCGTATTCGGCCTGCATCCACACCAGGCGATTCACGATCGCCCGATGCGAAACCGCAACACCCTTCGGCTTACCGGTCGAACCGGACGTAAAGATCACGTACGCCGTGTTGTCCGGCCGCAGCGGCGCCAGCCGATCGGTATCGACAAGCGCTGCGTCCGAGAACCGGGAAGTATCCAGCGAATCCAACGAGACAACCGTGGTGCCCGCTGTGAAACCGTCACGATCGGTGGTCAGCACGCACACCGGTCCGGCCGTCCCCAGAACGTACTCGTTGCGATCGGCGGGCTGATCGGGATCGACCGGCAGATAGGCCCCGCCTGCTTCGATCACCGCGTACATCGCGACAACCAAGTCGATGGACCGCCTGATTGCCAAGCCCACCAAGGTGTCAGGTCCGACGCCCATCGTCACCAGCATCCGGGCGAGTCGATGCACACGCGCCGAGAAATCGCGATAGGTCAGCAGCTCGTCCTCGTAGACGAGTGCCGTGGCGTCCGGAGTCCGATGCGCTTGTTCGACAAACATGTCGACCAGTGTCTTCTCCGGCACCTCGTGGCCGGTCGCATTCCAGGTGCCGATCACCAATTCGCGCTCGTCGACGGTGAGCAGGTCGATGTCACCGACCACGATGGCCGGATCTTCCGCGACGACGCCGAGGAGCGCCGCCAACCGTGAGGCAACAGAATCGATGGTCGACGGATCGAAAAGATCTGTGGCGTAATCGATCATGATCGACAGCCCGCCGTGCTCGGGGTCTTCCCAGACGGTGAACTGGAGGTCGAACTTGGCCACCGCGGATTCGAGTTCGACGCCCGTGACCGTCAACCCGCCGATATCGGTAGCGCCGTGTTCACTCTGGCCGAGGTTCTGAAACGCCAGCATGACCTGGAAGAGCGGGTTGTGCGCCTGTGAGCGGGCGGGATCAAGGACCTCGACAAGGCGCTCGAACGGAACGTCCGTATGGCCGAAGGCATCAAGATCGGTCGCGCGAGCGGCTTTCAGCACGTCCACGAACGAACTCGCGGAGTCGATCTCGGTGCGCAGGACCAGAGTGTTGACGAACATTCCGATCACATCGTCGAGAGCGCGATCGCCACGACCTGCGACCGGCGTACCGATCGCGATATCCGATGTGGCGGACAACCGGGCAAGCAGGACGGCAATGGCACTGTGCAGCACCATGAAGACCGAAGCCTTGTGTTGCTGCGCCAACGATTCGAGCCGGACGAGCAAGTTCTTCTCGATCGAGAACTGGTGCGACGCACCACGGTTGGTCGCTACAGCAGGGCGCGGGCGATCTGTCGGAAGTTCGAGCAGTTCCGGCATCCCTGCCAACTGATGCGTCCAGTAGTCGATCTGCCGCGAAATCAACGATTCCGGGTCGCTCTCGTCACCGAGAACGGACCGCTGCCACAGCGTGAAGTCCGCGTACTGGACCCCCAAAGGAGCAAAATCGGGCGCTGAACCCTGCGATCGAGCTGCGTACGCACTCACAACGTCGCGGACCAACGGCCCCATCGAGAAACCGTCGCCGCTGATGTGGTGAACCACAAAGACGAGGACGTATTCCGAGTCTGCGACCTGGAACAGGCGGGCCCGCAAGGGAACCTGCGTCGTGACGTCGAAACCCTCGGTGACAACGGCAGTGACACGGTCGATCAGGTCGGATTCCGTGACCACAACCGGGGTCAGGTCCAGCACGACGTCCGACGCGGCGAGAACCTGCTGGTATCCGACGCCGTCGATTTCGGGATAGACGGTGCGCAGACTCTCATGGCGCTCCACCAGATCGGTGATCGCGCCGCGTAGTGCCTCGACGTCGAGGGCACCGCTCAGGCGTAGGGCCACCGGAATGTGATCGACGGCCGACGCGGAATCGAACCGGTTGAGGAACCACATGCGCTGCTGTGCCAACGACAGCGGTATCTGTGCCGGACGCTCTCGAGCAACCAGCGGATCCCTGGTACCACTGCCGGCCGAATCTACTACCAGAGAGGCTAATTCGGATACGGTCGGAGCATCGAAGAAAGCTCGCATGTCGAGTTCCACGCCGAGTTCGGCGTTGGCGCGTGCCACGACCCGGGTTGCGAGGAGCGAGTTACCACCGAGGTCGAAGAATCCGTCGTCGATGCCGAGATCGTCGCGGCCGAGCAAGTCGGCAAAGATCGCGACCAACGTCTTCTCGACCGGGGTGCTCGGTGCGCGGTATTCGACAACCTGCGCTGTGAACTCGGGTGCCGGCAGAGCCTTGCGATCCAGCTTGCCGCTGGCGTTGAGCGGAAATGCCTCGAGTTCGACAAACAGCGACGGGACCATGTAGTCCGGCAGGCGCCCGCCCAATTCATCTGCAAGAGCGTCGGTGTCGAGTAAAACACCTAGCGCGGGAACCACGTACGCCACGAGGTTGTCACCCAGAGTCGCGTCGGAATGGACGAGAACAGCCGCCTGCGCGATTGCAGCGTTGTCGAGAAGTGCGGATTCGATCTCGCCGAGTTCGATGCGCAGCCCGCGCAGTTTCACCTGGAAGTCGGTGCGGCCGATGTACTCGAGGAGTCGCTGAGCACCAAGCCCGCGCCAGCGAACGAGGTCGCCGGTCCGGTACATACGAGCACCGGCCTCGGTGGGATGCGCAACAAACCGATCGGCCGAGAGATCAGGACGGGCGACATAGCCGCGCGCCAATTGGACACCGGCAAGGTACAACTCGCCGGGGACTCCGGGAGGAACCGCCCGCAGGGCGTCGTCGAGCACCAGTAGTTCGGTGCCGGCTACCGCGCGTCCGATCGGAACGGCCACCTCGTCCTGCTCGCCGGTGGCGTAATAGGTGACGTCGACGGCAGCTTCGGTCGGACCGTAAAGATTGTGCAGCGCAGCCGAACTGACGTCGCGCAGACGCGCCGCCGTCTGCGCCGGAAGCGCTTCACCGGATGCAAAAACGTAACGGAGAGTGGCGATCTCGGAAACCGTGGGTTCGGCGACAAAAACGGCCAGCATCGACGGCACGAAGTGAACGACCGTGACGCCGTACTCGATCATGGTGCGGGCGACATACGCGGGATCACGATGTCCGTCCGGCTCCGCGATGACAAGTGATGCACCGATCTGCAACGGCCAGAAGAACTCCCACACCGACACGTCGAACGTGAAGGGCGTCTTCTGAAAGACGACATCCGCGGCGGTGAAGGCGTACTCGTCCTGGCGCCACACGAGGTTGGCGACGATGGCACCGTGGGCAACCCCGACGCCCTTGGGACGCCCGGTGGAGCCGGAGGTGAAGATGACGTATGCGAGATTGTCCGCGCGCAGCGGTGAGCGCCGGTCGGTATCGGCGAGCGGCTCGGCGGAATGCACCGACACATCGGTCGTGTCCATCTCGAGGACGGAAACACCATCCGGGAGGGTCAGCTCGTCAGTGGACACCGTCAGCACCAGGACCGGCGCCGCGACATCGAGGACGTAGGCCACGCGTTCGGCTGGGTGATCGGGATCGAGTGGCACATACGCGCCGCCCGCCTTCACGATCGCGTACATCGCCACCAGCAGTTCCACGGACCGCCGGATGCCGAGACCGACCAGTGTGTCCGGCCCGACCCCACGTCGGACCAGTTCGCGGGCGAGCTGATTGGCACGGCCGTCGAATTCGGCATACGTCAGCGACGTGTCACCGAACCGGAGTGCAATCGCATCGGGGGTTCGCGACACCTGCTCGTCGAACAGACTCACCAGGGTTGTCTCGACAACGGTCGGCTCGTCGACGGCAACCACAGACGTGGCATCGGCAATCAAGGCGTCCACGACGCCACCGAGTCCGCCGTCCTGGGATGCGATCAGTTCAGGTAACACGGTGGAGATGACAACGGGGACGAGCGCGTCGGCCCCCAACGCGCCGCCCATCGCTGCGTCGAGGGTTGTGAGCTCGCTGTGTAGACGTTCGTAGCTGATATCCGTATCGCCGTGGGCAAGTGCGCGCCGGCCCGGTTCCACCTCGGCAACCGCTGCGATCAGTCTCGGGAGATCCTCGATCGTCAGCGACTGTGGTCCAGGTATTCCGACGGACATCTAGGCTTCCTCCAACTGACTGCGCACGAGCCGACAACAGCACGAACTGACAACACACGGCGGCACCGGTAAGGCACAGTGTGTGCCGTCCCGATGCCGCCCACTGGGCAAATACTGCATATTACCCGTCGATACGGTCACCCTTTTCCGCGCTCGCCTGCGCATCCGCAATCAACGAGCTCACCAACGAGGCAATTCCGTCAGCACCGAGCGCCGGGAGAATTCCCGGAACCAGGCCGGTCAGAGACACGGAGATCAAGGCATCCGCACCCAGCGCGGCACCCATCGTCGCTCTCATCAGCGCCAACTTCTCGGCCAGCTGTGTGAAGGTCACCACGGTGTCGCCGTGTGTGAAGGCAACCGCCGTCGGATCTGCTGCGGCGGCCGCTGCTGCGAGGTCCGGAAGGTCCGCGGCAGTCTTCGGCTCGGCTGCCTCGATCAGCGCGCGTTCGAAGTCCGTCACGATGTCGATTGTCCGCAGAACCACCGTCGGATCTGCGGCAACGGCGTCGACCACGGCCCGCAACCTGGCCGCGAACAGTTCCATGGTTGCGGCGTCGTACAGATCGGTTGCGTAGGTGAACCGCATCCGGATATCGGACAGCGCTCCGCGCTCGTCGAACTCCTCGATACCGGTGAGCTGCAGGTCGAACATCGCCGAGTCGAATCCGTCATCCACCGCCGACAGTTCGAGCCCTGGCAGCGCAAACGTGCCAAGTGCCATGTTCTGGAACGTGAGCATCACCTGGAACAGCGGTGAGTATGCCTGTGAGCGCTCACGGCCGACCTGCTCGACCAGACGCTCGAAGGGCACGTCTGCGTTTCCGAACGCCGCGAGGTCCTTCTCCTTCACCTGCTGCAGCAGGTCGACAAACGTGGTTGCCGGTTTCACCTGCGTGCGCAACACCAGCGTGTTGACGAACATACCGACCAGGTCGTCGAGGACTCGCTCGCCGCGGCCCGCCACCGGTGTACCGATCGCGATGTCGTTCGAGCCACTGAGCTTGGACAGCAGCACCGAGAACGCGGCGTGCACGACCATGAACACTGTCGAGTTCTGCTCGCGCGCGATTTCCGCGATTCGACGCGTGGAGTCCGCGCCGAGCGTGAACAGGAAGTCCGCGCCCTTCATCGACTGCGTCGGCGGACGAGGACGGTCCGTCGGCAGTTCCAGAAGTTCGGGAACGCCGGCAAGTTCCTGCGTCCAGTAGGCAAGCTGCGTCGACAGTTCACTGTCCGGATCGTCCTCGGAACCCAGAACGTCGCGCTGCCACAACGTGTAATCCGCGTACTGGACTTCGAGCGGAGCCCATTCGGGTGCCGCTCCCCCGGTACGCGCCGTGTACGCGATCATCGTGTCCCTGATCATCGGAGCCATCGAGAATGCGTCGCCGCTGATGTGGTGGACCACCACGATCAGGACATGCTCGGTGGGCGTGATCTGGAACAGGCGAACGCGCAGCGGAACACCGGCAGTGACGTCGAAGCCCTGACCGACGACCTTCGCGACCTCGGCCCCAATCGTGTCTTCGCCGACATACAGCACGGCCATGTCGACAACGGCTGCCGACTTCGACTGAATCGACTGCGTCGGGCCGTCCCCGAGATCGGGATAGAACGTCCGCAGGATCTCGTGGCGAGCAACAAGGTCGGAGACGGCCGACTGCAATGCTGCGACGTCGAGATCGCCGGACATCCGGATCGCGACCGGGATGTTGTACGCGGCAGACCTGCGGTCGATCTGGTTGAGAACCCACATCCGCTGCTGAGCGAGCGACAACGGAATCTGCGACGGCCGTTCCTGCGCCACCAACTGTGCCCGCGAACCGGAACCGGCATGTTCGAGCACCCGCGACGCCAGCAGTCCGACAGTCGACGCTTCGAAGATGATCCGCACCGGAATCTGGGCATCAAGTGCCTGACCCAACCTGGCCACGACCTGTGTGGCGATCAGCGAGTTTCCGCCGAGATCGAAGAAGTCGTCGTCCAACCCGACTCGTGGAACGCCAAGGACTTCGGCAAACACCGACGCCACGATCTCCTCGACCGGGTTGCTCGGGGCACGGAATTCCGTTGCCTCGAATTCGGGTTCCGGCAGCGCCTTTCGATCGATCTTGCCGTTGATGTTGAGCGGCAATTCGCTCAGCACCATCAACGCCGACGGCACCATGTAACTCGGCAACTCGCGGACGAGTTCCGCCTTCACGCTGTCGACGTCGACGGTGGCCCCGGCCTGCGGAACGAGGTAACCGACCAGTCGATCCCCCAGTCGCGGATCGGTTTTCGCGACGACAACCGCGGCGTCCACGGACTCAGCAGCTCTGATAACAGCTTCGATCTCACCGAGTTCGATGCGGTAGCCACGGATCTTCACCTGGAAGTCGGCACGATCGACGTACTCGAGTTCACCGCCACTGCGCCAGACAACGAGGTCGCCGGTGCGGTACAGACGTGAGCCCGGTTCTCCGAAGGTGTTGGCGACAAAGCGTTCCGACGTCAGGTCGGCGCGGCCGTGATAACCGCGAGCCAACTGGGTTCCGGCCAGGTACAGCTCACCGGTGACTCCGACCGGGACGGGATGCAGTCGCTCGTCGAGCACGTAGACCTGCGTATTCCATTCCGGGGCACCGATCGAGACCGACGAGGTGTCGCTCTCGTCCACATCGTGCGCCGTCACTGACACCGCAGCCTCGGTCGGACCGTACAGATTGACCAGTGCCGCATCGGACACCTTGCGGAACTCTGCCGCCGTTGCCGCGGGCAAGGCCTCACCGATGGCAAGGACACGCTCGAGCGACTGCGGAAGAGTGCCGTCTGCCGCGGCCGTCAGCATCGAGAGCATGGACGGCACCGCGTGCAGCGTCGTCACCTTCTCCTGGGCAATGAGCGCCAGCATGTACTCGGCGTCCTTGTGGCCGTCCGGGTCGGCGATGACCAGGCGGGACCCGGATGTCAACGCGGACCAGAACTCCCAGACCGAGAGGTCGAATGTTGCTGCGGTCTTGAGCAACATTGCGTCGGTCTGGTCGAGACCGTAGCGATCACGTTTCCACAGAAGCTGATTGACGATAGCGGCGTGGGACAGCGCCACACCCTTCGGCTTGCCGGTCGATCCCGACGTGAAGATCACGTACGCGGTATTCGCCGAACGAAGCGGTGCGATCCGCTCGTCGCCGTGTACAGGCGCTCCGGAGACGCCCGACAGATCGAGGGTGTCGATGACCAGAACGTTGTCGATCCCCACGAGCGACGGCGCGTCGTTTTCGGTGCTGAGCACGCACACCGGCGCGGCCATCTCGAGGACGTACCCGGTGCGATCGGCCGGATGATCCGGATCGATCGGAACGTAACCGCCGCCTGCCTTGGCAACGGCGTACATGCCGATCACCAGGTCGATGGAGCGTCGCATTCCCAACGCCACCAACGACTCCGGACCGACTCCCATTCCGATCAGGTGACGGGCGAGCCGGTTGACCTTGTCGTCGAACTCCGCATACGTCAGCGATTCGAGTCCGTGGACCAACGCGACGGAATCACCGTGCGCGGCAACCTGCTGATCGAACAGGTCGACCAGTGTCGCGTCGGAGTCGAGTACATGCTCCGTTGCATTCCATTCCTGCAGAACCTGATTCGACTCATGCGGATCGAGCACGTCGATGTCGCCGACCACGATCGACGGATCGGCAACAACCGCAGCCAGAACGGTGTTGAACCGATCAGCAAAGGACTGGACTGTCGACTCGTCGAAAAGGTCGTGCGCGTAGCTGAATACGGCCGAGATGCCCGAGGCAACACCACGCTCGTCGTAGTTGTCACCGACGATCAACTGCAGATCGAACTGGGCAACACCGTTGTCGATCTCCAGGCCCTTCACCGCGAGACCAGGCAGTTCCAGGCTTGCCTGTTCCATGTTCTGGAAGAGGAATCCCACCTGGTAGAGCGGGTGACGAGCAGTCGAACGCGCGGGGTTGAGAACCTCGACCAGTCGCTCGAACGGAACGTCGGCATGCGCGAATGCCTGCAGATCGTTCTCGCGTACGCGGGCAAGCAGTTCCGTGAAGCTGTCTGCGCCGTCGACGTGTGTCCGGAATACCAGGGTATTGACGAACATGCCGATCAGATCGTCGAGCGCACGCTCGCCGCGGCCCGCGATCGGGGTGCCCACGGCGATGTCGTCAGTACCGGACAAGCGCGCCAGCAGGACCGCAAACGCTGCATGCGTGACCATGAACAAGGTGGTTCCGTGCTCACGGGCCAGCGCCGACAGACCCTGATGCACTGCTGCGTCGATCTCGAACTGAAGGTAGCCACCGCGGTACGACTGCGCGGCGGGACGCAGACGGTCCGTCGGCAGGTCCAGCTGGTCCGGCAGCCCGGCCAAAGCCTGGCTCCAGTAGGCGATCTGCTCGGACGACACGGATTCCGGGTCGTCCTCGCTGCCCAGCACCTCGCGCTGCCACAGGCTGTAATCGGCGTACTGCACGTCCAGCGGAGCCCAACCCGGCGCCGTTCCCTGCGCCCGTGCCGCGTAGGCCATGACGAGGTCGCGGGCGAACGGAGTAGTCGAGGAGCCGTCCGCGGCGATGTGGTGCACCACGACGGCGAGAACGTACTCGTTCTCGGCTACCTGGAACAACCGAATCCGCAGCGGGATTTCGGCCGTCACGTCGAACCTCGTCGACGCCAATTCGACCAGCTTGCCGACAATCTCGGCTTCCGTGACGCTTTCGACGTCCAATTCCACCGGTGTATGTCCTACCGGTTCGATGACCTGGACCGGTCCCGAATCGGTTTCCGGATACACAGTGCGCAGGGTTTCGTGACGGCCGACTACGTCGCCGATCGCCGCACGCATCGCGCCCAGATCGAGTTCACCGCTCAGTCGCAGAGCAAACGGCATGTTGTAGGCACCGGCGGAGCCGTCGAACCGGTTGAGGAACCACATACGTTGCTGCGCAAGAGAAAGCGGAATCTCTGCCGGTCGATCCTGAGCTGTCAGCGCAAGGCGGCTTCGTTCACCGACGTGCGATTCGAGACGTGCGGCGAGTTCCTGAACGGTGGACGCTTCGAACAGAAGGCGAACCGGTACGGCCGTCTCGAGTTCTTCGGCGATGCGCATGACAACCCGAGTCGCGATGAGGGAGTTGCCACCCAACTCGAAGAAATCATCATCCAACCCCACCCGATCAACACCCAACACACCCACAAACGCCGACGCCACCACCAACTCCACCGAAGACACCGGAGCCCGAAACACCCGAGCCTCGAACACCGGCTCCGGCAACAACGCCCGATCCAACTTCCCCGACGAATTAAGCGGAAACGCATCCAACACCACCACAGCAGCCGGAACCATATAACCCGGAACCCGCTCCCCCACAAACCCCCGCAACACACTCACATCCACAACCGACCCCACCGCCGGCACCACATACCCCACCAACTGATCACCCATCACCGACCCACGCACCACCACCGCAGCCGACAACACCGACCCATGCGACACCAACGCCGCCTCGATCTCCCCCAACTCGATCCGCTGACCCCGGAACTTCACCTGAAAATCAGTACGACCGATGTACTCCAGATCCCCCTCAGACGACCACCTCACAAGGTCACCCGTCCGATACATCCGCTCCCCACCCACACCGAACGGCGACGCAACAAACCGATCCGCACTCAAATCCGGACGACCCACATACCCCCGAGCCAACTGCACACCCGACAAATACAACTCACCCGCAACACCCACCGCAACCGGCCGAAGGCGCGAATCCAACACAAACACCCGGCAATTCCACTCCGGCACACCAATCGACACCACCGACCCCGACCCAGCAGCCGTCACATCCGCAAACGTAAACGACACCGCAGCCTCAGTCGGACCATACAAATTATGCAACCGCGCCGACGACACCAACCCGAACTCACGCACCGCCTCCACCGGCAACGCCTCACCAATGACCAACACATCACGCAACGAACCCAACAACCCCGGATCCACCAACGACGAAAACGTCGACAACATCGTCGGCACAAAATCCGTCACCGACACACCCTGCTCGTCAATCACCGACGCCAAATACCCCGGATCCCGATGACCATCAGCCGACGCCAACACCAACACCGCACCCACCCGCAACGGCATGAAAAAACCCCACAACGACACATCGAACGTCGTCGCCGTCTTCTGCAAATACACATCAGCAGCCGACAAAACATACTCACCCTGCATGAACTCGAGCTGATTCACAATCGCCGCATGCGAGACCGCCACACCCTTCGGCCGACCCGTCGAACCCGACGTGAAAATCACATACGCCGTATTCGACGCCCGCAACGGCGAGCGCCGATCCACATCCAACACTCGCGCACCCGAAAAACCAGACACATCAACAACATCGACACACACAACCCGACGACCCGACGCCGTGAAACCATCACGCTCCGTCGACACCACACACACCGGATCAGCCGAATCCAACACATACTCATTACGCGAGGACGGAGCATCAGGATCCAACGGCACCCACGCCCCACCCGCACGCACAATCGCATACAACCCAACCAACAAATCAACCGACCGCCGAACAGCCAACCCCACCAACGACTCCGGCCCAACACCCAAACCAATCAAATAACGCGCAAGCCTATTGACCCTCTCATCGAACTCCCCATACGAGAGCACCTCATCCCCACACACCACCGCACGCGAACCCGAAGAAACCCCCACCACAGAATCAAAACCATCCAACAACAACCCACCCACAACCGGATGAGAGGTGTCGTTCCAGGTTTCGAGCACCAAAGCACGCTCAGGCGCGGTCATGATCTCGATGTCACCGACTGCAGTAGACGGAGTTTCACCGATTTCTGTCAGCAGAGTCTCGAGGCGACCCAGCAGGGCCTGCGCGTACGACTCGTCGAAGAAGTCGGGTAGGTAACGAAGCGTCAAGTGCAGTTGGTCGTCGAGACCGATCAGCAGTGTGAGCGGGTAGTTCGTGGAATCGTCGGAGGCGACATCATCGATCACCATGCCGTCCAAGAACTCTGCTTGCGCTGCAAGACCGTCTCGGTCGACCGGGTAGGACTCGAAGATCACCAGAGTGTCGAAGAGTCCGCCGACGCCCGCGGCGCTCTGCACGTCGGTCAGGCCGAGGTAATGGTGATCGAGCAATCCCGCCTGTTCGATCTGAACCCGTGAGAGCAATGCCTCGACCGACTCGGCCAGATCCAGTTGGACACGCACGGGCAGCGTGTTGATGAACAGGCCCACCATCTTCTCGACGCTGTCGAGTTGTGGCGGACGGCCGGAGACCGTGGCACCGAAGACGATGTCCTGGCGACCGGTCATGCGTCCCAGCAGAATTGCCCAGGCAGCCTGGACGATCGTGTTGGCGGTAACGCCGGTCCTCGATGCCAAACCGGTCAGTGTCGCGGTCACCGATTCGCTGAGCGAGATCTGCAACTTCTGCGACAGCGCACTGAATTCCTGACCGGCAACGGTGGGAGCCAACAACGTCGGCTCTTCGACGCCGCCCAGCGCTTTCGCCCAGGCATCCATGGACACACTGCGATCCTGCTGGACCAGCCACGCAAGGTAGTTCCGGTAGCTCAGTGACCGCGTCTGAGCGGGAATGTTCCCACGCATCGCGTAGTGGCCGAGGAGCGTCTGGAGCAGCAGCGGCATGGACCAGCCGTCGAGGATGATGTGGTGGTTTGCCACAACAAGGCGGTATTCGCTCGCCGCGATCTTGATCAGCGTGAACTTGATCAACGGCGGGTTCGACATGTCGAAGTGCGTGGCCTGGTCCTCGGCAAGAATCCGATCCAACTCGCGGCGTCGTTCTTCGCTGTCAGCGATTGTGGTGAGATCCAGTTCGCGCCACGGCACGTCGATGTCACCGAGAACTACCTGGACCGGCGTCCCCGTTCCATCGACCACAAATGCGGTGCGCAGGTTCGGATGACGATCGATGATGGCCTGAGCTGCGGCGTGGAGGCGATCCGCGTCGACGCGGCCGGACAGCGAGAGAACCATCTGCACGGAGTACAGGTCGACGGTCGACTCGGCCATGACAGCGTGGAACAGCAAACCCGACTGCAGCGGAGCCAGCGGCCAGACGTCCTGCACCGCCGGGAAACGCTGCTCGAACCCGTCGAGATCCTGCTGGGTCAGCGTTACCAGCGGCACGTCCGACGGCGTGAGTCCGCCTGCGCCGACGGCCTGTGCGTGCTGCGCCAGCGCTGTGAGTGCTCCGACCCACAGGTCGGCCAGGGCTTGCACCTCGGTGGCGCTCAGCAATCCGTTCGGGAAGGCAAACGATGCTTCGAGCACCGCGCCGTCAGGGCCGTCGTTGACGATGGCATTGATGTCGACAACCTTGTTGGCCGGCATGTCCGGGTCTTCCGGCGCAGCGACATCGGAGAAGTCGCGTGCCGGAATCCATCCGAGGCCTTGCGCTGCAGCCGGAATATCCTCCGCCACAATGCGACCCAGGTAGTTGAAGCTGACCTGCCCGCTGCTCAGCTTCGACAGCTCGGTGCGGGTGTCGTCGTTGACGTACCGCAGCAGTCCGTAGCCGACACCCTTGTCGGGAGCGGCGAGCAACTGCTCCTTGACTGCCTTGATCGCCGCTCCCGCAGCAACTCCGGCGTCGAAGGCGTCGTCGATGTCGATACCGGCAAGGTCGAGGGCGACGGGGAAGGCCGCCGTGAACCAGCCGACGGTGCGCGAGAGATCGGCACCCGGGACGACGCCCTCTTCGCGGCCGTGGCCCTCGAGCTGGAGCAGTGCCGCTTCGGTGTCGATGCCCCGGTCACGCCGCCAGCGCACCAGTGCCAAAGCTAGTCCGGCCAGCAAACCGTCGTTGGCTCCGCCGCGGAACATCTCGGGCAGGGTGGTCAGCAGCGTCTCGGTGACGTCTGTGGGCACCTCGACGCGCACACGCTCGACTGTTGCCGCAACGTCGACGGAGGGGTCGAACGCACGCGAACCGAGAATGGGGTCCGGAGTCGACAGCGTCTTACGCCACCGTGGCAGTTCTGCCAGTCGCTTGTCGGATCGTGATTCCGCAGCCAGCGAGTGCGCCCAGGTACGCATGGACGTGCCCGTCGGTTCGAGCACGGGCACACTTCCGCCACTGCGCTGGGCCCACGCGGAAATCAAGTCCGGCACGATAATTCGCCAGGAGACGCCGTCGACGATCAGGTGATGCGCAGCCACGATCAATCGGCTGGTACGCGTGTCACCGAAGTCGATCCACACGAACTGAGCCATGACACCAGCGGCCGGATCCAACCGGCCGAGAGCGTCGTCGAGAGCGCCCGACGCGATGGCCGTCAGCTCTGTATCCGCAATCGCGGGGTCCACCTGCACCCGGCGCACCAAACCATCCACGTCGACGGTTCCGGGCGCGGACACAGCCATGCCCGGACCACGCTGATCATCGACCAGACGCGAACGGAACATGTCGTGGTGATCGATGACCGCAGTCACCGTTTCGACAACACCGGTCCGGTCGATTCCCAGCGGCAATTCCAACGTCAACAGCTGGTTGAACCGCTGGTAGCTGCCGGGCCGTTCGAACATGAAGCGCTTGATCGGAGTGAGCGGCATCCAACCGATGCCGCCGCCTTCGATCTCGGCGAGAACAGTGATCGCGTCGGCGTCGGAGCCGAAGACGGCAACCTCGGCCAACTCTGCCACCGTCTTGTTCTCGAAGACGTCCTTGGGTGTGAAGAGAACACCGCGGGCCTTGGCCCGGGATACCAGTTGGATCGACATGATCGAGTCTCCGCCCTGAGCGAAGAACGAGTCGTCGGTACCGATCTGGTCGAGGCCGAGAACGTCGGCAAAGACCTCGCTGAGGATGCGTTCCATCTCGGTGGTGGGAGCGCGGAACTCCTTGACCTCGAATACCGGCTCCGGCAGAGCCTTTCGGTCCAGCTTGCCGGCCGGGGTCAGCGGCATGTCGGTCAGAACCATGATCGACGCAGGCACCATGTGCGCCGGCAGGGTGCGTGAGACGAACTCACTCAGATCCGCCGAGCTGACAGCAGATTCCTTGCCGACAAACACGTACGACACCAGTGCCGGAGCACCGGACGCCAGCGTGGTGCCCATCGTCGCAGCGAACTCGACGTCCGAATGTGCCGTCAGTGCCGCGTCGATCTCACCGAGCTCGATACGGAAGCCACGGATCTTCACCTGGAAGTCGTTGCGGCCCACATACTCAACCTGATATTGGTCAGTCCAACGCACAACGTCACCGGTGCGGTACATGCGCTCACCAGGCAGGCCGTGCGGGTTGGCAACAAACCGATCCGCACTCAATCCCGGCCGGCGATGATAGCCGCGGGTGACCTGAGGGCCCGACAGGTACAGCTCACCGGCAACACCAACCGGAACGGGCTGCAGACGCGTGTCGAGAACAAACGCGGCCATGTCGCCGATGGTTCCGCCGATGGTCATCCGGTCGCCCGGCATCAGCGGCACACTGACATTGGTGACGATAGTGGTCTCGGTGGGGCCGTAGACATTGAGGAATGTGCGTCGACGGTTCGGCTGATCCGCCCACTTGGCCATCAACTCCGGCGAGTACGCCTCGCCGCCGACACCAACCACCTCGAGATCGTTCAGGCCCGACGGATCCATGGAAGCCAACGCCGCGGGCGTGATGAAGGCGTGTGTGACGCGTTCGGACTTGAACAGCGCAGTCAATTCGTCGCCGCCGAAGATCGACGTCGGGACGATCACCATGGCAGCGCCTGTCGCGACAGCCAGGAACAGTTCGAGCATCGACGCGTCGAAACTCGGCGACGCGAAGTGCAGCGTGCGGGAGTTCGGCGTCACCAGGTAGTGCTGTGCCTGCGTTGCACTGAAGCTCGCGAGGCCTGCTCCCGTAGCAACAACACCCTTGGGCAAGCCTGTTGTGCCCGACGTGTAGATCACCCAGGCCGGATGCGCCGGAAGGACGGGGCGCACACGTTCGCCTTCGCGAATCGGTGAACTATCCTGCGCTGCCATCAGTTCCGCGCAAGCAGCACTGTCGATCGCGAGCCACTCCACGGTGTCGGTAAGCCCTGCGAGTTCAGCTTCGAGAGTCAGACCGACCGAGACGCCCGAGTCGGAGACCATATGCGCGATGCGGTCGGCCGGGTAGTGCGGATCGATGGGAACAACCGCGGCACCTGTCTTGGATACCGCCCACACCAGCAGGACCGATTCGATGGAACGCGGAATCGACACTGCGACCAGGTCTTCGGCGCCCAGACTGCGAGCGATCAGGACGCGGGCGAGGCGCGACGACCACTCGTCGACCTCGGCGTAGGTCATCGACCGATCCTGGTAGCGGAGAGCTTCGTTGGAGGGATACTGCAACGCGGTCTCGGCCAGGATGTCGGCCAACGGCTTCGGCTCGATGCCCGAGGACGCTCGGCGACCGGTCAATTCGATGCGCTCAGGCGCTTCGAGGATGTTGATGTCGCCGACGGCCTGCGTCGCATCCACGGCGACGGCTTCGAGAATTCGAGTCAACCTCTCGGCGAAGGAGACAACTGTCCCCTCGCCGAAGAGATCCGTCGCATACGTGAAGGTCGCAGTCATTCCGTGACCATCGGCAGCTTCCACCAGGGTCAACTGAAGGTCGAACTTCGCTACGGTTTCCGCGATATCGAATTCGGTGATATCGAGTCCTGGCAGCGTCAGGTGATTCTGCCCCAGGTTCTGGAATGCCAAGGCAACCTGGAACAACGGGTTGTGCGCTTGCGAACGCACCGGATCGAGAACCTCGACCAGTCGCTCGAACGGCACGTCTGCGTGAGCGAAAGCCGCGAGATCACTCTCACGCGCCGACGTAAGCAGATCGAGGAAACGCATCCCCGGATCGACCTCGGTACGCAGCACGAGCGTGTTGACGAACATGCCGATCAGATCGTCGAGTTCGGCTTCGCCGCGACCGGCCACCGGGGTACCGACTGCGATGTCGGTGGTGCCGGACAACCGGGCAAGAAGTGTTGCCAACGCCGAGTGCATCACCATGAACAGCGATGCCTGGTGCTCGCGACCCACAGCGGCCAGTCCGCGGTGAACATCCGCGGAAATCGGGAAGCTGTAGGTGGCTCCCCGGCCGGTGAACACGGCTGGACGCGCGCGGTCACTGGGCAAGGTGATCTGGTCTGGAACTCCGTCGAGAGCCTTAGCCCAGTAGCCGATCTGCTCTGCGAGTACGGATTCCGCGTCACTCTCGGAACCGAGAACACCACGCTGCCACAACGCGTAGTCGGCATACTGCACCGGCAACGGCGCCCACGTCGGGGTCTGACCCTGTGAGCGGGCGTAGTACGCGGTCATCACGTCGCGGATCAACGGGCCCATCGAGAAACCGTCGGTGGAGATGTGGTGAATCACTATCGCCAGTACAAACGAGTCCTCGGCAAGCTGGAAGAGCTTGGCCCGCAATGGAACCTCAGCCGTGACGTCAAAACCTGATGAGACGAACTCCGTCACCGCCGCGACGATGTCGGATGCTTCGAGTTGAACGGGAGCCAGATTCACCGGAACTGCCGCCGCGGGCAGGATCCGTTGGTAGCCGATTCCGTCGACCTCGGGGTAGACCGTGCGCAGAACCTCGTGACGCTTCAAGAGGTCCATGACAGCGTCGTACAACGCCGCCTGGTCCAACTCGCCGGTGAGCGTGATCGCCATCGGAATGTTGTTGGCTGCCGACTCGCGGTCCAATTGGTTGAGGAACCACATGCGCTGCTGCGCAAACGACAACGGCACCTGCGCCGGACGATCCTGCGCAGTCAACGCCGCACGCGAACCACCACCGACATGAGAACCGAGGCGAGCAGCCAATCCCTCCACCGTCGACGCCTCGAACAACTCCCGCACCGACACCGCAGCATCAAGAGCCTGACCTAGCCGAGACGTCACCTGCGTCGCAATCAGAGAGTTACCACCGAGTGCAAAGAAATCGTCGTCCAAACCGACACGATCCACACCCAGAACGTCCGCGAACGTCTGCGCCACAACCTCTTCCACCACCGACGTCGGAGCCCGGAACACCGCAACCTGCAACGACGGAGCCGGCAACGCCCGACGATCCAACTTCCCGTTCACCGTCAACGGAATCGCATCCAACACCACAAACGCCGACGGCACCATGTACTCCGGCAACAACGAACCCACCGACACCCGAAGATCGTCGACCGAAACGCTCACACCCGCAGCCGGAACCACATACGCCACCAACCGCTGATCACCCGGAGAATCCTCACGAACAACCACCGCCGTCTGCGCCACCGACACAGCCGCCAACACCGCAGACTCGATCTCACCGATCTCGATCCGGAAACCACGGATCTTCACCTGATCATCAGCGCGACCCAGATACTCCAGATCACCAGCGCTGTTCCACGAAGCCACGTCACCCGTGCGGTACAACACCTCACCAGCAGCAAAAGGACTCGCCACAAACCGAGTCGACGTCAACCCCTGCTGACCCAGATAACCGCGAGCCAACTGCACACCCGAGACATACATCTCACCCGCAACACCGACGGGCACCGGAGCCAAACGCGTATCCAGCACAAACACCTGCAGACCCGAAATAGCCTGACCCACCACACTCGCCGACGCATCCGCCGCCATCGCAGCGTCCAGCACACGATGGCTCACATGCACCGTCGTCTCCGTGATGCCGTACATGTTCACCAACGTCGGCGCGCTGTCACCGCGGCGGCCGTACCAGTCCGACAAGCGTCGAAGCTCGAGCGCCTCGCCACCGAAAACAACCCACCGCAACGACAACTCGGCGGCCTGTCCGGATTCCGACGCCAACCGGTCAGCCTCGGCTAACTGATAGAACGCCGACGGCGTCTGATTGAGCACCGTCACCCGCTCAGCAGCAAGCAACTCCAGGAACTGCTCCGGCGACCGCGACGTCACATAATCCACAACCACCAACGTGCCGCCGTAGAGCAACGGACCCCACAACTCCCACACCGAGAAGTCGAACGCATAACTGTGGAACATCGTCCACACATCCGACTCGTCGAACCCGTACACACTCTCGGTATTCGCAAACAACTTCGCCACCGTGATGTGCGGAACCTGCACACCCTTCGGGCGACCCGTCGAACCCGACGTGTAAATCACATACGCAACATTCGAGGTACGCAACGGCGACACACGATCAGCATCCGTCACCACCGAACCATCGAACTCGGTCAGATCCACCGCGTCGATATCGACCACCGGCAGACCAGCAGGCAACACCAACTCACGCTCGGACCACGAAATCGCGCACACCGGAGCAGCATCGGCGAGCATGAACTCGATACGGTCGCTCGGGTACGACGGATCCACCGGCAGATACCCGGCACCGGACTGCACTACCGCCAACAACGCCACCACAAGATCAGCCGACCGCGGCAACGCCACCGCCACCAACGTCTCCGGACCACAGCCCAACGCAATCAACCTGCGCGCCAACCGATTCGACCGAACCGACAACTCCGCATACGTCAACGACTCGTCACCGAACCGCACCGCGATCCGATCACCGAACTCCGCAGCGGCACGATCGAACCACGCCGGCAACGTCGACTCCACACCGCTGTCGATACCCGTGTCACTCCACGCCAGAACACGATCCAACTCACCTGAAGTCAGAACATCCACGTCGCCCACGGCGGCAGTCGGGTCCGCGACAACGCCACGGAGGACGGACACGAATCGATCAGCGAACTCGGCCGCTGTCGACGCGTCGAACAGGTCCGTCGCGTAAGTCAGGGTGCCGGACATACCGGCGTCAGCAGCGTCTTCAACAGTGAACTGCAAGTCGAACTTGGCCAGTGCTGCGTCGAATTCCACAGCAGCGGCGGTGAGTCCGGGCAGTTCGAGAGCACTCTGGCCAAGGTTCTGGAAGGTCAATGCCACCTGGAACAGCGGGTGGTGTGCCTGCGAGCGCACCGGATCGAGTGCTTCGACGATCCGCTCGAACGGAACGTCAGCGTGGGCAAACGCCTGCAGATCCACTTCACGCGCAGAAGCCAGGAGATCCGTGAACGACATCGACGGATCAACCTCGGTGCGCAGCACCAAAGTGTTGACGAACATGCCGATCAGATCGTCGAGCTGCGCTTCACCGCGACCGGCGACAGGAGCGCCGATTGCGATGTCGGTTGTCGCGGACAAGCGTGCCAACAGCACGGCAAGCGCAGAGTGGACGACCATGAACGGGGTTGCGCCCGCCGTCTGACCTGTTGCTTCCACATCGGCCCACAACTGCGGGTCGATCACAAAGGTGTGGTTCGCTCCTTGTCCCGTTGCGATCTCGGGGCGGGTGCGATCACTCGGCAGGTCCAATTGCTCGGGCAGATCAGCCAGGGCGTCGGACCAATAGTTGATCTGCTGCGCGATGACGGACGTCGGCTCGCCTTCGGAGCCGAGGACCTCGCGCTGCCACAACGCGTAGTCGGCGTACTGCACCGGCAGCGGAGCCCACGTCGGGGTCTGTCCCTGTGAGCGCGCGTAGTACGCGGTCATCACATCGCGGGTCAACGGGCCCATCGAGAAACCGTCGGTGGAGATGTGATGCACCACGAAGGACAACACGAATTCGTTGTCGGCGAGCTGGAAGAGCCTGGCCCGCAACGGAACCTCGACAGTGACGTCGAATCCCTCGACGAAGAATGCATAGAGCTCCGCTTGAAGCTCGCCCTCGGCAATGCGTACGGTCTCGAATTCGATCGAGGCATCCTCCGGCGAGAGGATCTCCTGGTAGCCGACACCGTCGGTTTCCGGATACAGCGTACGCAGAACCTCATGACGCGCAATGACATCGGCGATCGCCGAGTGAAGCGCACCTGAATCCAGGTTGCCGGTGAGACGCACCGCAACGGGAATGTTGTTGACGGCTGACGCGGTATCGAAGCGGTTGAGGAACCACATACGCCGCTGCGCCAGCGACAACGGCACCTGCGCCGGACGCACCTGCGCGGTCAATGCTCGTGTGCCGTCGCCACCGACGTGTGTTTCGATGCGCGCGGCAAGTTCTTCCACTGTCGACGCGTCGAACAGCACCCGGACCGGAATCTTGGTTTCGAGCGCCTGCCCCAGACGAGACATCACCCGTGTCGCGATCAGCGAGTTACCGCCGAGCGCAAAGAAATCGTCATCCAGGCCGACCTGTTCGATTCCTAGAACATCGGAGAATACCTGCGCCACAGCCTGTTCCACAGAACTGACCGGAGCCCGGAACACTGCTGCCTCGAACGCGGGCACCGGCAATGCTCGCCGATCCACCTTGCCGTTGGCGTTGAGCGGCAGGGCGCCCAGCACCATGAAGACTGCCGGAACCATGTAGCCGGGCAAAGAGTCGGCGAGGCGCCGGTGCAGTTCCGTCTCATCGATCACGGCACCGCTGGCCGGCTCCACATACGCGACCAGCGTGTCCTCGATGACCGCGACCGCAGCCAGGGACACAACGTCTTGTGCCGCGAGCAGTGTTTCGATCTCACCGAGTTCGATTCTCTGGCCACGCAATTTCACCTGGAAGTCGGAACGTCCGACAAATTCGAGTGAACCCGAGCGCGTCCAGCGGACGAGGTCACCGGTCCGGTACAGGCGCTCGCCGGCTTCCGAGAACGGATGCGCAACAAAGCGCTCCGCAGTCCGAACGACGTCACCGAAGTATCCCCGGGCCAACTGAGAGCCGGATACGTACAACTCACCGGTAACACCGAGTGGTACTTGAAGCATTCTGGAGTCGAGCACCCACAATCCGGTGTTCCACGCCGGGCCACCGAGGGGCACAACATCGCCGTCGAGATCCGAACTGCGATGGCTCGTGACCTGGATCGTCGTTTCGGTCGGTCCGTACAGGTTGTGGACATCACTACCGGTCAGCGCGCGGAAGCGGGCCGCGAGAGCGCTGTTCAACTGCTCGCCGCCCGCAAACGTCGCACGCAAGGAAGTGGGCGCCGCAGTCTCGAACTCGTCGGCCATTGCTGCAAGCACCGATGGCACGAACTGAGCCACCGTCACTGATTCACCTGCAATGATACTGCTCAGGTATGCGGGATCACGGTGACCGCCGGCCTCCGCAATCACCATTCGAGCACCGACCATCAAGGGCCAGAACAGCTCCCACACCGAAGCGTCGAAGGTTGCGGGTGTCTTGTACAGCACCACGTCTGAAGGAGTAAGGCCGTAAGTGGCCTGCATCCACGACAACTGGTTGACAACGGCCGCGTGTGTGACTCCGACGCCCTTCGGACGTCCCGTCGATCCGGACGTGAACAGCACGTATGCCATGTTGTCCGGGCGCAGCGGGGCACGGCGCTCGTCGTCACGGATCTGCGCCGGCGAGTAACTCTGCAGGTCAAGGGTGTCGATACCAAGTACCGGCCACCCTGCGGGGACGTCACCGCGTTCGGAATCCGTGGTCAGCACGCAGACCGGCGCTGCCGACTCCACGATGTACTGATTGCGTTCGGCCGGCTGCTCGGGATCAACGGGAACATAGGCCGCACCGGCACGGAGTACCGCGTACACGCCGATCACCTGATGGATCGAGCGGCGCATCACGAGCGCGACTCGCGAATCGGGGCCGACGCCGACATCGATCAGTTGACGCGCCAAACGGTTTACGCGCGCATCGAATTCGGCGTACGTGAGAGTGAGATCGCCGCTGACTACTGCAAGGTCAGTCGATGAACCCGCCACTCCCCGATCGAGTACATCGACCAAGGTCTTGTTGTCCGTCGGCACCGTCAACCCGGCCGACACATCTGACAGCACGCTGCGTTCCACGTCGTCGACAATGTCGACATCGCTCGGCACCAGACTCGGATCGGCAACAAGCGCCTGTGCCAATGTGACGAACTGTGTCGCTGTCGCGGCAATCGTGGCTTCATCGAACAGGTCAGTCGCGTAGACCAACTGCACGTGCAGCCCGGCATCGCCAATCGTCGCGCCGACCGGTTCGGTGACCGTAATCGACAAGTCGAATTTTGCGCTCTCCGACTCCGGTTCGAAGGTCGTGACCTCGAGCCCGCCCAGCGTGAAGTCGACACGATCCAGGTTCTGGAAAGCCAACATCACCTGAAACAACGGATTACGTGACCTCGACCGCTCGGGATCGAGCACCTCGACCAACCGCTCGAAGGGCACATCCGCATGCGCGAATGCGGCCAGATCGGTACCGCGCACCTGAGCCAGGAAGTCCTCGAATGCAACGCCGGAACCGACCTCGGTGCGAAGCACGAGGGTGTTGACGAACATACCGACAACATCGTCGAGCGCGGCGTCTCCGCGACCGGCGACCGGAGTACCGATCGTGACGTCGTCCGTAGCCGCCAATCGAGCGAAGAGCGACGCGAATACCGCGTGCACGACCATGAACAACGATGCGCCGTTTGCACGGCCCAGCTCGGACATTCCGCGATGAGTCGCCGCGTCGATGTCGACGGTATACGCATGTCCTCGACCCGAAGCCTGCGGCGGTCGTGGACGATCCGTGGGTAGTTCGAGCTGTACCGGAGCATCGGCGAGCGTAGCGGTCCAGAATTCGATCTGGCGTGCCATCGTCGACTGCGGATCGTCTTCGGAACCGAGTACGTCGCGCTGCCACAGCGTGTAGTCCGCGTACTGGACCGGTAGCGGTGCCCACGACGGAGCGCCGCCGCGAGTGCGTGCCTCGTAAGCGACCATGACGTCACGGGTGAGAGGTCCCATGGAGAAGCCGTCGGTGGAGATGTGGTGAACGACGAACAGCAGTACGTAATCAGCCTCGTCGACGCGATACAGCGCTGCCCGCAACGGAATATCCGCGCTCACATCGAAACCCGCCATCGCGGACGTCGTCACGGCAGTAGGCAATTCGGCAGCCGTCAACGGCTGGGGTACCAAGTCGAGTGCAACGTCGGCAATCGGCAGGATCTCCTGATATCCGACGCCATCGATGTCCGGATAGACGGTCCGCAGTACCTCGTGCCGATCGATCACATCGAGCACAGCGGCGCTCAGCGCCGCCACGTCCAGATCGCCGGCGATACGAATCGCGACGGGAATGTTGTTGACCGCGGATTCCGGTTCGAGACGGTTCAGGAACCACATGCGTTGCTGCGCAAGCGACAACGGGATCCGCTCCGGCCGGGTCTGCGGAACGAGCGGCGCAACCGCGCCGGAGCCTGCATGGACTTCGAGCCGAGCAGAAAGGGCTTGCACGGTCGACGCCTCGAACAGCGCCCGCACCGGTACCGTGGTGTCGAGGGCCTCGCCCAGCCTTGCGGCAACCCGAGTTGCAATCAGAGAGTTGCCGCCGAGGTCGAAGAAGTCGTCGTCACGGCCGACTTGCGAAACACCCAATACCTCGGAGAACACCTGGGCCACGATCGATTCAGCTGCGGTGACCGGCGCGACATACGCCTTGGCCGCGAAGGCCGGCGCCGGGAGCGCCTTGGTGTCGGTCTTGCCTGCCGTGGTCAACGGAATGGAATCGAGCACCAGGACTGTGTCGGGAACCATGTACCCGGTGAGGAATTTCGAGACGGAATCGATCACCGCGGCAGGTTCAATGGCAGCCCCGGCATCGGGAACCACGTAACCGACAAGTCGATCACCGAATTCTTCGTCGGTGTGGACTACTGCAACAGCCTGTGCGACGCCCTCACAACGAGACAGTGCTGCTTCGATCTCGCCCAGCTCGATGCGGAATCCACGAATCTTCACCTGGAAGTCGCTGCGGCCCACGTACTCCACTGCGCAGCCGTCGATCCAGCGGACGACGTCGCCGGTGCGGTACAGCCGATCACCGGCGTCGCCGAACGGGTCGGCAACAAATCGACTTGCCGTCAGAGCGGGCTGACCCAGGTATCCCCTGGCGACCTGGATGCCCGACACGTAGAGCTCTCCTGCAACACCGACCGGGACAGGCTGCATCCGGTCGTCGAGGATGCGAGCGGACATTCCGCGAACCGGTCCACCGATGTTCATCCGGTCGAATGCGGTCAGCGTGTCACTGATATTGCTGGCAACTGTGGATTCGGTGGGACCGTATGCGTTGAAGAAGCCGCGTACGGAGCCGTCCGGCAGCGGTACGGCCCACTTGGCGACCAGAGCGCGCGGGCTTGCCTCGCCACCGACGACAACAACGCGAAGGGCGTCGAGGCCGGCCGGGTCCACCGACGCCAAAGCGGCGGGCGTGATGAAGGCGTGCGTCACAGCCTCGGAGTTCAGGATTTCTGCCAGTTCGGCGCCGCCGTAGACGGTGGTCGGCGCGATCACCATGGTCGATGCGGCGCCAAATGCCATGAGCAGTTCCAACACCGACGCGTCGAAGCTCGGGGACGCGAAGTGCAGGGTCCGTGCGTCTGCGGTCAACTCGTAACGTTCGACCTGTACGGCACAGAAATTCGCCACTCCGGCGTTGTCGACGACAACGCCCTTGGGCAGCCCGGTGGTACCGGAGGTGTAGATGACGTATGCCGCGTTTTCCGAGCGGACGACGCCCCGCAGCTCCTCGGCGCGAATCGGTGCGCCGGACTCCGCGGCCATGACAGCGTCTTCGAGCGTGATCCAGTTGGATCCGGCGGGAAGCGCTGACACGAACTCTTCCGTCGTAAGACCGACTGTGGCACCCGAGTCCGAGACCATGTGAGTGATGCGATCAACCGGATAGGTGGGGTCTACGGGCACGAAGGCGGCGCCGGTCTTGGCTACCGCCCACAATGCGAGCACGGAATCTGACGATCGCGGAATGGCAATGGCCACTCGATCTTCGGCGCCGACACCGCGGCCGATCAAGACACGAGCCACCTGGGACGAGCGCTCGTCGAGCTCACGGTAGGTGATCGTTTCACCGGCGTAACTGATAGCTTGCGCGTCCGGGTTCACGGCTGCGGCATCGGTGAGAATTCCGGCCAGTGTTCCCGAAATACCCTGTGCGCCGCGCACATCGGTCAGCTCGAGCCGCTCAGAAGACTCGAGAATATTGATGTCGCCCACAGCGACTGCGGGGGCAGCGACCACGGATTCCAGAATGCGCACCAGTCGGCGAGCAAAGCCCTCGACGGTGCCGCTGTCGAACAAATCGGCAGCGTAGGTGAACTCCGCGGCTATTCCCTGAAGTTCGCCGTGCACTCCGATGGACTCGGATACCGACAGTTCGAGATCGAACTTCGCTGTTGTCGTGTCGATCTCGGCAGCCTTGACTGCCAGGCCGGGAAGTTCCAGCTCGGTCTGCGCCAGATTCTGCAACGAGAGAACAACCTGGAAGAGCGGATGCCTGGCCTGGGACCTGGCGGGAGCCAGGACGTCGACCAACCGCTCGAACGGGACGTCCGCATGGGCAAATGCGCTGAGCGCGGCATCGCTCGACGCCGCAAGCAGTTCCGTGAACGGAGCCGACGTGTCGACCTCGGTGCGCAGGACCAGAGTGTTGACGAACATGCCGACCAGATCGTCGAGCGCTGCCTCGCCGCGGCCGGCGACGGGAGTACCCACCGAGATATCCGATGTCCCACTCAGGCGCGCGAGCAGCAGCGCAAGTGCGGCATGCAGCGCCATGAACAGCGTTGCATTGTGCTCCCGTGCAAGTGAATCGAGGCGAACATGCAACTCGGGCGCGATGTCGAAGGCAAATCGTTCGCCGCGCATCGACGCAACATCGGGTCGAGCCCGGTCAGCGGGCAGTTCGATCCGGTCAGGCAGACCCGCGAGCGTCTCGCTCCAGAACGAGATCTGCTGGGACATCAGTGACGATGCGTCGTCCTCGGAACCCAGGACCGCACGCTGCCACAGCGCGTAGTCGGCGTACTGCACCGAAAGCGGTTGCCACTGAGGAACAATCCCGTCCTTGCGAGCCGAGTACGCGATCATCAGGTCGCGGCCCAGCGGCGCCATCGACCACCCGTCTGCGGCAATGTGGTGAACCATGATCGCCAGCACGTGCTCGGTGTCACTCAGCGTCAACAGACGCACGCGGATCGGCACGTCAACGGTGATGTCGAGTGCCGTCGAACCGACTGCGGCAATGGCGTCGTCGAGTTCACCGGTGTCGACGGACACCACATCGAGACCCTGGAACACATTGTCGACGTCGAGAATCGACTGCACCGGACCGGATTCGGTATCCGGGTACACCGTGCGAAGAACCTCGTGCCGAGCCAGCACGTCCTCGAACGCTGCTTCCATCGCGGCGACGTCGAGATTTCCACTCAAGTGAAGCGCGAAGGTGATGTTGTACGCCGCAGACGCCGTGTCGTAGCGGTTGAGGAACCACATGCGCTGCTGGGCGAGCGACAACGGAATACTGCTCGGACGCGTCTGCGCGACGAGTGCGGTGCGCCCACCACTGCCCGCGTGTGTCTCCACCCGCGCGGCGAGTGCCTCGACGCTCGACACGTCGAACAACGTGCGGACCGGCACCGTGGTGTCGAGTGCAGCGCCCAAGCGCGAGGTGACCTGCGTGGCGACGAGCGAGTTGCCACCGAGAGCAAAGAAGTCGTCATCGAGTCCGACTCGCTCCACCCCGAGAACATCGGCAATGATCTGTGCGACGATTTCCTCGACCGGCGTTGTGGGCGCGCGGAATTCACGCACCTCGAACACCGGCTCCGGCAGCGCGTCCCGGTCGAGCTTTCCGACCGGAGTCAGCGGAACCTCGTCCAAGGCCATGATGACCGACGGAACCATGTAACTCGGCAGGGATTCACCGACAAAACCCGCGAGGCGTTCGGCGTCGAAACTCGCATCGCCTTCGAGTTGGACATAAGAGACCAGGGCCATGACTCCCGCGATGCCTTCACGGCCCAGAGTCACGGCGAAACGAACGTCCTCGTGTGCTGTCAGCGCGGCGTCGATCTCGCCGAGTTCGATGCGGAAACCACGCACCTTGACCTGGAAGTCGCTGCGGCCCATGTACTCCAGGACGCCCGGCTCACCCTCGCGAGAAGTGCCGGTCCACCGCACGACGTCGCCGGTGCGGTACATCCGGGAGCCGTCCGACGAGTACGGGTTGGCGACAAACCGCTCCGATGTCAGCGCGTAGCGATCGTGGTACCCGCGGGCCAATGCCGCACCCGCAAAATAGAGTTCACCCCTGGTACCGACCGGGACGGGGTGAAGTCGCTCATCGAGGACAAGCGCCGACATTCCCTCGACGGGGCGGCCGATGTCGATGGGCAGACCTGCCGTGAGGTGCCCGTACGACGAAATGATGGTGGTTTCGGTAGGACCGTAACCGTTGAAGTACTCACGTCCCGGTGCCCACGTTGCCAGCAGTTCCGGTGTGGTCACGTCGCCGCCGACGGAGACTACGGCCAACTCCGGCAGCTCGGCTGCGTCCATCGTGCCGAGCACCGCGGGCGTGATGATCGCGTGGGTGACATGCTCGTCGCGCAACAGTGTGGTCAGTTCGGGGCCACCGATGATCGCCGGTGGAACGATGACAAGGGTGGCGCCGGTGGAGAAGGCCACCATCCATTCGAGAACCGACGGATCGAAACTCGGTGAACAGATGTGCAGGAACCGGGACTCCTCGTCGACTCCGTATCGCCGCTGCGCGGCATCACGAACACCACGGAGGCCGCCGTGGGTAACGCTGACACCCTTGGGCTTTCCGGTGGAACCGGAGGTGTAGATCAGGTATGCAACATGCTCGTCGCGCAGCGGCGTGGTTCGTTCGGAATCGACGACCGTGGCACCCGATTGGGCGTCGACGAGGTTCACGGTGGACGGATCGTCGAGTGCCCACCATTCGGTGGCGGCAGGCAGCTGTCCCAGGAACTCCGATGACGTCAAACCGATTCGTGCCGCGGAATCCGACAGCATGTGGCGAACACGGTCGTCCGGGTAGTTCGGATCGACCGGAACGTAGGCGGCGCCGGTCTTTGCCACTGCCCACACCGCGCGAACCATGTCATAAGACCGTGGAAATGCCAGCGCAACAGTGGTTTCCGGACCGATGTCGCGCGCAATGAGCGCCCGGGCCAACCGTGACGACTGCTCGTCGAGCTCACGGTAGGTAACCGAACGTCCCTCGAATCGCACTGCGACCGATTCCGGATCAGCCGTACCTGCAGTGAGGATG
Source organism: Rhodococcus sp. WS3 (assembly GCF_003797085.1). Classification (NCBI taxonomy): domain Bacteria; kingdom Bacillati; phylum Actinomycetota; class Actinomycetes; order Mycobacteriales; family Nocardiaceae; genus Rhodococcus; species Rhodococcus sp. WS3. Next base: position 998,720 of record NZ_RKMA01000001.1, read on the forward strand.
TCGGCCAGGCTCGCTCGCGGCATCGCGTCGTCGGACGCGACGTAGGTGAGGTCGACGAATTCAGTCGGCGAGAGCAGTTCGAGATCTCCGACCGTGGTCGCCGGCCGAGCCGTGACCGCGTCGAGAATCCGGACGAAGCGAGTGGCGAACGTAGCTACGGTCGATGCATCGAACAGATCCGTGGCATAGGTGAAGGTAGCGTCCAGGACATCTGAATCATCGCTTCCTTCAGGATTTTCCGACACCATCAGCTCGAGATCGAACTTGGCGACCGGAACTTCCAGTTCGGTGGCGACCGCAGTGATCCCCGAGAACTGCAACTGGCGACGTCCACTGATCTCGGCGGTCAACGCGACCTGGAACAACGGATGACGCGACTGGGACCGCGCCGGATTCAGGACCTCGACAAGACGCTCGAACGGCACGTCCGCGTGTCCGTAGGCGCTCAGTCCCGACTCGCGCACCCGGGCAAGCAAGTCTTCGAACGTTTCGCCTGCGTCTACCTCGGTCCGCAACACCAAGGTATTCACGAACATACCGATGACATCGCTCAGCGCTTCGTCGCTTCGACCGCCGACGGGAGCGCCGACGGCAATATCCGAGGTACCGCTGAGTCGGCTGAGCAGCGCCGCATACGCCGCTTGCAGAACCATGAAGAGCGACGCGTTCTTCGAACGTGCCAACGCGTTCAATTTGCGGGTGGTGCGCTCACTGATGTGGAAGTGGTGCTTGGCACCGCGATTGGAGGCAACGGCCGGACGGGGGCGGTCGGTCGGCAGGTCCAGCTGGTCGGGAAGCCCAGCGAGTGACTCACGCCAGAAGGCGATCTGACGTGCGGACTCCGACGAAGGATCATCTTCGGATCCCAGGGCCGCGCGTTGCCAGAGCGCATAATCCGCGTACTGCACAGGCAGCGGCGTCCACGCCGGTGCGGTGTGCTCGCTACGTGCGGAGTACGCGACCAGGAGATCACGGGCCAACGGGCGGAAGGACAAGCCGTCTGCCGCAATGTGGTGCAGCACCATGACAAGGACAAAATCGGTGGCTGTGACCTCGAACAACGTGACGCGCAACGGGATCTCGGTTGCCACGTCGAATCCGCGTCCGGCGATCTCGACAGCGGCGGCCTGCACCTCACGCTTGGAGATTCGCCGCGGAGTGAGATCGATGGACACCTGGTCGATCGGCAGAATCACCTGCTGCGCGGTGCCGTCGCTGTCGGGATAGAGCGTGCGCAGCGACTCGTGCCGCTCGAGAAGATCCATCACCGAGGCGTGCAAGGCCGCGGGATCGACAGCGCCGGTCAATCGCACCGTGAACGGAAGGTTGTAAACCGGCGTCGACGGGTCGAGCTTGTTGAGGAACCACATTCGCTGCTGCGCCAAGGACACCGGAATGACGTCGGGACGCGGCTTTGCGACGAGTGGCGCCAGCGGCCGAACATTTCCCGCCAGCGATTCGGCCCGCGCGGCAAGCGTCGCCACTGTGGTCGATTCGAAGAGCTCGCGCACACCGAGTTGGACACCCATCGCGGAGCCCACTCTGGTGACCACTTGTGTTGCCACCAAGGAGTTTCCACCGAGCTCGAAGAAATCGTCGTCGAGACCCACTTGCTCCACACCGAGGACGTCGGCAAAAACGTCGGCGACAACTCGCTCGGTATCGGTGCGCGGTTCCCGGTACTGCTTGGCGCTGGCGAAGACAGGTTCCGGGAGCGCTGCGCGATCAAGCTTGCCACTGGTGTTGAGCGGCAACGCTTCCAAGACCATCAGTGCAGCCGGAACCATGTACGACGGCAGGCTTCGACCCGCAAATTCGCTCAAAGCAGCCGAATCAACGGAACGGCCAGGACCCGGCACGATGTAGCCGACCAACTGGTCGCCGGTCGGTGTCTGCACCACCAACACGACGGCCTGCGAGACGTCGGGATGCGCGAGCAGCACGGTCTCGATCTCGCCGAGCTCGATGCGCTGGCCGCGGAACTTCACCTGGAAGTCGGTGCGTCCGATGTAGTCGAGGTTTCCGTCGTCACGTCGACGCACGAGGTCGCCGGTTCGGTACATACGTTCCCCGGCGGGACCGTAGGGGTTTGCCACAAAACGATCGGAGCTGAGGTCAGGTCGACCGACGTATCCGCGGGCCAACTGCACTCCGGCGAGGTACAGCTCGCCCGGCTGGCCGATCGGCGTTGCGCGGAGGTGCGAATCGAGGACGTAGGCCTGAGTATTCCACTGCGGCAAGCCGATCGGGACCGACGTAGTGTCGGACCTGCGAGCCTCGTAGTAGGTTACCGAGACCGCAGCTTCGGTGGGGCCGTACAGGTTGTGCAGATCCGCGCTGCACAGTTCACGGAAGGCCGTAGCCGTCTCGGGCGGCAACGCCTCACCGATGACAAAGACGTGGCGCAGTGAATCACATGACCCGGCAGGGGCATTCGCGGTGAACAAGGTGAGCATCGACGGGACGAAGTCCGTCACGGTGACACGATGCTCGGCAATCTTGGCAGCCACGTACATCGGGTCACGATGACCGTCCGGGGTCGCGACAACGAGGGTCGCACCAACCCGCAACGGCATGAAGAATCCCCACAGAGACACGTCGAACGTAGTAGCTGTCTTCTGCAGGTATACGTCCGATGCGCCGAGGTGGTACTCGGAGTTCATCCACTGGAGCTGGTTGTTGATCGCCGCATGTGTGACCGCAACGCCCTTCGGGCGACCGGTCGAACCCGACGTGTAGATGACATACGCCGTATTCGAATATCGCAGGGGCGACACCCGATCCGAATCCGTGACTGGACGGGTGTCGAGTTCCGCGTCGTCGAGTTGATCGATTTCGAGAACTCGGGTTCCGAGCGGCAGGTCCACCTGATCCCGAGCGGTGGTCAGAACACACACCGGCCGTGCGGAATCGAGGATGTACGCCGTTCGATCTGCCGGATGGTCTGGATCGACCGGCACCCAAGCGCCGCCGGCCTTTGCAATCGCATACAGTCCGACCATGAGGTCGAGGGAACGCCGAATAGCCAATCCCACAAGGGATTCCGGACCAACACCCATGTCGATGAGCTTGCGAGCGAGGCCGTTGACCTTCGCGTCGAACTCCGCGTAGGTGAGTGAACTCCCCTCGAAGATCAGCGCGGTGGCGTCCGGGGTTCGATCGACCTGACGCTCGAACGGCTCGGTGATGGACTGCGAAAGTACGTGGTAACCGGTTCGATTCCAGAGCGCGACTTTCTTGCGCTCCTCTTCGGACGCGATGGGCAGGTCCCACACTCGGCGAGATGTTTCGGCGGAGATGAACTTTTCGAGGAACTCGACAAAGCGCGAATGGTTACGCTCGGCGACCGACGCGGAATAGAGGTTGGGATTCGACTCGAAGTCGATGTGCGTCCGGGTGTCGCCGACGCTCTGGTACAGGTTGACACCGAGGTCTTCGATCAAACCCGTTGACAGGATGTGTAATTCACCGACCAGTGGCCCGAAGGCAAGTTCGGTGGAGAACATCATGATGTTGATCCACGGGCCGAAGAATCCGCCCTGACCTGGCCCGTCACCGTCGCGGACCATGTCTTCGTGCCGGTATCGCTGATGGCGCAGGGCGCCCGACATCTCACTGCCAACGGCGTCGAGAAGTTCCTGGACGGTTGTCGTCGAGGTAATCCTCAAGCGCAATGGCACCACGTTGGACACCATTCCGCCGGATCGGCGGAGCACTGCCGTGGTGCGGCCCGAGACGGGTAGCGACAGCGACACGTCCTCGCTTCCGGTCATCTGGGCCAGGTACGCGGCAAATGCTGCGACCACCGTGCCGGCCACCGTGGTCTTCTCGACGCGTTCGAGGAATCGCGCGAGCAACGCTTCCACATGGTTGGACAGCGCCGCACTGTTGATGCGGCTGACCGGCGTCGGCGGGGCGCTGCGACCGGCCAGGCTCGAAATCTCGTCGAGGTCGGCGATCTTCTCGGCCCAGAAAGTGCGGTCGGTGTCGAACCGATGGGAATTGCGGTAGGTGTTGTCGACCTCGTACACGTCGCGCAGGTCGGATGCCTCGTTGGGCGTGGGCTCACGGCCTTCGACGCGGGCCGAGTACAACTCGGCGACTCGAGTGACAAATGTGGACGCGCCGAAACCGTCGAGGATCGTGTGATGGACCCGGGTGTACCAGTAGTAGCGGTCCTGTTCGAGGCGCAGGATGGTTGCCGAGATCAACCGGTCTTCGAGCATGTCCACGGGACGGCTTCGGTCTGCGCGCATCCACCGCATTGCCGCGTCGTGGGGGTCGGCCTCACTGCGGACGTCGACATAGCCGACCGAGTCGTCAAGGGTGTCGTCGATGATCTGGAAAGGCTGTGCATCGACTTCGATGATCCGAACGAAGGCCGAACCGATTTCGCGGCCGGCGTCGGCGCACGCCGCCCGGAGCACGTTCAGCTGCAACGCGCCACGAAGTTCGACGTACTGCGCGATGTTGACGGGGACGCTGGGATCGAGGTGCTGCGCGAACCACATACCGAGCTGTGCGGCCGAGAGTGGGAATGCGCCAGATCGCTGAACTTCTTCCGGCGAGCTGCCGACCTCCGACTTACCGCTCTCCAGTTTTCCGTTTCCCAGCGACTTCACGCCCACAGCCTCTCTTCCACACCATTACGCACACGCTGTGACGCACATCTCGCCGCCACAACTTGTACCGATCTCATCTACCCTCAATGAGCCAGAACGATCCATCATCTCCGATGGGCCGCAGGCATGACAAAGCCACACCCAGACATATCGAGTTTGAAGTGAAGGTTCGTTACAGCAACAAGCCACAATTCGCCCACCGCGAAGGCTCGTCTCAGGATCCGACAATCGCAGCGGACAACCCCCTCCCTCACTACCGTTCCGACGGGCACGATCGAAGCAGTTCCGCGCACGGGCCTATCGCGCGCGCGAATCCCCGCGTAACCGCCCGATAAATGTACAGGCTCGGCAATTCGCGAGGAATCGCGCTGTTCACGGGCCTTTTTATCCAGACAAATCGACCGCCGTCAGCCGGTTCGGACTTCGGTCGGGTCCTACTCACGAAGAAACGCGCCGGCTATGCGCCGACGCGTTTCTCCGTACCTCACAACTCATTCACACGAGCGTAACGCCCGTCACATTCTGCAGATACTCAGCGCTGACGCCCGGTGCCAGCTCCACCAGCGCAATGCCCTCCGGTGTGACATCCAGCACGGCCAGATCGGTGATGATGCGATGTACCACACCTTGGCCCGTCAACGGCAAAGTGCACCGCTCGAGGATCTTCGGGTTTCCCTCCCGGTCGGTATGCTCCATCACCACGATCACGCGGCGAGCGCCGTGGACAAGATCCATCGCGCCGCCCATGCCCTTGACCATCTTGCCGGGCACCATCCAGTTGGCGAGATCACCGGTACTCGACACCTGCATGCCACCGAGAACGGCAGTATCGATGTGGCCGCCACGAATCATGCCGAAGGACAGTGCAGAGTCGAAGAACGCGGCGCCTGGATTGACGGTGACGGTTTCCTTGCCCGCGTTGATGAGGTCGGCGTCGACCTGATCCTCGGTCGGGTACGGCCCGGTGCCAAGGATGCCGTTCTCGCTGTGCAGTACAACCCTCACGCCCTCAGGAAGATAGCTCGGGATCAGTGTCGGCAGTCCGATTCCCAAATTGACGTATTCGCCCGGCCGCATCTCCGCAGCCGCACGTGCGGCCATCTCGTGGCGAGTCCAACCGACACGAGTTTCCTCCGAACTGGTCACTTGGTGCCTCCTGAGACGGTTCGCTTCTCGATCCTCTTGTCTTGCACACCCGTATGTACGACCCGCTGGACGAACACACCGGGAAGGTGAACGTGTGCCGGGTCGATTTCGCCGGGCTCGACCAGATGTTCCACCTGTGCGATGGTGATCCGACCAGCCATTGCGGCAAGAGGATTGAAGTTCATCGCGGTCTTGTTGAAGACGAGGTTGCCTTCGGTATCGCCGTAGTCGGCATGCACCAATGCAAAATCCGCGGTAATCGATTCTTCCAACACATAGCGGCGATCCCCGAAAACGGCGGTCGCCTTGGGCGGAGAAGCGACGGCAATGGATCCGTCGGAGTTGTAACGCCAGGGCAACCCGCCCTCTTCGATGGGGGTGCCCACGCCGGCCGGTGTGTAGAACGCCGGGATGCCAGCACCGCCCGCACGCAGACGCTCGGCCAGGGTTCCCTGCGGCGTCAGCTCCACTTCGAGCTCACCCGAAAGGTACTGGCGTGCAAACTCTTTATTCTCCCCCACGTACGACGCGGTTACTCGCGCAATGCGATGAGCGCTCAGGAGAATTCCGAGACCGTAATCGTCGACACCACAGTTGTTGGAGAACACTTCCAGATCGGTGGCGGTACCCTCGGCTATAGCCGCGATCAAGGCGTCGGGAATTCCGCACAGTCCGAACCCACCGACGGCAAGCGTGGACCCGCTGGCGATGTCGGCAACCGCGTCGAGTGCCGAACTCACAACTTTGCTCATGCGTTGTTCTCCTTACTCGGGGAGGATACCGGCGCGATGCAGCAGTTTCTCGGCGTGACGCAGAACGGGCGCGTCCACCATCTTGCCTTCGAAGGCAAACACACCACGTTCATGGGCCACTGCCGCAAGAACCCTTTGTGCCCAGTCGATTTCCGACTCCGACGGCGCGAACGCTGCGCGGATGACATCAACCTGGCTGGGGTGAATCGCAACCTTGACGTCGAACCCGACGGCAACGGCGTCGGCGGATTCGACGCCAAGTCCGACCAGGTCCTTGATGTCGAGGTACACGGAATCGACAGCCAGTCGGCCGTAGCTCTTCGCTGCCAGCAAAGTATTCGAGCGAACGTGCCTCGCAACGTCGCGGTACGAACCGTCCTGATGACGACTGGCATTGCCTCCGAGACCGGCGATCAGGTCCTCAGCGCCCCACATCACGCCGATGGTGTTGGCCGCCAGAGCGATTTCCTGCACGGCCAGTGCGCCGAGCGGCGACTCGACCAACGCAACGACCTCGGCGGGGGCCAGCGAGAGAACGTCGTCGGCCGATTCGCACTTGGAGAGCATCAAACGCGTGTAATGCGTGCCGTCGAGGGCAAGCAGGTCGAGTTCGTGCTCGCGAGTGCCGACGGGATTGACGCGCACCACCGTGCGTTCCGGGTCGAGCGGTGTGTCGATCAGCGCGGTGCGCGCTGCCTCCTTGTCGTCAGCGGCAACGCCGTCCTCGAGGTCGAGAATGACAACGTCGGCTGCCGCCGCAGCTTTTGCATAGCGCTCCGGGCGATCTGCCGGGCAGAACAACCACGCCGGCCCCGGCGGAATCCACGTCACGACGATTCTCCTTGCGGCCTCAACTGCACCAACGTTTTACGAGTTGCCACGGCCACGACGTCGCCGTGCTGATTACGACCGGTGTGGACCAACGTCACGATGCCTTCACCCGGGCGGCTCTTCGATTCACGCTTGTCGGCGATCAACGTCTCCGCATACAGGGTATCGCCGTGGAAGAGCGGCTTCGGGAAACTGATGTCCGAGAACCCGAGATTTGCCACGATGGTTCCCTGCGTCAATTGTGCAACCGAAAGTCCCACGATCGTCGACAGCGTGAACATCGAATTGACCAGGCGCACACCGAACTGTGTGTCCTCGCTGTACGCGGCGTCGAGATGCAGTGCCTGCGTGTTCATTGTCAACGTCGTGAACAGCACGTTGTCGGCCTCGGTGACCGTGCGGCCTGGGCGGTGCTCGTAGATTGCGCCAAGTTCGAACTCCTCGAACCAGAGTCCGCGCTGAGTGATCTTCTTGGTCTCTGCGTTGTTCATCTGAGAGTTCGTCACAACCCCGCCTCACGTGCGATGAGCATCAACTGCACCTCGGTAGTGCCTTCGCCGATCTCCAGAATCTTACTGTCACGGTAGTGCCGCGCGACTGCGTATTCGTTCATGAATCCGTATCCGCCGTGGATCTGGGTGGCGTCGCGGGCGTTGTCCATGGCAGCTTCGGAGGAGATGAGCTTGGCGATGGATGCCTGCTTCTTGAACGGCTTGCCGGACAGCATCAATGCGGCCGCGTCGTAGTACGCGGTGCGGGCCACGTGGGCGCGAGCTTCCATGCGCGCGATCTTGAACGCGATGGCCTGGTTCTGACCGATGGGGCGTCCGAATGCCTCGCGTTCCTTCGCGTACTTGATCGACTCGTCGACGCAACCCTGGGCGGCACCGACGCTCAACGCCGAAATGGCGATGCGACCTTCGTCGAGAATGCGCAGGAAGTTCGCGTAGCCGCGGCCACGCTCACCGAGCAGGTTCTCTTCGGGGACACGGACATCCGCGAACGTGAGCGGGTGGGTGTCGGAGGCATTCCAGCCGACCTTGTTGTAAGCAGGCTCAGCCGTGAATCCCGGCGTCGTGGTCGGCACGAGAATCGTCGAGATTTCCTTCTTGCCGCCGTCCTTGACACCCGTAACCGCGGTGACCGTCACGAGCTTCGTGATGTCGGTGCCCGAGTTGGTGATGAACTGCTTGTTGCCGTTGATGATCCACTCGCCGCTGTCGAACTTGGCGGTGGTCTTGGTTCCACCGGCATCGCTACCGGCGCCAGGCTCGGTCAATCCGAAGGCGGCAAGCGACTTTCCGCTGGTGAGCTGCGGCAGCCACTCTTCCTTCTGCGCGTCGTTGCCAAATCGGTAGATCGGCATGGCGCCGAGGGACACTCCGGCTTCGAGAGTGATCGCGACACTCTGATCCACCTTGCCCAATTCCTCGAGCGCGAGGCACAGGGCAAAGTAGTCGCCGCCCATTCCGCCGTACTCCTCGGGGAACGGCAGACCGAACAGGCCCATCTCCGCCATCCCGGCAACAACCTCGTACGGGAAGGTGTGATTGGCGTCGTGCTCGGCGGCAACCGGCGCCACAACTGTCTTGGCGAAGTCCGCAACGGTCTTGGCCAACTGCTGGTACTCGTCCGGAAGCGCTCCGGTGGCAAGGTAATCGGACATCAGGCTTCTTCCTTCTGAGTCGTGTTCTCGGTGTCTTCTTCTGCAGTGTCTGCTTCGGCGGTGGGTACGACGCGGGCCAGAATCTGATCCACCATCACCTGATCGCCCTGACGGACAAGCACTTCCACAGTTCCGTCGATCGGCGAGGTCAGCGAGTGCTCCATCTTCATGGCCTCGACGACCACCAGTGACTGCCCCACCGACACGGCTGCGCCGTTCTCGACGTTGACCGCGATCACCGCACCCGGCATCGGACTTGCGATTTCGGCGTCACCGGCGTGCGCGTCGTCGCCTCGGACGCTGACCTCGGCAACTTCGCGGACATGCCAGGTTCCGCCGCCGGCCAGCCACAACCCACCCTCGGTCTCGGCCACGACAAACGTGCGCCGACGCCCGTCGATCACCACAGCCAGTTCCGATCCCGTCAAGCCGGCACTGAAAGCCTGCGGCTGCGATCCTTCGACCTCGACCTTTGCGTCTGTGGGAGTCCCGACTATCGACACATGCGCAATCCGGGTTCCGGCCGACAGGCGGATGCTGGTCGGAGCCGGAGTCCCCACGCGCCATCCGCTGGGAACGTCCCAAGGGTCTACCGATGCTGCAGTCGTCCACCGTGCCAGCCAGCGATAGGCCGCAGCGGCAATGAGGACCTCGTCCGTGGCGTCTGCCGCGACAAAGTCTTCAACCCGACGATCGAGGAGGCCGGTATCGAGGTTGCCCGCGATCACATCCGGATCGGCAAGGAGGAAGCGTGCAAATTCGATGTTGGTGACCACGCCGAGAACCGCGGTGTCGCCGAGCGCACGATCGAGCTTGCGCAAAGCACCGGCGCGGTCGGAAGCGTGTGCGATGACCTTGCTGAGCATCGGGTCGTAGTCGCTGCCGACGACGGTTCCCTCGAGCAGGCCCGAATCGACGCGTACGCCCGATCCCGACGGCTCGACGAGCCCGACGACGCTGCCACCGGTCGGTAGGAATCCGCGTCCCGGATCTTCGGCGTACACGCGGGCTTCGATGGCGTGCCCGGTCAAGGTGATGTCGCTCTGCTCGAAAGCCAGCTTCTCCCCGGCCGCGACGCGTACCTGCCACTCGACCAGGTCGAGTCCGGTGACCATTTCGGTGACCGGGTGCTCGACCTGCAGTCGGGTGTTCATCTCCATGAAGAAGAACTCGTCCGGCTTGTCGGCCGAAACGATGAACTCGACGGTGCCGGCACCGGTGTAGTCGACGCTGCGAGCGGTATTGCACGCTGCTGCGCCGATGCGGTCGCGCGTCACCTGATCCAGCAGGGGTGACGGCGCCTCTTCGATGACCTTCTGGTGACGCCGCTGCAGGCTGCACTCACGCTCACCGAGGTGAACGACGTTACCGTGCTGATCGGCGAGAACCTGGACTTCGATGTGCCGGGGCCGCAGGACAAATCGTTCGAGGAACAGCGTGTCGTCACCGAACGACGACGCGGCCTCGCGGCGAGCGCTGCGCAGCGCTTCCGCCAGATTGGCCGGATCTTCGACCAACCGCATACCCTTACCGCCGCCGCCTGCCGACGGCTTGACGAGTACCGGGTAACCGATGTCCTCGGCTGCCGCGATCAGTTCTTCGTCGGTCAGATTCGGTCGCGCGATACCCGGAACCACCGGGACGTCGAATGCCGCCACCGCGTTTTTTGCGGTGATCTTGTCGCCCATCACCTCGATGGCACGCTCGTTTGGCCCGAGGAACGCGATCCCGGCCGCGGCGCAGGCTGCCGAGAAAGCCGAATTCTCCGACAGGAAGCCGTAACCCGGGTGAATACCCTGGGCACCGGTGGCCTTGGCGGCGTCGATCACCTTGTCGATGACGAGGTAGCTCTCGCGCGCCGGAGCAGGCCCGATGTTGACGGCAGTATCGGCTTCTCGGACGTGGCGCGCATTGGCGTCGGCGTCGCTGTAGACGGCAACGCTGCGAATTCCCAACTCCCGCAACGTGCGAATCACACGAACAGCGATCTCACCACGGTTGGCAACGAGGACGGTATCTATGGTGCGAAGCTCAGTCATCTCTCTCACATCCTGAAGACGCCGTAGGAGACCGGCTCGATCGGCGCGTTTGCACACACCGAGAGAGCCAGGCCGAGAACAGTTCTGGTATCTGCCGGGTCGATCACGCCGTCGTCCCAGAGTCGAGCAGTGGAGTAGTACGGATTGCCCTGCGCCTCGTACTGCTCACGGATCGGCGCCTTGAACGCTTCTTCGTCGTCAGCCGACCACGGGTTACCCGCGCTGTCGAGCTGTTCGCTGCGAACCGTCGAGAGCACCGACGCGGCCTGCTCGCCGCCCATGACCGAGATGCGCGCGTTGGGCCACATCCACAGGAAGCGAGGCGAATACGCGCGTCCACACATGGAGTAGTTGCCCGCGCCGTACGAACCGCCGATGACCACCGTCAGCTTCGGAACCCGCGCACACGCGACGGCCGTGACCATCTTGGCGCCGTGCTTGGCGATGCCGCCGGCCTCGTAATCGCGTCCCACCATGAAGCCGGCGATGTTCTGCAGGAACAACAGCGGAACACTGCGCTTGTCGCACAGTTCGATGAAATGTGCGCCCTTCATGGCTGATTCACCGAAGAGCACGCCGTTGTTGGCGATGATTCCGACCGGGTGGCCCTCGATGTGGGCGAACCCGGTAACCAGCGTCTTGCCGTATTCAGCCTTGAACTCCTGGAACGCGCCACCGTCAACGAGCTTGGTGATCACCTCGTGAACGTCGTACGGCGTACGGGGATCGGTCGGGACGACGTCGTAGAGTTCGCTCTGATCGGCGACGGGCGGAACTGTCGAGATCACGTCCCAGGGGCGCTCGGAGCGGGGGCCAAGTGTGGCAATGATGTTGCGCACGATCCGAAGTGCGTCGCGGTCGTCCTCGGCCAGGTGATCGGTGACACCGGAAACCTTGGAGTGCAGGTCGCCGCCGCCAAGCTCCTCGGCTGTCACGATCTCGCCGGTCGCAGCCTTCACCAGCGGCGGTCCGCCGAGGAAGATGGTGCCCTGATTACGAACGATGACTGCCTCGTCGCTCATTGCCGGTACGTAGGCGCCGCCGGCGGTGCACGAACCGAGAACTGCAGCGATCTGGGGAATCCCCTTGGCGCTCATAGTCGCCTGGTTGTAGAAGATCCGGCCGAAGTGTTCACGGTCCGGAAAGACTTCGTCCTGACGCGGTAGGAAGGCGCCACCGGAGTCGACCAGGTAGATGCAGGGAAGGTTGTTCTGCAACGCCACTTCCTGCGCACGCAGATGCTTCTTCACCGTCATCGGGTAGTACGTGCCACCCTTGACCGTTGCGTCGTTGGCCACGATGACACATTCGCGCCCCGACACCCGGCCGATTCCCGTAATCACGCCGGCACCGGGGCACTCGTCGTCGTACAGGCCGTTTGCGGCCAGCGGGGACAACTCCAGGAAGGGACTGCCCGGATCGAGCAGTGAATCCACCCGATCCCGGGGAAGCAGTTTCCCTCGACTGACGTGCCGATCCCTCGATTTCTGGTTGCCGCCGAGGGCGGCTTGAGCCAGTTTCTTCTTCAGTTCATCCACCAGAACGGTGTGATCGGATCGGTATCCCGACCCTTGCGTGATTCCACTGGGAGTCATCCCGCCGCCTTCGCCATGAGTTAATGCTCGATAACTGAAACTAGATTAACTATGATTAACTGAGTTGTCCAGGTCACACGCGAAGAAAGATCAAAAGAATGCCCTCTGAGCAGGTAACGGCTCCGACCCGGCGCGATCAGATGAAGGCGGATCGCAGACGTCAACTCCTCGGCGCCGCCGCACGCCTGATCGCCGAACGTGGATTCGTGAGCGTTCGACTCGAAGATCTCGGCGCCGCCGCCGGAATCAGCGGACCTGCCGTATACCGGCACTTCCCCAACAAGGATGCCGTCCTGGTCGAACTACTCGTCGGGATCAGCACCCGGTTGTACGAGGGCGGTTCGGCCGCAACCGAGACAGCCGACTCCCCGACGTCAGCGCTCGACGCCCTCGTCGAGTTCCATCTCGACTTCGCACTCGGTGAACCGGACCTGATCCGCATCCAGGATCGCGACCTCGAAAGCCTGCCGGCCGACGCGCGACGGCAAGTCCGCCAGACGCAGCGCAAATACGTGGAACTGTGGGTAGGAGTCCTCGAACAGCTCGATCCGACGCTCGACGAAGCGGACGCGCGAATCAAGGCCCACGCCACATTCGGCCTGATCAACTCAACTCCGCACAGCGCCAACCCGGCGTCGCCTGCCCGAACGCGCCGCGTCCTGCGCGCTATGACGCTCGCCGCACTACGCACACCCTGAACCGGACACCGCAAAATCAGTGGCAGACTGGTTGCACCAGCTAACAGATGAGGGTGCCGTGCCGAACGTGGAAGACAGCAGTGCAATCAGTCGAACAGATTTCGCCGAACTGCGAACCGAGTTCTCCCGATTCATGATGCTGTACCAATTCGGTATCGCCGAACTGATGACCAAGGTGAATATCCTCAAGGACGAGTTCACCCACATCAATCAGTACAGTCCCATCGAACACGTCGCATCTCGGGTGAAGACGCCGGAGAGCATCATGCGCAAGGCCGAGCGACTCGGCATTCCGATCACCATCGAGGACATCTCGAAGAACATCTTCGACATCGCCGGCGTGCGCATTACCTGCAGCTTCATTTCCGACACCTATCGGATCGCCGAAATGCTCACCAGCCAGTCGGATCTGCGGGTGATCGAGCGCGAGGACTACATCGCCAACCCCAAGCCCAACGGCTACAAGAGTCTGCACCTCATAGTCGAAGTGCCCGTCTTCATGAGCGACCGCGTCTCTTACGTGCCGATCGAACTCCAGATCCGTACCATCGCAATGGATTTCTGGGCCAGTCTCGAGCACAAGATCTATTACAAGTACAACCGGGACGTGCCGGCCGAACTGCTCGACGAGCTCACCGAAGCCGCAGCCGCCGCACACCGTCTGGACGTCAAGATGGAGCGACTCAACGACGAGTTCGCCAAGATCAAAGCTCTCCCCCATCCCGACGACGAGAGCGTCGAACTCGAACTGCCGACCCAGTTTCTCAATGCCCTGCGTCTACAGCGCGGGCTCTGATCACTGCCTAGACAGATTTCTGCCCAGGCAAAAGTGCGCCCTCCTCTATGGGGAGGGCGCACTTTTCAGACCAAGCGATATGCCTATTTCTTGCCCGTCACGGCGCTGTAGCCGAGGGACAGAACTGCAGCTGCCGCGATGCTGATGATCCAGCGAATCCAGTCGATTCCGCCGGTATCACCCTTGTCCGAGATGGCGCCCCACACCCAGTATCCGATCAATGCACCGGCGACACCGAGGACGATGGTGATGATCATCCCGTACTGCTGCTTACCTGGCAGCACCAGGCGCGCAAGGATTCCGATTACTGCACCGAAAATAATGGTCCCGATGATCTGTCCCATGACAGCCCCTCTCACATGTCGTGCATGCGTGCGGCCGAAAAATCTCCGCCCAGTCGAACAATAACCACAGTTACAGGTAACAGTCGCCTGTTGTCCAAATTATTGTCCGAGATGCAACCTGAAATACACGGCCGCCAGATGCGACCGACACACAGCACACTACACGTGGCGACTCATCAGCAATCCACCCTTCCCGTGCCCTGGAACACTGAAGAAGTTCGATTCTCACCCCGCCAGACACCCTGTAGTTATCTTGTCGCAATCCACCGTCACCGGTGTGAGCGCCGCCAGGAATTCCACCGCTCGAGGAGATGGATCCCTTCACCGGAAGGAGCATTCCGGCGCCGCAGGCCGGTGCACTTACGAGCGCTTCAACGCAGTGATGCGGTCCTCACTCGAGCGCAACAGCACCCGCTCTCCTCCCCACAACTCGCGCGGTTGCACCCAGCTGCCGAAGCCGTCGTCTCCGTCCGGTTCCACACGAACCTCCCAGGTGCGCTGACCTGTTCGAGGATTCACTCCGTACACAATTCCTTCGTCTACGACGAGGTCACCGTCCCACAGAATCTCGCCGGTACGTTCGGTACGGGTATCCCACAGGACCTCCCCGTTGGACAGATCAACGAACCGGATCGTACCGTCGGCGCTCGTCACAGCAACCACATCTCCGATCACCGCCAAGGATTGCGCAGGACCGAGCACCTCCTGGTTGGTCCACAGCTTCTCTCCGGTCTTTCTGTCGAAGCCGCTGTCCCCCAGAATGATCGGAGTCGAATCCCCGGCAGGTTGGTCACGGCTGTAACGCAAACTGAAATACGATCCCGATCCGGAAGACACGAAATCCGCCCTGGCAAATTCGTGCCCGTACTGATCAATTGCGTACGCTCTTGTCGCTTGCCCATCGTTCTGGCAATCACGTTCTAAAACCAAAGTGACACCGTCAGAGGATGTGTGCGTGGTCGAGCACGTGGTGTAGCCGTACAACCACCGTTGATCGCCGGTCTCCGGATCGAAACCCAGAGTCTCGTCGAGGGAAATCAGGCCCAGATCGCCGCGCACCGACATCACCGGCTCGACGTAACCGGATTCCCACGATCCGCCGACGTCGAATGCCTTGGACCAGTTGGCTTCCGGATCGTCGACGCTTCCACTGTGGACACGAACGTCGTTGCTCTCGATATCACCCTCGAGGGCCAGGACGTCATCGCCCGAGACAACCGCGATGATCGGTGACCACGGCGTGACAACGTCTCGACGCTCGCCGCTCTCGATGTCGAAAACCGAGTACGCGGAGGCAGTGACATACGGCCCGGAGTAGCACAGCAGCGAACCGTCCAGCAATGCCGGAGAACACCCGCCGATATCGACGGCCGACGCGCGCCAGCGCACCGAGCCGTCTTCGGCATCGAGCGCAACGAGTTCCGCGTCGTCGAGTGAGTACGACTGCCGGTCCGGCATACCTGCCATTGTCACCACTATCGAGCCCGCGTCGATGAATCCGCCCATCTCCATGTTGAATTCGGTTCCGCCGAGCGGGCTGCGAAAGACCGCGAACTCCCGTCCGAGAACCTCGGCGGCGTCGACGGCCCACAGCGGCGCCCCGACGTCAACGGAATGGGCACGATTCCCGGCATCGATCACGGTGACCACTGCTGCGGTAACGGTGACTATCGCGGCAAGTGCCGCGATGCCCAGACGTGCCCGTGGAGAGAACCGCTCGGTCATCGAATCTCCAGCCCGTCGATCGTTGCGAGAAATTCCAATTGCTCGTATGTCATCGGCATGTTCGGCGACGCCGCCGACGAACGAACCGACACCCGCGTTCCATTGGGCTGTGTCAGCGTTACCGACCGACTCTGTTCACTCGTTGCCTCGCGAGTGCCTTCACCATTCCCCATCGGCATGACCGAGTAATGACGCTCGTCGCGCACGATCACAGCGCCGTCCTCGGCGGTCACCACCGATTTCGGATGCCCGTCGTACGAAGGGTCGTACTTGTTCGGCGCCTTGGGAAGTGGCTGCCCGCTGGTGATCGAAATAGTCAGATCCGACTCGTTGCCGCCCGATCGCGCTACAAGATCCTGACAGGCGGTCGTGGTGTCGCTCTCGGCCAGAACCAATCTCCCGAGCGCAGGTTCGAGAACTGGCATTCCGGGAGGTGCCGCACGCCAACCTGATTGGAGAGCTCTTCCCAGCTCGTCGACGGTGCCACGATCCAGCTTCCGCCCGGACGGGTCGAGGGTCGATCCTTGGCAACCGGGCTGGATAGGCGCCGTACCTGGTGGAACCGGCGCCGTAATGCGCAGTTGCGGAAGGCTGACCAAAGCGATCAGGTCTTCGACGGTCAACGGAACCATCCCGCTGATCTCGACCCCGGGGCTACCGGCATAGACCGCGTCGGTCGCGCTCGCCTGGATGAAGGTTTTATCCGCGCCGTACAGAAGCGCTGAACGCGACAGGGTGCGAACGCCGTTGGTTTCGCTCCACGTGTCCTGCGCGTCCACGACAGAACCGTCGGCGAGAGTGCGGCGCTCGACGAGCGAGCCGGCAATACACGGGGGAACCGGGCCCGTATGGGACGTCACCCGGATGTCGAGTGCTCCGGCCTTTCCGTCCCGTACCAGCGTCGCGGATGCCGTCGTATCCGCCATCTCCTCGAGTGAGAACCCCTCTGGCAGTTCGGACGACTCCGACGGAACGTGGAGGGGCCCGAAGTTCAACGATCGTTCCGGGCTTGCGAACTCGATCTCGGCGACAGCCGGCAGCGACCGCTGGACGGCTTCGGACATCACCGTTGCCTTGGGCGCGGAGAACCACGGGAACCGTGGATCGTCGTAGGTTTGTGCCCCGGTCGACCAGTACGAGATCGATGACAAGCCGTCGCCAGGCGACTCGACGCTGGTGCATCCCGGGATACTCGTCGGGTACACCACCGTTGGTGTTACGTAGGTGTACTCCGAATTCTCCTCGGCCTGCGTCTCCTCGGTCGACTGCGTCGTTCCGACGGACGACGCAGTCAGTTCACCGGAGTCCGAACCGCTCCATCGATCGACTACTCCGGCAAAGACGATGCCGCCGGCCATCAACGAGACCACCGTGAGCGCGACCGTCCACTTTTCGGTCCGATCGGAACCGGAATTCTTGTCGGCCACCAGCCCTCGCAGTTTCCTCAGGGCACGCCAGGCAGGCGTTGCCTCTCCCCGGACCTGTCGCGGCGGCACCGACTTTTGTTACCAACCGGATGGTTTCCATTGGAGAAGTCATTACACCCCGACAGGCACCGGATCTGCGTCTGGATCCTGTTCGATCGGGATGAGCCGGATCGCTTCGCCCTCGATATCGACGTTGGGCAGGATCTTGTCGAGCCAGGCCGGCAGCTTCCACGCCGAGTCTCCGAGAATCGACATGACCGCGGGAATCACAATCATGCGAATGATGAAGGCGTCGAAGAAGACTGCAGCAGCAAGTCCGAAGCCCATCATCTTGCTGGTGGTTTCCGACGACAACATGAACGCGCCGAACACCGAGATCATGATGATCGCCGCTGACGCGACCACTCGCGCACCGTGGGTGTACCCCGAGATGATGGCGTCCTTTGCCGACAATCCGTGTACGTACTCCTCACGCATTCGAGTCACGAGGAATACCTGGTAATCCATCGCCAGACCGAAGACCACACCGATCATGAAGATCGGCAGGAAAGAGATGATCGGTTGGGTGTGCTGGATCAACCCGAATGCGCCCTCTTGGAAGATCGCCACCGTGGCACCGAACGTGGCGCAGATGGAGAACAGGAATCCGAGAGTTGCAGTCAGCGGAACCAGGATCGAACGGAAGACGACCATCATGATGATGAACGCCAGCCCGACGACCACAATCAGATACGGAATGAGGGCGGAACTGAGTTTCGACGACATGTCGGCAACAATCGCCGTCTGACCCGCGACGCCAAGTTCAGCGCCCTCGGCTTTCACCGTCGACCCGTATTCGCGGATCTGATCCATCAACTCGTGTGTTTCGGGACCGCTCGGCGATAGCTGCGGAGTTACGGCGATCAGGGCGGAGTTTGCCCCAACGGTTGGGTTGGCCGCGTCCGGGCCGTTGCCGGTCCACATCAGGAGATCCGGCGTGGCGACGTTGTCCAGACCCTTGATGTACGCAATCGTCTTGGCTGCGACGGGCGTGATGTCTGTCCCCTCGGGAGAGTCGAGCACAACGAACAACTTGCCGTTGACACCCTCACCGAAACCTCGCTGCATCAGCGCGAGTGCCGGTTGCTCCTCGTCCTGAGTGAAGGAAAGCCCGAGCTCGAGTTTTGTCATCGGAATCGCGGCGATCACCAGCAGAACCAACGCAATGCCGGCGATAGGCCACGGGTACTTGGTGACCACCTTCGCCCACCGGTGCCCGTTCGATTCCATCGATTCGGGCTCGTCACCGTGACGCAGGCCGGGGATGCGCGGCGAGAAGGCAAAGCGGCCGAACACCCCGAGAACAGCCGGGATCAACGTGATCGCGCCCAACACCGCAATAATCACGGCGATCGCAGCCGAGATTCCCATCTGGGTGATCATCGGTACACCCACCACGGCCAGCGCTGCCAAGGCAACCACAACGGTCAGGCCGGCAAAAACGACGGACGAGCCGGCTGTGCCCACCGCACGACCGACTGCTGCCTCCCTACTACCACCCAGATTGAGTTCACTGCGGTACCGCGAGACGATGAACAGCGCGTAGTCGATCGAGACGGCAATGCCGATCATCGTCACGATGCCCGTGACACCCTCGTTGATGTCGAAGAATCCCGCCCCGAGCGTCACGGTCAGCGTTGCGAGTGCGATGCCGAGTATCGCGGTGAACAGCGGAATGAACGCCGCGATCAGTGCACCGAAGGCCACGATCATGACGATGAACGCCACCGCGAAGCCAAGCATCTCCGACAATCCGCCAGCAGTCTGGACCTGCATCAACGAACCGGTGCCCTCGACTTGCAAACCGCCGGTACGGAACTTGGCCATCAGATCGAGGAAAGCCGTCTTGTTGGCCTGCGTCTGATCCTCGATGCGGATCGACTGGTTGAGCTGGATCAACCCCACCTTGCCGTCGTCGCCCAGTACGGCACTGGCGAGCGCCGGTTCAGCCGCCGCGAGGGCGACCGGATTGACGATCGTTTCGGGATCAACGATGTCCGGGAGAGTCTTTGCCTGCGCGATCAATTGGTCGATCTGATCACTGTGCGCAGCAAGTCCGTCGTCGGCCGCGACAAGAATGCTGGTGGATGCCTTGCTTTGTTGCTCCGCCGCAGCCGCAAAATTCTCGTTCATCAACTCGGTGGCACGCTGGGAATCCGTGCCGGGAAGATTGAATTCTTTCGAGAACGTCGGGCTGGTAGCGCCGATCGCGCCGCCGACAATCGCGATGACGATCACCCACGTTGCCAACACAAGGTACTTGTGACGGAATGCAAACTTCCCAAGCCTGTACAAATAGGTAGCCAACGTAAGCCTCTCTCGCCGTGGACTCTCGGTGCCACGTCATACGGTACGGTCCGATTCGCGTTATGGCACTAGATATTTGCCAAGAAGCCCCCACGAAAGGCATCCGCATGACACACGGCCAGAGCGTCGACCGCAACCTACTTCTGTCCGGGCAACAACGCCTCGACGCCCTGGGACCTCGATTGACCGGCACTGACGCACATCATGCGGTGGTCGAGGAAGTCGCCCGTGAGTTCGTGGATCTCGGACTAGAGGTACGCCGTGATTCACATACCTTCGAGCGTTGGGATCTACCTCAGCGTGCCGACGGACTGCGCATCGAACTGCCGACCGGACCGGTGCCAGTCTCGTCCGCATTCCCCTACTCCGGACTCACCGGACCGGCTGGGATCACCGCACGTCTGGTCTACCTGAATGCCAAGCGCCCCTCGTGGTCGAAGGCCAAAGGTGCTATCGCTGTGATCGAGGTTCCCCACGTCGACCTCCCGCGCTCGCTGCTGGTGAGTGAGTGGGGACCGATGGTGACGGACGAGACCCTGCGCAATCCGGTGCTCTCCGCGACGCTGTTGGGGCCGAAACTCGAGAAGGCCCGCAAAGCCGGTGTCCTCGGCGTGATCGCGGTGTGGCGTGGCATTGCGCCGGACAACGCTCTGGGACAGTATCTTCCGTTCACCCAGCCGTATCACGATATTCCGGCAGTGTGGGTGGCGGGTGACGAGGGCGCACAGGTCGTTACTGCCGCCCATTCCGGTCAGCAGGCGACTCTCGTTTTGGACGCAACCTTGCATCCCGGAACAACAACCGACACCGTCTGGGCCGTCTCCCCCGGCACTTCACCATCGGAGACGATTCTGGTCATCACCCACAGCGACGGCACCAACGGGGTCGAGGAGAACGGCCACCTCGGCATGATGGAGTTGGCTCGCCATGCTGTTGCACAGCCACATCGACGGTCGTACGTGTTTGTTCTGACCACCGGTCACCTGCGTATTCCCGCGGTGTCCGAACACGGACAGGCAACGTCGACGTGGCTGGAGGCCCACCCCGACATGTGGAAAGGCGAAGCGGGCCAGGCGCGTGCGGTGGCCGGGATAGCAATCGAGCATCTGGGCGCTCTCGGCGACACCGAGGACACCGTACTCGGCACCTATACGTTGGACGCGACCCCGGAACCGGAACTTCTCTACGCGACGAGCCGGGAAGTCCACGATATCGTCGCACCGCTGTGGCGCGACATCGGTAGCGGCGACCGTCGAATCGTCGCCCCCGGCCCCGTCATTCATTTCGGTGAGGGTGAACCGCTGTTCGAGCGCAAGATTCCGGCCGTCGCGTTGGTGACAGCGCCGCAATACCTGCTGGCGTTGCGCGAACCGGACACAGCCACACACGTGGACATCGACGTTATGGCGCAACAAGTCCAGAGCTTCCGCGATCTTCTCGACGCCCTCGACGCAACGGACTCCGCAGCGTTCGGCTCGGTAGTCGGGCGGACGGTGTT
Organism: Rhodococcus sp. WS3; assembly: GCF_003797085.1. Lineage (NCBI taxonomy): Bacteria > Bacillati > Actinomycetota > Actinomycetes > Mycobacteriales > Nocardiaceae > Rhodococcus > Rhodococcus sp. WS3. Next base: position 1,020,205 of record NZ_RKMA01000001.1, read on the forward strand.
CGCGAAATTCTCGGCATTGTTGAAGCTGATGCAGATCCTGAAAAAAGCAAAAACCGCTGTGCGCCTTTATTAACCGACCGCGGTTAACAAAGGCGCACAGCAGTTTGTCCTACTTGTCGTGAATGATCACGCCACGGATGTTCTTACCGTCACGCAGATCCTGGTAGCCCTGGTTGACGTCTTCGAGGCTGTACGTGTTGGTGATCAGTTCGTCGAGCTTGAGCTGACCCGCATCGTAGAGACGCAGCAGGCGCACGATGTCGTACTGCGGATTCATGGATCCGAACAGCGTGCCCTTGATCGTCTTCTGGTTCAGTGTCAGGTCGGTACCCGACACGTGAACGGTCAGCTTGGCAGGATCGGCGAGTCCCGTGATCACCACGGTGCCGCCCTTGCCGATTACGGCCGTCGCTGCACTGACGACGTCCTCGTCGACGGTGCCGACCAGGATCAGTGCGGCGTCTGCGCCCTGGCCCCACGTCAATTCGTTGACCTTGACGGCAGCGCTCTCGGCGTCCGCAAAGGCATGGGTTGCACCGAATTTCAGTGCGGTCTCCCGCTTGAGCGCAACCGGATCGACCACAACGACGTACTTGCAGCCGGCCGAAACGGCGCCCTGGACCGCGTTGATACCGAGGCCACCGATGCCGTAGATCACCGCGGTGTCACCGGCGCGGAGGTTACCGGCGTTGACGGCGGTTCCCCAGCCAGACGGCACACCGCAACCGACGACCACTGCGGTCTCCAAGGGAAGCCAGTCGTCGATCTTGACGACCGAGTGCTGCGAGATGGTGGCCCGCTCGGAAAATGTTCCGAGCATGCACATTCCGCCGAAGTCCAGGCCGTTGCCATGGAACCGGAAGGACCCGTCCGGCATGGAACCTTCGAGGATGGTGGCGCCCATGTCACACAGGTTCTGACGACCGGTCGAGCAGTAGCGGCACGTGCCGCAGTTCGGGATGAAGCTACACACGACGTGATCGCCCGGCTTGACCTTCGTGACGCCGGGTCCGACCTCTTCGATGATGCCCGAGCCTTCGTGCCCACCGACAATCGGGTAACGCGGCGGGAGATCACCATCGGTCAGGTGCAGATCCGAATGGCACAGTCCGGCAGCGGTGTACTTGATCAGTACCTCACCCACGCCCGGGCCGTCGAGGTCGAGTTCCATGATCTCGAAAGGCTTTCCGGGCTCGAGCAGTACAGCAGCTTTGGTCTTCACTGGTGATCTCCTTGATTGTCGGACGAGAGAATGTGCGATGGGGTCGATCAGAGAGCGATGTTGACGGCCTTGGTCTGGGTGTAGAGGTCGATGGCGGATGCGCCGAGTTCGCGGCCCCAGCCGGACTGCTTGTATCCGCCGAAAGGCATCGCGGTGTCGAAGCCGTTGTACTGGTTGATCCACACCGAGCCGGCCTTGAGACGCTTGGCTGTGCGATGGGCCTTGGAAATGTCCCGGGTCCAGATGCCGGCGGCCAGGCCGTAGATGGAATCGTTTGCGGCAGTGATCGGTCCGTCGTCCGCGTTGAACGGCAGCGCTGCCACGACGGGTCCGAAGATCTCCTCCTGAACGATGGAGAATTCGGGCTTGACGTCGACGAAGACAGTCGGCTCGACGAAGTAGCCCTGATCGCCCCAGCGGTTGCCGCCGGTGAGTGCGCGTGCGCCGTCGGCGATTCCTTCGCGAAGGTATCCGGTGACCTTGTCGAACTGCTCCTGCGACACCAGCGGTCCGAGCTGGGTGGTGGGATCGAGGCCCGGACCGATCTTGACCTGGCTCGCAGCGTGCGCGACGGCTTCGGTGAACTTCTCGAAGATGGAGTCCTCGACGTACAGCCGGGTTCCGGCGACGCAGCACTGACCGTGGTTGAACAACCAGGCGTTGAGCGAACCCTCGACCGCTGCATCGAAATCCGCGTCGGCGAACACGATATTGGGGCTCTTGCCACCGAGCTCGAGCGTGACCTTCTTCAGGTTGCCCTTGGCGGCGTCGACGATCTTCTTACCCACCTCGGTGGAACCGGTGAACGCGACCTTGTCCACGTCGTCGTGGCCGGACAGTGCAGCACCTGCATCGCCGAAGCCTGGAACGATGTTGACGACACCGGGCGGGAAGCCGGCTTCTTCGAAGACCTCCGCGAGAAGCAGTGCGGTGAGCGGGGTCTGCTCAGCGGGCTTGAGGATCACGGTGTTGCCGGCGGCAAGTGCTGGGGCGAGCTTCCACGACGACATGAGCAGCGGGAAGTTCCACGGCACGATCAGACCACAGACGCCGATCGCCTCACGCAGTGTGTATGCGTGGAACTCGCCGCCGGGAGAGAAGGGCATGGACACGTTGACCGTGCTGCCTTCGATCTTTGTGGCCCATCCCGCGTAGTAGCGGAAAACGTCTGCGGCCCAGGCCACGTCGACTGCTGTGGCGATGGCGACGGACTTGCCGTTGTCGAGAGCTTCGAGCTGACCGAACTCTTCGGCGCGGGCACTGAGGATGTCGCCGACGCGCCAGATCATCCGCTCGCGCTCGTTTGCCTTCATGCGCGACCACGGTCCGTCTTCGAAAGCTGTGCGGGCAGCCCGTACTGCGCGATCGATGTCTTCGGCCTGGCCGTGCGCCACGTCGGTGAGCTTCTGCCCGTCAGCCGGGTTGTACGTCGAGAAGGTCTGACCCGAAGCGGCATCGACGAATTCGCCGCCTATGTATAGCTTTTTCGATCCGTTCAGGAATCCCTGTACCGCGGAACTGATGGTGTGCTCGGCTACTGCCGTCATCGGAAACTCCCTGAAGTAGTGAGGTGCGAATGTGATGCACGCCATACTTCCGCGCTTCCGGGGGTGCTAACTGTCCGAACTTTGTACAACTCAATTCGGACAGTCAACTACACAGTGATGTCGAGCGCCCGCATCCGTGTGTACAGGGTGCTTCGGCTGATACCGAGCTGCGCCGACGCGTGAACCTTGTTGCCGCCGCAGTCTTTCAACGCTCCGATGATCGCCTGACGCTCCGCTTTCTCCCGTCCTGCCAACCGCGACACCTTGGTGGTCGTGCGATAGTCCTCAGGCAGGTCGGTGACGTCGATGCGATTGCTCACGCGATCGCCCGCGGCGCGATGCAGCACAACTCTCAATTCGGCGAGATTGCCCGGCCAACTGGCCGCTGTGAGCGCCTCGGCAGCACTGGCGGTCAACCTCAGCTCGGGCGAGATCCCTTCCAGCATCGCCTGCGCCAACTCGGCAATCTCGGCTTGCCGCTCGCGCAGTGGGGCGATGACAACTCTGGAAGCGCAACGCGAGAGCAACGCCGCGATGGTCGGCGGTAGGTCTGCTACTGCTCCACTGGTCATAACGATCCTCGGCCCCTCAGCGCTGGCGTCGATCAAGTCCGCGATCATGGGCAACACCGAATCGGGAAGCAGCTGCACCTGTTCGATCACGACAACACCCGAGCGCCTTCGGGCAGCTCGCACGAGATCGGTGACCCATTGCTCACGGCCGTCGAAGGCGATTCGCGTGGCATCGTGCCAACTGGCGTCGACGCTCCCGACCACGTCCGATGCTGCCGAAGTTCGACCGGAACCTGCTTCACCCGAGATGGCAACTGCGGACGACGACGCCCGCGCCCGCATCAGATCGCGGCGCAGTCGTTCCCCCGGAGACGGAGTCCGCTCGTGCGTTCGACGAATTGGCGCCCGCTCACGCTGGAGTGGTTCGACCAGGAAAAGCGCTCCACCGTCGGCGCCGGAAATTCTGTCGGCTTGAACTCGCGCGAGTGCACCGGACGCCAATTCGACTGTTACCAATCTCGATTGGTCCGGGTTGAGGTCGGCGATCAAAGACCGGAGCGATACGTGGTCTGCGGTGTCCAGCAGATCCAACGCCGTTCGGTTGCTCAGCAAAATGTCGTCGCCGATGGCCGCGACGGCAATGTTGCGCTGATGCGACACTCTCTGGAATGCGTCGACCAACCGCTGCTCCGACGCTTTCGATCCCTCGAGTAGGCGCTTCTCGATGTCCGCCGCTGCCCTCGCAAGGAACGGCGCGAACAGCGGGTTAGCTTGCGAGACAACACCGGTCATGTCGAGAATGCCTTCGACCCGGCGAGTCACCGGGTGCAGAATCGGCTGTCCGTAGCAACTGAGACCTTTGAGGCTGTCGAGGAAATGCTCCTCGCCGTGGATCACCACGGCTCTCCCCACCTCGAGCGGCGTCCCGAGGGCGTTGGTGCCGGCATGTTCTTCACCGAATCGTGAACCGTTGACTACACCCAAACGCTCGATTGTCCGCTCGACCAGACGGTCCGAGTACACCGACGCGACAACGCGGCACTCCCGATCTGCCAGCAGGACACAGAATCCGGTGCCCGCGAGCTGCTGGGCAACTTCGTCGAGCACCGGAGTAGCCGCGCGCAGCAACCGGCTCTCGGCGTCCTGGTCGGCGGTATCCACTGCGATTGCCGCGGACGGGTCGACTCCGCTGAGCCGCGAGCGTTTCCAGGAAAGCGCGATCTCGGGCCGAACCGGATCGCGAGTTCCTGAAGAATCGAACACGACTCAGCCCTGCCCGATCAGTTCCATCGCCTGTTCGCGCATCGCGATCTTGCGCACCTTTCCGGTGACGGTCATGGGGAATTCGTCGACGACATGCACGTACCGCGGAATCTTGTAGTGCGCCAATTTACCTGTGCAGTAGGCACGTACGGCGTCGGCGTCCAGTTCGCGTGCGCCCTCGCGCATCTGAATCCACACCATCAACTCCTCGCCGTACTTGGCGTCGGGCACGCCGATCACCTGCGCGTCGAGGATGTCGGGGTGGGTGTAGAGGAACTCCTCGATCTCGCGGGGGTAGACGTTTTCGCCGCCGCGGATGACCATGTCCTTGATCCGTCCGGTGATCGCGACGTACCCGGCCTCGTCCATGACACCGATGTCGCCGGTATGCATCCACCGGGCAGCGTCGATCGCCTCCGCGGTCTTCTCCGCGTTCTCCCAGTAGCCGAGCATGACCGAGTACCCGCGCGTGCACAGCTCGCCAGGTTCTCCGCGCGGCACCGTCAATCCTGTTGCCGGGTCCACGATCTTGATCTCGAGGTGCGGCCCGACTCGTCCGACCGTCTCGGTTCGCTGCTCGATGGAATCATCCGAACGGGTCTGAAGTGACACAGGAGACGTCTCGGTCATGCCGTAACAGATGGATACCTCGGCCATCCCCATGCGATCGATGACCTGCTTCATCACCTCGACCGGGCAGGGTGAGCCGGCCATGATTCCGGTTCGCAGGCTCGACAGGTCGAATGTATCGAACTCCGGCAACGCCAACTCTGCGATGAACATCGTCGGTACACCGTAGAGGGACGTGCAGTTCTCCGCTTGCACAGCCTCGAGTGCCGCACGCGGATCGAATGCCGGACCCGGAATAACCATCGCGGCACCGTGACTGGTGCATGCAAGGTTGCCCATCACCATGCCGAAGCAGTGATAGAAGGGCACCGGAATGCACACGCGGTCGATTTCGGTGTAGTGGCACAACTCCCCGACGAAGTATCCGTTGTTGAGAATGTTGTGATGACTGAGCGTCGCCCCTTTGGGGAAACCCGTAGTGCCCGAGGTGTATTGGATGTTGATCGCATCGTCCGCAGACAGCGCAGCCTGCGCAGCGGCGAGAGGAGCCGGATCGCTTGCCTGCGCCGCCAACCCGTCCGCCAGCACGCCGTCCCACTCGGGTGAACCGAGCAGGATCACCGACGTCAGATCAGGGCACTGCGGCCGCACCGTCTCGATCATCGACGCGTAGTCCGAGGTTTTGAAGCTGGCCGCAGACACCAGTGTCGAGATTCCGGCCTGCTCGAGCACGTACTGCAACTCATGCGAGCGATACGCCGGATTGATGTTGACCAGGATCGCGCCGATCTTTGCCGTCGCATACTGCGTGAACGTCCATTCCGGACAGTTGGGAGCCCACATCCCCACCCGATCGCCCTTCCCCACACCACGGGAAAGAAGTCCGGCAGCGAGCCCGTTCACCTGCTCGGCGAACTCCCGGTACGTCCATCGTCGACCGCTGGCATGGTCGATCAACGCATCACGGTCGCCGTGCGCGGCAACCGTGCGATCGAGATTGTCTCCGATGGTGTCGCCCAGCATCGGACCGTCCCATACTCCGGACGTATAGCTGGGCAGCGGCGTACTCATGTGTTCTGTCCTCTCCGGTTGCCTGTTCAGGCACCTATGAGAGGGGCCGCCGCAGCGGACCCTCTCATCTACGAATTTACTCGATTCGGTGTGATGCACGACATACTTCCCGGTGCGGGGTGTCCGTAACTGTCTGAAGTCCGGACACCCCGCCCGACTCTGTCCTTACAGTGCGTGGTCCTTGGTCTCGACGAGCGCCCAGGTGCAGACGAGACTCACCACACCGAGGATTGCGAGCATGATTCCGATGGCCATGCTCCCGTAGGCCGAGGCCAGCGGGGCGGCGATCAGCGGCGGCACTGCGCCACCGAGCACTCCGGCGAGGTTGTAGCCGAGGCCGGCACCGGTGTAGCGGTAGCGGGTCTGGAACATTTCCGGGAGCAGTGCGCCACACGGGCCGTAGGCGATTCCGAAGATCATCAGAGTGCCGAACATTCCGAGGATGAATGCAAGAGGAGTTCCGGTATCGAGGAGCGGGAACAGAATAAGTGCCCACACCACAGCCAGACCACACGAGATCATGATGACCTTGCGACGTCCGATCCGGTCCGAGTACAGCGCGGAGACGATGATCGCGGCGCCGAAGACAAAGGCGGACGCAATACCGACGGACAGGACGAACGGGCGGGAGAATCCGAGCGTCTTGGTGCCGTAGCTCGTGAGGAATGCCGTACCCATGTAGAAGAAGGCAAACAGGCAGGCCAGCGCGCCGGCCGAGAGCAGAATTTCCTTGGTCTGGAAACGCCATGCATCCAGGAACGGGAGGGTGCGGGGGGCTTCGTTCTTCTCCGCTGCGACGCGATCAGCTTGCTCCGCCTTGAAGACCGGAGTTTCTTCGATAGCGAGGCGCATGTAGAGGCCGATACCGACGAGCACGATGGAGAACAGGAACGGGATTCGCCAGCCGTAATCGAGGAATGCCTGGTTGGTGTCGCCGAGAACTGCGCCGGTGATGAGGAACGTGCTGCTCGAGAGAACAAAAGCAATGGCCGGGCCGAGTTGCGGGAACATGGCGTAGAGGCCGCGTTTGCCGGGCGGGGCGTATTCCGCGGTGAGCAGGGTTGCGCCCGCCCATTCACCACCGACTGCAAATCCTTGACCGAAGCGCAAGAGCACCAAGATGATCGGAGCTGCAACACCGATTGTGTCGGCGCCGGGCAGCAAACCGATGAGCAGCGTCGAAATACCCATCAGCAACAGAGTGGAGATGAGCGTCTTCTTGCGACCGATGCGATCTCCGAAGTGCCCGAACAACATTGCGCCGACCGGCCGTGCGATGAAGGCAACGGCAAAGGTCGCGAACGACGCCACTGTGCCGGCAGTGGCCCCGAGCGCCGGAAAGAAGACCGTCGGAAAGACAAGCGCCGCAGCGGTTCCGTAGATGAAGAAGTCGTAGAACTCAATGGTCGTGCCGATACAACTGGCGATGGCAACTCGCCGCACACTCGTTGTCTTCGCGGGGGCTGCCGCAGTGCCTGCGGCACTCGATCCCCCTGCTGGAGAGACTGTGGTCACTCGATTCCTCCGTGGTCCGGTGGTGTTGCCCTGTGGGCTTCACCGTCGATAAGAGGAAAGGTAGTGATCCGGCTCACCCCCGCACTACCCCCGAAAGGGGGTGGGGGGTGATGCGCATCACGCTTCATGTCCTGAAGTAACGAGTTTCACTTCGCTGTGACACGACGAAGGCCGTCCGACTCCCGGGGGAGACGGACGGCCAACTGCGAGAAACTACGCTCAGTTCTCCGACTTGCCAGCCGCCTCGCACAACTCCTGGCGGATCTCCACCCACACCGTGGCGTACGAGTCGATTCCCTGTTCCGCAATCCACTTCGACTCCCCCGCTTGAACTTTCGCAAGCGCGTCGGAGAACAAGTCCTGATACCGCGACAGGCGCGGAACAAACGCGGACAGATCGTCGAACACGTTGGACGCGCGGCGATCCAGCTCTGCCAGCGACGCGGCGTCAGCACTGGCGAGGAGAGCTGAGAATTCCTCGTCCAACGGCAGGAAGGCTTCGAGGACCTCGAGAATCGAATCCTCGTCGATGGACACGCGCTCGGCATCGAGCTGATCGTTCAGCTCGGCGAGACCCTTGTCCGTCAGACTGATCTCATTGTCGCTCTCCACGGCCTTACCCTGTTCGACCAGGGCGTCGTACGCGGCCTGTCCGGATGCTGCACTCACTCCCAGGTGCTCGGCAAGAACACCCGATCCGACGCGTTCCTTGAGCCGCACCGACTGAAGCAGCGCCAATTCGTCCACGTTGCCGGCAAAGGCCATCGTTCTCTCCTCATCACGTGCCGCCTTGGCGGCTCTCACACTGGTGCGACATACCGAAACAGAATCGCAAGCCCTGACGGGCTCGACAGCAATCACATCACAGGAGCGGCCACACCAGCGCTGCTACCTGCGACCAGCGGCAAATCCGACGCAGCGGCTTTACCAGGCATACGGTATCTTTGGCGCGTGAAACCGCACCTTGTGTCCGTGGTAATCCCTGCGTATAACGCCATGGACCACATCGGCGAACAGCTGACCGCGCTTTCCTCGCAGGATTACGAGGGAGCACTCGAAGTCGTCGTTGCCGACAACGGTTCCACCGACGGACTCGCCGCGTACATCGCGACCCATCCGTCTACCGATGCCCTTTCCCTCCGCCTGGTGGATGCGTCGGCCGGACGGGGCGGCGGCTACGCGCGCAACGTCGGGGTTGCCGCATCCAGTGGTGATTTCATCGCATTCTGTGACGCAGACGATCGCGTCCACCCGTCGTGGCTCAGTGCGATCGTCCGCGCCGCCGAGAACTCGGATGCCGTTGGCGGAGTGGTGGAAACCGCGTCGATCAACTCGAGCGAGGTTGCCACGTGGCGCACTTTCACCGGAACGCAGTTCGGCAGTGAGGATTTCCTCCCCTACGGCATTACCTGCACCTTCGGCATCTGGCGCGCAGCATTCGACAAGGTGGACGGATTTGATCTCCGATACGTCAATTCCGGCGAGGATATCGACCTCTGCTGGCGCCTGCAGTTGACCGGCATGACGCTGGCACACGCACCCGATGCCGTGGTTGCCTACCGTCTTCGTGACACGTACCGAGGAACGTGGAATCAAACCCGCGCCTACGGAATCGCCACGGCGCAGTTGTACTCACGGTTCCGCCAACACGGTCAGCGCCGGACTGCCCCTCGTATCGTCGCCGCGACCCTCCTTGCCTTGCTTCTCTTCAACCCACTTGTACCCCAACGGATTTGCCCGATGCCTCGCGGTAAGTGGTTCGTCCACGCCGGCAATCTGGTGGGGAAGGTTCAGGGAAGCATCAGATATCGAGTGCTCTTCATCTGAGCACTGTTCTGGGCGCTACTCGAGGGTCAGCACCTCACCAGATGCCAACTGGTCTGCCCGCGACGTGTCTTTGAGGTCTACACCGGAACGCCCCAGCTTCCGGGCACCGGCCACCAAACCCGCGACAACGCGGGCTGCCTGCTCGTAGCCCAGACCTTCCGGTGGATGGATGTTGGAGATGCAGTTTCTGTCCGCGTCAGTGCGCCCGACTCGAGGAAGATGGGTCAGATAGATCCCGACGCTGTCGGCAACCGAGAGTCCAGGCCGTTCGCCGATCAGGACCACCGCAGTCTGCACACCCATCGCCGCCGCGATGTGATCACCCAACGCAACCCTCGCATTGGTCGCGATGACGGGCGGCGCAATCGAATACGTCGTTCCCAGCACGGCAACAAGCGCTGCGAGCAACTGCTCACCGTGATCCATGAGGGCGCGCGGTGAAAGTCCGTCCGCGAGAATGAATCCAATGTCCTGGTCCGACGTTTCGATCGCACGCAGATCAGCCGGCCGGCGTCCCAAATCGGGTCGGCGTAAGTACTCGCTCCGGGTGGACGCGCCGCTGGTCACCACCACGGGCGCTCCGATTCCGACGGCTTCGACCCGCCGAGCGAGAATCTCAGAATCAAGCGGTACGTGAACGGCATCCCGCGCGGCAGCGTGAGCGGCTTTGAACTCGAGTACTCGCGTGGTGGGCAACGAATCTCCGGTGCGGCCCAACCCGATTCGAGACTGCGTTGTCGAACGGAGCGGACTCCAGAAATCGACAACCGGTGCCGCGTCGTCGCTCATCGGTTCACCGTCAGGGCTCGCAGCGGCGAGAGCGAGGCGTCTACGGGCAGTAATCGTCCATCTCCGTCCGTCATCCCCAATCCGTGCAGCCATGCCTCGAACTCCGGGGCGGGTTGCAGCCCCAGCACCCGGCGCACGTACAACGCGTCATGGAATGCCAGACTCTGATACCCGAGCATCACGTCGTCCGCCCCGGGAACCGCGATCACAAATGCCGCACCCGCCACGCCGAGCAGGGTCAACAGGTTGTCCATGTCATCCTGGTCGGCCTCGGCGTGGTTGGTGTAACACACGTCAACGCCCATCGGCAGTCCCAGCAGTTTGCCGCAGAAATGATCCTCGAGGCCCGCTCGGATGATCTGTTTACCGTCGTACAGGTACTCAGGCCCGATGAATCCGACGACGGTGTTGACCAGGAGTGGTTCGAGGTCGCGTGCCACCGCGTACGCGCGCGTTTCGAGAGTTTGTTGATCGACGGGAGCGCCGCCGGTGCCGAGGTGAGCGCCGGAACTGAGCGCCGAACCCTGCCCGGTCTCGAGATACATGACGTTGTTCCCGACAGTCCCCCGGTTCAAGGACCGACCGGCTTCGTTACCTTCTCGGAGCAGCGGAATACTCACTCCGAAGCCGGAATTGGCGCCTTCGGTGCCGGCAATCGACTGGAAGACGAGATCGACCGGTACACCGGATTCGATCAGTCCGATCGTCGTGGTCACGTGGGAGAGCACGCAGGATTGTGTCGGAATCTCGAATCGCTGCCGGATGTCGTCGAGGAGGTGCAACAGATCCGATGTGGCCTGCGGAGAGTCCGTTGCCGGGTTGATCCCGATGACGGCGTCGCCGCAACCCAGGAGGAGACCGTCGAGCGTGGCCGCGGCGATTCCCCGCGGGTCGTCGGTGGGATGGTTGGGTTGTAGCCGGGTGCTCAGCCGACCAGGCAGACCGATGGTGGTCCGGAAGCCTGCGGTGACGTTGATCGCCTTCGCGACCGCAATCAGATCCTGATTACGCATGATCTTGCTGACCGCCGCTACCATCTCCGGGGTCAATCCAGGACTCACCGCCGCAAGTTGTGCCGCGGCACCTGGCGCCGACGCAGTCTCGAGGAGCCAGTCCCGCAAGCCGCCGACGGTCAGGTGCGCGATCGGTTGGAACGCCAGACGGTTGTGACTGTCGATGATGAGCCGAGTGACCTCGTCGTCCTCGTACGGAACCAGGAGATCTTCCAGAAATACTTTCAACGGAAGATCTGCCAGAACCCACTGGGCAGCAGCGCGTTCCGCGTCGGAGTGCGCCGCGCAACCGGCCAGTTCGTCACCTGATCGAAGTGGTGTCGCCTTGGCCATGAGGTCGACGAGACTCTCGAACGAGTAAGTCGTGCCCGAAACCTGTTGGTGGTACATGCTCATTCCAGTTCTTCTTCCGCCTGTGCAAGTACAGCAAACTCCTCGTCCGGCGAGTTGGCAACAAGATGATGTCGACTGTAGAGACCAAAATAGGCCATGAGAACACCGAACGCGACGAGCGTGAGAAGTGCTGCGATCGGATCGACCAGGAACGTGGCGACCACGGATATCGCTGCGACGACAAGAGCAAATGAAGTGGTGGCAATTCCGCCGGGAGTCCGATACGGACGGGGCATGTTCGGCTCCCGCTTGCGAAGCACGATGTGGCTCACCATCATCAGCACGTAGCTGACAGCCGCGCCGAACACCGCCATGTTCAGCAGCATCGCGCCTTCTCCGGTGAGCGACAGGGCAAACCCGATGACTCCGGGGACTACGAGCGCAAGTGTCGGGGCCTTGCGTTTGTTTGTCACCGACAGGTTCTTGGGCAGGTATCCGGCACGCGAGAGCGCAAAGGTCTGACGGGAGTACGCGTACATGATCGAGAAGAAACTCGCGACCAGGCCGGCGAGCCCGATGTAGTTGACAACCTTGGCGGCGCCACTGTCACCGAGCGCTTCGACCAGCGGGTTTCCGGACGTGGACAACGCGTCGGCACCCAATGCGCCGGTCGCCAGGAACAGAACGGCTGCGCCCGTGACGATCAGGATCAGCATGCTGATGATGATGCCGCGCGGGACGTTCTTCTCCGGCTCGCGCGCTTCCTCGGCTGCGAGCGGAACACCTTCCACCGCAAGGAAGAACCAGATCGCGAAGGGAACTGCCGCCCAGATTCCGATCAACCCGAAGGGCAGGAACGACGACGACCCGGCCGCGGAAGTATCGACGGCGATGTCGGTGAGATTCGACGAATCGAACAGTCCCACAGCGGAAACCGCAAAGACGACAAGGCCGACGAGAGCAATGGCGGTAATCACGAACATCGCCTTGAGCGCCTCACCGGCACCGGTGAGGTGAATGCCGATGAAGATCGCGTACACCGCGAGGTAGACCCACCAACCGTCGGTGATTCCGAACAGATTGAGCGACTCGACGTACGCACCGATGAACGTCGCAATGGCAGCCGGTGCGATGGAATACTCGATGAGAATCGCAGTGCCGGTGGCAAATCCACCCCACGGACCCAAGGCACGACGGGCGAACGTGTACCCGCCACCAGCAGCCGGGAGAGCCGACGACATCTCGGCCATGCCCAGCACCATCGCCAAGTACATGCCGGCGATGACAACTGCAGCAATCAACAGACCGCCGAATCCGCCCTCGGCCAGTCCGTTGTTCCATCCGGCATAGTCGCCGGAAATCACATAGCTGACTCCCAATCCGGCCAGCAGCACCCATCCTGCCGTGCCTTTGCGGAGTGTTCGTTTTTCGAGATACGAATTGTCTTCTGCATGAAAATCGGCGCCGTCGTGGTGCGCGCCCGTCGACTTGTCCGGCACGTGCTCGGAAAGAGACATGTCCATCCTCTGAATCGGTCAAGAATTCAACGACGCCAGTGCCCGGCGCCGCGTGGCTCAACAGTATGGGTGAGAAGTAACTGGCAATCGCCGCGGTGATGACGGGACTGTAAAACGCTCAGGCTCGGCCGGCCATGCCCGGAACCGGGCAAGCGTCCACCGCTTCGGCCACAACCTGAGGAACTGTTGGCGGAAGGGGACGCACCCCGGCCTCCCACTGCGCGCCGACCAAGATCGCGGACGAGTTGAGCGCATCGTTCTCTTGCTGCGTGAAAGCCCGTGCTCGACTGAGGAATCGGAACCCTTCAGGAGACTCCAGACTGAAACCGCTGCCACGACCGGGCACAACGTCCAGAACCAGCTGGGTATGCTTCCACGCTTCGAATTGGGATCCGGAAATCCAGACCTGAACGGCATCCGTACCCGCGGGCAGGTCGACCGGAACCTCACCGACCCCAAGCCTCAGATCGATGACGCCGAGCAGTACGTCACGGTCACCGACGATGAATTCGCCTGCGGGATAACACATCGGTGCGCTGCCGTCGCAGCATCCACCGGATTGGTGCATCATCAGTTCGCCGTGGTTTCCGCTGAGGCGGCGCAGAAGATCAGCCGCCCCAGCGGTGGTCACGAGACGGGGTGGAACGACGCCTGCCGTGTCATCAGTTGCGGTGACATCAGTAGCGTCCATTCCAGCCTCCGTGTGTTCGTATTCTCGTGTTGTCTTTACCTGGTGCGCGAAGCGAGGATCAGAAGAATCCCTGAGCCTTCTGCGCGTAGCTGACCAGGAGGTTCTTGGTCTGCTGGTAGTGCGAGAGCATCATCAGGTGGTTCTCGCGGCCGATACCGGACTGCTTGTATCCACCGAAGGCGGCATGTGCCGGGTACTGGTGGTACGTGTTGGTCCACACTCGGCCGGCCTGGATGTCACGGCCTGCACGGTAGGCAACTCCACCATCACGCGACCAGACGCCGGCGCCGAGACCGTAGAGGGTGTCGTTGGCAAGTTCGATGGCCTCGTCGTAATCCTTGAAGGACGTGACGGATACGACCGGGCCGAAGATCTCTTCCTGGAAGATGCGCATCTTGTTGTTGCCGGTGAAGACCGTCGGCTGCACGTAGTAGCCGCCGGAGAGGTCGCCGCCCAGTTGAGCCCGCTCGCCGCCGGTGATGACCTTGGCGCCTTCGGCCTTGCCGATCTCGATGTAGGACAGGATCTTCTCGAGCTGATCGTTGCTGGCCTGCGCGCCGATCATGGTGTCGGTATCGAGCGGATCACCTTGGCGCACAGCCTTGGTGCGGATGGCAGCCATTGCGAGGAAGTCGTCGAAAATATCTTCCTGGATCAACGAACGCGACGGGCACGTGCATACCTCGCCCTGGTTGAGCGCGAACATCGTGAAGCCTTCGAGCGCCTTGTCCTGGTAGTCGTCGTTGGCGGCGAGCACGTCGGAGAAGAAGATGTTGGGGCTCTTGCCACCGAGTTCGAGGGTGACCGGGATCAGGTTCTGCGACGCGTACTGCATGATCAGGCGTCCGGTGGTGGTTTCACCGGTGAACGCGATCTTCTTGATGCGCGGGCTCGATGCGAGCGGCTTGCCGGCCTCGACGCCGAATCCGTTGACGATGTTAAGAACACCGGCAGGCAGCAGGTCACCGATGATGCCGATGAGGTGCAGGATCGAGACGGGCGTCTGCTCGGCAGGCTTGAGGACGATGGCATTTCCGGCAGCAAGTGCGGGAGCCAGCTTCCACACGGCCATGAGGATCGGGAAGTTCCACGGAATGATCTGACCGACTACACCGAGCGGCTCGTGGAAGTGGTACGCCACGGTGTCGGAGTTGATCTCCGAGAGCGAACCTTCCTGTGCGCGAATCGCTCCCGCGAAGTAGCGGAAGTGGTCGATGGCAAGCGGGATGTCCGCGTTGAGGGTTTCACGAATCGGCTTGCCGTTGTCCCAGGACTCGGCAAGCGCGATGGATTCGAGGTTCTCCTCCATGCGATCGGCGATCTTGTTCAAGATGATGGCGCGCTCGGCAACAGAGGTCTTGCCCCAGGCCGGTGCCGCCGCGTGTGCTGCGTCGAGAGCGAGCTCGATGTCTTCCGCGGTGGAACGTGCCACGTCGCAGAAGTTCTGTCCGGTCACCGGCGTCGGATTCTCGAAGTACTGACCCTTGACCGGAGCAACCCATTCGTTGCCGATCCAGTTGTCGTATCGAGACTGGAAGGACATGATCGCGTCGGCGGTACCTGGGCGGGCGTACACGGTCATTGCAAGCTCCTATGTAAACGTGATCTTCCTGGGCACAGTCACGAGATCGGTGACTGCAGTCCCACCCCCCGGTGGGGTGTGATTCACAACACTAGGAGTTGCAACGTTGCAACTACGTTGCGTCGGTGCAACGCGCCCGTTCGGTCGGTGCAACGCGCCCGTTCCTCAGAGGCCGAGTTGCCGGTCCAGAAGATCAATTTTTGCCTTGACCTGCGAATACAGTGCAGATTTCGGGTCTAGTGTCGACAGGTACGCCTCCCAGACGACCGAATCCTCCCGGCCATGGACCGACGTGGTCCACTTGGCGAGAAGGTTGGCGTCGCCGCCGCGAAGAAGCGCGGCCTGAACCCGAGTGCGCAGTTCGTCCCGGATTGCGTCGATGCCCGGAGCGGTGGATCCACTCAGGACCGGGCCGGAATACAAGCGCAAGGCCGTCGCTGCGTCACCGCGATCCAGAGCCTTGCGGACGTCGTCGACGTCGGTGGCGAACTCGGTAATGATGCGATAGGGCCTCGACGCCAACCGATCGGCGCCGAAAACCTTACGAAGGCGAGACATCTCGGCGCGAACAGTGACACCGTCCAATTCACCTTCGTCGAGGAGAACCGCAAGGTGATCGGCGCTGAGCCCTTCCGGATGTTCCGCGAGCAGAAGCAGGATCTCGGCGTGACGTTGTGAGACCGGAATCCGCTCACCGCCGCGTACGAGAGTCGGCCGTCCGCCGCCGAACGTCTCCAGCCTCGGAGCTGAGGCAGTGAGCGGGATCGGCGAGTTGAGCAGGTGGAACCGCAGTTCCGATTCGGCGGCAGCCACCGTTGCACGAATCAACGACAACACTTCCGGGACGGCAACCCGAGGTCCACCGGTGATGTCGATGGCGCCGAGAATCTGTCCGGTCGTGGGGTCGTGGACAGGCGCGGCCGAACAACTCCAGTCGTGCACGGTGCGGTTGAAATGCTCCGAACCGAAAATCTGTACCGAATGATCGAGCGCGAGTGCCGTCCCCGGAGCATTGGTGCCGACGCGGTCTTCACTCCAGTCGGCGCCTTCGACAAAATTCATCGACAGTGCCCGGTCCTTGGCGGCACTGTCGCCCTCGACCCAGAGCAACCGACCGTGTGCGTCGCTGATCGCGATCAGCAGGCCTGTATCCGCTGCATCCTCTACCAGCAGTTTTCGAACCACGGGCCGGATGAGAGACATGGGATGGGACGAGCGATAACTCTCGAGATCCAGCCCCTCGAGCATCTCCGGAGCACCGACGACATCAGGATCGACGCCCTTGTTTCGACTACGCATCCAGGATTCGAGCACAACGGACCGCACGCGCGAATCGTCCGCTATTGCAGCCCCGTCGTGGGCGTCGATAAAGGATTGATGGGCACTCGACAGTCGACGTGCCAGCACCGCTACGTCATCTCCGGGCCGCACTGCTACCCACGGGTTGCCGTACACAGCCTGTTCACGTGCCATATTCTGCGTTCCTCCGCTCCCCTGCCACTGTAGTGCCGATCACATCACAATGGTGAAGATGGTCGGTTGCTCTTCACGCCCGCGCAGCGTCACGCACCAGTTCACTTGCTCGTTCAGCCAGCATCACCGCAGTTGCATGGGGACCGCGAGTGGGAATCACCGGCATGATCGATGTGTCGACAATACTGAGTGCCTCGACGCCGAGGACACTGCATCGATCGTTGACAACCGCATCCGGATCGAACTCCGAACCCATGACGCAACTTCCCGACATGTGCAGCGACGTGCCCAACCGCGATTCGATCCACTCGTCCGAATATTCGATCTCGGGCCGCCGGATCATCCCGGTCTTCGCAATGGTTTCGAGCAGGTCCTCCGCGATCTGCATTCCCCGCCGGAGGACTCGACGATCGTGTGCCGAGTCGACGTAGTTGTATCGGATCCGCGGCGATCCACCGGGCGCCTTCGGATCGAGCTCGACGGTTCCGCGGCTGCGCGGAGCCATCAGCACCACTCCGATCCCATGATCCATCTGTGGAATTCCGGGTACCAAATCTGTGAACGACGCTGTGTACGGACGTATTTCGAGGTCCGCGTCGTTCAGAGCCATTTCCAGCACCGGGGTCTGCGGCCGCAATGCCTCCGGAACCGAATACCGGTAAGGCAGCAGCACTTCCGGGTGATCGACAAAACCCTGCCCCACGCCCGGAAGGTCGACCACCACCGGAACATCATGAGCCACAAGCTGATCAGCCGATCCGACGCCGGAATTGAGGAGCAGGAGCGGCGTGGCAACCGCGCCGGAGCACACCACGATGTGGCGCCCGCGGATGCGCCGCAACGCTGTGCCGTCGAGGACATCGACGCCCACCGCCCGCGTCCCGGAGAACACGATCCGCAGCACGGTGACACCGACATCGACGGTGAGATTACGACGCCCCATCGCCGGCAACAGGTAGCCGACCGCACTACTGATACGACGATGGTCCGAGATATTCAACGGGACCGGGCCGACGCCGTTCGAATCCGGCGCATTCTTGTCGGCGTCCTCGGGGAAACCCGCTGCAAGTGCCGCGTCATGGAACCGACTGCTGAATGGATGCATGTCGTCGACTTGGCGCCGACGCACCGGAATTGGACCATTGTCACCGTGATACGGCCCGCCGAAATCGTGATCGGTCTCCGACTTCCGGAAGTACGGCAGCACCTTCTCGTAACTCCAGGAATCGGGCCAGAGGTCAAAATCTGTGCGCGTGGCCCTCACGAAGTACGCACCATTTACCGCGCCGCTCCCACCGAGAGTTCGCCCACGCGAGACGGTGGCGCGTCGACTTGGCGTCAATTCGACCGGATACGTCCAGGTGTGTTCACTAGCCGGTCCCACCGGGAGCAAATACGGATCATCGAGGACACCCGGAAGATCAACCGTCGAACGATATCCACTTCCTGCCTCGAGAAGAAGCACCTGCGCGGCCGGGTCCTCGCTGAGTCTCGCCGCGACCACACAGCCCGTGGTGCCGCCACCGACCACCACGAAGTCTGCGCGATCCGGAACGCTCACTTGGTGATTCGGGGCTTCAATGCCGCCAGGTCGCGCGCCTCGATCGCACCACGCCACAGGCCGAATCCGTACGCGACGTCGTCGGCCCGTTTGAACAACACGTACCGAACCGGACCCAAACCACCTGACTCGCGGTGCCGATACCAGTCCACCAGCCCTTCACTGACAGCCGCGGCAATCGCCAATCGCCGGATCTTGCGTGAGCTGATCACCGCCAACAGCGTCACCGGCCAATAGTGACGGCACATCGCCGACGCCAATTGCCAGAACCCGCCCACAAATCCTTGGGCAGTGAGAATCGCCGCGATGCGCGTCGGCTGCGTCAGACCAGTGAACATCTTCCGCAACCGGAACACGGTGAACAGCAAAGCGCCGAGCGCTCCGGCCAACCCCGACTTGGTGAGCGTTGCTGCCGCAACACACGCGAACAGCGTCGAGACCGACATCGCCATGGGCGGCACCGAACCCGGATGGCGTGCAGCCAACGGCGCAGCGCCGGTTCCGTAGAAAGCTCGTCTGCTGAACCATTTGCCGAACTGAACCCGATGGTCATGGGCGACATTGGCAACCGGTTCGTAGCGCAGTCGCCAACCGGCTGACTGCAGGCGCCAGCAGAAATCGACGTCCTCGGCCACCTCGAGGTTTTCGTCGAATCCCTCGCAGTCCAGAGCCACGTCGCGCCGCACGATCATGGCCGCACTGGGTACGTACGACACCGGACTGCCGGACTTGACGGCGGCTTCCTTCCGCCCGAGATCCAGGGAGGAACGCATACTTTCATACCGAGCCAGTGACGTCCCGTAAGGATCGAGGGCCACAATTCGCGGCGCTACCAGCGCCACACCAGGATCACTGAAGTGCCCTAGCATCAGCTCGAGCCAGCCTGCTCGCGGAATGACGTCGGAGTCGAGGAACGCCACGAAACATGTTTGTGCCGAACGCAATCCCGTATTACGGGCCGACGAGGGACCACGCGCATACTCGTGCCGGACAACAGTGACAGTTCCCGTACCCGGGTAGTCCCGCCGCGGATCGAGAGGAACGTCGGACCCGTCGTCGACAACGATCACCGCCAGATCCTTGAGCACCGGCAACAACCGCTCGATGCCGGCAACGTTGTCCTTGACCGGAATCACGACAGTGACGTCAGCCGCCGACGGCGTCGACATGGGCCGAGGATTCGCGACGCCCGAATCGAGCAAATGGCGCGCCACCGCGGCGCTCTGGTGGTCGACAACCTCGAGGAAGCCGTCGCCGATCATCGCCGCTGCTGTCGGAGCCAGTTTGAGCATGCGCGTAGGCGAACCGCCGATGAGCACCCGGCCACCCGAGTACGTGCGAACTTTGGGATCCAACCGAATGCCGAAGCCGTCGGGGAGTCGTGCGGGTCGCATCAGGCGATCGTCAGGGAAAACACCGCGAATCGGTTCGGGTAGATCGCCCGCCCCCCATCGGTAACAACCATCACCGAAGCCTCCCATCCGGGCCCGGACTCCACCGGGCCAGTCCATCCGTCACACGTTGCACCAACTCGTCGAAAATGTGCGCGCCGTCCACGGCACTTGCCTGAACTGGATCACCCAGAACACCGTTATCCGACACAGCGACCATACCGCCCGAACGCAATCCTGGCATCAGGTCTGAGATAGGAGAAATATTTCCTACCTCCGCCAGGTTCATATCCACACATTCCGGCGAAAGGTGCAGTAAGAGGCTGGTTTCTGTCCTGCCCGCGTGGGCGTCCGCCCCCGGAACCGCACAAGGCACCCAAGCTGCATCCCGGCCTTCGTATCGCAACAGCGCCACAGCCTTTGCCAACGCCGGACCGTTTCCACCATGACCGTTGACGAACAGCACCCTCTTCGCCCACCGGAATGCCGACCGTCCGTACTCGACAACCACCATTTCCATGACCTCGGCGCCGATGGAAATCGTCCCGGCAAAACCCTCGTGCTCCCCGCTCGCTCCGTACTCGAGGGCCGGGGCAACCACGACGCCGGGAAGCTCGTTCGACACCGCTCTCGCAATTCGGGTATCGGTGTCCAGCGGCAAGTGCGGGCCATGCTGCTCGAAAGAACCGACCGGAACCACGACGGTGTGCGCAGACCCCTCGAGCCCTGGGCTCGGAATAGCGGACAGTTCACGGGTTTCGGTCATGATGAGATCATATTCGTCGGCCGTTCGCGCATGGGCAGCGCACATGGCCGATTTGTATCAATGCATCGAATATTATTGCAAGTCAATATGTCTCGAGAGAATATTGACGGGAATCTGTCCGATATGTCCCTAGGAATCGAAATTCTGTTCGATTAGAATTAGTTCATGGACAGTCGGGAAGCGTGGCAATACGACGGCGAGGGCCTCAAGACCGAGGTACTCGACCTCGCTCGCGCCCGACACGAGATGCAGTCCCGCATGGTTGTGATGATCACGGAAATGTTCACCCGCGACACCCTCGGCGGCAAAGGATTCCGCGCTATCGCACAGTGGCTGCACCTGTCCACCAACCTCGAGATCGGCGAATGCAGCCAGTTGGTGGGCCTGGCGCGGTTCTTCATGCTCGAACCTGTTGTCGGACAATCCTTTCACGACGGCGACATCGACGCGTTGAAAGCGCGTCAGGTCGCCCACTTCTGTCAGCACCCACCCAAGAACATGAGCCTCGCCGACGTCGAGAAAGCCCGCGACATCCTCCTGACCCTCGCCTCGAAAAAGGTCACCGACTGCGATTCCGTCCGCGCCGCCATTAGACGGATCCAGAAGCAGTACGGCAACCGCGCCGACGGGGTACCGGCCGGTGAAGATTCCGAGCTCAACGAGTTCTACGCCGCCCGTGGTTTGTACGGGCGGATCTGCGTGAAAGGTGACCTCGACGCCGTCAACGGTGCCCGTCTCATCGCACTACTGTCTGCCCTCTCGGCGCCCACGCCGGAGAAGGACGGTGTGAAAGACGAACGCACCCCGGCACTTCGACGCGCCGACGGATTCTGTGAAATGCTGCGCCGCTACGAAGCCGCGGGTCTCGGTCCCGTCGAAGGCGGCGTGAAACCGCACCTGACGATCACCGCCACCGCAAAAGACATGACCGATCTTCAGGCCCTCAAAGACATGTTGCCTTCCACCGAGGAACTCGGGTACGCGATCACCAACTGGGCCGGCCCCATCAGCCTCGACACCGCCCGCATGCTGGCCTGCGACTGCGAGGTCACCCGAATCCTTCTCGATAGCAACGGTGTTCCGCTCAATCACGGCATGAAAGCGCGCCTTGCCAGCGTTCCGCAGCGGCGGGCCCTGACGGTTCGGGACGGCGGATGTGCCTTCCCCGGTTGCGGCACCCCGCCAGGCTGGTGCGACGCCCACCATCTGATCCACTGGCTCGATGACGGCCCCACGGACCTCGACAACCTGATCTTGTTGTGCGGTCACCACCATCGGATGATGCATCACACCGAGTGGCGAGTCCACATCGGAGACGACCGAAAAACCCGGTTCTATCCACCGATGTCCGTGGATCCGTACCAAGTTCCCGTTCCCGGGAACACACCGCCAACAGCGGCCTGAAAAACAAACGTGTGCACCGGGATCAAACACGCCCCGATGCACACGCCTGCGTGCGCTTTAGAGGCTCACTGCAACCCTGTGACCTTCAATGACGGCACTGTGCGAACGCCTCGGCGACAGAGCATCACCAATTCGGTAGACCTCGAAGGAACTGCCACGCAGCGCATTCCACAGTTCATCCACCGGTTCCTGCTGCGTCGCAAACACCACCCAGTCCGCAGCAACAGACTCGGACACTCCCGTCGGATGGTGCACCAGTTCGACAGTCACTGGACCTTCGCCGTGCACCGCGGTCACCATCAGATCCGTACGCTGAACTATCGACTTCTCATGCGCCCGACGGTTCCAGCCTTCGAAATCCAAAGTGATACTCAAATCTTGGGCCACAACCATCCCGTTGGTGGCGATCGTGACGGCGCACCCGCGATCTGCGAGGAACTCCGCCACCGACGCGCCCTGGTGGAATCCCAGTTCGTCAAACACCAATACGGAACCGCTCGGCAGCACCTTCCCGTCGAGCACGTCGCGAACACCCACCACTCTGCGCAGGTCGCCCGCCCACACCGGGCGAACCGGCTTTGCTCCCGTCGCCACCACCACCACATCCGGGGCCAACTCGATCAGCCTCTCCGCTGTCACTTCAGTATCGAGTTCGATGGCGACTCCGTCTCTGCGGCATTCGGATTCGAGGTTTCGGATCAGATCACCCAGTTCCCGGCGAGCAGGCATCACGCAGGCAGTACGGATCTGGCCACCAAGAGCGGCGTCGCGCTCGAACAGCGTCACCCGATGCCCACGCTGCGCGGCGGTAGCCGCTGCCTGCAGACCAGCCGGCCCGCCGCCGACAACAACTACGCTGCGGCCCTGCAACCGCGGCCGGGGTAAAGCAACGGACTCTCGTCCGGCCCGCGGGTTCTCCGTGCAACCCAACCAACGGTTGAGCCCCATCCGTCCGACGCATTCCTGGTTGCAGGACAGGCAGGTTCGCACCTGCGAGGGCTTGCCCGCGCGTGCCTTGTTCACAAAATCCGGGTCTGCGATCTGACCACGCACTACCCCCACTAGATCGCACAGACCTTCGTCCAACGCCTGCTCAGCCTGTTCCGGTGACTTGAATCGGCCGACACCGATCACGGGAAGTGACACCACTTCCTTGATCGCCGATGGAATGAAGTTCGCGTAACCTTTCGGCACCGCCATCGATGCCTCGATCAAATGCAAAGTCTCTGTGGCCATGCCGATAGCGGTGTTGATGTAGTCGACCTGACCGTCGGCTTCCACCAGCTGCGCAGTCAGGACCGCGTCAGGCAACTCGATACCACCGCTGGTTCCTTCGTAACCGCTCAGACGAACTCCGAGAATTCGATCAGGGCCGATGGCGCGGCGAAGAACTCGCAACACTTCCAGGAGGAACTGGGCACGGTTCTCAGTAGCACCGCCGTACCGATCCGTTCGCTGGTTTGTCGACCGCGCCAGAAATGCTCGGACAATCGACGACTGCGACGCCTGCAATTCCACGCCGTCGAACCCGCCGGAGATACAGTTGCGCGCGACCAGCGAAAAACCGTCGAGGATCTCCGCGATATCGCCGTCGTCAACAGCTTTGGGGACTTCCCGGAACAGTGGATCGGCTATAGCACTGGGCGCCCAGAGCGGGAGCCTCGAATACGTTCCGGCGCCCTGTCCTCCATTGTGATTGATCTGAGCGAGGATCACCGACCCGTGCGCATGCACGGCATCGGTGATCCGGCGATAGCCCTCGACCACCTCGGGCCTGTATCCGGCGATCATCTTCTCGTACGGTCGATCCGACGGATGAGTCGAATGTTCCTCACTGATGATCAAGCCGGCGCCACCTCGCGCCCTCGCCTCGTAATACGCGGCATGCTGCGCCGTCGGCAACCCGTTCTCTGCATAGTTGGTCAGGTGCGCAGAGAACACCACCCGGTTACGCAGGGTGAAATCGCGCAGGCGCAGCGGCTCGAAGAGGCGAGGATATGGCGTCATCAGACCTTGGAGTTACCTTGATCAAGAGCGATGTGGCTTGCCGTCACGGTGCGTGAACCGTCACCGGCCAACCACACGACGGTATCGGAGATCTCGTCGGGCTCGGCAAAAGCCGTCTCCGTGAGAATGGGGGTGAAGTTCGGGAGGTATTGCGGGTAGTTCTGGAACACGGCGAGAGCGCCCTGATCAACACCCATCG
Source organism: Rhodococcus sp. WS3 (assembly GCF_003797085.1). Taxonomy (NCBI): domain Bacteria; kingdom Bacillati; phylum Actinomycetota; class Actinomycetes; order Mycobacteriales; family Nocardiaceae; genus Rhodococcus; species Rhodococcus sp. WS3. The sequence goes on from NZ_RKMA01000001.1 coordinate 1,044,458, forward strand.
GGGTATTGACACCGTACGGATGGATGGAGTTGACGCGGATCCTGTACTCCCCCAGTTCCTTTGCCGCCGCCTGAGTGAGACCGACCAAACCGAACTTTGCGCTTCCGTAGTGCGCCTGACCGGGCATCGCCTTGAGTCCGGCGACCGAACTGATCACGACGATCGAACCACCACGCCCACCCTCGATGATGGACGGCACGGCAGCTTTGAGCGTTTTCCACACACCGGTGAGGTTGATGTCGATGAGGGTTTCCCACTGCTCGTCCGACATCTCCCAGAATCGATTCCAGTTGCAGACGCCCGCATTGGCCACCACGATGTCGAGTCGACCGAACTGCTCGACACCGTCCTTCACCACAGCAGCGAGCGCGGCACTGTCTCGAACGTCAGCCTCACGCGCGAGGATCTTGCCGCCCTCGGCTTCGACCAGGCGGACGGTCTCGGCGAAGTCGTCCGAGGTCGCTGCGTCGTACGTGTTGTGCTCGGCAACAGCACTGCAGACGTCGATCGCAATGATCGACGCGCCCTCCCTGGCCAAGCGAATTGCGTGTGAGCGGCCCTGACCACGCGCCGCGCCCGTAATGAATGCAACACGGCCTTCGAGTGAACGTACCTGGGTCATGAATCGATCCTCTCCACGGAATTGAAACCTGTTCCAGTAGTAAACCCTGCGCGGCGCCCTTCGTGGATGGATTCGAGAACAGTTCTCGGAGCAATCGTGTCGCCGACGCCGGCCCACACCGAATAATCGCCTGCCGAATACTGCAGGGAGTTGTCAGGCAATCGAGGCGAGCAGTCGATCACGGTCGCGCACCGGATTCCTGCAGCGACATCCGTGTAGACGTTCTCGACGTGCACACAGCCGTCGACAACCGCACGTACCCGCGAGGAGCAGACACGGTTCACGCCAGCCTGCTGAAGTCTGGTGTTCGCGCCGACAAGGTCGCCGCTCATTCCCAACCGGGAACCGACGATTGTGTCAGGTGTGACGATCGAGATCTCGAGTCCGCACTGTGCCAATTCCTCTGCAACTGCAACACCTATCGGCCCACCCAACGGATCCACAAGAACAACAGGGCCTTTGATCGAATCGCCGCCAAGCCTCTGCGCCTGCGCCGCGTCCATCCAGAGCACGGATGTGTCCACGGAGTACGTCGGCGGCCTGGAAATGCTGCCCGACGCGATCACCACGCCACCACAGCCTCGCGCGTCGTCGATCTCCGGCGAGCTGACTGTGTGCTCGGTCAGCATGGTGACGCCGCTGCGACGGCATTCGTCTTCGAGCCACTGTGCAAGCAAGGAAAATCGACTGCGCCCCTTCCCCTTCCCCTGTGCAAAGGTTCGGATCATCCCGCCGAACCGTGACGATTGTTCTGCAACGGTGACTGCAGCGCCGCGCCCGGCCAGGATTCGTGCAGCTTCCAATCCCGCAGGTCCGCCCCCGACCACAAGCACCGGGCCGGTAATCGAATCCTGCTCGCGCTCATCAGAATCTATCGTCTCGAATCCTGCACTCGGATTTCCGACGCACGTCACCACCGGATTACGCGGATCGCGCACAAGGCACGTTTGATTGCACAGAACGCACGGACGTGGCTGATCTCCGCGGGCTGACTTCACCACCAGATCCGGGTCGGCGATCTGCGCTCGGGTCATTTCCACAAAATCCACATGCTCGAGCGCGTCATGGGCGTCCGCGATGTCGACGACGCTCCCCTGCAACACAACCGGAATCGAAACTGCGGCCTTGACGGTTCGGCACAGTTCACGATTGAAGTTCGGTTCTGCGTGAAAGTCCGGGCGATACCCCGCGGTCGAGTAGAGACCGCCGCGCACCACAACCAGCAGATCGAGATACCGCTCCAGCTCACTGGCATACCCGACCGCGAGCTCCGGCGTGACACCCGCCCACGGCGCCTGCTCGTCGCACGACAACCGCAGGGAAACCACACGGTTCGCACCGACAGAGCCGCGAACTGCGTGCAGGACTTCCCGCAGCAGCCTCAGCCGATCACGTCCGTACCTGTCCGCGCGCGTATTGGTCAACCCCGAAAGGAACTGCCGCAGAATGCTTCGCGGGCCGGCATCGATCTCGATCCCGTCCATCCCCGAGTCCACGGCAAGCGCTGCCGAGGTACGGAAACCCTCGACCACAGCATCGATGTCGTTCTGTTCCATCATCATCGGCAACTCGCGTGTCACCGGATCAGCGACCCTCGACGGCCCCCACAGAACCGCCTGCGAGTAGGCGCTCGATCCCTGCATCCCGGTGTGCCCCAGGCTCGCGAGGACCAGGGTTCCGTGCGGCGCGCATGCCGATGAGATCGCTTGCCAACCCGGCCCACACCGAGATGCCAGCGGAGCACGCTCGTATGGCCAGTCGTTCTCCAGAACCGACGCCGTTTCGGTGACTACGATCCCGGCTCCGCCCTCGGCGCGGCGCTGGTAGTACGCGCGGTGCCGATCCGAGAAAACTCTTCCCACAGCAAGATTGGTCTCGTGCGGACCGAAAACAACCCTGGACCGGACAAGGTGTCCGGCCAGGGTTGTGTGTTCCTGAAGGCTCAACTCACAGCTCGATCAGAGCCAGAGGTTCAGCTCGCGCCCAGCGTGCGGGTGAAGCCTTCCGGAATGACCAGGTCATCTTTGCTGAGCTCGGTGATGGACGAGTGGCCGAGACCCATGAGTCCCGAGTCGATGCCCATCCGCATGAGGTCGAGCACGTTCTCGACACCGGCCTGACCGTTTGCCGAAAGGCCCCACAGGTACGCGCGGCCGAGCATGACTGCCTTGGCGCCGAGCGCAAGAGCCTTGACGACATCGCCGCCGCGTCGGATGCCGCCGTCGAGAACAACTTCCACCTGATCGCCCACAGCTTCGGCGATACCCGGGAGCACACGGATCGGCGCCGGGGTGCCGTCGAGGTTGTTGCCACCGTGGTTGGAGACGGAGATCGCGGAGACACCGGCATCGACTGCACGCTTGGCGTCGTCGATACGCATGATGCCCTTGAGCATGAACGGGCCACCCCACTGCTCACGCAGCCAGGCGATGTCTTCCCACGTCGGGAGCGGAGTCTGCATCCACTCGCCGTACGCGCCGAAGAACGTCGGTGCCGGCTGGCCGGGAGCTGCGAGGTTGGGTGTGGTCAGGTCCGGGATCTTGCCGGTCTTGGCATACTCCAACAACCACTTCGGGCGCATGATTCCCTCGGGCGCGAACTGGAACATCGCCTTGAGGTCCATCTTCTCGGGGATGGACGGGCTGCCCCAGTCGCGGCCGTACGAGAAGGACCAGTCGGTGGTGATGATCAGGCCCTTGGCACCGGCAGCACGAGCGCGCTCCATACGCTGAAGGAGCACGTCGCGGCTGCCGACCCAGTACATCTGGAAGAACACCTGCGGGTTGGCCGCAGCAACCTCTTCGATGGACTTGCTGGCAAAAGAACTCAGGCCGATGGCCGTTCCGCGCGCCGCAGCGGCCCGTGCAACCGCCACCTCACCGTCGGGGTGCACTGCCTGCACACCGGTCGGCGAGATCATCACCGGAAGCGAAATGTCCTGCCCCATAATGGTGGTGGCCATGTTCCGCTCGTTCGGCAATCCGGCCGCGTGCGGAGCGAAACCCAGCTCGCTGTATGCCGCGACATTGTCGTCGACGGTCAGACCCTTTTCGGATCCAGCCACCAGCGCTGCATACACGGACTTGGGCAACCTCTTCTGCGCACGCCGCTGTGCTTCAGCGACGGTCTCGAAGAATGCGTTCTTTGCCATCAATCAAACCTCTCGTATCGCAAGTAGCCAGAAAAGCTACTTACATTCCCGCTAGCGGGTTTTCGTCACAAATCTTGGCGGGGGGACGCATCATCAGTGTCAAGGGCACCGATGCGCGCGGGGTTTTACGTTGACCGGATCGTGAGTGGTCGACGCTGGACTTGGGGATCTCTCCCGCGGCGGCCAACGCCATTTCACCGTTTCCGATGACGCATTCGGGATCGGGTCCGTCCATCGGCAGGCCGGTGAAGAACTTGGCTGCCATGCAGCCGCCGCGGCAGGAGTCGTAGTGGTTGCACTTGCTGCACGCACCACCGGTCTGCGGCGAACGCAGTTCCTGGAACAGGTCCGAATGCTGCCAGACATGCTGGAAGCCACCGTCTTTCACGATATTTCCAGCGAGGAACTGATCGTGAATCGCGAATGGGCACGCGTAGACGTCACCGACCGGGTCGATCAGGCACACAACTCGGCCCGCGCCGCACAGGTTCAAACCGGGCAGTGCATCGCCGAACGCGGAGAGATGGAAGAAGGAGTCGCCCGTCAGGACGCCCTCACCGTTGGCGACCAGCCAGTTGTAGAGCTCACGCTGCTGCTCGGGACGCGGATGCAGATCATCCCACACGTCGGCGCCGCGGCCCGAAGGACGCAGGCGGGTGATGCGCAGGGTCGCGTCGTACTTGTCCGCGAGAGCCTTGAACTCGTCGAGCTGGCTGACGTTGTGCCGCGTGACGACTACGGAGATCTTGGCGTCCTTGAAGCCGGCTTCCTTCAGGTTGGCAAGCGCACGCTCGGCCATCGCGAACGAACCAGGCCCGCGCACAGCATCATTGACCTCAGCAGTGGCGCCGTCGATGGAAATCTGCACGTCGACATAGTCACTGGCCGCAAGGCGCGCAGCAACCTTCTTGTCGATCTTCACGCCGTTGGTGGAGAACTTCACGCCAACCTGGTGGTCCGTCGCGTAGTCGACGAGCTCCCAGAAATCGGAGCGCACGGTCGGCTCGCCGCCACCGATGTTGACATAGAAAACCTGCATACGCTGCAGCTCGTCGATGATGGCCTTGCACTGCTCGGTGCTCAGCTCGTTGGGGTCGCGGCGACCCGACGACGACAGGCAGTGCACGCAGGACAGGTTGCAGGCGTAGGTGAGTTCCCACGTCAGGCAGATGGGGGCGTCGAGTCCGAGTTCGAACTGATCGACGAGGCGACCCACCGGTGCCGGCGTGGAGGGATGTTCAAGAACTGAGGTCATGGCTGTGTCCTCGCAAAGAAATGAAGCGGGCGAACGTGCAGAGGGCTGTTCCGCACGTGGGAGCGAGCGAGCGACTCAGACAGGCACAATCATGTGCGAGTCGGCGAGAGTGCTCAGCGCGCGGGCATATTGGGGAGCCGCGTCATCTTCGATGCCTTGCGCACGCAGTGCGGACCGGACATCAGGATGGTCTGGCAACGCCTTGACCACCGCAACGATGGTCGTGTTCTTCAGGAACGAGAGCTTGCGCGTTCCGAAGTGGTAGAGCAACGCCCCGAAAGGTTCGGGGCGAAGCGCTACCTGCGGGTGGAGTTTCCACCCCGCATCGAGATTCAAAGCAGGCACGGTCAGTACACGCCGCACATGCCGTCGATCGAAACCTCTTCGACCAGCGATTCTTCAATGAGGTCGTTGTCGAGTGCCTTATTGTCACGATCGGACATGGATTCCTCCTGAATCTGTGGTCACGAGTGGGACTTCACTGTGACTCGGTTCACCACTGTAATGGCATCGAGTGCAGAATGACAGACTGGGAGCAGAAAAAGTATGCGAAGCCGCAAAAACCCGTCCGCTCGGATAGGTCGTCGCCCCTCCACTACCAGGGAGGGGATCAGTACGGTCGGCATCGAACTCTTTTCCACGCTCGGCTTCAACGAGGTCAGTGTCGATCAGATCGCCGACGCTGCCGGAATCGCTCGCCGGACGTTCTTCCGCTACTTTCCGTCCAAGAACGCGGTGCCATGGGGCGACTTCGACGGTCATCTGGCTCAGATGCGTGAACACTTCAATTCGTTGCCCGAGGACATGCCGCTTGTCGACGCCCTCGAATCCGCACTACTGACGTTCAACACGTTTCCCCCGGAAGAGACTGCTGTGCACCGTAACCGGATGGAACTCATCCTCACCGTGCCCACACTTCAGGCATACTCGGTGGTGATGTACGAAGGCTGGCGCCAGGTTGTCGCCGAGTACGCTGCCAAGCGAATGAACCTCGAACCGACCGATCACGGTCCGCGGACTGTGGGCTACCTTCTGCTCGGTGTCGCGATGGCCGCCTACGAACAATGGCTCACCGACGACGCACTTGAACTACCCGAACTTCTGCGAACCGGAACACAGTCCTTGCGCACCGGTATCAGCATCTAGGAAGGCCCACCATGTCAGCACCCGCCGCACCGGTCATGGATTCACTTGCGCCCTCGACACCCGGGCGATGGTCGTTCGGCCACGTCACGGTCGAGCGGGTGGCGTCAGGTCCCCTCACTCTCGATCGCAGTGACGGCACACTTCTGGTGCGGCATTCCCTGACTGAGGACGACCTCAGCGAACGGCTCGTCGCGGGCGTGACCGCCTCGATCCAGGACGCCGACTTCGGGCAGGACGAATTCGAACTCACGATGGTGGGACTGGTTCGCTCCACCGTCGACGGAGCCCTCGAATCATGGACCACCTACTACCGGAACTCACTGCGCGAACTCCTGGACGGCAGCGCCGATTTTGCGCCCATCCACGAGAAAGCACACGAACTCGTGCGCGGCTCCGTCCTCGACCTCGGGTCGTGTTTCGGATTCCTGCCGTTGCGACTTGCCGACGCCGGAATGGACGTCACTGCGACGGATATCCTGCCCGGAACCATGATCCTGCTCGACGCGGTTGCCCCAGAACTGGGTATCACGATCAACACACTGATCTGCGACGCCGGTGAGGTACCAACACCCGACAAGAGTGCGGATACCGTCACGGCAATTCATCTGCTCGAACATGTCGACAATGCCGTGGGAGAGAAGGTGATCGCGCAGGCCCTGCGGATCGCCCGAGAGCGTGTTGTCATCGCCGTCCCGTTCGAGGACGAGGCAACTGCATGCCACGGGCACATCCGGACCTTCGACCTCGAATCACTGCGCGCCGTTGGCGAGAAGACCGGCTTGCCTTTCGAGGTGTTCGAACATCACGGTGGATGGCTGATACTCGATGCGCGGTAAGTGCTAGCCGGCATCTTCCTTCAGGGTATGCGCCACTAGAGCATTGGCATGTCCGTGCCCCAGCCCGTGCTCGGACTTCAGCCAGGTGACCAGTTCCATGTGCTTTGTCAGGTCGGAACTGCGAATCAGCTCCTGCCACTCGCTGATCGGTCGTCCGTATTTCTTCTCGATCGACGGAAAATACGACGCTGGGCCTTTCACCGGTTCAGTCATGACCCGGAATCTACAGCCGCCATGCATGCGTCGCGCGTCATTTACGACGATCTCGCGAGGTGCGTCGTCATCGTGTAGTCCTTGCTCGGCCCGGTCACCGTCCACTCGACCGACCACGCAGCCTGCGAGTCTGTTGCGGCTTCCTCGACATCGATGTCGATGCGGCCCCGGTATGTATCTGCGCCGCACAGATGCTCGACGTCGTCTCCCGGCGCCCAGTCGTGAAACTCTCGACCGTCCTCGAAGGTGACTGCCCACTCGCCGTCATGCTGCTCGATGAACAGAGTGCGGAAAACCGGCAACTCCAGGTCGCCGTCGAACAATGTCCCGCTTTCGAACCAGCGCAGTCGGCCGTCACCGGCATCTTCGATGGTGGTTGTTCCCGTGACGCGTTTTGTAACTTCTGCACGGCGGTCGACGATCCTTCGTTCGAAGTTCCACTCCCCTACCAGTGCGTTTGGATCGAGGTGCCTGTCGTTGACCATCTCCCGATTCTAGTGGCTCGGTAGGTGGCGTATGTTCCGAGTACAGGCCTACCCGCAGGAGATCCAGAAGAACATGAACGATTCTGCCGCCCTTCACCATCGCTCCGTCTACGCCGAAGATCTTCGGATCGGCCAGATCATGGAGTTGAGTTCATACACGGTCTCGGAGCAGGAAATTGTCGACTTTGCGACGCAATGGGACCCTCAGTGGTTCCACACCGACAAAGAGGCCGCCGAATCCGGCGTGTTCGGCGGCTTGATCGGCAGCGGAGTACACACTTTGGCAATTTGTCAGAGACTTGTGGTCGCAAGCATTTACGACCGATGGAACGTCATTGCCGGTAAGTCCATGCGCGACGTACAGTTCCTGCGCCCACTCCGTCCCGGCGACACCTTGAGCGGCACGCTCACCGTTGACGACGTAGTACTCGACAAGCGCTCGCGTGGACTGGTGACTACAACCGCCGAATTGGTTGATGCGCAGGGTAATCGCATGTTCCAGGTTGTCACAGACGCGTATCTCCACTGTCGACCGACATCGTGACCGAGCCGCTACATTCGGATGTCTCGGCGTGCAAACGCAGCAATCGCCGACGCACCGAGAGCTAGTGCCAGAGCGGTCAACACAACCAGCGGCAAAGCCGTCACGGCTTCGGCGGGTGCGGTGGGAACGTGAGTGAACGGTGAAAGGTCCAGGACTACTTGGGGCAGCTTGAACAGCACGCCGAATTGCCCGAGAACGATGCAGGCCGCAAAAATACCCCAGGACAGCGACGACGCAATCGCCGGAAACAGTCCGAAAACCAAAGCCACGACTGCAAGAACGACCAGCACTGCCGGCAGATAGGCCAGCGCCGCGCCTGCCATCCGCACAGTGTTGCCCGCGATATCGTCGGTAACCAGACCGAACGCGAACCCGGTGAACACGCCCGCAAGAATGTGCGCGAGCACCACCCCGCCGACAACGGTGCTTACGTGCGAAAGCATCCACTTCCAGCGCGGAAGTGCCGTGGACAACAGCGGTTCCAACCTTCCCGAGGATTCTTCGCCATGCATGCGGAGAATGCTCTGAACCGCATATGCCGCAATGACTATCGACAGGAAACCCAACGCGGTCGCCAGGTAGGAATCGACCAATGCGGCTGATCCCCCACCGAGCTGCTCGAAAAGGTCAGCAGTCTGCTGCGACGAACCCACCAACTGGTCGATCTCGTTTCCGACTGCCCCGTACGAGAATCCGAGAATGACTACCGAGAATAGCCACCAGAACATCGTCACTCTCTGCATGCGCCACGCCAGACCCCACGCCGACGGCAACCAGCGCGCCGCGACCGGTGGCCCCGGCCTCGGCTGGACCAGTCCCGCTCCCTGGTCACGATGACCGATGAGCACAAAGGCAATCCCGATGTGAACTACGGCAAAACCGAAGAGCAGCAGCAGTATCCACCAGGCGTTGTCGTCGTACGGTCGTATCTGCTGCGCCCACCCGATCGGCGAGAGCCACGACATCCACCCACTGACCACGCGGGTACCGTCGTCGACCACGGTGCTGTCGACGTCGCCGATCGCCCGTAGCATGAACGCAATTCCGATGGCCGCGCCCGCGATACCGTTGGCCGTGCGAGCACCGTCCGTGATTTGAGCCGCAACAGCCGCAACGCCGGCAAACGCGATACCGGTGCCGCCGATCGCCGCTCCCAGCGCCAGCGAGCCGTCCGCCGGAAGCCCGATGGCCACCAGACCGATTGCACTGGCAAGAGCCAGAACGATATTCGCACCGATCGTGACGACAAGTGCCGACGTCAGTAGCGCACGCCTACCGACAACCGCCGCACCGATCATCTCGGCGCGCCCGGTCTCCTCGTTCTGCCGAGTGTGGCGCACCACCGCCAGCGTGCTCATCAATGCCGCTGCCAACGCAAACACCAGAACGCCCTGGCTGGCAACAATCGCGCCCTCGGAGTATCCCGACACGATGCCGTTGGTGGCCAACGCCACTGGTGAGACTGCGGATCCGACTGCAACGGAACGCAATTCCTCCGGAGTGCTGTACAGTCCACCCACGCTGGCAGCGACAAATATCAGAAACACGGTCAGCGAAATCAGCCAGACCGGGAGCTGAATTCGATCGCGTCGCAGGGCAAGCCGAACCAACCGTGATGTACCGGTGAACTGGGTACCTTGGTGAACGTCGACCGGGTTGGTCGTGGCAGTCACGGCCGCGCCCCCGATTCCGCTCGCAGATGCTCCGAACTCTCCTTCGCTCGTTCGTCCCCGTAATGACGAAGGAACAGTTCTTCGAGAGTTGGCGGTGTGGACGTCAGCGCCACGATCCCGAAGCCGACAAGGTGTTCCATCAGTGCGCCGAGCCGAACACTGTCGACCTCACACTTCGCGTGATCGCCATCGATGAGCACGTCGTACGTGCCCTCGAAGGCGTCGAGTCCGGCGACCGGTGTGCGCGTCGTGACCGATACCGATGTGCGGGTCAGATGCCGCAGTTCCGACAGCGTTCCGGACTCCACCGTTTGCCCTTCACGAATGATGCTGACACGATCGCACAGCGCTTCCACCTCTGCCAGAATGTGACTCGACAGCAAAACCGTCTTCCCGGCATGGGCCAACTCGTGAACGCAGTCCTGGAAAACCGCCTCCATCAACGGATCGAGACCGGACGTCGGTTCGTCGAGAACATAGAGTTCGACGTCCGAAGCGAACGCGGCAACGAGTGCCACTTTCTGCCGATTGCCTTTCGAGTATGTTCTCGCCTTCTTTCTGGGATCGAGTTCGAAACGATCGAGTAACTCTGCGCGCGTGGACACATCGATCCCGCCTCGCAGGCCGGCGAGCAGGTCGATGGCCTCACCTCCGGTCAAATTCGGCCACAGATTCACCTCGCCCGGCACGTATGCCAGACGCCGATGAAGGGCGACGGAATCACGCCACGGATCGCCGCCGAGGACCGTTGCTTCGCCGGAATCCGAACGCAGCAGGCCGAGCAGTACCCGAATGGTGGTCGACTTGCCTGAACCGTTCGGCCCGAGAAATCCGTGAATCTCGCCTTCGGAAACCTCGAGATCCAAGCCGTCCAACGCTCGGGTTGGTCCGAACGTCTTGACCAGGTCTTTCACCGAAACTGCGGCACCCATGAATTCGACCGTACGCTGATTTCACAAATGTGTGAAGATAGAAAAACGTAAAGATCGGACACTCCCCGATGACCGACATGACCGCCCGACATGAACCGCCCGACCATCCCGACAAGAGCCGGCAGTTGGTCGAGCGCCTCTCGCTGGTGCTGATCGACATGGGCTTCCCGCCCATGCCGGCACGCGTCTGGGCGGCTTTGATGACCAGCAATCAGCCTTCGTCGACTCCCGGCGATCTCGGTGAGGTGCTCGGCGTGAGCGCGGCTGCCATTTCCGGCGCGGTGCGATACCTGCTACAGGTCAGCCTGATCGAACGCGACGCCGTTCCGGGATCAAGGCGTCAGCACTACCGCGTCAGTGTAGACCTGTGGGCCGACGCGTTTGTCACCAAACAGTCTGCGCTGTACCAGGTATCGGAGGTAGCAGCAGAGGGCATTCGCGTCCTTGGCGAAGGCACACGTGGCGGCGACCGGATGGCCGACCTTCGCGATTTCTTCGACTTCATGGCCGCGGAGATGCCGCGGATGCTGGCCGACTGGCGAGCAACACGCGTCTAGATCAATCCCTGTTTGCTGGCCGCGTAGACTGCCTCGGCACGCCGACTCACCTCGAGTTTGCGCATGATATTGCTGACATGAAACTTCACCGTCGTCGGCGAGATGAATAATCTCTCACCGATCCTGATGTTGGACAATCCATTTGCGAGCAGCCGCAGGACCTCGAGTTCGCGATCCGTCAACCGGTCCTTGGTTGTGGACTGGCCGTTCAACGAGCGCACCACAGCGGAAGCACTACGCGAGTCGAATGCACTCTCGCCGCGAGATACCGCCCGGATTGCCCGGACCAGTTCGGTGGTGTCGACGTCTTTGACAACGTATCCACGCGCCCCGGCGTGCACAGCGCGAACCACCAGTTGGTCGTCGAGAAATGTGGTGAGAACCAGTAATCCGAGTTTCGGATGCGCCACGGACAACTGCGAGCACAGCGTCAATCCCTCGTAGTCCGAACTCGCCGAGAGTTTGAGGTCCATGAGGACGATGTCGGGGCTCACCCGATCGACAACCGACAATGCCTCCGGCAATGACGATGCCTCGCCGACAATGCGCAGATCGTTTTCCCTCTCGAGCACCGACCGCAGTCCTTGCCGCAGTATCGCGTGGTCGTCGACGAGCACGATACGAACTACGCGACTCTCGGTGGGCCGGACAGGATCTCTGTGCCCGACGGGGCCGGCGGAGACGGGGCGTGCTGTGGTCATCATTCCTCGATCTCGGTTGCGGGACAGGTATCTTCGGCGCCGGTCTCAGTATCACTGTCAGGCTTGTCGGCGAGCGGCACCCGAACCAACACTTGGACTCCCCCGATCCTCGCGCGACGAACATCGAGCGTGCCACCCAATTCGCGTGCCCGGGACTGCATGTTGGCCAAGCCCCTGTGCCGCCCGTCGAGATCGTTGCTCGCCGCAAGTTTGAGGATCAATCGCATCCGCGCGGGGTCTCCGTCACCGTCGTCCGAGATGGACAAGACGACGGTATCCGTGCGATACGTCAACCGGAGAACCGCCCGAGTGGCGTGAGCATGAACAGCCGCATTGAAGAGTGCTTCACCCGCGATCCGCAGCAATGCATGTTCGGTTTCACCGGGAAGCTCGGCCGGTGTGCCGCCGACACGAAGACTTACGGCCAACTCGTCGGGCATGTGGACCACGCTGAGTTGCTCGAGCATCTCCGGTAGCGAGGTCCGGCCTTCATCCGACGAGTGGTTGAGCGCGTAGATCGCCGAGCGCAGTTGCTCCACGGCCCGCCTCGTCAGATCCTTTGCCAGATCCAGTCTTTCACTTCGCTCGGCGTCGGGAATGTCACTGCGGCACACTTCGATCTGCATACCCGCTGACAGCACCGCCTGGGTCACGCTGTCGTGGAGTTCGCGGGCGATGCGATGGCGTTCGTCGTCGACGACCTGGTGCCGGTGCGCCACCCCGAGTTGACGTTGCGTCGATTCCAGCTCACTGTTTCGCACCGCCAGATCGGCGGCAGTTCGATTGGCCTCGGCAAATGCCTCTTCGGCACGCGACAACAAGAGTTGTCCGCGCTGATACAGAGCCGAATTCTGCAGCGCAACAGCCGTTTGACTGGCCAAGATGCTGAGAACTGCGCCGTCGGTGGAATCGAGCGTGCGATTCTGGGGAGTCCAGGCCGCAAAGGCGCCGACCACACCACCCCCGAGCACGATCGGCACAAATGCGTAGTGCGGATCGACCACGGAATTCGATTCGATACTGCCGCACCGAATGTCGTTGAGACAATCCACGACGTCGTCCGGCAGCGGTGGACCCTCGACGTTGTCGACCAGGAATGGAGTCGCGTCCGGTCCGAGAACCAACCGTCGCGGCCCCGCGTCAGGCAAGGTGCCGTCGGCGAGCGCAAAGACCACCCACTGCGCACTCAAATGTGCACGCGCGGCCTCGGCAACAGCACAGACCAACGTCTCCGGGCCGTCGACTGTTCTCACCAGCGCCCGCGAAATCAACTCCAATGCATGCACGACGCGCTCGAGTCGTTCAGCCGCGCCGCGGTACTGCGGATAGAAAGTGCTCTTCCCCGAACGTAATCCGGTGAGCCTCGACAGGTCTGCGGTCATGATCTCGCCCGATTCACAGCGCGCTCCGGAACAAGGCCACCATCTGTTCCTGAGTGGCTTCACGCGGATTGGTGGACATGCACGCATCACGCAGTGCAAAACTTGCCAGGCGGCTCAAGTCCTGCTCCCGAACACCCAACTCCGCCAAACCCTTCGGGACACCGACCTCTCGGGCAAGCCGCTCGACGCGATCCGCCACCGCCAACGCGGCTTCTTGTGCACTGCCACGTTGCTCCGGAAGGTTCAGCGCCGCAGCAATTGCCACGAACGGCGCCGCGTCGGTCGTGGAATTGAAACGAATGACGTGCGGAAGCAATATCCCGTTGATGACGCCATGTGGGAGATCCAGCATGCCTCCGACTTGATGACTCATCGCATGAGCCGCGCCAAGAATCGCGTTGGTGAAGGCAAGACCGGCTTCGAGACTCGCCTGAGCCATGACGGATCGCGCTTCCATTTCCATCGGCTCATGAATTGTGCGCACCAGGTTCTCGGTGACCAAGCCGACCGCTCGGAGTGCGTGATGATCAGTGAGCGGATTGTGGGCAAGCGATACGAAAGCCTCGATACCGTGCGTCAACGCATCCAATCCGGTTGCCGCATTGAGCCACTCGGGCATCGTTGTGAGCAACCGTGGATCGATGACGGTGACATCGGGAACCAACGCTCGTCCGATGATCGTGATCTTCGTACCCCGAGCGGTGTCCGTGACTATGCAGAACTGGGAAACATCTGCTCCGGTACCCGACGTGGTCGGGACCATCACCAGGGGCGGAATCGGCTTGGTCGCCTGATCGACCCCCTCGTAGTCGAGAATGTTTCCGCCGTTTGCGGCCAGAACCGCGACGCCCTTTGCCGCATCGATGACAGACCCACCGCCGAGCGCGATGATGACGTCGCACTCGCCCTCCTGGTACACCTCGAAGCCGGCCGCAATCTCGTAGTCCTTGGGGTTGGGAGTCAGTCCAGCCCAGACCGTCGGCAGCAGCCCCTGCTCCGCCAAGTGCGCCTCGAGTTCACTGACCCATCCCGATTCGACCAGGCCGGGGTCGGTGACGAGAAAGGGGCGAAAACCGCCGAATCGGAGAGTTGCGTGAGCGGCCTCGACCAGGGAACCGATGCCGAACACAATTTCCGGAGCATGGAACTTCACCAATCTGGCAGCGGTGCCACGGCGGCGTTCACCTGCGTCATGGCGGTGTTCACCTGCGTCACGGCGGCGTTCACCTGCGTCAACGGCATCCGGAACATCCACCGACACGGCTCCCACTCTCCTCTCGCCCGGCGCCGAGTCTGTGATCCACTTAACAAGCGCCGGTTCCGAGACTACGCGGGCATCGACGGACACACACCCGCCCAAGGAGAGGTGAATACCTACCCGATCGGGTAGGTACTGTCTTTATGCCTCGGCCGCGCGTCCACGGAGGCCCTTACTCCTGACGACGACGATCCCGCCCGCCGAACAGCACGAACACGATGCCGGCGAGCAAGCCGACCACGGTCGGTCCGAGGACCAATCCGGAATACAACCACGGCGCAGGCTCTGCGGGGAACAGGTCCATAAAGCTGGCTCCGGTGAAACCAGGCTCGGGATCGAAGTATGCGCCGCCAGTGAGGATGTGCGGCGATGCCAACGATTGCCACCACCACTGGAAGACTCCCAGAGCAACAAGGCCGCAGACCGCACCGACTACCGTCAGCAGCAGTATCGGTTTCCAGCGCAGCGCCGACTTCTCGGCCTTCGTCACCGTCATGGATATCAGTACATCACTACTCTCGGATTGCTTTTCACACCTCAGCGAAGTGCGTGACCCAGTTCCGCCGCTTTGGCCATCATCTGCGCGGCATCGCGAGCCACCACCACCTCGTCACAGATCTTCGAGTACTCCGGCATCGCACACGACGCCTGGTTCCAATATCGCTGTGGTTCCGGCGTGATCCAGGCCAATCGATGAACCTTGCGTCGTAGTTCCTCGAGCTTCTCCACCTGCGGAGGTAATCCGTTGCACCGCCCGTCACCGACGATGATGACGGACGTTCGTGAGTTCAAGGCGTTGCCGTGCTCGTCCAGCAATTCGGTGAGCACTCGCCCGTAATCACTGCTGGCTTCCAGGTCCAGACCTGGATGCGCCAGGACCGCTGCCAGAGCGCCGTCACCACTGCTGGCGAGCAGGGTGTCCGTGACGTCGACGGGTCGATCGACAAAGGCCAGCACCTCACAGCGGTCGGCGCGCCGGTGCATCGCCTGGGCCAGCCTCAAGGTGAATGCGGTGACGGGCCGGACCGACAGCGAGACGTCGGCGATCAGCAACAACCGAACCCGATCGGGGCGAGGAGCTTTCACCACCAGATGGAAGGGAATGCCGTCAGTCCGCAAACTCGACCGTACCGTCCGCCGCATGTCCAAACGCCCACGGGAGCGTTCGCGCGGTCGCGGTCTCGAGGGGCCTCGCATCCGGCGCAACACTTCGTGGCACGCAAGTTCGACGTCGTTATGTGAGGGGCCTGCGGCCGCCTCACTGTCAGGGGCATCGGGAGCGGACTCCGCCAGGGCAGCGGCGGAGAGCGCCTGAACAAATGCTTCGACAGCTTCGACCAGGCGGTTCAACTGCGCCTGCGTCAGCGGTCCGTCATCGGAAACGTCCGCGTAAGCCTTGCTGGGATCGTAGGCGTCTAACCACGCGAGAATAGACGTCGGATCGTCCCAGGACAGCGAACCCACCACAGCGGCAGCAACACTCGTACTGAGATCACCGACTACGGCCGACGACGCTCTGTCCACGTCCACGGTGTAGCTGACCCCCCGTCGCCCCGTTTCGGAACCGGTATCCACCGACAGTTCAGCATCACTTGACGTCATCGACACATCGTCGTCGTCCTTGTGCGGGTTGAATCCCTTCTCCGCCTCCGGAGTATCGAAGTAGTCACCCACCTCGGCGGCACGCTCGTTGTACTCCGCGTAGCGGCCGACTTCCTGATCCTCGTCGATACCGAGTGCGGTCGGCAGACCGTCGGCCACTTCCGCTCTGGACGCAATGCGATCTGCCGTCTTGCCGTCTCGAATCGGACGGAACAACGCGTCGAATGCCCGATCGAAGCCCGGTTGCTCATGAGAGTACTTGGCGCACACCGACCGCAGGCAGGCACGCAAGACATCACGATCCGATGCCCCGACCATCGCCAACACCCGCCGGACCTCGATGACCTCAGCGGGCGACGCCGATACTCCGGCCGCCCTCAGCAATCGGCCGAAGCTCGCCGACACCACGTCGAGGACAAACGACGGCTTTTCGGCAGCGCTGAGTATTGTCATCGCGACGAGCGGAGTCCGCTGCCACCGCGGATCCCTTGTTGATGCGAATCCCGCCCGCCGGTCCCCCGGAACACCGCTGTCGTCGTATTCGCGGGCTTGCTTGCGACAGTGGCACGTTCGACTGACTCCCCGCCATTACGCGACGGCGACTCCAGCGCTGTCCTGTCGAATCGTTCCTTCGCGAGCGTCACATCCGACGAGTACTTGAGTAGCGCTGCCAGCAAGATGTCGCGCACCGTGGCGTCCGACGACGCCCCCAGGCCGCTGGCTGCGAGAACCGTTGCCGCCCTTGCCGCATCGATCACCTCGGAGATCGACGGGCTCTTGCGCAGCGGAAGGTCACGCAGGATTCGAGCCAGTTCGACTACTTCGGAGGCGGTGGCTTGATCAACCTCCGGCGCACGGGCGGTGACGATTTCACGCTCGCGCTCGGACGTCGGGTAGCCGAGATGGTAGTGCAGGCACCGACGCTTGAGCGCCGGCGAGAGTTCACGAGTATCGTTGGACGTCAAGATGACCCAGGGCTGCGACCGGGCCACGAATGTACCGACCTCGGGAATCGTGATCTGCTGCTCGGCCAGAATTTCCAGGAGAAGCGCCTCCATTGACTCCTCGGTGCGGTCCACTTCATCGACCAGAAGCACGACCGGTTCCGGTGACAATATCGCCTCGAGCAATGGCCGGACCGACAGAAAATTCTCGGAATACAAACCGAAATCCTGATCTGCCAGAAACTTCGACGCGTCAGCGACGCTGTCGAACTCGGCCACCTGATCGCTGATCCGGTCACGGAGCATCTGCACGTGCAGGAGTTGCTTTGCGTAGTCCCATTCGTAGAGCGCCCGATTGTCATCCAAACCCTCGTAGCACTGCAATCGCACGAGCTTTCGTCCACCGATCGCGGCCAGCGATTTCGCGAGTTCCGTCTTGCCGACCCCGGCCGGTCCTTCGAGCAGGAGTGGACGCCCCAACGCCGTCGCAAGGTGAACTACCACCGCAAACTCGTCGTCCGCGATGTAGTCCTGCTCGCGCAGCGCATCTTTCACTTCGACGCCGGTGGAGAAAGTGCGATTGGACATGGAACACCTTTCAATGGGGGGCAAGCCCCTCGTGCGCCTTTCCGGTAGCGCGGGCTACCAGAAAGGCGCACGGGGCCGAAGGCCCGTTAGAAGTAGGACTTGTTGATCGCGTGATCGACAACCGGGATCATCGACTCCACGGTGACCTCGCGGGGGTTGCCCGGGGTGCACCAGTCGTCCTGAATGTGCTCGGAGATGGCGCGCACAGTCTTCTCGTCACCCTTGATGACATCACCACGACCTTCGTACTTCTTGGTGTTCATCTGGTTCTTCGCGTACGAATCGGTGCGCACCTGACCGAAGTTGTCAGGGATACCGACATCCTTGGCCAGACGGATCGCTGCCTCGACGGCAGCGTCGGCGGCCTGCACCGTCGTGAGGTTGCGGGTGTCGACACCGAGAGCGCCGGCCAACTGGGCGTAACGCTCGTAACGCGAGGGCAGGTTGTACTCCCACACCCGAGGCAGCGCGATGGCATTGTTCAGACCGTGGTGGCTGTCGAAGAAAGCGCTCACCGCATGTGAGATCGAGTGGACGATTCCGAGTCCGCCGGAGTTGAAGGCCTGGCCGGCAATGTACTGCGCGTTCATCATTCCCTCGCGGGCCTTGAGGTTCCGCGGCTCGAAGACAGCCTCGCGCAGGTTCTTCGCGACCAACTCGACCGAGTAGATCGCGTTGCCGAGCGACGGCGCAAAATCTAGGCGAGACACGAAAGGCTCGCTGCCGTGGGCAAGTACGTCGAAGCCGCAGTACGCCGTGAAGTGCTGAGGGCAGGTGTAGTAGAGCAGCGGGTCGTCGACCGCGAGGGTCACGATGGTCGCCTCGTCGAAGCCCACCCACTTGTGGGGGTTGTTCATGTCAGACGTGTCGGTGATGACGTACGCCCATGACGTCTCGGAACCCGTACCGGCCGTGGTGGAAACGGCGATGTGCGGTGGGTTCTCCTTGTTCGTGGATTTCGCAAATCCCTCGAACTCGTTGATGTTGCGGCCGTCGTGCGCGATCACGACGCGGGCACCCTTGGCGGCGTCGTGGCTCGAGCCACCACCGATCGAGATGATCGAGTCGCACTTCTCCTTCTGGTAGAGCGCCGCGGCCTCCATGACGTTGTAGTCCTTGGGATTGGACTCCACCTTGTCGTAGAGAACCACCTCGACGCCCTGGTACTCGATCTTGCCGATCAGTTCTTCGATGATTCCCGAGCCGCGCAGACCCGTCGTCATCAACAAGGTGCGCTTGAACCCGAGGTTCTTGGCTTCGACGCCGATGATGTCGTGAGCACCCACACCCATGAGTGCGCGGGGGAACGGATGAAATTCCTTGATCGGGAAGTCCCAGATCTGATTGAGCTCGATTGCCATCTTCTTTGCTCCTCGCGAATGCGTGACTGTGACGGTGGGAGTGAGTGAAAGCCGCTTGTTTGTGATCGGCATCTCATCTGCACTCCACTGTGGACCGGCCGACAGCCCGAACCCACAGTTCGCTGCGATTACCGCCCGGACGCCGCCCCCGAACCGCCCATTCGGGCAGGTTGTGACCGCCCCGGCCCGCCAGGCGCCCCCATCACGATCGGTCTGATTCCCGCTGATCGGGAACGTTTTGCCGCGCGACTAGGATCCCCAGTAGCTTTTCATCACTGCTAGCATTGAACTAGAACATGTTCTACCTGCAGCATTTCACTGACCTGCGCATTACCCAGCTTCACGAGAGGACTTGCTTCGCGATGACGACAGTCGAGGTACCGCACAGCTCGCGATCGGCGGTACTCACCGTGTCCGGAGTCGTGGAAGAGACTTCGGACGCCCGGTCGCTGGTTTTCGAGATCCCCGCAGACCTGAAGGGCAAGTTCGACTACAAGCCCGGGCAGTTCCTCACTCTGCGCATCCCCAGCGACCAGACCGGTTCCGTTGCGCGGTGCTACTCCCTGGCCAGTTCACCGTTCACCGACGACGCCCCCAAGGTGACCGTCAAGCGAACCATCGACGGCTACGGTTCCAATTGGCTGTGCGACAAGGTTCAGGTCGGCGACACCATCGAAGTGCTGCCGCCGTCCGGTGTGTTCACCCCCAAGTCGCTCGATCACGATTTCCTGCTCTTCGGCGCGGGCAGCGGCATCACTCCGGTGATCTCGATCCTCAAGTCCGCTCTCACCCAGGGCAGCGGCAACGTTGTCCTCGTGTACGCCAACCGTGACGAGAAGTCCGTCATCTTCGGTGCAGAGCTTCGCGAACTCGCAACGAAGTACGCCGGTCGCCTGACCGTCATCCACTGGATCGAATCGGTCCAGGGACTCCCGGTCGTTTCGCAGCTGGCAACGCTGGCCAAGCCGTTTGTCGCCTACGAAGCCTTCATGTGTGGCCCCGGCCCCTTCATGGACGCCGTGCACAACGCACTCGCCGAAGCCGGCATGCCCCGCACACAGGTCCACGCCGAGGTCTTCAATTCCCTCGCCGGTGACCCGTTCAAGGACGTCGAACTCGCCGAGGTCACCGACGAAGAAGCAGCAGACGCCGCCACGGTCGAGGTCGAACTGGACGGCGAAACCCACACACTCGTCTGGCCCCGCAAGCAGACCCTCGTCGACATCATGCTCGCCAAGGGCCTCGACGTGCCGTACTCCTGCCAGGAAGGCGAATGCGGCTCCTGCGCCTGCACCGTCACCGAAGGCGAAGTGCAGATGGACAACTCCGAGATCCTCGACGCCGAGGACATTGCAAACGGATACATTCTCGGATGCCAGGCAAAGCCTGTATCCGACAGCCTCAAGATCGAGTTCTGACACCGGATTCTTCGATACTGTTCGGCCCCTGATTCCCTTCGGATTCGGGGGCCGAATGGTTTTCCCCGAACGCCGAGTTCTCCCCGAACACAGTGTCCGGCCGTGGCCGCATCTGCCACAAAGCAACAATTGCCGCGGCGCTGACCAGGATGAAACCCTCCCGCAAGATCGCTCCGACCGGCACGAGCAGCGCCGACGCGTCCATCAACTGCTGTCCCATACTCGGTCCGCAATAGACCACCACCAGAGCTGCAACAAAAACCGCGACACCACGACGCGAACGCAGCCGGAACAGTATCGTGACCGCCGCCGGGATCAGGTACACCCAGTGATGAATCCAGCTGATCGGCGACAGAATCGGCGCGCTCAACCCGATCACCAGTGCCGCGTCGACGCTACGGCCGTCGAGGTATATCCGCCTCGCAATCCACAGTGCCGCTGCGCCGACCAGCACGATCAACGGCATCACCACCGCATCCGTCCAGGAACCCAGCGCAGCCAGAGTGCCCTGCAGCGAGCCGTTACCAGAACTGGCAATCGCCTCGCCCGTAAGATCCACGCGGCCACTCAAACTCCACACGACTTCGGTCCAGAAGGTTCTGCTCAGCGCCGGATCGACCAGTGCGGCAGCAACAGTGGCAGCGGCCGCACCCACCGAACTCCAGATCGCCAGTCGCCATTGCCGTGTCACCACGAAGTAGACGACGAACAACCCCGGAGTCAGCTTGATCGCGGTCGCAACGCCGATCAACAGTCCTCGAGGGAAGTACCGGCCGAGAATCGAATTGTCATCTCGGGTGATGTCGAACAGCACCAGTGCCATCAACAGCAGATTTACCTGACCGAACGAGATGTGCGCGCTGACCGTCGGTGTCACCGACACCCCGATCAGAAGTGCCGCCATCACCAACGGCCGCAAGCGAACCCACCTCGGAGTGAAGCGCGCAACCGTCCACGCCACCAGCAGAATGCACAGAAGCGACCACAGAAGGTACGCAGTCCACCAGTCGAAAAACGCTGTCGGCCACAACAACAACACTGCAAACGGCGTGTAGGTGAACGGCATTCCCTCAGGCTCGATCATCGGGCCGAGCAGGTTCCCGGCATAGATGTCGCCGCCACTGGCAAACTTCTCGACGGCGTAGCGATAGACGAGGAAATCAACAGGTTCGACGGCTCGCACGACGTACACCAGATATGCCAGCACCACGCATGCTGCCGCGAGCATCGACGCGATGGTTGTCGCTGTAACTAGTCGAGCTGAGGAGGCCTGCACCTCTCGATCGTGTCACAGACCGTTACGGCAAAGTCTCACACCGGCGCACGGAGCGACCGAAAATGCGTCCGCTCCTCCGCACTGAGGCGCTCACACGCATAGCTCAATGCGGTACGACCCATGTCGTGCGCATGCAACTCCAGGAACCCGGTCAACAAACCCCGGTCGACGCGTTTGCCCACCTCACGCAGCATCCAGCCCATCGCTTTCTGCGTCAGATCACGACGATCGTCGAGGACGGACGCCGCGAGCTCGAGAGTTGTCGACGCGTCGCCCTGCGTGATGAAGCCGTACGTGGTCAACAGCGCCACGCGCCGACGCCACAGGTCGCCCGAATCCGAGAGCTCGAACACCAAGCTTCGGTTCCGATCGAACAACCATCCGCCGAGAATCTGACCGGCCGACGAATCGACCAGGTCCCAGTTGTTCACCCGCCCACGCTCCACCGCGTCGAGGTAGAACTCGGCGATCGTGCGTCGGGCTTCGTCGTCGAAAGACCGCTGCTTACTTGACTTCTCGAACTGCGTCACCAGAATCAACAGGCCGGCGAGACGATACTCGTGAACTTCGCTGTCGAGCAGTACACGCACTTCGCTCAACTCGAGACCGCCGAACCGCTTGACCACGGTCCGTGTCTTGGGCACCCGAACACCGATGAAGACGTCGCCCTCGCCGTACTCCCCCGGCCCGGTCTTGAAGAACCGCTGAAGGTGAACAGCATCCTTCGGATCGGACAGGTCGGCCAATGCCTCGCCCACCGCACGAGCACTCAGATCACCCATGTCGACACGATCTCACAACTCACAGCGTCCTCACATCTAACGCCCCAGGTAGGCACAGCCTGGTCGGCAACACTGAAACCATGCTCACAACTGCACTGGCCTTCACCACACTCACGCTGATGGCGCTCTCCGGCCACATCGCAGCCACCGCCCCGCGCGGCCTGGTCGCGGCCCGCACCTCTGATCACAAATCTTGATACAAACCGGCTCTGCCTGCGGGTAACTGCAACCCGAATGCAATTGTCGGAGAGTTGAACTGGACCTCAGGAAGGCGTCTACTCGAGAGTGAAAGAATCTTTTCGCTCGAGGAGGTTTCGCCATGAAGTCGTGGAATCGAATGCAGGATGCCGTAGCCGTGGTTCTCGGTGTCTTTGCCGCACTGTCGCCGATCTGGTTGACCACCAACGACCGGGCTATGTGGTCACTGATCGTCCTGGGTGTGCTCGTTGCACTCGCCGGCCTGGCTCACATGGCACGACCGGACATGGCCGTCGCCGACTACGCGATGGGTGTCTTCGGCGTTCTGATGTTCATCTCCCCCTGGGTCATGAACTTCCACGCCCTCGAAGGCGCAGCCTGGACAGCCTGGGTTGTCGGAGTCCTCACCGTAGTGGTGGCAGTGAGTGCGATGCCGATGATGGCCGCCAGAATGCATCACGGCGACCACGGAGTGGCCGCCCATTAGAGCAGTGACCACGGAGTGGCCGCCCACTGAGTACTCAGGCCCTTATTGCTCCCAACAACCGTCCGGCGTCGAATGCTTCGGCGCTGGACGGAAGGCTGCCGGGGCGTCCGCTCACGAACACCTCGACCGTCCCGGAACCAACTGAAGTGTCCATCTCAGCTGCGTCGATACGGCGCAGTGTCTGCCTTGCGACGGCCTCGGCGCTGTCGAAGAGCAAGACTCCTTCGGGCAGCGCGGCAACAATCTCGTCCCGCAACAACGGGTAATGGGTGCAGCCTAGAACAACACCTTGCACACCGTCTGGTGTCCGGGCCGCGGCGTCGCTGATCGCGGCCAAGGCGCCCGCTCGGTCGCCTCGGTCGATGGCGTCGGCGAGGCCGTGGCACGCGACGCCGACTACCTCGGTTCCATCCGCGAATTCCGCGATCAGATCTGCCTGATAGCGGCTGGCCGTGGTTGCCGCCGTAGCCCAGATCGCCACCGACTCACACACGGCAGCCGCTGGTTTGATTGCCGGTACCGTCCCGATTACGGGAATACCAGGCCCGACCAGCTCGCGGACATGCTCGAGCGCCGTCACACTCGCCGTATTGCATGGCAGCACGATGACCTCCGCGCCCCGGTCGAGACTTCGCGCCGCAGCACCGAGCACCCGGTCGATCACCCACGGCGCAGGCTTCGGCCCCCATGGTGCGCCGTCAGGATCCAAGGACAACACCAGATCCAATTCGGGACGCAGGCGGCGAAGCCAAGCGGAAGTCGGGAGCAAACCTAGACCCGAGTCGATGAGCGCAACGATCACCGAACAAATCTAGCGTCCCGAACCCGACCGAGCCGCATCAGCTCGCCCGCCTGTCCATCAACTCACACTGCTGCGGCTTCCAGCACTTCGGCGATCGGAGTACCCGCGGCGATCTTCGCGCGCATCTTCATCACCGCCGCAGGACTGCCACAGCCAACTACTGCTGCCAACACTCCATCACGCTCGTAGTAAGCGACAAACTTGCGGCCGTCGTCCTTGACGATATGCACCTGATCAGTGGACGACACCGTTCCCAGCGCCTGAATCTTCACGTCGTATTGATCGCTCCAGAAATACGGAACCTGCGCGGGCGCATTCGCGTCCCCGGTACCGGTCAACGCCCCGGCAAGAATCTTTGCCTGATCCCCGGCGTTGCTCCAGTGTTCGACGCGCTTGCGCGCTTCCCCGATCGTCCATGCGGCAACGTCACCGATCGCCCACACATTCTCGACACTTGTCCGGCCCACCGTGTCGCACAGCACTCCGTTGCCCAGTTCGATCCCGGAATCTGCAAGCCAATCCGTCACCGGCAATGATCCGACGCCGATGGCGACCACGTCGACGGAAATTTCGGAACCGTCACCGAGAACAGCGGTGTCGACGACGCCGTCGCCGGACAGAGTCTCGAGCCCGACGCCAACCCGGACGTCGATGCCCGCGTCTCGGTGCAGTCGCTCCACCAGAGCACCGACCGTCGTGCCGAGTACCGATGCAAGCGGTGTCGGTTGCGGTTCGAGCAGAACGACGTCAACTCCGTGCGACTTCATGCTCGACGCCAATTCACAGCCGATGAAGCCGGCACCGACGATCAGCGCTCGCTTGCCCGGCGCAAGGTCCGCGCGCAGAGCGAGTGCTTCCTCGATGGAACGCAGGACGTGCACGCCTGAAAGCTCAGGCAGACCGCCGATGCGCCTTGGGGTCAGTCCCGTGGCGATGATCAGATCGTCGTACGTCAGCTCCGAACCGTCGGCAAACGCGACGGTCTTGGATGCGGTATCCACCGAGAGTGCTGGTGAACCGAGCTTCAGGTCGATCGCGTTCTCGGTGAAGAACTCCGCCGGACGCAGAGTCGTCTCGTCCTTGTCTCCGCGGATGACTTCCTTCGACAGCGGCGGACGGTCGTACGGCAGATGCGCCTCACCGCCCGCTAGGACTATCTCGCCCTCGAAACCGGCGCGCCGCAGCTCCTCCGCGGCTCGTAGCCCCGACAAACCTGCGCCCACGATCACTATCCGTGCCACCACACACCCACCCGTCTGATCTTGCGTCACTATCGGCGCCCACTATGAGAGCCGTCACGTATTCACGTCAGACTCTGTCATACCAAATTCGGACGGAGGTGTGGTGCACCCGCTGGGAAGCAGCGGTTGTCACTAGAGTTGATGACAGGTGAGACGCACACACTGAAACTCGAGCAGGGAGCACCGCATGACCAGCGATTCCAGTGGAAGCAGCAGCGTCCAGTTCGGCGCGGACGGCGGCGCCGCGCTCCACAGCACGCAGGGCAAAACGATCATTGCGGACGCCGTGGTCGCCAAGATCGCCGGCATAGCCACCCGCGAGATCAACGGCGTGTACGACGTCGGCGGCGGTACCGCACGCGCTGTCGGCGCACTCCGCGACCGCATCCCTGGTGCACGCGTCAATCACGCGCAGGGCGTGGCCGTCGAGGTCGGCGAGAAGCAGGCCGCGATCGACATCGGAATCGTCGCCGAATACGGCGTCGCCCTCCACGAGTTGGCGCTCGGAATCAGGCGCAACGTCATCGCGGCCGTCGAAAGAATGACCGGCCTCGAAGTCACCGAAGTCAACATCACCGTCTTCGACGTCATGCTCTTCGGCGAATCCGAGAACCCGGGCACCGAACCGGAAGCGAAGCCGAGAGTTCAGTGAGCGGTCCCGAACGGATCGATCTCGGTATGGCAGCCGAAACCGTCGCCGACGCCGCGCTGGCGGTTCACGGTGTCGCCGCACTGCACGGCGGCGAGTTCGGCGAAGTCGGAACCTACCTCCCGGGCAAGCGCGTCACCGGCGTGGTCATCGACGAAAACGGTTGCAACGTACACATATCCGTCGCTTACCCGGCAAACGTCGTGACTGTCGCTCAACACGTCCGCGACGCGGTCGGGCAGGTCGTCGACGTACCGATCACCGTCACCGTCGGCGACGTCAGCCACCCTGACGATCAGCTCGCACCCCTCATCGAAGAAAGGAACTGATGTGAACAGCACGACAGTCGGCCTGCTGGTCGGTCTGCTCCTCGCCCTCGCCGGAATCCTGGGCGGGTTCAGCGGATTCCTTTTTGCCGTCCTACTCGGAGCAGCCGGTATGGCGATCGGCGCGCATCGCGACGGTCACCTCGACCTCGGCGCCATCCTCCGAAGCCGTGGCCGTGGCTGAGTCCACCACACCCACCCCCACGGCGGGCACATCAACACCGGACCCCGTTGACCCCGGCCTTCGCGGCGTACTGGTCATCAAGGACCGCGCGATGTCGAAAATCGCCACAGCCGCCGCGATCACGGTCCCCGGAGTTGTCCGGCAAACCGGCGGACTCAGCAAGTTGACCGGACGGGAACTGCCGCGGGCAGACATCGCGATGGGGTCCGACGCCGTATCCGTCAATCTCTTTCTTGCGGTCAACTGGCCGTGCTCTGTTGTCGAACTGACAGGTCGCGTGCACAACGAGGTCGCCACGAGTGTCGAATCCCTCACCGGCTACCCGCTGCACGAAATGAACGTTCTGATTGCGGCAACCACGGTCCCCGAAGAGGGCGCCGTACCGGGCATCAGCATTCCCGAAGACACTGCCGAGCAACCGGTTTCGCAGTGGACTCCCCCTCGAACGCCTGCCGCCGCACCCGCCGCAGCGGTATCGGCAGTAGTGATCGCGTTCGGACTGCTCGCGCTTGCTTTTGTGGTCTCACGTGAATGGTTCATCAATCGCGGCACCTTCGAATCTGCGCCGTGGATCGCGAACTCCGTTGAATGGGCATCACGATTGCACTGGCAGACGTGGCTACTACCGACGGCAATCGCAGCGGTAGTCGCCGGGGTCGTCCTGATCATGACGGCGATGAAGCGACGCGCTAAAACCCATGTGCCACTAGGGAACCCGAATGCCGGTACCGTCTGGATGCGCCCGACCGACATTGCCCGCATGTGCAGCGGACAAGCCGCAACGGTGCCCGGCGTCGAACGCGCCCACACCACCGTCGACCGCAAACACGCCAAGGTCCATATCGATACCGTCGGCGGGGATCGCGACGCACTGATCACGGCCGTCGAAACAGCAGTTCAACCGCACCTCGACGTCCTACAGCGCCCCGTCCGTCTGACCGTTCTCGCCCGAGAAATCGCAGCAAAGCAGAAGGTCGAATCGTGAACCGCTACATAGCCGCGCTCGACCGAATCGTTGTGCTGATCATCGGCATTGCTCTCGTCGTCGCCGGTGCGTACATCATCGCCTGGGATGCCGGCGTCCGTCTGATCCGGACGTGGGTGTCACGGCTGGATCGACCGACGCTCCTCGGAATTCCCGAGCAGCCGTGGTGGCACTGGGTTCTTACCGGAACCTTTGTCTTCTGCGTTGTTGCCGGATTCGGCTTGCTGTATCTCAATCTTCGGCTGCGCCGCGCCCGAGCAATAACACTCCGACATGCACAGTCCGGCACCGAAATCAGTGTTGATCTCGGTCCGATCGCCGATGGTGTTGCAGCTGAACTCGCACATTTGCCCGGTGTCCGTGCCGCTAAGGGACGAGCCACCGTAGACCGTGGGCTCCCGACACTCTCCGTAGTGGTCAACGCCGATCCCGGAATCAACGTCGTCGACTTCACCACCCGCGCCGAGGACATCGCGTCGACAACGCGCCGCAACCTCGACGGTTCTGATGTTGCGGTGCAGGTACTACTGCACCTAGATCGAGTGGACGCCGCGCAGTAGGTCTGGCTCTGGTTTCCCGACCGGAACCGCACCATCGGAAATCAAGTACAACAACAAGAAAGGCGCTCACTCCCCGAAGGGAATGAGCGCCTTTCTGTGCGGAGCTATGAATCAACTAGCAAGACAAGAGTCTCACTTGATGATCTTGGAAACCTTGCCGGCGCCGACCGTACGGCCGCCTTCGCGAATTGCGAAGCGCAGGCCCTCGTCCATGGCGACAGGCTGGATGAGCTTGACGGACATCTCGGTGTTGTCACCGGGCATGACCATCTCGGTGCCCTCAGGCAGCGTCACGACGCCCGTAACGTCCGTGGTACGGAAGTAGAACTGCGGGCGGTAGTTGTTGAAGAACGGGGTGTGGCGGCCGCCCTCGTCCTTCGACAGGATGTATGCCTGGCCCTCGAACTCCGTGTGGGGAGTCGTGGTGCCCGGCTTGACGACAACCTGTCCACGCTCGACGTCTTCGCGCTTGATGCCACGAACGAGCAGTCCGACGTTGTCGCCGGCCTGGCCCGAGTCGAGCAGCTTGCGGAACATTTCGATGCCCGTGACGGTGGTCTTGGTGGAGGTCTCCTTGATGCCGACGATCTCCACCTCCTCGTTCACGTTGACAACGCCACGCTCGATACGACCGGTGACAACGGTGCCACGGCCGGTGATCGTGAAGACATCCTCGACAGGCATGAGGAAGGGCTTCTCGGTCTCACGAACCGGAGTCGGGATGGACTCGTCGACTGCAGCCATGAGGTCGAGGATGGACTGGGTCCACTTCTCGTCGCCCTCGAGTGCCTTGAGTGCCGAGATCGGGATGACCGGGGCGTCCTCGTCGAATTCCTGAGCGGCCAGCAGTTCGCGGACCTCCATCTCGACGAGCTCGAGGATCTCTTCGTCGTCAACCATGTCGGCCTTGTTCAGGGCGACGAGGATGTACGGAACGCCAACCTGGCGAGCGAGCAGGACATGCTCGCGCGTCTGGGGCATCGGGCCATCGGTGGCTGCAACGACGAGGATAGCGCCGTCCATCTGAGCCGCGCCGGTGATCATGTTCTTGATGTAGTCGGCGTGACCCGGTGCATCGACGTGCGCGTAGTGGCGCTTGTCCGTCTGGTACTCAACATGCGAGATGTTGATCGTGATGCCACGAGCCTTTTCCTCGGGAGCCTTGTCGATCTGATCGAAGGCCGAAGCCTCGTTCAGGTCGGGGAAAGCATCCGCAAGCACCTTGGTGATGGCCGCCGTCGTCGTGGTCTTGCCGTGGTCGACGTGACCGATGGTGCCGATGTTCACGTGCGGCTTCGTCCGCTCGAACTTCGCCTTCGCCACTTTTGTCCTCCTGGACTGATAATTGCTTGCCGTATGCAGCAGTGCGGTTGGTTATTACTTGGTCGTGCTTCGTGCCGAAAGCAACCGAGGTTACTTACCGGCGCGGGCTGGGGAGCTCGCAGTACTTACTACTTACTCGCCCGTCGCCTTGGCGATGATTTCCTTCGAGACGTTCGCGGGAACCTCTGCGTAGGAATCGAACACCATGGAGAAGTTCGCCCGGCCCTGGGTCCTGGACCGCAGGTCACCGATGTAACCGAACATCTCCGAGAGCGGAACCAGCGCCTTCACGACACGGGCACCACTGCGTTCCTCCATGGCCTGAATCTGGCCACGGCGGGAGTTGATATCGCCGATCACGTCGCCCATGTACTCCTCGGGCGTTGTGACCTCGACAGCCATAAGGGGTTCGAGAATGACGGGGCCGGCCTTGCGGGCGGCTTCCTTCAGCGCCTGCGAACCGGCAACCTTGAACGCCATTTCCGAGGAGTCGACGTCGTGGTAAGCACCATCGAGCAGCGACAGCTTCAGGTTCACGAGCGGGTAGCCGGCGAGAACACCGTACTGCATCGCGTCCTGTGCGCCTGCATCCACGGAGGGGATGTACTCGCGCGGGATACGTCCGCCGGAGACCTTGTTCTCGAATGCGTAGGTAGCACCGTCTTCGCCCACGAAAGGCTCCAGAGCGATGATGACCTTTGCGAACTGGCCCGAGCCACCCGTCTGCTTCTTGTGGGTGTAGTCGTGCTTCTCGACCGTCTTGGTGATGGTCTCGCGGTACGCCACCTGCGGCTTGCCGACGTTGGCCTCGACCTTGAACTCGCGACGCATGCGGTCGACGAGGATGTCGAGGTGGAGCTCGCCCATGCCGCCGATGACGGTCTGACCGGTCTCGTCGTCGAGTTCGACCGAGAAGGTCGGATCCTCTTCGGCGAGCTTCTGGATCGCGACGCCCAGCTTTTCCTGGTCGGACTTGGTCTTGGGCTCGATGGAGACCTGGATGACCGGTGCGGGGAACGACATCGACTCGAGGACGATGGGGTTCGCCTGATCGCACAAGGTGTCACCGGTGGTGGTGTCCTTGAGGCCGATCATCGCGTAGATGTGGCCGGCTACGGCCTCTTCTACCGGGTTCTCCTTGTTGGCGTGCATCTGGAAGAGCTTTCCGATGCGCTCCTTCTTGCCCTTGGTTGCGTTGAGCACCTGTGCGCCCGGATCGATACGACCCGAGTACACGCGGACGAAGGTCAGCTTGCCGAAGAACGGGTGAGCAGCGATCTTGAAGGCGAGAGCCGAGAACGGCTCTTCCTTGCTCGGCTTGCGAGTGATCTCTACTTCTTCGTCATTGAGCTTGTGTCCGACAACCTCGCCGATATCCAGCGGGTTCGGCAGGTAGTCGATGACTGCGTCGAGCATGGGCTGAACGCCCTTGTTCTTGAACGCGGAGCCACAGATAACCGGGTACAGCTCGGAAGCGACCGTCATCTTGCGGATGGCGCCCTTGATTTCCTCGACCGTGAGCTCTTCGCCGCCGAAGTACTTCTCCATGAGAGCTTCGTCGGACTCGGCAACGGTTTCGAGCAGCTTCTCGCGGTACTCTGCAGCCTTCTCGACGAGATCCGCGGGGATCTCTTCGATGGTCGGCAGTGCACCGGTCGGAACTACGCCGCGCCACGTGATGGCACGCATCTCGACCAGGTCGACGACGCCGTCGAAGTCGTCCTCAGCGCCGATGGGCAGCTGGAGAACGAGCGGCTTCGCGCCGAGACGGTCGATGATGGTCTGCACGGTGAAGTAGAAATCCGCGCCCATCTTGTCCATCTTGTTGACGAAGCAGATACGCGGAACGTCGTACTTGGCAGCCTGACGCCACACCTGCTCGGACTGCGGCTCGACACCCTCTTTACCGTCGAACACAGCAACTGCGCCGTCGAGCACGCGCAGCGACCGCTCCACCTCGACCGTGAAGTCGACGTGGCCGGGGGTATCGATGATGTTGATCTGGTTGTTGTTCCAGAAGCAAGTCACGGCGGCAGACGTGATCGTGATGCCGCGTTCCTTCTCCTGCTCCATCCAGTCCGTCGTCGACGCACCGTCGTGCGTCTCACCGATCTTGTAATTGACACCGGTGTAGAACAGGATGCGCTCGGTGGTGGTGGTTTTGCCGGCATCGATGTGCGCCATGATGCCGATGTTGCGGACCTTGTTCAGGTCAGTCAGCACTTCCTGTGCCACAGGTTTCTTCCCCGCTCGTTGCTTGGTTTTTCGGGTGTCGGCCGTATCCGGTGTGTTCCACCGTCAAGGCCATGGTCTTTCAATTATGTCTCTGCCGCGGCAACCCGACCACCTCTGTCCGGAATTAACCGGCCGATGTGATCAGGTCGCCAACGGCGACAGCGTCGGAGCACCCACCCGATGGCAGTTGCTCCGACGCTTACATCACCAGCGGTAGTGGGCGAATGCCTTGTTGGCTTCGGCCATCTTGTGAGTGTCTTCGCGACGCTTCACAGCTGCACCGAGGCCATTGCTGGCATCGAGGAGCTCGTTGGCGAGACGCTCGACCATGGTCTTCTCACGACGTGCACGCGAGAAGGTGACCAGCCAGCGCAGTGCCAGCGTGGTGGAACGACCGGGACGAACCTCGACCGGCACCTGGTAGGTAGCGCCACCAACGCGGCGGCTACGAACCTCGAGTGCAGGCTTGACGTTGTCCAGGGCGCGCTTGAGCGTGACGACCGGATCGGTGCCGGTCTTCTCGCGTGCCTGCTCGAGAGCCTGGTACACGATTCGCTCTGCGGTGGACTTCTTGCCGTCCAGCAGGATCTTGTTGACGAGCTGCGTCACCAACGGGGAACCGTAAACCGGGTCGTTGATGAGCGGGCGCTTCGGAGCGGGGCCCTTACGTGGCATTAGCTCTTCTCCTTCTTGGCGCCGTAGCGGCTGCGTGCCTGCTTGCGACCCTTGACACCCTGGGTGTCGAGGGAGCCGCGGATGATCTTGTAACGGACACCCGGGAGGTCCTTCACACGACCGCCACGGACGAGCACCATGGAGTGCTCCTGAAGGTTGTGGCCTTCACCGGGGATGTACGCGGTGACCTCGACCGAAGTCGTCAGGCGAACGCGAGCGACCTTACGGAGAGCGGAGTTCGGCTTCTTGGGGGTGGTGGTGTACACGCGAGTGCACACGCCACGACGCTGCGGGCTGCCCTTGAGGGCTGCCGTCTTGACCTTGGCGGTCTTGTCGCGGCGACCCTTGCGGACCAGCTGGTTGATGGTTGGCATTTACCGGCTTTCTACGTCGGAACAGACTGCTCGAAGCAACCTTGGCTGTTCTGAAATTAGGGATCTAGCAGTTGGAGCAAGATAGCTGCTGCTCCTCACCCACCTCTGATACTGCTGCGCTGCGCAAATGCGCCTCGCTCTGCACCCGAGGTCGGGCGTGTCGCATACCCCCACACAGGCAGCCGGATGCTCGTTCTGAAGCAGTAACTGCTCGAACGTGCGCACGGCAATACCTAGCTAGGCACACAGATCGGCCCGGGCATGCCGGACACGACCCATAACGATACCTGCCAGCGTGCTATGTGGTCAAAATGAGCCTGAAGTGATACGGAACTCACAGCAACGACCAGGTTCGACAGCAGGTTCAAATACTGACGTTGAGCGTCAGTTCTCCAAGTTTAGTGACTCCCGCGCACGCATCCATGCCGCCGACCGGCTGGCGCACCCACCAACCGAACACTCCCCCGGCCGGAGCGCCGGCGGTGACGCCACAGCTTTGTGGATCCGCCGGTTGCCGCACGAGGTAGGCGTCACTGCCCTTGACGGTGATCTTCTCGACCACATATCCGAGATGCTCGAATGCGGCGACCTCGTGATCGGTGGTGCCGGTCTCGAACCAGTTGAACGTGACATGGACCGGACCTGCGCCGCCAACCCCGTCCCACCGACAGATTGCCCCGTAGAAACCACGGTCGACGCCGTCGGCGCCGATTGCCGCCGCGATCTGCGGGTCGGACACCGCTTCACATTCCTGCAGGATGTTGGCGAACTTCTCGCTGCCACTGCCCTGAAAGCCGCCCTCGGCCAGCGGCGTTCCCGTCACTGTCGAACCGCACCCCGTCAGCAGGATCAACGACGCGCCAAGCGCCGCCGCCCGTGCGCGACTCACTGTGCCCTCGAGACAGTGAGTTCCATCAGGCTCTTCCCGACAACACACGGATCGGCAGGCGGGGCGACAAGCCCGGAGTTCGCGGAGCCGTAGTTCACCGACCAATGGACAAAATCGCCCCCGAAGGAAATACCCAACTCGCACAGAACGCCTTCTCGCGACGCGATGAAACCGGAGTGGCCCTCGATCGTGATGTCGGCGGCAGGTCGACCGAGAAGGTCGGAACCGGCGCGCTCGCGGCCGATCGGGCTGCCGCGGTACCAGGAGAACGCGACGCTTGGTCCCAACGAACCGACAACCGTCCATTCACAGCCGACACCGTTTCTGGTGACATCGGTGAACGCGAGCCCGAAAGCCGCGACCACCTCCTCATCCGTCACCGATCCGCATTCTGCGAACATCGGACCGGGATCGGTTGCTGCCTGGGCGGTGGGCGCTGAACCTGTGGACTGTTCCGCTGTGCCGTCGTCGGCCCCACAGCCGGTAACCGACACCAGCACCGCAGCAGCGACCACCAACGGGGTACTGAAGGACAGGGCTCTGCAGCGCGGCATGCAGGTGACTGTACTTCCGGGATCAGAGCTGCGCGATCACGACACCGGCGCTGACACACGCACGAGAGTCGAGTCGAGTTGCGCCGCCCATGTTCTGACCACCTCGGACCGTCGACGCGAGTCGTCGGTCAAGACATCTGCCAACCCCAGCCCTCGGGCAAGGTCGAGGGTCGCCTGCACCAGACGGTGCGTCGTCGGATCTGCGTCGTCGGCGCCAAGACTCTCGACGGCCATGCGGTGCGCGATGCGCCCGAACCGTTCCTCGAGTGGCAACACTCGCGCTCGCAAGTCCGGGTCGGAAGCTGCCGCTGTCCACACCTGAAGTGCTGCCTTGAAAAGAGTGCCGGTGTAGTACTCGACCAATCGGGAGATGATCGCCTCGGTTCGACCGGCACCTGCGGGAAGGTCGGTGGACTCTTTGCGTGCCTGATCCATTCGGGCGTCGAACATCACCTCGAGTGCCGCGGTGATCAGGTCCTCACGCGTCGGGAAGTGGTGCTGCATGGCACCACGGGATACCCCGGCCCGCTGCGCGACGACGCTCATCGTCGTTGCACCCCATCCGAGTTCGGCGAGACACTCCACCGTAACTTCGAGCAGGTGGGAGCGCGTGACTCGACTTCGGTCCTGCTTGGGTTCTCGAGTCATCGCGCCGCCATCCCTTCTACTGTGCGTTCTGTTGTGCCCAGGCTGCTGGACGCTTCTGCAAGAAAGACATCATGCCCTCACGAGCCTCGTCAGAGGAAAACAGCCGCGCCGACTGCGCGATCATCTCCTCGCCGTCTCGGTCGAATCCGGCCAGGACCTGCCTGGTCGTGAGCCATTTCGATTCGGCCAGCCCCTGTGGCGAGCACTGACGCAATGTGACCAAGAGTTCAGTGATCGACTCGGCGGTTCCCTGCGACGCTTCCGTCACCAGCCCGATAGCGTGGGCCTCGTTCGGTCCGAACTTCTCTCCGGTGAGCAGGTACCGGCTCGCAGATCGCTGATCGAGCCTCGGCAGAACAGTGAGCGAGATGATGGACGCGGCCAACCCCAATCGTGATTCCGTCACCGCGAAGGTGCTCGCCGGTCCGGCGACGACGATGTCGCACGCCCCGACAAGACCCATCCCCCCGGCCCGGACGTGACCGTCGATGCGCCCGATCACGGGCTTGGGCAGCTCGAGAATGCTGCGCAAGAGCGTCAGCATCCCCCGCCCACGCTCTTTGACTGCCTCCTCCGGAGATACGGACGACCCGGATGCTTCACTGAGATCGGCTCCCGCACAGAATGTTCCACCGGTGTGGGTGAGCACCACTGCTCGAACTGCCGGATCAGCGGCCGCCGACGTCAGTCCAGCCTGCAACTCCGTGACCAACCGCGTCGAAATCGCGTTGCGGTTGTGTGGTGAGTCGAGAGTGATCGTGGCCGCACCACCGGATACTTCGTACCGTACGTATGGCTTGTCCTCGTCCGTCATGCTTCGCCCTTTCCAGTGAGACCGTCTAGTAAGACCGAGGCAGACCGAGAGAGTGCTGCGAGACGAAGTTGAGGATCATCTCGCGGCTCACCGGCGCGACACGGGCGATACGAGCCGCGCCGAGCATGGCGGCCAGTCCGTATTCCTTCGTCAGACCCGCCCCGCCGTGCGTCTGGATCGCCTGATCGAGTGCCTTGATGCTGGCCTCGGCAGCCGCGTACTTCGCCATGTTCGCGGCTTCGGCAGCACCGAAATCGTCACCACTGTCGTAGAGGACCGCGGCCTTCTGCATCATCAGCTTGGCGAGCTCGAGTTCGATCTTCACCTGCGCGAGGGGATGCGAAATACCTTGGTGGGCACCGATCGGCGTCTTCCACACCGTGCGCTCGTTGGCGAACTTCACCGCGGCGTTCAGGGCGTAACGGCCCATTCCGATGGCCATCGACGCACCCAGGATGCGCTCGGGGTTGAGACCGGCGAACAACTGCATCAGGGCGGCATCAGCTTCGCCGACCAGAGCGTCGGCCGGCAGGCGTACATCGTCGAGGAACAAGATGAACTGGTGGTCCGGCTCGATGATGTCCATCTCCATCTGCGTCTTCACGAATCCGGGAGAATCCGTGGGGACGATGAACAGAGCGGGCTTGAGCTTGCCGGTTTTGGAGTCCTCGGTGCGCGCGACGATGAGCACTGCGTCAGCTTGATCGACGCCCGAGATGTAGATCTTGTTGCCGCTCAGGATCCAGTCTTCGCCGTCGCGACGAGCCGTCGTCGTGATCTGGTGTGAGTTCGAACCCGCGTCGGCCTCGGTGATTCCGAACGCCATGATCTTGGAGCCGTCGGCGAGGCTGGGCAGCCACTGCTGCTTCTGCTCCGCAGTGCCGTACTTGCCGATGATGGTGCCGCAGATGGCCGGCGAGACGACAACCAGGAGCAGACCGGCACCCTGTGCCGCCAATTCCTCCTGCACCAGCGCGAGTTCGTAGATGCCGACACCGCCGCCGCCGTATTCCTCGGGCAGGTTGACGCCCAGGAATCCGAGTTTGCCCGCCTCGTTCCACAATTCGGTGAGCGGCTCACCCTTGCGTGCCTTGGGCAGCACGTAGTCGACGTAGTTGAAGCGCTCACCCAGTTTGGAAACGGATGCCCGCAGTTCCTTCTGCTCTTCGGTTTCGATGAAACTCATCATGCGTCCTCTTCTGTAGCGGGTTCTTCCACACGTGCGAGTACCGATCCGACTTCGACCTGCTGGCCGACGGCGACCGGAAGTTCTACCAGGACACCGGCAGTCGGCGCGGTGACGGTGTGTTCCATCTTCATGGCCTCTAGCCACAGAATCGGCTGGCCGGCAGTGACGGTGTCACCGAGTGCGGCACCGAGGCGGATAACCGATCCCGGCATCGGAGCGAGCAACGAACCGGCCGCGACTTCCGCCGACGGATCCACGAAGCGCGGTGCTGCCGACAACGCGACCGGCCCCAGCGAGGAGTCGACAAAAATCTCACTCCCGTATGCCGCCACGTCGAACGAGCGCTGTACTCCGCTCTGCTCGAGCACTACCCGTGCAGCAGTTGCCGATACCAGGCTCACGTCGTCGAAGCCTTCTGCGCTCAGCACGCCGCTTCGACTCAGGGAGTAGCGGACGTCGTAGTCGCCCGACGCAGTGGAGTAGCTCTTGCTCTGCGGCTGCGACGGCAGGTTGCGCCACCCGCTGGGCAAGCGGCCGATGACGCGCGCCGACGCCCGGTTGTGCGCGGCATCGGCAAGTGCCGCCGCTAGCGCCGAAAGCCTTTCGGCGTCGGTGTCGGCCAGAGGCGTTGACAACTTCTCGAGGTCATGGGTCTCGAAGAATGCCGTATCGGTGTCCCCGGCAATGAAGGCGGGATGAGCCAGGACATTGACGAGCAGATCGCGGTTGGTGCGCAGGCCGTGAATCCTGGTGCGCGCCAGCGTCGACGCGAGCAGCCGGGCAGCTGCGGTCCGCGTCGGCGCGTACGAGATGATCTTGGCCAACATCGGGTCGTAGTGGACGCCGACAACACTGCCGTCGACGACGCCGGAGTCGAGGCGAACGCCCTGCTCACGCAGAACACTGAATTCTTGTGGGTCACCGGGCAACTCGATGTGGTGAACGGTTCCGCTCTGCGGTTGCCAGTTCTTGGCGGGGTCCTCGGCGTACAGGCGCACCTCGATGGAATGTCCGCGAATCTCCGGCTGCTCGTCCGGAAGCACTTCACCTGAAGCGACCTGCAATTGCAGTTCCACCAGATCGAGTCCGGTGGTGCACTCGGTGACGGGATGCTCCACCTGCAAACGCGTGTTCATCTCCAGAAAAAAGAAGTCACCCTTTTCGTCAGCCAGGAATTCAACGGTTCCCGCTCCCTCGTAGCCGATGGCGTTGGCTGCGAGCCGCGAGGCGTCGAAAAGCTTGTCGCGCATGGCGGGGATGCGTTGCACGAGCGGCGACGGTGCCTCTTCGACCACCTTCTGATGCCGACGCTGGATCGAGCACTCGCGCTCCCCCACCGCCCACACCCCACCGTGGCGGTCGGCCATGACCTGAACCTCGATGTGCCGACCGGTCTCGAGGTAGCGCTCGCAGAAGACAGTCGGGTCACCGAAGGCGGACTGCGCCTCACGCCGCGCCGCTTCCAGTTCGCCTTCCAGCGCCGACAATTCACGAACGACACGCATTCCGCGTCCGCCGCCGCCCGCCGACGCCTTGATGAGCACCGGCAGATGAGCTTCGGTCACCGCAGCGGGATCGAGTTCGGACAGCACCGGAACTCCGGCCGCGTCCATGATCTTCTTGGACTCGACTTTCGAGCCCATGAGCTCGATGGATTCGACGGGCGGACCGATCCACGTCAGCCCCGCGTCGATGACGCTGCGCGCGAACTCCGCGTTCTCGGAGAGGAATCCGTAGCCGGGGTGAATCGCGTCGGCGCCCGAAGCCTTGGCGGCGGCGATGATGAGCTCACCCCGCAGGTAGGTCTCGGCAGGCGTGTTACCCGGCAGGCGAACCGAAGCATCGGCTTCGGCGACGTGCGGGCTGTCGGCATCCGCGTCGGAAAAAACCGCAACCGTCCCGATTCCGTTCTTGCGGCAGGTTGCAAAGACACGGCGGGCGATTTCGCCACGATTGGCGACCAGTACAGAAGTGATTGTCACGGCGTGCCTCACATACGGAAGACGCCGAAGTTCTCGGTGCCTTCGATCGGGGCGGTGGCAATGGCCGACAGGCACATTCCCACCACGGTGCGGGTGTCTCGGGGATCGATGACGCCGTCGTCGTACAGACGCCCGGACAAGAACATCGGAAGTGACTCGGCCTCGATCTGGTTCTCGATCATCGCTCGCATGCCGGCATCAGCCTGCTCGTCGAAAACCTGGCCGCGGGCCTCGGCAGCAGCGCGTCCCACGATGGAGATGACGCCGGCGAGCTGCGCACCGCCCATGACGGCGGACTTGGAACTGGGCCAGGCAAAGAGGAATCTCGGATCGAATGCCCGTCCGCACATGCCGTAGTGACCGGCGCCGTACGACGCTCCGAGCAAGATCGAGATGTGCGGAACCTTGGAATTGGCTACCGCATTGATCATCATCGATCCGTGCTTGATCATGCCGCCCTCCTCGTATTCCTTACCCACCATGTAGCCGGTGGTGTTGTGCAGGAACAGCAACGGCGTGTTGGAGCGGTTGGCGAGCTGGATGAACTGCGTGGCCTTCTGGGACTCTTCGCTGAAGAGCACTCCACGTGCGTTGGCCAGGATGCCGATCGGGTAGCCGTTGAGCTCGGCCCAGCCCGTCACGAGGGAGGAACCGTAGAGCGGCTTGAACTCGTCGAAGTCGGAACCGTCGACGATACGGGCGATGACCTCACGCGGATCGAACGGAATCTTCAGGTCGGCCGGAACGATGCCGAGCAACTCTTCCGGATCCTCGAGCGGTTCGATGATCTCCGCGCGAGGCGCCGGCCCCTTCTTGGTCCAGTTGAGTCGCTTGACGATCGAGCGACCGATGCGGATCGCGTCCTGCTCGTCGGCTGCGAAGTAGTCAGCCAACCCGGACTTGCGAGCGTGCATTTCGGCGCCGCCGAGTGCCTCGTCATCTGATTCCTCACCGGTGGCCATCTTGACCAGCGGCGGACCTGCGAGGAACACCTTGGAGCGTTCCTTGATCATCACGACGTGGTCGGACATGCCCGGGATGTACGCGCCGCCGGCAGTCGAGTTACCGAAGACCAGTGCAATGGTGGGGATACCGGCTGCGGAAAGCTGTGTGAGGTCACGGAACATACGCCCGCCCGGGATGAACACCTCCTTCTGCGTCGGCAGGTCTGCACCGCCGGACTCGACCAGCGAGATCACCGGGAGGCGATTTTGCATGGCGATGTCGTTGGCGCGGAATCCCTTACGCAGCGTCCACGGATTGCTGGTGCCGCCGCGCACGGTGGGATCGTTGGCGACGATCAGGCATTCGACACCTTCGACAACGCCGATACCGACCACGGTGCTGGCGCCGACCGGGAAGTCACTCCCCCACGCAGCGAGGGGACACAGCTCGAGGAACGGCGAATCCTGATCGAGCAGGAGTTCGATCCGCTCGCGCGCCAGAAGCTTTCCCCGCTTGTGGTGCCGCTCGGTGTACTTCTCGCCGCCACCGGCAAGCGCCTTGGCGTGCTCGACCTCGATCTCGGCGAGCTTGGTGTTCATGGTCGATGTTGCGGTCTGATACACCTCGGAATTGGTGTCCAGCGTTGACCGGATGACACTCATGACTGATACCCCAATCGCTTGGCCGCGAGGCCGGTGAGGATTTCGGTGGTTCCGCCACCGATTCCCAGAATTCGCATGTCCCGGTACTGCCTCTCCACTTCACTTTCCTGCATGTATCCGAGGCCGCCGAACAGCTGAACGGCTTGGTTCGCAACCCATTCGCCCGTCTCGACTGCCGTGTTCTTGGCGAAGCACACCTCGGCGATCAGATCGCCGTCACCGGCCATGTGCCGTTCGATCACCGAATGCGTGTACACCTTGGCGACGTCGATCTTGCGGGCCATCTCGGTGACGGTGTTCTGCACGGCCTGCCGACTGATCAGGGGTCGACCGAAAGTCTCACGGGCGCGGCACCATTCGAGGGTCAGCTCCAGGCAACGTTCTGCACTGGCATACGCCTGCGCGGCGAGAGCGACACGTTCGGAAACAAATGCCTGGGCGATCTGCGCGAAGCCGCTGTTCTCTGCGCCGACCAGATTCTCCACCGGAACCCGGGCGTCGACAAAGGACAGTTCCGCTGTATCGGATGCGCGCCAGCCCATCTTCTCGAGTTTGCGCGAGACGGTGAAACCCGTTGTGCCCTTCTCGATCACGAGCAGTGAGACACCACCCGCACCGGGACCACCGGTGCGCACCGCTGTGACGACGAAGTCCGCTCGAACGCCGGAGGTGATGAACGTCTTGGCGCCGTTCACGACGTAATGATCGCCGTCGCGCTTGGCCGTTGTCGTCAGATGCCCGACGTCGCTGCCACCGCCGGGCTCGGTGATGGCGAGCGAGCCGATCTTGTCGCCGCGCAGAGTCGGCTTGACCCACTTCTCGATCTGCGCCTCGTCGCCGGCCGCAATCAGGTGCGGCACCGCGATGCCGCAGGTGAACAGCGAAGCGAACAGACCGCCCGACGCACCAGCCTGATGCATCTCCTCACAGATCACGATGGAGTCGACGGCATCGCCACCCTCACCGCCAGCCGATTCGGGAGCACTGGCCCCGAGGAGCCCGAGAGCGCCTGCCTTGCGGTGTAATTCGCGCGGAATCTCGCCGTCACGCTCCCACTGCGTCAGGTGCGGCAGAATCTCCTGGTTCACGAATCCGCGTACGGTCTCGCGAAGCGCAAGCCTTTCCGGTGTGGTCCACACGGTCACCGTGAATCCTCTTTCTCGTCAGTTGTGGGGAGTAGCGAAATCGGGATGTCGATATGGCGCGAGCGCAGCCACTCACCAATTCCCTTGGCCTGCGGATCGAACCGCGCCTGCGAGGCAACACCCTGACCGAGGATTCCCTCGATCACGAAGTTGACGGCACGAAGGTGCGGAAGCTGGTAGCGAGTGACGTTCAGGTCTGCTGCTTCCGGTAGTAGTTCCTTGAGCATTTCGACGGTCAGAGTGTGCGCCAACCACTTCCACTGATCGTCCGTGCGAACCCAGACGCCGACGTTGGCATTTCCACCCTTGTCGCCACTACGGGCACCGGCGATCGTGCCGAGTGGCACCGAAAGCGAAGACTGTGGCGGCAACGGCTCCGGACGCTCAGGTTCGTCGACCGGTTCGAGGTCCTGCGTCAGCGTCGACGGAGCGATGTCCACGCGAGTGCCGTCTGGCAGTACGGCCACATGAGGCACCGATCCCGCGCCGACGTAGCCGGGGGTGAACACTCCGTACGGTTGTCCGTTGCTCGGCGGCGCGGTCAGCGAGAAGC
This sequence comes from Rhodococcus sp. WS3, assembly GCF_003797085.1. Taxonomy (NCBI): domain Bacteria; kingdom Bacillati; phylum Actinomycetota; class Actinomycetes; order Mycobacteriales; family Nocardiaceae; genus Rhodococcus; species Rhodococcus sp. WS3. The sequence goes on from NZ_RKMA01000001.1 coordinate 1,086,604, forward strand.
CTGGGTAACTGGCGAGTGCCATTTCCACCGCAACCGCGGAGAAGGGGCGACCGATCACCTTGGGGTCGGAATCGCGAACCACGCAGCGCAGCAACGCACTCGCTGTTTCCTCGGTGTCGGAATCCGGGTGATCTGTGCGAGCGAGAGTCCAGACCAGTTCGGCGGGCTTCTTCGTCAGCCAGGATTCGAGTTGAGTCTTCGCCAGATCGGCCTTGGCCTCGATGTCGAGACCCGTGAGGATGAACGTGGCCTCGTTGCGGAACCCGGCCAGCGTGTTGAGTGAGACCTTGTACTGCGGCGGCGGAGCCTCGCCCGTGACTCCGCTGATCAGCACCCGATCCGGGCCTTCCTGGGTGAGCACCGCGTTGTCGATACGGGTGGTCACATCCGGGCCTGCGTAGCGTCCGCCCGTGATCTCGTACAACAGCTGCGCCGTCACCGTGCCGACGCTCACCTCGCCGTCCGTTCCGGAATGCTTGGTGATGACCGAGGATCCGTCCGCGTTGATCTCGGCGATCGGGAAGCCAGGACGGCCCAGATTGGGAATCTCGGTGAAGAACGCGTAGTTGCCGCCGGTGGCCTGGGTTCCGCACTCGATGACGTGGCCAGCCGCGACAGCACCGGCCAGCTGATCGAAATCATCTCGCTTCCAACCGAAGTGATGAGCGGCTGGACCGACGATCACCGACGCATCGGTGACACGACCGGTGACCACGACATCGACGTCCGCCGACAAGGCTTCGACTATGCCCCAGGCGCCGAGGTACGCATTGGCCGTCAGCGGGGATCCGAGTCCGAGTTCGTCTGCCCGAGAGATCAAATCGTCACCCTCGACGTGGGCGATCTTCGCGTTCAACCCCAGCTTGGTGTTGACCTCGCGCAGCGCGTCCGCCAGTCCGGCCGGGTTGAGGCCGCCGGCATTCGCAACGATCTTCACGCCCTTGTCGAGCGCGAGGCCGAGGGTGTCCTCGACCTGTCGCAGGAACGTCTTCGCGTAGCCGAGCGACGGGTCCTTCATCCGGTCCCGGCCGAGGATCAGCATCGTCAGTTCGGCCAGATAGTCGCCGGTCAGGTAGTCGAGTTCGCCGCCCTCGAGCATCTCGCGCATCGCCGAGACGCGGTCGCCGTAGAACCCGGAGCAATTACCGATCCGTACCGAACTCATCTGTCCACCTTCGCTTCTCGTCCCTCACCGCTCGCTCCGATGGCGGCTCGCCCCTCGCCGCCGGGTCCGGCAAATGCCTGCGCAAACCCCAACCACTCGTCTGCGTCGGCGCCAACGGCAACCAGATCGAGATCGGCGCGATTGGCGCGCTGGGTGACCAGCAGGCAGAAGTCCAACGCCGGCCCGGTCACCTTCTGCGGCGCATCTTCCGGCCCCCAGGTCCAGAGCGAACCGTCCGGCGCCGTCAACTCCACCCGGAAATCGTCGGCGGGCGGCGTCTTCTCGTTGACCGAGTACGCAAAGTTCCGCGTCCGCACACCCAGATGAGCGATGTTCTTGATGCGCGCCGTCGGAGCGCGTTCGACGCCGAGTGTGTCGGCGACGTCCTGCCCGTGCGCCCACGTCTCCATCAATCGCGCGGTTGCCATGGAGACACCGCCCATGGGCGGGCCGTACCAGGGGAACGTGGTGCCGGCCGGGGCAGCGGTGAGCGCCTCGACGAGAGCAATGCGCCCCGCCCGCCAATCGGCGAGCAACTCTGCGGGCGGGCGGGCTGCCTGCTCGGCAGCACCGTCGTCGACAAATCCCGCCGGATTCACGAACGCCGCCTTCAACTGCTCCGCGAACCCGTCCGGGTCGGTGACAGCCAGGATCGCAGCACTGTCCGTCCAGTGCAGGTGCCCGATCTGATGCGCGATGGTCCACCCTTCCGCGGGCGTCATTGTCGCCCACTTCTCCTCGGGCAGATCCGCAACCAGGGCGTCGAGGCTCTCGCCTTCGGCCCGCAAGTCATCGATGAACGTCTGAAGTTCGGCCATGCGACCAGCATCACACCCGGGTCCATAAAAATCAAGCACGAATGATTGTTATTTGGAAATCTCGCGATGAGAGACTGAGCTCAACTGCCATCGACTATCAGGAGCACCCATGAGCGACGCCGTACTGATCTCGCGAACCGGCGATGTGGTCACGTGGACCCTCAATCGCCCGGACACCCGCAACGCCATCTCCGAGATAGACGTGATCGAAGCCCTCGAAGACGCGGTCACCGCGGTCAACCGAGATCAGAGCGTGCGCGCGGTCATCCTCACCGGAGCAGGGTCGGCCTTCTCCTCCGGCGGCAACGTCAAGCACATGCGGGACAAGGAGGGCATGTTCGGTGGTGCTCCCGGCGAGATCCGCCAGGGCTACCGGCACGGCATCCAACGCATCCCGCTCGCGCTGTACACGTGTGAGGTGCCGACCATCGCAGCCGTCAACGGCCCTGCCATCGGAGCGGGCTGCGATCTCTCCCTCATGTGTGACCTCCGCATCGGGTCGACGGCGGCGGTCTTCGCCGAGAGCTTCGTCAAGGTGGGACTCATCCCGGGCGACGGCGGAGCGTGGCTGCTCCCCCGCGCGATCGGCAACGCCCGCGCCGCCGAGATGGCGTTCACCGGCGAACCGATCGACGCGACCAAGGCACTCGACTGGGGTCTGGTCTCGCAGGTCACCGAGCCCGAAGAATTGCTTCCCGCAGCGCACGCTTTGGCAGCGCGAGTAGCCGCCAATCCCCCGCAGGTGCTCCGCATGACCAAGAAACTGCTCCGCGAGGGCCAGCACCAGAGCCTCGAGAGTTTGCTCGAACTCTCGGCCGCCATGCAGTCGATCGCCCATCACACTCGCGATCACCACGAAGCCGTCGCCGCGATGCTCGAGCGTCGAAGTCCTGAGTTCACCGGAGAATGAAGGCCGGCAGTCAGCTACTGCCGGTCGGCGCAGTCCTCACCTCGATACTTTCGCTCCAGTTCGGAGCGGCATTCGCGACGACCCTGTTCTCGCAGATCGGGCCGGCCGGTGCCACGACGCTTCGGCTGACGATCGCCGCGATCATCCTCGGAGTCATCGTCCGCCCACGATGGAGCAGGTGGTCGAACCGGCAGCGCAAGGGCATATTTGCGCTCGGCGTTTCTCTGGCCGTCATGAACGGGGCCTTCTACATGGCCCTCGACACGGTGCCCATCGGAACGGCCGTCACCATCGAATTTCTCGGGCCACTCACACTTGCCGCGGTGCTGTCGAAGCGCTGGGCCGACTTTGCCTGGGTGCTGCTTGCCTTCGGCGGAGTACTTCTCCTCGGATTAGGTGATCACGGGGAATCCGGACTCGACGTCGTCGGCGTGATCTACGCACTCGTTGCGGCCGCAGCCTGGGCGGGATACATCATCGCCGGTTCACACCTCGCCGCAACACTTCCGAGTGCCGACGGTCTGGCCGGTGCCACGATTGTGGCGGCCGTCCTCACCCTGCCGTTCGGTGTGGTCTCCGGAGGTTCAGAACTGCTCGATCCGAAGATGCTTGCCGCCGGCGCGGCCGTAGCCATCCTCTCGTCCGTCATCCCGTACAGCCTGGAAATGTGGGCGCTGCGATCCTTGGCCAAGAAGGTCTTTGCCGTCCTCATTGCGCTCGAACCGGCAGCAGCAGCGTTGGCCGGCGTGGTCATCATCGGACAGGCACTCGACTCCATGACCCTTGTTGCCATCGGGCTTGTGGTCGTGGCGGGCATCGGCACCGTTGTCATGAATCGAAAGCCCACCCCGAAATAGTCCCGGTACCGTCAGAGCACGTTCATTCCAACGCACAGGAGAACCATGACCAACCCGATCATCGCCACCGTTCTCGGACGCACCCCGCAGATCGACGAGAGTGCGTTCATCGCACCCAATGCCACCGTTGTCGGCGCAGTGACCATCGCTGCCGGCGCCAGCATCTGGTACGGCGTGGTCATTCGCGGCGACGCCGAATCGATCTCCATCGGCGCGGACACCAACATCCAGGACAACTGCACGGTGCATGCAGACCCGACGTTCCCCGCAGTTCTGGGCGAGCGGATCTCGGTCGGCCACAACGCGGTACTGCACGGGTGCACCGTCGAAGACGACGTGCTGGTCGGCATGGGCGCAGTGGTGCTCAACGGCGCGCACATCGGTTCGGGATCGCTGATCGCCGCCGGCGCCGTCGTCTCGCAGGGGATGCAGATCGCGCCCGGATCACTGGTCGCCGGTATACCGGCAAAGGTCAAACGCGAACTCTCCGAAGGCGAAAAGGCCGGGATCAGCGCCAACGGCGCCGGATACCTGATGCTCGCGAAGGCTCACCAGGACATCGAGCAGGCCTGATCGACACGACGCTTGCGGCCGGTAGCAGCAAGAGCCGCGACTAACCTCGGGGCCGCAACGTACTGTTCGGCAACTCGGGTGCCGGGAGCGCCGGACCGTCGTATCCCGGCACGACGCCGAAACGTTGAGCAGGGACGCTGCCGTCGAATCCAGAGGCCAGTTCGGCCTGCCACTTGCGTCGATACTCGACGATCTCTTCGTGCGTGCGGCCCATGAAGTTCCACCACATGATGACCTGCTCGCCCAACGGCTTGCCGCCGAGCAGCAGGACCCGAGCTGGTTCGGAACCCGGGTTGCGTAATGTCAGCTTCCCGAAACCCGGTGCTTGATAACCCAACTCGGCCCAGCCGACGGTGGTGCCACGCAGCACTACCGATCCTTGATCGACGATCACTCCGTGTTCGTGCGAACGATCGACGTCGAGCGCAATGTCAGCGCCCGGATCGAGAACTATCTCGGCACCGAGCAATTCGGTGAAGGTGGATACCGGCGATTTCTCGCCGGCCAACGAGCCGAGGAACACGCTGAGCCTGGCGCCCCCAATGGTCACCGGTTCCGGTCGATAGTGAACAAACGCGGGGGCGGTATCGCGAGCCGCGTCCGGGAGAGCCACCCACAGCTGCATGCCGTGCAGAACCTTCGTTTTCGGCGTCGAGACCTCCGAATGCGCGATCCCGCTACCGGCCGTCATCAAGTTAAGTTCGCCCGGGCGCACCATCGCGTGAGAGCCGATGCTGTCGCGATGCTCGATCTCACCCGTGAACAACCAACTGACCGTCTGCAAACCGGTGTGTGGATGCGGCGGCACATGCATGCCGGGCCCCGAGCCGACGTCGTCCGGCCCGTAGTGATCGGCGAAGCACCACGCCCCGATCAGCGAACGATCGCGCTGCGGCAATGTGCGCCGCACCCGCATTGCCCGTGGGCCACCGAGCGGAACATCCCGCGGGGTGAGGATCTGAATCTCGCTGTTGTCAGGTTTGCCTTCACATTCCTGCTCTACGGGATGCATGTCGAGGTTGCTCATCTCTTCATCCTGCCTCGGGTTGCGTCAGGGTGCCCAGAACTATGCCGAGACCGCACTTGTGTCACGCGCGGCCTTCATCGACGCGTGGGTGGGCGGGTTGTCCGGGACATGCGCCGGACGACGGGCCGCGAATTCACGACGCAGAACCGGTACAACTTCCTCGCCGAGAAGATCGAGCTGCTCGAGCACCGTCTTCAGCGGAAGACCCGCGTGATCCATGAGGAACAGCTGGCGCTGGTAGTCGCCGAAGAAATCCGCGAACGCGAGGGTCTTCTCGATGACCTGCTCCGGCGAACCGACTGTCAGCGGCGTCTGCTCGGTGAACTCTTCGAGCGACGGTCCGTGACCGTACACCGGCGCATTGTCGAAGTACGGGCGGAATTCCTTGACGGCGTCCTGACTGTTCTTACGCATGAAGACCTGACCGCCCAGCCCGACGATCGCCTGATCGGCGGTGCCGTGTCCGTAATGCTCGTAGCGCTGACGGTAGAGGTTGATGAGCTCGATGTAGTGCTCCTTGGGCCAGAAGATGTTGTTCGCGAAGAACCCGTCACCGTGATACGCCGCGATTTCCGCGATCTCAGGACTGCGGATCGAGCCGTGCCACACAAAGGGTGCGATGCCGTCGAGCGGACGTGGTGTGGACGTGAAACCTTGCAGCGGAGTGCGGTACTCCCCTTGCCAGTTCACCACTTCCTCGTCCCAAAGCCGGCGCAAGAGCTGATAGTTCTCGAGGGCCAACGGAATACCCGCGCGAATGTCCTTGCCGAACCACGGGTACACGGGCGCCGTGTTGCCACGCCCCATCATGAGGTCGACGCGACCCTCCGCGAGATGCTGGAGCATCGCGTAGTCTTCGGCGATCTTCACCGGATCGTTGGTGGTGATCAGCGTCGTTGACGTGGACAGCGTGATCTTCTCGGTCTGTGCAGCGATGTAGCCGAGCATCGTGGTGGGTGACGACGGCACAAACGGCTTGTTGTGGTGCTCGCCTGTTGCGAAGACGTCGAGTCCCACGTCTTCGGCATGCTTGGCGATAGTGGTCATCGCCTTGATGCGCTCGTGCTCGGTGGGCGTGACCCCTGTCGTGGGGTCTGTGGTGACGTCACCGACTGTGAAGATTCCGAACTGCATGGCTACTCCTGTTCAGGGCGTTGATCCCTACGACTGCATGTAGATAATTTAACATTCAACCATCTGGGGCTATTCCCGCACCCTGAACAGCACTGAGGGCGGTAGGCACACCATGTGCTTACCGCCCTCAGCGCAAAAGAATACGTGTCAGTGCATCATGATCGGCGCCGCTGAATCACCCTCGGCTACAACTCGCGTCGTCTTGCTACGCGGCAGGAAGAATGCCGGGATGAAGGTCAAAGCAATCAAGACGGTAGCAACAAGGAACGTGTTGCCGAATGCGTCGGCGGCAGAACTCAGAATCGAATCGACCGTCGACGGATCCGGTCCCACCGGCGGCGGAAGGTGCGCCATGCCGACTTCATTGCTTGTCAGATCGCGATTGAGCAACTGGTTGGTGAGAACCACGGACATCACAGCGGTACCGATAGAGCCGGCGGTCTGCTGAACGATATTCATGAGTGTCGAACCGCGAGCGATCTGCTCGTTGGACAGCGTCACGATCGCGGCCGTCATCAGCGGCATCATCGTGCAGCCCATACCCATACCCATCACGAACAGGGCAGCCATCAGCATCCAGGTCGGGGAATCGGAAGCGACCTGCGTAAAGACACCCATGCCGATCAGGATCAACGGCAGACCCGTCAACACGATCTTGCCTGCGCCCATCTTGTCCACGAGTCGGCCGGCGATCGGCATGGTCAGCATTGCGCCAAGCCCCTGCGGAGCCATGAGGAGGCCGGCCTCGAGGGTCGTGTGGCCACCCACCTGGATGAAGAAACTCGGGAACAACAGACCCGCGCCCATGAACGCCACGATGAACAGTGACGTCGTGATCACGGCGACCGACAACTGCCGGTTCTTGAACAAGCGCAGGTCGATCAGCGGATGATCCTTACGCAGCGCATGGAACACAAACGCGATGATCAGAACCAAGCCGATACCGGCGGAGACCAAGACCCTGGCCGACGCGACGGTCCCTACCTCAGGGATCGACGACACACCGAAGAGGAACAGCGCCAGGCCCGGCGACAGCAGCACCATGCCGAGGAAGTCGAACGACTCCGAAGGCTGGGGCTTGTCCGAAGGCAGAATCTTGAACGCTGCCGCCAACGCAATGGCACCGATCGGCAAGTTGATCAGGAAGATCCAGTGCCAGCTTGCGACCTCGATCAGCCAACCACCGAGGATCGGTCCACCGATGGGGCCGAGCAGCATCGGAATACCGAGCACAGCCATGACACGACCGATCCGTTCCGGACCAGCAGCCTTGGTCATGATCGTCATACCGAGCGGCATCAACATGCCGCCGCCAAGACCCTGCAGAACTCGGAAACCGATCAACGACGTGATGTCCCACGCCATCGCACAGGCAACCGAACCCAGCACGAACAGCACGAGCGCGGTCATGTACAGCCGTTTGGTACCGAATCGGTCCGCCGCCCAACCCGTCACCGGGATAACTGTTGCGAGAGCAAGCGTGTACGCCGTCATCGTCCATGCCACTGTGGCGTAGGACGTATCGAATTCCTCGGCAAATGTAGTCAGCGCGACGCTCACCACGGTCACGTCGAGAATCGACATGATGGCACCGAGCACCACCACGGATGCGATTTTGAGTACCGCACCGTCTAACTTGTCGGACGCCGGTGCCGGCGCGTTCGGCGATGTCATCGCGAAGTCTCCTGGGTAGATGCTCGCAGGTAGTCACCCGCGAGAATGGGCTCTAGCGCCTCGACAAGTCGAAGCCGTTCCGGCGCGGGCACGCGCGACGCAAAATCACGAAGCTGTCCACGCTTGCATTCGATGTGATTGGACGTGACCTTAACGCCGGCCTCCGACAGGGAAACCCGTTTGACGCGCCGGTCACGTTCGTCCTCACGCCGCACGACCAACCCCATCTGCACGAGGTGGTCGATATTGCGACCCGTCGCCGCCACCGAGAGCCGAAGCTCGTCGGCAACCTCGTTGATCGGGACGGGCGCATCGCACTGGCCGAGAGCAAACAGCACACGAACCTGACTGAACGAGAGATCCAACTCGATCAGTGCATCGATCGACTCCGAATCACCGGCGCTCATCAGGCGAGTGAACAACTCGTCGAGTGCTCCGAACAGGTCATCAGAATCCGAGGCGATCACCTGGCGAATAGTAGTGCGGATGCAACTATTGCCCAACCGTAACTAACGCGCAACCCGATTTCCGGTGAGCAACATCACCCTCGGAAACTCATTCCTGCACCAAAATGGCCTTTCCGAGAACTTTGCCCGTTTCCAAATCGGTGAGCGCCAAGGCCGCATCCTCCAGAAGGTATCGAGCCTTGACGATGGGACGCAACCCGTTTTCGACATGGCGCACCAGCGATGCATGCACCTCAGCAACTGCGTCGCGATCAGAACGTGTGAACTCACCCCACGCCGCCCCGACAATGCTGATGTTGCGGAACAGCACCCGGTTCAACTTCACCTCGGGAATCCCGCCGCCGGCAAATCCGATCACGACAAGGCGGCCTTCAGGGGCCAGAACGCGGACCGCCTCGTCGAAGGCGTCACCGCCGACGGGATCCACCACTATCTGCGCCCCCTTGCCGCCGGTCAGCTCGCGAACCCGCTCACCCCACCCCGGCGCCAGTGCCACCACCTCGTCAGCTCCCAACTCGCGGAGGAACTCCTCGACGCCGGCGCGTCGAACAACGGCGATTACCCGAGCACCGTGCGCCTTGGCCAACTGAATGGTCGCGGTGCCCACACCGCCGGCCGCGCCGAGAACAACTACGGTTTCGCCGGCCACGATCTTGGCGCGACGAGCCAGCGCAAACTCCATCGTCTGGTAATTGATGATCAAAGACGCGGCTTCGTCGAAATCCAAAGCGTCCGGGATTCGCAACACCTGCGAATGGTCGACTGCTATTCGTTCCGCATATCCCCCGAGATAGGTCGCCGCAAGGACCCGGTCGCCCGCAGTGAATCCCGATTCCTCCGGCGCCGTGATCACGACACCCGAGATTTCCGCACCGGGGACAAACGGGGGCTCCGGCCGGATTTGATACTTGCCGTAGGTGATCAACAAGTCCGGAAAACAGACTCCACTGGCCTTGACGTCGATGAGAACTTTGCCGGACGCATCAGGCTCGGGGATCTCCTCGAGGTCGAGTCCTTGCGGGCCGGACAACTCGGTAACAACCATCGCACGCACAGCAACTCCTCATCGAGAAAGCAATCGGACATCATCTGTTCCCGACCTTAGCCTGCCGTCCGACCATCCCGGCCGATAGAACCGGACGCAAGGTATGGAAACTCGCTTCGCAAGGGTCGCAAGGAAATTCGCCGTCGACCACGGGCCACATGGGTTCCCATTCATTCCCTGGGTCTGTACGCTTGGGTCATATCGGGATTTCAGTTTGTTTCTGACCTCAGGTTCCGTCCTCGGAACTGGATTTCAGAGCATCTGAATTCAAATATGTCCGAACCTTGTGCACTGGAACAAGATACGGAACATCTGCCACGTCTGCGCAGACTCCACTTCTGCGGGGACAATTCACGGCACCGGTAACGACCTACGGTGGGATACCCATGCATGATGACGCCCTATACCTCTGTGCCCTGACCCATTTCGCGTCGCCGCCGCGCGAAGGTAACTCGGCAACGCAAACACTTCACGAACTCGTGTGCTACATCGCCGACATATTCGATACCGCAGCGGCAAGCATCACCGTCACCCTTCCCGATCAACCGGACATCACGTCGGTCAGCTCACCCGAATTCGATCGATGCGAACGAGAGTTTCGGATAGGGCCCGGGAGGTTACCCCGACTCGACAGCGTGCAGATCACCGATGTGCCGAGCGCCGCATACGCCTGGCCTGCCTTTGCTGCCCAAGCGAGCCACCTGGGCGTCAAAGCCGTGGCGGCGCTTCCGTTTTACCGGGAATCGAGAATCTCGAGTGGGTCCGCGTCCCCCGCCCGAACCTCTATCGGGACCCTGACCGTCTTCTCACACGAGATGATCATCTGGGACGACGACGATGTGAGCGCAGCCCAGGCACTGACCACCGTCGCGATGGGGTTCATACTCATGTCGCTCGAACTACACGAGCGCGAACAGGAATCCATGCAGCTGCAACATGCACTCGAAACCCGAATCGTTGTCGAACAGGCAAAGGGGATCATCTCCAAGGACCACAACACCACCATCGACTCGGCATACCAACTCATCCGCCGACGCGCACGCAGCCACAACGCGACCGTGCTGTCCGTCGCGCGGGCGATTGTCGAACTGGGACTGAAGGTGTGATCGATGCGCGTCGCTTTGGTGACACCGGCATTCCCGCCGTCCATCGGCGGAGTCGAAGACCACGTCGCGCAGTTGGCCACACATCTGAGCTCGACCGGGATCGATGTCGAAGTTTTCACCGGTAGCCGTCGAGCGGAAACGCCGGCGACCCCGCCAAAACGCGATTCGATTGTTCACCGCTACCCCGCCTGGACAACCACCGCCATGTCGGTCTCACCCCGACTTTTGGTGCGAACCATGCACCTCGACAATACTTTTGACATCGTCCACGTCCACAGCTATCACGCATCCTCCGCGTTGGCCGCATTGACCGGGTTCCGTCGGCCGGTCGTCTTCACCCCACATTTTCACGGCACCGGACACACTCGATCCACCCGCATGCTGCATTCGCTCTACCGGAAATTCTCCCGAGCGCTCTTCACCTCGAGCTCGGCCGTTGTCTGTGTCTCCGATGCAGAACTCGAGTTGGTGCATTCGTATTTCCCGGGCCTCGATACCTACACAACTGTCATTCCCAACGGCGTCGACGCAGCTGCAGTACGCGCCGCGACGCCGTATCCCGACGAAACCGCCACGCTGTTGTTTCACGGGCGATTGGAACCATACAAGCGGGTGGATCGGATCATCGAGGCCATGGTCGAATTACCCGACACCGTCCAGCTTGTTGTCGTCGGCGACGGTTCTGCTCGAAATGCACTGGCCGCCAGTTCCGCCCGCCTCGGACTCGGCGACCGGGTGCGGTTCACGGGACGGCTGGACACTCCCGGCATGCATCGCTGGCTCCGGACGGCGAACGTGTCCATCTCCTTGTCCGAGCATGAAGCCTTTGGCATCGCCCCACTCGAGTCGGCTGCGGCAGGATCACGAATCGTCCTGAGCGACATACCAGCTCATCGTGAGATTGTTCGGAGATTCCTCGGTACCGGAGCAGTCCTGATCCCACCGACTGCAGGCGCCACATCCATAGCCCGTGCGATCGCACTTCAGTTGAGTGCCGGCACCGGCGACGACGTGGTATTGCCTGACTGGGCCGGCGTGGCGACCGCAACAGCCCAGGTGTACCGACATGTACTCCGAGGGGAGCCGTAGCGTGGAGAGTCGCCGAGGAGTAAGTTCGAATTAGTCGGCATGCCCTTGTTCCCTGGTACTTCCGCACCGATATTCGGAGCTGCCCCTGATTCCCGGTAGCTCGTCCCTCCCCGCACGGACGAGTCAGGTGGCACCCGCAATGAATCAGCCTTCGTTTCCGCACAGCCAGCCGCTGGTCAGCCTCTCGATACTGATGCCGGTCTTCAACGAGGAACGCACGCTGAAGGCAGCGATAGACCGCGTATTCGCTGTACGTTATCCGTGCCGGATGGAGCTGATAGTCGTCGACGACGGCAGCACCGATCGCACCGCACGAATTCTCGAAGCTCAGCGATCAGACGCTCGGACATCGAAAGACATTGTCGTAGTGACCCATCCGGTCAATCGCGGTAAGGGCGCGGCAATTCGAACCGGGTTGGACTACGCCGCCGGAAGTCACCTCGTCATCCTCGACGCAGATCTCGAATATCTGCCGAGCGATATTCCGTCGCTGATCGCACCGGTACTGGCCGGATACTCCGATCACGTGTTCGGCGCGAGGGTCCGCGGAGTCAACGCCTGCTTTCCGTCATTTCGGTTTGCCATCGGAGGCCGCGCAACAACCTTGTTTGCCAACGTGTTGTACGACGCTTGCCTGACGGACATGCACACTTGCCTCAAACTCATCCCGACCGATCACCTGCGCTCCCTGACATTGACGGAGGGCGGTTTCGGCCTCGACACGGAAATGACAGCGCGATTACTGCGGTGCGGTATCCGACCTCTCGAGGTGCCTGTGTCGTATCACGGACGATCCGTGTCGGAGGGCAAGAAAATCACCTGGCGAGATGGTGTTGTCTGCCTTGCCGTCCTGACTCGGATTCGGGTGCAGCACCGACCGGACATCGCACCGGTTGTGCACCGGATCTCGGTAGTCGCAGCAGCACAAAATGATCCGCCCAACAATCCACCCAACAGTCCGCCCAAGGTTCTGCATCTGCCGAAGGCTGCGGGGTGAGCAGCGTGAACGCGGAAGGCAGACTCGAGGTAGTGCTCGTGGGTCCGGGCTTTCACTTCCTCAGTGGGTTGTCGGCCTACACCTGCACACTTGCGAACGAACTGAGTCGCGAACACGATGTGTCGGTGCTCCTGCTACGCCGGGTCATCCCGCGGCGGTTGTATCCGACTACTCGTCGCTCACCGAATACCGGAACCGCGCTTCGCTACGGCAACAATGTCACTCGCATCGGCGAACTCGACTGGTACTGGTTTCCCGGCCTATTGGGGGCCCTGGCTCGGCTTCGCTCGACAAAGCCGAATCTGGTTGTACTGCAATGGTGGACTGCCGCGACACTCCACACCTATATCCTCGTCGCTTTGTTTGCCCGGGTACTCGGCATTCGTGTGGTTGTCGAGTTTCACGAGACTCAGGACACCAGTGAGGCTTTGGTCTTGGGCGTCGATATGTACTGTCGACGCGGTATGCCCCTTCTGCTGTCGCTCGCCCATGGCGCGCTCGTCCACAACAACCATGATTTAGAGTTACTGCGCAGAACATTCGGCTCGCGTCCGTTCGACCGGCTCGACATCGAAACAGCACCCCACGGACCGTACACACACATCGCCGATTCCCCCGCCGATTCCCCGGCTTCTCACGATTCCCGCAGTGGGCCAACCCGACTGCTCTTTTTCGGCCTCATCAGACCGTACAAGGGACTCGACGATCTCCTGGTGGCCTTCAACCAACTCAGCGCCGAGCAGGCAGCACAGTTTCACCTCACGATCGTGGGTGAGACCTGGGAGAACTGGCAGGCCCCGGCAGCACTGATATCCGCCAGTCCACACCGTCGGCGCATTACCTTCGTGAATCGCTACGTCAGCGACGCCGAGGCAGGCCAATTCTTCCGCGATACAGACGTAGTGGTGCTTCCCTATCGGCGCGCGTCGGCAAGCGGTCCGCTGCAGATCGCAATGCACTCGGGGCTACACGTCGTGCTCTACGCGGTGGGCGGACTGGTCGAAGCAACTCGCACCTACGAAGGCTCCCATCTGGTCGAACCCGACAACGTCGACGCACTCCGTCGTACCTTGATGTCGATTCCGCCGGACCGCCATCGACGATTCACCGACCACACGTCGTGGTCGACCACCCTGCGTGCGATCGAACGGTTGGCGCAATCATGATCGCACTCGCCCCGGTCGATGCCGAACAGGCTCCGCGGCATCGGTTCTCCGACACTTCACGCTCGGCGCTGCGGTCGTGGACATCGACAGGCGTCCTCCTTGCACTCGGAATACTCCTGATCGGTGTGTCGTACCGGATGTCGTCCGACGGTTCACCGCCGAATGTCTACTACGCAACCTTCTGGGTCGGTATGCTGCTCGGGGTTATTCCGCTGGCAGCCAAACTGGCGGCTTTCGGGACAACAGTCAATCAGCGCATCGGCGCGATAGCGTTGCTCGGACTCTTCACGGCAGTCCCGAAGTATCTCCGAAACCCTTTCGGTCCGTCGTATCACGACGAGTATGCGCACTGGCGTGAATCCGTCGACGTCATGTCGAGCGGCCAACTGTTCCCACCCAATTCGATCATCCCGATAGTCGAATACTTCCCGGGTACGTCAGCCCTGTCCGCCTCTATCGCTCAGCTGACCGGACTTTCGGCCTGGTCCGCCGGCGAAGTGTTGATGGTCGTCACCCACGTGATGACAATTCTCGGTGCGTACGTCCTTGGAACGTCGCTACTGCGCTCCGCCCGTGCAGGTGCCGTGGCAGCGCTGATCTACGCCCTCAATCCGTCTGCCATCTATTTCGACACTCAATTCGCGTACGAGGGTGTTGCCATCACATTTTTCATGTGGGCGTTGGCTTTGACCTCGATTGCCGCACGGTCGGACGATCGTCGTCGTCGAATCGCTTTTCTGTCGATCGCGGTCACGTGCGGCGCCGTATGCGTCGTGACCCACCATCTGACCACCATCGCCTTGCTCCTGATCTCGGGTGCAATCGCCGTCACTGTCACCGCATTCGGGTTTGTACGCGCACACCAAAGGCCGTACCCATGGTGGGTTCTGCTGAGCGGCACCGCGGCCGTCGGAGCCGCCTGGCTTGTCTTTGTCGCATCACCGACCGTGAGCTACCTCTCGCCGTATCTCGCCAACTCGGTGACTCAGTTGAGCAGCATCGCAACGTCACAATCGAGTGGCCGCGAATTGCTCGCCGCCAATGTCCAACCACTCTGGGAACGAGCCTTCACCGCCGCCGCCCCGGCAGCGGTGGCCGCGATATTTGCGTTGGGCCTGTTGGTCATCGCGCGCGTGCGGGGCAAAGTCACGTCCGCAACCCTCGCATTCATCGCCATCGGGGCCGTCTACTTCCCGTCGGTTCTGTTTGTGCTGGCCCCATCGGGCGCAGAGGGGGCCAGGCGCTCGTGGGCGTTCAGTTACGTCGGGGTGGCAGTGATGTGCGCCCTCGTCGTCGCATTCCAGGATCGGTTGCCACGCATCGTGATCCGGTTCCGGAAACTGATCTCGCTCGCCGTCCTGATCGTCTTGCTGATCGGCAATGTCGGCGCCGGCCTCAACGATCCGTACCGCTTTCCCGGCCCGTTTCTCTGGGGCTCGGACACCAGATCCGCGAGCGCCGAAGCTCGGACGGTGGCCGAACACATTCGACTGAGAGAAGGTCGCGTGCGCGTCGTGACCGACCGATACACAACGCTGGCACTGGCGGCGTACGGCGAACTCTACGTCTCCGAACCGTCATCCGACTTTCCGGTGTGGGAGCTGACCCAGACCGACACCGACCCCGATACGAAGCTCGCTACCGACCTGGCCGGGGCAACCTACGACTACCTTGTCGTCGATACCCGAATGGCGGATTCCCCACCCTTCAACGGGGACAACTACGGCAGCGGAGATCCCCTGGCCGGCCTGCCGACACCGCCGTCGTACCTCGACCGACTCGACCACGCGCCATGGGCGTCGCTGATCATGTCGACCGAGCATCTCCGGGTATACCGCCTCGATTCGGCGAGCGTCGGCACCGAACTGACCGATCTGACAGGAACGCCATGAAACGCACTGACATTGCCACTCGGAGTCGCCAAGTCCTGGACGTGGTACTGACCTCCGATCTCCTTACCGGAGTGAGGGTTTCCGCCGTGGTTGCGGCCGTGTCTCTCGCCGCGGTACTGCTCCGGGCTCCCGTGGAACTTCGGGTGTGTGCAGTGGCCGCACTCCTCGTCATACCGGCGTGGGCGGCCGCGGCGCTGATCCTCGGCAAGACGCCCGGTAGTACTGACACCCGCTTCGACGGACTCGAAAAACCGCTGCGCGTACTTCTTCCAGCCCTGTTCACCCTCATCATCCTGCTCGAAACCGTTCTGGCACTTGGCCCATTGGGATTTCAACTGACCACGTCAACCATCGCACTGGCACTCTTTGCCGTATCGGCGGTGATGTTATCCCTGTTGGCCATTCGCATCCGGCAGTCTCCGCGGAAACCTGAATCGCGCGCAGCCCCCGACGTACCGTGGCGCCGAGTCGGGAAAACCGCACTGGTCTCGCTCGCGTTGACGGCCCTGTGCGTCGGCGCGTTGATCGGAGCGCTCGCGATGCAGACAACGCAGCCCGAACGGTATGTCAACACGATCCTCACCGGCCCCGACACTGCCATCGCGGGCCAACTCGCAGTGGCACCCGGTTCTCCGGTCGACATCGAATGGACTTCGTACAGCTACGGATTCCTCTTTCCCACCCTGCCGCCGGACGTGTCCGCAACCATCGGTGGCGTCTCACCGACCGATCCGCGGTTTGTCACGACACCACCGACCGCGCCCTTCGACACCAACACAAATGCCCGCAGTGCCCAGGTCGGAACGGTGTCGTTCCTCGCACCGAACGAGCCCGGCCGGTACCGAGTCGCGATCGACATCGCGATAGCCCAGACCCCCGACACCGTCGGTGTCGGACCGACATCCCTCGTGCTCTATCTCTCCGTGGCGCCCTGATGAAGGTGACACTCGGCTCTCTCCCCCAGATCGCGCGGACCCGAATAGCCGAAGACTCGATGCTGCGCAACAGTTCTTACATGATGGCGAGCACCGTTCTCACCTCCCTCATGGGCTACGTGTTCTGGCTTGTTGTTGCTCACACGACATCAACAGCGGACATCGGAGTCGGGGCGGCCACCACCAGCGCCATGCAGGCGACGGCATTGATCGCCAGCGTCGGCGCTGCCACCGCGATGGTCGAGTGGCTACCGCGCACCCTCACGGTTGATCGCTGGCGGCGAATACTCACCGCCGCAGTGACAGTCGTGATCGTGACTGCGGTGTCCGGGTCCGCAGTCGTGGTTCTCATCTTGGGATACGTTCTGCACACCCTCCCGTCGCTGAGCACCGCCGTTGCCGCAGCGGCATTCACGATGGGAGCCACATTCTTCGCGCTCGGCACGCTGGCCGACTGCGTGGCAGTTGCGCTACGCCGCAGCGGACTGCTCCTCGCGCGCAACATGCTGTTCACCGGCTTACGCATTCCGTTGCTGTTCCTTCCCGTGCTCATCAATGGCACTCACAACCAGATTCTGACGGCCTGGAGCGCGTCCGCGGTGATATCGGTAGTGTTCTCGACGTTCTGGTGCAGACGAATTCGCGGTGAGCACAGCATGCGGCCACTGTTCGGACACCTCGTCTCCGACGTCCGGGATATGAGTGCGTCACTTCTGGGGCAACACGTCGTGACTGTGGCTGCGAGTGTCACGTCATTCGTACTGCCGATCATCGTGCTCGCCAGACTGTCCGAATCCGACGGCGCCTACTTCTATGCGACCTGGATGCTCGGCGCGGTGTTCTTCATGATCAGTCCGTGTATCGCGATGTCGCTGTTCGCCGAGACCGCAACGGATCCCGAAGACATCCCGGCTCTCGCACGGCGCTGCAGTCGGATTATCGCCGCGCTGCTCGGCCCGTTGATCCTCGTCTACCTCATCGGCGGTGGGTGGGCCTTGCGGGTATTCGGCGAGTCGTACAGCGCCCACGGGAAAATGCTGCTGATCGTGCTGACCCTCTCTGCCATCCCGGACGCCGTCACCAATATCGCGGTGGCGGTTCTGCGTGCAGTCGGCAGGCTACGCGAGGCGATGACGCTCAACGTGTCGATGCTGCTGATGTGCTTGGCGCTCTCCTGGATCCTGTTGCCCTCCATGGGGATTGTTGCTGTCGGAATCAGCTGGCTCGCAGCGCAGAGCCTCGGCGCACTCTGGACGTTGGCGCGGTGGCGTTACATCATCGTGCCTGCACAGCAGAGGGTTCTTCGGTGAAGGGGGTTCGCCGGTGAAGGTCCTCGTGGTCTCCGACAGCTACCCACCGGCGGCCGGTGGACTCGAACGTGCCGTGCATGCACTGGCCACCGGATTGGCCGGCGACGGAACCGAAGTCACAGTCGCCACACTCAGCCGAGGCGGCACAGCCTCGCATTCGCTCGAAGGCCTGGTTGTGGTCCACCACCTACCCGGTTGGACGCGATTCCTGCGACCGTTCACCTCCGACCCCACCCACCAATTTCATCCCACCGCACCCGATCCCGCACTGACGAGGCACCTCCAGCGCCTTGTCGATCAGCTACAACCCGATGTAGTGCACGCCCACGGATGGATCCTGCACTCATGCCTGCGATTGCGCTTACCTCGGCAAACCGCACTGGTAGTCACTCTCCACGACTACGGACTGAACTGCGCCAAGAAAACTCTGGTACCCGCGAACGCGCTGGACACCGTATGCCCGGGTCCAGGAATCACGCGGTGCCTTCGGTGCGCAAGCGAGTTCTACGGGGCACCGAAGGCCGTGCCACTTGTCCTCGGACTGGCCGAGAGCCAGCACCTCCTCGATCGTGTCGGGCTCTTTCTGCCGATCAGCACAGCAGTGGCGGAATCATGTCTGGAGGGAGTCAATCCGGATCGGGTAGCCGTAATACCGTCGTTTGTACCCGACGACGTCGGTGACGAGGGGCAGGGTGACGAGGGGCTGGGTGACGAGGGGCTGGGGAATGACACAGCCGATTTCCTCCCATCCACCGACTACCTGCTCTTCATCGGTGCCATCGGCCCGCACAAGGGAATCACGACACTGCTGGACGCGCAGCGGCTCATGCCCACGCCGATTCCACTGGTCGTGATCGGAATGCAACGCCCCGATACTCCGTCGATGACCGGCGACTCCGAACGCCGAGTGATCGTGCGCACCAACGCCGGACACCAACAGGTCATGGCTGCCATGCGAAGGGCTCGCGTGGTCTGCGTCCCCTCGAGATGGGCGGAACCACAAGGACTTGTTGCCATCGAAGCGATGAGTGCGGGAACCCCGGTTGTCGCGTCCGACATCGGCGGGCTACGGGACGTGATCGACCACAATCGCTCCGGACTGCTTGTTCCTCCCGGCAATGCCGCCGAACTCGCCCGGGCACTTGAACTGCTGCTCAACGATCAGGCCCTCCACACACGTTTGGCTGACGGTGGAAGGACCAGGGCCCGCGCCTATACCGAATCGACAGTCCTGCCGCAGGTTCGACGCGCCTACGCCAGAGCAATTTCACGGCGTGCCGCAATTTCACGGCGTGCCGTATGAATATTTCTGCGTCGTCCCGAATTCTGCACAATCGCAACAGCATACGCATTCCACCACACACTCGACGGCGGATCACCGCGATTGCACGTACCATCCGATTCGCCGGGATGTTTGACCCACAAATACGCGTCCGCGTGCGCTGCCTGGGTTTGTGTTGTCGGCGCCGACCCCAATGCGCGATCCGGCGGATTGCACCAGTTGAGCGGCCCTTCGGGTGGCGGTCCGGCGCCGTTGCGTGACGTATCGACAACGTAGCCCTTTCCTCCGGTCAGCGCCGATACGGACTCGCCGTATGCTTCCTGCTCCGCTGTCGTGTAGAAGTTGGCGACATTGAGACTGAACCCCCTGGCTCGATCAACGCCGGCCGATCCCAGTCGACTCGCCAGCTCGGGTGCATCCAGCCATCGAGAATGACCACCGTCGATGTACACCGCCGTATTCGGTTCCGCAGAAAGAGCATTCACCGAATAGCGAAGTAGATCCATTCGTTCCGCGACCTGTTCCGAAGACAGGCACGATCGGTCGGTGAGCGCGTCCGGTTCCACGATCACGACGGCTTCACGGTTACCGATTCCGGCCGCGACATTGTCCGACCAGGTCCGGTAGTCCGCGCCGTTGCTGTACCCGCCGGCAGAGAAGGAACCGCAGTCGCGCTGGGGAATCGCATAGGTGACCAACACCGCAACAGCATCCGCACTCGCCGCGCCGTCGACGTAGCGCCTCACCTGGTTGGCAACCGCTGACGGCGGAGATGTTGCACTGAGCCAGAATGCCTGTGGCGTGTCGGCCAACGTGGCAACGGTCGAAGCGGTTTCCGGGTAGTCGACCATCGCGCGCGCCGCACTCGAATTCGGGTCGACGTAGAAACCTCCGGACGCGACCTGCTGCAGAGTAGCCAGGTCGTCTCGCGCACCCGCCGCACAACAACTCGAACCCGTCATGAGCACAGCCGCGCAGGCACACGCAACGATTCGATTCCACATCACGGTAGGTCCACCCTTGTATCGTGAAAAGTATCGTGAAGACCTGCCAGCATGATCGCTGCCAGTTCTTCGATTTGTGGGCTGTCGAGAATCGAGTCGTGGCTTCCGCACAGAAAGTGCGTGCGCACCCGACCTTCGTGGAAGGTATCCCACCCGAGAATCGGTGTTCGCACTTCCGCCGCCGTCGTCGACGTGACAAATAGTTCGAGTGGCACGCTGTGCCCGCGTTGTTCGTAGCGCGCCATGATGTCCCAGACACCCCGAAGATCGAAATCCTCCGTCGCCGAACGCCGAATGACTCCCGCGGCAATCAGTTTCTCCCGGCCCGACCATCTGAGGTTGCGGGCATATTCGGTCACCAGCTTGATCCTGCCGGGCTGGCGCAGTCGCTCGAGTCGTCCCGACGACGACTTCCATCGCTTCATCACTCGCCCTGCGGTTTCCGGCGTCGGCGTATCGAGTATCCCCAGCCACGCAACGTGCTGCCCATCGCGATCCAACTGCCGGGCAAGCTCGTACGCCACAAGCCCGCCGAACGAGAAGCCCGCCAATGCATATGGCCCTTCCGGTTGAACGGCCCGCATCGCCGACATCATGGGCTCCACGAGCTGCTCGACGGTATCCGAGCGTTCCGGGCGCATCGACGCGGCAAGCGGCAGCAGCGGATACACACTCTGCTCGTCGCCCCACAGCGTCCGCAGATGCCGCAGACTCATCGCGCTCGGGAGATCGGGAAACACGAAGAAGGCGGGCGGCCGATCCGTCACAGCCGGCGCGTGCGATTCGGCCGGCGACGACGCACCGTCCACGAGGCGCGCAAGCCCAGCAACGGTAGTGCCCTTGTCGAGGAAATCGACCAGCGACACCTGCGCTCCCATCCGATATTCGATCTGCGCAACAAGATTCGCGGCCAGAATCGAATGCCCGCCGAGATCGAAGAAGTTCCGATCCAGATCCGACACCTCGGTGGCGAGCAGCATCGACCACAGAGAGGCTACCTTCTGCTCCGTCGGCGTGAGCACCCGTGCAGAAGACCTCTCGGAAGCGATTGCCGCGCTGCGATGTTCATCTGCGCCTTCGCGCTGCACCCGAGCGGCCAGGTCGCGCAACGCCCGGCGATCGAGTTTCCCACTTACCGAGGTGGGAAGTGCCGGCACTCGAACGATCACGGCCGGCACCATGTACTCCGGCAGTCGTTGCCGTGTCCACGCGCGCAGATTCGCGTCGTCATCCGGTTGGTTCTGCCGGGAGTAATTCTCGTCCGGGACGATGTAGGCAAGCAACTGCGGTTGTCCGCGGTGGTCGGTGCCGACGTCGACGGACACCGTTGCCACGCCCGGATGATCTCTCAGCGTCGCTTCGATCTCGCCCAGTTCGATCCTGAACCCGCGGATCTTGACCTGACCATCGAGTCTCCCGAGGTGCCGCAGCCGTCCGTCGGCGAGGTACCGCCCGCGATCACCGCTGCGGTAGGCGCGCTCTCCGGGCACACACGGATCCGGTACGAACCGTTGCGCCGTCTCACCCGTGCGGTGGAGATACCCTCGCGACACCCCTGGTCCGCCGATCACAATCTCTCCCGGCACACCCATCGGAAGGATCCGCCCACTCGAATCCGTGACGTACAGACGTGTTCCCGGCATCGGTCGGCCCACTGTCACCGGTTCATCCGGGGAGACCGATCCGCCGCCGGCAAACACTGTCGTCTCGGTTGGGCCCCACCCGTTCCACACCCCGGCGCAGAGACCGGACAGCGACATTGCCACCGACTGCGGTAGCGGTTCACCAACCGCACCCGCGATCAACCCGGGGCTTCCTGCCCAGCCCGATTCGATCAGCGCTGCCCAACTGGTGGGGGTTGCGCTCATCCGCGTGGCGCCGCACTGCTCGATCACGTGCGCAAGCCGACGCGGGTCGTGCATCTCCTCGGTGGTAGCGACCACAAGACCGGCCCCGATCCCGAGAGTCACGAAGTAGTCGCCAACCGACATGTCGAACGTGTATGAGGCCACCGAAAGCACAACGTCGCCGGAATCGAGACCCAGCGCCACCGGCAACGCCGACATCAGATCCAGTACATTGCGGTGTTCCACCTGAACGCCTTTGGGTGTCCCGGTCGAACCCGACGTGTAGATGATGTAGGCCAAATCGTCAGACCGAACTTCCCCCGTGTACCGACCGTCGACCAACCGTTCCGTGCTTGGATCAGAGGGCTCCTGGCCGTCCACTGTCACTACTGGGCAGTCGACCCACGTCAATTCCTCCGCCAAGGATTCGGCAGTCAGCACTACCGCCGCACGCGCGTCCTCGAGCATGAACCGGGCCCGCCGCACCGGTTGCCTAGGCTCGATCGGCAGATAGGCAGCACCCACCATCAAGGCGGCCAGGATCGCCGGTACGAGATCAATCGTGCGTGGCATCAACACCGCCACAACAGTTCCCGGACCGATACCCACGCGGGTAAGACGTCCGGCAATCGAACGGGCCCGGTTCACCAGCTCGCCGTAGGTCAAGCAGATCGCACCCACCGTCACGGCTGGTGCATTCGGCGACGTGATCGCCCGATTCACGATTGCCTCGTGGATCGTTCGCGGAGGGCTTTGTCCGATCAGTCCCGACTCGGCAGAGGCAGGGGCAGGATTGAGATTCAGCTGCCGAGTCACGTCTTCGGGATCCGCGAGTGACAGCTCGCTCAGGACAACGGTGGGGTTTTCCGCGCACCGCCGCAGCAACAGGTGCAGATGACGCCCCATCAACGCGACCGTTCCTGAATCGAAAAGGTCTGTGTTGTAGCTGATTCTGCCCACCAACCGACCGTCGTCGCGCTCGTCCAACTCGAGGCTCAGATCGAACTTCACCTGCCCAACTCCGGAGCCGACGGCGTTCTCCATCAGCTGCATCGACCACTCGTCGTCGACGGGAACCGCCGGGGGTTCGAGAACCAGGACCGACTGGAAGAGCGGGTTCATACGCGGATCTCGCGGCACGTCCAGTCCCCGGACCAACCGTTCGAAGGGCACCACACGCCCGAGCGCATCCAGTACTTCGGTGCGCATGGCGGCGACGGCCTCGGCAAATGTCCACTCCGCGCTGAGCCTCGCGCGCAACACGGTCGGAGTGAGGCAGTACCCCACCATCGACTCGAGTTCGGACCTTTGACGGAGGTCTGTCGGTGTTGCGAACGTGACATCGCTACTGCCCGTGTAACACTGGAGCCAGTACCCGTACACCGCGGCCAAGGCATGGAATAGCGTTGCCCCTTGGAGGCCCGCCGAGGAACGCAATCTCGCCACCGTGTCGGCGTCAACCAAAACCGGCTCAACAGACCCGACAAACCGTTGACGCGGCGGACGCGGCCGGTCGAGCGAAAGGTCCAAGGCCGGCGCCCCCTCGAAGTGCCGTCGGTAGCATTCGATCCGGTTCGCCACCTCATCGCCCTCCACCCACTTCCGCTCCCAGGAGGAGTAGTCGCCGTGTTGAACGGGCGACTCACGAAGCGCAGGCAAAGTGCCTGCGATCCGAGAGTTGTACAACGACACCAGCTCCGGAAGAAATATCCGGTACAGCGTGACGCCGTCGAAGATCAAGTGATGCAGTCCGAGGTACAACCGATGACATGAGTCGGACACACGCACCAACTGCGGCCGGATCAGTGGACCCGCGCTCGTGTCGTACGGCTGACGTGTCTGCTCGACGGCAAGGTCTGTTGCCACGCCGACTGCTTCGTCGAACGGTAGGTGGCTCACATCCAAGACTGGCAGCTCCGTCACCGTCGGCGGATGGATCACCTGCCGCGGCTCGTCTCCCACCATCGCAAACGTGGTGCGCCACGCTTCATGCCGGCGGATGAATTCGTTGAAGGCCCAGCTGAGGGCTTCGACGTCGAAAGCCCCGTCCTTGGTCACAATGGCAAGTTCGTTGTACGCAAGCGCTTTCGGCGCCAACCGATTGAGGTACCACAGTTGCAACTGTGCGGCCGACAGCGGCGCGTAGTGCACACCGGTCTCACTCCCCCGTCTGCGCGGCACGGAAGGTGATGCGCCATTCGCTTGTGCTCCCCGCAATCGATTCTCGAGCAGTGCTTTCCGCGCCGCGATCCGGCGCTCGTTGTCGAGGGTGGTCATAACGACCACCGCACGTTCAGCGACGCAAGGCCACGTAATCCCAAATTGGGGCGCCACCGGACCGGTCCCGGTTCCAGTTCCAGTCCTGGCAACCGGGCCAGCACCGTCCCGAATGCCGCCTGCGCCTCCATCCGGGCCAACGGCGCACCGAAGCAGAAGTGCCCCGCCCAACCGAATGCGAGGTGACGGTTGGGTGCGCGATGCAAGTCGAGCCGACCAGGATCGGTGAACTTCGACGGGTCCCGATTCGCGGACCCCATCACGGCGATCACCGCTTGCCCCGCCGGAATCGGTTGTCCGGCAATCTCCACCGCGTCCGGAGCAATCCGTGCCGTGTGTTGGCTCGGGCTCTCGAAACGCAGCAGTTCCTCGATGGCCGCGCTCAGACCCGAGGGATCGTCGATCAATTCCTCGAACTGATCGCGGTGGCGGAGCAACGTGAGCAAGCCGTTGCCGATCAGATTGGTGGTTGTCTCCTGCCCGCCGACCATGGTCACCACGACGTTGGCCACTATCTCGTCTTCGCTGAGACTGTCTCCGTCGATCTCCGCGGCGCACAGCGCACCGATCAAACCGTCGGTGGGGTGCGTGGCCTCGTTGCGCACCGCGGCCTGGAAATACTCCGTCATCTGCTCCACGCTGCGCAGGACACCGGCAACGCGGCCGGGATTGTGCTGAAAATTGCCGAGCATCTCGGCAAAGTCACTTGACCAGTTCTTCAGCAGTTCATGGTCTTCGGTGGGCACTCCCAACATCTCCGCCGTCACGATAGCGGGCAGCGGGTTGGCCAGGGTGTCCATCACCTCCATGCCCCCGTCGTCGATGACCGCGTCGATCAGCGAATCGGTGATCTCCTGGATGTGACCGCGCAGGGCCGCAATGCGGCGCGGTGTGAAAGCCGCAGCCGCCAATCCGCGAACCCGACCGTGTTGTGGTGGATCGAGGAACAGCATCTGACGCACCATCACTTGCGCCACCGGAGCCAATTGCTCCATCCCCAACTCGGCCAACTTTGCCGGGGTGGGCGTCCGATCAGCCTTGAACCTGGTGAGTACGTCGGCGACATCCGCGTAACGAGTCACCACCCACGCGTGTAGGTACGGATCCCACATCACCGGCGCCTCGTCGCGCAAGGATTGATAGAGCTGGTAAGGATCTGCCAGCACTTCGGGGTCGAGCAGTCGAATCAGACTGGGAGCCTTGGTCGGTGCCGTGGTCATCATTCACTCCGTCCTGCGTCGAGAAGCTCCTGGTCACTCATGCCGGATATCTGCTCCACGACCAGTTGTTCCACCTTGGCGGCCATGTCACGAACCGTGGGATTGTCGAAAAGCTCGAGCAACGTCATTTCGACGCCGTACATCTCCGCTATCCGAATGATCAACTGAGCGCCCAACATCGAATGGCCGCCGAGAACGAAGAAGTTTTCGTCGATCCCCACCGCCGGCAGATCCAGTCGTATGGCGACGATCTCGGCGAGCGCTGCCTCGACCTCGTTTCGAGGCGCGATCAAGGAGCCTCGGTCGACACTGATGGTCGAGTGCGCCGCGCGCTCCAACGCCGCGCGATCAATTTTTCCGTGTGCGGTGGTGGGGAACTCGTCAAGTTCGATGATGGAACGAGGCAACATGTGATCGGGAAGGTGGGCCGAGAGATACGTCTGCAGCCCCGATATGTCCGCCGTCTTGTCATCCCGAACGACAAACGCAGCCAGAGATGGATTCTGCCGATCCCCGCGAACGATCACCACGCTGGCCTGCACCGCCGGGTGTCGATCGAGTACCCCGGCGATCTCACCGACTTCGACCCGGTTACCTCGGATCTGCACCTGATCGTCGCGTCGGCTGGAGAACTGGACATCGCCGAATCTGTTGACCCGAACCAGATCACCGGTCCGGTACTCGCGTTGTGCGGGGTCGTCGCCGTGCTGTGAGAACTTCTGCGCGGTCAACTCCGGCAGACCGAGATATCCGCGGGCTACCGATACACCCCGTATCACCAATTCTCCGACCTCGCCGGCACGGACCGGGGAACCGTCCTCACCGACTACCTCGAGGTCGACACCGTCGATCGCGCGACCGAGTGCGGGCAACGCGTCTGCTGGGGTGTCACCGGCGAGCGGATCGACAACCCCCGACACGGAGACGACACTCGCCTCGGACAGTCCGTAATTGTTGACGAGAGTGAACGGCAAGCCAGGCGGCGGACGGTGGTACAACACGTCGCCTCCTGTCAACAGAAGCCGCAGTGCGGTATTTTCCGGCCAGGTCATGGCAATCAACGATTCTGCGAGGGGGGTGGGCACAAAGGACACGCTCACGCGTTCGGAGACCAGCCAATCACGCAACCGCACCGGATCGTTTTCCAATCCCGATGGAACTACGTGCAACGACGCGCCCGCCGTCAAAGCAGGCCACAGTTCCCACACTGCTGCGTCGAAACCCGGACTCGCGATCAACGTGCATCGATCATTCGAGGTCAGCTCGAATGATCGTTGGTGCCAGTCGATCAGGTTGAGCAATCCGCCGTGCTCGGCGACAACGCCTTTCGGCTCACCGGTCGAACCCGACGTGTAGACGACGTAAGCGGCATCAGTCGGTCGGGTGCTGAAGGTCTCGGCAATGACAGCCTCGCCGTCGACCGGTGCGCACCCAGTGCGCGGCGGAACGATCGGGTCGACCCAATCGAGCCTGGCAGCAACGTCCGGAAAAGCAACTAACGCGCGAGCAGAACTATCCTGGACGGCAAACCGAAGTCGCGCATCAGGCTGCCGCGGATCGAGTGCCACGTACCCGGCACCCGCCGAGAGGATCCCCAACGCACCGACGACACAGTCCGTCGAACGCGGCACACAGAGAGCCACAAGATCACCAGGAACCACCCCGGCAGATCTAAGCGCTTGGTCGAGTGCGCTTGCGCGAGAAAGTAGTTGGCCGTAGTCGAGTTCTTCTTCCACTGAGGAAACGGCGACGCTGCGGGGCGCGGATTCCACAACTCGCGCGATCTGCCGCACCACGGAATCGTCAGGCAAATGTTCGTCAGGTAAATGAGAGTGAAGGTGACGCTGAATGTGATTCATGAGGGCCTGCCTACTCGTCCATCAGATCGGACGAGCCACCAGGCATCAGGGGTAGCTCCACGCACCGCGCCACCAGGAATCAGGGGTGGAACGGCTCTGAATTGAAAGTTACTCCACTGCCAGGTCGATGGCTAGGTGTCACTGCCGGGTCGATGGCTAGGTGTCACTGCCGGGTCGATGGCTAGGTGTCTTCCATGGCACACCGGCCCGGATCGGTGTAGCTTTCGACTAGGCGGCAGTCTGCCCTTCCACACCCGGCAGCGCTGCAGGCCCTCTCCAGAGCTACCCCTGATTCCCGGCAGCTCGTCCTCGCTGCGCTGACGAGTAGGTAGCCACGATGAATCTCGAATTCGCCGATCTCCTTGCACATTTTGTGCAGCTGCTGCCGACCGTCTATGTGGTCGATGACGTGATGACGGAGTTGCTGGAAAACAGCGTCGACGTCCTCGGGGTGTCGGGTGGCAGCATCAGCCTGGTCAGTGGGGGCGAACTGAGATGCATCACGTCGATTGCCGATTCCGCTGCCGACATCGAACGGTGCCAGGAAGGTCTTCAATCCGGCCCCGGACGGACGGCGTACGAGAAGGGCGAGAGGATCGCTGTCACCGATATCCGTCAACGGCACGATCTCTGGCCTGAATTTGCCGAGAACGCCAGACGGTTGAACATCGCAGCTACTGCGAGTGTCCCGATGTCGATCAACGGCGAAACGATCGGCGTTGTAAGTCTGTACGCGCACGAGCCACGAACGTGGTCCGCCGACGACATCGTCTTCACGTACCTGGTAGCGAACATGGCAACGGGGTACTGCGTCAACGCGTCGAAACGCCATCAACTGCAGCAGATTCGTTCTCAGCTACAGGAATCGTTGAAAGTGCGCATCATTCTCGAACAAGCCAAAGGCATCACGGCCGATGCGCGGCGCACCGGAATCGACGAGGCATACGCGCTGATCCAAGCTCACGCACAGTTGTGCAACGCTTCGGTATCCGCCGTCGCACGCGCAATAGTCGATGTCGGACTACGGGTGTGAAGGCGTCAGAGTTGTAACTCGTAGGGGCGGCGACGACCTGCGCCCGGCCCGCAGCATCGCCGCGATACGGTCGGATTTCACCGGTGGACTGAAGAGAAATCCTTGCGCATATCGGCATCCGAGATCGAGCAGTATTTGCGCCGCCCGACCGGAGTCGACGCCTTCGGCGACCACGTCCAGCCCGAAGGAATCTGCAAGTCCGACAATCGAGTGGACTATCGCCAGATCGTCGTGATCGATTCCCAGTTCATGAACGAATCCCCGATCGATCTTGACCGTGTCGACCGGCAACACCTTCAACTGAGCCAAAGAACTGTACCCGGTTCCGAAATCATCGAGAGCGATGCGAACGCCGAGTTCCTCCAGTCCACGCAATGTCACCAACACGTGAGCCAGATCGTGCATCACCGCCCGCTCCGTGATTTCAATACACAAGCTGCCACCCGAGAGACCATACGTTTCCAACTCGATTGCAACGGAATCCACAAAGTCACTGGTAATCAACTGCGCCGGTGATACATTCACGCACATGAACAGTGGTGTCCCTGAAATCATCGCATTCCACTGCGCAAGTTGACGGCAGGCTTCGCGGAGAACCTGCCGGCCGAGTTCCCCTGACAGGTTGGCAGCCTCGGCGATGTCGATGAACGAATCCGGTTGAAGCACACCACGTACCGGATGGTTCCACCGCACCAGCGCTTCGACACCCGATATCGCACCCGATTCCAGGTCGACAACAGGTTGGTAGTACACCTCCAACTGGCCGTCGCGAATTGCCGCGCGCAGGTGCATCTCCATCTCAGCATGATCGTCGTTGGCTGCCCGCATCTCGTCGCTGCACACCACTACCGCATTTCCTCCGTCGGATTTTGCGGTAAGCACGGCCTCGTCGGCGCACCTGAGCAATTCGCCAACGCTGCACTCTCCCGGTTTTGCCACCGCGATACCGATACTCACGCTTCTGCCCACCTCTTCGGTCCCCAGCGAGATCGGCGTGGACGCAACCAACTGTGCTTCGCGTGCAACCACTTCGGCCGCATTCGCGTCCATCGGTTCCGACATGACAATGACAAACTCGTCACCGCCGAGCCGGACCACGACGTCATCCGGAAATCTGCCTTCGAGGCGGTTTCCGAGTTCGTGAATGAACGCATCGCCCGCATTGTGTCCCAGTAGATCGTTGACCACCTTCAGCCGGTCGACGTCCAGGAACAGAAGTGCAACGGGCCCGGACTCCCCCGGCTGCAGACGTCGTTCGAGTTCACCGAGAAGCATCCTCCGATTGGACAGTCCGGTCAGCTCGTCGTGATCCGCCAGGTAGCGCAGACGCCCCTCCGCAGCCACCCTCGCCTGCAATTGGGCAAACAGAGTGGCAATAGCGTTGAGTGCATTGATTTCTCGAGTTGACCACTCCCGGTCACCGAACTTGATGAATCCCAGGACCCCCGTGGTGACGGGACCGGACAGCAACGGCACGGCGGCCATCGACGTCTCGACGACACCTGCGCCGCTTCGGATCCTGTCTTGATACCCGCTCGGTTCGGGACGGATGATCACTGCTTCGCGCGCATTCTCGGCGGCCGCAAAAACCGGGTCCGCGTCCCGGAAATACACCACTCCCAAGGGATCGGGGTCGGGAACATCCTGGCGCTGCGGCCATTCCGCCACCAGCACCGTCGCCCCGATCGTGTGATCGTTGCGCCGCAGGAAGCTGACGTCGACGCCGAAGTACTCGACCAGGTCGCGAAGGACCTCGGTGGCCGCTGCGACCGACGTCGTCGAGTCGGCCGGCATCAGTCGACCGGCAACGTCGGTCACCAACTGTTCGAGGCTACGTCCGTCCATGATTTCTCCTGCAACTTTCTCTACGGTGCCTCAGCGTCGAATACTGTTCGCCGGCAGTCGCGCACTGCGCACTGTTTCCGGTGGACAATGACTCAGGCGCAGCACCAAGGCAATGGACTCCTCGCTACCGAGATCGAGTAGCACTCGCATGCGCAGGCGCAATGCATCGAGTTCGCTCGCAAACGGGTCGGACAATCGCGCGCAGTCGCTACCGTCGCGGGCGTACAGGAACACTGGTGACATGGGTTGCACACCCAATCCGTGCTCCTGTGCGCACACCCACACCGCTTCGGCAGCCGAACCGCCGCGAACATAGTCGTCGAGACAGGAACCGTCCACAGTCACCACACCAAATGCCGAACTCGACGTGATGCGGTCACGAGCACTGATCCCCAATACTTCTCCCGCGCCCCATCGCGCCAGCCGGGTCACCACGTCACTACGCCTGACGACGTCGAGGAATGCCACCTCGCTGTCGGCGAGCCCCAGTGTGCGGATATCGATCCCGGTATTCGCTGTTTCCGATCCCGGCCAACGCAATTCGCCGATCATCTGCTCGTGCAGCATCGGCGTCAGGTATCGGATACGGTCAGCGGCACCCACGACGTCCCCGAACGCACCAAGATCACGCGGGTCCGTGTACAGATGAAGGTGACCACCTTCATCGCGCGCGGCGCCCCGCAGTGCATCCTCGAGCTCACGGCCGATCGGTGCTTGCACCCCTACCCCTCGATTGGTACTTCGCTCCATCATCGCCGGGTAGCGCTGCGCCAGAAGCTGATTCATCGTTTCTCCGAGCTTGACACTTGCCACCAGATCTACCGAATCCGGATCGGGAAGAAGAACGGTGTCACCAAGAATTCCGTGTGCCGCTGCTGCGACCTTCGCGTTGTAGACGGCAGCACCGATCGCCACATGGGTTGCGCGGCCCTCTACATCCATCAACGACGTTCGATCACGATCCGCATGAACGTGGATCACCGGCCCATCGACCTGGACGGCCCAGGGTTGGGCATTTCCGCCCGACGGCGCCCACCTGATCGCCTCGAGAACAGCCTCGACGCCGTCGGCCGGCATCGTCGGTGCCGCGCCAGCCGCCACACTCGTTTCAGGAACATCGCTCTGCGAGCCATCCTCGTCGACCAGTGGATCACGCAGACAATTCAGCCGGGCACCCGAGTCGATCCGGATCCGGCCCGACGGCAGCGACTCCCCCAAGCCGAACCGGCGCACCGCCGTCGCCACGGCGGATGCCCCCGCGAAGCATTCACTTCCGAGCTGCGGCCACGTCGACAGTGTCGACCCGACTTCGACCAGTGACGCAGCCATTTTCGCCGACAGTTCTGCGGCCGACAGGAGCGCCAACGCATGGGGGATCTTCTCCTGGGCCGTTAGTCCGGCCAAGGTTGCTGTGTCGACATTCCCGAGAAGCCCGTGAAACAACGGCCGCTGCGGCTCGAGATCAAAACGCTCGATGTCCAGCAGCCCACGATCGGTTGTCTCCATGATCACCGGGATTCCACGACCACGCGCCACCCGTCGTATCGACATCTTGGCGTCGAGCGAATCACATTCCTCGACAACCAGATCCAGACCGTCGACAATCTTCTCGACGCTCGCGTCCGTCACCCCGGCCGTAAACACCGACACAGCAAGATACGGGTCGAGTTCGGCAACACGCCGCGCTGCGACCACCGCCTTGTTGACACCTACGTCAGTGATTCCCACCGGGATTCGGTTCAGGTTCGAGAGGTCGATACTGTCGAAATCTGCCAATCTCAGTTCGCCGCACAACCCTTCGAGCGCCAGAGCCTGCGCGATGACATTCCCGACACTCAACCCGACGATTCCTACACGCAACCGTCTCAGTCGCGCCTGTTCGTCACGGGTGATCTTGTTCCGGTTCCGGTCCAACCGGAGAAGTGAAAATGATTGCGGACCAAGAATTCCCACCAGCTCGCGCCGCCACGGGTAGTACACCCATCGACAAGGTTCGTCGACGACCCGGCGATCAGGAAGGTCGCGAAGTCCCGACAACTCGTCGCGGAACCGAGCCCGATGGTCGAGTGTCAACGTATCCGGTTGTCGCCTCACCTCTTCCAACGAGGCAGCGTCGGCGGCGACTCGCTCGTCGAACACTCTCGCTCGCCAGAGCGCCTCATTCCCGGCCGACACCATCGCCGAGTCCATCTTCCGCGAAGCTGTCAGACGGCACTTGTGCCCCCTCGAGTTGGGCTGCCTCCGCCAGGAGTGCCGGCAACTGAGTATGGTGCGTCTTGTCCACGTAGGTGTGCTTGTCCCACCACATCATGCGGGTCAGATACCGCTCGTCCGGATACGGAACCCCGGGAATGGAATCCTCCATGACGCCGCCACAGGTAGCCCAACGGTCGAGTACGTACCCCGCGGCCGTCGCGAATGCGAACCTGACTCCGAGCAGCGACAGCGCATGCGGTGCGATGCGCGACAATGCCGACGTCAGCTCACCACGTCTCTCCGCTTGCGCCCCGCACCAGGCAGTCTTGAGTTCGATCACACCACTTGGGATACGCCCGTCGATCATGGCGTAAACCTGTGCGATACCGGGGTGGTCGGTCCATTCCTGGACAGCGTGTGCCTGGTCCGCGCACATGTACGGCCCCTGCACGCGCACGCCGCCGACAACACGTCCCACGTCGTCGAGAGCCACGAAGAACAGCGTTGTCGAGAGCCCGTCCACTATGTCGTCGTATTCGACGACACTCTCGACTCCGTGATGTCGATAGTTCTCCCGCGCACCGTCTAGATACTCGCGCCATAATCGCGGATGCGACGCTGGTGTTGCAACAAGGAACCAGCACCGGGACGTAGCGTCGAAATAGCCACATTCCGATGCCGTAGTCGTGGGTGCTGTAGTCGTGCGTACCGCAGTAACAGAGGTTGTGCTCGCCGCTCGAGTCATGACAGTCCCGTCCACACCAGAAGGTGCGTAGTCGAAGCGCGAGGAGAGAATCTTATTGTCGCAAGAAATCGGCACCGATGCTCGAATCTCTGCGTCGACCGACCACCTGGCAGAATTCAAGCAACCCCTCGGCGAACAGGAATCACTTTCGTGAACTCAGACCTCACACTCGCGCCGCAGCCCGATCGCGGACCGATTTTCGTGAAAACACGCCCGGTGCGCACCGGCGACATCAACGCGGCCAAAGCGCTCCGGTTGGACGGCGTCGCCCGATACCTGCAAGACATCGCCACCGACAACATCGAGGCCATCGAGGCCGTCGACACTCACCCGTTCTGGATCGTGCGTCGAACCGTCATCGACGTCATCCGTCCGGCGATCTGGCCCGAATATCTGACCATGACCCGGTGGTGCTCCGCATTCTCGACGAGGTGGGCGAACATGCGTGTCCGCTTCGACGGCAGCAACGGTGCGCTGATCGAGACGGAAGGGTTCTGGATCCACATCAGTGCAGAGTCCGGTATGCCCACCCGGATGAGTGACGACTTCATGAAACCACTCGAGGAATCCACCGACGAACATCGCCTCAAATGGAAACGTGTGATCGCCGACAACGCACCGGACGTCGAAGCACCGGGCGTCATCGACACTCCGTTCACCCTGCGTGTGACTGATATCGACCCGTTCGATCACGTCAACAACGCCGTTTACTGGCAAGCCGTCGAAGAGGTGATCAGTACCCGAACTGCACTGCGCAGCACGCCTCACCGGGCGGTGATCGAATACCTCTCACCCCTTGTCGCCGGCGACGACGTGGTCCTACGGAGCCACGTCGAAGGTTCGCGCCTCACCGTCTGGTTCCTGGTGGGCGATGCACTGCGCGCCGTTGCACAGGTGAGTGCGCTCTAACGCAGCTTGCGAGTAGCTACTGCCGCAACGCCGAACACCAGAGCGAGAAGGATCGCGGCCCAGAAACCGAAGAGCCACCACACGACACCGAAGACGACTACAGCCGGCGCCACAGTGATGAGTGCAATGGTAGGGCTTTCCCGTACCACCTCGAGAGCCGTTCGAGCATGCGTGCGATCGAGCTTCTTGCCTGCCATGGAAGCCTCCTTCAAGGTCCTGACCATCCAGAGTAACCGTCACTGGTAGCGACAAAGCGGATAACGTGAACGCATGGCAGACCACCGCACCCTCGTTCTCATGAGACACGGAAAGTCCAGCTATCCCGAAGGCATTCGCGATCACGAGCGGCCACTCGCCGAACGGGGACTGCGCGAAGCCCGCCTCGGCGGCGAATGGATCCGCGAGAACGTCCCACCCATCGACGCCGTATTGTGCTCGACGTCGCGGCGCACCGTCGACACCCTGGCCGCGACCGCCGTCGACGCCCCGACAGGCTTCGACAAGTCGATCTACGGCGGATCCCAGGCCGACGTCATCAACGCAATCCGGACCACGTCCGCCAATGTCAGCACGCTCCTGGTCATCGGCCATGAACCGGGAATTCCCTGGACTGCACTGGATCTGGCATCGAACGAGAATTCCGAAGCAGCCCAACGGATTCGAGACAAGTTTCCGACTTCGGCAATCGCCGTGTTGTCCGTGCCCGTCCCGTGGTCAGAACTCGACGACGCTGCCGCCACGCTGCTGGAGTTCCACGTTCCCCGCTAGATCACCTCGCGCAGTATGTGATCCGAGTGTTCCAGGGCGGCGCGGTCGTATGTCGATGTCGACGCCAGCAACTCGTCCGCGCCCGTCCGCTCGGCCAGATCACTCGAGTGCTGCTTCACCTCGATTGCGGTCCCGTACATAGCCGAGGCCACGAACGAGTCGATACGCCTGGCGGTTCGATCGCTGAGCGCTGCGCCCCTGATCTCTTCCGCCGACACGAGCGGCGGAAACTCCCCTGTCCGTGACGATTCCGCGAGCGCGTACGCCTCCGGAATCAACAGCTCACGGGCCGCCTCGGTGGTATCGGCAACCATAACTTCGAGCGAGACCACGACATAAGGATCGGGGTGCGCGTCGCTGGGCTGGAAAGTCCGGCGATACTGGTCCAGCGCCTCCACCCTGTTGGTACCACCGATCTCGAGCATGGGCCCACCCACGACTACCGGAAGCCCCAGCTGCGCTGCCACTTTCAACCCGGTGCGCGTGGCAAGCACAAAGATCGGCACCCCGCCGCGCGACGCCGGACGAGCCGTGACGACGGCAGTTCCGTCCAGATAGCGTCGCAGCTCCTCGACATCAGCGGCAAACGTGTCCGGCGCGTCCTTGCTCCGTCGGAGCGCCCGGCGAACCGGTTCCGTGAAGCCCAAAGACCGGCCGAGACCCAGATCGATCCGACCCGGATACAGGGCATCCAACATCAGGAACTGTTCGGCGACAACCAACGGTTGATGATTCGGCAGCATGACGCCGCCGCTGCCCAGTCGAATGTCGCGCGTGTGAGCGCCAATGGCTGCAAGAAGCACAGCCGGCGACCCACTCGCGATACCCGGAACCGCGTGATGCTCGGCGACCCAGAACCGGTGGTAGCCGAGAGCGTCGGCACCTTCGGCTCGCTCGAGAGTATGAGTTAGAGCGGCGGAGTCGGGGTATCCGCTCCTGGTTCGGGATCGGTCGAGCAGTGAGAGAAGCACTCTCGGAGCAACAAGGAATTCGGAAAGTTTCATCCGATTCGCAATCGAGGACCGTTTCTGACCGCAATACCCGCAACACTGGACCTGTCGCCGGAATTCACCATCACATGAAGGGCACGTCATGGACATCAAGCTCGAACTGGTCGCCATTCCCGTCACCGACATCGACCGCGCCAAGGACTTCTACGTCCGACTCGGCTTCAACGCCGACCACGATCACACCGTCAACGAGAACCTGCGGTTCGTCCAGCTGACCCCACCCGGTTCCGCCTGCTCCATCTGCATCGGCAAGGGAATCACCGACGCCGAGCCCGGTTCGGTCGTCGGCATGCAGGTGGTAGTCAAGGACATCGAAGAGGCCGAGCGCGAGTTCAAGAGCCGCGGGATCGATATCAGCCCGATCGACGACCAGGCTTGGGGACGATTCATCTACTTCGCCGACCCCGACGGCAACAAGTGGGCCGTCCAGGAGATCGTCATCCCGGACCTCAGCGGCAGTAACTCCTGAAACGAAAAATCCCCCGCCTCATCAGAGGCGGGGGATTTCTCACGAACTAACCGCTAGCGGTAGTCGTTGCTGAAGCCGTAGTCGTCCAGCGGAACTGCAGCACCGGTGTTCTGGCCGAAGCCGTCCGGGCTGTAGTACTGGTCGTCGTACGCGGGCACTGCGTACGCAGCGGCGCGGGCCTCTTCGGTGGGCTGAACCTGGATGTTGCGGTAACGGTTGATACCGGTACCGGCAGGGATCAGCTTGCCGATGATGACATTTTCCTTCAGACCGATCAGCTTGTCCGAGCGGCAGTTGATTGCAGCGTCGGTCAAGACACGAGTGGTCTCCTGGAACGATGCCGCGGACAGCCACGAATCCGTCGCGAGCGACGCCTTCGTGATACCCATGAGCACCGGACGGCCTGCTGCGGGCTCGCGGCCCTCAGCGACAACGCGGCGGTTGGCCGATTCGAACTCGGCGCGCTCGGTGAGCGAACCGGGCAGGAACTCGGTGGCACCGGAATCGATGATCGTCACGCGACGAAGCATCTGGCGCACGATGACCTCGATGTGCTTGTCGTGGATCGACACACCCTGGCTCCGGTACACCTCCTGGACCTCGTTGACCAAGTGGATCTGAACCTGACGCGGACCCATGACTCGCAGGACCTCGTGGGGATCGGCAGCACCTTCCATGAGCTGCTGTCCGACCTCGACGTGGTCACCGTCTGCCAGAAGGCGGTCTTCGCCGTCGCTGTGCTTGAAGCTACGCAGACGCTGACG
Organism: Rhodococcus sp. WS3; assembly: GCF_003797085.1. Taxonomy (NCBI): domain Bacteria; kingdom Bacillati; phylum Actinomycetota; class Actinomycetes; order Mycobacteriales; family Nocardiaceae; genus Rhodococcus; species Rhodococcus sp. WS3. Next base: position 1,123,997 of record NZ_RKMA01000001.1, read on the forward strand.
CTTGGAGAGCTTGTCGTAGACAACCTCTTCGCCGCCGTCGTCCGGCACGATCGTGATCTTGTAGAAACGATCGCCGTCTTCGAGCTGCACCCGACCGGTGACGTCCGCGATAGGAGCCTTGCCCTTCGGCACACGTGCCTCGAACAGTTCCTGGACACGCGGCAGACCACCGGTGATGTCGGCGCCGGCCACACCACCCTGGTGGAAGGTACGCATGGTCAGCTGGGTACCGGGCTCACCGATCGACTGTGCGGCGACAATACCGACAGCCTCACCGATGTCGACCAGCTTGCCGGTGGCCATGGAGCGGCCGTAGCAAGTGGCGCAAACGCCGGTGCCGGTGGTGCACGTCAGGACCGAACGGACCTTGACCTGCGTAATACCGGCCTCGAGCAGGGCGTCGATCGCGGGGTCACCGAGATCGTGTCCACGCTCGACGATGACCTTGCCGTTCTCGTCGACTGCGTCAGCAGCCAACGTGCGGGCGTACGTGCTGGTCTCCACGTGAGCATCGCGGATGATCGAGCCGTTGGCCTGCTTCTCCGAGATCGTGGTGACGATGCCGCGCTCGGTGCCACAGTCGGTCTCGCGAACGATGACGTCCTGCGACACGTCCACCAGACGACGGGTCAGGTAACCCGAGTCGGCGGTACGCAGAGCGGTATCGGCCAGACCCTTACGAGCACCGTGCGTGTTGATGAAGTACTCGAGAACGGTCAGGCCTTCCTTGAAGGAAGACTTGATCGGACGCGGGATGAACTCACCCTTCGGGTTTGTCACCAGGCCCTTCATACCGGCAAGCGAACGAACCTGAGTCATGTTGCCGGCCGCGCCGGACTTCACGATCATCGGGATCGGGTTGTTGTCGGGGAAGTGAGCCTCCATGGCCTTGCCGACCTTTTCGGTCGCTTCCTGCCAAATGGTGACCAGAGCGCTGTTGCGCTCCTTCTTGTCCAAAGCACCACGCTGGTACTGCTTCTCGATCTTGTCGGCCTGAGCCTCGAAGTCCTCGATGATGGCAGGCTTCTCCGGCGGAACCAGAACGTCCGAGATGGAGATCGTGACACCGGAACGCGTTGCCCAGTGGAAGCCGACATCCTTGAGCTTGTCGACGGTCTGAGCGACCACGATCATCGGGTAACGCTCGGCAAGATCGTTGATGATCGTTGCCTGACGCTTCTTCGGCATCTGCTCGTTGACGAACGGGTAGTCCGCCGGAAGCAGCTCGTTGAAGAGCACGCGACCCAAAGTGGTGACAGCGGTCCAGCCGTCGCCGTAGTTCCAGCCCTCGGGGAACAGTTCCGCTTCGCGATCGCGCGGCGGACGCTGGTTGGTCAGACGCACCTTGATCTGCGACTGAACCGTCAGCGCGCCACGATCCACGGCCATCTGAGCCTCGGCGGGGCTGGAGTACACGCCCTGCTCCGGACCCTCGGACGTAGCTGCAGCGAGCTCACCGACGACACCGTCGTCGAGACGCGTCAGGTGGAACAGACCGGTCACCATGTCAAGACGCGGCATAGCGAGCGGGCGACCCGAAGCGGGCGAGAGGATGTTGTTCGAGGACAGCATCAGGATGCGTGCCTCGGCCTGAGCCTCTGCCGACAGCGGAAGGTGAACAGCCATCTGGTCACCGTCGAAGTCGGCGTTGAAGGCCTCACACACCAGCGGGTGGAGCTGAATGGCCTTGCCCTCGACGAGCTGCGGCTCGAATGCCTGGATACCCAGACGGTGCAGCGTAGGTGCACGGTTGAGCAGCACGGGGTGCTCGGCGATGACCTCTTCGAGGACATCCCACACCTGGACGCGCTTGCGCTCGACCATGCGCTTGGCCGACTTGATGTTCTGCGCGTGGTTCAGATCCACCAGACGCTTCATCACGAACGGCTTGAACAGCTCGAGAGCCATCAGCTTCGGCAGACCACACTGGTGCAGCTTGAGCTGAGGACCGACGACGATCACGGAACGACCCGAGTAGTCGACGCGCTTTCCGAGGAGGTTCTGACGGAAACGACCCTGCTTGCCCTTGAGCAGATCGCTCAGGGACTTCAGCGGGCGGTTACCCGGTCCGGTGACCGGACGTCCACGACGACCGTTGTCGAACAGGGCGTCGACAGACTCCTGCAGCATCCGCTTCTCGTTGTTGACGATGATCTCGGGAGCACCGAGGTCGATCAGTCGCTTGAGGCGGTTGTTGCGGTTGATGACGCGACGGTACAGATCGTTGAGGTCGGACGTCGCGAAACGTCCACCGTCGAGCTGAACCATCGGGCGAAGCTCCGGCGGGATCACCGGAACAGCGTTGAGGACCATGCCCATCGGCGAGTTGCCGTTGGTCTGGAAAGCCGCAACCACCTTGAGGCGCTTGAGAGCACGGAGCTTCTTCTGGCCCTTGCCGCTGCGGATGGTCTCGCGAAGAGACTCTGCCTCGGCGTCGAGGTCGAAGTTCTGCATCAGGATCTGGATGGACTCTGCGCCCATCGCACCCGTGAAGTACTCGCCGTAACGGTCGACCAGCTCGCGGTACAGCAGCTCGTCGATGATGAGCTGCTTGACGCTCAGCTTGGTGAAGGTGCTCCAGATCTCGTCGAGACGATCCAGCTCACGCTGCGCGCGGTCACGGAGCTGACGCATTTCGCGCTCGCCGCCGTCCTTGACCTTGCGGCGGACATCGGACTTGGCGCCCTCTGCCTCGAGCTCGGCGATATCGGCTTCGAGCTTCTGTGCGCGTGCCTCGAGATCGGCGTCGCGCTGATCTGCGACAGCCTTCTTCTCGACCTGCATCTCGGCTTCGAGGGTGGACAGCTCGTTGTGACGGAGCTCCTCGTCGACACCGACGATGACGTAAGCCGCGAAGTAGATGATCTTTTCGAGATCCTTCGGAGCCAGGTCGAGCAGGTAACCGAGGCGGCTCGGCACACCCTTGAAGTACCAGATGTGCGTGACCGGTGCGGCCAGTTCGATGTGACCCATGCGCTCACGGCGAACCTTGGCGCGAGTGACCTCGACGCCACAGCGCTCACAGATGATGCCCTTGAAGCGGACACGCTTGTACTTACCGCAGTAGCACTCCCAGTCCCGGGTGGGGCCGAAGATCTTCTCGCAGAAGAGGCCGTCCTTCTCGGGCTTGAGCGTGCGGTAGTTGATGGTCTCCGGCTTCTTGACCTCGCCGTAGGACCAATTGCGGATGTCCTCTGCGCTGGCCAAGCCAATGCGGAGTTCATCGAAGAAGTTGACGTCGAGCACGTAACTTCCTTTCCCCGTTGGGGTTACGGTTGCCGGTCACCCGGCAACCTGACTGCCAATTCAAATGTGAACTACGCCCCCGGGCCGCTCTTTCACAGAGCAACCCGGGGACCGAAACCTAGTTCGCGAGGTCGTCGACCGTTGCCGCTTCGTTCCTGGACAGGTTGATGCCCAAGTTCGCCGCAGCGCGCTCCAAGTCCTCGTCGTCGCCGTCCGCCATCGTGATGGCAGCGCCGTCCGAGGACAGCACCTCCACGTTGAGGCAGAGCGACTGGAGCTCCTTGAGGAGCACCTTGAACGACTCGGGGATGCCGGGTTCCGGGATGTTCTCGCCCTTGACGATGGCTTCGTACACCTTCACGCGACCAACCACGTCGTCCGACTTGATGGTCAGCAGTTCCTGCAGCGTGTAAGCCGCGCCGTAGGCCTGCATAGCCCAGCACTCCATCTCACCGAAGCGCTGGCCACCGAACTGGGCCTTACCGCCGAGAGGCTGCTGCGTGATCATCGAGTACGGACCGGTCGAACGAGCGTGGATCTTGTCGTCGACCAAGTGGTGCAGCTTGATGATGTACATGTAACCGACCGAGACCGGGTACGGGAACGGCTCGCCGGAGCGGCCGTCGAACAACGTGGCCTTTCCGTCGGGGCCGACCATCTGCTCGCCGTCGCGGTTCGGCAACGTGGACTCGAGGAGACCAGTGAGCTCGTCTTCCTTCGCGCCGTCGAACACCGGGGTGGCGATGTTCGAGTCGGCAGGAGCGGCGAGCATCTCTTCCGGAAGGGTCGCAGCCCAATCCGGACGAGTGCCGTCAGCGGCGATCTGAACGTTCCAGCCGGTCTTGCCGATCCACCCGAGGTGGGTCTCCAGGACCTGACCGATGTTCATACGACGCGGGACGCCGTGCGTGTTCAGGATGATGTCGACAGGCGTGCCGTCCGAAAGGAACGGCATGTCTTCCTGCGGGAGGATCTTGCCGATAACACCCTTGTTGCCGTGGCGGCCGGCGAGCTTGTCGCCGTCCTGGATCTTGCGCTTCTGGGCCACGTACACGCGAACGAGCTCGTTGACACCGGGAGGCAGATCGTCGTCGTCATCGCGCGAGAAAACGCGGATGCCGATGACCTTGCCGGTCTCACCGTGAGGAACCTTGAGGGACGTGTCACGAACCTCGCGGGCCTTCTCACCGAAGATGGCGCGAAGGAGGCGCTCTTCGGGGGTCAGCTCGGTCTCGCCCTTCGGCGTGACCTTTCCGACCAGCACGTCGCCGTCACGAACCTCGGCACCGATACGGATGATGCCGCGCTCGTCGAGGTCAGCGAGGACCTCGTCGGAGACGTTCGGGATGTCGCGAGTGATTTCCTCGGCACCGAGCTTGGTGTCGCGGGCATCGATCTCGTGCTCCTCGATGTGAATCGAGGTCAGGACGTCCTCTTCCACCAGGCGCTGCGACAGAATGATCGCGTCCTCGTAGTTGTGGCCTTCCCACGGCATGATCGCCAGGAGCAGGTTCTTACCGAGAGCCATTTCACCGTTTTCGGTGCAAGGGCCGTCAGCGAGGACCTGGCCGGCATCGACGCGCTGTCCCTCGTCCACGATCGGACGCTGGTTTGCGCACGTGCCCTGGTTGGAACGCGCGAACTTGCGCATCCGGTAGGTCTTGCGGCTTCCGTCATCGGCCATGACCGTGATGTAGTCCGCTGAGACCTCTTCGACAACACCGGTCTTCTCGGTGATGACGACGTCACCGGCGTCGACAGCTGCACGCAGCTCCATACCGGTACCGACGAGAGGCGCTTCGCTGCGAACCAGCGGAACAGCCTGACGCTGCATGTTCGCACCCATCAGGGCGCGGTTTGCGTCGTCGTGCTCGAGGAACGGGATCATCGCGGTAGCGACGGACACCATCTGGCGCGGCGAGACGTCCATGTAGTCGATGTCGGAGGACGAGACGAACTCGACCTCGCCACCCTTACGACGAACGAGAATCTTCGCGTCGGTGAAGCGGCCGTCACGGTCGATGGCCGAGTTGGCCTGTGCGACGACGTGGCGATCCTCTTCGTCAGCGGTCAGGTAATCAACCTGATCGGTGACCTGGCCGTCGACAACCCGGCGGTACGGCGTCTCGATGAAGCCGAACGGGTTGACGCGTGCGTACACCGACAGCGAACCGATCAGGCCGATGTTCGGGCCTTCCGGGGTCTCGATCGGGCACATGCGGCCGTAGTGCGACGCGTGAACGTCACGAACCTCGAGGCCGGCGCGCTCACGGGACAGACCACCCGGGCCGAGGGCAGACAGACGACGCTTGTGCGTCAGCCCCGACAGCGGGTTGTTCTGGTCCATGAACTGCGACAGCTGGGACGTTCCGAAGAACTCCTTGATCGCAGCGACGACCGGGCGGATGTTGATCAGGGTCTGAGGCGTAATTGCCTCGACGTCCTGCGTGGTCATGCGCTCACGAACAACACGCTCCATGCGGGACAGGCCCACGCGGATCTGGTTCTGGATGAGCTCACCAACGGTGCGCAGACGACGGTTACCGAAGTGGTCGATGTCGTCGACCTCAACGGGAACCTCGACGCCGTCCGGTGCCGTCATCGAGGTGTCACCAGCGTGCAAACGCACGAGGTACTCGACGGTGGCGACGATGTCTTCTTCGGTCAGCGTCGAAGCAACAATCGGCTGACCTGCGTTGAGGCCGAGCTTCTTGTTGATCTTGTAACGACCGACGCGAGCGAGGTCGTAACGCTTGTCCTTGAAGAACAGGTTCTCCAGAAGGGTCTGCGCGCTCTCCTTGGTGGGGGGCTCGCCCGGACGCAGCTTGCGGTAGATGTCGAGCAACGCCTCGTCGGTACCGGCGGTGTTGTCCTTCTCCAGCGTGGCCATGAGGATCTCGGAGAAGCCGAAGCGCTCCGTGATCTGCTCCGTGGTCCAGCCGAGTGCCTTGAGCAGGACGGTGACGGGCTGACGACGCTTACGGTCGATGCGGACACCAACGGTGTCGCGCTTGTCGACGTCGAACTCGAGCCATGCGCCGCGACCCGGGATCACCTTGACGCTGTGCAGATCCTTCTCGGTGCTCTTGTCGACGCTCTTGTCGAAGTACACACCGGGGGAACGCACGAGCTGCGAGACAACCACGCGCTCCGTGCCGTTGATGATGAAGGTGCCCTTGTCGGTCATCATCGGGAAATCACCCATGAAGACCGTCTGGCTCTTGATCTCACCAGTGTTGTTGTTGATGAACTCCGCGGTGACGAACAACGGCGCCGCGTAGGTCATGTCCTTGTCTTTGCACTCGTCCGTCGAGGCCTTGACCTCGTCGAATCGAGGATCAGAGAAGGAGAGTGACATAGAGCCGGAGAAATCCTCGATCGGAGAAAGCTCCGCGAGGATGTCTTCGAGACCGCCGGACACTGCATTGTCGCCGAGAGCTGCTGCTCGTTCGCGCCAACTCTGCGCGCCGATCAACCACTCGAACGAATCGGTTTGAACATCAAGAAGCCCGGGAACTTCGAGGGGTTCGCGAACTTTCGCGAACGAAACCCTCTTCGGGGCTCCGGGGATTCCGGAAACTGCCTTGGTCTGGCTAGAGACTGCCAAGATGCGTCCTTCCAGCACCTCACGCGGGCCGCTCCGTACTGTTGCGACCGCCGCTGTATCTGCTTCGAATTTCGCTGGTTACAACCCGAACGAAACCCGTCGCAGAAAGCAAGAAGTACTTGACTTCGCAGCGGTTGAGACGAGGGGTGGACAGGAGGCAGCCAGCGCAACGTCCAAAAGTACACCCTTACTCAGGAAATGTCGAGTCGGGTGTAGCTGAGGGTCTGATTCAGGTGCTGACGTGAGACTGCCGATCACTCGTCCGTGCATGTTCACCGCTCAGACTGGACCTTCGGAACCGCCCCGTCAAGAGCGCCGAGGTAAGTCGTGGCATTCGAACAGTCGACCGACTCGGTTCGAACACCGTTGTCGGTAGTGTAGCCAGTCACTGACCCGGATACGAAAAACTGGACCGGAATCCATTTCCGGTCCAGCTCGTCGTACACATTTGTCAGCGGTCGCGGATCTCCGAGATCAGCCAATTACCGTCCTGCTTCTCCAAGCTGACGACAACCATCCCGGAACGGGAACCGGCCGCCACACCACTCTGCGTCGAACTCACGTTCAACTGCGCGAGTAGTTGCGCTCGGTCCTCCTCGAGCCTGGTGACACCGATCTCCGTGACATCCGCCGTAGTCGCCGTCTGGGTTTGTTCGACGCCGGCCTTCTGTGTGTCCTTGTACTCGGTCAGCTGATCACGCATGGCCTGGTTCAGACCCTGCAAGCCCTTGTCGAAATCGGCGTCGAAGGTGCCGGGCGCAAAGGTGAACACCGCCTCGAGCGCCGGTGGAGTCACGCGCAGCACCTCAGCCGTCGCCCCCTCGTCGACCCATGCCACATCGTCCATCTGGGCGCCGACCTTGAAAAAAGCCAGACCCGCAAGCACCGCGACTACTACCGCTGCTGCGCCTAACCCGATGACCAGCGGCCACGAAGTGCGACTCGCTTCCTTCGACAGAGCAGGCTCTGGTGCTGGCGGTTCCTCCGCGAGGCTGGGCTCGGCTGCCGTCTCGGGACTCGGCTGGGCTTCCTTCTCGAGGCTGGGCTGCGCTTTCTCCTCGAGATTGGTCGGGGCTTCCTTCTCGAGACTGAGCTTGGGGGCTACTTCCGTCTCGACGGCCTCGACGTTCGCTGGTTCCTCGGCCGGCGTCCCCGCTGGGACGTTCAACGAGCGGGCTGATCCGGCTATCTTCGGCCGACGGTTCTGGTTTGCCTGCGGCATCCCGACTCTGCGCTTCGGTGGCATTACGCGCTTCTCCTTCGGATGGCTGATCGAGGCTGACTACTGGCCACCTGAATCGCCTCCTACGCTCGGTGCGGGCGCCTCGGTGGGCGCTGGTGATTCGGTTGCCGGCGTCGACCCATCGGAACTGCCGGTGCCGTCGGCGCCCGGCAATGTGCCCGACTCCAGATCGATCCGGTTTCCGACGGGTTCGGCCGAACTGGCCTTCCAGATACCGTCCACCTCGACCATGCCCAATCGCATACCGACCTGGTTCTTCACGTACTGGTTGCCCTGGGTGGTAGTGACCTTCACGACCACAAGTGCCGTCGCAGTCCTGTCGTCCGTGTTGAGTTCGGTGAGCGCAGCAGACATCACCTCGGCGTCGGCCTTGGATCCGGAGTTCCGCAGTTCGTCCGTGATGGAGTCTTGAACACTTTGGAGGTACACCGTCATCTCGTCGCCGGTAACCGAAGACCGCATGGTCTCGATCGACGCGTCGAGATTCGCCGAGTCGGCGTTGTTGAGATTGATCGCAACCTGCTGGGCGCCGATCAACGCCTCGTCGCGAATCTCTGCGGTGTTGCGGTCAGTGGTCAACGCCTTCACGTACGGGACGCCGAACACACCTAGCGCAACTAGTGCGGCTACGAGGAGAACGCCGACCGCAACAAGCGGCGCCGTCACCCCCTTCGGACTGCTTTTCTGAATCACGCTCACTACCCTACTTACCTGTTATGTCCGGATCCTGGCAGCACCAATTCCGTTGCCTCGAATCCTCAACTGCCCCAACCCAATAGCACACCCTGGGGCACATCTACTTCGGCGTCACTCCGAGAATCGGCGCCAACTGGGTAGCAATCGGATTGAGATTCAACTTGTCAGGATCGACCTTCGGCTTGAAGTCCCACGGTTGAATCGTGCCGGGATCGGCGTAGATAACCCGGTTGGCACTGCGAACACCCGTCTCGCTGCCCAGCGGGACCTCACAGGACGCCGCTGTGTTCAACGGGAAGTCCTGCTGCGTGTCGTCGAAGTTGGGATCCTGACGCTTCATGTCATCGAGAATCGCCATGGTGCCTTCGTACCCGACGGTGCACGACAACGGATTGTTTGTCTCCAGCACCAACCCTTGATGCACGGTTCCGTCACCAGGAGCCACTGTCGGCCCCGCCGCAGCCAGCCCCGGCAGAAAGATCAGAAACGGCTGCAGCGCAATGGCACGAGGCGCAAACGTCCTGCCGAACGACGCCAGATTTGTCAGGTCCGTGGTCAGTGCCGGACCGGTCTCGTTGACGAGGGCCCCGATCTGCTCGCTGGCCGGGATGCCGTTGTCGATCAGACGCCTGATGTCGGGGTCACTGGTCCGCAGTTGTGCGGCAATGACATCGAGGTCGGCACTGAACTGCTTGATCGACGACGACTGGTCGGACTGGGTCGTGAGCACCGTCTGGCTGTCACGGATCAATCCGAGCGTCTGAGGCAAGGTGTCGAGGCCGGACTGCGAGAGTCCGGACAACGAGTCGGCCAGAACCTGGATGTCCTCACCCTTGCCGTTGAAGGCTGCACCGAGTTCGACCGCGACGGTGTGCAGTGCATCGACGGGCACCGAATGGACCAAGCCGTTCGCACTGGTCAACACTTCTTCGACCGGAACCGGCGTCGCTGTGTCGCCCACTGCAATCACAGAACCGTCCTCGAGGAACGGACCCTGATCGGTATCGGGGATCAGATCGACGAACTGCTCGCCGATTGCAGAACGGTTGGCCACAACAGCCCTCGTCGACGCCGGGATCGGCGGTGCATTGTTGTCGATCTTCAGATCGACCTCGATCCCGTCGTCCGTCAGTGACAAATCACCAACCCTTCCCACCGGCACACCGCGATACGTCACCTCGGCATTGGTGAAGATGCCGCCCGACGTCTGCAGTTCCGTCTTGACCGTGTACTGCCCGAAACCCAGGAGGTTGTCGAGGCGCACATACTTGCCTCCCACATAGACGAGCCCTAGGAGCGCGACCAATACGAAGCCCACTAGCTGCCACTTGACCAGAGCCGATCTCATTGTCCACCACCGATTCCGAACTGATCCAGCATTCCCTGAATGGGGTTGAGCGGGGCACCGGCTGCAGGTGCCATCGGCAACTGCGGCAGGATCGGCGCGATCGGGAGCAGTGACACTGTGGGCCAGCCCGGTCGCGGTCCGTTTCCGTTGTAATACGGATTGGACGGATCCACCACCGGCTTGGGATCACCGAACTTGGGCTGGCGATACTCGGGATCTCCCTGTCCGACACCAAGCCCGGAGAGCGTATTACCGATTTGCAGGTCGACAGCGAGGAACAAATTGACCGACCCACCTTGCGTGATCTTCTCGACTCCGTCCGGGAACGGGAACGTCGGAAGCAGCGGGAGCGCGCCGACGAGGTCGTCACCGGATGCAGCGAGTGCCTGCAATGTCGGACGAAGTGCCTGAAGATCTGCGATCAGATCGTCCTTGGACTGTGTCAGGACGTCGGTACCGACGGTTCCGAGGCGGTCCACTTGAGCGAGCATCTGCGTCAACTGCGGGCGCTGCTCGTTGAGTACCGATATTGCCACCGGCAGTTCGTCGAGGACCTTGGCGATCTTCTCGTTCTGCTCGTTCACCCGGCTGGACAACACGTCGAGACCGTCGAGCGCGCGAGTGATGTCCTCACGCTGTTCGTTCAAGCCTCCGATGAGAGTATTCGCCTGTTCCAGAAGACTTCTGGTTGTTCCCTCGCGCCCGTCGAACGCCGCGCCGAGCTCCTTGACGATGGGCTGCAACTGGCCGACACCGCCCCCGTTGAGCAGCAGCGACAACGCACCGAGAACCTGCTCGATCTCGGTGGCGTGGCGAGTGCGATCCAACGGAATCAAGTCGCCGTCCGACAACTGGGCCGTAGTGTCCGCGCCACTAGGAGGCGCTGACAGCTGAATGAATTTCTCACCGAGCAAATTGGTCTGCTCCACGGCGGCAACGGCATTGGCCGGCAAATCCACCGAGGAATCCAAGATGATCCGCACGTCGGCGGTCCAACCGTCCGGACCGACTCCGATCTTCTCCACTCGCCCGACCGGAACACCGTCCACCTTGACCGCGGACTGTGGAACCAGATCGAGAACGTCGTCGAATTCAATGGTCAGATTCATGGGATTCGATCCCACGTCAGGCCCACCCGGAAGGGGCACCGCATAGATGCCCTCCGACGAGCAGGCACTCGCACCGAGCAGAACCACAAGTCCCGCACCGGCAATCACTGTGCGCTTCACTCGCCCTCCCCGCTGCTCAGTCGCGGTGACACGACACCCGGCACCGTGCCAGGAACAACCTGCATCTCACGCTCCGGGCCGGCCAGGATTCCGAACGGGAGATTCATGTTCTTGGCCTGGTCGGCCGCATCCGTCATAGCGGCCACCGCCACACACTGATCGATGGCGGGTTGCATCTGTCGTCCCAACTCCTCGAACTGAGGATTACCCGGCACCAGTTTGCCGAGATCCATCAATTTGCACAGCACCTCGGCCGGGTTCTGCAAGTCCGGGAAGGCCAGACGTGAAGCGAGAACTCCGGATTCGGCGTCATACGAGTTCACCAGATTGGAAATGGCGAGAGGCAACAAGGTCAGGGTGTTGGCGAGCGCTTCCTTGTTGTTCGCCAGCGTCTGCGTCGGCGCAATCAGGCCTTCTGCAGTTGTCGCCAACTGATCGCGGTTGTCTGCCACGAACTTAGCGACATCACCGAGAGTCAAGGACAACTGATTCAGAGCGGCACCCAGATCATCGCGTTCGCCCGCCAGAAATCCGGTGAGGTCGGACAATTGAGTGTTGAACTGGCGCACCTGTTGATCGTTGGTCGCCAACGCTCCGACAAAAGTATTGAGATTCTTGATGGTCACCGCGATGTTGTCACTCGAGTCGTTCAACGTACGAGCCGCGTCGGACAGCTGGGTGATGCTCTCCCCCAACGCTGCTCCGTTGCCGTCGAGGTTCGCTGCACCGGTCTCGACGAACTTGGACAGCGCACCGTCCTTGTTCGCACCTTCGGGTCCCAGCGCCGACGCGAGGTCGTTGATACTCGCGTACAACTGATCGACCTCGACCGGGGTGGCGGTGCGCTCGATCGGAATCACCGAACCGCTGGCCATCTTGTCGCCGCCCGTGAACACCGGCGTCAACTGAATGTAGCGGTCCGCGACTACTGACGGAGTCACCTGCGCCGCATTGGCATCCACCGGAATATCGATTCCGCGATCCACGCGGAGGTCGACCTTGACCTGATCGCCCTGCGGTTCCACCGAGGTGACAGTGCCGACCTTCACGCCCAGAACTCGCACGTCGGAACCGTCGTAAATACCGATGGACTTGTCGAAGTACGCCGTGATCGTTGTTGTGCCCGCGCGGGTGAACACCCACCACAAGGCGCCGCCAACCACCAACACGCCAATCAACGCTGCGGCAATGATCGCCAGAGTTCGCTTCTTGGAGCCACTTTCGGCTTCAGTGATATCAGCCATCAGTTACCTCCCAACGTACGAATCGGATCACGAGGGCCCGGAATCAGTGGCAGACCAGGTGGAAGGAGGTTGACAACGACCTGGTCGAACCAGCGGCCGTTGCCGACGACGTTGGCGTACAGGCGAATAAAGGGTTCGTAGAGCTTCAGAGCCTTGTCCAAGTTCTCGTTGTTGGCTTCGAGGATGTCGATGACACCGTTGAGTTGGGTCAACGCAGGCCCGATTGCCGCCTCGTTGTCGCGGACCAATCCGGTGAGTTGCTGTGACACCCGCTGAGTTCCGGTGAGCAACTGGGAGATCGCCTGCTGGCGGTTGTTCAACTCCTGCACCAGCAGAGCGCCGTCGCTGATCAGTTGAGTGAACTCCTTGTTCCGGTCCGCCAAGATTTGCGACGTCTTGCCCGTTGCCTCGAACAGTTTCTGCAGGTCCTGATCACGGCTCGCGATAGTCTGCGACAACCGACTCACGCCGTCCAATGATGCTCGGACGTCCTCTGGCGTCTCGGAGAAGGCCTCCGACAGCGTTTCCATGCTCTGCGCCAACTGCTCCGTGTCGATGTCCCCGACAGTGTCCGCAGCCGACGAGAAAGCCTCGACAACGTCGTACGGAGCAGTCGTGCGCTCCAATGGAATTCGGTCCTTCGGATCCAGATTTTCGGTGCCACGCGGATCCAGAGCCAGGTACTTCTGCCCCAGAATCGTCTTGATCTGGATGGACGCCGACGTCTGATCGCCGACCCACGCATCCTTGACTTTGAAGTCGACCAGAACGCGGTCACCGTCGAGGTCGACCGATGTCACCTTGCCGACCTTCACACCCGCGATGCGGACCTCGTTACCGGGCTTGAGCCCAGCAGCTTCCGAGAATTCCGCCGCGTACGAAGACCCTGCGCCGACAAAGGGAAGTGAATCCATGAAGAAGGCGGACAACGTTGCCAGGAGCACCACGACGATGCCTATGGCCCCGGCCATTGCCGGACTACGACGCTTTTTCATCGGCCCTGCAACTCCTTCATTCCGTCTTGAGTGCATCGCTTGGCCGCATTGGTGTAGATCGGCATATTGACCGTCGGCAACCCGGTCGGCAAGTTCAATGTTGCCGACTGACCAGGACCTGCAATGATGTCGATTCCGCACAGGTAGAACTGGAACCACGATCCGTAACTGGCGACACGGGTCAACTTGTCCAGCTTCACGGGCAAGGTCTCGAGCACTGCATTCACGTCGTCGCTACGGCGGTTCAGCGTTGTGGCCAAAGTGTCCAGCGCCGTGATCGATCCCTGGATAGACGGTCGCGTGGGCTCCAGCAGATCCGCCGTTGCATTTGTCAATCCGGCGAGCGACGTGACTGCTGACCCGACAACTCCGCGCTCGTTGGCAAGTCCGGTGACAAGCTGCTGCGTGTTGACGATGAGCGAATCCAGATTCTTGTCGTTCGCATTTACTGTCGACAGCACTTCGTTGAGGTTCTTGATCACCGCGCCGATGACAACGTCCTTGTCCGCCACCGTGTTTGTCAGGCTGGCCGTGTTGCGGACGAGTTCGCTGATCGTTCCCGACTCTCCCTGGAAAACCTGGATGATCTGGTACGACAGCTTGTTGACATCCTCGGCACTCAAAGTCGTGAACAACGGCTTGAAGCCGTTGAACAGGGTCGTGAGATTGACGGCCGGTCGGGTCTGCTCGAGAGGGAGCGTTTCGCCTGCGGTCAGCTTCTTACCCTGGCTGCCTTCGCCCTGAGACAGCGAGATGTAACGCTGCCCGACCAGGTTCCGGAAACGGATCGTGGCAATGGAACTGGCCGGCAACCAATCTCGATCGGAGACCGAGAACTGCACTTCGGCTTGGTTGTCGTTGACGATGGCGATCTTCTCGACCTGACCGACACGCACACCTGCAATCCGAACCTCGTCGCCCTCGTTCAGTGAGGTCACGTCGGAGAACACGGCGTTGAACTTGGTCCCGCCTCCCCCTCCGAGGTTTGCGATACTCGCCGCCAGCAATCCTGTTGCCAGAATCGTGACCACGACAAATATGATGAGCTTTGTCAGCGGTGCTGCGAGACCTCTCATTGGAAGCTCACCTCCGCACCGGTAAATGCGGGAGCGCTGACCATAGTGGTCCACGACGGAACATTCTCCGGTGCAACACCATTAGCCTGGCCGTAGATGACCTTCAACGTATCCTCTTCGAGTTGCGAGCCCGCATATCCGGCTTGCTGCACCGGACCGGTGGTGTTGGTCGAGAACATCTGCGGTCCCGAACCTTCCGGAGCCTGCAAGAACTCCATCGTTTCGGGGCCACCGTTGCGGGAAGGAACCTGGTACGAGCCGTCACCGTACGAACCGCCGGGATACTGTGGGAAGGGTCGACCGGGCTCGGTGACATTGTCGTAGCAAACCGGTCCACGATTGTCGACGAGTCGAGGCTCGTCCTGGTTGGGGATGTAACGCCCCTTCGGGTTGACGATCTGAATGTTTGCCCGAACACCGGGATCAGGCGCGTCAGCCGAGAGAATCTTGGCGGCCTTCGGCGTAGTTTCAGCGAATCCCTTGAAGGTGCACCCGAACGTCGGAGAGTACTGAGCCAACAACTGCAGCGCTTCTCGTGAGTCTGCGGACAGCGTGATGATGGACTGCGCGTTTGTCTCGAGGAACGCAGCGGTGGTCGACGACGTCGCCGTCAACGAAGCCAACAGGGTGTTGACCTGATTCTGCTTCTCCACCACCGTGTTTCCGGTGGTGCGCAGAGTGTCGAGTGCATTCACCAGATCCGGCGCGGCCTCCGAATAGGTCTGTGAGAAGTCAGCGAACTTGCGCAGATCCTCCTGCACGGCGGGGAGTTCAGTATTGACCTCGCGGAAAATCTCCTCGAGACGGTCAACGGTGAGCCCCAACTCAGCGCCGCGGCCGGTCAAGCCTTGTGCCAGCGAACCGAGGGTGTTCGCGAGATCCTGCGGCGGAATTGCCTGCAGCAACGGGAGCAAACCGTCCAAGACCTCGCCAACCTCGATCGCGTTGCCGCTCTTGTCCTGATGAAGCACGGTTCCGGCCGAAAGAGGCGGAGCCGTTGTCCCCTCCGGGATGATCAGCGAGACGTACCGCTCACCGAACAGTGTCTTCGGGAGCAAACGAGCTGTCGCGTCGGAGGGAATCAACTCGGCTTTGTCCGGTTCGATCGCGAGAACCGATGTGACGACACCATCGGTTGTCGACGCGGATCGCACCTCACCGACCAACATTCCACGAACCTTGACATCCGCGTTGGGAGGTAACGCATTTCCCACGGAATCGGACAGGAGATCGACCTTCACGACGTCGGTGAACGACTTGTTGAAGGCCCCGATCGTGAAGGTGAGAAACAGCGCCAACACAACGAAGAACACAATTCCCAGCACACGGCGGCGCAGAACGGACGGAGCCTCGATCATCCGGCCACCCTCACTGTTGTCGTGGTGCCCCAGATTGCGAGGCTGAGGAAGAAGTCAAGCACTGCGATAGTCACGATTGCCGCACGAACGGCGCGACCGACGGCCACGCCGACGCCTGCCGGGCCACCCGACGCGTGAAATCCGTAGTAGCAGTGGATCAAAATCAGAACAAAAGCAAAGACCAGGACCTTGGCAAACGAATACAACACGTCCTGCGGTGGCAGGAACAAGTTGAAGTAATGGTCGTAAGACCCTGTCGACTGGCCGTTGAATACCGTACTGATCACGCGCGAGGCCAGATAGGCGGCAAGCAAGCCGACGATATACAGCGGGATGACGGCCACAAAGCCGGCGATCATGCGAGTCGTCACCAGGAAGGGAACCGACGGGACTGCCATGACCTCGAGCGCGTCGATCTCCTCGGAGATACGCATAGCACCGAGTTGTGCGGTGAAACCACACCCGACCGTCGCCGAAAGGGCCAGCGCGGCAACAATCGGCGCGATCTCGCGAGTATTGACGTAGGCAGACAGGAAGCCGGTCAGGACCGAGCTACCCAACTGTTCCAGCGCCGCGAACCCCTGCAATCCCACAACGACGCCGGTGAATCCGGACATCATCGCGATGACGCCGATAGTTCCGCCGATGACGGCCAATGCGCCACTGCCGAAGGTCACTTCAGCGAGTAGACGCAGAGTTTCCTTGCGGTAGCGGTGCAGTGTGCGCGGTGTCCAGGCAATGGCTCGCGCGTAGAACGACATCTGCTCACCCGCGCGATCAAGCACGTTGAGCGGCATTCTGGCTACTTTGCGGCTCTTCAGCAGAAACTGATCGCCGCGGCCTCGTGCGATGGTCATGTAGGTCAGGATCCCTTCGCCGGCACGATCTGGAGGTACACCATCGTCAGAATCAGATTGGCGAAGAACAACAACAGGAACGTGATGACAACGGCCTGGTTGACCGCCTCACCAACGCCTTTGGGCCCACCAGAGGGGTGTAGTCCCTTGTAAGCCGAGATGACTCCGGCGATGACACCGAAGACCGCAGCCTTGATCTCGCCACTCCAGATATCCGGCAGCTGCGCAAACGCCGAGAACGATGCGATGTAGGCGCCGGGGTTACCGCCCTGCAGGATCACGTTGAAGAAGTAGCCACCCGCGATACCAACGACGGATACCAGCCCGTTGAGCAATACGGCAATGAGCACCATCGCCAACACACGTGGAACAACAAGTCGCTGAATGGGATTGATGCCAAGGACTTCCATGGCGTCGATCTCTTCACGGATTGTCCGCGAACCGAGGTCAGCGGTGACCGCTGAACCGGCAGCACCAGCGACAAGCAGAGCAGTCACCAGTGGACTTCCCTGCTGAATCACCGCAAGAACGCTGGCAGCGCCGGTGAACGATTCAGCGCCCAACTGCTTGATCAGCGAACCGGTCTGCAGCGAAACGACAGCGCCGAACGGAATCGCGACCAGCGCAGTCGGCAAAATCGTGACGCTGGCGATGAACCATGCTTGCTCGATGAACTCGCGAAACTGAAACGGCCGCCGGAACGTATTCTTCACGACCTCGACGAAGAGTTCGACGATGTTGCCGGCCTGAGTCAGTGCCCCGTGTACAGGACTCAGAACCGAGTTGCGGGTACCCGCCATTCGTTATGCCTACCCTTGTCCGTGAGTCGTGTTTCCGTAGGGATCACCCTCATAAGCTGGAATTACCTGTGTATCCTGCGAGCTTCCGTCCCACTCCCCCTGGTACTCGCTCGCGTCCGCGTAGGCGTGGTTGAACTGACCCGCCTCCTCGTTGAGGCTGTCCTGGATTGCCGCCTGCGCGTTCACCGGCAGTGTGTGCATGATCTGACGGACGCGTTCCTGACGACGACGAACAGCCTGACGCTCCGGATTACCGGGCGTCGCCTTCATCTGCGGCACAATGCCCTCGACGTCGTCGACACCGCCGGCATGGTGACCGGCATCCACGAGCGCCTGCTCGTGCGCCATCTGAGCCTCGTCCTTCTCCTCCGACATACCGATCGGACCGATCATCGTGCCGTTGAGGAACTGCTTGACCACCGGCTCATCCGAGGTGAGCAACACCTCACGAGGACCGAACATCACCAACTGACGGCGGAACAGCATCCCGATGTTGTCCGGCACCGTACGAGCAAGGTTGATGTTGTGCGAGACAATCAAAATCGTGGCATCGGACTGAGCATTGATATCGATCAACGTCTGACTGATGTACGTCGTACGCACCGGATCGAGACCCGAGTCCGGCTCGTCGACCAAGATGATCTCCGGATCGAGCACCAACGCGCGAGCCAGACCGGCACGCTTACGCATACCACCGGAAATCTCGCCCGGAAGCTTGTCCTCCGCACCGACCAGACCCGTCAGATCGAGCTTCTCCATCACGATCTTGCGGATATCGGATTCCGACTTCTTCGTATGCTCACGGAGCGGAAACGCGATGTTGTCGTACAAATTCATCGAACCGAACAACGCACCGTCCTGGAACAGCACACCGAACAACTTACGGATCTCGTAGAGCTCCTTCGAGGAACACTGCAAAATATCCGTGCCGTCGATCACGATGGAACCCTGCTCGGGGCGGAGCAAACCGATCAAAGACTTCAAGAACACCGACTTGCCGGTACCCGAGGGCCCCAGCAATGCGCTCACCTCACCAGCGGGAAGCGTCAACGACACGTCCTGCCAAATCCTCTGCGACCCGAAAGACTTAGTCAGCCCGTCTACCGCTACCTCTACTCCCACCACTACCTCCGCGCCGTCCGATGCATCCACCCGATGTGGGTTGGGTCACTCTATCGCATGGAAGTGTTACCCGTGACTGCGAATACTACTAACGAGTAAGTACGAAGCACAAACTAACACGCACCCTGAATCGGACACGCATCCGACCTGCGCCGATCCGGACATTCCCGCCGGATGCGCCCAATAAAAAAGAGGGCCACTTCCCGTAGGAAGTGACCCTCTTTCGACTACTCGAGGTGAGCAGCGGAGAAAACCGTCTTACTTGACGGAGATCTTTGCGCCGGCGCCTTCGAGCTTTTCCTTTGCAGCTTCAGCTGCTTCCTTCGAAACCTTCTCCAGGATTGCCTTCGGAGCGCTCTCGACGAGATCCTTGGCTTCCTTCAGGCCGAGGCCGGAAACGACCTCACGGACGACCTTGATGACCTGGATCTTCTTGTCGCCAGCCGACTCGAGGACGACGTCGAACTCGTCCTGCTCTTCAGCAGCTTCTGCGCCGGCAGCCGGTGCGCCTGCAGCGGCGACGGCGACGGGAGCAGCAGCGGTGACCTCGAAGGTCTCCTCGAATGCCTTAACGAACTCCGAGAGCTCGAGGAGGGTGAGCTCCTTGAACTGGTCCAACAACTCTTCGGTGCTGAGCTTCGCCATTGTGGCGGTCCTTCCTGTAAGTCCCATGTCGCTGATCCGCGACCGGGCGGGGATATAGCAGTGATGCGCGGGTGCGGATCAGCTTTCGGCTTCGGCCTCGGCCGGAGCCTCGGTAGCAGCCTCTGCGGCAGCAGCCGGAGCTTCTGCAGCTCCGCCTTCTGCGGCCTTCTTCTCCTGCAGTGCAGCGGCCAAACGGGCCATCTGCGAAGCGGGAGCATTGAACAGGCCTGCGGCCTTTGCCAAGTTGCCCTTCATCGCGCCGGCAAGCTTTGCCAACAGGATTTCGCGGGATTCGAGATCCGCGATCTTGTTGACCTCGTCCACGGACAGCGCAGCGCCGTCCATGTAGCCGCCCTTGATGATGAGCGCCTTGTTTTCCTTTGCGAAGTTCTTCAGTGCCTTCGCAGCGTCGACCGGTTCGCCCTTGATGAATGCAATGGCGGTCGGTCCGACGAACAGGTCATCAAGGCCCTCGATGCCAGCCTCAGCGGCGGCACGCTTAACCAGGGTGTTCTTGGCGACGGAGTAGGTGGCACCTTCTCCGAGAGCGCGTCGCAGTGTCGTGATGTTGCCCACTGACAGACCACGGTATTCCGTGATCACAGCAGCGGTCGAACCCTTGAACTGCTCGGTGATTTCCGCAACTGCGGAAACCTTCTCAGGCTTTGCCATACTTCGCCTCCTCTCGTGACAGTCGTTATCCCACTTCGGAACCGCCGCGGCTCACCAGGAGAACCTGACAAGCCACAAGTCCTAGACATGCAAAACGCCCCGGCGCAGGGCGCACGGGGCGTACAGAGGAGACAAACGGAAGCGAAAAGAACCACCACAGAATGCGTTCCCCCTTACCTCGTCCTCCTGCGTGGGTCGCCGGACATTTCCGGACTTTCAACTGCACTCATCGCTAAGCGCAATAACCAACGGTCTTGGGTAGAACATGATTTTGGGGTGAAGTTCATATCCAGCACTGAACTCCGCGTTGAAGACTACCTCACCGGGCAACACATCACCAAATCGCCCCTGGGCCCTCTCCCTGAATGCAAAAAAGAAGGCCGATAGGGAGGTAATCCCTATCGGCCTTCTTTCAGTTCAGCGGACTGCTTACGCGTCTGCAGCATCCTCGAGGAGGTTGCGGGTACGGTTCGGATCCACCGGGATGCCCGGACCGGTGGTGGTCGAAACCGTGATCTTCTTCACGTAGCGGCCCTTGGCCGACGAGGGCTTCGCACGCAGGATCTCGTCCAGCGCTGCGCCGTAGTTCTCCACCAGCTTCTCATCGTCGAACGATGCCTTGCCGATGACGAAGTGCAGGTTGGCCTGCTTGTCGACGCGGAAGTTGATCTTTCCGCCCTTGATGTCGTTGACAGCCTTCGTGACATCCGCGGTAACGGTGCCCGTCTTGGGGTTCGGCATCAGGCCACGGGGTCCGAGGACACGGGCGATGCGGCCGACCTTGGCCATCTGATCAGGAGTCGCGATTGCGGCGTCGAAATCGACCCATCCACCCTGGATGCGCTCGATCAGGTCTTCTGCACCGACTACGTCAGCGCCTGCAGCCTCGGCTTCTGCTGCCTTCTCGCCAACGGCGAACACGATGACGCGAGCGGTCTTACCGGTGCCGTGGGGCAGGTTGACCGTTCCGCGGACCATCTGGTCAGCCTTACGGGGGTCGACGCCCAGACGAACTGCAACCTCTACGGTTGCATCCATCTTGGTGGACGACGTCTCCTTGGCGAGCTTTGCAGCCTGAAGCGGGCTGTAGAGCTTGTCTGCGTCGATCTTCTCAGCGGCGGCGAGGTACGCCTTGCTGCGCTTTGCCATTTCTTCTGTCCTTACTTATCACTGCAGAGAGTTACTTGATGCAGTGGTGAATGGTTCAGTTGTGGTCAGGGCCTGGCCGGCCCTCCCACGTGATGCTGTGGAGCTGCTGAATTAGCCCTGGACCGTGATGCCCATGGAACGAGCGGTGCCGGCGATGATCTTCGCGGCCTGCTCGATGTCATTGGCATTGAGGTCTTCAGCCTTGGTCTTCGCGATTTCGCGCACCTGATCCATGGTTACCGAGGCAACCTTGGTCTTGTGCGGTTCGCCGGAGCCCTTGGCTACGCCGGCTGCCTTGAGGAGCAGTCGAGCAGCGGGAGGGGTCTTCAGCTTGAAATCGAAGGTCCGGTCTTCGTAGACCGAGATCTCGACCGGCACAACGTTGCCGCGCTGGGACTCAGTCGCCGCGTTGTAGGCCTTGCAGAACTCCATGATGTTCACGCCATGCTGACCGAGCGCGGGACCCACGGGAGGTGCAGGGTTAGCCTGACCTGCCTGGATCTGCAGCTTGATGAGCCCGGCGAGCTTCTTCTTCTTTGGGGGCATCTCTAGTTCCTAGTTTCTAGCTTGGGTGTGTGTCTTGCGTCTAACAGTGCAAGTGTGGGGGTTAGATCTTCGCGACCTGGTTGAAGTTCAACTCAACCGGAGTTTCACGTCCGAAGATCGATACGAGGACCTTGAGCTTCTGCTGCTCTCCGTTGACCTCGCTGATGCTGGCAGGCAATGTCGCGAACGGGCCGTCCATGACCGTGACGGATTCGCCGATCTCGAAGTCCACCTCGATGAGGGGCTTGCCGAAGGACTCGACCGGCGCCTCGCCTGCTGCGACGGCAGCTGCTGCAGCCTGCTGCTTCTTCTGCTCTTGCTGAGGAAGCAGGAACTTGACGACGTCGTTGAGAGACAGCGGCGACGGACGCGAGGTGGCACCGACAAATCCGGTGACGCCAGGCGTGTTGCGCACTGCGCCCCACGATTCGTCGTTGAGTTCCATGCGGACCAGGATGTAGCCGGGGAGAACCTTGCGGTTGACCTGCTTGCGCTGGCCGTTCTTGATCTCGGTGACCTCTTCGGTGGGAACTTCCACCTGGAAGATGTAGTCGCCGACGTCGAGGTTCTGAACGCGGGTCTCGAGGTTGGTCTTGACCTTGTTCTCGTAACCGGCGTACGAGTGGATGACGTACCAGTCGCCTGGTGCGCGGCGCAGAGCAGCCTTCAGTTCCGCAACCGGATCTTCTACTTCGATGTCGGCTGCCGGAGCAGCGTCGTCGGAGTTCTCGGCGTCCTCGGAGATGATGTCCTCGGTTGCCTCGGTCTGCGCGGCTTCGGTGCCGTCTGCAGCGTCTTCGGCAGCGTCGGTATCGGTGCCTTCGCCAGCCTCGACGTCTACTTCGGCTGCCGCCTCGGCAGAAACACGCTCTTCGGCCAAGGCCTCATTCGTGTCATTCTCGGGGGTGCTCACTGGGGCACTCGCTTCCTCTCGTTACTCGGACCCGTGCGGGTCTTTCTCGCGCTCGCAGGCAAGGACGCCCGACGATTCGACAATCAGCCGAACAGCCAGGTAACGCCCTTGATCACAGCGATATCGACGCCGCTGATGAAAGCGACCATGAAGACCACGAACGCCAGCACGACGCTGGTATAGGTGACCATCTGCTTACGGTTCGGCCAGATGACCTTGCGGAGTTCTGCGATGACCTCGCGGAAGAACTTGCGAAGGCGCTTGAAGAGGTTGTCCTTCTTCGCCTTGGGGTTCTTACCGGGGTTCTTTGCAGTCGCCTTCGGCGACGCCGTCCGAGCCGGAGTCTTCACGGTGGACGCTGCAACCGAGGCGCCGCGTGCAGCGCGCTTGCCGGTCGGCTTGTTGGAAACCCCACTTGATGCGGAAGCCGCCTCTACGGCGTCTCCCTTGTCCAGCGACAGATCGGAACGCGTGGCCGCGTCAGCTGCAGTGTCGTCGACAGCCTTCGAAGCGGAAGACGGTGAAGTCTCCGCGTCCGAAGCGTCGGCGTCGCGCTTGTCGCGATCCTCGCTCACGTCGATCCTCTCAGTCGCTGGCATCCGGGGGCAGGGGCGACAGGACTTGAACCTGCAACCTGCGGTTTTGGAGACCGCTGCTCTGCCAGTTGAGCTACGCCCCTTTGGTTGACGTCCGCAGCCCGGCACTTTCATGCCCTGCTGGTTCGGTTAACCGCTCTGCGATCACACAACATACGCGCTACCCGATGTGAACATCTTGCGACGTTCAGGGCAGCGCGCAGCGCTGAGGAATCCCAGAAATCTCAGTGTACTTCAAAGCCCCGGAACAAACACAATCTACCCGGCTATCAGGCCAGACGGACTGTGGCCGTGGCGCGGCCGAAGATTTTTCTACCTTCGGATTTTGCCACAATTGCCAGTACTGCAGTCTTGCTGTCTTCGTCGATCGACTTCACCTTGGCGGTGAACTCGATCTCGGCGGCCTTGTCGGCCGCCACGATTACCGGACTAGTAAACCGTACATTGTATTCGGTTACCGCACCCGGGTCCCCTAGCCATTCGGTGACGTATCCGGCACCCATGCCCATGGAGAGCATGCCGTGCGCCACCACATCGGGCAGGCCGGCAAGTCGAGCAACCTCGTCACTGAAGTGAATCGGGTTTGGATCTCCCGATACGCCCGTGTAATTGACGAGGTTTCCACGCGTGACGGTGACGGTCTTCTCAGGAAGAAGATCGCCGACATTCACGTCGGAAAATTTACGGAGCGACATGCATCATCACATCCTTGACTGCGTGGGCGATGTTCTCGTCCACCTCACCACCGGTGCGGGCAACCAGGGTTGTCCACATCGTGACGGTCTCTCGACCGTGCTGGTTGATGATGATGTTCTTGGTCACGATGATGTCACTACCTGCAGCCTGCCTGAACGAATCCAGATAGACGTCGCAGAACAGTCGATCCCCCACCTGAATCGGTTCGTGAAGCACGATCCGTTGATCCGTATGGAGAATCTGACTCAAGTCGTAGCCGGTGACAACTTCTTCGAAGAGTCGACGTTGGGCAATGCCGCCGACGATCGCAACAAACGTCACCGGAGCAATCAGGCCGTCGTATCCGAGGCCCTTTGCAGCGGTTTCGTCGTAATGCGCAGGATGTGAATCCTGGACGGAGCGAGCGAACTCGCGCACCTTCTCGCGCCCGACCTCGTAGAAGTCTTCGACACGATAATGGTGACCGACCATCTGGACGGCATGAGCGGCCGGGTCCGTAGGGACCTCGGCCGCTGCCTTGTTCTCTTGCAAATCAGTCACGCGGAGAAACTCTCTTCTAGCTAGGACCCGAAGACGCAGGCCCCAAGAGGGTCTTCCGCGAAAATCGTCGTCCCGTTAAGGACTTGCTACTTCGACTCGCGATGCGACTGGTGAGTTCCGCAGTTGGGGCAGAACTTCTTGAGCTCCAGGCGATCGGGGTCGTTGCGCCGATTCTTCTTGGTGATGTAGTTACGGTGCTTGCATACCTCGCAGGCCAAGGTGATCTTGGGCCGAACGTCGGTCGAGGAGGCCACGGGATGCCTTCTTTCGGGTGTATCTGATTACGAACAATCAGGGTGGATCATGCATATTGTGTAGCGGTGACCGGACTTGAACCGGCGACGCAACGATTATGAGTCGTTTGCTCTACCAACTGAGCTACACCGCCTCGGTGTCGAGTGTCGCGCAAAAAGCGCGGCACCACAATCCAGCGAGCCCCCTAACGGAATCGAACCGTTGACCTTTTCCTTACCATGGAAACGCTCTACCGACTGAGCTAAGGGGGCGTGGCTTCCGGAGTGCGTTGCCGCTCTCTTGAAGCCTCCGAAAGATTACACACGAACGCGCTCCAGCACCAAATCGCCAGGTCATCGGGGCAAAATCAGTGCCGCAGCCCATTGTTGCACCGATCCGAGCCCATGGCGAGGCCTTTGACGCAACGGATATCGGCCCATTGACGGCCGCTCGTGCCTAATTACGGCCGTTCGTGCCCGAGAACGACGAACGCTGAGAACGACGACACCGAGAACGACGACACCGCGTCTCGGCCGACAGCGCACTGCTTCTCTGCATCTACAACTCTGTATCTACCTACTGCTGCGCCTTCGACCACTCGAAGCGATCGGAGCCGGAACAGCCTGAGCTGGAGCAGCCGGGGCCGAACACAAAAAAGTCAGCCCCGATCCTGATTCAGGATCGGGGCTGACTTGGTGTGGCAGATGTAGGATTCGAACCTACGTAGGCATAAGCCGACGGATTTACAGTCCGCTCCCATTGGCCGCTCGGGCAATCTGCCGTGCTGCACCAGGTCTTGATCCGATGCACTCGCAAGTATATCGCGACGCGCAGCGGCCAAGAACGGCTTCCTTGGTGCGGAAAGAAGAATACAACGAACCCACCCCCATTTTGCAAACCGGGTGGTGAGCGGCGGTGCCGACCCGATAACGTCGAGGTGTCCACCGGCACGGAAGGTGGGCAGACCTCGATGTTGTGACTACCGGAAAGCGGGAGTGTAGAAGTGGCTGATTCGTCCTTCGACGTGGTGAGCAAAGTAGACCGTCAAGAGGTGGACAACGCCCTGCATCAAGCTGCCAAGGAGCTGACCACACGCTTCGACTTCCGGAACACCGGTGCGTCGATCGAGTGGTCGGGTGAAGAAACGATCACGTTGAACGCCGACACCGAGGAGCGCTTGCTGGCGGCCCTCGAGGTGTTCAAGGAAAAGTTGATTCGCCGGGACATCTCCCTGAAGGCATTCGATGCGGGAGAGCCGGCACAGTCCGGAAAGATCTACAAACTGTCCGGAACGTTGGTCCAGGGCATCTCCAGTGAGAACGCGAAGAAGATCACCAAGAAGATCCGTGACGAGGGCCCCAAGGGCGTCAAAGCACAGATCCAGGGTGAGGAGCTGCGCGTCAGCAGCAAGAAGCGCGACGACCTTCAGGGCGTCATCTCCCTGCTCAAGGGTGAGGACTTCGGGATCGCCCTGCAGTTCGTGAACTACCGGTAGTAGGGGCTGCGCCCCTGTGCGCCTTTTTGGTAGTTCCGACGACCAGAAAGGCGCACCGGGGCCGAAGGCCCCTACATGCCCGCCATCTTCTCCAAACGCTCGATCCGCTCCGCCATCGGCGGATGCGTCGAAAAGAGCCTGCTCATCTTCTCCCCCGCCCGGAACGGGTTTGCGATCATCAGATGCGACTGCGCCGCCAATCGAGGCTCAGGGGGCAACGGAGCCGCCGCTACACCTGCCTCCAGCTTTCGTAGCGCCGACGCCAGCGCCAGTGGGTCACCGGTGAGCTCGGCTCCCGATTGATCGGCCTGATACTCCCGTGAGCGCGAGACCGCCAGTTTGACCACGGTGGCGGCGATCGGTCCCAGAAGCGAGACCAGCAGCAATGCAATCGGGTTGCTTCCCTGACCGTTGCCTCGTCCGCCGAACATGCTGGCGTACATCGCGAAGTTCGCCAGGCCGGAAATGACGGCAGCCATGGCCCCGGCGACCGAAGAGATCAGGATGTCCCGGTTGTAGACGTGTGAGAGTTCGTGCCCGAGTACTGCTCGCAGTTCTCGTTCGTTCAACAAACCCATGATTCCGCTGGTCACACATACCGCAGCGTGGCGCGGATTACGGCCGGTTGCGAAGGCATTCGGTGCGTTGGTCGGGCTGATGTAGAGCCTGGGCATCGGCTGATGCGCTGTAGTCGCCAGTTCGCGCACGATGCGATAGATCACGGGCGCTTCGACCTCGGTGATGGGCTGGGCATGCATCGACCGCAACGCCAGCTTGTCGCTGTTGAAATAGACGTAGGCGTTCATTCCGACGGCAAAAAGTACGGATAACCACAAGATGGTCGGGTTGCCGAACAACGATCCGATGAACACGATCAGGGCAGACATGCCCAGCAGCAGCCCGAAAGTCTTGGCTCCGTTTGCGTAGCCGTGCACAGCGCTCAACCCCTTACCCGTAACGAGCTCGACTGCTCGCATGTAACTTCGCGGCTTTTGCAGCCGACCCGTTAGCACAACGAAGAGCAGGGGTGTTCAGGTTCCCGCGGCAACGCGAACGGTGTACGCGGTTAAACGTCAGCCAACCCGTCGAACCGTGTAGTCGATCAAGCGAACGAGGGCCTCGTTGGCCGGGCCTTGCGGCAACTCTGCCAGCTGAGCCAGGGCTGCATCGACATATTCGCCCAGCTTTGCTTTGGCTTTGGTCATTCCCGGTGAACGTTCGAGCAAGGCGAGGGCCTCCTCGACGTCAGCATCCTCGGTGACCGGGCCGGCAAGCAGCTCGCGAAGACGATCCGCGTCGGCGCCCTCTTCCTCGAAGGCGTACAGCACAGGAAGCGTGTGGACTCCCTCGCGCAGGTCGGTGCCAGGGGTTTTACCCGACTGTTCCGAAACGGAGGAGATGTCGATGATGTCGTCGACGATTTGAAATGCGGTGCCGACGGCGTCGCCGAGTCGCTCGAGTCGTTCGATCTGGGTGGCGTCGGATCCCGAGAAAGTTCCACCGAATCGACCGGAAGCGGCGATCAGCGAACCGGTTTTCTCCCACACGACCTTGAGGTAATGCTCGATCGGATCCTGTTCCTGCCTGGCACCGATCGTCTCGCGCATCTGTCCGGTGACCAACTCGGCAAACGTTTCCGCGATGATGCGAACGGCTTCGGGCCCGAGCGTCGACACCAGTCTTGACGCGTGAGCGAACAGGTAGTCACCGGCGAGGATGGCAATACTGTTGCCCCAGCGAGCATTTGCACTGGGTGCGCCGCGGCGCATCTCCGCCTCGTCCATGACGTCGTCGTGATAGAGCGTCGCGAGGTGCACGAGTTCGGTGACCGTGGCAGCGGTGACGATGGACGGATCGGTCGGATTGGGTCCGAGTTGGGCCGTCAGGATCGTGAACAGCGGCCGGAACCGCTTGCCACCTGCGCGCGCGAGGTGCAGGGCGGCTTCGGTGAGGAAGTCCTCCCCGTCGGACAGCTCGCTGACCAACAACTCTTCGACATCGGCGAGTCCACTACGGACAACATCAGCAAGCTTCTCGTCGCCCAGGTCTATGCCCGCTACGACGGTGCTCACTGCCGTTGTGTCGGCAGCAGTTTTTTCGGTGCTCACGATGTCAGTACCCATTCCTGTCGTCAGTGACGGCTCGGTTCCCACGGTAGTGAACCTAGCGGTTCGCACTTGGCACGGCCTCGCCACGGTCTCGATCACGAGCCTGGGAAGATGTGAGTGTGTCCGCCGAAGAGCAGTCCCCCGCCGTGAATTCCCAGCCGACCGAAACTGACATTGTGGTCATCGGTGCAGGTCCTGCGGGTTCTTCGGCCGCTGCATGGGCCGCGCGCAGTGGCCGCGACGTCGTCCTGATCGATGCGGCCGTGTTCCCCCGAGACAAGACATGTGGTGATGGACTCACTCCGCGGGCCGTCGCCGAGCTTGATCGACTAGGCCTCGGAGAGTGGGTTAGGTCACACACGACGAACAAGGGACTCCGGCTATCAGGCTTCGGCCAAGAGCTGGAAATGGAGTGGCCGTCCACAGCGTTCCCCTCTATCGGCAGCGCTGTCCCCCGCGCCGAGCTGGACGATCGGATCCGACGATGCGCGATCGAGTCCGGTGCGGTGATGCTGGAAGGCACCAAAGCCGTCGACGTCGAACGTGACGGTGATCGGGTCAGTGCAGTTGTGCTGTCCGGCCCCTCCGGAACCAGCACTCTGCGGTGCCAGACCCTCATCGTCGCCGACGGTGTTCGTTCGACGCTCGGCAAGAAGCTGGGGCGGCAGTGGCATCGGGACACCGCGTACGGAGTGGCCGCGCGCGCTTATGTCGGAACTCCCCGCAGCGCCGATCCCTGGATTACGTCGCACCTGGAACTGCGTGACGGCGACGGCACCCTACAGGCGGGATACGGCTGGATTTTCCCGCTGGGCACCGGCGAGGTGAACATCGGCGTCGGCACCCTTGCGACAGCCAAGCGGCCGGCCCCCGGAGCATTGCGCCCGCTCCTGGATCTGTACACCGATCAGCGCCGCGGCGAATGGCAGTGGAACAGTGAAATCCATTCCGTTGCTTCAGCTTTGCTACCGATGGGCGGCGCGGTATCCAACATCGCCGGCCGTAACTGGGCGATCATCGGCGATGCCGCGGCGTGTGTGAATCCACTCAACGGCGAGGGCATCGACTACGGCCTCGAGGGTGGACGGTTGATCGTCGAACACCTCGGCGACGGCGATCTGACCGAACTGTGGCCGAGCGTCCTACGCGAGCATTACGGGCAGGCGTTCTCCGTCGCGCGGCGTCTTGCCGGGCTGCTCACGGTTCCGCGGTTCCTCCCCGCGTCCGGCCCGATCGCGATGCGGTCGAAGGCAATGATGACCGTCGCGGTCAGGGTGATGGGCAACCTCGTCACCGACGCCGACGCTGATCTGACGGCGCGGGCCTGGCGAGCGTCGGGAGCCGCATCCCGAAGGATCGACTCCCGTCCGCTGTTCGGCTGATTACAGCAGGTTCAGCGCGTCGCGTGATGTAGCGCCACGACGCCGCCGGTGAGGTTGCGCCACTTGACGTTCTTCCACCCGGCTGCCTCGATCTTGCGTGCGAGTTCTTCCTGCGTCGGCCAGGCGCGAATGGATTCGGCGAGGTAGACGTACGCGTCGGGGTTGCTGCTGACGGCGCGGGCCACCTGTGGGAGTGCCTTCATGAGGTACTCCATGTAGACGGTGCGGAAGGGCCCGAAGACGGGCGTCGAGAACTCACTGACGACAAGGCGTCCACCTGGCTTGGTGACGCGGGCGATCTCCCGCAAGCCGGCCTCGAAATCGGAGACGTTGCGCAGACCGAAGGAGATGGTCGCGGCATCGAATACGTCGTCGGCGTATGGCAGGAACATGGCGTCGCCGGCCACCATCGGGACTTTGCGGGAGCGACCTGCCTGCAGCATGCCCTTGGAGAAGTCGGTGGCGACGCACCACGCGCCCGACCGGCCCAGTTCAACGGTCGAGACTCCGGTGCCTGCGGCGAGGTCGAGAACCTTCTCGCCCGGCTTGAGGTCGAGGGCCTCTCGCGTTGCCTTGCGCCAGCCTTTGTCCTGGCCGAAGGACAGCACGGTGTTGGTCAGGTCGTATCGCTCGGCGACGTCGTCGAACATCGACGCGACCTCGCGCGGTTGTTTGTCGAGAGTTGCCCGGGTTCCGTGTGTAGTCGCCACACGTCAAACGCTACCAACACTCGCGAAGTGGGCTGGTTCAGGCTGCTCGGGCGCCTGTTCGCCGGCCAAGACCTTGCACGTCCTCGTAGTGATTCAGCAACTCGTCGCAGATGGCCGGCCACGTCCGGTGCAGGACCGACCGCCGAGCGGCCGAACCGAACTGCACTCGCAGATCGCGCTGACGGAGGGCGTCGATTGCGCTGGGGAGAAGTTCACCGAATCTGTCCACCGGCAGGAGGTAGCCGTTGCGGCAATGCGAGACGAGATCCCGCGGGCCGCCCGCGTCCGGCCCGACGACGGGTATACCGCTCGCCAGCGCTTCCTGGACGGCTTGGCAGAACGTCTCGTGCTCTCCCGGGTGCACAAAAACGTCCAGGCTGGCGTAGGCCTCGGCAAGATCGGTTCCGCCGAGCGCGCCGGTGAAGACCGCGTCGGGCAACAGCGCGCGCAAGCGCTCTCGGTCCGGGCCGTCGCCGACGATCACGAGTTGCAGGCTGCGATCTCCGGCCAACGCGGCCAATCGTTCGACGTGCTTCTCCGGCGCCAGCCGTCCCACAAAGCCGACAACCAGGCGATCACTGTCCCCGCTCCAGGTTCGGCGCAGAGCGGAGCTACGACGCGACGGCGCGAATCTTGCTGCGTCGACGCCCCTCGCCCACTTGTGGACCCGGGGAATTCCGTGTTCTTCGAGGGCGTCGACGGCGGAGGTGGACGGCGCGAGGGTTCTGATGCAGCTCTTGTGAATTCGCCGGGTCCACGCCCACGCTGCCCTGCTGGTGAGGCCGAGTCCGTAGCTTTCGGCAAAGCCCGCGACATCGGTTTGATAGACGGCGACGGTAGGAACGTGGAGTCGTTTGGCGATGCCTACTCCCCCAGCGCCGAGGAGAAAGGGAGACGCGAGGTGCATGACGTCGGGCGCAAAGGCGCGAACGGCGGCGGTCAATCGTGGTTGTGGCAGTCCGACCGGTAGCGAACTGACTTTCGGAACCATGACGGCAGGCACTCGGTGCACGGCGACGCCTTCGTGCCAGGTGGGGGCGTGCCCATTTCCCACGGTGTCCGGCGCGATGACCATCGCGTCATGGCCGGTTCGATCGAGATGTTCGAGCACGCGTAGGACCGAGTTGGTGACGCCGTTCATGTTGGGCAGGAATGACTCCGCAACGATGGCTACTCTCACACCGATCACGGTGACAGTGCGAGGGAAAGTCCGTGCCGTGTTCGTGTGAAGCGCAGGCTAATTCGAGGTGACGGGCTCTGACGTGCGCACCAAGGCCTCACGTTTGCGCAGGTACCAGACGGCGGGTCCGGCCAGGAGCCACGTCACGACGATGACCGATCCGGCGGGAATCAGCGCGACACTCGCGCTGCGGCCGGCCACCCGGACCAGGTCGGGGTCGGTCTTGTAGTACTCGACCTCGATGCGTTGTCCGACAGTCAGATTGGTGGGATAGAGCACGCCGAGTTCGGGATTGTGGTTCGCGCCGTCCGGCGTCACGAAGCTGATAGCGGACCGCAGCGAACCGGCGGAAAGCACCTCGGCGGTTGCGGTCCCCATGTTCGATTCGATGGTCCGGTCGTTCCGCCAGGCACCGAGTACGAGGATGACCGCGAGAACCGAAATGCCGATCGCAACGACGAGGATTCCGATGCGGAAACGGCGCAGAACCACGTCGCTCACAGTTGCGCTCGCACTGATGCGTGCAGTTCCCGCAAACCGCTGCGGTCGGTGGGAACCTCGAGAACCCGGATACCTGCAGCGGGTTGTGCCAGCGCTTCCGTGAGCTTGTCGACGCTCACGGCGGTGTGCGGAACGCGGTAGGCGGCGCACAGTGCTGCCAGGTCCATGCCGTGTGGCGTGCCGAAGACACGCTCGAACACTCCGGCGTACTGCGGATCGCCTTGCTCGAGCAGTTCGAATATTCCGCCGCCGTCGTCGTTGGCGACGATGATCGTGAGGTCGCGAGGCCGCGGTTCCCCGGTCCCGATCAGGAGCCCGGAGGCATCGTGCAGGAAGGTGAGGTCGCCCATCAGGGCGATTGTTCGTCCCTCGTCGTAGGCCAGAGCAGCGCCGACCGCGGCCGAGACCGTGCCGTCGATCCCGGCGACGCCGCGGTTGGACAGCACTCGCACCGACGACTTCGGGTAACTCACCAGCGCCGCGTCGCGTACCGGGTTGGAGGCTCCGAGCAGCAACTGGTCACCGTCGCCCAGAGAACCCATCACCGCTGCGGCTACGTGCAGGCCGGTGGCCTTGGGGTGGGCAGCCAGCTGCTTGGCGACGGCCGCGTCGGCGTGCTCGGTCAGCGACATGCATCGCGCGATCCACGCCGGGTCCGGTGTTCCGCTCACGACGGCCCGGGTTCCGGTGGCAAGGACGTTGCCGGACACGTCGGGCCAGCGCGGCCCGGTAGTGAGCGCATAGACGTCAACGCTCGGGTCGGCCAGCACCTTGGACACCTGACGATGCAGCGTGGGACGGCCGGTGATGACTACCTGCCGGGGTTTGAGTTGCGCCAGAGCCAGGGGATGCAACGCAATTCCGTGCAGCGGCGCGGTGGGTTCGGCGACGGTCGGCAGTCCGGCGAGTTCGGGTCGCAGCGCGCTGCCGTGGCCGGAGACGACAACGGTGTCTGCGGTCAGATCCAGGTCGAGGGGGACGTCGAGTGTTGCGTTCTGCGTGGTGGTCCACGCTGCGCCGCCTGGCCGACCTTCCGGAACCGGCCCCTGCAGATGCACGTCGGGAACCAGCGGTTCGCGCAACGGTATGTCGAAGTGCACGGGCCCGGCGTTGCCTGACCGGGTTCCACGGGCAGCGGCGAGTACCCGGCACACCGCGGAACGCCACTGGCTGTTCTGCGTCGTATCGTCTTCGGCCAGCCCGAGGCTGATGGTGGCGCGCACCTGGCTGCCGAACAATCCGAGTTGCTCGACGGTCTGGTTGGCGCCGGTTCCGAGCATTTCGTACGGCCGGTTGGCGCTCAAGACTACCAGAGGCACTCGTGCGTAGTTCGCTTCGAGCACTGCGGGTCCGAGGTTCGCGACGGCCGTTCCGGACGTCATGACGATCGGCACCGGACGCTTGCCGGCGATTGCCAGTCCGAGCGCGAGGAAGCCGGCTGTCCGCTCGTCGATCCGCATGTGCAGACGCAGGCGTCCCTCGATGTCTGCGGACTGAAGGGCAAATGCGAGCGGCGCGTTGCGTGAGCCTGGGCAGAGCACGACTTCACGCACGCCACCACGAACCAGTTCGTCGACGACGGCTGTGGCTTGTGCTGTGGACGGATTCACGCCTTCAAGAGTGTCAGATGTTCGGGCCGGGCCGTTCCGAGGGGCGAGTCTGCGGCACCATGTGTGAGTGCGCACACTCTTCGATCCCTCCGACACCTCACCCCGCCGGTTCTATCAGTTGCTCACGGCGACGGTGGTTCCGCGGCCGATCGCCTGGGTGTCGACGCTCTCGGCCGACGGCGTCGGCAATCTGGCGCCGCACAGCTTCTTCACCGTGGCCAGTGCGGCCCCGCCGGTGGTGCAGTTCACCTCGGTTGGCCGCAAGGACAGTTTGCGCAACATCGAGGCGACCGGCGAGTTCGTGATCAACGTGGCAACGGCGTCGTTGTTCGACATGATCAACGACAGTTCGGCCCCCTACGCTCCCGACGCCGACGAGTTTCTCGAGTTGGGTATTCGCAGTGAGCCGAGCGAACGCGTGCGCCCGCTTCGGGTCGCGGAATCGCCGGTTGCGATCGAATGCACGTTGCGCCAGGTCATCGAGGTCGGTGATTCGTTTGTGGTGATGGGCGACGTTGTTGCCGTCGCGGTTCGCCCAGACGCGTTGGCCGACGACGGCTTGCCGGAGTTCGCGGCGTTGGCACCTTTGAGTCGGTTGGGCCGCTCGGAATGGGGCCTGCCGCCGGAGGTTGTCGTCAAAGAGCGGCCCAGCAGACCGAAACGATAAGTTAGGATTGCCTGACCTACTGTCGTCGATCGAGGGTTCCGTCATGGCCAAGCGTTCCAAGTTCGTGAAACCGGTGTCACGCAGCATCACGTCAGCCGAAGTTGTCGCGAACAAACGGATCAGTCCCACCTTCATCCGCATCACGATTGCCGGCGAGGAGCTGGGCACCATCACCCCGATGGGCGCCGATCACTGGTTCCGCCTCTTCATTCCGCAAGCCGGCCAGAGTGAGCTGCGACTGCCGTCCGCGGCAAACAACCTCTGGTATGCGCAGTACCTGGTGATGTCCAAGGACACCCGTCCCGTGGTGCGTAATTACACGATCCGCGAGTACCGGCCCGCCGGATCCGGGCTCTTCGGCGACACAGCGGAAATCGACATCGACTTCGCCTTTCACGGCGATATCGGTCCGGCATCCGCGTGGGCTGACACGGCCTCGAGCGGCGACAAGGTAGCGCTTCTCGACGAGGGCTGCATCTACAACCCGACTCCCGACTGCACCTGGCAACTCCTGGTCGGAGACGAAAGTGCCCTACCGGCAATCGCCGGAATTCTCGAGACTGCAGACGCCGATCTGCGGGCAGAGGTCTTCATCGAGGTCCCGAACGTCGAGGACAAGCAGGACCTCCCGCAGCTCGCTCACGTGAACGTGCATTGGATCATCCGGGAAGACACAGACACCAAGCCCGGAGCACTTGCCCTCGAGGCTGTTCGCGCGGCCGAACTTCCCGAAGGCCCGTCGTACACGTTTGTCGCCGGCGAGCAGGCCCTCACCAGCGGGCTACGACGCCACCTCGTGAACGACCGCAAGTTCCCGAAAACCGACATCACGTTCACCGGGTTCTGGCGCGACGGCCACGCAGCGAACTGATCTGGCACAACGAAGAGCGGCCCGGGAGTGAAACCTCCCGGGCCGCTCTGTGTCGTGCTGGTCGAACTTATGCGGCGTGCTTCTGGATCAGATCACCCAGACGCGGCAGTGCGGCCGTTACGTGCTTCTGCGCCGAACCACGCAGCTTGGAGTACATCGACTTGACGACGGCCTTGTCGCTGCCTTCGATGCGCTCGTCCGTCACCTGGAGCAGTGAGTTGGCAACGGCGTCGCCGCGAGCCGTGATGAACTCCGCGAAGCTTCCGCCGCCCGAGGCGGAGAATTCCTGCCAGTACGGCTCGAGCTTTGCCACGAATTCGGGCAGAAGTGCGGTGACTGCGTCCGGCACGATGGACGGGCTCACCTTCTTGACTGCGCCGTAGCCGCCCTTGAGAGCTAGCCCTGAGGCCCCCGACTTATCCGAAACCTCTGCGTCGATCAAGGTCTGCACGTCCGCGACGACCGCGGGAAGCCGTGAATCCTCGAGCAGGGTTTCGTTCAGAGCTGCAACCACTTTCGATCCCTTCATTCTTGACTGATGTTCATCAGGTCGGGCCCGACACTATACGAAATTCAGCGCGCCTCGTTGATCGAGTATCCGATGACAGCGGCGGACGCGGCCCAGCCACCACGCGGTGCGTTCGGGCGTGGCCGTCAGCTGCGCGAGGATCGACGGATCAGGCTCGACCGCGCCGACGGACAGAGCACCCGAGATTGCCGGATCGATAACTGCGACGTCCCGGACGAACAGCCCGCCAGTGCCCAATCCGCACGCAAACGGCAACTCGGGCAACGCAGCTGCGGCCGCGAGCCCCGACGCCATCCCGACTGCCGTATCGAGCGCACTGGACACCACCACCGGCACGCCGTACTCGGCCAGTTGAGTACTCAACGCGACCACCGCGCGCATACCGCCGAGCGGGGGCACCTTCACTATCGCGACGTCTGCTCCTCCAGCGCGCACCACTCGCAGCGGATCTTCCGCGCGCCTGATGCTCTCGTCCGCGGCAATCCGCACACCCGTCCCCGCTGCGCGCACCCGCACCAGTTCCTCGACGCTTGCGCACGGCTGCTCCGCGTACTCGAGTTCACCGCCTTCGGTCAGCGCCCGCAGCGCCACAACGGCCTCGTCGACGCTCCACCCACCGTTTGCGTCGACACGCACATTGGGGATGTGCCGACGGACCTCGTTCACCCGGGCAACGTCATCCGCCAACGACTGTCCTTTTTCGGCGACCTTGATCTTGGCTGTTCGCGATCCGGGAAAACGCTCCAACAATTCCGGCACCGCCGACGCGTCGATCGCGGGAACCGTGGCGTTGACCGGCACCGTGGCCCGAATCGCAGGCGGGGGGCCGAGCCACGCGGCTTCGATGCCGGCGCGCAGCCAGTGCGCGGCTTCCTCGTCGTCGTACTCGACAAACGGAGCGAACTCCCCCCATCCTGCCGGGCCGCGCAGAAGCAGCGCCTCACGCGTCGTGATCCCGCGAAAACGCACCCGCATCGGCAAACTCACCACAACTGCGTCGGCGATCAGATCGTCGAACGACGGCAACTCGAAGATGGGAGACATGTCAGGGCTGACCGGGGAGTAGCTCGATCATGAGCGCGTCACCGTCGACAAGTAGCTTTCCGTCGAGGTCGGTCAGCCGTGCACTGACAAACGTCTTACGGCCCTCCACCCGATCCACTTTTCCTTCGATCACCAATTGCGTGTTCAGCGGGGTGATCGCGCGGTAGTTGATGTGCAGGTAACCGGTTCGCGACATCGGGCGGCCACCCGCGTGGGTGGTCATGCCGAAGATGTCGTCGAACAGCAACGGCACGATTCCGCCGTGCGCCGCGCCGTTGCCACCGAGGTGGTAGCGCCGGAACATGCCGGTGCTGCGCACACCTTCGGCGTCGAATCTCTCGATTGTCCAGGGCGGCATGAGGAGACTGCCGCGACCAGGCAACTGAATATTCGAGCCTGCAGGCGACGCCCCTTCGGGCACCTCGTGCGGGGCCAGTCGATCGGCAAGTTCCTCCGCTTGCGTGGCGATCTCCGCGAGAACTTCGTCAGGGACGTGCGTCGACACCGCCAGGTCCTGCAACCTGCGCATCGCCTCGACGAAACGACCGAAGTCGGGACCTGCAGGTGTGTGGCGGAAGACCGGGAAACCGCCTCGACGCTCGTCGGGAACGACGGTCTCCTTGCCTTCTACGGTGGGTTCGCTCATGACCTGCACGTTAGCGCGTGGGGGAACATGTTCTACTCCAGGTACTCGTCGGGGTTACGATGCCTGCCTCTATCGTGACCTACGTGACCTTCAACCCGCAGCTTTGGCGCCCCGTTCCCGGATTCGAGAATCTCACCGACATCACGTATCACCGGCATGTCAGTCAAGGCACCGTTCGTATCGCCTTCGACCGCCCCGAAGTACGTAATGCCTTCCGCCCACACACCGTCGACGAGCTGTACCGGGCACTCGACCATGCCCGGATGACGTCCGACGTCGGCGCCGTGCTGCTCACCGGCAACGGACCGAGCGAGAAGGACGGCGGCTGGGCCTTCTGCTCCGGCGGCGATCAGCGCATCCGTGGCCGCAGCGGCTACCAGTATGCGGAAGGCGAAACGGCCGACACCGTCGACAAGGCTCGTGCCGGACGCCTCCACATCCTGGAAGTGCAGCGATTGATTCGTTTCATGCCCAAGGTGGTCATCTGCCTGGTCAACGGTTGGGCCGCCGGCGGCGGACACAGCCTGCACGTCGTCTGCGACCTCACCCTCGCGAGTCGTGAACATGCCCGCTTCAAGCAAACCGATGCCGACGTCGGCAGCTTCGACGGCGGGTACGGCAGCGCTTACCTCGCAAAGATGGTGGGCCAGAAGTTCGCTCGCGAAATCTTCTTCCTCGGCGACACCTATTCCGCTGAGGAAATGCACCAGATGGGCGCGGTCAACAAGGTTGTCGATCACGCCGAACTCGAGAACGTTGCCATCGAGTGGGCAGGCAAGATCAACGGCAAGTCCCCGCAAGCTCAGCGCATGCTCAAGTACGCGTTCAACCTGCAGGACGACGGCCTGGTCGGCCAGCAGCTATTTGCCGGTGAGGCAACACGTTTGGCATACATGACCGACGAAGCCGTCGAGGGCCGCGATTCCTTCCTCGAGAAGCGTGATCCCGACTGGTCGCCGTATCCCTGGTATTTCTGATTGCCGAGCATTTCTGATATCGCCGAGCGAGACGTGGAAGGATGGTTCCGTGGAGATTCTGAGCAGCCGAACCATATTGCGCCCCGATGACTACGAGATGACGCTGAGCTTCTACCGAGACACCCTCGGCCTGGCTATCGCCCGTGAATACCCCGGCGGCACAGTGTTCTTCGCCGGCCAGGGGTTGATCGAGATCGCCGCACACGGCGCCGCAGGCAACGGTGGGTTCCGGGGCGCGATCTGGCTGCAGGTTCGCGATCTCACGGCCGTGCAAACGGAACTGGTGCTCGCCGGAGTCAAGATTGCCCGAGAGGCACGTCAGGAACCGTGGGGTCTGCACGAGATGTGGATCGCCGATCCCGACGGGACGCCGATCGTCATGGTGCAGATTCCGGACGATCATCCGATCCGACGCGACTCCCGAACGCCGCAGTAGTCTCCGAGCGCACGAAAATGCCCGCCACAGTTTCCGTGGCGGGCATTTTCAGTTGAGCCGGGTTCAGATGCGGGTGTTCAGTGCCTGTGCGATCTGATCGGTCTGGGCCTGGCCTTCGAGCAGCTGACGCACCAGCCACAACCGCAGGACCTTGGCGACGGACGCGGCGATGAACATCGCGGCTCCGATGACCGTCAACGCCAGGAACGCGATCGCCAAGATCTGGTA
Organism: Rhodococcus sp. WS3; assembly: GCF_003797085.1. Classification (NCBI taxonomy): domain Bacteria; kingdom Bacillati; phylum Actinomycetota; class Actinomycetes; order Mycobacteriales; family Nocardiaceae; genus Rhodococcus; species Rhodococcus sp. WS3. The sequence continues at coordinate 1,163,193 of NZ_RKMA01000001.1, forward strand.
CGACGCGATGTTGCGCAGGTCCGATTCGGTGAGCGAGGAGATGTAGAGGACGAATGCGCCGACTACCCCCACGATCATCAGGATCAGGCCGCCGAACAGTGTTTTCGCGTCGCCGCCGGACTGTCCCTTGTCGAGTTTGAGGTCGGTGATGTTCTTCTTGAACTCATCACGGCGATCTTCAACTGTCGTCATCGTCATCCTCCTAGATAACTGGTAGAAAGTTCTTCTTCGATCTCATGCGGGTCACCGACCCGAGTAACGCGACCCTGCAACATCAACGCCGCCGACGTCGCGATCGGCAACACCGCCCGCGCGAACTGCTCCGCCACGAGGATGGAAATACCTTCCGCGGCAAGTGAACCCACCACGTCGTACATTTGCGAGACAATCCGTGGTGCCAGACCCATCGACAACTCGTCGAGCAGCAACACCGTCGGATGAGTTCCCAATGCCCGCGAGAGAGCGAGCATCTGCTGCTCACCGCCCGACATCGAACCCGCCAACTGACTACGCCGCTCCCCCAAAATCGGGAAACGTGTGTACGCAACCTCTTCCAGGTCCGCGAGCGAGGCTCCGGTTCCGGTGGCGATCCACAGGTTCTCCCGCACCGACAGGTTCGCGAAGATCCCGCGGCCTTCCGGGATGGAACACACACCCAACCGGGCGAGTTCGGACGCTTCGATTCCGTTGACGACCCGTCCGGCGAGTTTGAACTCCCCGCGTGTGAGCGGTAGGACACCGGAGCACACCTTCAACGTCGAGGTTTTTCCGCCGCCGTTCGGGCCGAGCAACGCCACAACAGCGCCGGGCTGCAGCACGAGGTCCACGCCGTGGAGGACTTCGATGGCCCCGTAACCGGCACGCACACCCGATAATTCGAGCAACGGCTCCGGACGGATCTTCTCGGCCGCTGCCAGGTCGATCGTTGCTGCGGTCATACTGCCTCCTCCTCGGTGCCGATGTACGCGGCGATCACTTCGGGGTCGGTGCGGATCTTCTCCGGATCACCCGAGGCCAACACCGCTCCGTAGTCGAGTACGTGAATCGTCGAGCACACCTTCATCACCAACGGAATATCGTGCTCGACCAGACAAATTCCCAGACCCCCGGCTGCGAGGTCGGTGAGCATCTGCGCGAACACCTCCGTTTCCTGCTCCGTCTGACCCGATGCCGGCTCGTCGAGAAGCAGAATCCGCGGGTTCGTCATCAAGGCCCGCGCGACCTCGACGACTCGGGCGCGGCCGGTGGGGATGTCGGAAACATCCTTGGCCGCTACATCGCTCAGGCCGGTCAGCTCGAGCAGTCGATCCGTTTCGGCGTCGACGTCGATCTTGTTGCCGCTGTTCGCTTTGTGGATATCGCCGGCGACGCGCAGGTTGTCGCGCACCGACAACGAGACGAACAACTCGAGGCGCTGGAACGTGCGCGCCAAACCTTTGTTGGCGCGCTTGTGCGGAGCCAACTTCGTCACGTCCACACCATCGAGGAAGACCTGTCCCGACGTCGGTTTCTGCAACCCGGTGATGGTGTTGAACAGGGTGGTCTTCCCGGCACCGTTCGGGCCGATCAACCCGGTCACCGTTCCCGGGGCCACCGTCAGGGACACATCCTTGACGGCCACGTGGCCACCGAAACGTACCGTGACACCGCGGGTTTCGAGCAAAGGCGTCTCAGACATGAGCGGCCAACTCCTTTTCGGACTTGCGCAGGTCGATGCCGAGTTCACGGTCGAGTTCGCCGCGCACCTCGTCGCTGTACGGGACATCGATCCCGACCTCTTCCGGGACAAGCGTCTTCTTCGCCGCCAACTCCTCGGGGGTGAGAACTGCTGCCGGCATGACCATTTCACCGATCACCGGCAACAGGAACACCACCGCGATGGTGATGGAGGCGAACCACCAGTTTCCGAGCACCCCACCCAAGGCGAGCAGATACGTCACCGCGATCACGGCGGCGCCGCCGTAGAGGACCGGCTTCGCGTTCATCAAACGGCGGTACCCTTCGACGACCTGGTGGATGGTGCCGCTGGGGTTCGCGCCGACACCGATACCGATCAACGCCGGGCTCACTGCCGCGATGTTGCCCAGCAGCAGCCACATTCCCTCGAGTTCGGGCTGCGCCGACGCGAGGTTGGTGAACGAGACCATGATGACGGCAAAACCGATGCCCGCCATCAAACCACCGAACAGGGCGCCACTGACATAACCGATTCCGGCGACGACGGTGAGCATCAGCAACGACAACGAGACCATGATCGCGAAACTCTCACCCGAGACCGAGCCCATCGCGCTCGACATCAGGATGCCGCCCAATCCGGCGATGCCGGAGGAGATCATGAACACGCTCAGCTTGAGCCGAACCAGGGATTGGCCGAGCATCGCCGATCCGGCGGGGCTGTCCTTCATCGCGGCGAGTCGACGCCCGTAACCGCTGTTGCGCAACGCGATCACTCCGACACCGAGCACGGAGAACAGTGCCGTGACGGTCATCAGGAACACCGTGTCGTTACTGAGATCGAGCGGCCCCACCTTCAGTGGCGGGATCGCGATGTTGCCGTCCTTGAACAGCGAGTACCGGATGCCGAACATCTCGTGTTCGGTGGTATCACGCAGGACCATGTTGGAGAGGAACACACCGAACGCCATCGTCGCCAAAGCCAGATACAACCCGCGCAGACGCAGCGCCGGCAACGCGACGAGACCACCGATGACGGCGGTGACAAGCACACCGACGACGATGCCCCACAGGTTCAGATGCGCCGCCAACCCGCTACCGGAGATACCGAAATGGAACGCCACGATGGTGGCGATGGCACCGAAAGAGACCGGCGCCAAGTTCAATTCACCGGCATACCCGGTCAGCAACGTCAGCGAGAGCGCGATGATCGCGAACGTCATCCCGATCGTCAACGTCGTGATCGCCGACGTCACCATCAGCAGACGCAGCAGGTACACGATGACAATGAGCGCGACACCCCAGATGACGGCCTTGCGGACCGACGGGACGTGATACCGCTCGCGAGTACGAGTGACGGCGCCGCGCAGACGGTCCTGCGGCAGCACGATCAGCACCACGAACAACGCGATCATCGGCAGGGAGACACGGAAATTCGACGTCCAACTCCAACTCGTCGGGAAGTACGCCAACACGTACGTACCGGCGAGACCGAGAACCACGGCGCCGACAAACGTGCGCGGAATACTGCGCAGCCGACCGAACATCGCGGCGGCAAACGCGTCGATCACCAACAGCGTCAACATGTTCGCTTCGAGGGTGCCGCCGCTGATCGGGGTGATCAAGATACCCGCCAACACCGCCAACGTCGATCCCATCGCCCACGACAACGCCGCCAAGCGTTCCGGGTTATGACCGTTCAGGCGCAACAAATCCGGATCGTCGACAACACCGCGCATCGCGACACCGGCGCGGGTTTTGGTGAACAGGATCCGCAGACCCACCGCGATACCGATCGCGACGAGGATGCAGATCAACTCGTGGTAGCGGATGCTCGCACCGAACACCGTGATCTTGGACTGATCACCGAAGAACATCTGCATCGTGCGCGCGGTCTCCGGATGCCAGAACCAATGCGAGATCGAGAGCATACCCAGCAGGATCGACACCGTGACAACAATTTTGGTGACCTCCGCCGTATCGCGCAGGCCCTTCATGATGAACACGTACAGGCCCAGCCCCATCAACGGGCCGACCACAACCAAAGAAATCAGCAACGCAACCACGGTCGGGAGTTCCCAGCCGTACCGCAACTGCCAGTAGATGAACGCACCCAGCATCGCCTGAGCGCCGTGCGCGAAATTGAAAATTCCGGACGTGTTGTACGTGAGCACCAACCCGGAAGCGGCGATCGCATACACCGATCCCAGGACCAAACCCAGGATCGTGAAAGTGACAAAAGTGTTCATAACTGAACCCTCGTTAGGGGAGGAAAGGTGGCGCGCTGCGCGCATTCGCGGAGCGCGCCACCTTCCTCAGGTGGATCAGGACTGCGGCTTGATCACATTCGCGTTCTGGTACTTCGTGGAGATGCGATCGGCATCCAGATCGGTGCCCCACGTGCTCTTGTCCGTGGCAACCATGTACTTCGGGTCGCACTTGAACTCGCCTGCCGTCGTCGGGAACGCCTGTGAGTACTCGGCGCCCTTCAGTGACGTCATGAGGCCGCAGGTGGCCGGCATGTTCTTGCCCGGATCGGTAGCGGCATGCAATCCGCCGCCGTCCCAGTCGTCGATCTTCGACAGTTCGTTGACCATGCACTGGCGCGTCAGGTCGCTGCCGCACTCATCCGCAGCGGTGGCCCACAGCAGGAACGACGATGCAGCCTGCATACCGAGAAGTGCCGTCTTGCCGCCCTGCTCGTTGACCAGGTCGACGTACTTCTTGACAGCGGGAACCTTGTCCGCGTTCTCGAGCATCTGGAAGGTCATGCCGGCGTTCAGGTTGTCGAGCAGTCCGGTGTCCTTGTTCCAGGAGGCGATGGACTCGCCGTACCAGGTGGCCTCACCGAAGAAGATCGGATCGATGCCGACCTGATCGAGAGACTTGACGAAGTTCAGCTCGGCCGGGCTGGCCGAACGCGAGGTCCAGATGCCTTTGGCACCGCATTCCTTGAACTTCTCGGCAAACGGCACGTAGCTGGATTCGCCCTCGTAATTCAGCGTGACGCCGCAGTCCTTGAGCTTGAAGCCCGCAGCCTGGGCGATGGACCGAATCTTGTTGGTGGAGGTGATGATCGTCGGCATCGTGCTGTTGACGACGTCGAAGTCGTTCAGCAGGTCCGGATGCATCTCGGCCATCTGGAACCACTGCGAACCGTTGGCGTAGTCGACGGGGAACGGGACACCCTGGAACGTCATCGGTCCGTTGGCGGCGTCGGGCGACACCGTGAATCCGGGAACGGCAACCATGTTGCAGGCCACACGGGTCTGCTCTGCTGTCTGGTCCATTGCAAATCCGTGGCCGACCAACATGAACTGGCTGGCGCAGGCTTCCTGCATGACCGAATTGGCCTGCGTCATCGCCGCGTCGTAGTCGGTGCCGACAACCTTGCGGCCGTTGATGCCGCCCTGATCGTTGCACCACGAGATGAGGGCGTTGACCGCGTCACTCATCTCCTTGTTGAGGCCTGGCGACTTCACGTAGCCGCGGTCGTCGCCGAAGCCGATCTTGATCTCGGTGTCGCTGACACCCTGATCCGTCGCGCCCTTCGCATCTCCGTCGCCGCACGGCGAATCCAGGGTTCCGAACTTGGCGTCGGAACTCTTCGACGCAACGTCGGCCGTCGCAACGGATGCACCGTTCGACGTTGCCGACGGGTCGTCACCGCGGTCGCCTGCACAGGCAGAGACCAATGCAGCAGTTGCGGCCAGTGCCACAACCAGCTTCGCGGTCTTGTTGGGCTTCACTTCGAAACTCTCCTTCTCACACACGTGCGCTGCCGAACAGCGCGCTCAGTGCCGTAGGTAATCAGCGATCAAAACGCGACGAATGTGCTTTCCCGGTCAGTGAGACGGAAAAGTGAAACGCAACACAAGAGTTCGGAGCAGTGTCACTGAACACGCCCTCAGCTGCGGTAGCGCAGCCCACGCGCCCGCCTCTACCTCATGTCACGGAAGGTCACATCTCGTTGGCTGTACATTTACGCGTTCGATACGCACAATTCACGTTGTGACCGCAGAGCTCGTAATCCTCCTGGTGGTAGTTGTCACCGCCCTCGCGTTCGATTTCACGAACGGATTTCACGACACAGGCAATGCAATGGCCACATCCATTGCCACCGGCGCACTCAAACCGAAGGTCGCGGTCACACTCTCCGCAATCCTGAACTTGGTTGGTGCCTTCCTGTCCGTCGAGGTTGCGGCGACGGTCGCCAAAGGCGTCGTCAACCTGGGCGCGGTCAGCGGACAGGACCTTCTTCTGATCGTTTTTGCCGGTCTGGTCGGCGGCATCATCTGGAACTTGGCGACGTGGTTGCTCGGCCTCCCGTCGAGTTCGTCCCACGCGCTGTTCGGCGGTCTGATCGGCGCGGCGATCGCGTCCATCGGAATGGGCGGCGTCGAGTGGGGTGGCGTCCTCACCAAGGTTGTCGTTCCGGCACTCCTGGCCCCCGTGGTGGCGGCACTGGTTGCCGGCGTCGGCACCAAGCTCGTCTACCGGATCACCGCGTCCGTCAAGGAAGACGAGCGTGAGCGCGGATTCCGTTTCGGTCAGATCGGAACCGCTTCACTGATCTCCCTTGCGCACGGCACCAATGACGCCCAGAAGACAATGGGCGTCATCTTTTTGGCCTTGGTGGCTCACGGATCCATCACCGCCGAGACGGAGATGCCGTTCTGGGTCAAGTTCACGTGTGCCGTCGCAATTGCGTTGGGTACCTACCTCGGCGGATGGCGAATCATTCGCACACTCGGCAAGGGTCTCGTCGAGATTTCCGCACCTCAGGGACTAGCTGCCGAAGCATCCTCGGCCGCAATCATTCTTACGTCGAGCCACCTCGGACTCCCGCTGTCCACGACTCACGTTGCCACCGGATCCATCCTCGGCACCGGCCTCGGCCGCAAGGGCGCTGAAGTTCGCTGGGGCGTCGCCGGACGCATGGGTGCCGCGTGGCTGATCACTCTCCCGTCGGCCGCAATCGTCGGCGCGATCTGCTGGGCCATCGCACATTTCATCGGCGGACTCGCCGGTGTTCTGGTCGTCTTCGCCGCCCTGATCGCGTTTGCGATCTTCATGTACGTGCGTTCGCGTAAAGAACCTGTCGACGCGGCCAACGTGACCGCTGAGTGGGACGAGAATCAAGCTGTGCCCGTCGCAGATCCGACACCGACCCCCGAGACCACCCACAACTCCTGAAAGGGCAGACGAGAATGCATCTCCTCACCGACACTCTCGAATCACTCTGGCAGGTAGTTGCCGTCGGCCTGCTCTTCGGCGCCGGATTGCCCGCGATATTTGCGCTCGGCCTCAAATCGCTGAGTCTGCAGAACGCCGACGGCTCCGACGGGCCGACTGCGCTCGGCAAGGCCGGAGCCTATCTGTGCTTTGCCGTCGTGCTGATCACGATCTTCGCTGGGATACTGCTGCTGATGAAGAACTTCCTGGCCAGCACGTTCGGAATCAACGTCTTCTGAATCCGGCGCAAGGGCGATCCGACTCCACCACCGAAACGAAAAAGAGGCCGAGGATTTGAGCAAGTATTCATTGCGCAGCGTGCTCGACTGGCTGCGGGCGGGATACCCCGAAGGAATCCCGGACAAAGATCATTTTGCGCTGCTCGCCGTATTGCGTCGACGCCTGACCGACGAGGAAATCGAACAGGTCGTCGCGATGTCCATCGAATCCGCGCACGAAGTTCCGGATCGGCACGTCGACTACGACACGCTCCGGGCGATCATCGAGGGGATCCTCCACGAGGAATCCTCCGAAGAGGACGTCGAACGTGTGACTGCGCGTCTGCGCGCAGGCGGGTGGCCCGTCTTCGACGACAACGCCGAACATGAAGTTCGAGATGTGAGCTGACGTCATGGCCCTTCCGCCCTTCCTCACCTCGATAGTCGGTTGGTTGCGGGCCGGCTATCCCAACGGCGTTCCCGAACAGGACTACATTCCGTTGTTTGCTCTGCTGACGCGTCGACTCTCGGAAACGGAAGTCGACGCGGTTGCCGACGCGTTGATCGAAGACGGTGATCTCCCGATCGAGAAGACCGACATCCAGGTCCTGATCACCAAGATCACCAACGAGATGCCGCTGGAGACCGACGTCGATCGTGTCCGCAGTCATCTTGCTGCCGGCGGCTGGCCGCTGGCCGGACCGGACGTTCGACGATGAATACCCTCGAAGCACTACCGATTCCGCAGGGCGCGTCCGTCCTCGAAGTCTTGCCGCACATCGCCCGGATACTCGACGGCACAGGCCCCGCCGTTCTCCCTGTCCCGGCCGCTGATTCGCGCGAGAGAGCCAGGCTCTCCGACGCTCTGCATCCCGGCGAACCCATCGACGACGGCATTGCCCTGGTTGTGGCGACATCGGGAACCACCGGGACTCCGAAGGGAGCGATGCTGCGCGCCGACGCACTACGCGCGAGCGGCGAGGCCACCCACGAGTACCTCGGCGGGCCCGGTTCCTGGCTACTCGTCCTTCCGCCGCACCACATCGCGGGCATGCAGGTTCTGCTGCGCAGCGCTCTCGCCGGAACAGAACCCGTTGTCGTCGACGTCAGCTCGGGTTTTGATCCCGCCGCGCTTCCCGCTGCGGTTGCCGCGATGAGTGGCCCGCGAAAGTACACGTCGATGGTCCCGACACAGTTGGTCAAAGCGCTGTCAGATCCCACTGCTGTCGACGCGCTTGCCTCCCTCGACGCCGTACTGCTCGGTGGAGCCGCAACTCCCGCACCGGTTCTCGAGCAAGCCACCGCGGCGGGCATCGAAGTTGTGCGAACCTACGGCATGAGCGAAACCGCCGGCGGATGCGTGTACGACGGAATCCCGTTGTCCGGGGCAAGGATTCGCATCGACAACGGCCGAGTTCTGCTGGGCGGGCCGATGCTCGCGTCCGGGTATCGTGGACTCCCGGATCACCCGGCCTTTTCCGAGCCCGGCTGGTTTCGCACCGACGACGCCGGATCGGTAGTCGACGGCGTACTGCGCATCAGCGGACGCCTCGACGAAGCGATCTCCACCGGCGGACTGACAGTGGTGCCGCAGGTCGTCGAAGCCGCACTCGCTGATCATCCCGCTGTTCGGGAGTGCGCTGTCATCGGCGTCGCCGATCCGCGCCTCGGCCAACGGGTCGTGGTGTGCGTTGTGCCCGAAGGCGCACCCCCGACGCTCGAGGAATTGCGCGCCCACGCTCAGCGCACGCTCGATGTGACCGCAGCGCCGCGCGAGCTGTTCGTCGTGGACGCACTCCCCCTCCGTGGGCCGGGAAAACTCGACCGGGCGGCTCTGGTGGCCAGGTTCGGCTGAAGCTCTGCGCACTGGAAGCCTATTGCTCTGTGCTCGTTGGACCCTGCGCCAGATAGGCACGTTGCACGGCGTCGAGGTCCGCACCGATCTCTGCTGCGGTGCCTTCCATCATCACTGCGCCTCGGCGCAGGACGTACACCCGATCCGCTACCGCGAGCACCTGCCGCACGTGTTGTTCGACGAGGAGTACACCGAGACCCTGGCGGTCCGCGGCCTCCCGCACCACGGCGAGTAGGCGCTGCACGATCTGCGGCGCAAGCCCAAGCGACAGTTCGTCGGCCAGCAGGAGACGAGGTTCCCGGGCCAGCGCTCTGGCCAGCGTCAGCATCTGTTGTTCACCACCTGACAGTAGGCCTGCCGGACGCTTCAGGAGAGCGCGCAACTCGGGGAATATCGCGCAGGCTGCGTCTGCGGATACACCTGCCAGGCGGAGGTTCTCGGCCCCGGTCAGGCCCATGATCACGGACCGTTCCTCGGTCACGTAGCTCAGACCGCGACGCGCCAACGACGACAGGGACGAACGCCGACTGGAGCCGAGTACCGAGATCTCGCCCGATATCGGGGCAAGTTCTCCGGCCACGGTGAGCATGGTGGTGGACTTGCCGGCGCCGTTGGCGCCGATAAGTGCCACCACCTCCCCCGATCGCACCGTGATGTCGAGGTCACGGCAGACCACCGCCCCCGCGTAACCCGCACTCAGGCCACGGCATTCGAGGACAACGTCCGCCGCCACCGTCTTCTCACTGGTGCTTGTCATCGTGTTGCCTCCGTTGTCGTCTCGATGTCGGTACCCAGATAGGCGTCGCGGACAGCCGGGCTGGAGGCAATCTCGTCCGGTGTTCCGGACGCGATCACCCGGCCGGCTTCGAGCACCACGATCCGATCGCACGTGGACATCACGAGTCCCATGTCGTGTTCGACGAGAAGCACCCCCGCGCCGCGTTGTACGGCCAAGTGCCGGATGGCAACTGCGAGTTCACGGCTCTCGGCGTCGTCCAGTCCGGCTGCCGGCTCGTCGAGCAGGATGACGGACGGTGCGGAGGCAACCGCTCGGGCGATGCCCACCAGCCGTCGCCGACCGTACGACAGTTCGCCCGGTAACTTGTCCAGATCGTTCTCCAACTCGAAGTCCCGCACAACGGTCGACGCACTCGGTGAGAGTGGATGACGGCCGGGGCGAATCAGGTCGGTAACCCATGTGCGCCAAGTCGATTCGTCGGCGCCGGCATGGATGTTCTCCCCGACGGTGACGTCCTCGAACAGCTCGAGCGACTGGAAGGAGCGGCGGAGCCCACCTTTGGACCTGCGCGCAGTGGACCACCCGGTGATGTTGTTGTCCCCCAGGGTGAGTTGCCCCGCCGCTGGGCTGACAAATCCGGTGATCGCGTCGATCACCGTGGTCTTCCCGGCCCCGTTGGGTCCGATCAGACCTACCACTTGCCCCGGAGCAACATCGAGGTCGACACCGTCGACCGCGACGACGCCGCCGAATCGCACCGTCAATCCCCGTACGATCAATGGCGTCGGGGTTACCGAACCAGTTGGCGATTCATCCGAAAGTTGATGACCACGGCCCTTTTTGCGGGTGCCGAGCGTGCTCAGCCCTGGAACCGACCGAAGCCCGCGCGAAATCATGTCGGCGATACCGTTCTGGTTGGTGAGCAGAGTGACAATGAGGATCACACCGCCGAGCAGTGCGGCCATAGCCAAGCCCGAGAGCAGTCGGCTGAACAGCGCTCCCGGCGCCATCAGCGCACCGATGACGCTACCCAGTACAAAGCCGAGGCCGCCGGTCACCGTCTGGACTACGGCATTGATCGACGCGAACACGTTGAACTCGAGATAGGTGACCGCGGTGTTGCGTAGACCGAGGAGAATGCCTGCCACAGCAGCCAAACCGGCTGCAAACGCAAACGCGTAGATCTTGACGGCAAACACGCTGATCCCGAGCGACGCCGCCGCTCGCTCGTTGGTCCGCACAGCGATCAACCGTCTGCCGGTGCGCGAGCGTCGCAAATTCGCGACCATCAGTGCACACAGCACCAGCGCTACGAGGCACAGCAGAGCCCACCGCTCGGGGTAACGCGTTGGCGTCACCTCCAGCCCGAACAGGCTCAGCTGGTTGATCTTCACCGAACCCTCGAGCTTGTCGCCGGTGAAGGTCGGATTGTTGAACACCATCTCCTGGATGGTGAACCCGAGCCCCAGTGTGACAACCGCCAGATTCACACCCCGCGTTCGCAACGCCGGCAGCGCGAACACCACCCCGATCACAATCACCGCCACCACGCTCACCAGCGCCGCCGGCACCAGTGGCCAACCGGCCTGCCCGACGAGCCGCGCGGCGAACAGCGCACCAAGGCCACCGACGGTGTACTGGGCGAGCGAGAGCTGGCCGGCAAAACCCGTCAGGACCACGATCGAGAGCAGGAACACCGCCGCAGCCAGAGTCAGCGTCAAGGACCGCAGCCAGTCGCCACCGGCCGCAATAATGCCGACAGCCACCAGAACTCCGAGTATGGCACCTGCCCAACGGATCTCGCCTGATCCGAGTTTGGGCAGCCGCTCGGAAACATGACTGCGCAGCGGCAACCCCTTCCCCCGCACAACGAGCACCACCAGGATCACCGCGAACGGCACAGCCCGATTGACGCCGGTGAGCGTCTCCATCCCGAGGAGATCCCGCAGGCCGTCCTGATACAGGACGACCAGGCTCTCACCCACACCCAGCAACAATCCGCCGAGCAGAGTGAGTGGGAAGGAGCGGAAACCACCGAGCAAAGCCGCGGCAAGCGCCGAGACCGTCACGATCACCACAAACGCCGACGGAGTGAGCCCGGTCAAGGGCGCCACCAGGATTCCCGCGGCACCGGCGAGCGCTCCGCCAACGGTCCAGGTCAACGTTGCCAGACGCTGCGGAGACCAGCCGAGCGCAGCGGCCGCTCGCTCGTGCTCAGCGGCCGCGGTAATGGCCAAGCCCACCCGGGTGAACGTGGTCCAGGCCCACAGCGCCGCCGTCGACACCACCGCGATACCCAGCAGGATCATCCGATCCTGCTGTACCACAACACCTCCCCAGTGATACGCGTCGTCGGGCAGGAAGGCACGCACCCGGATCGGGGTGCTGCCGTAGTACTGCTGCACCCCGGCCTGCAGGATCACCATCAAGCCGAGGGTGGCGGCCAGCCGGACGATCGGCGCGGCATTGGTGAGCCACCGCAACACCAGCAGCTGAAATGCCAGTCCGATCAGTCCAGCCACTACCGTTGCCACGAGGAAAGCCGGAACCAGGCCCCAATCATGATCGCGCTGAAGGGTTTCCAAACTGAAGTAGGCCCCCACCATGGCGATCGCGCCTTGCGCGAAGTTCACCACCCCGGAACCGCGATAAACCAGCACGATGCCCTGCGCCAGGAGCGCGTAGGCAGAGCCAGCCCCCAGGCCGAGAATCGCAAACTGTAGGAACTCAGTCATTCGTCAATCTCCAGGGTGAATTCGGCTCAGGCAGTAGGGTTGCGCAGGTCGTACTGAACCGGATCGGTGATGACAACGTCACCGTCGAACGTCATCCGGTACATCATCGAGTTCGAGACGCGCTGGAAGATCCCGAAAGGCTCGACCGCACTCGGCGTCCAAGCGGGCACAAGGCCCGCCATGTCAAGGGCCTTGGCATTCTCGAATCCCTGCATGACCGTGTTCTTGTTGACATCCTTGAGATCCTTTGCGACCTCACCGAATGCGCGCACCGTCAACCACGGGTTCATCGCGTCGCCGTTGAGGTTCTCGCGCCCCAGTTCGTCCTTACCGGACTTCTCCATGTCTGCCAGGAAATCCTTCAGACCGGGAAAGTCGTCGGTGCTCGACGACGCTGCGGGAGTCGGGCCGGTGTACGTCGAGGACGTGGCGAAGGTGCCGAGATCCTGCAGGTCCGCCTGGGAGAAGCCCGCCGACCCCAACGCGAAAGTCAGCTTCGATCCGAGCTGCTCGAACGACTGCGCGATCGGGTTCGCGTCGGCCGCACCCAGCGCCATGATCACGCCCTGCGCGCCGTTGCGCTCCGCCGCCGCGATGAACTGGGTGTAATCGGTCGCACCGGTACCCACTGCGACGTCGTTGACGATCTCCGCCCCCTTGGCCTGCACCGCAGGGGTCAGCAAGCCGACCAGCTGTGCGGTTACCGGAAGGTCGGGGCGCATCAAGGAAAGCTTGGTCTTGCCCTGTGCCACCAGCATGTCGATCATTCCGTACAGGTTGAGCAGTGAACCGGAGAACGGCGTGTAGACGTTGGTCGCGGTGAAGTCGGCCATGTTCACCGGGTTCAGCCCGATGCGGGCGATTCCGGCGTCCAGCAGGATCTTCGACGACGCCTCCGACGAAACCGGAGTGAAGTCCGCGAGCGTCGCGACGGCCCCCTCGGAGACCATCTTGTTCGCGCAGTCGACCTCCTTGTTCGGATCACCCATGGAGTCGCACTGAATCAGCTCGAGGGGGCGTCCGTTCACGCCGCCCCGATCGTTGAAAGCGTCGACCGATGCGACCATGCCGGCGGCGTAAGCGGCGGAGCCGAGCCCCGGCGCCTCGATCGGAGCGATCTGACCTACCTTGATCGGATCTCCGGTCGCGGCGTTCTCGGACGGGTCCGAACCACTATCGCTGCTACAGCTCGACACGAGCAGTCCTACAGCCGCGAGCGCGGCGATTGCTGGGGTCATTCTCTTCAAGTTCACGTGCGCGTCCTTTTGTGTGTAGACAGCGATGTTTCGGACGCCCTGCCCTGGCCTGATCCACTGAGCTGCGACTACTCAGCCGAGGAAGCGCCAGTCCGTCCGACTTGGCAGCAGCGTATTAGAGCGAGTCGCTCCGTAAGGGCGGTTTCGCAAAATTCCGTTACGGAGCGCTATGCAATGTTACGTTTTGCCTGGTTCGCGCACGGCTCGACAAGCTCCCGCAGGCCGAATGTTCAGCCGCAGGCCTGATCACCCGCGCGGCCGAACATTCAGCGCGCGACGCCGCGCACGCACGCCCGATCGAAGCGCTCCCGCACCCGTTCGAAGTCCCGCAGATCCGCCCACACCCAGCGGAATACCTCGAACCCCGCATCTCGGATTGCGTCCTCGCGCAGTTTCTCGCGCTCCACCACCGCACCCGGATTCTCGCTGCGGTACTTCACCATGCCGTCGAACTCGCCCACCACCCCGAATTCTTCCCAGAAGAAGTCGACCCTCCCGATGAACCGTCCGCCGAGGCGGATCTCCTGCTGCAAGGTCGGCATCGGCCATCCGTCGGCGCGCATGCGCACCCGGCTGATGGACTCCCCTGGGCTCTCGGCACCGGGTTCGATGAACTCGGCAACCACCCGCGCCCGGCTCATTCCGCGGCGGCCGTGCAAACGTTCGAGCACGGATGCAAGATCGTCACGTCTCATCCCCCGGCGCAGTGCACAGTCGCCGATCACCACGGCATTCTCAAACGATGTCGTGCGCGCGATATCGACAAACGTGCGCGCCAGCGACGTCGTTGCCACACCGTCGACAAGCACGATCTCCTCCGGAACCAGCGGTGCCGGATGAAGGTGGAAGGTGGCACTCTTTCGCCCACCCGAGCTTCTGTTCCGCGTCACGTGCACAACATTCAGGCCTAACCCGCCGCAGTCCAGACCGTGCATCACTGCCGCGGATACATGGCTGACAATTGCGCCCGGTCCGCAGGCTGCAGCGGTGGCGAGGGCGGTGTGGCGGTGACGGGCTCGCGCATCGAGTTCGCGGTAGTGATCGGCCCGCATGTAGATTCCCGCTGCGATTCGGTGCAACTCTCCGCACCTGACGGCCCGCTGCAACTGCGCGTCGCTGATGCCGTCCCGATGGGCCTGTGCCCGCGTGAGAATTCCCATGTGGCGAGCGTGCCGCCTCTATCGGCGTTCATCGGCAACGAATGTTCGGCTGGGGATAACGCTGGCACTGTGGAGAAGGCTGCCGCTATGGATAACACTGCCGCGCGCAGAATCAGCACACGCGCGCTTGATCGCGCCTGCGGCTGCATAATCGCCCTGCGGCGCACCCGCTGTCACCCTCGCACGGCTGCGCAAGTTCCACGCAAGGCAAATGCAAGCGCACTCTGTCACGCTTGATCCCATGAACCACACAGCTTCACCTCTTGCCATCGAGGCCGAGGGCCTAGTCAAGATGTTCGGTGAGCAACGCGCTGTCGACGGAGTCAGCCTCACCGTGCCCACTGGATCGGTGTTCGGCGTGCTCGGCCCCAACGGCGCGGGCAAGACCACCACCGTTCGCATGCTCGCCACCCTCCTGCGCCCCGACGGCGGTGAGGCCCGCATCTTCGGCCGCGATGTCAGCCGCGAACCCGTGGCAGTGCGATCCCTGATCGGCGTGACCGGGCAATACGCGTCCGTCGACGAGGACCTGACGGCCACCGAGAACCTGGTGATCTTCTCCCGTCTGCTCGGTCTGAGCCGCAAGGACTCCCGCAAGAAATCACTCGAGCTTCTCGAGGAATTCGACCTCACCGAAGCCGCAGCCAAACCTCTCAAGAACTTCTCCGGCGGAATGCGTCGACGCCTCGACCTCGCGGCCAGCCTGATCGCCCGCCCGCCACTGTTGTTCCTCGACGAACCCACGACCGGCCTCGATCCGCGTACCCGCGCCCAGATGTGGGAGACGATCAGGCGACTGGTCGCCGAGGGTTCGACGGTCATGCTGACCACGCAATACCTGGACGAGGCCGATCAGTTGGCCGATCGGATCGCGGTGATCGACCGTGGCCGAGTGATCGCAAACGGCACAGCCGACGAGCTCAAGGCGTCGGTGGGCATTTCGTCGTTGCATCTCAAACTCGTCGAGCGCGATCGAACCGACGAAGCCCGATCCATTATCGCGTCGATGCTCGGTGTCGAGGTAGGTGTCACTCCCGAGGTCGGCCGGATCACCGCCCCGCTGAGCGACCCATCCGTAACCGCCGATCTCCTGATCCGTTTGCGGGAGCGCGGCATCGCCGTCGACGAGATCAACGTGCAGAAGCCCAGTCTGGACGAAGTGTTCCTCACCATCACCGGGCATCAACCCGAAGACCATGGACGCAACGACGCCGATTCCGACAACAACTCCGATCGGATTCCCGCATGACCACTACTCTCACCACTACCAAATCGCCAGTCGCCGATCTCACTTCGGCTCCGCGGCGGATCAGTCTCGAGCAGAGTTTCGCGAATACGTTCACGATGGCGTACCGCGGCATTCTCAAGATCAAGCACAATCCCGAGCAACTGTTCGACGTTGTCATCCAGCCGATCATCTTCACTCTGATGTTCACGTACATCTTCGGCGGCGCCATCGCCGGCGACGTCACGGCGTACTTGCCGACGATCATCCCCGGCATCCTCGTCCAGACGGTCATCACCGGTTCCATCGTTACCGGCACTCAGCTTCGTGAAGACATGGACAAGGGTGTGTTCGACCGCTTCAAGTCGTTGCCGATCGCCCGTATCGCTCCGCTGTCCGGCGCCTTGCTCGCCGACGTCGTTCGGTACGGCATCGCCACCACCATTACGTTCATCGTCGGTTTTGCCATGGGATACCGCCCGGCCGGCGGTGCGATCGGCATCCTGTCTGCCGCGATTCTGGTGATGGTGTGCGCGTTCTCGATCAGTTGGATCTTTGCGCTCATGGGCGTGATGATGAACAAAGCGTCTACGGTGCAGGGTGTTTCGATGCTCGTGCTGTTCCCCCTGACGTTCATGTCGAATGCGTTCGTCGATCCCGCCACCATGCCGAGCTGGCTGCAGAAGTTCGTGAACGTCAATCCGGTCTCACAATTGGTGACCGCAGTTCGCGAACTCGCGAACGAAGGCCACTTCGGTATTCACGTGGTGTGGTCGCTCGTCGGAGCGGCAGTCATCGTGGCCGTGATGGCACCGCTGACCGTACGGATGTACATGCGCAAGACATAAAGCGAGACGATTACCCACGCGATCCGCGAAGCGCGGCAAGAACTGCTTCGCGGGTCGTGGCGCGTGGGTATCTCGAAACCGTGTTCACCGCGTCAAACCACTGCTGGTCACCGACAATTCCGCGCGCGAATGCGATGAGCCGTGCATGCTGCAGCGAGGCAAAATCCTGCCGTCCCCGCATCACGACGGCGAGGGCCAACAGTTCGATACCGGGTCCGACGTTCCCGGTCGACAGATCGTAGGCACCGACGGCCGCCGCAACCGAACCCGTCAGTGGCAGATCGGTATATCCGTTGGGATGCAACTTGATCAGACTCGACTCGACCATCCGGTGTACGTGATCCGCGACCTTCGCCGACTGCCCGGCCAGTGCATGCGCGCATACCGCGGCGGCGCTGAGCAGGATGACAAACGGATCTCCGTACACATTGCCCATCGCGTCGCCGAGCAGATCCAGCGCCTCTCGGTATTGGCGTAGACCGAGTTCGACATGACCCTCTGCCAGATCTGCCTCGGCAAGATTGGCCGACATCGCCGACCGCCGCTGATGATTTTCGATCGCAGAGCTGGCGCCGACTTGCGCCAGCGCGGGCCGCAGTTGATCCAGCAACGCGCGCCCGCCCGTGGAATCGCCGTCGGCGATCAACGCGCTTGCCTGAAACCCGATGAGCTGCACCGCTTCTTCGTGAGCTCCCAGACTTTCGCTGGCCGCTGCTGCAAGCGCGTAGTACTCGGCAGCTTCGGCATACCTCGTCGATTGACTGTGGACCGAGCCGACGTGTTGAGCGGCCATCGCGACGCCCCACTCGTCCCCTATCTCTCGGGCGTACCGCAGAAGATCCTCGGCATCACTACGTGCACCCCGCACGTCGCCGATGTTCTCGCGCAAGTTCGACCGCGCGAACAACGCCGCCGTCCGGGTCTCGGTGTCAGCGCTGCGGACTCCTTCCGCCAACAACCGCGCAACGCCGTACCCGGAGCGGGGACTATTCAGCAATCGGATGAAAAACACGAACATCGGCCGCAGATCGCCGCGCTCGCGCAGCATCTTTCGGAGGCGAACCCTTGCTCGAACGTGATCGCGACTGAGTTCGGCGAACAGTAGATGCATCGCCACCAACATGAACGTCGTGGCCGCCAAGTCGCCGTCGACGTCACGTAGGTCGTGATCTCGAGTTGCTTCGATCACCTTCGGTGCCCAGTTCGCTACTTCCGTGTGTGCACCCCGAATCGACCAAAGCACTCCGAGAACCGGGAAGACACTCGCTGTGGTCACGCCGTCTTTGCCGTCGACTGCCCAACGCAGCACCGCAAGGAGATTGTCATGTTCGGCGTCGATCTCGCCCACAAGGCGCAGCTGATCGGAACGAGCCCGTCGGCGAGCGTCCCCGGCGATCGCGACGGCCCAGCCACTAAGTCTCCGAAGAACTTCCGTCCCCTCACCGAGATCGCCGAGTTTCTCCTCGCCGTATTCGCGAACCGTCTCGAGCATGTGGTAGCGCAACCCGTCCGGCCCGTCGACGACGGTAAGCAACGACTGGTTGACCAGAGCCTCGATCGCGTCGGCTATGTCGTCCACGCCGTCCCACTCGGCGACCGCTCGCGCCGAAGACAATGTGAAACCTGCCGGGAATCGGCACAATCGAGCTAGTGCCACTCGATACTCGGGGCCGAGCAGATTCCAACTCCAGTCGATCACCGCGTGCAGAGTGCGATGGCGATCCGGCGACGTGGGGTCACCGGATCGCAAGAGCGCGAATCGATCACTCAGGCGCGCCGAAATTTCCTCGACGCTCATCGTCCGCACGCGGGCCGCCGCGAGTTCGATGGCCAACGGCAAGCCGTCGAGCGTCGCGCACAGCTTTCCGACGGCCACCAAATCGAGATGTACGGATGGTCGCACGGCTCTGGCCCGAGCCGTGAACAATTCCACCGCAGACCCGGAATCACCGTGAATCTCCAACGGAGGCAACGGATAGACGACCTCTGCACTGAGCATGAGCGGTGATCGACTTGTCGTCAGAACGGTCAACTGAGCACTGGCTGCAATCATCTCGGCAACGATGTCCGAGCAGGCCCGGAGTACATGTTCACAGTTGTCGAGAATCAACGTCATCGGACCGGCCGAAAGAACCTCGACCAACCGCTCGCGGGCGGAGTGCGTTCGCCCGACTGTCAGGCGACCTGGTGCCAGATCGGCTTCACTGATTCCGAGGGTGCTACCGATCGCCGCGATCACGTCGTCGCTGCTTCGCAACGACGCCAGTTCGACCAGAACAACGGACGTGCGGGCCGAGGCCCGCGACCCCAATTCGTGTGCCAGACGGGTTTTTCCCGCGCCGCCGGGTCCGAGGATCGTGACGACGCGAGACCGTTCGAGAAGTGCCTCGATTCTCTCGATATCGTCTCGGCGGCCGAACATGGCGTTGGGTGCCGCGCGCACACCGATCGCGCGGGAACTCCGGGCCGCCGCAGTCGACGCAGTCGGCGCAGTCGGCGCAGCGAGCAAGTCCGCGTTCAGCGCCACCAGAGCCGGCGACGGATCAACGCCCAACCGGTCAGCCAGGCGCTCGCGGTGCACCGCGAACATCTCGAGCGCCTCGTTGACACGATCCGAGCCTGCGAGCGATCGCATCAGGTTCCCGGCAGCGGTGTCGTCGAAAGGATTGTCGGCGTGAGCTTCTCGCGCAAGAGGAAGTGCCTCGGAGAAATCCCCGAGCTCGAGCAGCGAGCGCAGTCGCAGTGTGACAAGTTCGCGGCGCAGGCTCTTGGCACGCGAAGCCAACTGCTCACCCGCCGGCCCGACAACATCGTCGCCCGGGCTCCCCCGCCAGAGATTCAGCGCTGCAGTGACTCTCGTCAGCAACTCGCGCGGGTGCACGTCAGCACCCCGAAGCGCTCGAACCTCGTCTTCGGCTCGCGCGAGATCAACCTGATCCCGTGGCACCGTGAGCCGATAGCCCGCCGACGTCACCTCCAGGGCGCCTTCCGGGAGCGCGGATCGCAGCCTGGACACCTGCGTGTGTAGAGCATTGGTCGGTGAGCGCGGCGGCTCCGACCCCCAGATGTCGGAGATCAGGCTCTGCGGCGAACATGGATGCCCCGGATCGAGCGCCAACGCGGTGAGTAGGGCGCGCGCTCGCGGCCCGGGCACTCCGACCCACCGATCCACCGCCCCGATCGACACGGGGCCGAGCAGAGTTATGCCAGTCACGTCTCGAGTCTTGTCCTGATCCACCGCGTTCGATGGTATTGCACAGTGCAAAGATCGTTGTATGGCTACAGCTGCTCAATGGATCGAAGGCGCGAGACCGCGCACCCTCCCGAATGCGATTGCCCCGGTGCTGGTCGGCACCGGAGCAGCGGCGTCACTGGATCACGCGGTGTGGTGGAAGGCGCTCCTCGCGCTGATCGTTTCCCTGGCTTTGATCATCGGGGTGAACTTCGCGAACGATTACTCCGACGGAATTCGCGGGACGGACGACGATCGCGTCGGGCCGATTCGCCTGGTCGGATCGAAGCTGGTCAGCCCCGGCACCGTCAAGGCCGCAGCCATCGGTTGCTTCTCCGTCGCGGCTGTTGCCGGATTTGCCCTGGCCGCTACGACGGCGTGGTGGCTGGTCGCGGTTGGCGTGTTCTGCATCATCGGCGCCTGGTACTACACGGGCGGCAAGAAGCCGTACGGGTACAGCGGATTCGGCGAGATCGCCGTGTTTGTGTTCTTCGGCCTGGTCGCAGTTCTGGGAACTCAATTCGTGCAGGCGGAACGCATTGATCTTGCCGGACTCGCCGGCGCCGTTGCCATCGGTTCCTTCTCTAGCGCGGTTCTTGTGGCCAACAACTTACGAGACATCCCGACGGACTCCGAATCCGGCAAGATCACACTCGCCGTCCGCCTCGGCGACGCGAAGACCCGCACGTTGCACGTCGTCCTGCTGGCTGTTCCGTTCATCGCAACACTGCTGCTTGTTCTACGAACACCGTGGGCGCTGCTCGGACTGCTCGCGTTGCCACTTGCAGTCCGAGCCAACGCACCACTGCGCTCGGGCGGTCAGGGCATGGCTCTCATTCCTGCCCTGCGCGACACCGGACTCGCAATGCTTGTCTGGGGTGCCGCGACGGCAGTTGCGCTCAGCCTGGCCTGATCAGCGAAAGCTTGATCAGCGAAGGCCCTGATCAGCGATTCTCGGGCACAAACGCGCTGAGGACGAAGTTCACGACGGAGATGATCAGTGCGCCCCAAACAGCGGTCCAGAAACCGTCGACGGTCAAGCCGGCGTCCAGTGACGTCGAGATCCAGGCCGTCAACATCAGCATGAGCGCGTTGATGACGAGCGTGAACAACCCGAGCGTGAGAATCAACAGTGGGAGGGACAGTAGCTTCAGCAACGGCTTGATGAACGCGTTGACGACGGTGAAGATCAGCGCAATTATGGCGATGACCAGGATGTTTCCCCACGTATCGTCTTGATTGCTGTCGATGGTGATTCCGGTGACCCACATAGAGGCGAGCCAGATAGCTATTCCGTTGACTATGAGACGTGCCAGAAATGTCATGTCTGAATGCTGGCACATGATCCCGTCATGTCGTGGCGTCTAGGCCGCTGGGCGCATCGCCGATTCCAGCCGGCTACGAATCTCGGGGATGCTGACCTGCGCTTCGAGTGCCACGCGCGTCGGACCGTCGGCGACACGCAGAATGCCGAGGAGTATGTGTTCGGCGCCGATGTGGTTGCTCTTGTGCGCAACCGCTTCCCTCAGTGACAGTTCGAGAACCTTCTTCGCGTCCTTCTCGAATCTCGAGCGCGGGAAGGCGAATCTGCCACGACGCGAACCGATCCCGGCAGGCTCGTCGAGCGCTCCCTTCCCGAACGCTTGCTCGAGGCTCTCCCGAATGGCGGCCAGGTCGATGCCTATCGACGCCAGCACATCGGCGTCTTGATCAAGATCGTTCGTCGGAGTCTCGCTGTGCAGCGATTCGGCGGTGACACCGCACTCGCGCAGGGTCGCTGTGGCGATGCCACGGTCGGTGGCCAGAAGTGCTTCCAACAATTCCTGGGGAGTCACCTGATCGGCACTGCCGACCGCGTCGACGACAACCGCGCGGGCGTCTGCGGTAAACCTCTCGAACATTTCCCTACCTGCCTTTCCCTCGTTGCGACTCTGCGCTTGCATGCTTCTTGTGGACGGCCTGACGGCTCACCTCGAGAGTCTCGGCAATCGCTTGCCAGGACCATCCTTGCTTGCGCGCGTTGGCAACCTGGATGGCTTCGAGTCGTTCGAGCAGTCGTCGCAGCGCCCGAACGGCCCGCAAGCCCTCCGCTGGATCGGGACTGCCTGCGGCGGTGGCGAGTGAGGTCGCTTCGGTCATGTTGTCAATATAGGTTGACAACCGGCGGGCGTCAACCAAAGTTGACACATTGGGGCGAATGGCAGCCAGTGATCAGTAACTCGCCACGGCGCCGTCCACCGCACGCTGCAGATCGCCTTGTACGACGCGAGCGATGTCCATCGGTTTTCCACCCAGGTCGACTACCGGAGTGCCGATGAAAACCCGGGCGCTCTTGACCTGACCCGCATCCGGCCCGTAGCTGATTCCAACCGACAGGAGCGCAGGCGAGCATCCCAATTTCTCTGCGCGCGAAACGATGTGGCCGATTCCGCTGTTGACGTGCTGCAGCGTCCGGGGATCCTCGGTATTGCAGGTTCCCTCGGGGAAAATCGCCAGACAGTCCCCCTCGCTCAAGCGCTGCGCCGCAACGTCCATCATCACGCGGCCCGCGTCCGACACGGCCCGCAGTCCGTGATTCTTGCTGCGGAACACCGGAATGCTGCCCATCATGTCGACCTTCTTGCGCTGAGCTGGATCAACGAAGAGCTCATCCTTCGCCAGCACGCGAGTCCGCCCGATCACACGCCGCAGTGGGGTGCGCCACGCCGTCGCCGCAAGCGTGAATTGGTCACTCTCCGTAAGGTGATTGACCGCAACCACCAGTTGCGTCCCACGCCCGAGTAGAGCCGCCAACGCGGCTTCCGCGCCAGGTGCATAAGCAATTCGCGGACGATATTTCAGTGCCAGCGCGGCAAAGGCAAGCTTGGCCACGAACCGATTCTGCTGGTGACCGCGGTAGTACTCGTACACAGCCTCGTAGTTGTCGAGCGAAACCTCGGGAGCGTCCATAGGCCAAACGATACACAACCTACGGTTGCGTAGGTTTGCCTGCTCTCGGCAGGTAATCGAACGGATTCTTGGTCAAATCAGCCACATCTACCCCCAGTTTTTCGGCTACATGATCGAGGTCGTCCAGTTGCCAGGCATTGCGCCGAAGGCAGCGGCTCGTCTTAGCTGTCGTCCACCCCAGCAACTCGGCGAGGTCATTGTCTCGGCGCAAACCACGGCTGGGCATCAAAGTCAGCACGTTGGCGCTAATGCGCTCACGAAGTGTCTGTGTCGGGCGTTCCGTCGTGGTCATGTCAATAATCTTGCATGTAACTTGCCATACTCGCAAGTGCACAGGTCAAAGATGGAAAATTACAGCCATGTAGTAACAATTTTGTCATGCATATTGACTATCTAGTTGCATGATCTGCAACAAACGACGTACCTTTCGTGACATGCAACCGACAACGACCCCCAGGGCTGCCGCTTCTGCCGCTCTCGGAGAAGACGTGCGGAAGTGGATTGAACGCCAGCGCAACACCCCAGCGAAGCTCAGTTACCGGCAGATCGCTGACACCCTCTCTGCGGAGACTGGAGTCAAGGTCACTCGGGAAGCACTTCGACGGTGGCATTCGGAAACACAAACCAGCACGTCTGCAGCCTGAATCCCCAGAAAAAATGCCCGCTCGGTGCTGTAACACCGAACGGGCCTGCCCCCAGAAAGGAACTTAGATGTCCAATACTACGGGAATCACCCGCCAGGAATGGAAGGACGCCGAGCTTCGCCAGGCAGAACAGCTCGGGAAGCTCGACGCAATCGCCTCCGATATTCGCGATCTAGATCTCTCGGTGACGGGTCTTCGCCAACTCCTCGACGGCCTTGGAGAGGTATTCAACAGCTTCAGCCAGCTTCTTGACGCCCGGGTCTTGCGATCGGATGCGGGCACTCTCGGCGCTACTAGCAGCTTGAGCGGCATGTCGGGAAGCCTGGAAGTAGGTCACGGTTCTTCTCCTTTAGTTGATGGCGGTAGCAGCCCAACTGTAGGAGACGAGCAGGTCGCGGGGGTTGAAAACACAGCTCCCGCGACCAATGCCGGCGACGTTACCCCCGAAACAATCGAGGCTGTCGCACAGTTTCTGTTCGACACAGGCGTCGAGACCTCGATGATCAACTCACTGAGATCGGTCGCCGCTTCCCTCCGCATCGACAACGCCGAGGCTGAAGTCAGTTCCTCGGGCGTCCCCACTCTTGACCAGCTCGGCAAGCAGCTGCACATCGCCCTGGAGCTTGAGAAGGCGCACCGAAGCGTCTACCTGTCAGCTCACCTCGAGTGCACAATCCGGTCGAGCGAGCTTGACGATGCGTCCAAGTCCGTCAAGGCGATCGAGGCTGAGATCCGCAAGCATGTGAGCGGAGGCCAGGCATGAGCGTTCCGCACATCACCAGCCAGCCGAGCACCGCCTCTGGCGATCTCCTTGTCACCGTCGACGGAATAGCCACCACTCTCCGTAACGCCGCCAAAATGCTCACGGATCTCGCCACCGAGAACGTCCACTTGCGTGCCACCGAAGCCCAACTTGTTGGCGATGCACTCGAATTCGTCACCGGCTCCATTCCGGACGCCTTCGGCTTGGCGGCGCCCGAGTCGGATCCCGCACGCACTGCAACCGAGGTTCATCTCGGTGCGAGTAAGGCTTGGCCAGTCGAAGTTCACTTCCCCGCGCTAGGCCGGTTTGCAGCTCGCCTGTCCGTGAGTGAAGCGCACACGCTTATCGACCAGCTCAACGACAAGATTCACGAGCATGCCGCGAATGGAGGGCTGCTATGAACGACTTCGACCGCCAATTCGCGATCCGACTCCCGAGCGGCGACCTGTTTCTCGTTCCCGAACCGCCCCGTAGTCCATTGAGTTTCATGGTCGACCCGCGTCCCGTTCATCAGGCGAGCGTTGCGGTGTGGGAGAAAGAGAGTGAGGCGCAGGTGGTTCTCGATTACATCAAGAATGAAGCCACGAAATTCGGCGTCACTAACATCGGCGCAACCATCGTCTCCCGCGTCGTCGGCCCTTGGGGCGATGTGAACCTGACCGGATTCATGGCCGCAGTCGAAGGTCACGCGAACGGCGATTCGTCGTGAGCGACGAAACCAATCTCATCCTTGCTCGCCACATTCTTGCGATGAACGACGAGCTGAACAACCGAGCACCTTCGACGCGTCACTACATCGATCGGCTGAAGTCGATTCGTAGCCTTGCAGTTTCACTCGCAACGCGCCTCGAAGCACAAGCCCCGGTGGCGTCACCCAAGTAAGTCTGTTGCCCGGCCCAGATGGCCGGAAGTCGGCGCCACCGGCTCAATCTCCCCCACTTCATTCCCTCACGAAACGAGGTCTCGCGATGACGCACGCCCAAATGTCGATGATCATCCCTTCTCCGCTGCCCCCGACTGGCGCTGAAGTCTGGCGCAACGCAGTCGCCGCCGAAATCCAGAACAACCCCGAGCGGTACGCACTCACTGGCGGATTCGCATTCGAGCCGGAAGCTCGGGCGCTCGCCGCCGGCGAACTCGCACGCCGCGATTTCAATGGCCCCGAGCCTGAGCTTGAGCCCGAACCCGTCAACGCCGAGTTCACCGATGTCCCTAAAGCTTCGAACTCGCTCGTCGTGGCAGCTCGTTGGATCTTCGGGACACTCTCCGTCGCCATAGTCGTCATCGTCTTGCTGGCGTACGCAACTCAATCCGGATGGCGGTGACTGGAATGCTCTGGCTCGCAATGACAATCGCACTCGGCATCGCCGGAGCGCTCATCCTCCCGGCATTGATGGTGAAGCCATGAGCGAATATCTCACCCTCCGTGGAATGGCTGCAGCTCTCGATGACCAGGCCATCGACCTGGCGCAGGGCGGCCAACACAAGGAAGCCCTCGACGCTGTCACGCTCGCCATTGCACTCGAAAATCGTCAGCAGCAGATCAATGCGTCGGACTTCAATCCGCGCGGCGTAGTGGATGACCGATGAGTGACCTCGACGCCGAGGGCGTCGTATTCGACATCTACGAAAACATGCCTCAGGTCGAAGGCTTCGGCGCATGGAACGAAGCAACGGTCGAGAACCACATGGACGCCGACAAGCTCGGACTCGCTTCCGGCTACTTCGAGATCACCACCCCCGACGGCGACCGGTCCTCGATCCACGTCACGGCCGCACGACTCCCGGTCCAACATCAGCACGCGCCCGAGTTCGGTGCCGCGGTCGACCGCGCATACGACTCGACCGACCACAAGAACGGACTGTGAAATGCCGACTCCCGCAACAATGCCCGGCGCATCGGCTGCCAAGCGCAGGCGTCGAGTGCTCGTCGAGTACGAGCGCATCACGGGTGAGCGTCCCGATGCGATCATCGGTCGCCCGCTCGTCGACTCTGACACCTCGAGCGTGTACACGCGACACGGATTCCTCGAGCTTCGCAGCGAGTGGCCGACAACGAATGACGTCGCTATCGCGCATCGCCGGATCGTCGCCGTCACGTTCGTCAATCCGAGTTTCGACATCGGCACGCTCGTTACCGCCTATGGACTTAAGTCCAGTGAGGAGCCTCCGTACTGATGATCACCATGACCGATCTCTTCTGCGGCGCAGGCGGTTCGAGCACTGGCGCAGTCCAGGTGCCCGGCGTCTCGGTTCGCATGGCAGCGAATCACTGGGATCTCGCGATCGAGACCCACAACACCAACCATCCGACCACCGACCACGCATGCGCCGACCTCTCGCAGGTCGACCCGCGCCTGTTCCCTCGCACCGACCTGCTGTGGGCATCGCCCGAGTGCACGAATCACAGTCAGGCTAAAGGTAAGAAGCGGAACCTCGACTCGACGCCGGACCTCTTCGACGAGGTTCTGCCCGATGCCGCCGCTGACCGCTCGAGGGCAACAATGTGGGACGTTCCCCGATTCGCCGAGCATCACCAGTACAAGGCGATCATCACCGAGAATGTCGTCGACGCCGCCAAGTGGATCATGTTCCCGGCATGGCTACAGGCAATGGACCTACTCGGCTACGACCACCACATCGTCTACATGAACAGCATGCACGCGCAGGCCGGTGGCGATCCAGCTCCGCAGTCCCGCGACCGCATGTACGTCGTGTTCTGGCTCAAGGGCAATCGCACGCCGGACCTCGACAAGTGGACCCGCCCGAAGGCTTACTGCCCATCGTGCGACGAGGTTATCTCCGCCCTGCAGGGATGGAAGAAGCCAACTCGTTGGGGTCGGTACCGCGCTCAGTACGTGTGGCGCTGCCCGAAAGTGGCATGCCGCAACGGCATTGTTGAGCCCGGATGGTTGCCCGCATCGTCGGCGATCGACTGGACACTCAAGGGCGACCGCATCGGAGACCGGTCGAAGCCTCTCGCGCCGAAGACTGTCGCCCGCATCGAGGCAGGCCTCGAGAAGTTCTGTGGACCGCAACCCTTCGTCACCACGATGTACGGCAAGTCGAAGAACCATCCAGTCACGAACCCGATCGGCACGCTATCGACCAACATCCATCACGGAATGCTCGTACCCGCCGGCGGAACGTGGAACGAAAGCGCCACCTCCCTCGATGACGTCATGCGCACACGCACCACCCGCGACACCGAGGGTCTGCTGATCCCGGTCGAAGGTCGCGACGGAAAGGAAGCCCGATCGGCATCCGACCCGCTGCGCACCATGACCACTCGCAACGAGACCGCGTTCATCGTCCCGATGCGAAACAACAACACGCCGAAGGCTATGACCGAGCCGCTCGACACGTTCGCTGCCAACGGTCTGCACCACGCGATGATCACGCGGCACAACAGCTCTCGCAAGGGCGACGGCTCCGAGATGTCGACGGCGATCAACGACTCTCTCCGAACACTGACGGCCGTGCCAACCGCGTCGCTGACGACATGGGAAGTGCCGAAGGTGGATGACTGCATGTTCCGCATGCTCGAGCCCCACGAGATCGCAGCAGGCATGGCGTTCACACCCGGCTACAAGATCCTCGGCAACAAGCGCGAGCAGGTACGCCAGGCAGGTAATGCCGTATGTCCGCCCAATGCAAGAGATCTCGTCTCAGCCGTCGTCGAGTCGTTGGCGGTGGCGTGATGAAACTACTAGCAGCCAAGGCAAACCCAGGCGGCCGAGTGACCTACACCGACCCGGGCACCGGCGCGAAGGAATCCGGCGTCATCTCGCACTGCGACGAGAAGTACGTCTACGTCCACTACGGCGAACCTGCGGTCATTCACGCAACCCATCCCGACAACCTCAAGTTCGACAGGAGCAGAAGATGACCGCACGCGAAGTCACCAAGGCCGACAAGGCCGAGCCTGGCTCACCGGAATGGCTCAAGCTCGTCACCGCATCCAAGATTCCGTCAATCCTGGGCATCTCGCGCTTCAAGTCGCAGTTCGCACTGTGGCACGAGATGGCCGGCAATGTCCCATCCGAGCCGATCAGCGAATCTCGGCAGGACGACTTCGACTACGGTCACGCCGTCGAGCTGGCCGCGGCCGAGTACTGGCGATACAAGAACGACGGATGGGTCATTTCCCGCGGCGAGGTCCAATACACCGACGACGCACTCGAGTTCGGCAACGCTGCCACGATTGACGGCCGAGCCTCGCGCGGTGCATGGCGGCGCATCGTCGAGATCAAGACGGCCCGCGACCTCGAGGAGTGGGGCGACGACGGATCAGGTGAAGTACCCGCCGACTATGCCGCACAGGTGATCTGGCAGCAGCTCATCACCGGATGGCACGAACCCGCGAACATCGTCCTCTGGCCGCAGTACGGCAAGCCCAAGATCTACTCGATCGAGTACGACGCCCAGATTGCCGCTTCGATCCTGACACTCGTACGCGAGTGGAACGCCAGCCTTGCTAGCGGAATCCCACCCGAGCTGGACGACTCGATCACGACCTATGAGACCGTTCGCCGACTTCACCCCGAGATCGACGGCCGAGAGGTCCAGCTCGACGCCGCCCTGGCGCACGACTACCTGACCGCCGTTACCGACGACAAAGAGATCACAAAGCGTCTGCGCGGATTGAAGACTCGCGTCCTCGACGCCATGGGCAACGCGCAGACGGCCGTCGTTGTCGACCTCAAGATCGCCACTCGCTCGCCTGCGCGCGGTGATGCGATCGCACTCCGCTCCAACACCAAGGCCGACCCGGCCACTATCGAAGGAATCTCAGCATGAGCAACGAAATCGAGCCATACACAGCACCATCCGCCGCCATCGCTCCTGTGGCCGACTCGGCCGCACTCGTGGCGATGGCCGACAGCCTGCGCGCACACGTCGCCGCTCTGGAATCGGCGGACCTGCTCGCCGGAATGATTCACATGTCCGTCCAGGCGTACGACGGAGGCACCGACAACAAAGGCAAGAGGCGCGCGGGTCGCAAGGAAGCCGCAATCGCGATCTACCACGGCATGCAGCTCGGATGGGCGCCCCTGCCATCACTGCAGAACATCTTCACCGTGCACGGTGTGCCGGGTATGTACGCCCGTGCCATGAAAGCACTCCTCATCAGCCAGGGGCACGAGGTCGAGACCATCGAAAGCACTCTCACCTCGGCGACAGTGCGCGCACGTCACGCCGGAACCCCGAACTGGGAAGAGGTGACGTGGACGATCGATATCGCCAAGCAGGCCGGGTATACCTCGAACCCGAAGTACCAGTCGGATCCTCGCGGAATGTTGTACGCGAAGGCTCTCGCAGATGCGTGCCGGCGCGCGTGCCCGGATGTCCTGATGGGCATGGCTTACACGGTCGAAGACTTGGAGCTGGAGCCCCGCAAGGTCGAATCGGAGCGCGTACCGGCGCCGAAGGGTGGCACGGCTGGACTCGCGGCCATGCTCGGCACGGCCAAGGCTGACCCCGAGCCAGAACCGGCCGAGCCCGTCCAATCCCCTGCGTCCGAAGACGAGATCGCACAGCTCGTTGCCGGGCTCGCCGAGGGTGGCATTACCGATCCCGCCGAAGCCATTCCGTTCCTCCGCGCACGGACTGGCCGCAATGAGATCGAAAAGTCCAAAGACCTCACCAGCGCCGAGATCGCGGCAGTCCTCGACTTCATGGTCAACGGCGAACCCGCCTGAAGACGAACGTCATTCACTACCTCCAGCGAAAGGTCTGCACCATGAATGCTCAGCCCCTGATCGACTCCGCTCGTCTCAAGTTCTCCGGCATCTCCTCCGAGGATTTCGAGGACATTCCGGACATCGGCGAGACCCGCACCTTCACCATTACGGCTCAGTGCACCAAGCACATTGAAGAGCAGATGGCGAATGAAGGCACACGCAAGATCGCAAACATGAAGATCGAGAAGATCCTCATCGGCGTCGACAAGCGCATCAACGAAGAGGCGCCTGTCGAGCCCAATCTCTTCGACTCTCCCGTCGAGCCTGACCCCGAGGGCGACGAGGACGAAACCCCCTCGAACGTCGCGGCATTCACCGGCCCCGAGTTCTCGGCCGACGAGTAACCAAACCCAGCAACAGCTCCGGGCCGTCGTCGTATTGACGGCGGCCCGGCTTATGCACAGGAGTTATCCACAATGGGCACAAACGATATCGATCCCGCGCTCGTCGAAACACTCTCTCATCTCGCATGGGAAGCCTCGCAGCAATCCGCGTACACCCGCTGGCAGGATGCCGAATCCGATGATGATCAGCCGCCAGTGGTCGGATGGGAAGACCGCGCCGAAGAGCAGCGTGAGGACACCCGTGCAGGTGTGCGTTCCATCCTTCGCGCACTGCGCAGGCGCAACATGCTCGCCCCTGCCGTACCCGCCGAGGCGGAGACGAAAGCGGAGCGGCCTCACCCCGAGTTGTGGATGGTCGAGTCAGGCGCTCATAGGTTCTACGCACCCACAGAGGATGGGGCCTGGGCGATAGCGAAGACGTGCAGCGAATTCGGGTACAAGGTCCATCCGCCAGTTGTCCCCGCCCCCAACGAAATCGGACCGTGGCAGCGAATCGAAGACGTACCCGAAGGCGTGTACGGGATCCGGGACAAGGAGGGTGGCCTTTGGCGCCGTTGGGGTGTCTGCGAGTGGCAGTTCTTGTCCCATACCGGTAGCGGCATCTGGGGGTCGCCAGTGCAGATCCCCAGATGGTGCGCCCCCTTCGTTGCGGCCGAGGAGCGTCGAGCGTGAGCGACAAAACCGGCATCGAATGGACTGACGCCACATGGAATCCCGTCACCGGCTGCACGAAAGTCTCGCCGGGCTGCGACAACTGCTACGCCGAGACGTTCTCTGAGCGATTCCGCGGTACGCCTGGCCACTACTTCGAGGGCGGTTTCGACGTCCAGCTCCGGCCGGACAAACTCCGTCAGCCGCTCGAGTGGCGCAAACCGCGAAGAATCTTCGTCAACTCGATGAGCGACCTGTTCCACGACGACGTCCCCGACAACTTCATCGGCAGCGTCTTCGACACCATGGCCGCTGCGAAGCAACACACGTTCCAGATCCTCACCAAGCGGCCGGGCCGAATGCGGTCGCTACTCAGGCGATGGGCCGAGCAAGCCGCCGACAGTCCACATGCCGGTGCATCCTTCCGCCGAAACGACATGATGTGGAGCGAGCCTCGAATCTGGCCGTTGCCGAACGTCTGGCTCGGAGTCTCGACGGAAGATCAGAAGTGGGCCGACATTCGGATTCCGATTCTTCTCGACACGCCTGCTGCAGTTCGGTTTATCAGCGCTGAACCACTTCTCGGGCCGGTAGACCTCGCAGCCTGGGTTCCGGGCAAGTGCACGTGCACGGGTCTGCCGAATCATGGTCCGATCCCGGTCCATTGGCGCGGATGCCCCGCGCTGACCTACAAGGCTCTTGATTGGGTCATCGTCGGCGGCGAGTCCGGCCGCAATGCCCGTTCGATGCATCCCGAGTGGACACGGACGTTGCGTGACCAGTGCGTCGACGCCGAAGTGCCGTTCCTCTTCAAACAATGGGGCGAATGGGCGCCAGGAGTCCGCGACACCGGAAGTCGCAAAGGCAATACCGGCCAAGGCTTTTACTCCAAGCCGACTGTCGACGGACAGTTCACTGGCGAGTACGCGTCAGTGTCCCGCGTCGCCAAGAAAGCCGCGGGCCGCGAACTCGACGGCCGCACATGGGACGAGTTCCCAACCGAGAGAAAACCATGACCCCAGGCCGCTGCCCAGTTTGCTGGCGATCAATCCCGCTCGACGACGAGTCGCGGATGACTCGCCACCGCGACAAGGCCGGCAACGCGTGCCCCATGTCCGGGCAAGACGCATCCGACCTAGACCCCATCGAATCACTTTCAAGAAAGGAGATCGCACATCATGGCTCGTGAGTTCGGCAAGATCTGGTTCTCACTCTTCCAGGACGACCATTTCTGCGCACAGCCTCGGCTCGACAAACTCGTTTACGTCGCCCTCGTCGCGCAGCCTGCGGTCAACTACGCCGGCGTCTTGCCCATGCAGCTCCGAAAGCTACGCAAGGCATGTGGCGGCACCGAGCGGGAAATCAAGGCCGCCCTCATTCGTCTCGAGCGCAATCGCTACGCCTTCACGGACAGCGATACCGAAGAGATTTTGATCCGCACATTCATCCGAAACGACGAGGTTTACAAGCAGCCAAACCTGCTCCTGAACGCCCTTCGGTCGGCTGCTCAGGTCGAATCGCCGAAACTCGGCGCGGTCCTCCTCGACGAAATCGCCAAGGTTGAGGTGCCACAGTTCAAGAATCTCGCCATTCTCAAGAAGCTCGACGTCGCCATGGCTGACGGAAACCACCGGCTCACAGCTCTTTCGGAAGGGATGCTCGAACCCTTCCCGGAACCCTTTGCCGATGACTTCCCCGAAGGGATACCGGAACCCATTGCGGAAGGGATCGAGCGACCTGGGGAAATGGAACCCTTCCCGGAAGGGATCGGGGAACCCTTCCCGGATCCCACAGTTGTAGTTGCAGTTGCAGTTGCTCAGTCACCTACTGCAGATTTTAAGTTGGGAGGGCGCGAGCGCGAGGCGATCGAAGTTGTCGATTCGACGATCGAACCCCCACCCGCCCACTGCCCTCGACACATCAACGAACCCACGATGGACCCGTGCCGCGCCTGCGGCGACGCCCGGCGCACTCGACAGGCATGGGACCGCGAGCAGTCCGACGCGCAGTCGCTCGCGCTTTCCGAGGAGCTACGCCTGCGGGCCGAGATCAAAACCGTCGCCATCGATGCATGCGATCTCTGCAACGACCTCGGCTACATCGGCACGACAGTCTGCGATCACGACTCCGAGCGATTCACCCGAGCTCGACGCGGAATGGAACTGGTCAACGAATCCCTCGCCGAGGCGCGTGCCAAGGCTCAAGCGAAATCCGAGGACGACGATGCGTAATTTCGATGACCTGATCAGCCGCGACGAATCGCTCGCCGTGATCTGCACGCACTGCTGCGCCAAGGCCGGCGAGGTCTGCACGGCCAAGGATCGCTACGGCAAGTCGCATCCGCTGCAGAACTTCCCGGCCCACCCAGCTCGCAACCAACGAGCCGAACGCCAGAAGCGCTTGCGCCAACTCGACGCCGAACGTGAGGCGCTGCGATGAGCACTATCGTCGGATTGGACCCGAGCCTCACGGCGGCCGGAATCGCAATTCTGCGCTCTCCCGACACCGCACATACCCCGAACGCCCCAAAACTCGCCAGCGTTGGCGCTACGGGGTCGAAAACCGACACGCTGGCTCAGCGCAGCATCCGAGTTGGCAAGCAATTCGAACGAATCATCCGTTCAATGCCTGCCAGCGTCCAGCTCGTCGTCATCGAGGAACTGCCGTTCGTGCCCCCGAAGAACGCCTCGCTCTTCCAAGAGCGGTGCGCGCTTTTCCACCGCGTCGTCGAGCTGCTCGCCCTGCGCCGCGTCCCGGTCGTCGCAGCCAGCGTGACGACGGTCAAGTTTTTCGCCACCGGCAACGGCCGCGCCGACAAGCTCGAAGTGATGGCAGCCATGCGCGAGCTCTGGCCGCACGCACCGATCCGCGATGACAACCAGTCCGACGCACTCGCGCTCGCCACGATGGGCGCGATGCACCTCGGCTGGCATGAGCCGGAACTACCGCACCACTACGCCCCGAAGGTCGACTGGACAGGAGTCCTCAAGTGATCGAACCGATCCCGTATGAAGAAATGCGCAGGCTTTGTGGACTGCCAGATTTTCCCGATCTTCGCGCCGCGGCATTTTTCGGTGATGTGCCATCGAATCCGTGGACGATATTTCGGGAGCCCGGCGATCCGGGGATTGAAAGCACTACATGGAAACCGCCGCGAATTGGCCGCAATCCATCCCGACAGTTGGTTCGCGGCGATCTGGTCGCGCTGGAAACAGGCGATGGACGTCGGCACTTCGGAGTCATTGTCGACATCACCGAGCGCGCCAACGGAAGCATCTCGTACCTCGCCGAGGATCCGCGGTATAGCGCACGGGCGCAACAACTCCGCGATGCACTGGAGTGCGAACGCAACCTCGCCCAGGAAGCGGACATCAGGGGCGTCGAATCCTCGCAGATGTTCATCGATGAGGCGTGGTCTCACCTTGCGTCGCGACAATGGCCCGACTACGCGGAAACACTTCAGCGCCTTCTCGAGTATGCCGATCCCCAAGTGCAGGGTGAACCCGCCGAACCCGGCACCCGCACAACGCAAGAACGCGCACTGCCGCAACCGAGCACTAGCCCACCGTTCTGGACCAAGGATGTCGGTACGCAGCGCAGGAGTCGCACTAATTCCCGACGGAGGCACCGATGAGCGATCCCACTCCCCTCGACCTGAACTTCGAACCGGGAACCGATTGCATGAACGGAAACCCTTGGTGCGTCTATCCGGAACCTCACACGCACGGGGGATTCGCATGCGATGGGACATGCCCTTGCCGAGGGCCCGAGACCAATGACCGCGCCGCCGCGAAGATCTTTGAAGAGAGGGGCAGGCGGTGAACACTGAATGCCACAACTGCGGCCGCGTAGTCCCCGACGGGTTCGATCTCTGCCATGAATGCACCGCGACACTCGTGAAGAACCTGCAGCAGGTGCCAGGCCTGGTCTCGGACATCCTGATCACCCGATCGCGCCAGGACCGAATGAGCGCAGGATTGTCGGTCGGCAAGAGTGCCGAAACTGCTCTGCCGATCCGCATGGACAAGTTCGGCAACTTCCCGACACAGCGACCACTTGACGCGCTCACGAACGAACTCGCGACGTGGGCAAGGGATCTGGCTGCGCTCACAGGCGAGGATCTGGATGCGGCGATCGACTCGCGTGGGTTGCGGGACATGGTGCATCGTCATCGGCACAGCCGCCGGCCGGACCCGGCATCGCTGTCACAGGACGGAGCACTGGACGCCGAACTCGCGGCGATCTGGCTCTCGCTGTATGCCGACGATCTTCGCCGTCATCCCGCCGTCGCTGAACTGTTTGACGGCATTGAGGACGCGATTGCACGGTGTCGCAAGGCGATCGACCGACTCCCTGAGTTGGCATACAAGGGACCTTGCCCCCATATCGGCTACGACGAGGAACAGCAACCGTTCTCTTGCTCGGCAGATCTCTATGTTGAACGCGGCGAGGATTACGTGAGCTGCCCACGTTGCTGGACGCACCATCGCGTAACAGACCTTGAGCGCACCATGATGCGGACCGTCAACGATCAACTGTTCACGCTGGCTGAGATTGATCGCCTATTGCGCGAGCTCGGAGAACCGATTCCCATTGGCACGCTCTATTCCTGGCACTCGCGCAAGGTGATCGAACCGCGTGCATGGCGGCAGTCCGACGGAACGAACTCCAAGTTCTGGATGCGCAGATCTGACCCAGCCCTGTTTCGGCTTGGCGACATTCGAGAGGTGCGAATATCAGACGCCCCGGCGTGGTGACATTGAGTGATCGGCTTCCTGCGATTCTCGTTAGGATGGCCGATCACTCAACAATAAGGATGTCCATGAGCCCGTCCAGCCTGTTTCGCCTACAAGAGACACCACTCCCGATGGACCCTCCGACATTTGATATCTCCGAGATTCCGCAGGTGACCATTCAGAACATTGGGGCCGACCCGAGTTGGTTTACCCAGCCTGTTGCCACCCTATTGGCAGGGTTATGCGCTGGTCTTATCGCAGCAGGAAGTGCGTTTCTCGCGTATCGAGGCGTTATGGATCAGATCGCGTCGACCGAAACGCGCGCGAGCCTTGAGCGTCGCCTCGACGCACTGGCGGATTCGCTGACAGCGTTTCAGCACGCAAACGTGTTAGCCCTCAAGTACATTGCGGCTCCAACTAGTCAGAACTACATTGACCTGGTTCCTGGCGTAAGCCCGTGTCGCACGGCCGAGGCGAAATTAACCCTTCTTGGGCTTGACGCTGCGGCGGGCTCATTGCGCGAAGTCATCCTCGTCATCATTGGCCTGCCTGGCGAAGACCTCGCCAGCGTAGAAGCGCAGGACAAGGTGGCGAACAAGCTCACGAAGCTGGCAGAGAAAGTGCATACAACCCACAAAGCCGCCATCCTTTGACCGCTGCCGCATCGCCCATAAAAGTGGCGAAGGTTGAAACACTCTGACCAGCATGCAAGGATGATCCGCAGTGCCATAGGTGTATCTACTCCCTGACCCGCACAACCATCCTCACTCAATCGCGCCCGGCCCTGTCGACGCACCACTGCATCACCAGTGAGTGCTCCGGGGCCGGGCGTCTTTAGACCCTCACCCCGGTTACAAGAGGTCACCGCCCCGTCGTATTCGCGGGGATCACGGAATCCAAGCAAGGCGCAACGAGGTTGTCGACGTACCGACCTCGCCGAGCTGCTGGAGTGGGTGCAAATTGAATAGCCTGTCAGGCCTACTCGCCTGTCAGGTCATAGCGATGTAGAGCAGTTGGTAGCTTGCTGGGCTCATATCCCAGAGGTCGCGGGTTCGAGTCCCGCCATCGCCACGAGGTGGAGACCGCAGGCCGGTACTGGGCAAGTCACCCAAACGTGCGGCCAAGGATCAACCCGGGCGCTTCGAGCGGCAAGGGTGGGATCACTGATCTGCGGCTTAAGAACGAGGCGACGCCACGCGCCTACTCCACCCACTTACTTGCTGCACACCGCGCCGATCCTGAGACGACGGCGCTCCTTTTGAGGATGGTGCAGCAACCCCCGGATGCGTTGCCCGCAATCAACACTCGGCTTGGGCTGCGCGACCGGGGATCAACTTCAGGAGGTCGCAGTGCTTGATCGAACCTTTGTCGCACTCATACCCAAGGCGCGATACTCCGCAGCGCGAGCGGCAGTCATCGCGGCTGTAGTGATGGACAATCGTGTACTCGTCATGCATGACGGAGATAGTGCGCGAGTCCGTGGAGAGTTCGATGCAGCAGTCGAACTGGCCGAGAAGAAGTTCGGCGATCACGTCAAGCGCATCTACCGAAGCTATGCCGATACGCGGATCACCTTCGAGCGTGGCGGTGAAGTGCTCTTCGCATCCGCTGGCGCGCTCAACAGGATTCGCGAATGCAACTTCGACATGATCCTCGAAGCCCATGCGTGACCTCATCGAGTTCGTTCGAATCGTGATCGCGCTCATCGAGTTCTGGGTGATCTGATGCCCAGCCTCAGGCTGATCTGTTGGGTGATCGAAGGACTCGTTCGAATGCGGAGGGCGTGAATGGTCGCCAAGACTACGACCGCGCGCGGTCTCGGATGGGATCACCAGAAGCAACGCGAGCGACTGATCCGAGCCCACGTCGACGGTGCCCCGTGTTGGTGGTGCCTGCGTCCGATGTTCCGCGACCGCACGCACAACTGGGACTACGACCCCGCATCACCCGATGCCGCGTCAGGCTCACTCGCCGCCGACCACTCTCACGCGAGAGCGCACGGCGGACTCAAAGCCGATCGTCTTCTCCACGGCAAGTGCAACAAGGAGCGCGGAGATGGATCACGAGATGATCTGCGTCCCGCTGTCACTGGAAAGCCAGTTATGCAGGCTCAGGCCGACCTGGAGGCCCTGGGCGTCCGGGTGATGCCTTGGCCATGACCCCTCCCCTGAAATTACTAAGGGGGTGGGGGGTCTCCTGACTGGCCGCCCTAGTCAGGAAGATTTTTTTGCTCGGCCTCGAAACTTTCACGCAAGGGGGGCCCGCGATGGATGACGAGGCGGATGGACTGGGCTCAGGAGGGCGCCAACTCTTCGACGAAATGTCTCTCGAAGCGGATTCTTACGAGCTCACATCACTGATCATCGAGACCTGCCGAGTCAAGGATCGCCTCGACCTCTGTCACCGCGTGCTGACTGGTGAAAAGGCGCTCTGGATGCGCCTAGTTCCCTCGCGGGGTGATTCCACGGTCCTTGAAGTGCGCATCGATGCAGCGGCTGCCGAGGCACGTCAGCTCTTGACGGTGTATCGCCAGATGCTCACCGACATCAAGAGGAGGCGCGCCGATGACGTCGACCCCGGCGCCGGTGGATACGACAATCCCCTCGACGATCTGTGACGAGGATATTGACGAAAAGTTCCAGCAGATCATCGCCACCGAGTGGCCGAAGCTCGAAGGTCGGCAGACGCCGAACTCGCTGACGTACACACCCGGCGACGTGCAGCTCGGACTCAAGGCCGCCGAACTCGCGCGCCGATCATCCTCACGCATCCGCGCGATGCCATGGCAATCCTGGTCGCTCGAACGGATCATGTCGAAGTCGGCCGACGGAACGTGGACACATCCCGAGTGCTGCCTGATCGTCCCCCGCCAGAACGGCAAGTCGCTGATCCTCTCGATCCGCGTGCTGTACGGCCTCTACAAACTCGGCGAGAACATCGTCTTCACGGCGCAGCAGTGGGAAACGGCGAAGTCGCTATGGAAGCGCACATGGGCGATCGTCAAAAGCACACCCTGGTTGCGCGAACTGGTCGAGTCGAAGACCTGCTCGCAGGGACGCGGCACGATCGTGCTCAAGTCTGGCGCCCAGGTCGTGTTCACCACCCGATCGAAGGACGCCGGCCGCGGCCTAGACACGGTCGATCTCGAAATCTACGACGAGGCATACGACCTGACTGAAGCGGACATGGCCGCACTCTCGCCGACCAAGATGGCCGCCGGGGATCCGCAGACGATCTACACCTCGTCCGCAGTCAATCAGGATCAGCATCCGAACGGTGCGGTCCTCGCTGCTGTCCGTGAACGCGGTCTCGCCGGTGAGGAAGGCCTGTTCTTCGCCGAATGGATGGCGCCCGACGGTCTCGACCGAACCGACCATGAGACGTGGCGATGGGCGAACCCATCCTTCGGCGTCATTCAGACCGTCAAGAAGTTGACCTCCGAGCTCAAGAAGTTCTCGACCGAGGCGGGAAAGAAGAGCTTCGACGTCGAGTACCTCGGTCGAGGTGACTGGCCCAAGCTCGCCAGCGACGTCCCGACCTGGACCGTAATCGGCAGAACCGCTTGGCATGAACTCCACGACGAAGCGCCTGCGCTCACCGGTCCTGTCGCAGTATCCATCGACCGCACAATGGATGGCTCACTGTGGGTTATCGCCGCTGCGCAGCGGACAGAGTTCGGGCGGATTCACGTCGAGATCGGCTACTACCAGGCCGGTACCCACGAGCAGATCTTAAGGCTGCTGCTGGCGGTGGTCAGCGCTTGGAACCCGTGCGTCATAGCGACGGATTCGAGATCGCATGCCGCAGTGCTCGAGCCGCATCTGGTAACTGCCGAGCTTGAACTGATCAAGATGACGACGAATCAGATGGCTACCTCGTGTCGCGCGTTCGTCGACGACGCCGAGGGTGCGGTCATCAGTCACTCGAATCAGAAAGTTCTCAACGATTCAGTCGAGGGTGCGGTCGAACGCACCCTGCCCGGTGGGGATTTCGTCTTCGACAAGCGAGCGGACGCAATCGTTGCACCGCTCAACGCCGCCCAGATCGCGCGGTGGGCGCTACTCACCTTCGGATCGCGCGTCTCCACCAAGACGGCCGAACCAAAGGCTGAACAACCGCTGGATTCGATCAGCGGATGGTCCGGCTCCCGCGCTCGTGAAACCGACGTGAACCAATTCGACGCTCTAGCAGCGGGATTCTGAAGGGAGGTGCACGGTGGTCGAGCTCAAGAAGACGGCAGTGCCCCAGTACGAACTCGGTTATGTCACCACACAGGGACAGAACCCCGACTGGCAGCAGTGGGATTCCGACGAACACGTTCCGGAACTCCGTTGGCCGCAATGCAATCACGTCTACGGCCAGATGATGAAGGGCGACGGCCGCGTCTCCTCAGTGCTGTCGGCAATCGGACTGCCGATTCGAAGCGCCCACTGGTGGGTTGACCCCAATGGCGCACGCGATGAAGTGACGGAAGACGTCGCCCGCAACCTCGGACTGCCAATCCTCGGAACTGAACCTGGAACGCAGCCCCGCATGAAGGGCCGTTTCTCGTGGGCGCAGCACCTGCAGAATGTTCTGCTGCTCTTGCCCTACGGCCACAGCTACTTCGAGCAGCTCTACTCAATGAACGAGGACGCAACGCGGGCGCGGCTGCACAAACTTGCACCGCGGCCCCAGAAGACAATCTCGGAAATAAACGTCGCACTCGACGGCGGCCTGCACTCCATCAAGCAACACCCGCCCGCGAGTACCGAGCGTGTCACGTACGGAATCGCCGGTGTCGAGATCCCCGTTTCCCGACTCGTCGCATATGTGCGCGACGCGGAACCTGGCGATTGGCGAGGCAATTCGATCCTGCGGCCGGCCTACAAACATTGGCTCCTGAAGGACGAGTTCATGCGCATTCAAGCCGCCGCAGCCAGGCGTCACGGCATGGGTGTTCCTGTCGGCACCGCCTCGAAGGCCGACGACCAGGAAGAGGTCGACCACATGCAGGCCGTCGCCTCGAACTACAAGGGCGGCTCGAATTCCGGTGTCGGTCTTGCGAACGGTCAGAAGCTCGAACTGCTTGCCCCAACCGGCACCGTCTTCGACATGCAACCGGCGATCAACTTTCACGACAAATCGATCGCACTCGCCGGCCTCGCCCACTTCCTCAACCTCGACCGAGGCGGGTCGTACGCGCTGGCGTCAGTCCTTGCGGATCCGTTTGTGCAGTCCGTGCAGGCGCTCGGTGAATTCATCCGTGACACCTCGAATGCCCACGTTGTCGAGGACCTGGTCGATATCAATTTCGGTGAAGACGAGCCCGCGCCGCGAATTGTGTTCGACGAGATCGGTTCCCGGCAGGACGCGACTGCGGCCGCTCTCGGAATCCTCGTCCAGAACGGACTCCTCGAGCCCGATGACGAACTCAAGATCATGCTCCGTCAGAAATTCGGCCTCACCACGCCCGACACCCAAAGCGCCGAGGGCGCATCTGATTCCAACGAAGGAGGGCAAGAGTGAGCCGAGCATCCATGCGTAACGGCATGCGCGTCCCAATCGATGCCGCTGCCAGTAAGCGTGATTGGTACAGGATCCGCAACGCAGCGGATGACGACGATGGCCCGGCCGAGATCCTGATCTACGACGAGATCGGCTACGGCTGGTGGGGCGGCGTGAGCGCCCAGGACTTCGCCAAGGATCTCGGCGCCATTACTGCTGACGAGATCACCGTGCGCCTGAACTCCCCTGGTGGCGATGTCTTCGACGGCATCGCGATTCTCAACGCGCTCCGCTCGCACAAGGCAACCATCACCGTCTATGTCGACGGGCTCGCCGCATCCGCCGCGAGCTTCATTGCCATGGCAGGCGACGAAGTTGTCATGCGACGCAACAGCGAAATGATGATCCACGACGCGTCGAGCTACGGCGCCGGCAACGCGGGCGACCTACGCAAGCGCGCAGACGATCTCGACCGCGTCAGCAACAACATCGCGTCGATCTACGCCGAGCGTACTGGCGGAACCACCGAGGAATGGCGAGATTTCATGCTCGCCGAAACCTGGTACTCCGCACAGGAAGCGGTCGACGCCGGACTCGCCAATCGAGTCGACGCCAAGGCTGAGACCGAAGAAGACGACAAGGCTGCGGCGAAGAACTCGTTCGACCTCTCGATCTTCAACTACGCGGGTCGCCGTGAAGCGCCGGCGCCACCACAGATCATCCGGCACGCAGACCGTGCCGGATCTCGCCCGAGCGCATCGCGTCGGGCGCCAACAACCCCAGCCGCAAGCTCGGTCGGGTCTACACGAAAAGGAGGCTCGACAGTGGCAATGACACTGACTGACGAGCAGGAAACCTCCGTCCTCGAGGCCCTCGGGCTTGAGGCCGGCGCCACCGCCGACGAGGTCGTGACAGCGGTCGAGGACTTGGCCACCGCGCCCGAGGAGAACGAAACCGAATCGGATAACGCCGCTACCCGCACCGCCACGGCGCGTCTGCCCGAGGGAGTTGTCGCGGTCGATGCTGCGACGCTCGCTGACTTGCAGCGCGATGCCGAAGCGGGCGTACGCGCGCGGGCACAGCAACTGCGCGACGCTGACGAAGCGTTGGTCTCCAACGCAATCCGTGAAGGAAAGTTCGGCCCCGCTCGCCGTGCCGATTGGCTCAAGGCGCTCGAGACCGATCGCGACGGTGCGACCAAGGACATCAACAGTCTGGCCAAGGGCTTGGTGCCCGTAACCGAACTCGGACACGGCCAGAACGAATCCGACGCCACCGACAACGTCGAAGAAAACGACAAGTTCAAGAGCTGGATGGAGGCCTGAAATGTCCGCAGTCGTACAGGTAACACAGGGCGGCCCGAAGAGTTTCACGCCGACCGAGGTCATCCTCGGCGGCAAGCTCGTCGAAGGTC
This sequence comes from Rhodococcus sp. WS3, assembly GCF_003797085.1. Lineage (NCBI taxonomy): Bacteria > Bacillati > Actinomycetota > Actinomycetes > Mycobacteriales > Nocardiaceae > Rhodococcus > Rhodococcus sp. WS3. Next base: position 1,206,102 of record NZ_RKMA01000001.1, read on the forward strand.
GCGACAATGGTCGAATCGGCCTCGCCGCCGCCAACAGTTTGCGAGTCCTCGGCGTATCCATCACCGACGGTCAGAGCCCTGACACCGCACAGGGTGGAACGACCTTCGATTCGATTGGCCGACCGGTCATCAATGCGATGCCGATCCCCACCGTGGTCTCCGTCGCCTACTCGGGTACCGAGGTCAAGGTCGAATACTCGGCCGCTGCCAAGTTTGGTGAGCACCTCGTGTCGACCGGACTGGGCAAGGTCGGGCCCGCCGGTGCCGATCCGGATCCCCGAACCATCGTCGGCAAGTGCACCCAGCCCGCTGGAGTCGCGGCCAACGCCGTCGGCCTCATCCGGATCGCCTGACCCCAACTCACACAGGAGAGAATCAACATGGCACCAAGAACTGTCGTGAGTTCGTCGGATGGTGCGGCGATGACAGTCGCCGACTTCCAGGCGAACCCAATGTTCATCCCCACCAAGCTCAAGAAGTTGCTCGAGAATCAGTTCATCGCCGAAGCGCTACTGCGCAACGCCGGTGCGAACGTCTCGGGTATCTTCGCTTACCGCGAAGGCGACCCGTCGTTCCTGCTCGATGACATCGACGATCTCGCCGAGTTCTCCGAGATCCAGGTCAGCGCCGCCGCCCGCGGCATCCCGAAGGTCGTGTTCTCGACCAAGAAGGGCAAGGGTATTCGCGTCACCCTCGACATGATTCGCAAGAATCAGATCGACGATGTGAACAAGCAAATCACCGCGCTGAAGAACTCCTTCATCCGCGCGAACGATCGTCAGATCAAGATGCTGTTCAACAGCATTCCCTCGTTCCCGGTCACTACCGCGTGGGACGTGGCGAACAGCCGCCCGCGTCGTGACATTGCAGACGGCATCTTCGAGATCGCCAGCGCAGCTCCGACGGTCGACGAAGGCGGCAGTGAGGACGAGGGCTACGAATTCGCGGCCGACACCATCGTCATCAATCCCGCGCTCAAGCCGATCCTGATGGACAACGACGATCTGCTCAAGGTCTACCAGGGCAATATCGCTGACAAGAACATCGCGTATGTCGGCGCAATGCCCGAGACGATCTCGAATCTGCGGATCATCGAATCCCGGTCATGGCCACTCGACAAGGTCCTCTTGCTCGAGCGACAGACCATCGGGTTCTACGGCGACGCTCGCCCGCTGACGTTCACCGAGCTCTACGCCGAAGGCAATGGCCCCAATGGCGGACCTCGCGAGACCTGGCGCTCGGATGCCACCCAGGAGCGCGGTGCTGCACTTGACCAGCCGAAGGCGGGTCTCTGGCTGACGGGAGTGACCACACCGTGAGCACTTTCAAGCTTGTAGCCCTGCGCTTCGATCAGGTGATCAAGCGCAACAGCGAAGGCCGTCCCATCGAGGTGGTCAAACATCGCACCGGTGGGATCATCTCGGGCCTCGACCGTTCCGAAGCCGAACGCCTACTCAAGGCCGGTGCGATCGTCACCGTCGATGATGACGCTGACGGTGACGCCGATGCTGAGCGGGAAGCCGCCGAGGTGGCCGCAAATGCCGCTGCGGCAGCAGCCGCCGAAGCGGAGCGTCTCGCGGCCGAAGATGCTGCACGGCAGCAGGCACAGCAGAGTCAGCAGGCCCAGCAGGGTCAGGCGCCCACTCGCCCGAAGGTTGCTGCAGCCAAGCCCTTGTGGGAGGCATACGCAGCCGCTCGCGGTATTGACGTCGCCGGCATGGACAAGGACGAAATCATCACCGCCGTCGACGCTCTCGACGCGAAGTAGCGGGAGGGCGCGACATGACCGATTTCGCTGACAAGGAAGACATCTCGAACGGTTGGCGCGCCCTCACCTCTGCCGAGGAGATTGACGTCCTGGGGAAAATCTCCGCTGTCTCGCAGTGGATCAGGGACCGAAAACCCTCACTGCTCGCCGACGATCCCCAAGCAAAGTACGTCGTGGTCGACGTGATTCGGTTCGCCCTGTCGAACGCCAAGCATGCCGGCCATAAGTCGTACTCGCGCACCGTCGGCGGCGTCACTCGATCGGGAACACTCGTTGATTCCGGCGGATCCCTGGTGATCACCGATTTCCACAAAGAACTGCTCGGCATCTCGAAGGTTGCCACCCCGCGATGGAACTTCGGTGACGGGCATGGATGAACTCGGCAATCAAACAGTCAAAGTGATCGAACGGGTCCGACTCAAGCGCGGCGTCATGAGCGACGTTACGACCGATGAATTCCCCGGTTGCTCAGTACAACCGGTGACATCCACTGACGGCGTCCCGATTGCAAAGTCCGAGAAGTGGGTCATCTACGCCCCGCCCGGATTTCCTGAATCGAACGAGAACGTCCTCGCCGTCGACGGCATCGGCGATCGCTTGCACGTCGACGGCCCCCTTCAGACATGGTTCGACGAGGACGGGTTCGCCGACCATGTCTGGGGTCACCTGAAGAAATGGGAAGGTGCGGGCAATGGCTGATCCGAAACCAGGGACGCTCAAATTCACCTCGCGTGATGCGAAGGCGATCATGAAATCGAAAGGCGTCCAGACTGCTACGAGCGCAGGCGCGGATCGCGGCATCGCCGCGTTCCGCAGGTCCGCGCGCGTCCCAGGCGGCACAGGCAACCTCGCAGCCAAGGTTCGCAAAGAGCCCGCAGTCGGCCGCGATGGCCGCCCAGGAAAGCGCATCGTTGCCTACTCCGAGGGCAATGCGCCAGCACTGCTCGGCACCCGACGGTCACGCAGGGTGCGCGCCATTGCTGCTGCCGTCCAGGCGATTAACAGGAAGGGGCGCTAGATGGTCGTCCAACTCGACGAGACGTTGTACCCGAATGTCGAGGACGTCCTCATGTCCTATTTCGCCGGCGTAGCCGAAACCGACACTGAACCGCCGACTGCCGAGGACGGAATTGGCATCCAGATCAACAGGGTTGGCGGAAGCGATGACGGGATCACCGACTATCCGCGTGTGATGATCACCTGTCACCATCCCGACCCGCGCGAAGCATCGAAACTCGCACGGTTGGTGCAGCAGAAGATGGCGAACATCTCGGGCATCGACATCGACGTTGAAGATGAACCGAAACCGATCTGCGTCGACTTCTGTCGCACGGACACCCCGCCGGAATCCGAACCTTACGAGAATCCGAACCAGCGGACCGAGGTTGCGTACTACGTCCTCGGATTGCAGCGTCCCCGACCGTAATTCACCGAAACACCTTCCAGCCCATCGGCGTCTGCCATGGGCTCTTTTTCGTTGCCGAGGAGGCATCTCATGGTCAGCACACGAGTAGGCGAACTCGAAATCGCCCGGCATCAGCGTCAGCTGATCCTCAAGCCCAACGAGGCCCACGTCTTCGGCATGCCGATGACAGTGCCCCCGATTACGCACATCACCGAAGGCGCAGATTCGAAGCTCGCCGAGCTCCCTGTCGGCGCTTTCGATTTCGGTCTCCTGAACAAGGAAGACGCGATCACGCTTTCCCGCGAGGTCGAGAAGTCCGACATCAATGCGATCGGCTACTCCAACCCGGTCAAGTCCGACTTCACCTCGGACATCTCCGGCCTCAATTTCACTGGCCTCGAGACGAACCGGTACAACATCGAGAACAACCTCGGTATGGATCTCTCGGCAATGACCGCGGATCCCGTCACCGGTGAGCTCGCATTCGACCAGGCTGCAATCGCGCAGATTCGCCAGCTCCGTTACCTGCTCATCTCCAAGGCGAATGCCGGCGTCGACACCATCTACATCGGACGACTGTTCTACTGCGGCGAGGTCGCAGAGATGGGCGAACAGACCATCACCGACGGAGAAGGCGCACTGACGTGGCCTACCACCGTCAACGGCATGGTCGACACCGAGTTTGGCGTCTCAATCCGCCACTACTTCGGCGGTCCCGGCTGGGATCGAGTCCTCGAAGATGCCGGATTCACCAAGGGTGTAGTTACGCCCTAGTCCCCCAAAGCACACCGGACAGGCGGGGATTGGCGGTCGACTGCCTGTCCGGTGTTTTCAGACCGCCCCACCGACCACCACCTGAAAGAAGGAATCTCATGGGAACCATGAAAACCGCAGCCGACCCGAAGAATTACCAGCCGACGAAGCTGATCGCTCCCGACGGCCGAGAATTCACCCCCGGATCGCAGCGCGAACACAACGAGCTCGTCAGCCTCGGATACCGAGTGGCGCCCGCGGAGGCTGCACCCGCGCCCGTCGCGCAGCAGCCGCCCACCGAGACCTTGTCCGGCGAGGCGCAGACCGTCGCCCCGGCGGCCGGCGAGACCGCGGACTCCTCGACGAGCCCCGTCGCTCCTGCGGCAACCACTGCCATCGCCCCCCGAGGCAAGGGTGCGATCAAGTGAGCGACCTCGACACCGACAGCACCGTCACTAACTTCAGGAGCCCAGCAGTGAGCGATCAGAACGTCCGCAAGTACGGCAGTGAAGGCCGCACCGCAAAGGAGCCGTTCCCCTTCCAGATTGGCGACTCCCCCACCTTCCTGGTCGAAGAGCCGGACGCCTACACGGTGATGGACATCGAGGAGGCGAAGCACTCTCGCCAGGTCCTCAAACTGTTCCTTGGTGAGCAGTACCAGGACGTCGAGGATTACCTCGGCCCGCAGCACCCGGACGTGCTTGTCGAACTCGCTCGCGACCTCTCGCGCCACTTCGGTCTTTTCGACGTCGAGCAGGCACAGAACCGTGTCGAGCGTCGCCGCCGCGGCAAGGCCGCCGGTCGCCACTGACCAATGACCGACAACGACAACGGGTCGGCAGAATCGTTCTTCGAGCAACTCTTGGACGAGGCTGTCGGCCCGTTTTTCGTTTCGGCCGAAGACGGATCCGACATCATCGTCACCACTCCGGCAGCCGAAGACATCGCCGACCTCGACACCACCACTTCCCTGACCGACCAGCTCGACATCCTCACAGGCAATGACGTCGCCGATCTGATCCTCGAGCTGTACGCCAGTAGCCCCGTCAGCGATCTGGCCCAGTTGATCGACGAGATTCGCGAACACTTCGGACTTCTCGTGGCTCCGTCACTCGGATGGGCGCAGCTCGTCGACGAACTCGATCGCTACGGCGCCGCCATCGAGCGAGAGTTGATCGATCACCGTCTCGATCTCTACGACTGGGTTCGCGACCATCGAAACACGCCATGGAACAAGCTGTTCCGGATCCTCGCAAAACCGATCGAGGGCGGCCATTACCTCGCGGCGATCAGCAGCGACCTCGACCGCGCCCAGAAGATGCTCGCAATGGAAGACGCGGGCAAGCTGCCCAAACCTTCCTCGCGTCCGTCGATTATCGGCTGGAACTCCCAGCGCGAACTTCTCACCGAGACGGTCGAAACCCTTCGTCGCATCGAACACGCAACTTATGCCGCCAGCCCCAAATTCAAGGGCCGAGGCGGCAAGGCCCCCAAGAACTTCCCCCGCCCCCGCACCGCGCGCGATGTCGCAACAGAGCTACGCAGCTTCCGTGATCACGACGAAATCGGCGCCCAGGTCCTCGGCGATCGCTACAAGCCGATCCTGGCATAACCCCTACGGAGGTCTTTCATGTCCGCAATGCAGGGCGCCGAGACGTACATCAACGTCATGCCTTCCATGAATGGCTACTTCAAGAAGCTCTCCGCAGAAGTCAAGGGCAACAGAGTCACTCAGAATGTTGATGTCAAAGTCGATCAGCGCCAGCTCAACAAGGCAAAGTCCGATCTCGACAACGCCACGAAGGGTGCAGCCGATGCCCGACGTCGCGAAGCTGCAGCGACCAGTGGTGTTGTCAAAGCTGAACGTGAACTGCTTACCCTTCGCAGCAAGGGTGTCACCGATGCCAACCGACTCGCCACAGCCGAAGGCAAGGTCGCCAAAGCCAAGCTGGACAGCAAGGCCGCAGCGACCGCGCTGAATGCCGCAGAGTCGAAGCGCTCCAAGGCAACCGACCGCGTCACCCGCATCGAGACTCGAATCGACACCAGACGTGCCGACGCCGAAAGCGAATCCTTTCTGCAGAGGATCACGGGCAAGTTCTCACGAGGCGGCGAGGCGGCCGGCGCCCAGTTCGCCACCGGCATGGGCAAGGCCCTGAACTCGAACGCTCGAGGTAGCAACGAAGGACGCAGTTTCGCAGCCGGTTTCATCTCGGCCATCGGCGGCGGAGTGCGCACGGCCGTATCAGGTTTCGCACTCATCAACACCGCGGCCACGTCGGTCATCGGCAATATCGGAATGGTCGCCACCGGTATCGGATTGGCAGCGCGCATTCTCCGCAACTTCAGCGCCGGCCTACTCGTCAGCTCGTCTCTACTGCAGGCGATGAGCGGTGCAGGCATCGCCAAGCTGGCAGGCGTTCTGCGGCTTGCTGCGATGGCCGCGAGCGTTCTCGCGCGTGACATTTCTCGGGTGACCTCTGCCCTCTTGGTCATGGCAGCAGCAGCCAGGCTGGTCGGAACTCTCACGCGCATCGGTCGCACCCTCGGAATGCTGACAGTCGGCTCCGCAGCAGCGCTCGGCGCGGTATCAGCACTTGGCTCCGTCATGGCGAACTTTGCCACCGGCCCACTGCTGCAGGGCCTTACGGCAGTCGCGGGAGCGATGGGAACAGTTGCTGCGGCAGCGGCAGGCATCCTCGGCCCTGCGATGGCCGTCGCAGGTATGGCATTCGCAGGCCTGTCTGCAGGAGCGAAGGCTTGGACGGAATCGCAGAAGGCGGTGGCTTCATCATCTTCCAAGAGTGCGTCATCGCTCAAGGCGATCGAAAGCGCCAAGAAGTCGCAGACACGCACTGCCGAGCAGGGCGCTCGCCAGATCGTCAGCGCAGAGAAGCAGGTCCTCGACGCGCAGGAAGCGGTCAAGGAGTCGCAGGACGATGTCAACCAGGCAAGAAAAGAAGCGAAGCGCGACGCCGAGGGCTACGCCCGAACCCTTGCAGGATTGGCACTCGACGAGGAAGGCGCCGCACTCGCACTCGCCGAAGCAGAAAAGACACTGCGTGAGACAAAGGCAAATCCTGATTCGGACCGCCTCGACATGTGGCGGGCAAATCTCGGCGTCAAGGAGGCGAAGCAGGCACTTGACGAGATCAAGGTCTCGAATGCCGAGCAACGCGGCGAGATTGCCGATGCACAAGCGAAGGGCATCGAAGGTTCCGACAAGGTAGTCGAGGCCAAGGAGCGTGAAGTCGACGCTCAAGAGCAACTGCGAGATGCACAGACCGATTTGTTGCAGACGCAAAAGGATGTGGCGCAGGCCAACATTGATGCCGCTGAGTCCGTTGCGGACGCCTACCAGAGCATGGCGGATTCACAGCAGTCGGCAGCATCGACAGCCGATCCGTTCGCGGCGATGATCGGGGAACGGCTCGCACCGCTCCTGCAGGCGTTCAAGAATCTTCGGGAGGAGATAACGAATCGCTTCAGCCTCGCAATGGTTGGATCATTCGGCCTGCTAGGCGGATTGGTGGCCGGTCTGCAGCCGAGCCTCGGTGGACTCGCCACCACTCTGGGCAACATCGGGTCTCAGGTTGCATCGTCCATCGGCGGACCGGAAGCGATGGCTGGCTGGGCCCGCATGATTGCCGGGTCGACGAACTTCTTCAACGGTCTCGCCGAAGGCGAGAATGGGCTCGGCAGTCTGGCTTCGGGCCTGATCAGTGTCCTCGGAACTGCAGCGGAGACCTTCAGCAACACCGGCTTTGCCCTCAACGATTTCCTGCTGGGCATCGGTGAAAAACTGCGGAACATCAGCGCCGACGATCTTCGTGGAACGTTCGATGGGATTCGGCAAACCTTCGAAAACATCGGCGCTGTAGTCGGCCCCCTGTTCTCGTTGTTCCGGCAATTCGGTGCTGAATCCGCGTCAGGTTTGGCGCCGGGGTTCTCGGCGATGGGTCAAGCGATCCAGGACTCCATTCCGGGGCTCATGGACATGGCGCGGGTAATCATGCCCGCACTTGGAGAGGCGCTCGCCAACCTTGCTCCAGTCCTTCCCGGCCTGGTGGACGCATTCTCTCCGTGGGCGGACATTCTCGCGCTCGTGGCACCACATCTGGCGACGGTCATCGAAAAGCTCGTTCCCTTCGCGCCTTTGCTTTTGGGCATCATCACCGCCGTCAAGCTCATGGGTGTGGCGATCACGCTGTGGAACGCTGCAATGTTCACCGCATCGGTGGCGCAGGGTGTATTCGCTGCTGCGACCGGACGCTCGGCCGCAACGTTGGGCGCCAACACGATTGCCCTCGCAGCTCATCGCGTGGCGCTCATCGCGGGCAGTGTCGCTTCGAATGCTCTCGCGGGTGCGCAGTGGGCACTGAACGCGGCGATGTCGGCGAACCCGATTGGCATCATCATCGCCATTCTCGCCGGGCTCGTTGCGGCAGTAGTGCTGGCATACAAGAACTCCGAGACCTTCCGCAATATCGTTCAAGCGGCCTGGCAAGGAATTCAAGACGTAATCTCCTTTGCCTGGAACAACATCATCAGTCCAATCCTCGGATTCTTCGGGGACCGGATTGGCGAAGTCGGAAAGGTTATTTCGTTCTTCTACGACAACGTCGTCAAGCCCTACTTTGGACTTGTCGGCACAGTGATCTCGACCGTCGTCGATGGGGCGAAATCAGCGTTCGATGTCTTCATGGGTGCACTTGGCAGTGTTGGTGATTTCCTCTCCAACACGGTCAAGGGCATCAATGAGAAGTGGTCGAGCTTGCGCGGCATGTTGGCCAAGCCGATCAACTTCATGATCAACACGGTCTGGAATGACGGACTCCTGAAGGCCTGGAACGTCGTTGCAGGTTTCCTTCCCGGGATCGAGCCCGCCGCACCACTTGCCGGAATTCCCGAGCATGCAACCGGCGGAAAGATCAGGGGTCCAGGCACCGGAACCTCTGACGATGTACTGATGTGGGGCTCGAACAACGAGCACATGATGACAGCCAAGGAGGTCGAGCGCGCCGGCGGCCACAACGCCGTCTATGCAATCCGCGACATGATCATGCGCGGCGTCCCATTCACCTGGGACGGCGGCAATCTCATTCGCGAGCTCGGCCGCGACAACGTCAACGCCTACGGCGCCGAGGTTGCACAGAAGGGTCTCGGCAACGTCGATCCGCAGGGAATGTTCGACTGGCTTCTCCCGAAGTACAAGGATGGCGGAGAAGTTCGCGCCGGCGCCCCGTGGGAGAAGGCGCTCGAGAACGGTCACCGTGCCGCGAAGATGCGTAACGGCAACCCGTACACCTGGGGCTTCGAGGACTGCTCGGGCTACATGTCTGCGATCGCCGACGCCATCCTCAACGGTGGCGACGGAAAGTGGTCCTGGGCAACAGGTTCGTTCCCGAACGGTCAGCCGTTCGTGCCGGGTCTGGGCAAGGGCTTCTCGGTCGGTGTTCATGACAACCCGGGCGGGCCTGGCGGTGGACACACCGCGGGAACTCTGACCGGCGTCGGATCGTACGGGACCACCAATGTCGAATCCGGTGGCGCACATGGCTACGTCGCGTACGGCGGTCCCGCCGCAGGCGCAGACAGCAGCCAGTTCGTCGGTGTCAACCCGGGCCAGTACCACCTCGCTATCGGATCGGACGGCTCGTTCGAGTCGGCCGGCCCCGGTGGCGGACCGAGCGCGCAGTCGAAAGAGGGCTTCCTGCAGTCGAAGATTGCCGACATATTCGACAAGGCGCTCAATCCGATCAAGGACTCGATCGGGGCGATGATCGGAACGCCGCCGCCGTCGTACCTCGGCATCCCGCCCGAGTTCCTCAATACGGGACGCGACAAGGCTGCCGGATTCTTGGCCGATCACGTCCTCGGCGTCGGCGACATGCTCTCGGACGCATGGGACAAGGCCAAGGACATCGGCAATGTCCTTACATTCGGACTGTTCCGTGATCAGGGCGGCTACATCCCGAACGGGCTCTCGATCGTGCGGAACGAGACCGGCAGGCCTGAAGCGGTTCTCAATTGGGATCAGGTGCAGTTGATTCGGGACATCCTTACCCGCGTCGGATTCGGTGGAACCGACAAGGTTGCAGAGGAAGGTCAAACGCTCGACCCTGTCGACTGGGGTGGAGTCGGGGCACAGGTCGGGAGTTCACTCCTTGCGGAGTGGGGTAACGACTTCCTGGGCATGCTGGGCTTCACGGGCAAGCTCGAGGGGCTCAAGCTCGTCGACGAAACCGGACGCCGTTCGGATCAGGCCGGCGAACGTAACGAGGCGAGTTTCGACGAATCGTCGACCACCTCGGCTCCTTCGACGTACGGAGATCCGAACGCTCAACTAGTCGAGCAGAGCGTCGCCCTGGAGCCGACACCGAATCTCGGCGGACCATCAAGCAGCGGTTCGGCTTCGGTGGTGGACAAGGTCAAGGCCGCGTTCAAGTCGTACGGATGGGACACCGGTGATCAGTGGGCTGCGGCCGACTGGATCATCGGCAAGGAATCGAGCTGGAATCCGGGTGCGCGTAACCCATCCTCGGGTGCATTCGGGCTGTTCCAGTTCCTCGGCTCGACCAAGGATCAATACCTGCCCGACGAGAACCCTGATGCCGAGGTTCAAGGCAGGGCTGGGGCGAAGTACATCAAGGACCGCTACGGCGATCCGATGGCTGCGAAGTCGTTCTGGGAGAAGAACAACTGGTACGACGAGGGCGGTCTCGCATTCGGCAAGGGCTTCATGCTCAAGAACGTCATCCATCCCGAGCGAGTTCTCTCGCCGCGGCAAACGGAGGCATTCGAAGAGCTGGCTCCCATGCTCAACCAAATGCAGCTCGCCACCACCGCTCCCGGCGATGTGATGCCCGAATCATCTCGCAAGGCACTCGAATTGGCGCCTGTGCAGGGCGGTTCTACCTACAACATCACAGGAAGGGTGGATCGAGAGACCATGAGCGAAGTAGGTATTCACGAACGCCAGTCCTCGCGGATGTACGGATCGAGGAACCGATGACCGATCTTCGGGATTCGATCTCGATCCGCGGCGTCAACGGCGCAAGCTGGGCACTCGGTGGACCGGCTCGAACCGTCAAGGATGCGTGGATTACTGGAGGGCTGACTGGCTTGTTCCAGGCAGCCCCTCGGACTCCGACTCGTACCTCACGCGCGTACGAGATCGGGTCCACGCCGCGGATGGTCAAGATCGAAGAGCGACTGTTGGACTTCCGGGTGCGTCTCGAAGGGCGCACCCGGCGGGACTTCGAAGAGCTGTATGCGGCATGGAACCGATCGTGGTCGATGTACGCGGATTCGCAGATGACCGTGAAGTCGGAGAGTTACGGCACGCGCGATATCAAGGTGCGCCTCGATCGAGACATGAAGCCGGACATGGAGAACTACTCCATGCAGTCCACGAAGATCGAAATCGAAATGGTCGTCGTGGCCTGCTGGCCGTTCCTCAAATCCGGCATCGACACTCTCGAATGGGACTTCCCGGCCGGAACCAACACGCACGAATTCGAGATCCACAACCCGACTGACGTCCCGTTGTGGATGGAGTGGGGCGGAACGCCGATCACTTCGGCGAAACTTCCGGACGCGTTGTCTGGCCGAATGGTTCCGATCAAGGCGCAGTCGAACGTGTGGAAGGTCAGGACACGCCAGGGAATTGAGCAGCTCTCGTCGGCGAATCACACGAACGAGCTCAAGACGTTGCAGGGTCTGAGCTTCCTGTATGAGATCCCACCGAACACTCCGACGGCGCTGCTGCCGGTGGAGATCACGGCCGCGGTACCCGGAACGCTCCGGGCGATCATGCCGCGCTACCACGAAATGCCCTGGGGGTGAGTCATGCCGGTCTATGACCTCGACGAAGGCCTACAGGTCATCGACGACCAGTACGAGCACGACCTCGCCCAAGCGAACGCGCGTCCCCGGATCAGTATTCGAGACAAGTATCTCGAACTGGTCGGGGACGTGTGGGGTGAAATCGACGCATCTCGTGAGGTGATCTGCAACGACGCCGGCGAAGCGTGGGTCACCATTCCGGCTGAGGACGACCTCGCGCAGTGGCTGATCAACGAACCCAAGGACGCCGACATTTTTCTCGTCTTCGAAAGCGAATACGAGCGAGAGTGCTACAAGGTTTTCGACATCGAACTCGAAACCGACGAAACGGGAATCACGGCAGTCCGTCCCGTTGCGATCCACATCTTCGACGAAACGAAGCACCTGCAATGCTGGCCGAACACGATGACGAGCATCATCGTGCAGGCCCCGAAAGTGGATCTGCAGTTCGGCAACGCCATCAAGGTCATCAAGGGGTTCGGGCACAGGAACTTCCTACGCGAGCACCAGCGCAGTTGGATTCCCCACTTTGACATCTGGAACGCCGCGAATTGGCAGGCGAACTTCGACAATTCGAAGTGGCCGATGGTGATGATCCCGTACATCGCCGAGAGAGACGGCATCGCGGAGTGGACCGCACTCGGGTCCCGGATGGATAACTACTACGACCTGATCAAGCCGACGCTCGAAGATGCGGGAATCCAACTGACGGCGAAGCTGTGGCTTCCCGGCGACCCGCAACCGTGCCCGACGCACTTCATCCTGGACCGGCCGACGATCGTCTTCGACGTCATCCGTCGCTCGGTGGCCGCAGGCATCACGGGCACGATCTTGGACCCGGTTCGCGATCTACTCCGGATTATCAAGCCGGACGGTACATCCGAGACGGTCACGATCGCCGACCCGAACGACGATCCGAGCACTATTGGTCCGGATGATCCGTACGTCATCCTCCGTAAGGGTCAGTACCTCGGCTTGCGCTCGAAGATGACCATCCACAAACCGATCGAGCACACAATCACGACGGGCGGGAAATCACCCGACGCCATCAACCAAGGCGCAAAGCTCGTTTCGAACATCCTGCTCGGATTGCTTGGCAGCTTGATCGGCCTGCCATGGCTCACTCTCGGAATCTTCGACAAGGCAGTCGAGGACGTGATCCTTGCATGGGCGATCTTCACCGATCAGGAACGCAAAGCGGCGATGGGTCCGTACGCACACAAGTCCGGATTCGAAACCGGTGGCGGCGTAGCAGTCTCACCGTCCGGACTGCAGACCGGCCGCGTCGGACTGTTGAAGGCGCGAGGCTATGTCAGCTTCGCCGCGGACTTCGACGACGGCAGTGGCGGCTTCTACATGGGCCGTCACATCGAAGTCGGCATCCGCTGCGGCTTCGAGATCGGCGATCGAATCTGGCTGTCCAACATCGCATCCGGCAAACAGTCCTGGTCGCGCACCGTGGCCCCGTTCTGGGCCCTGTCTGTCGGCGACTACCGCGCCGGTGAGCCGAACGGCACAAAAGCACTCCGGCACATGGAAACAACAATGGGCGCGCTTCGTCAGATTTCGAGCGCTACCTGACCGAGAGGACATCAGTGGACACATCACAGGAGCTCAGCCCGGAACTGCACGAGGCGCTACCGCCCGACATGCATCCGTACGCGTACGCCTTCATGCACCCGACGATGCAAAATACGTCCCCGAAGTTCGAGCCCGACGAGATGAACGACCTCGGAAGGCATCTCGAGCAGCTCGGCTTCCGGCCGGTCGCCGACTGCCTCATTCGCTACGAACCGCCGGTGAGCGGCCCGGTTCATCCCCACAACCCGAGCACATGGGTGCCGAAGGGTCAGGCGCGCAAAAGGCCGCTGCCCACTGTCGCCGACCGGATTGTCGCCCAGCTCGACAAACTACCTGACGATCAACGCGCCGAAGTCGTGGCACGGATGGTCGCCGAACAACCCGAGGAGCAGACATGACTGCGATGCGGTGCATGCCGATCGAGAACGACTTCTACGTGACGTCCGGATTCGGGGCACGCTGGGGCACAACCCATTGGGGTACAGACTTCGGATGCGCAGGAGGATCTGCCAACCGTGCAATCTACGCAACCCAGTCCGGCACCGTGACCGCCGCAGGGCCTGCATCCGGATTCGGCCAGTGGATCAACATCGACCACCCCGTCGAGGCCGGCGCGGGACTGACTGTGTACGGCCACATCATCCCCGAAGTCCGCGTAGGTCAACGGGTCCAGGCCGGGGACCGGATCGGCTACATCAATCCGAACTCTGCGACCAACGGCGGTGTTGATCCACACTTGCACTTCGAGGTTCATCGTTTCGTGTGGTCGCCCCCAGGGCTGAATCGACTCGACCCCCAGCCGTGGCTTGCAGGGTCGCGATATCCGAACGACCTACAGCCGACTCCCCCTGCGCCAGCCGTCGACCGCTGGCTCCCCGCGCTCGAGCAACTGATCGGACCGGTGACGTAATGGATGCTGCGCAACTAAGCAGGGCCATGGGCGCGTCAATGCCGATGTCCCACTACGAGAAACTAGCCCCGGCCTTCAACTCCGCGATGATCCAAGCCGACTGCACTACCGAGTTCCGTGCGGTCATGTGGTGTGCACAACTCGGTCATGAATCGGCAGGCCTCCGATATATGGAGGAGATCGCAGACGGTTCGAAATACGAGTGGCGATCAGATCTCGGCAACGTTCAGGCTGGCGACGGCAAGCGGTTCAAGGGTCGCGGCCCGATCCAGGTCACCGGACGCCATAACTACTCGAACCTCAGTCAGTGGGCGCACGGCAAAGGGTACGTGGGCACGCCCACGTACTTCGTTGACAACCCAACCGAATTGGCGTCACCCACATACGGATTTCTTGGCGCCATCTGGTACTGGACTGTCGCCCGGCCCCAGCTCAACACACTTGCTGACCAAGAGCTCCTGATCGCTGCCACTACCGCCATCAACGGCGGCCAGCACGGCATCGACGACAGGCGAATCCGATATTGGAACTGTCGCGCGATGGGCGCTGAAATTCTCCCAACTTTCCCTCAATCTGGAGGTTCCCCTGTGGATATCCCTGCACTTGTCAACGACCAACTGTCCGGGCGCGCTGGCCAAGGCTGGCCAATCCTTGGGCCATCCAAGGTCGACCCAAGCCGAAACAACACCCTCGTCGAAGCGGTAGCCGAGATCCGCGACGCACTTGTCACCCCTCGTATGTCACTCGTCGAACCCGAATACCTCGGGGGCAATCCGCCAGCCGAACTCGACGTTGCGACATATGCCCGCACCGGGGACTACCAGGCCTTCCATGCCGCACGTCAGGCGGAACAGGCTGTCGCTGAAGTCCGCGCACTGTCCGCCAAATTCGACCTGCTCCTCAATGCATTGGGAGGTTCGAAGTGATTCGCAAAATTGCCAACTTGTGGCCGTCGCTACGTCAGGTCATCTACACCGTTCTCGCTGCCATTCTCGGATTGCTCGTGATGTTCGGTTGGGTCAGCGCCGATCAGCAGCTCGGGATCCTCACGCAGGCGGGCACCCTGCTCGGTGCAATCGGCTTCATTATGGCGGCGTTCTACACTCCCGGCGGCCCGAAGGTGATCGGTGACAATACCGATACGCCCGTCGAGTACAACGTGACCACAACGACTTCGACACCGTCGATCACGATTCACGCGCCGAGTGTCGAGCAAATTACGTCGACAGTAGGTCCGACGATCGCCGAGCTTCGCGCAAGGCTCGAGCAGTCGCTCGCCCGCCGATCTGACGGCTGATGGACATCCTGACACCCTCCGCATGGGAGGGAGTCAGCACCGTCACGGTGGTAATTCTCGGCGCCCTGATCATCGGCATCGCACTGGCCCGGGGATGGCTGGTCCTCGGCACGGCGCATCGAGAACTGATGCGCCTCAAGGACGATGTGATTACCGACGTTCGAGGTTCCCGAGCTGAGGACCGGAGGATCATCGAGACGCTTTCGGACACCGTCCACGCTCAGCGTGTGAATGGTGATTGGGCGGTTCACCTTCTGGAGGCTGTGCAGGCGAATGCCACCGCTTCGGCATCTGATCGGGGGCAGCAATGAGGTGGCCGTGGTCGAAGGCGCTCGACGCTGCACGCAACGAGGTGAAGGAAGCTGCTGAGCTTCATGCCTATTCAACGCAGGAGCGCATGAATACCGAGGTTGTGGCGGCAGAAGCGATGGCATCGGCTGAGCGGCAAAAAGAAGAGTTCGAAACCAATGGCTGGACACGGCTACTTCAGGAATCTATGGGAGGCAGTCAATGACGCTGGCAGCCAATGTCGCCTTGCTGGCGCTTACGGTACTGGTCACGACCTTCACGCTGATCTACATTTTTCGGTCACCGTGGCGCAAGAATCATGTCGGGAAGATCTATGCGACGAAGTCGGTGTTCTTGTCGCTGGTCCTGATTCAGGTCTCTGTGTCGATCTGGTACTCGCCGGACTACTTCAGTCGGCAACCGATTCGGCTCGCAATTTACGCGCTCGGCGCACTCGTCTACGTCCCGATGATCTGGTCACTTCTCCGCGAACAGCAGGCAGATCGAGCGAGCAGGCGTGCACCCAAGGTCTCGCTTATCAAAGCTGAACCCGTTGCTCGCGAACCGGATTCCAACAAGGAGGTGTAGCCGATGACATCACCCGATGGCTGGTCCAGCGGCACCCCCAACACAGGCTGGGGCGACATGGCCGACATGGCCAACGCGGTTGGCGGTGTACTCAAGGTTACTAAAAAGAAGGCCGAGGATAACGGCGAGCGCATCGACGTCCAGGGAGAGCAACTGCAGGATCTGGCCGATTTTGTCGGAACTGGAATAACAACGCCGAGCTGGTCGTCCGCAGGGGGCAGGGACCTGGTGACGTTCCCGGACACGATGATGCAGAAGCATTGGTACTACGACGGATCCGCCTATACATGGACAGAGATACCGGCGTTCACCCAGCAGGCGACTAAGGATTTCTTCGGCGCTGGACCGTTCTACGGCACAGTCGATTTCGCGTTCCTGCGCGGTGGACGCGACACGCCGACGCCGATGGAAGTTATCCGCATCATCACTGGCGGCGACGCCAGCCTCTTCGATATCCGTAGCTGGTTCCTCGGGCTGTACGTCTACGACAAGCCGAATACTCGGATGGTGAAGGTGTGGGACTCCGGAGACATCAAAGCGGCCTTGACATCTCAGCGTCGTCGCTATCACATCGGCACCGGAATGACTCAGACTGCGGCGAATGATCAGCTGCTCGCTGTGGCAACGTTGCAGCTTGCGCCTGGCGGGGCCCAAGGCCCTCGCTCTATCGGGTGCATCAACCTGACCGGCATCTCTGAAGAGGCCGGGACCGTACCGCAGGCGCGCCATGCCACGCTCGCGAACCAGTCAGTGCTCCCTGCATCGGTGCCCATGTCGTCACTGACATGGAACCTCGACCGGCTGATGTGGGCAGCAGTGGGGGCGGCAGCAACATGAAGATCAACGGAACACTCACCGTATCCAGTGAGGAACTTGCCGAATTCGTCGCCTTCGCCGAGATTCTCCCGGTTGCGCCACACACGTTGTGGATCAATGTCGATACCGGGGCACTGCACACGACACGCACGGTCGCTGACGAGAGTCCGCCCACTGGATGCGCTCGATTGATGACTGGGCCCGACCCTGACTGGGTTAACCAGTGGGGCGGCGACTGGCAGCGAGCGTGTGACGAACAGCTGAACCCGCTTCTCGCTCAAGCATTCAGCACGGAAGGCGGCACCTGATGTCCATCGGATGGATTCCCATCTACGACGATATTGCGCTCACTCGCGGCGACCTCATCTTCACGAGAAAGCGTGATGAAGGCCCGATTCCGCCTGGCACGGTGATCGAGATCATCTGGGAGAGTGGCGAAAATTGGGGCGGCGAGATCTCCGGCGACACCGTCACCTGGCGCATCCAATCGACCGAGGTTGCCACTATCGCCGACGGTACCCCGTTCGTCATCTGGGTTCGCTACCAGAACGACAACACCGAAACGACAGACGACTACGAGTGGATCTCAGGCCGCGCCCGTCGATCCGCCAGACAGTAAGGAACAATCATGCTTTCCATCGTTGCCACCGCGAACAGCGTGGCCAATCACTGGGCATCACTCGGTGCAAGCTATTCGTTGCACACAGGACATCCCGGCGCAGCAGGTACAGCCAACGAGGCAACCGGCGGAGGATACGCCCGCCAGACGACCACTTGGGGCAGTGCAGCACTCGGTGTTGTGACCGGCTCGCAAATGGTGTTCCCCGTCGCGGCTGGCTCGTACACGTACATGTGCCGCTGGTCCGGGTCCACACTGCTTGACGTCATCGACACCACGGACGTCACCGTGAGCCCTGCGGGCGAGGCTAAGGTGACGCCGAAATACACCGCGCCGTACGCACTCCCGGCGTAGTCGTGCGGTTCCCGGCCCCGGATATCGGGGTGGCCCGCTTCCCTGGGCCGGATGTAGGCACTGCACGATTTCCCGGGCCCGACACTGCGACGGTTGCATTTCCGCCGGCGCCGACTCCCGTGGTGTTCATCGTCGCCGAAGTTGTTTCGGACATGGGTGCAACTGCGACGGTTTCGGAGATCCCCTGGCGCACGGTGGAAATCGTGGGCGATTCGGCCGTCGACGTCATCGCCCGGGCATCCGTCGCTGTCGAGTCGGCAGTGACCTCCGAGATGGCAGCGGAGGTCATCGTCATTCGCGACGTGATCGACGTGCCCATAGTGGATGACTCAACCGCCTCGGTGACGATCATCCCGGCCGGGGCAGTGGATGCGCTGGTTTCCGATGGCGGCTCGGCGGCCACCGTCACGCAGATATCCGCTGTTGTGATCGCTGAGGTGGATACGGTCATGGATGCCGCTGCAACGGTTGCCATTCAGGGGTACGGCACTGTTGACGTTTCCGACGCTGGAGCGGCGAGCGCCGTAACGATTCCGTCGGCATACGTTGCCGCCGACGTGTCTGGCGATGGAACGGCTAGCGCGGATGTCACCTCGTTTACCGCGGTGGGCATGCTCAAGTCCGGTTCTGCAACTACCGCAGCTTCGGGAACTCTGAAGCAAGTAACCGGAATGATCGCCGATCCGACCTATCCCGGCTCGACGGTAACCATTAACGCGCTGAGTGTCATTCAGGCCAAGTCCGACGCCACGATCACCATGTCGGTGAACTGCACGAATAACTTCACTACGACGGTCACGGTCGCGGCGTACAAGAATGGCGCGCTCTTGGGTGCCGCGCTGACGCGAACCGGGGCCGCCGGCACATTCACGGTGTCCGGGACGACCACCGGCGCGGTTGTTGCGGGCGATCTCATCTCGTTGATGGTCTCGGCCGCGAACGGCACCACAACCATCAATGTGGCGGATACCTACCTTCGTGTCACTTAACTTCATTCTTAGGAGACCACCATTACTGCTTCCATTCCGACCGGCGTTGACCGGCGAGAAGTCATATGGCCCAACGAGAAGCTGATCTTGACGACCGAGACGGGTACCGCGACATCGGTGCCCCAGGTTGGCAAGGTCACGATCACCCCGGCGGCCACGCAAGTGGTTGTGAACTCGGTCGATCCGGCGCTGACGCTCTCGACCAAGACGGATACGGTCACACTGGATTCGACAGGCATGATGCGCGCCTTCCTGGTGTGCACCGACGATCCGGACATCGAGCCGCACAATTCGTGGACGTACCAGTTCCGCGGCGACTGGCCTGGCTCCCCCACCGTGACGTGCCCCGTGCCGATGGTTCCGGTTGACCCCGAGTCCGGGAAGATGCCGCCGCTGAATCTCTCGACTGCAGTGTCTCGCGCGTCGGTCTCGGGCGTCCTGATCACCAAGGGCGCACCCGGTGATCCCGGCCCAGGCATCGAAGCGATCGATCCTGACGGCACAGTGCACCTCACCGACGGTTCAACAGTGACGTGGGAGCTTCCGCCGGCATTGGCCGACGATGCTGCGGTGGCCGAGCTGGTGGTCTCTGAGACCGAGACGGCTGCAGCTGTGACGTCCCGCATCAGGGAGGTCGGAGACGGCACTTATGCCCCGGGTTCCGGGGCCGGTTCACCTGCCGCTGCATTGACCACTGCTACTGGCCGCGCTATCGCGTTCGCCGTAGCTCTCGGATAGGAGATCCGTTATGGCTCAGAATCTTATGGCCGCATCGAGCGGCCTTCCGTCCGTTCTGGTCTCGCAGCAGCTCACCGCTGCGGAGGTCACGCAGTACACCTGCCCCGCTGCGTCGTCGGCAAAGCTCGCCGCCGCGACCGTCGTAAACACGACTGGGGCGGCCGTCACTGTGTCGATCTCACTCGTCAAGAGTGGCGCCACTGCTGGCGTCGCTAACCGTGTTGCCACATTTGTGCTCGCGGCAGGAGACTCGTCCGTCGTTACCGAGTTGGCGGGTCACTTTCTCGGACCTGGTGACTTTGTTTCGGCTATCGCAAGTACGGCGAGCGCGATCACGCTCGTCCTGTCTGGGGTGGTGTTCTCCTGATGGCACGTCGAACCCGCAAGAACCCAGCGCTCACCGTCGTAGACGGCGCCGACTCGTTCTATACGAAGACTGCCGCGGACCAGCGGTACGCAGCCACAGGTGGTGTCGCGAGCGCCCGACTCGCACTGCCTCGAACCGTGGCTATTACCCCGTTCGCGTCACCGCCGAGCCATCCACTAATCGCGGGCTCGGCATCGGCACTCACGACGGCGAACTCTCGTACTTACAGGTATGCCTCGGGTGCCTTCCGTCTCGTCGGTACCCGATCGACCTTCGAGGACGGCAATGGGGCCGTCTATTCGAAGCAGACTGGCTGCTCGTCGAACTACGAGACGATCATGTGGGGGCCGGAGTTCCTCGCGATCGGCGGCGATCCGACCAACCAGTTCGTCGAAGTCGGCATCTCGATTGTGCCCGGAGGCTCCGCCGTCCGGATCTGGATTGAGGAAGACGGCAAGCCCTACACCGCGACGCCTGAGGAGCTGACAACCCTCGCGGACGGCTCCACGGCGGTCACGAGCGCAACGGCGATGGTCGTCCAACTGCCGGTGCCTGTTAATTCCATGAAGACGTTGCGGGTGCTCACATCCCGAGCTCGCATCAATTACATCCGTGTCCCGACCAGAAGCGTCATTCAGCCGGCCACGATGGATCGCTTCAAGATCGCGGTGTTTGGGGCATCGTTCGTCGCGGCGGACTACTCATGGGTGCAGACCATGGGCCGGCTGTCTGGGGCCGAGGTCTTCCAGTGCGGACAAGCGGGTACGGGCTTCAATGAACCGGGCGTGGCAGCACTGCCGACGAACGACCCGAACTACGACGCGAGTTCGGACGGCGGTGTGTACAACTCTGCACTCCGGAAAGCGGGGTTCATCGCGACGCAGGCCAACGTCGGCATTATCGAGGACTCGGGCAACGACCGAGGCCTAGTCACCGATGCGACGTCTTACGCCGCGCTGGTGGCAGCACGAAAGGCTTTCCTCACCGACATCAATGCTGCGGCACCCAACATGCCGCTGATCGTGACCGGTATTCCTCCCCGCGGATACACCGAATCAATCTCCAACTCGTCGGCGTGGTGCCTCGCAGCGATGAGGCAGGCGATCAACGAGCTGCCCAACCTGCCGATCATTGGTTATCACGACTATCTCGGGACGATCGTGAACACTCCCACGTACACGACGGGCGCGAACTATGCAGTCGGCGACCGGGTGATCAGTGGTGGAGCCATCTGGGAATGCACGGTGTCCGTCACCGGAGCTGCCTCCACGATGAACACCGCCTTCTGGAAAATGTTTGGCTGGTACACGGGCACCGGTCGGGTTGGCGCACCGGTCGGCAACGGAACTCGCGATGTCCTCATGGGGGCCGGCGTGGACGGGACGCATCCGACGTCGGAACTTGGATACCCGACACAGGCCAACGTGACCTGGGTGGACTTCCAAGCCGACATCACACGCAACACCCGAGTCGGAACCCTGTCGCGAGCGGCGTTCGTGGCGGCCTGACGTTGCTGCCGTTCGTAGCAGATCAATCAAGTGCCGAAGCCCACCAATCGGGCAGCGTGGGTGCGACTTCGATTCGAGCTTCTCCTCCTCCTGCATTGAGCAACAGCCGCAGGTAGTCACCATCCTCACCGGCACGAAACATCAACAGCGTTGCGTCCTCGGTCTTATCGGCAGACCACATGGTGTTCACAGTGAAAGTGAACGAGTACGGCATCTCGGTGACGCTGGCGAAGTCGGTGAGAATTTCACGCTCAGGCAGGTTGACGACGGCTGCAGCGGTGATCACGAACTGCGAGAGCCGCTTCTCGTTCACGCTCGACGTCAGAAGACGTCCGTCGACCTGCTCGATCAGCTGGATCAAGCAACTCTCGGCGACAACGCCGGCGGCGTGTACGAGATAATCCGCGAGTGGCACCTGGCGGGCGTGCATGAGCGCGCCCGCCCGGGTCAGTTCTCCAGGTATGTGTTCTGACACGTGTGACCCGTAGGTGTTTCCGTACTGGGTGATGAATTGCTCCCAGGTGCTCGATCGCCTCCGTGCACCTTTGACGATGACAGCAGGGCTACGGAGCCACCTCTCAAGCGTCACGCTGATGGTCCCACCAGTGTCTCGCGGCACCTCTGCCATGCCGCCGAATGCGATGTGCGTCCCGCGCTCATCCTCGGGCGGCCGGGATACCACTAATACGGGGTGATCTAGCCGGAGGCTCCGTCGCAATCGCTCGGCAGCGTTGTCGCCTTTTCCGAAAGCCAGAGTGGTCCGCGTCAGTGCTGAAACGTCCTCGATCGCGTCGAGGTGGCCGTCTGCGATGGCGTCGAGACTGCGGGTCAGTCTGCTCAACAGTTTCCGACATTGCACCACCAGTTCATCTGGTGTCAGCTGGCGTCGATCGATGACGGGCTCGGTAGAACTACTCAAGTCGATGCCCCTTGTCGGCCGCGCTCCGGGAGTGTTGGTAGCACTGGCCGGGGCATTGAAGTCTTTGGTCGCGAATCATCCCACGATGCAGCATTAGTGGGATGATTTGGGTTGGCGGTGAAGTAGTAGCCCGAGAGGGTGAACGGTGTGGGTGGCCCGCGAGGACGACTGCGGTAACCACGTCGGTTCGAGCCCGACTACCGCCGCTGATGGCTATCGCCTGCGCATTCCTGAATGACCTACCGTCGAGCCCAACTTGGCGGCAGTCGATGATGAAGAGATGACGCCCCCACATCCTCTCGATCGAGACCTGCTCGCTGATCTCAACGAGCAGTTCCTGTTTCTCAAGA
Source organism: Rhodococcus sp. WS3 (assembly GCF_003797085.1). Taxonomy (NCBI): domain Bacteria; kingdom Bacillati; phylum Actinomycetota; class Actinomycetes; order Mycobacteriales; family Nocardiaceae; genus Rhodococcus; species Rhodococcus sp. WS3. The sequence goes on from NZ_RKMA01000001.1 coordinate 1,229,200, forward strand.
ATTCGTGCGCAACCTACGACGGCGGATTCGAAGCTGAAGCAAAGAGGATCGCGGTCGTAATTCGCACACTTGTCCATGACACGAAAAACAGTCGCAGTCTTCTTTATCAAATGAAAATCAAGTCAGTCCTTCAATGGAACGACACGGCTCACGACATCAAGCCACACAACATCGCCGCCACTACTGGACTGACCTCAATGGGTCTGGGACTAGATGGCAGCATTGCATTCCTCCCCCGCGTTGGGGAAAGGCTCCGGTCGGCGCCAAGCCTTCGAACTGTGTCGTTCGATGACTGGTGGACAAGACATGTCATCAAGGACGCCAACGGGAACTTGTTCAGCCGTCGCGACCTGGTTCTTGCTCTCGCAAACAAGGATGGTGGAGCTCATATCGATCGACTGCAGGCCTCAACCTTCGCGCTCGCGCATGAGAACAGTACTGGCTGGATACGGATGTCAGATAGCGGGGCAACTAATCCGATGCCGTCGCCGATTTTTCCATCGGTCCGTACGATCGCCGAGGAGCTCGGCACGACTATCGCAGATCAACAGCAACTGATTGTCGATGCTTGGTCTGCCCGAGATTGACCCGCCCGGAATTGCTCACAAGAGATTCTCCGGTCAGTGATGACGAGGTTACCGCTTTCTTGGATGGAACAATCGTCCAGGTTGTCTGTCTGCCTGACCGGGTACTACTCATGGCAACGATTCGGCTGCGTCATATGCCTTTCCGCACGTCGCAGTTCGGCGGCTGATTCTTCGAGGTCGGTGTGGCTGATTGCACGTCCGATCCAGAAGGCAGCTAATGTGCCCACGACGATCCAGACGGCGACAATTGCGACAATCCACCACATAACTGGAAGTGTGCCATGGGGTTGTCGGGAATGGGGACGTTAGTCCTGCCACGATGGGAGGTTCACCCCTGAATTCACCCGCCCAGAATTGGTCACGAGCGGTGGGCAAGCCCACTCCGAACGATGACGACAACAGCAATAAGCCCCCATCCTCGTGAAAGGTTGGGGGCATTGCCGTTCGCCGCGCTCTAGTGAAATTTAAGTACTGAAATATCACTCACGGACTATCCGATCTCCTGCACCACCTCGGAGAGCGTGTCGAACATGTCGTTGATTTGTCTCGCTTTCACCGGGCAGCTGAGGAGGTCCACGTTAGATAGTGTCACCGCGTCGCACTTCCTATCGAGATACTCGTCCCAGTACTTAGCTACGTATGCGCCGATATCAATCGCGTTCACGACCTCGGGCGAGGATGGCTGCGCGTTCAGTTTCTTCACAACCTTGATACTGAGGGCCGCCTGATCAATAAGTGCGTCAGCGCATTTTTCGGAGACATTCAATCCAAATGATGACGTGCAATCGATCCCAGTGAGTGCAGTCAGTTCATCTCCGTATGCCTCCCAGGCTGTCGCAGATGCGCTCACTGTGGTTGTCGGTGCGACGGCCACCACTTCGACAGATGCGCTAGCGCTGACATCAGCACTAATCTCGCTCTCCGCTTCACTGGAACATCCTGCGAGGAGCAAGGAGCAAACGCCGAGCGCCAAGATTGTCATCTTCATGAGCAATAGGTACCAGACCGTGCGGTCGGAACGTGATCTGGGCAGCCAAAATTGCGTCGAAAAAGCTAATCGATCTCGATTGATACGAAATTACGTACTCGTATCGCCCAGTTGTGCCGCACGGAATTGCTCATTATGTGGCAGTAACTGATACGCATCAGACGCTCATGCGTAGCACCAACCGATACACTTCAAGGATGGAAAATGAGATGACTGCCCAGACCTTCCGCAAGAAGCCCGTCGAGATTCAGGCGATGCAGTGGGACGGTACCGCTGAAGGTGCGACGCCGATTGTCGAATGGATCGTCACCCAAGGTGGCAATGCCGCTCACGATCGCATCGCCGTCTCCGGCAGCCGTTTCAACACGCAGTACGACGAGAAGATCTACATCAACACTCTCGAAGGCCCGATCACTGCAAGCCCGAACGACTGGGTCATTCGCGGTGTTCAGGGCGAGTTCTATCCGTGCAAGCCGGACATCTTCACGCAGACGTACGACACCGTTTAGCCTTCGTGGGTGACTCCTCAGAAACGTGGCGTGATCCCGGACCCTGAACGTAAGCGTGTCCTCGCGGCGATGTCGGCAGCGAAGGATGCGGACCTCGAGCTGCGGTCCGCTGTCGTGGCCGGCCTTCTCGCGGGCGGGTCGATTCGGGAGATGGCCGCACTGACCGGGATGTCCACGGCCACGATCCAGAAGTGGGGCCGCGACGGTGGATGGCCGTCAGAGGAACAGAAGGCTGAACGCGCTTCCAAGCGTGAAGCGGTCGACGAGTATCAGGTCAGGCTCGACGCCGCGTATGCCGCACTGAAGTATGCGGGACTCGAAGACGAGCTGTAGCGGGCTCTGATACGCCACTTGGTGACATGCGGATTGCCTCTGCACTGCTTCGAAGGTTACTCAAAACTCATTGTGGGATGGCGGATTGTGGGCAGGCCGGAAATGGGATACAAGTTATGCAAGCCCCGCCGACTGGGATGGGAGTCGCTGCCGGCGGGGCCTGGCACCCTTCAGTAGAACTATCTTTTGAGTCCTCGAACTAGGTGCGCGATAAAAGTACCGGCAGTAATTCAGGCTCGCCACTTACGTACCGGTAGTCACGAACCCCCAACCTCGCGATGAGGTTGGGGGTTCGTTGTCGTCCGCGTTGAGCACACAACGTGGGGACCCGCTATCCGTGCTGGGCTGGACCCCTCATGTCTGGCCTCGCATGATAACCGTAACCCGTGTGGGAACAACTTGCTACGGGTAAGCATTGCGCGCTGACCGGATTGTTCGGAACTATCAGTCGTTTATAGCTGTGATTTTGCTGGCGTCAGCTTGTCGCATTCGCCTGGCCATGGGATTACATTCCATACACGCGGCCTACTCGCGCAGCAAATGTCCATGTCCCATCAGCGACCTGCCTCTCCAAAACGGATCTCAAAAGTCGAGGTGGATCAGAATTCGTAGTCTCTCGAGCCCATGCAATGGCGTCGCGGTCATCGTTGAACTCTCCGCTTGCTAGGACCTCGTTATCGGACCCAGCCAGAATCTGATAACTGGGCATATGCGGACGCTACACGGGGAAATCGGATTGCGCGCAGGACGGCTGCACCGGTCTCTTGAAAATTGCCTATGCGTATCACCTGGTGCTGCTTCTGAAGTTGCTCACTATGCCCCGCCTCCGAACCTCGGGGCGGGGCATTTTGTGCGTTGAAATGCCGATGGCCACCTGCGCTCGCCGGAATGGTTAAGCGCAGGTGGCCATCGAACTATTCAGTTGTACGTTGCGCGCTCTGTGACGGCTTCCCTCGTCTCCCGCCCAACGCGACCGACCATAGCAAACCTCGAACGAGTGTGCGAATATTTCAGTGTGTCGACTGTCGAACGATCCCCAAGGGAGTGTCCCAACGGGCACGCCTTCACGGCCAACTCATGCCTGGTCGGATGGGAAGTCTGCGGCTGCGAGGCGGCGGAGAACGGTGGACATCGAACGCACTACTGCAAGGCCTGTGACGAGACTGTGCGGACGCCGCCATGCGCCGGCGCCATGCCGCAAACAGATCGGTGGGCGAACCACGCTTAGCGTGGATCGAAGATAGAAATCTCTACTCTGACAAAGAGATTGAGGTTTCGTGTGTACTATCGGTCGCGGCCCCTCAATCGAGAACGGCCCCCGCGAGTGCGCTAACACTCGACGAGGGCCTTGCCACCACACCACCAATCCTGGAGTGATGACCGATGTATGACGCTACCCGTCTGCCTATTTCCAAGCCAGTTGCCACCTCTCCGGCGCGGTTCGATCAAATGGATCTGATCGTCGCCGGATTCCTTGCCCGCTATTCCGGCGGCACTCTCGACTCGTACTCGACCGACATTCGCCTCTATCGGCAGTGGTGTCGCGGTGTCGGCCTGGACCCGATGCAGGTGCAGCGACCCCACCTCGAGCTGTTCGCCAGGCATCTGGAGATCGAGCGCGGCAATGCGCCCTCGACCGTGCATCGCCGGATGTCTTGCCTGAGAATGTTCTACCGGATCGTGCACGTCGATGGACACATCGATCGCAATCCGGCCGAATATGTGAAGATGCCGAAGGTCTACCACGACGAGAGTCGGATGGTCGGACTCTCGCGCACTGAGATGTCCGCGCTTATCGCCCACGCTCGCGCGTCGAAACCATCTGAAGGCGCGTTAATTACGATGCTGGCCCTTCTCGGCCTTCGGGTCACCGAAGCATGCAACGTCAACGTCGAGGACTTCCAGCATTACGAGCGCGACCACCGAGTACTGCGGATGATCGGCAAGGGTGGGAAGCCCGCCATCGTTCCACTCCCGGTTCCTGTCGCGAGGGCGATGGATGCCGCAGCTGCGGGTCGCACAACAGGCCCCCTCGTGTTGCGAGCGGACGGTACGCGGATGACGCGCCGGTCAGCCGATCGAGTAGTGAAGCGGCTCGCAAAGCACACCGGGATTGCGAAGGCCATTTCCCCTCACCTGCTCAGGCACGGCATGGTGACAGCGGCGCTCGACGCCGGCATCCCGCTCCGCGACGTACAGATCATGGCGCGGCATTCCGATCCTCGGATGACGCAGCGGTACGACCGGGCGCGCGGCAACCTCGACCGCCATGGGAACTATGCGCTGGCGGCATTTCTTGGCGGCGCCGCGTAGGAACTAAACAGCGAAGGCCTCACCGAAAGGTGAGGCCTTCGTGGCGCGTCTGCCGTCTACTTCTTTGTCATGGTGACAACAACGAGGTCGTCGCCCGCCATGATGGTGCCCGGCGCGGGCTCAATACTGACTGCAGTCCAGTTGGCGACCATGATCACCACTGTGTCGTTCGCATCGGCCGAGGCGAGTCTGACGTTCGTGAGTCCGAGCTTCTCCAGCTTGTCCTGAACGATGGCGCCGTTCTGACCTGAGACGTCGGGAAGCGTCACCTCTGCGGCGACTACTGGCTCAACCGTGGTGGCTGCCGCTTTGGTCGTCACCTGAGGTGCCACCGGGGCGATGGCAACCGTTGACGTCGCGACAGTCGCGGTCTTCTCGTCGGCCTCTTTGTCGCCGCCGCCAACCATTCCGGCAATGACGAGGATGACGACCACGCCACCGACAATCCACGGCCATTTCTTCGGCTTCTTCTGAATGGGCGCTGGCTGCTGAGTCGGCTGATATCCACCGGGCGGCGGGCCAAACTGTCCGGGCTGCTGTCCATAGGGTTGCTGCGGCTGCTGGCCGTAAGGCTGCTGTCCGTAGGGCTGCTGGGGCTGCTGCCCAAACGGCTGCTTCGGATCCTGTGGCGGCTGGGTCATGTTCGTATTCCTCGACGTCTCTTTACTCGCGCATTGCTCGCAAGCTCAGACATAGGCATACCAGAGCCCCATCAACAACATGCAGTTCGGTCGGATTATGCGGCATCTGCAGCTCGCGCGGTTCGCATGCGTCCGACCGTTGACGCACTGACTCCCGACCGTCGCGCTATCTCCCGATTGCTGAGCGTCGACTGCGTCTCGAGCAGATCCTGTGCGAGAGCGCGTGCATCAGTGAACGCATCGGCGGGCGCAGAGACCGAGACAAGGTGGGGCTTTGGCGCATCGTCGTCCAAGGCGTCGCAGACCTCCGGCACTTGCGGCTCAACAGGTGACGCAGCCTCTACCTGCGGTGACGCAGGGTGCTCCACGTCCTGACGCACCCTGGCACGGACGACCGCGAGGTGCGTCATCGCGAGCGCTGCAACGGGTGGCACCACTGCGACGACTGCGGCAATAGCGGGATGAACCGGTCCGGCCGGCAGCAGCGCGTGCGCCATATTGCCTGCGATGCTCGCGGCGGCGGCGCACCCGAGAAGCATCCATGCGTACCGGCGCGCGTCATGTCCGCCGAAGGTGACGACGGCGCGCGTCGCAGCGAGAATCAGTCCGTCGACGACGAGGGGCCAAGCGTGCGCCTGCCACGTTCCAAGTCCGGCGCGCGACGCAAGATCGGCGAGCGCGGTGTAGCTGATCCACAGCCCGAGCGCGGCGAGCGCATACGTCAGGGCTGCGTCGAATCGGGTGACCTTCATGTTCATCGTGTGACTCCGTGCGTGCGGGTCCAGCACTGGCAGCGACCGAGGGACGGATCGTCATTGAGCCAGCCAGTCGGTCCGCAGTGGCCGCAGGACGTCCACGACAATGCAACAACGCTGCGCGGCATCTCGTCCCACATCGGGATCCAGCCTGACGCGTAGCGGGTCGGGTTGATCGAGTTGTGGAGTGCCTTGGCATGTGCAACCAGCGCAGGGACGCCATGAGCTTCAACGAGGCTGCTGATCGCTGCGACGTTGCGCGGCTTCAAGTAGCGCCAGGTCGCCGTCAAGCCAGCCTTCTGGCTTGCTGCGGCCAGCTCATCGACACGTGCCAGCTGCTCGGTGGTCGGCTTTTGGATCTTCGGAGAATCCACCACCACCGGTTTCGCTTTCGCCTTGCGTGACGGTTGGTTGGTCTCAGTCCTTTGGAGATCAATCCTTGGTAAAGCGACTGGCTTTCCGACTGGCGCGTCACCGGTGAGCGGAGAATCAGGCTTCGGCGAAACGGACTCGTCGACCAGGCCGACGGGCTCTTCGTAGACGGTCGACGTCGTGGACCAGTGACCGGTCTCGGGATCCTGCATCTTCGTCCGGACTAGATAGCCGAGGTCGGCAAGCTCACGCATTGCCGAGCGGATTGCGTCGCGGCCGTCCTTGTCGGACTGTGCTGCTATGGATTCCGAGCGCGTGCGCCAGTCGACAGGCTTGGACAGCAGGTAGATCAGAACTCCGCGGGCACGGAATGACAGACGTCGGTCGTTCAGCACGTCATTGCTGAGAATGGTGAAGTTGTCTGCCAGTCGCGGTCCGCGACGTATACCGCCTTGTGGGCGCGTGGGGATAAGCTGGATCACGTTCGACTCCTCAATAGTCGGACACCGGCTCGTCGGGAGGTACGAACTCTCGACGAGCCTTTTGCTTGCTTCATTCAGGGCGTCCCCACCCTCAGAGTGAGAGTGGGGACGTATCAACTAAATTGCGACCTCATCGGACCTCGTCACGTTTGGCTGCGCCGCGCAGCTGATTGCCGCTTGGCCATCGCTGCGAATCCTCGCCCAAGCTTGTCGACAGACGTCGTGGACCGTCGAGAATTCGATGCGAGATACAACGTCGTTGTCGACAGGTGCGCATGACCGAGCGCAGCCTGTACATCTCGCACATCGGCGCCGAGGTCAGCCAGACGTGTGGCGAAACGATGCCGAAGCGTATGGAGCGTGTACGGCAATCCGATCGCCTTCAGGTGCGCAGATGTGATCTGGGTCAGTCGATTTGGCGTGTAGGCCCGACCATTCTTTGAGACGAACAAGAATCCTGTGCGGTGCATGAGTAGGCGCACTTCGGCGTAGATGTCGGGCGCGATACGAATGATGCGCTCATGTCCGCCTTTGCCGTGGACCACGAGATAAGCACCCTTGCCGTTCTCGTCTTCGCGCACATCGCTGCGCGAGACCCGCGTGATCTCGCCACACCGAAGGCCGCAGTAACCGGCAAGCAAGAACGCGCAGAAGAGTTGATGGTCATAGCGCGCCGTGGTCAAGGCCGCGGACAGATCCCTTTCGGGGATCGGTCGCGGCATGCGACGCTTCAGCTTCGGAGTCACGAGATGGATCGTCGGGTCAATCTGGATCAACCCGTTCAGCAGTGCCCAACGGTAAAACGCTCGGATATGCGCCGTGTAGGTGGCGATGCTCGAAGGCGAGATGCGGAGGGCTGTCTGCCATGCGACAAGATCATCGGTGGTCGCTTCAACGAGCGGCTTGCCCAGCTTCGCCTGGATGCGTTGGAGGTTATCCAGGCGATGCCGAATCGTCGTCGGACTCGAATTATGAAGTCGAAGGTTGTCGAGGTGCTGCGAAATGTATTCGGTGGTCATCGCCTGTTGTACGTCAGACCTACCTGCGAAATAAACGTTATTCGCAGTGTTAAGGACCTTCGTCATGAACCAGACTTCGGCGGCCGAACATTCTTCTCGCAGAGAAGCGATGCGGACCTCGGGCCTGAGTTTCTCGGCTGCCGATCGGCAAGACTACGGCGCACCTTTGGTTGCGTAGGTTTGGGATTCCGGGCGACTCGGTTGGGCGAAATTCGACACTCGAGGTACAACGGATTCTGTGATTCGCTTGGCTGTCCCCGATGACCTACCTGCACTGCAACTGATCGAAACAGCCGCGGGTGAGCCCTTCCGAGACGTTGGAATGGACGCCATTGCCGACGATCCGCCCCCGACTCTCGACGAACTCACGAAGTACCTCGAAGCCGATCACATCTGGGTGATGACCGATGCCGCGAACACAATTCTCGGATACGCCCTTGTCGACATCATCGACGTCGGGGTTCATATCGAGCAGGTATCAGTGCACCCCCTGCACTCACGCAAAGGCTTCGGCGCGCAGTTGATCGACTCCATCGCCGACTGGGCTGGAGCACACCATCATCACGTGGTGACCCTGACTACGTTTGCCGACGTCCCCTGGAACGCGCCCTACTACGAGCGACTCGGATTCGAGCGCATACCCGAGAGCACGATGTCCCCGGATCTCATCCGGATCCGCACGCACGAGCAAGCGGCCGGACTCGATTCATGGCCCAGGATCACGATGAGCCGTCCAACGCTCAGGCGCCGGCCGTCCACGCCCCGGATCGGATGAACTCGTCCAGAACCGCTGTCGGCGTCTCGAGTGAAATACCCTCGGACGCAACCCAATCATCGTTGTAGTACGTCCCCGAATAGCGTTCTCCACCGTCACAGAGCAGCGTGACGACGCTGCCGCTTCGTCCTGCCGCCATCATCTCCGCAATCAAGGCAAAGGAGCCCCACAGATTTGTTCCGGTGGAACCACCGACCTTGCGCCCCAACGCGTCACTGGCGTGGCGTGCGGCAGCAATGGAGCCGGCGTCGGGCACCTTGATCATCCGATCGACGACCTGACCGACAAACGAAGGCTCGACGCGAGGTCGACCGATGCCTTCGATTCGCGAGCCGCGAGTACCGACTATGGACGGATCACCGGCCCGCCAGGCGTCGAAGAACACCGAGTGTTCGGGATCGACGACACACAGCCCGGTGTCGAATTTGCCGTAGCGCAGGAAGCGGCCGATGGTCGCGCCCGTTCCACCGGTGCCTGCGCCGACGACAACCCACTCCGGGACCGGGTTTTCCTCACGTTCGAGCTGAGTGAAGATCGACGCGGCGATGTTGTTGTTTCCACGCCAGTCCGTTGCGCGCTCGGCATGAGTGAACTGATCCATGTAGTGCCCACCCGACTCGCGCGCGAGCCGCTGGGATTCGGAGTAGATCGACGACGGGTCGGTGACGAAGTGGCAACGTCCGCCGTGCGCTTCGATCAGGGCGATCTTCGCGGGACTGGTGTGAGCGGGCATCACAGCCACGAATTCGAGCCCCAGCAACTTCGCGAAGTACGCCTCACTGACGGCCGTCGATCCGGACGAAGCCTCGATAACGGGCGTGTGTTCGGTAACCCAACCGTTGCAGATGGAATACAGGAACAACGAGCGCGCGAGACGATGCTTGAGGCTGCCGGTGATGTGCGTCGACTCGTCTTTGAGATAGAGCTGGACGGGCCAGTCGTTCGGTAGCGGGTACCGGAGGAGGTGGGTGTCGGCGCTGCGCTGAGCGTCGGCTTCGATCAGTCGGACCGCGTTGTCGACCCAACCTCTCGCACTACGGCGCGAGACGTCGACCACCTCCGACGTCACCGCTGGTCACCACGCAGTTTGGCGCGCAAATCGTCGCGATCTTCGCGACGCTGAGCGTCAACTGCGGCAATGCCGACATTGACGCGCTTACGCAACTTGGCAAACAGCAGAAGCGAGAGCGGAAGCGCGATCAACACGGCAAACAAGGCAGCTACGAGCAGGGGAACCTCTGCACCGACAGCCTTTCCACCGAACATGATGACGGCACCGATTACGACTACCAGCACGAGTCGGGCAACCGAGTACAGCACGACATCTCTCGCCAATTGCCCCTTCGTGACAACCCCACCAGAGGCAGTTGCTTGCCCAGAGTTAACGGGCTCCGACTTGGCCAGGTCGGGCGTAGAAGGCTGGTTTTCCGGACGTTCAGGCAACTTACTCACACTGCAAGGTTACCTACTCCGGGCGACTAAAATAATCGGCCCGCTTTATCCGGTTTGTCCTTTACTTTTTCTTTACCTAAATATTAAGGATCGACTAACTGGGCAACTCTGTGCAAACATTGCGCTACCAATCCAAAAAAAGGTCGAACGTGCACAGGGGCCGCCGAAACAAACTCGGCGTAGGTTTTGAGCTACTGTTTCGAAACACATGTTCGACGCCAAGACGGAGGAACATCAGATGAGCGCACCAACATACAACGTAGCCGCAGACGCACTCATGACACCCGGCCAGGTCGCGGCTCTGTTTCACGTAGATCCCAAGACCGTGACCCGCTGGGCGCACGCCGGCCGACTCGGATCACTTCGCACTCCGGGCGGACACCGTCGCTTCCGCGAGACCGAGGTCATGCAGCTTCTGCGCTCGCTGACCACCGAAGCCAACTGAATACCGGAGCTCGCGCTCTACCCAAATGCTCTACCCGAATACAGCACGGCGCACCAAGCCGCACCCACGTCCCAGGGATTCTGGTGATCCAGACCCGAGACTGAGTAGGCTCTTCCTTGTACTTGAAGGAGGTGCGCCGTGCTGTATCTGTTGGCGTTAGTAGGTTTGGTGACATTGGTCGTCCTGATGTGGAAAGCATTCGGACCGTCCCCCACTTCCCGAGCCTCGGGTGGCGGCGTGAAGGGACCTGACGACGATCCCGAGTTCCTGTGGAACGTAAATCAGCAAACTCGACGCAAGCAGCAGGGAGGCCAGGACGGCGCTCCGACTGATTCGTCGCAGTAGGCCCTATTCGTCGCAGTAGGTCCTATTCGTCACTGTAGGTCCCACGCCAGGGCGATCGCCCCTACAGCAGTAGGGCGGTCGCCCTGTGCAAGTTTCAGCGCTGCAGCGGACGTCCGTAGTGCGAACGCGGGAAGTCGTCGGCAACCGCGGCAGCAAGCTCGAAGAGAGCGTCACGGGTCCCGGACCGAAGTCGATCGAGGTCAACCTCGGCGCCTTCTTCGAGGTGCGGATCGAACGGAATCAGCCGAACGGTGCGGCACCGCTGTTCGAAATGCTCGACTACCCGGGGTAGATCAACCTTTCCCGAACCAGGCCGTACCGCATTGATGACGGCGACGGCGTTGGAGACCAGCGCGCTGTGTCCATGTGCGTCGAGCCAGTCCAAGGTGGCTGAGGCACTACGAGCGCCGTCGACCGAACCGGAACTGACGACGATCAACGAGTCTGCCTGCTCGAGAACCGCTGTCATTGCCGAGTGCATCAATCCGGTTCCGCAATCGGTGAGAACAATGCTGTAGAACTTTTCGAGCATGGTGACGGTGCGGGTGTAGTCCTCCCCGCTGAATGCTTCGGAAACCGCCGGATCACTGTCGGAGGCAAGCACTTCCAGACGGTGCCGACTCTGTGACGTGTAACCACGAACGTCGCTGTACTTCTCGATGGTCGCTTCGTCACGCAGAAGGTTACGGACTGTGGCCGGGGTTTCGAGAGGAACTTTCTGACTGAGCGTTCCACGATCCGGATTCGCGTCGATTGCGATGACGCGATCACCGCGCACGGATGCAAACGTCGAGCCGAGAGTCGCTGTTGTCGTTGTCTTCCCAACTCCGCCTTTGAGGCTGAGTACCGCAACTTTGTAGCAGCCCTGCATGGGCTGATTGATCTTGTGAGTCAACTCGAGCATCTGCTGATCTTTGGCGCCGTTACCGAGGTTGAGACTCCGTCCCGACAACGTGTACACCGCCTTGCGCCACCCGCCGACCGGAGCGGGCTTCACAGGCTTGAGCAACAGCGCGTTGGAGAGATCTTGCGCCGACATCGGCAGCGATGATTCCGGCCGACCGGGCGCGGGCTGCGTTCCCACGATCGACGCCGGCCCCGCAGCAGGCGGACGCGGGACGTGCATCTGCGGGTTGGGCATCTGAGGGTTGGGCACGGGTGGCGAAACAGGAACCCGAGCAGCAGGCGGCATCTGCCCCAAAGGTGCGGGCGCAGCCGGAAACTGCGGTCGGGGCGCCGGAGCTTGTTGCGCCGCAACAGGATTCACCGCACCCGGATTGCCTGCACCATTCGTCCGGCCGACCCCAGGCGACGGTTCATAGGTTTGCGGCGGCAGTGAGGCCGCGAATGGCCCGGACGCAAAGTGTCCATTTGCTGGCCCGGGAGGCCCACCGGGGTACTGAATAGCAGGCACACGCCCCGCGTTGGGGGCAGGCGTCGCATTTGGGACAGGCATCGAGTTCGGGGCCGGCATCGGATTCGACGCTGCAGCCGGGGCAGTAGTAGCGGGCGGGGCAGTAGTAGCGGGCGGGGGCGTCGGCGGCGCCGGGTACATCGGTACGGAGTCATGGCCGTTGGGGCGCGGCGCTGTGTTGTCCGTCGGCGCGACGAACAAGCTTCGCATTCCCGGATCGACATCCTTCGGCGATGCAGGAGTCGGTGCATGAACAGGCTTCGGTGCGGCCTGCTGATGCGGAGCAGGCGCCGGACGCACCGGTTCCCAGATCCCCGCTCCCGCGTCGTCCTTCTTGTCAGCCATGTCCGCCCCTGTCGAAATCTGTTCCGTGTCGATCACCCAGCCCGATACAGACACGACCATACAGCTATCGCGTAGCTAGTTTCGTGGCTGGTACCCGGCTACCGTGTACCCTGCCGCAGCTGCACTGGGCGGGCACAAAACCCGACCGGTCGGCGACAACCCACCGTACCGGATCGACTCAGGTCAGCCCCGCGTAGGAATGCAAGCCGGACACGACCATGTTGATGATGAACAGATTGAAGAGCATTGCCACAAAACCTGCGATGTTGATCCAGGCGGCTTTCGTCTCACGCCAACCGGATGTTGCGCGGGCGTGCAGGTACGCGGCGTAGATCACCCAGGCGATGAAGGACACCGTTTCCTTGGGATCCCAGCCCCAGAACCGGCCCCAGGCCGCTTCCGCCCAGATAGCACCCAGGATGACTCCGGCACCGAACAGCGGGAAGGCGATGATGGTGCTCTTGTACGCCAGGCGGTCGAGTGTCTGTGCGTCGGGAAGCCGCTCGGCGATCCGGCCACCGATGCCAGAACCTTCTTCACCGGGCGGGAACTTGAGGCGCAGCAGGAACAGGATGCTGGCGATGCCACCGATCATGAAGATGCCGGATCCGACGCTCACGATGGTCACGTGAATCGGCAGCCAGTATGACCGCAGTGCGGGAACCACGGGAGCGGCGTCGGCGTAGAGGATTGTTCCGGCAAGGAACATCAGAATCAGCACCGGTACGAGCAGGAAGACCCACATCGATCGGTACGTTGCCTTGGCCAGCAGAACGTGACCGACCAACAACGCGGCAGCACACGCCATGGCAACAAACTCGTACATGTTGCCGAGCGGGAATCGCGAGGTGGCAAATCCACGGAGCACGATCGACGCGATGATCAGAACGGTGCCGACAACCAGGACTGCGCGGCCCATCCCGCCGAAGCGCTCGGAGAGCGGCTTGACCGGCTGCTCGGTCACGCGACCCGGAGTGAGGGCGTCCCCACCACCTGCGGCAACCAGTTCCTTCTCCTGAACGGATTTGGCGCGAGCCGACGCGTACTCGACGATCAGCAGCACAAACGCCAGAACCAGCACCGTGAAGGCTGATTTGAAGGCCCAGTCGCTGTACTGAGCGAGAGTCTCGTTGGTTGTCATCGGGCATTCTCCTGCACGTGCGGTGTGGTCACCGAGTTAGTCGAGTGGCTGTCTAGTAGTCGATCTGCGAGACGATCGAACTCGTCGCCCCAGCCGGCGTGGTCGGTACGGGCAAGTCCGCCGAGCTCTACTACCGTACGTCGTTCGTCGTCGAGATAGATACGGGCCCAGATTCTGCGACGCTTGATCAGCAGCGAAACCAGTAGCCCCGCCATCATCGTCAGTGCCGAGACCAGGACCCACTGCTGAGCCGGGTCGTGCGAAACCTGCAGGTTGACGAAGTCGACGGCGCCGTCGAATCGTACCTGCGTGCCGTCCGCCAATGTTGCGCTCTCGCCGGGCATCAGGTTGACACGTTCCTGCTTGACCAGTCGGCCCTGATTGATGAGTTCGGTGTTGAGCTCGAACAGCGACTGCGGATTACCGGTGTCCAGTCCGGTGTCACCCTTGTAGATGTCGATGGCAACGGCCGGATCGTTCATCGCCGGGAAGCTCGACGACAGCAGATTTCCGTGGAACAGTGCCGTCGGCGCGAACAGTCCTTCGATGGCGATCTGATTCTTGCGTCGCTCGTCGGCATCCGGGTACATGCCGCCTGGCGGGTCGAAGCGCATCGCACCACTGCTCAGGAAGGTGACGGCATCGTCGGGTCGCCACTGCAGAGTCTCGGTGCGGGTCTCCCCGTTGGGGAAAGTGACCGTGAAGGTCGGTGCGTAACCGTGGCCCTGCAGGTACACGCGATCACCGGCAATGCGCAGTGGGTGGTTCACCGCGATGGTCGTGTCGCGCCAGGTGTCGGAGTCGATGTCATCGCCCGACTGGTACGCGATGTCCGAGGTGAACATCTCGGCCTGTCCGGTTTCGAGGTAGTCAGCCTGGAAGTTCTTGACCCGTAAACACAGCGGCGTCATCCCGGTGCCGTCGAGCTCGAGTCCGGCGATGAAGGAGTCGAAGGCGGCAGGCGACGTCGTGCAGAATCCCGGTCCGTCGTTGGCGATCACGATGCGGTTGCCCTCGTAGCCGAACAGCTTTCCGGCGGCGATGGCAATCAGGAGCCCGACGAGCGAGAGGTGGAATACGAGGTTACCGAATTCACGGAGGTACCCCTTCTCCGCCGAGATCGTGATTTCACCGTCGCGCTTCGACCGCCCGTCGTCGGTGCGGGTTTCGACGCGCCATCCTTTGAGTTCCTTGGACAGACGCGCCGCCAACTGTTCGGGCGTCTCGCCAGGGACGACGGCCGACGTGTGGTGCGGCAAGCGGGAGAGGTTGCGCGGCGCCGCCACCGGGCGGGTACGCAGAGCCTTTGCGTGTTCGACGCAGCGCGGCAGGATGCAGCCGACGAGTGAGATGAACAGCAGGGCGTAGATCGCGGTGAACCAGAAGCTGCTGAACACGTCGAACAGTTCGAGCTTGTCCATCCACGGACCCAAGGTGGGCCGCGCGGCGATGTATTCGGCTACCTTGCCCTCGTTGAGGGAACGCTGTGGCAACAGCGCGCCTGGAATAGCGGCGATTGCGAGGAGGAACAGCAGCACGAGCGCCGTCTTCATCGAGGTGAGACCGCGCCACGTGTTGCGTCCGAGCGCGATGACTCGGCCGATCGTCGACTGCCGAGGCAATGCCGAAGTCGAGTTGTCGTGATTGTCGTCAGCTGTCATATCGGCAGCGTCACCTCCGAGATAAATGCGTCACGAACCCAGCCGACGAACTGGTCCCACGCGCCCGTGACGAGGGCAATACCCACCGCCACCAACATGATTCCGCCGAAAATCTGAATTGTTCGCGCGTTGCGGCGCAGCCAACCGACACCGTTCAAGGCGCGAGCCGACCCGAGAGCCAGAATGATGAACGGCAAGCCGAGCCCGATGCAGTACGCCACGATCAACGTGACACCGCGAGCCGCGGTCATACCTTCGGTTCCGGCGGCCACGGACATCACACCGGCAAGCGTCGGGCCAAGGCAGGGCGTCCAGCCGAGCGCAAAAACACCCCCGAGTAGCGGAGCGCCCACCAGGGAGGACACTCGACGCGGCTCGAAGCGGACGTCTTTCTGCAGCGCGGGCACCAAGCCGATGAACACGAGACCCATCGCGATAGTCACTACGCCGCCGACGCGCATCAGCACGTCGCGGTTGATCAGCAGGGTGGAGATGACCCCGAACACGGAAGCCGTCGCCAGCACGAAGACGACGGTGAAGCCGGCCACGAAAAGTCCGGCGGCGCCTGCCACTCGCAGACGGCTACTGCGGGCAATGGTTCGCGTCCTGGCTTCGTCTGCCGTGATTGCCGGAGCGTCCGCACCGACCACCCCGGCCAGGTAGGACAGGTAACCGGGAACGAGCGGCACTACGCACGGTGAGGCAAACGAGACCAGACCGGCGAGCAGGCAGGCTCCCAGTGCAAGAAATAGCGGCCCGGACGAGGCGGCATTTTGAAATGCTTCACCGACGCCGGCGCCGAGTGTTTCAGTACTTGCGAGTGTCATTGCTGCGCAGGCTCTTCCGCTGCCACTCGTTCGACCACGGGCAGAAGATCCTCGGCAAGCAATTCCTGCAGGAACACAGCGGCAACGCGGTGCTGGCGGTCGAGGACGATGGTGGTCGGGATGACCGATGTCGGGTATCCCTTGCCGAGCGCGATCAGCGATCGCATCGACGGGTCGTAGATCGACGGGTACGAGACCTTGTTGTCGACGACAAAGTCCTGTGCCTTGTTCTTGGTGTCGTCGCGAACGTTGATGCCGAGGAACTGCACTCCGGAATCACGCGTCTGCTCGTAGACCTGCTCCAAGTCGTCGGCTTCGGCGCGGCACGGGCCACACCACTGGCCCCAGACATTGAGGACGACAACTTTGTCCTCGAAATCGCTGAGGGCGACAGTTGCGTCTTCAGTCATCAGATCCGGCCCGGTGAGCTTTCCGATGGTGCCGCGATCGGACGGCGGATCGTAGAAGATCTTCGTCTGGCCACCCGGCGAGACGAAGTCGAACGTGCCGCCCGTTGCGACGGCGTCGTCGCCGGTCGCGCAGGACGAGAGAACGAGCATCGCTGCAGCAGCCGTGGCGACTGCTACTGCGACCTTGCGGAAAATCATGCTCCAGTCACTCTCGGATCGGATGCGCCTGCCGGCTCGGAGTAGATGATGTCGACGAGAGTGTCGCCTTCGTAGACGAGCGATGTGAGCGACGCCAGGCCGCACTGGCGGTGACGCGGGTCGTGCCACAGGCGCTCGCCCTGCAGGAACCGTCGCAAAGTCCACACCGGCAACTGATGGCTGACGATGACAGCTTCGTGTCCGACGGCAGCAACGCGAGCGGCATTCACGGCAGCGAGCATGCGATGCGCAATCTGCAGGTAGGGCTCGCCCCATGACGGAGTGAACGGATCGCGCAACTTCCACCAGTGCCGCGGGCGCGAGAGTGCGCCGTCACCGACGGCAACCTTGAGGCCTTCGAACTCGTTGCCGGCTTCGATGACGTTGTCGTCGGTCGTGATGTCGACGCCGTGAGCCTCGGCGATCGGAGTCGCGGTTTCCTGTGCCCGCTGCAACGGCGACGCGACAACATGGGTGATGTCGTGATCGGCAAGAACAGCCGCGACCGCCCGTGCCTGCGCCTCACCCGCCACCGACAACCGGAATCCCGGTAGCCGTCCGTACAGGATCCCGCGCGGGTTGTGCACTTCACCATGGCGAAGCACATGCACGATCGTGCGGGTGGACGTGTGGTCTGGATGGTCGACGTCGGTCACAGTCGAGAGTCCTAGCTGAAGTAGGTACGGGCTGAAGGAATAGCGGGATCGTGCATGTCTCAGGGCTTGACGGCTGCTGCGGCAGCCTTTGCTGCGTGCGGCAGAGCGTCGGCGATGATCGAGAATGCCCGATCGTCGAGCGCGGCCGAGACGAACCACGCTTCGAACGCACTCGGCGGCGCGTACACACCGCGAGCGAGCAGTTCGTGGAAGAACGCGGGGAACCGCCACGTCTGCGCGGCCTTCGCCTCGTCGTAGTTCGTGACGGTGTTTTCGGAGAAGAACACGCTGACCAGTGTGCCCGCGTACTGCACCTGGTGGACGACGCCTTCTGCGGTGAGCGCATCGGACATGAGCGTGCCGAGGGTGGTGGCGTTCTTTCCGAGCTTGGCGTACACCTCGGCGTCAGCAGCGCGAAGGTTGGCGAGACCGGCAGCGACGGCAACCGGGTTACCGGAGAGGGTGCCTGCCTGGTAGACCGGGCCGTCCGGTGCGAGATGGCCCATGATGTCGGCGCGACCGCCGAATGCCGCGGCCGGAAGACCGCCGCTCATGACCTTGCCGAAGGTGTAGAGGTCGCCGGCGACGTTGTCGATGCCGTACCAACCGGACGCGCTGACGCGGAATCCCGTCATCACCTCGTCCATGATCAGCAGAGCGCCGTGCTCGCGGGTGAGCGCGCGCAGTCCCTCGTTGAAACCGGGCAGCGGCGCGACGGCCCCCATGTTTCCGGCAGCGGCCTCAGTGATGACACACGCGACGGCGTCCGGGTTGGCTGCGAACGCCGCGGCTACGGCGTCGAGATCGTTGTAGCGGACCACGATGGTGTCTTCGGCCTGTGCGCCGGTCACACCGGGTGATGTGGGCAGTCCGAAGGTGGCAAGACCCGATCCGGCGTCGGCAAGCAATGCGTCGACGTGACCGTGATAGCAGCCGGAGAACTTGATGATCTTGGTGCGACCGGTGAATCCGCGAGCCAGGCGCACGGCGCTCATGGTGGCCTCGGTGCCGGAGTTGACGAGGCGAACCTTCTCGACGGGGGCGACCCTGGCAACGATTTCTTCGGCCAGCGCGATTTCACCTTCGGTGGGAGCACCGAAGGACAGTCCGCCGAGGGCTGCCTCGCGGACGGCTTCCACGACTGCGGGATGGGCGTGTCCGAGGATCATCGGCCCCCAGGACGACACGAGATCGACGTACTTGTTGTCGTCGACGTCGGTCAGCGTGTAGCCGGACGCCTCACGGATGAATCGGGGTGTTCCACCCACCGAACCGAACGCTCGGACCGGCGAATTGACGCCGCCTGGAATAACCTTGCCGGCACGCTCGAAGAGCCGAGCCGAGTTCGTTGCATGCACGTCGAAATCACCGGAAGACACAGTCACGACCTCCAGTGTCCCAGTTCTGTCGAATCTGACAACGACAGGGTGTAGGAGTTACGGCGCCGAAGTGCGTTTTCCGGCCCCAACAGGCCAATTATGGGACTATTTGGGCTATGAGGCGACTGCTGACCACGCTGTTGATTCCAGTTGCGATTCTTGTCACATCCTGCAGCTCCGACGGGGAAACCGAGGCCCCGAGCGCTACGACGGTGACTTCCGCTGCCAATTCGTCCGTCAGTTCGGTCCCCGCCGTGCCCCGGACCGAGCCTGCCTTTCTCGGTGGTTGCTCGGCTGTATCGGTCTACGTCACGCAGCAGACGCAGAGCGGCGGAGCCCCGGCGGACGCTGCGGCGGACTTCCTGAAAATCGTGGAGAACGACCCGTCGTATCAAGCGATGCCGGAAGCCGACAAACAACTGTTCCGAGAAGGAATCGAAGCCGGCGCCGCTGGAAACTGCTGAGGAAACTGCTGACAGGTCGCACCCTCGCGCTAGGGTCGATCCCATGGCCACCACAGCGGACCACCTCAGGAATACTCTCGACGGACGCTGGCGGGAGGTGCGGGAGCGAGTTCGCGGCGAACTGTCCGACGAGCGTTTTGCTCCGCATTTCACTCCGAATCTCGCCATCGCCCGCTCCAAGACCCTCGAACAGATGCGAGTTCTTGCCGATCTCGGTTATGCCGCAAACGGTTTCGCGGTAGCGCACGGCGGAACCGGAGATGCGGGCGGCGCCGTCACCAGTATCGAAATGCTCGCAATGTCCGACTTGTCTCTCATGGTCAAGGCCGGCGTCCAGTGGGGACTGTTCGGCGGAGCCATCGAGAACCTCGGCACCGAACGACACCACCAGGCTTACGTCAAACCCCTCATCGACCTGGAACTTCTCGGGTGTTTTGCCATGACCGAAACCGGTCATGGCAGCGATGTCCAGGAACTCGAGACCACCGCGACCTACGACGCGGCCACCGGCGAATTCGTCATCGACTCCCCCACTCCGTCCTCACGTAAGGACTACATCGGCGGGGCCGCTGAACATGCCACCGTCGCAGCAGTGTTCGCGCAACTCATCACCGGAGGCGAAAGCCAGGGCGTGCACTGCTTCGTCGTTCCGATCCGCGATGCCGCCGGAAACGACCTTCCTGGCGTCACGACGTCGGATTGCGGCTTCAAGGGCGGACTGCCCGGAGTCGACAACGGGCGCATCATGTTCGATCACGTGCGTATCCCTCGCGACAACCTGCTCAATCGATACGCCGACGTTGCCGAGGACGGCACGTACAGTTCCGCAATCGACAACCCGAACCGCCGCTTCTTCACGATGGTGGGCACGTTGGTTCGCGGACGCGTCACTGTTGGCGGTTCCGCAGCAGCGGCAGCACGTGTCGGCTTGGCCATCGCGGGTCGGTACGCCCTGCAGCGCAGGCAATTCAGCGCCCCCAAGAGTGACAATGAAGTCCTGATCATGGACTACCTCGTCCATCAGAAGCGCCTGCTGCCGCTGATCGCCCGCTCGTACGCATTGCAGTTCGCACAGAACGAACTTGTTGCCGCGATGCATGACATCCAGAGCAGCGAGAACCCTGATCCTCAGGAGCAGCGCGAACTCGAGGGTCGCGCCGCCGGACTCAAGGCCGCCAACACGTGGCATGCCACTCGCGCCATTCAGGAGGCACGCGAAGCCTGCGGCGGCGCAGGCTATCTCGCGGAGAACCGTCTCACCGCATTGAAAGCGGACACCGACGTCTTCACGACTTTCGAGGGCGACAACCACGTGCTGACACAGTTGGTCGCCAAGGAACTGCTCACCTCCTACGCCGACGAAGTTCGCGGCATGAGCCCGGTCGACTGGATGCGTTTCGCCGCTACGACGGTCTCCGATGTGGTCAAGAAACGTACTGCGGCCCAACAGATCCTGCAGACGATTGTCGACACTCGGCAGGACAACGAGGAGGACGGCAGCCTCTTCAATCGCGGCACTCAGATGAAGATGTTCGAGGACCGCGAAGAGTACCTGCTTTCCACCGCCGCACGGAGATTGCAGGCCGCACAGAAGAGGGAGGAGAATCCGTTCGACGCCTTCAACTTCGTGCAGGACCACGTGCTGAAAGCCGCGCAGGCGCACATCGAGCGCGTCATCCTGGAAGCCTTTGTTGCCGGCATCGATTCATGTGAGGACGAGACAGCAAAGGATCTTCTCGGCGAGGTGTGCGACCTTTACGCGCTCTCCGTCATCGAAGCAGACAAAGCCTGGTTCATGGAGCACCGGCATCTGTCGGTCGAGCGCTCGAAGGCCGTCACGCGCGGCATCAACGAACGCTGCCGCACCCTGCGCCCGCATGTCGCAACCTTGATCGACGGGTTCGGAATCCCGGAATCTCTGCTGGGTTCGGCGATGCTCGACGGAGACGGCACGGACGCAGTACGACTGAAGTAGAAATCTGGTGGGGCCGGGAGCACCCGGCCCCACCAATTTTATTGCGCTGCCGCCTTCTTCGACTGACGGGCAGCGACCAGGCCGGTCAACCCGAGAGCCGCAACCAACCAGACACCCAGAACGATCAGGTGCTGGCCGGCGCCGTTGCCGTCGAAGTAGATGACGGACCGAATGGGCTCCATAGCCGCCGATCCGAGCCAGAACGAATGAATGTGCTGCCAGAACCCCGGCAGGAACGACACCGGAATAGCGCCGCCCGAACTCGGGAAGTTGATGAAGACCAGTACCGTCAACACCGCAAAGATCGCGGCTTGACCCAGCAGTTTGTTGAGCAGAATGCACACTGCACCCACGGTGAAGGTGTAGACCATCGAAATCCCCAGCAATTGCAGGATCTCACCGAACGACGCGCCAAATGCATGCATGAAGATGCTGGTGATTCCGAAGGCGATGAGCGGGGTGAGGATTGCCGCGCCGGCGAGAATCGAATATTGCTCTCTCAGTCGCATTCTCGGCGCGACCTGACTGAGCACAGTCATGGTCAGGTAACCACCGAGGGTGCAGACGATCAGGAAGTAGAACAGTCCGACGGTCGAGGAATCACGCGCGGTGACCGGAGCCGAGTCCACCGAGGTCACCTGCTGCCCCGTCTGATCCGCGATGGAATGGGCCAGCCCCGTCACTACCGACACCGTGGAGGCACCGGCACCGGTTGCAATGTGCGCGGTCACGGTGTCACCGATTTCGATGGCGCCGATGGCGTCACGGTTGCCTATCCGAGCGATCGCATCGGCTGCGTTATCCGTGGCAACGATGTCGAATTTGCCGCCCGACGTTTTTTCGATTCCGTCGATCAAGGGCGCGGTCACCGACGCTGGTCCCACCACCACGATCGGCGCGTTGTTCGGCATCGGCGAGTGGAAGGCGCTGACGTAGCACAGGCAGAACATGATGACGAAGAAAAGCGGAAACGCGAGTCCGCCGCCCACCATCTTCCAGTTTGTGGGTGGCTCAATCGCCTTCGCCGCTTCGCTCGGGACCCTGACGTCGGTATCTGTCATATTTCACACTCTTTTCGCTAACCGCATCTAGCTGTCAACACCGTTGACAGACTCAACAGTCAACACCGTTGACACGATAGAGTCAACAGCGTTGACAACGAGGTCGGCGTGAGAGCGAGCACAGAGGTCGATAGCGTGACACCCAGTGGACAGACGCCAGAGCCGGATCATCCCTCGACGCCCGAGGCGATTCGCGCCGCAGCATTCCAACTGTTCGGCGAGCACGGGTTCGGTGGCACATCCGTTCGGGCCATCGCGAAGGTTGCCGGTGTCGATCCGGCACTGGTCATCCGACACTTCGGATCCAAGGAAGCACTGTTCCTGGAAACCACACCGGTCGAGGATTACTTCGAGGGCCAGTTCGACGGTCCGCTCGACACACTCGGCGAGCAGATCGCATCGTTTCTCCTCGGCAAGGCAGACGCCCGAATGCTGTCGGTGTTCACGGCGCTGACACGCGCATCCGACAGCCCCCGCATCCGCGGACGATTGAGGGAAATGACAAGCACATTTGCCACCAACCTCGCCGCCCGTTTACCGGGCGACGACGCCTACACCCGGGCACTGCTCGTCTCCGCCCAGGTGTCGGGGTTGCTGAGCGCGCTCAGCACCGAGAGCATCGCGCCGACCGCAGATCGGGACAAGGTGGCAAAACTCTACGGCCGGGCGATGCAGACGCTGATAGATCAGTACTGAGAAGATCAGTACTGGGAAATGACCTCGTCGGCAAATTGTCGAATCGAGTCGAGTCTTCCCTGACGATCTCCGGGGTCTACGCCGTAGCGATACCACGGCGACACTCTGATTTCCGTGACGCCCAACTCCTCGAGTTCGCGGTATCCATCGATGTCGCGTACGTCGGTGGGCGAGACGTTGATCTCGAAGGGGACGTCGGCACGGCCGAACTCGGCCCGCAACTTCGTCAGACGGTCGATGGCAGAGGCTAATTCAGCTTTGGTGGTGTTCACCGACATCCACCCGTCAGCCAGCCTCGCGGCGCGGCGCAATCCCGGTTCGCTGTGCCCACCGATGTAGATCGGAACGGGAGTCTCCGGAGCCGGACTGATCATCAGAGCATCGAAATCGTAGTGTTTGCCGTGGTATTCAACCCACTGCGGGCCACGGCCGGCACATACGGCCTTGATGATCTCGATCGCTTCGTCGGTCCGCGCGCCACGGGTACGCATCTCGGTCCCGGTGAAGGTGAACTCCTCAGGAATCCACGACAACCCGACGCCGATCGCGATGCGGTTTCCCGACATCACCGCCATGGTCGAAACCTGCTTGGCCGTCAACAACGGATCACGGAGCGGAAGCTTGAATACATTGGTGTAAAACTGAATTCGAGACGTCACCGCAGCCATTGCCGTCATCGCTATGAAAGGATCGGGCATCGGTGTCTCGGGGGCCCACATCCGCTTGCCGTCAGCGGTGTACGGATATGGCGCCGACACCTGCTCCGGATAGAACACGGAATCCGGCATTGCGATACCGTCGAAGCCCGCCTCTTCCGTAACCTGGGCCAACTCGCACAGTTCCAGAGCGTCGATCATCGCGCCCGCCAACGACCACTTCATCGTTCCACCATTTTCATCGCTAGTCGACTGACATGTCAGACCTGACCGTATTGCCTTGCAGCAGGCAATCACTCGACTGATCCTGATGACCGGGACGTCCATCAGGATCGTCTCGCGCAGTCAACTTACTTCGGTGAGATCCAGGCTTCGTCGAAGAACATGATATCCGTGATGTTGCGTGTGACGCCGTGAATGTTGTCGTCCCAGGCCGTCAATACCGCTGCCGGGCCCCAGATTACGTAAGGCACGCTTACGTTGGCGTAATCCTGCACCTTGCTGATGGCGTCGCGGACAGCGTCGTCGGTGGGCGCAGTCTGCACGGCTGTGATCAGCGTGTCCATTTCCGGATCTGCGAAACCGGAAGGATTGTTCTTCGAATCACTGGCCATACTGTTGTACAAATTGATGTATGGCGCTTCCTCCCCGACCGGAGCGCCGCCCCTGGTCATGTCAAAATCGTGGTCTTTGTACACCCTGCGAACAAGATCCGTGACGTCGGTTGCGTAGTCGATGGTGACGTCGAAACCGATGGCTTTCAGCGACGCCTGCACCGTCAATGCGGTGGCCTGTTGGCCGGGTTCCGAGGTCGTGAGGTAGCGGAGCTTGCCGTCGTATCCGTCTGCTTTCGCCTGATCGAGCAGGGTCTTTGCCTTCGACGAATCGAACGGTATGCCTTCGGTGTTGTTGAACCACCGCGACGACACCGGTACCAGTTCGGAACTGGCAGTGCCTAATCCGTTGTTCGCACGTGTATTGACGGCTTCCGGGTCCACCCCGTACGCGATTGCCTGGCGGACGCGGACGTCGGCTCCTGGCCTGCCCTCGCGGTTGTTGATCGTGCCGATCCCGTTCTGACCGGTGGGACTGAGGTAGCCGGAGTATCCGTCGTCGAGAGCGCGTTTGATTACGGCCTCGTCGCGAAGGATGTACGTCATGTCGATCTGACCGCTCTTCAGCGATTCGTACTGAGCCTGGGCGCCAGAGGTGGGAACAAAACGCACCGTGTCCAGCGGAGGTTTACCTCCCTGATAGTCCGGGCGCGCGGCAAGTATCAACTCTTCGTGCGGCGCGAACTTGGCCAAGGTGAACGGCCCGGCCCCGATCGGAGTGAACGCTCCCCCTGCGTCGGAACTTCGCGCGACGATCATTCCGGGGCCGAGCGACAACAGTGCCGGAAATTGACGCCACGGCCGTTTGAGCACAAACTCGATCGTGGTCTCGTTCGGCGTATCGACCCGCTCCACAATGTTCAGCCAAGACTGCGATACATCCCCCTTGCCCGCCACAAATCGATCGATGCTCCATCTCACGGCTTCCGCGTTGAGCGGGCTTCCGTCGCTGAAGGTCAAGCCCTCGGGCAGGGTGACCGTGTACGCGGTGAAGTCGGCATTATTCGTCAGCGACTTCGCCAGCTGTGGCACGAAGCTCCCGCTTGCGGAGTCGCTGCGCACAAGCGTGTCGTAGATTGCGGCCATTTCGGTCCCGCCGGTCGAGCCGGCAGCCTGAGTTTTGGTGGGATCCAGCGAGGAAGGGAACGAATAGGACCCGAAGGTGAGAGCACCCCCGCCGATCGGCTCCCCGGCGTCCTGTGCGCCGACGTACCCAGCTGCACCACTGCGCGTCTGGGGATTCGCATCCGAGGAGTCGCCGCTACTCGACGCGCAGCCGGTCAACAGAAGCGCGCCGGCAATACCGAGCGCAACCAGGCGGGTAGTGGACCGAATTACTGTGGTGTGCATACGATTCCCCTGCTGAAGATGAACCAGTGACATTATCCCGCGCGGCGAACGTCGTACTACGCGGCCGATATGACCACGTAGTACGACTGTTCACACAGGACCGAGTGAGTCTGCCTGCCTTAGAGCTTGATTACCTTCGACGTCGGAATCGGGTGGGAGTCCGCCTTGATCCAGCGCATCGCCCAGGTCCCCTCCGCGTGCGAATCGGTGTTGATCCAGTTGCCGTAACCCGGATCCTTTGCCGCCACCACGATTGTCAGGGTTCCGTCGTCGTTGAGCTTTGCAGTGTGGTTGTTGATGTAGATGTTCGTCCGGTTGTAGTCGAGCGACTCCACCCAGAAGTTCTGCAGCACGAAGTTGAAGTACTCGCAGTTCGGAACTTCGGTCTCGATGACCCACGCCTCGTCCTCGGCGAGCTTCCAGTACCCGTGCAAGTAGAAGATCGTCGGATCGCCGCCGGCGTTCTGGAAGTAGTCCTGTCCCCAGTCGAAGATCTCGTTGGTGTGCGGTTGGAATTTGCGCGACCATTCGAGGAAGGTCTCCGCCATCCCCTTCACGATCCCGACCGACTTGCTCAGGCGCACGCCCAACTCTTCCGGACTCAGCGGCTCGAAGTCGCCGTCCGGGTTCAGGCACTCGATGCTCAGCTCACCGGGTACCTCGTTGCGTCGATCCCGATACGTCTGTCGAACGGAGATGAGATTGCTGTCGGCCGCCAGCGGCAGCCAGGCACCTTCCGCCGGCTTGTCCACGCTCGCGATGAACTCGAAACGGCCGTTCTCGTCAACCTCGAGGTCGTGGATGTGCAGGTCGCCGGTCTGCAGCATCGTGCCGTCGATGTGGTACCGATTGATGCGTGAACCGAACGTGATCAGCGGAACCGTGCCCCGGCTGCCGATGATCCGGTAGCTGTACTTACCGGAGATGTTGGCGCGCATGTAAACGTTGTCCGGGTTGTCGGCACCGATCTTCGTCATCATGTTCGGGTTCGGTGCGGACGTGAACTGCGGCCACCGCGGATCGGTGTACTCGACACAGTTGATTGTGCCGTAGCGGAGCAACCGACTCAGGTAGCGGACGCCCTCGGCCTGCGTCAGCGGATCCTGAGGAACGATCTCGTCCTCCAGGACCTTCCCGACCTCGAGCAGATCTGCGCAGAACTTTTCCCAAGTAGCGTTCATATGAGTCTCCTTGTTCTAGTAGATTTTTCGAGCAATCAGCTGGCGGCGAACTTCGCTTCGACGTCGGCGGCGCTCACGCCGAACTCCTCGAGCGAATAGCGGTGTGACGGACGACGGTGTTCTGCGAGGCTCGCCTGATGCGACGCATCCACCGCGGCCCGAGCCTCGTCCGTGAAGGGCAGGTCGAACTGCGCGTAGATCTTCTCGACAGTGCCGACCGCATCGGAGATGAAGTCCTTGTAGTCGACGTCGATGAACTGATCGGAGTTGTAACGGGTACGGGCATTGTTGAAGTTCGCGTTACCGCGCGCCCACAGGTCGAGTTGGGTGCGTCCGATGGCCGGACGGTCGAAGGCCTTCGACATATCGTGTCCGCCCTGCTCCGCAAGGCTGAAAGTGGACGCCATCGATGTCAGCGGGTCCCGGAATGTGCGAACGAACAACGCATCCGGATAGACCGACATGATCTCGTCGATCGCGAAGACGTGGCTCGGACTCTTGAGCACCCATCGTCGATCCGAATCGTGCAGCCCGATCAGCTGCAGGTTCTTCTTGTGCCGCGCATACGTTTCGGTCCAGTCCTGCTTCGCCAGCCACCGGGTGTAACTCGGTACGTACGCAACGGTCTCGAACGCGGTCGAGAGCATCGTCTGCTGCAGCAGGCGCCAACATTCCTCGACCTCCTCCGCCCCCATGAAATGCACCTTCATCAGGTCAGCCTCGTTGCGCTGACGGGCTCGGTAGAAAGCGTCTGAGCGAACGTAATCTTCGTTCTCCGACCACTTGTCGCGCTCCGGGCGCGGCTGCGGCGTCTCGGCAAGCCACATCTCGGCACCCTGATGCGCCGGGTCAGCGCCCAGCAACCGGTGTAGCGCGGTGCTGCCGGTCCGAGTCAACCCGACTACGAAGATCGGACGCTCGATCGGAACATCGACGTGCTCGGGGTATTTCGCGAATCCGGCCTCGCTGGTCAGTCGTCCCGCGAGCGCTCCGATGATCATCTTGCGAGCAATCACCTTGCCGTGCGGAGTGAGGTCGGCTTCCTGCTGGAACGACTCGAGCAGAACTCGAAGGCCATCGAGGTAACCGTCACTGCCGAAATCTTCGTAACCGGCCACCTCGCGCGCAGCCTGGTGCAAGTCCTCGATGGAACCAATGCCGTCGTAATCCTGTGTCATGACACGTCCTTTGAGAATTGATCGGTCTTGTATGAGTTGATCAGTGGTGCGTGTGACCGCAGTTGACGTCGAGACATTGCCCGGCGATGGCCCTGGCCGAATCGGACAGGAGGAAGACGACAGCGTTGGCAATGTCATCGGGTTCTGGTAGCCGGCGCAGATCGGCGCCCGCTGCGATCTCGTCGTAAATGACCTTGGGGTCGACTCCGGTGGCCGCAGCCTTCTTCTCGAACATGTTCTTGACCGAGTCCGCCCAGATATAGCCGGGGGCAACGGAGTTGACTCGAATCCCCTTGGGACCGAGGTCGATCGACAGACTGCGGGCCATTGCCAGAAGTCCGGCTTTCATCACGCGGTATGCCCCGAACCCGGGAAGCTGATTGCGCAGCACCATGGACGTGACCATCACGACGGACCCCTGCGCCTCGGTCAATGCCGGCACCAATGCGCGTGTGACGTTCAACGCCGCAAGCAAGTTGATGTCGATGCCCGACTGGATGGAAGCCATGTCGGCTTCAAGCAATGGGACCTGCGCCGGTTGGACAAAGGCATTGTTCACAAGGCAATCCACGGCACCGAACTCAGCAACGGCAGTCTGCGCCAGCGACGCAATCGAATCGACGTCGGTGAGATCCGTCGGTACCGCCAAAGCGATTCCGCCGCGATCACGGATCTCGGTTGCCACCGATTCCAAACGCTCGGACGTGCGGGCGGCCAGAACAACCTTCGCACCGGCCGCCGCACTCTGCACTGCGATCGAACGACCAAGCGCCGGGCCGACTCCCGAGACCACGACTACTTTGCCGGCCAGCAGGCCCTGAGCGCTCAACACAGTGCCTGCGGATCGAGAACCACACTCAACGAGACGATCTTGCAGTTGTCGTCGAACTCGAACAGGTCGGAGGCAGCGAAGTCGGCCATACCGACGCGCTGCACCCGAAGCTGCATTGCTGCGTACTTTCCCGTCACCGAAATCGGACCGAGCAGGCTGACTGTGAAGTCGACCTGCGCGTTTGCCGTGTCGAATGCGCGAATCTCGTCGACCCCGCGATAGGTCTTGACACCCAACGGTTCGTGTTGAACGGCGTCGGCGGCAAACAGCGCAACCAGATTGTCAACATCGTGACTTCCGAGATACTTGACGTAATCTTCTACGACAGAAATGATTTCAGCCCTGTCAGGCATGAAGGCTCCTCATGTTCAGGCGGGTCAAGAAATGGTTCCGCGGGCGCGGAGATAGTCGACAATGACGCTCGCAGCATCCTCGGTCGTCGTGACACTGGTGTCGATGTGAATATCGGGACTCTGCGGCGCTTCGTACGGTGAGTCGATGCCGGTGAAGTTCACCAACTCCCCACGTCGAGCCTTCTTGTACAGCCCCTTGGGATCTCGCTCCTCTGCGACGGCAAGAGCGGTATCGATGAAGATCTCGACGAACTGGCTGTCCCCGATCAATTCACGGGCCGCATGACGCTCCGCCTCGAACGGCGAAATGAACGACGCGAGAACGATCAGGCCGGCGTCCGCCATCAGGCGGGTCACTTCGGTGACGCGGCGGATGTTCTCGACGCGGTCGGCTTCGGTGAACCCGAGGTCTCGATTCAAACCGTGACGGACATTGTCTCCGTCGAGGAGATAGGTGTGTGCGCCGAGAGCGTGCAGTTGGCGCTCGACGTCGTTGGCGATGGTCGACTTCCCCGATCCGGAGAGCCCGGTGAACCACAGAACGGCGGGTTTATGTCCCTTGAGCCTGGTGTGCGCGGCCTCGTCGACGTCCACGGATTGCCAGTGAATGTTGTCGGATCGGCGCAGCGAGTGCGTGATCATGCCGGCACCGACCGTGCCGTTGGTGAGGCGATCGATGAGGATGAAACTGCCGGTGTCACGGTTGCCCGTGTACGGGTCGAACGGGACCGCGCGATCGAAACTGATGTTGCACACACCGATTTCGTTGAGCTCGAGGGTTGTCGTTGCGGTCTTTTCGAGTGTGTTGACGTTGATCTTGTGTTTCGGTTTCGTGATGCGCGCAGTGACCGTGACGGTACCGATCTGGCACAGGAACGGCCGTTCGGGCAGCATGGGCGCCTCGCCCATCCACACGATGTGGGCCTCGAACTGGTCTGCGACGGCCGGCGGATTGTCGCCGATGGACAGCACGTCGCCGCGACTGATGTCGATCTCGTCGGTGAGTGTGATGGTGACCGAGCGGCCCGCACCGGCCACATCGAGGTCGCCGCCCATCGTCACGATGCGCTCGACAGTGGACGTCTTTCCACTGGGGAGCACGCGGATCGGATCACCGGGAGAGACTGTCCCGGAGACGATCTGGCCCGAGAATCCCCGAAAGTCGAGGTCCGGCCGGTTGACCCACTGCACCGGCATCCGGAACGGAGCCGAGGCGGCGGCATCGTCGATGTCCACGGATTCGAGATGTTCGATCAGGCTGGGCCCGGAGTACCACGGGGTATTCGCGCTGCGCTCGGTGAGATTGTCGCCCTTGTATGCCGACATCGGAATGGCGACAAACCCGTCGAGACCGATCTCGTGAGCGAAGCTCGTGTAGTCCGTGGTGATGGCGTCGAAGACCTCCTGCGAGTAGTCGACGAGGTCGAGTTTGTTGACCGCAAGCAGCACGTGCTTGATCCCGAGTAACGACACAAGATACGAGTGCCGACGCGTCTGCGTCAGGATGCCTTTGCGTGAGTCGACAAGGATCACCGCGAGATCGGCTGTCGATGCGCCGGTCACCATGTTTCGGGTGTACTGCTCGTGCCCGGGAGTATCGGCAACAACGAACTTGCGACGTTCTGTCGTGAAGTAGCGGTAGGCGACGTCGATAGTGATGCCCTGCTCACGTTCGGCGGCGAGACCGTCGACGAGGAGCGCAAAATCGAGCCCTTCACCCTGGGTGCCGCTCTTGCGCGAATCCGCTTCGAGTGCCGTCAGCTGATCGTCGAAGACGAGTTTCGATTCGTAGAGCAGACGGCCGATCAAGGTGCTCTTGCCGTCGTCGACGCTGCCGCACGTGATGAATCGCAGCATGCTCTTGTTCGCGTGGCGCTCGAGGTATGCCTCGATGTCGTCGGCGATCAGATCCGAGGAAACAGTCATCAGAAGTACCCTTCTTGCTTCTTCTTTTCCATCGATGCACTCGAGTCGTGGTCGATGACCCGTCCCTGGCGTTCGGAGGTGGTGGTGAGCAACATTTCCGAGATGATCTCGGTCAAGCTGGTGGCGGTCGATTCGACGGCACCGGTCAGCGGGTAGCAGCCGAGAGTACGGAAACGGACGCTCTTGAGTTCCGGAGTTTCTCCCGGCAACAAGGGCATCCGGTCGTCGTCGACCATGATCAGGGCGCCGTCACGTTCGACGACGGGACGCTTGTCGGCAAAATACAGCGGAACGATCGGAATCTCTTCCTGGCGTATGTATTCCCACACATCGAGCTCGGTCCAGTTCGAGAGCGGGAAGACGCGCAGGCTTTCACCCGGCGCCTTGCGGACGTTGTACATCCGCCACAGCTCCGGTCGCTGCTGCTTCGGATCCCAGCGGTGCGCTGCCGATCGGATCGAGAAGATCCGTTCCTTGGCCCGGGATTTTTCTTCGTCACGGCGGGCGCCGCCGAATGCCGCGTCGAACTTGTAGTGATCGAGGGCTTGTTTGAGGCCTTCGGTTTTCCACATGTCGGTATGGACGGCCGAGCCGTGAGTGAACGGGTTGATCCCCTGCTTCACGCAGTCCGGATTGGTGTAGACGATCAGATCGAGATCGCCCGCAGCAGCGGTACTGTCACGAAGTTTGTACATTTCGCGGAACTTCCACGTGGTGTCGACGTGCAGCAGCGGAAACGGCAGCTTCGACGGGTAGAAGGCCTTGCGTGCCAGATGCAGCATCACGGCGGAGTCCTTGCCCACCGAGTACAGCATCACCGGGTTCTCGCTCTGCGAGGCGGCTTCACGCATGATGTGGATGCTCTCGGCTTCGAGCCGTTCGAGGTGCGTCAGTGTCGTGGTCATCGGCCCAGTTCCTCCAGTGCTTTCGGGGCGAGTTCAGGTCGGCAGATCAGCAGATCCGGCAGCCACGGGTTTTCCTGGTTGTAGCGAAGTTCGCTGCCGTCGATACGCGAAACATGCAGTCCCGCAGCGCGTGCGACGGCAACAGGGGCCGCCGAATCCCACTCGTACTGCCCACCCGCATGTGCATAGATATCTGCTTCTCCGGATACAACCGCCATCGCTTTGGCGCCGGCAGAGCCCATCTCGATCAGCTCCGCGCCCATCGAGTCAGCCATTCGCATGACCGGTTCCGGACGCCGCGTCCGCGACACGACGACGCGTACCGGCGTCGTAGCGCCGCGATCGGTTCGATCATCACTACTTGCATAGGTGACGCCGAGGGCAGGCATCGCGACCGCACCTGTTGTGAGGACACCGTTTTCGGTCAGTGCAACATGCACGGCCCAATCCGATCGGCCGGCTTCCCCGTATTCACGGGTGCCGTCGAGCGGGTCGACGATCCACACCCGATCCGCATTCAACCTCGCGAGGTCGTCAGCGCCTTCCTCCGACAGCACCGCATCCGCAGGGAAGCGTCGGGCAAGTTCGGCGACGATGAAGTCGTGACTGAGCCGATCGGCAGCGTCCTTGAAAGTCGCGGCATCGACGTCGTTCGCACCGAGGGATTTCCGGTGTTCGAGCAGAAGTTCTCCAGCCGCAGCGGCGATCTCGATCGCCGCGCGTTCATCGTTGGTGCGTGTCATAGGTACTCCACAACTGTGTAGACCTCCCGATGGATACGGGAAGAAACGTCAGGCCGACCGCAGAGTGTCCAGCGCTACGCACTGGTCTCGATGTGGTCTGCGCCATAGCGTAGCACCAGAATGAACGATGTTCATTCTATTTCGAACAATGTTCTTTCTGTGATTGGTATCACTGAATAGCAAACCCTATGGTCAAGAATGAACGACGTTCATTTGCAATTGAGGTTGCGGCCTGTCCCGACTACGGTGATCAAATGAGCAGTACCAGCACTAACTCGATCTACGGCGACGCCGAAGCGCGCCGACGCCGTACCTTGGACGCGGCGATCGCACTCCTCGACGAAGGCGGCTACTCCGCGCTCACTATTCGCGCGGTGGCAAAACGATCGGGAACCAGCACCGGCCTGATCTACCAGTACTTCGTCGACAAGCAGGACATCTTCGCCGCCCTGCTCAGCGAGAGCCAACTGGAAATGGCGGACTTTGTGAGCTCGCTCCCCCGCGAGCAAGGACTGACGCCGCTACTCGAGTCCATGATTCCCGAATTTGCGCGGCATTGGGCGCGAGTCGGCAGACTCACCACCACGTGGCGCGACATCGAGGGAATGGCCGGATCCGACCGCGACAGTATGCGGGAACTTCACGCATCAGTTGCGGTCTTCAACTCGGCATTGATTCGAGCGCTCACCGAATCTGCTGCAGCCGAAGGCAGCCGGTTGATCGAAGACCCCGCGCTCATCCATCTTGTGCTCTCCGGACTCAAAGGCCTGTCGGACACCATCGTCATCAACGTCGCCAAAGAAATCACACCCGAGCATTTCGTGAACTTCTCCGCCCGCGCGCTCGCGCGGGCCATCACGGAGTGAACCGAACAGCTACTCAGGAACGAACGAGGCGAGCGATCGCTGCCTGAGCTTCCTTGATCTTGGCGTCGGCTTCCGGACCGCCCTGCTTGGCGGCTTCGACAACACAGCCGGCAAGATGCGCGTCGAGAAGCTTCAGGGACACGGACTGCAACGCGCTGGTTGCGGCCGAAACCTGCGTCAGGACGTCGATGCAGTACCGATCGTCGGCAACCATGCGCGAGATACCCGCGACCTGACCTTCGATGCGGCGAAGACGTTTGAGCAGATCGTCCTGCTCGGGGCTGTAACCACTCATAAGGCCACTATACCCCCTACCCGTATAGTGCTTAGTCGGATGCGACGTAGGCCATACGGAGCCGACGCGTCACATCGATCGCCATGAGCCCGGCCAGCAAGAGAGCCAGACCGGCACCGGAGATCCACAGTCCGTCGTAGTGGGTGCCCTCGAACGACGGTGCGCCCTCGATAATCGGACCGAAGGTCGACGTGGTCAGCCCTGATCGCCAGCACACGAGCGCCAGCGTCAGCGCCGCGACCATACCGAGAACACCAACCAAGGTCTTGGCATCGACTTTTCTAGTCATCGGACACCCTCTCGGAATCTCGCGCACTTTCCGCTTCGCCGCGGCGCGCCATTACCTGATTCAACGCCTCACGCAACGCGATGTCGTCCTTCGCCCAGGCCCGGACCAGACCACCCGTCGTCAGCCGCAAGCCGATGCTGTGACGACGACGTGGCACTCCGGACAGTTCGCCGAGCGCTCGGGCGGTTTCCCACGGCTCCATTTCGTCTTCGTAGGCGGAGTCGTCCGATTCGGGAAACACCTCGGCGATTTCGTCGACCGGAACCTCCTCGGTGCCCTGACGAAGCATCGCGTCGGTCAACTCGACGCTCACATGCCGGCGCGCGGCAGTGACCTGCACGTAGACCAAGCCCGTCAGAATCACCGCGAACATTGCCAATCCGAACCAGTGCACCACCGGCCCGGTAAACAATTCGATCACCAGAGCCACCAGGCAGAACGCCGGACCGAGGGCAACAGCCGACATCCGCGAACCAGGCTCGTAGAACAGAACCTCGGACGCGTTGTCAGCCATGAGCAAACCAGCTGCGCGTCGAGCCCCGATAAATCGACACCCCCGCGCTGATCAGCATCACCGGAACAACCAACGCCAGAGCGGTGCTGATACCGGTGATCACCAGTGCCAGCTGGAGCCACACAAAGACTCCCGAATAGATGACGAGTATCCGTCGACACAACCTCCGGCCGAGCCGCGTCGGTCCGGCCAAGCCGCCGATGATCAATCCGCTGAGCAACAGCGCCACACCGGACACACGAACGAACGTGACATAGGTATCGATGTTGTCCGCCGACACCCCCTGATCGGCGAACTGTTCGCGGAGCTCGTACGACGCGCTGGACATACTGATCAAGCCGAACAGGATCAGGAGGAATGCACTTGCTATCCACAACCAGAAGGCAGCGTTGACAGCGGTGGGGGGCCGGACTTTCTTCGACGTCGTCACAGGTGCCGAGTCCGCGCTAGCCACTCACGACTCCTGGCACGACAACCAGGAGTGCAGTGGCGATCACGGATATACCCAACAGCAGAAATACGATCATTTCGGTTCGCGAGCTGCGTCGCGGTCGTGGGGCGTCATGTGTGCCCTCGGCGTTCAAAGCGTCTCGAGAATGCACTGCGCTTGCCTCTCCCAACTACCGTCGTGACCTGATTCACACTACCCCGCATGGCGCCTCACCGGGACTGTGGGGGGAACCTCAGAAAGTACGGATTCGACTCCTTGCGATGCATCATCACGATGGCACCGACGGCCGCGACAGCTTGCAGGATCTGCGCGCCGCCGAACAGCAGGGTGGCACCGTCACCGCCCCCACCGAGACCGAGAATCACCGGAATCGCAGAGACGACCATGAAGACCCCACCAAAGGTCAACAGCATGCGCGCCCAGTTCTTGCCGCGGCTCATCGATCGCACGACCAGCAGGAAAAGCGCGGTGAACACCAAAATCATGATCACCGACACCACCACAGCCATCGGGAAAACACTCTCGATGTCCGAGCGGGTGAGACCCGCGTCGGCGGCGGCGGGATTGCTCATCATCTCGTCGATGAACGACGACTTCTGACCGAGCATCATCGCGATCATCGCGCCGCCCTGCACCACACCGAGCACAGCCACTGCCCACCACAGCTGAATCGCCGTCACCACGTCGGTCGGCGGCTCGGACTTCTGCGTGCCCGAAGGATGCGACGACGGATTGGTCGGCATCGGGCCCAGCGGATGGAACTGATTCTGGAACTGCTGGTTCTGATACTGCTGATTGTCGTACGACGGTTGGTTGTCGTACGGCGGTTCCTGGCGAGGAGGCTGCCACGGCTCGGTCATGATGACAGCCTATCTGTCCGGCACTTCATGATCATCCGGCTTGGTCCGAGCTCACAACCAACCGGCGACCTCGGACGCCCAGTACGTGAGAACGACGTCGGCACCGGCACGTCGGATGCTGGTCAGCGATTCGAGAACTGCGGCGTCGCGATCGATCCAGCCGTTTTGCGCAGCCGCTGTGATCATCGAATACTCCCCCGAGATCTGATACGCAGCCACCGGCACCGGTGAACGGTCCGCAGTCTCGCGCAGGATGTCGAGATACGACATGGCGGGCTTCACCATCACCATGTCCGCGCCCTCGGCAATGTCGAGATCAACTTCGCGCAACGACTCACGACGGTTGGCCGCGTCCTGCTGATAGGTACGACGGTCACCCTGCAGCGAGGATCCGACTGCTTCGCGGAACGGCCCGTAGAACGCCGACGCGTATTTCGCTGCGTACGCCAACTGACCGACCTCGGTGTACCCCGCCGCGTCGAGTGCGCCGCGAATCGCCCCGACCTGCCCGTCCATCATTCCGCTCGGTCCGAGGAGATGAGCACCCGAATCTGCTTGAGCCAACGCCATCTCGACGTATCGAATCAATGTCGCGTCGTTGTCGACGGCGCCGGCCGGTGTCAGCACTCCGCAGTGCCCGTGATCGGTGAACTCGTCGAGACACGTGTCGGCCATGATGACCGTCGAATCACCGAGTTCGTCTGCGAGAGCCCGCAATCCGACGTTGAGAATTCCGTCGGGGTCGATGGCGCCCGATCCCTGTGCGTCCTTGTCCTCGGGCTTGGGCACACCGAACAGCATCAGACCGCCGACCCCGGCGCTCACCGCCTCGGTAGCCGCTGCTCGCAACGAGTCGAGAGTGTGCTGGTACACGCCGGGCATGGAGGAGATCTCACGCGGGGCGGCGATACCGTCCGCAACGAACATCGGCAGCACGAGGTGCCGCGGTTCGAGGGTCGTCTCCGCTACCAGTCGCCGAAGCGCAGGGGTTCGCCGGAGTCGGCGCGGACGATGGGTGGGAAACACGAGACGGATTCTCCTTCGTCGGACGTTGCTGTGCGCCTTTCCGGTAGTGGGCACTACCAGAAAGGCGCACAGGCGCTTTAGCGCCTACGTGACTTCTTGCGCGGAGGCGGCAATGCACCCTCGGCGCGCAGGCGAGCGGCGTGCTCGGCCAGTGCCTCGACCAGCGGCCCTACCTGCGAGGTTTCGGGCTGCACGTCGACGCGCAGTCCGAACTCGATGGCAGTTTCGGCGGTCTTCGGGCCGATGCACGCAACCAGAGTGCGAGCGTGCGGCTTGCCGGCGATACCGACAAGGTTGCGCACCGTCGAGGACGAGGTGAAGCACACGGCGTCGAATCCGCCGGTCTTGATCATCTCGCGGGTCTCGGCGGCAGGCGGTGCGGCGCGCACTGTGCGGTAGGCGGTGACGTCGTCGATTTCCCAGCCACGTTCGCGCAGGCCTTCGGCGAGGGTTTCGGTTGCGATGTCGGCGCGGGGCAACAGAACTCGGTTGACCGGGTCGAAAACGTCGTCGTACGGCGCGAATTCGGCCAGCAGCCCTTCACTGGACTGATCACCCTTCGGTACCAGTTCGGGGTTGATACCGAACGAGCGGACCTTGGCTGCGGTGGCTTCGCCGATGCAGGCGATCTTCACGCCGGAGAATGCGCGGGCGTCGAGGCCGAACTCTTCGAACTTCTCCCACACTGCGCGAACAGCATTGGTGGAGGTGAAGACGACCCACTGGTAACGACCGTCGACGAGTCCCTTGACGGAGCGTTCCATCTGAGCGGGGCTGCGCGGCGGTTCGACGGCGATGGTCGGGACCTCGATCGGGATGGCGCCGTGGGTGACCAGACGGTCACTCATCTCGCCGGCCTGATCCTTGGTGCGCGGCACGAGGACGGTCCAGCCGTACAGTGCGCGTGATTCCCACCAGGACATCTTGTTGCGTTGGGCGACAACCTTGCCGACCGTGATGACCAAGGAGCCGACCAGTTCGGAGCCGGCCTCGTTGAGCGTCGCCAACGTTGCTTCGACGGTGCGCTGCTGCCGGGTGGTGCCGCGCACGGTGATCGCTGCGGGGGTCTGCGGAGCCATGCCGTTCTCGACCAGCGCGCTGGCGGTCTCGGCGAGGTGTCCGGAGGTTGCGTGCAGGACCAGCGGTCCCGGTGCTGCGGCCAGTGCGGCCCAGTCGACCTCGCCGCGCACGTCGGCTTCGGTGTGTCCCGATCCCAGTGCCATGCCGGCATAGCTGGGAACCGCTGAGCCGGAGGGCAGTCCTGGCAGGACCTCGAACTGAACCTGGGTGCGTGCCACCGCGGTGACCTCGGCGATCACGGAATCCGTGGTAAGCGGATCACCCGAGACGAGACGGACTACGTCGTGGCCGTTCTTGGCTTCGTGCACAAGAGTTTTGGCGACCTCGGCCGGTTCCCCGAGTGCGGGACGCACGTCGGCGATCAGTTCGCCGGTTTCCTCGTCGCGACCCATGTCGATGCCCACGAGAGCGACGACGCCCTTGTCCACATCAGGATCGGTGAATGCCAAGGCTGCGCCGGTGAGGACGTCGCGTGCGCGAACGGTGAGCAGGGCGGGGTCGCCCGGTCCCGATCCCACGAACAGGATCCGTCCGGGAGTGTTCTTTCGGACTCGGGTCATCGGTGATTCTCCAGTGCGCTGTATCGAAATGGGAACTTGGTGCAAGTGCAATAGGTTGTGTCAAACATCGGCGGCCTCGCCTGTGGTCACGTTCATCAACTCTCGGGCGCCGAGTTCGAGTAACTCTCGGGCCACCGCTCTGCCGAGTTCCTCGGCGTTGTCCGGTGCACCGACTGCACCGGTACGGATGACGTCCGAACCGTCGAATGCGGCTGCGCAGCCGCGGATCGACAGTTCGTCGAAAATTCCGCCGTTGTCGTCGATTGATTCGACAACTTCGGCGAGTGCCCCTACGGGGGCAGTACATCCCGCTTCGAGTTCGGCCAGCAGGGCGCGTTCGGCGATGACCGCCGCACGTGTGTCCGCGTGATCGAGCTCTGCGAGTATCGCCACCAATTCTTCATTGGCAGAGAGACATTCGACTGCCAGCGCACCCTGCGCCGGCGCCGGAAGCATCTGAACGGGCTCGATGTTCTCGGTGATGAGATCAAGGAGGCCGATGCGGGACAGACCGGCGCGAGCGAGGATCACGGCATCGAGTTCACCGGATTCGACCTTGCCGAGCCGGCGCTGCAGGTTTCCGCGCAGCGGCACGATGTCGAGCCCGAGACCGAGGGCCGCGAGCTGTGACACTCGTCGTGGCGCAGAGGTTCCGACCTTGGATCCCGCCGGAAGTTCACCGAGCACCAGGCCGTCACGGGCAACCAGCGCATCACGCGGATCTTCGCGAGGCGGGATCGCGGCGATCACGAAACGCTCGTCCTGCGCAGTGGGCAAGTCCTTGTACGAATGCACGGCAACGTCGACGCGGTTGTCTGCCAACGCTTCTCGAAGCTCCGCCGTGAACACGCCGACGCCGATCTTCTGCACTGGATCGGTGGACTGATCACCCTTGGTCTTGATGATGACCAGTTCAGCCGGGTGCCCGGCCGCAATGAGTGCGTCGCGCACGGTTCCGGCTTGTGTGGTGGCGAGAAGGCTTCCGCGAGTACCGATCCGCAGGGTGCCCTCGGAGTGCAGTGGTGTGGTGCTCATACCTGCTTGTCCCTTCCACCGCGATCGCCGTCCACCCGATCGGTGGGTGCGGCCACTGCCGCGGGCAATGCCGGGCTGAGTTCGAATAGTTCACGCAGCGCGGCCGCGTATGAATCTCCGCCAGGCGCCGACGCCAGTTGCTTGACGCGCACGGTAGGTGCGTGAAGCAGTTTGTCCACGACGCGTCGTACGGTGCGTGCTACTTCGTCGCGTTGCGGATCGTCGAGATCGGGCAACCGCGAATCGAGGCGCATCAGTTCGGATTCGACGACATCTGCGGCGCGCTGCCGCAGAGCCGTTACCGTGGGTGTGACCTCGGCGAGTCGTTGACCGGCCAGGTACATCGCCAACTCACCGGCAACGATGGCGCGGGCAGCGTCGGCATCCGATGCCGCAGCCCCCGCAGCCGGATCCCGTTGCAGCGCTTCCATGTCCAGGACCGTGACGCCGGGCAGACCCGATACTGCAGGGTCGATGTCGCGGGGCAGACCGAGGTCGCAGATGACAAGATGCTTGTTCGGGTTGCGATCGGGTTCGGCGAGCGCGCGGTGCGCGTCGGCCAATGTGACTACTGCTCCGACCGCACCGGTACAGGTCACCAACACGTCCGCCTGCGCCATGACCGCTGAAAGCTGCTCGAAATCAACAGCTTCGGCGATGACGCCGTTGGAACGAGCGGTGTCCGCCAAGTGCTCGGCACGCTCGCGGGTGCGGTTGACCACAATGATGCGATCGATTCCGGCGCGGGTCAGGTGCGCGACCGACAGTCCGCCCATCGCACCTGCGCCGACAACCACTGCGGTGCGTCCGACCAATCCACCGTCACCGAGGATTCCGGCAGCGCGGTCGAGCGCCACCGACACCACTGATGCTCCGGCAGAATCTATTCCGGTTTCGGAGTGCACCCGCTTGCCGACACGCAGTGCCTGCTGGGCAAGCTCGTGCACAACCCGCCCTGCCGCCTGCTGCGCGTCGGACGACGCGTAGGCAGTACGAATCTGGCCGAGGATCTGCTGCTCGCCGATCACCATCGAGTCGAGTCCGCTCGCGACGGCAAAGAGATGCTCGACGGCAGCTTCGCTGTACCGCACGTAGGCGTGGGCATGCAGGGCCGTCAGGTCCAGACCGGAATGGTCGGAGAGGATCTCGCCGACCTCGGTGAGAGCGCCGTGGAATGCGTCCACGACTGCATATACCTCTACCCGGTTGCAGGTGGAGACGATCATCGCCTCGGTGATGTGCGACGACGCCAGAAGCTTGTCGATCAACTTCGGACGGTCGGTGTCGGTCACCGCCACTCGCTCGAGAACCGGCACGGGCGCAGTTCTATGCGAAACCCCGACAAGCAAAACACTCACGGCGCGATCACTGATCCGTTTCTTGTCGAACCTGCTCCGACCGGAGCGGGTGAACTTGTGGAGGGACGGGACGAAGCGGGTGCCGCATGAGCGACGCGCACTCTTGGTGCAGCTGACGCCTGATCTGCGTTGCGTGCACTGTTGAACGAGAGAACCTGCATTTCGACTGCCAAGTCGACCCGTCGTAGTTCCACGTGATCCGGAACGTCGAGAGCGATCGGCGAGAAACTCATGATGCAGAGGAGGCCGGCGCGAACGAACTGATCGCATACGTCCTGCGCGGCCTCGTCCGGAGTGGAGATGACGCCGATGGTGGCCTTCAGTTCGCGGCACGCGAATTCGAGTTCGGCGGTGTCCCGCACGGTCAGATCCCCCACCTGGGTTCCGACGCGAGCGGCGTCGCTGTCGAAGAGTCCGACCATCTCGAATCCACGACGGCTGAACCCGCCGTAGCCGACCAGTGCTTTCCCGAGGTTTCCGACGCCCACCAGAACAACCTTGTGTCCGCGGTCCAGCCCGAGCGCACGCTCGATGCGGATGCGAAGTTTGGTGACGTCGTACCCGACGCCGCGAACACCGTTGGGACCGAGGAACGAAAGATCCTTGCGCAACTTCGCTGATCCGACGCCTGATGCCTGCGCCAGTTCTTCGCTGGAGACGATGGACGTACCGCGATCGGACATGACTCCGAGGACCCGCAGGTATGCCGCCAACCGGGTCACCGTAGCCTGGGGGATGACGCGATCCTGCGTAGTTGCGGAATCGACCTCAGCAGCGACTGGAGCAGCAGTGGTGACAGGACGGCCCGCAGCGCCGGTGACGCGCTGAGCCGATGGCTCGTGCGTCTGGTGCGGTTCGGTCACGTCGTTGGCTCCTCGTCCGACCGACACAGTTGTCGACCTCCACGATGCTCCGGGGGGAATGTTCACACCACGGTAACCGCTTGTGAACCCATGCACAAAGTTGCTTGGAACGGGTTCGATGTGCCTTTAACCTGCAGAGCGGCAGATTTCCCCATATTTAGCATTGCCTTACTTGCGTAAATCGGCTCGAAGTCTCTCTTCGTCGACTTCCCAGTAACCGTGCTCGCGCCCATCGAGAAGAATGACCGGTAGCCGGTCTCCGTACTCGGCCCTCAGTTCCGGGTCGCTTGCTGCGGCTTCGTCCACGTCGATGCACGTCACTTCAAGCTCGAACTCGCTGCAGACCCGCGCCAGCACCTCCGCCGCGCCTACACAGGAGGCACATCCCGCACGGGTCAACAAGGTCACTTCATGGGTGTTCACAGTCATCGAGTAAGGACCCTTCCTCAGGCGCGATGTTCATCTATCAGTCGGTCAAGTGTGCCTTTTGTGCCCACCCCGATACCAAATCGCCCGAGAGGAAGGTCACACACACGGACACTCATCGCCATCCACGCCTTGGAGCCTCACCGCGGAGGATAGGCTGACTTCAAGAGTTCTCTGCTCAACGGTGCAACACGGGAGGTGCGGGTGCCTGCGCGATCACTACCGAACGGTTCCGGATTCGGGTCGGGGCTGGCCGGGGTCATTCTCCCTGGCCGTCGCCGGGTCAAGAATCCGCTGGGACCGAGCGAATCGGAAGTTCGAGCCAACCTCGCCGGTGAGGCCAGTGCGGACGCGGCCCTGGCACTCACCGCGGCCGCCCAAGCGGAAGAGCCCACGGCCGACGACGCTGTACCGGCGGTGCCGCGAGACCTCACTGCTGCGGCATTCTTCGACGTCGACAACACCATGGTCCAAGGTGCGTCCATCATTCACTTCGCACGTGGGTTGGCCGCCCGGAAATACCTGAAAACGTCGGACCTGGTGGATTTCGCCTGGAAACAGGTCAAATTCCGGGTAACCGGACGCGAGAGCAGTGACGATGTTGCCGAGGGCCGCGAGAAGGCTCTCTCGTTTGTCGCCGGCCGGTCAACGGCTGAACTCGCCCGCCTCGGTGAGGAAATCTACGACGAGGTGATCGCGGACAAGATCTGGCCTGGCACGCGTGCGTTGGCTCAGATGCACTTGGACGCGGGCCAGCAGGTCTGGTTGGTGACGGCTACCCCTGTCGAACTCGCGCAGGTCATCGCCGAGAAGTTGGGTCTGACGGGAGCCTTGGGCACAGTCGCGGAGAGTGAGGACGGCGTCTTCACCGGCCGTCTTGTCGGTGACATCCTGCACGGAATGGGCAAGGCG
Organism: Rhodococcus sp. WS3; assembly: GCF_003797085.1. NCBI lineage: Bacteria > Bacillati > Actinomycetota > Actinomycetes > Mycobacteriales > Nocardiaceae > Rhodococcus > Rhodococcus sp. WS3. The sequence continues at coordinate 1,272,716 of NZ_RKMA01000001.1, forward strand.
CATGCCGTCCGCACGCTGGCGGTTCGCGAGGGCCTCAACCTCAAGCGGTGCTCCGCGTACTCCGACTCTCACAACGACGTCCCGATGCTGTCCCTCGTCGGTACCGCTGTTGCGATCAATCCCGACGCCGATCTTCGCGAACTCGCAAAGAACCGCGGCTGGGAAGTGCGTGATTTCCGCACCGCGCGCAAAGCGGCCAAGATCGGTGTTCCCACGGCGCTGGTGCTCGGGGCGATCAGTGGTGCACTCGCCGTCATCCTTGCACGTCGGAAAGAACAGAACGCCTGACGGAATCGAAAGTCCGGATCGAATCCGATCCGGACTTTCAGTTCAGCCCAGCTTTCAGCCCAGCCCCGCTTTCAGTTCAGCCCAGGAAAATGTTGCGGCGCTTGGCCAGCAGCCGGTAGAGCGTCTGCTGGATGGTCTCGCGCACGTGGTCGGTCACTTCGAAGAGAACCATCGGATCCTCTTCTGCACCTGCGTCGTACGTGTCCGTGACGATCGGCGTCCCGAATTCGATGTGCCATTTCGACGGCAGCGGAACCAGCCCGAGCGGTCCCAGATGCGGAAACAACGGAGTGACCGGGAAATAAGGAAGGCCCAACAACCGTGACAGCGTCGTCAAGTCGCCGATTTTCGGGTAGATCTCTTCCGAGCCGACTATCGAGCACGGGATGATCGGAACTCCGGTACGCATTGCGGCCGAAACGAATCCGCCGCGTCCGAACCTCTGCAACTTGTAGCGCTCACTGAACGGTTTTCCGATTCCCTTGAACCCTTCGGGGAAGACCGCCGCCACTTCACCCTCACGCAGAAGTCGCTCGGCATCCGGGTTGCAAGCCAGTGTGTGCCCGGCTTTGCGCGCAAGTCCGCCGACCAGCGGCATTTCGAATGCCATGTCCGCAGCCAACATTCGCAGTGGCCGGTGCGCCGGGTGGTGATCGTGTACGGCAACGGACGTCATCAACCCGTCGATCGGAATCACGCCGGCATGATTCGCGACCACCAGAGCGCCGCCGGTAAGGGGGATGTTCTCGATTCCGCTGACCTCGACACGAAACCACTTCTCGAACAGTGGCCGCAGCACCGGCATGACGATGTGGTCCGCGAAGTGCGGATCGAACCCGAACTCGTCGACCTCGTAGTCACCGGCCATCCGGCGCCGTAGGAACTCCGCCGTCGACGCGATCTGATCGACCAGTCCCGAGCGGACGGTGTCGACAAACGACCCGTCGTTCGGAGTCTTGGGTGGCAACGCCCCACTCGAAGGATGCCGGCGCTCGCTCTGCTCTCGCACCAATCGTTGCGCGCCGGTTACCGATTCACGTGAGCTTGCTTCGCTTCGGGTTGGGTGCGGCCGCAACGGAATTACCTTTGCCACGTCACTCATCGCTCCACCACACCTCGGTCCGGGGTCGTCATCGACATCACGTCGGCGCTCGGTGACGCCACGGCTCCGTTGCCGCCGACTATCGCGGTCAACGTTTTCTCCGCCCGGTCGATCCACTCGGGCCCGATGATCCGCCGCGTCTGCATGGCCCGGACGAAGTCGTCGAGCGCCTGCATCGTCGTCCACCTCGGCTCGAATCCCATCTCGCTGCGCATTCGTGTGGTGTCCAGACCGCACCCGAACCGGAAGTACTCGAGTTGTTCGTCGGTGTACAACCGCATGGACGAACCCACCAAGGCGTTGCCGACGCTGCGGAACAGCGCCAGCGGCATCGGAACTTCGATGCGTCCGGCTCGCCTGATGGCCTGCGACATCATCACAACCCCGTCTGCTGCGATGTTGTACGTTCCCGCCACCGGGGTAACGGTGGCGCATTCGAGCGCGGCAAGCGCGTCCTCGGCGTGCAGCAACTGCAGACGTGCGTTACGTCCGGCAATGGTGGGAACCACCGGTGCACTGATGTAGTGCCCGACCGTTGCGGTGAGTTGGGGGCCGATCAGCGGAGCAAGTCTCAGAATTGCCACGTCGATGTCGGGCCGGCGACGTCCCATGCCTCGGAGGTACCCCTCGATTTCGAGGGTGTCCCTGGCGTAGCCTCCGGGCGGGCGCCGACGCGCGCTCATCTCTTCCGTGAACTGGGCGGGATCTTTGGCACTGCACCCGTACACGACCGACGCGGATCGGAGAACGACTTTGCGAACGGTAGGGGCCTTCTGGCACACAGCGAACAACTGCATTGCACCGATGACGTTCATGTCCTTCATCGCTGCGCGTGAACCTGATTTGGGGGCCTTCTGCAGGGTCGACGCGTGTACGACAGTATCAACTTCGGCGCCTCGGATGACCTTGCCGATGAGGGGGTTGCGGATATCGGCGCGCACGAATTCGGCACGGCCCATTCGGCGCAACATGTCTTTGCTCGGGCTCACGGAGTCAACGGCGATCACTCGCTCGATTGCCGGATTCTGCGCCAGTCGGGTTACCAGGTAACCGCCCAGAAATCGGCTTGTGCCGGTCACGAGAACCACGCGGGGAACTACATTGTCCGATTTCGTGTCGCCTGCTGATTTTTCGTCGGCTGCTGTGTCACGAACTACCACCAAGTACCCCCCTATCCAGGACGAACGATCGTTCCCGAATCACTTTTGTGACAAGTTTCCCCCACCATACGGCCAGTCGGGGTCTCGCGCTGTTTACCCGCATCACACTCATTCAAGACATATCTCCCACGGAGTGGGACGGCGTGTCCATAACCCCCCGAACAGGCCCCGAACAGACAACGATGCCCGCCGCTTCCGAAGAAGTGGCGGGCATCGACGCTTAGTGCACAGTACTGCTTATTTACCGAGTTTCCTGCGCTGCACTCGGGTACGACGAAGCAACTTGCGGTGCTTCTTCTTGGACATGCGCTTGCGACGCTTCTTGATCACTGAACCCATAGCGGGTGTCCCTCACGTTCTTCTATAGCGTTCCTGCGCACGCCGGTCACGTACGCCTGCGCCAAGCAACTGGCGCCTGGCCCTCGTTTTAACTAGCTCAGCGCCTTACGACACCAGCTTGCTGGTACGACAGTTGATTATCGTACCGGTGCGGACTCACTCGACATAAACCGAGCCTCCGGCACAGCTTCTGCTGTGCCCGCGACAGGGCTTACGCCGAGGTCGTCCTCTCCGAATCGGCTGGTCAGCCTGCGTCGAAGTACGAGGTTTCGAGATAATCGTGCACCGCTTTCGCATGTACACGGAACGAACGTCCCACTCGAACAGCGGGCAATTCGCCGCTGTGTACCAAACGGTACACAGTCATCTTCGACACCCTCATCAACGTTGCCACCTCGGCAACCGTGAGGAATTGTGTTCCGGCCACGGCCGGCTTCCCGTCGTGGGACGAACCCATGGACGGCTTGTTTGCAGACACCATAAATCCACATACCTCCAGTACGACTCGCGCCGCCGGCTTCCCCTCCGGCGGAACAGACACGTACGTACTAACCCCGAGCTTAGCTGTACTTGTGGGGTTAAAGCGACGGGTGTGGCGTAATGGGCGACTATTCGACAGCGGCACCCATTGCGACTGAACGCGTCTTAGCGGCCTCGAGAGCGTTGTAGAACGCGGTTCGAAGACCGCCTGCCTCAAGTTCGCGAAGCGCTGCGGCTGTCGTGCCACCTGGCGAGGTCACGGCAGCCCGAAGATCGCCGGCGCTGTCTCCGGTGCGATCGAGCATCGCGGCCGAACCGACCATCGTCTGAACAACCAATTCAGACGCCACTGCACGAGTGAGACCGAGACTGACACCGGCATCGATCATCGCTTCGGCCACCAGGAACATGTATGCCGGACCAGAACCGGATACGGCCGTGACAGCATCGATCTGCGATTCGGGCACCGTGACGACCTTGCCGACGCTGCCCAGAATTCCGCGCACCAATTCCAGGTGCTCCGGCTTGACGTGTCGGCCCGGCGCCAGAACGCTGACGCCTTCGCCGACCAGCATCGGTGTATTCGGCATGACCCGAATCACCGGGAACCCTGCAGGAAGCCGCGTTTCGTAGAACCCGATGGGGATACCGGCGGCGAGCGAGACGATCAACTGCTCGAGATCACCGTCGAGATCCACCTTCGACAGCGCTGTCAGAGCTGCCTCGACGTCGTTCGGCTTGACGGCGATCACGATAACGTCAGCACCGTCGGCCGCGTCCTCGATCGTGGTGACGCGGATGGAGTACTCGGCAATCAGTTCCTCCACGCGCGGCTGATACTGCTCGGCAACAACCAGATCCTTGATCGCATGGCCTGCGTGCAGCAACCCGGAGATCAGCGCCTCGCCGATCTTGCCGCCACCGATAATCGCAATTCTTGTCATGCCGTCAAGCCTGCCACGACGACATCGAGGGGAATTACCGGGGCATCATGGCCAACTGCCTACTCTGCACCACCACGGCCCCGGTGGAATCGAGAATGTCGTGATCCTCTTCGAACCACGTGCTGCCCAACACATCCGAACTTGCCCGAACCCGCAGCCAGCCCGGTGCAGGCAGCCTGCGCAGGTACGTCGTCAACTGCACGGTCGGCGCCCAGCCGAACAGTCCACGGTTCATCGTGACCGGAGCGCTGATGTCTCCCGCCATGATCGCGAACAACACCGCGGTGTCGACATCCGCTTCGTCATCGGGCCGAGCGCGCACCCACATCCGCACCTCCGGCTCCCCCTGAGCGCCGGTGAGAAAGTGCGCGGACGTCGTGTCGATCCGCATGTCGCAACCTTGACCGACATGCACGATCTGCGCCATCGGATGATCACCCTCTACCGCGGCGGCGTGCTCCGACGGTTCCGCAGGCATGTCGTCGATCGACGAGGTGCTCACGAAGGCAGGAACGTCGCCGTCGGGAATGCCGAGTGTGACCGCGGCGCGGACGGCAATCCTTCCCGCCTGACTCAACTCGACGTCCACCAGCGACACCTGGCGCCCCTGCTTCTGCACTGTCACTGCCAATTCCACGTCACCCGGATCGGGTGCGGCGAGGTAATTCGCACTGACGGCAATAGGTTGCATCGCCCGCACGCCGTCGTTGCCGGAAGCATTGTCGCGCAACGCCGCTCTCGCAGCCGCCGCGCACACTGCCATCATCGACCCGCCGTGAACCTTGGGTCCGATGGTCCAGATCGGGTCGATCGTTGCGCGGAAACGGCCGCCACCGAGCGATTCCAGTCGGTTCAGATCACGAAAAGGGCTGGTGCTCATCAATTTTCCTTCATCCGGTTTGTCGTATGCTCCGCAGGTGACGTGAACTTTGCGGATCCTAGGTCTTGGTGCGCCAAGCGTCGTAGTGCTGTCAGGACCGGTTCGTACATCGCGGTCCCGAGGACCGCGTACCGAACTGCCTCTTCCGTCGAACCGAGCGGCATCAGATCGATTTCCACTTCGGCAATTCCTCGAATGTGTTCTCCGTAAGCCCGCAGTCGTTCCTCGCTCAACGTCAGACCTGCTCCTTCGAGACCGATCAGCGCTTGTTCCAGATGAGCGACGGCGGCATACCGCGGGTCGTACACCTGCCCGAGAAACTCCAGCACCTTCTGCGCCCGCGGAAATTCGTGCACCGGATCGTTGTCGACGTGGGGTGGCAACTGGGCGATGGCGCGTCCGATCCGCTCGAATTCGGAGAGGTCCGTCGCCGAGACGAGATCGAGAATCGCACGTATGCGCGGAATGGAGAGGCCCGCCCCGGAGAGCGCTCTGATCAGCCCGAGGCGACGAATGTGATCGTCGCCGTACTGTGCGCCGGTCGCACTGGTGGGTTCGCCCGCCATCAGCAGACCCTCACGCAGGTAGTACTTCACAGTGGGCAGTGCCACGCCGGATCTGGCCGACAGTTCGGAAATCTTCATCGCTCTCCTCGCCCCCCCACTAGATACCGACACTATCCAACCGAAATGCGCCCGTGATCCCACCCCTGCGTGGACTATCCTCGGACGTTCTAGCGAACACTAAGAAACGATTGTCGAGCGGAGCTCACAGGCACAATGGCAAGAAAACCTTCTGCACCGCCCCAGGACGCTGCACTGTCCCAGGACGAAGGGTGGCGCACCGTCGAACCACTGACACTGACGCCGCTCCTCACAGCAGCCCTGGCCACCTTCCACGAATTCGGGTACCACGGCGCCTCCGTCCGCGATATCGCCAAACGCGCCGGCGTCACCGTTCCGACGCTGTACTACCACCACGAAAACAAGCAGGGCATTCTTGTCGCCTTGATGATGACCGGCATCGAAGCGGTCACCGTCCGGGCACGCGAAGCGGTCGACGCTGCCGGACCCTCCCCTACCCGACAATTCGGAAACCTTGTCGAGGCCGTTGTATTGCACATGACCAGCCGAACGGACATCGCTTTCCTCGATTCCGAACTGCGCTACCTCGAAGACACAGAGCGAAAAGCCTATGCGGCCAAGCGAAAGCATCTCGAGAACCTTCTGGCCGACGTCCTGAGCGCCGGTGTCGAACAGGGCGAGTTCACCGTCACCGACATCGCCGGCACCGGGCGCGCCATGCTGGGTATGTGCCAATCGGTGGCGCTCTGGTTCCGGCCGGACGGTCCGCAGACACCGCACGAAGTCAGTGTCTTCTATCGAGAAATCGCACTCAACGCAGTGGGCGCCGTCGCCACTGTCTGATTTGACCGGTCCAGTCGAACGTCACATCTGTTCACTGCCACCGAAACCGGGACGCGCCGACGGTCTCGGGTCCACACTTAGATACAGAACGACGGGGTGGACCCGAAGACCGAGGGAGTTCTTGAAGTATGGCCGACAACAATCCATTTGTTCCTCCTAGTGCGGTCGACGTCGACCTCTCTGCGGTCGCGTGGGGCGCGAACCGGACGATGTCCGATTTCGAGACCGGGATGTGGCGGATGGAAGAAGCGCAACCACAATTGCGCTCGCCGATCGTCGCGGTAGAAGTCCTCGACCAGGCGCCCGATTGGGATCGTCTTCGCGGGGCTGTCGAATGGGCGTCGCACGTCGTACCCCGCATCCGGATGCGCGCTGTCGAACCCACCCTGAACCTGGGTAACCCGGTCTGGTCGGTAGATCCCGAATTCGACATCGGGTACCACTTGCGACGCGTCCGTCTACCCGCGCCTGCCGATTTCGATCACGCACTGCGTATGTGCCGCCACCTCGCCACCGAACCGTTCGACAAGGCTCGCCCGCCGTGGAGCGCACTGCTCATCGAGGGACTGGACGACGGCCGCGCGGTTTTTGTCGTCAAAACCCACCACTCCATCACGGACGGCATGGGCGGAATCCAGATGATGACGCTCCTGCACAGCAGGCGCGCCGATCCCACGCCGGACAAGCCCGATCGCACCCCGCCGCCGGCAGAGCATCTGTCCTCGATCGGTGCTTTCGGCGAAGAAGTTATCGGCGAGATCCGTCGGGCGCCGTCGCGAGTGGCACGACTCCTGCGCGGCGTCACCAACATCGCGGCCACCGCGATCACACAACCGATCACCACAACCACCGAGGTCCTGGACTACGCCAACTCGCTGCGCCGAATTGTCACTCCGCCCGCCAGTTCCGGTTCTCCACTCCTACGTGAACGCGGTCTCGGTCGCTGGTTCGGAACCTTGGAAGTTGGTGTGCCCGAACTCAAAGCGGGCGCAAAAGCGGCCGGCGGCTCACTCAACGACGCGTACGTCGCAGCTCTACTCGGCGGATTCCGTCGCTATCACGACGCGTTCGGTCAATCGGTCGACAGTGTTCCCATGGGGATGCCGGTCAGCATGCGCACCGGTTCGGATCCGTCCGGCGGCAACAGATTTGCCGCCGTTCGCTTCAGCGGCCCGATCTCGGAGACGGACCCGGCCAAACGAATCCGGCAGGTCCGCGAAATCGTTCTGAACCTTCGCGAAGAGCCGGCACTCGACGCCGTCGACCTGGCTGCGCCCGTCCTCGCGCGCCTGCCAAATCAGCTCCTCGCGAGCTGGTACCTGTCCCAGTCCACCGGACTCGATCTGCAAGCGAGCAACGTTGCGGGCGTTCCCGTCCCGGTCTATCTTGCCGGCGCGAAGATCGAGCGGATGTTCCCGTTCGGTCCCGCCCCTGGCTGCGCCGTGATGGCAACGCTGGTCTCGCACGTCGGAATCTGCTGCATCGGAATCAACATCGACACTGCAGCCGTCACCAAACCTGCATTACTCATGCAGTGCATCCAAGACAGCCTCGATGAGATCTCGGCCCTCGGAACCGCTGCGGAAGGTGCGTGAGTCATGACCGCAGACGTGACCCGACAGAATGTCTACCTGACCGAGCCGATGACCGAGGCCGAAGCAGGCGTGCTGCGAAAGTGGTTGGCCGACAAAGCTCGCGGCACAGCGCAGCCGTCGACTACCGTCGCGATCACCGATCGCACGCTCGGCGAACTGTCCCGCCGAACCGACGACCCGATGCTCGCTCCGTTGCGAGTGGTGTGGCTACCCAGCAACCGAACCGAACAGAACGTAGCAGGGCGCGTTCGCAATGCGCTCGCCCCGCGAGATCCGTTGCACCCCGGCCGGAGCGCGCAGCGCCGCACACTGCGTACCGACCCCGACCGGTGCCAGGTCATCGAGGGCCGGCCCGCCCCGCTCAGCGACCTGTCACGCCGCCTCGACGAAAGCGGCGGCGGATCTTTGCCCGAGTTCATCCGCCGTCAGGCTGCCCTCTCCCTCGAGCGAGCAGAACTCGAATTGATCGGCGGGCAGTACAAGGTGTCGCGATTTGTCGTCGACGAAATCACCGACACCCGGCGCTTCACCACCGAGACCATGGCCCTCTCCGACCGTCTCGGCATCGCCGTTGCCGAAGTGGACCGGCGTGCGCGCGAAGCACTCGAGGAAATGGTTGCCACCCAGAGCCGTCAGGCAATCGCGGTGTGGGATCGTTTGGGACGCTACTTCGCTCGCGCGTACACGATCGATGTCGACACCAGCCGATTCGACGAACTGCGGGAGCTCAACAAGGAACATTCACTTGTCTTCCTTCCCAGCCACCGCTCGTATCTCGATCCGCTGGTGCTCCGCCCCGCACTGATCAACAACGGCCTTCCGCTCAATCACGTGATGGGCGGACTCAACATCAGTTTCTGGCCAATGGGGTCCATCCTCAAGCGCAGTGGCACCGTCTTCATCCGTCGTAGCATCGGCGACGACGAGGTCTACAAGTGGTCGATGCACGAGTACATGCGGTACCTGCTCACCAAACGATTCAATCTCGAGTGGTACATCGAAGGCGGTCGTGGACGCACCGGCAAACTTCGTCCGCCGCGTTTCGGGTTGATGACGTATCTGGCCAAGGCTTTTCACGTCAGCGGCGCCTCCGACGTCTACCTGGTGCCGGTGGCGCTGAGCTACGACCAACTCTACGAAGTCGGTGCCATGGCCGCCGAAGCCCTCGGCGCCGAGAAGAAGCCTGAAGGCCTGCGCTGGATGTTCGGATACGTTCGAGCGCAAGGCAAGAGGAACGGCGTCGCACACGTCACGATCGGGCGACCGCTTTCCTTTGCCGAAGCACTCCGGCAAGAACCCGACCAGCGCCTGGCCATTCAGAAGGCTGCGATCGAGGTGTGCCACCGCATCAACGAGGTGACACCGATTACGGTGTCCTCTCTCGCAATGCTCCCCTTCCTCGGAATCGAGGATCGCGCGCTCACCGTCACGGAACTCACCCTCATCCTCACGCCCCTGTTCCAATACATCACGGCGCGCAAACTACCGCTCGCCGGCGATGTGGAACTCGACGATCCGCACGTCATCGACAAGGCACTGCAGACGCATGTCGAGTCGGGCGTGCTGATGCATTTCGACAAGGGCGGCGAAAAGGTCTTCTACCTGGGCAAGGATCAAGGTCTTGTTGCAGCGTTCTACCGCAACAACACCATTCATTTCCTCGTTGCCCGGGCAATCGCGGAACTGGTTCTGCAGGCGGCGGTAGACGAGCAGTTCACCGACCCGATCCTCGACGGCTGGAATGAGGCCAAACGCATTCGGGACCTGATGAAGTTCGAGTTCTTCTTCAGCGACCGGGACACCTTCGAAGAAGAGATGCGCACCGAACTGGACCTGATCGACCCCAGTTGGAGCTCGGTCACCGCCGACCCGAACCGCACCGCGCACATCATCGAAGGCGTTCGCCCTTACCTAGCCCACCGTGTACTGCAACCGTTCCTCGAGGCGTACCAGGTGGTGGCCGACCAATTGGTCCTCGCGCCGGTGTCGAAGTCCTTCGACGAAAAGTCGTTCACCCGCAACTGCATCGACGTGGCCCACGAGCGTCGGTTGCGCCAGCAGATCGCCAGCAGCGAATCGGTATCCGGCGAATTGTTTGCCACCGCACTCAATTTGGCCCGCAATCGCAATCTCGTGGAAGCCGTGGACGACGGGGTCACCGCGCGTCGAGTCGCCTTCGCCGAGGAACTCCGGGTATTGGTCGACCGGTTGCGGCGGATCCGCGAACTCGCCCACTCCCGCCTCGACGCGGCAACCAGATCCTATGGCGCCGCAGCCACTCCCAATCCCACCCCTCACGAGGAAGCAGGACCGTGACCGGACTCGAGCGTCTGCACGCCGCGATCAAAGCGGCCCCAGCCGGACCCGACACCATTGCCGCGTTCGACCTGGACGGCACCCTCATCAGCGGGTACTCCGCCAGCGTTGTCTACCGTGATCGACTGCGGCGCTTCGATATCAGCCTCGGCGAACTGCTGCGGACCACCGGTGCCGCCATCGACACCCAGTTTCGCGGTGCCGACGTCGGCGCGCTCATGGACATCGCAGTCCGCGCGCTTACCGGCCGCACCGAGGAAGAACTGAACGACTGGGGCGAGCGGCTGTTCAGGCAGGAAATCGCCGCGATGATCTACCCCGACGCTCGCGAGATTCTCGCGGCGCATCGAAAGGCCGGTCACACCGTTGTGATGGCCACATCGGCCACGCCGTTCCAGGCCCGAGGGGTTGCCGCGGATCTCGACATCGAAGACGTGCTGTGCACGGAAATCGAAGTGATCGACGGCATGCTCACCGGCGACCTGTCGGCGCCGGCACTATGGGGTCCCGCGAAGGCCGACGCACTCGCGGCCTACGCCGAGAAGCGCGGCGTCGATCTGCGGAATGCCTTTGCGTATTCCAATGGTGCCGAAGATGTTCCGATGCTCGAATCCGTCGGCCGCCCCGTCGCCTTGAATCCGGATCGCACCCTGGCGAGTGTCGCGAGGCGCAAGGGCTGGCCCTCCGTCACGCTGCGTAAACCACAACGCGGAGCAACTCCCCTCTCGACGGTGCGCACCGCCACCGCGATGGGAGCATTGGCTGCCACTGCTGTGGTGGGCTTCTCGGCCGGCTTGGTCACCGGCAACCGGCAATTGGGAGCCAACCTCGTAGGCACCTACGGCCCGGATATCTCCCTGTCACTGTTGGGCATCGACGTCGACATCGACGGTGAGCACAATATATGGGATCACCGCCCGGCCGTCTTCATGTTCAATCATCAAAGCTCGTTGGACCTGCTGGTACTGGGCACCGTTATCAAACGCGACGTGACGGGAGTGGCGAAGAAGGAAGCGGCAAACGATCCTCGGTTCATGCCGATCGGCGCCCTGTTGGACGTCGCGTACATCGATCGATCCAACACTGCCAAGGCCAAGGCGGCATTGCAACCGGCCGTCGACAAGCTGAAAAACGGCGTCTCGATAGTCATCGCGCCCGAGGGAACACGTTCCGCCACACCAAAACTCGGGGCATTCAAGAAGGGCGCGTTCCACCTGGCCATGCAAGCGGGAGTTCCCATCGTGCCGGTTGTGATCCACAATGCCGGTGAACGCATGTGGCGTAATTCCCTTGTCGCCCATCCGGGCCCGGTCTACGTTTCGGTTCTCGACCCCATCTCCACTACCGGATGGCAACTCGACGACCTCGATTCCCACATCGAGGAAGTGCGCTCACAGTTCGACGCAGCGCTCACTGCCGGGCATCGCTAACAGCCACCAAAGATTCAGGCCAGGTGCTCGCGTGCAAACGCGAGTGCCTGCGCCAGCATCGAGGATCTTTCCCGCCGCGTGCGAGCATTCTGGGTATTGATCTCGAGGACGGCCTGGCCGGTGAAACCTGTTGCGGCCAGGTGTCGGCATATCTCGGCACAGGGTTGTGATCCGTGGCCGGGAATCAGGTGCTCGTCCATCGACGCGCCTCGCCCGTCCGCGAGGTGCAGATGCTGGAGTCCCTTGCCCATTCTCGCAGCCAGTTCGAACGCGTCCATGCCGGCAGTTGCGGTGTGCGACAAGTCGAGTGTGTAGTGGGAATGATCGGAATCGGTGGGATCGTACGACGGACTGAACGCCGACAACGCCGCACCGGGACCGCCGCGCTTACGCAGTCGCTCGGCCGAGCGGTCCTTGCCGCCGAAAAAGCTGTCGGCACGCATGGGGAACATATTCTCGACAGCTACGACTACGCTGCTTCGCGATTCGAGGTCGACGACCTGATCCGCAAATCCGTCGGCATATTTGCGTTGCCACCGAAACGGCGGGTGCACAACCACAGTGGTGGCGCCCAACGTCTCCGCAGTGCGGACGGACCGCTCGAGCTTCTCGATCGGATCGGCTCCCCACACACGCTGCGAAATCAGCAGACACGGCGCATGAACTGCCTGCACCGGAATTCCGTATTTGCGCACCAACGCCGCAACGCCACCGACGTCCTGGCTGACCGACTCGGCCCACACCATCAATTCGATGCCGTCGTATCCCAAATCGGCCGCGTAGCGGAACGCAGCTTCGGTGTTCTCGGGATAAACCGATGCCGTCGACAAGCCCACAGCGATCATCGTCGGATCAACCCGAGGTCAACAAGAACGCCAGCGGACCCAAGGTCACGATCATGCCGACAACGACCGCAATCACAAAACTCGTGATGTCGTCCGTTTTCCGCAGAACTCGAACAACCGCCACCAGACCGACGATAACGATCAGGGCAAGTACCAGCGCCACCCACGGCAGCATGTCCCAGAGCTTCTCGAAACCCTTGAACATCGCGCCGCCGATGATGAGCGCAACAACAACCTGTCCGGCCAGGATCGCCCATTCACGGATCGAGTTCCGATCACCGGTGTCTTCTGCAGTGGCAGGCTCGGCCGGTGCAACCTCTTCCACGGAAGCAGGCGAGGGCTCCGGCGCTGCGGCGGCTGGTTCCGTCGAACCGGCATTCTCGGCGGGTTCGTCGCTGATCGAGGCCATCATCTCGGTACTGACATCGGCGTCAGCCGGGCTTGGCGCGACTCGCGGAGGCAGGATCGGCGAGCGCATCGACGGATTCTGGGAAACCTCGCGTTCTTGCCGCATCAGGTCACCTGCCAACGTCTGACCGGACAGCAGAGCAGGCTCCTGCGTCACCTTCGGTGGCCCAGCCGGCACCGGCTTCCTGGTCGTGGTCTCGGGCACGTCCTGCTGAGACAAAACCGGCACAGCCTGGGTCGACACAACCGGCACAGCCTGGGTCGACACAACCGGCACAGCCTGGGTCGGCGCGAGAGGCGCAGCCTTCTTCGGCTCGACGGGTGCGCGGCTGACCCACTGCCCCGGCGCGCTCTTGGAGATCGGCTTGTGAAGGTCGATCTTGGTGTCGTCCGACTCGTCGTTCTCGACCGACTGCGTGAACTCGGTCACCGGAGCCTGAGTGGACTCAGGCTTGGTCTCGACGGTCTTGGTCTCGACGGTCTTGGTCTCGACGATCTCGGTCTCGGCAGGCTTGGTTTCAGGCGGTGCCGTGGGTGCGTCCGATTCGGCTACCGAACGTGAACCGGCAGGCCGAACGATCGGAATTTCGCCGGTGAGTTCAGCTACGGAGATACCTCCGGCCACGCCCCTACGACGACGCCCACCGCGGGACTCGACCGTCTGACCGTTCCGCTTGAGCAGTTCCGCTACGGAAATCTGCTGACTGTCCTCGGTCATCAAGCACTCACCACCAATTCACCGCCCATTTCTGTGTCGAGCTTCCGCAGAATCAGACCCTCGCGCAATGCCCACGGACAAATTTCGAGTTCGTCCACTCCGAGCGCTCGCATGGTTGCTTCTGCGATGAGTGCGCCGGCCACAATCTGCTGTGACCGATCTGCACTCACTCCTTCCAATTCTGCACGGTCTGACGCCGTCATCCTGGATATGAAGGCTATGAGTTGCCTGAGTCCGCTGGCGGTCAGGGTCCGTTTGGCACGCGGCCCGGCTGCGGACGGTGCCGCGCCGGTGAGCCTGGCCAAGGAACGGAAGGTCTTCGAGGTGCCGACGGTCCGGTCCCAGTCACCGGCGCTGCGGAGTTCCTTGGCTGGTCCGAGCAGTTCTGCGTCCAACCAGTCGCGAAGCACGGCGACGCGGCGCTTGCCGGGCGGGTCGGCGTGGAGCCAGTCCCGGGTGAGCCGGCCTGCGCCGAGTTGGAGTGAGAACGCGACGTCCGGATCCTCGTCGCCGCCTGCGGTGAGCTCGAGCGAACCTCCACCGATATCGAGGTTCAGGATGCGTCCGGCGCTCCAGCCGTACCAACGGCGGACCGCAAGGAAAGTCAATCGGGCTTCGTCGACACCGGAGAGCACCTCGAGCCCTACGCCCGTCTCCGCGCGAACCCGGGCGAGCACCGCTTCGGAATTGTTGGCGTCGCGCACGGCGGAGGTGGCAAACGCCATCATTTCCTCACATCCGGACATTTTGGCGATACCGGCGAATTCCCCGACTGTGGAGACCAGCCGATCAGCCCCGACGACGGTGATGTCGCCCCGGTCGTCGGTGTTTTCCGCGAGCCGCAAAGTCGCCTTGGTGGAGCTCATGGGTGTTGGGTGGCCGCCACGGTGGGCGTCCACTACCAGTAGATGAACGGTGTTGCTTCCGACGTCGAGTACCCCTAGTCGCACATCGCCACGTTACTGGGTCTACGGTCTGCCCTTGTGACAGCAGGTAACCCAGACCGGTCCCACAAGATGACTCCAAGCCCCGAGGTCGACCTCGATTTCCCGCGCGAGTGGGTCGAATTTGTCGACCCCGACAACTCCGAACACCTCATTGCCGCCGATATGACGTGGCTGCTCTCGCACTGGACCTGCGTGTTCGGTACTCCGGCATGCCAGGGAATTCTCGGCGATCGTCCCGACGACGGATGTTGCTCGCACGGCGCGTTTCTCTCCGATCAGGAGGATCAGGACAAGCTCGATGCGTCAGTGAAACTGCTCACAGCCGAGGACTGGCAGTTCATGGAGAAGGGTCTCGGCAAGAAGGGCTACGTCGAGGAAGACGACCTCGAGGACGAGCCGGCGCTGCGCACCCGCCGCTACAAGGGCGCGTGCATTTTCCTGAATCGGCCGGGTTTTGCGGGCGGCCAGGGGTGCGCGCTTCACTCGATGGCGCTCAAGAAGGGCATCGAGCCGCTCGAGGTGAAGCCGGACGTGTGCTGGCAGCTTCCGATCCGTCGTACCCAGGACTGGGTGGACCGCCCGGACGGGGTTCAGATCCTCAAGACCACGATCACCGAGTACGACCGCCGCGGCTGGGGCGAGGGCGGCGACGACCTGTCCTGGTACTGCTCGGGCTCGCCCGACGCTCATGTCGGCCAGAAGCAGGTGTGGCAGTCGTACGCCCCGGAGTTGACCGAGTTACTCGGGAAGGCCGTTTACGACGAGCTGGCTCGCCTCTGCAGGCGCCGGGCCGGGCTCGGCCTTATCGCAGTCCACCCGGCAACCACGATCGCTCAGAACAAAGCTCAGGCGTAAAAACAACTTCAGCCGCCCCTCACGACGTGTGGGGCGGCTGAACTTTTTCGTCGTTCTTTCAGGCTTCGAGCTTGTATCCCAGACCACGTACGGTCACGAGATGTTCCGGCTTGGCCGGGTCCGCTTCGATCTTGGAACGTAGCCGCTTCACGTGCACGTCAAGGGTTTTGGTGTCGCCGACGTAGTCCGCTCCCCACACACGATCGATCAACTGGCCGCGGGTGAGCACGCGTCCGGAATTGCGGAGCAGGTACTCGAGGAGATCGAACTCCTTGAGCGGCAACGTGATCGGATTCCCACCCACCTGGACGACGTGGCGTTCGACGTCCATCCGGACCGGTCCGGCTTCGAGGACACCGTTTTCCGAACCCAGGTCTGCCTCGTTCTCGACGCCGCGGCGCAGCACGGCCCGGATACGGGCAATGAGTTCGCGGGCCGAATACGGCTTGGTCACGTAGTCGTCCGCACCGAGTTCGAGGCCGACTACCTTGTCGATCTCGCTGTCGCGTGCCGTCACCATGATGACGGGCACACCGGAACGAGTGCGCAGCGCCTTGCACACGTCGGTACCGCTCATACCGGGAAGCATGAGGTCCAGCAGCACGATGTCTGCGCCGGAACGATCGAATTCCGCCAAGGCCGACGGGCCGTCGTTGACGATGGTGGTCTCGAACCCTTCCTTGCGGAGCAGGAACGCCAGCGGATCCGCCAACGACTCCTCGTCCTCCACGATCAGCACCCTCGTCATCGTTTGGCCTCCATGCCTGTGTCTTTACTGCCTGAATCTCGTCTACCGCTTCGCCCGGAACCGAGTGTTCCCGCGTCGCCGTCGTCGAGGTCGTCGGTCTCCTCCACATGCGCTGGTATCTGCAAGGTGAAGGTGGACCCGGTTCCTGGTTTGCTCCATACGTCGATGGAGCCGTTGTGATTGGCCGCTACGTGCTTGACGATCGCGAGCCCCAGTCCGGTGCCTCCGGTCTGGCGCGATCGTGCTTTGTCGACCCGGAAGAATCGCTCGAATACGCGTTCCTGGTCGGATTTTGCGATTCCCTCGCCGCGATCGGTCACGGCGATGGCGACGTTGCCACCGCGCATCGAGCGACTGACCGACACCGGAGAACCCTTGGGCGAGTATGCAATCGCATTCTCGA
Source organism: Rhodococcus sp. WS3 (assembly GCF_003797085.1). Taxonomy (NCBI): domain Bacteria; kingdom Bacillati; phylum Actinomycetota; class Actinomycetes; order Mycobacteriales; family Nocardiaceae; genus Rhodococcus; species Rhodococcus sp. WS3. Next base: position 1,289,601 of record NZ_RKMA01000001.1, read on the forward strand.
TGAGATTGGACAGTGCGGTAACGAGCAACGTCTGATCGCCGAGAACTTCGAGTCCACTCGGATGATCGGTGGTGACGGTGATCTCGGCCGCCTCGGCCGACAACCTCGACCTCGACAACGCTTCGGAGACAACGGTATCCACGTCCACGACATCGAGGTCGGGAAGTTTCTCGGCTCCCTGCAATCGTGAAAGCGCGATCAGTTCCGTCACCATCTTGCCGAGGCGAATCGACTCGCTGTGCACTCGTTCGCCGAAGTGCCGCACCGACTCCGGATCGTCGGCGGATTCCAGCAGTGCTTCTGCCAGCAAACTCATCGCTCCGACCGGGGTTTTGAGTTCGTGACTGACGTTCGCAACGAAGTCGCGTCTCGTCGCCTCCATGCGAACCTGCTCGGAATCGTCGTCCGCGAACAGGACCACGAAATTGCGCTCGTCCTTGCTGAGCAGACGCGCCACCCCGCGAACCGCGATCTTGTCGCGTCCGCGTTGGACGGTTGTGGCCGTCAGATCCACTTCGACGGGTTGCCCGGTCTCGAGCACCTTCAGGGCTGCCTGCCACGCCCGCTCGTCGACGCGGCGATTCTTGACAAGCCCCAACTCTTCCGCGCGGGGATTGAACAGCACCACGTCGTGATAGCCGTCGACAACGGCGATACCGCTCTCGGACGCCAGCACGATCAGGTCCAGGACCTGCGACATTGTCAACCCGGTCTGTTCTGCAGCACGTTCCCGGTGCCGTGAGCTCAGCCTCGGAATCAGCACACCTCCGACGAGGTATCCGATCAAGCCGCCAACCACGATCAGCAGCACTGCAGTTGCGACACTCACGGCGCAATCGTACGTTCGCGCGTCGAGTGGGTTACGGCGGGTTCGAGCATTTCCGCCCACGTCATCCGCCCGGTGGGCGGCGTTGGCGCGCCGTTCATCTGCTGTTCGCCGAAGCCCCCCGAACAGTCAGTTCGAGGGGCTTCGGAAGTCATCATGATGGCGCTACTTCGCGCCCTGATTCGCCACTGCGGCAGCGCCTGCGGCGGCCGCCTCGGGATCGAGGTAGGTGCCGCCCGGGTTGAGCGGCTGCAGGTTCTCGTCGAGGTCGTAACGCAGCGGAATGCCCGTCGGGATGTTGAGACCGGCGATGTCCTCGTCGGAAATACCGTCGAGGTGCTTGACCAAGGCGCGCAGCGAATTGCCGTGAGCGGTGACCAGAACGTTCTTACCTGCGAGCAGTTCCTGGGAGATCGTGTCTTCCCAGTACGGGATCAACCGCTTGACGACGTCGAGCAGGCACTCGGTCAGCGGCACCTCGTCGAGGTTTGCGTAACGCGGATCGGTGTCCTGGCTGTATTCGCTGCCCGCTTCGATGGCCGGCGGCGGCGTGTCGTAGCTACGACGCCACAGCATGAACTGATCGTTGCCGTACTCCTCTTTGGTCTGAGCCTTGTTCTTGCCCTGCAGGGCGCCGTAATGGCGCTCGTTGAGGCGCCAGTCGCGGACGACGGGGATCCAGTGGCGATCGGCCGCATCGAGTGCGAGGTTGGCTGTGCTGATCGCGCGGCGAAGCAGCGAGGTGTAGAGGACATCGGGCAGCAGGCCGTGCTCGGCGAGCAGTTCGCCGGCGCGCTTGCCTTCGGCCATGCCCTTGTCGGTCAGGTGTACGTCCACCCAGCCGGTGAACAGATTGAGTGCATTCCATTCGCTCTCGCCGTGGCGAAGCAGGACCAGTGTTCCGATACTCATGCCGTTCATCCTGGCATGAGTACCGGAACACGTCTTGATCAACCCTGCCGCGAAATCAGCTTTGCGCTGCTTCTGCGGTGCGCAGATCCTTACGGAGAATCTTTCCGGCCGCGGACTTGGGGACCGTGCTGATGAAGGCGACCTGGCGAACCTTCTTGTGCGGTGAGACGCGCTCGGCGACAAAAGCGATGACGTCGGCCTCGGACAACGCGGCACCGTCCTGCAGGACGACAAACGCCTTCGGCACTTCCTCGCCCTCCTCGTCGAGCACTCCGATGACGGCGGCGTCGGCGATCTGCGGGTGGGTGAGCAGCAACGCTTCGAGTTCGGCCGGCGGAACCTGGTAGCCCTTGTACTTGATCAGTTCCTTGAGACGGTCGACGATGGTGACGACACCTTCGTCGTCGACGGTCGCAATGTCGCCGGTACGCAGGTAACCGTCGGCGTCGAGGGTGTCTTTGGTTGCCTGCTCGTTCCCGAGGTACCCGGCCATGATGTTCGGGCCCTTGCACCACAGCTCACCGGGCGAACTGACCTCGCCGGAACCGGCCGCGGGGTATGCAACCTCTTCACCGGTGCCCGGATCGACGAGCTTGCATTCCATGTTCGCGATGGTCGGGCCGCACGAGTCGAGCGGCATGTCGTCCCGGTCGAACGGAATTGCATGGCTGACCGGGCTCATCTCGGACATGCCGTAGCCCTGACGGACCCGGCAGTTCAGGCGATCGGCGACGGCCTTGCCGAGGGCGGCATCGAGCGGGGCGGCGCCGGAGAAAATCGTGTGCACACTCGACAGGTCGTACTGGTCGACCAGTGGATGTTTCGCCAACGCGACCGCGACGGGCGGCGCGACGAAGATGTATGTCGATTTCTGCTCGGCGAGGATCCGCAGAAATTCGACGAGATCGAACTTCGGCATCGTAATCAGGCTCGCGCGGGCGAAGAGCGCGGCGTTGAGCAGCACCGTCATGCCGTAGATGTGGAAGAACGGCAGGACTGCGAGAATCTTGTCGTCGGAGCCGATGCCCATCCGCGGCATGATCTGGCAGACATTCGCGACCAGGTTGCGATGGGTGAGCATGACCCCCTTGGGTCGACCGGTAGTGCCTGACGAGTACGGCAGCACCGCGAGTTGGGTGGCCGGATCGAAGGAAACCTCGGGCGGCGTCGCACCTTCACCGAGCAGATCGCGCAGCGAGAGGTGGCCTTCGGCGCCGTCGAGGACGATCACGTTCTCGGCCGGGATGCCGACCTCGTCGGCCGCCGCCTCGGCTTGCGGAAGCAGCGGCGAGACCGTGAAGAGGAACGTGGCCTTCGAGTCGGTGAGTTGCTTGGCGATGTCCTCGGCGGTGTAGAGAGCGTTGATGGTGGTCGCAACGCCACCGGCACGCAAGATGCCGTGGAAGACGGATCCGAACGCCGGGACGTTCGGTGAATGCAGAGCGACGACATCCCCCACAGCGAGTCCGCGCGCGGCGAGGGCTCCAGCGACGCCGTTGATCTGCGCGATCAGCGAGGCGTACGTGGTGACGGTGCCCGAAGCGCCCTCGACAAACGCAGTCTTGTCGAGATCAGCGGGTTCGATGTTTCCGAACAGGAAGTCGTAGACACTGACGTTGGGGATGTCGACGTCGGGGAACGGACTCTTGAAGCTCAACGGTGCTCCTCGTGAAGGTTGCGCGGCAAGGTGACGAACAATTTACTGTGACTTACGGAAACAGCATTATTCCGTGATGGTAGTCACAAAGTAAAGAACACCCTACGGGACACATCGCCGATATGTCTCACGCATCACTTCTCGGCGGCAGTGTCCAATTCTTCAGCGTCCGCTTTCTCGCCGTCCGCTTCTTCGATCAGATGCTTGAACGGTTGCAGGTTCGCCAGCGACTCCCCACGCGAGACGCGCCATGCCCATTCACGCTTGATGGACGAGAAGAATCCGAGTTCGAGGATGACGTTGAAATCGCCGTCCGCAGCCTCGAGGACCTGGCCGAGAACTCGATCGAGTTCGTCACCGGTCACCGCATGTTCGGAGATCTTGCCGACGAGGTAGATGTCCCCGACCTTGTCGAGCGTGTACGCCACCCCGTACAGGCGACGGTTCCGCTTGAGCAGGAACTTGTAGACACCCTCGAAGTTCTCGTCGACCTTGCGGCACACAAAGGCTTCGACCCGCACACCGTGGTTCCCGACGGTCAGCAAAGTCGACGTCTTGAGTTTGTGCTCACCGGGAAGTTCGACGATGAAATGGGTGCCGTCGCGCTTCGTGAATTCGAGTTCACGCTCGGTGAGGGCCTGCTCGATGATGTCGGAAACACTGCTCATGTACGCACTCCTCCGGTCCGCCGCAGACGCCACAGTCCCCGCGCGCGGCGGGGCGAGAAGTCGCTGGGACCGGTTCCGTTGTTGTAGTTGACGGCGGCTTTGCGGTAGCTCTCGAGAAGTCCGTCCGCGGTGTGTTCCCACGAGAAGTTCTCCGCGTGACGCGGAGCGCGCTCGGCAAGAGTTTCCAGACGCGCGGGTTCGGTGACCAGCGCTTCGAGAGCGCCTGCCCAATCCTGAGTCTTGTGCCCCTGCACCAGTAGGCCCGTCTCACCGTTGCGAACGGCAACACCCAAACCACCGACGTCAGCGGCGATCACGGGAGTCCCACAGGCTTGAGCCTCGATGGCCACCAGGCCGAATGATTCCGAATAGCTCGGCACCGCAACAAGATCCGACGCCCGATACACATCGGCCAGGCGCGTCGGCGCTTGCGGCGGCAGGAAGGTCACCTGCGCCGTGATGCCGAGGGTGCGCGCCAGTTCGATCAAGACGTCCGGCTGAGCCAACCCGGTGCCGGAGGGACCACCGACGACCAGGATGCGTAGCGGCAATCCGGGATGGCGGCTGATGACTTCCGCAGCTGCACGCAGAAGGACGTCCGGCGCCTTGAGGGGTTGAATGCGACCGACAAACGTCACGATCACTTCGTTGGGATTCAGGCCGAACGACGCCCTGGCCCGATCACGATCGCCCGGACGATAGAGCGTCAGATCCGCGCCAGGCGCGACGACGTCGATGCGCGTCGGGTCGGCCCCGTACAACTCGTGGAGAGCCTTGGCTTCGTCGGTGGTGTTGGCAACAAGTCGATCGGACTCGGCCACAACCTGTTGCTCACCGATCTGTCGAGCGGCGGGTTCGGGCGTGTCCCCCTCTGCCATCGACAGGTTCTTGACGGCGGCAAGAGTGTGCGCGGTGTGGACGAGCGGAACGCCCCAGCGGTCCCGAGCCAACCAGCCGACCTGCCCGGACAGCCAGTAGTGCGAGTGAATCAGGCTGTAATAGCCCGGTTCACGACGCGCTTCCTCTCGCAGGACTCCGGCGACAAACGCGCAGAGTTGCGTCGGGAGATCTGCCTTGTCGAGGCCCTCGAACGGACCGGCGGCGACGTTGCGCACCCGAACCCCCGGTGCGGCTTCGACGACGGGAGCGTCTGCCGATGACGTCGCGCGGGTGAAAATCTCCACCTCGACACCACGTTTTGCCAACTGAATCGCGGATTGCAGGACGTAGACGTTCATCCCACCTGCATCACCGGTGCCTGGTTGCGCCAAGGGCGAGGTGTGGACCGACAGTACGGCCACCCGGCGAGGGCGCGAAGTGTGCGTGGGTGTCACGACTCCATAGTGCCCCCTCACCGGGCGCGAACTCTAACCGAGGCTGGAGACGAACGTTCTCACTTCGGACACGAATCGGGTCGGATCCTCCACGAACGGCCCGTGATCGCAGCCGTCCCAGTACGACGCCTGCGACTTCGGAATCAGCTCTTCGGCGTGCTTACCTGCACTCACGTCGACAACGGAGTCTTCGGTGCCGTGCAGAACCAGCGCCGGGATGTCGAGGGAACGGAGCAGTTCGTCGTGACCGACCGCACGGTTGAACAGTGCCGCCCGCACTCGCGGGCGGGTCGCGAGGCTCGCACCGAACAGGGCCTGCGACTGGGCCCCTTTGCCTTCCGGCGGGCCGGTGAGCGCGTTGCCGAACGCGCCGAGTGCCCGAATCGCCTCGCGGGGATCTTCCGACATGGCACCGGGAACAGCGCTGCGCATTGCCGCACCCACCTTGCCGCCCTTCTCACCGCGTCCGATGCTCGTGATCGCGCCGACCAGGACAACGCCGGCCACAGCGTGCGTTCCGTGCGCTGCCAGGTAATCGCAGATCACGAGCCCGCCGTACGACCACCCGAGCAACACGGCTTTCTCGGTGATGCCCTCGGCTGCCAGGACAGCGGCAACATCGCCGGCCCAGTTCGCGCTGTTGTCGTAACCGTCTTCGGGGGCGTCGGAGTATCCGTGGCCGCGTAGATCAACGGCGATCAACCGGTGCGAGGATGCCAGTTCGCTCAGAACCTGCTCACCCCAGCACTGCGAGGACTGTGCCCAGCCGTGCAGCAGGACCAGCGGGGTTGCTTCCGGGTTTCCGGTTACTCGGTAGACGATGGACGTGCCGTCGACGCTGACGGCTTCACGAATAGACATGCCGTCACGATAGAGGCTGTGACCGCTGCGCCGACGGCAAGCGTGTACGCCGACGAGACTCCGTAGCGGTCGATCAGCTGCCCCGCCAGCGCGGATCCGAGCGCCACGCCGACGCCCAGGCCGGTCACCGTCAGCGTCATACCTTCGGTGAGTTTCTCGGGTGGGACGATCTGCTCGACAAGAGCTGTGGCGATGATGAGCGTCGGCGCGATTGTCGCGCCGGCCAGGATGTAGGCCGCTGCCAGTCCCGCGACGTTGCCGACCAGCAGGAGCGGAATGCTCAGCACGGTGACGGCAATGGACGCGATCATCAGCTGTCCGCGTAGCGAGCGCGTCGGGTGCCGGGACCCGAACACCAAGCCCACGATTCCCGATCCGCCGGCAAACAGGGCGAGGACGACGGTCGCCGACCCGGGCGAGTTCTGTTCCTGGGTGAACGCGATGGCACCGACGTCGATGACGCCGAACATGGTTCCCAGCATCACCATCACGATGATGACGATCCACATCGCCGGGTTCGCGAGAACCGAGCGTCCCCGGCCCGGTATGCGCGGATGAATCTTGGGTTCCGTCGATCGCTGCGCCACCAGTAGGAGCGTGCCGACCACAAGAAGAATTACTCCCGCGAGCGGACCGGCTTCGGGAAACAACCCGATGCTCAGACCGACCGAGAGCACCGGCCCCACCACGAAACAGAGTTCGTCGACGACGGATTCGAACGCAAAAGCTGTGCGCAACTCAGGTTTTCCGACGTAGATCGCAACCCACCTGGCGCGAACCATCGCACCGATCGTCGGGGTCGCACCGGCCGGGATCACCAGAGCGAACAGCAGCCAGTCCGGCGCTTCGAATCTCACGGACAGCAGCAGCGCACCGATCGAGATGGCGCTGACCGCAGCGGCCAGGGGCAGAACCGCGCGCTGCCCGAATCGATCCACCGTGCGGGACACCAACGGCGCTATGACGGCGCAGGACAGCGCAAATACTGCTGCGAGCGCGCCGGCCAGCCCGTAGTCACCACGAAGTTGCGAGATCATCGTCACGATTCCGATGCCGATCATCGCGATCGGCAACCGCGCGATGAAACCGGCGGCGGAGAAGGCAATGGCGCCAGGGGCGGCGAATATTTCGCGATATGCCCCCATCAGGCCTTTATCGTCGGAACTGGTCATGACTGATTCTCGTGCACCCCACAAGGTTCACAGAATATGTGCAGCCACCACAAATCCCGGCTCGAGTTGACCTGTCGGTAGCTTGCCCTACGATTGCGCGAATGAGTGTCCTGGTGTGTTTCCACGCCCATCCCGACGACGAAGTATTCATCACGGGTGGCGTCATGAGAATGGCTGCCGACGCGGGTCATCGCGTTGTTGTCGTCACGGCCACCGACGGTGCGCTGGGTGAGTATCCCGACGGCCTGTTGGACGAGCACGAATCATTGGCGGAGCGTCGCAGCCGCGAACTCGAGGCGTCCACCGATGCCCTCGGTGCCAGCCGTGTCGTGTCGCTGCACTATCCGGATTCCGGAATGGTCGGCACCCCCGAGAACGAGAATCCCGACGCTTTCTGCAATGCCGAAGTCGACGAGGCGGCCGAGCGTCTGGCAGAAGTTCTTCGCGAGGAGAACGCCGACATCCTGACGATCTACGACGCCAATGGTGGTTACGGACACCCGGACCACATTCAGGTGCACTACGTCGGCATTCGGGCGGCTGAGCTCGCGGGCACACCGCTCGTCTACGAGGCGTCCACCAACCGCGATCACATGAAGATGCTGATGCTTGCCAACCCGGAGTGGACGGAAGAAGCACAGCCACCGGACATCGAGACGTTCGGCCTTCCAGCCGAACAGCTCACCACGGCCGTCGACGTCAGTTCGGTGATCAGCTCGAAGCGCGCGGCCATGTACGCGCACGCCACACAGGTCGGGGATTTCGGGCCGTTCCTCGAAATGCCCACCGAGCAGCTCACCGCGGCATTCGGTACCGAGTGGTTCCGTCGACGCAACGCCCCGGACGGCCTGTCGGAAACTGCGCTTCCGCTGTAGCCGAAGCTCCACATCGGCTTCGACTTCTGGTTAGCATCGGTAGGCATGGACCTCGAACAGCTTGTCGCGAGCATGCCTTTTGCCGTTCATACCGGAGTGCAGTTGGACAGTGCGACCTCCGAAGAGGTTGTCGGGCACCTCGATTGGGACAACCACCGCACCACCGCCGGTAACGGAATGCACGGCGGCGCCTTGATGACGCTGGCAGACAGCGTCGGCGCCGTCTGTGCATTCCTCAACCTGCCACCCGGCGCCGGCACCTCGACTACCAGTTCGTCGACGGTCTTCACTCGGGGTGTCCGCAAGGGCACCGTCACTGCAACTGCCCGGCCACTGCATGCCGGCCGCAGCACCATCGCGATAGTCACCGAACTCCGGGACGACGAGGGCCGTCTGGTCGCTCAGGTCACGGCATCCCAGGCAGTGTTGGGGCCGTGAACCTTCCCGGGTACCGGTCATCCGGCGCCACCGCGCCGTACGGCAATCTACTTGCCTCGCACGATGTTGCGATGGAAGGCTATTTCTGGCGGTTCACGCTGCCGGAAAGCGGCCGCGTTGTCATTGCACTGGCCGGAATCAATCGAGCGGCCGACGGCCATTGGTCGACGCTCGCGATAGCCGCGCATCCCGGCGGTTTCCTCAGCGACACAGAGCATCCCGGCGGATATGCCGATCCTGACCGGCTAGGGGCCTATGCGGACAACGCTTTTCGCGGCACGACGGATCAGGTACACGCCGATCTCGAGACCGCGCGTCTGGACGTTCGCATCTCGAACCAGCGATTCTGGCCGCGTCGACGCTTCGGCGGTTCCAGCTATTTCCAGTCTGTTCCCGCTCTCAATCAGTACTGGCATCCGTGGCTTCTCGGTGGCAGAGCCGAGGGCGCCGCGATCATCGACGGCGAGACCTGGGATCTCACCGGAGCACAGGTGTACGGCGAGAAGAACTGGGGCAAGGGTGGTTTCCCCGAATCCTGGTGGTGGGGCCAGGCTCAGGGGTTCACCGACCCGAATGCATGTATCGCCTTCGCAGGCGGGCAGATCAGCGCGGGGCCGCTTCGCACCGAAGTCACCGCCGTTGTTGTCGCACTGCCCGACGGAACCGTATTCCGGCTGGGAAACCCGGTCACCTCGCCCGTGACCACAGTGGTTGCCGACGACCGCTGGACACTACGCGGCCGCAATCACCTCTGGAGTGTCGAGATCGAGGGCAGCGCTCCCCTGTCGGACGCCCATATCCTCCCGGTACCTCTTCCCGCGCAGCGCCGCAACGTTCCTGGCGCACTGGAACATCTGGGTGCCACGTTGACTGTGACCGTACGTCGGCGAGGCGCTGTGTACTGGACCGACACTTCTCACCTCGCGGCCCTCGAGCACGGCGGGTTGGACCGCGCCCAATCGGAAGTCACGAGACGGGAGCAGATCGCGCCAGATCTATGAGCGCCGACGCCGCCGGATTCTTGCCGCCGCAGGCGCGCCACACCAGTTCCAAGCGGGACCGGGCCTCAGGTTCGAGGTTGATCCGATGCAACTGTCCCACTGCGGATTCCGGGATTACCGCCATCCCCAACCCCTGCGCTGCCAGTGAGACGATAATCCCGAGATTGCTGGCCTCGAGCGCAACTGTGGGGGCGACGCCTACCGCCGCGCAGGCCGCGTCGAGGCACGTCCTGATACCGGTTCCCGACGGAAGGCAGATCACGGACCGCGTCCCGAGTTCCGCGAACGGCAGAGTATCCCGTTCGGCAAGTGGATGATTCGCGGCCACTCCCGCCACCAGTCGCTCATCGGTGATCACGCGGGATTCGAGGCCCTCGGGCAGCTCCCCCGCCACCCCGACAACCGCTATGTCGAAGGTTCCGTCCGCGACACCGGCAAGAAGGTTGCGTGAATCATCTTCGGCCAGAGAGATATCCAGACCCGGATGTCGGAGGTGCAGCCGAGCCAGGAGATCTGTCAGGTCAGCCGAAGCACAGGCCGTCACCATCCCGACGGAAACCGAGCCTCGGACCAATCCTTTCAGCGCGTCCACGACGTCGCGGACGCTGTCCACGGAGGCCAGGGCAGCGCGAGCGTGGGGCAGCACAGCGCGCCCCGCTTCGGTGGGACGTACGGTCCGGCTGCTTCGATCGAGCAGTTCCTGCCCCAACTCCCGCTCGAGGCGTTTGATCTGCGCACTCACACCTGGTTGAGCGACGTGTAGACGCTCGGCCGCGCGGGTGAAATTCGCTTCGTCGACCACTGCGACGAAGTACTCGAGTTGCCGAAGTTCCATAACTTTTGATTCTAGCTACGAGACAAACCAGATCTTGGACTTATCATCAGCATCGCAGCACGATGGAGGCATGACAACAACAGACACAACTCGAGAAGCCCGGACCCCGGAAGACCTCGCTCGCCTCTTTGTCGAGTTCGCCAACGCCGGTGACGCCGACGCAGTAGCGGGACTCTACGAAGAGGGCGCCGTGATGGCATTTCCGCCCGGTTCACTTACCGTCGGGCGTTCTGCCATCCGCGACGTGATCGCACAGATGCTCGCTGCCGCACCCACGTTCACCGTCGAGAAGGCGCTGCCGACGGTCGTCAGCGGTGATCTCGCGATGACCTCCACTGCGCCGGCCGACGGTACCGGCGGACGCACTCAGGTTGCGCGCCGCCAGCCCGACGGACGGTGGTTGCGGGTACTCGACCGGCCGGAGCTGTAACCGGCACAGACGAAGTCAGATTACGGCGGCCCGGCGCATCGCTGCGGCCGGATCAGCGAACAGCGAGCTCAGCGACACCACGGTCGACGCATATTCCTGCACCCGATTCCCGAAGCCGGTGATCCGAATGTCCTTACGCTCCAGGGACGATGTCGTCGAGAAAGCCTCGGCGACATACGGCGCGCCGGCCGGGTAGTCGGTGAAAGCCTGGCCACCGAGGATCACACGATCCGGGTTGAACAGATCACGCAACAGCGCCACCGTGCGACCCAGCACCCGTGCTCGTTCGACCAGGAGTTCATGTGCCGCAGCCGAACCGGCAGAGGCCGCCGCGTACACGTCGGCGATGGTGATGCGCTCGCTACCCTGAATCACCGCGCCGCTCGACAGCGCCTGCGTCACAATCGCTCGATCGCTGATGGTCGCTTCCAAGCACCCCACGGAACCGCAGGCGCACCGGGCCGACGACCCCGTCGGCAGGTGCGCGATCGAGCCCGGTCCGCTGGACGGGGTGTGCACGCGACCCTCGAAAGTGATCGCAATGCCTGATGTTTCGCGCGCATAGAAGTACAGCGCAGTGGTCCCGGTAGCCGGTGTCTCGGTGCGATCGGCGCTCAGCAGCAATTCCGATGCGGCCATGGCCTCGACGTGCGCGGCAACCGAAACCGGCAAGCCCAATCCGGCTCCGATGACGGCGCCGACCTTTGCTCCCTTCCATCCCAATCGGGGGTGGTCGACCACGCCGGTAGCAGAGTCGACGCGTCCACCGATCGCAACGCCGACAGCCAGCGGTCGACGTTTGTGCCACCGGGATGTGAACGATTTTGCCGAACGCGCGATGGTCGCGAGTGCAACAGATGAATTGGTGGTGGGCGTCGGGATTTCGACGGCGCCGAGCACCCGGCCCCGAATATCGCTGGCAATGATGCTGGTGACGGCTGCACCGATGTGGATGCCGACCGTCAGATACGGCTCGTGATTCACCTCGAACGGAACCTTGGGGCGACCGATGGCACCTGAGGCAATCAGATCTGCTCGCTCACGGACCACTCCGAGGTCGAGCAGGCTCGTGACCTGCCGATTGACGGTTGCAATGCTCAACCCGGAGGCCTTGGCAGCAGTGTCCCGCGAAATCGGGCCTCGCAGCCGAGCGATGCGGAGGACCGTAGCCGCCGGTCCGTCGGCGATGCGCAGCTCAGGTGCAACAACCTGAGGCCGCGGTCCGGAGAGGACGGTTCGTGATCGAAGCTGCGGGGCAGTAAGTGTGGGGGTCGACATGGCAGTCCCTTGCAGAAGGAGGAGAAAGCGCACACTTCAGCCCTCGGACCGGCATCAATGCTGGTCAAGGAAGAAAGGGTGGAGAGCGGCGCAGAAAATTAGCTGCAGAAAGAACGGCGGCAACAACACAGTTCGCGTGCCAGAGGCAGACGCGACCCCAACGCAGCGGTCACATAGGTGACGCGCAAAGCGGCAGGCTGGTCGGTCGACATAGATCCAAAAATAGCAGCTCTGCCCAGTTTCACAAATCGGGTGCGGTAACGATCACAGTGAATGCAACTATGGCCAACCGCAAATACAGCTGTTTTAGTGCTGACATGACCGGCGCAGACACCACTCCCCCACCACACGCACGCGGCTACGAGGGGTTCGGTGGCCGGATCGGCCGTACCGCAGCCGACTCGATCCCGTCTTGGCCGTCGACAGCGTCACCGGCGTCGGATGCCCCCAACATCGTGGTCGTCTTGATCGACGACATGGGATACAGCGACATCGGCCCGTTCGGATCGGAGATCGAGACACCGACCCTGGACCGACTTGCTGCACAAGGTGTTCGGCTCACCAACTATCACACGACGCCGCTGTGCTCACCCTCTCGGGCAGCGCTCCTGACCGGAGTCAATCCACATCGCGCGGGATACGGGTTCGTGGCAAACGCCGACCCCGGCTACCCGGGCTTACGGCTCGAGCTTGGTGACGACATCCTGACCCTGCCTGAGATCCTTCGCGAATCCGGTTACGCCACATACGCCGTCGGTAAATGGCACCTCGTGCGTGATGCCAACCTCGCGCCGGGTCGCAGCCGCGACTCCTGGCCGACGCAGCGCGGATTCGACCGCTACTACGGATCACTCGAAGGCCTCAATTCCTTCTACTACCCCAATCAATTGATCTCCGACAACTCCGTCGTCGACGTCGACGAGTATCCCGAGAATTACTATCTGACAGACGATCTCACCGACAAAGCTGTCAGCTACATCAAGGACCTTCGGGCACACGATGCGGAGAAGCCGTTCTTCCTCTACTTTGCGCACGTCGCCATGCACGGGCCGTTGCAAGCCAAACCCGAAGATCAAGCCAAGTACCGGGGCCGCTACAACGAAGGCTGGGACCGAATCCGTGAATCCCGCTTTGCTGCTCAGCTCGCGGCGGGACTGTTCCCCGAAGGTACGCGGCAAGCACCGCGTAATTCCGAGCCTGGCTTCGACGTTCCCGAATGGGATTCCCTGACATCGGAGCAACAGTCGCGGTTTGCCCGTTACATGGAAGTCTATGCAGGCATGGTGGATTCGGTTGATCAAAGCGTTGGCCGCATTGTCGAGACGCTCGAAGAACTCGGAGAGTTGGACAACACCATCATCGTCTTCACCTCCGACAACGGTGGCACGGCCGAGGGTGGTTCGGACGGCACGCGCAGCTACTTCGCGCAGTTCGCGCACGTGCAGGATCCCGAGTGGGTGGGCGATGTCCCGCACGACGAATCGTTGATCGGTGGTCCGCAGTTGGGGGTTCACTACCCTCGCGGATGGGGACAGACGTCCAACACCCCGTTCCGGTTCTACAAGGGCCAATCGTTTGCCGGTGGCGTCCGAGTGCCGTTTGTCCTGTCCTGGCCGGCCGGTATCAAACCGGCTGCGGCCGACAACGGCATTCGAGACCAGTTTGCCTACGTCACCGATCTGACCCCCACCCTCCTCGATCTTGCGGGCATCGACGTTCCGACCGTGCGTCATGGCCTTCCCGCCAAGGAGTTCGACGGAGTCTCGGCTGCCCACGTTCTACATTCACCGGTGGCACCGAGCTCCCACACCGAGCAATACACCGAAATGACCGGCAACCGCGGGTACTACAAGGACGGCTGGAAACTGCTGGCGCTGGCACCCGACAACATCGACGAACCCGACTGGCAACTGTTCGACGTCACCGCAGACCCCACCGAACTGAACAATCTCGCCGCGCAGTACCCGGACAAGGTCCGCGAACTTGCCGACGCCTGGGACAACTCGGCGTGGGCGAACACCGTCTTCCCGCTGTTGGGCAACGGCGTCGGAGCGGTGCGTCGGCCCGAGGAACAAGTGCTGTCGCGGCCGGTGCGAATCCTGGCAGGAACCCCAACCCTCGAGCGATACCGATCGTCTCGGCTCATCGCCTTCCGCGACTTCGACATCACCGTAGAACTGAGCGGCTACCAGGGCGACGACTCCGGCGTCCTCGTAGCGCACGGCGACCCCCAAGGCGGGTACATCCTGTACGTCGAAGACGGCCATCTCCATCTCGGATACAACGCGTTCGGGGACTACCGAAGCATCGACACCGGGCCGCTCGCGGTGGGCAGCACCCGCATCGACGTTGCGGTGAGAGTCGCGCCGCGCCTGCGCTGGAACCTCGACGTCAGCGTCGACGGCGTTCCGGCCGGCCACCTCCGCGATCAGGTCCAACTTGTGGGCATGGCGCCGTGGACCGGCATCTCGGTCGGCGTCGATGCGCGTGGACCGGTGTCCTGGGACCTGCACAGTCGACGCGGCAGCTTCCGCTACAGCGGCGCGCTCCGAGCCGTCACGTACACCCCGGGAACCGTCCAGGTCCCGGCCCGTCACATCGAATCCATCGAGCGGGAGGCAGAGTACGCGGCCGACTAGCCCTACGATTGCGTCATGACCATTTCTTCCGATGCCCGCGTCGCTGTTGTCACCGGAGCCAGCTCCGGAATCGGCGAGGCCACTGCCCGCACGCTTGCCGATCAGGGATTTCACGTGGTGATCGGGGCCCGGCGCCTCGATCGCCTCGAGAAGATCGCCGAGGAGATCGGCGGCACTGCGCTCGAACTCGACGTCACCGACGAGGATTCCGTCGACGCATTTGCCGCGGTCCTGCCCCGCGTCGACGTCCTGGTGAACAATGCGGGCGGTGCCAAGGGCCTGGCGACAGTCATGGAGGCCGATCTCGACGACTGGCGCTGGATGTGGGAAACCAATGTGCTGGGCACTTTGCGGGTCACAAAAGCGTTGCTGCCCAAGCTCATCGACTCCGGCGACGGTTTGGTGGTCACCATCACCTCGATCGCCGCACTCGAGGCATACGACAACGGTTCCGGGTACACCACCGCCAAACATGCTCAGGCCGTTCTGCATCGGACCCTGCGCGGCGAATTGTTGGGCAAGCCCGTTCGGTTGACGGAGATCGCTCCCGGCGCCGTCGAAACCGAATTCTCCCTGGTCCGTTTCGAGGGCGATCAGGAGAAGGCCGACAAGGTGTACGAAGGCATCACTCCGCTTGTGGCTCAGGACATCGCCGAGATCATCGGCTTTGTCGCGGCACGTCCGTCACATGTGAACCTGGATCAGATCGTCGTGCGTCCTCGCGATCAGGCAGGTGCTGGACGCTTCCACCGCACTACGACCTAGCACAAGCCCAACCACCTAGCGTTGTTGCCTCTTCGTGGAAACGGCGGCCATGATCGCCGTTTCCACGTCGAGGGCGGAAGCCGCAACAGCGCTGAGCGTTTCACCACCTCTCACGATGTACCTACCGTCGTCGGCAAAGTCGTTCCATTGAAAGACAACGTCGCCCCGGTTCGGTCTGCTGTCTATGGCACTGCCCGACGAGATAGTGATTTCACCGATCGACGTGCGCGGCCGACGAAAGAACCTCACCAACTCCTGCGCTGGTCGCGGATCGTCGGCTCGACTCAGGATCGACTCTCCCGGAATATGTTTCGTGTTCCGAGTCGACGCGACCCGAACCTTCCCCGCCGGGCATTGCGGCAGGTGCGTCACCATCGCGGACACCAGCACCGATGCCCGTTGCACCGAAAGAACAACATCGGAGCCGGAATCAGCTGCCGCACCGGGCAACTGCTGAACCAGCACTCCCCACTCGCCGGCGATCGCACCGTGCAGCCGTGTCACCATGTTCATCCGGGCGCCGTGAAATCCTGACACTTCGATGCGTACAGTGGGCTCCGCCAGTATCTGCAACGCGTCGGTCATACTCTCGTCGAGAATCTGCCGGATCCGCAGTGCCGCGTTTTTCCGCTGCATAGTCAGTTCGGTCATGGTTTCGGCCGCCGGACGGAATTTCAATGGGTACGGCAATCTGTCCCGACCTACGGCTTCCCATAGAATCTGGAATTCCATTCCGGTGAAGCGCCACTGTGACTGTGTGTTCACTGCTTCGGCACCAGTGTTCACTGCCCCAGCACCGGCGGCGTGACCATCGGCAGGTCCCCGATCAGTTCGTTTCCGTTGTCGAGAGTGATGAGGTAGCCCGGCGTCTCGTGCATCTTGTCGTCGTCGCCTTGTCCGCGGCCGCCTGCCATGCCTCCCATTCCGCCGGCCATCATGCCCCGGCTACCGGCTGCTCCGAGACTGCCTGGCGCACCGCCGCGGGCACCGCTGCCGCCGGCACTGCCCAGGCCGCCGCCTGCCACACTGCCACCCAAACCACTGCCGCCCAATCCATTGGCGCCTGATCCACCGCCCGCGATGCCGCCTCCTGCCCCACCTGCAGATCCGCCACCGCCAAATCCGCCACTCCCAGGTCCGCCGGTGAGACCGGTACCTCCACCAAGTCCGGCGCCATGTCCGACACCAGGGATGGTTCCACCGGCGACAGACTGCGGCACAGCGGACGCCGCCGAGGTAGTCGCCGGCCCGGAACCACTTTCTCCCTGGCCGATTCCCGACCCGGATACCCGTCCGCTGTCGCCGACCGCGGCGCCTGGCGTCGCACCTGATCCACCAGCCGAAGCACCGTTACCCGCGCCGCCGACCGCCGGGTCAGTCCCGGCGCCACCTGGCGAATCAGCTGTGCGCTGTTCCAATCCGCTACCACCGCCAGATGTTTGGTAGTTGCCCGCAGCGGATGCCGCTTGCTCGTACGACATCTGATCGGTACCGGTCTGGAACGGACTACGGCCACCGGAGGTTCCGCCGCCGGAGGTGATGGGATTGAATGCGGGCGGCAGGACGGGAACCTGATCATCGGCGCGCTTCATGTACGGCAGGTACATCTCCTTCATGACCTGGCGCGCCAGTCGCTCCGCTTCTTCGGCTTCATGTTGCGCCTGACGCCACGACTCCCCTGGAATCATGCTGATGAGCTGTTCCCCAAGCGATGCGTCGCTTGGACGCGGTATCGACTGTTTTGCCTGTCCCAGTGCGATCTTTGCTTCTTCGACTTTGTTGGCTACCAGTTGCACTCGTGTCTGAAGTTCCTGGCCGTCAGCTGAGTACGCAAGAACAGCCTCCAAGGCCACAGATCCACCCTTGCCCTGCCAGCCGTCACCGATTGCCGATCCGACGGCGAGGTTGAAGGCCGAGATTCCATTCACAACCCGCTCCGATATCTCGGTCCAGGCCTTACCGATCGCGACAAGAATGTCGGGCTTCATCTCGTCGACATGCGCAAAAATCTGAGCATGAGACATCGCGTCGAAGGGATCGTCTTCAAGAATGGCGTGTTCGCTGTACTCCAACGCCGTCGCCCGCGGAGTCAGTGCATCGCGGATTGCCCAGTTCACTTCGCGTTCCAGGTCGGCGACCTTCGATGCTTCGGCGATTGTGTCGTCGAACTCGCCGCGATCGTCGGTGAAATGTTGGAGCACAGCGGTCGGGGCCAATGCCACATCGGCGACACGACCGGGCACCGATGCCACAAGGGCGAGACCATCCGCCACAACATCATGAAGACTCACGACTATCCCCCGAATTCATCCGTGTCTACCTGGATAGACGCATCGGTGATGCCAGGGGTTCCGCCGACAGAAAAGATTCTTGCGGCTCAGGCGAGCGCGGACATGGACTTCCAGGTCGGGAGATCGATCGCCCAGTCGTAGATGTCGCCGTCGGCGGCGGAGAGGTCGATCGACGTCCCGGTCACCTCGACGGGGTCGCCGTACAGCGCGGTTCCGAAATACTCCTGCGCATCCGACATCGAGAGATTGATACATCCGTTGGTGACGTTCGACGAACCTTGAACTCCCGTGGTTTGCGGGTTTGCGTGGATGAACTCACCGTTGTTGGAAATGCGAACGGCCCACCGTTCGCGAACGTTCTCGTAGAACGGCGGATTGGACATGAGGAAATCTTCGTACTTCTCGGTCACCATGTGGATGCCGCTGCGCGTGACGTTGCGGGCCTCGTTGCCTTCGCCGTAGCTGACGGGGATGTCCATGATCGTCTGGCCGTCGCGGACGACCTGCATACGGTGGCTGGGCGCGTTTGCCTTCACGATCTGACTACGACCGATAGTGAAATCGAGAGTGAGGTCCTGATCGCCGTACGCGCCGCCGCCGTAGTTCAGTCCGTACAGCTTCGCGTCCAGATGAACGACGGTTCCCGGGACCCAGTACTCGGCGGGACGCCAATGCGCGCGCGAGCCCCCGTTATCGTCCGGCAGCCACGCCCATGAACCTGCGGTCGCCGGAACGCTCGTGACAACAAGCGCCTTCTCCACTGCTGCTTTGTCGACGACGGAGTTGTCGAACTGGAGGGTGATCGGCGCTGCTATTCCGACTTCCTGACCGTCGGCGATGTTGAGGGTGCCGCCGGTCTGCGAATCGGGTGCCAACGTTGTGAAACTGCCCTCGACAGGAACGGTTTTTCCGTCCGTGCCGGTGGCGGAACCAGACCACGAATACGTGGCCGCGTACCCGAGAGCCTCGCTGACGACGTAAGACGTCCGGTCCGCAGACAGCTGACCTGCGACGGGGGTACCCGCCGAGTTGTTCAGCGCAACCTCGTCGAGAGTGCCGCCGGTGACTGTGACGGATACCGGGGCGATCGGGCTGACGTCCCTGGCACCGACAACCGGCGTCTCGACAACCTGCGCAACGGGTGCCTTGTCAGCTGGTGATGCCTCGCCGGCCGTCTCGGCGCCACCGATGGTGCATCCCGCAACAGCGAGCATCGCCGCAAGCAGAACAGCTACCAAAGCAGCAAGACGCGAACGTTTTCTCCGAATACCCAGCTGATGCACCTCAACAGGCTACCCGCGCTAACGATTGTCAGCTCATATCCGGCAACCCACGGTGACCGGTTCCGGCTCGAGACGCACACCGAACGCGGCGTCCACGCCGTCTCGCACGGTGCGGGCGAGAGCCACGATGTCCGAGCACTTCGCGTCGCCGCGGTTTGTCAGGGCGAGTGTGTGACGAGTCGACAACCGAGCCGGCGCGTCCTCGCCCGGGTATCCCTTGGAAAAGCCGGCTCGTTCGATCAGCCACCCCGCCGACAGCTTGGTTCCGCCGACCCCCGGATACTGCGGGACAGTCACATCCCCGAGCTGCGTCGTAATAGCGGAAAGAACTGCGGGCAACCGATCCTCGGGCACAACCGGATTGGTGAAGAAGGAACCCGCGCTCCACGTGTCGTGATCGTAAGGGTCGAGCACCATCGCCTTACCGGCGCGCAAACCCAGAACAGCTTCGCGGACCTGCGACGACGGCAATCGATCACCTTCCTGAGCATCGAGTGCCGTGAACAGTTCCCGGTAAGCCAGGGGCGCGCTCAGTCCATCCGTTGTCGCGTCGAGTTCGACCGCCAGAACCAGCGCTTCGTCCGAATGCTTGAGGACGCTCGAGCGGTAGCCGAGTTGCAGAGTCGACGGATCGACCCAGGACACCTCTCCGGTGCGGCGATCGAGCAACTGGACCCGCCGAAGTCGCGAGCCCACCTCGACGCCGTATGCGCCGACATTCTGCACGGGGGTTGCGCCCGTCGAACCAGGGATTCCCGACAGGGCTTCGAGTCCGCCCAATTCCGCGGCAACGGATTGGCCGACGACCTCGTCCCACACGGCGCCGGCCTCTGCGACAACACGATCCGTGTCGAGGGTCACCGTGGTGTTCGCCACACGAACCACAACTCCGTCGAAACCCTCGTCCGAAATGACGAGATTCGACCCGCCCGCCAAGATCAGCGTCGGCACGTTTTCACGATCGAGAAGCCGAACGACGTCGACCAGAGACTGCGTCGTCGGGCATTCCGCGAGCAGCCGCGCAGGTCCTCCTACCCGGAGCGTCGTCAATCCGGACAGGTCAATGTTCTCGGACACGAAAGCGCCGGAATCTACGACGCGTTGGCCAATGGTTACGTCCCACACATCGGTAAACGGTAGCCTCCACAATCGTGAGCCGTCGCATCGAGCATTCATCGAAGTACACCGTCCCCGTCGCCAAGGTCCATGAGGCGGTGACGTCGGAGCAGTACTGGCGTGACCGTATCGCCGCAGTAGGTGGCCCTGGCGCCACCATCGACGAACTGACTGTCCGGGATGAAACCGTCGCAGTCACCATGTCGCAGGTCATTCCAGCCGAGCACCTTCCCTCCATGGTCTCCAACTTCATCAAGGGTGACATCGTCATCAAGCGCAGCGAGACCATCGCACCGCTCAACGGCGGAACCGCGACGGGAACCTTCTCGGCGCACGTCGACGGCGTCCCTGCCCGCATCGAGGGCACCCAGGTGCTCAGTGGAGACGACACGGGTTGCACCTTGAGTGCCACCGGTGAGGTCGAGGTCAAGATCCCGATTTTCGGCGGCAAGATCGAAAGCGCGATCGTCGACGAGGTCACCCGTCTGATCGAGGCGGAGCAGGACTTCACGCGGGACTGGATCGCAAAATAGGGCATTGCGGGCGGGGTAGGTTTTTTCTGTAACAGCAGGTAGCCGGTATCGTTTGCGATCATGGCTCGACGCATCGACTACTCCGCCCGCTACCAGCACTCCCCCGAACAGGTCTACGAAGCACTGACCGATCGCGGATACTGGGACGCCCGGGTCGAGGAGATGCGCAAGCATTCCGAAAATCGGGTGGAACATTTCGAGGTCAGCGATTCCGGAATCGAACTCGTCCTGCACCACGTCCTACCCCGCACCGATCTGCCCGATATCGCGCAGACCGTCATGCGCAACGACCTGATCATCACGCGCACCGAGTCCTACAGCCCGTTCGGTGACACGGTAACCGGAACCTACGAGGCCTCCATCCCGGCCGGACCGGGCAGTCTCACCGGAACCATGGAACTGTTCGGCACCGAAACAGGCTGCACCTTGCGGACGTCGTCGGAAGCCAAAGTGCACATCCCCTTTGTCGGCGGAAAGTTGGAAGAGCTGATGCTCACCAATCTTGTCGACCTGTTCCGCACCGAAGCTCAGGTCACCGCGACCTGGCTCGCCGCTCGCTGACCCCCGGTGAGGACTGCTCCACCCCCGAAGATCGAGGGTGTCATCACACGCGGCACAACCGGCATCAACCGTCTGCGGCGCAGCGACCGCTGGCTCGTGCACAACCGGGCCGTTCAACGGGCACTGCACGACGCTGCCGACCCACTGATCGTCGACCTCGGCTACGGCGCCCGCCCCGACACGACGTTCGAGATGGCCGACCGCCTCACCGCGGTACGACGCGACCGCCGGGTCATCGGACTCGAAATCGACCCCGCCCGCGTGGTGGAAAGCCGCAACGGAGTCAGTTTCGCGCGCGGCGGGTTCGAATTGGCCGGCTTGTCACCGATTTTCGTTCGCGCTTTCAACGTTTTGCGCCAGTACCCCGAAGACGCGGTGGAATCGGCGTGGTCGCACATTCAGTCCGGTTTGGCGCCTGGCGGTTTGATCCTCGACGGGACGTGCGACGAGCTGGGGCGTCGGTGCGCCTGGGTGCTGCTCGATGCGCACCGACCCCTGACCCTCACCTTGGCGTGGGATCCCTTCGACATCGAGAAACCGTCGGACATCGCAGAACGGTTGCCCAAGGCCCTCATTCACCGCAATGTTCCGGGAGAACCGATTCACGCGCTACTCACGGCCGCGGATCGCGCGTGGGCCACTGCGGCGCCCCATGCGTCGTTCGGCCCCAGACACCGCTGGGCTGCGGCACTGGAAATACTTCGTGGTCAGGGCATTCCGGTTCAACCGGCGCGGCGACGCGTGCGTGACTGCATCCTGACCGTGCCCTGGCACGTTGTCGCCCCGAACCCCTGATCTCACAGACACGAATCGCCCCGCCGCGGAGGTGTTCTCCGCGGCGGGGCCTTTCGTCAATGCTGCTTCGAGCTAGGAACCGAAGATGGCGCCCAGGTCTC
The DNA here is from genome assembly GCF_003797085.1 of Rhodococcus sp. WS3. Classification (NCBI taxonomy): domain Bacteria; kingdom Bacillati; phylum Actinomycetota; class Actinomycetes; order Mycobacteriales; family Nocardiaceae; genus Rhodococcus; species Rhodococcus sp. WS3. The sequence continues at coordinate 1,311,972 of NZ_RKMA01000001.1, forward strand.
CGAGCGAACCGGTCGGAGCGCCGGTGCCAGGCTCTGCCGTTACTTTGACAGTGACGCCGGTCTGCGTCTCGGAACCGAGGTATCCGTCAGTTCCGCTGAACACCGCGGTGATCCGACGATCGCCGACCTCGGTGAAGACATGCGAGAGTGTCGCCTTACCGTTCACTACCGCAACCGGTCCGCCGATCGGGGTGGCGCCGTCCATGAACTGAACCGTCCCGCCGTTGAGCGTGGGTACAACGGCAGCAGCCAGATCTACCTTTGCGCCCTTCGTGGCGGACGCCGGAGCGCTCACGGTGATGGACGTTTCCTGATCTTCCGCGGCCGGAGCCGTGACCGAAATCGCTTGCACGGCCGAGGTAGAGGTGAGGAATCCGCTCGCACCCGAGTACACCGCCGTGATGTCGTGAGTACCGACGCTGCCGAACTCATGCATCATCGACGCCTTGCCGTCGACAACCCCCACGGGCAAGCCGAGAGTGCCCGAACCATCCTTGAACTGCACCGTGCCACCTGACGGAGCCGGCGTGACCGTCACGGAAAGACCCACTGCCGTACCGGTTTTTGCGTTCGCGGGAACAGTCAAGACCGTCTGGGTCTGCTGATCGACGGGAGCCGGCGCGGCGACCTTCACAGTCTGAACGCTCGAGGTCGAACCCAGGAAGTTCCCCGAACCGGAGAACACTGCGGTGATGTTGTATTCACCGGCGTCGTTGAACGTCGGTGTGATCGTGGCTTTACCCAAGGCGTCTACGGGAATCGGCGAGCTCATATCTCTGGCCCCTTCCCTGAACTGCACCGTGCCGCCCGCAGCGCCGGTCGACACCGTGGCAGTAAACGACAATTCCTCTCCTGTCGAAGCGCTCGACGGACCGACGAGGGTGGTCGTGGTGCTCTGCTCGACCACGACGGGAGCGACCGTCAAGGTATGCGGCGTCGACGTCGAGGTCTGGTAAAGACCGGAACCGGAGTACACCGCCACGATCGAATGCTCACCGGCTGCATAGGAATCCGTCAGCGAGGCCTTGCCGTTGGCGTCGACGGTCGTTGCGCGACCGAGATCGGTTGTGCCGTCCTTGAACTGCACCGTGCCGCCCACCGGAACAGGCGAGACCGAAGCCTCGAGAGTCACGGACTCACCTGCGTCCGCAGTCGTTGGGCCGGTGATCGTGGTTGCCGTGGACTTGTCCGCTTCGGACACAACGACGTCGACTGCCGACGACGTCGAGGTTGCCACCTTCGTGTTGCCGAGGTACTTGGCCGTCACGGTGTGTGTGCGGACGCCGGTCGGTGTCCAGGTAAGTGTGGCAACACCATTGGCCAGCGTGCCGGCGCCGATCGTGGTGCCACCGTCCAGGAACTCCACCGAATCACCGTCGGCGCCACCGGTAACCGTCGCCTTCAGCGGAACTGACTGCCCCAACTGCACGCCATTGGCCGGGGACAACGTCGTCGTCGACACGTTCTTCGCGACGCTGATCGACGGACCGACACCCTTGAGCTGCCCCGACCCCAAAGTCCCACTCACATGCAACTCAGTCGTCAAATCCACACCACGAGCACAACCCGCACCGACCGTATAACTGAACTCAACCGTTCGGTACTTCGGATTGATCAGACCACCATCCCAGTAAACCGCCCAACTGCCAGAGATCTTCGCGTAGTCGGCAGCAACCTCGACCTTGTCACGGCCGATCGCCGAACCGTCAACCTTGGCCGAATCCGTCACATAGGTAAGACAATCCGGATGAACATCCTTGACCTGCTGCAAGTATTCGAGGGAACCAGTTCGAGTCAGTACCGATTTCACGGTAATCGTCTCACCCACACTGGGCGTTCCGTTCGAAATAGTGCGCACAACCTGGTAACCGTGCACATTTCCCTCCGCCGTCACCGGAGCAGCACCCGCGACACTGACACCCGCAGCCGCGACGAAGCCCGCAGCAACAGCAAACACACTCACACCACCGACAACACGGCGTGCAAAACCAACAGACATAGATTTTCCTTCTCGAGAATCGAGCGATATGGGTGATGCCCCACCGCTTCACGCGGACGGGGCATCACCAGGTGTCGAATGCCTTAGGAGCCGAAGATGTTTCCGAGGTTGCCGAGCGAACCTGTTCCGCCGGTACCGGGCCCTCCGCCGTCGACGGGTGCTGCGATCTGAACGGAGACCTGATCGGCCGAAGCCGTCACTGTTCCGGCGCCCGAGTACTCGGCCGTTACGACGCGCTGGCCCTGAGTTGCCGGCGTCCACGAAATGCCGGCCTTACCGGAAGAATCGACCGTTGCAGTGCCGATGACCGACTCACCGTCCTTGAAGGTGACTGTGCCACCGGCGTTTGCCGGGTTGATCTGAGCCGAAACGGTCTGCGCAACACCGACTTGACCCGCTCCGGCGCTGAGAACTGTTGTGGAATTTGTCGTTCCGACTGGTTGCTCGGCAACTGTCGTACTCGCTGTGGCGCTCGACCCGGTGACACCGGATCGGCCCGCGAACACAGCTTCAACCGTCTGCGCGCCCGCAACCGTCGGAACCCAGGCGTAAGTGGCTTCGCCATTGCCTGCGACCGGCACCGAAGCCAGAACCGTGGCGCCGACCTTGAATGTCACCGTCCCACCCGTTCCCGGCGCAGACACCGTCGCCTTGAGGGTGGTCGACTTACCCACCTGAGCGCCCGAGATCGGTGCCAGCGCGGTAGTCGACGGAGAATCAGCCTGCGAGACGTTCACGTTCAGCGCCGCCGATGTCGACTCGACAGCTCTCGCGGTGCCGGCGAACTTCGCGGTAATCGAGTGATTCCCACGAGTGGTCGGTGTCCAGTCAAGTGTGGCAACACCATTGGCGAGCGTGCCGGCGCCGATCTTGGAACCGGCGTCGAAGAACTCCACCGGATCACCGTCGGCGCCACCGGTCACCGTCGCGCTCAACGTCACCGGTTGCCCCACCTGGGCACTGCTGACCGGCGACACGGTGGTCGTCGAGACGTTCTTCCGAACATTGATCGACGGACCACGACCGCTTGTCGTGTCATTCACCCAAGCCGAACCGTCGAAATGCACTGTGCTCGCCAAATCATTACCGCGCTCACACCCTGCGCCGACCCGATACTGAAATTCGAACGACTTCGTATTGTTCTGATACAACGGCCAATCGGTGATGCTCGCGCTCACGCGCACCGAGTCAGTGCTCACCGGAGTCTCCGGCGCGTACGCCTTCCCGTTCACCTTCGCCGAACCCGCGACATACGTCATGCACGACGGATGAAAATCCCGAACCGCGTACAGATAATTGACCACAAAGTCGGTCCGCTTGAATACCGTGGTGGAGGTGATCACATCACCTTCGGACGGCGTCCCGTCACTGATTGTTCGAGTGATTTTGTAACCACTCGAATTGAACTCAGCCGTCACCGGAGCAGCCCCCGCAACCCCGACACCCGCAACCGCCACGAAACCCGCAGCAACAGCAAACACACTCAGACCACCGACAACACGGCGAACACCACTCACAGACATCCCTCTCGACGACGGAGCAGACAGGCGTCCAGTACAGGTGTCTAGGACAAGTGTCCATCTGCTTTGATGCCGTGACGTTATCCCTTTGCCTGTAACGCAACTACCCTTTTCGCCAAATTGGTGCATTTGGCACAAGGTCGGTTACCACTACAGGCTTGCGGTGAGTGCCAATTCCACGCGAACAGCCACGTCGACGGCGGCGTTCTCGCACGAGCGGTACAACTCATGGGCGTCGAGTCGACCGATCGCGACGCCGTCGGACACCACTTCGTTGAGCAGGTCCTGGGAAATGCCACCCGACGCAATGTCGAGGACAGTACGCACCGGCGTCGTAATTCGAATGGCTCCGAACTGCTCGCATTCCGATTCCGCGAGCAAGCATCGGTGCAGAGCAAGCTGACGAGTCGGCGCCGAAACGGGCACTCCGACGGACAAGTGCAGGAACCGTGGTTGTAAGTGGCCGAGACCGTGAAGTTCGGCAGCGCTGTAGTGCGAAACGGTTGCTCGGCCGGCAAACCACGTACACCATTTGGCAAACTCGTCCATCGCGGTGCGGCGCACCCGATCCAGCCGGAACAGCCCCGGACACTCCGAAATCCAGGTTCCGGATTCCAAGAGCCAGTCCCAGTCACTGCCGGAAAAACCCAGGGCGGCGGCCTGATCAGTCGCAACAAACCCACATTGGCGCAGTGCCAACGATTCGAGTGCTTCATAGTCTGGAGCCATGACCACCTCCGGTGACCGTCTGGAGCGCTTTTCCGCCAGGCTACGGCATTCTGTGTTTCAGATCACAGTATCGGATGGGCGCGTATTCACAGAGTTCGTTCAGAGTCGTCGGGAAGAATCCCTGAGATGACTGTCGCAGCAAACAACGCGCCCCCGCGCAATCGTGTGCTCATCATCCTGCTCGTCGTGATCGCTGTACTGGTCGCAGCGCTTGTCGGCGGAGAACTCTACGTTCGCAATCAAGTCAAAAGCTGCATGGCCGACCAGTTTCAGAGTGAACTCGGCTCGCAGGTAGACGTGGGCTTGAGCTGGAAGCCTGTCCTGCTTCAGGCCATCGACAAGAAGGTCCCGTACATCACCATCGACAGTGACGATTCGTCATTCGGGCCGGCAACGGGAATGCAGGTCCACGCAAAGGTCAACGACATCAATCTCCAACCGTCCGACGGAAACAGCGGAACCATCGGAAGCTCGAGCGCCGATGTCACCTGGTCCACTGCCGGAATCCTGGCCACCCTCCAGGAACAGACCTTCGGCGGACTTGTCACCGGTGTCACGGCTGATTCCGCCGCGGGAACTTTGGCCTTCGACGTCGGACCGGCAGGTCTCGCGAAGCTCACGGTCAAGCCGACTATCTCGAACGGAGTTGTCGACGTACAAACCGTCGGCGCTGAGATCCTGGGATTCGGACTTCCGACCGACCTGGTCGACGGCATCGTCCAGACTCTGACCGACAGCCTGCAGACCTACCCGTTGGACATGAAGCCCACCGAGCTCACCGTTACCGATGACGCGATCGAGATTTCACTCGAGGGCGGCGCCTACGCGATGCCCGTTGCCAATGCCTCGGCCCAGAATGCATCGGCAGTCCCTGACAGCTGCGGAATTCTCACCTGATCTCTACCTGTTATCGGACTTTTCCGACTGATTTCGAATAACCGTTCTATTCGAACAGGATTTCGATTACGGTTGGGGAATGTTCGATCCGGGGGTGGGAAGTTTCGGTATCTCAGCACAGCTGAGTGGTACCGAAACCGATTGCGCCCTCGTTGATTTGATGGCCGAGTTGCATTCGTGTGAAGCTATGCTGGTCGAGCGGAAACTGGCTGTGGTGGCGGAGTTCTTCACCCGCCGCAGCGCTGAGCATGTCGACGGCGGAACGTGGACGTCGTCGGCGCACGAGTTGGCCGAATCCGAGGTCGGCGCGGTCTTGACGATGGGACGGGCTGCGGCCGGGAAGCTCATCGGTTTGGGGTTTGCGTTGAAGACGCGGTTGCATCGCACACGGGCCGCGATGGCCCGCGGCGAACTCGACTTCTACCGGGTCGGGCTGATCGAGTCCGCGACCGCGAATGTCGGTGACGAGCTGATCGACGAAGTAGAACGCTTGCTGCTCGAGCAGGTGTTGGCTCCACCGGTGGACGGTGGTACCGGGTTGACGGGTCGCCGGTTGACGGCGGCGATCGACCGGATCGTCGCCCGCGTCGATCCGGAAGGGATGCGGGAACGACGCCGCCGCGCGCTCGCCGATCGATTTGTGGGGGTCAGTGCCGCCGAAGACGGCATGGCCCGCATCCTGGGCAGTATCCCGGCGGAGCAAGCCCGCGCGTTCGACGGCCGGTTGCGGGAGTTGGCGATGTCGGTGTGCCGCCATGATTCCCGCACGTACGAGCAGCGCCGAGCCGATGCCTTGGGCGCTTTGGTGAGTGGTTCGACGGTGTTGGTGTGCGACTGCGAGCGCGGTGATTGCCCGCAGGACCGCAGTGGTTTGGTGATCATGCGCCGGCCGTTGGTACATGTCGTAGTACACGATTCCGCCCTGAGCCCGGATCGAACGAACCTGCACATCTCGACGGCTTTGGCGTCATCAGTGCTGAGCATGCCCGCGACATCGCGAAAGACGCAGACGTTCGGGAAGTGCGAGTCCCGGCAGATGCTGAACCTGAACCGACACCTGAGCCGGCTTCGGCATCGGTGTACCGTCCCGGGACAGCGCTCGATGCGTGGCTGCGGGTCAGCGCGGGCAGCTGCCAATGGCCGCACTGCGATGTCCCGGCCTGGAACTGCGACCTCGACCACACAGTTCCGTTCAACCACACCAACCCCGCGAAGGGTGGGAAGACGGTCGCGTCGAATCTGAGTGCGTTCTGCCGCAACCATCACCGCCTCAAGCATTCCGGGAAGTGGCAACTGGACCCGAACCCGGATCGGAGCATCACTCTGACCTCGCAGACGGGCCACTGCTACCGCACCAGAGCTGCCGGTCTACTCGCCGGAATGCAGGAACCACCGCCACCGGAAGGCGGCACCAGACGACGGACTCGGCTGGAGAACAAAGCTGCCCGCATCCGAAGCGAACGCAAACATCAACAAGCAAAGATCCGGCACCGGGCGGCACAACATGCCGAACGGAAACGCCGCCAAACCTTCCCGATCTCCACACCCCGAAAGCGCGTGCCCCACAAAACCGTCGACTACGGCAACGACCCGCCACCGTTTTGAATCAGGTCTGAATCACTTCCGAATCGGGTAATCCAGTGCTACTCCCCCAGACCATCGAGCACAGCACGGGTTCCCGAAAGCCCGAGGCGGGTGGCACCGGCAGCGATCATGTCGAGTGCTGCCTGCGTCGTGCGGATTCCACCGCTGGCTTTGACTCCCACCGACGGCCCGACGGTTTTGGCCATCAACGCAACAGCCTCGACGCTTGCCCCGCCGGCGGGATGGAAACCTGTGGAAGTTTTCACGAAGTTCGCGCCCGCATGTACTGCCGCGCGGCAGCATTCGACTATCGCTTCGTCGGGCAGTGCCGCAGTCTCGAGGATCACCTTCAGCACCGCGTGCTCGCCCATGGCTTCACGGACGGTGAGTACATCGGCAAGCACAGCGTTGTAGTCACCGGCGAGTGCTGCCCCGACATCGATGACCATGTCGATCTCGCGGGCACCTTGATCAACGGCAAGACGAGCCTCGGCACCCTTCACCAAGGAGTGATGCTTGCCGGACGGAAAGCCGACCACCGCGGCGGTGATCAGACCGTCGGCCCGGATCGGCAGCATCGACGGTGAGACGCACACAGCGAGAACGCCCAATTCCCGGGCCTCGTCGATCAACGCCGTGACGTCGGCGGCCGTGGCTTCGGGTTTGAGCAGGGTGTGGTCGACCATTGCGGCAACCTGTGAACGAGTGAGCGCAGCGTGGGCCATGAAAGAAAGCTTGGCATACGACCATGCGTCGAGCGGCACTGCGACACCTGAGAGACTAGGCGGTATGACCGCTGCACCCTCGACTGATGATCGACGCTACGTACTCTCCCTCGGCTGCCCGGACACGACGGGCATCGTCGCGCGCATTTCGTCTTTCCTCACCGATGTCGGTGGCTGGATCGTCGAAGCGGCGTATCACGCTGACGCGGACACCGGTTGGTTCTTCACTCGTCAGGCAGTGCGGGCATCGTCGGTGAGTATCAGCATCGAGGAACTGCGTGAGCGTTTCAAGGCCGTTGCCGCCGAGATCGGACCCGAAACCGAGTGGACGCTGCACGATTCGGGGGCTCCCAAGAAAATCGTCCTGCTGGTGAGCAAGGAAGGTCACTGCCTTCACGACCTCCTCGGACGCGCGGCCGGCGGCGAACTCCCAGCCGAAATCAGCGCCGTCATCGGAAACCACGAGGATTTGCGCAGCGTGACCGAGCGTCACGGGATCGACTTCCACCACGTTCCCTTTCCCAAGGACCCGGCCGAACGCGGACCGTCCTTCGAGAAGGTGCGCGCCCTGGTCGACGCCCATGACCCGGACGCGGTTGTCCTGGCTCGGTTCATGCAGGTTCTGCCGCAGTCACTGTGCGAGCACTGGGCGGGCCGCGCGATCAACATCCATCACAGCTTCTTGCCGTCGTTCATCGGGGCCCGCCCGTACCACCAGGCTTTTGCTCGGGGTGTGAAGCTGATCGGTGCGACGTGCCACTACGTCACCGCGGAACTTGATGCCGGCCCGATCATCGAGCAGGACGTGATCCGCGTCGACCATGCCGACGATGTTGCCGACATGGTCCGCCAGGGTCGCGATATCGAAAAGCTTGTTCTTTCTCGCGGTTTGCGGTGGCACCTCGAAGATCGGGTGTTGGTGCACGGCCGCAAGACTGTGGTGTTCAGCTAGCAGGGCGTTCAGCTAGAGATTGCGCAACCGCACGATCTCACGGTCGAATTCGTCGATGCTCTCGATGGACGACATGTGACCGACACCGGGAATCACGATCAGCCGTTCGAGGTTGCCGGCTTCGTCGAGCACCTGCGCGAGTTTGCGTGCGTGGACGGGTGGCGTGAGTCGGTCGAGTGATCCGACGAGCACGGTGGTCGGCACTTCGAGATTGTCGAGTCCCTCGTGAATGTCGAGAGTGCTCAGGGCTGCTCCCCAACCGCCGCGGATGCGCGGCTTGCACTCTCGAACGATGTTCTCGCAGAACTGAACTTCGGCTTTGGTGGCGTTGGGCGACATCGAGACGTACTGGATCGCCTTGGTCATCGCGCCCGAGGACACGAATGGCACGGGCGAGCTGAGGATGGCGCGGCCGACCGGAACCGGCACCCGCGGGAAGCGTTCCGGCAGCGGAATCACGGTGGTTTCGGCAATCAGACGGTCACTTGCCGTGCTGGCCAGCATTACCGCCGACGCGTACTTCTTGACGTCGCCGGGGTGCTTTCCGGCCCACGCGATGATGCTCATGCCGCCCATGCTGTGTCCGACGATGACGGCTTTCTTGTCTTCACGGACGGTCGCTCCGAGCACTGCCGAGAGGTCGTCGGCGAGTACGTCGGGCCCAAGCGGAAGAGTGCCGACAGTACTGCGTCCGTGTCCGCGCTGGTCGTACGTGATGACCCGGTACTCGCCGGCCAGCGCGTTGACCTGTGGGTACCAGAATTCGGTTGAGCAGGTCCAGCCGTGACTGAGAACAATGGGATCACCGTCGACCGGGCCGTATGCCCGGATGTTGATGATCGCGCCGTCTTCGGTGGTCAGTTCGCTGATGTCCGCTTTGAACGTCGGGGTCTTCAAGAGTGCGTTCGGTTCGACGTCGGCAACGAGAGTGAGCCCTCTGGTGGAGCTACGACGACGGATAGCGGCGACGGCTGCCGCAAACGCTCCGGCTCCGGCAACTCCGGCCAATACCCGGAGTGTGGTGGTTCGCGAACTGCTGGACATGCATGTACCCCTGACTGAATTCGAAAGAAAATCGATACGGATGATGGGTGTCAGATGATGTGCGCTCGGCGCAGCAACATCGTTGACGGGCCGCCGATCAGGCCGACCTCGGTAAGAAATTCGACGGTATTCGCGCATCCTCGACGCACCATGTCGTGATAGTGGACATTGTTCTTCGCGGCGTGGATTGCCGCTTCGGCGTCGAGTCCGGCGGCTGCGTAAACGTTCTTGTTCACGAGGCTGGTGACCACGAAGTAAGCGGTGACGGCAAGGACGAACCGGACGCGGGCTTGCTGGAACCGGGTGATGTTGGCTGCTCGTCGGACGGTTTCCTCGCGGGCGAATCTGATGTGGCGGGCTTCTTCGACCACGTGGATTCTGCTGACGGTTCGGGTGAGCGGTTGCACTCGGGTGTCTCGCATGAATTCGCGTTGCATCATGTCGAGGATTTCTTCGGCGAAGAGTGTTCCGCCGTATGCCAGGGATCCGGTAGCCGTGGCCTTGAACGGGCGCGCGGCGGTGCGGATCCAGGTCTTCGGGCGGTAGGACGGGACGCCGAATTTGGCTGCGGAGCGCGCAAACATCGTGGAGTGCCGGCATTCGTCGGCGATTTCGGTGAGCGCAAATTGCACGTGCGCCGTGGAAGGATCGTGGAAGTAGATGTCGCGGACGAGCATCTGCATGAGGATCATTTCGAACCAGATGCCGGTGCCGGCGATGCTGGCGGCCTCGTGGATGGTGAGCGTGATGCGTTGTTGCTGCGTCATCTCGTCCCACATCGGCGTGCCGTAGAGGCTGCACCATTCGGGGCTCATCCCGTACAGGTCGTCGGGGACGGGAGCTTCCCAGTCGATTTCGATCAACGGGTCGTAGGACGTGCGGGCAGCCGAGGCAAGGAGCTTGGACGCTGTTTCCTGGCGGTCACCGGCACGCGTCAGTCGGGATGGGCGCCGATCGTTCGTCGATCGGCCATGCTCGACAGACATCGCAGTTCACTCCCCACGAGGACCGGCAATCTATGTGTGACTGCCGTTAACCCACAATAGCACCGCATAGTGCCACCCCGGTGGGGACGAACTGCGAAAAACGCGCTACCAGCGCGGACCGCGCTGGATGTCGTCCACGCGAGGCCGCACGTCAACGAGATAGACGCAGATTGCGACTACCGCGATGATGCCCAGCATTCCCACCGGAGACGTCACCAACAGCACCAAAGCCGCGACGACAAGGATGCCAAGCCAGATCGGCTTGGTCAGCTTGTTGACTGCGGTGAACGCGTCAGGGCGCTGCCGCACGGCATGCACGATCGCGAAGACAGCACCTGCCAAGGCAAGCAACTTCAGTGCGAGAAAAATCAGGCCGATAATGCCATCCACAGCTACCACGTCTTACATCCTAGTTTCCGTAGTCCGACATCACGAACAGAAGGCTCCTGCACCCGAGAGCGCAGGAGCCTTCTCACTTGTCGAGCCTGCCGATCAAGCCTTCTTGGTCGGTGCAGCCTTCGTTGGTGCAGCGGTCTTGGCCGGAGCAGCCTTCACCGGTGCGGCAGCAGCCTTCGCGGGAGCAGCCTTCGCCGGCGCAGCCTTGGCCGGTGCAGCCTTGGCGGGTTCAGCCTTCTTGGCAGCGGCTGTTGCGCGCTCCTGGACGTCGGATGCGGCAGCGGTCACGCGAGCTGCAGCTTCCTTGGAAGCCTCGTCTGCCTGGTCGCCGAGGTCGAGGACCTTGAGCGCAGCTTCGTCGCCCACATCGGCGATCTTCTCGCCGGCGTCGGAGATCTTCTCGCCAACCTCTTCGGCGGTGTCGGAGATGCGTCCGGCAGCGCGGCCGGCCAGCTTGGCAGCCTGCTCGCCCACGGCGCGCGTCTGACGGGCAACGGTTCCGAGTGCGTCTTCGGTCAGCTCGACGGCGTCACCGAGAGCGGACTCCGCAGCGGCGATGCCCTCTTCGACGGCCGGCTGCTTGCGGATGCGCTCAACTGCATCTTCGCCGCGTTCTGCCAGCGAGTTGTACAGATCGCCTGCAACCTTGAGGTATGCCTCGGCGACCTTGCGGAGCTCGTCGGGTGCAAACTTCTCGCGCAGCTCGGCAAGCTCCTCGGGCAGCTCGGACGGCAGGCCGGCGAGACGCTCACGAAGAGCCTCAACGCTTTCCACGACGTCGCCCTGCACTGCGGCGAACTTTTCGCGTGCACCGTCGACGCGGCCGGTGACCTCGTCCTGGCTGGTCTCGGCGCGCTCACGAACCTGGGCAACAACGTCGGCAACGGCCTGGACGACGAGGTCGCCGGCGCCGACTGCGGCGTAGATCGAGGTCTTGACGTTGTCGATGGCGGTCTTATCGGTCATGTTGTTCTCCTTCTGGGAGGTCTGAGTCCGGAATTGTGGTGGGGGCTGCGCTCTGGGCTACTGCAGCGGGCCGCGTCGAATCGTTCTCCCGACAGAACGAGTCGTAGATCTCGAGCAGCACTTGTTTCTGTCGCTCGCTGATGGAGGTATCTGCGAGTACGGCGTCACGGATCGGACTATGTGGCCGTTGTTCGAGATATCCGGCCTGGACGTAGAGGACTTCCGAAGACACTCGGAGCCCTTTTGCTATTTGCGCGAGCACGTCGGCTGACGGTTTCCGTAGGCCTCGTTCGATCTGGCTGAGGTACGGATTGCTTACACCGGCGAGCTGTGCAAGTTGGCGCATCGAGACTTGTGCGGCTTCGCGCTGCGCACGAATGAATCCCCCGATGTCGTGTGCCGCAGAGCTGACGACGCGCGCTGCCAAGTCGCTGGCTCCGGCTGCGGCACCGGATGATTCACGTTCTCCTTCATCGGAGTTCGTCGACTTCGCAGACATTGCGTCTTCCCTTTCCTGTGGACATTTCCCAGAGTAGGAGAGGGTGCTAACTATTGCAAGCACTACTGCTAGCACTGGGGTGCACGTCACATTCGAGGGCCGATTACTAGCCGAAGATCAGCGTCGACACCGTGTAGATGAACAGACCGGCTATCGCGCCGACCACCGTGCCGTTGATGCGGATGAACTGAAGATCACGACCGACCTGAAGCTCGATCTTGCGACTTGCTTCTTCGGCGTCCCAGCGCTCGACGGTGTCGCTGATGACACCGGTGATCTCGTCGGTGTAGTTCTCCGCGATGTACGTCGTACCGGCGGCCAACCACCCGTCGACCTTCCCTCGCATCGACTCGTCGTCGCGCAGGCGGATGCCCAATCCGACGACGTTCTCGGCAACCTTGGTCCGCAGGGTGCTGTTGGGATCGTCGACCGATTCCATGATCAGCCGCTTCGCGACCTTCCACGTCGCCGACGCGAGTCCGGTGACTTCCTCTCGCCCCATGATCTCGGCCTTGATGCCCTCGGCTTTTTTGATCGTCTCGGGATCGTTCTGGAGATCATCCGCAAAATCGATCAGGAAGCGATTGGCCGCCAGCCGAACCTCGTGCTCGGGATTTGCCCGCACCTTCCACGTGAACTCGACCAGTTCCTTGTAGATCTTCTCGCCGAGCATCGCATCGACAAATTTCGGCGACCACGCGGGAGAGTCCCGGACGATCACCCGGTCGATGGTCTCCTGACTGCCGAGCGCCCACTGATGGGCGCGTTCGGCCAGCAGTTCGATGATCGGCAGTTGCTTGTTCTCCTTCAGAAGCTCACCGAGTACCCGGCCGATCGGCGGGCCCCACATCGGTTCTGCCAACCGCTTGACGATCGTGTGGTCGATGACCTGCGCGATGTCCTCGTCGCGCAGCACTTCTACCAGTCCCCGCAAGATCGTCGACGTCTCCGCGGCAACACGCGCAGCGTTGTCTCGCTCGGCCATCCACGTCCCGAGCCGCAGCGGGATCTGTGCCTGCTGCACCTTCGCGGACACAACGTCCGGGGCCAGGAAGTTCTGACCGACAAACGAACTCAAACTGGCCCCGAGCTGGTCTTTCTTGCGTTTGATGATCGCCGTGTGCGGAATCGGTATGCCCATCGGGTGACGGAACAGCGCCGTGACGGCAAACCAGTCCGCCAGCGCGCCGACCATTCCTGCCTCGGACGCAGCCCTCACGTACCCGACCCACTCGCCCGCGCCGCGTGATTCCTGCCATCGACAGAACAGATAGACGACCGTCGCGAAACCGAGGAGACCGGTCGCGAAGAACTTCATCTTGCGGAGGTCCCGACGCTTGGCGTCGTCGCCGAAAGTCGAGTCGAAAGCGTTAGGGCTCAATTGCTGCACCCTTGCCATTGTGCCGAAAGCTTGTCGCTGGTGCGTCGAAGCCGCAGGTGCGTGCCCACCGTAATTCCCCGGACACTAAGCTGAAACGGAATGAGACCGCTCGGACGTGGATCGCACCACAGATATGAGATACCCCGTGGCTAAGAACGCTGTGCAGGACAACGAGCAGGTAGACGGCCCAGTTGTCGCTGACACGAAGCCCGAGAAGTCCGACGGACGCAAACGACGTTGGCGCGAACACAAGATCGCCAGACGTGAAGAGCTTGTCGACGGCACCATCGCAGCGATCCGGGCGCGTGGCCGTGAAATCGGTATGGATGAAATCGCGTCCGAAATCGGTGTTTCCAAGACTGTTCTCTACCGCTACTTCACCGACAAGAGTGACCTGACGACGGCCACGATGATGCGGTACGTCGAGACAATTCTCGCGCCGCGCATCTATCAGGCCATCAGCGACGAACTCGACGATTTCGAACTGACCCACGCAACGATCACCGCGTATGTCGAGACTGTTGCGTCTGACCCGGCGATCTACCTCTATGTCATGGCAAACGGCGCCGGCGCAAGTCGCGACGTCGTCGCCGAGTCGGAGCGAATGATCGCCGAACTCCTGTCCACGGTGCTGGGCAATCGTCTGCGCGAGATGGAAATGGATTCCGGCGGATCGCTGCCGTGGGCGTACGGCATCGTCGGCGGGATCCAGTTGGCGACGCACTGGTGGATCTCCAACAAGTCGATGTCCGCTGAATCCTTGATCGACTACTTGACGATGATGACGTGGGGCGGCATCACCGGTATCGCCGCCGTCAAGGGTTCGCCGGCCAAGTTCAAATCCATGCCGCATCCGCTGATCGCTCCCGAAAACGACTGAGCCTGAAGTTCCCACGGAGGCCACCACGGCTGTGGCACAGTCTCCGGGTATGACAGACGACTCGCTGTGGGAAACACCGGCCGTGACGATCCTTCGATCACAGCCTGGCTTCGATCTCGAAGCTCTCGACCGCAACAGCACTCCGGGATTCACCGGGAAGAAAGCTGACGGCGAGCGTCTCCTCGAAGAACGCGGCGCGGTGTTGTCCGGCTTGCAGGAACTGTTGTACGCCAACGGTCGCTCGGGTGACTCGCGGTCAGTCCTCCTCGTCCTGCAGGGAATGGACACCTCGGGCAAGGGCGGAATGGTCCGCCACGTCGTGGGGCACGTCGATCCACAGGGTGTCGATCACGCGTCCTTCGGTGTTCCGACAGACGAGGAAAAGCAGCATCACTACCTGTGGCGGATCAAGAAGCAACTCCCCCGCGGCGGTTATCTCGGGGTGTTCGACCGCTCCCACTACGAGGACGTTCTTGTGGTGCGAGTTCACGATCTGGTGCCGCCGGATGTCTGGGGAGCACGTTACGACGAGATCAATCAGTTCGAGAAGGAACTGGTCGACGCCGGCACCACCATCGTCAAAGTTGCGATGTTCGTATCGCTCGACGAGCAGAAGAAACGTCTGCAGGAGCGACTCGACCGGCCGGAGAAGTACTGGAAGTACAACCCGGGCGACGTGACCGAACGGAAACTGTGGCCCGCATATCAAGAGGCCTATCAGGCGATGCTCGACAAGACGTCCACCGAGCACGCCCCGTGGTACGTCGTGCCGTGTGATCGCAAGTGGTACAGCCGCATCGCCGTCACCGAACTGTTGATCGACGCGTTCGAGAACCTCGACCTGTCATGGCCGCCAGCCGATTTCGACGTCGAGATCGAGAAGGCTCGACTCGCCGAGTCCTGATGGAAATTCAGAACAGTCTGATGGATAGTCAGAACAGGTGGGGCGTTTCCCGATGCACCTTGTGATCGTGCCGAACGGTTCCGCTGTACAGCGCGATCATGAGGCCTATGGACACCGCTGCCGCCAACCCGGAAACCAGCGCCCAGCCGGCGTTGCCTGATCCGGCTGCGAAGAGAAATCCGCCCAGACAGACCACAGTGACTAGAACCAGGAAGTACGACGCCCACGCCGCAAAGAGATTGAGCTTCATGTTGGCTCCTCGGATCGGATCTCTTTCGATTCGACCGTACGCCTGAGCACACAGCCCGACAAGCGGGTTTCCCCGGCGGCACCTGGGGTAGCCGAATTACATGAATATCGGAAACCTTTTCCGCAGAATCGAATCCGCCGACCAACTGGACGGTCCGTCCACAGGGCTTCAACGCAGAATCCTCGACGCAACCTCACGCTCACCGGCTACGCGCAAAGTTGCGTCGATCCTTCGTGGATCACCGGTCGAGCACCCGCTACATCCCGCACTGGTGGCCGTCCCCATCGGAGCGTGGACTGCATCCGTTGTGTTCGATTATGTTGTGCGGGACCCGAAAACAGTGCGCAACCTGATCCTTCTCGGACTGGTCACAACACCGCCCGCCCTCATCACTGGCTGGCTCGATTGGTCTGAACGCGACACGATCGCGCGCCGGGTCGGGCTCGTCCACGCCGCGAGCAATGCGGTAGGCATCGACGCTTTCCTGGTGTCGTACTTCTTGCGCAGCAACGATTCCCCGCCGCCGCTACTCGCGCGGTTGCTGTCACTGGTCGGGCTGAGCGCCATCGGTGTCGGCGGCGCACTCGGCGGGCACATCGTGTTCCGGCTGATGGATGATCTGGACACAGAGGCGGCGTCAGCGCCGGTCCTGGATCCGGCACTGAACGTAGTGAACTAGTTGATCTGAACGTAGTGAACTAGTTGATCTGAACGTAGTGAACTAGTTGATCTGAACGTAGTGAACTAGTTGATCTGAACGTAGTGAACTAGTTGATCTGAACGTAGTGAGTTGGCGGATTCGATCAGTTCGCGTCGTGACCGTACTGACGGAGCAGGCGCGCAGTCCGATCGGAATCTGCCAGCGGACGATCGTTGGTCCACGAGGCGCGTCGACGCATCCGGGCGTCAGGAGTGCCGACGCTCGCGCCGAATGCCGCGACCACGTCCGCAGTGGGCACGGCGTCGTCCCCGAAGTATCCGAGAACGATCAGATCCTCACCCGATCGGGTTTCCACTGCCAACGCCCAACCACATGTTTCCTCCCACAGCAATGCAACTTCCCGGCCGGGGAAACGTGGCACCTCTCGATCGAGGGCGATGTACGCCTCCATCGGATGCTCACCCCGGCAGCACCATTGCTCGATTCCTGCGCCGACGCCCTCGGCCACCGACTGGATGTACCGCTGGAATCCGAGCCCCACACTCGCGTCGACTAGTACCTGTTCGGTCATCGATCCACTCCTCACCTTGCGTGTTTGAAATGTGCCCATCCCGGGGCGCAGCGAAACCCGGTTCAGATCATGCACTGGGGGTATCCGAAGACGAAACAGTCAACCGAGAGGCGCCCAGATGACTTATTCGCCCGCCATCGCACCCGGACGAATGCTCAATATCTCCATGGTGTCGGTCAATGCGGACCCACTGGCTCAGGTGGGCAATTCCGTTGCCGGACGCCAGCATCTGCACGTCGACGAGTTGTCCTCGGCGCTCGTTCGCGCGGGCCATGACGTTACGGTGTACACGCGGCGGCAGAGTGCGCACGGTCCCGACCGTGTTCGCGCACGTGGTGGTTATACCGTCGTGTATGCCGAAGCCGGTCCGCTGCATGCGCTGAGCGACAAGGAACTACTGCAGTATCTCGGCGAATTCGGTAGTGAATTACGGAATTTGTGGACTCTGGACCGGCCCGACGTAGTGCACGCGCATTTTTGGATGTCGGGTATAGCCACGGAACTGGCAACGAGGATTCTCGGCATCCCGGTTTTGCAAACATTCCATTCGCTCGGTATCACGGAACGGCGCCATCTCGGCTTGTCTGACGAAAACCCCTCGGAGCGTTCCCATCTGGAGCAGTTGGTTGCGAAGGGTGCGACGCATGTAATCGCGACGAGCTCGGACGAGGTGTTCGATCTCGTCCGGCTCGGCTCGCCTCGCTCGCGGACGACCATGGTTCCGTCCGGCGTCGACATCGACCACTTCACTCCGGAGGGGCCGCGGGCAAAACGAAACGCGCCGCACCGATTGTTGTGCGTCGGAAGGTTGGTAGAGCAGAAGGGATTCGACGTCGCGATAGCGGCTCTGGCGTCGCTGCCCGACACCGAGTTGGTGGTGGCCGGCGGTCCACCGTCGTCAGGTCTGCCTACCGACGAGATCGCCACGCAGTTGCAGAAGCTCGCCGAACGACTGGGTGTCGCGGATCGAGTGAAACTTCTCGGCCGTGTTCCCCACCAGTCGCTGCCGAAGTTGATGCGGTCGGCGGACGCACTGCTCTGCACGGCCCGCTACGAACCGTTTGGCATCGTCGCGCTCGAGGCTATGGCTTGCGGTGTTCCCGTTGTCGCAACACCGGTCGGCGGACTGCGCGACACCGTGGTGGACGGACTGACCGGGCACCGCGTTCCGGTCGACAATCCGAAACAGACCGCAAGGGTCGTGCGGCACCTGCTCGATAACGCTGAGGAAGGAGCCTTGTTCTCGCGCGCGGGCCGGGCCAGGATGTGCGAATCGTATTCGTGGGAACACGTGGCCGGCGAAGTTGTGCGGACCTATGGTCGCTGCGTCACCGCGCCGCCCCGCACGCGGACGCACAGAGTCGCTCACCGAAGCGAAGTAGCTCGGTGAGCGACCCGATTCTCCTTAAGTTCGATTCGCCTTGACGCTGTATCTCCGATACTCCTTGACGCTGTATGACTCAGCGCCTTCAGGCAAGGAAACGTTTGGTTTCGCCGAGGCCGACTGCGTGCTCCAACGAGGTGTAGCAGTCGAACATGGATTCCTGGCCGGCGGCCCTGAGGAGACGCTGAACGGGTCGACCACAGATCAAGGCAAGAGCACCGCCGGCATCCCGGGTGAGCGTGGCAAGGATCGACAACGACGACAACCCGCACATACCCATGAATTCGAGATCCGACATGTCGACAACCAGGGTCCGACCCGGCACAACCTGGCTGGACAGATAATCACGGAATGCGTTGACGCTCAACAAGTCGATTTCACCGCGAACCGAAATCACGACCGTAGAGGCACTGACCTTGTTCGCGCGAAACGAGGCGGTCGACGTCGTCGATGGCGGCGGACCGTAGTCGAGCGAACCTCGACCTGCGTACGAAAAGCCCGGTTTCGAACCTGCGTTCGTCTCCCCAGGGACAGACAATCCAGAGACGGACGGCCCGGAAAGAGGCGATCCTGGAACAGATGATTTTGGAACAACAGTCATGGTTCTCCCATCCCGCAACGGCATACACTGTGCAAAGAAACGGGGGACAT
Organism: Rhodococcus sp. WS3; assembly: GCF_003797085.1. Lineage (NCBI taxonomy): Bacteria > Bacillati > Actinomycetota > Actinomycetes > Mycobacteriales > Nocardiaceae > Rhodococcus > Rhodococcus sp. WS3. The sequence goes on from NZ_RKMA01000001.1 coordinate 1,330,951, forward strand.
CCACCAGGGGCGCACGCGATATCGGGCCCCCATAAATAATGGATAATCCCACATCGGCTGTGTGCTCAACCTCGGTTAGGAACAGTACCCCGAGATGACGGAGGTCACAAGCGCGGTGTGAGCGTTCGGTTCGGTCGCACATCACGAACTGGTGGTCGAGGTTGCGCAAAGTTGTGGTTTGAACTGCACCCTCTGGAGGTAATCCCCATTAAGCGTCTGCGCACCGGCGTAGATATTTTTTGTATAGGGGTGTCTGTGATCGTATCGGTCGGTATGGTTCACCGCACCAGCGTCCGGGGCCGGCACCTGGTACGACGATCCGGAGAACTCATGCCACATCTCAGCGCAATCGAACCCGATCAGGATCGCACTCAACCCGTCGTCGAGTTGAGAATCCGGGCAACCCTTGACCAACTGTCGATATTGCGGGCGCTCGCTGCGACCGTCGCGATTCAGGAGAGCTTCGACCTCGACGCCATCGCCGACATCAGGCTGGCCATGGATGAGATCTGTACGCATCTCATCGTCCGAGCTCTCCCCGATTCTGTACTGGTGTGCCGATTTGTCTACGCGGCGTCCCAATTACATATTTCGGTCGCGACCACGACAGCTGAGTCCGACGGCGCCGACCAGCGATCCTTCGGGTGGCACGTCCTCACCGCCCTGACCGACTCGATTTCCCTTGATCAAGAGGAAGATCCGAATGGCGCCGGGTACATCACGACTATGAAGTTCACCAAAGCCGACGGCAGGCGCCAGTGACATCGTCCGCTCGCGGGACATCGCCCGAGCATGGCCCACCGCGGCCGCGTCGTCGGTCGACAGACGAGTATCGAGACGTCATAGCCGTTTTCGAGAAGTTGGACACCCTCGATCGTCACGGAGTTGAGTACGAGCGAGTGCGGGCCGCGCTCATCACGCGCTGCCTCCCGCTGGCTGAGCACATTGCCCGGCGCTTCGACGGCCGCGGCGAGGCACATGACGACCTTGTTCAGGTCGCACGGCTGGGTCTGGTCAACGCGGTCGACCGGTTCGATGTCAGTCGTGGATCGGACTTCGTATCGTTTGCCGTCCCCACTGTCATGGGAGAAGTCCGTCGACACTTCCGGGACACCGGCTGGGCGGTCCGCGTTCCTCGCCGTATGAAGGAATTGCACTTCCAACTCGGCCAGGCGATCAGCGAGCTGTCACAGCAGTTGGGGCACGCTCCGACCGTCGACGAACTTGCGGCGACGCTGGGTGTCGAACGCGAAGAAGTAGCCCAAGCGCTCATCGCCGGAAACGCTTATCAAACAGTGTCGGTCGACGGCGCTGCGTCCAACCACACCGACGATCTTCCCCTGGTGGAAACTCTCGGCGATTACGACGCAGCTCTCGAGAATGTCGAAAATCACGAAGCTCTGCGGCCACTGCTCGAGAAGCTACCCGACCGGGAAAGGACCGTGTTGATGCTGCGGTTCTTCGGCAATCTCACGCAGACGCAGATCGCCGAGAAGGTCGGGGTATCGCAGATGCATGTGTCGCGGTTGCTCGCGAAGACTCTCAGTAGCCTTCGCGAGCAACTCGACTAACCCGCAGTAGCGACCGCGATCAGATTGTGGCCGTGTCGATGACAAATCTGTAACGGACGTCGCTTGCGACCACACGATCGTAAGCGACGTTGATCTCACTTGCCGGAATGAGTTCGATCTCGGCCCCGATTCCGTTTTCGGCGCAGAAGTTCAGCATCTCCTGCGTCTGCGGAATGCCGCCGACCATGCTGCCGGCCAGGCTACGACGGTTCGCGGCAAGCGAGAACGCGCGTACCTCGATCGGCTTCTCCGGCAATCCCAATTCGACCAAGGTTCCATTGAGTGCGAGCAACGACATGTACGCGTCGATGTCGAGGTTGACCGACACGGTGTTGAGAATCAGATCGAACTGTCCACGCAGTTCCTTGAACGTTCCGGGGTCCTTGGTGGCGTAGTAGTGATCCGCACCGAAACGCAGACCGTCGTCCTGCTTGCTCAGTGATTGACTCAGGACGGTGACCTCGGCCCCCATCGCTTTGGCGATCTTCACACCGACATGGCCGAGTCCACCGAAGCCGATGATCGCAACCTTCGTGCCCGGTCCGGTTTTCCAGTGCCGTAGCGGCGAGTACAACGTGATACCTGCACACAGAAGTGGCGCCGCGACATCGAGTTCGATGCCGTCGGGAATCGAAAGAACAAAGTGTTCGTTGACGACGATGGACGTCGCATACCCACCTTGGGTGCGCTCGCCGTCACGACCCTTGGCGTTGTAAGTGCCGGTCACTCCGGTGCGGCAGTACTGCTCCTCACCGGCGACGCACATGTCACATTCCCCGCAGGAGTCGACAAAACAACCGACACCCACGCGGTCGCCGACCTTGTGCATCGTCACCTCGGAGCCGATCGCGGCAACTACACCCGCGATTTCGTGGCCCGGGACAACCGGGTATTTTGTTCCGCCCCACTCATTTCGGGCGGAGTGGATGTCGGAGTGGCAGATTCCGGCAAACTTGATGTCGATGAGAATGTCCAGTGGACCGAGCTCGCGTCGTTCGATGGTGGTCTTCTCCAGAGGACCGTCAGCGGACATAGCGGCGTAAGCAGCAGCAGTAACCATGGGTACATGCCTACTCGCGCAAGAAGGGACCTGCAAATTGCAGGTCCCTTCTTGTACCGATTTGTCTAGTTGTCGGTATCCTGAGCGTTCTCGGCCCGGCGACGCAGTCGTCTCGCCGCCGCAACCAAGTTGCGCAGTGACGGCTCGAGCTGCCACGGATGGCGGGTCTTGAGCCCACCGTCCGGGTTTGCCCACAAACGATCGAGAGAAATCGATTCGCTTGCCTCCGTGAGCAATTCGTCGAGTTCGTCGATATCCGGGATCCTCGCCGAACGGGACTCGTACACACCGGGTCCGACGCCGTGTGTGAGCGCGCCTTCCTTCAGTGCGTCGAGCACCCACGTGATGGAGCGGGTCGCGACGATCGCCGTCACATCGGCGTCCAACCGTTCGATGGCGTCGACCACCGACGACCGAGCGGAGTACGTCAGATGCGTGTGGATCTGTGTTTCCGGCTTCGCTCCACCTGTTGCCAGACGGAACGCGTCGACGGCCCACTCCAGGTAGGCCTCCCGGCCGTCCTCACGTAGCGGCAGCAGTTCACGAATTGCAGGCTCGTCCACCTGGATGATGGCGATGCCGGCCGCTTCGAGATCTGCAATTTCGTCCCGAATGACAAGGGCCAGTTGCTCTGCCGTTTCGTAGAGCGGCTGATCCTGACGGACGAAAGAACGGGCGATCATGGTGACCGGTCCGGTGAGCATGCCCTTGACCGGCTTGTCGGTCAGCGACTGCGCGTACGCAATCCATTCGACCGTCATCGGCTTCGGACGCGCGATGTCTCCGTAGAGAATCGGCGGACGCGTGCAACGAGATCCGTATGCCTGCACCCAACCGTTGTGCGTGAAGGCATACCCTTCGAGCAGTTCGGCGAAGTACTGGACCATGTCGTTGCGCTCGTGCTCACCGTGCACGAGGACGTCGAGTCCGATGTCCTCCTGCAGGCGGATGGTGCGTTCGATCTCTTCCTGGATGCGCTTGTAGTAGTCGTCCCACTCCAACCGACCCTCGCCGAGTTCGTAACGTGCCTGGCGGATTTCGTTGGTCTGCGGGAACGAGCCCAATGTCTGAGCCGGCACCAAGGGCAGGTTCAACCGTTCCTGCTGAGCCTTACGACGCTCTTCGTACGGAGCGCGGATACGATCTTCGGGCTTGACTGCGTTGACCCGAGCTCGCACGGCGTGCTTGAGCTTGAAGTGCACCTTTGTCGGACGCTTGCGCCACTTGTCCGACGGACCTTCGGTGAGGGCCTTCGCAAGTGTCACGACCTCGCCGACCTTCTGCTTGGCAAAGGCCAGACGATCCGCGACGTCTCCCGGGATGTCGTACTCGGAGAGCACGTCGTACGGCACGTGCAGCAGCGAAGACGACGTGGAGACAACAAGATCCGGGACAACGTCCTTGAGCTCGTTGAGGTACGTCAAGGTGTTGAAACGATCGACTCGCCAGACGTTTCGGCCGTCGACCACACCGGCGTAGATCCGCTTGCGCTTGATATGGGGAACCGCAGCCAGTTCTTCGGCCGTGATCCGGCCGTGCACGAGGTCCAGCCCGAATGCCTCGATCTTGGTGGCAGCCAGGATGTTCAGAGCCTCGCCGAACTTGCCGTACGGTCCTGTGACCAGCAGACGCGGACGCAGCGGCGCGGTGGACAGCTTCTCGTACGCCCGCTTGAGCGCATCGAGCTCTTCTGCCGAGCGATCCTCCGTCACCGAAGGCTCGTCCAGCTGAACGCATGTTGCGCCGGCCTTGGCCAACTGCTCGAACAGCTTCTCGTACACGGGAAGTAGATCGTCGAGTCGATCGAGCGGCGCGAAATCGGCGTCGACCGCTTCGGTTGCCGGCCCCACCTTGGAGAGCAGAAGCAACGACACCGGTCCCATGATCACGGGACGCAGTTCGATGCCTCGTTCCTTGGCGCGCTCGAATTCGTCGAGCAACGCCTCCGAGTGGAGTGAGAACTCGGTGGCGGCGTCGATCTCGGGCTGACGGTAGTAGTAGTTGGTGCCGAAGAACCGGACCAACTCCAGGGGCGGGAAGTCGGGACGTCCACGCGCCATCGTGAAGTAGAAATCGAGTGGGTCCAAAGCGCTTTCGAGCGGCTTGAACCGCTCGGGCACGGCGCCGAACAGCAAGGCGTTGTCGAGAACGTGATCGTAGAACGAGAAGGTATTGCCGGGAACCTGGCTCAATCCCGTTGCAGCCAATTCGCTCCAGGTCGATTCCTGAAGTTCCTTGGCAACCGCGAGAAGTGCGTCCTTGTCGGAATTGCCGTGCCAGTAGGACTCGAGGGCACGCTTGAGCTCCCGCCGCGGCCCGATGCGCGGGTACCCCAGGACGCTGGAGCCGAATGCTGCAGTGCTGCTGGACATGCGGTCGACCTTTCTAACCGAGGGGCGCAAGCGCCCTGTGCGCCTTTGTGGTAGCCGGAACTACCAGAAAGGCGCACAGGGCCATTGGCCTTAGCTTGCCTGCTTGGCGGAACGACCGTTGTCGGTGTACTCGTAGAACCCTGCGCCGGACTTCTTACCCGTCAGACCGGCCTCGACCATACGGAGGAGCAGCGGCGGGGCGGAGTACAGCGGCTCCTTGAACTCTTCGTACATGGAGTCGGCGATGGACTTGACGGTGTCGAGTCCGACCAGGTCCGTCAGAGCCAGCGGACCCATGGGGTGCGCGAGGCCGAGAACCGTTGCCTTGTCGATGTCTTCCTTGGTGGCGAAGCCCGACTCGACCATGCGGATGGCCGAGAGCAGGTACGGCACCAGGAGTGCGTTGACGACAAAGCCGGAGCGGTCGGCACTGCGGACAACCTGCTTGCCAAGGACGTCACTGGCAAAAGCCTCGGCGCGCTGCGACACCGTGGAGCTGGTCTTGAGCGTCGTCACCAGTTCGACGAGCGGCAGAACCGGCACCGGGTTGAAGAAGTGCATACCGATGACTCGCTCGGGACGCTTGGTCGAGATACCCAGCTTCATGATCGGGATCGACGACGTGTTGGACGCGAGAACCGCATCCGGATCCGTCACGACCGCGTCGAGCTCGGCAAAGATTTCGCTCTTGATCTTCTCGTCTTCGACGACGGCCTCCACAACGAGCTGGCGGTCCGCGAAATCTCCCAGATCGGAGGTGAAACGCAGACGCCATGCGGCCTGCTCACGCTCACGTTCTGTGATCTTTCCGCTGCTCACGCCGCGGTCGAGCGAACGCAGGATGCGTGAACGCCCGGCTGCTGCAAGCTCGCGAGTCTGCTCGAAGACCAGAACATCGACATGTGCGCGGGCGCACACCTCGGCGATTCCGGCACCCATGATTCCGGCGCCGATAACGCCGACGCGCTGAATTTTTTCGCTGGTCACGTCAGCTCCTTGTTTGTCTCGTGGAGTTTGTCTGGTGGAGGTGTAGCTGTGGAAGCACTTCGAACCGCGTCGACGCTGATGGCCGGCGCAATCGGAACTGCTTTGAAGACGAAAGAGAAGTAGTGCGGTGATACAAGCAGGGGAGAGACCCGAAGCCGAGCCTCTCCCCCACCCGATGTCAGTTCTTAGTGGAACTGTCCCTCTTCGGTGGAGCCCTTGAGAGCTGCCGTCGAGGTGTTGGGGTCAACCGTGGTGGCGATGGTGTCGAAGTAGCCGGCGCCAACCTCACGCTGGTGCTTGATGGCGGTGAAGCCACGCTCTTCGGCAGCCTTGAACTCGCGCTCCTGCAGGTCGACGAATGCCGTCATACCTTCACGGGCGTAGCCGTAGGCCAGGTCGAACATGCCGTAGTTGAGCGAGTGGAAGCCTGCGAGCGTGATGAACTGGAACTTGAAGCCCATCGCGCCGAGCTCCTTCTGGAACTTCGCGATGGTCGCGTCGTCCAGGTGTGCCTTCCAGTTGAAGGACGGGGAGCAGTTGTAGGCCAGGAGCTGGTCCGGGAATTCGCTGCGAACGGACTCGGCGAACTTCTTTGCAACCTCGAGGTCCGGCACGCCGGTCTCCATCCAGATGAGGTCTGCGTACGGTGCGTAAGCCTTGGCGCGAGCGATGCAGGGCTCGATGCCGTTCTTGACGCCGTAGAAGCCTTCAGCCGTACGGGTTCCGTCGAGGAACGGGCGGTCGCGCTCGTCCACGTCGGAGGTGATGAGGGTTGCGGCCTCAGCGTCGGTGCGGGCGATGATGACGGACGGAACGTCCGCGACATCGGAAGCCAGACGAGCCGAGGTCAGGGTGCGGATGTGCTGCTGCGTGGGGATGAGCACCTTGCCGCCGAGGTGGCCGCACTTCTTCTCCGAAGCGAGCTGATCCTCCCAGTGAACGCCGGCTGCGCCGGCGCCGATCATGGCCTTCTGCAGCTCGTATGCGTTGAGAGCGCCACCGAAGCCGGCTTCGGCGTCGGCAACGATCGGAGCGAGCCAGTTGCTGACGGAGGTGTCACCCTCGGTCTTGGCGATCTCGTCGGCGCGCAGCAGTGCGTTGTTGATGCGACGAACGACGGTCGGAACCGAGTTGGCCGGGTAGAGGCTCTGGTCCGGGTACGTGTGGCCCGAGAGGTTAGCGTCGCCGGCAACCTGCCAGCCGGAGAGGTAGATGGCCTTGAGGCCGGCGCGAACCTGCTGCACAGCCATGTTGCCGGTAAGTGCACCGAGGGAGTTGATGTAGTCCTCGTTGTTCACGAGATCCCAGAGGATCTCGGATCCGCGGCGAGCGAGGGTCTGCTCCTCGACGACGGTGCCCTGGAGCTTGACGACCTGATCGGCCGTGTAGTTACGAGTTACGCCCTTCCAGCGAGGGTTGGTGTCCCAATCCTGCTGAAGCTCTGCTGCGGTCTTCGGGGTGCCGGTGGTCGACATCAAGACTCCATCTCTTTGATCTACTGGTCCGGCCCGTTGTGAGCGGTACGTGCGTACTGCTTCACATCCTTGCCAGGCCCTTTTTGTGTACTCATCGAGAATGACACATCGAAAAAGTGCCGTCTACCTGTTGCTAATGCCAATCTTCGCTAGCTTTTCAACACACTTTGCTAAGACTGCGAAGATCGAGAGGGGTTCAAACCTCGCCAATCGGGCAGGTTTCCTACTGGCCGGTAGCAAGAAACTGCAGGCTGTGAACGAAATGCACGCAACCTACTGCGACGACGCAAGCGCGCCGCCGATGGGCAACTCCAGCATCACTCCCAGCAACATTTTGTGACTCGAAGTGACCGCAATCACGCCCGTCTGGGTGGAATTCGCAGATTCACCGTGCGCAGGCGGGATTTATTGCACACAAGTTGCCTCGAAACGTGCGCTTCGGCCTGATTTCGCACACTTGTGTGCACCTGGGCTCGCCGTTCCGCTGCCGCCGACGCCAACCTCCACTAGCGTGACGGCCATGCCCCTGTACGAGTTTCGCTGCACCGGCTGCGGACCGCTCGAACGGTCGTTTGCGATGGCCGAGGTTCCCTCGTCGATTGTGTGCCCACAATGCTCCGCTGATTCCCGACGCGTGATGTCCACACCGAGATTGAGTCACGCATCCTCTGCCGCGATGGGACTACTCGACGCCACTGCGCGATCCGCACACGAGCCGGCAGTAGTCAACGGCTCACTACCGGGCACTCGCCGCACCGTCACCCCGACTACGTCTAATCCGTTGCACCGCAAGCTACCTCGCCCCTGAGTATCACCTTCGATGATGAGGAGTTCACATGCCGGAGTTGCTGTTCCCCCTCGATTCCACCAAGAAGTTCACCGAGCAGGCCATCGTCGGCCATAACCGCTGGCACCCTGATATTCCGGCCGCAGTCACGGTGAAGCCGGGCGATGCGTTCCGTGTTCACTGCCGCGAGTGGTTCGACGGTGCCATTCACAACGACGACTCCGCGGACGACATCCTCAATGCGCCCCTCACCACCGTGCACACGCTTTCCGGCCCGTTTGCCGTCGAAGGGGCAAAGCCCGGCGACCTCCTGATCGTCGACATTCTCGACATCGGCCCTATCCCCCAAGAAGATTCGGGACCGTTGGCCGGCCAGGGCTGGGGGTACACCGGCATCTTCCCGCGTAACAACGGCGGCGGATTCCTCACCGAGCAGTTCCCCGACGCATACAAAGCGGTATGGGATTTCTCGGGACAGACCGCTACGTCGCGCCATATCCCACACGTGTCGTTCACCGGCATCGTGCACCCGGGACTCATGGGCACTGCGCCGTCAGCGGCCTTGCTCGCCAAGTGGAATGCCCGCGAAGGTGCATTGATTGCCACCGATCCCAATCGCGTTCCCCCGCTGGCACTTCCACCCGAGCCCCGTGACGCCGTACTCGGCACCCTCACCGGCGACGACTACACGCGTGTTGCCGGCGAGGCTGCCCGCACGGCTCCCCCGCGCGAGAACGGCGGCAACCAGGACATCAAGAACCTGACCAAGGGCAGCCGAATCTTCTACCCCGTATTTGTCGACGGAGCGAACCTGTCCGTCGGCGACCTGCACTTCTCCCAAGGCGACGGTGAGATCACCTTCTGCGGCGCCATCGAGATGGGCGGCTTCATCGATCTGCGCGTCGACATCATCAAAGGCGGCATGGACACCTACGGGGTATCCGAGAATGCGATCTTCATGCCAGGCAACACAGATCCGCAGTACTCCGAGTGGCTGGCATTCTCGGGCACATCCGTGACGCTGGACGGTGAGCAGAAGTATCTCGACTCCCATCTGTCTTACCAGCGCGCCTGCCTGCACGCGATCGAATACCTCACGAAGTTCGGCTACGCACCGGAGCAGGCATATCTGCTACTCGGCGCCGCGCCGATCGAAGGCAGGCTCTCCGGCGTCGTCGATATTCCGAACTCCTGCTCGACGGTGTATCTCCCGACCGCGATCTTCGACTTCCCACTTGCCCCGTCTGCGAACGGTCCGTTCCAGATCGATCCCGGCATGGGTGCTCCGCGTGCGGAGAACAAAGCCTAGGTTAAGTCTGCAAACACAAGTTTGCGAACTTCCTACACCCCTCGTATCCTGGCTGAATGTCGAAAACCTTCGTCGGTGTCCGGCTCCGCCAACTGCGTACCGAGCGTGGGCTGAGCCAGGCGTCGTTGGCAAAGACGCTCGAAATATCGGCAAGTTACCTCAACCAGATCGAGCACGACGTCCGCCCGCTGACGGTGCCGGTCCTGCTGCGGATCAGCGAGGTGTTCGGTGTCGACACCACCTTCTTCTCGTCGCAGGACGACACTCGACTGATCGCCGAAATGCGCGAGGTGGCTCTCGATCAGGAAATGGGTATCGACGCCGACGCGCACGAGATCGCCGAGATGGTGTCGAGCCATCCGGGGTTGGCGAAGGCGATGGTCAACATGCACCGCCGCTTCCGCAACACCACGGCGCAGCTGGCCGCGGCCACCGAGGATCGCTTTTCGGACGGCAGCGGCAGTGGTTCCATCACGATGCCCCACGAGGAAGTCCGCGACTACTTCTACCAACGGCAGAACTACATCCACGATCTTGATACTGCCGCGGAAGAACTGACGTCACGCCTGCGTTTCCACCGTGGCGACATCGCGGGCGAAATCGCTCGCCGTCTGGAAACGATTCACGACGTGCAGATCGTTCGCCGAATCGACCTCGGCGAGAACATTCTGCATCGGTACGACCCCGTGAACCGGGTCCTCGAGATCTCGTCGCACCTCTCCGGTGGTCAGCAGGTATTCAAGTTCGCCACCGAGCTCGCTTACCTCGAACACAACGACCTACTCGACTCCCTCGTCGCCGAAGGCAACTTCACCAGCGAGGAATCGGTGTCGCTGGCTCGCCTCGGGCTGGCCAACTACTTCGCCGCGGCTACCGTCCTCCCTTACGGACAGTTTCACGATGTGGCCGAAGATTTCCGGTACGACATCGAACGTATGTCAGCGTTCTACTCTGCCAGCTACGAAACGATCTGCCACCGACTGTCGACGTTGCAGAGACCGAAACTGCGCGGTGTCCCGTTCATGTTCGTCCGCGTCGACCGCGCCGGAAACATGTCGAAGCGTCAGTCCGCCACCGGTTTTCACTTTTCCACCAGCGGCGGCACCTGCCCCCTGTGGAATGTGTACGAAACCTTCTCCTACCCGGGCAAGATCATGCCGCAGATCGCCCAGATGCCTGACGGCAGACGGTACCTGTGGGTGGCGCGGACAGTCGAGCGTCGGGCCGCGAGGTACGGCCAGCCTCAGAAGATCTTTGCCATCGGATTGGGCTGCGAAATCCGCCATGCCCACCGTCTCGTCTACGGCGACGGCTTGGACTTGGACGAGTCCAATCCCGGCACACCGATCGGTTCGGGTTGCCGAGTGTGCGAACGCTTGAACTGCCCCCAGCGCGCCTTCCCTCCATTGGGCAAGGCCTTGGACATCAGCGAGCATCGAAGCTCGATCTCGCCGTATGTAATTCGATAGAGGCTCGACGCTACTGCGAATGCGCACGCAGGAATGCGACCGTGCGATCGAACGCGATCTGCCCGTCGGGAGTATCCAGATCGAACTGGTACTCGTGTTCGAGCGCCGGTTCGTAGTCATCCGGGTAGAAGAGCGCGTCGACGTCGACACCCAGGCGAATAAGTGTGTCCGCAAACGGTTTCGACTGGCCGGCGGTCAGTTCGTCAGCATTGCCGCCGGTGATGAAGGTCGGGGGGAAAGCCGATGTGACGATGTTTATCGTCGACATCTGCCTGACCGCCGGTGAGTTCTCGAAGTCCTTGGTCCCGGTGTAGGCCCAAACGGATTCGCGGTCTGCCGTCCACCCGAATCTGCCGTCGGGATCGAGGAATTCGTACATATCGAAGACGCCACAGTCCAGGACGACGCCCCGGACCTGCTGCGGCGACAGGCTCGGCGTGACTCCGACTTCGGCGGCGTAGACCGGGTCGGTGATCATTGCAGCAATCTGGCTCGAGATCTGGCCGCCCGCAGAATCGCCGCCGAGGAAGAGTGCGTTCGGATCCACGTGCAACTGCTCCGCATTGTCGGTGATGTACCGATAGGCGTCGTTCAGTTGATGGAGCACTGTCGGGTACGTCGCGTCCGGGCCCAGAGAGTAGTCCAGGGAGATGACCGTGAACCCTTGGCCGGCAAGACTCTTGTAGTAGCCCGAGTAATCTTCCTTGTCGCCGTAGATCCAACTACCACCATGAGTCCAGATGAGTGTTGGCAGCGCTGCCGACGCCGAATCCGGGAAGTAGACGTCGAGTAGGGCATCCGGATCGCCGTCGCGGTAGGTCACATCGGTACGCGTCTCGACGCCGGACGGAGCCAACTCCGACAGCGTCGCAGAAACCGAATCTGCACTTCCTTCCGCCATCCACCGCATTGCCAACGTCCCCGGCCATGGGCTGAAGTACGTCGCCAATCCGCCGATAATCATCAGCGTGAACACCGCGCTCAACAGGCCGAGCGCCCACCTGGGCGATCGACGTGTGGACGACTTGGGCACGGCAACTCCTGGGCGTCGGAAACAGCATCGGCACAAGGCTAGCGGAGATGCGGTTCCTGGGAATTGCCTGTCAATTATCGACGACCAGATTGCCGGGATTGTCAAATTCTCAAGCAGAACAAGGGGATACGATCAATCAACCCGCGCCGACAGGAAATCCACGGTGCGCTCGAACGCCACCACACCGTCTGCACCATCGAGGTTGAACTGGTACTCATGTCCGAGCGGCGGCTCGTGATCTTCCGGAAAGAACAAGGTGTCCACCTTGACGCCGAATCCAGTCAGCTTGTCGGCCAAAGGTTTCGACTGACGATCTGTCAGCGGGTCGGCATTGCCGCCACTGATATAGGCGGGCGGGAAATCGGCCGTGACGTGATGGAGCGTCGACATCTGTTGCGCCGCTGTGCTATCGACAAAAAGGCGATCACCGGTATAGGCCCACAGCGAGCGATCGACACCCCAGCCGATGATGCCGGGGCCACCCACCATGTTCGCAACATCGTAGATTCCGCAGTTCAGCACAACTCCGCGCAGTTGATCCGGATGCAAGGCCGGCTTCACACAGACAAGGTCCGCGTACTCCGGATTGGTGATGATCGTTGCCAATTGGCTCGACAACTGAGCACCTGCCGAATCACCGGCCAGAAATATCTTCGACGGATCGACGTGCAACCTCTCGGCGTTCGCGAGGATGTACGCGTGTGCGTCGTTGAGCTGACCGATCGCGGTTGGATACCGATGCTCGGGTCCGATGGAGTAGTCCAGCGACACCACGGTGAAACCGCGCGAGGCAAGTAACTCGTAGTACGTGGCGTTGTTGGACTTGTTGCCGGAAATCCAGGCACCACCGTGTGTCCACACCACTGTGGGGAGCGCGGTCTGCGTACCAGCCGGGAAATACACGTCCAGGCGGGCGTCGAAATCATCGGTGCGATAGTACTGATCCCGAATAGCGTCGACGCCTCCCGGCGCGTGCTTGCGTAGCTTGTCGGTGACCTTTGCTGCGTCACGGCCGAAAACCCAGCGCACAATCAGCGCGCCGGGTCTCGGACTGCGAAGCAGAGTCATGAGTCGATGGGACATCGGTGTCCTGAGTCGATATGGCATCGGAGTCCTGACAGCTCGGCACTAGGTCCGAATCAGACTAACCCGACACCGTCGAAGCCGCCGGATCAACAGATCGCCTCAGCCAGTTTCTCGCGCACAAGTTCCTTGACGGCGCCTTTGGCAACCTTTCCGCCGGCTGCCATAGGCAACTCCGCCAGCGTCATCACATACTCCGGAATGTATTCGCGAGTGATGCCCTGCTCACGCATCCACTCGGTGAGCTCTGCCGCGGACAGTGCCTCACTGTCCGTGGTCACGACAACGGCGCACACCTTTTCCCCGAACAGAGCGTCGTCGACGCCGACCGCGGCAACCAAATCCACCAGCGGGTGCGCACGGACGTATTCCTCGACTTCGACGGCGGAGATGTTCTTGCCACCGCGAATGATGATGTCGGCCTTACGACCCACAACGCGGACGCGACCGTCCTCGTCGATTTCGACGATGTCGCCGAGCAGCATCCAGCCGTCTTCGGTGTACAGCTCGTTGTTGGCGTCGACGTCGCCCCAGTAGCCCTGACACATCAACGGTCCGTTGACCGCCGGTTGCCCGCGGCGCATGGATCCGACCACTTCTGTTGCGGCGTCGTCGAATACCCGAACCTGCATCCGGTCGATGACGTGACCACAGGTACGCAGCCGGGTGTCGGAGTCGTCGTCGACGGTGGTGACGGAGACTGCTCCGGTTTCGTTGGAACCGTAGAATTGCAGCACTGCCGCTCCGGTTCGTTCCTCGAATGCCAGCGCCTCCGAGTACGGAACCGCCTCTCCCCCGGTAAACATGACGCGCAACGTATCGAGGTTTGCGCTCGCAGCGGCGTCGGATCGCAACAGCATCTTGAATTGTGTACTCACACAGTTCAACACGGTGACGCCTTCACGTTCGATGAGATCGATCATCACCGCGACGTCGAATCGCTCCATGACCACGTTGGGGGCGCCGAGCAACGCGGGCAGGAAATGCGACGTCCACAGGCCGAAACCGAAGGGAGCCGGAACCGCCCCGAGGAAGACTTCTTCCGGTCCGACATCGGCTGCCTCTGCGCCGATCTCGGAGAATGCAACCCACCGATCTTCCGTCTGAGTCACCAGCTTCGGAAGTCCGGTCGTACCGGACGTCGAGTTCAGCATGGACACGGCAGCCGTCGAGAAGGTCGGGCTCGAGGCCTCGAAAACCCGCTTCGGCACGGGAAGAGAGACAACACCTCCCACCGCGGCGGCCCGTTCGAAACTCACGGCTCCGGTGTCGTCGGCAAACACCACGTCGAGGGTGGGATGCGCCTGTCGCAGTTGTGAGATCAACTCCGTGGTGTCGACGCCGCGCAAAGATCGCGTCGTCACCAGAACTGTGGCGTCGGAACGTTCGATCAGATGCGAGATCTCGCGGAGCCCGGATCGCGACCCGATTCCCACGGCCACCCGGCCGGTCCGGTACGCGGCACACAGCGCGGCGTGGAAGACCATGGTGTCCGGAAGCAGCACCGCTACATGCCCGTATCCCTCACTGGAAAGTTCGAGTGCCGACGCAATGGCGTCCGCGGCCGCGTCGTACTGCGCCCACGAAATTCGCGAAGTCGGGGTGATGAAGGCCGTGCGGTCCGGAATGGTCTCCGACCAGTGACGGACTATTTCACTGATGCTGACGCCGGAAAATCGATCCGGATCGAGGGCAAACTCGCCGATTGCCACGTCCAACGTTGTGGGTTCCTGCATGATCGTCGTTCATCTCCCCTCGGCGCTGTGCACGCCCATCGACAATTTGTAAGCAGCATCCAGCGAAGCGGCGGAATCGCATTCGCGCACAATCTCGCCGCGTTGCATCACGTACCCACGGTCCACGACCGCCTTCAATGCTGACAAAGCGGGCTCGGCCACAATCACCGTAACCCCTTCCGATGCCAGTTGTCCTACAAGCGTGCGTAATTCAGCCACGATCTTGGGCGCGAGACCGGTCATCATCTCGTCGAGAAGCAGCAACGACGGTTTTGCCAGCAACGCCCGGCCCAGAACCAGCATCTGCTGCTCACCACCACTGAGTACCCCGGCAAAACTTTCGGCGCGGTCCTTCAGAATGGGAAAGCGCGCAAAAGCCGAATCCACTGCGTCCGCGTTCAGACCTAGAAGATCGGCACCCACGCGTAGATTTTCGCGGACCGACATGCGCATGAACAACTGCCGTCCCTGCGGAACATAAGCAAAACCGCTGCGTGCGCGTTCGAGTGCCGACATCTTCTCGACACTGCGGCCATCGACGGTTATCCGGCCGGACGCCGGTACGGAACCGTAGATCGCACCCATCAGAGAAGTCTTGCCCGCACCGTTGGGTCCGACCAGCGCGGTGACCTGACCGGGGGCAGCGACGAAGCTGACGTCGCGTACCGCGATGGCCGATCCGTAACGGACAGTGACCTTATCGACCTCGAGCATTGCTCACACCCTCTTCGTCGTCGGAACCGAAATACACCTCACGCATCGCGTCGCTGGACAGGCAGTCCTGCGGCGGACCGTAAAACGCGACGCCGCCGAAGTTCAGCAGGACAACCGTTGTCGCAAGTTCTGCGATGAGGTCGACGTTGTGATCGACGAGAACAACACCCTTGCCCTGCGCGGCAATGGAACGGACAGCGCCCGAAATAGCGTCGATGCCGTCGTGATCCGCGCCTGCAAACGGTTCGTCCAGGAGCAGCACTTCCGGACCGGTGGCCATCGCACGCGCAACCTCGACCAACCGCTGCGCTCCCAGACTCAGATCCCCGCACGCGCTTTCGGTGTCGCTGATCGAATACTCCCGCGCCAGCGCCGAAGCCTGGTCCGACGCTCTGTCCCAGTTCTCGAACGGCCCCTTGATCGCCCACCACAGCGAGCGCAGCGGCGACGTGATCCGGTGCCCGTAGAGTCCCGGGATGATGTTGTCGAGGGCATTGAGTTCGAGTGCCAACTGCGGATGCTGGAACGTACGCGAGAGCCCCTGCCTGGCACGACGTTCCGACGGGCCGCTCAGCGCCTTACCGGCCAGCGTGACCGTTCCGGAATCGGCTTGTTGGGTACCGAAGATGCAGTCGACGAGTGTTGTCTTGCCTGCGCCGTTCGGTCCGACCAGACCGATCACCTCACCGCGACCGACACTGAACGACACGTCGTCGACGGCACGCACACCGCCGTAGGACTTGTGGAGCCCACGAACCTCGAGCAACGGATCGGTCATCGGGAATCACGCTCCTGGTAGGTAGCAGTCAGACGGTTGATCAACGCGCGAGACCAACCGATCACGCCGCCAGGTGCGACGATCAGGATGACCAGAACCGCACCCGCCAGCAAGAGTTCACCACTGCCCTGATAGCCGGGCATGTTGAGTGTCACGATCACCACGATGAGAGCGCCGAGCGGCGCGCCCCACGCGGAACCGCGGCCACCGATGATCGGCATGAAGATGGCAAGGAAGACGATGCTGAGCGTGAAGGTTTCCGGCGTCACCGCTTGAACCGAGACGGTGAAAAGCGATCCTCCGGTCGACGCGATTGCCGCGCCGATAGCCAGTGCCACGACGGTCAGATGCATCGGGTTGACACCGGATGCCCTGGCGACGTTCCGATTGTCCCGCGAAGCTTGCAACATCAGGCCCCACACGGACTTCCGCAGTCGATCGACCGCAACGGCGATGGCGCAGACGAACAGAATCGCGAAAACGACCAACGCATAGCGAGGTGGTTCCCAGCCGAACATCGTGAGAGCCGCGACGCCCGAGATTCCCGCCGAACCGCCGGTGAAACTCGGTCCGTCGATGAGCCAGTGCTCGAAGGCAATTCCGAACAGCAGAGTCACAGCGGCGAGGTAGAACCCGGAAAGCTTCTGCGTGGCAAGACTGAGCAGCACTGCCACACACGCCGCGACCAGAGCGCCGATGAGCCACCCCCACCACATCGACATCCCGGTCTTCACCGACATCAAGGCAACCGCGTAAGCCCCGATCGCCGCGTAGGCGCTGTAGGCCATCGACAGGGAACCTGCCAGAACGAAGGGAACATACATCCCCAGTGCAATCAGCGAGTACGTCGCGGCCAGGAAGATAAGGTCCTGCCGGTACAGGCTCGGCCCCATCCACAGGAGAAGTACGGCAACAACTGTCACCGTAATCAGGGCTTCTCGCGACACGTTGCCGAGCCGCGCTCGCGACCTGATCGCGCGAGGTGTGGTTATCGCACCCATCAGACGCGCACCTTTCTCGAGAGCAGACCTTCCGGGCGGAAGGCGAAGAAGACCAGTGCGATCAGGAGGATCGCGGTCTGTGCGGCGCTGGCACCGAAGTAGTACGGCGCGAACACCTGGACGATGCCCAGCAACATTCCACCGATCAGCGGTGCCCAGCTACGCCCGGTACCGCCGATGACCAGCGCGATGAATGCGGTGAGCGTCCAGGACAATCCACTGGTGAACTGCACGCCGGCTTTGGGAGCGAACAACAGTCCGGCGATCGCGGCGATGACGCCCGCGAGTGTGAAGGCAATCAGTCGAACACGGTCGACCGGCAAGCCAAGTACCCGTGCTGCCTCAGGGTTGTCGCCCACCGCGCGCAGCAACCGGCCGGCGGTAGACCTGTTCAGCCACAGTCCGATTCCGATGAACACCAGCGCAGTGGCCACGATCAGAACTACAGTCGCGCTGTCGAGCGTCGCGCCGCCAACGGTGATCGGATCGAAGTCGAAGATCTTCTGCCCGGGCAACGGCGTACGCCCGAATACGGTTCCCGCAAGCTGCTGAATACCGAAGAGCACCGCCGTCACGGCTACCAAGGCCGGCAGCTCACCGCGCCCCGAACGCTTCTGAACCTGCTTTACCACCAGCTTTTCGGTCAGCACCGAAAGCGCCACTGCAACAGCAATTCCCAGTGGCATGGCCAACCACAGAGCCAGCCCGTGATTGACCGCGATCCAACTGCTCGCCATAGCCGCTGCCATGGCGTACGGACCCATCGCGAAGTTGAAGAAATCCGCGCCGACCACCACGAGGTACATCCCCAGGGCGATCAACGAGAAGAAAGCACCGATCTCGATGGCTGCAAGCCAGAGTTGTGCGTCTGTCATGTCAAAGCTCCTCGGTTATCCGCACGGGGGCTGATAGGAATCCCACGGATGGGCGGGCTTGTTGTCGTCACCGAATTCGATGAGCACCAGTCCGCACAGGCTGTCCGGGGCCAAGTGGTCGCCCGGGCTGAAGGACAGTGTCAAATCGTCCTGGCCGAAACTGGAGGGAAGACCCGAAACCTGCTGGAGTGCATCACGAACGGCGGTCCGGTCCTGATGATCACCGGCAATCTCGATGGCCTTCGCCAGCATCATGACCGCGTCGTACGATTGCGCGTCGTAGGCGGTCAACTGATAGTCGGCGCCCTTGACCGCCCGGACCTTCTCGGTCAACTCCGCAGTTCGCGCATTGTCGGCACTGAGCGATCCCATGTAGACCATGCCACTCAGGGCCTTCGGATCGGCCAAAGCCCACGACGCCGGCTGGTTTCCGATGGAGGCCAGTGAGAAACGCTGCGTCTCGGGAACGATCTTCGAAAGTGTGTTGTGCACCAGAATCTCGAAGTGCCCACCGATGCTGGCCACAAGAATGGCGTCAGGCTTCGTTTCCGCGAGTCGCGACACCTGCGCCGTGAGGTCCGCGGCGTCTACCGGAGCCTTCTCGACGGCAGTGACCGTTGCGCACTTCTCCAGCGCCGGACGCAGCGTCTTTATGATGCCGTCGATGGAAGCGCTTGCATCACCGAGGATTCCGAGTGAGCGGTAGCCCAGCTTCTCGAACGCTCCGCAATACACCTCGGCATATTGCTTGAGCGAGTTGGGAATCATGAACGAATAGTCGTTGCCAGGAGGGGAAGCAAACGCGTCGCTGAGGACAACGGGCGCAATCGCCGGGATCTTCGACTGCTCGAGAATCGACTTCGCCTGCAGGACCGAGCCGCTGCCGGTCGCCAGAATGACGGCACTTGCGCCCTGATCGACCAACTTACGAATGATCGACGGCGTCTTGGTGGGACTGCTCTCGTCATTCTCGACAACCAGGCGGACGGGCTTGCCGTTGATCCCACCTGCCTGGTTGATCAAGTCGACGCTGAGGCGGACCGTCTTGCCCGCGATGGTGCTGTACGACGCACCGGGGCCCGTCGAATCCTCGTCCAGCCCGATCACGATCTCGTTGTCCGGAATGACTCCGGCAGATGCACACGCACCTGCCCCGAGCACGACTGCCGCGGCTAAGGCTATTGCCTTCCCGAGTCTCACATCCCACTCCTGTCCAAACGATATTTGGTAAATCAAACAAGCGCTTGATTCACGACGCTGGGCAGAAGTATGCACTGGGTCACATAGATAGTCAAAACCGCCGTAACAGGGAGCGATCAGCCCCGTTGTTCGGCCTGCAGATCGCGAATCGCGGTGCTCAGATCGCGGATAACCGACTTCAACTCGTCGACGTCCGAACGCAGTTCGGCAACCTCACCGACCGGCGGTGCAACGTCGACATTGTCAGCCTTGACCTTCACCCGAGCGAGCGCTGTGGAACCGTCTCCGCGGCGGGCAAAACCGTCGAGAAACACCAGGATCAAATTCCGCTGCAGTTCCGGCGCCAGCTCGGCCAACTGTGAACGGTATTGAGCCACCGTCGACCACACCGACTCCCGCATCAACCGATGAAACTGTTCAGGATCGATGTCTTCGCGAAACTCCCCGTCTGCAATCCCACTCGCAATTGCCGTGCGCCAGTAGCTGTGCGCCTTCTGGACCGCAACGGTGATCGGCGCGTCGGATGGCTGGGACGACAGGATCGCCTCGCCTTGATAGACCTCGGTGGCGTATGGGTGGTCGAGCGCGGTATTGAACGAGACCTCGACCATGGACGCCAACCGGTCGCGAGCTGATCCGCCAGGTTCGATCGAGTCCTCGTATCTGATGTTGAGATCTTCGAGGAAACGCACGACTATTTCGTGCGCCATCGCATCCTTGGATTCGAAGTAGTGATAGAGGCTTCCGGACAGAATTCCGACCTCGTCGGCGATATCTCGCACCGTCGTTGCCGCGATACCACGCTCGCTGAACAATTTTGCCGCGTGAGTGAGTATCTCTTCCCGTCGGGTCGAACGCACTGGTCTAATCCCCTCATCAATCGTCAAGCGAATGCTTGATCGAATATCGAGGATGCTAACACCGAGCCTGCTCTGACCTGCGGAGTGAGCACTCGTTCATCCAACCGACATATCGGACACACGATGGTGATCGAGTCTATTTCTTTCAGAAACAAGTTCTCCCTACGCTCATCCGCATCGACGAATACAACGCCGTATACGCGAGCCGGATACATCACATCCGGTAGTCCGTTCCCCGAAGCCATGTACCTGTAGCCACGCCCCTGTTTGCACGTCGGCGAAAAGCAGGTACTGAAGTCATGAAGACGAAAGGCCCGTCTATGCGAACCTTCTCGAAGCGCACCCTCGCCGCTCCGGCAGCTCTTGCAGCTCTGGGTTTGGTACTCACCGGTTGCGGAAGCAAAGCCTCTGATACGACGTCGGGTGACACCACGGCAGCATCGTGCGTCGACACCTCCGGCGACACGATCAAGGTCGGTTCACTCAACTCGTTGTCCGGCACCATGGCCATCAGTGAAGTGACAGTGCGCGATTCGATTGCACTCGCAGTTCAGGAGATCAACGACGCCGGTGGCGTTTTGGGCAAAAAGGTTCAGATCGTCGCCGAGGACGGCGCATCCGAGCCGACGGTATTCGCAGAAAAGGCGGAGAAGCTCATCAGCAGCGACTGTGTCGCAGCCGTTTTCGGCGGCTGGACGTCGTCGAGCCGTAAGGCCATGCTCCCGGTCTTCGAAGACAACAATTCGCTCCTCTACTACCCCGTTCAGTACGAGGGCCTCGAGGATTCCAAGAACATCTTCTACACCGGCGCTACGACCAATCAGCAGATCATCCCGGCACTGGACTACCTGAAGGAAAAGGGCGTCAAGTCCCTCTACCTGGTCGGAAGTGACTACGTCTTCCCGCAGACCGCCAATCGCATCATCAAGGCGTACGCGGAAGCAAACGGCATCGAGATCAAGGGCGAGGACTACACGCCGCTCGGTTCGACCGACTTCTCCACCATCGTCAACAAGGTGCGCACGGCTGACGCCGACGCCGTATTCAACACGCTCAACGGCGATTCGAACGTCGCGTTCTTCCGCGAGTACACCAATGTGGGGCTGAAGCCGGCCGACATGCCTGTTGTCTCGGTGTCCATCGCAGAGGAAGAGGTCGGCGGCATCGGCGTGCAGAACGTCGAAGGACAGCTGACGGCCTGGAACTACTACCAGACCATCGACACCCCGGAAAACAACAAGTTCGTCGCGGCATACAAGGCGAAGTACGGCCAGAACAAGCCGACGTCCGACCCCATGGAAGCTGCATACACCTCGGTGTACCTGTGGAAGAACACGGCCGAGAAGGCCAATTCCTTTGCTGTCAAGGATATTCAGGACAACGCCGACGGCGTCACCTTCGAAGCCCCCGAAGGCCTCGTCACCATCGACGGCGACAACCATCACATCACCAAGACCGCCCGCATCGGCGAAATCCGAAGCGACGGACTGATCTACACCGTCTGGGATTCCGGTCAGCCGATCGAGCCCGACCCGTACCTCGAGAGCTACCCGTGGGCCTCGGGTCTCGGCGCCAGCAAGTAACAACCTGACCGCAATGAAACCGACTGGTAGAGAGGTGGAACGTCTGTCATGGATGTTGTGATCGGACAGCTGTTCACAGGTTTGAGCATCGGCTCGATTCTGTTGTTGGCTGCATTGGGACTATCGCTCACGTTTGGCCAAATGGGTGTCATCAACATGGCCCACGGCGAGTTCATCATGGCCGGCTCGTACACGGCCTACGTTGTACAGCAGGTAATCTCCAATGCAACCGGTTCGTTGATCATCTCTCTACTGGTCGGTTTCATCGTCGGCGGATTGATGGGTGTGGCCCTGGAAGTGCTTCTGGTGTCACGGATGTACCACCGCCCGCTCGACACGTTGTTGGTGACGTTCGGCGTCGGACTGATCCTTCAGCAGTTGGCGCGCGACATCTTCGGTGCGCCTGCCGTCAACACCACCGCACCGTCCTGGCTTTCGGGCGGTGTCGACATCCTCGGCGCCGTAGTTCCGAAAACCCGCATCTTCATTCTGGTGCTGGCAATCGCGGCGGTGATCGCATTGTCTCTGGCACTCAAGCAGTCGTCGATGGGTAGGCGCATCCGCGCCGTAGTCCAGAACCGAGATCTGGCCGAGACCAGCGGAATATCTTCCCGCCGTACCGATATCACCACCTTCTTCCTCGGATCCGGACTCGCCGGCGTTGCCGGTGTCGCCCTGACCCTGATCGGTTCCACCAGCCCGACCATCGGGCAGTCGTATCTGATCGACGCGTTCCTGGTTGTGGTCGTCGGCGGACTCGGACAGATGAAGGGCGCAGTGATCGCCGCGTTTGCACTCGGCATCCTGAACTCCTTCATCGAGTACTCCACCACCGCATCGATTGCCAAGGTCATCTTGTTCGTCATCATCGTCGTCTTCCTCCAAGTGCGTCCCCAGGGACTGTTTGCAGTCAAGACAAGGAGCCTCGTATGAGCGTCCTGACCAATCCCCGAATCCGGGTCTGGGGCGGATTCGCGCTCGCCGCGATCATCCTGTTCGGACTGGCCCCAGCCGTGCTCTCCGACTTCCGGCTCTCCCTGCTCGGAAAGTTCCTGTGCTTCGCGATCGTCGCAGTAGGCATCGGACTCGCCTGGGGCAGAGGCGGAATGCTCACCCTCGGCCAAGGTGTGTTCTTCGGCATCGGCGCCTACGTCATGGCAATGCACCTCAAGATCGCCGACGCCGAACTCAAAGGTGACGCGGTACCCGATTTCATGGCGATCGCCGGCAAGACCGAACTGCCCGGTTACTGGCAGCCGTTTGCCTCCCCGTTCGTTGCGATCTTCGCGGTACTGTTCCTGCCTGCGACCGTCGCGTTTCTCCTCGGACTCGGCGTGTTCAAACGACGCGTCAAGGGTGCATACTTCGCGATCCTCTCGCAAGCTCTCGCCGCGGCATTCGCCATCCTGCTGATCGGTCAGCAGACCATCGGCGGCAGCAACGGACTCAACCGTTTCCGCACGTTCTTCGGCTTCAACCTCAACGACCCCGCCAACAAGCAGATGCTGTTCTTCATCGCCTCCGGAGTGCTCCTCGCCTCCGTCGCCCTGATCCGGCAGCTGATGAACTCGCGCTACGGTGAACTGCTTGTCGCAGTGCGAGATCAGGAAGAGCGCGTGCGCTTCCTCGGGTACGACCCTGCCAACATCAAGCTGGTCGCCTACGTCACCGCCGCATTCCTGGCCGGTATCGCCGGAGCGTTGTTCGTACCTATCGTCGGCATCATTTCCCCCGCCGACGTCGGAATCGTTCCCTCCATCGCCTTCCTCATCGGCGTGGCGATCGGCGGCCGCGCAACGCTTCTCGGCCCCGTGCTCGGTGCCATCGGTGTTGCCTGGGCCCAGTCGGCCTTCTCCGAGAAGATGCCGTCCGGCTGGATCTATGCCCAGGGTCTGATGTTCATCGTTGTCGTCGGGTTCTTCCCCGCCGGAGTCGCCGGACTCTTTGCGCTCCTGCGCCACCGCCGCAAGCGTGAAAAGACCACCCCCGAAACACCGAAAATCAGCGAACCGGAAACTGTGGAGGTGTCCGTATGACCAGCACCGGTACAACCGACACAAGCGCACCGAACCCCGTATTGGGCGGCAATGCCGGAATGTCCTCCGAATACCTGGAAGTGCGGAACTTGAGTGTCAGCTTCGACGGGTTCAAGGCCGTCGACAGTGTGGACCTGACACTGATGCAGGGTGACCTTCGCTTTCTGATCGGCCCCAACGGCGCCGGGAAGACCACCCTTGTCGACGCCATCACCGGACTGGTACCGGCGACGGGTTCGATCACCAAGTCCGGTGAACAGTTGCTGGGCAAGAAGGTTCACAAGATCGCCCGCCTCGGGGTCGGGCGCACCTTCCAGACCGCCAGCGTCTTCGAAGAACTCTCCGTTCTGCAAAACCTGGACATCGCTGCCGGTGCGGGCCGCTCCCCGTGGGAGTTGCTGCGCACCCGCAAATCCGTTCTCCCCGAGATCGAGGAAGCCCTCGAAACCACCGGACTCGAAGCTCTACGCGATACACCCGCCGGTATCCTCGCGCACGGGCAGAAGCAGTGGCTCGAGATCGGAATGCTTCTGGTACAGAACTGTTCGGTACTTCTACTCGACGAACCCGTCGCCGGAATGAGCCTGGAAGAACGCGAGGAAACCGGCAACCTCCTGCGTCGTATCGGTGGTGCGCGCACCGTGGTTGTCGTCGAGCACGACATGGACTTCATGCGAGCATTTGCCACCTCGGTCACCGTCCTCGCAGCAGGCAAGGTTCTTGCGGAAGGAACTGTCGCGCAGGTTCAGGCCGATCCCAAAGTCCAAGAGGTCTACCTCGGCACCGCTGCGGCTGTGCCTCACGGCGAGGAGTGAATCATGCTTGAAATCAAGGACGTCCGCGCCGGATACGGACGCACCGAGGTCATCCACGGAATCTCGCTCACCGTTCCGGGCAACGGTGTCGCCGCCGTCATGGGCCACAACGGCGCCGGAAAGACGACGTTGCTCCGAGCCGCTGTCGGGTTGATCAAACCGACCAGTGGAACGATCCTCCTGAACGGCGAAGACATCACGACGCTGCGCCCGAGCGCCCGCGTCACCCGCGGCCTCGCCTATGTCCCCCAAGGACAACAATCCTTCGGCCAACTCACCACGGCCGAGAACCTTCAGGTTGTCGCGGACGGCCGCAAACGCGGAAAGGCGCTGATTGCAGAAGCATTGGATATGTTTCCCGCGCTGACCACACTGCTCGACCGCCGAGCCGGCTTGCTGTCGGGTGGGCAGCGACAGCAACTCGCCATCGCCCGCGCCCTCATCACCGAACCGAAGATTCTGATCCTCGACGAACCCACCGAAGGCATCCAACCCAACGTCGTCGCCGAGATCGAACGCACCATCATCGACCTCACCAATCGCGGCGATCTCGGAGTCCTCCTGGTCGAACAGCACATCGGGTTCGCGCTCCAGTCAGCGCAGCACTACAGCGTTCTCGCGGCCGGTCATGTGACGTCGACCGGAGAGGGAGGCACTACATCCACCGATGCCGTCCGACGAGCGATGGCCATCTGACATGTCCGCCGTCGAACATTCGACCGGATCGCTGCGGGATCAGGTGTATCAGTCGATCCGGGCCGATCTGATGGCCGGGAAGATCACGCCGACGGAACGACTGAGCGAGGAGCGACTCGCGCAGATCTACGGAGTATCGAGAACTCCGGTGCGAGAAGCTCTGGCCCGCTTGCAATCCGACGGTATGGTTCAACGCGGCGAGCATGGGCTGTATCCGTATCGGCCACGCCTGGAAGATCTCAACGGATTGTACGAGCTACGAATATTGCTCGAACTGCAGGGAATTCGCCGAGTCATCGACACGGAGTACGCCCGTCACGACGCAGATATTCTGGGTGCTGAGCTCGAAAAGTGGTATGCGCTACGCACCCATTCACTCGAACCGGACTCCAGCTTTGTCACTCTCGACGAGGAGTTTCACACGGCACTACTTGTATCGGCCGGAAACCCCGCACTGACTGAGGCCTTGGCAACCGTCAATGCCAAAATCCGGCCGGTACGGATGTTCGACTACCTGACGCCGGCCGGGATCGAAGCGACGGTCGACGAGCACATCGCGATAGCTGAACTTGTTCTCGACAACAAGTTGCCACAAGCATTCGAGTCGTTGCGGGCGCACATCGACGACGGCAGGCTCGTGGTTGTCGAGCACGCGCGGCAGGCGTTGTCGTTGGCAGCACTGGCGAGTGCGGTTCGATACTGAAGGGCGCGTTTCGATTTTTCGGGTGGTGAGGAAATAGGAATGCACTCGCGGCGGTTGCACCTCACAACAACTGTTTTCTGCCGCCTCGAAAGGTGCCCACTTCATGTCGGTTCCACTCTCCATCCTCGATCTTGCGCACATCGGCCAGAACGAGACCGCCAAAGACAGCTTCGACGCCAGTGTCACGCTGGCGCAGCGAGCCGAGGAGTGGGGCTACCAGCGAATCTGGTACGCCGAGCACCACAACATGGGCTCCATCGCGTCGTCCGCGACCAGTGTCCTGATCGGCCACGTTGCAGCTCACACCACCAAGATCCGACTTGGCGCTGGTGGCATCATGCTCCCCAACCACGCACCGCTCACCATTGCCGAACAGTTCGGCACACTCGAGACACTGCACCCCGGACGCATAGATCTTGGCCTCGGACGCGCACCCGGCAGCGATCAGAAGACGATGCAGGCCCTGCGCCGCGACCCCAGTTCGTCCGACAGCTTCCCGCAGGATGTCCTCGAACTTCAGGGATATCTTGGCGACACCTCGCGCATTCCGGGCATCAGCGCGGTGCCAGGCAAGGGCACCCATGTCCCCCTCTACATCCTCGGTTCGTCACTGTTCGGCGCAAAACTTGCCGCGATGCTCGGCCTTCCCTACGCGTTTGCGTCACACTTCGCGCCTAACGCTCTTCGCGACGCCGTGACCATCTACCGCCGGGAGTTCAAGCCGTCGGAACAGTTGGCGGAGCCGTACGTGATCGCGGGCGTCAATGTCATCGCCGCCGATACCACCGAGCAGGCTCAGCAAGAGTTCCTCGAATCCAAGCGCAACCGCGTCAGCTTGCTCCTCGGCCGTGGCCGCACGTTCACCGACGACGAGGCCGACATGTTGCTCGACTCCCCCGCCGGTCAACAGGTTCTGCAAATGGCCAGGTACAGCGCCGTCGGCACACCCGCAGAAGTCCGCACGTACCTGGACGAATTCACCGAGCATGCGCAGGCCGACGAGTTGATCACCGTCTCAACCGGCACCAACCGCGCCGCGTGGCTGCGCACGTTCGAACTACTCGCCGACGTCAGCAACCTGGTGCCCGCCTAAGCTGCGGGGCATGGGCGATCCATCCCGTCGCGGGTTCATCTCGGTACTTGCCGTACTTCTGTCGACGGGGTGGGCCGCCAACCACTTTGCCTCCCTCATCCCGGTACTGCGGGAACACGAGGGACTCTCGCACGCCGTTCTCGACGGCGTGTTCGGCATCTACGCGCTGGGTCTGCTGCCCGGACTGTTGACCGGTGGTGTGCTGTCCGATCGTGTCGGACGAGCAGCCGTTGTCCTGCCGGGAGCTCTGGTGGCGTCGCTGGGCACAGTATTTCTCTTGCTGTGGCACAACACTTCCGGCCTCCTGGTTGGCCGTCTTGTGGTCGGCGTCGGCGCCGGTCTGGCAATCGGCGCCGGCACAGCCTGGGCCGCTGATCTGCGTGGCAAAGCCGGAACCGTGATGGCCGGCGTTGTCCTCACTTCCGGTTTTGCCTTGGGTCCCTTGTTCTCCGGCCTGATGGCCCAGTTCGCGGCCTTTCCTTTGGCCACGCCCTTTGTCGTCTCGGCGCTGCTGTCCGTCTGTTCCGTTGCCGCCGCGGCGATGTGGAGTCGAACACGGACCTCACCTTCGGCAGCGCTCCCGTTACCGGCCGACGGGGAACGATCCGTCCGCTCGGCCTTGATCTGGGCGCTACCGCTCGCGCCCTGGGTGTTTGCCAGTGCGACAGTCTCATTCGTGACGATGTCCGCGCGACTAGGCGATCGATACTCCGGACCACTACTCCCCGGAATAGCCGCAGCACTCACACTCGGCGCGGGCATCATCGTTCAAACCATTGCCCGTCATCGTGATTGGGGCAGGCAGGCCGGAAGCGCCGGTGCCGGATCAGCCGCGCTCGGATACTGCCTCGTCGCAGCCGGCGGAGCCCACCCGCCACTTGCCCTGTTTGTCGTGTGCGCCCTCACGCTCGGAACCGCATACGGCCTGTGCTTGCGTAGCGGTCTCCTCGACCTCGAAACCCTTGCGCCACCGGCAGCCCGCGGAACATTGACGGGCATCTTCTACGTCGGCACGTACCTCGGCTTCGGACTGCCGGTCTTGCTGGTTGTCCTCGAACCGAGCCTGGGACCGTCGATACCGATGCTCGTTCTCGCGGCACTTGCCGCGCTGGTTGCCGCAATCCGATTCCGGGCAGTGTTAGCGTCGTACCAGCCCACGACACTCGAGGAGTACGCGTCATGACCGCACGCATCCAGCCAGGCCGATTCAAAGAACTTGGCCCGATCAACTGGGGAATCTGGCGTGTCCTCTCGAAAGCCGCGGGCGCACCGGACGCACACCTGTTCAGCACGTTAGGTCGGACCGGCGGCCTGTTCCGAGGTTGGCTGCACTACTCCGGGTCACTGATGCCCGGCGGCAGGATCTCACGCCACGACACCGAACTGATCATCCTGCGCGTCGCACACCTGAGGCAGTGCGACTACGAAATGGATCACCACATCAGGCTCGGCCGAAAGGCTGGAATCGACGCCCAGGAGCTTGCCCGAATTATCGAGGGCCCCAACGCTTCCGGGTTGAGTTCTCGTCACCACGCGATCTTGACCGCGGTCGACGAGTTGGTCACCACCAAAGACGTCACCGACGTGACCTGGAACATGTTGTCCCAGCACCTCGACGACCGTCGGCTCATCGAATTCACGTTGCTGGTCACCCAATACGACGGCTTGGCTACCACTATCGCGACGTTGCGCGTCCAACGCGATTTTTCGTAGCCGGCCATCAGGGTTTGCAAATACGAATTGTCGCTTCCCGCACCACTTCACGGCGGCGCGCGAGTTCCTGCGCGTCCACGGATTGATTGTCGATGATGCCGGGTGCGACCACCCAAGCAAAGACGAGGCCGAAGATCAAGGTAATGAGGTCTTCCGGATTCCAGTGCGCTGCGATGCCGCCGTCGTCCTGAGCCTTGCGGATCGCAGCCATCCGCGGGAGCCAACTGGAGTGCTCTTCGGCTTGCTTACGCATCCGCGGGCCTTCACCTTGCAGTTGGCCCCAGATCATCATGCGCTGGATGTGCGGCTTTCGGGTCATGGCATCGAACAATTCGACAGCATGCTGCGGTATGTCCCCGCCCACCCACTCCACGCATTCCATGGCTTCGACAAAATCGGCGTCGAGCACAGCGTGAAAGAGCGCCACCTTGTCACCGAAGTACGCGTAAAGCCGTTCCTTGCTGGCGTTGCCGTTCTTCGCGATGCGATCGATCCGTGCGCCGGCGAGTCCGTAGGTGCCGAATTCTTCTAGCGCTGCGTCAAGGATTCGCTGCTTCGTTGCGGTCACATCTGTGGGAGCCATAGTGATTATCGTAACCGAACGAACTATTTCGTTTGACTCTCGAAGAAGCGCTCACTTACCTTGTAACGATGACCACCACTGACGTCGAAAGCGGCGCAACGCCGCCGTCTCCGGCGATCTCCGAAAACCCGAATCATCAACGACGTTGGCTGGTGCTCTGCATCGTCGCGTTTGCACAACTCATGGTGGTGCTCGACGGCACCATCGTCTCCATCGCCCTGCCCGCCGCGCAGGCAGAACTCGGAATCAGCGACCTCGATCGCGCCTGGGTTGTCACCTCGTACGCGCTGGCATTCGGCGCACTGCTTCTGCTCGGTGGCCGCATCGCCGACTACTGGGGACGTAAGCGTTCCTTCATCGTCGGCATGGCCGGCTTTGCCGTGGCGTCAGGCATCGGCGGGATCGCCCAGTCCGGTATCGAACTCTTCATCGCCCGCGCCGGGCAGGGTGTCTTCGCGGCACTGCTCGCGCCCGCCGCGCTCTCGATGCTCACCACCACCTTCATCGGAGAAAAGGAGCGCGCCAAGGCTTTTGCCGTCTACGGCGCGATTTCCGGTGGTGGCGCAGCGATCGGCCTGCTGCTCGGCGGCGTCCTGACTCAGTACGTCGACTGGCGCTGGTGCCTGCTCGTGAACATCCCGATCGCGCTCATCGCGATTGCTGCTGCCGTCCCGATCGTCAAGGAAACCAAGGCACACGGCGACACGAGCTACGACCTTCCCGGCGCCGTCCTCATCGCACTCGGACTCGGATCCCTGGTCTACGGATTCACGCGCGCCGAGCACGGGTGGGGTCAGACCGATACCCTCCTGTTCATCGCTTTGGGCTTGGTCTTCCTGGCACTGTTCGTGGTCGTCGAGAGTCGTAGCAAGAATCCGCTTCTGCCACTGAGCGTTCCGTGGCACCGCGACCGCGGCGCCGCACTGATCGGGTCCATGCTCGTCGGCGCAGCGCTTCTCGGCGGCACGTTGTACCTGACGTTCTACCTGCAGATCGTGCTCGGATTCAGCCCCGTCATGGCCGGCGTCGGCTCGCTGCCGATGGCCTTCTTCATCGTGCTTGCATCCACCGCCGCCGCCCAGCTGTCCACCAAGATCGGCCCCAAGCCGCTCATGGTTGCCGGCCCCCTGGTTGCCGCAGTCGGACTGCTCATGCTCACCCAGATCGAGGTCCACAGCTCCTACTGGACCCACGTGTTCCCGGGTCTTGCCATCTTCGGTTTCGGTTTGGGCCTGCTGATGGTGCCCATGCAGAACCTTGCACTGATCGGTGTTCCCGACCACGACGCCGGCGCAGCCAGCGCCCTCGTCAACGCAACGCTGCAGATCGGCGGCGCACTGGGAACCGCACTCTTCACCACGATCTACGCGTCGGCCAAGTCTGCATTCACCACCGACAACGCGGCGCCGATCCCCCCGGAAGGCATTCCAGTCGACATGTCGAACGCGACCGTTCCGACCGGCGACGAATTGGCTCTGCTCCCCCAGCCGGTTCAGGACTTCATCGCCTCGATGACCGACTACGTCTTCGGCGCCGAGGTCTCCGGATACACCGCCGCATTCGGTTGGGCGGCAATCCTGTTGGCGATCATCGCACCCGTTGTCGTAGTGCTCGTCCGCGCCAAGAAGGGCGACCTCCCCGCTGAGGGCGCAGTCCATATGGGGTAAACCCCTGTGCGCCTTTCTGGTAGTTCCCGCTACCAGAAAGGCGCACCGGCGGTTACGCCTTCTTCAGAACCTCAGCCACCGGCGTGCTGGCGCGGCCGATCAACTTCTGCAGATCACCGGACTCGGTGTCCAGCGCTCCCTTGGCGATTGCAGCGTCGGAATCCGCGAGAATCTCTGCGACTGGGGCAGGCAGTCCGACGCTCTCGAGAATGCCCTTGTATGCCTCCTCCGGCACGAACTGATACACGACAGGCTTGCCGGCAAATTCGCTGACCTTCTCCGCGAACTGGGCGTACGTCAGACGCTCGTCGCCGCCCAATTCGTAGACTGCGCCTTCGTGGCCGTCCGTGGTGACGACAACTGCGGCAGCGTCGGCGTAGTCGGCTCGCGCTGCAGCGGCGATCTTTCCGTCAGCGCCCGCTCCGGCCACTGCGCCGCGCTCGATAACGCCGGCCAGGTCATTGAGGAAGTTCTCCCAGTACCAACCGTTGCGCAAGAGTGCGAACGGAATTCCACTCGCGGCAAGCACATCTTCGGTTGCCTTGTGCTCGGCTGCGAGCTTCATCGGCGTATCCTGAGCGTCCAAAATGCTTGTGTACGCGATGAATCCGACGCCCGCAGCCTTTGCCGCGTTGATGATGTTTGTGTGCTGCGCAAGCCGCTGGCCCACCTCACTGCCCGAGATCAGCACCACTTTGTCGACGCCGGCAAAGGCTGCTTCCAATG
This sequence comes from Rhodococcus sp. WS3, assembly GCF_003797085.1. Classification (NCBI taxonomy): domain Bacteria; kingdom Bacillati; phylum Actinomycetota; class Actinomycetes; order Mycobacteriales; family Nocardiaceae; genus Rhodococcus; species Rhodococcus sp. WS3. The sequence goes on from NZ_RKMA01000001.1 coordinate 1,362,876, forward strand.
CGGTGGCGTCGGTGTAGTCGGCCTTGCGAACCACCACGCCGCGGGCTGCGAGATCCGCCGCCTTCTCCGGATTACGAACCACGGCGACGATGTCCGACGCGGGTGTTCCCCGCGTGATCAGTGCCTCGACAACAAGTTGTCCGAGGTTTCCCGTTGCTCCGGTGACTGCGATGCTCATGCGAACTCCCGTTTTAGGTTGAAGCGTAAATGTGCTCTGCAACCATCATGCACTAATTATTCGTAAGTGCAACCCGGAAAGTTAGCGCTATCGGTATGTTTAGTAGTAACCTGGGGACATGACCAGCACCGATACCCCTGCCTGTGCTGCCGAAACAGATCAGGATCCCACCCTCGAGGCCGATGTGTTCGCTCGCGGATGCAATTCTCGGGCAGCGCTCCAGAACGCAACCGGCCGCTGGGGCGCACTTGCATTGGCAGCACTCCACGAAGGCCCGTACCGGTTCAGCGCACTACGTCGACGCGTCGACGGCGTCAGCGAGCGCATGCTCTCGCAGACCCTGCAGACACTGGAGCGGGATGGTTTCGTGCACCGTGAAGTGCTCGAAACCATCCCGCCCAAAGTGGAATACAGCCTGACCGAACTCGGCGCAGACGTGGCCGGCAAGATCACCGCCCTGATCGAATTGCTCGAATCCCGCGTGCCGACAATCATTGCGTCACAAGAGTCTTACGACGCCCGCAATCAGTGACGCCCGCAATCAGGGAGGCCCGCAATCGGTAAAGCCTGAGAGTCAGTCGAGCGCCCCCGAAAGCTGAGCGATGAACTCGTCGAACGCATACGGGACGCTCAAGACCGTCGGCGCTGACGTTGCCATCGCGTAGTCCATTCCGACGAGGCGAACGATCCGGCCGTTCGACACCGAGGTCATGTTGGCAAACGGACCGAAGGCCATCAGCTTGTCGAGATTGGTGCCGTCGGCGTCAACCAGAATGAAGACGTCCGCGTCGAGGGTTTCGATGGACTCCATCCCCACGGACACCGAACTGTCGCCCGACGTGCACACCGCGTCGACCCCGGGCGAGGTCTTCAGCCCGAGCTGACCCAGCAGACGGATGCGAGGATCGGTGTTGCAGAACACGATCAGGCCCTCGTCGGTGCGCATCGCGTATGTTGCCGTCTTGCCCTCGAACTGCGGATGTTCGGCGGCTTGCCGCTCGAAATACGCTCCGGTGTCGTCGATCAACTCCTGTGCGCGTGCGGGCTGCCCGAGCGCTGCACCGATCATGCTCATCTGCTTGTCCCAGGCGGTGTCCCAGGGCTGATCGGGAAATGCGACGGTGGGCGCGATGTCACTGAGTCGCTGATATTTCTCCGCGGTGATCCCCGAATACACGGCCAGGATCAGGTCGGGATCGAGGGCAAGGATCTGCTCGAACGGCACATCCGGATTGGTGGTCATCAGAACCGGCGTCGCGCCGTTCAACAGTGAAGCGTCCCAAGGCAATATGTTGTTCTCGACACCGTCGCCCGAGAAGCTCTCCATCGCGACGGGCACCTTGTTCAGGGCAAGCACCGAATCTTGGCTGCTCCATCCGATGGTCACGATCCGCATGGGTTCGGCATCGATCGTGGTCGAACCGTAGGCGTGGTCGACTGTCACCGGAAAGGCGCCGGCTTCGGCGGATGCCGTCGAAGCCGCGGTCGACTCGGTACCGGCCGAGCTTCCACACGCGGCGAGACCGAGAGCCAGAGCGGCCGCGAGCAGTACACAACGAGTTTTCATGTTTCGGGACGCTAGTGCGCCGTCAGCTCAGACCTGGACTCGAAGTCGCGATCTGGCGTATTGGCAATACAAAAAGGCCCGTGCGCCTTTCTGGTTGCGTGAGCTACCAGAAAGACGCACGGGGGCCGCAGGCCCTACCTAGAAGTTGATCATGTGGCCGGCGAGGCCGTGGATCGCTTCCTGCAGCGCCTCACTGAGCGTGGGGTGCGTGTGGACGTTGCGTGCCAACTCGTTGACCGTGAGGTCCCATTTCTGGGCCAGGGTCAGCTCGGGCAGCAGTTCCGAGACGTCCGGTCCGATGAGGTGTCCACCGAGCAGTTCGCCGTGTGTGGTGTCGGCGATCAGCTTGACGAAACCGGTCGGGTCACCGAGACCGTGGGCCTTGCCGTTGGCAGCGAACGGGAAGTTCGCGACCTTGATGTCGTAGCCCTCGGCCTTGGCCTGCTCCTCGGTCAACCCGAAGGACGCGACCTGCGGCTGGCAGAACGTCGCACGCGGCATCATCCGGTAGTCACCGAGCGTCTGCGTGTCTGCGCCGCCGATGGTCTCGGCTGCAACGACGGCCTGCGCCTCCGCGACGTGTGCAAGCTGCAGCTTGGCGGTGACGTCACCGATGGCGAAGATGTTCTCGACGTTGGTGCGCATGTAGTCGTCGATCGCGATGGCGCCGCGGTCGGTGAGGGCGACGCCGGTGTTCTCGAGGCCGAAGCCCTCCACGCGCGGTGCAAAGCCGACGGACTGCAGAACCTTGTCCACGACCACGGTTTCGATCTCGCCGGACTTGTTGTCCTTGATCGAAACGCTGACCTTGCTGCCGTCGTCACTGATGGACTGGACAGCGGCGCCGGTCTTGATGGTGACGCCGAGCTTCTTGTACTGCTTCGCGATTTCCTTCGAGACGTCGGCGTCCTCGTTGGGCAGTGCCCGGTCGAGGAACTCCACGATCGTCACGTCGACGCCGTAGTTCTTGAGGACGTAACCGAACTCCATGCCGATGGCGCCGGCGCCGACGATGAGGATCGAGCCCGGCAGGTCGCGGGTGAGGATCTGCTCTTCGTAGGTCACCACGTTCTCGCTCAGCGAGGTGCCCGGCAGCAGCTTGGTGTAGGAACCGGTGGCGATGATCGCGTTGTCGAACGTGATCGTCTCGGTGCCTCCCTTGCTGAGCTCGACGTTGATGGTGTTGGCGTCGGCGAACGTGCCTTTGCCGTCGAATTCGGCGATCTTGTTCTTCTTCATCAAGAAGTGGATGCCCTTGACTCGCCCGTCGGCAACCTTGCGGCTGCGATCGAAGGCCGAGCCGAAATCGAAGGACACGTCTCCGGACATGCCGAACGTCTTCGCTTCTTTTGTGAAGATGTGCGCGAGTTCGGCATTGCGGAGAAGCGCCTTGGACGGGATGCAGCCCACGTTCAGGCACACACCGCCCCAGTACTTCTGCTCGATGATGGCAGTGCTCAGGCCCAGTTGTGCCGCGCGGATAGCAGCGACGTACCCACCGGGGCCGGCTCCGAGGACAACGACGTCATAGTGTGAGGTCACGATGTAACAGGGTAGTCCTGCATCGTTTTCCTGTCCCCGGATGGTCGCCTTACCGGCCAGTAGACCAAACTTCTGCAGCAACTCGGGCGAAATTTCCGCCGTAGATCGCTTCGATCGAGGACTCGTCGAAACCGCGCCGACGCAGAACGACGTCCAAGGTGAGGGTGTCTTCCGGCGGAACCCACTGCAGCGGTCCCCACGCGGTGTACGCCTCGGAGAACGACGCCGCGTGATTGTGTATCTCGTCGAGGAAGTCCTCCGCGTCGAACGAATAGTCCGAACCGATCCCGACGTGATCGACACCGACGAGTCCGACGGCTTCCTCGATGTGATCGGCCATCGCCTCGAGCCTGGCTTTGTTGTCGTCGGGGCCGTTGACGCCGAGGAAGATTCCCACGCCGTTGATCCCGATAACTCCGCCGGTGTCGGCACACGCCTTGGCCTGATCGTCGGTGATGTTTCGGGGGTGCTCCCACATTCTGCGGAGATTCGAATGGCTGTAGATCATGGGACGTGTCGTGGCAGCGGCCAGATCCAGACCGGTCCGGGTCGAGCAGTGCGAGCCGTCCACCATCATGCCGACGCGGTTCATCTCGGCCACGAGTTCGCGGCCGTACGCAGTCAAGCCTGTGTCGACGGCGTCGAGGCACCCACAGCCGGCGGCGTTGACGTGGTTGTACGTCGGCAACATCGACCGCACGCCCAGATCGTAGAAGTACGCGATGTTGTCGGGATCGCCGTCCAGTGGGTTGGAATCCTCGAGGTCGAATGCCAGCGCGATTCCGCCGGATCGCTGCACGTCGGCAACATCGAGAATCGTCGAGACCGGTGTGATTTCCGGATACTCGACGCGCGCCTGCCAGGCAAAACTCTTGACCAGGGCGGTTGAATCCGCACGTGTGTGCGGCGCGTAGCCGACATTGACCGAAACGTAACTGCCCTCAGGCCGCCGGTACCGCAATAGCTCCGCAATAGAGGCATTGGACTGCAACGGCAAGCAGCAGTGCTGTTCCCAGATCGGATATGTCCGGTTCACCCGTTGAGCATATAGGTAAACAGCCAGGTCAATTCGAAACTGGTCAATCGTTCAGCAAATCTTCGGTTCACTGGCGAATAGCGCGCCGATGCTGTAGAAAGATCAAGACTTGCACGCTCTATATGCGTCGGGATGCAAAAACCCATACGGAGAAGTGTCGACGAAGGATCGTTCCACCCGGGGCGGATCTACAAGGTAATTCAGGTGGAGGGTTCTTAAGCCTATGCGTTCTCGTACATTCAAGCGCGGCCGTGTGGTCGCCGCGATTGCAGCGGTGTCCGTGCTGCCGATGCTTGTCAGTCCGGCCATGGCTTCTGCCGGTGGTGACACCGCTGGAACTCGTACCGCTCCCGCAGCGTATTCGACGGATTCGTACCTCGCGAGCCGCACCGACAACGGCCGCAAGTCCACGATCACCGTGTACTCGCCGTCGATGGGTCGCGACATTCCCCTCGAGGTCATCCTTCCGGCTGACACGAGCGAACCGCGTCCCACGCTCTACCTCCTCAACGGAGCAGGCGGCGGCGAAGACCGCGCGACCTGGCAGCGTCAGACCGATGTCATGGATTTCTTCAATGACAAGAACGTCAACGTCGTCACCCCGATCGAAGGCGCATTCAGCTACTACACCGACTGGGTTAATGAAGACCCGGCTCTCGGTGTTCAGAAGTGGCAGACGTTCCTGACACAGGAACTCCCGCCCGTCATCGACGCAGAGTTCAACACCAACAAGGTGCAGTCGATCTCCGCGATCTCCATGACCGCCACCTCCGTGCTGAACCTCGCGATCGCAGCCCCCGGCCTCTACAAGAGCGTCGGCGCGTTCAGTGGTTGCGCCGAGACCAGCACCCCGGTCGGCCAGAGCTCCATCGAACTGGTTGTCGGCATGCGCGGCGACGCGGATGTCACCAACATGTGGGGCCCGCTCGACGGACAGGGCTGGATCGACAACGACCCTGTTGTCAACGCCGAGAAGCTCCGCGGCACCGAGCTGTACGTCTCCACCGGCTCCGGTCTGCCCGGCCCGCACGACACCCTCGCCAACGAGGCAGTCGACGGCCAGGTCGGCGTGTTGGCCAACCAGATCATCGTCGGCGGCATCATCGAGGCAGCGGTCAACTACTGCACCCACAACCTCGCGTACCGCTTGAACGAACTGCAGATCCCGGCAACGTTCGACTTCAAGCCCACCGGCACCCACTCGTGGGGCTACTGGCAGGACGATCTCCACAACTCGTGGCCGATGATCGCCAACTCCATGGGCGTCTGACACCACCAGCTTCAAGCACTCGACCCCGCTCTCCTCGACTTGGAGAGCGGGGTTGTGTGCTACATGGATGCTGGAACCATCAAACGCTCCCCTGACCATGGCAATTCTGGTTTACTGACCAGTGACATCGACCCCGGACACACGCCGGGGCACACGTAGTGGAGGTTTCAGATCGTATGGGCGCTCGTACATTCACGCGGGGACGTTTGGTCGCTGCAGTAGCGGCACTGTCCGTGATCCCGATGCTGATCAGTCCCGCCATCGCCTCCGCGGGCGGCGACTCATCCGGCACAACGGCACAAGCCACATCGGGTACCTCCGGTTCGTACCTCGCGAGCCGTAGCGACAATGGCCGCAAGTCCACGATCTCCGTGTACTCGGCGTCGATGGGTCGCAACATTCCGCTCGAGGTCATCCTCCCCGCAGACAACAGCGCACCGCGCCCGACGCTCTACCTCCTCAACGGCGCAGGCGGCGGCGAAGACTCTGCGACGTGGCAGCGCAAGACCGACGTCATGAACTTCTTCCAGGACAAGAACCTCAACGTCGTCACCCCGCTCGAAGGCGCGTTCAGCTACTACACCGACTGGGTCAACGACGATCCCGAACTCGGCCGTCAGAAGTGGCAGACGTTCCTGACACAGGAACTCCCTCCCGTCATCGACGCCGAATTCAATACCAACAAGGTCCAGTCGATCTCCGCGATCTCCATGACCGCCACCTCGGTTCTCAATCTCGCAATCGCGGCCCCCGGCCTGTACAAGAGCGTCGGCGCGTACAGCGGTTGCGCCGAGACCAGCACTCCGGTCGGCCAGGGTGCTATTCAGCTGGTCACCGGCATCCGTGGTGGTGCTGATATCGCGAACATGTGGGGCCCGGTGGGCAGTCAGGGTTGGATCGACAACGACCCTGTTGTCAACGCCGAGAAGCTCCGCGGCACCGAGCTGTACGTTTCCACCGGGTCGGGTCTGCCCGGCCCGCACGACACCCTCGCCAACCCTGCGATGAACGGTGAACCCGCCAATCTGGCCAACCAGATCATCGTGGGCGGCCTCATCGAGGCAGCGGTCAACTACTGCACCCACAATCTGGCCTACCGTCTGAATCAGCTGCAGATCCCCGCGCAGTTCGACTTCAAGCCCACAGGTACCCACTCGTGGGGCTACTGGCAGGACGATCTCCACAACTCGTGGCCGATGATCGCGCGTTCGTTGAACGTCTGAGTCCGCACTTTCGACCCCGCTCCCACTGCCTTTCGGGAGCGGGGTCGAATGCTGTCGGCGGGGAGCAGTAAGAATGGAGCCATGACATCCGATCAGAACTCCCCCGTCGACAGCGATCCGTACCTCTGGCTCGAAGACGTCACGGGTGACGCTGCTCTTGATTGGGTGCGTGCGCACAACGCCGTCACCGAAGCGCAACTCGCAACCGGTGAGCGCTTCGAGCAGATGCAATCGGATGTCCGCGAGGTCCTCGACACCGACGCTCGCATCCCGTACGTGCGTCGCCGCGGTGAGTATCTGTACAACTTCTGGCGCGACGGCACCAATATTCGTGGATTGTGGCGACGGACCACGCTCGAGCAGTATCAAAGCGACAACCCCGAGTGGGACGTGTTGGTCGACCTCGACGCGTTGGCCGAAGCCGAGGGCGAGAACTGGGTCTGGAAGGGCACACAGTTGCTGCGCCCCCACCGCGATCGCGCCTTGATCAGTTTGTCGCGCGGTGGAGCCGACGCCGCAGTGGTTCGCGAATTCGACATGGAGACACGACAATTCCTCTCTCCTGATGGACCCGATGCAGGTTTCTACCTTCCCGAGGCCAAGACCGACATCGACTGGATCGACATCGACACCGTGTATCTCGGAACCGATACCGGGCCGGGATCACTCACCGATTCCGGTTACCCCCGTCTCGCACAGCGATGGAAGCGCGGCACTCCCCTCTCCAGCGCCGAAACGCTGTACGAGGGCGAAAGCACCGACGTCGCGATTTCCGCATCACATGATCCGACGCCTGGCTTCGAGCGGGACTTCGTCACCCGCTCCGTCGATTTCTACAACTCACGACGGTTCCAGCTCACCCTCGACGACGAACTCGTTCTGATCGACACACCCGAAGACGCCGGCATCTCGATTCACCACGAGTGGTTGCTGATTCGCACCAAATCGCCGTGGACGGTCGAGGGCACCGAGTACGCGACGGGCACCTTGCTGGCCGCTCGGTACGAGGATTACCTCGCGGGCGCTCGCGAACTCACGGTCCTGTTCGAGCCAGACGATCATTCGTCGCTCGACCACTACAGCTGGACCCGCGATCATCTGATTCTCGTCGTTCTGACCGACGTCCGGACCACCCTGCGCATCCTGACTCCCGGCGACAACGCTTGGGATGAAAGGCCTTTCGAGGGCCTGCCCGAGCTCACCACCATCGAAATCCTGGACACCGATCCCGATTCCGGCAACGAGTACTTCCTCAACGCCAGCGGATACACCTCGCCGGCAACGCTGTTGCACGGAGTCATCGGGGAATCCGAACCCACAGTTGTCAAGTCTGCGCCCGCATTCTTCGATGCCACAGACATTGTGACGCAACAGTTCTTCGCGACATCCGCCGACGGCACCCAGGTCCCGTACTTCGTGGTCGGCGCAGAAGGCAGCAAGCCGGGCCCCACCCTTCTCTACGGTTACGGCGGATTCGAGGTGTCGCTGACGCCGTCGTACAGCGGTTCCATCGGGCGGGCCTGGCTCACTCGCGGCGGCACGTACGTCGTGGCCAACATCCGCGGCGGCGGCGAGTACGGGCCAGGTTGGCACACACAGGTTCTCAAGTCCGGACGCCACAAGGTGCACGAGGATTTTGCGGCTGTCGCTCGCGATCTGGTCGACCGCGGCATCACCACACCGGAATTGTTGGCCGCCCAGGGTGGTAGCAACGGCGGATTGCTCATGGGCATCATGCTCACCAAGTACCCAGAGTTGTTCGGCGCCATAGTCTGCCAGGTTCCGCTCCTCGACATGCGACGGTTCCATCTCCTCCTGGCCGGCGCATCCTGGATGGCGGAGTACGGCGACCCCGACAACGCTGACGAGTGGTCTTTCATCTCGCAGTACAGCCCGTATCAGAACATCGACGCGGACGGCTCGTACCCGCCGATCCTCATCGCGACGTCCACTCGCGACGACCGCGTCCACCCAGCGCACGCTCGCAAGATGGCCGCGCGCCTGGAGGAACTGGGCAAGCCGGTGCTGTACTTCGAGAACATCGAAGGCGGGCACGGCGGCGCCGCGGACAACGCGCAGTTGGCCTACAAGACCGCGCTGACCTACGAATTCCTGTGGCAGAAGTTCAGCTGACTGATCAGCGGTCGCGCAGCCAGGCGACGATGCACTCGGTCACAGCATCCGGTTTCCGGATCCAGCCGTTGTGACCGAGTGGTTCGTCGACGTGCACCATCGTCACCTGTGAGCCGGTGAGCTTGTCCACCAAGTTCTTTGCGGATCGACGCGGAGCAAGGTCGTCGCCGTCGATGGTGACGGACAGGACCGGCAGGTTCAGGCGGGCGATCCGCTCCTCGTAATCGATGTCCGCGCCGACGGGTTCGATGGTGCCGGTGCGCGCAAATCTGGCCCAGTCGGTGATCAACACTTTCGACTGCCGCCCGAAGCCGCCTACGCTCAGGCGATCACCGGGCCAGAACCCGGCGATGTTGGCTGTCACCGACATCGCCGACGAACCCAGATACAACCCCGGAGCGCGAATGCCCGGGAAGCCCCGGTGGTACGGCGAACCGGACGCCACCAGGATCAACCCGCCGAGGCGTCCGCGAATCCTCGCTGCGTACATCGTCCCTAGCTGACCACCCATGCTGTGACCGAGCAGGAATGGTGTACTCGCTGGGAACCTTTCGCGCACCACTTCGAAGGTGGCGGGGAAATCTACCGACACCAACTCCTGATACCCGAAACTCGACGACGCACTTGGTCGCGGCCGGCTGTCGCCTTGGCCACGCAATTCCCCGATCGCCGCGTTGAACCCCGCGGTGACCAACGCTTCGGCCACCGGATCGTAGAACCCAGCAGGCACACCGAGACCGGGAAACATCACGACAACGGGAGCGTCGTCGACCGGTCCCGGAAACAGGCGGATCGGAGTGACGGTTCCATCGGGAAGTTGGATCGGCACGGTCTCCATTCGTCTCACACTAACGACCGCGACGGCGCCGGTCAGCAGTCTTGCTATTCCAGGCTGCCCACAACCAGCGGATCAGGCGTTCCGACGATGTCGTGATCCTTGTTGTCGTAGTCGAACTGGCTGAGGACATGCCGCATCGCATTGATCCGCGCGCGCTTCTTGTCGTTGCTCTTGATGACGGTCCACGGAGCGGTCTCCGTGTCGGTGAAGCGGATCATTTCTTCCTTCGCGGCGGTGTACGCATCCCACTTGTCGAGGGAGGCGATGTCCATCGGCGAAAGCTTCCACTGCCGAACGGGATCCACCTGCCGAATCGCGAACCGCGTCCGCTGCTCGAGCGGTGAGACGGAGAACCAGAACTTGATGAGGCTGATGCCGTCGTCGACAAGCATCTGCTCGAATAACGGCACCTGCCGCAGGAAACGCTCGTGTTCCTCGTCCGTGCAGAACCCCATGACACGCTCGACTCCGGCCCGGTTGTACCAGGAGCGATCGAACATCACGAGTTCGCCCGCAGCGGGAAGATGCTGCACATAGCGCTGGAAGTACCACTGCGTCGACTCTCGCACCGACGGCTTTTCCAGCGCAACGACGCGTGCGCCTCGCGGGTTCAGGTGTTCCATGAAGCGCTTGATGGTGCCGCCCTTGCCTGCTGCGTCGCGACCTTCGAACACGATCGCGTGGCGGGCACCGGTTTCTTTGGACCAGTTCTGCAACTTCAGGAGTTCGATCTGCAGCAGACGCTTGGCGATCTCGTACTCTTCGCGTGACATCCGAGAGTCGTACGGGTATCCCTCGCGCCACGTGTCGACCTCGAAACCGCCTGGTGCCGTGAGCAACACGGGATCGTCGTCGTCACTGTCGTCGACGGTGAATGCCGTCGTGTCAGTCAGGTCCACCGCACTCGACAGGTCGGCGAAGGCACTGAGAAAAGGACGGCGCTCTGCTATCTCGGTCATTCCCGACAGGCTAGCCGTCAACAGCAACCAGTTGGTGACGCCCTGATGAACGGGCGAATTCGATGCTCGGTGAAGATCAGGGATAGATGGGGGTGATTCCCGATGGTCGAAGTGGCCTGGTCAGGCCAGACTTGAACCATGACATTCGAGAGCAACACACCCCGCCCGTTCACCCGATCCACCGAAAACAAAATGCTCGCCGGAGTGTGCGGCGGGATTGCAGAATATTTTGGCGCCGACGTCAATCTGGTTCGCGTTCTGGCAGTAATTGCCGCCGTCTGCACCGGTGGAACTGCAGCCTTGGTTTATCTTGCAGCCTGGATGCTCATGCCATTGGGATAGCGCGCCCGTGAAAAGTATTGCGGGGCCCACGCATTTCTCGCGTGGACCCCACAATAAAAACTCTTGACCTATTTCGCGGCTTTGAGCGTTCCACCACTGAGTTCGGCAAGCGCGGTCAGGCCTTTGACAGCGATTTCGCTGACACTGCCTAGTCCCTGGCCGATAAGAGTTCCGACAGAACCCGCAGCATCCATCACGGAGCCTTCAATCATGTTTGTTCTCCTTCTATCCGCACAATTACGGGATGGTCAGATAATTCAGAACTGCAAGACTACGGAGCGACAACAGCGGGTGCGAAACTGATGGCGTCAAGAGATCCGGAGATCCCACCGAAGGTGTCACTCAACGAGCCGAACAAGTTGGCACCCAAGTTATCCAACCCTAACAGCACATTCACCAGTGCCTGAGTTGCGGTTTCGCCATTCTCCATAACATAACCGAGGATGTTTACCAGCGACCCCATTTTTAACTCCTCAACAGAAAACTTGCGAACATTGTCTATCAGCACGTTAGCGGCAAAACTGAAATTCAGTGGCGAAATGGAAAATTGTCTGTCAATCTCCATAATTAAGGTCAAATATGCAGGTACAGAGCATTTTGGGGCCCGCGCGACGTGCGCCCGGGCCCCAAAACCAAGCTCTTTTGTGCTACTTGGCGGCTTTCAGCGTTCCACCGCTCAGTTCGGCAAGAGCGGTGAGGCCCTTGACAGCAATATCGGCAACACTGCCCATGCCCTGGCCGATAATGGTGCCAACGGAACCCGCAGCATCCATGACGGATCCTTCAATCATGTTGTACTCCTAAATATCTGTTGAGTGAAGTGGATGTGCCAACTGCTCAGATTGCAGGATCAAGCTGGCGGGATAACTTCAGGCAGGAAACTAATCGTGTCGAGAGATCCGGAGATCCCTCCGAAGGTGTCACTCAGAGAGCCGAAGAGATTGGCACCCAAGTTATCCAATCCCATCAGCATGTTGAGAAGGCTCCCCAGCTGAGTGCCCATCCCGTCCGGTCCAAGAAGAATGTCCATCAAAGAACCCATGACTGAACTCCCTATCTAGAAGGATCCCCACTCGACCGCCAAAGAATCGGTTCCGGCGAAGGTTCACCGTTGATGTGTCGTCTACGACCTTAGTGTTAATCCTAGAACCTGTGTCCGAAATGAACGATTAACTCGATTTTCCCATTCTCGAAACAATTTACCGGACAAAATTCATTGCGATCCACAACAATTCCGGCCCGGCGGGCACCTGACCGGAAAATCATTCGACGGCGGGGACGTCGTACTCCACTGCCTGGCGCAGTTCGTCGAAACTCTCGCGCAGCAGCACGACATAGTGCTCCGGATCGGGCATCGCTCCGCGAGCGACGATGACGTTGAGCGTCAACGCGCCGCCGGCCGCGGCAATCAGGAAGTGGCGCAAAACATCTCCGTCAACCGGCGCCTGCCCACCCAACACGGCAACTGCGGGCGCACCGTCGAACACGTTTCCGTCGATCGTCACCGGGACATTACTGATCGTGGTGTGCTGCATGACCTCACGATCCGTATTCAGCTTGTTGAGGCGCCTGGCCAGCCCCGTCAAACGTAGTAACGGCGCAGGTGACGTCTCGATACGTGTGCTGAATTTCCGGACAGCGAGGTGCGAGCTACGCTCCTTGGCCACTTGCGCAGAATCCCGGATCCGGGTCAGTTTCTCGACCGGATCCGCAACGTCGGAGTGCAGATCGACGGTCAGGAGCGCGAGCTGATTGGCCGACTCCCATTCCGCAATCTGCCGCATCGAGCGCGGAACCATTGCCGCCAGAGGGCGTTCCGGCCGCTCGTCCTTCTCCTCGAGATACTTCTCGAGCGCCCCAGCCACCACCGTCAGGAAGATATCGTTCACCGTCACCCCTGGCACGGCGGCTCTGATCGCCTTGATGTCAGCACCGTCGAGCGTCACGAACTCCAGGGCCAGATCACCCTCCAAGACGTGATTGAAACGCGTCGGCGGACGGTCTGCGACGTACTTCGCCAACTCACCGGATTCCTCGGCCTGCGTGATCTCTTCTGCGGCTACCTTTGTCGCCGAGAGACCCTTCCCGAACCGGATCAGTTGTCCTGGGAACCCGAGGACACTGCGCCCCATCATCTCCACGAGCGGCAAACCCGATTCCCGTGCGGGTGCCTTGGGTTTTGCCGGCCCCGAGAACAATCGGTTGGTGAGGTTCCTGATCTCCAAACCGTCGCCGGCGCTGTGATGAGTTTTGAGCATGATCAGCGTCAGGTCACCGGGTAGATCGTCGATCCCGCTGATTCCCGTCATGACTTCCAACTCCCAGGGCGGCCGCGTCAGATCCATCGGCGCGCTCAGAGACTTGCCCAGCAACGCTCGCACCGGTGCCCACCCGGGCCCCGACGCCTTGTGCACCCGCACATGATCGTCGACATCGAAATCAGGTGCCGGCACCCAGTACGGATAGTCCAGGTCGAGCGGAACTCGCTGCACTCGGCTCGTGAACAGCGGCCAGTACCCGAACCGTTCCGAAATCCATCCAACCGCGTCGGCGTGTGTCATGTCGGCCAGCGGATGGCCCGCAGTGTCGAAGAAGTACGCGCACACCATATGACTGAGGTGGCCCTCGGACTCGTTGTAGATGAACTCCGCATCCCGCGGACCCAACTGAGCTACCCCGGTTGGCAACGAGTTCCGAAAGATCATGTGTGCCCCTCACATCCGACGCTGGAAGACTGTCCGGATTGTATCGGTCAGGTGTCCAAATATCCGGGGATTGCCCAGGCTTCTCCCCCGGACCTGAGTGCACACAAGTTCCTGGCGGCAGGCACAGCCCTCCGTCCACCCGATGAGTTGTGGGCAACCGTGCACGCGACACTCGACCGAGCCGTCGCAGTCCACTCCCGCTGGCTGGGCCGAACAATTGCCGACGCGAATCGGGCAACACTAAGGTGACTGCGATCACAGATTCGCGGCGAGGACAGGAGTTCATGGTGAGAACCACTCGCAAGGTGGACGATCCGGTGTCGGTTGTCGATCGAATTTCGGCCATCCTCGAAACCTTCGAGAACACAGGGCCACTCACGCTCGCCGAGGTAACTCAGCGAACGGGGATCCCTCGCTCCACCGCTCACCGCCTGCTCGAGCAACTCGTGACCAAACGGTGGATCACTCGGCAAGAACACCGATACGAACTCGGCAGCAAGTCGTACGAACTCGGCCAGTGGGCACTCAATCAGAACCGACTGCGCCATGGAGCGGTGCCCGTCTTGAACCGGCTAGCTCGTTCGACCGGGCTGACGGTCCATCTGGCGGCACTGAACAACAGTGACGTCTTGTACTTGGACCGCGTCCCTGGGCGAACGCCACTAGCACTCCCCAGCCGTGTGGGCTCGCGACTTCCCGCACACGTCACCGCCGTCGGCAAGGCAATTCTGGCCAATCTCGAACCAGACAAGATGCAGAGCATTACTCGCGCTCCGCTTCGCAAGACAACCCAGTACAGCATCGCGTCGCAAGAACACCTCTACACAGAATTGGATCGCGTCCGCGACCGCGGGGTAGCGATGGACCGCGAAGAATCAGTGCTCGGAATTGCCTGCGTGGCAACGTCAATCGGTCCACGCGATCACTACTACGGCAACCGCGCAGCACTCTCTGTCTGCGGACCCATCGACGACATGAAAATGAATCAACTCGTATCAACGGTGCGTATCGCAGCGCGCGATATCTGGGATACCTGCGTCGCAAACGATCTTCGCTCCAAGAATCAATTCGAAGCGTCCTGATTCTGTTCCTCCATGCGCCCCATGAGTTGCGCGTAAATCGCACGATCGGTGCGCGGACCACCAGGCGTCGAGGCGCCGTACCGTTCGATCTCGGCAGCAATATCCAGTGGACGTGTGTAGGCGACGCCAGGGGTGAGTTCACCGTCGAGTAGCCCGTCCGGCACAAGCCAGGTGACTTCGAATTCGATTCCGTCGGGGTCGCGACCGTACAGGGCCTTGGTCGCGGCGTGATTGGACGCTCCGCCGAGAGCATTCGCGGCCAGCATGCGATCGCGGCATTGCGCGAGTTCGCTCAACGTCTCGACCTCCCAGGCCAGGTGGTAGAGACCAACCGCGCCATCACGCGCACGCGGCGCGCTGGCTTGAAACAGCCCCAGGTCGTGATCGTTTGCCGAATTCGCGCCGCGCAGGAATGCTCCGCCGGGGAAATTCACGGGAAGCTTCTCGAATCCCAGTACATCGCAGTAGAACGACGCACTCCGCTCGACGTCGGAAACGAACAGCACCGCATGGTTCAGGCTTCGAATAGCCATTGTTCTCCCTCATCTATACACAGCTGTGTTCTTATCCACAGACCAGTTTCGACGTCTGCACAAACGCTTCGACACCGCCACTGTATCTACGTGGACGTGTCACCCGGAACCAGCTCCTCGCGCGAGGACTCGGCCGATGTGCGATTGCTACGAGACCCTCTGCGCCGGAGAGCTCGAGCGATTGTGGATTGATAGCCCGTCGGATCTCAATGATGTTTCTCAGGAAGCGAACTCCTCGGAATCGTTCCGCAGCGCAGAAATTCCAGCGGACTTCTTGAGTTCCTCGAAACTCGCTCGCAGCAGCTCGATGTAGTGATGAAGGTCTGGCATTGAGGCCGTGTCTGCAATGACATTCAGCGTGAGCCCACCGCCCGATGCGGCGACCATGAAGTGGCGCAAACCATCGCCGTCGACGGGCGGCTGGTTAGCGAGCACTGCCGCGCCCGGCGCGCCGTTCAAGGTCAACCCCTCGACGGAGAGAGGAATGTTGCTCACCATGGTGTGCATATAGCGAGGACGGCTGAGTTCGTGCGAGTTTTTCCCTCGCGTATATGCCATCAACCGCAGCAATGGCGCCGGTGCCGTCTCCACTGCGGCACTCAAACGTCGTACCGCGAGGTGAGAAGTGCGGGTCTTCTCCGAGCGCGCAGAGTCCGCAATGTGCGCCACCCGTTCCAACGGATCCTCGACATCGGTGTGCATGTCGATGGCCAGTGTGACCAACTGATTTGCCGACTCCCACTCCTCGACCTTGCGCATGGACCGCGGCACCATCGCGACCAGAGAACCCTTGTGCTTCTCTCCCTTTTCGGTGAGATAGCGCGCCAGTGCGCCACCGACGACTGCCAACAGAACATCGTTGATTGTGGCCCCAGGAACTGCCGCTTTAACCTGCCGAACCTCCGCCCCTGGCAGCGTGATCTGCTCCAGTGTCCCGGATCCACTCACCTTGCCATTGAAACGGGTGGCCGGAGTTTCGTGATAGCTCTCGACCCATTCGCCAGCTGCCTGGGCTGCGTCTACGGCCCTGGCAGCTTCCCGATTGCCGGGGACATGCCGCGCAAATCGCAGTAATTGCTGCGGAAAGCCCAGCGCCGACTCGAGCAACATGCGTGCCTTCAAGAACGGCACTGTGGGCTCGAACTCGGCCGGCCGCAACCTATCCGAGAAAATGGTTTCACCCAGCATCTTGATGGCAATACCATCAGCGCCACTGTGATGCGATTTGAGCACCACCGCCGTCAGCCGACCAGGCAGATCATCGAGCCCCTCTATTCCGTTGAAGAAATGCAACTCCCATGGCGGTCGAGTCAGATCCATCCTCGAGGTCAACAATGCGCTGAGCGGCTTCTGCAACGGGGCCCAGCCGGACTCCGTGATATCGGTGACGCGAACGTGGTTACGGACATCGAAATCTGGGTCGGGCACCCAATGTGGATGTTCGAGGCCCAGTGGCGTGCGTTGGATGCGTTGCGTGAACATTCGATTGTGCCCGAGTCGCGCGGTCACCCATTCGACAGCCTGTTCCTCCGAGAATTCCGCTTGCGGGTGCTGCGAGGTTTCGAAAAAATACACGCCGATGAGGTGTCCCAGATGCCCGTCGGCTTCGTTGTAGATGAAGTCGGCGTCTCGTGGATTCAATTGCATGACTCTTGCAATCGAAAGGTTGGACAGTCTCATGGGCGCTCCTCACGTAGCGGTGCCTGGCGATATATTCATGCTTCTGAAACCGAAAATTCCCGAGGTCAATGGGAACCTCGGGAATCTCAGGAGTTTGGGGCGGAAGGACCAGTTCACGCGGTAGATCGACGGAGGTCGTCATTCCACCCCAGCCTGACTACTTGGCGGGCGGGTCCTTGATCATCTTGCTGCCAGTGGAGACCAGGCCGAGCACGCCCGAAAACCACGAGATCATTCCAACCATGTATTTTTCAAGCATCAGATTATCCTCTCGTTAAATTCCGGGATCTGCGGACAGGGTGTCAAAGAACTTCCCAAATGTACCTACCAGGTCAACCGATCCGAAATTGACCAAGTCAGAAATGTAGGCCAGAAATATATCGAACATTGTATTCTTCTCCTTATTACTGGCCGGCCACAGAGCCGAGGACGGTTTGGATGCTTCCCGCCGAGGAAACGGATCCACTAACCGCGACATCGATCGCAGCCGAGATGACGGAGAAAACACTCTGAATCACTGCGGTCACGTTCGTCAGTACGGGCGTAAGCGACCCCACGTCAAAACTCCCGATCACGCCCATCAAACTTGCAGTATCCACTATCTCTCCACCTCGCTACGATTGTTGAAGTTCACCATTGAAAATCGAAGTCAAATGATGCCACGAACGGCATGAACGCCACCATTCCTATTATCGACTTAACCAAATCACCATACGGTGGCTTAAACATTTCGGCTATCGATCCCAGGTCCATCATCCACTCCTGTAGTCAAAGAACGTTCGGAAAAAACTCGTATTCTCCATCAGCTGAGTTCAATGAATGAAACCAGCGAACCCGTGACACCGTCGACTCCGGGCATGAATGATCCCGACCATACATTGCCGATCAAATCACTAACCAATGTAGCCGCCGTCTGGAGAAACATTACAAGCATACCGATTCCCACCTTTCTGTAGATCTTGGAGAGCTCATTTGGATATTGAACATCTGCCCTGGACTGTTGATGCATACACAACAACAGAATTAGGTCACCGTAGGAAAGTCAGTGGCGCTTCGGCCACAAGTCCTGCGGGCTTACCCCTTCTGCGGCTGCGACTGGGGTAAGGCTAATGCAGGCGAGTCCGATTTTGCGAACTTTTGGCAAAGTTTTTTCGGCAATTTTGAAACCTGTTCTATTTTCGCTGGTCAGGTGTTCAGAACTGCGAAAAATTACCCGTGCGGTCGCCGAACGAAAGCATGCAAATCCGCACCCTGCAGTACTCAAGCAACCGTGCAGAGCCACACTCTCCACCGAGCCTCGCCCCAAGGACAGTTACTTAGACTGTCTACCAATATGTTTCGGCACATAAAATCGACTCATGAAGCATCCCACCAAGTTTGGGCCGGACACATCGGAAGTAGGCCACTTCGCATCCACCGAAAGTACTAGGACTCAGGTGCGCCCCAATCCAACACACCCACCGAAAGTACTAGCGCCAGTGAACACTTCGAATCGTCGGGAGCATGCGCCGCAAGATCTCCGTGAAACTTTCCGCCTAGAGAATCAACCTACACCGACTTGGTTCACAAGAAGTCGAACCCTCGCCTGCACATCGAGAAGTGGCAGCCTAGATCAGCAGTGGATTCTTTCGGTGCGACTTGCCGTAACCATGCATCGCAATTGGGCCGGGTACCCGAACTGATGCCATCTCAGGGCCAGATCTAATCGCGAAATACCCCGCCTCGACAAAGAGATCGAACTTATTCTGAATCGTCGCGCAAATCTGTTGCCAGCACCGCGCAGACAACTACTCGACAGTAAGAAGATCTGCGATCCGAACCCAGCGAGCTTTGTTCGTAATATCACGCGGTCTATACGTCGACGGTCGCCAGCGATACGCAGGGCTTTGTCCAGTCTACGAATCGCCCCTCTCAAAACGAACTATCGGATGGACCCGTCGGTCGGGATAGGGGTTCACTCCGCCCGTCGCCTTTCACTTCGCCGGCCGCATCGGTTTGCTCGATCGACCATGGTGCAGCCGTGCCCCGTGGAACCTTCCCGTCGCGCACTACATTCGCCATCCGCACTGAGCAATGCTTGCGATCCAGTATCCAGATACCCAATGCAGTCACCGACAAGGAATAGCGGGTCGTGACTGTACTGTGGCTCCGCCAATATCCAGTTCCTTGTGCTGGGTGGCGGATGGGATCACTCAGGCAATTCGGATGCCACAGGCTAATTGCTTTGGTCTGCAACATCGAGCCATCTTGTAGTGAACGTGGGTTCCATTGTGCGGCACACCCGCACTCGACCCCGCCCACGCAAAAGCCCGGCCCACCAAGTGGTGGACCGGGCCTCTAGGAGCTAAGGGGATGGACTCAGAAGTCCATGCCGCCCATGCCGCCGGTGGGATCGCCTGCGGGAGCAGACTTCTCCGGCTTGTCAGCGACAACAGCTTCGGTCGTCAGGAACAGAGCCGCGATGGACGCTGCGTTCTGCAGTGCCGAGCGGGTGACCTTGACCGGGTCGTTGATGCCTGCAGCGAGCAGGTCTTCGTACTCGTTGGTCGCAGCGTTGAGGCCGTGACCTGCGGGCAGGTTGGAGACCTTGTCCGCAACAACGCCGGGCTCGAGGCCTGCGTTGAATGCGATCTGCTTGAGCGGAGCGGACAGTGCAACGCGAACGATGTTCGCGCCGGTTGCCTCGTCACCTTCGAGCTTGAGGTCGTCCAGGGCGGGAGCTGCCTGGATGAGTGCTACGCCGCCACCGGCGACGATGCCCTCTTCGACAGCTGCCTTTGCGTTGCGCACTGCATCTTCGATGCGGTGCTTGCGCTCCTTGAGCTCAACCTCGGTTGCTGCGCCTGCCTTGATGACTGCAACGCCACCGGCCAGCTTGGCCAGACGTTCCTGCAGCTTCTCGCGGTCGTAATCCGAGTCGCTGTTCTCGATCTCAGCGCGGATCTGGCTGACGCGACCTGCGATGGCGTCGGCGTCGCCGGCACCTTCGACGATGGTGGTCTCGTCCTTGGTGATGACAACCTTGCGTGCCTGGCCGAGGAGCTCGAGGCCTGCGGTCTCCAAGGAGAGTCCGACCTCTTCGCTGATGACCTCGCCACCCGTGAGGATGGCGATGTCGGCGAGCTGAGCCTTACGACGGTCACCGAAGCCGGGAGCCTTGACGGCAACAGACTTGAAGGTGCCACGGATCTTGTTGACGACGAGGGTGGAGAGAGCTTCGCCCTCGACGTCCTCGGCGATGATCAGGAGCGGCTTGCCGGACTGGATAACCTTCTCCAGCAGGGGCAGCAGGTCCTTGACCGTGGAGATCTTGGAGCTGACGAGCAGGATGTAGACGTCCTCGAGGACGGCTTCCTGACGCTCTGCATCGGTGGCGAAGTACGCCGAGATGTAGCCCTTGTCGAAGCGCATGCCCTCGGTGAGCTCGAGCTGCAGGCCGAAGGTGTTGGACTCCTCGACCGTGATGACGCCTTCCTTGCCGACCTTGTCCATTGCCTCGGCGATGAGCTCGCCGATGGACGGGTCGCCTGCGGAAATACCGGCGGTAGCAGCGATCTGCTCCTTGGTGTCGATCTCCTTGGCGGTTTCGAGCAGGCGAGCTGTGACAGCCTCGACAGCCTTCTCGATGCCGCGCTTGAGGCCGAGCGGGTTCGCGCCGGCTGCGACGTTACGCAGGCCTTCGCGGACCAATGCCTGTGCGAGGACGGTGGCGGTGGTGGTGCCGTCGCCAGCGACGTCGTCAGTCTTCTTGGCGACCTCCTTGACGAGCTCCGCGCCGATCTTCTCGTACGGGTCGTCGAGTTCGATCTCCTTGGCGATGGAAACACCATCGTTGGTGATCGTGGGGGCGCCCCACTTCTTTTCGAGAACGACGTTGCGACCCTTGGGGCCCAACGTCACCTTGACAGCGTCGGCGAGGGCATTGAGGCCTCGCTCGAGGCCGCGACGTGCCTCTTCGTCGAACGCGATGATCTTTGCCATTGCGAAGTGATCCTCCGGATAGGGGGTGACACACAAGGTGACCGCTCGTCGGGTCACCTCATCGGCACAGGGCGACCGAATTTTGCTTAGGTCACCCATCTAGCCTGCGGTCTTAAGTCAGTGCCCGCGACGGACGACCGGGGGTGTCGATGGATCCCGGTCTCACTGACTCGACCTGGCACTCACAGCTCGCGAGTGCCAATTGCATTTTTAGCACTCGAGCGTGCCGAGTGCAAGGTCAAGACTCAGCCGGCGATGCAGAACTGCCCGTTGGTGAAGTTCACAGCGAAGGACAAGTTGCCCATGCAGTTGACTCCGTTGGCGTCAGCCGTCGCTCCCGCTCCCCAACCGGCGATGGCGACGGTGAAGTTTCCGTCGGCCGCACCGGCGCGGGCGATGCCGCCACCGAGTGCATAGGCGTGCGCCTGACCGTTGCCGCGCGAAGCGCCGAGAGCCGTTCCGAAACCGTTGGCGTAAGTGTTGGTGTAGCTGTTGTCAGCCGAGACGCTGACAGCTGTTCCGCTCTCCATGGCACCGGCCTGCGAGCGTCCCGCACCAACAGCCTGTGCGCCACAGCTCGCGGTGTCCGACACCTGAATGTCGTTGACCAACGGCGGCGACACACACGTGACGGGCGCAGCCGAAGCAACTCCCCCGCCGGCCAGCGCCAGCCCCGCAACCAAGCCCATCCCCGCAGTCACCACAGCCCCTGTTCTCGCCAGGCGGCCCCCCAACCGACTACTGGTACTTCCGTTAACTCGTGAGGACGAGCGGCGGAACCAGACTGACGAGATCAAGGGCATAGAAAACTCCTTCTTGGAACACGTTCATGGATTCGGGCGCGAGAGTACCCGCTCACATGACGTCCGTCACGCTTTGCAGGTCACGACTCGAGCAAGGTTTCCAACAAGCCCGGTAGATCCGCCACGGAATCGATGACATAGTCCGGCTGTTGCGTCGCCAATTCGAGCACTGCCTGCCGAAACTTGCCGGTACGCACCAGAACTCCGGTCAACCCGACCCTTTGCGACGAAAGGATGTCACCGATCAGATCGTCTCCCACCATGACCGTCGCTTCGGCGTCGACGTCCATCAATTCGGTGGCCGCGAGAAAGCCCGTGAGCGACGGCTTGCCGACGGCCGCGATATTGACGCCGGCAACTTCCTCGAAACCCGGTAGGTACGTTCCGGTGTCGATCTTCAAGCCCGTATCTGTCTCCCACATCATTCCGCGGTGCATCGCGACCACCGGGACACCGTCGAGCAAATATTGGAGCACCTGACTCAGTGCCTCGTGTGTGAATTCGGGGCCTGCGCCGCCGAGGATGACGACATCCGGGTTCTTGTCGACCAGTTCGATCCCCTCGAGGTCGCTGGACACATCGCCGCTGTTGAGCACCCAGGCCTTCGCTTCGGGATACGTGGCGCGCACGTACTCTGCGGTGAGCCTTGCTGCAGTGACAATCTGGCTGGGCTCGACGGCAATTCCCGCATCGCACAGTCCCTCCGCAATCAGGGTCGAACTGCGGGAGGTGGTGTTGGTGAGAAACCCACACGCCAAGCCCCGACTACGCACATCGCGGACCGCCTCGCCGGCACCCTCGATGGGCTGCCATGACGTGAGCAGGACTCCGTCGATGTCGAACAGAACACCTTCGATGTCAGCCATTGCACCAGCCTATAGTTGCAACCCCTACGCGTCGCACCACAAGAAACGAACCGGCTCAGTAGGCTCAGCCTCATGGACCTGCGCGACGACGATCTCTTCAGCGTCGCGGGGTCCTTGGCGGAATTACTCGGAGCCCCCGTCACCATCGAGGACGAGAACTCGACCGTCCTTGCCTACTCCGGTGGTGAACAAGCCGTGGACGAGGCTCGGATCGGAACCATCCTCGGCCGGCAGGTACCCGGCCGAATTCGCGAACTACTCTCGAATGCAGGTGTTTTCGAACGCCTCCATCGCGAGACGGACCCTATCTACGTCAACCTCGACGATCCGGCGATCACTCCCCGGCTTGTCATCGCCGTGCGAGAGAACAACATTGCCGTCGGGTCTATCTGGGTGGCACTCGCCGGCGAGCCGACGCCGTCCCAGGAATCGACACTTCGCGCTGCTGTGCCCGTGGTTGCGGAGCACATCGCGTCCGAGCGTGACCGGATCAACAGCACCAGACGCCGCCAGACCGAGCGAGTCAAAGCACTGATCGGCGGCGGCGAGCAGGCATTCCGCGCCGCCGAGGACTTGCGACTGCGCGGACCGCTGACCGTCGTAGCGGTTGGCGCGACAGCCGGTTTCATGCCGAGCACCGTCGCGGCGTCGTTGGGTCTGTATCTCGACACACTGGCCGTCGACGCAGTGATCGCGCAGTTGATCGACGCGACCTATCTTGTTGTCTCCGCTGACGAAGCGAACACCCGCCGGTTGCTTGAGGACTTCCTCGGTCGCGCCCGCGAACGCGCACAACTTGCCGTGGCGGTGGGCCGAACTGTGAAATCCGCCAGCGAATGCCATCTATCGCGGGCCGACGCCGACCATGTTCTGGGCGCGCTGCGGCACAACCGGTCCGGCGGGATTGTCGCGGGAATGAACGACACCTTGGCGTCAGTACTGGCATTGCATGTCGCCGACATCTTCGACGGACTGGGCGATGCCACACCCCTTGGCGCGTTGGACGAGCACGACCGTCGGCACGGCAGCGAACTTGTCGCCACGGCCCGCACCTTCCTCGACAAGGGCGGTGATGTCGCGAATTCTTCCGCAGCACTGCACGTTCACCCCAACACCCTGCGCAATCGGCTACGTCGCTGCAAAGACATGTGTGGTGTTGACCTGACCGACGCGGACACTCGACTGATCCTGATGCTCCAGTTCAAACTGCGGAATTGAACGCCCGTTGTGCATATGCACAACGCCTGATCTCTACCTGTGGCCGAACGGCCACTCCTTTTACCTTCCCCTCAGCCCATGCTTGAAACAGAGCCGGTGTGACCGGCGTCTCGTATGTCAACGGAGCTAAAGGAGCAGGTCATGGGAACTCGTCAGAGCCCCGATCGTGTGGTCGTGGTCGGCGCAGGCATGGTCGGATTGTCGACGGCCTGGTTCCTCCAGGAACGTGGAGTCGACGTCACCGTCGTCGATCGTGATGGCGTCGCCGCTGATGCCAGCTGGGGAAATGCCGGCTGGCTCGCCCCCGCTCTCACGCTTCCGCTCCCCGAACCCGCTGTCCTTCAGTACGGCCTGCGCGCGATGCTCAGCCCGTCGTCGCCGGTGTATGTTCCGCTGACAACCGATCTGAAACTGATCCGCTTCCTGGTCGGATTTGCTCGCCACTGCACACCCTCGAAGTGGCAGGAAGCGATGTCCGTCTACACGGAGGTCAACCGAACCGCGCTGGGCGCATTCGACGAACTTGCCGACGGTGGCGTCAAGGAGCACACCCGACTGGCTGATCCGTTTCTCGCGGCGTTTGCGTCGGAGCAGGATCGCGAGAACCTGGTCGAGGAGTTCCGTCATGTGGAGGCCGCCGGCGGCGAGGTCGACTTCGATCTCCTCGACC
Organism: Rhodococcus sp. WS3; assembly: GCF_003797085.1. NCBI lineage: Bacteria > Bacillati > Actinomycetota > Actinomycetes > Mycobacteriales > Nocardiaceae > Rhodococcus > Rhodococcus sp. WS3. The sequence goes on from NZ_RKMA01000001.1 coordinate 1,387,502, forward strand.
ACGATGCGATCCACTCGCTCGAGCCGACCCTCGGCACCGGCGTGAAGGCCGGAATCCGTCTGCGTGGTCAACGTTTCATCGATCCCCCGCAATTCGTGAACTCGCTGGCCGACGCTGTCCGTGAACGTGGCGCCGAGATCATCACCGGCTTCGATGTGGCGTCGATCGACGACCGTGCCGACGGCGTGAGTGTTCGCTCCGCCAACGGTGATTCGCGTGCAGCAGATGCCGTCGTGATTTCCAGTGGCGCTCGACTGAACAAGCTGGCAGCGCCGTTCGGTGTTCGCAAGCTGGTGCAGGCGGGACGCGGATACAGCTTCAGCGTCACACCCGATCACCTGCCCAAGAACCCGGTGTACTTCCCCACTCAGCGCGTGGCGTGCACGCCGCTGCACGACCGCTTCCGAGTCGCCGGAATGATGGAATTCCGCAGCCCAGACGCACCGTTGGATCCGCGTCGCGTGCAGGCGATCATCGACGCCGCAAAGCCCATGCTCCGCGGCATCGACTGGACTGCGCGTGACGAAGAATGGGTTGGATCACGTCCCTGCACCACTGACGGGTTGCCGTTGATCGGTGCTACGAAGTCGCCGCGCGTCCATGTCGCGGGTGGTCACGGGATGTGGGGAATCGCGTTGGGTCCGTTGACCGGAAAGATGATGGCGGAGTCGATGACGGCAGGCACGATGCCTACTGTGATGCGCCACTTCGATCCGCTGCGCTGACGGCTGGTTTCACCCATTTGTAGTACGCGCCGGCCAGCAGCACGAGCCATCCGGCGCCCACCAGTAGGGCAACACGGGTGTCGGAAATGACGCCCAACAGGATGATGACAAACACCAGGAAACCGATCGCGAAGATCTGACCGTACGGCCACAGCGGCACTGGAAACTTCAGTGCCGCTGTTTCGTCGGCACTCATCTGGCGGCGTGAACGGAACTGCGACAGCAGAATCATGACCCACACAAAGATGGTGGCGAAGGTCGCGAGTGACGCGATCACGAGGAAAACCTGGTCCGGGATCAGGTAGTTGAGCACCACGCCGACCAACAAGGCGACGGTCATGATCACTACAGTCATCCACGGAACTCCGTTGCGGGACACCTTCTTCATGACCTGCGGGGCCTGACCGGCGTGGGACATGCCGAACATCATGCGGCCGGCACCGAATACGTCGCTGTTGATGGCGGACAGCGCCGCGGTGATGACCACGATGTTGAGTATCGAAGCAGCGGTGCCCAATCCGAGGTTCTCGAAGATCTGCACAAAGGGACTGTTGTCGCTGGTGATGGTCTGCCACGGAATGATGATCATGATGACTGCGAGGGTGCAGACGTAGAAGAGAATGATGCGTACCGGAACGGTGTTGACCGCTTTTCGGATGGTCCGCGCCGGGTCTTCTGCCTCACCGGCAGTGATTCCGATGATTTCGGTGCCGCCGAACGCAAACATGACGATTGCAAAGCACGCGAGGAACCCGCCGATTCCCGTAGCGAAGAATCCGCCGTCCGACCACAGGTTGCTGACTCCCGCGTCGGTGTCGTGCACGCCGAATCCGAACACGATGATGGCGATACCACCCACGATCATCGCGATGATGGCGGTAATCTTGACGAGCGTGAACCAGAACTCGAGCTCACCGAACACCTTGACGCTCAACAGGTTCAGGGCGCCGATGAAGAAGACGACGGCCAGAACCCAGATCCAGCGTGGCACGTCCGGGAACCAGAACTGCATGTACAGGCCGAACGCTGTGACGTCGGCAAGACAGACGATCACCATCTCGAATGTGTACGTCCACCCCGTCATGAATCCGGCGAGCGGACCCAGATGCTGGTTGGCGTATTCGCTGAACGAACCGGAGACGGGGTTACGTACCGCCATCTCACCGAGAGCGCGCAGCACCAGGTACACCGCGAGGCCACCGATCAGGTATGCCAGCAGAACCGACGGCCCGGCGCGCTTGATCGCTTCGGCACTGCCGTAGAAAAGTCCCGTTCCGATTGCCGAGCCCAGAGCAATGAAACGAATGTGCCGCGCCGTCAGCCCCCTCTTGAGTCCGGCCCGTTCGTCGGGCAAGGCGTCGGTGTTCACTCGGTACTCCAGTCGGATGGCAGGCATGCGTGCGCCGTCTATTGTCCGCTACCGGCCGCCGGCCTCCCGCCCACCCCTGCGACCTGGCCGTAGGGTGACCTGAGGCACATCGGGTATTGACGTATCGCGTACCGTCGGCAAAAGTGTTTGTAACTCGCCGTATCATCAAATTGACTGGAGAAACCATTGTCCAACACCCTCGAAGCCAGCATCGACATCAATGCATCCCCGCAGGATGTGTGGGCCATCGTCGCCGACCTGCAGCGGATGGGCGAATGGAGCCCCCAGTGCAAGAAGATGAAGGTCATCGGTGGAACCGTCCGTGAGGGTGCCAAGACCCTGAACATCAACCGCAAGGGCCTTCTCGTCTGGCCGACAACAGCGAAGGTTGTTCGGTTCGAGCCCAACAAGTCCGTCGCGTTCCGTATCGCCGAGAACCGCACCATCTGGTCGTACAACATCGAAGCGACCGAAACCGGAACCAAGCTCACCGAGCGCCGTGAAGCTCCCACCGGAACGTCTCAGGTCTCGCAGTTCCTGGTCAAGACCGTCTTCGGTGGCAACGACAGCTTCGAGGTCGAACTCGTCAAGGGCATGAACGCCACTCTCGAGCGTGTGAAGAAGGAAGCGGAAGCAGCCAGCGTTCCCGCTTGACCCTCAACCAGGTCGAGACTTCAGGATCTCCTTTCATGGATCCCGTGATGAACCGAATAATGCAGGCACAAGAATTGGCGAGCTCCGGCGATCGGGCCGGGGCTCGCTCTGCGTTCGAAAACGTATGGCGTGACGTCGGCACCGATCCGCTGCACGTTGTCACCCTCGCGCACTACATGGCCGACGTTCAGGACGATCCCGCCGACGAACTCCGCTGGGATCTACGCGCGCTCCAGGCGGCTGATTCGCTGACCGATGCTCGGGCGCAAGAACACCATTCGACGCTGCAGGTTGCAGGCTTCTACCCGTCGTTGCACCTCAACCTAGCCGCCGACTACAACAAACTCGGTCGAGTCGCCGAAGCTCACGAGCATCTGACCAAGGCCGAAGGCGCGGCCGGAACATTGACCGACGACGGATACGGCCGGATGATTCGGGGCGCCATCGCGCGATTGCGGGCAGAATTCGATCGTGACCACTAGCCCAGCGCTCCTGACCCCTGCGCTCCTGACAATCGGTGAGATGGCGAGGGCGTCGGCGCTACCGATCAGTGCGCTGCGCTTCTACGACAAGGAAGGCGTGCTGGTTCCGCACTCCGTCGACCCTCACACCGGTTATCGCTGGTACACCGACGACCAACTCCGTGATGCTCGCCTGATCGCGGGCATGCGGCGCGTCGGTGTCCCGGTTCGGGAAATGACAGCCGTCCTGACCGGGCCGGACCCACACTCCCGATTGGACGCGCACTTGCGCAATCTCGAAGACGGGCTCGCCGACGCCCGCGCCGAACTCGATCGAATCCATCGGCTCATCGATTCACGGCCGACCGCAACCGGCGTCACCCTCGATTCCTGGGATGTACGACGTGCACTCGACGCCGTGCTGTTTGCCGTGGACGCCGATTCGGAGTTCCCGATCCTTCGCGGAGTACATATCGACATTCACGACGGCGTCGCGGCGTTTGTCACCACTGATCGGTACCGGCTAGCAGTCGCAGAAGTGAGCGTGCGATCCAATTTGACCGTCTCGGCAATCGTTCCTCTCGCCTTTGCGCGAAGGATGCGAGACATCGCCGGAGTCGTGACGCTCACCTTCGCCACCCGCTCGGTGACCGCGTCCTATCCCGGTGGATCGGTGTCGAACCCACTCATCGAGGACGGTGAATTTCCGGACCATCGCATCCTGCGCGAAGATCGTGGCGCAACCGAACTGAGAGGCGACCAACTGGCGGCCCTGCTCAACGGCTCCACGGAAACAGCGATCGTGAGCGTCGACGCCGACGGAAGCGCTCGGATCGATCCGGCTGACGTGGTTCCCGCAGAGAGGTTCCGAGTGCTGGTCGATCGGCAGCGACTACGCGAGGCCGCGGCAGCGCAACCCGGTCGGGCACTGGTGATTCGGGCGAGCGGCGCCGCGCTGCCCCTTGCTATCCGCACCACCGACTACGCCGGGTACTTCTCGTACTTGATGCCGCTACAGGCTGCGCACAAGTAATAGAGTTGCCTACCAGATTCCCGGTCACTTCGACGCGTCCGGTGCGGTAACCCGGTGGGATTCGAAGTGGTCGTTCCTCGGTCCGATCGGCGGAATCTGTCTCGGTCTCACTCTCGCGTTCGGGTCAGCGAGGTTCCTGATCCCCCGTGTTCCTGGGCACGCGATCAGCATCGCGAACCATCGATACTGGACGGACCCGGTCAATCGCGCCGAGTTCGATCGAAGAATTTCCGAAGACCTCGAATAGCTCGGCGCTGCCACCGCACTGTTACTTGCCTGGATGGCAGCGGTCGCGGGCACATCGACGGATGGTTCCGTCGATACCTGGCTCCTCGTCGCCCCGACCGTTCTCTATCTGGTCGGTGTGCTCGGCTACTGCGCCTACATGATCTGGGGCGGACGATACCGGGTGCCGCAACAACAGATGCCGCAGTAACGGATGCCTCACGTAATCTAGTGATGCACGACGCCCCGTAGTGTCTGTGCGGCCAGCAGTACACCGACCGAGTAGTTAGAGGAGCCTGTGGCACGCCGACCCACACCCCCCGGAACCCCGCAACCCACCGGAATCGGACATATCGTCGATCTGGTTCGGCATGCGATTCCGCCGCTTCATCCCGCCGGTCTACCGTTTGTGCTGGCTCCGCTGGGTGTTGCAGCCCTGGGTCGCAACCGTAAGTGGGTGCGCCGAGCCGGCCTTGTGTCTGCAGCTGCGTGCGCCACGTTCTTTCGTCACCCGCACCGGGTACCGCCCAACCGCATCGGCGTCGTCGTGGCCCCGGCCGACGGCGAGGTCGCACTGGTCGACAATGCCGTCCCGCCTGCCGAACTGAACCTCGGCAGCGAACCTCGCCCCCGCGTGAGCATCTTCCTGTCGGTTCTGGACGTACACGTCCAGCGCGCTCCCGTCGGAGGCACCGTCAAGACGGTTGTTCACCAGCCTGGCAAGTTCCTCTCCGCAGACCTGGCCGACGCCAGCGAGGTCAACGAGCGCAACAGCATGCTCATCGAGACCGCGAGCGGACACGACGTTGCCGTCGTGCAGATCGCCGGTCTGCTCGCGCGTCGTATCGTCTGCTACGCCGGTGTCGGCGATGCCCTTCCCATCGGTGACACCTACGGTCTGATCCGCTTCGGATCGCGCGTCGACACGTACTTCCCGGCCGGAACGACCTTGCTGGTCGAACCAGGTCAGCGCACAATTGGCGCTGAAACCGTCATCGCGCAACTGCCGTGAAGACACCGAGAATGAAGCCAGCCGTGAAGAGACCGGTGGTGACAACCAGCCCGGCCATGAAGGTGCCCAAACGCACCCAAGCCGTGCGGTTGTTGCCGTCCGTCATCACCATCCTCGCGCTGTGTGCGGGCCTGTCCGCCGTCAAGTTCGCACTCGACGGAGAGCCTGGCATCTCGCTCGCGATGGTCGGTGCTGCGGCGGTCCTCGATTCACTCGACGGCCGGATCGCCCGCCTTCTCGACGCGACCAGCAAGATCGGTGCCGAGCTCGATTCACTGTCCGATGCCATCTCGTTCGGCGTTGCCCCGGCATTGGTCCTGTACGTGACGTTGTTGGACGACACCAACTTCGGCTGGATCATCGCGTTGGTCTACGCCGTCAGCATCGTGTTGCGCCTGGCCCGGTTCAATACCCTGCTCGACGAAGACGACGTCCCCGCATATGCCCGCGAGTACTTTGTCGGAGTGCCAGCGCCCGCAGGCGCCCTGATCGCCCTCACCCCCCTGGCTGCAACCATCCAATGGGGTGACGGGTGGTGGTCGTCGCAGGTAGTTGTAGTCATCTGGATGTTGTTCTCGGCAGCTCTGATCGTCAGCCGCATCCCGACCCTGGCCATGAAATCGGTATCCGTGCCGCCGCACATGGCTGCCGCGCTGCTGGTCCTCGTGGCCTTGACCGCGGCCGCACTGATCACCTTCCCGTACGTGCTGTTGATCGTTCTCATTGCGATCTACCTGGTTCACATTCCCTTTGCCGTCCGCTCCAAGCGCTGGGTGGCGGCGCGGCCGGAAACGTGGGACATCAAGCCGTCGGAGCGCCGGGCGATCCGTCGTCAACCCACAGCGGGTGGACGACGCTCGATGGTGCGCCTCGGCTTGCGTCGGCCTCGCTAGCTCAGGACGTAGTCTCGGGGAGTGACTTCGCCGGAACTCGCCCTGACTGTCCGACTCAACACCTCCGCAGCAGATTTACGACGCGGTGTCGTGCGCCTGCATCCCGAAGCCTTGGCAGCGTTGGGTATCCGTGAGTGGGATGCCATCGCCTTGATGGGCGCACGCGGAACTGCTGCCGTGGCGGGTCGGGCCCCCACCGGCACACCGGCGGGCACGATCTTGTTGGACGACGTCACGATGTCCAACGTGGGGCTCACCGAGAACTCGTCCGTCGTGGTGGGTCCGGTGACGGTGTACGGAGCACGATCCGTCTCCGTCACCGGTTCCACCATGGCAACCCGCTCGATCAGCCCCACCGTCCTGCGCCAAGCCCTGCTCGGCAAGGTGGTGAGCGTCGGCGATACCGTCTCGCTTCTCCCCCGCGACTTGGGCCCGGGCACCAGCACTTCCGAAGCCACTCAAGCTCTTTCCCGCACCTTCGGTGTCGCCTGGACGTCGGAACTGCTCACCGTCACCGGCGTCGACCCGGCCGGTGGGCCGGTGAGTGTGCAGCCGAACTCGGCGGTGGACTGGGGAACAGCCAGTCCCGCCGGCGTTGCCCGTGTTGTTTCCAGTGCCACTGTGTCTGTCCCTGCCGAGCCCACCCCTGCCGTTCCCCTCGACCACCTCGTGGGCGCACAGGCCCAGGCCGCCAAACTCACCGAGTGGCTCGGCCTGGCGCTCGACGAACCCGAACTGCTGCGCACACTCGGCGCGTCCCCGCACCTCGGTGTTCTGATCACCGGACCGGCAGGCGTCGGAAAAGCCACACTCGCCCGATCAGTTCTCTCGGCGCGAAAGCTGGTGGAACTCGACGGCCCCGGAGTCGGTGCAACCGAAGCGAATACCCGACTCCAGCGCATCGTCGACGCCGTAGCCGGTGTGCGCGGCGGTGGGGTTCTCCTGATCACCGATATCGACGCATTACTGCCCGCCACACCCGAACCTGTCTCCGCGCTCATCCTCGAACAGCTGCGCAGCGCCGTCGCCACCCCCGGCATCGCGTTTGTCGCCACGTCCGCACACCCCGAAGCCGTCGACGCCCGCCTGCGCGGTCAAGATCTGTGCGACCGTGAACTCTCCCTGAGCCTGCCCGACGGTGCCACCCGCAAGGCACTCCTCGAACTGTTGCTCCGCAGAGTTCCCACCGGCACACTCGAACTCGACGCCATCGCCTCCCGCGCCCCCGGCTTTGTGGTTGCCGACCTCGCCGCGTTGTGCCGCGAAGCCGCGCTGCGAGCCGCGACCAGAGCGTCCAAATCCGCCGAAGCGCCGGAGATCACGCAGGACGACCTCGTCGGAGCGCTCGAGGTGATTCGGCCACTGTCCCGGTCCAGTACCGAAGAACTGTCCATCGGCAGCGTCACTCTCGACGACGTCGGCGACATGGTCGAAACCAAGCAGGCGCTCACGGAGGCAGTGCTCTGGCCGCTGCAGCACCCCGATTCCTTTGCCCGCCTTGGCGTCGACCCGCCCCGAGGCGTCCTCCTCTACGGCCCTCCCGGCTGCGGCAAGACGTATCTTGTTCGCGCCCTTGCCAGCTCGGGCCACCTGAGCGTGCACGCCGTCAAGGGCGCCGAGCTGATGGACAAGTGGGTGGGCGCATCCGAAAAAGCGGTGCGCGAATTGTTCCAGCGCGCCCGCGATTCCGCACCCTCGCTGATCTTCCTCGACGAAATCGACGCCCTCGCCCCGCGCCGCGGGCAGAGCTCGGACTCCGGGGTGTCGGATCGCGTCGTCGCAGCCCTGCTGACGGAGATGGACGGCGTCGAGCCGCTACGTGACGTCGTGGTGTTGGGCGCCACCAACCGCCCTGATCTGATCGACCCGGCACTGCTGCGTCCAGGCAGATTGGAACGCCTTGTATTTGTTCCGCCGCCGGACGCGGACGCGCGCAAGGCAATTCTCAAGGCGTCGGGCAAGTCTGTGCCGCTGGCGGAAGATGTCGACCTCGACGCGCTGGCAGTCGATCTGGAAGGTTACTCGGCAGCCGACTGCTCAGCTCTGTTACGCGAAGCCGCCCTGGCAGCCATGCGCCGCAGCATGGACGCCGCCGACGTGACCGCCGCCGATGTTGCCACCGCGCGCGACAAGGTCCGCCCGTCACTCGATCCCGAGCAGGTAGCCCACCTGCAGGCATACGCCGACAACCGATGAGGACTGACGTGGATGCTGATCTGGTTCTGTACGGCGACATCGTCACGATGCACGAGGACGCTCCGCGCGCGAACGCTCTGGCCGTGACCGGTGGCCGGATCACGGCAGTCGGCGAGCGGACCGAGATCGACTCGCTCATCGGCGAAGGCACACGGGTGGTGGACGTCGGAACTGCCTGCGTGCTCCCCGGATTCATCGAACCGCACGGGCACCCACTCGAAGAGGCGATCGTGCTCGGACCGGCAGTGGTCGACATCCGCCCCGTCACGATCGCCGACGCGGATACCGTTGTTGCCACGGTCATCGACACGGTCGCAGCACGCGGCGCGGCCGGTGCATCGCTCAACGGTTGGGATCCTCTGCTGCAGACGGGTTTACCCGAGCCCACGCTCGAGTGGCTCGACATGATCGCACCGGACCACCCGCTCGTGATCATGCACAACTCCGGCCATGTCGCATACTTCAACTCCGCAGCAGCAGCACTGGCCGGGATCACCCGCGACACCCCCGATCCGATCGGCGGATCGTACGGCCACGATTCCTCGGGTGAACTCGACGGCGCGGCGTACGAGACACCGGCCGTGTTTGCCGTTGCCGGCCACGCGATGACCATCGGGAGCGACTACCCCCAACTGTTGGCGGCCGAGTGCGCCCGGCTCAATGCGGCCGGCATCACCACCGTCGCCGAAATGTCGTTCGACCCACGAATGCGCCCGGCATTGAAGGCAATTGCCGACGCGGGCGGGCTCACCACCAGGTTCCGCCTCTACGAAATGTCGACACCGGAACGCGCCACGGACGCCGCCCCCGGCGAGGGCGATGATCTGGTCAAGCAGATCGGCATCAAAGTGTGGTCGGACGGTTCACCGTGGGTCGGCAACGTCGCGACCAGTTTCCCGTACCTCGACACAGCCGCCACTCGCGGACTCGGCATCGCCTGCACCCACGGTCATGCCAACTACACCGGTGAGCAGATCCACGACATCAGCGCAGCCTACTTCGAGCAGGGGTGGCAGATCGCGTGCCACGCCCACGGCGACAACGCAATCACGATGGTTCTCGACGCGTGGGAGCAACTGCTGCAGGAGTTTCCGCGGTCCGATCACCGCTTACGCCTCGAACATGTCGGCGCCATGCGCGCGGATCAGTTCCGCCGGGCCGCGCAGCTGGGCGTCACCGTCAGTATCTTCATCGATCACCTGCACTACTGGGGCGACGTGTTGGTCGACGATCTGTTCGGTCCCGAGCACGGCGGAGCATGGGCGGCAGCAGGTTCTGCCCTTTCCGCCGGGCAGCGCTTCACCTTCCACAACGACGGCCCGGTCACCCCGGCCAACCCGCTGCGGAACATGCAGGACGCGGTCACCCGACTCTCGCCGAGTGGCCAGGTGCGTGCGCCGGAGGAACGTATCCCCGTCGACGCTGCGCTGCGCGCTCATACCGTCAACGCCGCCTGGCAGCTCTTCAGCGAGGAGAGCATCGGCGCAATCTTCCCGGGCGCCTACGCGGATCTTGTTGTGCTGTCGGCCAATCCCCTCGATGTGGCGCCCACCGATTTGGCCGACATCGAGGTGCGCGCCACCGTCCTCGAGGGGCGAACGGTGTACGGAGACCTGAACACCGCCGGCTAGCCAGCACCCCTACCAGCGGTTCCGAACTTCCTCCGCAAACCCGAGGAGGTCGCGAACTTCCACCGATGTGCCGTCGTCGAGACCAACCGTGCCGGTGAACCTGCCGAACACCTGGTGCTGAATGGACCGCAGGACACCCACGTCGAATTTCGCGGCGCGATCGATGATGGGCTCGAACTTCATCTCGAACCGGCCGTCGTTGCTCGTGAAGTTCCACGGCGCACCGTCGTAGGTTCGTGGAATCTCGAACGCCAGGCGATCCAGTTTGTGCGCAACACCGTTCACAAAGACGATGTTCTCGCTGGCCGCTGTGGTGTCTCCGAATCCGTAACCGATGTTGAAGCCGAAGCGCTCGCCGTTCACCAATCCCGATGCCGAGCCCCAGTACCAAGTGTTGTCGTAGGTCCAGACTCCACGGCCCCAATCCAGCACTCCGAAGGCAACTTCCGGAGCAAACGCGAACTGCTGCGATCCGACCCGAACGGTTCCGGTAGCGGGCAGGCAGTTGACTTTCTGGTTGTAGTAGAACGACCGCGGAGCTTTCGGAAAGGGTGTGGCGATCGCGATGCGGTCATCGGCGGGGCTTTCGAGAAACAGATCGGCGTGCAATCCCTTACCATGGTCGAATGCCGGGTAGTCCACGATCAGGCGACGACAACCGTCGACATGCCTGAACTCGAAGCGCGCCTTACCTTTCGACACAACGACGTCGCCGGAATCGGCACTGGAAGGCAACCCAAGTTTGCCCATTGGGAAGGGCAGCATCACGTTTTCCGTGACCTCACCCGGAGTGGTGAAATCCAGCCACGACACCCCGAGCAACCCCATGTAGCCGTTGTCCGCGACGGTCAGCGCAATCCCGTATTCCGGTGTGAGGACGCAGTAGTAGTCCCACTCCTTGAGCCGGAACTTCGGCGCCTTGACGGCCGACCGCCGATAAGTCTTGACCTCCGACGGCGCCCAGCCCGCCTCTACGAGGTGCCCACGCGCATCGAGAAGCGGGCCTGGCGACATCACGTTCTGCATTGTTATTTCCAGCGCCCCAGGATCTCGTTGGCCCGAGTCGACAACGCCATTTGGAAGAACGGCCCGAAGCTCACGCGGGCGACGCCGAGCGGTCCGAAACTAGCCGGGTCGTCCTGATCCGGGATCCCGATTGCATTGACCGGCAACGGAAGCTCCGACGTCAGACGCCGCTGGACCGCGTCGTCGTGCCGTCCGACGGGGTAGAGAACATCGGCTCCCGCGTCGGCGGCCAGTTTCAGCCGAGCAATGGCCCGGTCAACACGATCAGCCTCGTCGCCTACCTGCTTCACGAACAGGTCGGTGCGCGCGTTGACAACAACGTGGACACCTGCGGCGTCGGCGGCCTGGCGAAGCCCGCCCACAAAATCGGCGTGCTCCTGTGCCTCCCGAAGACGGCCACCCTCACTGTGCACGGTGTCCTCGATGTTGAGACCGACCGCGCCGGCATCGATCAGCCCTTCGATGAGCACAGCGGGCTCGAGTCCGTAGCCACTCTCGATGTCCACGGAAACCGGAGCGTCGACGGCGCCGGTGATCTGCTTGATCCGGCGTACCAACTCGCCGAACGTGATTCCCTCGTTATCGGGCTTTCCGATGGAATCCGATACCGGGTGGCTGCCAACGGTCAGAGCTGCAAAACCGGCCGCAACCGCAAGATTTGCGGACCAGGCATCCCAGACGGTGGGGAGAATGACGGGGTTTCCTGGCTGGTGCAGCGCCAGTAGAGCGGTGGCCTTGTCGTTGATCGATGTCATACGGTGGCTCCTGAAAGTAGGCGATACGTCACCTTACTGTGCGCCTTTTTGGTAGCGCTGGCTACCAGAAAGGCGCACAGGGGCGTAGCCCCTAGTGAGCTACCGGGCAGCCTGTGCTCTTGTAATCAACCTGGAACTCCTTGATGCCGTTGATCCAACCCGAGCGCAGACGACGAGGATCACCGATCTTGGTGATGTCGGGGACATTGTCGGCGAGTGCGTTGAACATCAGGTCGATCTCCATCCGGGCAAGATTCGCCCCGATGCAGAAGTGCGCGCCAGTTCCACCGAAACCCAAGTGCGGATTGGGGTTACGGGTGATGTCGAAGGTCATCGGATCCTCGAAGACATCCTCGTCGAAGTTCGCGGAACTGTAGAGCATGACCACCCGCTGTCCCTTCTTGATGGAGACGCCGGCCAGTTCGGTGTCTTCGAGGGCGGTGCGCTGGAACGCGGTGACCGGTGTTGCCCAGCGGACGATCTCGTCGGCCGTCGTCTTGGGCCGTTCCTTCTTGTACAGCTCCCACTGCTCGGGATTCTCGAGGAACGCAATCATGCCGTGGGTGATGGCATTTCGGGTTGTCTCGTTGCCCGCCACCGCGAGGATCAGCACGAAGAATCCGAACTCTTCGGGGCTCAATGCGTCGCCGTCGATGTCGGCCTGGACGAGAGTGGTGACGATGTCGTCGGCCGGGCAACTGCGACGCGCGTCGGCCATTTGGTATGCGTATCCGAGCACCTCGGTGGACGCGACCGCCGGATCACCCACGTACTCGGGGTCGTCGTAGCCCATCATCTCGTTGGACCACTTGAACAGCTTGTCGCGATCGTCTTGCGGGACGCCGATCAGATCTGCGATCGCCTGCAGCGGCAGCTCACTGGCAATCTGCTTCACAAAATCGCCCGGTCCTTCACCGACAGCGGTGTCGACGATGCTGCGTGCGCGCCGGTCCAACTCGTCGCGCATCCCGTTGATGGCCCGCGGGGTGAACAGCTTGGAAATCAGCTTGCGAAGTTTGGTGTGCTCCGGCGCATCCTTGTTGAGGAGCAGGTGCCGCAGCATCTCGACGGCCTCGCGCGGCATGTCGTCCGCGAAGCGCGCAATGGCGGTGTTCTCCCAGCTCGAGAAGATATCGCTGCGCTGACTGACCTCTTTGACATCTGCGTGCCGAGAAACAACCCAGTAACCCTCGTCCTGAAATCCGCCGACGGTAGGCGGCTGCTCGCACCACCACACCGGTGCGCTTCGGCGAAGTTCGGCAAATTCCTCGAACGGAATCCGCTCGCCGAGAATCGCGGGGTCCGTGACGTCGAATCCGGCTGGCAGGTCAGGTGTGCGCGTTGTATCCGAGATAGTCATGGCGTCCTCTGATCGGTCGATTGTGCCCTGCACCACAGAGTAGCTTTCACTAACGGCCTGTCAAGTGACAGACGGATAGTCTCGTGCAAATTCGTCGGCAGCCGTAAGATTCCTCCAATGACAGACACTGCCGCCAAACCGACTCTGCGCGAAAAGCAGAAGCAGCAGACCCGTGCCGACCTGGTGGCCGCAGCCGACGCACTGTTCACCGAACGGGGCTACGCCGCCGTCACCGTGGAAGACATCGCCGCCGCGGTCGGGTGCAGCCGCGCCACGTTCTATCTCCACTTCCCCGGCAAACTCGACATACTCAAGGCCCTCGGGTCCAATTCCGTCGTCATCAGCACGCTCGCGATCTTCCAGGACCTCGACCACGTCCTCGATTCCGGTTCACGCGCAGAATTTGCCGGGTGGATCAACCGGACACTCGACTGGTGCCGCGATCACCACCACCTGATGCGCGCGTGGGACGAGGCCATGGTTCTCGAACCCGAATTTCGCACCCTCGCGCGCGACGGCATCTCGGCGCTCCCCAATGCGATGACGTCGTACCTTGCCCGCTGGCCGCAGGAGCGACACGACGAGGCAAAACTCCGAGTTGAACTGCTACTCACCCAGATCGAGCGCTTTTTCATCCGCTGGGCCGAGCAAGGCGCCATCACCGCCGGCGCCGACGTGGCCGCCGACGTCCTGACCGACATCTGGTTTCCCGCGCTGACCCCACCGGCCTGAGAGCGAGTCCGCGATAGGTTGGTTCGATGCCAGTCGATTTCCGAGCGATCCTCACCACCCTCGCGGCACTCGCGTCGGGGGCGCTTGCCGCCTTCGCCTTGACCAATCCCCCGCTGCAGGACTGGGCGATTGTCGCCTCGCAGTCCGAAATCGACCGCTGGATCAGCAGCGGTCCCACCTCCGTTGCACTGGGCGCCGTCGTAGCCGTCCTCGCGTGCGCACTGTCGCAGCGGAGCGGTTCCCGCCGAGCAGCGTGGATCGTTGTCACCGCGGCAACAGCGATCATCGCACTGATCCGGGTTGCCGTTCCGGACGTTGCCGTCCTCGACCTGCTGATCACACTCGTGGTACTCAAAAGTGTTGCGGCAGGCGTCATTCTGGGCTGCGCAGTTGCCGCAAGCTGGGATCGGACCGCCGCAAGGAACGGCGTGCTACTGGGTGTGATCGCAGGATATCTGTCCGCGCACGCCTTCGGTACCGGAGCCGGCCGGATGAGCACCTCAGCTGTGGGCGAACCAGCGTGGTTGTTGCTGGCGGCAACTGCTGTACTGGCAGTCGCCTGCGCAATAAGCGCTCAGTCCGGATTCCGCATCAGACGCCCCGATGCCGGCGAAATCCGCGTCGCGCTCATTGCCGTGATCGCCTTGGCAATCGGGCACCGGATACTCGGATCCATCGTCGACCGACAGGAATTCGCGAGCAAAGGCACCGCCTGGGTGGTCATGACTGTATGCGCCGCAGCGGCATTGGCCCTCACGGCGATCGCTGCCCGCCAACTCGGCGAGCAGTCCGGCGCGGGCGGCAAGTTTCTCTGGGCCGCAACAGCACTCGCAGCCGCGTCGACCCCGACCTTGATGCTTGCCAACGGCCAATTCGGGCCGTGGGCGTCACTGGAATCTCCCTGGGTTGTGGTTCTCGCCTCGGGTGTGGCCGTCGCGCTGGGGTTGCGACTGAGCAAGCGCATCCCTGCCACCGTCGCAGTGGTCATCCTCGCCGCGGTGCCCCTGTCCGAGCTTCTCCCTTTCACCACTGCACACGGAGCCGTTTCGATCGTGGTGAAAATCGCCGCCCTGGGGTTCGGCGGAGCGGCGTTGCTCGGCGCGCTTGCTCCGGCCAGCCTGGTCGACGCCACCCTCGGACTCGCGATCCTGTTCGCGGCAATGACGTTCACCTCGATCGCTGTTCTGGCCTATCAACTTTCGTGGCCGCCGGTGCGTGTGAACTTCGCTTATGTGGAGGGTTCAACCGACCCCACGGAGATTCCAGTCGACTACGTCAACGCCCAGACAATCGGATCAGCACTCCTCTTTGTCGCGATTATCGCTGTGTGCGGCGCCGCAATCAGACGAGTTCCACAAAACTCCAATTCAGCAGAATCCGGCGTATCCGACGCTCATTGACTACCGTGAAGTGGTGCCCGTCATAAGCAGGACGCCCCGTCTGATACTCGGCGGCGTGACGGCATTCGTGGTCACCGTGGTCGGCTTGGCTCCCTTCCTGGAAAGCCAGTCCAGGTCGATCTGGTCGGGCGATCGGTTCTGGTCCATCGGCACGATCGGGGCGGGTGTCCTGGCCGTTGTTGCCGTCGGCACCGCGGCCGGTCTAGCGCGTACTCGCATTCGGACGTCGGCGCTGGTTGCATTCGGCGGACTCCTGCTGGAATTGCCAGGTCTGTATTACCAAGCCTTCGAGGCCCTGTCCCCCGTGGGTGCGGGCGTTGCGCTCGGAGCAATAACGGTCACGATTCCCCGCATGGTGCGGGCTGCCACCGTAGCGGGTGTGCTTGTTGCCGTGTTCGTTTCGGATGCACTGCTCGACCCCACGGCAGTTCCACGTCGCTATGCGGACTACCTCGCGCAAGACACCACCCAGTTTCAGCCGCCGATCGTGGCCGCCACACTCATCGCCCTCGGACTGACTGCACTTACGGCGCTCGTTTGGTGGCGCAGCAACGCCGACCGACATCGCGACGAGCCACCGGAACGGATGGCAGTGCGGCCTGTGGTGATCTCGGCAGTGCTGACGCTCATGGGCGTGGCCGTGAACTGGTGGATCACCATCAACACGGTGTGGGCGGCGATTCCCGTCGTCGCCTGTGCCATTTTGGTCACCGTCATCGCCGCGCGTGTTTTGGAGAAGGGCGGCCAGATCCTGCTGATGTCGACGGCCGCCGCGGCCATGCTGGCATCCGCGGTGGCGAACAGCCTGTCGGCGTCCGTGAGCACCGGGGCATCGGCGCCCGTTCCGACTGCGGTTTTTCTCACGGTCCTCATCATCGCGGCAGCAACGCTCGCAGCGTTTCGTCCCTCACTCGTGGGCGGCTACATCGTGCTCGTTGTCCTGTCCGTTGCCGGAATTGCGAGTTACGTCGCAACAACCACGTTCTCTTCGGAGAACGCGCTTTCGGTCAGCGACGTCCTGATCCGCATCTGCGGCGCCGGCGCGGCGTACACGATTGTCAGCGCCATGCAGTCCGAACCGGCGCGGACCGGCGCGTCGCGACTGCTCGTCGGTCTCAGTGTGATCTTCGGACCCACGGCATTGGCCTTACTGGTATATCCGCAGTTCTCCTACGGGTGGACCGACTACACGCCCATCACCGGAGCTACCACGGCCAGTCGGTTCGAACCGTCCGACGACGTCTTGATCCTCAACGGCACAGCCCTCGTGATCGTGGTCGTCTGCGCTTACGCGAGCCGCCGACTGCGTCTGATCAGTCAATCAGGTCCATCGACACCAAGCGTCGAAACACTTTGAGCGAACCTGGTGCCACGTCGTCCATGGCTTCGTACTCTGCGCACGTGAAGTACCGGAACTCGGCGATCTCGCTCGTCGGACGGGGTTCGCCGTCCATCTCGGCGCGATAGCAACTCATGTGCAGCGCCGTCCCTACCGAATGCCCGAACGCCTGAGCTTCGAACACGTCGAGAAACTCGACGGTGCCGGGGACAAGTCCGACATCGAGTTCCTCACGAATCTCGCGGTGCAATGCTTGTTCGGTGGTCTCACCCGGATCGATTTTGCCGCCGGCCATATAGAACGCCGTCTTCCCGACCGACCGGGTCTGAATCAGTCGGCGATCCCGAATATGTGCAAGGG
Organism: Rhodococcus sp. WS3; assembly: GCF_003797085.1. Taxonomy (NCBI): domain Bacteria; kingdom Bacillati; phylum Actinomycetota; class Actinomycetes; order Mycobacteriales; family Nocardiaceae; genus Rhodococcus; species Rhodococcus sp. WS3. The sequence goes on from NZ_RKMA01000001.1 coordinate 1,404,673, forward strand.
CAGCGGTGCGGATGATCTGCGTTTTCACCCGGTCCAACATACGTGTATCAGTTCACACGGTTGTAGTTCGAAGCGACGCACTGCACGGCAAATGAAGACGGGCCGGTAATATATACACCCAGACGGTGTCCTTGTGAAGGGGCTACGTCCCGAAATTACCGATAGGTTCGATTTGTTCGGACACCCCGCCGCCCGCTGAACACAACACGACGGAGTGCCTTTTGCTCAGTATTCTGCTTGCCCATGCCGTTGCCGCCCTCTTGGCTCCGCTTGTGGTGCGCAGGTTCGGGCGAAATGGATTTTTCCCGCTCTCACTGGTTCCGCTGATCAGCCTCGGTTGGGTCATCGACAAATGGGGCACAGTCGAGACGCTCCACATCACGTGGGCTCCTGGCCTGTCGATGGACATCGACTTCAGATTCGACGCGCTCTCCGCGATCATGGCCGTCCTGGTCCTGGGTGTCGGCACGCTGATTCTGATCTACTGCGCACGATATTTCAACGACGACGAACCCCGCCTCGGCATCTTCGCTGCCGAAATGGTGGCTTTTGCCGGCGCCATGTTCGGCCTCGTGACCAGCGACAACATGTTGCTGCTCTACATGTTCTGGGAACTGACCACGGTTCTGTCGTTCCTGTTGGTCGGCCACTACGCCGAGCGCGCTACCAGTCGCCGCGCCGCAACCCAGGCACTGTTGGTCACCACCGCTGGTGGTCTCGCGATGTTGGTCGGCATGATCATCCTCGGCCAAGCCGGTGGCAGCTACAACCTGTCCGATCTGGTCGCCAACCCGCCGACGGGATGGTTGCCGTCCGTCGCGATTGTCCTGATCCTGATCGGCGCACTGTCGAAATCCGCAATTGTCCCGCTGCACTTCTGGCTTCCCGGCGCCATGGCCGCGCCCACCCCGGTCAGCGGTTATCTCCACGCCGCCGCGATGGTCAAGGCCGGTATTTACCTCGTTGCCCGTCTCGCCCCCGGATACGCGGATTCACCGCCGTGGCGCATCACCATCATCAGCCTCGGCTTGCTGTCGATGATCCTGGCCGGTTGGCGGGCCATGCGGGCATACGACCTCAAGCTCGTCCTTGCGTTCGGCACCGTCAGCCAACTCGGTTTCATGATGGTTCTGGTCGGTCTGGGAACCCGCGACGCGGCCCTCGCCGGCATGACGATGGTGGTGGCGCACGCCATGTTCAAGGCTGCGCTCTTCATGGTGGTCGGTATCATCGACCACACCACCGGCACCCGTGACCTGCGCAAACTTGCCCATCTCGGTAAGACGGCCCCCGCGCTGGCGATCATCGCGGCCCTAGCCGCCGCCAGCATGGCCGGGCTACCGCCGCTTCTCGGATTTGTCGGCAAAGAAGCTGCCCTCGAATCGGTGCTCGAAACCGACGTCCTCGGCCACTGGTCGTCCATCGCCGTCATCACTGTCATCGTGATGGGTTCGATTCTGACCGTCGGCTACAGCATTCGCTTCATCTGGGGCGCGTTCGGACGCAAGACCCTGAGCAAGCCCAGCCCCGCCGTGAGCAAGATGCATGCGCCCAGCGCTCTGTTCTTGTTCTCCCCTGGTCTGCTCGCCGTTGCCGGACTGGCTGCCGGAATACTGTCGCCGCAGCTCGAGAAGCTACTGACGCCGTATTCCACCACCCTGCCCGCCGGTCCGCACGCCGACTATCACCTGGCGTTGTGGCACGGCGTCAATACGCCGCTGCTGCTCACCTGTGTGGTCATCGCCGGAGGTTTTGCGCTCTACATCGCGCAACGCCAGATCAGCCGCCTGCACTTCGAGCACCCTCCGCTCGGCAACGCCGACCGTATCTACGACGCGACCCTGCGCGGCATGGACACCATCTCCATGCGTCTGACCGGAGTCACGCAGCGTGGTTCACTGCCCCGGACGCAGTCGACCATCCTCGCGACGCTGGTTGTCGTTCCCCTGGTCCTGCTGATCATCGACACCGACACGGGCGTCGATCTCCGGTTGTGGGATTCCCCCATCCAGTTGACGATCGCGCTGATGATGATCGCCGCAGCCATCGCTGCGACCGTGATGCGCAACCGTCTGGCCGCCGTGATCCTGGTCGGACTCACCGGCTACGGCTCCGGTGTGTTGTTCGCGCTGCATGGTGCCCCCGACCTGGCTCTTACCCAATTCCTGGTCGAAACACTGACTTTGGTCATCTTTGTGCTCGTGCTTCGAAAGTTCCCGGCCGAGATCGACGAGAGTAAGGCGATCGGGTTCAAGTTGCCGCGCGCCCTTCTGGCCGGTGCCGTCGGAATCACGATCACCGCCATCGCGGCGTACGCAGTCAACGCTCGCAATACGCGTCCGATCTACGAACTGCTTCCCGACGCCGCGTACACCATCGGCAACGGCAAGAACGTGGTCAACGTCCTGCTCGTCGATATCCGCGCCTGGGACACTCTCGGCGAGATCTCGGTGCTGCTGGTTGCCGCGACGGGCGTCGCCAGCCTTGTGTTCCGCAACCGCCGCTTCGGTATCGCGCCCCGAGTGTCCGACGCGCCTTCGGTGATCGTCGACAAAGCGGCCGCAAGCACCGACACGACCTGGCTGCGCGGCGGCGACCTGATCGATCCGCGTCACCGCTCCCTGGTCCTCGAGGTCACCACCCGGTTGGTCTTCCCGACGATCATGGTGCTGTCGATCTACTTCTTCTTCTCCGGCCACAACGCGCCAGGTGGCGGCTTTGCCGGCGGCTTGACGGCCGGGCTTGCGCTCGTGTTGCGCTACCTCGCCGGTGGACGCTATGAACTCGGTGAAGCCGTTCCCATCGACGCCGGAAAGATCCTCGGCCTAGGCTTGGCTCTCTCGGCCGGCACCGCGATCATCTCGCTGTTCCTCGGTGCCCCGGCTCTCTCGTCGGCGGTCTTCGAGTTCACCCTCCCGCTTATCGGCCACGTCAAACTGGTCACCGCATTGTTCTTCGACCTGGGCGTCTACCTCATCGTGGTCGGCCTGGTGCTGGACGTACTCCGAAGTCTCGGCGCACGCCTCGACGCAGAAATCGAGGTGAAAGCATCATGAGCGCAAATATCGGAATGCTCCTCCTGATCGCCGTCCTGACGTCGACGGGCGTGTACCTGCTGATCGAGCGCAGTATCACCCGCATGTTGCTGGGAATGCTTCTGCTCGGAAACGGCATCAACCTGCTGATCCTCACCGTCGGCGGCAGTGACGGCAATCCGCCGATCGTCGGCCGCGACTCCGTGCACGAAGAGATCGCCGATCCTCTGGCGCAGGGCATGATCCTGACCGCGATCGTCATCACGATGGGCATGGCCGGCTTTGTTCTGGCACTGGCGTACCGGTCTTACAAGATCAACACCGCCGACGCCGTGGAAGACGATCCCGAGGACACCAAGGTCTTGCTGCGCAGGTTGCCCGCCGACGCTCCCGACCACGACCGATCCGACGACCCCGTCACCGGTGCGCCGAGCATCGGCGGCGACGCATTCGACAAGGACGGCAACCCCATCCCCCTGGAACAACTGGTCAACCTCGAGGACATCGAGTGCTACGAAGATCTTCGCGACGGCGATTTCGAGGACGAACCCGTGCCCGACTGGGCCACTGACCTCGCCCGCAAGAAAGAACCTGAGAAGCGCCAGAAAGACGGTAAGGGAGGTGCGCGCACGTGACCATTTCGTCCAACCTCATGGGCGCACTGGCGCCCCTGCCCGTCTTGATTCCGATGCTGGGCGCTGCCGCCACACTTGTTGTCGGCCGACGTCCCCGGTTCCAGCGAGTCATCACCCTGATCGCACTGGTCGCCGTCGTGGCTGTGTCCGGCATGTTGCTGTATCTGGCAGACCGCGACGGCACCACCGCAGTTCAGGTGGGCGGCTGGGATTCGCCGATCGGCATCACTCTCGTCGTCGACCGACTGTCGGCGATGATGCTGGTCGTCTCCTCGATCGTCCTGCTCACCGTCATGGTGTACGCGATCGGTCAGGGTATCCGCGACGGTAACGAAGCGCAGCCGGTGTCGATCTTCCTGCCGACATATCTGGCTCTGACCGCGGGTATTTCCAACGCCTTCCTCGCCGGTGACCTCTTCAACCTGTACGTCGGCTTCGAGGTGCTGCTGTCCGCGAGCTTCGTCTTGCTGACCTTGGGAGCGAGTGCCGACCGCGTTCGAGCGGGTGTCTCGTACGTCATGGTGTCGATGGTGTCTTCGCTGATCTTCCTGGCCGGCATCGCCTTTGCGTACGCCGCGACTGGCACACTCAACATGGCCGACATGGCCCTGCGGTTCGACAACATCCCCGCCGGCACCCGCACCGCGATCTTCGGCGTCCTACTCGTGGCGTTCGGGATCAAGGCTGCGGTCTTCCCACTGTCGGCGTGGCTTCCTGACTCCTACCCGACGGCGCCGGCGCCCATCACCGCCGTCTTTGCCGGCCTGCTCACCAAAGTTGGTGTGTATGCGATCATCCGCGCGCACTCACTGCTGTTCCCGCAAGGTGAACTCGACAATGTCCTGATGGTGTGCGGTCTGTTGACCATGGTGGTCGGTATCATGGGTGCCATCGCCCAGAGCGACATCAAACGATTACTGTCCTTCACCCTGGTCAGCCATATCGGCTACATGATCTTCGGTATCGCGCTCTCCACGACCTCGGGATTGTCGGGCGCCATCTACTACGTCGCGCACCACATCATCGTGCAGACGACGCTTTTCCTCGTCGTGGGTCTGATCGAACGACAAGCCGGAAGCTCGTCACTACGACGCCTCGGCGGTTTGGCCGCTGCCAGCCCGATTCTGGCTATCGTGTTCCTGGTTCCCGCTCTCAATCTTGGTGGTATTCCGCCGTTCTCCGGCTTCATCGGCAAGGTTGCGCTGCTGCAGGCCGGAGCCTCCGACGCCAGCGCACTCGCCTGGGTACTCGTCGCGGGCGGTACCGTCACCAGCCTCCTGACGCTCTACGCCGTGGCCCGTGTGTGGACCAAGGCCTTCTGGCGCGCCCGGGCCGACGCACCCGAAGGCGACCTCGCCGATGTCAGCCCGTCGGCTCTGATCGACGAATCCGAAGAGGACATCGCGTTCGACGACCGCGAGGACGTCGGCAAGATTCCCGCCTTCATGCTGATCCCGACAGTCGCACTCGTGGGCGTCGGCCTCGCGTTGACGGTGTTTGCCGGGCAGATCATCGACATCAGCGACCGAGCCGCGAAGGATCTACAGGATCGGTCCATCTACATCGACGCGGTTCTCGGCGATCACCGACCGATACCTGTAGCCGACGCCCCTGTAGCCGACACGCCTGTGACTGACACGCCTGTGACTGACACCGAGGAGGCGCCGCGATGAAACGCTCACTCGTACTCCGCATCGGAGTCCTCCTGTGGCTCATGATCGTGTGGATTCTGCTGTGGGGCAACGTCAGCTGGGGCAATATCTTCGGTGGACTTGCTGTCGGCCTGGTCATCATGGTCCTTCTACCGCTGCCCCCGGTCCCCGTGGAAGGTCGAGTGCACGTGCTCTCGATACTGCGTCTGATCGGCGTGATCGTGTACTACGCGGCCGTCTCCAGCATCCAGGTGGCGTGGCTTGCCATCCGGCCGTCGCCGCCGCCCGTCACCGGTGTTCTGCGCTACCAACTGGGTATCAAGTCCGACCTGGTACTCACGCTGTGCATCGACGTGCTGAACCTGATCCCGGGAACGATGGTTCTCGAGATCGATCAGAACCGCCGGATCGTCTACGTTCACGTCCTCGACGTAGGTTCACAGAAAGCGGTGAGCGCGTTCTATCGCTCGGTCGAAGATTTGGAGCGACTGTTCATCGCGTCGTTCGAGCGTGACTCCGACTGGCAACCAAGCCCGTGGCACCAACGTGACTACGAATTCGATGCGCCACGAGCGGAGGATCAATAATGAACGGATTCATCACCACCATCCTGATCATCTCCGGAGTGATGCTCGCGGTCGCCGCAGTCCTGACCACTTTCCGGCTCATCGACGGGCCGAGCTCACTCGACCGTCTGGTCGCGCTGGACACGATTGTCGCCGTTGCCATGTGTGGACTCGCAGTATGGGCCGCGTACAGCGGAGACACCACGATCGTTCCCGCGATCGTTGCACTCGCTCTGGTCGGATTCATCGGATCCGTCTCGGTTGCACGATTCCGGGTGAGTGACCGATGATCGGCAACATCCTCGACGTCATCGGCGTCCTCGCCATCTTCCTCGGCTCGGTGCTCGCCCTGACCGCAGCTGTCGGCATCGTGCGATTCCCCGACACATTGCGCCGGATGCACGCGGCCACGAAACCTCAGGTCGTCGGACTTGTTCTTGTTCTCATGGGCGCGGTGTTCCTGCTGCGCGGAAGCGTCGACATCTGGATGCTCGTCCTGGTCGGAATCTTCACCATGCTGACGGCGCCGGTGATCGCACACAGCGTCGGCCGTGTGGCCTACCGCGAGCAGCGCGAGCAGGACGCCGTCATGAAGATCAACGAATTGGAAGACCCGCCGCAGAGTCCGTAGCTGAATCCGTAGGGTCCGCGACGTCTTCGCTCCGGCCGCCCCACTGCGCAAGCGCGGTGCCAGGCTTGGCGTAGAACGTCGCGAAGAAGGCCACCGACATCGCGGTCAGAACTCCGACGAGCAGCGGCCCGAACAGTTCCGGGTACGCCGCCATCTGCACGGACGCGAACCGGTACGACAGCAGTAGTCCGACGAGTATCGCGCTTCCGCCGAGCACCAGCCTGATGCGGAACCAACCCCAACCACGTTCCGGATCGTGCAGTGCGGCATCGAGAGTCAGGCACAGAACCGCGCCGGCGATGAGGTCGACGCCGTAGTGGAACCCGAAACCCAACGTTGCCGTCAACGTCGCGAGAAGCCAGAACGTACCCAAGGTCCGCAGCCACCACGGGCCGCGGCGCGAGTGGGTGAACAGCGCAACAGCCCACGCCGTATGAAGACTCGGCATGCAGTTACGTGGTGCTGCGTCGTCGAAGGGCAGCGACGCCGGCGCCGAGAAATCCACGTTCGGAACGATATTCGGCCAGAAGTCGCCGATCTGGAATCCGAACCCGCGGGGGCCGAACGCAAATACCGGACCCACCACGGGGAACAGAATGTAGAAGATCGGCCCGATCAAACCGATCAGCAGAAACGTCTGGAGAAGGTGATGCGACGGCCAGCCCTTACGGCATTGGTACAGCGCGACAACGATGATCGCGACCGGTAATTCGACGTAGATCCAGTCGAGGATCGCCGCTCCCACCGGGCCGAGCGCGTCGACGAACTGACCCATGACCCACGACGGGTTGCCCAGCGCCTGATCGGCCAGGAAGACGTACTCGTCCCACACGTCGGTGCCGAGGAGGATGGTGATCGAAAGCCAGGTCTCGGCCACCTTCGCGGCGAGGATCAGCAACGCACCCAACACCACTCCGCGAAGCACGCCGGACCGACGCTCACCGGTGAGTTTCCAGAACGCGTACACCGCAATAGCAGTGAGCACCCAGGTGCCGCCGGTGCCCATCGTGATCGGACCGCCGGCGGACCAGCGGATAACTCCGACCACCAGGTCGATGGCAACAGCCGCGGAGATCGCGTACACACGCTCCCGCGTATTGAGCCCGACCAGGGCCAATGCCAGCCCCACCCACGGCATCGTTGCCGAACGAGGAACCAGGAAGTAGTCACCGAACAGGCTTTCCACCGGACCGAGATATCCCTTGTAGGACGCAAAAGCTTGCACGCCCAGAACGAGGGCAAGCACTGCGGCACTACCGAGAATCAGGACCTTGTGCGAAGCCGCCCAGGACTGGCCCGTCTGTCCCGTCGAAGCCCCACTTCGGGACACACTGTCTGTCAACACCGGATAATAGTAAACGGCGAGTGAACGGTGCTTGGACGGCGTCTGGACAAATGGACTGTTTGTCCGAACTGCTCAGCGGCGCGTCACGTACCCAACTCTGCAACCAACGCGTCGACCACTGCCACCAGATCTCCACCGTGAGCTTCCGCCACGCGTCGTTGACGCTGGTACGACGCTCCGCGGCGCGGAATATCGGCGACGGATGCCAACTCGTCCGCGCACCCGAGCGACACCGCGATCGGCGTGAGATCTTCGAGCAGTCGCTCCAAGTCGTCGGTGACCAGACATTCGTTTGCGGCCGAGTCCAGAATGATCTCGGCGTCGAGACCGTATCTGGCTGCGCGCCACTTGTTTTCCTTCACGTGCCACGGCTGCATGTTCGGCAACGTCTCCCCGGCGCTGAGGCGGCGGTCGAGATCAACGATGAGGCAGTGAACCAATGCGACCAGCGCGCCCAGTTCCGCGCGCGTCGACACCCCGTCGAACACCCGGACTTCGATGGTTCCCCACTTGGGCGCCGGACGAATGTCCCAATGCATGCCACCGATCTTGGTGATCACGCCGGTCTTCATCTGGTCGTCGATGAACGACTCGTACTCGGCCCAGCTCTCGAATTGGTACGGCAGACCCGCCGTCGGCAACTGCTGGAACATCAGTGCCCGGTTGGACGCATAGCCGGTATCGACGCCGGCCCACATCGGCGACGACGCCGACAGTGCCAACAGATGCGGGTACCGCTGCAACAGCGCATTGATGATGGGGAACACCCGATCCGCCGAAGACACTCCGACGTGGACGTGCACACCCCATATCAACATCTGCCGGCCCCACCACTGCGTGCGCTCGATCAGCTCGTCGTAATCAGGCGTGCGCGTAACCAACTGAGTGGACCACTGGGCAAACGGATGGGTACCCGCACAGATGAGGTCGACGGCCAGCGGATCCGCGGCCCGGCGCAACAGGTCGAGGGACGCATCGAGATCGCTCATGGCTTCGCCGACCGTGTCGTGAATGCCCGTCACCAACTCGACGGTGTTGCGCAGCAACTCCTTGGTGATGTGCGGAGTCTCGGAGCCTGCAAGCTCCTCGACCGCCGAAAACACCTCGGCAGCTGTATTGGAGAGATCTCTGGTCACACGATCGACCAAGGCGATCTCCCACTCCACGCCCAGCGTCGGACGCGGCGAACCCGGAAATGGAACTACCACGCAGAGAATCCAACCACAATGATCGCGAGAACACCGTGCTGGCTACTGCGTGGTAGTTGCCGAAGTGATACAGAACTCAGAGCAGGATCAGCTCTCGGTGATGACACCACACGCAACGCGTGCGCCGGCGTCACCGGTGTCGAGGGTCTGCTGATCCGGCGCCGGCGCGTAACGCGTCGGGATGTTGCCGAAGTTGTCGGCACCTGCGTGGATCATGACGGACGTGCCGCCGTTTGCCACCAGCTGATCGACCGTGAACGCGTCGGTGGTGGTCACGAGGGTGGCCGAGCCGTCCTCGAGAACCTGTACGGACGTCAGGTCGCCGCTGGCGGGATGGCCGGTGTGGCCCTCTGCCTGGAAGTGTCCGCCGGCCGAGAGGAAGTTGCCCGGCTCGCCGCCGCTGGGCGCAACCGAGTTGGTCTCGCACTTGGCAATCTGGTGAACGTGGAAGCCGTGGAAGCCCGGCGTCAGGCCCTTTGCATCGAGGGTGACCTTGACGTCACTACCTTCCTGCGTGAACGTGACAGTGCCGACCTTGCTGCCGTCTGCGCCGTTCAACGTTGCGGTAACCGTCTCGGTTGCGGAGCTACCGGCATGAGCAGTCGACGACGCTCCGTGGCTTTCGCTCTCGTGTGCGCTCGGGTCGGCCGCACCCGTCCACACAGGCGGAGTTGTACCGGGGACGTTGCTGGGCTCTTCGTTGTTACTGCAGGCAGTCAAGCCGAAAGCGGCTAGTGCGACTACGGGGGCAACGACGCGCCAGGACATACGCCGGGTGCTGCTGGGGGCCATCGAACCGCTCCTTTGGGTGGCGAGGAAGTGCAACTGATCATAACGGCGTGAGTAGTACACAGACCCGACGGGTGGTCCGAACCGACGGGTCAGTTGGACGTGACGATGACGATCACACCGGGCGACGCGCTTGCGATACCGGCAAATCGCGGCTCTGCCGTCACACCGAGTTCGGCGGCAATCTGCTGCGCCGCTGCCTTCTCTGCCGCGGAAGATCCGTAGTACACCGTGGTGGTGCTCACCGTTCCTTCGCTGTAGTTACCCGTCTCTTCGACGTTCCAACCCGCAGCGGTCAATTCTTCCGCGGTTCCTGCTGCGAGCCCGGATACCGTGCTGTTGTTGAGCACCCGGACACTGACAGTCGACGGATCGACACTCACCGACGCGCCGGCTGATGTCGTGGTCGCGGACGGGCGTGTCGTCGTGGTTTCCGCGGAGTCGGTGCCGGTTTTGGCAGCCGGTGCTGTTGTCACGGGGGCAACCGCTGTTGTGGTTGCGGCCGGCGCGCTCGTCTCGGTCTGCTCGGCCGCCGTGGTGTCGGAATCGGAACCGCCGAGTGACGCCGCACCGAGCCCGATGAACACGATCGCGAGGGCGATCAGCACCATGGCGATAGCGCGTAGGGGTGGTCCGGACGGCTGCTCTTTCGGGGTACTCACACTCTCGACCCTATCGCCAGTGGGCGGTTCGACCGTTCATCGACAGAGGTTTGTGTGCAGGTTTTGCGGCTTCAGGTCACTTCGAAGCCGAGGCGACGAGCCGCCCGGGCCTTCTGCCGGCTGGCACGCAACCGGCGCAGGCGTTTGACCAGCATCGGATCGGCCGCCAACGATTCGGGGCGATCAACGAGTGCATTGAGCACCTGGTAGTAGCGGGTTGCCGACATGTCGAACAACTCTTTGATCGCTACTTCCTTCGCGCCGGCGTACTTCCACCATTGGCGTTCGAAGGAAAGAATGTCGTGTTCTCGGCGAGTAAGCCCGTCTTCGCCGACATCGTTGATTCCGGCAGAGCTGACGCCCGCAGCATCTTCGACCTCGGCGCCATCGGTCCGGCTTCGACTACGCGCAACTGCGCTGTCCATGTCACTCCTCGACTGCTGTATTCGCCGTCAGTGAGACTGTGTCCCCCTGTTGCCCGCGTTCCCCCGGGTACGTGGCCCGACCGAGCAACAAATCACATCGTTGTTCTTCAGCAACCATTGAACCACGAGGTATCGGGCGGGCCGCGATAACCACGCGGGCGCGCCGCACTATCCTTGACGCCATGGCTATCCTCCCCATCCGAATCGTCGGCGACCCGGTACTGCACGAGCCCACAAAGCCGGTCACGCAGTCTCCGGCGGAAATCGCCGAACTGATCGCCGACATGTACGAGACGATGGACGCCGCCAACGGCGTCGGCCTCGCGGCCAATCAGGTCGGTGTTTCGCTGCGTCTTTTCGTGTTCGACTGCCCAGGTGACGATCGTAGCGACACCCGCCGACGCGGAGTTGTGGTCAACCCCGTCCTCGAGACGTCGGAAATCCCCGAGACGATGCCCGATCCCGAGGACGACTTCGAAGGCTGCCTTTCCGTTCCCGGCGAGCAGTTCCCCACCGGCCGCGCAGACTGGGCCAAGGTCACCGGAACCGACGCCGACGGCAACCCTGTCGAGTACGAAGGCACCGGATTCTTCGCCCGGATGCTCCAGCACGAAACCGGCCACCTCGACGGCTTCCTGTACACCGACGTTCTGATCGGCCGGAATGCGCGCGCCGCGAAGAAGGCCATCAAGCAGTCCGGTTGGGGTAAGCCCGGATTGACCTGGACTCCGGGTACGGTCGACGATCCGTTCGGCCACGACGACGAAGACTGAGACATTTGCCCATCTCGATCGGTAGCCGGGTGGTGCTGCGGTACAAGCTCCCACCCGGCTACTCGCATCCGATGACCGACGTGATCGGCACCCTCGAATCCGCGGACCCGATCACGGTTCGCGGCAACGACGGGCGTGTTGTCACCGTATCGGCGGATCAGGTAATCGCGCTCAAAGTTCTTGCAGCGCGGCCCATTCGAGTGGGCGACATCCGCAACCTCGAGATCGCGGCGGCCGCAGGTTCACCGGGAACCGAGCAGGCTCGGATCGACGGTTGGCTGCTGCGCATCGGGCACTCGCCCCATGACATGGACTCGGCACTCCCCCTCGGCGAACCCGGCGGCAGTGCGTCGCGAACCCCGGAAACGCTGGCGGCCATCCGCTCCTGGTTCGCAGATCGGGGACGTCCGACCACTCTGATGCTGCCCGACCGCCTCGGAATTGCCCCGCCCACGTGGATTTCCGGCGGCGAGGGCATCATATTTGCCGCCGACCTCGACAACGTAGCCCCGACGCCGCCACAGTTCACGACCACCATCGACGACGCTCGCACCGGGGACACTCTCACGCGCGTGGCCACCGGAACGATCGGCAGCGCCGACACGATGATTCTGGCTTCGGCACGAGCCGCCGTCAGCGACGCCCCCGACGGCCGTCGGTGGGCAGGTCTGCTCGATCTCGCGGTGGCGGATGCGCACCGACGGCACGGAATCGGCACTCTGATCTGTACTGACTTGCTCGGGTGGAGTCGAATCCAGGGCGCAACCCATGCTTACCTTGCCGTTCCCGAAGACAACACGGCCGCAGTCGCTACGGCACGCTCGCTCGGCTTCGTCGAACATCATCGCTACCGGTACGCCACCGCGCCTGTCGGTGCCTGACGCTAGGCTTGCCCGCGTGCGCATAGCTACCTGGAACGTCAACTCCGTCCGTGCCCGTACCGACCGGATCATCGATTGGCTCGACCGATCCGACGTCGATGTCCTGGCGATGCAGGAAACCAAGTGCAAGGACGAGCAGTTCCCGTACGAACGTTTCGAGGAGATCGGCTACAAGGTCGCTCACGTCGGACTCAGCCAGTGGAACGGCGTTGCCATCGCCTCGCGTGTCGGTCTCGACGACGTGCAGATCGGCTTCGAGGATCAGCCGGGCTTCACCAAGGACCCCGAAGCGGAGCAGGTGCGCGAGGCCCGCGCGATCGGCGCGACGTGCGGCGGGGTGCGGGTGTGGAGTTTGTACGTTCCCAACGGCCGTGAACTCGACGATCCCCATTACGCGTACAAGCTGGACTGGCTCGCCAAGCTGCGCGACGACGCCGAAGGCTGGCTGAAGCAGAACCCGGACGAGCAGATCGCCCTCGTCGGCGACTGGAATGTCGCACCAACCGACGAGGACGTCTGGGATCCCGCTGTCTTCGAAGGCAAGACTCATACGTCGCCGGCCGAGCGCGCTGCTTTCGACGCGTTCATCTCGTCCGGTTTCACGGACGTCGTCCGCCCCCACACTCCCGGTCCCGGCGTGTACACGTATTGGGACTACACGCAGCTCCGCTTCCCCAAGAAGCAGGGAATGCGCATCGACTTCATTCTCGGCTCGCCCGCACTGGCGGCTCGCGTCGAGTCCGCCGAAATCGATCGGAACGAGCGTAAAGGCAAGGGCGCCAGCGATCACGCCCCTGTGATCGCACAGCTGGGTTCCTGAAAAGCGGGAACGGCGCGGTCAGTCCTCGACGAGCAGATCGAGATATTCGGGATGCTCGCCGAGGTATCGCTGCACGTACGAGCACACCGGGCGAACCGACCACTCACGTTCGCGGGCGCAATCCATCGAGAACTGCACCAATACGGCTGCCATTCCCTGGCCGCCGTACTCTTCCTTGACGACGGTGTGCATGTACGCCACCACATCGCCGGCTTCGGCGCCGCACCCGAGGATCTCGTCTTCGTCGCGATAGCCGAGGATGCCGACCAGTTCGTCGCCCGCGAGCAATTCGAACCGTTCATGTGACGGGTTGTCGATCAGCGTGATGTCGGTGTTATTCATGGCGGAGTTGTTCATGGTGGAAACCTCCACTGCTGCACGCACGGTACCCAAACTGTGATCCATGACACTCATAGAAACAGTTGCCGACGACGCTGTCCCGGGATCGCCCAATTTTCGCACCGAGAACGACCCGACCGCAATCGCACCGAGATTTTCTTTCGGTACTGAGATACAGTCGCCCGGTGCCGTTGTGAGCGCACGCGCACAAAATTTCATACAACCACCACGGGGGCTCGCACCAGCGGGCTGAGAGGACGGCTAGGGCCGTCGACCGGATGAACCTGACCGGGTAATGCCGGCGTAGGGAGCGCATTAATGCACGAGAAGTCTGTCAACAAGACTGTCCTCAACAAGGCTGTCCACGGCGTGGCAGCCGTGACTACCGGCCCGATCGAGGGCAGCAGCAAGCACTATCTCGAATCGGATTCACTCCGGATCCCGCTTAGACGCGTCACCCTCACCACTGGTGAGCATCTGGATCTGTACGACACGTCAGGTCCGTACACCGATACCGCCGCGACGATCGATCTCGACCGCGGCCTCCCCAGAACGCGCGACGCGTGGGAGCGGAGTGCACGAGATTCGACACAATTGGAATGCGCCAGAGCCGGCGTGATCACTCCGGAGATGCGGTATTGCGCTGTCCGAGAGGGCGTTTCCGCGGAACTCATTCGATCCGAGGTGGCCAGAGGCCGGGCCGTGATCCCGGCCAACCATCGACACGGAGAACTGGAACCGATGATCATCGGCAAGAAGTTTGCCGTGAAGATCAATGCAAACATCGGAAACTCCGCCGTAACATCTTCTGTGGCAGAGGAAGTCGAGAAGATGGTGTGGGCGATCCGGTGGGGCGCCGACACCATCATGGACCTGTCGACCGGCAAGGACATCCATCTCACCCGTGAGTGGATTCTTCGCAACTCACCCGTTCCGGTTGGCACGGTTCCGATCTATCAGGCACTGGAGAAGGTCAACGGCGACCCCACCGCCCTGACGTGGGAGATCTACCGCGACACGGTAATCGAGCAGTGTGAGCAGGGTGTGGACTACATGACCGTCCACGCGGGTGTGCGAATCGGCTACATCGCTCTGACCGCCAACCGAGTGACGGGAATCGTTTCTCGCGGCGGCGCGATCATGGCCGCGTGGTGCATGCACCATCGCCAGGAGTCGTTCCTGTACACCCACTTCGACGAACTGTGCGAGATCCTGCGGCGTTACGACGTCACGTTCTCCCTCGGTGACGGTCTTCGCCCCGGTTCGATCGCCGACGCGAACGACGCCGCACAATTCGCGGAGTTGCGCACACTGGGCGAGCTCACCCAGATCGCGAAAGCCGCCGGCGTCCAGGTCATGATCGAGGGTCCGGGACACGTTCCCATGGACAAGATCGAGGAGAACGTCCGCCTCGAGGAGGAACTGTGCGACGAGGCGCCGTTCTACACACTCGGACCGCTCGCGACAGACATCGCGCCTGCCTATGACCACATAACGTCGGCCATCGGAGCGGCGATGATCGCGCGGGCCGGAACCGCGATGCTCTGTTACGTCACCCCCAAGGAGCACCTCGGCCTACCCAACCGCGACGACGTGAAAACCGGGGTGATCACGTACAAGATTGCCGCGCACGCTGCGGACCTCGCCAAGGGACACCCCAATGCTCAGGCCCGGGACGACGCACTGTCCAAGGCGCGCTTCGAGTTTCGTTGGCTGGATCAGTTCGCGTTGTCGCTCGATCCGGATACGGCACGAGAATTCCACGACGAGACGCTTCCGGCCGAGCCCGCCAAGACTGCGCATTTCTGTTCGATGTGCGGTCCGAAATTCTGCTCGATGCGGATCTCGGCGGACGTCCGTCAGTACGCGGACCTCCTGGAAACCGAACCTGCCCGGACCGAACTGGGGTTTCCCCAGGTCCGATCGGTAGGCTCTCCGACGTGAACCTGCTTCCCCTGACGCCCTCCGGCCAGACGCCGATTCGTGCCCTTACCATTGCCGGCACCGATTCCGGCGGCGGCGCCGGCATCCAAGCCGACTCCCGCACGATGGCAATGTGCGGCGTCCACGCGTGCGTGGCCGTTGCGGCCGTCACCGTGCAGAATTCGGTGAGCGTCAGCGGTTTCCACGAGATTCCGCCGCAGGTTGTCGCCGATCAGGTGCGGACTGTGGTCTCGGATATCGGCATCGGCGCCGCCAAGACAGGCATGCTGGCGTCGACAACCATCATCGAAGCGGTAGCTGCGGTTGCCGCGGAGGTGGGGATCGGCCGCGACCGGCCGATCCCGCTTGTCGTCGACCCCGTGTGTGCGTCGATGCACGGCGATCCTCTCCTGCACGCGGAAGCGCTCGACGCTGTCCGCAACGTCCTTATCCCCGCCGCAACTGTTGTGACACCGAACCTCGACGAAATTCGGTTGATCACCGGCATCGACGTCGAGGACGACGCCACCGCACGCCGCGCTGCCGAGGCCCTTCACGGTTTGGGCGCTCAGTGGTCCATCGTGAAGGGTGGACATCTGCGCACCTCGGACATGAGCACCGACCTGTTGTTCGACGGTGACACTTTCCTCGAGTTCAGCAGTCCCCGCATCGCGACCGGCAACGATCACGGCGGCGGCGACACACTGGCTGCTGCCATCACGTGCGCTCTGGCACACGGTTATTCGGTTCCCGACGCCGTCGCCTTCGGCAAGGAATGGGTGACCAAGTGCCTCGAGGCATCGTACGACCTCGGAGCCGGTCACGGCCCCGTGTCACCGTTGTGGCGGCTCGAAATGTAGGAGTATCAGGCCTGCCACACGCGCCAGATACCCAGATCCTGCGGTACTCCGTTCGGCGTCGTCGCAAAGAATCCGCGGCGCCACGGACGGATCTCCAGGTTCAGCTCTTCGAGGGTTCCCGGCGCAAGTTCTTCGAGAGTTGCCGCAGACATCATGACGTTGCCGTCGCCGCCCAGCCCCATCATCCGGGCGGCGATGGTGACGTCGACACCCAACCAGTCGTCGCCCAGTTGCCGGGGTGTTCCGGTGTGGAGGCCGACGCGCATCTTGGGCCGATAGCCGTCGAGGTTGACCTGCGCCAGGGCTTCCTGCGCCGCGAAGACCGCGGCCACTGCCGCGTCTGGGCTGGTGAACACTGCCATGAGTCCGTCGCCCATCCGTTTCACGACGTGACCGTAGCGATCCGTGATGGGTGTTTCGACAGCTTGCGCGACCGCCCGCAGGAGCGCGAGCGTCGCCCCGTCGCCGGCGTGGAGCGACCACGTGGAGAAACCGACGAGGTCCGTGAAGACGATAGTCAGTTCCTGATCACCACGGCCTCGGCCCATCTTCTCGAGGGCCGCCTGCCACACCTGCAACGCGCCGAGGCTCATTTCCCTGGTAGCGGCCGGTTTGTGGTCGAGAAAACGATCGGCGACGCGTGCCACCGCCCGTGCGCCGCCAGGCCCCGACAGGGAGAGCGGGTCGCCGAACCCCGGGTCGCCCGGAAGCAACCGACGTACACGTCGTAGCGCCTCGATGAGTTGCTGGTGTCCGTTCAGATCCGACGCGGTGTTGAGCACCGATCCGATGACCGAGCGGACGCCGGAAGGAGCGGCATCGCGCACGTCACCGGGTACTTCGCTCGGGATCGGATCGCTCATTACTCGAGAGTAACCTAGAGCTGCTCACCGCGCGCCTCATGATCACCGGGTTCGAGCCAAGGTTCTGGCCTCGCCTACCGGAACTCCGTTGAGGCCCCCGATATCCTGCGCATACGTTGCCACCGCAAACGCCACCGCGGCGGAATTCGCGGCGAGTGCGTCCCGATCGATGTTGTCGAGATTGTCCAAGGCGGTGTGATAATTCGGATCGAAACTCACGCCGGGCTCGCCGCCCCATTTCAGTGCCTGCTCGACGGTTTTCAGCTCCTCGGCTCCGCTGAACACGCCGCCTGCCGGAATTCCGATCTCGATGAACGGGCCGTAGTCAGATCGTCCGTCGAAGTCGGTTCCCTCTGCCGGAATTCCGCGACCGCCGAGATAGTCGACAAAGGTGCGTTCGATACCGGCGGAGCCTTCCGGGCCAGGACCTTCGCCGAGACCATCCGAATTGTCACCGTCGTAGACCAGATATCCGGGGTTGGGTGAGCCGAGCATGTCGAAATTCAGATACAGCGCGATGGCCGCTTGTTCCTCCGGGCTGAGCCCGGCAACGTACTCGGTCGAGCCGACGAGGCCAAGTTCCTCGGCGCCCCAGAACGCAAACCGCACCGCGTTGGTGATGTCCGGCGAACTACCGAGCTGCAGCGCCGTCTCCAGAATGGCCGCGCTGCCACTGCCGTTGTCGTTGATACCTGGCCCCTCGGGAACGCTGTCCAGGTGAGCGCCCACCATGACAACGTCGCTGCTTGATCCGGTCTTCGTCTGCGCGATGACGTTGCGCGAGCGTGTTGTGGTGGTGACCGTGTCCAGCACCAGAGTGACGTCACCGCCCTCTGAGGCAAGCTGTTGCCCCGACGACAGGCTGATGCCTCCCGTGGGAATCCGCGCAATATCCGGATCGCCCAGGGTTCCGCCGCCCAACATCGCGTCTTCGTTGTTGACCACCAACAGTGCAGCGGCGCCCTGATCTGCTGCGATGGTCTGCTTGGCGCCGAACTGGCACACCCCGCGGGTGACGAGGACGATAGCTCCCGCAGCATCGAGCCCGTCGTAGTCGGAGGCTTCACAACCTGGTGTCTCGTCTGCGGGTACCGACACGACGCGTGCGGTGATCCCGTCCGGTCCGGTGGACGTCGAGTAGGTCAATGCGCGGACCGGAAAGTCGACTCCGCCTGAGGAGGTCAACAGCTCGGTTCCCGGGTCGAAGGAGCTGAACGCGAACTCCGGGGTTTCCACGTCGAAACCATTGTCTTCGAGCAGGTTTGCGACGTAGTCGACGCTGGCGTCGTACCCTGGGGTTTCCGTGGACCGAGTATTACCGTTGGCAGCTGCGATCTTGCCGAACTGATCGAGATGGCCCATGACCGCGTCGACGGTGACCGTCCCCGAGAAGGCCTGCGGTTCGATCAGCGCCGTGTCTGCGGGCCTGGCCCCGGCCGAACATCCACCAAGCACCAGAACCCCGGCTATGCCGATTGCCAACGCGTGATGGAGTCTCATGCGCGAAAGAGTAACCGCGGGAGCCGATAAGGAAACGGCAGTGCGCCCTTATCAACCGCGGGCGGTCGACAAGGGCGCACAGTGTCAGGCGTCGAGGTCAGGCGTCGAGGTCAGGCGTCGCGGCGATTCACCAGGACAATGCTGATGCCGAAGATGACCAGCACGAACACCGCGAAGTAGATCAGGCTGCCCCACGGTCCCCAGTGGAAATCGCCGGTCGTCATTTCAGGGCTGAGGAAGTGGTTTGCGTTGTTGAAGGGCAGGAACGGCATGATCTTCTCGCCGAAGCTGCCGAACAGTGAAAAGAGGCTCTCGATGAGCAGTGGCCACAGCAGCAGTAAGGCGATCGCGCCGGCCGACTGACGAATGATCGCACCGACACCCACGGCTAGTACCACGCAGAAGAACGCGTAGATCGGGATGCCGTACATCGCGCGCCAGTCAGAGCTGCTCGACAGCGTCAAGCCGACGCTGGCGTCGGCACCGGCCAAGACCTTGGCCATCGCGTAGGCACCGAATGCCAGAACGAAGGTCAGGACTGCCCCGAATCCACCGATCAGGCCGGCTTTGGCGGCGAGAACCGATGCCCGATTGGGCACTGCCTGGAATGTGGTGCGAATCGTTCCGAAGCGGTACTCACTGGTGATCGCGAGTGCCGCCATGATCATGAGGACCATGATTCCGAAGCCCGAGATTCCGGCGGTGGCAAGTGCCGCGTCGAGTTCGGGGGCGCCTTGGGCGTCCGACGTCAGCGCAGACTTGGCTACCGTGCCCATGATGGCGGCAAATCCGAGAGCGAGAACAACGATGATGACCGAGCACCAGAGTGGCGATTTGGTCGTGGTGATCTTGATGCGTTCAGCACTGAGAACAGCCATTACAGTGCACCTCCCATGACATTCTGGTGAGCGTTCGGTTGCGCGACGGCGGGGCCTGTGACCCCGGTCGCGTGGTACTGGACATCGTCGCCGGTGAGCTTCATGAAGGCATCCTCGAGCGAACCACGCTGAGAAGCCAACTCGTGCAGCACAATTCCCTGCGCACCAGCCAAGTTACCCACGATTTCGGTGGTGGAATCGACAACGACCAGAGCGGGAACAACACTCGAACCGTCTTCGCGCACCGTCAATCCCTGCGACGTCAACACGCTGCGCAATGCATCGAGCTGAGGACTACGCACTCGAACCGTCGACTCGGACGAACGATCGACGAACTCGGCGACAGTCGAGTCCGAGATCAGTCGACCTCGACCGATGACAACCAATTGTTCCGCGGTCAAAGCCATTTCCGACAGCAAGTGGCTCGATACCAGCACGGTGCGTCCCTCGGCAGCCAGTCGCTGCATGAACTTACGGATCCAGACGATGCCCTCCGGATCGAGACCGTTGACGGGCTCGTCGAACAGGAGCACCTTCGGGTCACCCAGCAGCGCACCGGCCAGGCCGAGACGCTGAGACATACCGAGCGAGAACCCGCCGGCCTTCTTGCCCGCAACCTCGGACAGCCCCACGAGGCCGAGAACCTCGTCTACCCGAGACTTCGGAATCCCGTTCGACGCGGCCATCCACTGCAGGTGCGCCCTGGCGCTGCGGTTCGGATGAACCCACTTCGCGTCGAGCAAAGCGCCGACGGTACGCAACGGATCCTTGAGCTCGCGGTACGACTTGCCTTCGATCAGCGCCTCACCCGACGTCGGGCGATCCAACCCCAGGATCATCCGCATCGTCGTCGACTTGCCGGCACCGTTGGGTCCGAGGAACCCGGTGACGATGCCGGGGCGGACGGTGAACGTCAGATCGTCCACCGCCTTGGTCGGTCCGTAAACCTTGGTCAATCCCCTCAGTTCAATCATGAGCAGAACTCTGCCTGATCCGGCACCGCCTGCACATCGGTCGCAGGTCTAGTTCGACGTGGTACCCAGGTAGGACGTGGACCCCGGGAACCACCCCGAGAAGACCCCTAGGAGGATGCCTGCGCCCAGAATCGTTTCGGGATCCGGCCGGCGTGCCTGGCCTCGAAACCGGCAACGACGGCATGACGCATCGCCGACGCCATGAGCGCGGGATTCTTGGCCCTGGTGACCGCCGTTGCGAGAAGCACTGCGTCGCAGCCCAGCTCCATGGCAAGTGTTGCGTCGCTGGCCGTTCCGATTCCGGCGTCGAGAATGACCGGCACGCCTGCGCGTTCGACGATCATCTCGATGTTGTGCGGGTTCGCGATGCCAAGCCCGGTCCCGATGGGCGAACCGAGCGGCATGACCGCCGCGCAACCGACCTCTTCGAGCCGAAGCGCCAGAACCGGATCGTCCGTCGTGTACGGCAGCACGGTGAATCCGTCGTCGACCAATTGTTCTGCAGCGGAGACAAGTTCGATGGCGTCGGGCAGCAGGGTTCGCTCGTCGGCGATGACTTCGAGTTTCACCCAACTGGTCTCGAGCGCCTCACGTGCCAGCTGCGCCGTCAACACCGCTTCGGCCGCGCCGCGGCATCCGGCCGTGTTCGGTAGTGGTTCGATTCCGAGGCGCCGAAGCAGATCCAGCACGCCGGTACCGCCGGCAGCGTCGACGCGTCGCATCGCGACAGTGGTCAGTTCGGTGCCGGATGCGACCAGCGCTTCCTCGAGAACTGCGAGGTTGGCAGCGCCGCCGGTGCCGGTGATGAGCCGCGAGCCGAACGTACGGCCCGCGATAGTCAGGAGATCGTGTTCAGCCACCCTGCACCGCCGTGAGGATCTCGATTTCCCAACCACGCGAGACGGATTCGTCCCAGCGCCCACGCGGGAAGAGCGCACCGTCGACGGCGACGGCAATTCCCTTGCTTGGCAGTTCGAGGTGTGTCAGAAGTTCGGTCACCGTGACGGCTCGATCGAATTCGAGTTCTTCGCCGTTGACGGTGATCCCGATCGGGACCTGCTCACTCATGAATTTTCCTTCACTGCTGCGAACCGCTGGGGTTCGGTTCCTTTGACCTCGACCAATGATGTGCCGTTCAACAACGCGAGTGTCGCGTCTGCGGTGACCGGAGTCAGGAGCACCCCGTTCCTGCCGTGCCCGGTAGAGATGACAACACGCTCCGAGACCCGCCCGATCAGCGGTAGATTGTCCGGCGTCATCGGACGCAAGCCGGCCGCGCACTCGTAGAGTTCGTATTCACCGATCGCCGGCATGAGTGCTTCGGCGTCGTTGATCAGGTCTCGCACACCGGCCATAGTGACCTGCGTGTCCTCGCCCGATTCGTATTGTGTTGCACCGACCACGATTCCGTCGCCGCGCGGCACGAGGTACGCGGGTCGGCCGTGGACGCTGCCGCGGATGGTTCGACTGGGCGCCGGCGTCACTCCCGGCCGGCTGCGCAAACGCAGGATCTCACCTTTGACCGGCCGAACGGGTAATCCTGGCCACAGCTTCGGTGAGGCGATTCCCGCACTCAGCACGATCTGATCGGTATCGAGTTCCGCGAGATCGTGGACAGCGCAGTTGATCAATTCGACGCCCGACGCCACGCACGCGGCCTGCAGAGCTGCCAGCAACACACGATTGTCGACAGCGGATTCACCGACAGCCATGAGCCCCGAGCGAATGCCGCGGCCGAGCATCGGTTCGAGTTCACGGATCTGCGCTCGGCCGAGGATCTGTAGTTCGTGTCCCTGCGCGCTGACCCATTCCGCGATGGTCACCAGGTCCTGGGCGTCGGCGCTGTCGAGAGCGACGGTGAGTGAACTGTCGGTGGTGAACACCGACGGTCCGAACTTCTGCAGGTGCGCGCCGAAATCCGGCCACCGCTCCAACGAGGCTGCGCCGACGGTCAATGCCGTTTCCTCACCTGGCCATCCTTCGGACAGCGGGGCGAGCATTCCACCGGCGACCCAGGATGCGCCGGTTCCGATCGCCGGGTCGTACAGCTGTACTGCCCATCCGTCGCGCGCTGCGTACCAGGCAATGGACAGTCCGATGACTCCCCCGCCGACCACCGCAACCGAGCGTGCGTGCGTGCTCATGACAAATTCCACCCTTTTCTTCCTGCGCCGGCATGATCCGGGTCAGGTCTGACGGTCGGGATCTTTGCCGCGATCCCCTCTCAGCCCCACGAACTTTGCCTTCGCGACAAATGCGACAGCACAGTTTCGGGACTCCCGTGTCGAACCTTGCTTCCTAGAGGCTACCGTTTGCTTCGTGCACCCCACACATCCCAGTAACCTCTTCGACCGGCGCGAGCGCCTGGCAGCAGCACGGCTGTACCTGTGCACCGACGCACGTCGCGACAAAGGCGACCTTGCACAGTTCGCGGAAGCCGCGTTGTCCGGTGGCGTCGACATCATTCAGCTCCGGGACAAGGGCTCCGCAGGCGAGCGCGAGTTCGGGCCGCTCGAAGCCAAGGACGAGCTGATCGCGCTTGGCGTTCTCTCGGCTGCCGCGAGGCGTCACGGCGCACTCCTGGCCGTCAACGACCGCGCCGACCTGGCTATGGCGTCAGGCGCCGATGTGTTGCACCTGGGTCAGAATGACATCCCCGTCCCCTACGCGCGGACGGTTGTCGGCGACGACGTTGTCATCGGCCGTTCCACGAGCTCACGCGCGCAGGCAAGTTTGGCTGCAATCGAAGAGGGCGTCGACTACTTCTGCACCGGCCCCGTCTGGGCGACACCGACCAAGCCGAACCGCAGCGCGGCCGGCTTGGATCTGGTCCGCTCGACTGCCGATGCAACGCCGACGCGCCCCTGGTTTGCGATCGGCGGCATCGACGAGGCGCGCGTTCCGGAGGTCATCGAAGCCGGAGCCACCCGAATTGTCGTCGTTCGTGCGATCACGGAAGCCGCGGATCCGCAGGCAGCCGCGCGCCGCCTCGCCGACATGATGGTGTTCTAGTTACCTTCCAGTTCAGCTCGCGGCCAGCTGCAAGTTCCAGACTGGTCAACTTGTCCAGTTCGACAAGAAACAAGCTGCACGATTGTCCGTTAACCAGCCCGAATGATCCCAATTAGTGATTTTGGTCACAGATCTGTCCATTGGTCCCGCGTTCAGCACTCTCCTGATATAGCTTACCTTCAGCTAACAATTCGAATTTAGGAGTTTTCATGGGATCGATCGACACCGCCTCGCTGAGCACCGCTTCACTCGAAGACTTGAACCTCGGCAAGATCAGCGAACTGCTCAAGCTCGGCATCACCGCCGTTTCCTTCATCACCGCGCTGAACACGCTCAGCTGAGCGCCGTTTCGGCTGGCTGCGGACCCTTCGTTCGCGTTGCCGCCCGCGCCGAAACTACAACGAAAAGGGTCGGGCTCTGACGAGTCCGACCCTTCTTGTATTTCTCGGGAGTGTCTTACGCCTGAGCGCGAGAAGCCGTCCTACGCCTGGGCGCGAGATGCCTCCGAGGCGTCTTGTAGAGAATCCGCACTACCCGACGTCCAACCGAATCGTCCGTCCGGCAATACAACAGTCCGGGCACCGCCTTGATCCGTTCCCTCGTCCGCCGGAACCACGGACGTTCGCAAACTCGGCCAGGCCGAATGAAATCCTGGATGTAGCGGCAGGCTCTCGACGTCGTCCTCGCGCACCCACCGCAATTCGGTGCTCTCACCGTTCGCGACCGTCTCGAGTGGACTTTCGACGTCTGCAACCACCGTCGTATAGGTCCATCCGCTCTCTGCGCGCATGGTGACGACGTCTCCCCGCACCCGCACCGACGACTCGTCGATTCCGGCTTCTTCGTGTGCTTCGCGAACTGCCGCATGCGTTGTGTTTTCGTGCGAGTCACGCGCGCCACCCGGCAAAGCCCAGGTTCCGCCCTGATGGCTCCACGCCGCACGATGCTGGAGCAGCACCATCGGAGTTCCGTCTACGTCAGGGGCACGCAACAACAATCCGGCGGCGCCGTGACGCCCCCAATGCCGAGTTCCGTCCGATCCGACCGACCAACCGTCACCGTCACCACGCATCGACTACCTCGCCCTGCCTTTAAATTCGCCACTATCCTGCCCCACACTAACCCGTTCAATCTGCCCTCGGTGCGGACCATACTTATATGCTCGCGAAGAGGCCGCAATCCAGTGATCCTCCAGCCCGAGTGCAGAGAGTGAGAGGTGTTCGATGGTCAGCCGCGTGACACCCTCCCTCGAGCCTCGCACCGCACCCGCTCCGCCTGACGAGGACCCGGTGGATACAGCCGCCTCCAGGCCGATGATCCAGAGCGAACTTCGCGATTTCATGACGTCGACCCCCGGGCGCCTCACCGCTGTCGGGATAGTCCTGATCTTGCTCACCCTGGCGGCGGGATTCCTGGCCGCCGCGACTATCGAGAACCGTCAAGCGCGCCTGGGCAACGTCCTGACGGAAACCGAACCGCTTGCCAACTCCGCTCAGAATCTCTACAGCGCACTGTCGGTTGCCGACGCGGCCGCAGCCACCGCGTTCATCTGGGGTGGACTGGAACCGCCGGCGGTGCGCGACCGCTATACACAGTCGATCGGCGAGGCGTCGGCAGAAATAGTGAACGCGTCCGCCGGACTCGACACTGTGGACATGGCCGGCCAAGCCGCCCTCACCTCCATCTCGACCGACCTCACTGTGTACACCGGGCTGATCGAGACGGCGCGTGCCAACAATCGCGTCGGAAACCCTGTGGGCGCCGCGTATCTCGGCGAGGCGTCGAATCTGATGCAAACGTCCTTGCTTCCCACGGCTCAGCACCTGCATTCCGCACAAGAAGCGCAGGTCACCAAGGTTCAGAATGATTTTGTCCGCCCACCGTGGTGGCCGATCATCGCATTTGCACTGGCATTGTCCATGCTCATCGCAGTCCAGATCCGCATCGCGCAACACAGCCGTCGACGCTTCAATCTCGGATTGATCCTCGCCTCGATATCTGTTGCTGCAGCGCTGATCTGGCTGTTGACGGTCGGGTTGATCTCGGCGATCACCACCACCCGCGCGCTCGACGCGGGAGCGGGTCCGCTGCACGAGTTGACCGAGGCCCGCATCATGGCCCAGCAAGCGCGAACAGTTGAGACTCTGGGTTTGGCCCAGCGTGATTCCGACGGCGACGAGACCGACATCTTCATCAACAAGGTGAGCAACGTCGACGCCATTCTCCGTGAGCTGCAAGGCAATGGGCGGTCGGGAGTTGATACCGCCGTGCTCACGCAGGCGATCGACGCCCGCGATCAATGGGTGGCGGCGCACGATCGGATGGCTCTGCGCCTCGGCGTCGGAGATTTCACGGGAGCTGCGAACATCGCCGTCGGATCGGGTGCGGAAGATTCCGCTGCCGAGTACCGCGCGCTCGACGACGCCTTGTGGGAAGCGATAACGGATTCCCGTGAGAGCCTTCGCGCCGACATCTCACACGCCTCGCGTGTGTTGTCAGCGTCGGCTCCGGGAGTGACGATGCTGGCCGTACTTGGCGTTGTCGGTATCGCCGCCGGATTCTGGCCACGGCTGCGGGAGTATCAGTGAGCGGCAGAGGAAAAGCGCGTGCGCTGGTTGCGGCAGGTGCGGCCGCGCTGTTCCTGGTTGCGTGCGGCGGCCAACCCGGCGAGGAGCTCATCTCGTCCACCACCACGCCATACACGCAGCCGCCGCTACCTGCTGAAGCGACCATCGCGCCCAGCCCTACGCCGACAACGTCGGCCGACTGTGGAGATCCGACGGCCAGCCTGCGTCCGGTCCCGGCCGACGCAAATCCTCGCCCGCCGCAGCCGAGTGTCGACAAGATTCGCGAACGTGGCCGCCTCATCGTCGGACTCGATACCGGCAGCAACCTCATGAGCTTCCGCGATCCCGCAACCGGACGCCTCGAGGGTTTCGACGTCGACATCGCCCGTGAAGTTGCCCGCGATGTCCTCGGCGATCCCGAGAAGATCGAATACCGAATCCTGACGTCCGACGAGCGGATCGAAGCCCTGCAGGATTCCACCGTGGACATCGTGGTCAAGACCATGTCCATCACCTGCGAGCGGCGGGAGAAGATCGAGTTCTCCAGTGAATACTTCACTGCGCGCCAACGCATTCTGGTCGTCCGGGGATCCGATATTCGCAATATCGACGACCTGGCCGATAAACGGGTCTGTGTCGCGAACGGGACGACGTCACTGAGCCGCATCCAGAAACTACAACCCGCGGCCACGGTTGTCACTGTCCCGATGTGGTCGGATTGCCTTGTGGTACTTCAACAAGGGCAGGTCGACGCCATCAGCACCGACGACACCATTCTTGCCGGACTTGCCTCGCAGGACCCGTATCTCGACATGGTCGGAAGTTCGTTGGGCACCGAACCGTACGGGATCGGCATCAACGCCGGCAACACCGATCTGGTCCGATTCGTGAACGGCACCCTGGACCGGATCCGCACCGACGGCACCTGGAACTCTCTCTACGACCGTTGGCTCACCATGCTCGGACCGACTCCTGGTCCCCCACCTGCCGCGTATCGGGATTGAGGCGGTCATGACAGAATCTCGAGATCCGAAAGACGAGGATCAGAACGGCGGGGATCGGAACGGCGAGCCCGATCACGCTGCCACACAGGCGGCGCCGCGATTCGAGCCGGATTTCACCGTGGCCGCTGCCCGCCCCGAGCAGACATCCGCACAGTTACGTGAGTCCGTTCCCTCCTCCGTGTCGACGCCGACGGGCCGGTCCACTCGTTCCCGCCGCTCGCGCTCGACACGCAAACTCCGTCTGGGCGGCGGTCTGGTCGAGGTTCCCCCGGTTCCCCACGTAGACCCGGCGTCGGCGGTGATGAGCGATGCGACGGTTCCCGAACGCAAACGTTTCTGTTGGAAGTGCGGAGAACCGGTGGGCCGCAAGGCGGCAGGCACGTCCGCGCGCCAGAGTGGTGTGTGCCCCAAGTGCGGTTCGACTTTCGACTTCCGTCCGCTGCTCGAAGAAGGCGAACTGGTTTCCGGTCAGTACGAGGTGCAGGGGCCGATAGCTCACGGTGGCCTCGGGTGGATCTATCTCGCGATCGACCGCAATGTCAGCGACCGCTGGGTAGTTCTGAAGGGACTCTTACACTTCGGTGATTCCGAGGCACAGGCCGTCGCGGTTGCCGAACGGCAGTTCCTCGCAGAAGTAGCGCATCCCAGCATCGTCAAGATCTTCAACTTCGTCGAGCACCCTCGCCCCGACGGCACCCCCATGGGCTACATCGTCATGGAATACGTCGGTGGGCGATCGCTCCGAGAAGTACTCGCTACGTTCCCCGACGGCCGTCACATGCCGATCGAGCAGGCCATCGGGTATGTACTGGAGATCCTTCCCGCCCTGAGTTATCTGCACTCCACCGGCTTGGCGTACAACGACCTCAAACCCGAGAACGTCATGGTCACCGAGGACCAGTTGAAACTCATCGACCTTGGCGCCGTGTCGGGAATCGAAGATTTCGGATACCTGTACGGCACAGCGGGTTACCAGGCCCCCGAGATCATCGAGACCGGGCCGACGGTTGCGTCCGACATCTACACCGTCGGCCGTACACTTGCCGTGCTCACTCTCGACATGCCCTCCAAACACGGCCGTTACCTCGACGGTCTTCCCGATCCTGCCGACGAGCCGGTGCTGAGCGAGTACGAGTTCTTCCACCGGTTGCTTCTGCGCGCCACCGATCCGGATCCGAAGAAACGATTCCAGTCTGCGGACGAGATCGGCGGCCAACTTGTCGGTGTTCTCCACGAGGTACTGGCGCACCAGAGCGGCCAGGAAAACCCGGGACTCTCACTCGTATTCAGTAGACAACGAACCTCTTTCGGCACCGACGATCTGGTTGCGCAGACCGACGTGTACGTCGACGGCAATTCCCGCGACAGCGGTCTCGATCCACTCGAGGTTGCGCATGCACTTCCCATCCCCTTGGTCGACCCCACCGATCCGAGTGCACCGTTGCTGGCCGCGGCCGTCCACAGTGAGCCGTCCCAGACCCTCGACGCACTCCGCCGCGCCCGTGAGGGTGGGATCGATCGGGTTGCCTCAGCAACCGAGGCGGCGTTTTCCGGGGAGTTCCGACTGGCCGAAGCCAAAGCGCACCTGGACCTGAGTGATCCCGAAGCCGCGCAGAAGATACTCGACGACCTGCATTCCACCATCGGCGACCATTGGAAGATCGAGTGGTACCGCGGACTGGTGGGATTGCAGCAGAGCGCATTCGAATCGGCTTTCACCCATTTCGAATCGGTTCTCACGGCTTTGCCCGGCGAGTTGGCGCCTAAACTCGCACTGGCCGCAACCGCTGAATTGGTACTGCAACAATGGGATTCCGAGGATCCTGATCAATGGTGCCGCTTCGCCGGTAAGTACTACCGCACGGTTTGGCGGACCGACCACAACTACGTCAGCGCGGCATTCGGGTTGGCACGCCAACTTGCCGAACGCGGCGACACCGGTGCCGCGGTCACGGCGCTGGACGAGGTCCCCACCAGCTCACGCCATTACAACGTTGCCCGCATGACCAGCGTGCTGACGATGCTCTCGCGTACCGAGATAGCAAACCTCGACGAGGCAACGCTCCGAGAGGCTGCCAGACGCGTCCGCGCCCTGCCGGCCGACGAGGGTCGCTGCCTGCAGATGCGGACCCTGGTACTGGGCACGGCACTGGACTGGATCAGGGCCGGAAACCGAGCGCACGACGAACTCGAACCCATCCTCGATCTGCCCTTCACCGAGCGCGGTTTGCGCACGGGTGCCGAAATGTGTCTTCGGACGCTGGCCCGTACCACCGTCTCCCGAACGCATCGCTATGCTCTGGTCGACCTCGCGAACAGCGTTCGGCCGCACAGTAATTTCTGATCACGAAGCGGGCAGTGCGAGATTTACCGGAGTTCGGAAACCAGCGCCTGCGCCGCGCGCGCGATCGCCAATTCCTCGTTGGTGGGGATCACCAGCACCTCCACGGCCGACGAGGATGCAGAGATACGACGCTCGTCGCGACTCTTCGTCTCGTTGAGTACTGCGTCGACCTCGATGCCCAGACGCCTCAGGCCCGCGAGGCTGTCACGGCGGACGTCGATGTTGTTCTCCCCAACTCCTCCGGTGAAAGTGATGACGTCGACGCCGCCCAGTTGAACGATGAAGGCGCCGATGTACTTTCGCAGCATGTGGATGTAGACGTCGTAGGCGAGCATCGCGTGCTGGTCTCCGGCTGCGATCAGCTCGAGCAGTGCCCGGAAGTCGTTGACACCCGAGAGTCCCTTCAGCCCGGAGCGGCGGTTGAGAAGGTCGTCGATCTCGTCTACCTTCATGCCCGAGTTCCGGTTGAGGTGCAAGATGATGCCGGGGTCGATATCTCCGCTGCGGGTTCCCATGACCAGGCCCTCGAGCGGAGTGAGGCCCATCGTGGTGTCGATTGCCTTGCCACCCTTGATCGCCGACGCCGACGCACCGTTGCCCAGGTGCAGGACAATCTGATTCAAGTCTGCCGGATCCTTGCCCAGGAATGCGGCGACCCGGCCGGATACGTACTCGTGGGACGTGCCGTGGAATCCGTATCGACGAATCTGGTTGGCTTCGGCGACGTCCCGATCGATCGCGTACGTCGACGCGGCCGCCGGCAGTGTGTGGAAGAAGGCAGTGTCGAATACGGCGACGTGCGGTACGTCGGGCAATTCCTCGCGAGCCACCTCGATGCCGATCACGTTTGCCGGATTGTGCAGTGGCGCAAGGGTCGACAGGTCGGAGATCGCCTTGACAACAGAATCGTCGATCAGCGTCGGCGCGTAGAAGACGTTCCCGCCGTGTACTACCCGGTGCCCGACAGCGATGACGCCGGCCTCGCTCAGTGGCCGCCCCACTTCGGCGACAATCTCGAGAACCATCTTCAGTCCAGCGCGATGATCGGCAATGAGGAGGTTGCGGTCCGAGGTTCCGGTGCGGTGGTTGTAGACGATGTGGCCGTCGGATTCACCGATGCGCTCGATGAGTCCGTGTGCCACCAACTCCGCCGTATCCGGGTGTACGAGTTGAAATTTGATGGACGAGGAGCCGGAATTGATGACCAGTACGGTGCCGTCGCTCATGCTTACGCTCCCTGCGCCTGAATGGCCGTGATGGCCACCGTGTTGACAATGTCCTGAACCAGCGCGCCGCGCGAAAGATCGTTGACAGGTTTGTTCAACCCCTGCAGAACGGGGCCGACGGCAATCGCCCCGGCACTGCGTTGCACAGCCTTGTACGTGTTGTTGCCCGTGTTGAGGTCGGGGAATATGAACACGGTCGCCTTGCCTGCCACCAGTGAATCCGGCAACTTCTGGTCGGCGACGCTTTGCTCGACCGCGGCATCGTACTGAATGGGTCCTTCCACCAGCAGGTCAGGGCGTCGCTCGCGCACCAGGGCGGTTGCGGCACGAACCTTGTCGACGTCGGCGCCGGAACCCGAATCCCCGGTGGAGTACGAGAGCATCGCAACGCGCGGATCGATACCGAACTGGCTCGCAGTCTGCGCGGACGAGATAGCGATGTCCGCCAACTGCTGCGCACTCGGATCCGGGACGACAGCGCAATCACCGTACGCGAGAACACGGTCCGCCAGGCACATCAGGAAGATGCTGGACACCGTCGACACACCCGGCGCCGTCTTGATGATCTCGAACGACGGCCGGATCGTATGCGCGGTGGTGTGCGCGGCACCGGAGACCATCCCGTCGGCAATTCCCAAGTGCACCATCATGGTTCCGAAGTACGAGATGTCCGCGATCACGTCGCGGGCCCGTTCGACGGTCATGCCCTTGTGGGCGCGAATCGCGGCGTACTCCTGCGCAAATCGTTCCGTGTACTCGGACTGCGCCGGCGCCAGGATCCGAGCGGCACTGATGTCGACGCCCAGTTCACCGGCCCGTCGGCGCACGCTTGCCTCGTCACCGAGAATGGTCAGATCGGCAACCTGACGCTGCAGAACTCGGCCGGCGGCCCGAAGGATACGGTCGTCGCCACCTTCCGGCAGGACGATGTGCTTGCGGTTCTCGCGAGCGCGGTCGATCAACTTGTACTCGAACATCTGCGGCGTCATGACCGACGGAATCGGTAATGCCATCCGGCCCAACAAGGTTGCGGCGTCGACGTGCTGTTCCATCAAACTCAACGCGGTGTCGACCTTACGCTGCGATCCGACGGCGACGCGGCCGCGCGTTTGCGCTGCGGCACTGGCGGTGTCGAAGGTTCCGAGCTTTGTCGTCAGGATCGGCAGACGCTGCTTGAGCCCGGCCATCAGTGCGGCGATCGCCGGGTGCGGGGTAATTCCACCGTTCATGATGATGCCGGCCAGCGAGGGAAACCCTTCTGCTTCATGCGCATTCATCAATGCCAACAGAACGTCGGAGCGATCACCGGGAGCGATCACCACCATTCCCTCGGTGAGCCGTTCGAGAATATGCTCGGCGGTCATCCCGCCCACCATCACCTTCAATGCCTCGCGGTGCAGCAATTCGGAATCGCCCGAATAGAATTCGCCACCGGTGGCCTCCATCAACTCTGCCATCGTGGGCGAGATGAGAAGCGGAATCTCCGGCAGGCTCCAGGTCGGAACACCCAAGCCGGCCAATGCCGCATTCACGTCGTCGAGCGTGGCTGGATCACAGCGATTGGCAACCACTGCCAGCAAATGCGCGTGGTTCGAGGACAATTCGGACGCGCACAGTTGCGCCAGCTGAAGTATTTCCGGTGTGGTGCGACGAGCGCCCTTCAGCGCCAACAACACCGGGGCACCCAGATTCGCGGCAATTCGGGCGTTGAAACCCAACTCGCTGGGACTCGCGACATCCGTGTAATCGCTGCCGATGATCACCACGGCGTCGCTGCGCTCGGCCACCTCATGGTATTTCGCGACAATGTCCGCGAGCGCCGCCTCCGGATCTTCGTGCACCTGCTCGTACGTGACACCGAGAGCATCCTCGTACGACAAATCGGCTGTGGTGTGCTCGAGCAACAATTCGAGGATGTAGTCAGTCTCGGCAGTCGACCGAGCGATGGGGCGGAAAACGCCGACGCGGGCGACCGTCGCGCACAACATCTGCATCACGCCCAATGCAATGGTGGACTTCCCGGTATCACCTTCGGGAGAAGCAATGTAGACACTCGACACGGGTGCAGGCGCGCTGGACATGCCCCACAGCTTAGTGGGGCCACCTATCCAGCTTGCTCGAATGAGTGGTGACCGTCACCGAGAATCAGCCCACCGGTGGCACCGAGACAGACGAACGGTGCCTGCCACGCGGCGAGTGGCAGGCACCGTCAAGGATGTGCTTGTCCGTCAGCCCAGTGCGCGCAACCGCGGTGCGAGATCGCGCTCGAACAGTTCGAGGAACCGGCGCTGATCGTGTCCGGGTGCGTGGAACACGAGGTGGTTGAGTCCGGCGTCGACATAGGCCTTGACCTGTTCGACGGCGTCGTCGGGATCGGACGCGACGATCCAGCGCTTCGCGACCTGCTCGATGGGCAGCGCGTCGGCTGCTGCTTCCATTTCGATGGGGTCTTCGATGCTGTGCTTCTGCTCCGGAGTGAGCGAAAGCGGCGCCCAGAATCGGGTGTTCTCGAGCGCGGCTTCGGGATCGGTGTCGTAGCTGATCTTGATCTCGATCATCTTGTCGATCTCGGCGACGTCACGCTCGGCCTTGGCAGCGCCTTCCGCCACTGCGGGCAGCAGCTTCTCGGTGTAGAGATCCATGCCCTTGCCGGACGTGCAGATGAAGCCGTCACCGGCGCGGCCCGCGTACCGAGCCACAACCGGTCCACCGGCTGCGATGTACACGGGGATACCACCCTCGGGAACGTCGTAGATCGAGGCGCCGCGAGTCGTGAAGTACTCACCCTCGAAGTCGACGCGGTCACCGAGCCACAGTTCGCGCATCAGCCGAACCGACTCGCGCAGCCGCGCAAAGCGTTCCTTGAACTCCGGCCACTCGCCCTGGAATCCGGTGGCGATCTCGTTGAGCGCCTCACCACTGCCCACACCGAGCATGATGCGTCCCGGGTACAGGCAACCCATGGTCGCAAAAGCCTGCGCGATAACGGCCGGGTTGTAGCGGAACGTCGGAGTCATCACCGACGTGCCGATCTGCACGCGCTCGGTCCGCTCGCCCACTGCCGTCATCCAGGCCAGTGAGAACGGTGCGTGGCCGCCGTTGTGTCGCCACGGCTGGAAATGGTCACTGACCGCAACGGAATCCATGCCGTGCTGTTCGGCGAGAACTGCCAGCTCCACCAGCTCCCGAGGCCCGAACTGCTCCGCCGAGGCCTTGTATCCGAGCTTGAGCTCCTGCGCCACTGTGTGCTCCTCTTCGTCTTTGTTTTGCTATGACGTGTAAATCGCCTTCTCTGCACACTATCCAGGCCACTCCAGGACTTCTACGTGTGGATCAGCGGGCGAGGCTCGTAACCACCGTTGCCACTCCGGCCG
Organism: Rhodococcus sp. WS3; assembly: GCF_003797085.1. Classification (NCBI taxonomy): domain Bacteria; kingdom Bacillati; phylum Actinomycetota; class Actinomycetes; order Mycobacteriales; family Nocardiaceae; genus Rhodococcus; species Rhodococcus sp. WS3. The sequence goes on from NZ_RKMA01000001.1 coordinate 1,438,959, forward strand.
CAACCGCCACGGCGGCCAGTGCCAGGGCAAACAGCCAGAGCGCGTGCGGTTCCGGCATCGGGGCTCCGTCTTCGAGCGCCTTCTTCACCTGCAACCACCGACGCATCCCCACCAGTGCGGCTGCCGCCGCCAACACAATCAGGACAAGACCGAGCGTGGTGCGCACCCACCCGGTACTCCACCCCGGAACCAACTGCACTATCGCGATCCCACCGGCCAACAGCGCCAACGAACTTCGCATCCACGCCAGGAAGGTTCGCTCGCTGGCGAGGGTGAATCGTTCGTCCGGTCTATTGGGTTCGGTCACGAGTGCTCCACTCCGTGGGTAACGACGATGTCCGGATCTTGACGCCAGTCGTACACCACCGCCGTCCGCAGCACGATGTCCTGCAACGAGCGTCGACGCCGATCGATGACCGCCCAGCCGAGCCCGAAGGCAAAAAGCACACACAGCACGGCCCGAACAAGTGCCAGCGGCCAGCGAACCAGCCGATGCCCCGACGTGATGACCCGCAAGCCCATGACCACATTGCCGACAGTTCGGCCGGTGGTCGCCCAGCACACCGTCAGATACACAGTCGAGACCGTGATGAATGCCGTCGTGGACAGGAAGATCCCGGGCTGGGAGAACGTGAACGTCTGCGGCGAGAACAGCAGTCGCACAAAGGCCACCGCGAGGTATCCACCGCCCATCAGAACGAGTACAACACCCAGGTCGATCGCTCCGGCGATACCGCGGGTCACAATTCCGGCGGGACCCGAATTCTGGGATGTCGCCACTACTCCTGCCCTGCGTTCTCGTTGTTCTTGTCGGTCTTGTCGGTCCTGTCGGTCTTGTCGCGTCCGAAGAGTCGACCGACAAAATCCGCAACGGCGTCGTCTGCCTGCATCCCCTGCACGCGGGCACCCTGGACCGCTTCGGTGGACAACGACCCAGTGGACTCGCGGATGATCTGTGGCAGATCCACGCCCTCGATGACCTGGTCCGCGATCTTCACCAGATCAACCCGGTAGATCTGCCGTTCGATGTCGACGGAATCGACGATGCCGTCGAGGTCGAGCCGATTGATCACTGCTTCGACATCCAATCGCCGCGCAATGTCGTCCACGTCGATGCGATCGATGATCGGTTCCAGCGACACACGTTCGGCGATCCTGTCGACGTCGATGGTTTCGGCAATAGTGTCGAGGTCGACGTTGTCGATGACGATCTTGGTGATGTCGACTTCGTCCAGCGCCGCTGCCACCACGGCCTTGATCACCGTCCGCAAGGTTGTGTCGGCAAACGCGGCGGTAGAGGCGATTGCGTCGTTGCCGAGGGCACTCACCTGAGCAATTGCGTGGTCCAGCGGCTCTCCGACGATCGGAATCCGCGGAACGGAGTCCAACACGGCAGTCGCCGCTCGCCGGGCCGTGGCAAGCGTGATCGACGCCAATCCGAAGCCCAGACGCACAAGATCGGGCGCAGGTCGATCCGGTTGTGCACCCACGAGACCGCCCTCCACCACTCACCCAGCTGAATAACGGACATTCGTTACTCTGCTTCGCATTGTGCCACTGTTGGTATACACAATTCGCCGGGACGAGCAGCAACCGTCAGCATCAAACGTGGGGAGACGTGATCGTGACGCGATTCGGGAAACACTTCGGTATCCATCTCACGATGGCGGCGGTAATGGTCGCAGGCTTTCTGAGCCTGACCGCCCCTACTGCGTCGGCACAGTCCACGGTCACGAGGTTCGACGTCTATTCACCGTCCATGGACCGGTGGATCAGCAACGATGTCATCTCCCCCGCCGGCGGGGGCCCAGCGCCCACGTTCTACCTCTTGACCGGGGTCGGCGGCGGCGAAGACGGGATCTCGTGGTTCAACAACACCGGGGTTCGCGATTTCTTCGACGACAAACACGTCAACGTGGTGATGCCGATCGGCGGCAAGTACAGCATGTACACCGACTGGAATGCCGACGACCCGGCGCTCGGCCGCAACAAATGGCAGACGTACCTGACGCAGGAACTCCCCGCGGCGGTGAACTCTCGCTACAACACAACCGGGGTGAACGCTCTCGGCGGAGTTTCGATGGCCGGCGGGCCGGTACTGGACCTCGCCATTCAGGCGCCGGGACTGTACCGCGCTGTCGGTTCGTACAGTGGTTGTCCTCGAACCGTCGACGGGCTGGGGCAGATGGCGGTTCGATCCATGGTGGAAGTTCTCGGACGCGGCAACGTCCACAACATGTGGGGCCGGCCGGGCGGACCGCAGTGGGCTGCCCACGACCCGTTGGTCAACGCCGAAAAGCTCCGCGGCACACAGCTCTTCATCGCCACGGGTAACGGTATCCCCGGACCGGTGGACGGCATCAACTCGATCCCCGCGATCGCCGGAGTCATTCCCGGCAGCGTGCTCGAAGGGATCACTCAACTGTGTACCGCTGCGCTGCAGGGGCGGTTCGCACAACTCGGCATACCGGCCACATTCAGCTACCGCCCCGAGGGCACCCACACGTGGGGGCTCTTCGAAGCGGACATGCGCGCGTCCTGGCCGATGATCGCGGGGGCGATCGGAGCGTAGGAGTCGGGTTTGCTGAAGAGCTGACATAGGTTCTGCGCAGTGAGCAGCCCTTCCCGCCTGCAGGAGGGGCTGCTCACTTGCCGAAACCTATGCTCACTCGCCGCACTCACGCCGCCAGCAGCGCAGGCAGTCCCCACTCCCTGGCCAACAACTGGTACGAGCGCAGTCGGTCCTCATGACTATGAGTAACGCCGGTGATCACCAATTCGTCTGCACCGGTCAGCTTCTGCAGACGCTCGAGCCGGTCCGCAACAGTGCTGGGCGAGCCGACGAACTGAGTGATCAGCCTGTCCTCCACCAAGGCGCGCTCGCGCTCGGGCAACGGGAGCGCAGTCGCGGGATCCGGGTACGGAATTGCTCCGGCACCGCTGCGAATACTGTGTGCCCAATGCCCGAAGGTGGACGCCAACTCCCGCGCTGTGGCGTCGTCCTCCGCCGCAACGACATCCGCAGAGACCACGACATACGGCTCCGCCAGCGTGTCCGAGGGGCGGAACGCGGCGCGGTAAGCCTGCACCGCTTCGAGTGTGCTCGACGGCGCCACATGGTAATTCGCGCCGAAGGGCAACCCCAGCTTGCCCGCGAGCTCCGCACTCGGCCCGGCACTGCTGCCGAACACCCACACCTCGACGTCGGCGCCTTCGCCAGGACTCGCGTGCAATTCGATGCCGTCACGGGTGCGGTGGGTGCCGTTCAACAGGGCCAGGATCTCGCCGACGTGATCCTCGAACTCGGGGGCCTGTGCGCCGGGAAATGCCAAGGCCTCCAGCGACGCCTGCAGACGCGGTGACGTGAGCAGTCCGGAAATATCGAACGGCGCCGGGATCACAACACCCTCACGCACCACTGTCTCCCTGGGTGCACCAGGCACGGTCTTGCCGGCGGCAACGGCTCGAAGCGCTTCCACCCGCCGTTGGCCGCTGCGGCCGATACCCAGATCGATCCGGCCCGGGTACAACGCGTCGACGGTACCGAATGCCTCCACCACCTCGGCCGCCGTGTTGTTACCCAGCAGCACGGCAGCGGACCCGACGCGAATAGTGTTGGTGGCAGCAGCAATCAGCCCGACGAGTACTGCCGGGGACGAGCTCGCGACGCCGACAAAATGGTGCTCGGCAACCCAGTACCTCTTGTACCCCCAGGATTCGGCAGATCGCGCGAGGTCCAGCGAGTTTCGCAGCGCGTCTCGCGCCGTACTGCCCTCGCTGATCGGCGACAGGTCCAGAACTGACAGCGGCACCGTCATGTCAATGCACTTCCGGAATCTTCTCGCCGGCTTCGACCGCAAACGGAAGGCGATTCTCCGCGGGGGCTACGGGGCACGTCGCGTAATCGGTGAAGGCGCACGGCAGATTCGACGCACGATTGAAATCGAGGACTACCGCACCACCGGGCACTGGTGGGCTTACGTGCAGCGAACGCGCTGCCGGATAGGTGGTCACCCCGCTGGTCGCATCGGTGAACAGAATGTGAAAGCCGTCGTCTTTGCCGGCGAAGGCAATCAGAGTCCGAGTTTCACCGTCGTACTCGAAACTGATTGTTCCGCGCGCATCGTGGTGATGTTCGAGCCTCTCGACGACGGCGCCCGTCGTCACTGTTCGAGCCTCGTTGAAAGCGGTGAAGACAGCGTCAATGCGCCACTGCGGATTCGGAACGAAGGTCGGGATACCGCTGAACTGCGCCAGAGCCGGTGCAAGCGGATCGTGAATGCGCAGAGCGACCTCACCGGTGCGGCGGATGACCTCGACTCGACGCGGCCCCTGATTCACGATCAATCCCGGCGCGCCTTCGACGGGCGTCAGGGTGACCGAACCGTCCACGGCAACACCGTCGATCGAGAGGTCGTCTGCCGGCCTCGCGGTGACGACAACAGCATCTGCGTCGGCCCGCCATGCACCCGGTAGGTCCGAGAAAGTGGAATCGGTGTCCACCAGCCAGTGCAGGGCGGTCAGGCTCAGCCAACCGAGCGGCTCGGCAAAGGTGGCGTCGCGCAACGCATGCCACGCAGTCCATTCGCCGACAAAGGTGGTGTCTCTGGTCTCGGTGACGGTCATGATGCGCGAACTCCTTCGGCCTGCTCGTGGGGATGACGCAACCCGAGGTGGCTGCGCAGAGTTGTTCCTTCGTACTCCGTGCGGAAACTGCCGCGGTCCTGCAACTCGGGTACAACGGTGTCGATGAACTCGTCGAGACCCGCCGGCGTGAGATGGGGGACGAGGATGAATCCGTCACTCGCGTCACCCTGGACGTAGCTGTCGATCTCGGCAGCCACCTCCGCTGCGCTGCCCACAAACTGTTGACGGGCAGTCACGTCGATGATCAGTTCACGGATGCTGAGGTTTTCCGCTTCGGCCTTTGCTCGCCACTGGTCCGCAACGGCGCGGGGATCCTTGACGTGACGGACGCGTCCACGGGTGATGTTGACGTCGTCCGTCGGGTCTTCCTTCGGCAGCGGGCCGTCGGCGTCGTACTCGGAAAGGTCTCGGCCCCAGACTTGTTCGAGGAACGCGATAGCGGTCTGCGGTCCGACCTGCTGCCTCCGAACATGATACGCCTTCTCCTGGGCGTCAGCCGCGTTGTCACCGAGGACAAAGGTGGCGGCGGGGAGAATTTTGAGGTCGGCATGCGTCCGTCCGTACTTGGCGAGGCGCCCCTTCACGTCCGCGTAGAAAGCCTTTCCGGCTTCGAGCGTTCCGTGGCCGGTGAAGATGGCGTCGGCTTTGGCTGCCCCGAATTCTCGGCCTTCGTCGGAGTCACCTGCCTGCAGGAGAACTGGGTGACCTTGCGGGCTTCGAGGTACTTCGAATCGTCCGGAGATGTCGAATTGTTCGCCGGTGTGCGAGAACTGGCCGACCTGCTGGTCGGTGGCAAAGATTCCGCGCTCACGGTCGACGAGCGGGCGAGTGACACTCCAACTGTCCCACAGTGTCCGCACCGCGTCGACCAATTCGTTGGCGCGGGCGTATCGCTGCGAGTGTTCCAGATATCCACCGCGGCGGAAGTTCTCACCGGTGAAAGCGTCCGACGAGGTGACCAGATTCCAGGCTGCCCGGCCGTCCGAGAGATGATCGAGCGTGGAGAACTGTTTGGCCAACTCGTACGGTTCGTTGAAGGTGGTGTTGATTGTTCCGGCCAATCCGAGATGTGTTGTCACACCGGCAATCGCGTTGAGAATGCTGAAGGTGTCCGGGCGGCCGACCACGTCGAGATCGTGAATTTTGCCCTGATGTTCGCGCAGTCGCAGCCCCTCGGCGAGGAAGAAGAAGTCGAACAGGCCGCGTTCGGCACTGCGTGCAAGATGCTCGAACGAGCTGAACTCGATCTGACTCTTCGAGGCCGGATCAGCCCATACGGTGGTGTTGTTCACACCGGGGAAGTGAGCACCCAGATGAACTTGCTTACGAATCTTGTTCTGTGTCATCGAATTTCCTGTTCTTTTCTCGCCGCTACGCAAACTGATTGACGGGGAGTCCCAGACCCAGCCGCTCCCGCAGCGTCGGGGCGAGGTTCGGCCTCGGATTGAACGCGGGCAGTACATCGGCGGTGATCTTCGCTGCCCCGGCTGCCAGGGCCAACGGTCGCAGCACCACTCCGTCCAGCCCGGCCGAACCACTGATCTCGCGAAGCAGCGTGGTCAGTCCGCCGGCGTCGCCGCGGTAGAACACCGAGTGCGGCGTGTACGGCACTCCTGCCCACTCTTCGAGTTCGGCGAGGGCGTCGTCCGCTGCCCCGCGATCGGCACCGAGCAGAACATCGACGTCGAGCAGAACCCGAACGGTACGGCCGTTCTCCGCGGCTTTGTCGTGGACCAGCCGGGCGGTGGCCTGCGCCTCACCCAGGTCGGCGGCGGAGATGCGGATGAGATCGGCTCGCTCGGTTGCCAACTCCCGCGCCTGCGGCTTGCTCGCGTCCACCACGATCAGCGGTTGTCCCTGCGGTGAGCGCGGCGTGATGGACGGCCCCTTGACCGAAAAATTCTTGCCCTCGAAATCTATGTAGTGCAGCTTGTCCCGGTCGATGAATCGTCCGGTCGGCACATCTCTGATCTCGGCGTCGTCCTCCCAGCTGTCCCATAGGCGGCTGACCACCTCGACGGCCTCCGATGCTTCCTCCCACAGCGAGTGTTCGCTCTGCACGGCCTTTCGGCCGAACAGTGATGCAGCCGCGTCAGTGTCGGATACCTCTACCTGCCAACCCGCCCGGCCCGAAGACGAGAAGTCGATGCTCGCGATCGCTTTCGAGATGTGGAACGGTTCGGTGTGGGTGACGGTCGCGGTGGGAACCAACCCGATCCGCGAGGTCACGCCGCTCAATCGGGCAGCTGTGGCAACTGCTTCCAGTCGACCACGCGTTGCATGCTGCCCCTGGGTCTGCAGGGCAAACGAATCCGGGAAGAAGGCCAGGTCTACGCCTGCCCGGTCGGCGGCGGTCACCAGGTCCACCCAGTAGGACGAGGTGAACACTTCTTCGGCCCGCGAATCCTCGCGGCGCCACGAATAGGGGTGCACACCGGTGCCCTCGAATTCGAGGCCGATCAGAAATGCTGCGGAATTATGCTCGGACATGTTCGGCCTTTCCGGCTGCGTGGTCCCGCCCGGGGATGGCACCGAGCAGTGTTCGGGTGTAGTCGTGGCGGGGATTGTCGAATATTTCTGCGGTAGTGCCGATTTCGACCAGCTGGCCGGATTGCATGACACCGACGATGTCGCTGATCTGCCGCACTACTGCCAGATCGTGCGAGATGAAGAGGTACGTCAATCCGAGTTCGCGTTGCAACTCGTCGAGGAGCGCCAGAATCTGTGCCTGCACCGAAACGTCCAGGGCGGATACCGGTTCGTCGAGGACAAGCAGATCGGGCTTCAGTGCGAGTGCTCGCGCAATCGCCACACGCTGCCGCTGCCCGCCGGACAGTTCGGCAGGTCTGCGGCTGCCGAACTGCCCGGGCAGGGCAACCTGGTCGAGTAGTTCCGCGGCGCGGGCCTGCTGCTGAATTCGAGTGCCGACTTTGAAGGCACGCAACGGTTCCGCCACGATGTCGACTATCGAGAGCTTGGGATCGAGGGATGCGTACGGGTTCTGGTAGACGAGTTGGATCTTGCGGCGTAGTTCACGCAGATCGCTGCCCTTGACCTTGCTGATATCCGCGCCGTCGAAGGTGATGGTTCCCGAATCCGCCTGCTCCAACCGCACTGCGATGCGCGCCGTCGTGGATTTCCCGGACCCGGACTCCCCCACCAACGACGCTGTCTGTCCACGCGGTACGGTCAGCGACACATCGTTGACCGCGGTGATAGCACTGCCTCGTCCGACGGTGAAGCGCTTGGTGATTCCCGCCAGAGTCAGCAACGGAGCTGCGTGCGCTCGGACCGGACGATCGATGGGTCCTGATGACAGGCTCGGCGCCGAACTCAGCAATTTCTTCGTGTAGTCGTGTCGAGGATTTCCCAGAATCGTTTCGGTGGGCCCGGATTCGACGATCCGACCGTCGTGCATCACCAGAATCCGATCCGCGCGATCGGCGGCCACTCCCAGGTCGTGTGTGATGAGGAGAACTGCGGCACCGGATTCGGCGATCCGCTCGTCCAAGTGGTCGAGGATCCGTCGTTGGACCGTGACGTCCAGGGCGCTGGTGGGCTCGTCGGCAATGATCAGTGCCGGGTTCGCGACCAGCGCGATGCCGATCAGAACTCGTTGCCGCATACCGCCGGAGAGTTCGTGTGGGTACTGCCGTGCTCGGATCTCCGGACGATCGATTCCTGCGCGCGCGAGCACCTCGATGGCGTCGAACCGCGCTTTCCGTCGGTCGGCCAGGCCGTGAATACGGAGGACTTCGGCAACCTGATCACCGATCCGGGTTACCGGATTGAGCGACGTTGTGGGGTCCTGCGGCACCAAACCGATACGTGCACCACGGATTTTCTGCCAGGCCCGGTCCGAGTAGTCGTCGATACGTTCGCCCTCGAACTCGACGTTGCCCCCGGTGACGTGTCCGCTGCCGGAGAGCAGTCCGAGAATCGCGTGCGCTGTTGTGGACTTTCCGGAGCCCGATTCGCCCACTACTGCAACAACTTCACCACGGCCGACCGTGAAACTCACGCCGCGTACCGCGGGTGCGGCTCCGTAGGAGATCTGTAGGTCGGTAACGGAAAGCAACTGATCCTGCGTTGTGCTCATCGCCGGTTGCTCCTTTCGATCTCGTGTCCGATGCGATGCGCCGAGATGACCACGGCAACAATGGCGAGGCCGGGAAGTGTTGTCATCCACCAGGCATTGGCGAGGAAGTTCCGTCCCTCGGATACCAGCGATCCCCATTCCGGGGTGGGCGGCACGGCTCCGAAGCCAAGGAAACTCAACGCGGACACCGCAAGTACTGCCTGCCCGAATTCGACCGCAGACAATGCGATCACGGGCGCGTACGAGTTGGGCAGGATATGGCGGCGCAGAACTCCGAGCCACTGCACTCCCGAACCGAAAGCCGCCTCGACGTACGCAGCGCTGCGTACCCGCATCACCTCGGCACGCATCACCCTGGCAAAGTTCGCGACCATCGCCACACCCACTGCGATCGCGACGTTGATGGTGCCGAAACCCAGCGCCGTGACCAGTGCCAGCGACAACAGCAAGGCTGGAATCGAGAGCAGAACATCGACGATGCGCATCAGCACTGCGTCGACAACCCCACCGACAAATCCTGCAATCAGCCCGATCAACGATCCGACGATCAACGCGAGACCGACGGCCACGAGAGTCGCGGTCAGGGACAGCGCAGCGCCGTGCACAAATCGTGTGTAGAGATCTCGTCCCAGGTTGTCCGTTCCGAACCAGTGCGCCAGGCTCGGTCCCTGCAACTTGTCGGCCGGCACGCCGGATAACGGGTCGCCACTGGCAAATACGCCAGGGGCCACGGCAAAGCCTATGGCCAGAGCCACGATCAGCACCGGAATCAGCAGACCCGGCTTACTGATCCGTCGGATCACCGAAGTTGTCCGACGCGTGGTAGCCGGTGACTTCTCCTCCGGTATCGGATCGAGCAATAGTGGTTCGATCAACGTGTCAGACATGCGCCGGCTCCAGATCTGTCGAGCTTTCGGACTGTGACTTCCCGGTGTCGGACGTCTTGGCCGAGATAATGCGTGGGTCGATCAACGGATAGAAGAGATCGACCGCCAGGTTGACGAGCACAAATGCCAAGGATGCAAAGACAACCACGCCTTGGACTACCGGAGTGTCCTGCGCCATCACCGACGTCTGAGTCAGACGCCCGACTCCGGCGCGGGAGAACACCGTCTCGACGACCACCGAACCGGCCAGCAGAGTTCCGACCAGCACACCGGCAATGGTGAATGCCGGAATGCTCGCGAGTCGCAACGCATGACGGGTCTGCACGCGCCACCGGCTTGCACCCTTGGCGTACGCGGTCTCCACGTGTGGCGAACGCAGCGTCGACTGCAGGCTGGTCGTGAGCACCTGCGCGATCACGGCGCCAGTCGGGATCGCCAGGGTGATCGCCGGGAGAATCACCGTCGCGAATCCCTTGTCTCCGAATGCGGGGAAGATGTGCAACCGGAACGAGAAAAGCTGCAGCAGAATCAGACCCACCCAGAAGGTAGGCACCGCCACCCCGAGAGGAGGCAGTGAGAACAGCAGGTTCGCGAGCCAGCGCTTACGGGTGTAGGTAGCAAAGAACGCGATCGACACTCCGAACAACACGGCAAGAACCAAACCCGTGGTTGCCAGCACCAACGTGCTCGGCAGCGCCGAGAAGATCGCATCCGTCACCGACTGACCGGTGGAGATCGACGTGCCGAAATCACCGCGCAGCGCATTGGTCAACGAAGTCCAGTACTGCGCCCACACCGACTGGTCCAGGCCGTATCGTGCTCGAAGCTGTTCGAGTGCAGCCTGATCCACCGCCACACCCTGTCCTGCCGACTCCGCAGCCATGCTGACCGGATCACTCGGCAGGAGGAACAAGATCACGAACGAGATGGTGAACGCTGCCCAGAGGACCAGCGCAGCCTGCCCCAGTCGGGCGAGTACGTATCGCGTCATGACTTACTTACCCGACAACCATGCGTCGTAGAACTGCAGACGTGAGGAGGCCTCGAACTTCAGATCCTGCACCGAGGCTCCGGCGCCGACTGCCTGCGACAGTTCGATCGTCGGAATCGAGAGTCCACGATCGATGATCAGTTCCTGTGCCTGAGCGACCAATTCACCGCGTGCCGTTGTGTCGGTGGTTGCGAGCTGCTCCGTCAATACCTTGTCGAGTTCCGGATCGGCGGTGCGCTTGTTGAGGTTTCGACCGTCGATGCCGAATGACGCCCGAAGAATGTCCGCATCTGCACGAGTGGCGTTGTAGTACACAGCATCGTAGTCACCCGAAGTCTGCTTCTCGGTGAGTTCCCCGTTGGACAGCAGGTTGAGCTTCGCATCCACACCCACCTTCCGCAGCTGCTGCTGAACCAGCTCGAGGATTGCCTGGTTTCCGGCGAACGCCGGGCTGAAGGAAATCGCGAAAGTCAGTTTCTGGCCGTCCTTCTCACGCACTCCGTCTGAACCGGCCTTCCACCCTGCCGCATCGAGTAGCTTTTCCGCTTTGTCAGCGTCATAGGTCACGACACCTGATTGATCGGCATAGAGTGGAGTGGTGTGCGCAAGTGGGCTCGTCGCCGGGAAGAACGACGGATCCAGCACTGTGTCGACAAGTTCCTGCCGATTGATGGCGGGGATGATCGCCTGGCGCACAGCCTGATCGGCAAGAACACCGCGGCTCACGTTGGGCTGGAAGAAGAAGCTCACACCAGGATTGGGCCGGGTGAGAATTCGCCCGCCTGCCGCTTCGATCTGCGGAGCGTCCTGCGTCAACGCGTCACTGACCGCGTCCAGTTGGCCGGATGCGACGCTGCCCGCACGCACTCCCGACTCCGGCACAACCGTGAAGTTGACGCCGTCCAGATACGCCTCCCCCTGGTGGCCGGTCACATCCGAGGCCCAGTTGTACCCGGCGCGCTTCTCGATCGCGACCGAGCGATCCTGCTGCCAATCCGTGTAGACAAACGGGCCGGATCCGACAACGGCTGTCCCGGCGCAACGCTGCTCCGACGGTAGTGCCGTGGTCGAGTCCGCCAGAATGCCGAGCTGCGGGGTCGAAGTTGCCTGCAGGAACTGAACATTGGGACCGGAGAAATTGATCTTGGCGGTGTGGGCGTCGACGACCTCGGTGCCCGTGTACGAGGACAGGTAGCTCTTTGCCAGTGAGGCGTTCGGGCCCAGATCCTTGACCACGTCGAAGTTCTTCTTGACCGACTCGGCCGTCACCGGCGTACCGTCACTGAACGTGACATCGTCGCGCAACGTGAACGTGAAGCTTGCCGCATCGGGGCTGATGTCCCAACTCTTTGCCAGCCACGGTGTGATCTCACCCGTCTCCGGATCCTGGTCGGTCAGCGAATCAACCACGGTACGAGTGACATACACGGTCTGATTCGTGCCCGCCTGTGCGGGGTCGGCGCAGGTAGGCGCCGTCGAGAGTCCGTAGCGCAGGGTTCCACCTGACTGGGCCGGCCCGGCGTCGGCGCTGGTGTCGCCGCTGCTGGTGCTGCAACCGGCAAGTACGGTGCCGAGAACCGAAATAGCGCCGATACCAGCGGCGACGGTGACGCGTGAGCGCGCGCCGATTGAGCGTGAAGACACCAAGAACTCCTAAAGAGGCATGCGGAAAAGCGCGCTTGTCACCACCGGAGAACGGGGCAAGCAAGCACGAATCAGCTACGAAGAGAAGAGAAAACAGGCTTACCCACGTACGGGAGCCTCGAGAGACTGACCAGGGTCAACTACGACGGCAAACATCGCGGCCATGGTCAGTGAGTACAGAACGATCCTGCTGTGCGGCACAGGTCTACGTGACGACGCGACCACGCGGTATCGAAACCGCCTTCAACTGCCTTCATTACTTCATTCCTCCATCGATCCTGGCGGTAGCACCCTCACGCGATGACGCGAAGGGTTGCTGCGACTTCATTGAGCCAGGTCTCTCTGTCGCTCGAGATGGTCTTTCGCAAGTCTACGAGATGATCGCGAGTTGTCAACTCGTTCAGTAGGAATTGCAGGCTACGCCACATTTTCGGGAACCCCGCCGCGCTCATGCCGATACCCGCCGGTCGTAGTCATGCCGTACCTGCAGCTTCTTCTCGAATGGATGAATCCCCACCTCGAGCGGTGAAAGTGCAGTGTCGTACAGCGGTGCGTAGCCACAGGACAAGTAGAGCGCGACCGCTTCGGGTTGGCGCGGACCGGTTGTGAGATAGACCCTGCGGTATCCCCGAGCTGCTATCTCGGACTCCAACTCCCGGACAACGATCTTTCCGAGGCCACGCTGACGAAAGGCAGCCGACGTCCAGATTCTTTTCAGTTCGGCAGTGGTGGAATCGAATTGACGAAACGCGCCACCGGCGATGGCTTGATCGCCGAGCGTGAGAACCAGCAGCGCTCCGTGCGGAGGCGCAAATTCCTCGGCCGGATAGGTGGTGAGATCTTCGAATACCTCGTCACGCGTACCGCCGTATCGCGAACTGTATTCCAGCGCCAATTCCGCGATGAGCGGCGCTGCCAGCGGATCGTTCTGCGACACCGATCGCACCTCTACGCCGCCGATTCCCGCAATCTCGACACTCATGTGATCTTCCTTTCGGTTTCCTTGCGCCGCATTCACCGCACCCCTAACTGGAATTGCTGCGGCGACAGAGCATTTCCTTCCACCAGATCAGCCACCAGCTCACCCAACGCCGGCCCGAATTTGAATCCGTGTCCGGAGAAACCTGCGGCGACGGTGATCGCACCGACCCTGTCGATCACAAAATTGCTGTCAGGTGTGCTGGTGTACAGGCAGGTCAGTGACTCGACCTGCGTCGAATCGACACCCGGCAACCACGCTTCGGCATAGTCGACCAGACGCTGTTCGCCTGCGATGTCGGGCGTGTAGCTGCGAGTCTGCGGAGTCACCTCCGGCCCCGTCGCATGCTCGCCGATCTTGATGCCGTCTTCGGAACCGAGCCCGTAGATCCCCGCTGTGTCCAGCTCTGCACCGGGATGATGGACAAAGCTCGGCCACGCGGTTCCCGGATCGAGTGGCGCAAAGTGTGCCGGTTGTTCTTGCGTCGTGCGCAAAGTCGGCAACACGACCGATGCGCCGAGTTCGCTTCGCCCGATCAATTCCGCGGTCCACGCGCCGGCGGCAATAACGACGTGCCGCCCTCGCAGCGTCCCGCCCTCCGTGATCACGTCGACGCCGTACGACGCCTCGGCAACTGCCAGGACGCGCGTGTCGTGGCGGACGTCAGCTCCCTCGAGTCGCGAACCCGCTTCGAGGGCGACGACAGCGCGGTCCGCGTGCAGCCTGCCCGCGTCGGGGTGATGGAGGACTGTCGTGTCGAATCGCAGCCCCGGCCAGCGGGCCGACGCTTGCGCAGGAGTGAGGATCTCACCCTTGATGCCCGCTTCGACAAGTACCCGCGACTTGGTCAGTACCGCAGCGGGCAGCCCGTGATCAACGGCGCCCGTCAGTTCCAGAAACCCGATGTCCGTTGTGGTTTCCAACTCCCGCCACAGCGGTAGAGCCGACGCTGCCAGCCCGGTGTACAGGTGATTGTCGTAGGCCTGCCGGTAAATACGTGACGTACCGTGTGACGCACCGTGCTTGTGCCCCGGCGCGTACTGCTCGAGCTGTACGACGCTGTGCCCGCGCGCCGCGAGCCGCCACGCGGCGGAGGATCCGACAAGCCCTCCGCCGATGACGATCACATCGACTATCTCACTCATCGACGGATACTCACTTGGTCTTCGGAAGACCGGGCGGGTTGATCAGCGACGTGTCGACGGCTTCACCGGTAATGTTCCAGCGCTCGAGAATCTGCTGGTACGTGCCGTTCTCGATAGTGTGGTTGATGGCGTCGTTGATAGCCTTGATCAGTCCGTTGTCCTTCTTCACCAGCACGGCGATCTGACCTTGCAGGGTGTCACCCGCACCGGAGAACTCACCGACCACCTCGGTTTCACCCGACTGCTTGGCATGGAACTGCGACGACGGGTTCGGTCCGAAGTAGGCGTCGATGCGACCGGACTGCAGCGGGAGGTAGTAGTCGGTTGTGTTCTGGTAGTACGAGATGTCGGTTGGTGCCAGGCCGGCCGCGACATTCTGCTCGTTCCACTTGACCAGTAGCGCTTCCTGATTGGTGCCGGAACCCACCGCGATCTTCAGCCCGGCAATGTCCTTGGGCTCGGCGATGGATACCCCGGCGCCCTTCTTGGCCTCGAATGCGAGGGTGTCCAGGCGATAGGTGGCAAAGTCGTACTTCTCCTTACGCTCCTCTGTGACAGTCACATTGGAGAGGAACGCGTCGGCTTCACCGGAGTCGATCCGGACGAAGTTCTGTGCCCAGTCAGCCGTCTGCAGGTCTATCTTCAACCCGAGTACATCACCGATCAGGTAGGCGAAGTCCGTTTCGGAACCGATGAGGGTTTTGTCATCGTCGGCGTAGAAGCGAAGCGGCGGAGCGGATCCGGCGCTACCGGTCACTCGCAGCGTGCCGCTGTCACGGATTTCCGCAGGAAGCTCGGCAGCGATGGAATCGACTTTCGCTGTGGTGATGCGATTCTGCTCGGCGGTGAGGTTGTAACCCGCGGCGGCGGTGCCCTGGCTACCCTCGGACTCTGCGTCCGCACTGCTGCACGCAGCGCTGAGCAGACCGACTGTGGCGAGAGCCGAGATCAGGAAAGTCGCGCGGCGGGATCGGGAGAACATCAGTGTGTGCCTTTCGGAAAATGTGTCTGAGCGTCAGAGAACGCGGGAGAGAAATGCTTTGGTCCGTTCGTGGACGGGATTGTCGATCACCTGCGAAGGCGGGCCCTGTTCGACGATGACGCCGCCGTCCATGAAGACTGCGGTGTCCGCCACCTCGCGGGCGAAGCCGACTTCGTGCGTGACGATGATCAATGTTGCACCGTCACGGGCAAGCTGGGCAAGAACTTCGAGAACTTCACCAACCAGTTCCGGGTCCAGTGCCGACGTCGGTTCGTCGAAGAGAATCACAGCCGGCCGCAGTGCCAGGGCTCGGGCAATGGCAACACGCTGCTGTTGGCCACCGGAAAGTTGACGCGGATACTGATCGGCTTTGTCTCCCACACCCACTCGTTCGAGTAGGGCCCTTGCCTCTCGGTACACGTCGTCGCGATCACGCTTCTGTGCCGACAGCGGGGCTTCCACTACATTTTCGAGAGCGGTGAGATGGGGAAACAGGTTGAAGTTCTGGAACACAAAACCGATGTGCGAGCGCTGCTTCAGGATTTCGCGATCGCGCAGTTCGTGTAGCCGATTTCCCTTGCGCCGGTATCCGATCAGTTCCCCGTCGATCCGCACTGTTCCCCGATCGACCTTCTCGAGGTGATTCAGGGTGCGCAGCAGCGTGGATTTTCCCGAACCTGACGGCCCGAGGATAACGGTCACCTCGCCCTTGCGGACCAGGAGATCAACGCCGGCAAGCACTTCCAGCGCACCGAACGACTTGTGGATGCCACGCGCCTCGACGGCATAGACGTTGTCTTCGAGCAATTCCGCGGTCATCGGGTCGCGCCTCTCGGAATGTCGAGACGCGCATCACGAATCTCGTTGAATTTGTTGCGCGCCTTCTGCAGAGGCGTCAGCGGGAGAGCCCTAGCGGAGCCGCGAGCGTAATGACGTTCGACGTAGTACTGGCCGATGGAGAGCAACGTCGTGAGAATGATGTACCACAGTGTTGCAACCATCAGGAGCGGCACCACTCGTCCGTTGCGCCCGAAGATGACCTGTACTTGGTAGAACAGTTCGGCGATTGCCATGGTCGAGACGATGGACGTTCCCTTGAACAGTCCGATCACCTCGTTCGCGGCGTTGGGAAGAATTGCCCGCATCGCTTGCGGCAGAATGATCTTGAAGAACTGGCGCCGGCGCGGAATCCCCAGCGAATGAGCGGCTTCGATCTGACCGTGATCCACCGAGATGATGCCCGAGCGGATGATCTCCGCGGAGTACGCAGCCTGATGCAGCGCCAAACCGATGACAGCTGCGGTGAATCCGCCGATGACGCCACTGGTCTGGAACGTGAAGAACTCCGGCCCGAACGGTATTCCGAGAGAGAGCGTTTGGTAGAGGTAGGTGATGTTGAACCAGAAAAGCAACTGCACGATCAGTGGGATCGAGCGGAACGCCCAGATATAGGTCCAGGCGATCACCTGCAGAACCGGATTATTCGACAGTCGGCCAAGTGCCAGCACGACTCCGAGACCGAACCCCAGGATCGTTCCCCACAAGGTCAGTTTGATCGTCACCCACAAGGCGGCAAGCACCGATTTCGCGGTGAAGTACTGCGCGAACGTCGGCCAGTCCCAGCCGGGATTCACCACAAGACCGTGGATGAACTGGGCCAGCAAGATCAGCACTATCGCACTGACCACCCATTGGAACGGATGCCATGTGCGGGCAACAACAAGCTCCGAGTCGGGAAGCTGCGGCTCGGCCACTGGCTTCTCGGGGCGGACCTCGGTAGGCGCGCTCACGGCGCACTGTCTGACGGAGTGGACATCACAAAATAGACCTTTCGGAAAATGGGATTACTGCGCGACGAATTGCTGGTGCCGAGAATTTCGGTCAGCGACAGTGACACGACGCGGTACGACGCAGGTCGATGTGACGTCGACGGTGCGGTGCGTACGCGTTCGAACCGGCGCACGAAGCAATACCGGCGCAGCGAGTGATACCCATGTGATGCCTTCCATCGGTCCTGGCAGAAAGCACCCGCTCCCGATCACTCGGGGGGTTGCTGCGACGTCGATGAGCCAGGTCTCTCGGTCGCTCGAGATGGTGAGCAAAGACTAGACGCTGAATCAACGGTCGTCAAATGTTGTATTTCCCTGCGAGACAAGGGAAATAGGGATCTGTGTGCGTTGAAATCAGGCTGATCGCAAGCCTCCCGAAAGCGGCGAATGCAGTGTTGGATGGATGAGCCGTATCCGATGCCCCGAGCCACCGCTCGTCCCCGAATCACCCTGCAGTACCGTCTGCGGAGTGAGCGGACTGGACGCATTTTTTATTCTCGTGGCAGGTATCGGTGCCGGGGCGATCAACGCCGTGGTGGGCAGTGGAACCCTGATCACGTTCCCCACACTCGTGGCTTTCGGTATGCCTCCGGTCACTGCGACGATGTCCAATGCTGTCGGCCTGGTCGCCGGCGGCGTTTCGGGCACCTGGGGTTACCGACGCGAATTGTCAGGGCAATGGGACCGGCTTCGGTGGCAGATTCCGGCGTCGCTGTCCGGGGCGCTACTCGGCTCGTGGTTGCTGATGCACCTACCTGAGAAGTTATTCGAGACGATCGTTCCGGTATTGCTGATCCTGGCGCTCGCTCTTGTCCTTCTCCAACCACGCATCCAGGCCTGGGCGAAGAAGCGTTCCACCGAAGAGACAACGTTGTCGACCTCGAGGTTGATGCTCCTGACCGCCGGCACGTTTGCAGTCGGTATCTACGGCGGCTATTTCACCGCCGCCCAGGGCATCCTCCTGATCGGTGTGATGGGTGCCATCCTTCCCGAAACCCTGCAGCGAATGAACGGCGCGAAGAACCTGCTCTCACTGCTCGTCAACATCGTCGCGGCGGTGATGTACATCAGCTTGGCTTTCGACCAGATCAATTGGGCAGCAGCAGGTTTGATCGCAGTCGGCTCGCTCGGCGGAGGGGTACTCGGTGCCCGCTACGGGCGACGCCTGTCCCCCACCGCGCTGCGGTACACGATTGTCGTCGTCGGCCTGATCGGACTGTGGCGTCTGCTCGCTTGATCGCCCACGTCGGACGCGGTTCCCACATACTTGAGACATGACCACAACCGCGAATGAACCCCAGTGGACCTACCTCATGGACATGGACGGAGTCCTCGTTCACGAAGAGCACTTGGTGCCGGGAGCGGACACGTTCCTCGCCGAACTGGCATCGAACAACATCCCGTACATGGTGCTGACCAACAACTCGATCAGAACTCCGCGAGACTTGCGGGCACGCCTACTCAACTCCGGTCTCGACATTCCGGAGAAGTCCATCTGGACGTCAGCGCTGGCGACCGCCACCTTCCTCGCAAATCAGCGACCGGGAGGAAGCGCGTATGTGGTCGGCGAATCGGGCCTGACCACGGCGCTGCACGACATCGGATACGTTCTGACGGACAGCGATCCCGATTACGTCGTCCTGGGAGAGACCCGCACCTACTCGTTCGAGGCGATTACCACCGCGATCAGATTGGTCGAGCGAGGCTCGCGGTTCATCGCCACCAACCCCGACGCCACCGGACCGTCGCGGGACGGCTCGCTACCTGCCACCGGTTCCGTTGCCGCCTTGATCACCAAAGCCACGGGACGCGACCCGTACTACGTCGGCAAGCCGAATGCCCTCATGATGCGATCAGCATTGCGGTCCATCGGCGCTCATTCCGCCAACACCTTGATGATCGGCGACCGGATGGACACCGACATCGTGTGCGGCCTGGAGGCGGGCTTGCAGACCATCCTTGTCATGACCGGGATCTCGACACCGGCGTCGGTGGAGCTGTATCCCTACCGCCCCACCATTGTTCTGGAATCCGTCGCCTCCCTTGTCGGAAATACAACGGACCCTTTTCGTAGCACTAAGTAAAGATAATTCGGACATATCGCCTAAATAGAACGGGTAGTTAACCAGCCGAATGAATAACGCAAAACAAAGGAAACGTAAAACCTTTGTCGAGTTGGACAAACGGGAGAATTCTTCAAGGTTGAACTAACGGATTGGTGACTAGTTGCAGGTAGGCGGCTTTTCCCAGCTCAAACGTAAAATTTCAATTTGGGCGAAATATTCTGTTCAAAACCGGTAACGAATCGTTTGCCATGGCTGATACTCATTTCTGAACGACCCAATTCGGACTCCCCAGAAATGAGCTCTCCATGAAGAAACAGACTAAGGGCGCAATTGCGGCAGCAGCCGCGGGCGCACTACTCCTCGGCGGCGCAGGTTCACTCGCGTACTGGAGCGACAGTTCGACGATCGGCGGAAACACCATCACCGCCGGCGAGCTGCAAATCGCAGATTGCGTCGCAGCTGCAGGCACCAGTGGATGGGCGTCGACGAACCCGACGACCATTGCCATTCCCACCGCAGACCTTGCTGCATACAGAATCGTCCCGACCGAGGTGCTCGAGTACAACTGCACCACATCGATCACCGCAATCGGCGATCGATTGAATGCCGTCATCGAGGCGGATCCCGCTTCGATCACAGCTGGCACGACAGCGGCAACCGGCGCCACTGCCGGGGAGCTCCTCGCCAACATCGATGTCGAGACCACTGTCACCGTCGACGGCAATGTCGTGACCGCTGCGAGCCCCCTGACAGAAGCCAACAACGGCGACGCGGTGGCCGTCACGGTTGTCATCACATTCGCCAACGTGAACGACCTTGTTGCTCAGGGTGCGTCGATCAACTTGACGGATCTCGCGCTCAAGATCGAGCAAACAGCCATCAATCCCTGAGGCTGCGAAACCGTGAGAGCTAAAGCCTGGGGGGCACTCGCAGGTGCGTCGGTCATCGTGGTGATGTTTGCATCAGCACAACAGACCGGCGCCCTGTGGCGTGCCGAGACTCCAGTGTCCGGGCTGCAAATGACAGCAGACACGTTGGTCCTACGCCTGGGCGCAGATTACGCGAGTGCGACCGAGAGTTACACGATGACTGGTTTCGGAGGTACCGCCATGGGACCCGGCGCGTACTCCCAAAGGCCCATCACCATCGCGAACCGCACTGCGATGATCGTGCAATACGAATTGACCTCGGCAAGCCAGTCGCAGCCGGAACCGAAACTCAATCTCACGGTGTGGCAGGTAGGCAGCAATGCCGATTGCCCCACAACAGGAACGCCCACCGGCACGCAGCTCTACACCGGGCCCCTGACTGCGGCCAAGTACCCAGCGACTCCGCTACCGACACCCAGGCCCACTCTTTCACCGAACACGTCGTCAACGTGGTGTCTGCGAGCGACCGTCAATGCAAGTGCCGCACAAGGTCAGTCGACTACCGCAACCTTGAACTTCAAGGGCACACAATTCGTTCCCCCACGCACGCAGCCGTAGTGAGGATTTTGATGGACGCACAGCACCGCGCACAACGAAGCGGACCTATCTGGTGGATCACTTCCATTGCCAGCTGGCTGCTTCTGCTTGTCCTCAGCGCGCTGATCATTGCAACAATCGTAGTGCCGTACCTTGCTGGGGCGCAGCGATATACGGTTCTCACAGGCTCGATGTCGCCGACCTACAAGCCTGGTTCCCTGATTGTCGTCAAGGAAGCAGACGCAAACGATCTCGCGATCGGAACTCCCATCACGTTTCAGTTGGAGTCCGGAAAGCCGACTGTCGTGACACATCGCATCATCGCCATCAGTGAGAACACCCGCGGCGAACGAGTTTTCACCACACAGGGAGATGCCAACTCCATTCCGGATGAAAAACCGGTAATCCCGGAACAGATCAGAGGGAAGGTCTGGTACAGCTTTCCGTATCTCGGATACGTGCACAGCTGGCTGACCGGGGAGCAACGCAAGATCATCCTGAGCATTGTTGTCACCGCTCTCGCCGCTTATGCCGTCTACATGTTCGTCAGCGGAACGCGTGAAGGCCGCCGAGACCGACGCAATCGCGCCGCGAATGTCGACGACGTTCAGATGTCTGACGATATCCAGCTATCCGAAACAGCCACCGCGTCACACAACGAAAGCGCCGGACATGTCACGACACTCTGAAAACACGCCCAGCAGAGTTCGAATGATGCTCAGTAGTGCGCGGGTTCGCGCACTACTCGCACTCGGGATGGTTCTGGGAACAGGTGCGGTCGGAACCATGGCTGCGTGGACCGACACAGCCACGGCAACCTCGGGCGCTTTCAGTACCGGAACCATCAATCTCCAACTGAACAATGCCGAAGGAAACCCGACCGCATACGCGTTCACAGCGCTCACCAAAGCCAATATGTCTCCGGGACAGAGCATTGCAGCCATGCTGCCAGTTCAGAACAAAGGGTCTGTAGCCTTCACCTACACCGCCAATACAACATCGACGACGTCTACCCTCGCTCCGTACCTGAAAGTCTCGACGTACTCGGGAGGGGGCGCAGCCAATGCCAGCAATGTCGGAACCTGCAGTGGAACATCGATTATCGCAAATACGTCCCTCGTGAACGGGGGTACAAGCGCAAACATCATCGGCACTCGTTCACTGCCCGCCACCTCCGGCGTCGACGACATCTGCTTTCTCGTGACTTTGGACGCGGCAGCGCCGACGACAGTCCAAGGCACCACTGTGACAGTTACATTCAACTTCACTGCAACGTCGGTGTGAGCGCGCCATGACCCGAGAGAAGCATTCACATCGACGCGGTCGCGTTCGGGATCTCGCGCTCACGATCGGCGCATGCGCCGGAGTTCTGTGCATCGTGATCGCGGCGGCCGGCCTGTTTCTGGGGATAAAGCCCCTCGTTTTCCGCTCTGGCTCCATGGAACCTGAAATCAGCACAGGTGCACTGGCTTTCTCTCGATCAACACCTGCCGATGAGATTGCCGTCGGTGACGTTGTCAGCGTGACCAATACTCAGGGCACTCGGATTACCCACCGCGTCGACAGCATTGCTCCGCAGGCTGCGGGCGTAGTACTGACTCTGAAAGGTGACGCGAACGCCGAGGCTGACATCGAGACGTACTACGTCACAACCGTTGATCGAGTTCTGCTCAGCATGAACAAACTTGGCTACCTCGTGTCCTGGGCATCCGGACCGATCGGCGTCTTCCTCGGCGGTGTTCTCGCCGGAATCCTGCTGATGATCGCGTTCAGGCCCGGTGGGCCTCGACCGAACCGCCCTGAGCCTCCGACTGGCGAAAGCATCGAGACGACAAACAGACACGTTATCTCTTCACCATCGGATACCCCTTCGCGTGCAACCCGATCGGGCACGCTCGTGAAAACCACGATTGCCGGAGCAACTCTGGTGTCACTGTCACTCGGTATTGCACAGACGACGGGAACCGCTGCGGCATTTCAGGACACGGCACCCGCCCAGTCGACATTCACCGCCGCAAGCGTCATAGCTCCGCGGGTCCCGAGCGCAACCTGTGCCACCACTGGCGGCCTCTTTGGTCTGTTAACGACTGTCACTCTCACTTGGACCGCGCCTAGTGGTACCGGCCCGTACACATACAAAGTCATCGTTCGAAAGAACGATACGCCGACCTCGACCGTCACCGTGGACAATATCAGCAGCCTCACCACGACGATAGCCGTCGGACTCTTCGGTTTGCTTGCTGACGGTGCATATACGGCTGAGATCTATACCAAGGTCGGCACGCAGATATCGACCGCATTCTTCCCTGTTCCTATCTCCGTTGCTTCGCTTGTCGGAACCAAATGTGTCAAAGAGGGCGCACAGACCGTTCCGGCCGGGTTCGCCGCCCGCCTGGCGCCCGCCGCGGCTCCCGAAACAACGTCGACGACTACGGCCGCACCCACAACGTCGTCTGCCGGCGAGACGACAACAAGCACGTCGACCTCGGCAACAGAATCATCTCCGACACCGACGACCCCTCCTCAAACGACAACTACCGCAAGCACAACCACAACCACAACCACCGAAACGACAGCAACACAGACCACGACCTTGCCGACCACAACCACAACCACATCCACCCTGCCAACTACTTCGACAACGACTGTGGTTGTCCCAGTTGGGGATCCCAGTGACTCGGGCACCTATTTCGCTGCAATAGCGACTGGCGAATCAGGCCGGTTTGCCTCGATCACCGACTCGTCGGGAACCGAGATCTTCCGCACCGCAGTTGGCCTCGACGACGAATTGCATTGGCTCACTGGCGCTGACGAATTGTGGATACTCGGATCCAGCGGACCTCGTAAGGTCAGTAAGATCGCAGGGCAGTGGACGTCCACCTCGCCCACAGGTGAACTCCCCGCTGAAATTGCTGCGCTGGTGAGCAAATGAAGAAACAGTGGAAAGGCGCCCTGGCGGCCACCGCGGCGATTGCGGTTCTTCTCGGCGGAAGTGGCACGCTCGCTTCGTGGAACGATTCCGCAACTGTGCTCTCCAAGACGGTTACTGCCGGCACCCTTTCCCTCGGACCATGCGCCGTGGGACCCGGCGGACCCACTGCAACGGGGTGGTTCTATCGCAACTACGATACTGCGCCCTATACAGCGATCCCAGACATCTCGACCTTCCGAACCTTTCCCGGCCAGGACGTCTATTACTCCTGCAATTCGAAAGTATCCGCCACCGGTCCTCGCCTGCGGGCCGACGTAGTCGCACAGACCGGAACAATCGGCGGCGCCCTGGCGCCGTACTTGGACGTGAACGTCTTCCTGTCCGACAGCGCCAACGCAGACATCACAGACTTCACGAGCGACTACAACGGACAGGTCATCAACGTCATCGTTCTGTTCCAGTTCATGCGGAGCAATGACAACGGTGGTCAGAATCAGAGCGTTTCGATTCCGTCGTTCAAGCTGGTCACGCAACAACAACCGATCGGATAACACAAAATCGCTCTGTTCGTCTGGGGTGCACGAACAGAGCGATTTGGTCTTGCGTCGACAACTACCCGAGGGCTCGCTTCAGATCAGCCAACAGATCGACAGTGTCTTCGAGCCCGACGGACAAACGCACCACGCCATCTGTAAGACCCACTGCTGCACGGCCTTCCGGACCCATGGCCCGGTGCGTCGTGGTCGCGGGGTGGGTGATCAACGACTTGGAGTCACCCAAGTTGTTGGAGATGTCGATGACGCGCAGGCCGTTGAGAACCTCGAACGCCCGCTTCTTGCCCTCACCGTCAGGCGCATTGAGCTCGAACGTGACAACTGTTCCGCCGCCGCTCATTTGAGCCTTCGCGAGTTCATGCTGCGGGTGCGAAGTCAGGTACGGATACTTGACCCACTTGACGCCCGGGTGTGCTTCGAGGAATTCGGCGATCTCGAGGGCCGACGCCACGGAATGCCGAATACGAACCGGCATGGTCTCGAGGCCCTTGAGCAACGTCCACGCATTGAACGGGCTGAGCGCCGGTCCGGTGTGCCGCATCAGTTCCCGAACGGGACCGCTGATGTACTCCTCGGTTCCGAGGATCGCACCACCGAGGACGCGGCCCTGACCGTCGATGTGCTTGGTGCCGGAGTACACGACGACGTCGGCGCCCAAGTCCAAGCTTCGCTGCAGGAGCGGCGTCGCAAAGACGTTGTCCAGCACTACCTTTGCACCAGCCGCATGCGCGAGTTCGGATACGCGTCGTACGTCCACCAAAGATTGCATGGGGTTGGACGGTGTCTCGAAGAATACTGCCGTGGTCGGTACCGACAGCGCTTCTTCCCACTGCGCATTGTCTTCACCGTCGACAAAAACAACCTCGACTCCCCAGCGCGGGAGGATTTCGTTGCATACGACAAAGCAGGAACCGAAGAGGCTGCGAGCAGCGACCAATCGGTCACCGTTGCCCAGCAGTGCGCCCAACGCCGTGAATACGGCGGACATTCCGCTGGCCGTCGCAAAGCACGCCTCTGCGCCTTCGATGAGGCGCAGACGCTCTTCGAACATCTTGACCGTCGGATTGCCGTAGCGGGAGTAGACAAAATGGTCTACTTCGCCGGTAAAGGCTTGTTCGGCGGCTTCTGCACTCTCGTAGACAAATCCGGAGTTGAGGAACAGTGCTTCGGAGGTTTCCTCGAAGCCCGTTCGCATCAATCCGCCGCGGACACCGAGCGTGCCAAGACCTACGTCGTCCGGCAACGCTCGTTGAAATGCGCCGCCCTGGGGAATTCCGCTCACTGCTGCCTCCACGGCAGGCCGACGGCCCGCCAACCTACAACTCCACGATGTCCGTCGGCATCCAAACCACCTTCGAACCCGTCGAGCACGTTGTACGACGGACCGATGCCCGCCGCTGTCGCACTTTCTGCGGCCCCGATCGATCGCTGACCGGATCGACACAGGAAGATCACGGGTTTCCCGGAGCCGGGAACAACACCGGATTCCTTCAACTCGTCGACGAAGTTGTCGTTGCGTGCACCGTTGGGGTAGCTCACCCATTCGATCTGCACAGCCGAGTTGCCGAGGGACGTGACGTCGGGGATACCGACGTACTTCCACTCTGCGTCGGTGCGCACGTCGACGAGCACTGCCTCGGGGTTTTCGCGGAGCAGCTCCCAGGCTTGCTCCGGCGTCAGATCGCCTGCGTAACTCACGTTGTCCATGTTTTCACAAGACCGGATTGTGCGGGCGATCAGGTGCAGATATCCCAGCCTTCGCCGTCGCGGGTGAGTGTCCAGACCTCGACGCGCTGATCCTGGCCGCCACCGGAGAGCCGAACATCGACAGTCGCGCGGTCGCCGCTGACGACAGATTCGTTGATGCCCTGCATCTCGACGTCACCTTCGGTATCGGCGAGTGGTCCGGTCTCCGGATCGAAGTTTGTGCAGGTAAGGCTCTGGAGTGTCTTGGTGTCGTTCTCGTTGTGAGCTGCGACGTAGTCCGCGACCACACGGCTGATGCGGTCCTCTTCGCTGACGTTTTCCTCAGCCGGGGACATCCAGGACGAAATGAAGATTCCGCCGAGGATCAGCGCGACAATTGCCACTGCCAGGATGAACGGCCCGGCCGATGCTGTCTTGCTTTCGGAATTGCCGGAATCGTCGCGCTGGTCATTCATGAAACCAATACTCCCCCACAAGCTCAGCTTGTGGCCCGTCAAGTAGTGGACCCCTACCGCTTCGAACCGCACTTGCAGGAGAATTGAAAGAAAGAAACGGTTTACCGACGCCCGTTGGGGTGAAAGTGTGAACCGGGTCGAACCGCAAACACTCCACGGTGCTTAGGTTCGGCTAAATTGGATACTTGTCGATACGTTGTCCGAACTTCGAAGAAGGTAGCTGTCTTTACGATGACTGACTCCAACCGCCCACTCCGGGTCGCGATCGTCGGCGCCGGCCCCGCCGGCATCTACGCCGCCGATGCCCTCATGAAGTCCGATACCGCAGTCTCCGGCCGCGGTGTCAGCATCGACCTCTTCGAGCGCATGCCAGCGCCCTTCGGTCTCATCCGCTACGGCGTCGCACCTGATCACCCGCGCATCAAGGGCATCATCACCGCCCTGCACAAGGTCCTCGACAAGCCGCAGGTCCGCCTCCTCGGCAACATCGCCTACGGCACCGACATCACCCTCGACGACCTCCAGTCGTTCTACGACGCCGTCATCTTCTCCACCGGCGCCAATGCCGACCGCGCCCTCGGCATCCCGGGCATCGACCTCGACGGCAGCTACGGCGCCGCCGACTTCGTCTCCTGGTACGACGGCCACCCCGACGTCCCCCGCGAATGGCCCCTCACCGCCGAGAAGGTCGCCGTCCTCGGCGTCGGTAACGTCGCCCTCGACATCGCCCGCGTCCTCGCGAAGACCGGCGACGAACTGCTCCCAACGGAGATCCCCGCCAACGTCTACGAGGGCCTCAAGAACAACAAGGCCATCGAGGTTCACGTCTTCGGCCGACGCGGCCCCGCGCAGGCCAAGTTCACCCCTCTCGAACTGCGTGAACTCGACCATTCCCCGACCATCGAGGTCATCGTCGACCCCGAGGACATCGACTACGACGAGGGCTCCGAGCAGGCTCGCCGCAACTCCAAGCAGGTCGACATGGTCGCGAACACGCTGCAGGACTGGGCAATCCGCGACGTCGGAAACCGCCCGCACAAGCTGTTCCTGCACTTCTTCGAATCCCCCACCGAGGTTCTCGGTGAAGACGGCAAGGTAGTGGGCCTGCGCACCGAGCGCACCGCACTCGACGGCACCGGCAACGTCAAGGGCACCGGCACCTACAAGGACTGGGATGTTCAGGCCGTGTACCGCGCCGTCGGCTACCTGTCACAGAACGTCACGCAACTGCCGTTCGACGACCAGGCCGGCACCGTCCCCAACGACGCCGGACGCGTCGTCGCCGACGACACCGCCGAAGGCGCAGCCCGGTTCATGCCGGCCACCTACGTCACCGGCTGGATCAAGCGCGGCCCCGTCGGCCTCATCGGCCACACCAAGGGTGACGCCAACGAAACCGTCGCGAACCTCCTCGAGGACTCGGCCAACTTCACCGGAGCCGCACAGCCCGACGAGAACGCCGTCATCGAATTCCTCGAAGGCAAGCAGGTGCCGTACACGACGTGGCAGGGCTGGTACCGCCTCGACGCACACGAGCGCAGCCTCGGCGAACCCGAAGGCCGCGAGCGCATCAAGGTCGTCGAGCGTCACGACATGCTGAAAGCCTCGGAGCCCGAGAAGGCATAACCACAGGCATCACAGACAGACCGGCCCGATATGACCGAAATTCGCCACGTAGCGATTCAGGTCACATCGGGCCGGTCTTCTGTTCGAGGTCATATTGACAGCGTGCAAAATGAATGACGTGTTTGACGCCCATGTTCACATCATCGACCCGCGCTTTCCGCTGGTCGAGAATCACGGCTACCTGCCCGAGCCGTTCACCGTCCCCGATTACCGGTCCAAGGTGGCGACTCTCGAGGGGCTGAGTGTGGACGGTGGAGCAGTGGTGACGGCGTCGTATCAGGGCACTGATCAGGAGTACCTCAAAACCGCACTCGCGGAACTCGGCCCCGGCTGGGTTGGCGTCACGGCACTCGGTGACGACGTCACCGACAAAGAGATTGTCGACCTCGACGCACTCGGTGTTCGCGCAGTCCGATTCAATCTCCGACGCGGCGCAACAGATCTGCGTCAACTCGCGGACCTGGCAAACCGGGCTTTCGATTTGGCCGGCTGGCACGCCGAGTTCTACGTCGACGCGACGCTACTTCTCTCGCTCGAACCAGTTTTCGCGAAGCTTCCGGCCGTGTCGATCGACCACCTGGGCATGTCGACGCGCGGCCTGCCGTATCTCCTCAACCTCGTGGACCGCGGAGTCCGAGTCAAAGCCACCGGATTCGGACGCACCACCATCTCCGACGTCGGCGACGTGCTCCGTCAAATCCACGCTGTCAATCCCCAGGCACTGATGTTCGGCACCGACCTGCCAGGCACCCGCGCCCGCCGGGCCTTCGAGATCCACGATCTCGACGTGATCGCCGACGCCGTCGGGGACGATCTTCCGGCGGTGATGGGTGGCAACGCCCGCGCCTGGTATCGGTGTGAACGAGCCAGTGCTCACGCCCGAAAAGCTGCTCACTCCTGAAATCTGCTCACACGAAAACGACTGCGCCCAACCAGAGCCCGGCCGCGATCAATGCACCGAACAACTCCACCACCATGGACAACCCCACAGCTTTCACAGCGTGAAGCGTCGACGCCCACGCGATGTTGACGTTGCGCAAGCGCACGAGTTCTGCGACGTACGTTCCCACGATGAATCCCAGAAACAGCCCCACCACCGGAACGACAAAGAATCCGATGATGCCGACAAGCCCGCCCACCATGACAGAGCGGTTTGGCACTCCCCCGGCACGCATTCGCTGACCGGGCCACGTGTACTTCACGACGCCCGTGATCACGAGAGCCAGCGCGGCCAACGCGAACACCGTCCACGCGGTCGCGCCACCGGTCATCAACGCCCACACCAGAATTGCTGCCAAGATGAGCAGCGTTCCCGGAATGATCGGCACAACCACCCCGATCAGGCCGATCAGAATTGCCAGCCCGACAACAACTTCCGCAGCCGGACTCATCCGACGGGGCGAACCTTCGACGCCGCCTCGCGTGCACGGGAGCGAGCCGTCTCGACATCTGCGGCAGTGGAGACGGCAACGCCCATCCGTCGACGCGTGAAACTTTCCGGCTTGCCGAACAACCGAATGTCGGTCTCGGGCACCGCGAGAGCCTCTGCGACGCCGTCGAATCCGATTGCCTGCGCTTCGACGCCGCCGTAGATGACGGCTGAAGCACCAGGTGAGGTGAGCGTCGTGTCGACGGGGAGCCCCAGGATGGCGCGGGCGTGCAATTCGAATTCGGAGAGCCGCTGTGTGCGCAGCGTGACCAGTCCGGTGTCATGTGGACGTGGGCTCACCTCGGAGAAGTACACGTTGTCGCCCTTGACGAACAACTCGACACCGAAGATTCCGCGACCGCCAAGCGCGGACGTGACCTTCTCGGAGACCTCGCGAGCGGCCGCGAGGGCGAGCGCCGACATCTGCTGCGGTTGCCA
This sequence comes from Rhodococcus sp. WS3, assembly GCF_003797085.1. Classification (NCBI taxonomy): domain Bacteria; kingdom Bacillati; phylum Actinomycetota; class Actinomycetes; order Mycobacteriales; family Nocardiaceae; genus Rhodococcus; species Rhodococcus sp. WS3. Next base: position 1,468,835 of record NZ_RKMA01000001.1, read on the forward strand.
GGATTCGACGTAATCGCCCGACTGCTGCAGGTGACCGATCGGTTCACAGAACGACGTCTCGACCTCGCCGCCACTGCCCACGGCCCGGACCGTCAATTGTGTTATCTCGTAATCGAAATCGACAAAGCCCTCTACGATGACCCGGCCGTGATTGACGCGCCCACCGGCCATCGCGTAATCCCACGCTGACTCGAGTTCGTCGGCAGTGCGCACTGTCGACTGCCCTTTGCCGGAGGACGACATGACGGGCTTGATCACGCACGGAAATCCGGTGAGTTCGGTGGCAGCCCGAACCTCGTCGAGTGAATTCGCGAATGCATACGGCGAGGTGGGCAAGCCCAGTTCCTCGGCTGCAAGCCGCCGGATACCTTCGCGGTTCATGGTCAGCTGTGTTGCCCTGGCCGTCGGAATGACTACGGTCTCACCCCGCGCTTCGACGACGGCCAGCGCGTCGGTCGCGATTGCCTCGATCTCGGGCACCACAAAATGCGGCTTCTCCAGTTCGATCACGGCCAGCAGTGCATCGGGATCGGTCATGTCGACGGTGTGAGCCCGGTGCGCAACCTGGTGCCCGGGTGCGTCCGGGTACCGATCCACTGCAATAACCTCGACGCCCAATCGCTGCAACGCGATGACAACTTCCTTGCCCAGTTCACCCGATCCCAACATCATCACTCTGATCGCGTTCTCGGCGAGCGGAGTGCCGAATCGGAGTGGAAGCGAGGAAGGGTCCGAGGGCGCCGAAAGGTCCGACGGCGTTGAATCAGGCTGCATGGCTGCGACTATATGCCAATCCCGATGCAGGTCAGCGTGTCCAGAGGACGCGATGGCGGAACTCACGCGGTTCTGGTGATCCGCTCAGACACGACGCCACTCACGATGTCACTAACGTTCTGGGCTTTCACGACATTTCGGCCTGCATGCTTGGCTTCGTACAGGGCTGCGTCGGCGGCGACCATCAGCGACGCCAAGGTGGGTGTCGCGTCATCTGTCCAAGCGAGTCCGATACTGACGGTGCTGTCATGCCCGGATCGTGCCGAGTCGTGGACCTGAGCATGTCGGATCTCTTCGGCGACTTCGGTCGCACGGGCGAAACTGGAACCGGTGAGCAAGACCGCGAACTCCTCACCGCCGAGTCGACCGACCAGATCGGTATCGGAGACGCGTTCTGCCATCCGGGCACCGAAATCGGCGAGAACACTGTCGCCGACCATGTGCCCGTATGTGTCGTTGACGGCTTTGAAGTGGTCGAGATCGAGCATCAGCAATCCGATAGGCAACGCCGTCTGCGTTGCCTGTTGGAGTCGTTCTTCGGCCTGACGCAGGAAAGGCCCGCGCGAGAGGACTCCGGTGAGAGAGTCGTATTCGACTGCGCGGAACAGCTCACGCTCGGCAGCCCGACGCTCCTGCGTCGCACACGCCACAGCGATGGGGCCCAACGCAACCAGAGTGACCGCTATCGACGTGATCACCGCCTCGTTCACGTTTGCGCCACTCTGTTCCCCGAGAGCCAGCCTGCCGGCGTCGGCCATCATGAGCGACCACACCGACCACACTGCCGAAACCAACGCAGTACTCGGAACCGAAATCCGGGTAGCGCACCACAACAGCGCGGGGATGGGCAGGAGAAGGGCAATCGGCCCCTCGATGCTGAGCGCGATCGGCATGCAGGCGGCGGTAGCGAGCAACGGGACTGTCATGGCGAGAACTGCCCGTACAGTCGTCTTGCTACGGATCTCCGCAATGCTGGACGGAATGGTCATGGACAGAATCAGAGGCAACACCAGCAGATAGGCCATGAACTCCGTACTGCCCCAGTGAACAAGCGTGTCGGCAAACGACTCACCTCGAAAGACCCAATCCATCAGCCCAGCTGTTGCCGCGGTAGCGCAGGCACTGAGTCCGGCGACGACAACCATCCACATCAGAGACGTTGAGTCGACCAAGCGGAACGGGGTGCGTTTGAGGTAGTCGAGCAACAACACACCAACGGTGACCCCGACCAGGTTTGCACCGTTCAACTGAATTGCCATCGAGAGCGTGTTGCCGGTCAGCAGATCAGCGCTCACATAAGCGACGCCGGCGGCAATCCACGTGGGCCACTCGATCAGAATCGGCCACCGCACCATCATTCCCAGTAACAACGCATTGGCGCACCAGAACGTGGCGAGCAGTCCGGGCGGTCGCGTGAGAATTCCGATGAGCGCGGCAAGCAGGACAACGACAAAGACAACCAGCAGCCGCGTTACTCGGCCCATCCTTGTCATTCGTCACCTCACCGTCGCTCCAGAAAAGGTGTATCGGGCGACTGCCAAATCTTATCGTCACGTTCAGACCACATTGCCCCCTGACCGATGACGCGGTCAGAGGGCAATGCGAAGTGACCGACCATCACAGTACCGAGGACTCGGCACCTGATAGGTCTTGTTAGCGGTTGGTCTTATTCAGCAGATCCGCTGGATCCCGAGGATCCCGAGCCGCCCTCGAGCGAAGAGGTGTCTACCGACTTGAGGAAAACGCCGAGTGCTGTGAGCAGAGGTCCGAGTGCGCTGAGTGATCCGAACATAGGAGTTCTCCTGGTGCGTAGAGGTGATGTGAAATGTTCAGCGACGTTTCGGCCGCAGGCGGTGACCGAACAGTCTGGGAACTCATGCCACAGGGGTGAAATATGCGGTCGCCCCCCTGCGACATCCCGTGCTGTGATGCAGCGCACTAATTAGCGCTGACAGCATTTATAGACCGCAGAAACGTACTTGTCTAGCTACCGTGTGGCTACTACCAAAGACTCGAAGTAACACCTGTCGTCAAAACTGCAGATCAAGACGGTAGTTCAATGTCAATTAGAGTACAAATTGTGATGTGCATCACAGCAGAAATGCAGAAAGTGCGACTCGCAGTCAATTGCGAGCCACACTTTCGGGCAAACAGGACTTACTTCTCAGACCTACTTCTCAGCGGCCGAGCCGGTTCCCGGAGTGAGCGAGCCACCGCCGATGGCCGTGAGCAAGTCCTTGAGAACCGGGAAAAGGTTCTTGATAACGGCGCTGAATTCTTCTTGCGAACCCATGTCGGTTCCTCTTTTCTCAGAAATGCAGTTGATGAATCGGAAAGGCTGGAGAAATTACTCGGCAGCCGAACCGGTCGAACCCGAAGAATCTGCCGATCCGGCGTTCAGCTTGGTTACCAAAGCGAGAACGCTTTTGAGGAAGGCGTCGAGATTCTGGATCGAGGTCATGTGACTACTCCTGTGTCGTTACGAAAGATTGCCGTGCGCGCGAACGTCAGGAGTTCGAGCTGGCGGAATCGAGGCCCTGGATGGTCTTGAGCATGTTCACCAGTGGAAGGAGCTTGAGCAGACTCCAGCCCATACCGTTTGCCTCGAGAAGGTTTTCGACCGAACCCATAACTGAACTCCTTGCGTGAGATGTATGACGTGGCGCACGTTTGGTCCGCCGAGAGCCTTTGTAGTCAGGAGAAATACATACGTCCAGTTTGTTTAAGGACAAAGACTCGCGTGACAGTTCGTGGTGATCTGTAAAGCCCCAGATCAAGACATGTGACTCGAACTCAACTTCAAATTCAAATGTGATCGACATCACAATCGATTGAGACAAAAGGCCACAAAGGTAAGAGTCGGTGCCCGCTCCGACCGCGATCTGTCATACCGTGTGCATGTGATCAATCCTGAACGCGTGGCAACCAGATCGGGATCGCCGTGTTAGCAAAACTGCTCAAGGCGTACCTGCCGCCGTACCGCTGGTTGCTCGCAGGAGTATTGGCGCTGCAACTTTTCGGTGCCATTGCGTCGCTGATCCTGCCGACCCTGAATGCCCGAATCATCGACGACGGCGTCGCCCGCGGTGATACCGGATTCATCATGTCGACCGGCGGAATCATGCTGATGGTCTCGTTGGCGTCGATCATCGCCTCGGTCGCGTCGACGTATCTGGCGGCAAAGTCCTCGATGGGATTCGGTCACGACGTCCGGGCCGCCGTCTACAAGGCCGTCGGCAGTTTCTCCGACCGTGAATTCTCCGGTTTCGGCGCCCCGACACTGATCACCAGAAATACCAACGACGTCCTCCAGATCCAGACGCTGGTGATGCTGACGTCGTCGATGCTCGTCAGCGCACCACTCATGTGCATCGGCGGCATAGTCATGGCGCTACGCGAGAATCTGCAGATGTCGTGGCTCCTGACCATTTCGGTGCCACTACTCGGCATCACCGTCGCAGTGGTCGTCGCCCGCCTCATTCCGCACTTCCGGACCATGCAGGCCCGCATCGACAAGATCAACCGCGCACTGCGTGAACAGCTCACCGGTATGCGCGTGATTCGCGCGTTCGTTCGCGAACCCGACGAAACCATGCGCTTCGATCAGGCCAACAAGGAACTTGCGGACACGGCCCTGCTCATCGGTCGATACCAAGCCGTTCTCCTGCCGACGGTCATGCTGATCGCGAACCTGACCGGCGTTGCGGTCATGTGGTTCGGTGCCCACCTCGTGAACACCGGTGACATGCAGATCGGTCAGATCAGCGCGTTCCTCGCGTACGTCATGCAAATTCTGATGTCCGTCGTGATGGCAACAATGTTGGCCGTCGTGATTCCACGGGCCGCCGTCTGCGCCGACCGCATCACCGAAGTGATCGACACGAAGCCATCGGTCCCGGCACCGTCCCAACCGCTGCGCCCCACCAACCCTTACGGCGTCGTGGAGTTCGGCGGAGCCGGATTCAGCTACCCCGGTGCCGAGACTCCGGTTCTGAGCGGTGTGACGATGCGCTGTCTACCTGGGACCGTCACTGCGATCGTCGGCAGCACCGGCAGCGGAAAATCCACCCTCGTCTCCCTCATCCCCCGGCTCTTCGACGTCACAGCCGGCGCGGTTCTGATCGACGGGCTCGACGTCCGCGGCTGGGATCAGGACGAACTGTTCACCAACTTCGGGTACGTCCCACAAAAGACCTACCTGTTCGCCGGCACGGTCGCCACCAACATCCGGTACGGAAATCCGTCAGCCACCGACGACGACATCTGGGCTGCACTCGCCGTCGCGCAAGCCGACGGCTTCGTCCGGGAACTTCCGCAGGGCCTGGAATCCCCGATAGCGCAAGGTGGATCGAATCTCTCCGGTGGCCAGCGGCAGCGCCTGGCCATCGCCCGAGCCGTCGTCCGCCGACCGCGGATCTACATTTTCGACGATTCCTTCTCCGCCCTGGACATGCACACCGACGCGGCCGTTCGCGCAGCGCTGCGCGCGATTACGACGAACAGCACCGTCATCGTCGTCGCGCAACGCGTGTCTTCGATCATCGACGCCGACCAGATCATGGTCCTCGAGGACGGCGCTCCCGTCGGACTCGGCGACCACAACTTCCTGCTGGCCAACTGCCCGACGTACCAAGAGATCGTGGCCTCCCAGATTCCCGCGGAGATGAGCGCATGACCATTCCGCAAGGCCCAAATTTCGGTCCTGGCAATCGTCAGTATTTCGACGACGCTCCTACCGTCGTATTTGCCAAGATCCCCGCGGAGCCGGACACAGCGCCGCCTGCCGAACCTGCGCCTCAGTACGGTCAGCCCCTGTACGGTCCACCCCAGGACGATCCGCAACAATCCGGACCACCGCCTGTCGAACCGCCCCCCGGCGACGAGCCCAAGCCCGATGCCCCGGCGCCGAAGCCCGCGTCCACCACACCGGCGACCAAACCCAAGCAGTTCAAAGCCACGATGAAACGGCTGTTGGGCCTGTTGAAGCCGCACAAGATCGCGGTATTCGTCGTAGTGCTCTCGACGATCGGGAGCATCTCGCTCTCCGTCGCGGTTCCCAAGATCCTCGGCCACGTCACCGACCTCATCTTCGCCGGATTCATCGGCAAGAGTTTGCCGGCCGGCATCAGCCGTGACGAGGCCGCGGAAGCTATTCGTGCATCCGGTAATTCGACGTTCGCCGACCTGGTTCAGAACTCTGCCGACGTCGTCCCTGGCGTCGGGCTGAACTTCGACGCCATCGGCAAGGTCATCCTCATCGCCATCGGTGTGTACGTGATGGCGTCGCTGCTCGCCTGGGTGGAAGCGTTCCTGCTCAACATCATCGTGCAGAAAACGATCTACAAGTTGCGTGCGGAGGTCGAAGCGAAGATTCACCGACTTCCGTTGCCGTACTTCGACAGGACGCCTCGCGGTGAAGTTCTCAGCCGCGTCACCAACGACATCGACAACGTCTCGTCGACCCTGTCCCAAACTCTGACGTCACTGTTGACCTCGGTGCTGACGGTCGTCGGCGTCCTCACCATGATGTTCGTCATCTCGCCGATGCTCTCGCTGATCGCACTCATCGCTGTTCCCGTGTCGGTCGTGTTGGTTGCCCGTGTCGCCAAGCGCGCGCAGGTTCTGTTCAAAGCGCAATGGGAAGAAACCGGCAAGATCAACGCGCAGATCGAAGAGACCTACAGCGGTCGCGATCTGGTGCGCGTCTACGGGCATCAGATCGAGGCCGAGCGCGAATTCGCGGTACAGAACAAGAAACTTCTCGACGCATCGTTCGGCGCACAGTTCCTGTCCAGCCTGATCATGCCCGTCATGAACTTCGTCGGAAACATCACCTACGTGCTGCTCGCCGTAGTGGGTGCCCTGAAGGTGGCCAGTGGCAACATGTCCCTCGGCGACGTCCAGGCGTTCATCGTCTACTCCCGCCAGTTCAGCTCACCGCTCACCCAGATCGCCTCGATGTCGTCGAGTCTGCAGTCCGGGGCCGCGTCGGCGGAACGCGTCTTCGAACTGCTCGACGAACCCGAGCAGACTCCGGACATCGCGAACCCCGTCCTCCCCGAGCAGGCCGGCCGTCACCGCACCGTCGGCACCGTCGTGTTCGAGAACGTCTCGTTCCGGTACGACAAGGACGTCCCGCTCATCGAGAACGTCAACCTCACTGCCGAGTCCGGACAGACCGTCGCCATCGTCGGTCCCACCGGCGCAGGCAAGACCACGTTGGTGAACCTCATCATGAGGTTCTACGAAGTCGACTCCGGCCGGATCACCATCGACGACGTCGACATCGCACACATGCGGCGCGCCGACCTCCGCTCGCACGTCGGCATGGTCCTGCAGGACACGTGGTTGTTCGGCGGCACCATCCGCGAAAACATCGCATACGGACGCATCGGTGCCAGCGAAGCCGAGATCCAAGCGGCAGCCCGGGCGGCGTTCGCGGACCGCTTCATCCACACCCTGCCCGACGGCTACGACACCGTGCTCGACGAGGAAGCGTCCAACATCAGTTCGGGCGAGAAGCAGCTCATCACCATCGCCCGCGCCTTCCTGTCCGAGCCGTCGCTGCTGATTCTCGACGAGGCGACCAGCTCGGTCGACACTCGCACGGAACAGCTTGTCCAGCACGCTATGTCGGCACTGCGAGCCGGTCGCACGAGCTTCATCATCGCGCACCGTCTGTCCACGATTCGCAATGCGGATCTGATCGTGGTCATGGAGGCCGGCCAGATCGTCGAGCAAGGCACACACGATCAACTCATCGCCCACGGCGGAGCGTACTTCCGCCTCTACAACGCTCAGTTCGAAGGCGCCGCCGTCTAGTGACCGACGCCTCCCTGCGTAGACACCGTGCCCCGGAGCACACCTGATCGGTCCGACAGGTTACCGTCGGGTCAGAAGTGTTGTCGCCGTCTGAATTGGGAGTTCGTGTGTCTGCAGAAACTGTGGAGAAGAAGGGCCCGCTCGCGGGCATTCGGATCGTGGAATTCGCTGGATTGGGACCGGGACCGCACGCAGCGACTCTGCTCGCCGACATGGGCGCCGACATCGTCATCGTGCAACGAGCAGGCCAGATTCCTCAGGACGCCAACGCCTCCGACCAGATCAAGCGAGGCCGTCGTGTCGTCGAAGCCAACCTCAAGGATCCCGAGGATGTCGCGAAGGTCCTGAACCTGGTCGATCGCGCCGACGTTGTCATCGAAGGCTTCCGGCCCGGCGTCATGGAACGTATGGGACTCGGACCCGACGTGCTGCTGGAGCGCAACCCTCGTCTCGTCTTCGGGCGTATGACGGGCTGGGGCCAGGAAGGCCCCCTCGCGAGCGCCGCCGGCCACGACATCAACTACATCTCCCTCACCGGCGTCCTCAACGCCATCGGTCGCAAGGGTGAACGTCCCGTTCCGCCGCTCAACATGGTCGGCGACTTCGGTGGCGGTTCCATGTTCCTGATCTTCGGCATCCTGTCCGCCCTGGTCGAGCGTTCGATCTCCGGTAAAGGCCAGGTAGTCGACGCGGCCATGGTCGACGGCACCCTCGCCCTCTCACACATGATGTGGGCCTTCCGTGGCCGCGGCGTCTGGTCCGACGAGCGTGGTGTCAACCTCCTCGACACCGGTGCGCCGTTCTACGACACCTACGAGACCTCCGACGGCAAGTACATGGCCGTCGGTTCCATCGAGCCGCAGTTCTACGCCCTGCTGCTCGAAGGCCTCGAACTGGATCCGTCGACGCTTCCGCATCAGATGGATTCCAGCAAATGGGACGACATGAAGGCACTCTTCACGGAGAAGTTCCTGTCCAAGACTCGCGACGAGTGGGCCAAGATCTTCCTCGGCACCGACGCGTGCGTCTCGCCGGTACTGACCTTCGCGGAAGCACCGTCGAACGAGCACATCGCAGCGCGCGGCTCGCTCATCGAACTCGACGGCGTCACCCAGCACGCTCCGGCACCGCGTTTCTCCCGCACCCCGGCGAGCGTTCCGTCGCCGCCGGCGCGCGAGGCGACGGATATCGACACGGTTTGGACCTAGGGCCTTCGGCTCTGTGTTGACCTAGGGCCTTCGGCCCTGTGCGCCTTTCTGGTAGTTCCGGCTACCACAAAGGCGCACAGGGCGTCAGCCCAATCGGTAGAACCGCAAGAACTCGTGCTCGATCGGTAGCACATCCACTCGCTCGAAACCTGCTGCCAGGGCAAAACTTTCGAGTGTCGACTTACGCATGACCGTTCCCGTCCCGACGCTTCCGGGGTGGGAGAGACTGTCCGGCAGGCAGCAAGTCAGCGAATACCCGTAGAGCAGTTGCTCCACCTGCCCGGCATTGGGATCGAAAGAACTCGCTGTGCGCTCGTCCATGACGATCACCGGTGCGCCGGGCCGCGCGATCGACCGGGCGGTGGACAAAAACCCGACCGGGTCCGGCACGTCGTGCAGACATTCGAACGCAAAAACAGCGTCGTAGGTACCCGATTCCACCCGCTCCTGCTCAGGGGCCTGGCCGGCCACATCGACCAACGAGAAATGCACACGGTCGTCGACGCCGTAGTCGCTCGCATGCCGGCGCGCCGCAGCCACAGACGCCGCGTCCACGTCGAAGCCGTGAACCTCGACTTTCGGGTATCCGATAGCCAGTGCCACCGAAGACCATCCCTCCCCCATTCCGAGATCCGCGACCTTCGCCCCGTCGGTCAACGTGGCGTGCAGATCCGGAATGATCGGCAAGAACTCCTGGCACAACTGGCGCAGGAACATCGGGCGGTTCAGCAACGCCTGCCCCTCGCGCGCGTCAACGCCCATGGACTCCCAGGTCACCCCGCCGCCGTGGCGATACGCGTCGAGCAGTCTGGGCATCGACGTTGTTGTCGCCACGAACAATCGGGCCATCGGCGCCACATACAGCAGACTGTCCGAATCTACGAGTACTGCGGCGTGCGCGGCGGACAAGGTGTATCGGCGGTCTGCATCTGCACTGACGTCCAGATACCCGGCCACGGCCTGTTGTTCCAGCCATTCGCGGGCATACCGTTCCACCGTTGCCGTCCGATCGGCCAGTTCCGTCGACGTGAGGGGCCCGAAGTCGGCCAGGGCGCGATACCAGCCCAGCCGATCTCCGAGATAGACCGCTTGCAGTTCTGCCGCCCCGATCGCGGCCGCGAACATCCGTTCCGCCAATGCCTCCGATTCGCTTGCGCCCCCTGCCCCGGCTCCCCCTGCCCCAGCTCCCGCTGCACTGACTCCTTCGACGGTTGCCATCGAAACCTCCTGAATTCACCTTGGTTTCCAGGTGGGTACCCGCGCGAGCGCAGGCTAGCCGCTCAGACGACGACGAGGCGTTGGTCTGCAGCGTCCCGATCGGTCGCAAGGGTGTCGTATGCAGCGGCGATGGACGCGACTCCGCGGATCAGATCTTCCGACGAACGTGCGTATGGCACACGGATGAACCGCTCGAAAGCACCTTCGACGCCAAATCTCGGGCCGGCTGCGAGGAGCACTCCGAAGTTGGGCGCCACCGCCGCCAAGGCAGTCGACACGGGTGCCGACATGCGCATCCATACCGACATTCCGCCCGAGCCGATCGTGGGGCTCCAGTCCGGGAGTCGCTCGGCTACCGCGTCGAGCAGAACCGATCGTTGCTCGCGCAGGACCGCGCGACGCTCGTCGAGCAGCGAGTGGTCGTCGGCAAGGAGGTACGCGGCGGCAAGCTGATCCATGACCGGGGTACCGAGGTCGACAGCCGCGCGAGCGCCCACCAGCTGGGTGATCAGTGCGGGGTCGGCCCGAATCCAGCCGACGCGCAAGCCGCCCCACAGTGACTTCGCGGTGGAACCGAGGGTTACGACATCCGTCTTGGCGGCGCCGCGTCCGTGCGCTGCCACCGGAGCGGGCGGCGGCGCATCGAGCCACAGGTCCACCATGGTCTCGTCGACGACAAGCGTCATCCGGGTCTCGTGGGCGATCTTGGCAAGCTCCGCGCGCCCGGCGGAATCCAGGCACAGACCCGTCGGATTGTGGAAGTCCGGAATCAGGTAGGCCATGCGAGCTGCGGTTTGCCTTGCAGCACTTCGGATTCCGTCGAGGTCCCAGGCTCCGGCGGCGGCAAACTCCGGACGCACCGGAACCGGAACGGGTCTGGCCCCGTTGCGCCGAATCGCTTCCAGTGCATTGGGATACGTGGGGTGATCCACCAGCACCCGTTCGCCGGGAGAGGTGAGCACCGACAACAACAACCGCAAAGCGTGCTGGGCGCCGGAGGTCACCATGATCTGCTCGGGTGTCGTGGGCAAGCCGCGTGCGGTGTAACGACGCGCGATGACGTCCCGCAGTTCTGCGATGCCGATCGGCTCCATGCCGTGAGTGGGCAGGAACTGCGGAAGTGACTCCAGCGCAGACGCATACGCCTGCTGCACCTGCTCGGCCGGGGCAGCCATCGCGGCATAACTGAGATCGACGACGGCACCGCTCGGGCCGGGTTGGTGCTGGCGGAACATCAAGCCGTTCGGCCGCGCACCGGCAGGCAACGCCACGGTGCTGCGCGAACCCTGACGGCTGATCAGATAGCCCTCGTCCCGCAGAACCGAGTACGACGACGTGATCGTGGTGCGGCTCAGTTCGAGCACGGTTGCGAGTTCACGCTCGCTCGGCAGAGCCACGCCCAACGGAACGCGCCCGTCGTGCACGAGTAAGCGAATACCGTCGGCCAGTGCGCGGTAGGCGGGCCGTCGTCCCGATTCCTCCTGCCAGGACCCGAGATCACGCGCAAGGGAACGGGCACCGAGAACTCGAGTCATCATGCGGTCCAGTATCGAGTACTTGGCTATGTAATTCAATACCAGTGGACCTGATGATGAGCTTATGACTACCTTCGCAACGCTTATCGGCATCGGACTCTTTGTGGCCGTCGTGTACTTTTTTGCGCCAGCAGAAGGTGAAGGTACATACATTCGAGTGGAACAGTTTCGCCTGGCAGCACCGCTCGGCGGCATCTTCGGCGAGGTCGGCGAACGGTCCGAGAACAACTCTGTCGGACACCCGTGCCATTGTGATGAGGGGGAAGAATTCACTGATCTCAGTCCAGTTCGATAAAACTGGACTCTTTCTGCTCGAAGAAAGGCGCAGATGCCTGAATCCAAGAAGTCTGAATCCAAGAAGATTCTTTACATCGACCTCGACAACACCCTCGTCAACTTCCAGTCCGGCATCGATCGCCTGACCGACAATGTGCGAAAGAAATTCGAAAACGACCTCGACGAAGCCCCACACATCTTCTCGCGTATGGATCCCCTCGACGGCGCGATCGACGCGTACCACCAACTTGCGCGGCAGTTCGACACCTACATCCTGTCGACTGCGCCCTGGAAGAACGCAACCGCGTGGCACGACAAGGTCTTGTGGGTCCAGGAACACCTCGGACTGGAAGAAGGCAGCGTCGCGTACAAGCGGTTGATCCTCTCGCACCACAAGCACCTCAACCGAGGCGACTTCCTCGTCGACGATCGCGGAGCCAACGGCGCAGACAGGTTCGAGGGCGAGTGGATCAAGTTCGGCACCACCAAGTTTCCCGATTGGACGAGGGTCACCGAATACTTGTCGAAGCGAGCCTGAAACACGAAATCCCCGCTCCTACTTGAAAGGAACGGGGATTTCGACAAACAATTCCTAGCGGATGACCTCGCGGCGGACAATCGTCTCGTCACGGCCGGGGCCGACACCGATGCAGGACATGAACGCACCCGACAGCTCTTCGAGTCGAAGCACGTAATTCTGCGCGGCCTGCGGAAGCTCCTCGAACGTGCGAGCCTTCGAGATGTCCTCGGACCAACCCGGCATCTCTTCGTAGATAGGCTTGGCGTGGTGAATGTCGGTCTGCGACATCGGCATTTCATCGTGACGCACACCGTCGACGTCGTATGCAACACAAATCGGTACCGTCTCGAGGCTGCTGAGCACGTCGAGCTTGGTCAGGAAGTAATCGGTGATGCCGTTGACGCGCGTTGCGTAGCGGGCGATTACGGCGTCGAACCAACCGGTGCGGCGGCCACGACCGGTGGTGACACCGACCTCACCGCCCTTGTCGGCCAGGTACACACCGAACTCGTCGAACAGTTCCGTCGGGAACGGGCCCGAGCCGACGCGTGTGGTGTACGCCTTCAGGATTCCGAGAACAGTGGTGATCTTGGTGGGGCCGATGCCCGAACCAACCGCTGCTCCACCGGAAGTGGGGTTGGACGACGTCACGTACGGGTACGTGCCGTGGTCGACGTCGAGCAGCGTTCCCTGTGAACCCTCGAGCAGGACGGTCTCGCCGCGCTCGAGAGCGAGGTTGAGTTCGAGTCGCGTGTCCGAGATACGGTGCTTGAAGCCCTCCGCCTGCGTCAGAACTTCTTCGACAACCTGCTGGGGATCAAGAGCCTTGCGGTTGTAAATCTTGACCAGCACCTGGTTCTTGAATTCGAGTGCCGCCTCGACCTTCTGGGTCAGGATCTTCTCGTCCAGGACATCCGCTGCGCGTACGCCGACGCGAGCGATCTTGTCCTGGTAGCACGGGCCGATTCCGCGACCGGTGGTGCCGATCTTCTTGGCACCGAGGAAGCGTTCGGTGACCTTGTCGATGGCCACGTGGTACGGCATGATCAGGTGCGCATCGGCGGAAAGCAGCAGGCGGGACGTGTCCACGCCGCGCGATTCCAGGCCCGCGAGTTCGGTGAGCAGCACTCCCGGGTCCACCACGACGCCGTTTCCGATGACATTGGTGACGGCCGGTGTGAGGATTCCGGACGGGATGAGGTGCAGTGCGAATTTTTCACCGTTCGGCAGAACTACGGTGTGTCCGGCATTGTTGCCGCCCTGGTATCGCACGACCCACTGAAGCTGCTCGCCCAGTAGATCTGTAGCTTTGCCCTTACCTTCGTCGCCCCACTGGGCGCCGATCAGGACGATTGCCGGCATGACGTTGTCTCCTACGGTCGACGTGCAGCAGTTGTCCCGCCGCATTGGTACTGCCTGAATCCGCGCACTCTTGTGCAGCCGAGCTGTTGCAGTGACCGAAGGAGAAGTCTAGCCCAGAGCACACGATCAAACCCTTCGGTCCAGAAATCGGCTCGTTGTTGTCGCAGTTGTCGGTCTGTACCCGACGTCGCATTAGGATCGTGGTCTGCAATTCCGACGACTGTTCCCCAGCCAGGTGAGCGGTGTCGGTGGTGCAACCACCGCCGACAAAGTCATGATCGAGCTAGGAGCGCGCGTTGACCCCAGTGGTACTCAGATGTGGCGATTCACCCGTGCCTCTCCCGTTGGGCGAGGTCACGTCGTTCGCGCTGCCGGAGGTGCCCGAGAAAGACGACTTCAGTGAGGCCCTGGCACAACTGAAGGTCGTCTCCGAACCCCGCTTGATTGTGGTCGGCACGGACGCGGCGTTCGCCGCTGTGCTGACGCGACTGATGCGTCTCGAGCTATTGGACGTCGAACTCGCCTACGTCACGGAGGATCGGTCGGACGCCACCGATGCGTACAAACTGTCCACGGGCGCAAAAGCTGCCCGCGCAGCACTCAAAGGCACCGCGCACGTCGTGCCACTGATTCGCGACGACGCCGGAATAGCCCTGGTCGGCGCTGCCACGGTCACCGGCCCAGGCGGAACCGAGGAATTGATCGGTGAGGCGTATGTCGACGACAACAAACTCTTCTCGGGCACTGTGCAGGGTGTCCGGATTGTTCCGAGCCCCAAGCTGCCAGGCATCCGGGCGTCCGTTGATCGCCGCAGTCGCTGGGCTGGGCGACGGTGGCTGGAAGGTCGAGCCGTCCAACTGGGAGCGCCCGCAGCTCACCTCGTGCGCGACGGTGTTCCGAACCCCCGAGACCTCAAACGCTCGACGTTCTACCGCCACGACAAGACCTGGCTGTTGGTCCGGTGAGAACGGGCGCTGCGAGGTCAGCCGTGCGGCCCAGCCCCGTCTTCCTCGGGGTCGTGGCCGTCGCTGTCCTCGGCGGCGTTGTTGCCTGGGGTTCCGAATGGGGTTCCGTGTCCGGTCGGGCCGGGGTTTTTGTTCTTGTCGTCGCCGGTTGGGTAGTGACTCTCTGTCTCCACGAGTTTGCGCACGCTTCTATTGCGTGGCGACACGGCGACACCGACGTCGCAGCCCGTGGATATCTGACGCTCAACCCGTTGAAATACAGCCATCCTTTGCTCTCGATCGGGCTCCCGGTGCTGTTCATAGCTCTTGGCGGTATCGGCTTGCCCGGCGGTGCGGTTTATCTGCGCACCGGGATGTTCTCGCCCAAAGTCCAGGCCCGCATCTCCCTGGCCGGTCCGGCAACCAACGCCATCGCCGCCATAGCCCTACTTGTCGTCATACGCATTTACGGATCCGGACCAGAGCATGTGACGTTCTGGGCGGGGCTGAGTTTCCTCGCGTTCCTGCAGGTGATGGCGACCGTCCTCAACCTGTTGCCGGTACCCGGACTCGACGGCTACGGCGCGCTCGAACCGTTCCTGAAGCCAACGACCCGAGCGCAACTCGACCAGTTCAAACCGTATGGATTACTCCTTCTGGTCGCAGTTCTCTTTGTCCCTCAGGTCAACGTGATCTTTTTCGACGCGATCTATTGGATCTTCGAACTCAGTGGGGTACCCGGGAACTACGCGGCGGCCGGCAATTCGTTGATGCGCTTCTGGACGTGACGGAGATCGCACCCTTCCGAACAAAGCTGAACGCCGACATGAGAACCTGACATTTCGGTCTATTTACTTTTCAACAGGAGCACCACTGATGATTTCGGCGTCGATAGAGTGCGGCAATTCGGTTTACACCATCCGAAAGGCAGAGCTTCACGACGTAGGCACCCTGGTGGACCTTCTAGCCGACGACCCCATCGGGTCCACTCGTGAAACCACAAATCCCGACGCCCGGACGATCTACGAGAAGGCTTTCGAGAAGATCGACGCCGACGACGCACACCTGCTTGTTGTTGTCACCACCGCCGACGACAACGTGATCGGCACCGTGCAACTCACCTTCATCCCCGGACTGAGCCGGATGGGTGCAACCCGGATGCAGATCGAGGCCGTTCGGGTGCACGAGGATCACCGCAGCCAGGGAATCGGGAGCGCAATGCTGCGTTGGGCATGCGACGAGGGGGCACGGCGCGGCGCATTCCTCGCTCAGCTCACCTCCGACCAGACGAGGACAGAAGCCCACGAGTTCTACGAACGCCTCGGATTTGTCGCCTCACACATCGGGTTCAAGAAGTCCTTGAGCTAACGCACGGCTGAAGATCGCCACGGAATTTCCGAACCTGCGCATGCCTGTTGGCTTCGCATCGGCATTCTGGTGATGCGAAGCAAACGCGCAGTGTTCAGTTCCGGCAGGGCCGGTTTCAGTCTCGATGCACTGGCCCTTGGCGGGTGGTGGAGCGTCTGCGTCGCTGTTTCGGATCGATCGCAGCTGGTGGGATGAACCACGGTTTATGATCATCGCCCATCTTGACTTCCCAGATACCGCGAAACCCACTGGTGCTGTGAATCAATCGGTGGTGATTTCGGCAGAGGAGGGTGAGGTTGTCCATCACCGTCAGGCCACCGACCGACCAGGGTTTTATGTGGTGGGCGTCGCACCACGCCGGTACGGCGTCGCAGTTGGGGAAGGCGCAGCCTTTGTCCCGGGCAATCAGTGCGGTGCGTTGTTCCGGTGTGACGAGGCGTTTGTGCGGGGTCGCATCCAACGGTGCCCCGTTGCCGTCCATCAGGACGGTGGAGAGCATGCAGTCGCAGGCGAGCATCCGGGTCAGGCTCACACTGAGCGGTCCCATCCAGGGCATGTATCCGACGTCCAGATCTTCGATATCAGGCTCGTCGTTATCGGATTCACTGCGCATGGTGGTGCATTCCCGATGCTCCGCAAGATCTTTCGCAGTGATGTGCACATTCACATGCGGACGCTGACCGCCGTCAACACCGGTCATGGCATTGTCGAGGTAGCGGCGGATCAGTTCGGTGAAGGCGTCGGCGGTGCGTTTGGCAGCTGATCGCTGATCCGGGGTTCCGTCCGCGGCCGGTTTCGGCATCGACAAACCCGAGAGGGCCGACAACAGCATTTCGCCGGTCAGCGCGTCGAAATCACCCTTGATAGCCACGCGCCCGTTGAGCGTCGGCGAAATCCGTAACACATTGAGATCATCATCCTCACCGGGCGGGGTCTCATCCGATTCGAAGATCCGCTCCAAAACCGCAATCGCGTACCGGAGTTTGATGGTGGTCGCCTCCACGCCGGATGCGGCAGCGAGCAGTGTTGCCATGCAGGACGGTAGAGCGTTCTCCGGCATACCTTTTGGTGGGGATTCACAGAACGCGGCAATTATTGCCGCATGATCGAGCGAGAGATCACCGGCCTCGAACTGCCCGGCGATGTCCGGGAACCCCCGCAGTGCGGCACCGAGGGCGGCGATCTTGTTACCGGCCGCGTTCTGCAGCATCGTGTTCGCCGCCAACCACCGCCCCACGCCGCGGTAGCACAGCACCTGCTCGTCCGGATTGAGCGCCAACTCATCTACTGCGGCAACCCGAATCGCTTCCAGTCGAAGAATTTCCGCCGATACACAGACTGCAACGTCCCGAACCTCAGCCGGGCGCAATTGCCACAACCTGCCACGCACACCCGCAGCCGAGCCAGCTACAACATCCCCCACCGAAACAAAATCGCTGACCGTAGTCATCAAGGCCTCCCCACCCTTGACTACAATGATACTCGAACGTTCGTTCGATTCAAGAGGCATTTCGGACAGGTTCCAAGAATATTCACTCGAGCCGGACCTCTTTGCCGAACTCGAACAGTTCATCGCAACCTCCGATCTCCCCCACAACATCAAAGACACCGCCCGACGCAAACTCGCCGACCCCACCCTCAGCTGGGAAACGATCGCCCAAAACTCGACGCCACCCGTCGTCACCTCGACCGCATAGCCCCGCCACGAAAGATTCGACACCGACCAACTCGCCGCCACGAACTGATCAAGCCAGGTTCCTCCCCAAACTACTTAAGGTGTTTCAGGGGTGTTTCACTCCCCGAGCGGCCAAGAAAGTCGTCGCACAAGTCGCCCCGAACACCGTGTCGAGGGGAGCGACTCTACGGACTCTCCGGAAGGAACCACCATGACCGAGACCAACACCGCCTGATTCATTACAGTGCCCCGCATCGCAGGACACGGTGGATACGAAAACAAGTGCTACACCCATTACGTCCAAGACAACGGCGGCCACGACTGCCTGCACGGACCGATGGTCCAGACGGACGCAGAATGGCTCGCGAACAAGATGAACACCCAATGGGGCCAACCACCAGCGTCAAGGGTTTTCGGTGGTATTGAGCGCGAACGCGAACTCGGTCGTCGAGACAGTCGACTGTATATCCGCTGGCAAGCCAGCGCGAAGCGGCGGCGCGGCAGCCATGGACAAACAAGATTGCCTCGAGCGGTCATCCTCCACCTGAATTTTCGGGTGGTCATGGAACTTTTGATCGAGCCTCACCACAATGCAGGCTGCACGGGTGATTCATCGGATACGTTTCGGCACTTACGTTTCCGTGACAGAAGGCGCACTCCCTTCGCCACGGATCGGGCTGACACCTGGGTAGGCGACCTCTCCGTCGTGTCCTTAAATAGCGATCAAGTCACACTTCTCGATAAGCAGTCGACTGTCGAGAACGCCGCGGCGGCCATCCCTTAAACAAATCAGTGCTTTTCCAGAGCGGAGCGCAGCGGAGTTCAATTTGGGACACCGTAGGTGGCCGGATCAACCGTCACATCACAGGCAAACCACCCTTGGGTAAGAAAATGACGCGGATCGCCTCTGCAATGCTCACGGCTTTTCCTCGGGCAGTCGCCGGCGGGCGTGGTCGGCGGCGCCGTTGCCGGTGATCAGCCACAGCGTGCTCAGGTCATCGATCAGTTGCTCAAGGGTGATATCGACAGTGCCGTTGAGCCAGCTCATGATCGCCTCGGCGGTGCCACCGACGAGGAACGCCGGCGTAACTCGGGCCAGGCTGTCTCGTTCGAGTTTTACATCGTGAACTTCGCGGGCGTGTTGAACCAGGATCGTCGCGAGGCCTTGAACGACCGCGGCCCGGTGGGCCAACACCGCAGGGGACGCGGAAACCGCGTCGAAGAGCACCCTGGCGCGACGAGGGTCCTCGACCAGGGCTCGCACCGCAGCGTCGATGCTCTGAAAGGCCCTCTCCTGCAGGGACTTCTTTGCTGACATTGCGAACGCGAGGACGGCACTCTCGCTTACGTGACGTGCGGTTTCCTCGACGACGGCCGCCGCCAGTGCATCGAGGGTGTCGAAGCTTTCGTAGAAATAGCGTTTGTTCAGCCCAGCGGTGGAACACACCCTGGCGACCGTCGCGGTGCGCCACTGGTCAGTGGCCATGATTCCCAGCGCGGCGTCGATGAGCTGGTTGCGGCGAACCCGCACCCGCTCGCCGGCATCGATTCCGCCGTAGCTCCGCGCAGGCTGGGCACTCATGACAGCCATAGTGGCATTCGCCTTGTCTCGTTCGCTGCGTAGGGCCCTTGACACCTGTCGACCATATTTGGCACAGTTTGGTACCAGAATAGTTCATCGGCTACCGAGAGGACGTTCATCGATGTCACCCACACCGCCTGCTGCTACCGGTGCCACCCAACTTCCCTCCACCGTCACAGCGGTGATCGGGCCGATACTGGCCGAGTTGCGTGAGCTCTCCAAACACGCGCCGGGTCGAGCGCGAGTAGAGGGATGGCGGTACCTGCGTGAGCTGAGTAGGGCCGACCGCCGCGACCAGATCGGCGCGTTGTTTGCCGCCGGAACACGGCCCGCGCAGCTCGACGGTGCCTACGAAGGTTTGATCGTGGGCAAACTCTTCAATGTTCCCGAGGCCGCGTTGGCCAATCCGCTGCTCGCGATCAACCCGACGTGGCAGGGCAAGACGTTCAACGCCGAGTCAGGTACGGGGTTCAATCGACTGATCCCGTTGGCGCGCTATGCGATGCGGGTGATCGCGCCGCTCTATCGCGGCCTGCGTCGGGCCGGCCCGGAGATTGTGGGCTTCGACTTTCGCTACAGCGCCGATGTCGGACTGGTCACTCCCAAGATTCCCGTGATCGCGCTGGACTACGGCATCGAGGAGTACTGCAATCCGAGTGTGCGGACCTTCCCGATCAAACGCACCCGTGACGAGATCGTCGAGTTGCTACCAGGGCTGTACCTCGGTAGAGCGTTGCTCACGATGCACACCGGTGAGATTCGTACTATCGCCCACTTTGCGTTGCGCCACTTCGAGAACGAGGAGGTGCGGTCATGATCGAACTCGACGGGGCCGTCGTCTGTGTCACCGGCGCAGCCCGCGGCATCGGACGTGCCACTGCTGCTGAACTTTCTCGCAGGGGAGCACTAGTGTGGATCGGTGACCTCGACACTGAGGAGGCCGCCCGCACCGCTGCTGAAATCGATGCCAAGTCAATGCATCTCGATGTCACCAAAGGGGAAAGTCTGCGAAAGTTCTGGGCTGCCGCCAGCGCCGACGGCCCGGTTCGGATGCTCGTCAACAATGCCGGAATCATGCGGCTAGGTCCGTTCGTGGACCAAAGCCTCGAAGGCCATCATCAGGAGGTGGCGGTCAACCTCGGCGGCGTCATCAACGGCATGCACGTCTTCCTCCCCGACATGTTGGCCCGCAACTGCGGCCACATCGTCAACGTCGCATCAATGGCCGCCAAGGTGACCACACCAGGAATCGCGGTGTACTGCGCCACCAAGTTCGCCGTTGCCGCCCTGTCGCGGGCTGTGCGCGCCGAAATTGCCCACACCGCAGTCACGGTCACTACGATCATGCCTGCGGCAGTCAACACCGAACTCACCTCTGGTGTTTCGCTCGATCTGCAACCCACGCTGCAACCCGAACAGGTAGGTCGCGCCATCGCCGACACTGCACGCCGACCAGGTCGCGAGGTCACAGTCCCGCGCTGGCTGGCACCGATAGGAACGCTCGAGGAAGCTGCACCTGAACGTCTCTTGCAAGTCGCTAAGCGTGTCGTCACCCGCAACCGGCCACCCGGGGATTACGACGACACCCAGCGCCGCGCGTATCTCGACCGAATCCTCCGATGACCACCTTGCTCAACAGGATCGCCAATCGATATTCGACGATTAGCTGTTGCCGCGCACCCGAGCGCCGTTCACGGACACCCGCAACTCCCCCAGTGGCACGACGTGGCCGGATTGGTTGCGCACGTCGACCGTCACGGGTTCACCAGTGCTGTCGTCGGCAACGTTGAGCGGCCCACCCCTGCCCCCGTGCAGGTACTTGTCGCCCCACTGCATGAGCGCCAGCACCGCCGGCAGTAAATCCCGGCCCATCTCGGTGAGCACGTACTCATGCCGAGTACGCTTCCCCGGCTCCTTATATGGCTGACGCTCGAAGATGCCGGCAGCAGTGAGATCCTTCAGGCGCGCCGACGCCACTGCTTCGGTGATACCGACCCGCGACGCAAAATCGTCGAAACGAGTTGTGCCGTAATAAGCCTCACGCAGGATCAGCATCGCCGACCTCGTGCCGACCACTTCCATTGCGCGGCCGATCGAGCAATGCGTGGCTTGCCACGCGCCCCGATCCGCCAAGACTCCGGTCAGTCGCACTGCGTCCATACTCATCACCTTACTCCCTGACTTGCCATTGCCATAGCCAGGGTTTAGGTTCCTGACTATGGAACTCAACAGTCAGCCCGTCAGGACGGGCCCACTTCTGGCAATCCTGTCGGGAGCACCATTTGTTGCGAGCCTCGATCTCTTTGTCGTCAATGTGGCCTTCGGCGACATCGCGAAGAGCTTTCCCGGACATTCACTCGGCGAGTTCAGCTGGATCCTCAACGGATACGCAATCGTCTACGCCGCACTGCTCATCCCACTCGGGCGTTGGGCTGACCGCATCGGCCCCAAACGAGCGTTCATCGCCGGTCTCGCACTCTTCACTCTCGCCAGTGCCGCTTGCGCTTTCAGCCCGTCACTGTGGATGCTCGTGACATTCCGCATCGTCCAGGCCGTGGGCGCTGCAGCACTCACCCCGGCCAGCCTCGGACTTCTGATCAACGCACTCCCGGCCGCGAAACGCCAATCCGGCGTTCGCATCTGGGCCGCCTCCGGCGCTGCGGCAGCGGCATTCGGCCCCGTTGTCGGCGGCATGCTCGTGGAGGCGTCGTGGCACTGGGTGTTCCTGATCAACGTTCCCATCGGGATCGTGCTGCTCTACTTCGCCGTTCGACTTGTCCCGGATGCCGCGGAGAAGGACCCCGATGCAGGAATGGACCTGGCCGGCGCCGCACTCCTCACCGTCGGTATCGGCGCTCTTGCTCTCGCACTGGTTCAGGGTCCTGACTGGGGATGGACAGACCCGCGCATCGTCATTGCCTGTGCACTCGCCGCGGTCACTCTGATTGCGTTCTGGTGGAGCAACTCCCGCCACTCCGCTCCGCTGATCGCGCCGGATCTCCTGAAAGTCCGCTCGTTTGCCTGGTCGAATATCACCGCCATCTTGTTCAGCGCCACATTCGCGGCCGGACTTCTCGCGAATATCCTTTGGTTGCAAGAAGTCTGGGGATACTCGGCACTGCGAACCGGATTTGCCGTCGCTCCCGGTCCGATGATGGTTCCGTTGTTTGCCATCGTGGGCGGAGCCCTCACCCGCAAATACTCCGCCGGCCGAGTAGCCGCTCTGGGCAGCGCGCTCTGGGCAGCCGGCACACTCTTTGTCCTGCTGTCGGTGGACACGACACCGCACTACGCCACCCAACTGCTGCCGGGGTGGATCATCACCGGGATCGGCGTCGGCCTCGCTCTGCCCACCATCCTCTCGCAGGCAACCGCCGACCTACCCGCTGCGCGATCGGCCACCGGCAGCGCCGTCATCAGCATGAGCCGGCAGATCGGTACTGTGCTTGGCGTGAGCATCCTGATCGCAGTCCTCGGAAGCGCGGTCGACTACAGCACCTTCCGACAAGCCTGGTGGGTCATCGTCGCAATTGCTGTTGCATCCGCAGTCGCATCACTCGGGATGACTCCCACCTCCAGCACGGATACCGCCAGCTCGGAGACCGCCGGCACGAAGTCGGTGCCGCGGCAAGGCATACCCGTCGAGTAGTCCGGCAAGGTCCGGCCCGTCAGTCAGTGACCCAACGCCGTCCATTCGGGATCCGGCTTGCTCGCCACTACTCGAAACACGACCCCGCCCCGTCCGCTGCGCTGCACTTCGTCGATCAGGAAACCCGCGTCCTCGAGGTATCCGATGGGATCGCGAGTGAGGTGGTCGGAACCGAAACGCACAAAAAGCGGTTCGACCACCTTCATCACGGCCCGCGCAAAAACATTGGTGCTCGGCCCGTGTTCCGCCAGTACAAATCGACCGCCGGGCACCAAAACGCGGAAGGCCTCGACTGCAGCTCGGCCCGGATCAGGAATCGTGCAGAACGCGTAGGTGGACAGCAGCGTATCGACGCACTCGTCGGGGATATCCAGTTCCTGCACGTCTCCGTACCGAAGGTCGACGCTGGTGCTCACACCCTCGGAGACCCTGGCGCGGGCCTGATCGAGCATCGCTTTCGAGATGTCCACTCCGATGACGTAGTCGACGTCCTTACCGTAGAGCGGCAAGTTCAGGCCGGTACCGACGGCAATCTCGACGACGCGGCCGCGCGCTTTGTCGACTGCCCATCTACGTGCGTCACCGAGTGCAAAGCGCTCGAAGCGTCCGATCTGTCGGTCGTAGTGAGTCGCCATCGCGTCGAAACTCTTGGCGACCTGTGCTGTGTCCGGTTCGCGCATGATGCCCCATTCGGTCGATCCCATTCGGTCGATCCCCTGTGCAGTCTCGCACGCGAACAACTAGCCCGGAAGCCCTTAACGCAACGATGTCTGCAGAGTTGACGTCGGGTCTGCGCTACTCACGCTATGAAGTCGCCGGTATCGTTCGAGGTGACCTGCCGCCGCCTCCGACGTTCATGGGATAGAGACTTCGTGCGATCAAGCAACTGCGTTACCGGATCCGTCCGGCCACCCCTTTCCACTGATTCCACTGGAGGTCTGTGATGGCCGGCGGACTGTTTGCCCTGCTCGACGACGTCGCCGCTCTGGCTCGGATGGCAGCAGCGTCGATCGACGACGTAGCTGCCGCGACCGGTAAGGCAACGGCCAAGGCTGCCGGCGTGGTGATCGACGACGCGGCTGTCACTCCGCAGTACGTGCGCGGCTTGGCGGCCGAACGCGAACTGCCGATCATCAAGCGCATCGCGATCGGGTCGTTGCGCAACAAGCTGCTGATCATTCTGCCGATCGCGCTGCTGCTCAGCCAGTTCCTCCCCGGGCTACTGACTCCCCTGCTGATGGTGGGTGGCTGTTACCTCAGCTACGAAGCTGTCCACAAAATCTGGGGAGCGATTTTCGGCCACGGCGACCATCACGAGAGCGCAGACGAGCATCCTCGTGACGAAGAGGCCGTTGTCTCCGGCGCCGTGCGTACCGATCTGATTCTGTCGGCCGAGATCATGGTGATCGCACTCAACACCATCGCGGGTGAAGGTTTCTGGAGCCGACTGATCATTCTTGCCGTCGTCGCTGTGGTGATCACCGTTGTCGTCTACGGCGTTGTCGGATTGATCGTGAAGATGGACGACATCGGTTTGCGCATCGCCGAGTCGTCGTCCGGTTTCACTCACAAGGTCGGGCGCGGGCTCGTTCGCGGCATGCCGCACGTGATGTCGGTGCTCTCCGTGGTGGGCACCGCCGCAATGCTGTGGGTGGGTGGCCACATTCTTCTGGTCGGCATCGACGAACTCGGCTTCCATCCCCTCTACGACGCCGTTCATCACGGCGAAGAAGCGGTCAAGGATATTGCCGGTGTCGGCGGAGTCCTGGCATGGATCGTCAACACTCTTGCATCTGCAGCTCTCGGCCTGGTGGTCGGTGCGGTGATCGTCGCAGCGCAGTTGGGTATTACGAGCGTGCTGGCAAAGCGATCGGCGACGGCCTAGTCGATGTGCCTGTTGCGCGCCGCCATCTGCTCCGCCACCGCGCACACTGCATCGCGCAGCGACAACGGTTCCAGCACTTCGATATCCGCGCCCAAACCGATCAACTGAGAGAGAGCGACTTCAGGGCTTTCCAATCTTAGGTCGAGGTCCATCCATCCGGCCGAATCAGGCGGACCTGGCACCACTCGCGACGCCTCGACTCCCACCGCATCGGGGAGCCTGCGCCAACCGTTGGGCGACAATCGAATCCGACAACTGAAACGCAACAGCGAACGGTCGAACTCCGCCATGGATGCCGCCCACCATGTCGCCAAATCGAAATCCGCAGGCCTGTCGGATAATTCGTCACACACCACGGGGCCGGTGATTCGGCCGACCCGAAACGACAGAGTTCGACCGCCCAGACGTGCCACCAGATACCAGACCCCGGCCTTGATCACGAGACCGAGCGGATCAACCGTCCGTTGGTTGTCACGGTAGGTGAAACGTAGTCGGCGTGAATCCAGCACCGCGGACGCAATAGTCGGCAGTGCCGAGATATCGTCGCTGCCACCGAACCATCCGGGGACGTCCACAAGAATGCGGTCCTGCCACAACCGCGCGCCTTTCCGCAGGCTCGGCGGCATCGTATCCAGCAGTTTTGCGGCCGCGGCGTCCGCGGAATCCGTCCGGCCCAGATCGGCGGCGATGGACGGCACGCCCAGCAGCATCAGCGCCGACGTCTCGTCGTCTGTCATTCCCGATAGCTTGGATTGCCAGCCGTCGAGCAAGCGGATACCGCCGCCCGGGCCACTTTCGGTCCAGATCGGCACACCGGCAGCGGACAACGAGGCCACATCGCGGTAGATCGTCCGTACCGACACCCCGAACTCGCCGGCCAACTGCTCGGCTACAACTCCTCGACTGCCCTGCAATCGCAACATGAGCTGAAGCAGGCGCGCGGATCTCATGGAGCGAACATTACCGAGAATCACTGACAGAAGTTGTCAGGAATAGGGGTGCAGAATGACCGTCATGGTCACCTGGAAGCAGTTCTCCGAAGAAGTTCCCGCCCTAGCCACAGCCGTCGAAGCTCGATTCAAGGCCCACAAGCATCACGTGCTCGCAACGCTGCGCAAGGACGGTTCACCGCGGGTCAGTGGCACCGAAGTGGAAATGCTGGACGGGCGTCTGGTGCTCGGATCGATGTTCGGCGCTCTCAAGGCGAAGGACCTCATCCGCGACGGGCGCTACGCCCTCCACAGCAATCCCGGCGAGCACACGATGGAGGGCGGCGACGCGAAGATCGCCGGAACCGCACGAGAGGTGACCGGTGACGAGTTCGAGGCCGTTCTTGCCAGTTACACCTACGACGTTCCGAAACCCCTGCACCTCTTTGTCCTCGACATCGAGGAGGTGGTTCACACGACCGTCGACGACGAACATATGTACGTGGACCTCTGGAAGCCGGGAAAGGAGATCACCCGGTTCACCAAGTGACGTTCTTCTCGCAATGCTCGCCGTTGGCGCACGATTCCACCTGCACTGTCGCGTGTGAAAGCCCGTGACTTTCCAAGACCGCGCGGGCGGATTCGAGAACGTGCGAAGAATCGGCGTCGCTGGTCAAATGCACTGTGGCAACATCCATCCCCGTCGTCAGGGTCCAGATGTGCAGATCATGCACGCCCTTGACGTTGGGTAGTGCGGCCAGATCGGCTTCGACGGTTTCGACATCGACATCGGCCGGCGACGCTTGCGTCAGAATGCGCAGCGACGCGGCCGCCAACTTGAGTGCGCGGGGAACCACCCACAGCGAGATGAGCACACCGACAACGATGTCTGCCCACGTCCAGCCGAACAGTAGGACCACAGCGCCGGCGATCAGAACACCAACGCTGCCAACGGCATCCGCGAGCACTTCGAGGTAGGCGCCGCGTACCGCAAGGCTGTCCTTGGAGTCGCCGCGCAACATGAGCATGACCACGATGTTGGCGAGCAACCCAGCTGCGGCAGTGATGATGAGAGCGCCGCCGGGAATCTCGGGTTCGTCACCGATGCGGCCGATGGCCTCGTACATCACCCACGCCGCAACGGCCAAGAGCATGGCCGCGTTGGCCATCGCTGTGAGGACCTCGGCGCGATGCCAGCCGAAAGTCCGTGCAGCGGTGGTACTCCCCTTCTTGGCGAGCAGGAGCGCTGTCAACCCCATGGCCATGCCGACAACATCGGTGAGCATGTGGCCGGCGTCGGCGAGCAGAGCCAGTGAGCCGATGAGCAAGCCGACGGTCGCCTCGAGAACGAGGAAGGCAACCAGGATCGCGAGTGCGATCACCATCTTCCGGATGCGCGTCGGACTCGGTCCTACTCCGACCGAATCTGCCGCCGTGTGACCGTGAGAATGACCGTGCCCTGACCCCATATGACCGCTTACCTCCTGAGTTCTCCCGATCATATGCATACATTCGCATATATACAACGGGTTGCTCGGTGAGCGGGACAAAGGTCAGTGTTCAGGCTGGTACGCCGGTTTCTCCACAGTGGGCGGCAACGTAGCGATTGCCGAAATACGCTTCATCCCCGCCACCTGCAGTAAGTCGACAACCAGCGAGCGGATCTGCGCGAACACCACCGTCGCAGACAGGCCGGCCGTCTCCACAATTGCCGGCTTCAGTTCCTTGGCCACCGAACGTAGCACCCGGGCGGCCTCCGCCTGATCAGGCTGCTCCCCCGGTTCCGCCAGGATCATTTCCCTCAAGACGTCGACGGCCTTGGACAATTTCTCCACCTGGGTCACCAGACGTGGATCAAGAATTTCGTCGTCCCTGACCAACGTCAGGGAACGCCGCGACAGAACTCGAATGTTGCGCATCGCGTTGTCGATGGGATCGGCTGTCGCCATGAGTCGTTCGAGCCGCGGGCGAGTGTTCCAGTACAGCGGCGAGATCCGACTGATCTCCTGCCCGCCTTTGAGATTGGTGCGCAATCCGTCGATCGCCGACTGCGTCGCGCGGGCCTTACGGAGAGCCTTCACTATCGGCTCCGGATCGTTGGCTCGCAATCCGTCGGCCACCAACGCCAACACCTCCGACGACGTCGCGAGAATCGCCGCTGCATCCTTACGAGCGCGTCGCACGGGATGTGTGGGGATGATGGCGACCACCGCGATGCCCACCAAACCACCGACCAGTGCGTCGATCATGCGGTCGATTCCGCCGGTACCCCCTGGCGGAATCAACGTCGCCACCAGCACAGCCGAGTTACCGGCCTGCATCGAGAAGATGGGGCCGCTGTTCAGCAAGACCGCCACCGACATCGCCAGCACCACCACCAGGCTGATCTGCCACGCGCCGCTGCCGATACCGGAAATGATCAGATCGCCGATACCGATGCCGACCGTCACACCGGCCACCAACTCGAACGAGCGACGCAGGCGAGCACCCAACGACAGCCCGAGCGACACGACAGCGGCAATGGGCGCAAAGAACGGCGCGTGGTGCCCGATCACCGTGGTGGCAACCCACCACGCCAACCCTGCGGCCAGTGCGCATTGAAGAATCGGTAGCGCCGACGTTCTCAGCCGGCGCCCCGACTTGCGAGCGCGGTCCTTGATGCTCGACGCGCTCGGACGGAAACTGCTAACCGACGCCAAGCGCTTCGGCAGCGTTGGGGTCGCAATCCTCGAGCAGGTCCAGGCAGCGGGCATACTCGTCTGTCTCACCGATCGACTGCGCGGCCTTGGCCAGCACTGCTACACAACGGAGGAAACCGCGATTGGGCTCATGGCTGTACGGGACGGGCCCGAAGCCCTTCCAACCATTGCGACGAAGCTGATCGAGTCCGCGGTGGTAGCCGGTACGCGCGTAGGCGTACGCGGTGATGGTTGCGCCGCTCTCGAATGCGGCCTCGGCCAGATAAGCCCACGCGATGGACGCAGTGGGATGATCAGCCGCTACCTGAGCCGGATCAGCGTGGTTGAGCAGGGCCGATTCCGCGTCGTCGTCGCCGGGAAGCAGAGTGGGCTTGGGTCCGAGCAGGTCACCGAATTGGGTCATGGGCTTATTGTGCCCGCTGCGGTCCGTGGGCACCGGACCGCCTCACCCGTGGTCGCCGTTACGACCGGATTCGACCGATCGTTACGCTGGGGACGTCAATTGCCCCAGACCGAAGGATGACCGGTGCCGGACTCGAAAGACGACAACTCGACAAAGGGCGCGCCGGAAAAACAGGGCGCGCCGGAAAGTTCGACGCCGACTGAACCCGCCACCGTCGCGATCCCCAAGGCGTCTCCGAAGCCCCCGGCGCCTGAGCCCGCAACCGTAGCCATTCCCAAGGCACAGCAGCCCCAGATGCCGCCGCCCCAGGCACCGCAACGTCAGTCGCCGCCACGTCCGTCGCCGCAGCCCAAGGCACCACAGCCGGTCCGCGCCGCGCCGCAACGCGTCGGAGTAGCAGCCGGAATTCCGCCGCAGCAGCCTCTTCCCACTCGAATCGAGCCGGCCGCGCCGGAGCAGACGAAGCGCGGTGGCAAGGGGTGGTACATCGCCGCGGGAGCAGCCGCTGTCGCCATCGTGGCCGCGATCGGCGTCGCTCTGTATATCTCGTCCGAGAGCAGCAGCGGGGAAAACTCACCGGAAGCTAAGGTCCAAACGGCGATCAGCACGTACGTCGACGCTCTCGCGTCCGGTGACATTGCCGCTCTGCGCACCGCAACGTGTGGTTCTCTCGCCGACTACTACCAGTCCGTCCCGGACGACGCTTTTGCCCAGGTCCACCAGAATGCGGTAACGCAGAAGACGATTCCCCAGGTCAGCGCCGTCGACGCCGTCCGAATCACCGACGACACCGCTATCGCCCAAGTTGAGGCGAGCATCCCGGCAACCGGGGAACGGTCGTGGCGAACCTTCGATCTGGAACGCCAGGACGGAACCTGGAAGGTCTGCGACCCGAGCCAGACCGGTTAAACACTCGAACCATAACCAACTGTGCGCGCCCACGAAGTCTTCGACTTCGTGGGCGCGCACAGTTTTTCGATCGAGCAGTTCTAGCCTCCGGACACCGAGCGGCCGGCCGACTTCAGGTCGTTGCACGCCTCGATGACACGAGCAGTCATGCCTGCTTCGGCCTTCTTGAGGTAGCTGCGCGGGTCGTAAGCCTTCTTGTTTCCGACCTCACCGTCGACCTTGAGGACGCCGTCGTAGTTGGTGAAGAAGTGACCCGCGATCGGACGCGAGAACGCGTACTGCGTGTCGGTGTCGACGTTCATCTTCACGACGCCGAAGTTCAGCGAAGCCTCGATCTCGGACTTCAGCGAGCCCGATCCACCGTGGAACACGAAGTCGAACGGCTGCGAGCCGGCAGCGAGGCCGAGCTTCGCTGCGGCAACGCGCTGGCCCTCGTCGAGAACCTCGGGCTTGAGCTTGACGTTGCCCGGCTTGTACACACCGTGCACGTTGCCGAAGGTGGCAGCGAGGAGGTACTTGCCCTGCTCGCCGACGCCCAGAGCGTCGACCGTCTTCTCGAAGTCTTCCTTCGAGGTGTACAGCTTGTCGTTGATCTCGGCTTCGACGCCGTCTTCTTCGCCGCCGACAACACCGATCTCGACCTCGAGGATGATGTTTGCAGCTTTCGACAGTGCAAGCAGTTCCTTGGCGATCGCCAGGTTCTCGTCGATCGGGACAGCCGATCCGTCCCACATGTGGGACTGGAAGAGCGGGTTACGGCCGGCGTTGACGCGTTCCTGCGAGATGGCGAGCAGTGGACGCACAAACGTGTCCAGCTTGTCCTTCGGGCAGTGATCGGTGTGCAGCGCGATGGTGACGTCGTACTTGGCGGCAATCACGTGCGCGAACTCGGCGAGTGCAGCAGCACCGGTAACCATGTCCTTGATGCCCAGACCGGAACCGAACTCGGCACCGCCGGTCGAGAACTGGATGATGCCGTCACTGCCGGCGTCTGCAAAGCCCTTGATGGCTGCGTTGATGGATTCGGAGCCGACACAGTTGATAGCGGGGAAGGCAAAGGAATGCTCCTTGGCCCGACTCAGCATCTCGGCATAGACCTCGGGAGTTGCGATAGGCACGGCGGGAGTCCTCCATTTACGTGTCGTTCGGAGCGCTCGACGATGTATAAAGCGCTTCGTGTGGTCCTAGCAGTATGGCAAGTCGTGGTCGCCACGTCTCTTTGCGGTCTCGCCGTGACGTGGACGACGCGGTGACCTGCAGCGGTGGGAAACACTCAGACGCTCCCGGTAGTCTGGCCTCCGTGAATGTGCAGGCAGCAACTGAATCCGTGACGAACCTGGCCTTGCTGCCCGGCTTCCTCGATCCCGTGAACCTCTTGAACTCCTTCGGAACGTGGGTTCTGGTGGGATTGCTTCTGGTGGTCTTCATCGAATCCGGCCTACTGTTTCCGCTCCTGCCCGGCGATTCCCTCCTCTTCACCGCAGGGTTGATCGCGGCGTCCAAGTCCACCGAGATCGAACCGTTCGCGCCGTTGTGGGTGCTGTTGGTGACCATTCCGATTGCCGCGATCCTCGGTGACCAGGTCGGTTTCTACATCGGCGCCAAGGGTGGAACTGCTCTGTTCAAGAACGACGACGCGAAGTTCTTCAAGAAGAAGTACATCGACGAGTCGCACGCGTTCTTCGAGAAGCACGGCCCGGTCACCATCATCCTGGCCCGCTTCGTGCCGATCGTGCGTACCTTCGCACCGGTTGTCGCCGGCGCATCGAAGATGAAGTACTCACTCTTCCTCACCTACAACATCGTCGGTGGCATTCTGTGGGGCGCGGGCGTCACGTTGCTCGGCTACCTCCTCGGTCAGATCGAGTTCATCCGCGACAACGTCGACTACATCTTCATCTTGATCGTCCTGGTGTCTGTCCTGCCGATCGTTTTCGAAATCGGAAAGCGCCTTCTCGCGTCACGACGCGGTGAAACGGCGAATACTTCAACTACGGACAATACGGAATCCGTGACCGAGGAACCGACTCACTGATCACCAGAACCGAGGCAAGAAACTGACCACCATGACACTCGCGTCCGGCAGTTTCGGTCCCCTCGAAACCGCTGGTCCTGCGCTGGTGTGGATCATCGTCGTGACATTCGTCTTCATCGAATGCGCGATCATTCTGGGGTTGTTCCTTCCCGGCGATTCTCTCCTCATCACCGCAGGAATTGTGCTGGCCGGCCACGAATCCGGCGCCGGACACGTGTGGGCTCTCTCGGTGGGTGCCATGATCGCCGCCATTGCCGGCAATCAGGTCGGGTACGTCATCGGTCACCGAACGGGCAACCACATCAAGGCCCGCAAAGGTGGCAAATACTTCACCGAGAAAAACCTGCACCGGGTCAACATCCTGCTGGAGAGACACGGCTTCTGGGCTGTCCTGATCGCCCGCTGGATACCCTGGATACGCACCCTGTGCCCCATGGTCGCGGGCGCAGCCAAGATGAACCACACGCGGTACACCGTGGCCAGCACCATCGGCGCAATCATCTGGGCGCCGGTTCTGCTGCTGATCGGCTTCTACGGCGGCTCGTTCCTCGATCGTGTCCCCTGGCTCCTGCCGGCGGTCCTGATCGTGATGACTGTGAGCCTGGTCGTCGGCACCGGTCTCGGCATCTGGCAGTACCGCAAGGAAATGGCCCGCCCCGCCGAGGACGTCGAGGTCGAGGAAGTTCTCGACTGACGCCTTTAGCGTTTACGCGGATACCCCGCCGCTGAGACGACGTATGCCGCTTCCATCAGCATCCAGCCGCCCAACTGCACTGACAGGTCACGCTCCGGGACGCTCGACGATCGCACCGAACCTCCCGTGAACGTCGCCAGTTCCCCGGAAAGCCTCGGCAGTGTGGCATCGCGAGTCCAGTCGTGACCGAACAGCGGTAACCCCTCCACCTCGAGGCGGTTCTTCCAGGCGGCTTCCGCCGACGCCAGCACGATCTGCGCGGCGATCTCCTTCGCCCGAATGTCCTCGTTGCTCTCCCAGGTCAGGTTGACCACGACAAACGCCAGATACCGCACCAGGATCGCGTTGAACAGGCCACCGTCACCGCCGCCGCCGCCGATGATGACGCCGTGATCGGTCAAACCGTCGTAGACCGCGTTGACGAGGGCGTGAACCCGCTCGCGGTGCTTCGGTTCACCCAACCGTGTCGCCAGTTCCGTCTCCAGGCCGAGAGTGACTCCTTGGCAATACGAGTAAATGGCCCGTTCGAGCGTTCCGTCGCGGCGGATACCGTCGAAGATCAGGCCCGATTCGGGATCACGCAGAGTCTCCTCGATCCAGTCGGCGTGCGCCTGAGCTCGCCACAGCTTGCCAGTCCGAGCAAGCATGATCCCGGCGGGGCCGTTGGCCGGGGTGTTGTAGAAATCTGAACCCTTGCACCAGGGAATTCCGCCACCGTCCTCCGGCGACCACGAGTCGAAGAGTTGAGATTCGAGAGCTTGCACGGCGCTGCGATGGTCCAGTGCAAACAGCCGTTGGGCGCGTTCGAGCGACAACCCCAGCCAGGCCATGTCGTCGTAGTAGCTGTTGGTCCAGGACCTGACGTTGCGGACCCGGACGCTGCGGGCGACCTTGGCAATCCGACGACGACGCTTGGGCGTCGGGTCACGTTCGAGCGCGTCGACGGCAGTATCGAGCAGATGCGCCTGCCACCAGTAATGCCACGGGCGGAACATGCGCTCGCGGCGCACCGCCGGCCACGCCACGACACCCAGCGCTGTTCTCGGCATTGCCCACAACCGTCGCAGATGCCGACTGACAATGGCTCCTTCGGCCGCATCTGCGCGTTCCGCCCACACTTGCTGCATAAGACATATCCTGTCCCCTCGGAGCCTGCGGCGCTAGCGCCTACCCAGCTAACAGACTCCGACAAGGTCAGCGAGAGTTACGAAGATCCGCGTGCTCCCGTACCCAGGCATGCATCGCGATACCTGCCGCGACGCCGGCATTGATGCTGCGGGTCGAGCCGAATTGTGCAATCGATACCGTCATGGACGCAACCTCTTTCGCCAGTTCGGTCACTCCTGGACCCTCCTGGCCGAACAGCAGAATGCAGTCTCTCGGCAGGCTCGCGGTTTCGAGTGGTACCGATCCGGGGGTGTTGTCGACGGCAACGATAGTGAGCGAATTCTCACGGGCGTACTCGACCAACTCGCCGATGTCAGCATGGTGAACGATGTGTTGGTACCGATCGGTGACCATGGCGCCGCGGCGGTTCCACCGTCGCCGGCCCACGATGTGCACGGCCGCTGCGGCAAACGCGTTGGCGGTACGAACCACGGTGCCGATGTTGGCGTCGTGCGCAAAATTCTCGATGGCCACGTGCATCGGATGACGCCGCGAGTCGATGTCCTCGACAATCGCCTCGCGTGTCCAGTACCTGTACTCGTCCAACACGTTTCGACGGTCACCCTCCAGCAGAAGCAGCGGGTCGTAACGCTCGTCGGTGGGGAGGTCCGTCCCGTGAAACTCCGCCCACGGGCCGACGCCGTTCGGGTTTTCGCCCCATTCTGTCGGACCGACCTCGTCGGCCGGTTCTACGCTCACGTCGGACATCAGAACACCTCGTTGGAATCGGCAGCCACGGTGAATCCGTGTGTGGTCTGCTCGTTGACACACGAGACATCCGTCGCCGTGGTAATACATGTGAAGCCCAGCTTAGACAGTGGCGTTCCGGGCGGAAGCACCGGATCAGCTTCGGGTCCGCCGGACATGTACACCGGGCCACCAGAGCACATGAAGGCACCTTCGCCCTCATCTTGAACACGAATTCCGTTGCCCCAGTTCACCATGCAACTGTCCGGGCGCGGCGGCACCGGAGATGTCGTTCCCTCACACCCGGCTTCGATGCGGGTGGGCAATCTGATGATGCCACACTGGAAGTTCCCGTCCGGAGTGGTGAAGTAGTAGGACTCGTTGCGCTCGAAGTGCACGTCCGTCAATGTGGTTGTCGGCGGCACAGTTGTGGGCGCGACCGTCGTCGTGGTGACCGGTACCGGAACCGTCGTGGTTACCTGGGGCGCGGTCGAGACTGTCGTAGTGGGTTTCGCAGTCGGCGTCGGCGCAGACTGCGCGTCACCACCACAACCGGTGAGCAGTAACGCCGAACCCACACTCAGACACAGCAATCCCACCCGGACACGAACCACCGCGACTACCTCCACCCATGTCTTCTGCCTCAACCCGGCCCACAAAACGATTCCGAACTATATCGCGAGTTCGATTACGTTCCGGTTAAACGTTTGTTCGTCAACCTCGACAACCACGCAGGCGAGAACCGCGACGCGGCAAGAAGCACTTTCGCTTGCCCTCCCACCGGATAATGAACCTTGGGCATGCGTCCGGCGCCGCGCGTCGCATCCCAGAGTTCCTGCGCGACTTCCGTTGCAGTGAGCTTGATTCCAAGCGATCGCGTCGAACCGGTATCCATTCCGGTGACCATGGCCGTCTGCACGAAGAGAGGCCACAGTGCAATCACTCGGATGTCGTGTTCGGCCCATTCGAGGTCGAGTGCCTCTGTCAGCCCCCGGACCGCAAACTTCGTGGCCCCGTATGTCGCCAGTTCGGGCTGTCCGTAGATAGCAGATGCCGAGCACATATTCACGACCTGAGCACCCGGCGTATCGCGCAGATACGGAAACGCCGTGTGTGTCCCATTGAGAACGCCGGTGACGTTGATATCGACCATGCGGCGATGCGCAGCAAGGGAAATACTCTCGAACTTCCCCGACGACAGAACACCGGCGTTGTTGACCAGGATGTCGAGTCGACCCGACGCACCGACAAAGTGAGCCAACTGCGTCGACCACTGCTCCGGGTCCGTCACGTCGAGTGCGCCGGTCACGGCCACACCCCCGAACCCGTTGATCTCGGCGGCCAGAGCCGTCAACCCGGACTCGTCGATGTCATAGCAGCCAACCCGATAACCCTTGCGCGCAAACAACAACGCGGCCTCACGGCCGATTCCCGACGCCGCCCCGGTGATGAAGATGCTCCGCTCAGGCATTTTTGCGACCGAGAGCAAGCATTCCCTCGACAAGCATCAACTGAGCAGCCGCATACGACGCCAGAATCACGCCCTCAGCGGCCGCGCGGCCGGCCTTGCCGCGAATGAACAAGCGTCGCACCACAATCAGACCGTCGGATGCGGTGAACAGCACGCCGCCCACACCCAGCCAGGATCGCCGCTCCTCGCCAGGCACCACCACGTCCAGCACCGTCTTCGCCCCCGGCGACAAAGCCGGATCTGCGGACAACGTCGACGTGGTTCCCAGCAGCAATCCGTACGCGGTCAACGGCATCGAGACCTCGGGAGCTTTTGCACGCAGCAACCCGGAAGCCGTGGACCACCCGCTCATCCGAGGCTTGAGCGCAGCCCTCGTCGGCCTGGCACCACGACGCAACAGGAGCGCCGAATAGCTCGACTGCATGACGGCAAACGAAGACGCACCCTTCACCAGGCGAGCATCGTTATCCGGATCGATCATGAACACATCACCGATCGTTGCCGCAGCAAGACCTGCCAAGAGCAGCGCAGTATCGGCGGTGTCGGTCTCGGATCGCTTGCGCAGCACCCTGACCGCGAGCGACGGCGCAATCAACGGCTTGGCAATCTGCTGAACACGCTCGTTGCCGAGCACCGCCCCAGCCACCGTTGCCGCCGTTGCCGCCGCAAAAACCGCGTGCTCGATGCCCCACTTGCCTGCCATGCCCAGTCCTCCTGTTGGTTGCGCGCAGTTGGTTACGCGTCCAAGACGACCGTACTGGGTAATTCAGAGGGAATCACGAGATTTGACGTCAGCCCCGTACAGGTCGACGTATTCCTGCCCGGACTGCTCACACAGTGCCGCCATCAACTCGTCGGTTGCCGCGCGCACAACAGCCTGATGGGTCCGCAGTTCTCGGTAGCGGGAGAAGTCGATCGGCTTGCCAACACTGACGTGCACCTTGCTGAATCGCCACATCCTGGTGCCAGGCGGGTTCACCGCGTCGCCGCCGTGAACAACAACCGGGATAACGGGGACACCCGTTTCCAGCGCAACCCGGATCACCCCCGTTTTGCCTTTGTGCAGGCGACCGTCCGGCGATCGTGTTCCCTCGGGATAGATCGCCCACACACCACCCCGTTCGAGGATTCCGACGGCAGTATCCAGTGCGGCCCGCGAGGCGTCGGCGCCACTGCGGTCGATGGGAACTTGACCTGCGCCGCCGAAGAACCAGCGCTGCAACGCGCCCTTGATGCCGGAACCGGTGAAGTACTCGCTCTTGGCGACAAAGGTGATCCGTCGGCGCACTTTCAGAACCAGGAAGAACGAGTCGACGACAGCCCGGTGATTACCGGCAAGTATCACCGGCCCCTTTCGCGGGATGTTGCGGTGCCCCTCGATCGTGGGGCGTCCGAAGACCCACAGAACCGGTCCTATCAAGATGTACTTGAACAGTCGATACAGCACGCCAACACCCCAATCAGTGAGAGTAGACACTGTCTACCGTCCTAGATGGTAGACACTGTCTCCCATGTCTGCCACCACACTCCGCGACACCCTCGTCGCCACGGGCGTCGACATTCTCGACACCGACGGCCTCGCCGCCCTGACGTTACGAGAGATAACCCGTCGAGCCGGCGTGTCACACGGGGCGCCCAGACGCTATTTCCCGACACACAACAGCCTACTTGCGGCAATTGCCTCACAGGGCCTACGTGACTTGGGGGCAAGGCTCGCACCGATACTCGATGCACCCACGCCCGCGCGACACCGATTGATCTCTGCCGCAATCGAATACGTCGCTTTTGCGCAGGAGCGACCGGCGATGTTCGAGCTGATGTTCCGCCACGATCTACTCGAAGGCGCCGGCGCGAACCTCCGGGCAACGTCGCTTCCACTCTTCGAGGCTCTGCGGACTCTGGCCGAAGCAGACCAAGCCTCGGATCCGA
Source organism: Rhodococcus sp. WS3 (assembly GCF_003797085.1). NCBI lineage: Bacteria > Bacillati > Actinomycetota > Actinomycetes > Mycobacteriales > Nocardiaceae > Rhodococcus > Rhodococcus sp. WS3. Next base: position 1,506,576 of record NZ_RKMA01000001.1, read on the forward strand.
ACGCGACTGCACTGAAGATCTGGACGGGAACGCACGGAATTGCAGTGTTGGCCGCGAACCGCAGCCTGAGCCTCGTGACCCCAGACCTCGTCATCGAAGAATTGGTCAGGTCGACTGTGGTTGCACATCTCCCTTGAACGAATACCAACTGTCGCCAAAGACTCGTTTACACAATCATTACCTTATGGAAGGATTCGAACGTGCCCGATCAGGAACAGAGATTGCACGACCTACTGGTCGACTTGGTGAGCAATACCCATCGCTTCACAAAAATGGCGACGTCACTTGCTGCCGACCGTTACCCCCGGACCTGGCTCCGCGCATTGGCGTTGCTCGAGGAATACGGCGAAATGCGGATCAGCGACTTCGCCAAGATCGATCACTGCTCACAACCCTCCGCAACTGCGGTGATGCGCACACTCGGTGAGCGCGGGTTGGTCGAGCGGCGCCCGGATCCGGACGACGCCCGCGCCGTACTGGTCGCGATGACCGATGTGGGACGAAAGACCCTAGCCGACGGTCGACATGCCATCGCTGATGCCCTGATTCCGCATTTTGCGGACCTCGAACCCGAGCAGATCGAACGCCTGACCGTGGGGTTGGCCGAGCTGCGATCGATGATCACGTCGGCAAGGCCTTCGGCCCTGTGAGCCTTTCCGGTAGCGCGAACTACCAGAAAGGCGCACGGGGGCGCTAGCCCAAGTTGAGATCGTCCAGGCCCAGAAGCGAGCGGTATTCCACGCCCTCTGCACCGATTACGGCGTCGGCGCCGGTCGCGCGATCCACCACGGTTGCCACACCGACCACGATGGCGCCCGCTTCACGAAGTGCCTTCACCGCGGTGAGCGGAGAGTTGCCCGTGGTCGTGGTGTCCTCGACAACCAGAACACGCTTGCCGACCACATCGGGTCCCTCGATCTGACGCTGCATTCCGTGGGCCTTGGCAGCCTTGCGGACGACAAACGCGTCGATCGGACGGCCGGGCGCGTGCATCACTGCCATCGCGACCGGGTCTGCACCCATCGTCAAACCGCCCACAGCGTCGAAATCCCAGTCTGCAACAAGTTCACGCAGCAGTGAGCCGATCAACGGCCCTGCCTTGTGGTGAAGCGTCGCGCGGCGAAGATCCACGTAGTAGTCGGCTTCCTTGCCCGAAGACAACGTCACCGTTCCGTGCACAACAGCCAGTTCGCGCACCAGCGCAGCCAAATCCTCACGATCGCTCATGAGTGCTCAGCCTACCGACCACAGCGCCGAGGCAATAATCTCCGCGCGACCTGTATCTACGTCCTACCCCGCCCACGTCCGACAAGGTTGGTCATCTTACGAACCAAGCCCTTCGGAACCAGACGCCCGGCAGTGGTGAGGATCTTGTACTGAATCCCGGGAATGCTGATGACCTTGTTGTCGCCGAGGTCCTTCATCGACGTCGCGACCACCTGATCGACGCTCAACCACATCGGCTTCGGGATCGATGACATTTCGATTCCGGCTCGCTCGTGAAACTCGGTGCGGATGAACCCCGGGCACAGCGCTTGAACCCGAACGCCGGTTCCGGCCAGGCCGCCGGACAAACCTTCGGTGAACGAGATCACATACGCCTTGCTGGCCGAATACGTCGAACCGCGCCCGGACAGCAATCCCGCCACACTTGCGACATTGACGATGGTTCCGTTCGCCGACGCGATCATGCTGGGCAACGCCGCACGGGTCAGGCGCATGACGGCGGTGACGTTGACGTCGAGTTGAGCTTGCAGAAGTGCTGGATCAGCGGTCCAGAATTCACCGGAGGTACCGAACCCGGCGTTGTTGACCAGAACGTCGACGCCGCGGGCCAATCGGTCGGCGACCGCGTCACGGCCAGATTCCGTGGCGAGGTCGGACACCAGAATTTCGGATTCGGTACCGAACATCGCGGACAGCTCGGAGGCAAGATCACGCAATCTCACTTCGTCCCGTGCAACAAGCACCAGGTCGTAGCCGATCGACGCATATTTCTTGGCAAACCCGGCACCCAGACCTGAGGTGGGACCGGTGACCAGGGCTACAGGACGCGCAGGGCGATCCGAGTTCGATGACGACATACCGGCCACGCTAGTGCGTCAGGCCTCGAAAGGTGGGCTTACACGCGGCTCAATCGACAGGGCGTACGGTTCCCGAGCGCTGTGTGCCGGGGTTGGGTTTCGGCGTGGTCGACGGGGCGGGAAACTCCCGGCGGGGCAATTCCGGGGCGGTTCGACGGGGCACGTCCGACTCCTCGCGACGCTGCGACTCTGGAGCCTCTCGACGCTGCGACTCCGGAGCCTCCCGGCGTGGTGCCTGCTGCGCGCCACGAACGACCGGCGGTGCCTGCGGTGCACTACGAACGGCCTGCGGCGCTTCGCGGTTCAGCGGTGCATCGGATTTGTCGCTGCGGGGGCGGGGCCGGGTCGGGTCGTGATCGACTTCGAGTTCACGCGGATCCGTGACGGGAGGGAGTACGTGCAGGATGCCGGACAGCCGTGCGACAGCTTCGATGGCAGCATCCCAATCGCGGCCGGTGCTCGAGACCGGAAGGGAGCCGAGGGTCCAGCGACCTTCGCTCCACAGCATGCTGATTGCCGGGGGTACTGATTCGGTGAAGGCGACCATGCGCTGGTCACAGACCCGGCGAGCGATTTCGAGGTCGGTTGCAAACACGACGCGCGGACCGATTGCGCCCAGGAGATTGAGGTCGCCGTCCTTGGGCGGTGCCGTCGATTTGAGCCGTAGATCAATGTCGACGTCAGACCCGACTTCGCGTCGAACCGCCACGATGGTTGCTGTTTCCTCGAGGTCGAAGAGCACAAACTGCTCACCACGTCTTGTGCCACGCACAACATCGGTTGCGGTCAGGTAGTCCTGCTTGGCCATCGCTGCGCGATGCCACTCGCCGGCAAGCTGATCATCAGCACCGGTGTACGTGTAGCCCTGCGCTTTTGCCCAAATCTGACGTACGCGGCCGGATTGATCACGTCTTGTTCTATCGACGTACAGAAGCGCACCCGCGCCTGCGAGTGCCACTAATGCGAGTCCGAACCACATTCCAGTCATCACAGCCAGCCTAGCGACTTCCGACGACAACCTCCCGCAACACCCCGAGAACTGTCACCTGATCGGTGTGGCGGCGTTACCTTCGGTGCGGCGAAACCCCTCGATCCAAGTCTCATAAGCGCGACGACACGCTGGCTCAGTTGCCGAACGACGGCAATGAAGTATCGAGAATCGTCTTTGCGGTCATCGTGCCGTTCTCCACCGGGGTGCCGTCGACGACGATGTTGTCACCCGGTTGCAGGTCAGCAACAGATGATCGGTTGAACGCGATCAGCGTCGTCTCAGGTGTGGTGAGAATGGTGGTCTGAGATCCACCGATCGAGTTGATGACCAGGGTGCCGCCGTCATTGGACACCACTGTGCCGACAGCTCCGCCGGCTTGGCCGATGACATCACCGAGTCCGCCAGGCAGGTTTTCGAGCGGCGAGGATGTAGGCGACGGCGCAGGTGCGGTGGTCGTAGGTTTGGGCGTCGTCGGCGCCACCGTGCTGGTGGGCGGAACAAATGCCGTCTGCGTTCCCGATTCACCCGAGGAACCGAACAACGAAATCCCGATGATCGCGACGACGGCAACCAGGATGCCGACAACTCCCGCCGCGATCCAGGTCCCGAGCTTGCGTCGCTTCCCACCATCCGGCGACCCACTGTCCAAGAATGGTTGCTCCGGCGGCACCCCGCCGCCACTTCCGCCGCCAACCGGATACTGCTGAGTCTGTCCGTACTGCTGCGTCTGCCCGTACTGCTGCGTCTGCCCGTACTGCTGCGCGTTGTATGTCGGGTACGCCTGCGTCGCGCCGGGCGGTGGGGCTTGCGGATCGAACTGCGGGTTATAGGGCGGAAACGCCTGCGTCGGGTTGGGCTGACCCTGCTGGCCCTGCTGGTTCGGCTGACCCAGGTACTCGGTGTTCTGATCCGGCCCACCGTAGGGGTACTGCTGTGGGTTCTGGTACTGCTCGGGGTTCTGGTACTGCTCGGGAATCTCGAAATGCTCGGTCGGCTGGTCCGACTTACGCGGATCGTTCTGATCAGTCATTCCTGGCCACCTTCATTTCGGACGTACGGGTGCGCACATCTGCCGTACGAGCATCCAGCCGTTCAGCGTAGACAAAAACAACGTCGACAAAACCAGCGTCGACAAAACCAGGGTAGAGAAAACGCGAATGCCCCGCCGATCCGCATGGATCGACGGGGCATTGCAGTTACCGCATCAGCGGCAGAACGGTCAGGACAGAACCAGCTGGTCCGCGTCCTCGCTGACACCCACGTTCACGGTGTCTCCGTCCTGGACTTTGCCGGCCAGGAGCAGTTTGGCGAGCTGGTCGCCGATCGACTGCTGGACGAGTCGACGCAGTGGCCGAGCGCCGTACAGCGGGTCGTAGCCGCGCACCGCGAGCCACATCCGAGCCGCCCCGTTCACCTCGAGGGTGAGTCGACGCGCAGCCAGACGCTTCTGCAGCTGCTCGAGCTGGATGTCCACGATGTGCTCCAACTGCTCTTCGGAGAGCGAGTCGAAGATGACCACGTCGTCGAGACGGTTGATGAACTCGGGCTTGAACGCGTGGCGTACCGCGTCCATGACCTGCTCGCGTGTTCCACCGGATCCCAGGTTGGAGGTCAGGATCAGGATGGTGTTGCGGAAGTCCACCGTGCGGCCTTGACCGTCGGTGAGTCGGCCTTCGTCGAGCACTGCGAGCAGGACGTCGAACACGTCGGGGTGTGCCTTTTCGACCTCGTCGAAGAGGACCACCGAGTACGGGCGTCGCCGAACTGCTTCGGTGAGCTGGCCGCCGGCTTCGTAACCGACGTATCCCGGAGGGGCACCGACGAGTCGGGCCACCGAGTGCTTCTCACCGTATTCGCTCATGTCGATGCGGATCATCGCGCGCTCGTCGTCGAAGAGGAAGTCCGCCAAGGCTTTGGCGAGCTCCGTCTTACCGACGCCGGTCGGGCCGAGGAACAGGAACGAACCGGTGGGCCGATTGGGGTCGGCGACACCTGCTCGGGCGCGGCGAACCGCATCCGAGACGGCGACGACGGCATCAGTCTGTCCGACGACGCGCTTGCCGAGTTCGGACTCCATTCGGAGCAGCTTCTCGGTTTCGCCTTCCAGCATTCGGCCGGCCGGAATGCCGGTCCAGGCTGCGACCACGTCTGCGACGTCGTCCGGACCGACCTCTTCCTTGAGCATCACGTCGCCGTCGGAGGCGGCGCCGGAAGCCTCTGCTGCGGCTTCCAGTTCCTTCTCCAACGCGGGGATGCGGCCGTAGCGCAGCTCGGCTGCCTTGCCCAGATCGCCGTCACGCTCAGCGCGTTCGGACTCTCCTCGCAGGGATTCGAGCTGTTCCTTGAGCACGCGCACCGAGTCGATGGCCTGCTTCTCGTTCTGCCAGCGAGTACTGAGCTGACTGAGCTTCTCGCGGTCGTCGGCAAGTTCTTGGCGCAACTTCTCGAGCCGCGCCTTCGACGCGTCGTCGGTTTCCTTCTCGAGTGCCACTTCCTCGATCTCGAGTCGGCGGACGGTACGTTCCACCTCGTCGATCTCGACGGGACGCGAGTCGATCTCCATGCGCAGACGCGACGCTGCTTCGTCGACGAGGTCGATGGCCTTGTCCGGCAGGAACCGCGACGTGATGTAGCGGTCGGACAGCGAAGCGGCTGCTACCAGCGCGGAGTCGGTGATGCGCACGCCGTGGTGCACTTCGTAGCGCTCCTTGAGGCCGCGCAGGATGCCTACGGTGTCCTCGACCGAGGGCTCACCGACGAGTACCTGCTGGAAGCGACGCTCGAGTGCGGCGTCCTTCTCGATGTACTTGCGGTATTCCTCGAGCGTGGTGGCACCGACCAGCCGCAGCTCACCGCGGGCGAGCATCGGCTTGATCATGTTGCCTGCGTCCATCGCGGATTCACCGGTGGCTCCGGCGCCGACGATGGTGTGCAGCTCGTCGATGAAGGTGATGACCTGTCCGGCGCTGTTCTTGATGTCGTCGAGAACTGCCTTGAGGCGCTCCTCGAACTCACCGCGATACTTGGCACCGGCCACCATGGACCCGAGGTCCAGGGAGATGACGGTCTTTCCGCGCAGCGATTCCGGGACGTCACCCGCGACGATGCGTTGGGCAAGGCCCTCCACGATCGCGGTTTTGCCGACGCCTGGCTCACCGATGAGTACCGGGTTGTTCTTGGTGCGACGCGAGAGCACCTGCACGACACGTCGAATCTCGGTGTCGCGGCCGATCACCGGGTCTAGCTTGCCGCTGCGTGCGGCTTCGGTGAGGTCGGTGGAGTACTTTTCCAGCGCTTGGTAGGTGCCTTCCGGCTCCGGGCTGGTGACACGCGCGCTCCCGCGAACTGTGGTGAACGCCTCACGCAGCGCGATTGGTGTCGCACCGTGATTCTTCAGCAGGGTCGCGACGTCGGAATCACCGTCGGCAAGTCCGTACAGCACGTGCTCGGTGGAGACGTACTCGTCGTCCATCTCGGTGGCGAGGTGCTGCGCGGAGGTCAGCGCCGCGAGTGCTTCACGCCCGAGCTGGGGCGTGGAGCTCGCACCGGTGGTTTTCGGCAGGCGATCCACCATGCTCTGAGCTTCGCGATGCACGACGGTGGGATCGACGCCCACTGCTTTGAGCAGCGGGCCCGCGATGCCGTCGGTTTGGTCGAGGAGTGCGACCAGCAGGTGTGCCGGTCGAATGTCGGGGTTACCCGCCGACGACGCCGACTGCAGTGCAGCCGTCATCGCAGCCTGGGTCTTGGTTGTTGGTGTGAACGAGTCCACTTGTCACCTTTCTGGCCGGGCTCCGGTCGCCACAAGCGCGTCGAAGTCGAAGTTGTGGGCCGCTCCGGGTGGTGGTGCGGCCGTGTCAATATGCTCAACGCGGACAAACTTGAGTCTATTCCGCTCAAGTTTGATTTGGCCAGGCGGGTTCGCCATCGTTTGTAACAATTCGAGCCGTACTAGAATTGGGACGAGAGTTGCAGCTGTTGCGAAAGGGGTGTCGATTGGATCCGACGGTGATCGCCCGCCTGCAATCCAGCCTCGACGCTCTGGCCGACGACGACGACTCTCGCGCCCACTTTTCAGCTCTGTTCTACACGGCCCTTTTTGCCGAACATCCTCTGTACCGCTCATTGTTCCCGGCCGGGATGGAATCCCAAGGCCACAGGTTTGTCACCGCTATCGAATTTGTCGTGAAGAACCTGCCGCAGCAGCGCAGGATCCGGAAATTCCTGACTCAACTCGGCCTCGACCATCGTCGCTACGGTGTCGAACGCGAGCACTACCGGGCTGCCGGAGTTGCGATGAGGCGCGCCGTGAAATCGATGCACGGGACCAGCGCCCACAGCCGGTACAAGTGGACACCCGAACTCGAAGAGGCCTGGTCCGAGTTCACCGAGTTCGTCGTGAGCACGATGGCGGAAGGCGCCGAGTCCGATACAACCCCGGCGCTGTGGGGCGGAACCGTCGTCAGCCACGAACGGGTGCTCGACGATCTTGCGATAGTGCGCCTCGAAACCGACCCGCCCATTCCGTACGGCGCTGGTCAGTACGTCGGGGTGCAGGTACCCCAACGCCCCCGAATGTGGCGGTACTACTCCCCCGCCATTCCGACCAATCCCTTCGGCCAACTCGAGTTCCACGTCCGCAAGGTCTCGGGCGGCTGGGTGAGCCCGGCAATCGTCACTGAGACCAATGTCGGCGACCAATGGGTCATGTCCACTCCGCTCGGCGGTCTGGAAGTGGACTTCACACACGACCGTGACGTCCTGATGATCGGTTCGGGCACCGGGATCGCGCCGCTGCGCGCTCAGGTGATGGAAATGTCTCAGCGAGCGCAGAATCCGCGTGTTCATCTTTTTGTCGGCGGACGCTACCCGTGTGATCTCTACGATCTCGAGACCTTGTGGCACATTTCGCTCAGCAACCCGTGGCTGACCGTCGTACCGGTGTCCGAGGAAGCCGAGAATCCGTGGTGGCACAGCGGGCCGGCACTCGAGCCGCCATTCGGTATGCATTCACGCCTGACCGGCCCTATCGGTCGGGTCGTTGCGCGGTTCGGTTCGTGGGCGGACCGTCAGATCCAGATCTCGGGGTCACCGTCGATGATCAAGACCACGATCTACGCGTTGCGGGCCGGTGGCACTCCGATCGACCAGATCCTGCACGACCCGCTCTACTGACTTTCAGGAGACATCCATGACTTCACGATCCTGGACCAGCACTGTCGTCGAACATCACCGCCTGCGTGAGGATCTGGCCGTGGTTCGCCTGATCGGCGACGTCGTGCCGTTCCGGCCGGGTCAATACGTGGATGTGAGCGTGCCGCAGAATGCCCGCTTGCTTCGCCGGCTGTCCCCCGCGCTGCCACCGTCGCAGGACGGGAAGCTCGAGTTCCACGTCAAGACGGTTCCCGGCGGTTGGGTGAGCGGTGCGATAGTCAAGGACACTCAACCCGGCGACATGTGGACGATCATCGATCCGCGCGGCAATCTTGCCGTCGACGAGAACGGTCCGCCCGTCATCATGATCGCGGGCGGAACCGGTTTGGCGCCGATGCGGTCGATCATCCTCGATCTGGCCCAGTCGCCGAATCCGCCGCTGGTCTACCTGTTTTTCGGCGGTCGAACGCTTCGCGATCTGTACGCGGCAGACATGCTGTGGATACTCGCCCACGAACTGCCGTGGTTGCAACCGATTCCCGTCGTCGAAGATCTCACGGACGCCGGCCCACCCGACGGCTGGGCCGACAGGCTCGGCGTCGACATCGGTTTCGGCGAGGATCATCTGGTGGAGGGAACGCTTGCCGACGTCGTCTCGTCGTACGGGGCCTTCACCGAGCACCAGGTGTTGGTGTGTGGGTCGGCTGCGATGGTGCGTTCGACGCGAGATCGGCTGATTGCGACGGGAACTCCGGCCGAGGCCATAAGCTTCGACCCTTACTGACGGTCAGTACGTGGGATCACTGCGGACGGTCGCGGCGTCGATGCCGACGGCCCGGAGCCGGAATTTGGTGCTGTTCACGACGGATTCGTTGCCGACGACTTGGATGTCGCATCCCGCCCAGTTCCCGAACGATGTGACGACCTTGCCGACTTTTCCGGTCATGCGCTTCGGCATTCCGATCGGTGACAGCGGTTCTGTCTCGGTGTGCCACCACGGATTGGTGTCGTCTTCCGAGACCGGGACGATGGTGAGCCAGGGATGTCGCTCGGCGAGGGCCCACAGATGTGGGAGGTCGTACAGATCGCACGGATGCGCACCGGAGTAGAACAAGTGAACCTTGCGAGTATTGCCGCGACGGATCAGTTCCAGGATCTGTGCGCGCAGCGGTGCAACGCCGGTTCCCGACGCGATCATCAGTAAGTCTTTGGTGTTCTCCGGAATTCCGAGACCGCCGATCGGTGACCCGATCACCCAGATGTCTCCGACGGTGGTCTGCGTGACCATTGCGGGGCTGACCCAGCCGCCGGTTACCTGACGGATGTGGAACTCGATGATTCCCGATCCGTCCGGCGGATTGGCCGGGGAAAGGTATCGCCACATCCGGGGCCGCGCGCCAACCTGCACACTGACGTATTGACCGGGTCGGTAGTCCATGGGCTGATCGAGTTGGAGTCGCACGATCGCGACTCCTCTGATCGCGGTGCGCGTCTCGATTACCGTGGCGCTCCAGGCGGGCGGTCCGTCTTCTGCGTTTGCCGCGTCCATCATGGCTGCGGAGATGACAGCCAAGGCGTTGCGCCAGGCGCTGTCGACCTCGTCGGTCCACATCTCGGCGCCGCCGAACAGTTCGAAGGCTTCGATCATCGAATTGCCGACGGCTTGGTAATGCTCGTCCGTTACACCGTATTTGCGATGATCGCGGCCCAATTGCGCGAGATATTCAAGAATTTCGTCGGTCTCGTCGAGTCGTTCGACAACGTAAGCTATCGCCGTGAACAGACGGTCACGCTGCACGTCCATTGCAGCCGGAAAGAACTCGCGTGTCTCCGGTGAGCGCGCGAACAGCAGCGAATAGAAGGTCCGGGCAAGCCGCTCCGGGCCGCCTTCTTCAGCGACGATGGACTTGAAGCTCGACCGGACCAGAGAAATTGCTTGCGAATCCACGCTTATCCTCGTCCCGATTTTTCGCGGCAGACCAGCCGCAAACTTTCCGAGGGGAGCTTATGTCACAAATGTCCAACTCGTAAATGTTTGGCCATATATGTCACACGTCACGTCGATTTTTTCGGTACGCCCGTCCCTTTTTCACTGGGGGGTGCAAAATAAGCAAGGGTTTCGACACGCTCGACAGTTGAGCTAACGTCCAGCGAAATCCGAACCAGCCAAACAGGAGTCGTGCCGTGGATATTGTTCGACCGGATGCATTGCCAACAGGTAGCGCTCCTTCAACTCCGCTCGCATCACATCCTCCGGTGCCTACCGATCTTCAACGCCGCGAACTCGAGTGCGTGGAGTTCTTCGACTCTCCGGAACTGAGCCACCTGCCGACGTCGAGAAGACACGAAGCGCTACGGGAACTGCATCGGACCGGAACGTACACCCACACCGCCGAAGAACTTCTGGTCGGAGCCAAACTCGCGTGGCGCAACCACGCACGGTGCGTCGGACGCGCACATTGGCGCACCCTCAAGCTCATAGACGCCCGCGATGCCGTCACCGCATACGCACTGGCGGAAGCCTGTTGGGAACACCTGCGACTCTCGACCAACGGCGGCGCACTCCAGTCCGTCGTCACCGTCGGACCACTTCCCCGCGAGGACGGGCAGGAGTACCGCATCCTCAGCCCGCAACTGATCCGCTACGCCGGCTACCGGCAGCCGGACGGCACAATTCTGGGCGACCCGTGGCACGTCGACCTGACAGAACAGGTTACGTCGATGGGGTGGAAGGGCGCCGGAACGCCGTTCGACGTTCTACCCCTGCTCATTTCGGTTCCGGACGAACCACTGCAGTACTTCGACGTGCCTGCAGACCTTGTCCTCGAGGTACCCATCGAGCATCCCGACTACCCGTGGTTCGCTGACCTGGGCCTTAAATGGCACGCCGTTCCGGCAGTCTCGGACATGAATCTCGATATCGGCGGAATCGTCTACCCCTGCACTCCGTTCAGCGGTTGGTACGTCAGTACCGAAGTGGGCGCACGCAACTTCAGCGACACCGATCGCTACAACATGCTTCCCGCCGTGGCAGCGCATTTGGAACTCGATACGAGCCACGACCGCACTCTGTGGAAGGACCGTGCTCTGGTCGAATTGAACCGCGCAGTTATTCACAGCTATCGCAAGGCCGGCGTCATCATGGTCGACCACCACACTGTCGCAAAACAATTCATCGACCACATCGCGCGCGAAGAGAAGGCGGGACGCAAGTGCCCGACGGACTGGTCCTGGGTGAACCCGCCGATGTCCAGTTCTCTCACTCCGACGTTCCATCGCCTCTACGACGAGCCAGATCTCTCGATCCGCCCCAACTTCGTGACGAAGAAAAAGGGCACCGACCAAGGTCGATGCCCCTTCCACACGTGATCACGCTCAGAACGGGATCTGCCCCAACGCAACTCCGACCACGAGCATCGTGATCGAGATGAGGCCGGCTCGCCACAGGACCTTCTTGTGGTGATCCGCCAAAGACACACCGGCTAACGTCACGAGCAGCAGAATCGCCGGGACCAGCGGGCTCTGCATGTGTACTGCCTGCCCGGTGATCGACGCCCGAGCCATCTCCACCGGCTCGATTCCGTACTGCGCCGCCGTCTCCGACAACACCGGCAGTACGCCGAAGTAGAAGGCGTCGTTGGTCATGAAGAACGTGAGCGGAATGCTCAGGACGCCGGTGATGACGGCCAGGTGGGAGCCCATCGCGTCGGGAATGACCTGCAGGAGCCATTCGGCCATTGCCTCGACCATGCCGGTGCCCTGAAAAACGCCGGTCAGCACAGCTGCCGCCAACACCATCGCGACAACGGACACGATGCTCGCCGAGTGCCGGGCAATCGCCTCACCCTGATCCTTGACGGCAGGGAAATTCACCGCGAGAGCGATCGACGACGCGATCATGAACAGCACCGGGATGGGAAGCACATCCATGACGAGAACAACCAGAAGGACAGTCGTCAGCGCGGCGTTGAACCACAGGAGCTTCGGCCGCAAAGTATCCCGCTTGGGGTCGAGGCCGTCGATGAAGCGTCCGGTGTCGCCGCCGTCGTCACTGTCGTCGGCATTGCCACTGTTATCACTGCCGGCGCTGGAAGTTCCTCCGTTTCCGACCTTTTCGAGGATGCGTTCAGAAGTGAGGACCAAAGTCCCGATCCGGCGACGCTCCATGATCCCGAGATGAACCGAAAACCCGAGCACCATGATCAATCCGACGATCAGCGACGGCACCATCGGAACAAAGACATCGGACGGCGAAAGTCCCAAGGCGCTGGCGGCCCGGACGGTGGGACCGCCCCACGGAATGATGTTCATCGTCGCGTTGGACAGCCCGGCGACCACTGTCAGCACAACCGGACTGACTCCGAGTTTGAGGTACAGCGGCAACATCGCGGACGTCACGATGATGAACGTCGTGGAACCGTCGCCGTCGAGGGAGACCACCATCGCCAGAACTGCGGTGCCGACCACCAATCGCATCGGGTCGTCACGCACCAACCGGAGAATGAACTTCACGAGCGGATCGAACAACCCGACGTCGATCATGATGCCGAAGAAGATGATCGCGAAGAACAAGAGCGCCGCGGTGGGGGCAAGCGATTTGATGCCGTCGGTGATCATGTCGCCGATCCCGAGGCCCGCTCCGGCAAGTAATCCGAAGGCCACGGGAACCAGTGTCAGCCCCACCACCGGTGTTGCACGTTTGGTGAGGATGAGAAACATGAACACCGCAACCATGAGGAAGCCGAGTGTGACGAGCATGGTGAGCTCCTTTGCGTACGGAACGAGGAGAAGAAGGCACAGCAAATCCAGCTGATGTCCTACTGAGGGTGAAACGAAACTTCGGTGTTGACGCCCTACCGGTCCAAAGTCGCAGCAACAAACCGGGATTGATCTTGCAGGAACTCGGAGAACTCGGGTTCCGTGAGAACTGCACTGTTCCAACCGTTTCGGCGGGAAAGCTCGTTCCATCGCGGGCTGGCCGTCAAGTCCGTCACCAGCGTCTGCAGACGCAGTCGCTGATCGTCGGTCAGCCCAGGCGGCGCCATGAGGCCTCGCCAGTTCGTGAAGGTGACGTCGACGCCCAGTTCAGCCAAGGTGGGCGCGTCCACCGCCGGCGAGCGCTGCGGTGAACTGACCGCAAGAACCCGAACCGTTCCTGCCGCAATCTGATCCAGGTATTCACCGAGACCGGTTGCCGCGACATCGACCTGCCCGGTCAATAGCGCTGGGAGCAGTTCACCGCCGCCGTCGTACGTGCGCGACGGGGACAGCGACGGATCGACGCCGACGGCCCGCGCCAGGAGAAGCCGGAACAGCCCGTCCGGTCCGCCTTCGCTCGAACCCCCGCCTATCGAGATCGACGACGGGTCTTGGGTCCACGCCGATGTCAGATCCGCCAGGGTTGTGAACGGCGAATCTGCCGGAACCAGAACAGCTTCCGGTTCGTCCATCAACCGTGCGATCGGTGTCGCGTCGGCAAGCGTGTGCTGGGACGGCAGAATTTCCACGGATCCGAGCACACCGAGCCCCATCACCATGAGGAGATCGGAGTTCCCCCGTTCGAGAACCAACCGGTTGAGTCCGACGATGCCACCCGATCCGGGCAGAACCACGACGTCGGCGGTGGCGGTTCCCTCGTCGGCAAGGGCTTGCACCATGGTTCGGGCGGTCAGGTCGTAACCGCCACCGGCAACCGACGGCACCAGGATGCGCAATTCCTCGGAACTGGCTCCTGCCTGGCCACCAGCGAGGAAGGACTCGACCGGAGTGCATCCGATCGCCGCCGCGAGAGCCATCGCGCAAGCAGCCAGCGGGGCGATACGCCTGCTCAGCCGCGTCGATGCACTCATGATGTTGCCCTTTCCTGCCTGGTTCGATGTGTGAACAGATTTCATACTGGCGCACTTTGTGACTGGAGTCACCATTGGGAACGCAAAGTGCTTTGTGCTCATTGTGCTCACAAACAGCCACTTTCCCGGCGCCCGACTACCGCGCTATGGTCTGGCAGGTGTCCACAGGAAACGCGCAGGCCGAACGCATACCGCTGCGCGCTCGCTTCCGCCGTCGACGACAGACATTGGCGACACAGCTACTCGAACTGCAACTCCTGATCGTCGTGGCGGTTCTTCTCTGCGTGACCGCACTCTCGCTTGCGCAGTCGTCGGCGAGTTTCCAGCGCGAGGAGGGGCGCCGCGCACTTTCGGCAGCAGAGTCGCTTGCCGCCAATCCGGCAGTGCGAGAACTACTCCCCGGGGCTCAGACCCGTATCCGCTCGGGGCTGCAGGGATCTGTCGATTCGGTGCGTGCAATCTCCGGTGTCACGTACGTGTCTCTTGCCGATGGAGAGGGCACCGTTGTCATTTCCACCCGCCCCGGCGATGTCGGCACTGCCGTGCCGCAGACTCAGGGCCGGTCCGAGACGGGACTGGTCGACACGTCCTCCGGCAAGGCCGTCGAAGCGCAGGTTCCGATTCTCGGCAACGAGGGTTCGATCATCGGCAGCGCCGTAGTCGGGATCGAGTACCCGTCGATCTGGACCCGCCTACTGCAGTCGGCGCCGAACCTCCTGGTGTATCTCGCAGTTGCTTCGGTGATCGGCGCAGTCGGCTCGATCCTGTTGGCCCGCAGGGTCAAACGGCAGACACTTGGCATGGAGCCCGGCGAGATCCTCGATCTTGTCCGCCACCGCGAGGCAATGCTGCGCGGCCTCAAGGAGGGAGTCATCGCCTTCGACGCGCAGGGGCGTGTAGTGCTGATGAGCGAGAGCGCCCACCAACTTCTCGACATCGCCTACGGCAGCGCGGGCAAATCCGTCCGAGATCTAGGACTCGACGATCGCTTGCAGAGCGTTCTGACCTCCGGGACAACGGAATCCGATCAGTTGGTTCTGGTCGGCGATCGGCTGCTAGTTCTCAACACCGTGCTCATCGAGTCCAAAGGCCGCACCATCGGGTCGGTCACCACGTTCCGTGATCGCACCGAATTGCGGGCTGTGGAGGAAGAACTCGACGTCACCAAAACCAGCACCGACGCACTGCGCGCTCACATTCACGAGTTCGACAATCAACTGCACACCATCTCCGGCCTCATCCAACTGGGCGAATACGACGAAGTTGTCGGCTACGTCGAAGGCTTGACCATGGAGCGGGCGCAGATCAGCGCGGCGGTCACCGACAAGATCGCCGATGTTGGCACCGCCGCGCTTGTCATTGCCAAGATCGGCGCGGCGGCACAGGGATTGGTGACCGTCGACTTGTCTGCCGATTCGCATCTGGGCACTCTCGAACGCGCGCTCGGGCGCGATGTGGCGACGGTGGTCGGAAACCTCGTCGACAATGCCGTCGATGCCGTCGCTGAAATGTCGGAGACGGAGCGGCGCACGGTTCGGTTGTCCATTCGCGGTTTGGGCGCCTCCGTCGAAGTGCGTGTCGAGGACGCCGGCCCCGGTGTCGCGCCCGAAAATCGAGAGCGGGTGTTCAGCCAGGGCTGGAGCACCAAGGGACAATCGAGCGACGGTCACGGATTCGGGTTGGCGTTGGTGCGCCTGACATGTCGGCGGCGCGGCGGTGACGTCTCCGTGAGCACTCACACTGCGGAGGGTCTCGAGTGGACCGTCTTCACCGCAGTCCTACATGACGGAGAGAGCGAATGATCCGAGTTCTGGTAGTCGACGACGACTTCATGGTCGCGCGTGTGCACAGCGGATTTGTTTCGCGGATAGACGGTTTCGAGGTATGCGGTGTTGCGCACTCCGCCGAGGCCGCGCTGGCTGCCGTCGGAGATTTGGTTCCCGATCTGGTGCTTCTCGACGTCCACCTGCCCGGAACAACAGGGCTCGATCTGATCGCTCCGTTCCGGGAACTGGTGCCCGAACTCGACGTTCTGGTGATCACCAGCGAGCGCGAGGCAGGCTCGGTGAAGAAGGCACTACGCAGCGGCGTCGTGCATTATCTGATGAAGCCGTTCACATTCGACGTTCTCCGTGACCGTCTCGAGCGGTACCGATCGACGTACGCGAACCTCGACAGCGCGGGTGAAGCCGAGCAGACCGCCGTCGACGAAGCGTTCGGTGTAGCCGGTGTTGTGGCAGCACCCCTGCCGAAGGGCCTGAGTCCCGAGACCCTGCAGTTGGTCGAGACCGCACTGCGCGGAGAAGCGGAACCTGTCTCGGCGACAGACATTTCCGAACGCGTCGGCATCTCGCGGGCAAGCGCGCGTCGCTACCTCGAGCACCTGTGCGCGAGCGGGCAGTCCACCACGTCCCTGAAGTACGGAGTGGTGGGCCGCCCGGAACGACGCTACGTCTGGAAACGCTGAGACCTGGACACGCTGAGGTCCGGAGACGCTGCGAGCTAGCACCCTTTTTGCGAAGTGAGCAGCCCTTGCATCCTGCTGCAGGGGCTGCTCACTCGAGGAAAACTGTGCTCACTCCTACTGCCAGCTCACTCCCACTGCCAGCTCACTCCTACGACTACACAGCGCGGTCGCTGGTCTCCCAGTACTGCGCACGCAGAGCCTTCTTGTCGAGCTTGCCGAGCGGTGTCAGCGGCAGGCTGTCCACGAAGTCGATGCTCTTGGGTGCGTGTACTGATCCCTTGGCCGCCTTCACCCGCTCGACCAGCTCTTCGGTACTGACGGTGAGCCCGCCGCGCAAAACCACGCACGCCTTGACGGCTTCGCCCCACTTGTCGTCCGGCACACCCACCACGGCCACGGACGCGACGGACGGGTGCGCGGAGATCACGTCCTCGATCTCTCGCGGGAACACGTTGAAACCGCCGGTCACGATCATGTCCTTCTTGCGATCGACGATGGACAGGAACCCGTCGACGTCCTTGCGCGCGATGTCGCCGGTGTGCAGCCAGCCACCGCGGAAGGCTTCTGCAGTCTCGGCGGGCTTCTTCCAGTACCCCTTCATGACCAACGGACCTCGGACGCAGATCTCACCGAGTTCGCCCTGCGGCACCTCGTTCAGATCGTCGTCGAGCAGCCGGACGTCGAGCCACGGCACCGGGCGGCCACACGTGGCAAGTCGGACCGGGTCGTCGGCGAGGTGCTCTTCCTTGCGGAGCACCGAGATGGTCATGCCGCACTCACTCTGACCGTAGAACTGGAAGAAGATCTGACCGAACTTCTTGATGCCTTCCTGCAAGCGGGCCGGTGACATCGCGGATGCGCCGTAGAAGAGCGTCTGCAGACTAGAGACGTCCCGCTTCTCGAAATCCGGATGGTCCATGAGCATGTAGATCATGGTGGGCACCAACATGGTTGCCGTGATCTTATACTTCTCGATCGCTTCGAGAACTGCTCCGGGCTCGAAGGCGGGCAGCACGATCAGCGCGCCGCCGCGCAGGAGCGTCGGAGTGAAGAACGCGGCACCGGCATGGGACAGCGGCGTGCAGATGAGGAAGCGATTCTCCTCGGGCCACTGCCATTCCGACATCTGGATCTGGTTGAGCGCCGCGCCCGAACGGAACGACCCGATAACACCTTTCGGCTTTCCGGTTGTGCCGCCGGTGTACACCATGCTGCTGGCGTCCTCGGCGTCGACGTGCGCGGCTTTGAGCGGCTTCGGCTCGAAAGTTGCCGCTAGAGCCAGAATGTCGATGCCGATCTCCGACGGGCCCATCGACAGGATCGTGGTCAACGACGGCGACGACGCCTTCAACTCGGCGGCCCTGTCCTCGAAAGCGTTGGGGTCGAAGATGAGGGTCTCGATCTCGGCGTCGTCGACGATGTACTTGTGGTCGTCGAGGGAGCCCATCGGATTGAGAGCGCTGGCGCGACAACCGGTGATCATGGTGGCGCCCATGCTGATGAGTACTTCGGGTCGATTCTTGGAGAGCATCGCCGTGCTGGTGCCCTGGGTGATTCCGAGCGACGCGAGTGCCTGGGCGAAGCAGCTGATCTGATCGCGCATCTGTCCGCCGGTGAGAACAACGTCGCCGATGTACAGCGCCGGCTTGTCGTGGTTCCGTTCGAGGGCGGTGATGAGCAGGTCCGGACCGTAAATCGGTCGGTGGAGGTCAGCAAACTCGTCTGTCATCTGGTCTTCCTTCTGCTTGGCCTGCCGTCATCGAGATGTGCTCCCGGTCACGAATACGTTATCCACAATCGCACAAAACTGGAACAGGTTCCAGAGGGGCCTCCGGCCCTACTGCACCGCAAATGCAATCCGCGCGAGATCCGCTTCCGTTTCGCGCGGAGGCAGATCATCCAGATCGACCCGAACGGATCGCACCGTCCCTACAAAACGATCTCGGTCGGTGTAGTCGGAACTGATTGCGACGCCGTGGCATCGCCCGATTGTCAGCAGGCCGGTTCCGCCGATGTAGAACGGTGTCGTCCGCTCGATCCGATCCGACGCAACAACGGCGCCGTCCACCAGAAGCACGATCTGCGCGCCGGAGCCCAATCCGTCGCCCTCGTAGTGCAGTTCCATCCGCAGGTCGTGATGGCCGGGTTCGATCACCACCCGGCTACGAACGTGCTGCACATGCAGATCCGCGACGTTGTTGCAGTACGTCAGGGCGCCGTCGTGCACATACAGACTCCATCCGCCGTCGGCGCGAGCACCCTGAGCCACGACAACGCCGGTTCGCCCCGCCTCCGACAGTTCGACGTTCGCCGTGATCGCGTGCGAACGATTGAACAGTTTGGGTGCCGCGTCCGGCAGCAAGGGTGGCATCGACCCGGGATAGGTGTGCGAACTCGGCGCCGGCTTCACCGACCCCTTGCGCATCCTCTGCATGCGAGTGTTGTCGAGCAGGACCTGGTTTCGGACCGCCTCGCGTTCGAACACCGCTTGAAGCTCGGCAAGTTTGTCCGGCCGGGTCGACGCCAGGTCGGCGGCCTCGGTCCAGTCGGTATTCGTGTCGTACAGCTCCCACACATCGTCTTCGAATGGCTTGTCACCGGATGCCGCCTGCATCGGTACGCGGTGAGCGGTACACGCCACCCACCCCTCGTGGTAGATCCCGCGGTTGCCGAATACTTCGAAATACTGCGTGGTTCGCCGATCGGGCGCCGACGGGTCGTTCAAGCTGTAGAGCATCGACACTCCGTCCATCGGCTGCTGCGCCACGCCGCCGACAGTCTCTGGCTGCGCAATTCCCGCAGCCTCGAGAACAGTGGGAACGACGTCGGACACGAAGTGCCATTGCTCGCGAATCTCGCCACCCGAGTCGATGCCGGACGGCCAGTGCACGATCAACGGGTTTCGCGTGCCGCCGTAATGCGACGCGACCTGCTTCACCCACTGGTAGGGCGTATCCATCGCCAGCGCCCACCCGATCGGATATTGCGGCGCTGTGGTCGGTCCACCCAATTCCGCACTCTTGTCGATGATCCGCGCCGACGTGTCCTTCAGGCCGTTGAACAGGATGCCCTCGTTGGCGGTGCCGAGCATGCCGCCTTCACCGGCCGCACCGTTGTCGCCGAGAATGTAGAAAACCAAGGTGTTTTCGAGCGCGGCCATGTCGTCGAGTGCGTCGATCACCCGTCCGACCTGAGCGTCGGTGTGCTCGGCAAAACCTGCGTACAGTTCCATGAGCAATTCCGCCGCGCGACGGTCTTCGTCGCTCATCGAATCCCACTGGGGAATGAAATCCAGCCACGCCGTCAGCTGTCCGTCTTCCGGTACGACGCCCAACTCGTGCTGGCGTGCCACGGTGATGTCGCGCTGACGGTTCCACCCGTGCGCGAACTTCCCGGCGTATTTGTCTCTCCACTGCGCCGGGACCTGAAGGGGTGAATGTGTCGCTCCCAGAGCCAGATACGTGAAGAAGGGTTTGTCCGGTGCGGCCGCTTGCTGGTGGCGCACCCAGTCGATCAGGCGATCGGCGAGGTCTTCGGAGAGGTGGTAGCCCTCCTCCGGACCTGCTGGGGCGTCAACCGGGGTGATGCCGTTGTAGAGAGCCGGGTAGTACTGGTCGGTGGATCCGCCGAGAAATCCGTAGAAGTGCTCGAACCCCTCCCCGGTTGGCCAACGATCGAACGGTCCGGCCGGTCCCGTTTCGACACCCGGAGTTTGGTGCCATTTTCCGAATGCTGCTGTGTTGTATCCGTTCTCACGCAGAGTCATCGCGAGCGTTGCGGCGCTGTCTGGCCTTGTGCAGTTGTATCCGGGGTCTGTGCTCTCGAAGTTGGTGACAGTACCGAACCCCACCGCGTGTGGATTTCGGCCGGTCAGCAGCGACGCTCTGGTCGGCGAACATAGTGCGGTGGTGTGAAACCTGTTGTACTTCAGGCCGTCATCTGCGAGCCGCTGCGCCGTGGGCATGTCGATCGGCCCACCGAACGGCGAGGTGGCGCCGAATCCCATGTCATCGACCAAGACGATCAGTACGTTAGGTGCCTTGTTCGTCATAGCAATACCTTTCAGTTCCGGCCGTCGAACAGTGCGTCCGGACGTAGTTTTCCGGTCAGAACCTGGGCCCGCTTTGCGGCCAGACGGTCGAACGAATCGGGGTGCGTGAGTATCCAGAACTCTTCCTGCGCAACACCGTCGAAGTAGATTTTGGCTGCGGCCGCGGGCGACATACCTTCTCTGATGTTCTCGCGCCAGAACTCGGTGTCCGACCCGGACTGCGGGCGCACCGCGACGTCCTCGAAAATCCTGGTGGCAACCTGTCCCGGACTGAATACCGAGACGCGGATCTGCGGAAACTGTTCGGCACATTCGAGATACAGGCTTTCGGTGAGCGCCTGCACGCCGTGCTTCGAGGCCGCGTACGCCGTCATCTTCGGTGTGATCGCCACACCGCCGACCGAGACGGTGTTGACGACGTGGGAAGGCCGCGGGTCGGCTCCCATTCTGGGGACGAACGAGCGGATGCCGTGAAAAACCCCGGTCAGGTTGACGTCGATGACGCGGCGCCATTCGTCAGCCGGAATGTCCCACGTGAACCCGACGGATTCGAGGCCGGCATTGTTGGCCAGGAGTGTCACGGCACCGAACTCCGCGTAGGTCGCGTCGGCCAGTGCGTCCACATCTGCGGCGACGGTGACATCGGTCGGGACGGTCAGCACGTGGGCTCCGTCTGCCCGAAGATCGGCCGCCACAGCCTCGAGGCGCTCGGCGGAGATGTCCGCCAGGACGACATTCATTCCGAGGTTGACAGCTTCGCGGGCCAGACCCTCGCCGATTCCACTTCCGGCTCCCGTGATCACTGCTGTTCCGTCGCGCAATTCTTCGAGTTTCATCACATTCCCTTCGCAACCTGCAGTGACGCGTTGCTCTGCCGAATTTTCGGGTGACACTATTCGGCCTACAGCCCGCTCGACAGAGGATCTCCCGCACGGTGGAACGAGCGCAATACCACCAGAAACTGATGTCTCGCCCACCGAAACCGCGGCTACGTCCCAGCCGCACTACAGGGCACTTCTGCACATATTCCCGATCAGCGGGAGCAAATGCTGTGGTAGCCGCGATGGTCACTAGCGTTGCCATCACCCACTCGAACGGCCGACTGGCCGGGGGAAACGGAGGTTATCGTGACTGCAATGCTTGTCGACGAGAATCCCTTGGCGCACGCGGTGCTGCCGACATTTTCGACGCTGTACGACGCATCCGCCGGCTTGATCGACGCGTCGACAGACGAACAGGATGTGGTGTTCTTCGGCCCGCCACGCCCCACGGACACTGTTGTGGGAAGTATCCGTTCACTCGAACGAATCCCGTCCACCGACGGCGGCCCGTCGCGGATCGCCCGGACCATCGACTACCGCGACGTGTACGGGCACTTGGTTGCCGAGGTGTACGCGTCGGGAATCGCCTGCGACATCAAAGGTCCTGTCGCCGCGAGCACTTCGTCCGCGCTGGCCGCGCACGTCGACGCCTCGTTCGATGCCGACAGCGTCCGTCGATTCCGCACCCGAATCTTCGTCTCGGATGCCTCGCGTCTCACGTTTACCCGCACTGCCGTCGCCCGGTATCTCAAGGATTCGGAGTATGTTTCCGATTTCATCGTGAGTGCAACCGATGACGCAGGCGTAACCGCGGGCAGGGCGTGGGTCACCGTGGCGGAGACTGCTCACTCGGATCGGTAAGTTCCACCGAGCGGGATCAGGCAGCAACCGGGCGATTCTCCGGTGATTGAGTGTCTCCATGTCGGCCATTGCATTCACTCTGTCCTCACGTACGTCACCGATAACCGTCGCTGACTACCGCGAACGTGCCCGCAAGGCACTGCCCGCGATGATCTGGGCGTACGTCGACGGCGGCGCCGAGGACGAGCTGACGCTGCGCGCCAACGTCGATGATTTCGACAAGTGGGCGCTTCGCTCCCGGGTTTTGACCGGAAACGAAGGTCAAGGGCTGTCCGCCAAAGTGGGGAACACAGCGCTCGATCTCCCGGTTTTCCTCTCTCCCACCGGAATGACCGGACTTATCCAGTGGACCGGTGAACGAGCTGCCGCTCGGGCAGCCGAACGCGTTGGCACGCGCGCGGTTATCTCGACGGCATCCAGTTACACCGTGGAGGAGATCGCGGACGCGACCTCCGAGAACCATTTCTTCCAGCTTTACCCGTGGACCAGCGTCCGCACCGGGGAATCGTTGGCGAAGAAATTCATCGACCGCGCACACCACGCCGGGTACAGCGCGTTGTTCGTGACGGTTGACGTTCCGGTGACCGGAAACCGGGAGGGGGAGCGTAAGCGAGGCATGGGGATTCCGCCCACTCTCTCGCCGTCCCGCGTCCTCGACGCGGCCCGCAAACCCCGCTGGGCCTACAACTTCCTCAAACACCAGCGAATCTCGTCGCGCATGTTGGTCGACGAGCGAGGCGCCGCCGCCGCAGTGCGATCGGCGCAGAAGCAGGTCAGTCTCCTGCGACCGGAACTGTGCTGGGACGACTTGGCGAAGATCCGCGATCTGTGGGACGGCCCGATGTACGTCAAAGGCATTCTCGATCCGGATGATGCCGCTGCTGCTGTCCGACTGGGTGCCGACGGAATTGTCGTGTCGAATCACGGTGGACGCCAACTCGACAGCGCGCTCTCGAGCATCGAAGCACTGCCTGCGGTGGTTGATCGAGTGGGCGGATCCGGCGGTGTTCCCGTCTACCTGGACGGCGGCATTCG
The DNA here is from genome assembly GCF_003797085.1 of Rhodococcus sp. WS3. Classification (NCBI taxonomy): domain Bacteria; kingdom Bacillati; phylum Actinomycetota; class Actinomycetes; order Mycobacteriales; family Nocardiaceae; genus Rhodococcus; species Rhodococcus sp. WS3. The sequence goes on from NZ_RKMA01000001.1 coordinate 1,529,889, forward strand.
TCGTGGCAGCGATGTGGTGAAGGCACTTGCACTCGGCGCGACCGCGGTCGGAATCGGCCGACCGTACGTCTATGGACTGGCGGTTGGCGGTGAGGACGGCGTCGCGCACGTTCTCGAGATTTTCCGCGAGGAGATCGCTCGGACTCTGACGCTCATGGGCGTACGTGACATCGCCGAACTCGATCGCTCCCACATCATGCGACGCGGGGCGAGTTTCCGGTCCCGAGAGTAAGTGTTCCATCCAGCGGGAATGCCCGTATCCGAGGCAACCACGCCAACGGTTCTATGGGGTGGATCACATCACTGACAGCGTCGTCGGACGCGGCTCGGAGGAAGACATGTCGCTCAGCACGGACTCACCCACAACGGCAGACGAGGAAATTCGCGAAATCGAGGCGGCGGCTCCCCCGGCGCGATTTGCTCGGGGGTGGCATTGCCTCGGACTCAGCAAGACGTATCGCGACGGAACGCCACACCAGATCGAAATCTTCGGCACCAGCCTGGTTGTTTTCGCCGACAGTAAGGGCGACATCAAGATCCTCGACGCCTATTGCCGTCACATGGGCGGCAACCTGGCGCAGGGCACGGTCAAGGGCGATTCGATCGCGTGCCCGTTCCACGACTGGCGTTGGGGCGGTAACGGAAAATGTACGGATATTCCGTACGCACGACGCGTTCCGCCGCTGGCCAAGACCCGTGCATGGACGACACTGGAGCGCAACGGCCAGCTGTTCGTCTGGAACGATCCCCAGGGCAATCCCCCGCCCGCAGAAGTCACCATCCCCGAGATCGAGGGGTTCGGAAGCAGCGAGTGGAGCGACTGGAGCTGGAACACGCTCACCATCGAAGGCTCGCATTGCCGCGAGATCGTGGACAACGTCGTGGACATGGCGCACTTCTTCTACATCCATTACTCCTTCCCCCGGTATTTCAAGAACATCTTCGAAGGTCATGTCGCGAGCCAGTACATGGAGTCGGTGGGACGTGAGGATGTCATCAGCGGCACGAACTACGGCGATCCCAACGCTGTTCTTCGTTCGGACGCGTCGTATTTCGGTCCGTCGTACATGATCGACTGGCTCAAGAGCGAGGCCAACGGTCAGATCATCGAGACCGTTCTGATCAACTGCCACTACCCGATCTCGAACAACGCCTTCGTGCTGCAGTACGGCGCCATGGTGAAGAAGCTTCCCGGAATGAGCGACGAGGACACTGCGGCTATGGCCGCGCAGTTCACCGAGGGCGTCGAGACGGGATTCCTTCAGGACGTGGAGATCTGGAAGAACAAGGCTCCCATCGACAATCCACTTCTCTCCGAAGAAGACGGCCCGGTATATCAGTTGCGGCGTTGGTACAACCAGTTCTATACCGATGTCGAGGACGTCACCGAAGACATGACCAAGCGCTTCGAGTTCGAGATCGACACCACCCGAGCGGTGGCGAGCTGGAAGCAGGAAGTTGCCGAGAACGTCGCAGCCCGGGAAGCCCAGGCACCTCAGACCACGTCCTGATCAGAGCCCGTGCTGACCGAGACCACACGACACAACACAACATAGGGTGACCATGAGTTACGAAGTGCTCGAACAGATCAACTTGATGGCCGACGACATCTTCCAAGAAGGTATCGAGGCCGAGAAAATCGGACGGTTGGCAGACGATACCGCCAAGAAGATGAAGGCCGCCGGGTCGATCCGGATGTTGCAGCCCAAGGAATACGGCGGCATGGAGGCACATCCGCGCGAGTTCGCGGAAACCGTAATGCGGATGGCGTCGCTGAATCCGTCGGCTGGTTGGGTCCACGGGATTGTCGGAGTTCACCCGTGGCAGTTGGCGTTTGCCGATCCGAAGGTTCAGCAGGAAATCTGGGGTTCCGATCCTGATACCTGGATGGCCTCTCCCTATATGCCCGGCGGCATGTGCATTCCCACCGACGGTGGGTACAAGTTCTCCGGCCGCTGGCAGTTTTCCTCCGGCACCGACCATTGTGATTGGGCGTTCCTTGGCGCTATGGCCTGCGACAAGGACGGCAACATGGAAATGCCGCCCCGCATGCTGCACGTGATCATTCCGCGCACCGACTACGAGATCATCGAAGACTCGTGGGACGTCATGGGTTTGCGCGGCACGGGGTCGAAAGATCTTGTGGTCAAGGACGCATACGTTCCCGACTACCGCGTCATGGATTGCGACGAGGTCATCGACGGTACCGCTGTACGCAAGTACGGACGCACCGAGACGCTGTACCTGATGCCGTGGTCGAACATGTTCCCACTCGGGATCACAGCCGCGACCATCGGAATCTGCGAGGGAATGCTGTTCCACGCCAACGAATACCAGGCTGATCGCATCAATGCCCAGGGCACCGCGATCAAGGATGATCCGTACACGCTCTTCGCCATCGGCCAGGCAACAGCCGATATTCGCGCGGCGCGAGATACTCTGCTGGCCAATGTCGATCGCATGTGGGATCGCGTGGACGCAGGCAAGGAAGTGACGTTCGAGCAGCGCGCCGAAGGTCGGCAGACCCAGGTTCAGGCTGCATGGCGTGCCATCAATGCCATCGACCAGGTCTACCCGCGGTGCGGCGGCAACGCCCTTCGCATGGACAAGCCACTGCAGCGCTTCTGGCGCGACGCTCATGCCGGCCAGCATCACGCAATCCACGTCCCCGGCACCGTATTCCACGCTGCCTCCCTCAGCCGCCTCGGCGCCGATCCGCAGGGCCCGCTGCGGGCGATGATCTGACATAAGGAACAACACACGATGACGCACACCGACATCAAGGGACTTGGCTACGTCAAGATCTCCACCAACGACATGGACCGTTGGCGCACTTTTGCATTCGACGTTCTTGGCTTCGCCAAGGGCAGCGGACCGGACGAGAACGCGCTGTACCTGCGTCTCGACGAGCGTGCCGCCCGCATCGTCATCGTCGAGGGCGAACGCGACGAGATCGTCAGCATCGGCTGGGAGGTGGCCGATCGCAATGCGCTACGACGCGTTCAGGCCGCGCTGGAGAAGTTCGGCACCGCGGTCGAGCAACTTCCCCTGGCCGAGGCCGACGCACGCCGAGTCGAAGAGGTCATCACCTTCACCGATCCTGGCGGCGCAAATGTGGAAATCTTCCACGGCGCGATCCTCGATCACAGCCCAGTCGTCACGCCGTTCGGCTCTCGATTTGTCACCGGCTCACAGGGCCTTGGCCACGTTGTTCTCCCGGTCATGGACAGCGCTGCGAGCTTCGATTTCTACACCGATGTTCTCGGCTTCTATCCGCGTGGCGCATTCCGCCTGCCCGCGCCGCCGGAGTTCGGCCCCCTGCGCATCCGTTTCCTCGGGGTCAACGAACGCCACCACAGCTTGGCGCTGTGCCCTGCCCCGCACGGCGGCGCGCCCGGCCTGATTCACATCATGGTCGAGGTCGACACACTCGACGCCGTAGGCCAGGCACTCGACCGGGTGGTGAAGGACGGATTCTCGGTGTCCTCGACCCTGGGTCGACACACCAACGACAAGATGGTCTCGTTCTACGTCCGGGCGCCAGGCGGCTGGGACATCGAGTTCGGCACCGAGGGATCGAAGGTGGATCAGGACTCCTACTCGGCAGAGGAGATCACCGCCGACAGTTACTGGGGCCATGACTGGTCGGGCAGCGAACCGCTGGCAGCGATGTAAATTGCAAGCGATGTAAATTTTTACCGGGAAGGGCTTGCGCACATTTGTGCGCAAGCCCTTTTCCTGTGGTCGGACCCCGTAGGCATGCGTGTTGGCTTCACATCGTCTTTCCTGGTGATGCGAAGCTCTCACACGGTATTCAGTTCCGGCAGAGCCGAATTCAGTCTCGGTGGACTGGTCCCTGGCGGGTGGTGGAGCGGCGGCGTCGCTGTTTCGGGTCGATCGCAGCTGGTGGGATGAACCACGGTTTGTGATCGTCGCCCATCTTGATTTCCCAGATCCCGCGGAACCCGCTGGTGCTGTGGATCAACCGATGGTGATTTCGGCAGAGGAGGGTGAGGTTGTCCATCACCGTCAGGCCACCGACCGACCACGGTTTTATGTGGTGGGCGTCGCACCAAGCCGGGACGGCATCACAGTTGGGGAAGGCGCAACCTTTGTCGCGGGCGATCAGTGCCGTTCGCTGTTCTGGCGTGACGAGGCGTTTATGTGGAGTCGCATCCAGCGGTGCGCCGTTGCCGTCCATCAACACGGTGGAGAGCATGCAATCGCACGCGAGCATGCGGGTCAGGCTCACACTCAGTGGTCCCATCCAGGGCATGTATCCGACGACAAGATCCTCGAGATCAGGCTCATCGAAATCCGCCGCGACATCGCTACGCATGGTGGCGCATTCCCGATGCTCGGCAAGATCTTTCGCGGTGATGTGCACGTTCACGTGCGGACGCTGACCACCATCAACACCGGTCATGGCATTGTCGAGGTAGCGGCGGATCAACTCCGTGAAGGCATCCGCGGTGCGCTTGGCAGCCGACCGCTGATCCGGGGTCCCGTCGGCGGCCGGTTTCGGCATCGACAGACCCGAGAGAGCCGACAACAGCATTTCGCCGGTCAACGCGTCGAAATCGCCCTTGATAGCGACCCGCCCGTTGAGCGTCGGCGCGATCCGCAAGACATTGAGGTCATCATCCTCACCGGGCGGTGCCTGGTCGGATTCGAAGATCCGCTCGAGAACTGCAATCGCGTAGCGGAGTTTGACGGTGGTCGTCTCCACGCCGGATGCGGCAGCCAACAGAGTCTTCATACAGGACGGTAACGCCCTGTCGGGCATGCCTTTTGGTGGTGATTCGCAGAACGAGGCGATCATTGCCGCATGATCGAGCGAGAGATCACCGGCCTCGAATTGGGCAGCAATGTCCGGGAATCCCCGCAGCGCGGCACCGAGGGCGGCGATTTTGTTGCCGGCTGCGTTCTGCAGCATCGTGTTCGCCGCCAACCACCGACCAACACCGCGGTAGCACAGCACCTGCTCATCAGGATTGAGCGCCAACTCATCTACTGCGGCAACCCGAATCGCTTCCAGCCGAAGAATTTCCGCAGACGCACAGACGGCAACGTCTCGAACCTCGGCCGGACGCAACCGCCACAACCTGCCACGCACACCCGCAGCCGAACCGGCTACAACATCCCCCACCGAAACAAAATCGCTGACCGTGGTCATCAGAGCCTCCCCACCCTTGACCACAATGATACTCGAACACTTATTCGAATCAAGAGACATATCGGGCACATCTGAAACCGAAGCGACACGCATGCGCGCCGGATCGCCCAGTCGACAGGAATGGCGCCCACAAAAACCCGAACGCGCCACGCCCCTACGCCCAGATGCAGGACGTTTACGTGATTCACTTCACAAATCGCGAGTCATATGACACTATTTCTAATTGAAATAGCCAGCTCACAGATTTTCATCGAAGAGGAGTAGTGGACGCGATGACTATGGCACTGGAGTCCCAAGTAGCGACCGTGAAGCTAGATTCCGCTGACCTGGGGGTTGACTCGACACCCACTGCCGTTCTCGACCGCGTCTCACTCGTCCTCGACACCTTCGACGGTCCTGGCCGCCTCACGCTCGCCCAGATTGTTCGCCGCACCGGCCTTCCTCGGTCGTCCGCCCACCGCCTACTCGAGCGGCTGGTCTCGATGCGCTGGCTACGGCGCGACGGCCGCGACTACGAGCTCGGTATGCGCCTGGTCGAGCTGGGCTCTCTCGCCGTGCACCAGGATCGTCTGCACACAGCTGCGTTGCCACTGCTGCACGAGCTGTATCGCGTCACTGGATTTGTTGTTCACCTCGGCATTCTCGACGGCTCCGATGTGGTGTATCTCGAGAAGATCGGCGGGCGCCTGGCCGCCGCTGTCCCGACGCGCGTCGGGGAACGGCGTCATGCTCCCACGACTGCCTTGGGGCAGGCGCTGCTCGCATTCGAGTCGCAATCCACAACGCATCCCCAGCGTGCCCGGATTCGGGAGGCCGGTGTGGCCTTCGAAAGTGGGAGTGGGTTGGCCGGCTTCAGCTGTCTGGCGGCACCGATCGGACTGCCCGGACGGGCAGTTGCCGCAGTGTCGATTTGTGGGCCGACGAAGGCGCTACGTAACGATCACATCAGTGCAGCACCCGTCCGCATGGCCGCGTCTGCGATCTGGCGTGCCATCGACGGTGGATCTCACACTGTCACACCGACTTTGCAGCGTCGGCAGCTGCTTCGAAACCTGCCAACCGCTGCCAGGGCGTGAGCAACACGTTGGTCATGACCGAGGGCAGCTGGTTACTCAGATATCGCGCTGATCCTGGGTGAGTGAGAGGACATGATCTTCGATGTCCTTCCATCGGCCAGGCGACACCGGGATCGGCGACCCGAGGGGATCATATTCGGCGACCTTGGCAAATTCTGCCGACGCCCGGTCGATATCGTCGAGTAGTTCACGCGCAAGGTCGATTTCAGCCCGGAAGTAGCGTACCGACCAACGCAATGTCATGACGGAGTACGCCCACGCGGGCTCGTTTTCTGCGTGGTCTGCGTGAAGCTCCGCGCGTCGTAGTTGCTCCTCCACATTGGCGATATGCGCACCGACAAGTGCCTTGAGCCGTGGCGGGTCATTGAGATGCCCCATCCAAAGTCGAAGCATGACACCGTGTTTGAGTACGGGAACCTCCACAGGAGCTTCGCGTGACCAGGTGCGCACTGCCTCGGTTCCGGATTCGGTAATCGCGTACAGGCGCCGACCCCGCACTCCCGGTTCGGATACGACCCGCGATTCCACGAACCCGATTTTCTCGAGTTTCTTGAGCTCGGCATACACCTGACTGATGGACGGACTCCAGTAGAAGAACCCGACACTCCAGTCGGCCCATTTCTTGAGATCGTTGCCTGTCAGCTCCTCACCGAACGTGAGCGTTCCGAGGACCGCCCAACTCGTTGCGGGAAGTCCTCTGGACACGTCTTCGGTTGCGGACACGGACAGGAGTCTAACAATCGAACGACCAGGTGAGGTGCATCACAAACCGAGGTGCCCGCTTAGCGGGAGAGTTTCACGAATTGGCGGTCAAGGCTGCTGTCGTCATGTCGATGACGTTCACTTGAAAGTCCGCCGCCGAGAGCGGCAATCGGCGGCGCCCGGTCAGATCACGTGCCCGGACGGCAAGCATTGCGGTGGCAAGCAGAATTGCGCCGCGCACACGCTCGTCCACCAGCGGGCCGGGCAGGTGGCCGATGGATTCGCGCAGCAACTCGATGGATCTGACGAGGCTGGGATACTTCGGCGGTACCTGATCTATCTGCTCGGGTTCGAGCTGATAAATGGTCTGGCCGAGAATGCGCAGGTATCTGCGGCCCGCTTCGCTGGTGAGCATCTCCCCCAGCGGCGCCACGATCAGTTCGACGCACGCGCGCGGGGTGACATCGCCTTGCCAGTTTGCCAGCATCACGGTTCGTCGAGACTCCAACTGCACCAGATACTTCTCCCGAATCGCCTGGAGTATGCCTTCGCGGGAGCCGAAGTGATACCGCAACGCCGACGGATTGCGTTGGCCCGCACCCGAAACAATGTCACCGACCAGGGTCGCCTCAATCCCCTTCGTGGCAAAGAGTTCTTCCGCGACTTCGAGAAGTTTTTGTTTGGTCGAGAGCTCTCCCGTACTCATGGCGCTTAGTGTACCTTTCCGATTACTACTAATAAGGAGTATTAATGAGCCCCTTGAGACCAATGACCCCGGCCAGGTTCGGATCCCTACTCGTTGCCGCTACGACGGTGCTCGCGACAGGGTTCGGAAGCAGCACCGGAAGTATCGACGGAAGCCTCGAACCCGACACATCTTTCTATGCAGACACAGGTTGGGTTACCCTGCACGGCGATTCGGGCAATCGTCGTCAGCAACTGGGGGTTCAACCCGCGCAGAGTTACACCCGGTGGACAGCTCTGCAGGGTGCCTCGATTCTCACCGCTCCCACAATGCTGCCCAACGGAAACCTGGCCATCACCACAGGCAAGGCCGAGGGCAGCGCCAACCTCCACGTGCTCGACAAGTTCGGCACCATCGTCTGGGAAACGCCGGCGTGGAGCGGCAAGACCGGCGTCGACTCGGCCGCGATCATCTCCTCCCCCATCATCGACGCCGACGGCAACATCTTTGTCAGCGACGCCGATCAACTGTGGTCGTACACCAGTGGCGGCGCCCTGCGTTGGGTCATCGACCTACCGGCAGCGCCCAGCCCCAACCCCTTTGCCGACGGATCGCGGGCGATCAATCCCTTTGTCACAGCCGCTTTCACCAAGGACGGTGCAGTTTTCGGCACCACCGTGTTCGGTCAGGTGATGGTGGTCGACCGGGCCACCGGAGAGCTGCGCGCACCCGTGTTCCAGCTTCCCGGCTCAATAGCCAAGCGGCACACAAAAACTCCGATGTCACCGAACATGTGGGCCGGCGGAATGATGGACCCTGCCATCAAGGATCCCATCTTCCAGATCATCATGGGCGGCATAGTCCAGAGCGCAAACACTCCCGCAGTGGACTCGGTGACCGGACGCGTCTACGTCGCGGCAACCGACAAGGAACAAGACAAGGGCGCGCTCTACGGCCTCGACATCACCCCACCGAAGAACGGTGCCCCCGGCTCGATTTCCATTGCGTTTGCGGCGCAGATGGGCCCAGGTAGCGGTTCGAGTCCCGTTATCTCGCCCGACGGCAAAACCGTCTACACGTGTGACGACGAGGGACTCCTCTATGCGTTCGATGCTACATCCGGCAAGGAACTCTGGAATGCTCCGTCCGGCGCTGCCGCTGCCGCGGTAGCCGTGGACGCGCAAGGATCTATCTACGCACTCACCAATCCCGGCGTCCTCTCTGCATACAGTGCCGCAGGCGCAAAGCTCTGGGACGCCGATCTCAGCGAGCTGACAAACGCGACGCTCCCAGTCAGCGACGTGTACGGCGCGCCCATCGTGCGCGGCAACGGCAACCCGACGGTTGTGAACGGCTCAATTCTGATCGAAGTCTTCTACGGCTACGACGTCCCGATCCAGGGCTACCCCGTCTCGGTGCCGGTGAAGTCCGCCATCGTCGACATCGATCCGGCCACCGGAAAGGGCATGCGCAACATCGGCTTCGCCACCGACACCACAGAAGGGATTTTGGCGGTCACTCCGGACGGACGAATCTTCTCGACCTTGGGCGTCATGACGTCGACTGCCGTTGCGCCACTCGCGCCGATGATCAACCCGACGCTGCCGGACGGACTCGAACTGATTGCACCGTCCGGCGGACTCGACGGGTTCATCCCGAACCCGTAGGGCAGCGCTTCTACTGACCGGGAGTGCTGAGTCGACCGGGTGGAGCGGGATCCTGGGCAGAAGTGTTCTTGCTGCCATTGAGTGGGACTGGCGCTGGATTACCTCGCCGTTGCCCCACATCGTAGGGACTCACACCCTGTTTGCGAGCTTTGATCGAGGAGAAACACATGTCCGTAGAAAATGCCGCACCGCCGGCGCTGGACGGGCGCACACTGCGCGACGTGATGAGCAACTTCTGCACCGGCGTCACGGTGATCACCGCTCACGACGGTGAATCCCCACTCGGATTCACGTGCCAGTCCTTGGTCTCGGTTTCTCTGGATCCTCCATTGTTGTCGTTCTGCCCGGCCAAGACGTCGACGAGTTGGCCGAAACTGCGTGAAGCCGGATCTATCTGCATCAACGTTCTTGCGCACGATCAGAAGGACATGTGCTCGGCTTTCGCTCGCGGCGGCACTGACAAGTTCAGTGGTGTCGACTGGGAAGCAGGCTCCAACGGCGCGCCTGCCCTCGACGGCGCCCTGGCCCGTATCGAAGCCACCATCGAAAACGAGCACGATGCAGGCGATCACACCATCGTCGTTGCACGCATCACGGATCTGACCGTGCTGCGCCACGACGGTCCGCTGCTCTTCTACCGTGGCGGTTTCGGTCGCTTCGACGCCTAAGCCTCCGACAAGCCACGGACGTCTGAACTGGACGTCCCGCTGCGTGGGAGAGATCGACGATAGGGACGATCAGAAGCGATAACGTCCGGTGAGGTCGGCGCCCACCGCCGACCTCACCGGGACACAACTGATCGGATTACGACGATGACTACTGTCGAACCAGATATCACCGCTGCGATCACCGCGACCGTCACCGCGTACCTCGACGCGGTCTCCCGCGGATCGAGCGCAGACATCGCAGCCCTGTACGCGGAGAACGGAACTCTCGAGGATCCCGTGGGCAGCGAACCCGTTGTCGGCCGCGAGGCGATTGCCGCGTTCTTCGGTGCCCTCGAAGGTCGCACGCAGGAGATCGAACTCCTGACCCTGCGTGTCAGCGGTTCCAGCGCGGCGTTCCATTTCCGCGTCGTGACACCGATGGGTGACAAGATCTACGAGGTCTCCCCCATCGACGTGATGACCTTCGACGAGAACGCCAAGATCACCAGCACGCGCGCGTTCTGGGCGATGTCGGACATGGCCGTACGCTGATGCGGCAGGTCAGCTGCCGCAATTGCGGCAACCGAGTACTCATCGAGAAGTACAGCAACGCGCACACCAGCGTGCAGTGGCTCGAGGATTCCGAGCAGGTCTGCCCGGAACTTGCGCGCCCGTCGGATAATCCGTATGCACAGCGTTCGTGCTCGTCGTTGCGTCAGACCATCAACGACCTTGCCGACGCCGGAGCCGTCGAAATGAGCGAGCGCAGCTATCCCGTTCCCGGCTCCCTGTACTGAACAGGACTTCTCTCGCTCACTGGGAAGCTACATATACGACGCAATTGCGGCGCCATAGCTTTGTGACATGGATAACAATGTCGACGTAATTGTCATCGGTTCGGGAGCTGCAGGATCGGCTGCAGCTTTGCAAGCACACGCTGACGGCGCATCAGTGGTGATCCTGGAGAAGTGCGGACCTGACAACGCCGGCGGTAACACCCGATTGTCCGGCGGTGGATGGTTCGTCAACCAGGATCCCGCTGCAGCCCGAACGTTCCTGCGCGCCTTGAACGGCTCGTTCACCGTCGCCGACGACGTGATCGACGCGTGGGCCGAGAACACACACGGGCTTTCGGACTGGCTCCGCGAGCTGGATGCACCGGTGTCGATGTCCGGCGAGTTCCATTCCACGGCGGAGTACGCCGAGCTCGACGGAAGTTCTTGTTACGCAGGGATGGACACCATCGGTGGGGCCATGGGCAACGAACTGCTCTACCGCTTCCTCGTCTCGGCCCTCGCGGAACGCGGCATCACAACACTCTTCGACACCGAGGCGACCGCACTGCTGACGGACGAGTCCGGAGCAGTGATCGGAGTCGAAACCGTCTCGGGTGGAACAACTTCGCAGATGTACGCGCGTCGGGGTGTCATCCTGGCGACCGGCGGCTTCGAGGCCAACCCGGCCATGGTCCGCGACTACCTCCGCCTCGAGAACCCGAAAATCTGGGGATCACCGTCGGCAACCGGCGACGGCCATCGCATGGCCCAGGCAGTTGGTGCCGACCTGTGGCACATGAACAACATGATGACCATTACCGGAATCTCCGGCGACACAGACGATCCGTCCGGGCACTACCTCGCATTGTGGAACGCACACAACTACGTGTTCCTCAGCCAGGAGGGACGCCGATTCACCTGCGAGTCGGCCGAAATGCGCCACGGCCATGTGTTCAAAGAAGGTTCCTACCAACACTTTCCGGTGCGGTCGATGAACATCGTGTTCGACGAATCCATGAGGTTGGCCGGGCCACTGAGCCCCGGCCGCGACGTACTGGCTGTCGGGCGTCTAGTTCTCGACGAGGGCTACGAGTGGAGCGCAGACAACCAAACCGAGATCGACAAGGGGTGGATCGTCAAGGCGGACACACTCGCCGAACTCGCCGACAAGCTGGGCCTGGACCCCGCCGTCGTGGAAACGAGTGTGCGACGCTACAACGAGGCATGCACTGCCGGTGTCGACGAGTCATTCGGTCGGGACCCCGCGACGTTGGCTCCCGTTGTCACTGCGCCGTTCTACGCCGTATCCGGGCCGCCGCTCCTGGGGTGGAGCAACGGTGGCCCTCGCCGCGACGGCCACTCGCGTGTACTCGACACTGCCGGTAATCCGATTTCCGGACTCTACGCGGCAGGCACCGTCAGTTCCACGTACAGCGCAGCCAAAGACGGCGGATTCCACATCGCCGACGCCCTCGCGTTCGGTCGTGTTGCCGGTGCCCATGCGGCCACCCGGGTCAGCGCCGACGCCTGAGCTAGGAGCGGGCGGCTTTGACCGCGTCGAAGAACGCGATCACGGCCGCCTCGTCGTCCGGTGGAACCGTCAGAGAAGCACGCGCTCCGGCGACGGCAATGGAGTCGTCGGCAAGCCGATTGCCGATCGTCAGTTTCAGGCCTGACTTCGTCGGCTTTGCTTTCACCCCAATGTGTTCGACGTGCCAGCGGCATACCTCACTGGTGCTCGCCGCGGTCCGGTCGAACACCTCGACGGTGCGGTGGTCGAGCACCAGGATGATGTTCGGGCCGACTGTCACTTCGAGATAGCGTCGTTCCGTCACGGTGTGTGCCTTTCGGTTAGGTGGAACCGACGCTACACACCGTGACGGATCTCAACGGGACGAGCTACCCGCGTCCACGGGCAATGCGACGGACGTGATGTAGCGGGCCTCGTCGGAGGAGAGGAACAGCGCGGCGTTTGCCACGTCTACCGGCTCGATCCACGGTATCGCGAGCATGTTCATCGTCATCGCCGCTTCGGCGAACTCTTCGCGCGTCGGATTTTCCAGATCGGGGCGAAACTTACTGCTCACCGCGGGGTTCTGAATCATCGGTGTATCCACGTTGGTGGGGTGCACCGTATTGACCCGCACGTTATGCGGCGCCAATTCCTTTGCCAGTGACCGCATCAAGCCCACGACGCCGTGCTTGGCTGCCGTGTAGTGCGCAACACCGACGAGCCCTCTGAGCCCGGCGATGGAACTGGTGAGCGTCATCGATCCCCCACCCCGCGCGATCAGATGCGGCGCTGCGACGACAGTGGTGTGCCACACGCCGGTCAGGTTCACGTCCAGCATCGTCTGCCACATGTCTTCCGACATCGCCAAGGCACTGTCCGAGGACGTGATACCCGCTGTTGCGCAGACGATGTCGAGTCCACCGAGTGATCCGACCGCCGAATCGACAGCACATCGCAGCGCCTCGAGATCACGAACATCCACCACCGCTGATTCGATGCGCCGTCCCAGAGCCCTTACCTGCGCGACGGTATCCGCAAGATCAGCTTCGGTCGACGGCGGCGTGAGCGTCGTGTCCACCGAGCCACACACGTCGACCGCGACGATGTCTGCGCCCTCTTCGGCAAAACGCACGGCCTGAGCCCGTCCGATTCCCCTTGCCGCACCGGTGACCAGCGCGATCTTTCCCTCGAGTCTCATCAGTTCACACCTTCTGGGTCAGGCCGGCGTCGACCACCAACTGACAACCGGTCATGTAGCGGGACTCCTCGGACGCAAGAAACAGCACGGCGTTGCTCACGTCCACCGGATCAACCCACGGCACTGGCAACAAGTTTCGAGCACTCAGGACGGCCGCGGCGTCGGATTCCGTGGGATTCTCGATGCCCGGACACAGGTTCGCAAATACCCGTTCGTTGATGATCATCGGTGTTCGCACCGAACCCGGATGCACTGAGTTGACGCGAATACTCTGCGCTCCCAACTCGTTGGCCAGGGTTCGAGCCAGTCCGACGACGGCGTGCTTGGCGGAACTGTAATGACCCGCTCCGGCAATGCCTTTGATTCCTGCCGTCGAACTGACCAGAACAACAGATCCGCCGTTGCCGAAGTGCGGAACACACGCTTTCACGGTGTGCCAGGTTCCGGTCAGATTGACGTCGAGCGAACGGTTCCACACGGACGGGTCGATGGTCCACGTAGGTCCGGGCGTGTCGTAGACGCCTGCGTTGGCAACAACGACGTCCAGTCCGCCGATTTCGGCGACGCAGTCCGCCACCACTGCTGCGAGTTCCTCGTAGTTGCGGATGTCGGCAATGCCCGTGACCGCCGCGCCGCCGAGATCACGCACGGCCGAAGCGGTTTCATCGAGTCCGGACGCCGCCATATCCAACGCGATCACCGACGCGCCCTCCTCGGCGAGCCGAATGCAATGCGCACGCCCCATGCCGCCGGCCGCCCCGGTCACCAATACGCGCGCGCCCTCGAGCCGCCTCATGCGTGGACCGCGCTGTTCAGTTCGAAGCCTCGATATCCCTGCGCCGCAACGTCAGCGCAGATGTCGCTGTAGACGCCGAACCCGCCGATGAAGGGCATGAAGATCCGCGTCTTGCCGGGAATGTTTGCACCCATGTACCAGGAGTTGGCCGAAGGAAACAGTGTGGCCGACGCTCGTCGTGAGCACTCCTCGAGCCATCCGTCGACTGCTTCGACGCTGGGTTCGATGGTGGTCAGATTATTCGCGTCGAGATGGGCAATTGCGTCCGCAATCCAGTCGACGTGCTGTTCTGCCGCGAGGATCATGTTCGACAGAACGCTCGGGCTGCCTGGTCCGGTCACGACAAAGAGGTTCGGGAATCCGTTGACCCCGAGCCCCAGATACGTTCTCGGCCCGGCATGCCAGTTCTCACGCAACGTTTCCCCGCCGCGTCCACGGATGTCGATTCGGTCGAGTGCACCGGTCATCGCGTCGAATCCGGTGGCAAACACCAGCGCATCCAGGTCGTAGTGAGATTCGGTGGTCTTGATCCCGGTCGCGTCGATCGCTTCGATCGGGGCCTTCTTCAGGTCGACCAAGCTGACGTTGTCCCGGTTGTACGTCTGGTAGTAGTTCGTGTCCGTCACAATGCGCTTGGTTCCGATCGGATGGTCGTTCGGGATCAGGAGATCCGCGATCGACTGGTCTTCCACAACGGAACGGATCTTGGTCTCGGCAAACTCTCGTGCCGTGTCATTGGCTTCGAGGTTGCTGGTCTGATCGGCAAATGTCTTGCCGAACAGCACTCCCCCGAGGCGCCAACGTTCCTCGTACGCTGCGGTCCGCTCGTCTTCGGGAACCTCCAGCGCGCTTCGCGAGTCCGAGATGAACGGTGAGCCGCCGCCGCTGCGCTTGCTGAGCGCACGACGCTCGGCATAGCTTGCCTTGATCTCGGCGCGGCGCGCGTCGTCAAGAGGTGTGTTTCCAGCCGGGACACTGTAATTCGCCGATCGCTGGAACACATACAGATGATCGGCTTGCTCGGCGATCAGAGGCACCGACTGGATTCCCGACGATCCGGTGCCGATGACACCCACTCGCTTTCCAGTGAAGTCGACGCCTTCGTGCGGCCAGAACCCGGTGTGAAAAATATCCCCCGCGAAGGAATCTCGCCCGTCGATGTTCGGCATGTTCGCTGTCGAGAGACTGCCAGTGGCGCACACCACAAAGCGGGACGTGACGTCGTGCCCGGCGTTTGTATTTACCCGCCACAGTGCCGATTCCTCGTCGAACTGCGCGCTCTTCACTCGCGTGTCGAAGGTGAAACCGCTCCGCAGGTCGAACCGATCCGCCACGTGGTCCAGGTACTCGAGAATCTCGGGCTGCGCAGCGTACTTCTCACTCCAGTCCCAATCCTGTTGCAGCTCTTCGGAGAATGAGAATGAGTAATCAAAGCTCTCGACGTCGCAGCGAGCCCCCGGGTAGCGGTTGAAGTACCACGTTCCACCAACTCCGGAGCCGGCTTCGAAGCCGTGGACACGCAGTCCCTGCTTGCGGAGTCGGTACATGGCGTACAGGCCTGCGACGCCGGCGCCGATGACTACGACGTCGAGTGGTGCGGTGGAGATATCAGGATCGGTCATGCTGAAAACGGTACGAGTTGCTCCATCGGTTCCGGAACGGCTTCTCCCGGTGGATGGGCAGTCATGATCACGCCTGACTCGTTTCAATCGCGTTGAGAGTTAATGACCCCGCAGTTACACCTGGGAAAACAGGCAAACGGGTCTCCTAACATTCGGGAGTCCCATCAGCCCTGTATTCGAAGAAGGTCTTTGTGAAGTCCGCTCAACGCAAGGTTTTAATACCTGCACTTTCCGCAACATTTTCCATAGCAATCGTTATCTCGACCGCAGTCGGCGCCGGGGCTCAGCCGATCAATTTCCCTACCACCGGATCTGCCTTTCTCGATACCGGTTCCCTGAGCGGAAGCACGGATCCCGCGCTAGCGCAGCGAATCAACGCAGCATTTGCCGCGCATGGCATTCCCGGAGCACAGGTCGTGTACACGGACGGCAAGGGACGACAGGAGTTCAACTACGGTGTCTCGAGCATCGAGACCGGCAACGCCGTCACGTCGGATACCGTCTTCGAGGCCGCCTCGCTGACCAAAGTGGTGGCGTCGTACGTTGTCCTCCAACTGGTGGACGAGGGTGTCATCGATCTCGATCGGCCACTGTCCGAGTATTTTGAATACCCACGCATCGCGGCCGATCCTGCAGCCCACAAGATCACCGCCAGAATGGCGCTGACGCACACCACCGGCCTGCCCAACTGGGCGACCGGCCCATCGAGTGCAGAGTTCGAGACCACGCCGGTCAGTACTACTTTCGAACCCGGAACCCAGTGGTCATACTCGGGTGAAGGCTTCTATTACCTGCAGAAGACCGTCGAGTCGCTCACCGGCACACCGTTTGCGGAACTTGCCTCGCAGCGCGTCTTCCAGCGTTTCGGAATGACAAGCAGCGACTTACTGACCAACCCGGCCTTCGAGGCCGTCACCGCGGTCGGTCATACCGCCGACGGCACGGCAAAGGCCCTGCGCAATTTTCCCCGGGCAAACGTCGCGTACACCCTGAAGACGACGGCCGGCGACTACTCGAAGTTCCTGCGCGGAGCACTTCTCGCAGGCGAAGGACTCGAACCTGCAACTCGGGACATGATGTTCACCGCTGCCGGCAGCGCTGACCACGGTGGCAGCAACAAAGACGCGATCGACCACATCAAGTGGGGCCTCGGCATCGGACTGCAGGAAAATGAACTCGGGAAGGCGATCTGGCACTGGGGCGACAACGGCGCGTTCAAAGCCTTCTTCATCGCTTACCCCGAGACAGGTCGCAGTGTTGTGATCATGACAAACAGCGAAAGCGGACTCGAAGCGGTCAACGACGTCGTTCACGAGTTCTTCGGTCCCATGACGATGTATGCCACGGACTGGATCAAGGAAGCCGAGTAAATTCACCCTTCGGACGGCTGCGGCCCGACATCACGAAGATGTCGGGCCGCAGCCGTCCTCGAACGTTCAGGCGCGCTCGACCAGCACGCAGCGCGCACCGCTGAAGATAGTCGGCATGCACTTGTTGCAGTGGATGCACAGCGATCGGGTATCGGATTCTGCCGCAATCCGATTCACCAGGTCGGGTTCACGGAGCAAGGCGCGGGCCATCGCGACGAACTCGAATCCTTCCGCCATCGCGGTATCCATCCCCGCCTTGTCCGTGACACCGCCGAGCAGCACGAGCGGCAACTTCACCGCAGCACGGATCTGCCGAGCCTCTTCCAGCATGAACAGCGGCTTGTAGGGATACGCATGCAACATGCTCTTACCCACGAGATGCACACCCAGTCGAACCGGTTGCGGCATCGCGGCAGCGAACTCACGGATCGGCGCGTCACCCTTGAACAGGTACATCGGATTGAGCAGCGAACTGCCCATCGTCAATTCCAACGCGTCGACACTGCCGGACGCCTCCAGCCACTGCGCCACCTGAATCGCTTCGTCCACCCAGAATCCGCCTGGCACACCGTCATCCATGTTGAGCTTGGCCAAGATCGCAATCTTGTCGCCGACAGCGTCACGAACGCTGCGTGCGGTCTCGAGAACAACCCGGGCCCTGTTCTCGAGCGATCCACCGTAGGAATCTTTGCGACGGTTCAGTTTCGGGCTCAGGAACGAGCTCGCGAAGTAGTTGTGGCCGAAGTGGATTTCGACTGCGTCGAATCCTGCCTCGACAGCAAGTTGTGCGGCGCTGCCGTGTGCGGCAGCAATGCGGGTGATGTCCGCGGTGGTTGCGGTGCGAATCATTCTCATGCTCAACGGATTAAATGAGCTCGACGGTGCAAGTGCGGGCAGTCCGGTCGACTTCTGATTCGCGACCGGGCCGGCGTGTCCGAGCTGAGCGGACGCGGCCGCACCTTCGCTGTGAATCGCGTCGGTGAGCCGTCGCAGTCCGGGCAGGGCATCGGGCCGCATCCATAGTTGGCCGTATTCGGTGCGTCCCTCGGGCGCAACTGCGCAGTACGCGACGGTAGACATTCCAACGCCGCCTGCTGCCGGGCGCCGATGAAATTCGATCAGGTCGTCAGTGACCAGTGCATCGGGAGTTTTGCCTTCAAACGTTGCGGACTTGATGATGCGGTTTCGCAGGGTCACCGGACCGAGCTTTGCCGGAGCGAGCACATCAGGAGCAGTCATCGAGTTTGCCTCTCACAGGAGTTGTTCGACGACGGTAGGCGCATGCTCGACGGCTGGCTACGGGCCGTGCCACGGAGCGGGAGACAACTTCAGCCCGGCCGTGGTGGCCGGGCTGAAGTCCTTTTCGCTGCTGTTCAGACGCGTCCGAAGTACGCGTCCTTGAGCACTGCCAGGTCGTCGATGTCCTTGGCGTCGGCGTCGAGAACCACCTTGCCGATGTCGAGGACCGTCACGTGATCGGCGACGCTCATCGCCGCCTCGACTGCCTGCTCCACCAGCAGGACCGCCAACCCGGTTTCCTTGAGTTGCTGGACGCGGTCCATCACCTCACCGACGATCACGGGAGCGAGACCGCCCGAAGGTTCGTCGAGCAGGAGCAACCTCGGCTGCGCCATCAGCGCCGCGCCGATCGCGAGCATCTGCTGCTGGCCGCCCGACATGGAACCGGCGGGAAGCGCACGCTTCTCCCCCAGGATCGGGAACATCTCGTACATGGATTCCACGGATTCCATGAGTTCGCCGCGTTTCACTTTGCGGGTGTACCCGCCGAGAAGAAGGTTCTGCTCCACGGTCTGTTTGTGGAAGACCCGCTTGCCCTCCTGCACGTACGCCATCCCCTGGCGCACCCGTTTGTGCGCGGGAACTCCGGTGATGTCGGCGCCGTCCATCTCGACGGTCCCCGACGCCACCTTGTTCAGCCCCGACAGAGCGCGCAACGTGCTGGTCTTGCCGGCGCCGTTGCGGCCGAGCAGAGCCGTGACCTGGCCGGGATAGACGTCGAAGGAGACATCCCAGACGACGCGTAGATCGCCGTACCCGGTCTGCAGGTTGCGGACCTTGAGAATCGGTTCCATCACTTCACCTCACTGCTCTGATGGTCGACGGCACCGATTTCTTCGAGAAGCGCTTGTTCGTCACCGGATTTCACCCCGAGGTACTCACTGAGCACGCGTGGGTGGTGTTCGATGGCCGCCGCGTCACCGGTGGCGATCACCTGCCCCTGCGCCAACACCACGATCTCGTCCGCGAGTGAGAGTACGAGCCGGAAGTTGTGCTCCACCAACACCACTGTGGCCCCGGCATCGCGCAGTACCCGGATCAGATCTGCCAGACGTTCGAGTTCGTCCTCGTCGAGTCCCGATGCCACCTCGTCGAAGAGAACGACTCGCGGTTCGGCGATGACGGCGCGGGCAACTTCGAGCATACGACGCATCCCCAGTGGCAGCGACGTCGCGATCTCGTTGCGCAGGTGCGACATCCCGACCAACTCGAGCACCCGCTCGGCTTCGACGATGTCGGCTTTCGCGACCTTACGGAAGCTCGGCAACCGCAGCACAGCCGACGCCATGGACGCGCAGTGCACCGAATAGCGTCCGGAGGCAACAGCTTCCAGGACCGTGATGTTCTCGGGAATCGTCGGAGTCTGGAAGGTCCGAGCGACACCGACACGCGCCACCGTGTGCGGTGAGGATTGGGAGACCACCGTGTCGCCGATCGTGATCACGCCGGCATCTGCGGTGTAGAACCCGCAGATCATGTTGAGCATGGTCGTCTTACCCGAACCGTTGGGCCCGATCAACGCGGTGACCTTACCGGCCTCCGCGCTCAGGGTCGCGGCGTTGAGTGCCTGGTTGCCACCGAACGCCTTCGATACCCCGTCGACCACCAACCGAGCGCCGTTGATCGGCGCCAGTTCGACTGCGGCGCTGCCATCCTCCTTCGGAAGTACGGCGCCCAGACCCGCCCTGCGATCAAGTTTCGAGACCATCGAGCGGCCGACCTTCGTCAATCCACCCGAGAGCAGCACACCACCGATGATCAGGAAGCCGCCGTAGAAGATCAGCGAGTACTCCTGGAACGCCGTCGACTGATTGGGCCCGAGCTGCATGATCGCAGCACCGACAACGGCGCCGTACACGCTTGCCGCGCCGCCCAGGATCGATGCCGCCAGAACTGCTGTGGCAAAGGTGAACCCGAACGCTTCCGGCGAGATGAACAGGTCGGTGTTGGCGAACAACGCACCCGCCAGACCGGCCGGGAACGCGCCGATCGCATAGCCGAGCAGTTTCATCCGGAAGACCGACACACCCTGCGAGGACGCCAACACCGGCGACTGCTTGAGCGTGCGGAACGCGATGCCGTGGCGTGAGACCACCAGGTTGCGCATCACCGCGAACCAGAGGACGGTCACGACGACGACCACCATGTAGTACTGCTGGGTGTCGAGTTCGGAACCGAAGAGCGTCGGCGGCTCCATGCCGGTGAGGCCGTTTCGGCCACCGGTCTTGCCGCCGAAGATCGCCAGTACGTCGGGCACGAGCAGCACCAGGAAGAACGACGTCATGGCGAGTGACCAATTGCCCAGGCGCAGACCGGGAACACCGGTCAGAATACCGACGCCCAGAGCCACCGCACCGGACGCGGCGAGCTGGACCAGGATGTCGGTGTGACCGGCTTGCGACATCAGACCCGCGGTGTAGGCGCCGGCCGCGTACATCGCGGCCTGCCCGAGCGCCAGTTCACCGGCAAAGCCGAGGCTCAGATTCAGACCACTGACCACCAGCGCCAGGATGCACGCCAACTGAATCTGCCGCGACGTCGACAGGTCGAGCCCCATCACGGGCAGCAGCAAGATCACCACGGCCAGGACCAGCGGGAGGATCCAACTCGGAAGGGAACGGAAAGTCCGCCACGCGCTTACCATTTCACACCACCCGTTCTCGGACATTGCCGAACAATCCGGCCGGTTTGACCATCAAGATGACGATCAGCACCGTGAAGACGGCGATATTGCTGTACTGGCTGCCCGCCCACAGCGCGGTGAACGATTCCACCAGACCGACGGTCAGCCCGCCGATCAAAGCACCTGGCAGAGAGCCGAATCCGCCGATCGCCAACGCCACGAACCCCTTCAGTGCCAGCGCGGCACCCAACGTCGCGACCGCAAACGTCTTGGGACCGACCAACAGTCCCAGGACACCTGCCAAGGCACCGGAGAAGGCAAACGCTCCCAGTGCCAGCCGTCGTACGTTGACTCCGCGCAGCATCGCCGCTTCACGGTCTTCGGAGATTCCGATCAGCGCCAGACCCGTCATCGTCTTCTTCGAGACGTAGCTCAACCCGATGACCAGTGCGATCGCCGCAACCAGCAGGGCGATCTCCACCGGGTAGGTACGGCCGCCGAGCAAGGTGATGGGATCGTTCGAGCCGAAGAACGGAACCGTGAGAGGCTCACTGCCCCAGATCAACTGCGTCGCACCGTTGAGCAGGGTGGCAACGCCGAGTGTTGTCACCAATTGATTTTGATGATCGGCGACCGGTCTGATCGCGATGATCTCCTCCACTGCTGCCAACAGCATGACCGTCACGGTGGCCATGACCGCCACGACCAGAACGGGGAGTTTCAGAGTGACCAACCCGGTGTAGGCGACAAAGGTGCCCACCATCATCAGCTGAGCCTGAGCGAAGTTGAACGTGTTGGAGGAAACGAAAACGATGTTGTATCCGATGGCGACGAGCACGTAGACCGCGCCGAGCGCCAACCCGGACCACAGAATTGTCATGAGGCGGCCGGGTTTCCGAACTGGCCGTTGAGGATCTTCGTGGGGCTGATGAACTGCAGCTCACTGGTATTCGGGTTCGGACCGTGGCTGTCGGCACTGAAATTGTAGCGAGAGAGGAACGCCGTCTTGGCATTCTCCTGGACCTCAGAGGTTTCCAGTGCTTCGGCAAGCTTCTTCGGGTCGGTCGAGCTGCCGGCCTTCTCCGCTGCGGCCGCAACCAGGGGGAACGCGTCGTAGTTGTCCGCGAGGATCAGCGTGGACGGGATGGAACCCAGCGATGCCATCGTGTCCACCATCGTGTTGACCAGTTCGTTGTTCGGATCGAACACCGTGCTGGTGAACACCTGCGTCACCAGGTTCTTCACCTGCGGAGTGCCCAGGACACCGGCGGGCGGATCATTGGCGATGAGGTTGGTGGCCGATACCGACGTGTTGCCGATCAGTGGTACATCCCAGCCCAGACGCTCGAGGCTCTGCAGGACGTATCCGAGCGGGGCGCCGTACGCGTCCAACGCAATTGCCGTGGCCCCGGAGTTCTTGAGCGACTGCAACTGTGCCGTCATGTCCAGAGCGGCAGCGTCGTACTCTTCGTTTCCGGCGGCCTTCAGCCCGGCATTGCCGAGCTCGGTTGTCATCTCCTCGCCGAAGAGCTCACCGTAGGCGGTGCTGCCATGCAGAACTCCGACACTGGTGTAACCCTTGGTCTTTGCGTACTCGGAGATTCCGCGAGCGGTATCCGTCGCACCAGGTGCGAGGTCGAAGTTGAGCGGGAACTTCGCGGGGTCCGTGGAATCGGGCGAGGGCGCCATGCTCATCGACAGGATGTTGTTCTGCTTGAGGATCGGCAGCACCGCAGCCGCGATGGACGACGGGCCGGAGTTCAGGTAGAGGTCCGGCTTGTTGCCCGAGTTGATCGCCTCACGCAGCTTGGTCACCGCGATGGTCGCGTCGCCTGCATCGTCCACCGTCGTCAACTCGATCTGACGACCATCGATACCGCCGGCCGCGTTCTGGACCTGGACGCCGGCCTTGGTCGCGAGCAGCGACGTCTGCGAGTTCGCCGCCAGAACGCCCTGAGCGCTGATACCGCCGGTCAGCAGAACCCGGTAGGGCGAGTCTGCTCCGCCTTCCGAATCGGTGGAGCCACTGCAACCCGCGAGAGTCAGAGCCGCCGTCGCAGCAACTGCCGCCACAAGAATAGGCCGACGTTTCATGTCCGCACTCCTAGAACCCATTTGTATCGAACGTCAGGCGAATACCTGACGTGGAATTAGCCCGACCGATGGACACACCTCGTTTTGGGCATCAGTCGACCAAGCACCCGCTTGATAATCCAGCAAGCGGTTGCTTGGGTTCGAAGCATAGGATGTGATCTGGCTAACGTCAAACGGGCCATCCAGGCGAACGCTATGCACATTCAGGCCGTCTCGACAGGGCATTTCCCGCTGGGTGGAAGTACATGAAAATCATCAAAAGAACGCAGCAAAACGGCCCGGTGACCTTTGCGAATCCTGTGATTCGAAGGCCACCGGGCCGTAAGTTCGTGCTGCTACGCGCTACCGCTGATTACGCGGTTTCCACACCACCAACGCATTGTTGCGCGGTATCGGCACCAGTTCCCGGCGGTAGCCGGCATGGACCTTGGCGATCTCTTCAGCCATTTCCCGAACTCGATGCTGCAGAGCCTCGACCTGATTTGTCAGCTCGATGATCCGCTTGATTCCGGCAAGATTGACGCCTTCATCCTGCGAAAGGCGTTGCACCTCACGAAGAAGCGCAACATCTCTCGGGGAGTAACGGCGCCCGCCACCGGTGGTGCGGTGCGGGGTCACCAAACCGAGACGGTCGTAGTTGCGCAAGGTCTGCGCATGCATGCCCGCCAATTCGGCGGCCACGGAAATTACGAAGATCTGAGCATCGGGGTCAAGCGATACGTCTCTCTGATTCTTCGGCTGCTCGGTCATCACACACCGGCCCACCCGGCCCGTGGATCAAATCCGCTCGCCTTCTCTGCTTCGAGATAGGTCTCGAGCGCTTCGATCGCCGCGTCGTCCAGCTTCTGCGGGACAGACACTTTGACAGTGACCAGCAGATCGCCGGCTCCTTCAGGCCGCTTCGGGATGCCGCGTCCGCGAACCCGCAGAACACGCCCGTCCACAGTTCCTGGTGGAACCTTGACGCCAACACGGCCTTCCAGCGTCGGTACCGACAGTGTGGTACCGAGAACCAGTTCGCCGTAGCTCACCGGCACGGTGACCGTGAGGTCGTCGCCGTTGCGTCCGAACACGGAGTCGGGACGCACCCGGATGTTGACGAACAGGTCGCCGGCGGGAGCGCCGCGGAGTCCCGCTTCGCCCTTGCCCTTGAGCCTGATCTTCTGACCGTCACTGACGCCGGACGGCACGCGCACCGTGATGGTGCGGGTGCGGTTGGTGACGCCGCTGCCGTGGCAGTCCTCGCAGGGCGAGTCGATGATGGAACCGGTTCCCCGGCAATCGTCACACGGCTCGCTGAATCCGAAAGCACCCTGGTTACGGTTGATGACACCGGTTCCGTTGCAGTGCGGGCACACTCGCGGGCTGGTGCCCGGCTTTGCGCCGCTGCCGTGGCACGTGGTGCACGATGCCGGGCTGGTGATCCGCAGCGGAACCGTGACACCGAGCGCCGCTTCGCGGAACCCGAGTGTGGTTTCGGTTTCGAGATCCTTGCCCCGACGCGGACGATTAGCGGACGAGGTTCGCTGACCGGCGCCGCCGCGGTTGAACAATCCACCGAAGATGTCGCCGAGACCTGAATCCTGACCGCCGGCACCGCCGCCGAACAGGTCGTTGATGTCGAAGCCGCCGGCGCCGGGGTTGAATCCGCCACCGCCGCCTTGCGCCCGGGGGCCGAATCCGCCACTGGCAAAGAGCCTTCGGGCTTCGTCGTATTCCTTGCGCTTCTCCGGATCCGACAGGATCGTGTTCGCTTCACTGACAGCCTTGAAGCGCTCTTCGGCCTTGGGATCGTCAGGGTTGGCATCGGGATGCAGATCCCGAGCCAGCTTGCGGTACGCCTTCTTGATCTCGTCGGCCGAAGCTGAGGACGAGACGCCCAGCTCCTTGTAGAAGTCCTTCTCGATCCACTCCCGTTGACTCACTGGGCGTCTCCTCCTCTCGCTGTTACTTTGATTCTTCTTCTGCGCCTGCGCTGCCGTCTGCAGGCTGCTCGCCCACTCGATCGGCAACGCCTACCATCGCGTGTCGCAGGACGCGGTCACCGAACTTGTAGCCCTTACGCATGACCACACTCAGGACCGGGTCGGCTCCTTCACCTTCGTGCTGCACAGCTTCGTGCAGTTCGGGATCGAAAGCGTCTCCCACGGCGCCGAACTCGCTCAAACCGAGACCCGTGAGGGTGGTGTTGAGCTTGTCCGCGAGGGCTCGCAGCGGACCCTCTTCGAGGTCTCCGTGTGCACGAGCGCGATCCAGATCGTCGAGGATCGGGACGAGCACTCCCACTACGGAGGCCTTCGCGTTGGCGATGTCGACCTGCTTGTCGCGGTCGACGCGGCGCTTGTAGTTCATGAACTGTGCCTGCAAGCTCTGCAGGTCTGCAGTGCGTTCTGCCAACTGGTCAGCCAACGTCGCTTCTTCCACGATGGCCTCGGCTTCCTGCACTACCCCTGTGTCTTCCGAGTCGAGCGGCGGCCGGCCTTCGCCGGCCGCCTCTCCCTGTGCACCGGTCTCGGGGTCGACCGGGTTGTTCTCGGAGTTGTCCGAGGTCACTTCTTGTCCGAGTCGGAAGGCTCGTCGACAACCTCGGCGTCGACGACGTCGTCGTCATTGCCTGCGCCGTCGGTGTTTCCGGCTTCGCTGGCTGCGGAGGCCTCGTAGATTGCCTGGCCAAGAGCCTGCGACTCGGTGCCCAGCTTCTCCACGGCGGTCTTCACTGCCGAGATGTCGGTGCCTGCGAGGGCGTCGTTGACGTCCTTGATCGCTGCCTCGACCTTGGTCAGGATCTCCTCGGAGACCTTGCCAGCGTTCTCGCCGTCACGCTGTTCCTTGACGAACTTCTCCGTCTGATGGACCAGCGACTCGGCCTGGTTGCGGACCTCTGCCTCTTCGCGGCGGGCCTTGTCTTCCTCGGCGTGAGCCTCGGCGTCCTTGACCATGCGCTCGATCTCTTCCTTGGACAGACCGGAGCCGTCCTGGATCTTGATCGTGTTTTCCTTGCCGGTGCCCTTGTCCTTCGCGGTCACGTGCACGATGCCGTTGGCATCGATGTCGAAGGTGACCTCGATCTGCGGGACGCCACGCGGTGCGGGCGGCAGATCCGTGAGCTCGAAGGAGCCGAGAAGCTTGTTGTGCGAAGCGATCTCGCGCTCACCCTGGAACACCTGGATCTGCACCGAAGGCTGGTTGTCGTCAGCCGTGGTGAAGGTTTCACTGCGCTTGGTCGGGATGGTGGTGTTGCGCTCGATGAGCTTGGTCATCACGCCACCCTTGGTCTCGATACCGAGCGAGAGCGGTGTGACGTCGAGGAGCAGAACGTCCTTGACCTCACCCTTGAGGACACCGGCCTGCAGAGCAGCACCGACGGCCACAACCTCGTCCGGGTTGACGCCCTTGTTGGGCTCACGGCCACCGGTCATCTCGCGAACCAGGTCGGAGACAGCCGGCATACGGGTGGAGCCACCGACGAGAACAACGTGGTCGATGTCCTTGACGGAGATGCCACTGTCCTTGATCACGGCCTGGAACGGCGCGCGGGTGCGGTCGAGGAGATCAGAGGTGATCTTCTGGAACTCGCTACGCGTGAGCTGCTCGTCGAGGAACAAGGGGTTCTTGTCCGCGTCGACCGTGATGTACGGGAGGTTGATGGAGGTGCTCTGCGAGCTGGAGAGCTCGATCTTCGCCTTCTCCGCAGCCTCACGCAGACGCTGCAGGGCCATCTTGTCCTTGGTCAGATCGATGCCGTTCTGAGCCTTGAACTTGTCGACGAGCCAGGAGACGATGCGCTCGTCCCAGTCGTCGCCACCGAGGTGGTTGTCACCGGAGGTTGCGCGAACCTCGACGACGCCGTCGCCGATTTCCAGCAGGGAGACGTCGAAGGTGCCGCCACCGAGGTCGAAGACCAGAATGGTCTGCTCGGTGTCACCCTTGTCCAGGCCGTATGCCAGTGCAGCCGCGGTGGGCTCGTTGACAATACGGAGAACGTTGAGGCCGGCGATCTGGCCGGCTTCCTTGGTGGCCTGACGCTGTGCGTCCTCGAAGTATGCGGGGACGGTAATCACGGCATCCGTGATTTCTTCGCCGAGGTAAGCCTCTGCGTCACGCTTGAGCTTCATGAGCGTGCGAGCGCTGATTTCCTGCGGCGTGTACTTCTTGCCGTCAATCTCGACATTCCAGTCGGTGCCGATGTGGCGCTTGACGGAGCGGAGGGTGCGATCGACGTTGGTGACCGCCTGGTTCTTCGCAGGCTGGCCGACGAGGACCTCGCCGTTCTTTGCGAATGCGACGACGGACGGCGTGGTACGCGAGCCTTCGGAGTTGGCGACCACTACGGGCTCGCCGCCCTCCAGCACTGCTACTACCGAGTTGGTCGTACCGAGGTCGATACCGACTGCACGAGCCATAGTGTTCCTACCTTTCGTTCTGCGGTGCTCTGTCCGAGTGCTTGATCTCGGCCATGACCGCGCGTTTTTCGCTTGGTGAGCGTCCTCCGCTCAAGTTTGCCCTCAACCGAGGCTGAGAGTCAACTCGAAGTTGAGCCGGGGGCGCTCAAGCTTGTCGAAATGGTCAACTACAACACCGGTAAATTTGTTCCCGGCCTCCGAGAAATTTCCGAAATGTGCTCCGGATCACCCGGACTGGTTACGATCGGCCCGTGACGGATCCCGACAAATCTCCCAGCGCCGGTACGCGCCCCAGTCCCGCGAGGCCCGCAGTCTCGATCCGTCCGCTGCACCAGCACTCGCCCCATCGAACACCAAAAGTCTCGATGGCGGCCTGGGCGGGGTCCGTCGTTGTACTCCTGGCAATCGCCGCGATCATGATCGTGAACCTGACCGAGATCCGTAGCGCACTAGAGGCGTCGATCGCGCGGGACAATCCCGATTACTCGGCAACCGACATCTCCGACGCGGTCACCGTCGTCCTGATCGGCAGTGGCGCCGCTGCTGTCCTTCTACTTCTGTTCACGCTTCTGACAGTGCAACTGTTGTCTGCCCGGAAGGCTTCCGCTCGGATCGTGGGCGCGGCGGTGGGCGTACTCGGGATTGCCGCCGGCCTGGGATTCCGGTCATTGGTCTCGGGCGCCGACGACGTGAGCGCCGTACTCGGTTGGGGACCACTCCTGTACTGCGCACTTGTAGCGGTAGCGGCGATCACCGGCCTGCGCCGATGAAAGTTCACATTCAGCTCGACTCCGCACCCGGCAACGGGGCCGCCCGCAGTCGCGAACTTGCCCAGACCGGCGCCGGTGGGCTTTTCACGTTCGAAGGCCCACACGACGTCTTCTTCCCGCTCGTGGAAGCCGCGTCGTCGGTGGAGTTGGACCTCATGACCAACGTCGCCATCGCGCTCCCCCGCAGCCCGATGCACCTGGCACATTCCGCGAACGATCTCCAACTTCTCAGCCGGGGACGGTTCCGCTTGGGCCTCGGTTCGCAGATCAAACCGCACATCGAGAAGCGCTACAGCGCAACGTGGTCGCGGCCGGCGGCGCGCATGCGGGAAACCGTCAGCGCGATCACCGCAATTTTCGACGCGTGGGAACACGGAACTCCCTTGAACTTCCGTGGCGAGTTCTTCACCCACACCCTGATGCCGCCCACCTTCAACCCCGGCCCCAACCCGTTCGGTCGCCCGCAGATTCTGATGGGCGCACTCGGGCCGATCATGACGCGAACCTCGGCGGCAGTGGCCGACGGTCTGCTGGTCATGCCGTTCCACTCCGAGCGCCATTTCCTCGAGCGAACCCTGCCGGCCGTCGACGCCGGCCTCCACGAATCCGGCCGCACCCGAGAGGAATTCACGATCATCCCGCAGGTGATCGTGGGCGTCGGACGTGGCGGCGAGCAACTGGATGCAGCGGCCCGCGGAGTCCGCAGCCTGCTCTCGTTCTACGGCTCGACCCCCGCCTACCGGCAGGTGCTCGACATCGAAGGTTGGGGCGACGTACAGCCCCAGCTCAACGCGCTGTCCAAACGAGGCGGGTACGCCGAAATGGCGTCACTGATAACCGATCCCATGCTGACAACACTTGCTGTCGTCGGCACGCCGGAAGAATGCGCTACCGAAATCCGGCGACGATTCGGAAATCATGCCACCGAAGTATGTTGCTATTTCCCGGGTTACGACGCGGATCCGGCAGATGTGGCGTCGATGATCTCGGCGCTCGCCCAATCCTGATCACGCCGCCTGATCGCGCCCCAACGTGCCGGCAAGATCGATCAACGAATCACGGGCAGCGCTCAGGCTGATCTTCCCCTGCTCGATCAGCGGTGCCATGGGCGGAATACGCTGCGCCAAAGTCAGTTCCGCGGTGATAACGCTGACGTTCATACCCATCGAAACACCCAACACCTGAACGAGCGGCGGCACGGTATGGTCATCGCCTTCGTTCCCGGAACCCGGCGCATAGGTGTTTCCGCGACTGGACACGATCACCACCGGCTTACCCGCCATGGGCTGAGCAGAAGTTCCAGCAGGCGGCGTATCAAAAGGCACAGTCGTTCCCAGGACATGCACGTAGTCGATCCACGCCTTCAACGTGGACGGGATCGACCAGTTGTACATCGGTGCACCGATCACGACAACATCCGCAGCAGCGAGTTGCTCGATGACCCGACCCTGCAGTGCTTCTGCGTCGGCATCCGGCTGCTCTCCAGCCACTCGCAGCCGCTGTGCGTAGTGCAGGGCCGCGTCCGAGAGGTGTGGCAGGGGATCCCGGTGCAGATCCAACCCGACTACCTGATGTTCAGGGCTGATCTCGGCCCACGTCTGAGCGAACAACGCGGTGAGTTCACGGGACGTCGATGTGTGAAGGTCGGCTGACGAATCGATGTGCAGTAGCTGTGGCATCCTTCCATCAGTACCAGAGCGCGCTCAACTCTTCTCCTCTGCGAGATCGGATTCCGCCGCGTACTGCGCCAGCAGAACACGCTCGCGCTCGCGATGCGGGTAGAAGAACGTCACCACCGCGCCGCCGACGCACACGATGATGATTGCCGCAATGTAGGCCTTGGTATCGCCGTCCAGGAAGGCGCTTTTGGCGGCGGTCATGATCTGATCCGCGTATTGCGGGTAGCGCTCTGCCAGAACTTCGGCGCTGGAGAACGATTTGGTGAGTGCGGCCTGAGTTTCGGGGGTTACCTGGGATGCTTCCGGCGATGACGAGATCGCATTCCCCAACGATTTTGCGTACCCGGCCGTGAGTATTCCACCGAGAATGGACTGCATGATGGCGCCGCCCAGGTCGCGTTGCAGATCCGAGGTACCCGACGCCATACCTGCGCGGTGTACGGGAACGGACCCGGTGAGGGAACGCGATGCGGGAGTACCGGCCAGGCCGACGCCGATGCCGACAAGCGCGTAGGCGAGCGCGACCTGCCAGTACTGTGTGCTTTCGTTCCACATGAACAGCGCGACAAACAATCCGAGAACCACAAACAGGTAACCGGAGAGCAGAGTGACGCGGGCGCCGTACCTTTCGATCATCGTCGCCGACCGCGGCGCAACGATCACCATCGCAAGAGCGGCCGGAATGATGGCCGCACCCGCCGCCAGCGTCGAGTAACTCAGTACGTTCTGCAGGAACTGCTGGCCGATGAACATTGCGCCCATGAGCGAACCGAACACCACCAAGCCGCCAACGGCCGCTACCCAGAAGGTGGGACGAGCGGCTACGTGGAGGTCGAACAGTGGATTGACTGCGCGTCGTTGTTGCAGGAAGAACCCGATACCTGCGACCAGTGCGATCGCGCCCAGGACCAACGCCATTGTTCCGGAGCCCTTGACCGGTGCGAAGTTGATGGACAACACCAGCGCCCCGATGAAAACGACGGACACGATTCCGCCGAGATGATCAACCGGATCGGTGGTCTCGTTGACATGGGCGGGAACCAGAATCACCGCGCACACCAAGGCTAGGAGAGCCAACGGGAGGGTCACGAAAAAGACCGAGCCCCAATCGAATTTCTCGAGCAAGGCCCCGGAAACGATCGGACCGAGAGCCGAAATCGCGCCACCGATCGCAGACCACATCGCGATCGCCTTGGTCCTCGCCGGCCCCGCCCACAGTGCCGTGATGATCGCCAGCGTTGTCGGAAACGCCAAGCCCGCCGAGATACCACCGACGATGCGGGCCGCGAACAATACTTCGAAGCCGCCTGCGAACCCCGCGACGAGTGACGCCGGAATCGACAACGCCATACCCGTAACCAGGAGCATCTTGCGGCCGTATCGGTCACCGACCGCACCGAGATACAGGACCGTGCCTGCCAATCCCAGTGAATACCCGACGGCTATCAGATTGAGTTGCGTCTGACTCGCGTCGAACGCCTTGCCGATGTCAGGCAGGGCGACATTGGCCACCGACAGATTGAGGTTTGCCACCGCCGCAACCAGAATGAGTGTGCCGAGTACGTACGTGGCACGATCCGGAGACTTCGACGTGATGTCGTTCGACATAGGGCTGCTCCCAACGAGGCCGAATCCGAACCAGGCGTTTTGTCCGGATCATTCCGAACTCAACATAGATCCGTCAGCTCGCTCGCGCAGGACTAATGACATCCCTATTCGGCCACGATTTCCGCGAGCACACCTTCCGCACTGCGCGCTGCGACCTGACACGCTCTCGCTGCGAACTGATCGAACAGTGGGTGCGACGACAATGTGCGCCACCGCTGCGCTGCGTCCGCGGCCTGGGCGCGCTGAGCATCGAGGCTCTCCCCTTCTGCCGCCCCCAAGCGCTCGTGCGTTCTGATTCCGTGGCCGCCGATCAATCGCTGCAACGCCGCAAGATCTTCGGGCGAGAGATCGGTGTGAACCGATCTGAGCCGCCCGAGCAGTCGTAGTTCACGAAAACCGTGCACGTCGGCGAGGAGTCGCGCCGCCGACGCTGCGATCGGTGCAGTGTTCTCGCGCGGGTTGCGTTCGAGCAGTCGGCTCAGTGTTACCAGCGCTGTATGGGATTTGAGTTGGTCGGCGCGCTGGCCGAACTGAACGTCGATCACCCGACGCAACTCGTCCAATCCACTGCGGCGGAGCAATTCCGCTGCCAGCGTGGGAGAATCGCCGACGCCCAACTTGACCGACGTCACCGCCAGCCGAATCCCGAACAGCCCGAACCGTTCCACCAACTGAGCCCGCATCGCCGCATCGACCGGCAGCGAACTGTCTTCGCGGACAAAACGATCCGCCGACAGCATCGCCGAGCTCAGATCGGCTGCAGGCACCTCGGCAAGCGCCGCGAACGCGGCAAACTCGCTCTGCCGCAAAGTTCGGGCAGCCAGTGCCAACAGTCCGGCGACCGGCACCACCGACTGGCACAGGCCCGAGCGGCCGAGTTCCTCGGCAAACCGTCCCGCCACATCGTCGGCCGACGCCATCGCGTCCATTCGGCCCGCGCCCACTTCGTCCGCGCGCGAGAGCACCCCGATCACACCGAGCGGACCTGATTCACCACCGACGTGTTCGGCAACTTTCGTCAAGAACTGCAGGTCAGTCGCATTCAGCGCCCGCAGCAAATACACGACGGCATCAGCGCCCGGCACCCCGTCGTCGGGAACAAGGGCTTTCCACGTCCGGGCCGACACGTCGGTGGACAGCGACGACGTGCCTGGTGTATCGATGATCGTCATGCGCGCCAGCGCCGACGACGGCCACTCCACGTCGATTCGATCGACGATCTCGGATGTTCGCTCACCCAGATCGAACGTCAGCCGGCCGCTGTTGCGTGCCACCGGTATGTGGAACTCGGTGCCGCTGGAGTCCGTAGCGCTTACCTTCGGCGTCGTGCCGTTTCGATACCAGGTGACAACTCGTGTGCATTCGGTTGCATCAGTCGGTGCAATATCCTGCCCGACAAGAGAATTGAGAAGCGTCGACTTACCGGCCTTGAGCGAACCAGCCAGAGCTACCCGCAGCGGCTCGTCCAACCGCGCCGCGCACTCGTCCAATTGAGCACAGAGTTCCGGGCTGTCGACATAAGATCCTCGCGCCTGCTCGATCAACGTGCGCGCCGACTCCGTGGCGGTGACGTTCATGCTCCGACCTCAGCCTTCCGAGACCTGCCCGCTTGCACTCGCTCGCCGACCAACGATCCGGCACGCGTGGTCAATTCCTCTGCCGCACGCAGATTCTCCTCGAGCTGCGCGATACGTCCTGCCCGCTCGCTCGATTCCAATTTGGCCGCCTCCTGCGTCGCTCGCAACGATTCGTTGATCGATCGCAAAGCCTGCTCGGCGATGTCGGTGAAATGATCACGCAGGAGCCGCTGCACCAGGCGGAGCCGGTCTTTCGATTCCTTGCCCACCTGGAAACTCACGTCGTCCGCGTAGCGCCTGATCGCCGACTTTGCGTCGGCCCGGCGCTTCAGCACCTGTGTCTGCTTGTCTTCACGATAAGCCTTGGTGCCAAGCAGAACTCCGGCACCGATCGAGATCGGATTCACCAACGCCATACCCATCATCGTGGTGATCAGCCCGAACATCAGGACGCCACCGTAGGAACCGCGCATGCCCACCAGAACTTTCTGCGTAATGCCGATACGGCCGGATTCGAGATCCGACAGCGCCGCAACAGGTTCGAGGAAAGCGTCGGTGTCGGCAAGGTCGATCTGCGGCAGTGCCACGTCACCGGTTTCGGCGAAGTGTTCGGCCACTACCTCAGCCAACCACTGCGCACGATCGTGCGCCCAGACGAAGTTGTCTCCGATGGCTGTGGCGATCTCTTGCTCGAGCCAGGTCCCGACGGCATCCCAGTCCTTGCCCGGGTCACACTCGTCGACAGTTTCCTCGGCCGCTCGGGTGACGCGGCGCAGACGATCACGCAGGTCGTGATCGATATCTGCAGCGAGATCTGCGATTCCGTCGCCGAGGCTCTGCTGCCAGCGGGAGGTCTTCTTGTGCAGTTCTTCTGCCACTTCCCTGGCCCGATGCAATCCGGCCACTGCTGCTTGCGCCGTCGACGGATCACGCAGCGCCGCAAGCTCACTGCCCATTTCCAGCGACAAGTGGGCGGCAATGGACTGCACGTCCATCACCACCGCTCGCCGCGTATTTGCCTCGCCGCGCGCAACAACCTTGTCCCGCAAGAACTGATAGAGGTCGGGGAATCCGGATTCCGCATCGAGTTCCCGGTCGTCCAAGCGCAGCGCATGCGATCGCAGGACGGAAGATATCGGAATCAGCGGAAGCTCGAGGCCGGCGCGTTGCAGGTGACCATGATTTGCGTCGACAATCCGACGCCAGTGAGGGTACAGATCCGTCTTGCTGACAAGACCGGCAACAACGGGGCACAGATTCAGGACCTGCCGGATGAACGCGACTTCAGGCTCGGTGAACTCCGCACTGGAATCCGAGAGCACCAGCACCGCATCTGCCGACGTAATCAATCCCAAAGTTCCAGCAGCATGCGGATTTCCGTGCCCTCCGACGCCCGGTGTGTCGATGAAGACCAGCCCGTCGGCCAACAGCGGGCTCGGAACGGAAACGTCGATGCGGAGGACTTCCCGTCCGTCGGCCCGTGGTGTTGCGGGCGTTATGCCGAGCAACTCGTCGAGCGGGAGCGGAACTCTCCGAGGTTCACTACCAGGTTCGGCCAGAACCAGCTCTGCGCCAGCGGTTTCCCCGTACTGAACTACCGTCGCAACGGCCGTTGTCTCGTCGTCTCCGACGGAACACACGTCGCAACCGAGCAGCGAATTCACGAACTGGCTCTTGCCCTGATTGAGCGGGCCTACGACAACGATGCGAATCCGGGGATCGGTGACGCGCACCAGCGCGCTCTCGGCGCGTGCGACCAGATCGGATCGATCGATATCTCTCGCAAGTACCGCCGTTCGATCGAGCAACGACGCGGCCGCCGACGCGACGCGTGCCTTACGACTGCTGACCTGATCCGCTGCAGTTTCCATGTGTTCCGTCGACTCGCAGTTCTTCCGATTCGGCAATTCCGGCCCTGCACGCTTAGCGCACACAGGGACGGAATTGTTACATCAGTCCGTTTCCGTACCCGCTGACTCAGGGGTGCAGGTTGTCGAGTACTGCCAGCGGATCGACATGCTCGACAGCGTCGGCAACCGAGTCCGGCGCGAACAACGACTCCGAGGAATCAGCGTCAAGGGAGCCGCTTGATCCGGTTCCGAATGCGTCACTGGCGTCGATCGACGACCAGGGGTTGGTCGAGCTACCAAGACCGCCATCGAATGAACCGCCAAGACCACCATCGAACGATCCACCGAGTGCGCCTGAACCGCCAAGTGCGCCCTCGAGCGAGCCACCGATCTGCGTCGCCGCATCAGTGACCGTGTCGAGGCCGGCTGCTGCATCGAGACCGGCACCTGCGTCAAGCACACCGCCAACCGTCGAGTTCAGCCCGGCGCTGACCCCGCCGATGTCCAGCCCTTCAGCGGAGAAGCCGCCGAGATCGAGTTCCGGCAGATCCGCGCTGACGGAACCGAGGTTCACGGCCCCCAGGTCGAGGCTGGGCAGGGTTGCGCCGATCGAACCGGTATCGAATCCGCCGGCGTTCAATGCTGCATCCAATGACGCACCAAGCCCTGCGACGGCGTCGCCGCCGATTGCCGAGCCTGTGGATCCGTTCAACACGCCGCCGAGTGCGCCGCCGAGGTCTGCTCCGACCGATCCTCCGCCGCCCAGAGCGCCGGACAACACCGTGGAAAGCTCGGTTCCGAGATCCGCGCTCCCGCCAAGCACGGCGTCGAGGTCGAGTCCGCCGCCGAGAGCCAGAGCTGAATCCAGAGCGCCTGCCAACGCAGCTTCCACCCCGGTGTCGAGACTGCCGCCCACTCCCAGTGCGCTTGTCAGCGCCCCGCTGAGCACGGTGCCGAGATCCAGATCGCCGGCCAGCCCGGTCAATGCGCTGACGTCCGTCAAGGCCCCCAGCGTGCCGCCGAGAGACGCTCCGAGATCGGTGCCGATCGATCCGCCGGCCGCGAGTGCAGTGGACAAGGCAGCGCTCAGATCGCCGCCGAGATCGATTCCACCGCCCAGCGCCAACGCCGATTCCAGTGCGCCCGACAGCTCTGCGCCCAATCCGCCGCCGAGAGCCAGAAGCCCGTCGAGGCTCCCGGCGCCGTCGAGCACTCCGCCGAGCGCCAGACCGAGGTCCGCACCGATATCTCCACCGACCGCGAACACCGGCGCCAATGCTCCGGATAGCCCGGCCGCCAGGTCCAGCCCACCGGCTGCGGCGATCGCAGCGTCCAGGGCTGCTCCCAACTCGGTCGTCAGAGAGCCACCCACTCCGAGTGCCCCACTCAGAGCCGCACTGAGCTGAGCTCCGACGTCGAGAGCTCCCCCCAGATCAACCACGGAACCGAGACCGAGACCAGCTTCGAGGACTCCGCCAAAAGCAGCTCCGAGCTGCGAGCTGATGTCCCCACCGAATCCGAGAGCCGCGCCCAGAGCACCGGCAAGATCACCGGCGACGTCGATGCCACCACCGAGTGCCAGCGCCGATTCGAGTGCGCCTGACAGGCCGGCACCCAACCCACCGCCGAGAGCGAGGAGTCCGTCGAGGCTAGCGGCACCGTCGAGCACCCCGCCGAGCGCAAGACCGAGGCCCGCACCGATATCCCCACCGACCGCGAACACCGGCGCCAATGCTCCGGAAAGCCCGGCCGCCAGGTCCAGTCCACCGGCTGCTGCGATCGCAGCATCCAGCGCCGCACCCAACTCAGCGGTGAGAGAGCCACCCACGCCGAGCGCCCCACTCAGAGCCGCACTGAGCTGAGCTCCGATATCGAGAACGCCCTCCAGATCAACAGCCGAGCCCAGCCCCAGACCAGCTTCGAGGACGCCACCAAAAGCGGCTCCGAGCTGTGCACTGATGTCACCACCGATTGCGAGGGCAGCGCTCAGTGCCGCGGCAAAATCACCGGCGACGTCTATGCCACCACCGAACTCACCACCGAGCGCGCCGCCGAGACCCAATCCGGCTCCCGCGCCGAGACCGACGCTGCCTCCCAAACCGAGGCCAGCACCCAGTCCGCCGCCCAGTCCGCCGCCCAGGGTGCCGCCGAGTGCTCCGGCCGCCTGGGTTCCGGCGTTGACGATCGCGGACAGGTCAGCGCCCGCTCCGGCAAAAAGTCCGGACTCGGCGACAAGAGGTGCAACGGCGACGATGTCGGCAGGACTCACCTCGCACAGGCCGGCTGCATTGAGTGCTGCGACGGGATTTGCGCAGTACTGAGCGGCGGCCTCGTCGTCACGCAACAGACCGAGAATGAATTCGAGTACGGCATTGGTAGCCATTGGGTTCTCCTAGAATCTTGGTGAATATCGCGGTTCGAGCGGATGGTGCTTCGCTGCATGCGAATCGACTGCCGTCAACGCTAAGTCGATCGAGCGCCGACCCCAACGGGGAACGCCCCCACTCCTGCTCCAGATCGCAGAGAGAATCCCCCGGTATCGGCGTTAGGGGATTTGCCCCCGATAGGGGATCGCTCCCCTACTTCGCATCGAGGAGCCTCCGGGGAGTAACAAACCCGTCCTTCATCCCGACATTGCAGACAACTGCGACGGGCGTTCGATCATCCACTACCGAGGAGTTCACTTTCATGGAGGCAGGGCTCGGCATCGGTATCGGCTCGACAACTCTGGTGGCCGTCGTCGACAAACTCGACGACGCCCCCGCAAGCTCCCGACGTACCGTGCGGAGTGACAGTGTCGTTCAACTGGATCCGAGCAGCGTCTTCACCGATTTCGTGGAACGCGTGGGTGACCCGGTTCCGCTGTTCTCCGCCGACGGGACCCCACATCGCGGCGAGGACCTCACCGCGGTAGCGATTACGACGCTGATGCGCGACGCTCTTGCTGATCACGACCAGCCGAGCCACGTTGTCATCGCCCATCCCGCCTGGTGGAGCCGTCACGCGGTTTCGGCATTGGAAAACGCTCTGTCTACCAAAATGATTCACGACGCCACCCCGGTAGATACGACGCTGGTCGCGGAGCCGATTGCCGTGGTGGACTGGTTACGCACTTCCGGTCACCCCGATTCGGATGGGCTCACCGTGGTCTTCGATCTCGGTGCCCGATCGCTCGACATCACTGTCGTGACCACGACCGGTGGAAATACCACGATCGTCGGCAAGCCCCTGCACTCCGACGACATCGGCGGCGACGAGTTCGATCAGCTTGTCACCATGCATCTACTCACCGAATTCGACCGCGATACACACATCGACACGTCCGTGCCGGAGACTCTCGAAGCCTTGACAGCGCTTCGTGGCCACGCTCGCGAGGCCAAGGAAGCTCTGTCGTTCGATACCGAAACGGTTGTCCACGTTGATCTTCCCGGCGACTCCCACAACCTACGGCTTGTCCGGTCCGAACTCGAAGACTTACTCCGTCCCGCGATCACACGATCGGTTGCCTTGGTACACGAGGCGATGCGATCAGCCGGTGTCGAGTCGAACGACGTCAGTCATGTTGTTCTCGCGGGCGGTAGCTCGTCCATCCCACTGGTCGCGGAACTGTTGTCGTCCGAACTCCGAGTACCGATGATCGCCGCACCGGATCCACGATCCTGCGCGGCGGCCGGAGCTGCAACTCGCGCAACCGCAATAGGAAATACCGCTACTGCCGTCGAACATTCGCAGCCGAAACCGATTCCCGTTCCGGCATTCTCGACACCGATTGTTGTTACTTCGGACCCCGAGGCCACATCGGCGGCGCGGCGCTCGTCCCGAGTGGGCATCGTCGCAGCTGTCGTCGGCGCGTGTGCGATCCTCGCGGCTGGTGGACTCGGAATCGGTACCGCCGTGGACAAGATCAAACCCGCTTCGAGTTCCGCCGACCCGAGTATCGAATCCCCTACTTCCGCAACAGTGTCCAATCCGAGCGCGCCATCGGGCTCCGACCCGGTGGCCGACGCCGCGCCGTCGACAGGCGCAGCTGTCGCCGTCACCGGGTCGCCCGCCCCCGGCACCCGATCTGTGGGCGTCGCGACGACGGGGGCTGCCGGAACGGGTGCGCCCGCCGCACCAGTAGCCACAGACTCACCTGCTGCCGCGCAGCCGAACTCCGATCCCACGACCGCCCAGCAGAACGTCGACTCCGGTTCGCCATTTCAGATTCCACAGGTCCCCGCGTTCGAGGTTCCGGAGCTTCCCGTTGTTGTCGCGCCGCAATTCCCGGACCAACTGACACTGCCAACGGCCATCCCACGCTTTCCCGTCGGATAGCCGAGGCTGCGTCGTGAACAGTGAATCTCCTTATATCCGTGACTTTCTGAGCACTATCGACTTGGAGGCCGAACCGCTGAGGTTGTTTGTCACCGGTTCCGGTGCAAGTGCTCGGCCACAGCTTGTCGCAGCGGTGCACCGACGCTTGATCGGCCGCGAAGCCGTCGTCGTGACAGCCGATTTCACCGGAGACGACCGTGGGCCCGATACCGTTCTCTTGATCGACAACGCGCTGGACCTCGACGCGGCCGAGCTTGCGAAGGTCCTCGAAACGCTGCGACGCACCAACATCTCAGCCATCGTGGCGACGGACATGGTCGATCCGCGTCTGGCCGACACTGCGGCCGACTTCTCCGCGTCAGGTTCGGTACTCCACCTGGACCGTTTGCGCTGCTCGGATATTCAGGCACTCGCGAACGGGTACGGGCATTCACTCGCGCCGGACGAAGCCAGCGATCTCGAGTTCTTGTCGGGTGGACATTTCGGAGCCCTCGACGCGGCCCTTCGGTCGCCGGTTCGGGGGCGTCAGACCGTCGACGATGCACTTCGGGGGTACTTCGCCCGCACCGTGGGTGCGCTCGATGCCCGGCAACGCGAGATTCTGCACATCTCGAGTATCGTGCACAATCTCGCGCCCGACGAACTGGAACTCGGCGGTCCGAGCGACGCATTCGATCGCGCGCTGGGAACGGGACTGTTTGCTGCGCAATCCCCCGCGATCGTCGAATCACTGGCGCATCCTCTCGGAGTCGGCCCGGAGCGCGCGACACTGGATCGAATACTGGACCGGCGCATCGAAGCGGGCGTTCTCGATATCGACACCGCTGTGCGACTTTTTGATGCAGGAGTACGTCACCCGGGGATCGCACAACACTTCTACGAGCACGCCAAGCGCGCCACCCCCGCTGCGGCCGCGGACCTGTATCAGCGGGCTGCGGTGATCGAATCCCCTTCTGCCGAAACCATGCTGCACCACGCGGAGTGCGCGGCCTCGCACGGCGACCTCGATACCGCTGTCAGCCTGACAGATTCGATACTCGGCGATCAGAGCGCACAAGACGCCGATCTAGCTGTTGCAGTGCGAATCTCAGCAGCGGTATCCGCAGTGTGCGGTCAGATCGCCTCCGGCGCAGAACTCTACGCGTGGCTCGGCCCCGCGCGAGCAGACGCGGAATCGGCATTCGGAGCGATCCTCCTCGTCGCGTCCGGCCGCATCGACGACGCCACGGCGATGCTCGCCGGAACCAGCGGCGCACCATCGCCAGGCAGTACCGGTACCGGCCTGCTCGCCCGTGGACTCATGCAGTCGCTGACGGGACCGCCTCCGCTTGCGCTCAACACGATGTCCCGGGCGCTGACACTGCCTCGATCTCCTGGGGCTTCGCGCTTTCAGGCCGACTCCCCTGCTGCCATCGTCGCCACTGCACTCATGCACACCGGAGCACATGATCGGGCTAGAGACGTTCTGGCGAAAGCAACCCCAGCGCACGACACATCCAGCCATCTGTGGGCCCGTCATCAGATTCTCGCCGCGTGGGCAGCACTGCTCGCCGGCAGTGAAAACCCCGTCGCCGACATCCCCGAATCAGCGCTCACGGATTCCCTCGGCCAGCGCGACACATTGTTTCTCCTAGCGTTGGAAGTGGGTGTCGCCCGGAGATTCGGGGACCTCGAGGACGTGCGTCGCACGTGGTCTCGGGCGTCGGGAACCCTCTTCGAATGCAGCGTCAATCTGCTCGATCTGTTGCCGATCTGCGAATTGTGGCTGGCCGCAGTTCGTCTCGGCGATACGGAACACGTCGACCATCTCATCGACGAGGCTCAGGATCTGCTACGGCTGCTCGGCGATCCGCCGCTGTGGTCGTCGCTGTTTCACTGGTACGGCGTCCAGGCCGCGATTTTGGGACAATCCCCGGCTGATCTGCTGCCGCACGCGCGTGCGCTCGCGGAATCAGCCAAGATCCACTCGTATTCCGCAGGTCTCGCCGAAGCCGGCCGCCAATGGCTGCTTGTCCTTCAAGGAACGGTGAGCGGCGACGAAATCGAGACCGCTGCAAGAACTCTGAATCGAATCGGTCACTCGTGGGACGCTGCGCGCCTTGCGGGAGAGGCCGCGCTTCGGGCACCCGACACCAAGTCCGCAACAACGTTGCTTCAGCTCGCGCGCTCCTTTCGGGTCAACACACCTGAGCCTGGTTCCTCGAGAGAAGATGCCAACGCACTCCCCGACTCGCCCTTGACCGAGCGCGAACACCAGATCTCCGAACTTGTCGTACTCGGGCTCACCTACCGCGAAATCGGTGAGCGCCTCTACATCTCCGCGAAAACCGTCGAACATCATGTCGCGCGCATCAAGCGGAAAGTCGGAGCGCAGTCCCGTTCAGAACTCCTGGTAGTCCTGCGCAGCCTCACGACCCAGAACCGGAATTAACTGAATATTCACCCTCCCGACACGAACGAGCTTTCGAGTGGTAGTTTCCACAGCCAGTGCATATTTTTTGTGCGATGCGATGCGATAGCCATATTAGGGGGACGCGGTGACCTGGGGAGTCGGACTTGATGTCGGCAACACAC
This sequence comes from Rhodococcus sp. WS3, assembly GCF_003797085.1. Taxonomy (NCBI): domain Bacteria; kingdom Bacillati; phylum Actinomycetota; class Actinomycetes; order Mycobacteriales; family Nocardiaceae; genus Rhodococcus; species Rhodococcus sp. WS3. The sequence goes on from NZ_RKMA01000001.1 coordinate 1,571,911, forward strand.
GTTGCACTGCGGTGCTCGCCGTGCCCGACGCCGAACCGGTGATCATCGACCACGAATCCGTGCTGCACCACGCGCCGGACGGAACTATCGCACTGGGTACTGCCCACACACATTCACCGGGCGTACGACGGTTCCTCGACCGAGTCACTACCGACAACGAAGCGGCTCCCACCCAGCGGACGCGCGGTGAAGAACTGGTCGCAACCGCGCTGTACTGCCTCGTTGCGGAAGTGCACAGCCTCACCGATCAGCCGCTGCGCATTGTCGCCGCCATCCCTCCCAACTTCTCGGCTCGATCTGTGGACACGCTGCGAACCGCGCTCGACAGCATGGATCTCGACTACATCGAACTTGCGCCCTACTCCGCGACCCTTGGCGCCTACAACCTCGATTCCGACATCACCACGGGTGAACGCTCGGCACGGGGAGCCGCGATTCTGGCTGTTCCCCGCGCGCCGATTGCTGCTGTCCCCGACATCGAGCAGGCGCCGGAGACGGAAGACATCCTCAGCACAGATGACGCACCGAGTCGGCGGCCCGTCTACCTCGCAGCCGCCGTCGCCGGTCTCTTGACTGCCGCGGCCTGCGCGCTCGCGGTGTTGATCGGTAACGCCCCCACAACGCAGGTGCCGGAAATTCGTGACGCCGCCGTCCCGGCGTATGCCGAAATAGCGCCGCCCACCGATCCCGCGCCCCTTCGCGAGGTTCCGATCCAATTCCCCACTGCCGCGCCCGTGGCCGTCGTCCCACAGAACCGCACGCCGACCCCGCGATATCAGGCTCCCACCCAGGACGCCCTTCTGGTCGACGAGTTCGACGACGTTCCGACCGAAGACGAGAGCGTCGAACCGCTCGCATCCGAGATCCCCGCCGTGGACGACTACGACGTTGGCGGCGAACAGACCGATCCCGTCGACCCTGGCACAACTGATCCGGAACCGGTCGATCCGCAGCCTGTCGATCCCGAACCGGTCGACCCGCAGCCTGTCGACCCGCAGCCCGTCGATCCCGAACAGGCACCAGAAACAACTCCCTAGCTGCACATATCGACTTCCCTCGACCTAGGCGCCCGACCTCACATCGGAGCCTTCCCCTATGGTGGGGCGGTACCTTCCGGCGTTACGGCCGAAAGACTCGAAGGGATTTCATGCGTAACTCGTCGGCGATCCGGACCGTTCTGGTCGGCGCCTCGGCACTTCTGCTCGCAACATCGTTCTCAGCTACAGCTTTGGCGCAGCCGGCAGAACCCACATCCGAATCATCAGTCGAACAGCTCTCCGCGGATCAGCTACCCGCCGAACTGGTCGAGGCGATCAGCCGAGATCTGAAGATTTCCCCACAGGAATATCTCGATCGCGCCGCCAAGGCCCAGGAGTTGGGTGCGTACGCGGAAAGCTTCCGGTCCTCGCGCCCCGGCGATTACGCGGGCTCGTGGATGAACCTCGACGGTCAACCGGTTGTGGCAGTAACCAGCGCCGATGCAGCACGCGTCGCCGCAGCCGACGGATTCGTCACGCATGTGGCACCGGTCTCCGCAGGCAGTCTGGAACAGAGCCTTGCCGACGTCAACGGATGGATCGCGAAACTGCCCGGCGATATCGCGACGGCAGTCAGCTCCACCTCCATCGACGTACTGAACAACCAGGTTGTCGTCGACGTTGCCAACAGCCCCGTCGGCAAGGCACTCAACCTGCCCACGATGCTCGAGAACACCAAAATTCGGCTCAGCCCGGATGGCGGCGGCGCGATCGACGCTCGCGCACTCGGCGGCGACATCTATGTCACGTCACCGGGTCCGATCCGCGAGACACCGACCGAGGACATCTCCGTCTGCTCGTTCGGATTCAATGCCGTCGACAGTCACGACAATGCGCTCAATATCAGTGCGGGACACTGCAATAAGGCCGAGGGAACCGCTGCACCCGTCTATCTGCCCAACCCGCAGAACATCGACGACAGCCTCCAGGTCGGCAACTTCGCCCAGTCCGCGGTAGGTAAGGCCGGCGAAGAACTCGACTACTCCGTCATCAAGCTCAACCAGGCAGGCGTCGACGCCGGACTCGACCGCGCATCGGTGCGCGGCGCCGGTGGCACGACACTCGAGATCACGGGCACCGCACGCCCCGTCATCGGAGCACCGATGTGCAAGTCCGGTCAGGCCAGCTCGTTCACGTGTGGCGTGGTCGCAGCCGATCAGGTCGAAATCCAGCTTGTCCGACCCGGCGGCGAATCGCGCACCGTTCGCGGCTTTGCCGGAACAGCATGCACGCTCGCGGGCGACAGCGGCGGAGCCATCGTCACCGGAACTCTGGCTTTGGGAATCACGAGCGGTTCCAACAGCACCGGCGCACCCAACTGCACCGAAGCGAATCTTGTCCTCGCCATGTCGGGTGGGACCACGAACATCGGAATCCCCGTCGACAACATCACACAGGCCGCAGACGCAGCCTCCGGCGGTGGCGTCGGATCCGGAATCCGGGTTCGCACAATCGGCTGATCACTGAAACTCACTCGTTGTAACGGGTGGGATTCGTGGGGAAGAACCCGTTATAGTCGTGTGCGACTGCGATACGGCTCGCCGAAAGGCGGGCCGTATCCGCGTGCACCCAGGGGGGCCGCACGCGGTCAATGAAGCGGAAAGGCCCACATGCGAAGCTCCACCGCACGTCGCGCCGCAGTGTTCGGCTCGACGATGCTGCTGCTCCTCGGACCGATTGCCGCTGTTGCGAGCGCCGAACCATCGACGCCCGGTGTGTCCGACCAGGCCGCACATCTGCCCGTCGAACTCGCCGAGGCACTTCAGCACGATCTGGCATTGACGCCTGATCAGTACCTGACGCGTTCGGAACTCGCGCAGAAACTTGCCGAGTTCGCAGACATCGCGCGGGTGCAGTTCCCCGACAGTTTTGCCGGAGTCTGGCTGGACGACCTCGGGCAGGCCGTTGTTGCACTGGCCTCCGGGCAGAGCAACGATACAGCTCGCTCGGCCGCCGAAAAAGCCGGTTTCCAGGTCAATGACGTGGCACAAAGTGAATCGGCATTGCAGAACGAGGTGTCCGCACTCAACACCTGGCTCGAGTCGCAGCCACCTGCCGTCGCAGATCTCGTTCGCGGAATCGCCATCGACGTTGTCGGAAACGGCGTCGAGTTGACCGCAGATCCGGCAGCCGGACTGACCCTGCCGGACTTCCTGAACACAACCGTCCGCCACGCCGCCGTCCCGATCTCCGTGCCGCCGATCGTTGTCGACCTCCTCCCCGCCACCGGTTCCCTGACCGGCGACGCCGCACTCGGCGGCGACGCGTTCGGCGGAATCTCCGGCTTCAACGGGTTCAAATGTTCCTTCGGTTTCAACGGAACCGATGCCTCCGGTCGCACGGTCAACATCAGCGCAGGACACTGCGACCCCAACCGCATCGCCGCAGGCACGCAGTACGCCTCTGAAGCCTTCCCGCTCGTCAACAACCAGCCGGGACCGCGAGTGGGATACTTCGCCAAGAGCGTGTTCGGGCCGCGGGACTACTCGATCATCAACATCGACGACCAGGCGAAGTACCGGTTCGACAACAACAGCGTCCGGGTTCCCTTCAACCGATCCGTCAACATTGACGGGGTTGCCGATCCCGTTGTCGGCGCACCGGTGTGCAAGGCCGGATCGACCACCGGCTACAGCTGCGGCGTTGTCACCAGCGTCAATCGCAATGCAGTGGTCTCGGAGCAGCCGATGTCCAACCTCTTCACCACCGACATCTGCGTCCTTCAGGGCGACAGCGGCGGCCCGATCATGACCGGCACCCGGGCACTGGGCATCACCAGCGCGTCGACGGTCGCAACATCTTCCTTCTGCGAGGTCGCTCGGGCGGCGACACTCATCGGCAGCCCTCAGCCGATTCAGTACGGAACGCCCATCAAGGACATCCTCGCCGAAAACCCCGGCTTGAAAGTCCGCGACTACTGATCGCACCGCACCTTCTGTGGCCCACCTCCTGTCGAGGTGGGCCACAGTTTTTTGTCGAAAATGCGCCCTTTCCCCCCGCCCCTACCGGTGCGAACGTACCTTTCATCGCCCTGGATGCGCCGAAAGGTACGTTCGCTCCGGACGGGTCGGTCGGTACCGCCAAAACAGCGCAGATGGCAGGTTAGGGCTGCCTGATTAACAGGGGCGAGATGCACACCACCTAACGTGACGGTAGATAAGTTTGCGCAGCGGCCCAGCCCGTCGTTGCGGAATAATTGATCTCGCCAGGCCAAGCATGGTTACTCGCCGGTATACATGGTCGACACATCAAGCTACTGGTGGGTAACATATGGCAGGTTAGTATCAGTGGGCTCTTACCAGGTGGCCGACGCGTCGCCCTGAAATGAAAGGCCGCGACATGAATGCCCTGACGATCACGTTGGGCACCATCGGTGTGCTGCTGAGCCTCGTGTGTTGGTATTCCTTCATCGGTGGCGCGCTCAAGATGGTGAAGGTCGTCCAAATCGGCCAATCAGCACCAGACCGCTGGCGTCCGTTCTTCCCCCGCTTCAAGCAGATGGTCATCGAGTTCATCGCGCACACGCGCATGGCGAAGTTCCGTACCGTCGGCTGGGCTCACTGGCTTGTCATGGTCGGCTTCCTGCTCGGCGCCATCGTCTGGTTCGAGGCTTACGGCCAGACGTTCAACCCCGAGTTCCACTGGCCGATCTTCGGCAACTGGGCCATCTACCACCTGGTCGACGAGATTCTGGGTCTTGGCACCGTCATCGGCATCACCACGCTGATCGTCATCCGCCAGCTCAACCACCCGCGCCTGCCGATCCGCTTGTCCCGCTTCGGCGGCTCGGATTTCAAGGCCGCCTACTTCGTCGAAACCGTTGTCCTCATCGAGGGCCTCGGCATGATCTTCGTGAAGGCCGGCAAGATCGCGACCTACGGTCACGCCAATCCGTGGACCGACTTCTTCACCATGAACCTGGCCAAGCTGCTCCCGGCCAGTGCCATGATGGTGGCCATCTTCGCGTTCATCAAGCTGATGTCCGGCATGATCTGGCTGTACATCGTCGGCCGCAACATCACCTGGGGTGTTGCCTGGCACCGCTTCTCCGCGTTCTTCAACATCTACTTCAAGCGTGAAGACGACGGAACCGTTGCTCTCGGCGCGGCAAAGCCCATGATGAGCGCGGGTAAAGCCCTGACGATGGACAACGTCGATCCCGACACCGACACCCTCGGCGCCGGCCAGATCGAAGACTTCTCCTGGAAGGGCTGGCTCGACTTCACCACGTGCACCGAGTGCGGCCGCTGCCAGTCCCAGTGCCCCGCCTGGAACACCGGAAAGCCGCTCTCTCCCAAGCTCCTCATCATGTCGCTGCGTGACCACGGCTACGCCAAGGCCCCGTACCTGCTGGCCGGTGGCCGCAAGGACATGGGCGGCGACGAAATCGGATTGGTCGACGCCGACGGCAACGTCAACGAAGCCGCCCTCGCCGCAATCCCCGAGGCCGCCCGCCAGGAAGCCGAGCGCAAACTCGTCGGCGAGACGGTCGAGGGTGAACTCGCACCGGTCATCGATCTCGAAACCCTGTGGAGCTGCACCAACTGCGGCGCCTGCGTCGAACAGTGCCCGGTCGACATCGAACACGTCGACCACATCATCGACATGCGCCGCTACCAGGTCCTGATCGAATCGGAGTTCCCGTCCGAGCTCGCCGGCCTGTTCAAGAACCTCGAGAACAAGGGCAACCCCTGGGGCCAGAACTCCAAGGACCGCCTCAACTGGATCAACGAGATGGACTTCGAGATCCCCGTGTACGGCAAGGACGCCGACACATTCGAGGACTACGAGTACCTGTTCTGGGTCGGCTGCGCCGGCGCCTACGAAGACCGCGCCAAGAAGACCACGAAGGCTGTCGCGGAACTGCTCGCGACCGCGGGTGTGAAGTTCATGGTCCTCGGCGCCGACGAAACCTGCACCGGCGACTCCGCTCGCCGCGCCGGCAACGAGTTCCTCTTCCAGCAGCTCGCGCTGCAGAACATCGAAATGCTCAACTCCGTCTTCGAAGGTGTCGAGCAGAAGAAGCGCAAGATCGTCGTCACGTGTGCGCACTGCTTCAACGCCCTCGGCAACGAGTACCCGGAGGTGGGCGGCGACTACGAGGTCGTGCACCACACCCAGCTGCTCAACCGCCTGGTGCGCCAGAAGAAGCTGATCCCCGTCGCGTCGGTGAGCGAAGACATCACCTACCACGACCCGTGCTTCCTCGGCCGCCACAACAAGGTCTACGACGCACCCCGTGAACTCATGGAAGCATCCGGCGCCAAGCTCGTCGAAATGCCGCGTCACGGCGAACGATCCATGTGCTGTGGTGCCGGTGGCGCCCGCATGTGGATGGAAGAGAACATCGGTAAGCGCATCAACGTCGACCGCGTCGACGAAGCGCTGTCCACCAACCCCAAGAAGATCGCAACGGGTTGCCCCTTCTGCCGTGTCATGCTCAACGACGGCGTCACCGCACGCCAGGAACAGGGCAAGGGAGAAGGCGTCGAGGTTGTCGACGTCGCACAGCTGATGCTGAACTCCGTCACCCGCCTCGAACCCAGCCAGCTCACCGAGAACATCAAGGTGATCCCGCGTGAGAAGGCACCGGTTGCCGCGGCACCCGTCGTCGAAGAAGCCGCACCCGCGGCCGAGCCCTCAGCTCCGGCCGCTACCCCGGCAGCACCCGCTGCCGCCGGCAAGGGCCTCGCAATGAAGGGTCTGGCCAAGGCACCCGGCGCGAAAGCACCCGGCAAGGGACTCGGAATGGCAGGCGGGGCAAAGGCTCCCGGTGCCAAGAAGGCTGCTCCGGCAGCTGCCGAAGCTCCCGAGTCTGCAGCACCCGAAGCTGCACCCGCCGCAAAGCCCAAGGGCCTCGGCCTGGCCGGCGGAGCCAAGGCTCCCGGTGGCAAGGGTCTGCAGATGAAGGGCGCTGCCAAGGCACCGGGCGCAAAGGCTGCAGCCGCACCCGCTCCTGAAACTGCTGCACCCGAAGCCGCTGCTCCGGCCGCACCCGCCAAGCCGAAGGGTCTGGGCCTGGCGTCCGGCGCCAAGGCTCCCGGCAAGGGCTTGCAGATGAAGGGTGGGGCCAAGGCTCCGGGCGCAAAGGCTGCTGAAGCTGCACCTGCTGCACCGGCCCCTGCTGCTGAGGCCCCCGCCGCACCTGCTGCCGAGGCACCCAAGGCTGCGCCGGTTGCCAAGGCCGGCGGGCTCGGATTCAAGTCGGGCGCAAAGGCTCCCGGTGCAAAGAAGGCAGCTCCCGCTGCCGCAGCTCCGGCTCCCGTTGCGGAAACCCCGGCGGCTCCTGTTGCCGAGGCACCCGCCACTGAAGCACCGGCTGCCGAGACTCCCGCTCCTAAGGCTCCGCCGGTTGCCAAGGCTGGTGGGCTCGGATTCAAGTCGGGTGCAAAGGCTCCCGGTGCACGCAAGGCAGCGCCCGCTGCTGCAGCACCGGCTCCCGCTGCCGAACCGGTAGTAGAAGCAGCTGCACCTGAAGCTCCGGCTGCTGAGGCACCCGCTGCCGAGGCACCAGCCACCGAGGCTCCCGCTGCGCAGGCCCCCAAGGCTCCCCCGGCCGCAAAGCCGGGCGGGCTCGGATTCAAGGCAGGCGCAAAGGCTCCCGGCCGCAAGTAGTAATCACGTCATCGAACGCCCTCGCCATCACGGCGGGGGCGTTCGTGTTTGCCAGGCTCGTAAGCGAGCAGGGTTTCTGGGTAGCGAGCACCCCTTCCAGCTCGCCGGAACCCTTGCTCACTGCACACAAACACTGCTCACTACACACAAACCATGCACACTGCGCGACCTATCCACAGCACAGAAACCCGTCGGCCCAGACGGGCTCCGATACACCAGGATTGTTCGGCATGGGGGAACAACCGCACATCGTCCGCAGACCCGAGCATCTCGCCACCGGCGGCACCGACTCCGAGATCCGTCGCAGCTGTTCACACGGCGACTGGACCCGCCTACATCGCGGCGCCTACGTGTCGACGCAGCCGTTCTCCGAACTCGACGCACATGCGCGCCATCGTCTGCAGGTCCACGCGATAGCCAGGGCAGCCAATGCCGACGCAGTTGTCAGTCATACCTCCGCGGCAGTACTGCACGGCCTGGAATTGTGGAACACTCCGCTCCGCCTGGTTCACCTGACTCGAAACCGTCGAGGTGGCGGCAGCACGTCCACTCACAGGCAGGTGCACTCTGCGTTGTTCACCACGGACGAAGTCACGACCGTCGACGGTCTGCGGGTGACAACGCTTGCGCGCACGGTAGTCGACCTCGCCCGTTCACTGCCGTTCGAGCCGGCCCTGGTCGCGGGGAACTCAGCGCTGCACCGAACACCGCTCGCTCTGGCCGACATCACCTCGAATCTGGCTGGGGTGCCGCGCCATCCGTCGCACCGCCATGCCTTTCATGTGATCGACGCGATGGACGGCCGGATCGAAAGCGTCGGCGAGTCACGGAGTTTGGCGCTCTTTGCCTCCGAGCACTTGCCGATGCCCGAACCGCAAGTTCAGATCGGTGATGCTCGTGTCGATTTCCTGTGGCGCGAGCATCGCACTGTCGGGGAGTTCGACGGCCGGGTCAAGTACGGCCGCTTCGTTCCCGTCGGCCGCACCCCTGGGGATGTGCTCTGGGCGGAGAAGCTCCGCGAAGACCGTCTGCGGGATGCGGGTTGGCAGGTGGTTCGGTGGACGTGGGCGGACTTGTCGACGCCGCAGGTGGTCGCAGATCGGACCCGTACGGCGTTCAACCGCGGCCGCATCCCATAGCCGGCCGCCCAGCCAACCCTGCAAGTGAGCACAGTTTCTGTCCAGTGAACACCCGTACCAGCGTGCCGCACACCATGTTCACTGCGCACAAACCATGTCGGCTTCCCCACAACCACTGATCCCCCGAGGACCAAGTACCCGAATTGTCCGCTTGGCCATCCGCCAAGAGTTCAGACCGGTTAGTCTGCAGCCACGCGGACTCTTGCAGTGGCAGTGACACTTACAGTGGCACTCACCCTCTTCCCCGGCACTGCAGGAGCCGCAACCAACGGCTGTACGTCGGTGACTCATCTTGTCCCCGAGAAGAACTGGGCGGTCACGATCCTCCTGGGCAGCAGCTACACCTCGTGAGTCCACAGCTTCAGCTGCGGAACACCTGGCGGCGTGAACCCGAGCACCTGTCCGTAGAAGGACAGTTCCGCGTTGCGGGAACTGATGATCGTGGACTGCTTACGGAAGCCGTGGGATTCGCCTTCGTAGGCCAGGTAGGCATGCGGAATGCCCTTCGATACCAGTGCATCTCGAAAGCGTTCGGCTTGTGACGGCGGAACGATCGGATCGTCGAGACCTTGCAGCAGCAGGACCGGGCAGTTCAAACCGTCGACGTTGTTGAGCGGTGCGCGCTCCGCGTACAGCGCCGCCGATTCCGGCAGCGGCCCGATCAGTCCGTCGATGTACCGCGATTCGAAGTCATGGGTTTCCTTGACAAAGCCGTCCAGTTCGGCCACGCCGTAATAGGAAGCGCCGCATGCAAACACGTCGGAGGTTGTCAACGCCGCCAACACGGTCCAGCCACCCGCAGATCCGCCTTCGACGGCCAGGCGGGCAGGGTCGGCAAGCCCCTGTTCGGCGAGTCCCGTGACGGCGGTGATCACATCCTGGACATCTACGACGCCCCACTGGCCACGCAGACGATTGCGGTACTCGCGGCCATATCCGGTGGATCCGCCGTAGTTGACGTCCACGACGCCGATTCCCCGACTGGTGAAGTAGGCGTACACGAGGTTCAGAGCTGGCGCTATGTGCGCGGTGGGTCCGCCATGCACGAAGGCGACGTACGGCGGGAGTTCACCGTCTTGGCCGCGGTAGCGGGGATTGCGGGGCGGGTAGGCAAATGCGTGGACTTCGCGGCCGTGCCCGTGTGCAACAACGGTTCGAGCTTCGGGGAGATAAGCAGATTCGGGAAGCGCGTCGACGGACAGGCGAACATCACGCAGCGCGCCGGTGCCGAGGTCCAGTTCACGCAGTCCGGTAGCCAGTTTTGCGCCGCCGCTTTTGATCAGCAGCTGATCATCGCGCACCTGCATGAGTCCGATGCTGGTGACGCCGGAGACGTCGATGTCGCGCAAGTCGCCGGTTTCCGGATCCAGCACCGCGAGGGTATCCGTGCCGAAAGTGCGCACGGTCAACAGTTTTCCGTTGCCGAGCACCTCGTACCAGCGGGCGCCGAACTGCCACAGCGCGTCACCGAAGTCGGCATCAACCTGGCAGAGCGCGGCCACGTCTGGACCCACGCGATAGATATTCCACCACCCGCTGCGATCGCTGACCACGTACAGTTCGTCGCCCGATATCCATTCCGGTTGCAGCACTGACTCTTCCGTGCCGCCGAGAAGAACTCGATGCGGACCCGCTACGCCGTCGACCAGATCCGCAACCCGCAGTTCGGTTCCGTCCCAGGGCATCTGCGGGTGATTCCACGCGATCCAGGCGATCTTGCTTCCGTCCGGGGAGGGCCGCGGGTATGCAAGGAAGTCCGAACCGCCGACGATGGCGCGAATCTCGCCGGATCCGTCGAGCGGAATGGCGCAGATGTCGCGCGTGATCGTGCCGCCTGGCGCGTGGGACTCGCGCACTGCCCACACGTCGGCTCCGACGATCGACAGATCCGCGTATCGCACCGATGACGACGTCGGGGGTGTCAATGCTCGCGGCCTGAGACCTTCGAGGATGTACACCCGCTGATCGGAGAACTCACTGAAAACCAACCGCCCGGCGTCCGTGACCGTCCACGCGCCGCCGCCGTACTCGTGAACTCGGGTGCGTGCGTTCCACGGCGCGGGCAGTACGTCGACGGGCTGATCGTCGAGCCCCAACCGTCGGATCGCGACGCGCCCGCCTTCGGTTGGCCGCAGCTCCGCCCACCACACCTCGTCACCGACGTAGCGGCCACCTTCTACCGGGTGACCTCCGTTGGCCAGATCTGCTGCGTCGATGGGCGAGGCCCACGATCCGTACGGGGCTGCGATCACGTCGGTCGGCGTCATGCGCCCCAGAATAAGCCAACCGACGTGTAAGCCAACCGAACAGACGGCACCTTCTGTCGTGCCCGGAAGAATCCACTTGCGCACAGGTGGAATCATGTAACTCGTGAGCACACCAGAACCCGTCCGCCATCGTCAGCCGCAGCGCGAGCTGGAGCAGTCGTCGAAGCTCCAGAACGTCCTGTACGAAATCCGTGGACCGGTGCACGCGCATGCCGCCCGGTTGGAGGCGGAAGGGCACCGGATCCTCAAGCTCAACATCGGAAACCCCGCACCGTTCGGTTTCGACGCACCGGACGTGATCATGCGCGACATGATCGCCGCTCTTCCCTACGCTCAGGGGTACTCGGAGTCCAAGGGCATTTTGTCGGCCAGGCGCGCGATCGTGACTCGGTACGAGCTGGTTCCCGGCTTCCCCGAGGTGGACGTCGATGACATCTACCTCGGCAACGGCGTGTCCGAGCTGATCACCATGACAATGCAGGCCCTGCTCAACAACGGCGACGAGGTGCTGATCCCAGCGCCGGACTACCCGTTGTGGACGGCAATGACCAGCTTGTCCGGTGGAACTCCGGTGCACTATCTGTGCGACGAAGGCAACGACTGGAATCCCGATATCGCGGATATCGAATCCAAGATCACCGACAAGACCAAGGCCTTGCTGGTCATCAACCCGAACAACCCTACGGGTGCGGTGTACTCGATGGAGATTCTCCAGCAGTTGGTCGATCTGGCGCGCAAGCATCAGCTTCTTCTGCTCGCTGACGAGATTTACGACAAGATCTTGTACGACGACGCCAAGCACATCTCGCTTGCGTCGTTGGCTCCTGATCTTCTGTGCCTGACGTTCAACGGTCTCTCGAAGGCGTATCGCGTTGCGGGCTACCGTTCGGGTTGGGTGGCGATCACCGGCCCGAAGGAGCACGCCGGCGGTTTCCTCGAGGGTCTCGACCTCTTGGCGTCGACGCGCTTGTGCCCGAATGTTCCGGGTCAGCACGCTATCCAGGTGGCGCTCGGTGGCCATCAGAGCATCGAGGACCTCATCCTCCCGGGCGGACGCCTGCTCGAGCAGCGCGATGTCGCATGGGAACGCCTCAACATGATTCCGGGTGTCTCGTGTGTCAAGCCGCGTGGTGCGCTGTACGCGTTCCCTCGCTTGGATCCGAATGTTCACGAGATCCACAACGACGAGAAGTTGGTTCAGGATCTTCTTCTGCAGGAGAAGATCCTGATGGTTCAGGGAACGGGCTTCAATTGGCCCGATCATGACCATTTGCGAATCGTTACCCTTCCGTGGGCCCGTGACCTCGCTGTCGCAATCGAGCGGTTTGGCAACTTCCTTACGAGTTACAAACAGTAGGAAGCTGGAAACCCACTGGCCACGGCCATGGACGTTTGACCAGTTTGTTTTTCTATGGATGCCCCGCACGGATAAATGTGCGGGGCATTCGTGCGACCTTGGTCACAAATTTCCGAAACCAATCGGTTTGGTTGAGTGTTTGACTAGTCGCGACCTGCCGCTACGGTAGAAACAGCGCAATTGGTCCGATAACCGTTGTAAATTAGTAGCAAGACAATGCACCAGATTGGTTTGAAATTGGGTACATTGGTTTCAGCACTTCGGTGCCGCGAGCACCTGGTATCCCTCCCCCCCCTGTGGATACCAGGTTGGTGGCGGGGACAACCCCCCCTGTTCCCCGCCACCCAGCTCGAACTCTTCCTCTCCAGCCGCCAAGTCCGGTGACTCACCTGTTCACAGCAACTGCCGCTAACATGGCACCGGTGCAAATCCCCAGTCCGACACTCAGTTTCCGATGAGCCACGGTCACGGCCATGGTCATGACGGCCCACTCCACATCGGAGCCACTGCTGCCCGCGTTGTCGTCGGCATCCTCACCGTCGTCGGTCTAGCCGTACTCGTCGGCGTCATCGCTCTGTGGCCGGACAAGGCCAACCTCGACATCCCGTTGCCGTTTCAGAACTCCGACGGCGGGTCAGTGGTCACGGAGGCCGGCACGGTCACCCTCCAGGAGATCGGCGCCTGCGGAAGTGTCTCGGCGGGAAGACCATTCGTCGGCGAACCGGCACCCCCGGCGAATACGAGTTATCAGTGTCAGCGAAGCATCGTCGACATCGAATCGGGTCCGAACGCCGGTACCCAGACATTGCTGGAGATCATTCCGGGTCCCGGCCAACCTGATTTGCGAGTCGGCGAGCATATCCGTCTGCTGCGCCAGACCGATCCGACCGGGGCGACGCAGTATTCCTTCGAGGACTATTCACGCGGATTGTCGCTGACGCTCATCGTCGTGGCTTTTGCCGTGGTGATCATCGCTGTTGCCCGGTGGCGCGGATTGCGGGCACTTCTCGGGCTTGTGGTGGCGTTCGGCGTGGTGGTCGGCTTTCTGCTCCCCGCCTTGTTGGACGGAAAACCCGCGATACCCGTTGCGCTGGTGTCGGGCGCCGTCATTTTGTATGCCGTCTTGTACCTCGCGCACGGGGTCTCGCTCCGAACCAGTTCTGCGCTTCTCGGAACCCTCGCCGCCATGGTTCTTGCTGCGGTGCTGTCTTACCTGTCGATCGAACTGACACAACTCACCGGGCTATCCGAAGAGCAGAACACCAACGTGCAGACCTACATTCAGCACGTCGACATCACCGGACTCCTGCTCGCAGGCTTCATCATCGGCTCGCTGGGTGTGCTCAACGACGTCACGATCACCCAGGCGTCGTCGGCATTCGAGTTGGCGCAGTTGGACAAGGGCGCGACCCGACGCCAGGTGTTTGCCGGCTCGATGCGCGTGGGTCGCGATCACATCGCCAGTACCGTCTACACCTTGGTCTTGGCCTATGCGGGCGGCGCTTTGCCGTTGCTGCTGTTGTTCAGTGTCAGTGGCCGTCCGCTGGGCGACGTTCTGGTCGGCGACGCCGTAGCCATCGAAATCGTGCGATCTGCTGTCGGCGGCATCGCGCTTGCGCTGTCGGTTCCGCTCACGACGGCTATCGCAGTGCTCCTTGCCCGTCCGCCGGGAAGTTCGACGGCCACCGCATCGAACGGTGGGCGTCACTCCAAGCGCTAGCTCACAAACCGGGGATGGGCGGCAGAACGGGAAGCAGGATCGGGGGCAGCCCGGGAATGTACAGTGCGGGCGGCGGCGCCGGCGCAGGTGCCGGCGGGACGTACGGCGCCTCGTAGGGTGCCTCGTACACGGGAGCTTCCTCCGTCACCGGAGGCGGCTCTGTTGTGGTGGTAGGCGGCGGTGTTGTGGTGGTGGTCGGAACCGTCGTCGACGGCGTTTGTGTTGTGGTGACCTCTGTTGCTACCGGGCCGGCTTCGCCCGAATCGCCGAACACCTTCCCGCCGTAGCCCATTCCCAGACCGACGATGACGATCGCGGCAACAACACCGGCTCCCAGTCCGGCGAATCGGAACTGCCTGCCTGACTCCGGGGTGGTTGTCTCGTCGTGCGAAGTAGCGGCGAGCCAGGTGGGTTGTCCCCCACTGACGTCCTCGTGAACAGCCGAGTACGCCTGGGCATCGACCATGACGGGTTCTTTGACGTCTGATTCGTCGCTGTCGTAGTCGGCGGCTGGTTGAGCCTGGGTCGGTACTGACTCGGGTGCGGGCGCCACCTGCGCATGCGCGGGCGCATGGAGATCGGCACTAGCCGGCGCAGGCCCTGGCCCGGTCATCGTTGCAAGGCCACCGTGGGCGAATGCCTGGACGGGCGCCGGCGCCACAGCAGGAGTGTTGATCGGGTACGGCGCAAAGATCGGCGCCACTGCCGGGGCCGCAACAGTCACGGCGGGCGCAGCGACGGGTTCTCTGCGGGGCGCGCCGCCCGCGAGCAGTGCGGCTCCCTGCGTGGCGAGGAGGTCTGGCTGTTCCGGCGCTATGACGGGGATTTCGATCCACCGTTCCAGCACGGTGCGAATGATGGGGACTCGGGCGCCGCCGCCGATCAGTACAACGGAGTCCGGGCGCCGACCGGAGGTGGCAACCACCTCACGGACCTCTCGGGCCAGAGCCTCGACGCTGGGCGCGACCAAGGAGTCGAAGACTTCTCGGGAGAGGAGTAGTAATCCGCCTGGTCCGGGGAGGCAGACTGCGCTGCGGGTCGAGAGTTGTTCCTTGGCCAGTCGGCTCCGGGCTTGGAGTTCTGCGATGCCTTCGGGATCGGTAGGCGTCGCGATGCGACGTCGTTCGGTTTGGTCGAGGTAGACGAGTGCGTCGAACTGATCGCCGCTGACTTGACTGGATCTGGCGGTGACGACGGTTGCACCGGTGGTGCGATCGAGGACGTCGACGGTTGCGCCGGTGGCACCGAGGTCGATGACCACCAGGGTGTTCTGTGCGCCCAGCGTTCCCGGCTCCTCGAGCATCCGCAGAATTGCCGCCGATTCGGGTATCAGCCGGTAGTTGTCGATCCGGCCACGATCAAGTGCCTGGCTGAGGGCGCCTGCCTGACTCTGATCGCGGTAGACGACAGCGACGGAGTTGTCTTGGCCGGCGAATTCCGCGAGCGCGACGCGAATGGAATCGGCTGCCACGTCTTCGGGGGTTTCGTGTCCGCGCACGATCGCTCTGGATCGAAATACCGGCCCACCGTGCTCCGGCGCTCCTGGGCGTGCCAAGCGCACAGCGCTCGCCCCCACTGTTACACCGAGCACCAAGTTCATGAGCCACCTTCGTCGACTGCAAACAGATCCATGAGCAGACCCGTCACCTTCCGGCGGGAAGTCTACCCATTCGATTGCATCGTGGAGATGTGCAGAGTCGAACCGACCGTACGGCTGGCAACTTATCAGTTATTCACCCTTAGCTCTCACCGCCCTACCCCGCGATAAATCCAGCCGGCCGATCGCCAGAGTGACGGGTCGAGGCAGTTGCGTCCGTCGACGATCACCCGCCCGTGCACAACCGAATCCAGCTGCGACGGTTGGAGTTCGGCAAACTCAGACCATTCGGTGGCAACCAGCACGACATCTGCGCGCTTGCACGCCTCTGACGTCGACGTTGCATAGTTGAGCGTGGGAAAAATGCTGCGCGAATTCTCAATCGCCTTGGGGTCGTACACCGTCACGTTCGCGCCGTGCAGTTGCATCATGCCCGCAACATTCAGTGCGGGCGAATCGCGCACATCGTCCGATTCAGGCTTAAAGGCCGCCCCTAGGACAGCCACGTTCATTCCCAGCAAACTGCCGCCGCAGGCTTGCGTCACCATCTCGAGGACCTTGGTTCGGCGTCGCATGTTGATGCTGTCCACCTCACGGAGGAACGACAAGGCTTGATCAACGCCCAGCTCTCCGGCCCGCGCCGCGAACGACCGAATGTCCTTCGGCAGGCAACCGCCGCCGAATCCCAGACCGGCATTCAGGAAGCTCCGCCCGATCCGCGCGTCGTGACCAAGGGCGTCAGCTAACACGGTGACGTCGGCTCCGGTTGCCTCGCAGATTTCCGCGATCGCGTTGATGAACGAAATTTTTGTGGCCAGAAAGGCGTTTGCCGAACCTTTGACGAGCTCCGACGTCGCAAGGTCGGTAACCAGAAACGGGATGCGCGCGTCGAGCATCGAGGCATAGACGTCCCGAAGAGCAGATTCGGCGGTGCCGGGGCGATCCCGATCGACGCCGACAACCAGCCGGTCCGGACGCAACGTATCTGCGACGGCTTTTCCTTCGCGCAGGAATTCGGGATTCCACGCCACCTCGACGCCGTCGCCTGCCGGGGCGGCGGCCCGAACCCGCGCGCCTAGCCGTGCGGCTGTCCCCACGGGAACTGTCGACTTCCCGACAATGACGGCCGGACGCTCCAATAGCGGTGCCAGCGTGTCGATCACGGCATCGACGTAAGAAATGTCCGCGGCCTTCTCGCCGCGCTTCTGCGGAGTGCCCACGCAAAGAAAATGGAGATCCGCGAACTCCGAGGCCTCCGCGTACGACGTCGTGAAGCCCAGCCGCCCGGACTCGAGATTCCGCGTCAACAGCTGTGCCAGTTCAGGTTCGAAGAACGGAACATGACCGGCGCACAGCATCTCGACCTTCGCGGCGTCGATGTCGACGCCCAGAACCTCATGTCCCAGTTCCGCCATACACACGGCATGGGTCAGCCCCAGGTACCCGGTCCCGAACACGGTCAGTCTCATGAGTAGTTCATATATCCCAACGACGGACGCGGCGGGAACACCGCGTAGTCGATGTGCAAACATTTCGCGACATCATGGTGCCGCATTGTGGCGCTGCCCCTTTATGATTGACCTCATGCACATCCTCTTTGTCTGCACCGGAAATATCTGCCGATCGCCAACAGGGGAACGCCTTGCTCGAGCATTTGCGGAGGAAGCGGGAATCACGGATCTCACGGCGTCGAGTGCCGGCACGCGCGCCCTTGTCGGTCATGCGGTGGAACCGACAGCGGCGCTGGTACTGGAAGGCCTGGGAGGCGATCCTTCCAATTTTCGCGCTCGACGGCTTACCACTGCGATCGCGTCCGAGGCCGATTTGATTCTGGCTATGACGGAGCGTCATCGCGACAAGATTCTGGCGTTGGCGCCATCGCAGTTCAAGCGAACTTTCACATTGCGTGAGGCCGCTCGGTTAGCGGAAGAATCGGCGGCAACAACAGTTGCCGAACTGGCCGGCGCTCGCCCGCGCTATCAGGTTCAGGAAAGTGAAGACGTTGCCGATCCTATTGGCGCGGATGAGGAAACTTTCCACGCTGTGGGGTTGGAGATCGCCACTCTTCTGGGGCCTTTGCTACGGCGCATTGCGATTCCCGCTCAATAGGACTTCGCTTGCCGATCCCCTTCGGCAATCATTGCCCTCAAACAGAAAACAGCCCCTGTCCAGCTCAGTTGGACAGGGGCTGTTTGTTAGCTACTACGCACTCACGTTCAAGATCGACCCGATGCCCTTGCCGATGAATGCCAGAATGGCATCAACAGACGGGACACCGATTTCTGCGCTGAAAGAATACAGGGAACCGAGCATGAGATCCTCCGGATAATTAAGTGAATGGCGGATTGCCATCGCCGTGATACTAACCGTTTTTAGCACATTCCGGGCATTTGGTCGGAGAAAATGTGATCATTTCCGGACCAAAGTCCCGTATATGTACTCAGGCTGATTCCGCGGTAACAGAATCAATCGAGATAGCGATGTCCGTTTTCACTCGTCCGGAGCTGGAATTCCTGAGTTGGCGCATCATCGAACGGCATCGAGGAGTGTGAGGTTTCCTCGGGAGCCTTCACGGGTGCCTTGACGGGAGCGGCATTGGATTCTGTGGAGTCCGTCGCGGGCACCGGCGCATTCTTCGGTGCGGTGGCCTTGGCAGGAGTCGCAGAACTTGCTGAGGCCCCCGGTAACGGTGCAGCCTCAGCGAGCGCAGGCACCGTCTTGTCGGTTTCGTAGTAGTACTTGTACTCGTATCCACCGCCCCGCTTGTTGGCGGGCGTCATCGTGATGACGGTGCCCAAGATGCGTGCGCCGACGCTCTGAAGATTGCCGACGGCCCGGGCAAGCTGATCTCGCTTGGTGCTGGCGTGGCGCGCAATTACCAAGGCGCCGTCTGACATTGCGGTCAGAACTGCCGCATCCGTGACCGGAAGCAGCGGCGGCGCGTCGATGATGACGTACTCGAATCGATCACGAAGTTCGGCAAGAACCTGTCGGGAGTGATCGGTGCCGAGCAATTCGCTGGGGTTCGGCGGAATAGGTCCTGAGGCAAGGACAACCAGATCGCCGTGCGTTGTCGGCTGCAGTACGTCGTCGAGTTGCGCTTGACCGGCCAGGACCGAGCTGAGGCCGACGGTGCCGATCATGCCGAGGTACTTCGAGACTCGCGGCTTGCGCAGGTCGCCTTCCACGAGGCAGACCGACTTTCCGGCCTCGGCGAGAACCAGAGCGATGTTGACGGCCGTCGTCGTCTTACCTTCTGCGGAAAGCGAACTCGTGACAACGATGACGCGTGGCGGGTTGTCCACTTCGAGGAACTGAAGGTTGGTACGCAGCTCGCGGTAGGCCTCGGCGCTGGCAGAGTTGCCTTCGTTGAATTCGATGGTGTGCTTGGTCTGCATTTCCTTGTCGAAGGGAATGGTTCCGACCAACGCGGAGCCTGCTACCTCTTCGACAGCCCGACGATCCTTGACTGTGTTGTCGAGACGGTCACGCAAGACGGCAAGCGCGATACCCAGAAGCAGGCCAACTGCTGCGCCGAGTGCGATGTTGCGCTTGGTGTTCGGCGATACGGGCGTGGTGGGTGTTCCCGCTTCCTGCTCGACGACCACGCGGGCTGCCGGGGTTCCACCCGTCTCCGGGGTCTCCAATTCCTTTGCCATCAAGACAAACTCGTCCGACAGTGCGTTGGCGATATCGCGTGCACGTTCGGGCGACGGGTCCTTCACGCCCACGTCGATCAGAACCGTGTCGGGTGCGGACGTCGCCACAACGCTTGCCGCGAGTTGGGCCGGCGTCATTCCGTTGACTGCATCGCTACCGAGCCGATCGATAGTGCGCTGCGCGAGAGTTTGCCCGGTCAGCAGCTTGGTGTACGACGTAACCCGCTGCTGTGACAGCAGGTTTCCCTGGTATGCCTCGTTGACGGAGCTTCCCAGCGTGGTGGACACGAACAGCCTGGTAGAGGCCTGGTAGATCGGGGTCGAGATCAGCGAGGCGCCCAACGCGCCGAGAATCGCGACAACGGTGACAACAGCGATGATCTTCCAGCGCGCCTGCAATACCTTCAGGTAGTCCTGTACTTCCATCTTCAATCCCTTTCGGCTCACGCACTGAGCTGCGCGTTGGAGCGATGATCACAAGCGTCACGTCAGAACCCGCGACATTTGCCGCATACCTGACATTCAATTGAACAGCAAATCCTTAGACACTGCTTGCTACGTCACATCAGAATCCTCTCGATACCGCACCAGGTCAAAGATCTGAGAGAGAACTGATGGCGCCATCATCTCGGCATGCGTGGCATCGACCGAGTGTTCGCGAATGATCGCGACCCGATCCGACCATCGCTCGACCAGGTCGCGATGACGATGGAGATCTCTCTGCGCAACAACAAAATCCACAACTCCGCGGTAGCTCCTCGGTTCGTGGTCACTCGCCATTCTGGCAAGTTTCTCCACCCTTTCGGAAGCAGCTTCCAGGAGTTCAGCGGTCACAAAATCCAGGTGAGCTCTGGTGCGGATCTCGTCGGCCGCCTGCGCAAAGGTCAGATCGACGCGCGGCGCTTCCAGCTCGGTCAGACCCAGTTCGGCAAATAGCTCGCCAGCGGTGGGAGCTGCTTGAATGGCCGGTATCCTCTCCGGCGGCAACGTATCGAGCATGACAACCGATCCGACGCTCGCACCGGACTCCTTGAGCGCCACCGCCATCTCCTGCGCAACGGTTCCACCGAGCGACCAGCCGAGCAGGTGGTACGCGCCCTCGGGTTGAACGATCCGCACCGCGTCCACGTACCGTTCGGCAAGCGCGTTGAGGGTCCCGGGCAGCTCGCCCGCACCCGTTGCCTGCACTCCGTAGACCCGACGGCCACCCAGGTGCTGCGCCACACCGGCGTAGCACCACGCCAATCCGCTCACGGGGTGAACACAGAAGAGCGGCGGACGCTGATCGAGTGGATCTCCCCCGAGCAGGACAATGGTGTCCATCGGATCGGTCTTTCCGCCGGCCTCGATACGTTCGGCAAGTTCGGCCACCGTCGGATCGGTGAAGATCCATTGAACCTGCACATCACGATCGAGCCGCGTGCGTAGCGTCGACGCTACGTCAACCGCGCCCATGGAGGTGCCGCCGAGATCGAAGAAATTGTCGAACCTGCCAACCGTGTGCGCGGATGTGTTGTGCGCAAACGCTTGTGCGATGCACTCTTCCAGTTCCGTTTCGGGTGGCTCGATCACACCGACGCTGCCACGATCCGGCGCCGGCAATGCCACCTTGTCGACCTTGCCGGACGGTAGCACCGGAACCGCGTCGATCACCGTGACGGTTGCGGGAACAAGGTGACTCGGCAGGGTTGCCGACGCAAACTTGCGCAGACTGCTCGGATCCGCCGACGCATCCTCGAGCGTGACGTACGACGCCAGTTCCCCGTCCACCACAACGGTTACCGCAAACGTGACAGCGGGATGCTGACGCAATCCGGCATCGACCTCGGCGGGTTCGACGCGGATGCCGCGGATCTTCACCTGGTCGTCGTTGCGGCTCACGAATTCGAGGGCACCGTCGTTTCGCCGTCGTCGAACGAGGTCTCCGGTGCGGTACATCCGGGCACCGGGACGGTTCGGGTCGGCAACAAACCGAAGAGCTGTCCGCTCGGGCGCGTGGATGTATCCGCGGGCAAGGTTGTGACCGGCGATGTAGAGCTCGCCGGTGACGCCGTCGGGAACGGGATGCAGCCTGGAGTCGAGGACAAGCGTCGACGCTCCATGTACGGGGTCGCCGATTGCTGTGTCTCCGCCGGATATCTGCGCCGACGTTGCCGCCGCGATGGTGGTCTCACTAGGGCCGTATCCGTTGAAGATCCGATGCCGGCGGGACCACTGCGCCGCCAGGTCCACGCTCAACATCTCTCCCGCCGATTCCACTGTCAGCGACGGGATCTCGTTCGGGTCGAGTGTCGAGAGAACCGTGGGTGTTGCGATGAGATGGGTGATCGCGTGCGAGACGATGAATTCCGTCAGTTCGGCTCCCGCGAAGACATATTCCGGTGCCAGTACCAGCGTTCCGAGCGCGGCCGGCGCAATCATGAATTCGAGGACCGAGGCGTCGAAGGTAGGTGACGCCAGCTGCAGGATGCGCATGGCGGTGCCCGTCTCGAACATCTCGAGATGGGTGGCACACACATTTGCCAGGCCGCGATGAGATACCGCAACGCCTTTAGGGGTACCGGTCGATCCCGAGGTGTAGATGACGTAAGCGAGGTTGTCCGGGTGAGCTGCCCGCGCGCCGGTCAGCGGCGTTGTCGTAGTGCAATCGGATATCGGAAGCCACGTCAGTACAGCCGGCAGCGAGCGTGCGCCTGCCACGAACAGCCCCAGTATTGCTCCACTGTCGGCAACCATCGCTTCGAGTCGCTCACGGGGCTGGTCCGGGTCCACGGAAACCCAGGCGGCGCCGGCTCGCGTCACGGCCCAGAGTGCAACTACCCACAGATGTCCGCGCCCGGTTGCAACGGCAACCACGTCGTCGGGCCCGATTCCCCGATCCACCAGTTCCTGAGCCCAGTATGTTGATTGGTCGAACAGCTCTTGGTAAGTCCATGCCGTGCCGTCTGCCTCGAGCGCGATGGCTTCGGGGGCTTCAGCGAGCACATTGCCGATGAGTGCGGCCAGGGTGAGCGGCGCGATATCACCGCGACTGCGCTGCGGCTGGTTCGCTCGGTCACCGAGTACATCGATGTCACCCACAACACTCTGCGGATGCGCCACCACTTCGCCCAGAATCCGCACGAACCTCGCGGCAAACAGTTCTGCTGTCGACTGCTCGAACAGGTCGGTGGCATACAGCAATCGCAGGCGCACACCGACGCCGGTATCGGTCAGATCCCAGGTCAGATCGTAATCGGCGGCAACGGGGGCTTCCCCGGTCAGCCGGAGCGGTTCGATCCCGGGCACACTCGGAAGTTCGTATGCACGTTGATATGCAAGCATCACGGTGAAGAGCGGGTGTTCGTTTGCCGTGCGCGGCGGCGCGATTCGGGCAACCACGTCGTCGAAGGACACGTCGGCGTTGTCCATGGCCCCGAGGTCGACGCGTCGTACCTGGTCGAGGATGTCCGAGAATCGATCGCTTGGACGGATATTCGTCCGCAGCGCGACGGTACTCACCATCATTCCGACCATCGACTGCAGGTCCGGGTCGTTTCGTAGGCTGACCGCTGTGCCGACAACCACGTCGTCGGTTGCGCTTTCACGCGCGAGCAGCACCGCGATCGCACTGTGCAGGAGCATGAAGACAGTCACTCCCTGCGAGTGGGCCAGAGCTGTCAGCCCCGCGTACAGGTCACCGTCAACCGCGGCGGACACGACGGAACCTTGTTGCGTCGGAGCAGCGGGGCGCGGGCGGTCTGTCGGCAGCGGCAAAACGCCGTCGACGCCGCGGAGAACTGTTGTCCAGTAGTCCAGTTGGCGGTGAGCGAGTGAGGTCGGATCGTTCTTGTCACCGAGCACGCCGCGCATCCAGATGCTGTAGTCCTGGTAGTCGACGGGCAGCGGGCGCCAATCCGGTTGATGCCCCGCACCTCTCGCAGACAGTGCGGCGG
Organism: Rhodococcus sp. WS3; assembly: GCF_003797085.1. Classification (NCBI taxonomy): domain Bacteria; kingdom Bacillati; phylum Actinomycetota; class Actinomycetes; order Mycobacteriales; family Nocardiaceae; genus Rhodococcus; species Rhodococcus sp. WS3. The sequence goes on from NZ_RKMA01000001.1 coordinate 1,595,237, forward strand.
CAAAATCCGTGAGCACGATGCCCGTCGAACCGCCGTCGAGCGCAATGTGGTGCACCACAACAACCAAGGCCCGGGCGCCGGCGCCGTCAACGGTCAACTGCACGCGCATCGGCGGTTGGTGTTCCAACTGGAATGGCGCGGACGCAAAGTGCGCTGCGCCCTCGTACAGATCGCCGACAAGCACGGGAACAAGATCGACTGCCGCGACATCTACGACTACTTGGTGTGGCCCGACGGAATCAGCGGGAAAGACAGTGCGCAAAATACTGTGCCGGCCAACCACATCCGATATGGCTTCCGCCAGAGCGTCTACCTCGATGTCCGGTCCGATGGCGACCGCAAATACCAAGTTGTATGCCGACGACGCCGGACCGAGCTGCGAGCTCAACCACATACGCTGCTGCGCGGGAGCCAACGGCACCCGGCTTTCGGCGGCGCGACTGGTGAGCGGTGGCCGGACCACAACGTCTTCGGCCGCATCGATCCAGCAAGCCAACGCACGCGGCGACGGATTCTCGAAAACCGCACCAACGGATACGTCGCGCCCGAACACCGAAGCCAGTCGACCCGCGACCACCGTGGCAGACAGTGAATCTCCACCGGATTCGAAGAAGTTGTGGCTCACACCCACAGTGCTGCCCGCGTGGTGCGACATCACTGCCGTCACCAATTCTTCTGTAGCAGTGAGCGGCCAGGCGTGAGGTGTGGATTCGCCGAGGTGCGCGTGCAGTGCGCTCACATCCACCTTGCCGTTGCGGGTGAGAGGCAACGCATCGAGCATGACGATACGTCCCGGCACGAGGTACCCGGGTAGCTGCGCCGCCATTTCATGTCGGAGCGCGTCTTCGCTGGTTTCCTCGCCAACGACAAATGCGGTGATCACATCGCCAATCAGGAGCACGGACACAGCACTCACTCCGGGGAGCAACCGCGCCGCAGCCTCGATCTCGGCCAGCTCGATTCGCACACCGCGCACCTTGACCTGGCGGTCCGACCGACCGACGAATCCCAATGCGCCGCTTGCTGTTCGGTGTACCAGGTCCCCGGTGCGGTAACGTCGCCGCCCGCCCGCTGCCGCCACAAAGGATGTAGCCGTTGCGGCGGGATCGCCGAGATAACCCATCGCGAGACCGGGACCATTGACGTACAACTCCCCCACCCCGCCAAACGGGACGGGGCGCAGAGCGCCGTCGAGCACTTCGGCTCCGGTACCGGTGATCGGTTCACCAATTCCGGTGTCCGAGTCGATATCCGCAAGAGTTGCCACGACGCTGGCTTCCGTGGGGCCATATGCATTGAGCATCCGTGCGCCGGCACTCCAGGCGTGTGCGGTCGCGGGCGAGAGCACGTCGCCGCCCACGGCAACCACGTCGAGCAGTGGCAGTGCGGCCGGGTCCATCGTGTCGAGCACACCCGGGGTGGACAGTAGGTGCGTGATGCGGTGTTCTGCCACGAACTTTTCGAGGTCTCGGCCACCGTAGACGTCGGGCGGCGCCACAACCAATGCTGCTCCGCTGCCGAAGGCAAGCAACATCTCGAGCAGAGCGGCATCGAAGCTCGGGTTGTAGCCCTGCAGGACAACCGAATCCGGTGTGACGCGGTATCGCGCCACAGCTTCGTCCGTGAGCGGGCCAAGCCCGCGGTGGGTTACCGCAACTGCTTTGGGGTTACCGGTCGACCCGGAGGTATGGATGACATACGCCACGGCGTCCGGATTCTGCGTGCCGGGAACAGGGCTGACCGAGTGCAACACCGACCGCAACCGACGCAGACGGGCGTCAGGGAAATCAGGGTCGATCGGCGCAAAAGCAGCGCCGGTCTTGGTTATCGCCCACAGACGGATGACGTAGTCGATCGATCGCACCGCGCTGATCTCGATCACCGCGCCCGGTCCGGCACCGGCAGCCACCAGCTCACGTGCCAATTCGTTCGACGCGTCGTCGAGTTCTCGATACGTGAGCATCTCTGTGCCGTCGCGCAGTGCAACGTGGTCGGGAAACGCCGCTGCGGTACGGGTGAAGATCTCACTCAGAGTCCGGGACGAATCAACGGGTGTTGCCACCCAACCGGGTGCGGAGATCGTTGATGCTTCCGACGCCACCACCGAGGGGTTGGCCAGCGCGCGATGCACAACGTCGACAAACAGGTCGGCCACCGATTGCGCAGTCGCGGCGTCGAAGAACTCTCGCGCGTACACAACCAGCCCGTCCGTGTGGCCGTCCGGCCGCTCGGTCAGTGATACCTGCATCTCGAACTTGGCTGCACCGGTATCGATCTCGGTAGCACTGACGGCCAGGCCGGCGATGTCGACGTCAGGAATGGTGAAGTTCTGCAGTGCCAACGCAACTTGCGGCATCCGGCCACCGAGCATCGAGGTCAGAGCTTCCACGGGCACATCGCTGTGCTCGAAGGCCGCAAGATCTCGGTCACGAACCTGTTCCACGAGCTGCAGCATCGTCGTGTCGCGGAGAATCTGTGCCCGCAGCGGGACAGTATCGACAAACATTCCGACCAGATTGTCGAGAGCCGGTGATCGGCGGCCGTCCACCGCGGTTGCGATCACCACGTCCGAGCTGCCGCTCAACCTCGAGAGAACTGCTGCCAGTGCGGCGTGAAAGACCATGAATGGTGTTGCCTGGGCCCGGCCGGCCAAGTCCGCGATCGCCGACGTGGTGTGGGCGTCCAGGGAGAACTCCACACGATCTGCTGTCCACGACGTCGACACGATGCCGCGATCCGGCGTCAGCGGCGCCACCGAGGTGACATCCGCGAGTTCCGTCTGCCAGTGAGATACCGATTCGGTTTCCGAAGTCTGTTCCCACACTGCATAATCCGCGTACTGAACCGGCAGCGGCTGCCACTGCGGAGCCGAACCTACGCGCCGGGACGAATAGGCAGCAAGCACGTCGTGAACGATCGGCACCAGAGAGCCACCGTCTGCGGCAATGTGGTGCACATTCACCGCGAGCACATGATGCTCGGGCGCGAGCGCGAACAGTGCGGCGCGAATGGGGAGCTGAATGCTCACGTCAAACCCTTGGGACGCAAAGGCATACAGATCGGCATCCAGTGAGTCTTCGGTGGCAGAACGAGATTCAAGTATCAGGTTCGCATCGGCCAAAATCTGCTGTACCGGTGGCCGCTGCGGGTAGACGGTTCGCAGGATCTCGTGCCGGTTCAGCACGTCACCGAGGGCGAGTTGCAAAGCCGCACCGTCGAGCTCACCGCGTAGGTCAACGGCAACCGGCAGGTTGTACGCGCTGCTGGTGGCGTCGAGGGTGTTGAGCACCCACATACGTTGCTGATTGCGTGAGAGCGGAATTTCTACCGGACGCGGACCGGCAACAATGTCCGCTACACCGCGATCGCAATCCGGCTCTTGTTCCAGCGCCGCAGCAAGCTCCGCGACGGTCGGGTGTGCAAACAGCAGTCTCAGCGAGATGTTCCGTGCCAGGGTGTTTCCTACCTGCGACGTCACCCGGGTAGCGAGTAGCGAGTTTCCGCCATGATCGAAGAAGTGTGTGCCACGGCCGATGTGATCGGTTCCGAGCACGCTGGCGAATACGTCGGCCACAGCACGCTCGGTGGCGGTGCGCGGGGGCTCGAAGGGCAAGGCGGAAACGCGGGGTGTCGGCAATGCGCGCACGTCGAGTTTGCCGTTCACCACGGGCGGATCGCCGTCGAACACCACAACGGCGCCGGGGACCATGTACGACGGGAGCGCATCGGCAAGCCTGCGGCGCAGGTCGTCACCGTCAAGCTCCGCACCACGTTTCGGGCGTACGTACGTCACCAGCATCGGAGTATCGGCGGTGCTGGTGCGCAGAACCGTTGCGCAGAAGTCGACTTCCGCGATCGCCGCGATGGCCGCTTCGATCTCGGCCGGCTCGATCCGCACGCCGTTGACTTTCAACTGCGCGTCGTTGCGGCCGAGGTAATGCAACCGGTGGCCGCTACCGGTGTTCTTCCACATCACCAGATCGCCGGTGCGGTACATCCTGGCGCCGCCTGCGGTGGCAACAAAGCGTTCGGCCGTCCATTCGGGGTGACCGGCATATCCACGGGCAAGCGCAGCACCCGCAAGGTAGAGCTCACCCGCGACGCCCGGTGGAACCGGCTCGAGGAAGTTGTCGAGAACAAAGGCGTCGACGCCGGCTACGGGATACCCGATCGGGATGTCGCGGCCATTTGCGATAAGCGGTTCTGTCGCAACGGTGTACATGGTTGCCTCGGCCGGACCGTAGCCGTTCACTACGCGCCGTCCCGGTGACCACCGTTCGACAATGTCGGCGGTCAGGCGCTCACCACCGAGCATCACCATCTCGAGGTGCGGCAGATCGTTGTCCTCGACCGTTGCCATCACCGTCGGTGTGATGCACAGGTGCGTGATCTGTTCGCGTCGAAGCAGGTCGGTGAGCGCGGGACCGGCAAACTCGGCATCCGACGCGAGCACCAGCGTTGCGCTGCTCGAGCCGGCGATCAACACCTCCAGGAGCGTCATGTCGAATCCCGGTGCGCCGCGGTGAAGTACGCGCGAACCAGTGCTCGCGCGGTAACGCGCTGCCAGATCGGCGTCGAGCGCTCCCAGTCCCTCTTGCGTGACCACCACGGCTTTGGGCGCTCCCGAGGTACCCGAGGTGAACACGACGTAGGCGGCGCCGCCGCTCGGGATCGTCTCTGTCGCTGCGGCACCAAGATCTGGGGAAAGCACCGCGCTGAGCGCATCAAGGGTGCGCGACGCCGGTTGAGCGGGGTCGATCAAGGCGGGCGCCGCACCGGTCTTGGCGATGGCCCACAACCGGACGATGGAATCGACAGTGCGATCCGCCGTCCACGGGATCACACGTTCGGGACCCGCACCGTCCGCGCGCAAGTCTGCCGCGGCAACGTCGGAGCGGCGATCGAGTTCGCGATAGGTCAGGGTGTCGCCGTTGCCGGTTACTGCCAGCGCGTCCGGTGCGGTGTGCACGCCACGGGTGAGCATCGACGCCAATGTGGTTGTCGCGCTGGTGTCGACCCCGCTGGCCGGAACCAACGCGGCGCGCTCGCCCGAGTCCAGAAGATCGATCCGCCCGAGAATCACCGACGGATCAGCGGTTACCCGCTCGAGCAAGCGCACGTACCGTTCCGCGAACCGGCTGACCGTGGCTGCGTCGAATAGATCTGCGTTGTAGGCAAATTCCAGACGCATCGGATGATCGTCGGCGGCGTCAGTCACATTCAGCTGGAGATCGAAGTTTGCGTGTTCGAACTCTGCGACCATCGGGGTGAGAGTCAGGCCCGGCAGTTCCCAGCTGGTCGGCCGCGGCGCCTGGAAGGACAGCGCGATCTGGAACAGCGGATGGTGCGACGGCGACCTGGCCGGATTCAGCTGTTCGACCAGTGTCTCGAAAGGCATGTCCGCGTGGGTGTATGCGGCCAGGTCCTGCTGGTGAACGTGGCCCAACAGCTCCGCGAAGGACGCGGTTCGATCGATCGTGGTTCGCAGAACCAAGGTGCCCGCGAACATTCCCACCAGATCGTCCAGCTTGGGATCGGAGCGGCCGGCCACCACTGTCCCGATCGGCACGTCGGCGCTGGCACTGTACCGCGAGACGAGCGCGGCCAGCGCGGCATGCATCACCATGAACGTGGTGGCGTTGTGTGATCGCGCCAGAGTGTCGAGCGGCCCGCGCAAGGAATCACCGAGCTCGACCTGATGGGATCGGCCCAGGCCCGACGGCGTCAGCGGCCGTGGATGATCCAGCGGCAACGTCACCTGATCTGGCAAACCGGCCAGGTTCTCCAGCCAGTATTCGGCGACATGATCGGGGACTCCCGAATCGCGCTGCCACACACTGTAATCGGTGTACCGAATCGGCAACGGCTGCCAGGACGGCGCGACGCTTTTCGCGTGGGCGGTGTATGCGGTGACGGTGTCTCGAATCAAGGCGTCCATCGACCACGCGTCCGCAGCAATGTGGTGGATCACCAGTGCCAGAACATGAGAGCCCTCGTCGAGGCGGAACAGTTCGCCGCGAACCGGTGGATCAACCGTGACATCGAAGCTTGATCCCACCAGCGCGGCAACCCGGTCCATGACCGATTCAGAGCCGACTGTCACGGGTTCGAGTGCGGGAGTGACCAGTTCGGCCTCGAGCACCACCTGACGCACACCATCGACTCCCACTGGGTAGATCGTCCGGAGCGTCTCGTGCCGCTCTACTACGTCAACCGCGGCTTTGCGCAGCGTCTCGGCGTCGACGTTTCCGTCGAGTCGCAGAATCACGGGAATGTTGTATCCGGCTGCGGTGGTGTCGAACTGGTTGAGAATCCACATGCGGTGCTGAGCCGGCGAGAGGATCAATTCTGCATCACTGCCGGCAGGTTCGAGAGCGATGCGTCGACGGCCACTGCCGATCCTGGCGCTGATGCCTGCGGCCAATTCGCTGACGGTGGGGCGCTCGAATACTTCACGCACATCGATGTCGGTGTCGAAGACCGCGCTCAACCGGGTAGACAGACGGGTCGCGATAAGAGAGTTTCCGCCCTGGTCGAAAAAACTCCGTGTGATGTCCACGGTTTCGAGGTGCAGGAGTTCGGCGAATACTGATGCGACGGTTTCTTCCATCGGGTCGCGCGGTGGCCGCCCGTGGGTGGGGCGCGAGGCAGGCTCAGGCAATCCTGCTCGGTCGAGTTTGCCGTGCGCAGTGATCGGCAGTGCGGGCAGCGGCACAATCAGCGTGGGCACCAGATGAGCGGGCAACTGGTTGCGCAGATCCGATACAACGGCGTCCGCATCGTCGATGTCCGGCGCGATGTAGGCGACCAGCGCCGGTCCGGTGGGCAGCTCACGCAGAACTACTGCGGCCGCGCTGATTTCGGGTCGACGCAGCAGCGCCGCTTCGATCTCGCCCGGCTCGATGCGATAGCCGCGCAGCTCTACCTGACTGTCGGCACGACCGCTGTACCGCAGCGCGCCCCGGTACATCCGAATCCTGTCGCCGCTGCGGTACATCACCGATCCGCCAACTCCAGGTTCGGGAACAAACCTGGTGGCACTCAGTGCGGGTTTACCGAAGTAACCGGCAGAAACCTGTGGGCCGGCAACATACAGTTCGCCGACGGTACCTTCCGGCACCGGCCGCAACGAGCTGTCCAATACATACGTACGGAGTCCAGGAAGCGCCGTGCCGATGACCGAATCGTCGTCACCGGCGCCCGAAAGATCGAATGCTGTGACGTGCACCGTGGTTTCGGTGATGCCGAACATGTTCACGGCGCGAATCTCGCGATGGCTGTCGAGCCAGCCGCGAACCGAGCCCACATCCAGTGCTTCTCCCCCGAAGATCAACAGCCGTAAGGGCAGTTCGGTGGACTGCGTTATCGAGGCAAGCGCCTGGAACGCCGACGGAGTCTGATTGAGAACAGTGACACCTTCGTCTACCAGCAACTGCGCGAACTGCGGAGCGGACCGGGCGACATAGGCGTCGACGGGAACCAACCGTCCACCGGTTGTCAACGCTCCCCACATCTCCCAGACCGAGAAGTCGAATGCGCCGGAGTGGAACATCGTCCACACGTCGCCTGCGCCGACATCGAGAATCTTTTCAGTTGCCGCCAGCAACGCGATGACGTTGGCATGTGACACCACAACACCTTTGGGGGTGCCGGTTGAGCCGGAGGTGTAGATCAGATACGCGTCTTGCGCAGGCACCACAGCACGGCGTCGGGCCAGGTCGGGATCACCCACTGCCGCAACGTCGATCAGTTTGCGGCCGAAGTTCATCAGGCGCGGCATCGCAGATTCGGCGCAGAGCACGTGTGTTGGTGCGGCGTCGCCGAGCAGATACTCGACTCGCGCGTCGGGATAGTCGAGGTCGAGGGGAACGTATACGGCGCCAGACCGAACTACGGCCAGCACCGCAACCACAAACTCCGGCGAGCGCGGCAGCCCAACGGCCACCCGGTCACCCACTTCAACGCCACGCTCGATCAAAGCGCCGGCCAGCACTGCGGACCGGTATTCGAGTTCAGAGTACGCGAGACGATCTTCGCCGACGCCTACTGCAACGTCATCACCGTGTGTAATCACCTGTGCCAGAAACAGTTCTGCCAAGGAGTGTGCCGAGTGGGCAGGCTCCGATACAACCGGCGTCAGCGCATCATGTTCGCCGCTGCTCAGGATGTCGACAGCACGAAGCGTGATATCCGGCGTGGCCGTGACGGCTTCGCAGACTAGCAGCAGCCGGTCCATCCATCCGGTCACGGTCTCCGCGTCGAAGATATCGGCAGCGTAGGTGAGTGACCCGGCGATTCCTCCGGGCGAGCCGTCGGGAAGGCGTTCTTCACGGACGGCCATTTCGATGTCGAACCGAGCGTGATCGGGGGTGCGTCCCACGCCGTGTGCCGTCGCCGAGCCGAGTGCCATATCGGCCTCGGTACCAAACGCGTCGAGCGCTAGCACCACACGGAACAACGGATTCCGGTTCAGTCCACGGTTGGGTGCAACCCGATCGACCACCCAATCGAACGGCACGTCCGCGTGTGACATTGCGGCGAGATCGACATCGCGAACCTGTTCGAGGAATGCAGCAAAGGTGTCCCCCGGCTTGGTCGCCGTGCGCAGTGCCACCGTGCCGGCAAACATGCCAACTGTGGAATCGAACGCCGGGTGTGCGCGTCCGGACGTGGGAGTCCCGATCGCAAAATCCTCTGCGCCGGTGATCTTGTGGAGCAAGACGGCGAGCACTGCGTGCAGCGCCATGAACGTGGTGGCGTTGTGCTCGCGGGCAATCGCCGTCAGCTGTCCGTGCAGATCTGCCGGAATGTCGAATGCGATAGTGGCAGCGGGCGGCTCCGTGCCGATCGCCCTACGTCTGTCGGTGGGTAGATCCACGTGCGTCGGCAGCGACCCAAGCGTGTTCTCCCAGAACGCAAGTTGGCCATGAGCAAGACTTCCCGGCTGATCGGGATCACCGAGCGCTGCTCGTTGCCACACCGAATAGTCGCGATAATCCAGCGCCTGCGCCGGCCAGTTCGGCTGTGCGCCGCGAACGCGATCGTCATACGCCCGGACCAGGTCACCTACCACCGCACCGAACGAGAGTCCGTCCACAGCAATGTGATGAGCAACGACGGTCAAGCGGTGGTCGTGTTCGCCGAACGACGCCAAGACCAAGCGCAGTGGCAGTTCGGCGGCGACGTCGAATCCGCGCCTGGCTGCATCTGCGGCCGCGGCGGCGTACTCGTCCGCGCCCACCTGCAGCAGGCTTGTCGCGGATTCCGACAGGACCTGCACTGCTGTGCCTGCAGTTCCGATGGGATACGTCGTCCGCAAGACGCGATGCCGATGTTGGACGTCGGCAAACGCCTGCTCGAGCGCGCCGATGTCGAGCCCTCCGCCGAGTGTCACCTCGAAAGAGACGTTGTAGGCGGAAGATTCCGGGGCGAGGCGTGAGAGCAGCCAGATACGTTGTTGCGCCAGTGACGGTTCCACCACGATATCGGCGGGGACCACAACAGGCACCGGCAACGCCGAACCTGCGGCCGATCGGCGAAGGTGCTGCGCGAGTCCCGTCGGTGTCGAGGCCTCGAACACGTCGCGGACACCTACGCGAATGCGAAGGGCCTCGGACAGCCTGTTCGCGACATACACCGCGGCAAGCGAGTTACCACCGGAGGCAAAGAAATCGGCATCCGTACCCAGCGATGCAACGCCGAGCACATCTGCCATCACGGCGGCAACAAGAGCTTCGTGGTGATCGACCGGTTGCAGCGCGACGTCCGCTTCGCGATGCGGCGTGGGTAGCGCGTCTCGGTCGATCTTGCCGTTTATTGTGGTCGGCCAGCCAGACACCACGGTCACCGAGGACGGCATCATCGCAGCGGGCAGGACATTCGCCAGATGCTCGGTGACAAACGACGTCTCAGTGACAATCGACGTGTCGGTGGACTCAGGCCCCTCATCGGCCGTGAGTACAACATACGCAGCGATTTCGCCGTCGCGGGCGACAGCCAGCGCTGATGCCACGCCCGAGACGGACGTCAGTGCCGCTTCCACCTCACCGAGTTCAACCCGGACACCACGAATCTTAACCTGATGGTCTGCGCGCCCGACAAATTCGAGCTGGCGCTCTGCCGACCATCGGACGAGGTCGCCGGTTCGATACATGCGACTCGACGGGTCTCCGTACGGCGCCGCAACAAACTTCTCAGCAGTGAGGCCCGCGCGGCGCACGTATCCGCGTGCCAGCCCGGGGCCCATCACATACAGTTCGCCGGTTGCTCCAATTGCGCTCGGCTGCAGACGTGCATCCAGCACAACGGCGGAGACGCCGTCGATGGGCCGGCCGATCGGTGCTCGCTGCGCCGGGTCCAGCGGTTCACTCATGAACGCGGTCACACTCGCTTCGGTGGGACCGTACGAGTTGACGACGCCGACGTACGGCGACCACCGCTCGATCAGATCCGGCGATGGCGACTCGCCGCCGACGTTGAGCATGCGCAGATCCGGCAAGCCGCTCGGATCCATCGACGACGCCACCGCCGGCGTGGACAGGAAGTGCGTCACGCGTTCTGCGCGTAGGTAGTCGGCCAGATCAGCACCGCCGATCAAGCCGGGCGGCACCACTACTGCGGTTGCGCCGGTTCCGTGTGCAAGAAGGAGTTCCAGTACCGCAACGTCGAAAGCGGGTGAAACAAAGTGAGCGACCCGGGCCGACGCGTCGACAACAAGATTCCTGGAGTGGGCGCGCAGCAGCGAAGTCGCGGCGCGGTGTGTAACCGCAACACCTTTCGGCTGCCCGGTGGAGCCTGATGTGTAGACGATGTAGGCAACATCATCGATCGCCGCAGCGCGCAGTACAGGTGTTTCGTGTTGATCGGCATCGTCGTAGTGGTCGGTGTTGATGTCCACGTGCGTGATTCCCGTAGGCGCCGACCACGATCGCGGCGCAACTACGACGCTCACGCCCGCGTCCGCCAACATGAATTCGATACGTTCGGCCGGGTAGTCCGGATCGACAAACATGAACGCGGCGCCTGATCGGATGACCGCGCGGAAGGCGATTACCGACCCCGCCGAACGCGCTGCGATGATCGCCACCACATCGCCGGCGCCAACCCTGCGATCAATCAGCTTGTTACACAAGAAGGCTGATCGGGAGCGGAGCTCGCCATAGGTGATCGTAGCGCCGTCCGCGCGGACTGCCGGTGTTCCGGCGCCGCCGGATCCTTCGGACAGAACTGCGTCGAGTGTCTGCGGCGCGATTGCCGGTAACCCCCTGCTGGGCAACAGCATCGCGTAATCATCGGCGGTCAGTACACCAAGCCCGCCCACTGGAAGATCCGCCGGCGCATCGACAAGTTCGGTCAGAACCTGCACAAACTGCTGGTGGTGAAGCTCGAGGTCTTGCTCGCTGTAGACACCTGGGTTGGCCTCGAATCCCAACCGAATATCAGCGCCCGCAACCGCTGGGTAGATGCTGAAGAACAGATCGTCGATAGGGCCGGACGTGAGTACGTGAAATTCTCCGACAACATCGCCGAGGCGAATAGTGTTGTGGAACATCATGATATTCACGGCGGGCCCAGCCGAATCACGGGTCCCACCGCGGCTGCCGGGGCCGGCCATATCTTCGTAACGGAATCGTTGATGGCGCAGGGCGCCGGTCAACTGCGTGGACAGCTGACTCACGAGTTGGGCCGCTGTCAATTCCGGATCAACCGACACGCGCATCGGCACGATGTTGGCGAGCATTCCGCCGGAGCGTCGCATCGCGGCCGTCGTCCGTCCTGAAATGGGAAGGCTCAGAGTAACTTCGGTAACTCCGGCCATGCGGGCCAGGTACACGGCGTAGGCACCGGCGATAATCGGAACCTCGCTGGTTTCCCACAGTTTCGCAACTGTGGTGATCCGCGCGGCGAGATCTGCGTCCATGGTGCGGGTGAGCATGCGCTGCGGCATCGACGGCGCTGCGCGGCGCTCGGTCAACCGCACGGGTTCTGGCATACCGTCAACCAGCTGAGCCCAATATTGCCGGTCTGTTTCGAATCGGGAAGACGAACGATACGACGTATCCAACTGGTACAGCTCATGCAATCCGAGCGCACGTAAGGGCGGCACCTCAGTGTTTTCCACCAAATGTGTGTAATGCTCCGCAACTCGATTCATAAGCGCCATTGCGCCATGTCCGTCGAGTACCAAGTGGTGGGCGTGCGAATACCAGAAGTAATGATTTTCTGAGACGTGCAACAAAGTGGCGGCAATTAGACGATCGACCGACATATCAATCGGGCGTGAATATCTCAGCGTCATCCACTGATGTGCTGCTTCGAACGGATTCTTACTGCCGCGTAGGTCAACATAGCCAAGCGAATCGGGAATTGAAAGGTCAACAACCTGGCGTGGTGCCGCATCCGTCTCGACCAGCCGTACCAGCGCAGATTCGATCTCGCGGCACCCACGGTCCGTTGCTTCGATCAAAGCGGACACGTCGATAAGTCCCCGAAGTTCCACGTACTGGGCAACAACAAAAGGGGTTGAAGGATTGACTTGCTGCGCCAGCCACAGCGCCTGTTGGGCACGAGACAGCGGGAAAGAGTTCAAACCCGATACCTCCACCTTCATCAGCCCCGAATTATGTATTGGAAACGCCGGCTGATCAGGTCCATCTAATTACGCGCACAACAAGAACGGCCAGGCTGAAGTTTACGGTGCGACGCCCCCTCCCACCACTTCAGGGTCAATTCTGGCACACCGCGGTAACCTCTGACGACCCCGAAAGTCAGGAGTAATTCGCAATGTCCAGCACCACATCGGGACCAAGGTCCGATGACGAATCCGAAGCAATAGATTCAACATCCACATCTACTACTCGGATTCGACGCCGCAGTCGCGTCAAGACGTCCAACCGTCGACGCAACATCGTTGCCGGTTCCAGTGCATTTGTGCTGGTTGTCGTCGCTTTTGGCGCATGGATGGGCTACTCCGCCATCACAACAAAGAGCAATCTCGAAGCGGCACGCGATCACGCGCAGTCCACCAAGACGGCACTCCTCGCTGGCGACACGGAGGCCGCCGAGCAGTCTGCAGCCGATGCCGACAAATATGCGAGTTTGGCATATTCGGAGACGCAATCCCTCCCCTGGAGCATCGCGTCAGCAATCCCAGTCGTCGGCAGCCCGTTCGAGACCACCAAACAAATGACAGATGTGGTCCATGGATTGACCAACGACGTCCTCTTGCCCGCGGTCGATGCTGGAACCGCGCTTGCTCCTGGTGAATTGATTCAGTCAGGGGGCCAGATTGCGCTCGAACCATTGCGGCAAGCCACACCCGTTCTCGAACAGACAGCAGCCTCCGCGGCCGAGTTGTCGACCCGAGCGGCGGCCGTCCCGGAAGCCAACTTCATAGGCGCAGTTAACGATGCGCGCACCTCGTTAGTGGATCAAACTACTGAGCTGACTAACCTTCTGGAGAACACGGCGCTCGCGGCACGGCTCGCACCGACGATGCTCGGAGCCGACGGACCACGCAATTACTTCATCGGATTCCAGACAAACGCCGAGGCACGCGGTACAGGCGGACTGCTGGGCGGCTACGGAATTGTCCGAGTCGACGACGGGGCCGCGCGAGTCGAGACGTTGGCGCGCAACTCCGAGCTGAGCATGGACAACAGTCCAATAGACCTAGGTCCTGACTTTGCCGCTCTCTACGGAATGAGCCGTCCCACCACCGATTTCCGCAACAGCAACCTCAGTTCACACTTCCCCTACGCTGCACAAATTTGGCAGTCATTGTGGAAGCAGGAGTCAAACGGCGAGGTAGTCGACGGAGCTATCGCGATAGATCCAATTGCGTTGAGCTACATACTGAAAGTTGTGGGGTCGGTCACAATGCCCGACGGCGAAAAGGTTACAGCCGACAACGTTGTGGAACTCACCGAGTCAACGGCCTACGTCCGTTTCGCGGATGACAACAACGCGCGCAAGCAGTACCTGCAGACTATTGCCGCACTTGTGGTGGACAAGATGACCGGCAATATCAGCTCTGCAAGCGCACTTCTCGACGCTTTGGGTCGCGGTGTCTCCGAAGGCCGTATCGCCGTGTGGAGTTCACATCCAGACGAGCAGGAACTGCTTGCAACAACACCTTTGGGTCATACCGTGCCCACGGATGAGGCGCCATTTGCGGCTGTGGTGATCAACAACCAGGCCGGCAATAAGCTCGACTACTACCTGACACGGTCGATCAACTACTCGGCTGACCGTTGCGAGGGCGATACCCGAAGCTCAAAGGTTACGGTCAGTCTCACCAATAACGCTCCGGCAGGGGATCTTCCAGACTATGTGGACGGTATGGTGGCAAATCCCAAGAAACTTCCTCAGGGAACCAACATGGCTGCTGTTTCTCTGCTCGCAACTCAGGGCGCGAAGCTGGAAAGTGTTGCGGCAGGCGGAAAGATCGCCTTTTCCGCTACAGGACAGGAACTTGGTCACCCAGTTTTCATGACCTTGGCCGAGATTCCCAAGGGCCAAACTGTGGATGTTGTCTTCAATCTCACCGAGCCAACCACAGCAGGTGAAGCGCGAGTGCCTGTACAGCCGCTAGTCGACGAACCGACGGTCAATATCGCGGTCCCCACATGCTAGTGAGGTCGTCACGTTCAACGACGGCGACATACTTCAGGTGTTCCGCCAATGGCACGAAGTATGATCCCATCAGATGCCAGTGAACCCAAGCGCTTGCGGTAGCCGGTTCGAGATTCACGAGATTTCATATGCCCGCTGAATTATCGATCTAAGGAGCGCTAACAGATCGAGCGACGCCGTCAGTTAATCGAGGAAGATGGCAACGCAGTTCCAAGATTACAGAAGCGTTCGGCCATTGGGTGGCATCAACGCAGGTAGATCGTATATGCGATATCCCGTCGCGCCTTTGAGTGACTGGATATCGCATATGACGATCATCGCTACACGCAAGAAAATACTCGTCACAAAAACTGAATACCAAAGAAGAACGACACAGACTGCAATTAACGACGATAAGTCAACGACAATCTTACAGCCAAAGATCGGAAAAATACCTGAATCAAACGTGGTATCCAACTGAACCTGATCGAACAATTAATAGAAGGGACTATGCCATCCAGGGACTCACGACCTAACCAACCAACGTGGCGGCTCGAACAAAAAGCCCAGCCGAACACTAGGAGCGACCCGGTAGAAGACTAGCGAAACAACTGTGATCAAGATCGTCAGCGCCACAGGGTATGCGAAAGCCCCAACCGTAATCACCGACTCAATTCGGTCCCCGGATATTGACCACACAAACGCTAGAACCGAAATGAAGAAGAACTGCAAAACATAAACCGGCAAAGTACGCGCACCGATATAATTTAGCCACCTCGCAAAGACGGAATTTCCTGCCAAAAACGCGGCGGTAATACCAAACGCAATACCTATGACACTGGCAACCAGCGAAATAACCGAAATGTTAGTCCAGACGTAAAGACCGATTAATCCCGAGTACGCAAGAAAGCCAAAGAGAAGGCGAACAACATCTGATCCAGTAGCGAACTCTATAATTTGTTCTCGATAATAGGCGCCGATCACGAAGAAGATAACATTCGCAAACACGCTACCTAACAAAC
Source organism: Rhodococcus sp. WS3 (assembly GCF_003797085.1). Classification (NCBI taxonomy): domain Bacteria; kingdom Bacillati; phylum Actinomycetota; class Actinomycetes; order Mycobacteriales; family Nocardiaceae; genus Rhodococcus; species Rhodococcus sp. WS3. The sequence continues at coordinate 1,610,872 of NZ_RKMA01000001.1, forward strand.
TGGGCGACCCGGTAAGTTGAACTGAAATGTCAACAAAGAAATCAGTAATTGGAACTCTAAATATCATCGGAACTGCCAGAAGCAATAACACAGAAACCCTATTCCACCGATAGAGTAGCCTCGCTAAAAAGAAGTATAAGGGCAATGCAAAAAGGTACCAATATCCGCTACAAACCAAAGCGATTGACGCCGCGATTCGAGTAGTCGTATCAAATGCACTTCCGGAATTCTGCCCGGGCATGAACTCGCGAACTCCCAACAACACAGACCACAGAAAATAGAGGTAAAGGGGTACAATATATCTCATTTTTGCCGAATTCAGTGAAACCAGCAATTTTGAGGATGCAAGTAAACCAGAAATTAAGAAGAATAACGGAATCCGAATAGGCGTCAGAACGGTGTCGACCGACATCCAAAAACCTACTGCCACTCGCCAAGGGCCATCAGACTCCGCGTCGAACTGTCGCACAACGTGATGAAGTACTACCAATAATACGCAAGCTCCACGTGCCACATCTACCCAAGCAAGTCTGCCCGCACCAGCAGTCGGCGTAACTTCTGCATGCGCGATTCTCACCAGGCGTTGTCGGGCATTTTTACGCCAAATCATGCCGTATCTTCTCCTTCGCCGCGACAACGGGTTCATCGCCGTTCAGTGCTTTTTCGGATGGTAAGCATCTCGCAAGAGACGCACAAATACCAATCAGGCCGAAATACAAACCATAAGTCGGGGCGGCGGTAAACACAGCCCCTGCCAATGACTCAACAAATAACTCAACCGTCCACACCGCGCATACAAGCATGATCCATTTAGAACCCGGGTCTACCGCTATCCGACAGCCGGCTAACGATCGTCGAAATACCGCGACCAGGGCAAGAACGAAACATGTACCGCCGATCAGACCAGATTCTCCGAAAACCGCTGGCCAGAACGTGTCGGTCAGGAATTTTCCCGACTCAGGAGTAGAACCCAAACCCCAAATAGAGTCATAGTTGAGAGAGCGATATTCTGGACTGTAATAGGAACGAGCCGTTGCACTGCCAAAGCGACCCAGACCCGCACCAAATGGAAAATAGTCGGCCGAAATGCTAAATCCATCGATATATAAGCGAATCCGAGCCACCGCACCAGGATTCGACAGGTACTCAGTCGCAGTCGAGTCCCATATTGACGATATGAATGGCCAGGCCAAAATCGCGATAATAGGAGACAATCCAAGCAGGGCAAATAGACCGACAACACCTCTGCCTCGAACAAGCAAATATCCGAAGCATAGAGCCAGCGCTCCCAGAACTTTCCGCCTGAACGTCAGAATTGCAGCCATAGAAGAGGCCACTAAAAGGATAGTATTCACTGCACTCTTACCGAATTGCAGCCGATATGCCAAAACGCCAATAGCGAACAGCGCGACGGTCGTCCCAAAATAACCAGGATGGACAAAAGGTCCAATAATTGGCGGAAATCCATATCGATAACCGAAACCCGAAGATTTCATCACCGAATTCATCCAAAAAGACGGGGCCACCAAATTTACGAACGCACACAGTAATATAAACGACATAATGGAAACTGAAACTCGAACGATTCGCGGTATGTCACTTGGACGCCAATCCAACTGTGCGACAGACCACCCGAATAGTATTCCCTTACCTGCCAGCAACAGGCCGCTAAGCAAAACCTCCGTCGGGACCTGACGAACAAATGCAGAAATAAGTCCGAAAGCCAAAAATATCAAGAAATAAGGCAACCCCGGTATGGAATGAAGCCGACGAGTTGCCATAAATGACCGGATCGGAAATACAGCAGCACTAATAAAGACACAGGCTTCGTCTAGGTAGCCTGCGATAGGCGCACCGGATCTATATTCAATTGTGCGAACAAATAAGAATATAAATCCCGAAAAACCGACGAACGATTTGGGCGCGCGCGTTGCGAAAGCTACAGCTGCGATTACTCCAAATAAAACAAAAACTGCACGAGAATTCGTCGAGACCGCAACTCCTGTTGACGCAGCAAGCGTGACAACAAGAATCCAGAAAATGGCGCGTTGATAGACACCCGAAAGGGACTTTTTCGGAAATTCTGACACATTCATGAGTTATCCTCCTCAACGGTAATACTTGAGCGAGAATTGTCAATATTTTTGCTCAACCTCAAGAAAAGCAACCACCATAGAATTACTTGAATTGAATTGGCAATTATCAAGGCGACCAATGCTCCAAATGCGCCGTTCGACAACGCACCCAACGCTACCGCTCCGATACTCACAGGCGCTGTGCACAGCCGCATTTTGAGTGAATCCGCTGCTCGCTGCATTCCTCGGATCGATGAAGTAGCGCCGTAGCTAAGATTATTCAGTGCGATTGAAATTGCGAGGAGCGGGGCCAGCACGATTCCGCTGTCCCAAGAATCATTTAGGAGGAGTCGCCCAAATTGTTCCGGCAACAGAAAAAGCAGTCCTAGATAGGTCAATGTCACGGAAAACAAACCCAATGACACACGTACGGCAAATCTTCGCAAATGCGCACTGCTATTTTTCTTCGCAAGGTTGGCTGCGGCCGGCAGAACGACGACTGCTGCACCCAGTGCAAGCACGTTCACAGGTCCAAGCATCACTTGGGCTGAGCGCAAACCACCCACCTCCGCCAGTCCTGCAAAAGCGCCCACAATAAATACGGTCCCTTGTTGCACACCTGCCAAAGTGAAGAACTCGATTAAGAATCTAGGTGACAGATCTCGATGCTCCGACACCCACCGAGAAATGCCACAAGGGTCCGGTAACGATCCTAAACGGAAAGTTTGAAATATTACAGATGCCAGTGCCCCCAGCCCCCACACAACAATATATGGAACCACATCTCCGACACCGCGGACAATGAATATAAGATACAAACCAAACTGCACAACGCACCAGATGGTATCTGCGTAGAGCGCATTTCGGGGCAGCCCAACGCTGAAGCTTATGTATCGCCCTACGTCTTGCCATATTAGAACAGGAAAAATAAGAGCAAGCGCAAGCAACGATCGCTGCAATACGCCGTCTGCCATGATTGCCATGGCCAATGAAACAGCTGTCCCGACCAAACCAAACATTACTCCAGCCGCAGAGACGGTCCTGGCTTCAGAAACATTTAGAATCTCGCCGACTGCGGAATTTCGCACCAGCAGCGCTTCACCGATAAACGCACGGGAAGCGCCTTGAACGATTAGAAAAAGTGCAAATACTAGACCGAATGCTCCGAATTCTCCAAGAGTAACCTGGCTAGCAATTGCGATCGACATCGCAAGGTTAGAAAGACTGGCCAATGCTTGGTCAAGAACAGAGGCACCCAACCTACCGCGCATTCTACTTGGAACTTTCCTGGCGTGTTGGGCACCGGAACGGACCTTCGCAGTAGAATGCGATACGTTCATAGCGATCCAGCCACAATTGCCGCATGGAGACACTCTTCCCTGAGTTCGGAAACAGTCTCGGGCGACAACATCATGGTCTCAGGGTTGGTCATTAGCTCAGTGACCCTTCCGGTGACCCACTCGCTCGATACATCTTCAATCCTGCAGACATAGTCGTCTAATCCAAGACGTGCAAATAGCTCCACAGTCTTGAACTCATATGCGATAGCAATAACTGGGACCCTGGCAATAAGGGCTAATATTGCCAGATGCATCCGGGTCGTAATCACTCCGGCCGATTGGTTCAACTCATCGAGCAAATCGTCCGGAGTATGATGTTGGGAATCGATGGCTATGCCTAAATCCTGAAAAAGTTTGGTCGCTGTGATTGAATCGTCAATGCCGTACCCTTGGACTCCCTGACACGTCGAAAGAGCTCGAACAGTACCGCCATGATTTTCCACGGCTGTGACAGCAGATCGACATGCTGTGCCGTACTGCGACGATCCAAGGGGTCGACCAGTGGATGTCAGATTCCACTCGCGTACAGATATAATCACGGTCTTGAGTTCAGAATTGCGAGGTTTCGGATGCGGTTTCAGCGCGAAGGCTGCATCCGCACAAACTCCGCCGGGCAGCCTTTTCTCGGTTAGCTTGCCCCAGCTATCAGCGGACCGCTGATCCCGGAAAAATACCGCCGAAGCTACGCTAGCAATTCGCGAGGCTGAGCGCGCCGATCGATTCGTCAAAAACGGACCCATAGATTGGGTCCAGAGAACTACATCCGATCCCAGTTTCGCAGCGAATCTTAGTTCAAGTTCCCTCGGGCGAAAATCGTAATGATCAACCAAATACGTTCCACCACTGCTGACCACGAGATCCGCGTCGGCATAAATGGCTAGGCTGCGCCCGAAAGAGCTATCAATTTTCTTAATTCGATCAATGAACTTTCGAGTCAACGTGGAATTTGAGAGTAGAAATAGCACGCTAAGTATCTTCAATTGCTGGCGAATCTTGCGTACATATCTGTTTTTCATTGGGACGGGGTAACAAAGCTGCTGATGGACGTTCCACTCAGGGTACAGCAAAGAAGTCACTTCCGAATTTGCGTCCATCACCGTTATCTGAGATGAAGAGCTAACCCCCTCTGCGATAAGTGCCTCGCGGATACCTTGACATATTGCAGCGTCACCCGTATTGCTCAACACCGCATTTGTGATTACGACCTTCATCGTGCCGTTTCCTCAGATCGTGACGATGAATCCTGTGATCGTCCTTCAATTACAACGGTCGATGCTGCAACCAACTCTTCCCAGGTAATTTCGTCCGCATCGATATTTCTAGCCAGCCCGCGAGATGAGAGCTCACGCGCAATCTGTAATTGATGATCATCAACATGTTCGCCGCTAACTGCTCTTCGTGGGACAAGAATTGGAGACCTACCCAGATCCAGAATCTGCATTGCGGAACCCACACCGGCGTGACTAATCACGATGTCACTTTCGCGTACCAATTCGTTGAACTCGGTCGCACTAATGGTGTCATGCACCGTTCCCCGCAGGTCAGTGCGAGTTGTAACCCCAAGTTGCCATGTAACTTCGCAGTTCCCAGGAATCGTGTTCGCCAGCGCGTCAACTAACCTGTCGAACCTGTATGGCTTAATAGTTCCTAGCGTTACGAAAACTTTCAGCGAACCACTCCTCGGAGAAGTTGATTTCTTAGAAACTGAATAGTCCTCAAGAACGGACATTTTGTATTTCCATTTGCTGGATGCCCATCCTGCATGCTGCGTATAGGTTTGTATTCCAGGAATACGAGCGAGGATCTTGCCGCTAAGCGATGGACCGTCGAATCGTGAGACGCTTTCGATGTAGATTGATTCACGCCCAAGTAGTCTCGCGAGGGGCAGCGCAACAAGCGCAATCGCCGCGCCAGTACTTATCACTGTGGTGCACCGTTCGCCTTTTAACGCACGGAACACAGAGGGGATAGCCTTGATCAAGCCTTTGAAGTCACGTGGAGCAATATAGGGCGCGTAGGTCACGCGTTCGTTTTCCAGCAACGACCTCGATTGCGGGTGGTCGAACGTTATCCAAAGCGGATCGTTCTGAATATCCAATCTCGGTCGTAGACGCACCAACTGCGCGAGATGCCCCCCTGTCGACGCGACCAGGATCGTACCGCTTCTACCGATGGGGTCGGGAAGTTGTCTAAGCGACATTCTCTTTGCATCCTTCATTCGATAGTCTGACCCATTCATGTTCCATTTCACGCGCGATAATTCTCTCGGAGAACTCATCCAAGATTCGTTCTTGCCCTAGAACGCCAAGATTATTTCGAGCATCACTATCTTCCATCAGGAATGACAGCGCCTCCGAGAGCGCAGAATCAGAACCGACAGTCACCACCAATCCAACATCTTTCAGAAGCGATTCAATTTGTCCGACCGGGGTGGATATTACGGCGCATCGATGAGCCATGGACTCAAGCAGAAACATCGGCAGAGCCTCTGCCCTCGAAGGGAGTATCGCTATTGCTGCTCTACTCTGCAGCTCCTTAACCGCAGAATGCGGCACTGTTCCCAATACCTGTATGCTTGCGTCTTCTGTCTTGATACCCATTGTATCGGGACCAGCCAGTAGCAGTTTCCATCCTTCTTTGACCGACCCCAATTGCGACCAAGAATCGAGAAGCACATCAACACCTTTACGGTTCGATAACTCGCCCGCAAATAAAACAATTTGCTCTTTCGTCACGATCGCTGCTGGAACAGAAACACCATTGCGTGTCTTCGCGACTCGAACTGATTCATCGACCAGCGATTTTACTTTCTCGCCAGTTTCGTCCGTCAATACAAATACAGTTGACGCTTGATTCAAAATGCCGCGGACGAGCTTTGGTCTACGATTCGCGAATTCAACGAAGTTGCTTCCATGCAGATGGATTCCAACAGGAATTCTTAACATCCTTGCTAAGAATGCCAGGGATCCCTCTCTTATAAAGGCGCCGCCTTGCGAAAGGTGAAATATGAAAACTGTTTTGCCTGCACTTCGGCTTGTGATCGCAATGTTAAAAGCGCTACGAACCCAAGTAATCGGAGAGAGGAAATCTCTCCTGCCTCTTGTCGATCGTAGTCCACGAACCGAACAGACCTCGTAGTCCCATGCTAGGTATTCCGACACAACTTGTGCCATGCCTCCAGGCAAATCACCGACCACGCCGACGTGCACTACCTCCAGATTTTCTGCCTGACGGTGATTTCTCACAGCGCCTCCACGGACACAGCACTCAACGACCTTGCTGGTCGATATAAAGGGCCCCCAACAGCGATCTCACTACGCTCCATTGCTTCCATCCATTCCTTGAATCACCACCGACGCAGGGGTTTCAACATTCGACACCGAAAAATCAGAATTTTGATCGTCCGTCCGAAAACCGGACTGCTACTTCATTTCCTGCGGCAACGTTTCGCATTATCTCCGTCATGGTCGGCCCAAACCGCGGTATATCCAGCCGCCCGCGCGCCATTGTTCAGGATTCAAGCAATTCCTACCATCGATCAACTTCTTCTGTCGTACAACGGAATCGAGCGTGCTCGGCTTGAGTTGCTTGAATTCTTTCCACTCGGTGAGAACAAGCACAACATCTGCTCCATCACACGCTTCCGATACCGACGTGCTATACGCAAGCGTGGGAAAGAGTGCACGTGAGTTTTCCATCGCTTTAGGGTCGTACACATTCACAGCGGCGCCCTGAAGCTGAATCTGGCCGGCGACGTTTAGCGCGGGCGAATCGCGTACATCGTCGGAATCAGGTTTAAAAGCGGCTCCAAGCACTGCGACCCGCGCACCTAAGAGAGACCCACATGCTTCCCTCGCAAGCTCCACCATCCGTGTGCGGCGACGCATATTGATGTTGTCTACCTCGCGCAGGAACGTCAATGCCTGATCAGCGCCCAATTCACCGGCTCGCGCCATAAATGCACGAATGTCCTTGGGGAGGCACCCGCCACCGAATCCGATACCGGCATTCAGGAATTTGCGACCGATACGCTCGTCGTGGCCGATTGCGTCGGCCAAGACAGTCACATCGGCACCTGCAGCTTCACAGACTTCAGCGATTGCATTGATGAACGAGATCTTGGTGGCCAGGAATGCATTGGCTGACGCTTTGACCAGCTCAGCGGTTGCCAAATCAGTGACTATGAGCGGTATCTTCTCGTCTAGCAATTGCGCGTAAACCTCACGTGCCAGATCTTCAGCGCGACCCTTGTTTCCCCGCTCCACACCAAGGACCAACCGATCCGGATGCAAAGTGTCTTTGACTGCAAATCCTTCGCGGAGAAACTCGGGGTTCCACGCCACCTCAACTCCGTCGCCTGCAGGTGCCAGTTTCCGAGCAACCGCGCCAAGTCGCTTGGCTGTACCTACGGGCACCGTTGACTTGCCAAAGATGACTGCAGGCTTCGTCAGCAGTGGTGCCAATGTCTCGATCACAGCGTCCACATACTTCATGTCAGCGGCAAACTCGCCCTTCTTCTGGGGCGTTCCGACACCAAGAAAGTGAACATCAGCAAACTCGGCCGCCTCTTCGTAGGACGAAGTGAAGCGCAGGCGGCCAGCAGCGATATTACGTTGCAGGATCTCTTCGAGCCCCGGCTCCCAAAACGGGACCTCACCGGCCTCAAGCTTCTGCAACTTCGACTCATCGACATCGACTCCGAGTACTTCATGGCCCAACTCGGCCATGCACGCCGCGTGCGTGGCACCCAGATAGCCTGTACCGAATACTGTGATTCGCATGCTCTCGCATTTCCTTTACGTTCAGCCGACATAGTGTGAGCGAATGATTTCTGAAAGATGGTTTCTGTCGCACGATGCGATGCGGCCTATGGGTTCTACCCAGGTTGGACGTCAGATCAGTACGCCCCATCACTAGCCACTACAGCCTTGAGCGTTTTAGCAACGATCAGCACGTCGCCCATCATTGACCAGTTATCGACGTATGAAAGATCAAGCCGCACAGTGTCTTCCCAAGAAAGGTCCGAACGTCCACTTACCTGCCAGAGACCGGTGATTCCGGGCTTGACCAGAAGCCGCCGGCTCACTGTGCCGTCATAGGCCTCTACTTCTCGCCGCAGTGGAGGGCGCGGTCCAACAACACTCATCTCGCGTCGCAGAACATTCAGGAACTGTGGTAGTTCGTCGATCGAGAATTTGCGCATGAAGCGGCCCACCGACGTGACTCGAGGGTCGTCACGCATCTTGAACAGAACGCCGGCACCCTCGTTGTTTTTCATCAGAGCGTCGACTTGCTTATCAGCATTCTGGACCATCGAACGGAACTTCAGCATCGGGAAGGGTTTGCCGTCCAAGCCCATTCGCTCCGATTTGTACAAGACCGGGCCCGGGCTGGTCATCTTCACAGCCACCGCTGTAGCGAGCAGCACAGGGCTAATGAGAATCAAAATCATTGTGGCAAAGACAATGTCGAACGATGTCTTCGCAAACTTCTGCGCGCTGTGATAGCGCGGGCGTTCCACATGGATCAACGGAAGGCCTGCAACCGGCCGCATCGAGAGCCTGGGGCCTGAGACATCCAGAATGCCTGGCGAGACAACAAGATCGACTCGCTTGCCCTCGAGATCCCATGCGAGTTTGCGCATTCCGTCCAAGCCCAGATGCTCGGTCGCGGTGACGGCGACGGTGTCTGCACCCACCACATCAAGGGCTCGGGTGACATCGCGTTCGTCGCCTAAGACCGGGATACGTCGGCCTCCGACCGTGATCACATCATTCATGTCACTGTTATGGCCCGGTGTGCAAACACCAACCACCCTGAATCCGTCAGCCGATCCGCGCTCGAAGTTCTCCGCCAGATTCACAACGGCGTGGCGATTTCCCACAACAAGCACCGAGGTTCTGAATTCACCCCGTGCACGTCGACGGGCAATAATTCGTCGCCAGAACCAACGGTTGGCCATCAATGCGATCATTCCGACGGGGAAGGCAAACGCCAGATAGAGACGTGCGATGTCAATCTGAAGGAGCAGGCTTCCTATCGCGATCAAGCCGAACAGTCGCACCGTGCTGACAAAGATCCGCCGATACTCTTCCGGCCCGCTCCCGATCACTCGGATCGACCTAGTTCGGAAGATACTGAGCGTTGCGATCCACGCGACGATCAGGACTAGCGAGACGGCGGTGTAGCTGTAGTTCCCAACGCCGTTGGTACTCACCCCACCCGAGTCCGCGCCGAAACGGAACCACTGAGCAAGAAAAACCGCTGCGACAATAATTGCCGCATCACTGACGGCCAACCGTCGAACGTAAGCCGCTTGCCATCGATGTCGCGAAGACACCTCCGAATGAGCGTCAGGCGCCGCCGGTTGAACTGCCGGCGCCACCGCACGAGGGCTCGTACGAGACCCTTCGCTTTCGTTGAGCGCTGTCACTTTGTCAGCTCTCCTTCCTGGTCAGGAAATTTCCGAATCAACTACTCTTATGAAAAGTGCTCGAAACAATCCGAAATTGCCTGACCACCAGACGCGACTTGAGCAATCGTCTCGCACATCCGTTTCACACTGATTGATCGCATTCTGCGGCTGTCCGTTACGTACCATGCGGGATCTATTTCACCACCACCCTGCAGATGGATCAAATTTAACTAACAGCGCAGGTCGGCACAGGTGATGAACCTCGATCGCCAAGTTGGTTCAAAACGGCAGATCGCCGATCATTTTTTTCAGTGGTCAAGTCATCCGCTCGCCAGGTTGGGGCAATTTCAGGCCTGACAGCAAAGTTTGAGCAAATACCGGTCCTCGCCCTCTTAGTCGCTTCGGCAACAGTGCGCCGATCAGTTGCCAGCCACGTAAACCGGGGAGATATGTGCAGATCAAAGCCTTTTCCGTCGAATCAACTGTAATTGCGACTTTACGAACGGGATACAGACCAAATCACCCGAGAAGTTTGCGACCTTTGTCCCGTTTCGGTTTTTGACCATTCGCGGGCGATAACTACGGCTATCCAGAAGCGAATGAACCGGTACCGCGAAAGCCCAAACCGTGCAACACCGAGGATTCCTGCTGGACGATTGTCCACTTACCGTCTATATTATTTTGCTCACAGGAGCGTTAAATCTCAGGATGTGAAACAGCAACGAATGCAAGTCGATGTGGCAGCCCGTTACCGTCGGTCACGCCCATGCCTCACCAAGCCGAGAAATCGGACAAATCGCCGTCTATCTGCGACGCAAAGTAGGGGTTACTTCGAGATTCGTCCGCTCGTAAATCTCGTAGCATTGCTCATTCGAGACCGCACCTCACGGAATCTACAATACTGACCGAAAGTAACCACCATTAGGGACTTACGTCCCTAATGGTGCATGCAATTGATAAGAGTGAAATACGCGGCCGAGATAGGCGTTCCGCGCTCGATCTTGGAGGCGCGAACTACAACGCGTACAAACTTGATGGGATAGCAATCGACCAGTGAAACGCATGTCGTCCAATTCGTGCGTCCCACAAAATCGCGTAAGGTCAAAATTCGGACATACACCCGAAGACTCCCCAACGAGGTCCGCAATCCGGTTCGTTGACCAGTCACGCTCGAATGGGACTCACACCTTGAAGATCAGCACTATCCGCGCTGAGTCGGGAATTGTTCCGCGGCTCACGGTCCGTTGGTTGATGATCGCAGCAGCCACAATATTTGCGTTCTGGCCAACGTGGAACAACCTGTGGCGCAGCACAGTCGATGGCACCGCGATTGGGTTCGTATTTGTACTGCCACTGCTGTGTGTTGTTGCAGCTGTCGGCACAGACCTCAGGCGGGGTCCCGAACTCCCGATCCATGATCGGGAAACGGACAAGATCGTTGGCGGCATCGGCTTACTCGTCGCGCTGGGTATGCAGGCGCTGCTGATGCCGCGATTCGGGGACAACTACGAGCTGATGCACATCGATGCGTTGGCGGCTTGGGTCTTTGTCTGGGGCGCAGCAGTTCTCATGTTCGGACTTCGCCCCGTCAATCGGTACTGGTTGATCTGGCTGACGCCCATGGTTTTGAGCCCGCTTTTCTACCGAACGTTGGCAATCGAATTGGGCGGTACTCGGTTCGACTACAGCGTCATCATGGTTGTTGTCGCCTCCACGGCCACCACCATTGCCGTCAGTCGAAACTGGCGACGAGGTTTGGTTGCCTTCTTGATCTCCATCGCCCTCGGCACTGCCTTGGTGTACTACCTGTCGAACCAGTTTCCGACGGTTCCGCTATTTCTGGTTCAACTATTTCCCGCAGTCGGAACTGCGCTGCTGGTCGGCGCTATCTTCTATCTGTATCAACGCCGCGGCACGGCGCTTAAACCTTTCGATCGTCCGCTCCGCAAGCCGTCAACCAAAACCAGCGACTGGACCATCCTCTTCGTGTTCGGCGTTGCAATACTGATCGCCCTCACACCGCTCCCCAATGCCGACGATATTCCGATTTCCCAAGGCCCACCGGCCACTGCGGATCCTCGATTGGTGGTACCGGCGGGGTGGAGTCAAATCTCCACCGAAGAGTTCGATTGGCCGCAGCGGTACTTCGGGTCTACATCCACGCTGACGCGACAGACAATTCGCGCCGATACGCCAAATCCCGCGTGGGACGCTCTCATGCGCCAGCGCACTGTACAAATGGATGTTCTGCAGGTCCGTCGTGCAGCGACTCTCTCTGTTTACCCGAGCAGTGCAACGTACGAGTTGCAGAACGCGCGTGTCAGCCCCACTGTGCAGGTCGAACTCACGCGCGGTGTCGTGGCCGAGATGTACACCATCGTCGACGATGCTCTCCTTCTCACCTGGAGCAATCTCAACTTCATCTGGACCCGTGGCGACGGTGCCGCACAACGCGTCAGTCTCATCACCGTCGACAACCACGAACCGGACGCCTATTTCCCGGAGCCCAGTCCGTCGATGGCCTCGAATGGCGGAAATAGTCTCGCTCTGCTCTTGCGAGGGAAGAGCTCAACCGAGGACAACGAATCACAGTACAAAGACCTCGGGATGCTCAAGGCATTGGGACGACTCATCGTGGAGGCTCAAAAATGGTGAACACCGATCTGCTGGTGCACGGCGACAAAGCCTCCGATGCATTCAAAGCTGCTGCCCTCCATGACGCAGTGAATGGTCTGCGTGAGCGCAAGCCGATTTCCTCCGCCTCGGTGGCGTTCTACCCCTGGCAGCGCAATGTCCTGTTCGCGCTTCTCGCGGTCGCAATCTTGTGCCTGGTCTTTTTCCTCACTCCCACTCTGATCACACTCACTCTGCTGTGCACGCTCGGATATGTCTGGACGATGGTTGATCGGCTCATTCTCTTCATGCGAGGCCTGGATGCGTCGGCCATCATGACCATCAGTGATGAGGTGGCACTTGCCCTTACCGATGACGAACTGCCGCTGTATACGATCCTGGTGCCCGCTTACAACGAGCCAGAGGTTGTGGGCGATCTGATCGCAGCAATGCGGGCAATCGACTACCCGAAGGAAAAACTCCAAGTTCTCCTCCTTCTCGAGGAAGACGACATCATCACCATCGAAGCCGCCGAATTGGCCGGCGTCGACAAGGTTGTCAGCATCTTGAAAGTCCCGGCGGCAGATCCACGCACCAAGCCGAAGGCCTGCAACTACGGACTTCACTTTTCTACGGGTGAGATCATCACGATCTACGACGCCGAGGACTCGCCCGATCCACTTCAATTGCGCCGAGTAGTAGCAACTTTCGCTCAGTTGCCGGCAAATACCGCATGTGTCCAGGCGAAACTTGCCTTTCACAACGGCACACAAAATCTGCTGACGGCATGGTTCACCGCTGACTACGCCCTGTGGTTCAACTTCATCTTGCCCGGCCTCATGCGAAGCAACTCCCCCATTCCCCTGGGTGGGACATCAAATCATTTGCGACGCAGCGTGCTTGACGACATTGGCGCCTGGGATCCATTCAACGTCACAGAGGACGCCGATCTCGGTGTGCGGATCGCTGAAAGCGGCTACCGCACCGCCGTCCTCAACTCGACAACGCTTGAAGAGGCGAACAGCGACACCATCAACTGGATCCGTCAGCGATCCCGTTGGTACAAGGGTTACTTGCAGACTTGGCTGGTTCACATGCGCCAGCCGGTGAAGCTGTGGCGCGGGATTGGGACCGTCGGGTTCTTGCGATTTACCATCCTGATGGCGGGAACGCCGGTGGTTGCCGCACTGAACACGATCTTCTGGCTTCTGAGCCTGGGCTGGATACTCGGCCAACCCGCGATAATCCAACAGATTTTCCCCAGCTACGTGTACTTCCCGGCCCTCGCGTCGCTCGTCTTTGGAAACGCCGCCGTGATGTACATGAATCTTGTTGCGTGCCGCGAGACGCGGAATGCCGCCCTGTTGATTGCGTGCCTGACCGCGCCACTGTATTGGGTGCTGATGAGCATCGCAGCGATCAAGGGCACCTACCAATTGATTATGAACCCGTCCTACTGGGAGAAAACGTTTCATGGTCTGAGCAACTGATTCTTCCGACCACACACACAGACAACTCCGCCCGGGACGATGTCCCGGGCGGAGTTGTTTATCTCAGTAGGTAAGTTGCGGGTCCGGTTGGCGAAGACGCTCCTCCAGCCAGATTCGCAATTCCGGTCCGTACTCTTTACGTCCCAGTGCATGGTCAAGTGAGGCTCGTAGGAATCCACCCGGGTTTCCGAGATCATGACGCGATCCCCGGTGCACCACAACGTGGACGGGATGCCCCTCACTGATCATCAAGGCAATCGCGTCGGTCAACTGCAACTCACCGCCCTTACCCGGTTTGATGGAGCGCAGGGCGTCAAAGATCTTGCGATCCAATAGATACCGGCCAACAGCAGCTAAAGTTGAGGGCGCACTGTGCGTATCCGGCTTCTCCACCATGCCAACGACCTTGAGAACGTCAGGGTTGTCGGAGTCTGGCTCCACGTCAAAAATTCCGTATGCACTGACTTCATGTCGCGGCACGTCAAATGCGCAGAGAACAGATCCTCCGCGCTCCTCCCTGACCCTCGACATGGCCTCGAGCACCCCACCGGGATGCACTAGATCGTCCGGAAGCAGAACCGCGATGGCGTCCTCGTCGGGGCCGAGAACCGATTCCGCCAGGCCGACGGCGTGCCCCAAACCGAGAGGAGACTCCTGAACAACAGGTTCCACCGAGATCAACCCCGGCGCCTTTCGGACCCGCTCCAGGAGATGATGTTTTCCCGCATCCTGCAATCTGTTTTCGAGCACAACATCTTCCAGGAAATGCGCCATGACACCCGCTTTTCCGGGCGCCGTGACGATAACCAAACGTTCCACTCCCGCAGCAGCAGCCTCACTGGCGACCAATTCAATCCCCGGTGTATCTACCACCGGCAGAAGCTCTTTGGGAACCGTTTTGGTTGCCGGCAAGAAACGAGTGCCAAGCCCAGCTGCCGGCACCACCGCAGTCTTGATCGAGGATGATCGCACTGTAGTCATCATTTACCTTTCCTGATGCAGACTCATTCATCTACACGCCGCTGATGTTTCATCTACACGCCACTGATGCCGCGCGGATCTCTTCGATGAGTGCCTATCGGATTCTGAGCTGCACGTTGCAACTACTGCGAAACATACGTCAGTTTTGCAATACATTACACCGGCTCCGCTTCATGAAGGAAGCTACACAATTCCCCAAAAAGCCGCCGAAAGAACTAGTGCCCCTGGGACCTTAGTCCCAGGGGCACTATTAGAATTCGGAGCTTCTCAGCCCCATTCGGCTTCAGCCGCGACAACTCCATATAGCGGGTCGTCGTAACCGATATCCATGGTGCATTCCGTCGGACGAGGATCAGGCACAAAGGCCCACAGCAACGCCCCGGCGGTGCCGGCTGTCTTCTGACCCGCAATCTTGTCGCCGATGTGTGTCGCCCGAGTTGCGAGAGGCTCACAGCTACCGGCCAATTCACCGATTTCGGCCACCAACAGCGGCTTTCCGGCCGCAGTGGCCTGGGTAATGCGACGCGCCAGTCCATTCCACTGGTCACCGGGAAGAGCAACACCATCAGCGCCGTAATCGTGGTACTGAACAACGTCGACGTAGGGCGACTCGCTGACGTACTGGTAATCGTCACCGCCGGTGCCACATTGGCCGCCGCCGAGAAGACCAGCCGTAATCAAGGTCTTGGGATCGAGCGCCCGCACTTCTGCACCAGCCGCGTCGTAGAACGAGCGCAGAATCTGCGCTGTGTCGGACGGGCACGTCCTGGTCCACCAATTGCACGCCGTGTCGGTGCATAGGCTCGGTTCAGGTTCTCCCACCAATTCCCAAGCCGCCAGCGACGGAGAGTCTTTCCACCTCGCGACTGCTATATGCATCCAGTCTTGAAAGCTGATCAGCGACTTCGCAGCATTGGCGTCGAAGTCTTTCCAACCATCGACGTACCAGCTACGTTCCTTGAAAGTTTCGTTCTCGCAGGCTCCGTCCTGCGGCGAGAGGACGGGCAGAATCATCTGGTTGTGGTCCTCGGCTGCAGCGAATACCGCGTCCATAGGTCCAAAATCCAGCTCACCCGTGAATTTGTTGATCGCCAAGGCCTGAAACAGATTGAAACGCGTCAGAGACTTTGCCGGCAACGATCCAAAATAGTCGTCGAGATCGACCATCGCACCGCAACCCCAGTTCACCCCCCAATCGGTGGCGAGCTGATAGGCATTGAAACCTGTTGGAAACCAATCTTGTCCGTCGAGTTTCAATCCATCGACGGTGGCGGTGACGCGGGCTCCCGGTTGCGGGGCCGCATCCACCGTGCGTGCGGCCACGCCACTCACGGTGAGAACAGTAGCGGCACTGACAAGAACTGCGGCCACTCGACGCCAGACAGACGTTGGAGGTTTCATTTTTTTCACTCTCGGAGACATGTTTACCCATCGCTCGAACGCAGCATCCCCCCGCGTCCAAAGTGTCCCATAAATCCGGAGTTTTAGCCTCCCTCTTGCTTATTGCCCGTCAGCCGATACAGCCGCCAGTTTGGCGGTACCGTTCCCCCGTCGTTCTCCACTTCGATGACCAACGCACCAATTCCACCGGAGCCTGTTTCGTACATGGTCGGATACCGTCGATTAATGGCGTCAGCCACTCCGCGCTCCTCGTTGGGAACGGTCAATATGTACTCAACTCCGGACTCCGACGGGTTGTTCAATATCTTCACAAAATCGGTGTCGGAGGTAATCACAAACTGTTTCGGATTATCAGACGCAGTGATGACACCGAAGGCCAAGACCGTATCGGTCAGCACCGATCCATCAGGCAGATCGAGGTCGTCGAGATAGTCGGCTATCCTGCGTTCTGCTCCGAAGGTCCGCAGAATCGCCTGTTCGGCGGCATCCTGGCGCCCTGGAATGACCACACTCGCAAGCGAGTGTTCCAAGGACGCCAGTCGCGGACTTCCCATTGCGACAAAGGTGACCGCAGTTGACCCGAGCAGTAGTACCAGCGCAACAACGAGCATGATCGACGGACCGGAGTACTTCGGCTGATCCCGGACCAACTCGGCACTGGCCGCGCGCCCAGGCCTACGCGACACAACGGGCCGCTCGCGCGGTGAGATCAATACTGCCAACACAAAACACAGCGGGACGACAGCAAGATAGAAACGCAGAAACGGAAACGTCGAGCCCATCATGTAGAGCAGGGTTTGGGCGCCGAGCACTGAGCCGAACAGCACAATCGGAACGATTACTTCGGGATCGCGCCGCCGCCACGCCAAGACAATTGCCGCGGCGGCTAACACCGGGAACGCCGGACCGAGTACCGCTATCTCCGTGAGCGAGAAAGCCAGCCGACTTAGCGGTGCATCGGCAGCACCACCGGCCTGCTCGATAATCGCACTGTTGCCGTACACCGACGAAAACTGTTGAAACGCTTGCCCTGTGATCAACCAGCTAGAGGCAGACCAGGCAAGAAATGCGATGAGCCCCGGAAGCAACACAACGGTCGCGTCAATCGCAGCTGCCCACGACCGATGAAACTTGTCGTCGGTGTCAGTCTTCGGAAATCTCAACCAACTGACCACGAACACGAGCACCACCGCAACGAACATAGGTGCAAGGGCGTCGTACCGGGTCAGATAGGCCAGTGCGAGCGCCAAACCGGCGGCGATCAGCTCATGCGCGTCGTCGTTGCGCATCCATCTGATGAGGCGGCGAACAGCCCAGATGACGAAGAAGAGATACAGCGCCTCACTCATGCCGTTGGCCGCGTACATGAGAATCATGGGATTGAGAGCAAACAACACAGTGACCACGATCGTCACCCATCGAGCGCACCCACGATCACGTGCAATACCTCGAATCTGCATGACCGCTCCGGCCATGAAAAGCGCCGACGTCACAGATGCAGTGATGTTCCAGCGCAACAACTCCGGAAACCAGTTCCCCAACAGACCCAGCGGAATCTGTGCAACTGCGGTTAATGGAGTGAAGACGAATCCGATTGCTGCAAAGTGCGGATCGCGACTCCACAACATTGCAGATACTGCAGCAACCCGACTCATTGCATCGGTGAAGATGAATTTGATCTCCGCGTTCAGCCACACGCCAAGGACGATGTACACCACGGCCACCGCGGTGTAGACCCCCCAGGGCAGTCGTTGACGTTCTTCCTCAATGGGACCGGCAGAGTCCAACGTTCGTGACTCTGCCGGTGCGGCGACAATCATTGTGAACGGCGCCTGAAGAACAGCACGCCACCCACAGAAATAACTACCAGTGCTGCGGTGCCTGCTGCGATCAAACCGATTGTGGTGGAGCTGATGCCGCTATCGTCGTCGCTGGTTTTCGCCCCACTTACCGGTGCAAGATTGACGCTGATGTCGAAAGGATCGACATCGCGAGGAGCAACAAGGACATCACCAGCCAGCCTTCCGAACCGTGCCGGATCACCTTCCAGCCAGTTCAGCATGTTGTCGACATCGGCTGCGTCACCGTTAGAGGTAACAACAACGATTTCGTGGTTGGGAACCACAGCAACCTGCATGCTGCCGTATGGCGCGTTGAACTGAAGACCGCGCAACCGCAGCAAGCCTTGATCGGCGGTTTCCATCGGCAGGTCGAGATCCACGCCATCCGGAAGCTTTCCGTCTGCAGCGACCAGCACCGCCGGCAACGGACTGGAAGCCGCATCGACAAACGACTGAACTCGCGGCTGCAACGGCAAGTAGCTCAGCCGCTGCATCTGAACCAGAACACGCTGCGCCCGAACAGTATCGGCAAAATCTCCGCGCGTGGTCCCCACTTCTACAATCGGCAGCATCGACTGTGGCAATGACTGGAAGCCCCCGGGATTTGCCGGTTCAGCGACGTTTGAGCTGATCGTGCTTTCCGGATCAATCGTCAGCGTCGATCCGTTGCTGCTCCCACATTGAAAATCCCCAGAAACATCCAGCGCTGCCGTCACGTTCATCTCCCGCGTCACCAACTCGTCAGGGATCGTGAATTCGATGTCGAAGCGACCACTGTTATCCACTGCCCGACTGTCGAGACGCTGATCCCCCACGCTGAACGACAACTGAGCGCTTCGTGTACTCGGCATCGGAACATAGGTACCGATCATGCGCACGGTTACGTTTTTCATTGCTCGGCCCAATTGGGACTGGGTGAACGGCACCTCAACCTGGACGTGCTCGAGCCCTGACGACGTCAAAGAACCGAGTCGTAAGTCGCCGACAGGAACAACGTCGCGAGAGATTTCCGCGACAGCCTTCGCCGATGCCGTCAGTGCCTGGCTTGCGGCCCAGAAACCATTGAAGTTTGCCGCGAGCAGATTAACCTGTGGGACAAGAGATCTGTCGTCACCGGCCAAACGCAGGACAGGATATCCACTGGGTCCGGCGACGAGGTCGATTCCGCCCTCACCCTCGGCACCAACCAGAATGTTCCGCTCGAACAGACCGGGAACGCTGTCTGGGAGCGACTGCCCGGCCGGTAGCTCGGCGAGAACCACTGCGTCTGGTTGACTGCCATAGCGATTCACTATCGATGTGCTGAGAAGCAGTGCGGCGGTCTGTTGTGCCTGTGACGTACTGTTCGCGAGATAGATCGTGGCTTTACGCAGAATCGGCGGAAAGTAGTTCGAGACAGTCGACGGCTGCGCTTCGGTGCCGTCGTACACGATCGAAGTGTTTCGCAACGCGAGTGGTTGGTAGTTGCTTCTGTCGTAGCAACGATCATCAACGGGAACGAGGTGCCCGATCATCGAAACGGCGATGCTCCGATCGATAACCGTCAGACCGGCAAGCGGTATCGAAATCGGCAGTCCTTGGCCAACTTGAGCAGCATCAAATTCCACCCGCGAGACTGGGCGGCCATCAGCACTCACTTCGATCCACCCTCGGCTGAAATCGATAGGTGCCGTGACTGTCCCGATCAGAGCAGTTGCAGTGAGTCCGTCAGGTACCGGTAGTGAAACAGTCAGCGGCTCATCATTTGCTGAGAACACCACATCAGTTCCCCGGCCGAGTTCCTTGAGAGAGATCGCGCCGACGTTGGCATCAGCGGCGACATTGGTTTCAGTAGCCTTGTCGACCACCTGCGCCACCGCAATTGTGTTGGACGCAAAGACCATGCAGATAGCAACCGCCGTCGTCATCATCAGATTGCGACGCAGCCCGGTGAAACTGGGGACCATCTACAACTCTCCTCGGGATCGATCTCACGAAACATGAACGATGCTTCAAGGCAGAAGAGTTACGACCGTCCCACCCAACGATCACGTGATCGGATTAATTTCAACAAACAGACCATAACCGCCGATTAGTACGGTGGCTAATTATCCCGGACAATGAGATTTACCTAACTGCGCCGACTAGGCGCTAGGTCACGAAGGGATATGCCAAACGTCTCAGCAACCTGTACGGCACGTAGATTTACAGCGAGTTCACTGACGCTGCACAGGAATTGCGTTCTTGCTATCTTTTCGCAATCCCGCGACGCCAATCCCGACTGGCACCAGACCCTACAATCGCTACCTTGGCCCGAGCACACCTCCGCCCCGAATTCATGACCGCGACTTGCAGTCCAAGATAACTATCAAGTGCTTGCCTACACCTCGTATATGCGTCAGTTCCGATTCGAGCGCACGGCACAACGCACCAGTCTCGCAATCGCGCGCCTTCTTCGCGTTACACGACCGCCCAGATGTCAGAATTCACTAAAAATGTTCGGGCACCGCACTATTCGACTAACTCGCGGTCCAAGGGCAAGCGAAGTGGCCACACTTCGCAGAGGCAAGGCACTCTTCACCTTCGAGACTTCAACCGCCGCGAAGTCAGTGACAATTCCACCCCTACACCTTGTCCGAGTTAACGAATTCGATAGTCTCGGACGCGAACACTCGTACAAGTGTCCAAGTAGTGACTTACGATGCACGCGCGAAAGGCCTGTGGCTCAATCAGTTTCCAGATAGCCGATAACCGTTGCATTGCCTTGCGGCGCCCGGATCCGCCGCCTCGCGTTCAGTACCATCCTCAGTTACCTTGCAGCCATAGCGGACTCATTACACTGCATGGCGTACCGCCCGCGACAACATGCATCATGATCCCGATTGAAGTGACGCAATCCACCTTCGCCCGCCCGCCCAACCACGCAGTGCCTAGCAAGGACGAACTCACTGTTTAATATGCTAGGCCAGGTTGCGCGGCACATCGCCGGTGCAGCTATTGCGCCTAACTGCGCTGATCAGAGTCACTCACCGCGAGGCCGTTGTGGTCTGCGAACTCGGCGTGATTGATGGCACGGCCTAGCCATACCGCTAGTAACGCGCCTGTTGTGATCCATCCGGCGACAATTTCGGTAATCCACCACATACCCGCAAGTGTGACATGCGTTGGGCAGAAGCAACGGTATTTGGTCCCGTGATATCAGGGAGGAAAGTTTCGATGCACGCAATGTCTACGAGGCACCCACATTTTCGATTCAGCTTCACACTTGCTGAAGTAGAGATGCGGCTCAGGCGCTCTTTGAGCGAAAAGCGCGGACAGCACCCGAGATAGGGCAGGCCGAAACTTCCACAAGTCTGCGCGGGCCAGTGGTCACAATGCTGCACCAGATCGCTGCGATTTCGGGCCCGAGCACTCTTGAGAAGTGGGCATGGATAGCCTGTTGTCTGAACGCTCGCAGCCTCGCGTGATGAGGCCAAAGGCGCAGTCGCTTCGGCGGTTGGGTTGTCGTCCAAGGACGACGTTGGGCCATGCTGGTCATCCTCAGTACCGCCGCGAAAGCTGTTCTGTATGGCAGTTATGCCCCGGGTTCGGTGGCCACGTCGAAGCTCGACAAGACTGAAGCGGCAAGCACTAATGCCACGCAGCGCGAGATGTTCCGGGCGCTCACCAATCGCCGACCGAAGACCGTGAGCGATCTCTACCCGACACCGCCGGCGATCACGTGGAAGAACTACTCGGGCACCGTCTCGACGTGGCCGATCCAGGACGGATTGCGTTACGGCGTCCTCCGTGGCCCCATGGATTTGCTGCATTGCGTCCCGCTACTGACCTCCGGAAACCTCGACAGCGCCTATGTACGCAACTCGATCGGAGCGTCCACCGCGGACGATGTGCGCGCCGGGTACGCCATCGAGTTTGTCACCACCAGCCGTTTCAGATCGCAGCACGAGCCCTTGCGGCAGCGCCGATGATGCGGATTATCTGTGATGATCAGTATGTGGGTGGCGTGATGAATGGTCAGGCTCCCACGGTGGTCACATCCGACGGAGCACTGGGTAATGAACAGGTCTTCTGGACGCACGTCACTCCCACGGATGCTGGAAAGGCCGCACGTGTGGCGAGTGGAGTTCGCCCGGTGCGGTTTCCGGTGGCTCGACATCACGAAGACTGCGACCATCACCGCACCGATGCGCAAGCGCCTCAAAGCTCTGGTGATCGGGACCTCGTTCTCGGACAACTCCGGTTCGGTGGCGCGACTTCTCGACTCGTGGGTTTGGGGGCTCGCGCACGATCTCGACATCGAGTTCTACAACTTTGCCCGGTCCGGTGCCGGGTACATCACTGACGCCGGAAACGGCAACTTCACCACGCAGCTCAATGCGGCGATCGCGTCGGGTATCAAGTTCGACCTGTCGATCTTTGAAGGCTCCGGCAATGACTCGACTGAGGCGGAGGTGGCCATTGCTGCGGCAGCCGTGGAGTTGTACGCCGCCCACGCCGCAGCTTTCCCTCAAACCCGGCGATCGCCATCGGCCCCGGACCTCGCGGGTCCAATGGTGAGACCGGCGCGCCGATCGCGAAAGTGTTGCGCGCGCTCAGGACCGCGACGGCCTCCGCGAAGAACGTCATCGCATTGATCGACCCGACCGGAACGGTTGATCCATTGCCTACGTACACGACCGGAGACACGAACGCGGCAGGGGATCGGGCGCTCGCACGCGGATCGGTACAGATTGCGCGAGTCGCGATCGCGTCGGCTCCAGCTGCGTTCGACCCACCCAACTGGATTCCGGTGTCGTGGCTGACCGGAACCGGTTACGAACGTTCACGCACGGTGACCACGGTGACCACGGTGACCACCACTAGCGGATCGCCGAACATCACAGCGCCGGGAAGCGCTGGAGCGAACAGTTTCCTGGCGAAAGATGTCGCCTCACCGGTAGTCGGCACAGGCATCCCCGCAGGCGCACCGATCACAGGGTTTACCAGCGCTGGCGCCGCGACCCTCTCTGCGAACGCAACTGCATCCGGCACAGTCTCGCTTACTGAGAGCAATCTGAGAGGAGACGGAACCGGGATCTCCTGGTGTCGGATGATAGCCAGCATCCCTCGTCGATCGGCGCATTGCGCATGCGGTATCGGTACATCTCGGCGATACGGGGGGCTTTGGTGGAGTTCGCCGGCGGTTAGAACCTGCAGCACCGGCAACACCGGCTGGATCCCAGTAGCGGGTTTGCGGCTAGGCAATACCGGCGGACTTGAGTGTCGCGGCGAACGCTGGAGACATGAGAGTCGCGTACTCCGGTGTCATGTGCGTGGCATCCAGCCTCACCGGGGTGACGCCAACGAAGCTCGGGCAGAAGTTGTCCGCAGTGCAAAACCAGCCGCGTGAATCAATGAACGTTGCGCCGATGGACTGGGCGATCCGCTGCTCGACTGCGGCTCGCTCGGTCCACATCTCGGATACCTGATTGAGGCAGTCGGCGGGTGTGCTCGATCGGTTGTAGCAGTCCGCTGGCTTCTTTCCGTTCGGCGGCGCAGAGAGGAACACAATCTTCCCGGCGTTCGCCGCGAACTGGGAGGTGAGCCGGGTGATCCCGGCCTCCCACTCGGCGGAATCTGTGTTGCCGTATCCATTCGCGATGATGACAACCTCCGGCCGGACTTCGTTGACGGCGGCTATCGCGTCCGCTTTGCGACCAGGGCATGACTCGTTGAACGCGTTGTCGTCACGGAACGTGATGTCGACGAACCGGCATCCGAACATCGCTTCGGCGCGGATGTTCCATTCTCCGTTGCTGTTGACCGCGAATTTCCGCAGCGGCTCGACATAGGTCATAGCAACCGAGTCGCCGATAAGAATGATGTTCTTCTCGGCATTTGGGTTGCCCCAGGTGCATGAGGATGCGGGCAGGCGCTTGACCGCGCCGCAGGGGAGCACGTCTGCCGGCGCCTGCTTGCCTTGGATCGCATCGTCCATAGACGGGACGAGTTCGGGCCATTCCGTCGCGTCGACAGCCGCGCTGATCTGGGCAGCGAGGTCAGCTTCGGGGGTGCCCGAGACCGTCTCCGCTTGCGCGACAGTACGGGTGGGCGGAGCCGTCGGCGGCGTCGCGGGCTGAAGCGCGTACGCGGCGAACCCTGCGGTAATGAGTGCCACCGCGCCGATGCCAATGGTTTGGTTGAGTTCGCTCATCTTCAATGCCGGCAAACGCCAACGAGATACGTCCAGGAAGCTGCGTTCCTTACGTTCTGCCCCAGTCTCAAGCCACTTCGATGCGCGGATCGGGTTCTCGAAGAAATGGTAAGCGGCAATTGAGAATCCGAACATGAGAAAAAGAGCCGCAATGTAGTAATAGATGCCACTGTCCATCACGGCGGCGAGCAAGATGATGATGGGCCAATGCCAGAGGTACAGCGAATACGAAATATCTCCGATGTAAGTACTTACCCGATTCGTCAGCACCTGCAAATACTTCTGCTCGCCACCGACTCCGGCGCAAATTATCAGCGCCGCGCCCAGTACTGGTACCGCGGCCCACGGTGCCGGGAATCCGCCCCCACCCTCAGTGATTGCGAAGGCGCCCACGGTGATCATGATCAGTCCAGTCCATGCAATGAATGGCCGGAACCGATCGGGGATGTGATCGAAGTAGGTAATGGTGATCGCCAGTAGTGCGCCGACGCCCAGCTCCCATACGCGAGTGAGAGTCGAGAAGTAAGCCCACGTCGGATTGCTCGCGGTGTCGAGAAGCGAATAGATGAACGAGGCCATAACCACTACGCCCATGACGCCGCCCGCGAGCGCAATCCGGGCCCGACCTGTCCACGCCATACGTGCTGCCATGGCCGCGATCACGAAGATGACTGCCGGCCACACGAAGTAGAACTGCTCCTCCACGCTCAGTGACCAGTAGTGCTGTAGCGGAGAGACCGGGCCCGACGCGGTGAAGTAGTCGGTGCCCTCGATTCCGTAGCGCCAGTTCGACACGAAGAAGAATGCCGCGACACTGTCCCATACCGTCGACTTGAAGCGCGCCGCGCCGTAGATGAAATACGAGGCCGCGACAGTCGCGACCAAGACGAGTGTGGCTGCGGGCAGAATGCGCCGGACCCTGCGACGATAGAAGCTTGAGAACGAGATGCTGCCCGTCTTCGCCACGGTGTGCATCAGCGATCCGGTGATTAAGAATCCTGAGATCACAAAGAAGACGTCGACACCGATGAAGCCACCACGAGGCCAGTCGAAAAGATGCGACAGCACGACCAGCATGACCGCGACCATGCGCAGGCCCTGAATGTCGAGGCGCTGATTCGGCTTCACCTCCTGCTTACTCTTACGCCGCCGCCCGCGATCGGACCCCGCCAGTAGTGCAGTAACCACGAATCGACCCCTCAATAAATATGAACCCTCGAAAATGTTTGAGGGACTAACGGAATATAGCCGTCAAGTGGGGTATTTGCCCGATCGTGAAATGCACAATGGACTTTAGTCCCGTCAAATGCGGGACAGAAAGCTACCGCCCAGAATTGCTCAGAATGCCCCGCACATTGTGGCGCAGGCCCACAATGTGCGCTCATTGCACCACTACGACCTCGAACACGAGGCCAGCGATACGCTTGTTCAGCACGGTGCCAGTTCCATTCCAGCCACTGGTCAGCTGTGATTCGGCGTCAGCCGTTCACACAAAGAACATCTGCTTTCAGGCGGAATGGCGGAACGTAAGTCACGCGATGGCAAGCGGCAGCGAAATGGTGCCCAAACTTACAGGCCCGGCCATGCGACCTGTGTCGAAGAGAATTCCCCAGATAACTGCAAACACGGTGAAGATACACAGAGCAATGACCAGTCGAGTCGTCAGTTGATCTACAGGATCTACACGTCTAACCCGGCGCTTAACCTTCTGTTCTGGTGTTTCGACATTGAAGAATAGTTTCATATGCCATTTCTTTGGTCCGCGAAGCGTAGGCCTTTCGTCCCGGAGACGGTCAGTCCGCCAGTACGAGCTCAGCCCAACGACTTTGGTCGTAGAGAAGACCGCAAGCGACTGCCGCTACGGCAAGGATGCACAGTCCGCCCACAAGCAGAGTTTCCAACTGGCCAGTGGGATCAATGCGGGGATCAATGCGCAAGAATTTTCGTCCAGATCGAGAGCTTTTCGTCACCCAGGAATCGTCTCACTCCGACTATCTCGTCGGGTGGTCCACAAGGCTCGAAACCCGCACGACCAACCGCCCCAGAAAGACTCACTATGTACCCCGCATTGGAGCCCGAGCAAAAGGTCTCCGGACTTACGTTTTTGTAACTAGCCGAATGCACAGTTGGCACGAGAATGTTGCCGAACTGTCGCGCAACCGACAATGTCACACAAACAATCGCAACACCCACTGGTGCACGGACCCATACTCAGGCAATATGTCCGATATGAGCGGTTTCTCTCGATGGGTCGAGCGTCAACTAGAACTTCGCCCTGACCAAGACATCTCCGATGCTGCGCGTGCGCTACAGATCCGACCGTCCGAGTTGAAACGGTGGCTCGGGTCGAAGCGCCCGCCCACTCAGGAGACGATGCGCTTGGCTAGTCGTGTCTTCGATGCCCCCATCCGGGAGATCCTGATCGCTGCGGAGTACTTGACAGTCGAGGAGGCCTCACCTGACGGACTTCCGACATCGGAGCTCAGCACACAGGAACTGTTGGCAGAGCTCTCCCGACGCGAAGACTCCACAATAAAGATACTGAGCCGAACGGCCGACACTGCAAGTAATGGCTGGTGAGATACCTCGAACCGGGCGTCGATCCTGCGATCACTTGCGCCGGTCCACCATCTACCGCCGTCATCGTGACCGAATCACCCGCCCGCAACCACACGGCCTTACCAACTGAGATTCCATTTGGTGATCGCCCGCCTGGACCTCCACCCTTCTCCAAACTCACGCACTACGTCCACCAGACACACGGACCAAAGTCCTACCCACCACGCTGAAAATTCCTACGCCGCAAGGATATCGATCAACACAATCCTGCGATCAACAAAGTTCAGGATCCTCGACCACATACGCGGCATACCGCGCAACAGTCATACCCTGGTCTGCTGCCCGGGCAGCCAAAGTCTTCATGGCAGAGTCGATGTCGACCTGATTGAGTTCGGCAATCACTCCACCGGCCTGTTCGATTGTGGTGCGGGAGGCGAGAATATGTTGTGCCGCAATGGTTGCCGCTCCAGACCGTTCGTTGACGTCGGACATCCACAGTGCAATTGCAGCCAGATCAGCCAGCGACTGGCCAAACGCGTTATCCCGGGGCCGGGAGTTCCACGGATCGGTCGTGAACACAGCAAAGTGCACCGAGAGGCCGCTCGGTAAGCCTCAGCGGAAACACGCGGCAGGCGCCGAGTCCGGAGCGCGCCGCGGCTTGCGCAAACGCATGCCATCTGGGGCCGGCAATCTCGAAGTCGTCGATCATGACCACCGCCCCCGTCAATGCACTCAGCACCACAGGGTTGCGGTGCACCAGATTGTGGTGCGTTTCAAACCCCTCCTCGACGGATTCGCAGACGATCTCGATGCCGATTCAATCCGTGGCCCGCATTCCCCCAAGCGGATTTTTCAATCGCTTTCGCCTCCCCGTCCAAGAGTCGGAGTCGGCGATGAACCACGCCACCTGCCACCTCCCAAATCGGCTGCAGTACCACTTTTGCCGGACAATCACCGGTGGGTTCGCTCAAGTGCTCTCGAAGCTGCGGGCTCACGATGACAAGCGCGGCAGAGCGACTGGTGCTCTGCGCGACGCAATCGGAGTGCGCGTCGACATCGAGCGTGCGGTGGGCGTCGTTATGAACCAAACCGATTGTGACGCTTCGGTTGCATTTCGTGAATTGGAAACCCGATCCGCCGCAAATTCGGACAATATACTTGATGTAGTCCGTCAGAAACTCGCGTCCATCGATGACGGGCCGGCCTGAGTAACCAGTTGAGCGGGGTAGCTATGAAGGAGCGCTCTGAAGACAACGTCCTCGACAGAGCACTGGGCGAGGACATCGATCCAGGCGAGCTCATCGAGAAACTCGACGCGCTCGTCACCGCATTGTCCGATGTCGCCGCACGCGTAGGTCCAGGCAACGCAACCGATGCCCTCTTGCAGCAGGTATGCGTACGCACTGTGGAGACTATTTCCGGAGCCGACATGGCCGGGGTGACTCTTCTCTCCGAATCCGGGGTCCCCCGGACCGCAGCGAGCACCAACAAAGCCGTCCTGGATGTCGACTTCGAACAGTACATATCCGGAGAAGGCCCGTGTCTCGAGGCCGCGCGGACGCGATCGGTCGTGCGCGCTACCGTCGCGGATTCCGAACTGCGTTGGCCGACCTTCACAGCAAATCTTCGCGGAGCGGGAGTACAGAGTTTCCTGTCAGCACCCATCTGGATCTACGACCGACACGCTGGAGCACTCAACATCTACAGCCGTGGCGCCCACGGATTCAGCGAAGTGGACGCGTTGATCCTGCGTGTGTACACAACCTCGATCGAGGGTTTACTGCGCGTGTCGAGGGAAATCGAGTTCGCGAAACACGAAATCGCGGGTCTCAACACAGCGATGAAGTCCCGGGCAACCATCGAACAGGCCAAAGGAATCCTGATGGCAATACACGGGTTCGGTTCCGAAAGGGCGTTCGACGTCCTCGTCAAGGAGTCGCAGCGAAAGCAGCAGAAGCTGCATGTCATTGCCGAGGAGATTGTCGAGCGTGCCAAAGCCACAGGGTGAATTTGGACAAAACAAACCAAGGGTACGACTTGCGTCACTTTGCCGAACCATTGGTTTATAACGAATTACACCTGGGTATGCCTCTGTCTGTGGAGCGAAGTAACTATAACCTCGCTTACCCGATTTCAGACCCTACGACACGACCCAGGAGCATAGCCAGTGACAACCTTGCCGACTGATCTGCACGCGGGATCGACAATCCCCACACTCGCCTGTATTCGAGTGCGCGCCGCAGCCGACCAACTCAGCACCCTACGTGGAATGACCTGCAACATCGCCTACAACCACGGTTTCGACGTCGACGGCGTAGCCGACCTCGAATTGGCCATCGACGAAGCAGCCAGCATGCTGATCGCGCTGGCAGCACCAGGTACCGACATCACCTGCACTTTCACAGCCCCGGAGAACGCGCTCCGCATCGCAGTGTCGGCAATCTCGACCGCAGAACAGCCCGCCGGCAAAAGCTCGTTCAGCTGGTTTGTACTCGAGTCGCTCACCGACCACGCCGAACTCGACGTTGTGCGCCAAGGCGCAATTGCCTACATAGGGACCGACGACGCTCCCCGGCGTGATGCAACTAACGCCGCCACCGTGACGGTAACCCTGCAAAAGAACCTTCTTCAGCGCCCCGAGTAACACGTATCGGATGGGTTCTCCACCCGACATCCCGCCTTCGATAACACGCCGAGCGTAAAAAAATCCGCAACATCGCCTATGACGCGCAAACCCCTCAGACACAACTCCACAGCAGGTCAGAGCCACTATTAGGTGAATCGCACCCGTGAGTCGATGTCCTGATTGTCGATACTCGTCAAGGTTTTGTGGAAGTTATCGAAGACAGAAAAAGAAGAGCATGGCAGGATCAAGGGTGAGACCGAACTCTCGATGGGAGGGCTCGGCTCGATGGATCCAGGAGAATTTGGTTATGGCTCAGGGCAGTGTCAAGTGGTTCAACGGTGAAAAGGGCTTCGGATTCATCGAGCAGGAAGGTGGCGGACCGGATGTGTTCGTTCACTACTCGGAGATCCAGGGCAGCGGCTACAAGTCCCTCGACGAGGGCCAGAAGGTCGAGTTCGAGATCGGACAGGGCCAGAAGGGCCCCCAGGCTCAGAACGTTCGCGCCATCTGAGTTCGATCCCCGTCTGACTTCAGACTGAAAAGGCTGGAAGCCCGCACAAGCTGCAGGCATCCAGCCTTTTCTCATGTGTAATCCCGGTCGTCATTTTGTTGCGCGAATGATCACCAGTTGCTCGGTATCCTGATCGGCCGTAATCAACCCGCGCGATTCCAGCATCATCCGGCGCCCAGTCATCACCGGGCCAAAGGGAACCGACGCACGCGCAGACACTTCGACAAGCATCCCGAATTCCTCCAGTATCGCCGCGGTTTTGTCGACTCCACAGAGCGCAGACTGGAGCAACAGCAGCGTTCCGCCCGGAGCCACATGATCGGGCGCACTCGCCGCGATCCGGTCCAGCACGCTACGTCCGTCTTTTCCCGCGTCCCAGGCACGCGCGATGCCCACCGTCGGCAGCGCGTCGTCCAGTGCAGGGACATACGGCGGATTCGAGATAATCAGATCGAACAACTCGCTGCCCACCGCATCCGTCAGGTCACCGCGGCGTGCGTCGACGCGTTTTCGATTGACCACAGCATTGAGCCATGTGTTGACCTGCGCGCGCCGGGAGATATCAACCGCTACGACGTGCCCCGCACCGGCGCGCCTCGCGGCAACGGACAGAGCGCCGGTTCCGCAGCACAGATCCAGAACCCTGCTGCCGGCCGTCAACGGCTCGAACAGCAGCGCGTCGCTCAGCAGGGATGTGTCGTGCTGCGGTGGATACACGCCTGGTAACCGCACGATCATGATCGACTCCTCAGTGGATGGTCAGCGTGAAGTCTTCAATTCGTCGCTGAAGTCGGCTACCCGACGAGGCACATGTTCACACCACCGAAGGACCCGCCAGGCGAGATGGCTTACCCACTTCCTCACTGCTCCAAACTCGATCGAGACATGTTTCACACAAACATCTTTCGCCTCGCGGGCGGATCGCGGGAAGGGCGCGGATAATTGCGGCCATATGGTTTCCTTGAAAGTCCGCGCCGGAAGAAACACGGCGTGACGCATGGGTGAGGAAAGGATCGTCGCTATGACCATCGACCAGGTTCTTGTAGTAGTCCCCGCCCACAACGAAGCGATCGACCTCCCGCACTGCATCGACGCACTGCTCGAGGCCACGCGTCGGATCGATGTTCCCGTTCGGATTGTCACGGTCCTGGACAGCTGCTCCGACCGATCGGGTGAAGTGATCCCGAGCGGCATCGACGTCATTCGAGCACAGCACCACAATGTCGGAAAATCTCGTGCCACCGGATTCTCGACGTTCGGCACCGACAGTCGCACTGCGTCCGCGTCGACGTGGTTTGCCACCACCGACGCGGATTCGGTTGTCGGCCCGACATGGCTTGCGCGGCAACTCGAGTACGCGCAGAGCGCGGACGTTGTTGCCGGAACAGTGCGCATCGCCGACTGGGATGATCAGCCGTCGTCCGTCCAGCAGCTTTACGAACAGCGGTATCACGCGCATCCGATAGGTCGCCACGGGCACATCCACGGCGCAAATCTCGGCATCCGAGCCGACAAGTATTGGAGCGTAGGAGGATTCTCCCATCTCGAGGAAGGTGAGGACGTCGATCTGGTTCGCCGTCTCAGCGAGGACGGTGCCAGGATCGCGTGGGCGCAGGACATTGCAGTCACAACCTCGGCTCGCACGGATGGACGGACACCAGGCGGTTTTGCCGGGCATATACGAGAACTCGGCACCGAGACAGTGGATGTGGCGCGATGACACGACTACAAACGCTTCTGAAAGAAACCGACCTCTACCTGCCACTGCCGGGCAGCGGCGCAACGGCAGCACGATGGAATGCCCTCGCCGAACTCGCTCGCGACAATGTCGTGCTCGGCCGAATGGCGGAGGCGCACACCGACGCGGTTGCGATACTGGCGGAACTGGACGGGCCGGAACCCGAACCTGGGCAACTGTGGGGCGTGTGGGCAGCTGAACCACCGCAGCCCGTGGTGAATGCCTCGGAGCACGTGGGCATCTGGACGCTCACCGGACGTAAGTTGTGGTGCTCGGGAGCAAATATCTGCACGCACGCTCTGGTCACCGCACTGATCGACGGCACACCCTCGCTGTTTGCCGTCGAACTCGGGTTGCCCGGCGTGCATCCGGTCCCCGGTTCGTGGAAAGCGGTCGGCATGGCCGAAAGTGATTCCAGTGCAGTTGACTTCGACGCCGTACCGGCAATTCCCGTCGGCAACATCGGAGATTATCTGACCCGGCCGGGTTTCTGGCACGGGGCTATCGGTGTGGCGGCCTGTTGGTACGGCGCCGCCTGCGGTGTCGCCGACGCGTTGAGGAACAAGGCAGCGCATTCCGAAGACCCTTACATCCTGGCCCATTTCGGGGCTGTTGATGCCGCGTTGACCGCCGCTCGCTACACCCTCGACGCCGCCGCAGCCGAAATCGACGACGATCCTCTCGACAAGAACGGAAAGGCACAACAGCGAGCACTGGCAGCCCGTTCGATCGTGGAACGGGCAGCTACCGAAACCCTCGATCGAGTCGGGCGAGCTCTGGGAGCAGCACCCTTGTGCCTGGACGGCGACCATGCTGCCCGCGTTGCCGATCTCACCGTCTACCTTCGGCAAAGTCATGCCGAGAAGGATCTCGCTCAGCTCGGCCGCCTGACAGCACAAGGATCATCGACGTGGTGAACTCGAAACTGTTTGCGCAGAAGCCCGTCGACGACGGCGGCACACCGGAATCCGTGTGGCAGCAGTGGCAGCGCCCTTTCCCCGAGCTCGATCTCTCGTCATGTAAGCGTCTGGTCATCGTGGCCCCTCATCCGGATGACGAGATTCTGGGCCTCGGAGGAACAGCGCTGATGGCGACGCGTTCAGGCATCGATGTTCAGATCGTCTCCGTTACGGACGGCGGCGCTTCACACCCCGGTTCTCCCACCCTCACGAGAGCTGAGCTCGAACAGCGTCGACGGGTCGAGTCTGTCCGAGCGGCAGAGGAACTCGGTACCCCCGTCCCGGTCCGGTTGATGCTGCCTGACGGAGACATCCGCACGCACAGCAACGAGCTAGCCGAGCGACTCCACGAGATTCTCGCCGAAGCACCAGACGGAACCTGGTGCGCCTCGACCTGGCGCGGCGACGGCCATCCCGACCACGAGGCAACGGGAACTGCAGCAGCGCAGGCGTGCGCCTACACCGGTGCTCGCCTGATCGAGTACCCCGTCTGGACGTGGCATTGGGCAACTCCGGAACACCCGAGCGTTCCGTGGGATCGCCTGCACACCATCACCCTGCCTGCCGATGTGCGTCAAGCGAAAACCTCTGCGGTGCAACAGTTCACCACCCAGATTTTGCCGCTCTCCAATCATCCCGCCGACCAACCGATACTCCCGCCACACGCCCTGACCCGGCTGCTGCGCACCTATGAGACCGTATTCGTATGAGTGATCCGCAACTTCCACCCGACTACTTCGACAAGATGTACGCAGCTCAGTCGGATCCGTGGGACTTCGAAACACGCTGGTACGAAAAGAGAAAATACGCACTCACCACCGCAATGCTGCCCAAGCCCCGATACCGCTCCGCCTTCGAACCCGGATGTTCCATCGGGGTCCTCACCAAAATGTTGGCGGATCGTTGCGACGCGGTGATCGCCACCGACATCGTGCCGTCAGCGCTCGAAACGGCTCGTCGACGACTCGCCGGGTACAACGTCGAGTTCAGGGAATGGGCCCTGGGCGACGACGCCTGGCCGGACGCCACGTTCGACCTCATCGTGCTCAGCGAGATCGGCTACTACCTCAGCATCGAGAAGCTCACCGAGGCGATGCAGCGAACCGTCGAACACCTCGAACCCGGTGGCACGCTGGTGTGCGCCCATTGGCGTCACATCGTGCCCGAGTATCCGCAGGCCGGCGACGGCGTTCACTCGATGGTGCGGCAAACTCCCGGCCTCGCGCAGCTGGCGGCGTATCAGGACGAAGACGTCGTGATCGACGTACTCGTCAAGGACTCACGACCTCCGCAGTCTGTGGCCAGGGCAGAGGGCCTCGTCTGACGCCGGAGCTTTCAACGAACCTTCTGCGGCACCGAAACCGCGCTGTCAGCCGCATTGCGGGCCAAAGCAACGGTCGCCGCGATCATCGCAACAACGGCGAGTGCAAGAACCGCGGCCACCTTACGATCCGCATCGAGGTATTCGCCGAGAACCACAAACCCGAGCAACGACGCGATCACCGGCTCCATGATTGTTGTCGCCGGCAGCGACGCTTGTAGATCCCCCGCTTGAAAAGCTGACTGCTGCACCGAAGTCGCGACCGCTGCAACCGCGACAAGTGCATAGAACTCGAAGGACGTAAGAACGGCTGAAGGTCCGAGCGTCACAAGGTGCACAACACCTTTGGTGAGCACTGCAGCAACTCCGAACAGTGAGCCGCCTGCAATTCCGAGGAGCAATGCCCTCGCCGATCCCGTGCGCCGATGTGCTCCGAAAAGACACAGCGCGACAAACGGCAGCCCGATCAGCGTGATCATGACCCAATGGTGCGTTTCCGCTCGCGGTTGCCCCGGCCGCGGATCACCGACGATGATCAGCACCGCCACCGACGTGGTGAGCGCCGCCGCCCACAACCACTCCCGCGCGCTGATCGTGCGCCCACTGAATCTTGCGCCGAGCGGGAGCGCAAACAGCAGGGACAACACCAGAAGCGGCTGCACCAGCAGCAGCGATCCCAAGCCGAGCGCAGCAGCTTGAAGTGCGTAACCCACCATCCCGACGATCGTGCCCAGCCACCAGATCGGACTGTGCACGAGCGTCGTGATCGGTCCGAGTGCACCGATAGAATCATCCGGGACCACCGCTGCCGTGCGCTGGCGAACTACTGTGCCGATCGCGATACAGACCGCTGCACCGATGGCAAACAACACTGCGAGGAAAGTGTGGGACACCTCGTCAGCCTCGCACAGGATCAGTACTTCTTGCTCGGCGCCAACTCGGAATCGAGTGCAAGATCGGTATCGGCCTGCAGTTCACCGACCTCGGACTTGAGAATCCTCATCGACCGCCCCAACCCGCGGGCCGCGTCCGGCAGCTTCTTGGAACCGAACAACACCAGCAGCACTACCGCGACGATGGCCCAGTGGGTCGGGCTGAGCGCGCCCATCAGGCGGGTTCCTTACCCTCGGGGTACACCGCGTCGACCTCTACCTCGACCAGCCAGCCGGCAACCGGCAGTCCGGCAACTTCAAGCGCGAAGCGAGTGGGGCGAGCGCTGTTTCGTTCGATCGGCGCGATGGGTGCCGCAGTTCCCATCGGAACCAACTCCGTCTCACCGGAGTCGAGGTTCGTGTTGGCAAAGAACTGACGGTAAGCGCGGTTCCAGCCGGTGTAATCGGCCTTGTCCGAGCCCGGAGCATTATCGAGGAAGACGCGCATCGTGACTACGTCTTCGAGCGTCAGGCCTTGGGCTTCGAGATTGTCACGAATCTTCTTGAGCACGTTGATGCCCTGCGCTTCGGTGACTGTCACCCCGGCCGGCAGTACGCCACCGGAGAACTGCGAGTCGATGTACGACTCGGGAGATCCTTCGGGTGCGGCTTTGTTTCCGGCCGAGGGTCCGATGCCACTGGTCTTGTAGACCGCTGTATCAGCGCCGATGGCGACACCCTGCGCGATCATCGGATTGGCCTGTCCGGCTTCGAGAACCGACCTCGAGATGAAGGAACTGGTGGCGGTTTCCGCCTCGGCCGTTTCGGACGAGCACGCGGTCGCGGTGCCGATCAGCACGGACGCGGCAAACGCTGCGGCAACAACTTTGGTGGTGCGAGATTTCATGGTGACTCCTCGGAAGTGGAAGGTAGTTGAAAAGCTAGGCGCCCTGCGCGACGCGCTGGTGCAGGTGGGTGACAACGTCCTGCGCCGACGTGAAAGCGCCGTGCTGCCAAGCAATTGCGTTGGAGAGGTGATCACCGGCGAAGTAAATGCGGTCGACGGGCTCGAGCAGTTTCGTGTATTCGGGAGTTGCCATGCCGCCGTGCGAATCTCCCGCTCCGGCCCATGATGCCCAGGCCGACTCCGAGTACTTGGTACGACGCCAGCTGCCCGAGAAGGAGGACGAGATATCGCGGGTGTACTTCTCGCCGTGGATCTCCGAGCCTTCGGCGATGGCCTTGGCGAGGCGCTGCTTGTGCGTCAAGGATTCGAAAGCCTGCTGACGCTTACCCGAACTGTAGTACGCGACAACAATTCCGCGGTCGGAGTTGTAGTGGTCGTACGGGAACATGATCTGCGAGATATCGCGGTCTGTGTTGGATGCGCCGCCGTAGATCCGGTCTTCGGTCTCCCACCAACGACGCGAGTACTCGATGCCGAGCTTGCCGGACGACGACGGCTTTGCTCCCTCCAGAGCGAGGAGGATGTCGGAGGGCAGGTTGTTGTTCAGGCGCTTGATCAGGTGCGGCGGAATGGTGCAGATGGCGTAGTCGGCGGTGATCGACTTGGCCTTGCCGTCCACGACGTAGTCGACGGTGACTCCTTCGGGAACGTTCTTCATTCCGCTGACCTCGGCACCGAACTCGATGTTCTCCATGCCGATCTTGTCCTGGAACTTGTAGTAGATCCGGTCCATCCCGCCGACGGGGGTCATCATGGTCATGGCCTGGTCGTAGCCGAACTCGAAGGAGAACGCGCGTCCGATGCCGCCCTGGATTACATCGCTCATCCCGAAGGGTTCGATCTCGGTGCCGAAGTTCAAACCGGCACCCGGTTCGACGGAGTGCCCGCGGCGCGACGACCCCACGTAGCGTCCGTCACTGCCCAGATCGCCGAAGTCCTTGAGGAACGACGACAGCGCTTCCTTGTCTTCCTTCGTGAGAACCTCGTCGAGGGCGCCTTGGTTGGTGGCCTTCTGCAGCAGCTCGGACATGTAACCGTAGGTGTCAGCCTTGGCTGCGCGGTACGTGATCGACTGATTGGCAAGGGGCTTGCTGCCGGTGTAGTTCACGAGCGTGTTGGCATTCTGGTTGCCGAACATCTGCAGCTCGACGCCCAACTCGCGGCAGTAGTCGATGGTGTTGTGATTCTGCGGGATTCGGGTGGCACCCAGGTTGTAGAAGTGGCCCTCGGAGAACGTGCAGGTCTGGGTCTCGCCGTTGAGATCCGTCTCCTCCGTCCCGTTACGGATCGACCACACTCGTCCACCCGGACGGGTGCGGGCTTCGAGGACGGTGACCTTGTATCCGGCCTTCTGCAGCTCGTACGCCGAGCACAGACCGGCCGGGCCACCGCCCAGAATGACAACAGAATGACTGCCCTTGACCTGTCCGATCAGGTCACCTGCTGCCGGTGCCTGAAAACGTCGCGGCGACGCCGATGCTGCCGGCGCCAAACCGATCGACCCCATGGCTCCCAGTGCCAGGCCCGCGCCGCCGGTGAGTCCCAGACTGCGCATGAAAGATCTACGTGTGTACGACATTCAAGCTCCCAAGTGTGCGCCCGGCGACCCGGGTTGTTGGTGTGGAAACAACAATGGCTCGGCGATGGGTCGAGAACTTGTCGTGCAGGAAACAGTCCGTGGGAATCGAGTGAGAATCAGCTGCCGCACCGACAGGTGCTCTCTCAGCCGGGTGCGATCAGGGGACTCACGTAGGAAACTTCTCCGTTACAGAAGTGCACTAGCGTCCCGCGCATGTCCGCACTCACCGAGGCCATCGCGCGATCGTTCACCACGCGCGAGAAGCAACCACCCGCGCGCTCACCGCTGCGCGCTCTCGGGCGTCGACAACTCTCGGGCGCCGAAGTCCTGGCGCAATCGGTAGCAACCACAGCA
Source organism: Rhodococcus sp. WS3 (assembly GCF_003797085.1). Lineage (NCBI taxonomy): Bacteria > Bacillati > Actinomycetota > Actinomycetes > Mycobacteriales > Nocardiaceae > Rhodococcus > Rhodococcus sp. WS3. Next base: position 1,648,689 of record NZ_RKMA01000001.1, read on the forward strand.
CCGGCTGTCTCGATGGTTGTGCTGCCGGTCACCATGCTGACACACGGACACCTACTGAGCGGGATGATCACGATCATCATCGCGACCGTGCTGGTCACCTTGATCGCGTTCTGCATCTCCCAATTCACCAGACGGATGGCGGCATCGGGTGGACTTCACAGTTTTGCCTTTCGCGGACTCGGCACCCGGGCCGCCATCACCACCGGTATAGCCATACTCGTCAAATACGTCGGCAGCGCGGTGATGACCCTGTATCACGGTGGGCTGGCGGTCATTACGCTGCTCGGATTTGCCGGCATACGCGTCCACGGCACATTTCAGCTGATCGCCCTGTACACCGTACTCGCCGCACTCATCCTTGCGTGCCTGCTCCGGAGCGTCAGATTTGCAGCACTCGCAATCCTCGTGGCCGAAAGCTGTTCCCTGCTCTTCATAGTCGCGCTCATGCTGATCGGCGGAGATCAGCACGCGCAGATCATTCCGTCCACCTCCGGCCACGGACTACTGATCACCGCACTCGCTGCACTCTTTGCGCTCGCCGGATTCGAGAGCGCCGCCTTCTTCGGCCCCGAAGCCCGCCGCCCACTGGTAACCGTGACGCGCACAGTCCTTTTCACTCCGATCATCTGCGGTGGCCTCTTCATCTTTGCCGGCTGGGCCGCCTGGACCGGACGCAGCGACACCCTCGTCAACGCCTATCTGCACGGAACTTCGACCGGCGTCAGCCCAGCCGTGGTGATCGCGCTCAACATCGGAATGGGCTGCTCGTGGCTGGCGTCGTCGATGGCGTCGTCGAACGCCGCGTCGCGCCTGCTCTACTCATTTGGTGTGGAGCGACTCCTCCCCCGCGCTTTTGCGCACGTACACAGCGCCTTCCGCACCCCGAGTGTCGCGTTGAGCGTTGTTGTTGCCACCGTGCTGGTCGGCGGTGGCACCTTCGCCCTGATCGGACGAGGCGTGTTCTTCGAAGATCTGCGCCTCACGGTGCGGGCAGCCGTGATTGTCGCCTACGCGCTGGTCGCGATCAGCTCCGTCGTATTCCTCACGCGCATCGGCGAAGACACACCCCGCGTGCTTGCCGCTGCGTCCTGTGGCAGTGGTGCGGGCGCAGTTGTCCTCGGATACCTGGTGTACGCGAACATCGTTGATCACACGTACATCGCACCGATCGCAGTGCTGGTGATACTCAGTTCGGGCACGCTGTGGCAGTTCTATCTGCGTCGTCGCAGCCCTCAAAGCCTCCTGCACATCGGCGCCTTCGATCAGCCCGAAACCGAGGACGTACTTCCCGGCGCCGGAGTTTTCGGCACCGATGCCGCCGGCAATATCGTGCTGGTAGGCGAATACGCTGCCGGTCCGCGCTGATGGTCGGTCGACCTCGAGATCTCGGTGGACATGAACCGAGAGCAGTCCAGCGCGCATTGGCATTGCTCGAATCCGCAGCGCAACTCGGTTCCGGTGCCACCGCCAAAGACATTGCGGCGCTGGCCGGCATTCCTCCAGCGACCGCCTACCGGTTGCTCAACATCCTTGTCGCCGACGGCTATCTGGTGCGTATCGCGGATCTCTCTGGATTTGCACTTGGCCGACGCACCCGCGAATTGGCCGGAGCTGCTGCCGAACCCACCCCCGTGGACAACTCCGTACTGCTCGAAGAACTGCGCGAACAAGTGCGCTACGGCGTATATCTCGCGTCGTACGACAAGGGAAAGGTCCGGCTGATCGACCGCGATCCCGATCACGAACTCAGCGGTGAGCGCACCCTCGTGAGCGCGCTGCATGCCTCCGCAATCGGAAAACTGTTGTTATCTTCGCGGCCCGAACTGGCAGCCTCGCCGCTCAAGAGGATCACCGCCCACACCATCACCGACGCCGACCACCTCGAACTCGAACTCTCCCGCATCAGACGCGGTGAGCCGGCGCGAGAAGTCGACGAGATTCGCATCGGCCGCTCAGCGCTCGCCGTGCCGATCAGCGACGGCCAGAACGGTGTTGTGGGCTCGCTGGCCGCTATCGGCCCGACCGGCAGATTGTCCACCGAGGACACCGGACTGGAAGCTTTGCTCCGCGACTATGCCGGCCGGATGGTCTCTCCATCATTGTGCCGAGCGAGCTGATCATCACAGCCCGAAGATTCGTTTCACGAAACCGAGGTGTTCGTCTGCCCACCCGATGAGTCCGAGCGTCTGATCCAGATTCTGCGGCGGAGTGCGCACCAGCGTGTCTCGTCTGACGAGGCGATCAAAATCGACCGTCGGGGAATCGAACTGCACACCGGCGCCGGCCATGATGTTCATCAACTCTTGGGCCAGAACCCCATAGGCCACCGTGGTCGGATGAACGCCGTCCAGAGAGAACAACCCACCCGACGCTCGGCCGCCCATACCGTCCGCGGCCAGGAATCGTGAATCCGGCACGGGTGCAAGATCAGTCAATGCCTTGGGCAGTGGGTACGGCGTCCACCACGACGGCCTTGCGTTGACGTCGTCGACATACCGCCTCGATGCGACCCGCTCGAGTAGCCCCGCGACGTCGAAGAGGTGCCAGTCCTTGCCCACCCGGCGTGCGCTCGCCACAGCCCGCTCGATCCCCGTGTTGTACAGGTCGATCGCAGTATCAACCGCCCAAGCCTGCGCTCCCGTGATGTGCTGATCGCGTCGTGGATCGAAGTCTGCGTCACGCACCCACGGCCGGGCGTAGTACGGAAAATACCGTGACCCTGTCTCGACTTTGCCACCCAACCCCCGCGCGATCGGGGCGATTGTCACGTGCGGCACTGTGCACAGGATGACGTGCTGAGCGTTGATCTTTCGGACAGCGGCAAGCACCTCGGCGTACTCCTGGGCAAAGTGATCGGGCTGCCACACTGTGTAATCCCGTTTGCCATCCGGGTCCCGAAACTTGTTGCCACTCCACTGCACTCGCAAGTCGGTCACGGTCCGCAGCGCATTGTTCGCCCCGAGAAACACGACCAAGGTTTCGATGCACTCCTTGCCCAGTTCGGCTGCCGCGTCGAACACCGTCATCTTCTTCTCGGCATCGGACCCTCGCGGCAGCACTCGCAATGCCGTCCGCTCGCCGTTGTTCTCGACAATCTGGCTGAGCAGATCGTCGTGTGGTTGATGCAGTGCCGCTTCACAACTCGCAGCGGTTTTCGTCAGAGCGTCGCGCACATCCCACCCATACACCGACAGGTTGTGATTGATTGCCGAGAACGTCGGCGCGACGCTACCCGGGCCACGCTCCCAGTAGTCCTCGACCTGATCCATGAATCCGCGTGCCGCGAATAATGCCAGCGGAATCTCCCACACGTCCGTCGAAGTTCCAAAGCGCTCTTCCAGTGTGCGCAGCAACAATTCGATGTTCAGCGGTAGCCCACCCGGGCCGCCGTATCGCGGGAATCGGAAGTTATCGAACCAGCCGAGTTGCCACGCGATGATCGACGGATACGACAGGTCGGTATTGAAGACAGCCCCACTCTGAAACCCTTGTGAGAGAGAATCTCCGATCACCACCAAGCGGTGGCCGACCGGCCCAGCCGCCGGAACTACCGGAATACCGAGTGTGGAATCAAATTTCGGAACACGAGGACCTGCTGCCGCAGCCTCGACCACATCGGCCGGAGTGTCGGACGGCAGTTCCATGGCCGATCACTTCTCGGTCTCGGGATCGGTTTCCGCTTCGATCGACCTGGCCAGCTCGGCAGACCAGTCCTGATCGCGGATTTCGAAATCAGCGCGGTCGCGTCGGGCGATGGCTTTACCCCAAATAATGGCGATAGGTACGGCGCAAGCCACCCAGAGGATCAGTCCGCCGACAACAATCCACCACATAACCTGCAATTATGCCCGGTTTGGGGGAGATTCCCCATAGCTGACGTCTATCTGCCTGCTATCGCCGTCCGAAACGATTCCCACGCCTGCGATTACCCGCCACAAACCATCCCCGTGCCGCAATACCGAACGCCACGAATGAGAACAGATCCGACACGGTGAGGCCGTTCTCCGGAGTCAGCGACCACAACACTTGCCCTTCGAGCGGGCCGTTGAGCAGCAGCCACATCAGCGCGGCAAACGCCGTGGCAATCGCGCTGATCCGCGAAGGCTTGACCAAACACACCGTGCTCGTCACAAACAGCAGGTTCATGAAAACCATGCCGTAGAACAACGCGGTCATACGTGCGGTCTTCCGTCAGCCCCGGTTGAAGTTCAGGTACGCCTTCGACGGCGTGGGACCGCGCTGACCCTGATACTTGGAACCAGCCTCGGAACTTCCGTACGGGAACTCTGCAGCACTCGACAGCTTGAGCAGGCAGAGCTGACCGATCTTCATTCCCGGCCACAGCGTGATCGGAAGATTCGCGACATTCGACAGTTCCAACGTGATGTGGCCACTGAATCCCGGATCGATGAAACCAGCAGTCGAGTGCGTCAGCAGACCCAGACGACCCAAGCTCGACTTACCTTCCAAGCGGCCGGCAAGGTCGTTGGGCAGCGAGCACACTTCGAGCGTCGAACCGAGGACAAACTCACCGGGGTGCAGCACAAAAGGCTCACCCTCCGCGGGCTCCACCAGGCTTGTCAGCTCGTCCTGGCGCTGCGCCGGATCGATATGCGTGTATCGCGTGTTGTTGAAAACCCGAAACAAACCGTCCAGGCGCACATCGACGCTCGACGGTTGAACCATCGAATCGTCGAACGGGTCGATTCCCAGGCGTCCAACGGCAATTTCGGCACGGATGTCACGATCGGAGAGCAGCACAGGTAGAGGTTACCGGGTCGCCACTTCAGCACAGACCAATCACCAGGCAGATCACACAATGCTGTGACGAACAGCTCGGGTTCTTGTGTCGCGAGAAATCGAGTGTGAGCACTAGTTGCCGGGCGGGGCTCCCACACATCGGAAATGGCGTCTGATAACCTTCGGAAAGCACGTTGATCGGGGGCGAAAACCCCTCCGACCGGCTGCGACGCCGATGTAGTTCAATGGTAGAACATCAGCTTCCCAAGCTGAATACGCGGGTTCGATTCCCGTCATCGGCTCCATCTATGAACCGGGACCAATCGTTCCTCTGCGAACCGTCGTCGCCACGCACTAGCCGGCATCAGATTCGCCTGCACACCACGATGTTTCGAGCCCAGAATGCCGCGCAGTCGGGTCGGACTCGATTTGCTCTTACACCAGGTGAGAAATCGAGAGCTTTCGAATCTCAATCAGGCTATATCTTCCCTCCACGTCTGCGAAACATTACGGTTACCCGTAAGGCAGGACTTTCGACCCTAGAATGCAATGTCAAAATTCCCATTCTGGTACCGAGAGACAGTCCGTCCGCTTCAGTCCGCATCACCAATATTCATAAATACAGCAGCATGAGGTATGGATATGGGAGATGCGGCGCCGAGCGGACCAATCGCGGTAATACATGTTGCTACCGATTCACCAGGAAAGAGATATGACACCACCGAGTCCGACAGACGCAACAAGTTCCGATAATGCAAGCGACGACGGCGCGGGTCAACGCGAGCAGACGATCGCGGATTCTGCCGAACGCCCCATTCGCGACCCGTTCGCTGCGATCAACGAGGTGTATACGGATCCCGCGCTTGTCGCCGTCTTCGAAGGGCTGCGTGCCGCTGTCAGCGGCGAGCAATCGCACGTGTGGTCGGCGCTCAACGACAGTGCTCGGTTGCGCGCTGTCTACGACACCGGACTACTCGCGCCCGGACCACATCCCGAAGTCGATCAGATCGTCGGATTGACCATCGACGCGGTCGGGATCCCGAACGCTGCACTGAACATGATCACCGACGTCGAGCAAGTCAACGCCGCGATCGCCTCCCGCTCAGGCGACACCGGGGAACAACGTACCCATCCCCTCCCCGACTCACTCTGCGTCTACACAGTCGTGAGCGGTTCCCCACTCATAATCGACGACATCGCCGACCACCCGGTACTCAGGGATCATTCGGCCGCCCAAAGCGGCGTAGTGGGCGCTTACATCGGCATCCCGATCATCGACGACGCAGGTCATCCCGTAGGGACGCTGTGCGCGTGGGACAGCCAACCGCATCATTGGTCGAGTGGTGAGGTCCAGATCATGACCGACCTTGCCGACGTCGTCCAAAACGTAATCTTCGACAAATAAAAATACCGCTGCCGAGTATCTTTCGATTGCTGACTGTGACGCCGAGTCGCATTCAAACCAAGCGCGAGTTGCTACGGCAAATATCGTTAGTCCCCCTATAGAATGCGATTAATGGTGAATGTACGAATTGTCTGATTAATTCGGGATTGTCGTGGATGGAGTGGGAATTGCCGCAATTGTTGGAGGTCGAGACTTCGACCGCCCCCGGAGGCCCCCCACCTACTTCTTCGAATTCTCGTAAAACATTCGGGCAGCTCATTCGGACCGATCCGCTGAGCACCATCGTCAGTGTTTCCATCGATGTGTTGTCGGCGACAATCGCGGTGGCACTCGCATGGTGGTGGGCGCTCACATCAGTTTTGGTTCATCCACCCATGTGGTGCTTCGCACTCTTTGTTCCCCTGGTCGTAATCGTCATGGGCGCGCGGTCGTTGTATCGCCGCTCGCTCAACCGCCGATTCCTCGACGAGTTCTACGGGATCCTGTCCTCTGGCTCGATCGCAGCAATGCTGCTGCTGTGCGCGCTGGTCCTGTTCGGAATCACCGATCGCCCCGGTGCTGCCGTGACCAAACTGTGGGTGTGCGCGAGCATCCTGATTCCATTCGGCCGTCTGGTTCGCGTGGTGGTCCAACGACGCCTGCAACAGAACTCCCATCTCGTGTCCCCCACGTTGGTCATCGGATCCGGACAGCTCACCCAGCACGTGATCGCTCGGATGATCGCGGCTCCTGAACACGGCATGAACCCAGTCGGAGTGCTGTCGGACGAGTCCCCCATACGCAGTGACCAGGGGACGGAGGCCGACCAGGTGCCGTACCTGGGCGCTGTCGATCGCCTAGAGTCCGTCATTGCCGAAACCCAGGCCGAACGCCTGGTCATCGCATTCACGAGAGTTCACGGTGAGCTGCTGACCGGAGCGGTCCGCATCGCCCACCGCCACGGACTTCGGGTATGGGTGGTGCCACGCATGTATGAGGTGATCGGCTCGAAGAGCCTCATCGACCACATCGGCGGCATGCCCTTGTTGTCAGTGCCTCACACCAATCCCCGAGGCTGGCAGTTCCGGGTCAAACACATCAGCGACAGAATCGTCGCCGGCTGCATCCTTCTCGTGCTGTCCCCCCTCTTCCTCACTCTCATGCTCTTGGTGCGCTGGAGTTCGCCGGGACCGATATTCTTTGCTCAAGAGCGGGTGGGGCGCAACGGCCAGATCTTCGGCTGCCTCAAGTTTCGTTCGATGCGGCTACCCGATCCCGACCACGTGACGTTTGTTCCGAAAACCGGTAGCGCACCGGGCGGCGTCGAGGGAACCGATCGACGGACCCGGATCGGAAAACTTATGCGGTCGACGTCGATGGACGAACTCCCCCAGCTGCTCAATGTCCTCCGGGGTGACATGAGTCTGGTCGGACCGCGTCCCGAACGTCCAGAGTTCGTAACCCTTTTCGAGGCGCAGATCCGCCGCTACGGCGAGCGACACCGGGTCAAGGCGGGCGTCACGGGTTGGGCTCAGGTCAACGGCTTACGCGGACAGACCTCCATCGCCGACCGCGCCGAATGGGACAACTACTACATCGAGAACTGGTCTCTGTGGCTCGACATCAAGATTTTGATGCTGACCGTGCTGGCAGTTTTCAAAAAGGCCGAATGACGGGCGAGGCAGTCTTCATGCCTTCTCGGACGCGAGTCCGTTCGCTCGCTTCCCGCTGAGGAAGACCGAGTTGTATTCCGGCGCTAACCTCGCGGCTGCCACGTGATAGGGCACGAACATGAGCACCTCGGTGATGACAAACGAAAGAAATACTGCAGTGCTGGAATGGAAACTGAACAAGAAAGTCAGTCCGAGCACCACGTAAAGAGCAGTGTTCGCCGCCCTGAGCCAGAACACCATTTTTGTGCGCCCCGCCCGGCGCAGAGCCGCAAAGGGGATGGTTGTCACCAACATGCACAACTTCCACGCACAGGCAACTGCCAGAGCGACATACAGTGAACTGTTCCAAGCAGGGCCGAAAATCAGGCTCCACACACCCAGATAGGCACTAGCGAAGATCGCCACTGTTCCGACCACAATGATCATCGCAACGTTGGCTACCTCGCCTTTGTGTCCGTGGGCGAGTTGACGTACTCGGCCGTAGGCGAGAATCGGTTCGAGGATCCCCGAAATGGTTGATACAACCCGGAATCCAACAGCAGCTGACGGTCCGAGGACGGCCAGGATGAAAGATGCCAATGCCGGCTGGACCATACCGACTGTCGCAGTTTCGCCGGTGACCCACGCAGCCTTGGTCAGGTCAGGAGGAAAGCCCAGATCTCGGCGAGCAGGCAGAGGCCAACATCTGATGAGGATGGCCACGAGAGCGCCCGCTGCAAGAACCCTGACACAGTTGGAGTTGTCGTACACGGCAAGGACCAATGCGCTCAGGCAACCGGCCATAAGGATCGAAGCGGCAACCGATTCCAGCTTCCATCTACCCCGCACTACGCCGATCGTCCGGGCCATCAGCAAGCCCGACGACAGTCCCAGAACTCCGATCAGTGTGATGGCCGTTGGCGGAACCGCCGGACTCACAATGAGGAGGGTCCCGGATGCCAAGCTCATCAATGCTATCCACCAGGGCATCGATACCTTGTGATCCGCTTCCGGGGTGGCAAGGCGCGACTCGACGACGAGTGCTGACAGCAGCTGCGCCACGTAAGTTCCGATCGCCAGCGAAACGGCAAGGCGGCCTTGTTGTTCGATGGGTGCAATGCGTGCGAATACTGCGATGAAAATTGCCGGGAAGGCGTTGAGTGCCAGGCCCGCGACGATTTGCACCAGTGGCTCAACGCGCTTCACGTCTAGCACTGATCGAATGCGCGTCACTCTCTGGCCTCGGAAGACGCGGTCCACATCATCGATTCTTCGAAATTGATGGCGATAACTGCTCCGTAACGCGGCAACCTAACGTTAATCACGTTGGCACTCAATTTGATCAAGTTAATTCCGAGTGGCCAGTGCGCATCCGCGCTTCTGTCCCGTAATGCACACTCCACCTGTAGTAGTGTATGCCACGGATTGGCTGCCGTGCTCGCTGAGATCGAGCCACTTTAAAGATGGAGGGAGCTCAGCGATGTATGGTTCGAGATCCTTTCCCCCTGATCGAAGTTTCATTCCTGCGCTGCCGCAGAATGATTCCGCAATGATGCACCAAGACAAACATGCATTTTGATTTCTCGCCGAAAGCGGCTGGCGATAACTCGCCCCAAAGCAGTACAGCGACATGGTGGCTCGCACCGGCCGTCCTAATCCTGTTACCCGTCCTGGGATCTTTCACTGCATGGGCGTCCCTGATCGGTTGGTGTTCGGCCGGTAAGTGTCCGGCCGGCTCACTGCTGAATTTGCGCGGATTCCTCCAACCCGCCCCTTTCACCATTGCCGGCGTGACGTTGCTTGGGGTTTGGTACGGCATGGTTGTGGTGCTCGCAACGATCGGTTGGAGATTGGGACTGGGCACAACGCCGACACGGGAGTTCGTCGAGCGAACAACCAGCACGAACTTCGAACGGCGCTACTTTTTCCTCATCCTCGCAGTGTCCACGATCGGCGTGGCGTATGCGTACTACCGAATTACTGCGGCGACATCCATTGTCGACGCCTTGACCACCCAGACCGGGAACGCCTTCACGGAGGCACTACCCGACTCGGCCGGAATCGCGACGCTTCGATACGCGACCATCCTGGCGGCACCCATCAGCGTTTACCTCTGGCGAAAAAAGGTGCTCCATCCTGGATTCGTACTGTGGGCCGTTCTTCTCCTGGTGGCAAACTCGATGGTCGCGTCCCGCCTCTCGCTACTGATGGCGGTCGTGGTGTACGTCGTCTTACAGACAGCGGTGCCCCGCAAATCCGTGGGCGCGGACCGTAAATCTCTGCGGCCTTGGCACATCATCACCGCTGTAGCGATCATGTTCCTGATGCTCACGGCGCTCAACTACGTCCGGAACGGCAACTACTACCGCGATGCGGGAGTCTCGAACCCGATCGCGATGAATCTCTATCAGTCCGGCGCCTATCTCGCTGTGCCGGCTCAGGTGTCCATGGGCGTGTCGGATGCGATCATGCGCGGCACTTTCGACAAGCCAGGGAGTGTCGTCGCCTCCGTGTCGGCGGCGCTGCCCAGCTTTCTGGTTCCGGCGCATGAGGTCAGAGCGAAGGAGTCGCTCGGCGCAGACTCCTACGATTTTTCGGTCTCGTTTGCACCGAATTTCACAACTAACTCTGAATTCGCTGACATCTATACGGATTTCGGAGCGTGGGGGTGGCTGTACACGCTCCTGCTGTTCCCGCTGGCCGGTTACGTTTTCGGTCGGTTCCTGACATACGGTCCAGTGATCGCCGGATCGGCAGGAGTTATCGCCTACTGTTTTGCCGAGGTATGGCGGATTCAGCTGCTTACGCAAGGAATTACCGTTTTCCTGGTCCTCCTGACGCTCGTCTGCGTGTTCGTGGCGGCACGAGGGCAGTCTCCCACCAAACTGGAAGACATGGTTTCGAGAGGAAATGTGAAGTCAAGTGACTGACAAGTTTGCAGGGACGACATACCGGCCGGGCAATGCTGGCAACGAATGGCTCCGCTCAGCGGTTGGCGCAGTTCGCAATCGATGGATCATCCTGCTTGTGTGCGCACTGTTCGGGGGCTTCCTGGGAGCGATCTTGACCAGTGTGCAGTCGCCGAGCTACGAATCTTCCGCGGTGATCTACCAGACGCCTCACTTCGGCGACACCGACGGTACAAGTCGTCAGCGTACTGAGGCGTACACGAAGTTGCTGAGCTCCGACTTCCTCATCGAAACCGCTCTGGCAAACACCGGATTGGAGATGTCGAACTCTGACGTGCGCGAAATGGCCACGGCCAGTGCCAATGTCGGAAGCGCGATCCTGACAGTGACCGTGCGCGCGGAGGACGCCGATACCTCGGCGGAGCTCGCTAATGCTCTAGCGCAAGCACTTCCCGGTGCCGTTGCTGTTTTGGACGGGAGCACACCTGCACAACCGGCACCGGATCAGTCGGAAACCGTGGTTCCGGACCCAGTGCGATTGTCGGTGATCAGCCCGGCGGTGCCCGACGACGCTGAGGGCGGACCGCAGTATGTGCGCAATACCGCACTCGGTGTGATCGCCGGGCTTTTGGTGGGGTTGCTCTACGCATATCTGCGCAGTCAAATGAGCCGGAAAGTTCAGGATGTCGCCGCACTCGGCAAGTTTCTGTCCGGGCCGGTGCTGGCCGCCATTCCTGCGGACAAAGCGCTGGAAACCGGTGTTGTCGACTTCTCGAGAGAGAGCCCTGCCGCAGAGGCATTCCGCCGTCTCCGCACCGTGATCGCCGACCACGAACCCGGTCGGGGCGAATGCCGAACCATCATCGTTTCGAGTGCAGTCACCGGCGACGGCAAGACAGCGGTCGCGCTGAACCTCGCAATCGCTCTCGCTGAGAGCGGCAATGAGGTCGTATTCGTCGATGCCGCAGGAAGAGACGAAGCGAACGTGCGCTCCGGACGCCATGGTTCTGATCATGAAAAGAACCCATCACCAGCCGGGTTGATCGATTACCTACTCAATGGTGACGACATCGACCGATACATCTCTGCGAGTTGGCATCCGAAGCTTTCGTTCATCCCGGCGGGACGCACTGCGCCCGGCAAGTCCGAACTACTCGGGAGCACTCGGATGCGCAACGGACTCGCAGATCTTGCTGCTCGCGCAAACTACGTCATCGTCGATACCGCACCGATGGCTGACCGATCCGACGCCCTTGTGCTGGGACGCTGGGCCGACGGGGTCCTGCTGGTGGCGCGATCTGACCATACGAGGTACGCCGAACTGGGTGCTGTCATCGAACGTTTGTCCTTGGCCGAATTACGAGTCTGGGGCGTTGTACTCAATGACTCCCCGAGGCCACTGGCACGCAGCGCACGCAAACGCAGCGCACGATTGTCAGCGGCAACGCTGCTCGCGCGCGAGTCCCGCCCGATCAAAACAAACGTCTGACAGAAAACCGATCGGCATCGAATTCGTCATCGGCAGGCGACGAAAACCGGCTCTCCCTTCGGCGGGGTGGTTGTCACGGTACCCACGCTCACTTCCGGGTTCGTAGGCGTGCCACCGACACAACTGTCACTGAAGATCAAAACAGGTAGCCACGACGAGGGGGCTTGCTCCCAAACCAAATCCGCAGCAACCACTGTCCCGGATGAGCCCTGGAACACGGCGAATGGTCCGCCGGCTTCGGAACCGAGCGGCGGACCCGTCACAGTCACGTTGAGCTGATCTATCGTGAACTGTGCCGAGTTGTCAGCTGAGAATGCCACCGCAGACTTCGCCGTCGTGATGGAGACGGTTCCCAGTGAAACATCTTGGGTCCTCTGCAGCCCGACAGCTCCGGTACCTGGACCTATTTCGGTGTCGATCACCGTGCAATCGATCAGCGAAATCCCGGTAACAGGCGGGGTTGCAATAGATTCCACGAGAACCGACCAGTAAAGACAGTTGTTAACGGCAACGCCCGTTACCTCTAGGTCGAACCGGCTGAAAGCGTCGCCAGTCGACCCGTTCGGTCTTGCCAGTACGTGCAGCCCTGTGTGAGAGTCCTCAACGGTGATCCCATCCAGCTGCACACCGCGCGACGCCACATAGTGCCACCCGGCGCCCGAGTCCGGCGATGCCGAGTCGACCATGACACCTGCTCCGTTCGATACTCCGTCGACCACTACTGCAGCTACCGTTGATCGATTGACCCCCGCCAGACGCACTCCGTTTGCCGCACCGCCCGACACTTGGACGTCGGTGACATCGAAGTCGGTGTTCGACCACTCGGTCAACGCCGGGAAGGAAAAGGTCTCGGAAGCGCTGTCGAACTGGGCTTCTGGAGAGTAGTAAGTCACCAGTGCCAAACCGTCGTCACCAGTGTTCGTTGCTGAATACCTTTCGACGGTTCCACGTCGGCACGCGTTGAAATGGAGTCCGTCGGCCATGGTGTTCTCGACGTGAAGTCCGTCAACAGTGATGTCGGAAACGCCCATCATGATCACACCTGCCTGCGGGCTCGACTCGACTCTGCAGTCGCTCAACGTCACCCAACTAACCGGCCTGCCGGGTCCGGTCCATCCATCTGGCACTGCCGACGTGTCCGATGCATATCCCACAACTCGGATTCCGTCGCCCATCGACCGCAGCGCCGGCTGGCTTGCCCACCGCACTGCCACGTTGTGAAGAGACACACGCTCCAGCGGACCACGCAGCACGATGCCGTGGCTCGTGCCGGCGCCGTTGTCGTCCAGGTTGTCCATCAGAAGTTCGGCACCGGTGTCGAAGTCGATCGAAACGTCAGAGATCCCCACTATCGAGATAGCAGCGCCGCCTGCTGGATGACGCTGAGTAAAGCGGTACTGGCCGGACGGAAAAAGTAAGACGTCTCCAGATTTCAGTTCGGCGACGGCATTGCGAATGGCAATCGAGTCATCCTGTGTCCCATCACCAACCGCACCGAAATCGCGAACATCGATGACGTCACCGCCGCCCTCGACGCGGCGAACGGCGTTGAAGGATTCAGGCAGAGCGGCAGGCAGAGCCAACGCTGCCGGGAACATCCCGAGAAATTTGCGGCGCGACAGCGCCGACGACCAGTTAGCCAATGGGTACCTCACTCAGGAAGGAACATATCTTCTCGGCAGTAGCTGTTGACACGATCTCGGACTGGCGCCGCTTGACATGCAACTCTCCGCGATGACTCAACGACGCCCTGGCGTCTTCGTTGTCACAGTACTTCTTCACGAGTTCGGCCAAGGCTTCGGAATCGTGCGCATCAAAATACTCGGCTCCGTCGCCGCACGTTTCCCTCAACACCGCGATGTCGGACGCCAGAACCGCGGTACCGGACGCCATTGCCTCCAGCGGCGGAAGACCGGCACCTTCGAAAAGTGAAGGCATAACCAATAAGTCCGCCTGAGCCACCAGAGCACGCAGACTGCCGAACGGAAGTCTGCCCGTTAACTGCACACGTTCACCCAGGCCTGCCACAAGCTGGTTGATTCGGTCGTCGAGTGTCCTGAGTGACTCATCGCCACCAGCTATCACCAGTGTGTGTGGGATGGAATCCGAGATCGTCGCAAATGCGTCCAGAAGTACCGGCAAGTTCTTGTGCCGCTTGATATTGCCGACATACAAAATGTAGGGGCGTTGAATTGGCGACGACGCCGGGTCGGCTTCAGAGAACCACACGTCGTCTACTGGGATCGGCGTCACCAGCACCTCGGATGAGGGTGCGATTGCAGCCATTGAACGGGCGGTGGCCTGGGACGGGGTGAAAATCGTTGCGGCCCGTCGTGCGCTGAGTTTCAGCATCGTCCACGCGTACGCGTTCTTTGCGCGATTCTGGTCGCTCAGCTTTTTGTCTTCGATATGGAGGGTGTCATGCACCGTGGAGAAGTATCGAACGTCCCGATTACGAGGAGACGTTAGTGCAAAAGGAAAGGGGTAGTGCGGAACCCACAGTGCCTGCGGACGGGTTGCCGACAATGCGCGACGCCACACACGTTGTTCACCCATTGAATACATTCGGGCCTCGGCGGGATCCGCAAAAATCACACGAGTTTCTTCGCTGGTGTCAGGTGCCGCATTTCGGTCGGCGAGGATGGCCAGCCGGAATCCACGTTCTTTCAGCACCTGCTCGAGCACAGGAATTTGGGTCCTGATGTAGGTGCCGATACCACTCTGACGAATATGTCGGGCATCGAACAACAGATCAACCGACTCGCCATCTCGGCTCGCCTGACCGGCACGGGGAGTATCCATAAGTGAATTGTTGCAGGTCCGTCAATTTGATGGAGATAATGATGCCCTGTCAAATGTCCGACGTTGCAGATGAAATGGTACCTTCGGCACGAAGGAACTGATCTTGTCGGATCACCGGTAGTTTCAGGTGCATTCACGGCAGCAAATGGCGACTTCGGCTGGGTATCAACAAAGCTCGATCAGCCGGATCGTCAGATAAAAGGGCACACACCAAATAACTGTCACACGTTGCGGGAGTCTCGAAGCAAACATGAACGAACCCAAATTAGCGATAGTGCACGAGCGATTCACTGAGATCGCGGGTTCCGAACATGTGGTCGAGCAACTGTCCTTGACCTGGCCGCACGCCGCCGTCCACGTGCCTCTTGCCCGGCCTGCAGGCATACCTGCAGGACTTTCGTCCCCTCCTGTCACGACATGGGTCGACGGTGCCTACCGGATGCTGGGAAGGTCTTCTTACGCACCGCTGATGCCGCTGCTGCCCAGCGCTTTTCGCGGCATGAAGCTGGGAGAGGTCGATGCGGTGGTGGTGAGCCATCACGCATTCGCCACACAAGCGGCCTTCTCCACCGATGCGCCCGTGATCGCATATGTTCATAGCCCGGCGCGCTGGGCCTGGGATCCCGCCTTTCGCGCGCAGGAGTCGGGTGGCCCGGCTGGCGCAGCCGTGCTCGCAGCACTGGCGCAAGTGGCGCGTCGGGGCGAGTTGAAAGCTGTGAGTCGGCTCGACCAGGTAGTCGCGAACTCGACCGAGGTTGCCGACAGGATTCAACGCTGGTGGGGCAGAGAAGCCGTGGTGGTGCATCCACCCGTGGACACCCATGGATTCACCCCTGATTTCTCGATCGAACGGGAAGATTTCTTCCTTCTTGCCGGCCGCTTGGTGCCTTACAAACGGCCAGACCTTGCAATTAGAGCCGCACGGCAGGCGGGCAAGAAACTCGTCGTTGTGGGCGATGGCCGATGGATGGACGTCTGCAAGGAGTTAGCAGCCGAGGACACCGTCTTTGTCGGGCGAGTCCCCCACGATCAACTCCTGGATCTTTACCGGCGGGCCCGAGCCCTGCTGATGCCCGGTGTCGAGGACTTCGGCATCGTCCCGGTCGAGGCGATGGCCACCGGAACCCCCGTGATCGCTTTAGGCGAAGGCGGCGCGCTCGACACAGTTATCCCAGGCAAGTCCGGTGTTCTCGTGTCCCCTGGCGACGATGCAAAGGTGGTCAGCGGTCTCGCAGAAGCAATGGAAGCATTCGATCCAAATGATTTCGACGCAAAGGTAATTCGCGCATGGGCCGAAGGCTTCTCACGGAAGGCCTTTGGAGAGAACATGATGAGAGTGGTTGACGACGTGCTTGGGAGTAGATGACCGGTAGGCGGTCGAACATGCCCAAGTAGAACCGGACGTGGTTCCGACGCCGGCAAAACGAATTCGACACTGCGGTCCGCCGGAGCCCAATCCTTTGTGTGCGTCCGATATCAGGCAACGCAATCCCAGATTTCGATTCGGGTGGCGTAGCGGGTAATCCGCGTCCCGCAAATGACGGTACGACCGCAACTACACGGCGTGCCGAGTCGGCACTCGCGTGACTGACAACAACTCGACGCTCTATCGGTACTACAGCTATTCCCGCATAGCGCAGTCCGAGGTTTTCCAGTCCCCGTCCACCAAAACCCAGGGCATGTTCGTATCGAAGTCGGTTTCTTCAGCGAACGAGATGCCGACAGTTCCCTTACCGCTGTCCACTTCGGCGGTCACTTCGGTCACTGTCCGGGGCGTCGCCTGAGCGACGTCGGAAAAGGCTTTGAACTCCTCCTCTGAGAACTTCTCTTGACATTCTCGTATGAAGAGAGCGTAAGCGTCCGACGCATCGCCCGAGTAGAAACTGGTAGCCCACTCTTCAGCAGCAGACTGCAGTGCGCCCACCGGATCTTCGGCCGCAGTCGGCGTTGATTCTCCACTGCAGCCAACGGTAAGCAGCGCAAAAGACAGAACACCGGCGAACACAAACCTCTTAGCCATGATTTCTTCCCCTACCTCGGCGTCACAAGTGCCACGGAGCATATGCCCAACCGACCAGAATGACTGCGTCAGCTGATTGTCGAGCTCTTAATCTGACATCCCTGGAAGAACTTGAAACTCACCCTTGCTGCGCTCGAACGCAATCGCGTCACAAATTCCGACATGTTTGACGCTGAACCGTTCCTGGCCAGAGCTGTAGCTCAGCGACGGGGTCGTAGCTGTTGTCGCGCAAAGCGATTGATATGTATCCCGGTGATCGTCGAAAATTTCGACGGAACGTGACATGTGCCCACATGCTGATCGGTTCGAGACAACGCAGACGGGAGAAAAGCTTCAAACAATCGGGTTGGCCGGGACGCAGAGCGGTTAAACGATGTTCGCCATGGCGATACTTTCGACATCTCCTTCGATAGATCGGTCCACGAACCTTGTTGTCGCGCTATGTAGTACGGTCCTCCCGATCCGGGTTTTCGCGGAGTTGTTCCCACTGGCGGAGCCGGTCGGCGATGATGTGTTCGTAACCGTTGTCGGTGGGTTCGTAGAACCGTTGACGCGCCATGCCGTCAGGGAAATAGTTTTGGCCCGAGAATCCTGTTGCGGTCTCGGGGTCGTACTCGTAACCCGCTCCGTATCCGAGGGACTTCATCAGACCTGTAGGGGCGTTGAGGATATGCGCGGGCGGCGGGAGCGATCCGGACCCCTTCGCCGCTCGCATCGCCCGGTTAAGGCCCCGGTATACCGCGATCGACTTCGGCGCGGTCGCAAGATATACGACGGCTTGTGCAATGGCGAGTTCCCCTTCGGGAGAGCCGAGCCTCTCATAGACATCCCATGCCGCAAGCGTCTGATGCACTGCGTGCGGATCTGCGATCGCGATGTCTTCATTGGCGAACCGCACGAGTCGCCGCGCGATGTAGAGCGGGTCCTCACCGCCGTCGAGCATGCGCGCCAGCCAATACAACGCAGCATCAGGGTCTGATCCGCGCATGGCTTTGTGGAGGGCGGAGATGAGGTTGTAGTGCCCTTCTTGCGACTTGTCGTACAGTGGCGCTCGTTTGTGCACCACCTGTGCCAGGCCGGCGGTGTCCAGCGGCGCGCTCTCCGGTGGCAGGGTGAGGAGTTGTTCGACGAGGTTCAGCAGGTAACGACCATCACCGTCGGCCATAGCGATCAAGGCCTCCGCAGCCCCCGTATCCACCGGGAGCGTACGGCCGGTGAGCTGCTCGGCGCGATCTACGAGGGTGCGCAACGCCGACTCGTCGAGCCGTTTGAGGACGAAAACCTGGCACCGAGAGAGCAAAGCGCCGTTGAGCTCGAAGCTGGGATTTTCGGTCGTCGCTCCGACCAACACAATCGTCCCGTCCTCGACGTGCGGAAGAAACGAATCCTGCTGAGCGCGATTGAAACGGTGAATCTCGTCGACGAACAGCAGGGTGCCCTGCCCGATCTCTCGCCGCTTGCTGGCCGCTGTGAACACCTTACGAAGGTCCGCAACCCCGGAGAACGTCGCCGACAACGGCTCGAACATCAGATCTGTGCGTTCGGCGAGAAGCCTTGCGATTGTGGTCTTCCCACATCCGGGCGGCCCCCACAAAATCGTGGAAGACAGTTTTCCCTGTTCGATCATTCGCCCGATCGGGGCGTCCGGGCCAAGCACATGCCCCTGTCCGACGACATCCTCGAGTTGCGTGGGACGGAGCCGATCTGCGAGCGGGCGTGAGGTGTCATCGACCTCGAACAGCGACGCCGCGTCAGGATCTTTCGTCATCGCTGTCCTCTTTTCTCTGGCTGTCGGCCGCGCCCGCCGATCTGATTCCGGTTTGCTTCAGGTCTTCGATGCTCTGGCGCAATAACGTTCGCTGGGAGGCTGGAAGCTGCTCGGTCACCAATTCGTAGGAGTTGTGGACGAGTCTCTCGGCCAGCGAGGCGGTCACCGATTCTCCAGACCCAACGGACACCCAATGACGTTTGTCGAAATAACGTCCTCGCTCGATAGTGTCGTGTTCACCGATCAGTGCCGCCCCATGAGCAGGATCGACCTTCACAGTGATGATCGGCTCGCCCGGATCCTGCGTGACGACAAGGAACACGCGTCCGGCGACTTTGAAAACCAGCAGTTGCTCGGTGAACGGGTATCCCTCCGACACCCCCGGCAGCCCCTGGGCGGTAGTGCAGGCGAGCCGCTGTAACCGGGGCCCAGTCAGACTCACCCGTGTCGTCCGAACGTGTCGGGGTCGACCGGCCGCTCCCGCTTGGGTAACTTCTCGACAACCAACAGATACGACTCTACGACCAAATCGTCGACAAGCCCGGCATCGACAGAACCTCCCGGGTGAACGGTGATCCAGTGCTGCTTGTTCATGTGATAGCCCGCGGTGATATCCGTGTGCGACTGCCGGAGTGTTTCCCCGTCCGCGGGTGCTGCCTTGACGATCACGATCGGCTCCCCGGTCACCTCGGTCTGCAACATGAACACCTTCCCGCATACTTTCCACACCTTCCAGTCCTCACCGAACGGATACGTCAGCTCCGCGCCCGGCAGTTCCGTTGTGCGGGCTGCAGCTCGCTCCTGAAGTTCCATGCCCTGCACCATTACCCTCCCACCTGAATGTACGTACAAACGTACGCACCAGCGCCGACACACTTACACCGATGCGATCGCCCACGCCCAAGACGAGAAAGAGGTTCGCGAGATCCTGGTCGACGCAATCTGCAGGGACAGCCGAGCCACCGAACGAGAACTGCGACCAGCGCGCGAAATGTACGCCTACGGATCAATCAGTTCCGGAGTAGGCGACCTGATTCGTGCGGGCGAAGCCGCCGCCATCGCGGCCCTTGCCGTCCGCTTCTCCGAGCGAGCTGCCCACTCCCCGCCTCGCCGCGATTGTCGGCGAACAACCGGGCGTCGCTGTGTTGCACGTGCGCCGCGCGCCCGGGGACGGAAACCCGCACTCCGCGGTAGTCCACTGGGTGAGTCTCGGCACCGGAACATACGGAACCGCATCATTTCCGGCGCTCGATGCTCAACCCGTCACTATTCGTCCGGGCTCGGGTCAGGTCATCGCATACGTCGACCCCCAGACGACCGGAACACCGGGATTCGGGACCTTCTTCGTTCCCTGACACGGCGAATACTACAAAGTCGCCTTACTACCTTGAGCCGGAACGCTATTCGCACGTACCGCATCAGACCCGACGCACAAAAGATCGACCATGCTCACTCCATTGGGCCAATTCCCTTCGAAGATAATCCAAACGGCGGACCGCAAACCAGCCGACAAATGTGGCACGTAGCGGTCCGCGCGGTGGTGAGATGCCAGCATGGCTACCGCCGCCTTAGCGCGTCACGGCCGAAATGCTAGGAACTCCGGCCGCGGCGCCGTTCCCGAGAACGGCTTCCCGAGCGAATTCTCGACACTGTTGAAAACCACGAAGATGTTCGCCCTCGGCACCGGGGAGATGTTTCCTGACGATGCATGTAGAAGGTTGCTGTCGAACACAGTCATCGAACCCGCATCCCCCGTCAACACCTCTATTCCGTGGCGGGCGTAGAGCGTGGTGATCATCTGCTCGGAAGGAACACCGACCCGAGGCACTTCCTCGACCAAGGACTCCTCGAAGTAGCGGTCCGGCGTCGCCCCCGCGCACTGCAGGAAAGTTCGATGCGATCCGGGCATCACCATCAAAGGCCCATTGAAAAAATGATTATCGGTCAACGCAATTGACGCGCTCACCGCCCGGGGAGCCGGCATCCCGTCCTCTGCGTGCCACGTCTCGAAATCGGCATGCCAGTAGAACGCTCCGCCGCGGAAACCGGGCTTGTAATTCAACCTGCTCTGATGAACGTAGACCTCCGAACCGAGGATCTCGCGTGCGAGGGCTGCTGCCCCGGACTCGTCTACTGCCGCGCGCACCACCGGACTCAAATTCACGATATCGAAGATCGATCTGACCGCCGAGGAAGTTTTTTCCCGCACGATCCGCTCGTCGCCGACAAGTTCGGGTGCGGTTCCCAAACGTTGGACTTCACTCAGGCACCGTTGCACTGAGCTCGCATCAAGGACACCACGACGAACCGTGAACCCGTTCTCCTCGACATCGCGATGCTTCACTCGCATCTGCTCGCTCCACACAATCGGGTCGACACGGTCCAACTCGGTCGGGACGGTCGAGATCCGTGTGGCGTAACGATCAACAGTGACAACCATCAGTGTGAATTCTCCTACTCGTTGCTCGAACCGCGACGACAGCAGATGCGGCGCAACACACACGTGCGCACTTTCAAAACTTGCATCTACCGTGCGTCGAAAGGTCTTTCGTTTATAACACCGCGAGCAACACATACCCAAACATGTTGGAAAACAACAGCTCTTATCCAACCGTGCACGAATACGCGATCCACGGACTGGGCCGCTGCAAAAACGCAGTGGCGGGCCCTGATGTCGCCCTAGTCGGACGGGGCGCAACGGACTGCGCACAACATGTGGCGCGGTTCCGGGTTTTCGGAACACGACCGAACTCGGTACCGATCTGGCGTCGATCACAAGAGGTGGCCGAAGCCTGGAAATGCTGGGTATCCTCCGGCGGTAGAGCACCCCAACCCAGGCTTGACGCAGCAACTGTCACAGCCTCGGTCGAGTCTGGTCAGCTCCGTCCGGTCGAGGGCACAATGATGACCTACCCAGCGCCCTCACGAGCTCAGGTGCTCAGTGCGTTCTCAGATCGATGGGTGACACTTAATCCGAAGTCCTTGTTAGACAAAGGATGTGGGAATAATTCTGGAACTAGCGCCCGCAGAGGCCTCTGCTTCCAGACCTGAATATCGCCCTGGACTTGGCGTGCGCCAATCCCCTCCCCACCGAACTCGCGCATTCCGCGGGCCCGACCATCCGGCACCCCATTTACGGCGCCTCACGCGCCGAGCGCATCACCGGCATCCATCCAAGGCACTACAACGATCAGATAGCGAACCCCCGAGGATCCGAACCAAATCGTCACCACAAGCAATAATTCGTTTCGAGGACCAGTACCGGACAGTGATTTCAGCCAAACATGGTGCTCATCATCGACCACGAAAAAAATGTCATCGAAAGGAACCCATGAAGACAGAAATCAGTTGCGGGCCCGCATTCGCGCTGGCCGAAATCAGCGTCCCCGCCGGCGGATCCGTCCGTGTCGAAGCAGGAGCAATGGCGATGATGCGGGGCGACATCTCGATCACCACCTCGACCCGAGGCGGCTTCATGAAGGGACTCCGCCGCTCCCTGGGTGGGTCGAGCTTCTTCGTCAACGATTTCGGCAGCGACCAAGGAGGTGTCGTCGGCGTCGCCGGCGCACTACCAGGCGACATAGTCGAAACCACCATCAACGAAGAGACACCGCTGCTCGTCCAATCCGGCTGCTGGCTTGCATCAGACCCAACCGTCGACGTCGACTCCAAATGGGGCGGCAGCAAGGGATTCTTCAGCGGAGCCGGACTTGTCCTGCTGCGATGCAGCGGAACAGGCGAGATCCTGCTCTCCAGCTACGGCGCCATCCGCCCGATTACCCTCACCACGGGGGAAACCATGACACTCGATTCCGGCCATGTCGTCGCATTCGACGAATCCGTCCAGTACCGCATCCGCAAAGCCGGCGGCTGGAAATCGATGATCCTCGGCGGCGAGGGCATCGTCACCGAATTCACCGGGCCAGGCCGAATTTGGATGCAAACCCGCAGCGCAACAGACCTCGTCGACTGGCTCCGCACCCGAATGCCATCGAACAGCACCAGTAGCAACAGCAACAACAGCTGAGTCCTGAACGCAACAAACAAGTCGACGGCAGTCTCCGGGGGCGACATGCCCCCGTGTCCGTTCCGGACACCGATCTCCGCGATGTTGCGTTGCGGCCCAAGGTCCAACGAACCCGGAACAGTCGACATGTCATTTTCTCGTTGGACAGGTCAGGCCCTCGCCTTCCAGCGAGGGCCTGACCTGAGGACATGTTCGGTGCCGGTCGGAGGCGCCACTTCTTCCGGCTACCTACCTACAGGGGTGCAGTGATCGGGGCCTCGGGCGCATGCGTGACGGAGGTACGCCCCGTCTCGAGGTATTCGGTGACGGCCTGATCGATCACGGCGTTACCGCCCTGGATGCCGGCGCCGTGATCGCCGCCTTCCACGGTGACCAGGTTCGCCCCCATGTCGCGGGCTAGCTGCACCCCACCCTGATACGGCGTCTGCGGGTCGCGCAGCCCCTGCAGAACGAGCGGCGCCGTCGCCAGCCCCCGGTTGCTCAGCTCGGGCAACGCGGTTACGGGCGGCGCACCGGCGCAGAAGGTCCCGGCACTGTAGCCATACCCGATGAGCTCGAAGAGATCTCCGGTGATGAAGGTCGAGAAGAGCCAACCCGGGATACGGTCCGGCCGATCCGCGACACTGTTCTCGTTACACAACATCAGTGATTGCATCATCTGGGACTGAGCAATTCGCTCCAGCTCCAGCTCCGATATGTCGTTCATCCCAGCACCACTGGGAATCGCGTCGACACCGTCGCGGACTACCCGGGCCATGAGCGGCCAACTGTTCCGAGCTGGAAGCACCTGCCGCGTCATCACGTAGATACTCGACGACATTTGCGTGTGCGACGGATCGGCGAGTCCCCGAATGAATGCCTCGAACTGAACGCGCGCCGGCCCAGTCAGATCGACCCCGCTGCGGTAGGCATTCGCGAGTGCTTCGAGACCGGGCGGTACGTCACCGATTTGCGCAGGCGGCGGCGCAAGCGTCGGGTTACCACCGGCCTCCGCGACAATCCGGTCTGACCATCGCTGGTAGACCTTGAGCGGAGTCTCACCAAGCCCGTAGGTGTCGTTGTTGGCGGCGATCCAATCCATGAGGTCGTAGAAGCGAGCTTTGTAGCCGTCGTTCTGCTGCCACAACACGTCGTTCCACAACCAATTTTGGTCGACCGCGGAATCGAGAACCATGCGACCGGTGTGCTGCGGGAAAAGCGTCGCGTACGTGGATCCGAGAATTGTGCCGTAGGACAGACCGTAAATATCGATGACATCCTCGCCGAGCGCAACGCGGACCTGCTCCCAGTCCCTCGCCGTGTTCTCGGTAGTCAGGTGCGCAGTGGTGCCCGGCGCACCTGCCTCGCACGCATTTCGTGCCGCAGCCCCACCGAAACCGAAGCCTGCCGCCGTCGCCAGCTCAGGGCCCACTGCGCACGAAAGCGCGCCGGCGTACGGGAGTCCGCGCGGTTGAACTCCGATCACGTCCCACTGTGCGCGAATCGCGTCGGGCAGAACGTCGACGAACATTCTGTTCGAGCCGATCGCGTCTCCACCAGGTCCTCCGGGATTGGTGAACAGCACGCCTTTGCGCGAGCCCGGATCTTCGGCGCGGTGACGGGTTACGAGCACGTCGATCGTGCCGGCGTCAGGTTCTGCGTAGTTGCGGGGAACGGTGACCGAAGCACACTGATCGGATGCCGGATCAAGCTCGTATTCGGCCGGGCAGGACTCCCAATGAAGATCTCCACTCGGTGCCGGCTCCGCGGCGGCGGTGGGTGCGACTCCGACGGAGATCACCGCGGTGACGCCGACGGCAAGAGTCACGAATCGACTGCGCCGTGAGAACGTAGTTTCTTTGCGCCGCATCAGATGCAAACTCCTGTCAATCCCCGACATACTCTCGCAGCCCCCTCGTAGTCAGTGTCGTAACGGCGGTGGCAGCCACCCCGCCGCTTCGCTGCCAGTATTTCAGACGCACCACTGAATTCAGGAGTCACCCTCGAAGGTGTGGGCACCGATTCCTATGCTGCTGTAGCCGACATAGCCACGTGCTCGATCGAATCACTCTGCCCGCGAAACCATCTCGCCAAACGACGCGCAGAACGCGCAATAACGTTGGCGCACTGGCCCAACTGTGAAAACCACGGATCGGTGACGGTGTGCAAAGGTCAACGGCCCGTTTCGCGGGCGATGCGCATTGCGACGCGGCGCCACGCCAGCGGCAATGTGCGATGATCGCCGCACGCCACAGCGGCTGATGATGGTGTATGCCGCCGCGCGAGTCGAAGTATGTGCGCGATCAAGGGTCGAGGCCGCTCGGAGTGAGTGCCGCGTGGGAGTCGAAGGCTTCGTCGAGGATGGTGAGCCAGTTGACAGCTCCCTCGTGCGCGCACCACTCGTCGTCGGCAAAGCTCACGATGGTGAAAGCAATTGCGGCAGTGAGTCGAACGTTCCGGTTGTCAGAGAAGGTACCTGGTCGTTTCGCCAGGACAGCTGCGACCTCGCGCTGCCATCGTTGAGCGACCAAGTGGGCACGCCCACGCAACACGGGAGTGCCAGCAACCACGCGGTGCTGACGCAGGCGGCGCTGACGCTCATCCCCGTGCACCTCGCGCACACGAAACATGCGTAACACCTGGTGGATCGCCTCGAGGTCCGGCTCGTGCGTCGGGCGCGCCTCGAGCGCGGCACAGAAGTCAGGGACCGTCCATTCGGCGTCGATGAAAAGGACTTCCTCCTTCGACCGAAAGTAGCGAAAGAAGGTGGTTACCGACACCTCGGCGTCGTTGGCGATTTCCTCGACCGTGGTTACGTCGTAACCATTTTCAGCGAACCGCTCTAAGGCGACATCAACAATGCGATGCCGCGTTGCAAGCTTCTTGCGTTCTCGTAAACCCATAGTGACCTCAGCGTACGGTGGACTGCCCCGGACCTGCCACACACGCGGCGTCACAGACAGCATCAGCCAATTTCGCGGACCAGTGGCGCGGTTTGAGAGTGAATAAAAAAGTGGTAGTTGACTAACATTTGGTAGTTGACTTATGATTTTCACGTAGTCGAGGCCTCCACAACTTCAGGACAACCCCACACAACGTGCCTGAAGGGCGCCGACACTACAGACTTGGTCACTGCCTGGCTTGCCACAGAGCGAGCGCCGGCAATGACCTATGTACCGATGCGCGTCGCCACGAAAAGGACTGCGCGCCAAAGTGATCCAATTTCTGATCAACCGCATGTATCACCAGACGCGGACGCTGTAACTCAGCACCTGAATTCGGCCGATCCCCAAGAGAGGTAAAGAAATGGGTTCATCTAATCTTGCCGTCGATTCTCAAACCCCCGATGTACACGAGAGCCGGCGCATGCGCATCACACCACTAAGTGCCAACATCGGAGCACTCGTAGAAGGGGTCAGCCTCAACGCCCTCAACGAAGACGAGTTCGACGAACTGCACCAGACCTTACTGAAGCATCACGTGATCTTTCTCCGCGATCAAAACTTGTCGGAAGCGGATCACATCGGCCTCGCAAATCGGTGGGGCACTCCGATGGCTAACCCGGTAGCGAAACTCCACGGCGACGAAACAGTCCTACATTCCGTCGAAAACAACGCGAAGAAGCCGCCGCTTGCAGACGGATTCCATACCGATCTCACCTACTGGCCGGAGCCACCTAACCTGGCCATCCTCTACGCGCTCGATATCCCCGCAGTGGGAGGCGATACCCTCTGGGCCAGTCTGTACGCGGTCTACGACAGTCTGTCTGAGGAAATGAAGCGAGTGTGCCAGGACTTGCGCGCATTGCATAAGCCCTCCGACCACTTTATTCAGGCAAATGTGGCCATGTACGGAGCTGAATCCGAGCAGGTGATCCGGCAGAATCTTCAGGGCGCGGTTCTTCCGTTCGTCCGTACCCACGAAGAGACTGGGCGTCAAGCCTTATTCCTGAGCTCCTTCATCGATCACCTTGTGGGCATGCACAGGCCGGAGAGCGATGCACTTCTCGGTTACCTGGGCAATCTCGTCAATAATCCGAATTATGCGGTTCGGTGGCGTTGGCGAGCGGGCGACGTCGCGATTTGGGATGAGCGCTGCACGAATCACCGCGCGCTTTCGGATCACTACCCTCAGTACCGGCTGATGCGCCGCTGCACGGTCGAAGGAGGGCGGCCCTTCTACCGCCCTGACGGAGCGTCAGACCCCTTGTTTGAAGGAACCTTCGCCTGACAACGATTCACCCTTTCAGGCGGACACCGCACAATGTCTCAATTGCGGGCGCGAGGTCGGACCGTGCCGAGATGCACGGTACACCTTGCCCCGAGATATCGTCCGAACTTGTAAACCACCGGTCACGAGCCTGCCGGGAACAGGTCGACGTCCGTGAGCTGCAACAGATTTAAGCCAAATGTGCTGCCAGACAACAGCCGGAAAGAGGTGAATTCCAGATGGAACGAATGGAAACATCAATTGACGTCAATTATGTAGGCGCCCTCGCTACACCAGTACAACGCGACGGCGAAGAACTGACCCGAAGGATTTTGGAAACAGACACCTACCGCACAGCGATGAGAAGCGTCGAAATGCTCTACGCGGCCGACCCGCAGGGCTCGACACCGGCTGGAAAAGCGACGATCGGCAGAGCTGCCCATTCACTGGCCACCGCAGCGACCCAATATGCCATCTGCTCGGACCCGGAAATTCCGATGCTCATGTGGGGCGTAACCGCTCCACACGAGTTTCAAGGACTGAGTTCCCCCAGGTCCGGTTTCGGAATCGAGAACCCGGACAACGTTTACCGGCACACAGCGGTATCAGGGTCCTCGACATATGAGATCCGCGGGAAGATCAACTACCCGAGACCTACTGAGCAACACTTCGAGCTGCGCGACGCCATCCCTGGGACCACCTCCCTCACCGCCGAAGGCGGCATACAACTCGCAGGGTTGCACAGCGACGACATCGCGGTCGAAGCGGACGGGTCTTTTGTCATCACTCTGGACGCCCAGCCCGCCAACGGGCGGACCAACCACATCCGGATCCCTGCAAAGCAAGATTCGTTCTTGATTATCCGGGACCTCCTCGACGACTGGTCAACGGAGAATGTTGTCCGCCTCGATCTGGTTCGGACTTCAGGTCCTGCGGCTCGCGAACCGCGAAGCTTGGAACAGCTCACTACACGTTCGGTAGAGTTGCTGACGCAGATGGCGCCGTTCTGGCTCGACTACTTCAACAAGTATTTCTATAGCGAGGCAACAAATTACGTGCGCCCGGCGCGTCAGCGTCCCGCAGGTCGCGGACTCTCGACGGGGGGATGGTTCGACGTGAACGATGGAGAAGCGTTGGTTGTCACCGTCGATCCACTGGGTGCTGCGTCCCTCGGCATTCAACTCTCCGACCCGTGGGGAGTGGCGTACGAGTACATCGATCGAACAAGTAGCTTGAATACCGTTCAGGCAGAGCCTAATCCGAATGGTACGTACTCGTTTGTCATTTCCCGTGAGGATCCCGGCGCCTACAATTGGCTCGACCCCGAAGGGCACAACTCGGGAATGGTTGCAGTCCGCTGGCAATCCCTGCCAGTCAACGCCCCCGTCGAGTTGGCCATCCGGCGCTCCGAAGTTGTCAAACTGGATCAACTCAGAGAGCGTCTACCGGCAGGTACTTCCTTCATCACCGCGCAGCAGCGTGAACACCAGCAGACCTTCAGAGCCAGCAACTTCTTGCGTCGATACACCGACTAACGCACTTGCAGGCTAAGGAAAATAGCCCAAGATCGAGCGATATCGATTTCGATGGAACGTTCCTCACTATGAGCGACACGTCCGACATCGATGTGTCGGTCGAAGTGGACCGTTGAGCTATTGTCGTTCCCCGCCTTGGGAACTGCGTATATTGGCCGATCACTTCCACAAACACATTCCTTGATCGTCACATAGATCTCATGATCAACAACTGCAGCGGGCAACAGAACTTGTCTCACAGGCGATACACGAGTGCAGCCCGAAATTTGCGTGCTCGCAACAGAACCCGGCTGTCCGCCAGGTTCCGGTCAGCGGGACAACTCAACCGCCACCATGGTGCACATCACACAATAGGGAATCTTCGCTGAAGATTTCACTCATCCTTCCATTTGGAGGCGTCCCAATGACTCGTAGCTCCCTTCGCCGTCCGCGCAGATTGACGGCGGCTACCCTGGCGATCACCGCAAGCATGTTGCTCGCTTCGTGCGCAAACAGCGAATCAAACCGCGGTGCAGGGGAATCCGCAGATTCAGGTTCCACGCTCGAGATCGGCATGGTCAACGAACAAACAGAGCCCGGCACGCCCAACAAGGGTGGAACCTTGACGTTCAGCGGCTTCTCCTCGGTGACGACACTTGATCCGGCGAAGTCTCAGGTTGCCGGAGCCGTCGGTGGCAGTGAACTCGGAGCGATCTACGACTCGCTGATGCGCTACGACCCTATCGAGAAGACATTCGTTCCGCAGTTGGCACAGTCCCTCGATCCCAGCAGCGACAGCAAGACCTGGACGCTGAAGCTTCGTGACGGCGTCAAGTTCAGCGACGGAACGACACTCGACTCCAAGGCAGTTGTCGACAGCATCAACCGCTACGTCAACAACAAGGGACCGCAGTCCAGCCTCTGGGCAGCGAAGGTCGCCTCCATGGACGCTCCGGACGCGTCGACGGTCATCTTCAACCTCATCGATCCGTGGACCGGCATTCAGTCGATGCTCTCCGCCGGCCCCGGAATGATCGTCGCCCCGACCGCGCAACAGGGTGATCAGTTCACCCCGATCGGCGCCGGCGCATTCACCCTCGAAAAGTTCACTCCCAACGAGGAACTGCTGCTCGCAGCGCGTCCTGACTACCACGGCGGCGCACCGAATATCGACAAGCTCAAGCTCATCAGCATCGTCGGAGCTCAGCCCACCGCCGAGGCCCTCAAGACCGGTGGCATCGACGCGGCATACATGCGCACACTCACCCCGATCCTCGATCTGATCGAGTCCGGCTACCCGGGCTTCATCGACATCCCGTCGCTCGGCTACATCGCGAACGTCAACATGGCCGAAGGTCGCCCCGGTTCGGATCTTCGTGTGCGCCAGGCAATGGCAATGGCGATCGACCCCGAAACCCTCAACACCCGTGTCAACAACGGCAAGGGCCTTCCCGGACAGGTGATCTTCCAGGACACCTCCCGCTGGCACAACGACGTCGCCCCAATCGGTGTGGATCCGGCCAAGGCCAAGGAACTGCTCGATCAGGCCAAGGCAGACGGCTACGACGGCAAGGTCACCTTCCTCTCCATCCAGGAGCCGTCCTCACAGGCAACAGCCCTTGCTGTGCAGGCAATGCTCAACGCAGTCGGATTCGATGTACAAATCGAATACGTCACCAGTGCAAGCGACGTCACTAAACGCGTCTTGGTGGATCACGACTACGACATGGGAACCGGCGCGCTCAGCCTGTCCGAGGCCGATCCTTTTGAACGCCTGTATACCAATCTCAAGACAGGTGGCCGCAATAACGCCACCGGTTACTCGGATCCCCAAATGGATGTCCTACTCGATGAACTCGGAGTCGCTACCACCGACGAGGACAAGAAAACCGTCCTCGCCGAGATCCAGCAACGCGCCACAGACACTGTCCCCTGGCAGATTTGGGGCAATGTCCCCACGCTGGACGTGTGGAACAAGAACGTGCACGGCCTCCAGCAGAGCATCGACGGAATCATGTTCTTCGACGAAGCATGGAAGGAGTGATCCGGTTGGAGGCCAACAGCACAATGCCGGCTTCGATGTTCGGTAATTGCGCCTCGCCGCGCGCCCAATACCGGACTGCGTCATGACGCTGCCTGGGCAGGCTAGCGTTCCTGCAGAAGCATTCACCTACCTCGCCGACATGATCAGGGACTTCCCCGAAAAATTCGCACAACTGCCGATGCCCGACAATGCGATCGACGCCGCCGAGGGCAACCGACTGTTCCTGCGATATCTGACGATCGGGATCGAGCAATTCATCGAGTACACCGACCCCGCCTACCCGGACTTCCAGCAGAAAACCCGAGCCGGAGTGCGAAAGTTCGCGGGAGACAGCCCTGCTCAGCTATACGACTCGAGCCCCGTGTCGTCGAAGTACCAGTACATCGTCACGGGAAGCATGGCCGAGACGGAACTCATCGAACTCACCGTCTACTCAGGCGATTTGAGTGGCGCCAACAAAACACCGCGACGTCTCATCGATGCGATCACAGAAGCCGAGATCGACACCACGACGGACGGCAGCTTCACGCTCACAGTTGCCGCCGGGCATGAAGGACGCAACGGGGTAAAACTCGATACAGACGCCAGTGTCCTTTCGGTTAGGCGATATCTCCGTGATCCTCGCGTCGACAGGCCGCGGCCATTGTCCATTCGAAGAATCGGCGGGCCCGTAAATCCACCTCCCCTCACCGCTGATGCCTTGGCCACCGGACTCGAGCGCGCCGCGCAGTTCGCGTGGTTCAACACCCGAACTTGGGCACAGTGGGTGGGGACAACCAAGACCGAGAAGTTCAACGCCCTCAGCCCCATGCACGATTCGGGCGACATCTTTACCCCGGCCGGACACAAATACATGAACGGCTACTGGGCGGTGCCGGAGGGGTATGCGCTACGTATCTCGTTCACACCATCTACGGGAGCCTACTGGAGCTTCGTCCCGATGAACTACTGGATGGAGTCCCTCGAATGGCGCTTCGGCAACCGCGTCTTCGCCACCAGTTTCGATACCGAATCTGACGAAACCGGGCGGATCGAATTAGTTCTGGCGCATGATGATCCCAAGATTCCTGGCGCGACCTGGATAGAGACGCTCGGGCACAACGAAGGCACAATGGCGTTCCGATTCGCGCGCTGCCACAACGAATTACCCGAGACGACGATTGAACTCATCTGCCTGACAAAGGACTCGGGACAGGAGTAGGAGGGTCCGTTTCCGCCGGGTCGGCGCGGCCGGCTGGCCCGGCGATACATCGCATCACAAACGCGAGATGGAACTCCCGATGACACTCGGTATCGGACATGATGACCAGAGCGGCGGCGCAGTCATTCAAGGGGCGCGCGTTGCCGGCGGTGACAGTGCCTTCCGGACGGAACACCGGCAGGGTAGTCGTCGGTGGAAACAACGGTGCCGTCAGGCAGGGTGACCGGGTGATCTCCCGCGCGAAGAATCCTGTCTCAAGGGTCTCCCGTGCCCGAGTCGAGGCGTTCCGTCTGGTTCGACACCACCGGAACGCACTGCAACTGGTTGATCCCCGATTGGGCTGCGGTCGCCGAGGACTACGACGCAGCACACCTGAGCCTTCACGGATACCTCACCACGCCGGAATAGCAATCTCTCTGTCCGGCAACAAATGTGCGACGCTTCTGGGTGGATGGGATCCCGATCCCACATTCTGGCTGACGCCGGTGCCCTGGACATCGATGACGATGCGCGGCCGAGATCAGGCAATGCAATCCCGGATACGATATCGGCGGGATGCTATCGATAACGCGCCACGGCCGGAGCGGAGCCTCGGTGCCGCTTCGATCCGCAGATCCTTCCCATTTACGAATTCTGCTTGGCCAAGCGTCGTGAGGCCGGTTTCGACGGATCTTCGACGAGTGCTGCGGGTTCTCTTAACCTCGGCAGAGACGAAGGCGGAATCCGTGGATTTCGCTGCCGATGCAGGGTAGCTATCGGTCGGGGGCTGTGGCCGTTGATCGTCCTTGGCGCTCGTTAATCCGATCGGGAGTGTGTAGCGGCGGATTCCCAACTCACGAAAAAAGCCGCGGTGCATCGCCATCCGGTTGTTCTTCAGATCGGCCAAGAGACTCTCGATACCGACTTCGGAAAGAGGACTCCTCCCACACGAGGTCGCCACGTTGGTACGGCATCTGCAGACCCGTCTCGGTGAAGGCCTGAAACGCGAACCGACACCGCGTCGCCGGTCACATGACTAGAGTCGACCCGTATGACTGCACTCAACGCCATCGGACGTATCGGCGCCACTGCCCTTGCGACGCTCGCGATCTCCGGCTTCCTGATATCGGGAACCGCGGCAGCGGCGCCGAGCACGGTTCCGTTCCAGGTCGACCCCTTCATTCCGCTCGTCGATCTACCCACGCCCCGCCTTGCCGCGATCGTCGGCGAAGAACCGGGCGCCGCCGTGTTGCACGTGCGCCGCGCACCCGGGGACGGAAACCCGCACTCCGCAGTCGTCCACTGGCTGAGTCTCGGCACCGGAGCATATGGATCCGCATCATTTCCGACGCTGGACGCTCAACCCGTCACCATTCGTCCGGGCTCGGGTCAGGTCGTCGCATACGTCGACCCCCAGGCGATCGGAACACCTGGCTTCGGCACCTTCTTCGTTCCCTGAAACCTGCGTGACCGTCAAATCATGGTCCACTCGAACTTCGCGATGTCGCCGACGGTGAGTTCAAACAGATCCTGCCCTACACGCTGCCGCAGACTCTCGGACACGACGACGCAGGCACCGTCACCCGGCGTACGCGCGCCAAAAGGCCGCCCGAGGAACCTCAAAGTGATCAACACGCAGAGCGAGGGCGCTGGTAGCGCATGTACAAGTATTCGGCTTCGAGCAAGACGTGCCGGAGCTGCAACGCCTGGGGAACCTCGAGTGGCGGGGCAGCGATCGGCCCGGAGACTGGTTGGGGTCCCGCCAGTTTCGGGGAGAGAGTAAAGCACATGTCGTCAACGAGATCGTGGGCCACGAGGGTAGACAGAAGGGCTGGGCCTCCTTCGCAGAGCACACGCATCAACCCGCGATCGCGTAGGCCCGCGATCATCGCGACCGGATCGACATAGTCGTCCCCAGCCACCATGATCTCGACACGGGACCGCACATCGGGACCGAATGTGGCGGCCACCTGTGCACTGGTGACGACGATTGGGCGTGGCCCATCGGCGGTGAACAGCGCGGATTTCCAGGGAAGGTCACCGCTGTGCGTGACAACCGCAACGGGCGGCAACGACACTTGCCCGCACGCGTCGCGGCGGTATCGACGGAGTTCCGCATCGAGCGTTACAGGTCCGTACCGTTCCGCGCGTATCGTTCCGGCGCCGACTAGGAGCACATCGCAGTAGGCGCGCAGGGACCTCAGCAACTGATGATCAGCAGTGTTGGAGATTGGGCGTACTCGACCGTCGAATGCAGCGGCCCCGTCGAGGCTCGAAACCATGTTCACTCGAACCCCTTCGGGGGCGTCGGCGTAGAAGTCGTGAAGGGTGCGGCCTTGGGCGTCTATGGGAAATAACGATCGCCACCGATGCACTGTCATGCGTCGTGTCCGGGTTCGAGCGCTCGAACGTCCGCGAACGTGATGTACTCGTCGAGTTCTTCAGGTGCGTAACCGGTTTCGGGTTCGAGCAGGAAAGCAACATGGTCACCCGTGTCCACCTGTTCGAGGATGCGCCCAGCGAACCAGGCCTCGGCTTCTTCGAGAATTGGAAGCCCGAAAGGCCCATGGCTCCACTCGCAGCGTGTGAACTTGTCGATATCGTCGCCCGTCGACTCCCCGAACAGCTTCGCTATCGCGTCGTTTCTGCGGGGGATGAGGTGTACGGCCAGATGCTCGGCGGCGGCAGCGAGTCGGTAGGTGTGGTTCTTGTTCGACAGACCGATGAGGAAACGCGGAGGCGAAATACTGATCTGCGAGGCGAAACCGACGAGGCACCCCGCCCGCTGGTCTCCCACCTGAGTGGTTACGACGAACATCGGATAATTCAGTGCCCCCACGATCCGCTCGAAGGCACCACTGTCCGGCGACTGAAGGTTCTCACTCGAATCCTGCATCGTTGCTCCCTTCACTCCGCTAGCTACCCCTACGGGAGGGACAGCTAACTGCGATGTCCTTATTGCACAGCAACCCATTCTCACTGTTGCCGATTATCTATATCAGATGGTATAGATTTGAGGTAGCAAGAGATGCACATACCGATGGACAAAAATCAGATCAGGTGCTGCCAGGCGCAGAGCATGACGTCGGGAAAATTCTCCTGGCACCCCAACACCTCGGGAGCTGGACAATGACGATGATCGGCATTACATCCGCTGAGAGCGGCACGACACGCGCTGGCGGCTCGACTGCCCGCCGCCGAACTCACTCAACGAAGCTCACGAGGGCCTCGTTGAGCTCCCGGGGCAGCCACACCTGAATCTCTTATCCAGTTCTACGCCGGCGAGTGAGGATAACCAATGGGCAAGTGGGTTTCCCTGCCATGGGACGTATTGCGCTTGCAATACACGGTAATTCGGTTTCCGCTGACACTTCTGGGGCGCCTGGTCGTACGCGCATTCGACACCGATGCGCCATGTCGGCTCACGTACCAACAGATGCTCGAATCGATCGACGGTACAGCGGGGACCATTCTCGGTGACCGCACCCTGGCCCGCCGAGCACAGGCAGAGATGGGGCCCACCAGCACGGAAGTACCGTCGCCGACAAACTACAGTCCCCCGCCCGTGGCCTTCGATTCGGACTCACATGTACGAACCGAATGCCCCGAGGATGGACGACTGCACGCGCATCACATGGCGGATTGGCGATAGGCCTGGCCCGATCGGCAACACTTGCCCGTCCAATGACATAACACCTTTGCGCCACATCGAAGTTCAGCCCACACTTCCCACCACCTTCTGACTCGAAGTCAACTTTCGGAAAAGAAATCGAGGAGGCACAGTGCCCAAGAAGACGCCCACAAAGAACCCCCAGATCCCCGGGGTACCAGGCCCAGTAACACCGCCTCTGGAAGAACCAACCGAGCCCAGCGCTCCGTTGCCCCCGAAGGCCGATCAACGCTCCCCTCAACTGCGCACGGCGACAGCCGAAGTCGTCGACGGCCCTGACTACGCGCGTGGACAGCAGGGTGAATATCTGACCACCGCACAGGGCGCCCGCCTTTACGACACAGACCACTCTCTCAAAGCCGGGGAACGCGGCCCAACTCTGCTCCAGGACCACCACTTACGGGAAAAGATCACCCACTTCGATCACGAGCGGATCCCCGAGCGCGTCGTTCACGCCCGCGGCGCCGGCGCCCATGGAGTGTTCCGCGCCTTCGGTGCCGCTGAAAAAGTGACTAAAGCAGGCTTCCTCCGCAGAGGAGTCGAAACCCCCGTATTCGTTCGCTTCTCCACAGTGCTCGGCTCACGCGGCTCGGCAGACGCGGTCCGAGACACTCGCGGCTTCGCCACCAAGTTCTACACAGCCGACGGAACATTCGACCTGGTCGGCAACAACATCCCGGTCTTCTTCATCCAAGACGGAATCAAATTCCCCGACATCATCCATGCCGCGAAACCACATCCCGACCGCGAGATCCCGCAAGCCCAGAGCGCACACGACACATTCTGGGATTTCGTCTCCCTCCACACCGAAGCCACCGCGCACACCCTCTGGAACATGTCCGACCGCGGTATCCCCCGGTCGTATCGAATGATGGAAGGATTCGGCGTTCACACCTTCCGGCTTCTCAACGACGACGGAGAAACGTCACTGGTGAAGTTCCACTGGAAGCCCCGCCTGGGCGTGCACTCGGTGGTATGGGAAGAAGCACAACTGATCAACGGATTCGATCCCGACTTCCACCGCCGCGATCTCGCCGACGCCATCGAAGCCGGTGCGTACCCGGAATGGGAACTGGGCATCCAAATCTTCCCCGACACCCCCGAGCAGATGTTCGAGGGCATCGACCTCCTCGATCCCACCAAGTTCGTTCCCGAGGAACTGGCCCCGGTTCAACCGATCGGGGTGATGACGCTCAACGCGAACCCGACCAATTTCTTCGCCGAAACCGAACAGATCGCCTTCCACCCAGGGCACCTCGTGCCCGGTATCGACGTCACCGACGATCCGCTACTGCAGGCCCGCCTGTTCTCTTACCTGGACACCCAGATCAGCCGACTGGGTGGACCCAACTTCGGTCAGATCCCGATCAACCGCCCACACGCACCGGTCAACGACATGTTCCGGGACGGAATGCACCAGAGCGCAGTATATTCCGGTGTCGCCCCCTACAAGCCGAACTCCCTCGACGGGGGTTGCCCCTTCATGGCCGGCGCAGAGGCCGGGGCGTTCGTCGAAGTACCGGTAGCGCTCGAGGCCGGTACAAAACTTCGCGGCGCGCCAGCCACTTTTGACGACCATTACTCGCAGGCGCGTCTGTTTTACAGCAGTCTCACTGTCATCGAACAAGACCATGTGGCACAGGCGTACACCTTTGAACTGGGAAAGTGCTACGAACAAACGATCAAAGAACGAGCCCTCGGTGTGATCGCCAACATCGATCCCGACCTGTGCGCGAAGGTCGCCGCGGGCCTTGGCCTCCCGGCCCCGAAGCCGTCCGTCCCGTTCGACGACGCACCGATGCCTAGCTCTGCCCTGTCCCAGATCGGTGCGCAGTGGCCGGTTGCCGGCCGGGTGATCGGCATCGTGGCCGATGAGAACTCCGATCTCGCCGCGGTCACCGCAGCGGTGTCAGCTATAGCAGCCGACGCAATGGTGCCATTGGTGATCGGCCCCCACGGCGGTGAATTGGTCTCGGACTCGGTCACTGTTCCCGTCTCGCGCACCTTCGATACCGCACGATCGATCGAATTCGACGCTCTCCTGCTCGCCGGGGCACCTGCAGACCCACGAGTGAATATCCTCCTGTCGGAAATGTTCCGGCACGGCAAGGCCATCGGGGGGTGGAACGACGGGATAACACTCCTCAGCAACGCTGGCATCGCTGATTCGGACGGCGTCGTGACCGGGGAGGACGGACCGTCGGCGCTCGAACAGGTAGTGACGCTGCTCGCATCGCATCGAGTCTGGAGTCGCCTCTGAGCAACGCCGGTGAGGTGACTGAATCTGAGTAGCGGCACAGCCACAGTTCTGAGTAGCGGCACAGCCACAGTGAAGACAGGATGACCCTTGCAGAAACGACGCGCCTCACAGTCGGTGAACCTGGACGAGACTGAACAGTCCGACAAGAGCGGACGGCGAAACATTCTCGCCCGGGCCATAACTGGGCCACTTCTTTTCATCTTCATACTCGGCGACGTTCTGGGCGCCGGAATCTATGCATTGGTCGGTGTCATCGCCGGTGAGGTCGGGGGCGCGGTCTGGGTGCCGCTCCTGGTAGCCCTGGCGATGGCGTTGCTGACGGCGACGTCGTACGCCGAATTGGTGACGAAGTATCCGCGCGCCGGCGGTGCCGCGGTGTTCGCACAACGAGCGTTCCGTAAACCGCTCGTCTCGTTTCTCGTCGGCTTCTCGATGTTGGCAGCGGGAGTGACGAGCGCAGCGGGACTTGCACTGGCATTCTCCGGCGACTATCTCGAAGCCTTCGTCGACGTGCCCACTGTTCCGGCTGCACTCGTGTTCCTGTTACTCGTGGGCCTTCTCAACGCGCGAGGCATCAAGGAGTCGATGCGCGCAAATGTTGTCATGACAGTCGTCGAGGTCACCGGTCTGGTGCTGGTCGTCGTCCTCGCGTGCGTCGTGCTGGGGCGCGGTGACGGAAACTTGACTCGCCTCGTCGAGTTCGACGACAGCCGTTCCCCGGCATTAGGGGTGCTGGCTGCTGCGCTGCTTGCTTACTACTCGTTTGTCGGCTTCGAGACGTCCGCGAACGTTGCCGAAGAGGTGAAGAACGTGAGCAAGGTCTACCCCCGTGCCCTGTTCGGAGCTTTGGTGACGGCAGGCGTCGCCTACGTGCTCGTGGGATTCTCGGCTTCGGTAGTTCTGCCCGCCGATGAACTCGCCGAGTCGTCCGGTCCGCTGCTGGCAGTAGTGTCGGCGGCCGACGTCGGTTTTCCACCTCGACTGTTCAGCCTGATAGCGCTCGTCGCCGTCGCCAACGGTGCGCTGCTGACGATGATCATGGCTAGTCGGCTCACTTATGGAATGGCATCCGAAGGGTTGCTTCCCTCATCGTTTGCGAAAGTACTTCCGCAGCGACGCACCCCATGGTTGGCAATTGTCGCCACCACTGTTGTCGCCATGGGTTTGTGTCTGACCGGGTCGCTGTCTGCATTGGCTGAGACGGTGGTGTTGCTATTGCTGGTCGTCTTTATCAGCACAAATATCGCCGTACTCGTTTTGCGTCGTGATGTGGTGAAGCACAGCCACTTCCGAGCGCCGACCATCTTCCCGATCCTTGCTCTTCTCACCTGCGTCGCGTTGCTCACGCAGCAGAGCGCGGCGACTTGGCTACGCGCCGCAGCGCTACTGGCGGTCGGGATAGTTCTCTACGCCCTCTCACACCGCGCCACGAAAAATGACACAACGAGCTCCAACGCGTAACCATAGGACGAGTTTTCTGCTACCGCCGCGCTCCCACGAGGAGGCTAGATTGGTGTAGCGGGTCCTGGCAACTACAGGAACGACGAATATTCCGACCGAGGAGTTTAAATGGCGAAGACGGATCGCAGCGATAAAACCCCGAAGGCTGGACATCCCGGCCCCAAAGACAAGGGCGAGGGCGGTGGTATGGCTACGCGCGAGCAAGCCGCGGAGTCTGCTCCGAACTCAACTGATGAAAAGAAAAAGCGTCAGTCATAGTCCTGATTGATCAATCGCTTTGGATCAGGACTGTTCCTGAGTCGGTGCCCAGCGAACCGTCGACTGTAACCGATGTCGCGCGCGAAAATGCGAGGTACATGATTGATCGTCGAGTTGTCGTACAACTCCCACGAAGAATTCGTTGAGCGCCCGGAGTGGGTTGATCAGGCGTGGTAATCGCGCCGTTCGAATAGTGCGTTTCTCTGCCTATGGCGGCTGCTGGGCATCGATCGTAGCGCCGTTCGAAGCCCGGTCCGCAGTCGTGGGGCCGACGTCTCGGACTTGGACAAGATGGTGCGGAATTTCAGTTCGGAAGCAGTCTCAGGGGCGTCGTCGGCTGTCGCACGGAGAAATCGGTCGGGCAGAGACAGTTTGTGAATGGTGCGTAGGGTTAGAAGATACTGCCGTGCAAGGGAACCCGTGGTGTAGGGCAGATCATATTTTTCGCACAGCGCACGGACCTGGGTGGAGATTTCCGCGTAGCGGTTGCTGGGCAGGTCTGGAAATAGGTGATGTTCGATCTGGTAGCAGAGGTTGCCGCTCAGGAACGCCATCACCGTCCCGGCACGGAAGTTAGCTGAGCCGAGCATCTGTCGCAGGTACCATTCCCCGCGAGTCTCGTTCTCGAGTTCGGCGACGGTGAACTTCTCGGCGCCGTCGGGGAAATGCCCGCAGAAAATCACCACATATGCCCATACGTTCCTAAGCAGATTCGCGGCCAGATTCGCCGTCAAAGTCCGTCGCCACCGACGTCCGCTGAGGGCGGGGAAGAACAAATAGTCCTTGCCCATTTGCCGGGCGATCTTGCCGACCAAGGCCCGTGTATCGGCAGATTTTTCGGAGTCGGTGTCGGCGTGGTCCTGTTCGGAATACAGGCTGTGCAGGGCGATACCCCATTCGAACGTCGCCGCTAGCAACAGATTCCGCAGCGGCTGAAAGAGATTCCCCGGACGCCACGGCTGGTCCCGGGTGATGCGAAGCACGCCGTAGCCGAGGTCATCGTCCATCCCCACGACGTTGCTGAACACGTGGTGGCGATAGTTGTGGGAATAGCGCCACTGCGAGGAGAGCCCAACCATGTCCCACTCCCATGTGCCGGAGTGAATTTCAGGGTCGTTCATCCAGTCCCATTGACCGTGGGAGACGTTGTGCCCGATCTCCATGTTCTCGACGCTCTTGGCCACCCCGAGAGCCGTTGCCCCGATTACCCACGCCGGCGTGGTTCTGGTGCCGTGGATCAACAGCCGTGCAATGACATCGAGTACTCGCTGAAACGCGATGGTGCGGCGGATGTATGAGGCGTCCGCTCCGCCGAGCGATTCGGCGACTGCTCGGCGGATGTCGTTCAGTTCGTCGCTGAGCGACTCGACGTCTGCTGCGGCGAGGTGCGCGTATTCCTTGATGTCGGAAATGGCCATCAGTGTGTTCCTGCAGTGGTTCCCGCGGGTGTTGCTGTCGTGACACAGCCGCATACGGGGAGGCTGTCAGTAGTAGTGGCGCCGACCGGCCACTGCGTGGCCCATCGAGCCCATAATCTCCAGCACCGCTCCGATGACGACGAGTGCGATCCCGACATACAACAGGACAGGGACGCTGATCACCACGCCGACGATGGCGAGGATGATACCGAGAATAATCATGATGATTACCTGATTTCGGAGTTGAAGGAAGGTACGGTGCTCTGCACGACATGCACGGCGGGAATCTTCTTCCTCTAGGGCGCTTCGTCGGTGCCGACACAGCGCGTTGTCGATGATTCGATGACGTGCCGTCCGATCATTGTGTGATGCTGCGCCTAGCCGTAGCCCCAGATGTTCGACGGCCAAAAGGAATTCGACGGTCGAAAGAGACCACAGGTGGTCTTTCAAGGCTCACCGGGGCCCTCCTGGCCACTACGTTCAATGTCCAGTGAACGCCGCGTTTCCCCAGCTGTCAACGCTGTATATCTACGCTTCCGGCCTACAGTGTTAGGTAGTCGAAAGGAGACGGCGATGGCGAAGTCCCCTGCACGTGGCAGCAGCCGTTCCGTCGACGACGGCTCAGACGGTAGCGCACTCACCAAAGAGCGAATCCTGGTGTCGGCACTCGAAATTCTCGATCGTGACGGCATCGACGGACTTTCGATGCGACGCCTCGGAAAGGCACTCGGACGGGATCCGATGACTCTGTACCGACATGCACCCAACAAAGCAGCACTCCTCGACGGGGTTGCCGAGAAGGTCCTCGAACAGCTTGTCGTCGACACCGACGACAACGACTGGATGACCCAGCTTCGCTCGATCGCCCGGCACTTTCGTCGCTTGGCGCTCGCGCATCCTCACGTGGTCCCCTTACTGGTCACCCTGCCCCTTGCGACACCTCTGGGAATGCGACCGCCAGGAACCCTGCGTCCATTCGAAGACATCCTGAGTTTGCTCAGCCGAGCGGGTTTCAGCGCTACCGACGCGTTACGCGTCTACCGGGCGTTGTTCGGTTTCCTTTTCGGACATATCCTCCAAGAGCTGCAGGAGCTCGTCGAACGACCCGACGAAACCGACAACTTACTTCGCCTGGGGCTGAATCGGCTACCGATCGGGGAATTCCCGTTGGTGCGTGCACTCGCACCGGTTCTTGCGTCCTACGACGGCGCCGCCGAACTCGAACGGGGCCTCGATATCCTCTTCTCCGGTCTGACCTCCACACTGACCTCCCCGGAAGGACGGACAGATACCAATTAATCGACAGTGGTTCGATGCGCGGCCCGCGCATCGGAATTCCTGTCCTATGACTCCTGACCTCAGGTGTCGTTGGACTGGCTATTCGTTGGACAGCAGCGGTCCCAGCGGTCCGAGGTCGATGTTGAGGTCTTCGGGTGTGAGACCGAAATGCTCCCTCAATTCGGCCATTCGATCCTCGAGCAGCATCAAAGTCGTGCCGATGCGCTCGATCTGTTCGTCGCTGAGATCTCCGTGTTCGACACGGCGCAGCGCCTGGCGCTCCATGAGTTGACGTAGGAGTTCGACGAGCGTGAGAACCAGGGTGACCAAACCACGTTCGACTGATTCGGGGTCTGCGTCGATCCGCTGTGGTAGAACGCGGCGGCCGAGGTCTGGGTTCGCATCCGAGTTGAAGTCCCCCGGTTCAGTCATCGGTGATGTCCGGTTCTGTTGGATCAGGAACGAGCGCGCTAACCGACGCGATCAGGGTTCGTAGCGAGATCCGCACCATGTCGACGTCTGCCAGCGAGAGAGTGATCTCGCCGGTGACGACAACTCCCCCGCCGAGCACCCGGTCGAGCAGGTCTACGAGAGCGATGCGACGAGTATCGTCGGCCGGGACCATCTCGCTCATCGAGTCACCATGTCGATCCCGGAAAATGAGTACGGGGGCCACGGTCCGGTCAGTTCCACTGTGATGCCCTCACGTTCGGCGTCGAGCGTCGCAACGAAGGTTGTGAAGTCGTCGACCCGATCGTCGTCCACAAGGTAGGTACCGTTGAAGATCATCCAGGCGCGTTTTCCGGACAGGACAGGATCGGTGACAGGCCGCCGGAGACCGTCGACGGCGCGTTGGAGTAGCGCAGCATGTAAGTCGTCTGCCTCGGCCGCTGCGCGGCGTTCCACGTTCTGTTGCGCAGTCAACTCGGCCCGGCGTCGAAGCAGATAAGCTGTTCCCTTTCCAGTCGGACTGGGCTCGGGTTGTTTCTCGGGTGATGTCTGCGCCAGCGCACGTGCATCGCCATAACCCTTGACTCCCCATTCGCTTCGCCCGGCCACGGAACGTAATGCGGCGCAGAACTTTTCACGCCCGACCTCGAGCAAACTGCGAATTCGGTCGTCGTCTAGGTACAGGGTGGCCAAGCGCAGCGGAATCGTAGGACCGCAGCGCAGCACGGCAGATACGACGCGCTCATGGGCTCGCGCGGTTGCTGCCAGCCAGTCGAGATCGTCGAGGTGCCGTCGCAGTGGAACCTCACCGAATTCGTCGAGATCAACCGAGCCCACTACCGCCGCCAGGTCGGTCGAATGCACCACCCGGACAGCCTCACCCGCCACGCCGAGGACCCCGCTCAGGGACACGCCGTCGAGACTCTCGGACGTGATGGCGTAGAGCCACACGCCTTCATTTCCTGTCATCGTCTTCGTCCCAGCGCCGCGTCTCCACCTCGATCGGTTCGTCCGAGGTAAGCGCAGAGTTCACCGACCTGTCGGCCTCGAGT
The DNA here is from genome assembly GCF_003797085.1 of Rhodococcus sp. WS3. Lineage (NCBI taxonomy): Bacteria > Bacillati > Actinomycetota > Actinomycetes > Mycobacteriales > Nocardiaceae > Rhodococcus > Rhodococcus sp. WS3. The sequence continues at coordinate 1,692,253 of NZ_RKMA01000001.1, forward strand.
TCGGCGATCCGTTCCCGCAGGCGTGTGTTCTCCAGTTCGACGTTGTTGTTCTTTCCGGTAAGCCAGGGATCGTGCTCCCACCAATCGATGCCCACCTCCTTCGCCGTTTCCAGCGAAGCGATCACAAGTCGCACCTTGATCGTCAGTAATTCGATGTCGAGCAGGTTTACCTGAATGTCCCCGGCGATCACCAGACCTTTGTCGAGCACCCGTTCGAGAATGTCCCCAAGGTTGGTCGACTCGCGCCCACCGCCCATGCCGCCACCTGAGACCTGTGGCAGGTTGCTCGAACCGCCGCCGGCGACGGTCATGACCGTCCGCCCATACCGTCACCCGCACCGCGGGCATAGCGGCGGGTTCTGCGATAGGACAGCAACTCTCCGTCCATATCCAACACCACCTCATATAGTGCGAGCATGTCCGTCGACGACGGGACGCGCCGATCCTCGATCACCTCCACTTCCACAGTCCAGCCTTCGTCGGTCGGCATCACCGACGTCGCACCCAACGGCTTCTTTCCAGTCAACTGCGTGATGTCGCGCAATGCGAGTTCGGCGACGTCATGTGCAGGCAGGGGCGGTGGCTCCTCTTCCACCATGGCGCATCACTCCTCCTCCTGAGTGATCGTCTGTCGTGTTGCAGCCATGTCGTCGAGGATGACCTGCTGCGCTTGTTGTTCCTCTTCCGCCGTGATCTCGCCCGCAGCCCGCGCTTCCTCCAACTCCTCGAGGGCGCGGCGTGCGCTGGCGGGATTGTGCAGTTCGTCCTCGACCTGTTGTTGAATCAACTCGGCCAGCGAGATCACCCCGCGCACCGGGGCGAGTGGCAGCGTGACGATGAAGGAAAGCAAACCCATCGGTCAGCCCTCCGGTTTCTGTGTCACCACAAAGTCGTAGGCCGCGAGCGGGCCGAGCAACCGCATCTCGACCCGGCCGTCCCATTGCTGCGCCAACTCGCCGACAATGTTCTCGAGTTCGTCTTGTCGTGCGACCTCGACGAGCACCGCCACTTGCGCAGCTTCCTCCTCGTGCGTGGGTTCCCGCACATTGAGGAAGTCGGTCAGCGCTGTGAGCGCATCGACCACCGCGCGAGTGTCTTCCTCTCGCTTGGCCACGATGGCGTTGCTCACGATCTCACCGAGGGCCATCCGCGCGTCACGAGTGACCTCTTCGGGCTGATCACGGATAGTGTCCCGCAGCCTGCTCGCCTGTTCGTTCTCTTCGATAACTTCCCGTAGGATCGCCTTTTCGACGTAGCGCCCCTTCACGATGTACTGCGCGAGTCCTTCGAGTTCTGCCAATGCTGCGGCGAACTCGTCGGCGTGTGCTGTGAGTAATTCGTCCTTCACGGCGTCAGTGTCGGTGAGGACCGCCCCGAACCTCAGGGGAAGAACGGGTGCCACGCGAGCAGTTCCGTTCAACAGATTCGCGTGGGCTTGTAGGTCCTCAGGCTTACCCAGCCGTCTGTCTACCGAGATTTCGCTGACGAGCGCGGCAATGTCGCCGTGTGTGACTATGCTGACCGCTTCGTCACACACGCCGACCGCGTCCTCTCCGGCCTCCACATCTGCAGGCACGATGCCGTACACGTAGATCCCGCTGGTTCGAGGCTCCTGGCGCGCGTCGGCTGCTTGGTTCGACGTAGACGTATTCGACGTGGACATCATCGGTCACCTCGGCTCGACTTGCGTGAAACTCGTTCGCGCTCAGGCTCTTCCTCGCCACCCCCGAGGATTCCGCCGAGCTTCTCGCCAGCTGCTTCGAGCGCGCCCTTGGTTTTCGATTTGGCACCGCTCTCGGTGACATCCCCAACCAAATCCGTCAGTCCCTTGGGTTCATCGCCGATCTCGAGCCGGTTCACGGCCTCCGCGAACCGCAGATAGGTATCGACACTGGCGACGACTACGCGTGCATCGATGGTCAGCAGTTCGATACCGACCAGGGAGACACGCACGTAGGCGTCGATGACCAGGCCCTTGTCGAGGATGGTGTCGATGACATCGGCGAGGCTACTCGAACTAGGCCCGCCGCCGACTGCGCCGCCACCACCTCCCGCGGGTTGTATCGACGTCATCGTCGTGCTCCCTGCTTCGAACCCGCGGACTTTGCTGCCGCGGTCTTGCGTGGGCGGCCTCTACGTGCCGGCGCCTTGTCCTCACTCGCGGGCGCAGTTTTGCGGGGGCGTCCTCGGCGTACCGGCGGAGGCGGTGGCTCCTCCTCGGGCTCTTCCTCAGCTTCCTCGTCCTCGTCTGTTTCCTCAGGTTCCTCGTCCTCGGGCTCTTCCTCAGGTTCCTCGTCCTCGTCTGTTTCCTCGGGCTCCTCGTACTCGTCTGTTTCGTCGGGCTCCTCGCCCTCATCCAGTTGTGTTTCGTCCTCCTCGGCCTCCACGACCTGGCCGTCCCGGATTTCTCCGCGCCAGCCCTCGATATCATCGGGATGGAGAATGGCCTGCGTCATGACGTGACGTTGAAAGTGCTTGAGTTCCAACCGTGCTCGCCGTCCAGGTGCGCGCCACAGATTTCCCGTCTTCTCGAAGAAACCCTTCGGTTGATATTCGAGGATCACGAGGATGCGGGTGAGATCGGGCGTTACCTCGTGGAACGTCACCGCACCGTCGACGTAACCTTTGGCACCCTTCGAACGCCACACGATCCGTTCATCGGGAACCTGTTCGAGGATCGTCGATTCCCACGTTCGGTGCGACAGGAAGACCTGGGCCTTCCACTCGAGTTTCTCGTCCGATTCCTGCTCCACTCGTTCGACCTTCTTCATGAACGACGGAAAGTCGGTGAACTGAGTCCATTGGTTGTAAGCCAGTTCAATAGGGACCCCGACATCGATCGATTCGATGATGTTGGTCAACTTGAGCTTCTTGCCCTTACCCCCGCCCTTGCCTCCACCGTCACCGCCGCCGGTGACCGCGTCCTTGACGTCGGAAGCCCTGTCCTTGACCATCTGCTTGGCGCCCTCCCAGCCACCGCTCACGGCTGACTTGAGGGGCGACTCACCGTCATCCGATTTCTCGGAACCGGTAACAGCGGCGAGCAACCCGCCGCCGCCACCCTCGGCGTAGTCGTTGAGCCTTTCCGAGGTGTTCGACACAGTTTCCGAGACCGACGACAAGGCACGTTCAGCCACCGCACCGAGTAGCTTTTGGAACGAGTCCTGTAACACGCTCGACGAACTGTGTCCGTCACCCGGTATAGCTTCTTGTAGTTTCTTCGCGGCGTTCGTCATCGTCATCATCTCCGTGAGCGTCGGACTGGCGCAGAGTCCGTTGCGGCTTTAGCTCGTGTTCTGTGGCTGCTTTCGGTAGCCTCTTCTCCCTCACCCTTGTCGGACTTGGTCTTCCGCGCCGAACTACTGGATCGGGTGCTGCTGGTGCTCGAGGTGCGGCGGCGCGGCGCCGGACGCTTGCGTGGAGTCGACTCCTCTTCCTCAGGTGCGTCGTCTTCCTCCTCGTCGCGTTCCTCATCGTCGCGCTTGTCGTCCTGCGAGTGAGCGCTTTTCTTGCGGCCGAGCCTCCGGACCCCTGCGACGTCACCGACGGCGTCTGAGACGTCATCGACAGTGCCCGATACGGAGTGACCACCCGCCAACAACCGGTTACTCAGAGAATCGATGCGTTGACTGGCGGCGGTGACTGCTGCGGCCTTCGCTGCGCTGACCAATTCTTCCTTGACCACGTCGCCGATCTTGGCGGCCTCCGGCGATTTTGCCAGCATCTTGGTGCCGCGTTCCAGCAAGTCACGCGGTCCGCCGGGGAAGCGGCCAGTCGCGCCCGCGGCCGCGAGCATCAACGCCATCTTCATTCTGCGGGTGCGTCCCAGCATGTAGCCCGCGCCGACTGCCAACGCCACTTGACCTTTTGCTTTCATTGTCGAACCCCTTCGCCGAGTAGTCATAGCGCACCTCTTGCCAAACGTCGGCAATGTGTCGCAGGACGGTTCTCGGAGGTGGGCCGCACAACCGTGTGCGGTAAGGGTGCGCATTTCGACTACCCTGCCCGTAGGGCACTCAATCATCAGCAGAACACTTGATTCGGCCGAGTGTTGGTTCCCGCTTTGCACCAGGCGGCCATCGCCGAGTATGTGGGTCGTGCGTGATCACCTCCGCGACCGTGTCGATGGGACTGACGTGCGCGTTGTTGTTCAACAGCTTTCGACGGTTGTGGCCTATTTGGCGGCGGCTCGCACCGCTGCGATCACCCCCGCGACAATGAGCGCCAGCACGAGGACGACGAGCAGCACCGGCCCGAGCAGGAGCGCAAGGGCAAACAGGAGGACGAGCATGACTTTCGTTTTTCCACTCAGTCCTGACACCATGCCTTTGACCGCGGGCAATACAGGATTCTTCCCCGTCAGAACTGCCCGGACGCCTGCCAGCCCCGCTGATACGCCCGGCCCGTGGGGTGTGGCCCCTTCGACAAAGGTCTTCATCCTCTCCTGGAGCTTGCTCCTCACCGCCCCTACCCGATCCTGCACCGAATCAGCAAGGTGAGTGTGGGTTTTCAACCACTCGAGGGCGGCCTCGACCGATCGCCACACCGGACCGCGAGCGGTGCCGGTGGAGACGCGTTCGGGGGCAACCGTGGCACCTTGCTGTGATTGCCGCGGCTTTGATCGTCGTGTCGGCTCCGCGCGCTTTGATCGTCGTGTCGGCTCTTCGCGCCGTGGTAAGCCGCGACGAGATGCGACGGTGGTCGAATCCGCAGTCGCCTGCCGCGCCGCCAGGGCTTGCGAAGATCCCCACCCCAACCTTGGTGAAGCCTTCGACGTCCGCGCCGAACGCGACGTGGCGGACACACCTCGCGTGGCACTGCCACCGGCTCTACTGCTGCGTGCCGTGCCTGTAGTGGGTGTCGCGCCCGTACGTCGCGTCGTGGCCGGTGCAGCCCGTCCTCTCGTATTCTGTTGTGCACTCATACTTCTCGCCTACTCTCGCGTGCACAGGCACCTCGCAGCGCGATCCTGACGTGCACCAGGATTGATTGCTTATTACCCCAACTAATGACGGTGCGGGACCAAGTCAGTGCTTGAAGATGTGTTTGACCTTCTGGCCCGCCTCCTTGAGCTTGTCGCCGGCTTGTTTGGCCTGGCCCTTGGCCTGGTCTGCGCTTCCCTCGGCCTCCATCCTTTCATTTCCCAGGCTTTTGCCGACAGTCTTCTTGGTAGCGCCCCCGGCAGTTTCGGCCTTGTGTCGGATCTTCTTCACGATGCTCATGGCGTTTCTTTCTCTACGGCGATCGGCGGCCGAACGGTTTTGCCCAGTCGTCTTCCCCTGGATCGCCCATGGTGATCGACGTCGTAACTGCAGACTCCGAAGTTGCCCGCTATCGGATGTGCATGACTGCAGTTGCTCAACGGGCGCGCGACTGCAGCGGTCGCCGCGAAAACCAGGACGACCAGTCCGAAGACGATGAGCATGACGGCCTCCCGGCCATGGCGTAATGCCTAGTCAACGCCGCATTCTGCAGCGCGTCAACACCGTAGGTCTCGCTGATGGCCCCGGGGTGAACCGTCCGCGACACCAGGTCACTCAATTACGTTGATCAGCAGCGCGATTCCGTCATTTGTCCGGAGCGCGCAACAATGCGCGGACCCTCCGTATGAAGCGCCCCAAGTTTGCTACGCGTGAAATTCGTTCGCTACATTTTGCGAACGCAGCGAGGATCGCCTCGGAAGTCTTGGTCCAGACGAAAGGTTTCGGGTTCTCCCATCTCCGCCGCGAGTGCTCACAGCTTCCGTACGCGCGATCCGGAACGCGCCCGCGGCGGACGCGCGTCGAGATAGGCCGCGCAGTAGGTGGTCACTGTGTGCGGCATTCGCCCGCCTCACAGACTCACCCGGTGGGGCGTTTCCGGCCTCAGGAGCGTACACCAGCATGAGACGCGAAAGTTACTGCACTACAATATGATATCAATCTAGTCGCGAAATACCTGCGGCGTTTCCGGAAGGTGCCGGCATGCACCTCGACATTGCGACAGGATCTTCACGATGATGTTGTCGACCCCTGCACCGGGCGGATTGTCGATCCTGACAGGGGCTGCGCTCGCCGTACGTCTCGGTGGCTTCACAACGAGAGGTCCCCCGCCCGGCGCCCCGGTAAACCCAGGAAGCAGCTAAACCATGCGTCACAACGTATATATGGGTTCGACTGCTTTCCTGGATAGGCTGACCAGTATCATCCCGCTTCGACGGACCGTCCCGTGTCAGGCGGTCGGTGGTACCTCGAAGCGCTCCCATACCCGGTGCGTCTTCAAGAGCTGGGCGACTGCGGCCAGAGCTTCTTCTGCATCCGCATCAACTCCGACGCCTGGTGCAGCCTCGTCGATACCGGCAGCAGCGAGCACACCCGTGTTCTCACCCCAAACGCCAATCGCCTTGCAATGTCTGTACATTTCGTTGAGAAGCGTGTCAACACGGGGATCCAGCTTGTCTTCGTCGATCCTGAACGCGTCACCGCCCAACAGGATTGCGTCGAACTCGATCGAACGCGCTGTGAGATACGTCCTCTGCACGGTCACCGCGTTCTTCCCCTCTCCGATCGTCCCTCCGTGCGGTCCGAGGACAAGCGGCACCATACCGGCGTCGACGATCTTCTCGCGCACAGAGGCGACGGTATCCAGATCGGAGTTCTCGTCGACGGCCAGCGCGATAATCCTGCCGTCGACGGGCCATTCCGCGCCCACTTGCGAGAGCGCTGGGCTCGGCTCCGAATCCTCCAGTGGCTCTGTAGGTTCGGGGACCTCGAGCCCGAGCCCCCTCGCCACCGTCTTGGCGAGCACTGGGTCGATGTTCGCCAAAATCTCCAGATTCCGAATCTTGATGTTCTCCTCGAAGCACTTCCCCAATTCGAAGGTATATGCCCCTGCGACGTGCTCCTGCTCGATCGGAGACAGACTGCGGTAGAACAGACGCGCCTGCGAGAAGTGATCGTCGAACGTCGCCGGTGCCTGACGCACCTTACGGCCTGAAACTTCTTCGGGCACTTCGATGTAGGCGGCGCTCTCTGCCGAGGCCAGAAACGGGCAACCCCCATCGAGCGAATTGGGATGGTACGGCGCTACCCCGGTGTGGACCCCGTCCTGGTGGAAGCCGTCGCGAAGCATGTCGTTGACGGGTACATGAGGACGGTTGATCGGGATCTGATCGAAGTTGGGACCGCCGAGACGCGTGATCTGAGTATCGAGATACGAGAATAAACGTGCCTGCAGCAGAGAATCATTGGTGATGTCGATACCTGGCACCAAATGGCCCGGATGGAATGCAACTTGTTCGGTCTCGGCGAAGAAATTGGTGGGGTTGGCGTCGAGTGTCATCGTTCCGATGATCTGAACCGGCGCAATCTCCTCCGGAACGATCTTCGTGGGGTCCAGCAGATCGATGCCTTCGAACATTTCGTCTTCGGTATCCGGAAACACCTGAACCCCGAGATCCCAGGACGGATACGCGCCGGCTTCGATGGCATCCGCGAGGTCGCGGCGATGGAAGTCCGGGTCTACCCCACCTGCTATCTGAGCTTCCTCCCACACCAGCGAGTGAACGCCTGCCGCCGGTTTCCAATGGAACTTGACCAAATTCGTTTCACCGTCGGGGTTCACGAGTCGGAACGTGTGGATGCCGAAGCCCTCCATCATGCGATACGAGCGGGGGATGCCTCGATCGGACATATTCCACAACGTGTGAGCGGTCGCCTCGGTGTGAAGGGAAACGAAATCCCAGAACGTATCGTGCGCGCTCTGTGCTTGCGGGATCTCACGATCCGGGTGAGGTTTCGCAGCATGAATGATGTCGGGAAACTTGATTCCGTCTTGAATGAAGAAAACCGGAATGTTGTTGCCTACCAAGTCGAAAACACCTTCGTCGGTGTAGAACTTAGTGGCAAAGCCGCGTGTGTCTCGCACGGTGTCCGCAGAACCTCGAGAACCCAGCACCGTCGAGAATCTCACGAATACCGGGGTCCTTGCGCCCGATGCGAACATGGCTGCTTTGCAAATACTTTCGGCTGCCCCATTAGCCAGGAACGTTCCGTGTGCAGCGGCACCACGTGCATGCACAACCCTCTCAGGAATTCTCTCGTGATCGAAGTGAGTGATCTTCTCGCGAAGGTGGTGGTCTTGAAGGAGGGTCGGCCCCCGCTCACCTGCAGTGAGTGAGTGGTCGGTCTCGTACAGTCGTGTCCCCGTTGCGGTAGTGAGATATTCACCCCTCTGCCCGCGGCCGTTACCCTTCACCTTCTCTTCTGCGCCCGCAACAGTGCGCACCTCAGGCTGTCTCTGGTCGTCCTTGGGAGGCAGCGGTTGGCGGGGCTTGACAGGCTCGCGCAGGTCCGGCGTTTGCGAGGATGGTGCGCCTGGGACGGATTCAGGTGACGGCATTGAACAACTCCTCTTGATTACAGGATGGATCGAGCAACCGAGCACTTCGGCTCAGGTACGCCCCGAACCGAGGGTGACGAGTGGGCCTCGACTATTGCTCGGACCGTTGTCGTGCTTCGTCCGCGACTGCTTCCGCGCGAGCTTTCTCGGCTGCTGCTTCTTTCTCGGCGACTTCCGCTGGCTCTCGGCCTTGTCCCGCTAGGCTCGTCCTTCCCGAGACAAGCTGTCGTTACCGCTGACCACACCAGAAGCTTCCTTCGCCTTGCCCTTGACGCCTTTTACGCCTACGCAGGGACTGCTCCTGTCCTCCGGCATGTGAATCCTCCAGTTGCGGTACGGAGACATATGTTGCGATTCATACACTCAAGGCACTACCCGAAGCTAGATCTGACAAACATCGGTGTCAGTCAAGGGATCGGCGCCGATGGCTTCGCGGCCCGATTGACGTCACTCGACAAGACGATAGCCACGCTTGACGTGCTTTCCTTAATCGCCGAACGGCCACAATGGAGGATCGCCTGAGGCCAAGTAGATACGTGCGAGAATGCCTCATTCGACTCGATCGGGTCGGTATTGATCGGCCTCGGCGGTTCGATGCGCGTTCGGTTTTGCGGGTGGCGGGCGGGGTCGGTTGTTGGGCGGTGGCACCGCGAACGTTCAGGACGTTCGGGATCTCCATACGGGAAGCAATCTCAGAACATCGAGAGGCATTCGTACACATCAGCTTTCCCATTGCGACACGGTGGGATCAGCCCCGCAACGATGAAGATCGCTGGTATCGGAATTGTTTGCTCATACCGATTCCCCGCTCAGGGCCGTTTCAGTCAATTGCAGTGGGGGCCAGTCGTCGACGTCGCGAAGAAGTTGGCGATCGTGGGTGGAGAGAACGACCGCGGCGTAGGTCGCGGCCAATGCCTCGGTGAGTTCGTCGACGAGGGCGACTGAGAGGTGGTTCGTCGGCTCGTCGAGTAGGAGCACATGCGGCTTGCCGGCTAGTACCATCGCGAGGTCGAGACGACGTTGTTGTCCCATCGACAGTTCACCGATCCGCTTGCTCGACTCACGCGCGCGCAGGAGGCCGAGGTGCGAAAGCCCGATTGCATCGGACGGCTCGAGTGTCCCCGCTGCAATGAGCGCGTCGAGGTGAGCGGCATATACCTCACCCGCCCGCCTGTGCAGGGGCAGATCGGTTTCCTGACGGAGGTACCCGAGACGGGTGCCCTGCGACCTCCGGACGGAACCCGTACTCGGTTGCAGTTCACCGGCTATCACGCTCAACAGCGTCGACTTCCCGGCACCGTTGGGGCCGGCTACGACGAGGCGATCGCGGCGAGAGAGTGTAAAGGAAACCTGGCAGCCCAAGCGCGCCGCTACGCAGACCCGATCCGCACTCACCAACACCTGACCGGCTGTTGCTGCTAGTTCAGGGAACCGAAATTGCTGGGGTGGTTCCGGCACCGTCACCGCGTGCGCTTCGAGCTGCTCCTGGCGGCGATGAACGCTCTGCACGAGCCCGCCCGCGCGCGTCGCGCGACCGTGCTTGTTCGTTCCCTTCTCCGGTCGCCATCCAGATTGGAGACGGTTCTGCGCTGAGCTGAGACTGTCTTTCAGTCGGGCATGTTCGGCTTGTTGGTGGTCGTACTTCTGTTCCCAGAGTGTACGTTCGGCGAGGCGGCCCTCGCGGTAGCCGGCGTAGCCGTTGCCGTACAGGCAGATCCGGTCATCGGGTGAGGGGTCGAGGTCCACGATGGTCTCCGCAACATCGGAGAGCAGTGCGCGATCGTGGGTGACGACAACGACGCCTCCCTGGCGCTCTCGGAGCCGTACAGTCAGGAATTCGAGACCACTTCGGTCGAGGTGGTTTGTGGGCTCGTCGAGTAGCAGAAAATCGTCATCGGCACCCAGAAGGCAGGCCAAACGTACGCGGTATCGCTGCCCAACGGAGAGAGTGTCAAGCAACCGGTCAGGATCGGTTTCTGCGTCGAGCGCTTCGAGGGCTATGTGCACCCGTCGCTCGGCATCCCAAGCGTTCAGCACTTCGGCATATTCCAATGCGGCCGAGTATCGCTGCGCGCCGTCGGCGGTTCCATCGGATATCGCGAGTATGGCGGCGTCGAGTGACGCCAGCGCCGCGATCGATTCGGCTATCGCCTCCGCGACGGCTTGACCGACTGTTCGATCGTCGTGTGCCGGCATCTCCTGCTCCGCGACACCAAGTGTTCCGATGCGTTGCACCGTGCCGGAGTCAGGAGTGAGGGTTCCGTCGAGCACGTGGAGGAGGGTGGATTTCCCTCGCCCGTTCTCTCCCACAATGGCGATACGCGATGTAGGAGTGACATTGAGGTCGACGTGGTTCAAGACCGGGTTCGCACCGCGCATCACCGATACGTCGGAAGCGATCAGCTGGGCGCGTTGGCGCATGGATTGAGGGTTCGTAGAAGTGAGCATTCGGATCCTTAGAGAAGGCCCACCGGCTGCCAATGGCAAACAGGTACGCCGAAGACGGCGACCCCACGCAGGGGTCGATAACGAGCGGCCGCCGCAAGCTCGGATGACTCGACGAGCGCGGAAGGCCTTACTCAGCCGTCTTAGAGAAAGTACAAATGCACGTCCCAAAGGTAAATGTATTAAGAACCTTTTGCAAACGATTTAGGCGGTTCCGGCTTGGGCACAAGGGGACGCCGGCGGCTGGATGTCGTCTATTCCACTCGACCGAACGAGCACCGTCCCAAGGACAGAGTGCAAACCGAGGTTTCTGCCTCGAATCGCTTTGCGTGTCAATCGAACTCCTCGGCTGCGACCGTGGTGAATACCTGTGAGTGCAAGTCGAGTTCGGCATCGATGGGTAGATGTGGAATGTGCACGGCGAAAAGCTTGACCTCGTCCTCTCTGATCGGTTGGTCGGGTCCGAGTGGCAACGGGTACCACCTGAAATCCTGGATGCTTGGGCCGCAATACTATTCACACCCACCTTGATCTGCGCCATCTACTGCATGAACTTCGACACCATGCCAGAGCTGCACTGGACGTTCGGATACCCGCTCGCCTTCGGTCTGATGCTGCTCGTCGCCCCGAGTGGAAATCTCGGCCTCGGTGAACACCGATAAATCTGTTGGCGAAGACGACGGCCACTGCTATTCTCTCCTCGAAGCCGTGCGAGAGAACGAGGAGGTGGTACCCGTGAACGTATCGACGTGGGTGCTCCTTCTCAGGGTCACGGTCGGGCGATAGGTCGTCCGGGAGCGCCGTTCAACGAGTACTCCCGAAAGGCACGACCATGCACTTCACTACCGAACGGCGCCTCGAAAACGGCAGCCTCGAACGCGATTTCACCCTCGGCGAGATCCCCGGCACCCTGTGGACGCCCACCTCTTCGCCGGCGCCACTGATCCTGCTCGGACACCCCGGCGGACTCCGCAAAATGTACCCCCGGCTGGCGGGACGAGCCCAGCACTGCGTGGCGAACGGCTTCGCCGCGGCCACCATCGAGCTCCCCGGGAGCGGTGCCCGGCCCCGATCAACCGAAGCCGAGCAGGCCCGCGCCGATCTACATCGGGCGCTGACGGCCGGCGAGCCGGTTGACGAGAAGATCATCGACCGACTGGTCCTCCCGCTGGTCGAGAAGGCGGTCCCGGAGTGGCAGACCACCCTGGACGCCCTGCTTGCACTACCCGAGATCAGTGGCCCGGTCGGGTACTCGGGTGGGGTGATCGCTATCGGTATCCGGCTGGCGGTGGTCGAACCGCGAATCGTGGCCGCCGGTCTCTTCGCCGGGAGTTTCGTGCCCCGCGTCATGTTCGACGAGGCCCGTCAGGTCACGATTCCGCTGCACGTTCTGTTGCAGTGGGACGACGAAGGAAACGACCGACAGTTGGCACTGGACTTGTTCGACGCCTTCGGATCCCAAGAGAAAACGCTGCAGGCCAACATGGGTGGGCATACTGGCGTCCCGCAGTTCGCGGGGGACGATGCTGGCCGGTTCTTCCTCCGCCACCTCCAGTGAGGCCTGAAGTGCCTACGCGAGTACACCGCCCGATCTCGAAAACCGTCTCGCTGCTCAATTCAGTTGTCGGGATCGACCGTGAGTGTGGGCACTCGAACAGCGAGTTGGCGGAGAATCCCATTGAGTGTGTCGGTAGCGTCAATCAACAGCAATTCTGCGGCATCGGGTGTTCGCCCGCGAGCTGTCAAGGTCATTCCAGAGCGATCAGGTGCCCGAGTCACGGTCAATGCTCTCGAGTAGTCGGATACTGTGCCACCGTGTGCGGCCGCGAGCCGATTACTCATCATCCCAACCAGTTCCGAAGAGTCGAAGCTCTCGTAGGCAATGTATCTGGATTGATACGTATCGACTACATGCGCAGACGGAGGAGGAACACTGAACTCTACGAACGCGGTCTTCGTGAAGGTGATCGCCTTTGTCCACCATAGAAGTCCGAAGACGACTACCACAACAGCGATGAGCGCCAGCAGTACCGGGCGGAGTCGCTGCGAGTGAAATATTCCCATCGGTCAGTTGTACCGGTCTCCGTCATGGACGACACTTTAGCGTGGACACGCTGGCATTCCGGCCATGTCGCATCGAACCATGTTATTGCCCGCCTCCATAGACCAAGACGGGCGGACAGCCCAGAGTCGGAACAATCGCAGATCAGGTGAAGTCGGCTGCCCCAGCGCGCCATTCGGTATGGTCCAGAGATGATAGTGCTTGGTGTGATCTTACTGATCGTTGCAACAGGTTTGAACTGGCTGTACGCAGTGCGGTTGTCGACGATCAATGCCGGGCGTCGGCTGCCGATCGTCACGGGGCAATACCCCATCAGGCCGCCTCTGCGTGTGTCCGCTCTTCGAGGCGTCGGTGCCGGTGTTTCGATACTAGGTGCATTGATACTGGCACAAGAACTTTGGTTCGATCGGCCCCTACTTGGATCGCTTCTCTGTGCAGTCCTCGCGGTATCAGCCATTGTGGTTCCCGCACTGATCGCTACCGTTGCACACAACGGGCCCCTTCGTGCGCGGCCACAAACTAAAGCCTAGAGTTCTGCAGACTCCGCCCAACACAGAGAGATCCAGGCAGTAACAGGCCGGGGCGGGCACTGGGTAGCGTCGTCGGCATGAACCCGCTGAATGTCGCAGGACGCGCTCGCACAATTGTCATGCAGATCGACTAACGCATCAAGAGAACTTCACGTACGCATCGGGGTCACGTTCCCACGACAATAACCATGCCAGGTGCATACTCCTATAATGAGCGTCGATTCCGAATTTGCTCTACCGCAGTTTCTTTGGATGCTGCTCATCTTCGTCGGAGTGCCCACGATGATCAGTACAGGCATCATCTCGTCAATCTGGCGATCAGAGCGAACTAGACCCGAGCAATCGTCGAACCGATCCGCAGCTACGCAGCCAGCCGGCGGGGGTCCGCTGGGGCTGTGGACTACCGGCCTGGTCGCGTTCTTGCTGGGACTTCTGTCCTGTGTGGGCTGGCTGAGCTGGTCCGTCGACTATCGGGGCGAGTTCCGTCGGCCCGGCCTGCCGGCACCGACCCAGTTCCCCACTTGGCAGGTGGTCGCCTGCGGAATAACTGTGATTCTGGCATGTTTCGTCGCTGCACATTTCTCGCGTTGGACCACGGCAGGTGGTTTCGCCGCCGCTGTAGGTACGACAGCAGGATTCACGACTGCATTCAGCGTTGCAGCCAGTACTGATGCCACCGGCCAAGCAGGCGTAGGCGTGGTGCTGTCCGCGCTTGGATGGGGCGCTTGCCTAAGCGTGCTCATGCTCCTGCGTGGTATCTGGGTAAACCGACAACGCGACTAGAGATCCTATCCGGAGGTATTTGTTTACGGCGCAGGTCTTTCCAGCCCTTCCTCGATATGGTTGACGCCGTAGCCCGCAGATTCTCGTACAGCGAACCTGAGTCAAGTCGGCAGCGAAGGCAAATCATGCTTGCCCGACGCGGGTTCGGCCCGTTTCCCGGGAGTTGGCCACAAGCGGAAACGCATATGCTGCCATTTCGGCTTGATAATCAGCGACCGCTTCAACCAGCGACGCGTGAGGGCTCCTGGCTTCACAGAGCGTCCGGGTCAACTCGGACGCGTCCCGCATCGCAGTGTTTGCTCCCATCGCCAGTACCGGACTCATCGCGTGGATCGCATCGCCGATTAGCGTGACGCGACTCGGTTCCCAGTCACGTACAGGCGCCGCGGTAGAGATTCGAAGAGGCAGTACACATTGCTCGGGATCTTCCCCATCGCAGCACTCGTCGGCGTCGCCGTCGCAAAACGGAAGACAACAGAACGACACCGAAATCCGCTACCGTTCTTCGACTCTCCTGAGCGGGTTCTGGACGAACTCGCACGGAGATGCATGATCGACTCGTACGGGCTGATCACCCGTCAGTTCACCAATCGTTCGCGAACGACGTGGACCGAGATTGTCGACATCCTGGTCGGTCACTACAGACAGCAGTACGCAATTCCACTGATTCGCGAACTGTGGGTCGGGCAACATCTGAATGCGAGCATCCGTAGTCTCGACCAGATCTGGTGCGACGAGATAGCTGTTCTCGTCTTCGAGCAGTTCGAAACTCACGCGCCACGCTTCAACCGCTTGTCACACCTGCAGTGCGCCATTGCCGTCGAAATTATCGAGCGACTTGCTCAGTACGCCTTCCGGACCAACCCGTCCGGCGACGAGACGGTCCTGGCCGAGTCGCACGACGTACTTCGCGAGTACTTTTCATCCTTTGAATAGGTACCACGCGTACGAGTCGGTCTACGCGCACGTATCAACACGACGACCAGGTTCCGGCGCTTCACCCCTTCGCGGAGAATCCGTCTTGCGCGCAATGCATTTCGCCTCTACTTCCGCGACTGAGTTCAGCAAGCGTTATACAGCAACAGGTCTCACACCCGTGAGCGCCATAAGACGATCGAGCACCGCTTTGAGTCAGACGCAGTGGGCCGCCACTACCCACGAGTTTCCGCTCAGAACCTTGCAGTGAGATTTGGGTTTTGGGGATTCTCGAAAATCCGAACAGCTTCTGCAACAACGGCGTAGGCAAAATCCGGAACTTCAGCTTCAGCCGGCAGGGCTGACAGCTTTTCCTTCGTCAACGGAGAATTGAGTGCCCGAAGTGGTGTCGCGGCTTGCCCCATCCACGGGGCGAATACCTCGACAGCAGTCGTGTCCGCGATACCGAGGCGTCCGATTTCATCGACAACCTTGTCGAATGTGAGCCACACTTGGTCTCCCAATTGCTCGGCAAAGAGTGTGTACGAACCCCATGACCATTGGGCACGTTGGAGATTCGCAGTCAGCCTCACGGCGCCGTCGGCCGCCACGCCTCGTAGTTGCCCGTCTTCCCATACCCAATCGACTTCGAGGTCGGGGTCGATACTTTTTTGCGGCGTGGTCATTTCGATCGCGTTCGCTCTCTTCGTTTCCTTGCACTTGCGCATTTGTCGAGGCACCGGTGTACCTCTATTGCTGTGTACCTCTATTGCGTTCCTTGGATCACGACCCATGCAATCACGAATGGCGGCCGCTGTGAACTGAAGTTTCGATGCCTAACAGTGTTCACCTCGGGGTTTGCGCAGGTATACGCGCTTTCCGCCGGTTGAAATTGAGACCCGACTGTAACATTCGGCCATCGTGGGATCGCTTGCCGATCAAACATATTGCAGCAGAAAAACATTAAAAATTCTCTACACACAAAGCTGCTCCGCAACTGCGGAGTAGACATGACTCATCTCACCCGAGGCGGCCGATGCGGAATTCTCTCCGGACCAGTGTGTTGCATTGACTGACGCTGTTTCACCGATTGGGCCTGTCTTCGGGTCCTGTCTCCGACGAAAGGTTATGCAATGACCAAGTTGCTGTTTGCCGTCACCTCTGCAGATCACTGGACGCTCAACGACGGGACCGCCCACCCCACCGGATACTGGGCCGAGGAGCTGGTCGAATCTCATCGGGCGTTCGTCGATGCCGGATATGACATCGTGATCGCAACACCCGGAGGCAAGGTCCCGGTTGTCGATGAGGGAAGCCTTGCCCCCGAGGTCAATGGAGGTCAGGAGGGCGCTGATCGCATGCGCAAGTACATTGCCGATCTGCAGCCGGCGCTGAACTCACCCCACGTTCTCGAAGAAATCGACTCCGATACCTACGACGTGGTCTTTGTTCCAGGCGGACACGGGCCGATGGAGGATCTCGCAGTGTCCAAAGCCTTCGGCGAGCTTCTCGTGAAATTCTTGGACGCAGGCAAGGTTGTCTCGGCAGTCTGTCACGCACCGGCAGCGTTGCTCCCCGCGCGCAGATCCGATGGAAGCTGGCTGTTCGACGGTTACAACCTGACCTCCTTCACCAACGAAGAGGAGACCCAGGCAGGTTTGGCGGACAAGGCGCCGTGGCTGCTCGAAACGAAGCTACGCGAGCAGGGCGGCAGGTTCTCGAACGCCGAGGCGTGGTCCCCCTACGTCGTAGTGGACCGCAAGCTGTACACCGGACAAAACCCGGCGTCGTCCAAGCCTCTCGCGGAGCGAATCATCGCGGACTTGAGCTGAGCTGTCGAAGTTTGTAGATCTCA
This sequence comes from Rhodococcus sp. WS3, assembly GCF_003797085.1. Classification (NCBI taxonomy): domain Bacteria; kingdom Bacillati; phylum Actinomycetota; class Actinomycetes; order Mycobacteriales; family Nocardiaceae; genus Rhodococcus; species Rhodococcus sp. WS3. Next base: position 1,709,222 of record NZ_RKMA01000001.1, read on the forward strand.
ACGACGGAGCGAAACCCCTAAACGGAGTGCTACACGTACCCGCTTAGGGAATCGTTCTGTCCGGGAGCGCTTTTCCGTCGGTGCAGAATGATCCAGGTCTGCGCATAAACCGACTTCGCCTTCATTATCCCTCGATGCCGACCACCGAGATACCCACCTTCTCAGATGCTCTCGCGCGAAAGCCTGTGGACGGAATATGCGGCGATAGAGTTACATCGAGTCATGATGCGTTTCCAGTTCGAGCTGGTACCGGTGGACGAGGTCGAACCGTCGAGCCAGATACGCAACCAGGAAGACCCGAGCACCGCACATCTTCGAATCAGCCGGATCTCAATGCTGGACACCACCCGCAAAACCGGATAAGCAGCGTTCCATGTTGGGGTGCAAAGGTTTTCGGCGATGATTGTCCGTGTTAGATTTGAGCCACGGTCATGAGCACCAGCATCAAGCCCTGGCTTGCTGGTCGGCAACCCTCCCGCGCGGTGGGGTGCTCCAGGTGACGACCCGGCGGCATCTGCAATTGATTCCGCAAGCGCGCAGGGTGAGGGTAGAGCCCGGCGCGTGTCCGCACTCATTCGAAAGGTCCCCGGTCGTGGTTGGATCACCTGGTTTCTTGCACTTTGCAATCGAGTTGGACGGCGCGGGAAGCCATCCCGCTGCATGGCGGGTGTGGGGTCACCCACCCGCCGAGCTACTATCGCCTCGGATTCTTCGGTCGAGCGCAGCGACCGCAGAGGCAGCCGGATTCTCATTTGTCACCTTCGACGACAGGGTGGTGCCGGAGGGCACACTGCACCCGGTGGGCAGGTTGGATGCTGGGGCTCGCGCGGCGTACCTCGCCTCGACGACAGGGCAGGTTGGGCTCGCCCCGACAGTGCAGGCCCTGACAACCGAACCGTTCCACCTCGCCACCCAACTCGCCAGCCTCGACCACGCGTCAAGAGGCCGCGCTGCCTGGGTGGTCGGTGCGGACAACTCCGTCGACGTCAACGAAGCCGTCGGCTTCGAGCCCCGAAGCGCCGAGGCCGCGAGCCGCGAGGTCCGGGACGTCGTGGACCTTGCACGCCGACTGTGGGATTCGTGGGAGGACGACGCTGTCGTCCGCGACCCCGCGACCGGCCGCTACCTCGATCCGGACAAGGTCCACCACGTCCGGTTCTCCGGCGAGTTCTTCGACGTCGTCGGCCCCCTGATCACTCCACGGTCCCCGCAGGGCCAGATAGTCGTCGTGGGAGACGCCGATCTCGGCGTGTCGGACCTCCTCGACGTCGTGCTGGTGTCGGGCCATGACACGTCCGCGATCGCCGAAGAGGCGGCCCGGCAACAGGGTCTCACCTTCGCCGACATCGAGGTAGTTCTCGACACCCCCGACCAGACGGCACAGTCGCGGCTCGCCGCGCTCGACGAGCATTCGCCGTGGCCCGACCGTGGACGGCTCCGTTTCACCGGTTCGGCACCCGACCTCGTCGATCTGCTGAGTTCCCTTGCCGGCATCGTCGATGGCGTCCGGATCCACCCCGCCGTCGTCACAACCGATCTGAAAGTCCTGCGCGAGAGCGTCGTTCCTACGCTGCAGGAATTATCGGTGCACCGCGCCCCTCGGATCGGCGCAACCCTGCGCGAAACGCTCGGGCTCGAGCGTCCCGTCAGCCGCTACGCATCGTCCACAACCCGCTAGTTCAGAGCCAGAGGAGTTTCGCCATGACCACTCCGAACACCGGAGCGCCCTACGACGCCGAGGCGCAGGTTCACCTCGGTGTGTTCTATCCGGGGATCGGACCGCAGACCGTATGGGAGGACCCGAAGGCCGCAGATCAAGTCTCCCCCGACACTTTCCTGAAGGTCGCCCAGACTCTCGAGCGCGGGCTGTTCGACGCCTTTTTCCTCGGGGACGGCCAGCGAGTACGGGAGAACCGGGGTGCGGTGCTGTCCACCGACATCGCCGGCCGACCCGACGCCATCACACAACTGGCTGCGCTCGCGGGCGCAACCGACAGGATCGGCCTGGTCGCCACCCAGAACACCACATACAGTCTGCCGATCGATCTGATTCGCAGGCTCGCAAGCCTGGATTTCCTGTCCGACGGACGAGCCGGCTGGAACATCGTCACGACCGACAACGCCTGGACCGGTGAGAACTTCCGGCGAGGCGGGTGGCTCCCCCACGAGCGCCGCTACGAAAGGGCCACCGAACTCGTAGAACTGGCCAAGGAGTACTGGGCCACATGGTCTCTCGGCGACGTCGCATCGAGCGCCGCCTCCGACGCATGGCTGCCGGACGGCCACGCCGGGAATCTCACCCGGACTTCCGACCTGTTGCGCGCCAGCGCAATATCAACCGTTCCGGGTAGTAAGCAGGGGCGGCCGGTGCTGTTCCAGGCCGGCGACTCGGACGGTGGCCGGGAACTGGCGGCGCGCCACGCCGACGTCGTGTTCTCGGCAAACAGCGACTTCGACGACGCCGCCGCTTACGCCCGCGATCTGCGGTCGCGGCTCGCCGCACACGGCCGGTCCGCGGATTCGCTCCGCATCCTGCCCGGCGTCACCGTGATCATCGGCGACACCCCGGAGGAAGCCGATGAGAAGGCCCGCTGGCTCCGCGAGAACGCGTACAACCCGCATCGTGCCATCGCCTACCTCGAACACTATTGGGGGCAAGACCTCTCGGCGTACGACCCCGACGGCCCCCTGCCGGACATCGACCCTATCGACGGTGAACTCGATCCGTCTCGCGGCACGATTCAGATCGCGGACCGCACCGGCAAGCTCGACCAGATCTCCCGTTGGCGTGCGCTCGCCGACGAGAAGGGCCTCTCCATCCGGCAACTGGTCCTCGAGGTCGCCCCGAACTCTCGGTACCTCGCCGGGACCGCCGGCGAGATCGCAGACCGCTGGGCGTACTGGGTCCGACACCGAGTGGTCGACGGATTCAACATCAACCCCTACCATCTGACGGATTCGATCGACGACCTGGTCGACAAGCTCGTCCCTGCGCTACAGGACCGTGGCGTGTACCGCACCGAATACACGACCGACACACTCCGCGAGCACCTCGATCTACCTGCGGCATAGGGGATGTCGTCTCCGCCCGGCCTAGTGGTCGCCTTGATGAACCGAAAGTATTGGCGCAGTTGGCGCGTTCGAGGATGCGGGCGAAGATCGAACAACGCGAAGGAACGTTCAGCGGGCACTGCAACGACCATCACATAATTTCCGCAAGAGTCAAATCATTGTTCGCATAACCGCGTGTTGTCACCATGGCTCTATGCCTGCGATACACCCAGCCGCCGTCCGCGTCGCGGATCGCCCCGGTCAATGTGCAAACTGCACTCACCCCTCTCCCTCCCTGGGACGAGGGTTGATCGAACGCTGCCTCAAACTCAAACCGCAGCCCGCTCGGTGCGCCGAGATCGTCGTCATGGACTACTACACGGGGTTGATCGAATTCTGCCGGTGCCGACATCCATTCCATGGATCATGACCTCGACGGTCGATTCCTTTCCCCTACGGTGTCCGTCGGATGTTGTCGCCCAACTTTGATGCTCTGTGGATTCCGGCCGGAGCGGGGGTATCACTAGTTGACGCAGAAAACACCCTCCTCAGGCCGCGCTGACAGATCGGGAATCAAGTCGGCACACTGCTCGATACCAGCCGATCCCGTTGCGAAATCCGAAAGCTGCGGACACACATGGACAATCGCGGAATGGATCAAGTATTCGTGGGCGGCGATGTCCGAACGATCGAATTCCAGAGCCTGCACTGATTGCCACAGTCCGGCGGTTCCCTGCTCCGCGATCGAGGTACACGCCCGGCGGCCTAATTCGGCGGCGTGACCACGAAGCTCCCTCAGAGCGATCCCGTTGTACAGGGCGCCGTCCAATTGCGGTAACCCACACACGTCCCGAGCAAAGGCTGCGTCACCCCCAGTCGGCACCGAGTCGTTCACCACGTGTGACCATTCGGCCCGCTTCTGATTCTCCAGGTCCTCGCGAGAGGGAAACGACTGCTCCGGGTAGTGGATGCGTTGGTCGTCGAAAATGTTCTGCCAATAGATAACCGATTCGTCGACGCTCACGTTCGCGAAGTCTGCATCGAGGCAATGTACGGATGGGTTCATCGGTGCATCGGAGGGCCGTTCGGCAAAGTATCGGGGATTCGGCGTCTGCTCGATTCCGGCGACATCGCGCGAATTCTGGTCAGGAGTGCATGCAACCGCAACAAGTCCGGCGAGAACGACGACCATTCCGGCCAGTGCCGGGACAATCCGAAGACTCACAGCCAACCTCCCGAGAAATCGCGTACCGATTCGACTCACTATGCAGCACCACCGGATTCTTCGACGCGATGACGCTCGTGCCGCTTCACCGAACTGGTCGGGCATGAGGCCTCGGGGTTGCCAACACACCTCCCCAAGTTCTATGGTTCATTACATGAGTAATGAACCAGTGAGCCCCGGGCGCCGATCATCGTGATCGACGACGGACGACCACTGTTCCAGCAGATCGCCGAGCAGATCGAAAGCTCGATCATCGACGGCTCACTACCCGAGGACGGGCAGGTGCCCTCGACCAATGAACTTGCGGCGTTCCACCGGATCAACCCGGCGACGGCAGCCAAGGGCCTCAATCAGCTCGTATCCGAGGGGATCCTCTACAAGAAACGAGGAATCGGAATGTTCGTCACTCTCGGTGCGCGCGACGCACTCAGGTTCAGACGCCGAGAAGCATTCTCACGTCAGTACATCGAACCGCTCGTCGCAGAAGCCGAACGACTCCAGATTCCCCTCGACGAACTCAAATCCATGCTGGACGACAGGAAGGTGGCCCGATGAACGCGAGCATGACAACGACCGGGACCGACGTCAGGCGTTTCACCGAATCAGAACTCGTCGCCTCGATGCGCTCGGTGAACAGAAGATACGGGGATGTCGACGCGCTCTCCGACGTCACGTTCGAGATCGAGCACAACAAGATCTATGGCCTGCTCGGCCGTAACGGCGCGGGCAAGACGACGATCATGCAGATCCTGACCGGGCAGGACCTGCACACCAGCGGCGAGGTCGAGGCATTCGGCGCCGCCCCGTTCGAAAATTCTGACGTGCTGGCGAACGTGTGCTTCGTCAAGGAAAGCCAGACATACCCCGAAGACCTCCGGGTCAAGCACGTACTCACCGCCGCGAGCCATCTGTTGCCGAAGTGGGACCACACGTTCGCCGAGGCACTGCTCGACGACTTCCAACTTCCTCTGGGCCGCAAGGTAAAGAAGCTTTCGCGCGGTATGCGGTCGGCACTGGGGGTAATAATCGGGCTCGCATCCCGCGCGCCGCTGACGCTCTTCGACGAGCCGTACCTCGGTCTCGATGCCGTTGCACGCCAACTGTTTTACGACCGACTTCTTGCCGACTACGCCGAACATCCACGTACCGTAGTGCTTTCGACTCACCTGATCGACGAGGTAGCCAATCTGCTCGAGCACGTGATCGTCGTCGACCACGGCCGAATCGTGCTCGACGAGGACGCGGACACACTGCGCAGCCGCGCAGTAGTGGCAACCGGTCCCCTCGCTGCTGTAGATGCTTTTGCCGCGTCCGGCACGGTTCTGCACCGTGAGTCCCTCGGCACCCACGCCCGAATCACGGTGCAGGCCGGCGTGACCGATACCGAGCGGAACCGTTTACGGGAGGCGGGGGTCGAACTGGAGCCGGCATCTTTGCAGGAACTTGTCATCGCGACCACCACACAGCGCAGGGAGACCACCGTATGAGCATCACAACGACCGCGCCCCGGACGATTCCGAAGGCGCCCACCCGGTCCCGGATCGGTTCCGTCCTCCAATTGCATACGGTCGCATGGCCGCTGCTGATCGCCTGGCCGGTCGGCATTCTGCTGGTCTCGTTCCTGATCAGCTTCACCATCTACGCGATCGTCGGGAACGAGCAGGGCGAGGGCTTCACCGGCAGCGTGTTCTCCGTCTACGGTTTCGTGCTCGCTTTCTACCTCCAGTCGATGGCCCAGACATTCCCGTTCGCACTCGGACTGAGCGTGACTCGCCGCGAGTTCTTCACCGCCATAACGGTGATGGCGCTTGCACAGTCCGCGGTCTTCGCAATCGCGCTGCAGCTGCTGTCAGTGGTGGAGTCCGCTACCAACGGCTGGGGTGTGCACATGCGTATGTTCGGCATCGCACGCTATTTCACCGACAGCACGGCCGTGCAGCTGTCGGCGCTGTTCGCAACGCTGCTGCTGACCAGTTCGATCGCGATGCTGACGGGTGCGATCTACCAGCGGTGGCGGATCACCGGTCTGCTTGCCTCCCTCACCGGACTCTTCGGCGCGCTCGGCCTGTCAGCGATCGTAATCACCTGGGCCCGCTGGTGGCCGGCGATCGGTTCGTGGTTTGTCGATGTCCCACGGGTGGTGCCGATGGCGCTGCTCCCTCTCGTCCTGACCATCGCGTGCATCGCCGGCGCCTGGGCGACACTGCGGCGCGCAACGCCGTGACGGCCACGATCAATTAGAGGAGCCGAGGAGCGATGATGGGCAAGGACGTCACAACAGGCACGGGTGATGACGTGCAGGCAGACATACTCGCGATCCACGAGCAGTGGTCCACGGCGATCGTCTCGAACGATGCCGAACGAATCGGCAGATTCATGGCGGACGACTGGGTGATCGTGTCCGATTCGGGCATCACGTCCAAAGAACAATTCCTGTCTATCATCCAGTCTGGCGAGCTTACCCACTCGACGTTCGACCGGGTCAACGACGCCAGAGTCCGCACCTACGGTGACACCGCGGTTCTGACAGCGCGGTTGACGAACACGGCGCACTACCGCGGCCGACAATTCGACGCCGACGAGTGGACTACCGATGTCTTCGTTCGACGGAATGGCCGCTGGCTGTGCGTGTTGAGCCAGATCACCGCAACTGCCACTCGCTGACTTTCGCTCGTGCAGGTCCTCGGCGTCAGCTGATGATGTTGCTAGCTTGGTTACTCCACGCCGGCAGGCTGAACAGCTCACCGGCCCCGGAGATGAAGGCACTGTGCGCATGCGCGTCTCCGCGCAAATTGTCCATGTTCCACGCAGTGAGAACACCAAGGAACCCCTGCACTCCGTCGACGCAGCCCGGATCGTTTGCCGGGCAACCGGGTTGACCTTGAATGTCGTTGTGGTTAGGACCGTTCAGAGTCGCGCGCACCTTCGGAACAGAGTCCGGGGTGGCGCCGAAATAGCCCTCCGCGGACTGCGCTCCGATCAAGTCCCACGGCAACGGCTGGATCGACTGCGAAATGGGGCTGTTGGAGCCGTTCACGTACAGCACAGAACCTGTGGTCAGCGCCCGCGGATCCGTGCAGACGTTCATCGCCGCATCAGCCTTGGGCAGACCACACATGTACTGGCCCGGAAGCTCTATGGGGACAGCGGTTTTCAGTTCGCCGCCGGAGCTGATCGCCGCGTTGAGGGCACCGACCGCCCCCTGAGAGTGCCCCATCGCACCGACATTGCCGGTATCCAAACTCTGATAGAAAATGCTCGACGGATCGCTGTCCTCATGTCGGAGGAAATCCACTGCCTCCAGCATTTCCTGACCCGTGCCCGTATTGGTGTTGTCGGCCGCGATCACCACGAACCCCCACGATGCCAGGTGCGAGAGCAGATAGTCGTATTGGAAGGGGTGTGCCCACGTCCCGTTGCCCCAAGTGATGATCGGGTGCCGATCTCCGTTCGCACCCAGGTCAGTGGGATACCAGACGTCGAACTTGTTACCAGAGGAGTCGCAGCAACCGAAACCTTGCTGACTGGTCACCTCCCACGGACCTCGCTCGGAGTACGTGCCATCGACGGTTCTGCCGTTCGCGACAGGCTCTCTGGTTCCACCCGCCTGCGCTGTGGCGCCGGATCCCAGCAGAACCAGAGTTGCAGCGGCGAGGAGCACGACACTTTTGCTCATCAGACTTTTCATGTGATGCACCCTAACGACGAGACCTAATCCAACTAAGGCTTTGTAATCTAATCGTTACGACTTCGAGTTCGCCTGCCGGAGAAGCACCTTCGGCATGGCCAAGCCAATATATAACGTTTTAGTAACAACACCTATCATTTATTAAGTTTGATGGCACGATGAGTTTCCATCGGACGGGCAACCAACCCACACCATGTCGAAGGAGTGCACATTGCGGGACGAAGCAACTTACGAGGCCGTCGAATCAGCACTCGCCAAGCTCGACCTGGATGCGAAGGCACGGCTCCTCCAGGGCCAGGACATGTGGACCCTTCCTGCCCTTCCGCAAATCGGGCTCGGGTCGCTGGTGATGTCCGACGGACCGGTAGGTGTGCGAGGCGTCTTCTGGGGACCGGACGATCCGTCAATTCTGCTGCCGTCGCCCACCGCAATGGCCGCGACCTGGGATCCTGACCTGATCGCGCGTGCTGGAGTTCTGCTCGCGCAGGAAGCCCGGCGCAAGGGCGTGCACCTGTTGCTCGCTCCGACCGTGAACATGCACCGCACCCCGGTTGGCGGCCGACACTTCGAGGCCTACTCCGAGGACCCTTTGCTCACCGGCGCAATCGGTTCCGGCTACGTCCGCGGGGTGCAGTCCGGTGGCGTCGGCGCCACCGTCAAGCATTTTGTAGCCAATGACGCCGAGACGGACCGCATGTCCGTCGACAACATTGTGTCCCCGAAGGCGCTGCGCGAGATCTACCTTGCGCCCTTCGAGGACATCGTGAAGAACTCCCGACCCTGGGCAATCATGTCCGCGTACAACAGCGTCAACGGCACCACCATGAGCGAGCACAACGAACTTCTGAACGGAGTATTGCGGGGCGAGTGGGGATTTGACGGCTGCGTAGTCTCGGATTGGATGGGAACGCGCTCGACCCTTGGCGCGATTCTGGGTGGCCTCGACATCGCGATGCCCGGCCCGCGCTCCGTCTACGGAGAGCTACTGGCCGAGGCAGTCAGGAAGGACGAGGTCGACGAGTCGGTAGTCGACGACGCAGTGCGCCGAGTCCTACTGCTCGCGGCGCGCGCGGGCCTCCTCGAGGACGCCAATCCTGCGGTGACCGAACTCCCCGCGCCGGTCGACGGCCGCGCTCTGGCCCACGAGATCGCCAGCCGTTCCTTCGTACTGACCCGCAATGCTCCCATCGGCGGTGAGACGATCCTGCCGATCGACCCGAGCACTACCACCGTCGCACTGATCGGACTGGCCGCCCGCGACGCCCGCGTCCTCGGTGGCGGCTCCGCAATGGTCTTTCCCGAGTCCGTCGTGTCCCCACTCGACGGACTGACGGCAGCCCTTCCCGACGGCGCGCTCAGCTACAGCATCGGCACAACGTTGACCGACCAGATGGGCACGGCCGAAAGAGGATTCGAATTGCGCGCCCGGTGCTACGACGCTGCGGGAACCCTGCTTCGAGAACTGGACCTACCCAACGGAATGATCACGTGGATGGGAATCCTCCCGGAAGGCCTCGACTTCCAAGCGCTGCACACTGTCGAGGTCCTCGGCACTTTCACACCCAGTGAGAGCGGTTCGCATCGATTCGGCACCAAGGGACTCGGCATGTTCACCCTGACAGTCGGCGGTGAAACTCTGTTCGACGGTGACCAACCCTTGGAAAGCTCCCGCGAACTGTCGTTGTCGTGAACTCGGGTTCGCCGGTGGAGATGCCCTGGCGGAACGATGTCTCGGCGGTATTGTTGAGCTGGTTCCCCGGCCAGGAAGCCGGCGCCGCACTGGCCGATGTTCTGGTCGGACTGACTGAGCCGGGTGGCCGGCTACCGACCACCTGGCCCGCAACACTTGCAGATTGCCCGGTCACGGATGTCACACCCGTCGATGGCAAGCTCACGTACACCGAGGGCCTGTTCATCGGCTACCGCGCCTGGGACCGAACAGATGTCGCACCCGCGTTCGCGTTCGGACACGGTCTCGGCTACACCACGTGGGAATACGAGAGCGTCGAATGGCAAGGCGACACCGTCATGGTTCGTATCCACAACACTGGATCTAGGCAGGGACGCGAGGTTGTGCAGGTGTATCTCGCTACCGCCGACATCGACCCGTCCAGACCCGCCCGTGCGCTTGCCGGCTTCGCGAGCGTGGTGGCAGAGGCCGGCGAAACCGCAACGGCAACAATCACTCTGCCGCGTCGTGCGTTCGAGGTCTGGGACGAGCAGAGCCGTAGTTGGTGCTACCGACCCGGTTCGTATGATCTCCACGTCGGTGCCTCGTCGGCCAACTGCCCTCTCACCCTGCGCATCGAGACTCGAAATTGAAGTCCTTGAACACCGTTCGCGTCATCGCGGGGGCCGTCACCTTGGCAATGCTCTCGCGCCGACCCAGAGCCAGGACGCGGGACTGATGGCCGTCATCCTCACCCAGGCGCGATGAGAAACGCTTCCGTCGATAGGCTCACTGCATGACTGAGCGACAACGGGGTGGCCGGGCGGTCAAGGCCGAGGCCCGGCGCGAGGCCATTCTCGATGCGACGATGGCCGAGATCGCGGAGCGCGGATACCGCGGCACCACTCTCGCTGCCGTCGCCGAGCGCGTCGGCCTGACGCAACCCGGACTGCTGCACCACTTTCCCAGCAAGGAGCACCTCCTGATCGGAGTGCTCGACGCTCGCGACCGATGGGACGCCGCAGCCCTTCTCGCGAACTCGACGGATGTGCGCCTGTCGCACCTCGAACAAATCGTGGAATTCAATGCCGACCGGCCCGGAGTCGTCCAGACCTTCACCGCACTCGCCGCCGAAAGCGCGACCGGGCAGCACCCAGCGCGTGAGTTCTTCACCGAGCGCTATGCGTCCGTGCGAGAGGGCATGGCCGAATTGCTGCGCGCGGAGCTCGGGGACCGATTGGCCGGCGGGCTCACACCCGAGCAAGCTGCACCACTACTCATAGCTGTCATCGACGGCATACAGATCCAGTGGCTCTTGGCGCCGGACGAGGTGGACATGCCTGCCGCATTCCGGAACTTCCTCGCGCTACTGACCGCGATGACGCCTTCCGAGCACCCGGCCGCCTGACTGGACGGGCTCCTGGTCACTGTGGAGCAGCGACGCATCCGCTACCTACGTCCAAGGCCACAATCAGCACGCTGCGCCGCATTCGACACGGATGGACCGTCCTCACTAGCAACGCGGTGGACATGTCGATGCATGCGAGAATCGGACAATGATCGACACCAGCCGTAGAGTGTTGCACCCGCGCCCAACGCGACTTCTGTGTGTCGGCGTCCTCTTCGCCGCAGGCTTGCTGTGGCCCACTCCCCTCGCCGCGGCCGCACCCGCCGAGGCCGGACCAGCGAGCTGCGTACCGTTCGGGACCGCCCAGCTGCCGCCGGGCGCTCCATCGGGCGGAGGGCGCATCGGGCTGGCCGAATTGCCGACGTTCACCGGCTCGACCGCCCCGGAATCTATCGAGGTTCGCACGCCGACAACGCAATTCAACCGATTCTGGGACTTCGCGCTTGTCGGCCACGACCTGCTCACTCGGCCACGGGAAGCCGACGCGTCTACCACCGAACCCTGGCGATTCGTACCGATGCCCGAGTGCCTGCGCGGCCGACTGGTCGGGATATCGCTGGACGACGACGAACTCGTCGCGGTCGACGACAACGGCTGGATCTACACGATGGACAACGCGTCCCAGCACCCGCTCGCTTGGAACTGGACCTCCGCGTGGGGCGCACCCCTGTGGAGCGCCCCCGGCCGCCAACTACCAGGAGACCGGCCGAACGGATGGGCGCTGAGCGTGTCGTCGCCGTGGGACAACCAAACCTTCACCGACATCGCCGGACGAATCCACTTCGTCGGATTTGGCAAGATGACAATGCTCCCCGCGCTGACCGGGGACGGCAGCCGCATCACGTACGCGGACCCGTGGCTCCCCAACGACGACAGCTACGAGATCGGCGGGCCGCTCGGCGGGCGGTTCCAGGCCGACTCGTTGTCGGCGGCCGGATCCACCACCTTCGTGATGAACAAGTACGGCGACATGTACACCCGCACATTCGATTTCGACTCGTCGGGATCGGACTCGATCTTCTTCCGCTACAGCTGGGACGACCAGTCGGATAAACCGTCCGCGCCCAACCTCGTCGTCGAAACACTCGACCGCAGCACCGCCGCAATCCAACTGCCGGCTCCGGACTGGGTGCACCAACCCAAGATTCCCGGCGAGATCACATCCGCGATCAGTGTGCACTCCCTCGGCCCCGGCCCGAATCGGCGCGAGTTGCGCGTAGAGGGCCGTAACGGCACCGAATCCGGCTTCTGGCACAAGGATCTCGTAGGCGGCATGTGGGAGTTCACACCGACGGGCGCGGACCTCCTCGGCTCGCCGATCGAGAACACACCGATCGACCGCTCGGCAGATACCCTGGCCCCCGCGGCCCCTTGGGACCTGTCCACAACGCTGCCTGCGCGCAACGGCGCCATCGACGGTCAGACACTGATCGACATCGGTTTTCCGTACACCGTGGTGGACCCGCGTATGCTCGACGCGATCGGCCAGCACGCACAGCCTTCTGGCTACCGGTTGGACGTGGACCACTTCGACCCCGTCGCCACCACTCGGACCGCAACAGTCACCGCACCGGACGGCACCTGCATTCCAGTCATCCTGCACACCGCCGACGGACTCCGAATGACACCTCGCGGGCCGGGCCTCGACGCCAACCCCCGCCACCTCGTCGGGGCAATCGAAATCCCGGCGGACGCGTACGCGACTCGGGAATCGAACCCCGCACTGGACGTGTTTATCCGAGACTGGATGCGCGGCAACCACATTGCCGCGATCACCCTCAGCGCCACCGACCATGACCTAGTTATTCGCTGACACGAAACCCCGCCGCGCGACCCGTCAAGCGAGCCCAGCTTCGTGCTGACGACGCGACTCGATCACCTCCGGAAGGTGTTTTTGAGACCACTCACAAGCAGCCTGCAGCGGCTGCGTGAGCGTGTATCCGAGTGCGGTCAAAGCGTAGGTAACGTGGCGCGGAGATTCCGAATGTACTGTCCGACTGACGAACCCGTCACGCTCCATAGTTCGCAGAGATTCGGTGAGGACTTTCGGCGCAACGTGCCGCATCGGGACTTGTATCTCGGAGAACCGCCGGGCCCCACCGAGGAGGCAGAAGATGATCTGAGCATCCCATTTACCGCCTACCTGCACCGGAGGACGAACCGTCCCGCACGAGGCGAATAGTTCTGAATCCAGAGGTCCAGTCATGGAATCCACACTACGGATGTCGAGTTGCTTACGTTGCGGTAACCGAGGGGGCACGTTCTACCGTGAACTCGTCCCCGTCGCCATCTCGGTGACGCAGTGAACGGAGGAAAGCATGAGCCGGATTGTGTTGTTCGGAGCTGGCGGCCGCGCGGGTCGTCGAATCTTGGCACAGGCCCGCGCCCGGGGCCACGACGTACTAGCCGTGATGCGCCACCCACATGCGCACCCCGACATGGACGGCGTCACGGGCGACGTCACCGATGTCGCTGACGTACGCCGACTCACGGCAGGGGCCGATGCGGTGATCAATGCCGGCGCTAGCATGGATGTACCACCGGACCAGTTCTTTTCCGCATCCACGCATGCATTGATTGGAGGACTGCAGACCAGGCGTCTACTCGTGATCGGGATCGGAACAACCCTCGAACCGACCCCGGGAATACGACTGGTGGATACCCCTGACTTCCCCGACGAAGCGAAGCCGTTCACCGTCGGTCATGCCCTCGAACTCGAACTTCTCCAGCAGAGCCCGAGCGAACTCGACTGGGTGGTAATCACTCCCCCTCCTGTGGTCATCGCAGAGCACGCCGAAACCGGCCCACTGCTAGTCAGCGCCGGCCCGGAACTCTTGCATTCATCCGATCCCGCATTCACCTATACCGACCTCGCTGTCGCGACGGTTGACGAAATCGACAATCCGACGCACCACCGAACACAGATCGCCGTGGTCAGAAACTGAATCCCCATTGGGAAACCGTGGATCGATCAACGAGTCGAACTCCACCGGGACGAAGGCTACGCCCGCATCGAGATGCCGATCCAGAGGCTCGAAGCTGTCGAACAGCGACACGTCCGTCCTTCACGACGAACAATCCGTTTGCGATTTTCGGCGGTGCCGGCCTTTGTAAAAGATCCAATTGTTCGTCGACTTCCGATTTCTTGGCCGAATCAGCCGAGGTGAACTCGAAACAGTTGAGGCGCAGCGAATCGAGGGCATCAACGACGCTGTACGACTGGTAGCCCCTGACGCGTCGACGTACAACGACATTCGAGAGCAGATAGCGGAGTGCAGAGCCTCGAGCGTCTCCGCGTTCACTACGCGCCTGACCGTCGCCGCCGGACGGGCAGGCGGACGAAGCAGCCGAGGTCAACGTCAGCTAGCTCTTCACTCGAGTTTCGGACTTGACGGCCGGCCCATCCTCATCCTCATCCTCCGCGACAATGGCTCGGGCGTAGCGTGCGGCATACCGCTCCAGTGCGACGCTTGCCTCGTCTTCACCTTTCCATTGGTCAGGCACAGCTGTGCCGTCGCTCGTCGTTCGCGAGACCTGTGCCATGCCGAAATCGATGATGGTACGGGTGAACGAGCACCGCACGAAGCTCGTCGACGCGGAGAACCGCACGGCACCGAAGGTGCAATCGACGAACGAGGTGTCGGAGAACTGCGCACCTGCGAGGTCCGAGTCGTCGAACGTGCACCGATCGAACACGGTATTGGGCACGGAACGTAGCTTGTGGGCTTTCGCTCCAGTGAAATCGCAATCGACAACCTTCGGCCCGAGCGCCAGACGAGAGAGGGTGGCGCCGCGGAAACTGCATCGTTCGAATCTGCGGTTCAAGCGTGGTTGGCCGGTCAATGCGGCGAAATCGAAGCGGCAGTCGAACAATTCGGCTTCGAACGCCGTGAGCGCACCGCGCACGAAACTCAGATCGATACGTTCCAGCGTGACGAATCTGATGTCCAATCCATAGCGACCCACCGTCAGACCACACAAATCCAGCAGCGCATTCTCGGTCGCGGGCCACGGGGAGGTGAGCGTGTGAGGCGGCTTGGTGATTCGCGACTGATCGAGCAGCTGCGCCCGTAGATTCTCGACGTCCTCTACTGACCAACGGCGGCGCAGAGCGCTGATCTCCGACCTCTTCACAGCCCCGATCGTATCGCTTACATCGGCAGAAACTGGCGGTGGCTGCCGAAGACCCGATTGGAAATGCGATTGCAGTCAGCTGGGCAGAACTCCACCGGTTCGGATTCGAGATCAACGGTCCGCAGCCCCCGCCTTCGAAGCGGCAGGCAACTTGACAATGTAGGACGTGGACGTTGGGCCGCAACCGGTTTCGTCCGACGGCGGCAATCCTCCAGCAAAGAAATGTGACCCTTGACACAGTTATTCGTCACTCCATACAGTTCAGCGGACGATAGTCGTCTCTTATTCGGTCGACCCGTAACCCTTGACGAGAAGGACACGAGAACCCATGCCTGACAACTCAACTCATGATGAATATTCCAACGGGGCGTGCCAGTGACCGAACCAAGCATTCAGTCAAATCTTGCGATGTCTCCACATCAAGCCGGAGGACTCGCAGCCGTTGGATTCCTGGCTTTTTCCGAAGTCATCAGCGGAATGCTGCAGTCGTGGTACATCCCGCTCTTACCGCACATTGGACAGCAACTCAGTGTCAACCCGGCACAACTCAACTGGGTGTTGGCTTCCTACCTCCTCTCGACCGTAATTTGCGTGCCTTTGCTGGCCAAACTGGGAGACAAATACGGCCACCGTCGCATGGTATTGATCGTGCTTGGCACCGTAACCGTCGGAACGATCCTTACCGCGATGGCACCCTCATTCGGGATCTTCTTGTTGGGCAGAATCATCCAAGGAACGCTGGGCGCGCTTCTCCCTCTCGAGTTGGCAATTCTCCGAGAACGAGCTGGCGCTGACGCAGGACGCGCAATCGGAATACTTGTAGGGTGCCTTGGCGCCGGAGGCGCGGCGGGGACACTTTTGGTCGGGATACTCGGAACTACAGTCGACCTGACTCTCGCCCTCTTCATTCCCGCCGCACTCACACTGACAAGCCTTGTTTGCATTGCATATTTCGTGCCCGAAACCTCCACTCGTGCAACAGGGTCCATCGACTGGACGGGTGCTGCACTGCTGGGCACCGGCCTCGGGGCCTTTCTCATCGGGATAAGCAATGGAAGCAACCTAGGGTGGATTTCTACTACAACCCTGATGACAGTTGGCGGCGGCGTGGCATTACTTGTCGCCTTTGTCATGATGGAAAAAAGAATCAGCACCCCCCTAGTCGACTTCAACTTGTTGACGAAGGGAGGAGTCGGATTCCTGTTAGTTTTGACATTAGTATTCGGATTGCAGTTTTACGGAGCCGTTACAGTTTCTACACTGTATTATTCATCCAAACCTGACATCGTCGGATACGGATTTGGTCTCGATTCGATGGGCATCGCGTTCGCGATAACCCCAGTACCCATTGCCCTCATGATTTCGGCGGCGCTCGCCGACAGATTCGCGCGACGATTCGGTACACGAACGGCACTGCAGATTTCTGCTGCATTGATTTCCACTTGGTTTGGTGGGTTAATTGCATTTCGACACACACTGTCCGCCTTCATTTCAATGGGATTCGTTGGCGGCACCGGAATTGGTCTATTCGTCGCAATCCTTCCCGCACTCGTGATTTCTCGCGCACGTCCGGAAGACTCCGCAATCGCGGGCGCTCTATATAACACCGCGCGAACGGTGGCTGGGGCAACCGCTGGAGCGATATGCGCCGCGATCATGTCCGGGATGTTGATCAGTGGGTCGAAAATACCAAACGAAGGTGCATTCATCACAGTTTGGTCCGGCTGTATCGGAGCGGGAGTTCTAATTTTCATGCTCGTCCCGTTCCTTAACAAGCTAGGCGGAAAGGCCTACCAACCCGAGTCGCCGGAGCAAGTGATCAATCATCCGGTCCGAGAATCATCGTGAGACTGCGTACGAGATCTTTCGAACACCAGTTTTGAGCAGTGAGCGGGCCGTACCTCGCTACTGCATCGGGCTTGACCAGAACTGACGAGATGCCCTGAAGAAATTGCCGGATGGCGCGTGGCATGATGGGCCAATGTCACGCGCCATCCAGCAACCATCCGGCCGCGGGCGCCCGATCGATCCAGACATAGAAGCACGTCTTCTGTCCACTACGCTGGAATTGTACGGAGATCTGGGGTGGGCAAGACTGAATCTCGATCTCATTGCGCGACACGCCAAGGTTGGAAAAGCGGCCCTCTACCGGCGATGGCAAACGAAAGAACAGATAATGTCAGCCGCGTTGCGATCCCACCAAGGTCCCCAGGTCGACTTCGATACCGGAACGTTTCGTGGCGACCTTCTTACTCTTGGCCGAGCGACGGCAGATTGGCTACTAGGCGATTACGGCTTAGTGCGAATGCGAGCCATGATTGATGCAAAGATTTATCCCGAACTATTCGAGGGCGAAATAGCCGATTTGCGCAGTGAAACTATTGCCAACGGTCGTGGAATTATCTTTCGCGCAATCGAACGCGGTGAAATCATAGAGGGTACGTCGCCAGCCCTGGTACTCGATGCTGTCACAGGAACAATCGAGCACCATTATTTGATGACCCCGATGTCGAAACTCAAAGAGTTCGAAGCCGGGGCCGAGAAATACATCGAATCAGTCGTCGACCTCGTTCTCGCGGGCCTCAACTGCCACAGTAATTCTGCCGACAAGTAATCACGAGTATCACCTGTCGACCAACCGGGAATCAAGCGCTCAACTTCTGTTCTCGCGGTGCACCGGCAGGCTGAGCCATTGAACGACCGACTAGCCTGTTTAGGCGAAAGTTGTTGACGTACATATACATCGAGCGTCTATAACCGACGGACCTGGCCGACGATGGTCGGCAGCGACGGGTCCGATCCTTGGTTGCGTTCAATCGGATCGCGACTTCCTGATGCGCGTAGGTAGAGAAACGAGATCACTATGGAAATGCCATAGATCGATACCTCCACGTCACTGAGATGGTCAGTGAAAGAGTCATTGCTGCAATACGTTCGAGCACTTGGCGAGATTTCATATGATTCTGCCATCGTCGAACGGGGCAACGAACTGGCCTGGCCACTCGTCACCGATCATCATAAGCCCGACGGAACTCGGATTGCCCAGTACCGTGGCCGGATCCATCTCCGGGCACACGACGGACTTCTGGATATCGTCATCGCCGATCCCCAGGTTCGTTTGACCGGGGTGCAGGGGCAATTGAGCGTAGCGGCATCCAATGAACGATCTGAACGCGTCGTTGTTGCAACCCTCGATGTCATAGACAACTCAGCATCCGGTGTGCGCGCCGAAGTACGGGTGACCACCGCCGGCTCTATGCTCTTCGGCTCCAATTGTCCTTCAGGAAAAAAGCTTTCGCTGTTGACCATCGGGTTGGCCCACAGTGACAGACACCGAACGCTCTTTCTTGCATGCCGCCGATCCCTCGTCAACCTCGACAAAAGTCACACCGAAGCGACGCTGGACGATTTTCTTGGTGACGTTCCAATTTCGCTGTGAGTACCGACCGGCTCGATCAACCGTCGGGCAGCGACGCGGAGCCGGTCCTCGACACAGGCGCCGCTGAGCCGGCATTGCCACTTCTCGAATGTGAACACCTTCGTAGCAGCCGACTGGCGCGAGTTCCCCTGCCACTACGAGGACGCGTTCGAGCCTAGGACGCCTACACATGACGACGCAGCAGATGGCGCGGCTGAACAGGTCTGCAACAGCACGATATTCGACACCATCCGCAGTCCTCCTTCGCATTCCCTGTTTCACTGCTCCACTGCGCGTCATCGGACCCGCAGAGAGGACAGATTGCGCGGGCAGAACAAGCACTCGGTACCCACGGCCCAGAACCGAATGCGTAGCCCCTCTTCGCGTCGGGTGTTGTTTGTGGAACTAGGCCGGACGGGGTGCTCCTTTCTGACTACACAAACCAACCGTCTCGGCACAGGAAAGACCTCGAACGTGGCTCACATCGGGTGAGTCCTGTCCGCTAAACCTGGATCATCGTCCAACAATCGGAACGTGTTACGCTTAGCTAGCGTGGACCTCGCTCCACGTATTGTCAAGTCCCCCTCACTACTTCACCGGCCAGTGCGATCGAATCGCAATCTTTCGATCAGGCGAAGAAATGAAGCTCCTGTTGAAAATATTCACTCGATATGCTCAGGTATAAAGAGAACAGGATCCGATTAGGCAAACGGGTCTTCCCTGAACCTGTGGAGTGCTGCGCCCTACTGTCGGCGCCGCAGGACACCCCAGGCAGCACGCCAGGTCGCGGACCGATACCGCTGACCTCTCGAGATAAGACGAGGTACTAGATGTTCGACGAGTCGTGGGTGGGTCGGCGAAGTGAGACGATCACACGCAGTTGGTCGTCCAAGGATGCGTTGCTGTATGCACTTGCAGTGGGTGCCGGGCAGGGCCACCCGTTGGAAGAACTCGAGTTCACCACCGAAAACAGCGAGGCAAAGCCGCAGAAGGTGTTGCCGACATTCGCGAATGTCGCCCTCTCCGGTGGCCTCATTCCGTTGCCAGACGGTGTGGACCTGTCGAAAATGCTCCACGCCGAGCAGGGATTCATCATCGACGACGCACTCCCCGTCGAGGGTGAGGTAACCACGTCCAGTGCCATCGCGGGCGTCTACGACAAGGGTTCCGGAACACTCGTCGAGGTCGAATCCGAAGCCCGCGACGATACGGGACGTCTGCTGAGCGTCGTTCGATCCGCTATGTTCTTCCGTGGATCCGGAGGGTGGGGTGGCAGCCGGGGACCGGCCTCGGAATGGGAGAAACCCGCTGGCAAACCCGATCATCAGGTCACCTACCGCACTCGCACGGACCAGGCACTTTTATACCGACTGACTGGTGACCGAAATCCTCTGCACACGGACCCTTCGTTCGCGTCCCGAGGCGGATTTCCACGACCAATCCTGCACGGTATGTGCGCGTACGGGTTCACCGGCCGTGCGCTGTTACATGCTGCTGCCAACTCGGAGCCGAAGCGATTCCGCGCGATGCAGGGTCGTTTCACGAAACCCATTCTCCCCGGCGAGAGCCTCACTGTCTCGATGTGGATCGACGGCACGGTCGTGCGATTCCAGACAACAGATGCAGCAGGTACACCCGTCATCGACCAGGGCACCGCCACCATCGTGTGACCGTAAGACACACATCATTTCCGAAACAATCAGGCGGACAACAACATCATGGGATCTCCCGCGAGCAGCGAAGCGATCTGCACGGGATCAGGGCGAAGTATCGGAGCAGCAGCTGTCAGCACGCTCCCTCCGACTTGGGAACTGAGACCAGAACCGCGGATACTGACCAAACTTTCCACTAGATAGCGAAGCTCGCTGTCACTCAGTCCGGCAACGCTATCTGTTTGTTGCGCTCACCACGGTTGACCACACCCGCGTCGGCCATCTCATGTGTCCCTGCCTTACCAGCCATGTTGCCAGGAGTACCAATGAAGATATTGTCACGTTCGCGTCCGTTCGGCAGGGAGATACATTTCGGCGTCAGGTCGACGATTTCCGTTGCGGGAGAAAATAATCGCGTGGTCATCGGCAGTCGAGCAGTAGCCCAGCCGAAAGCGCTCTACCGATGACGCGCACCGTAAGTGATCCTGCGACAGAAGTCACCGAGAACGCTCGTGTGCCGTCAACCGTGTGGGTCCTCTCGTTTATCGCTGTCGCGTCCGGTCTCGGCTACGGAATGCTAGGGCCGGCACTGCCGGCGCTGGCTGACCTTTACTCCGTCGGAGCAGCGAGCGTAAGTCTTGCCGTCAGTGGACTCGCGGCGGGCCGACTGATCGCAAACGTCTCCCTGACGGGCTTGTTGAAAAAATTCCGTCTGCGGAACGTCCTCGTACTCGGACTCGCCATTCAAGCTGTATGCAGTGTCGTCGCCGGCTTATCGCCGACCTTTGAACTCTTTGTTGCATTTCGGTCGATAAGCGGCATAGGCAGCGCCGGTTTCACCGTCGCAGGTACCGGATTGTTGCTCATCGTCACGACTTCGGCGCAACGCGCCCGCTCGATGAGCGTTTACTTCACAGCCACATCGTTGGGAATGATCTCAGGACCGGCGATTGGCGGGTTGATGGCAACGATCGACCCGCGCCTGCCGCTGATCATCTACGGCGTGCTTCTCGGCGTGGGGTCGCTGGTTGCTTTGGTCGCGCTGCGCAGCGTGCGAGGACTCCGCACGAGTGACGGCATTAGTGCCGAAGATGTTGTGCCCGTCTCGACCTGGAATCTCCTCCGACAACTATTTCGCAGCCGCACGTTCGTAGCGGTAGTGCTGCTTCAGTTTGCGACGGGATGGGTGTTGTACGGCGTGCGCACCGTGGTCATGCCGGTCCGGCTTGATGACCTCGGGTTCGGTATTGGGGTAATCGGCATGTTGTTGACAGTCGCGGCCGTCGCCCAAATTGCCGCAAGCAGCTTGGGCGCTGTAACCGGACGGCTGAGTTTTCGAACGGTCACTGTCACAGCTCTCGTTGTAGCGCTGGTCGTGACCGCTCTATTTGGTGAGCTCGAGGAAATACAGTTGATCGTTGCTGCCTTCGTCGGACTCGGGCTGGCTCACGGACTGACTTCCACCACGGCACCATCGCTCCTCGGAGAGGTGGATGGTGGCGACAGCGGTCTAGCGTTGGCCGCCTTTTGGATCGCGTTCGACGTTGGCGCGATTCTGGGACCGTACACAACAGGTGCTCTCCTGGATGCGGCCGGCGCCCCCGTAGCGTTCCTGTCGAGCGCCGGTGTCCTGGCTGCCGCCCTCGTTGCCTGCCTGTGCATACCCCGAAAACCGAGAATACCCTCCCCAAGCGAGCTGTTTTCGCAGGTCAAGACAGAAGATCCTCCCAAGACAGCTCACAGCAGCGACTGAGCAGCTCCCACAAACAATTTGAAATTGGTCCGAGAGTCGCACTCACGCCGCCAGGAGACCGTCGTACTCATCCCTGACAAACGTCGGAGCTGCGGTCGACGGTCTCATGGTTGTCGAAGCGAACCTCGCTGAAGTGCGCTGTCTCAGTGAATAGCTCGACTCGGCGCGGCCTGACGATTGTATTCACTGGTCTTCGACCAATTTCGTTGCGGAGCTGTTCTTCTGGTTCGTCGCGGGCATCGCTTCGACAACGCTTGCTCTCGAAATCTCTCGACCGCAGAGTCGCGATCGTCACCCTTCCCGCCGGGATGGCAGGTGCCTGAACGTCACGATCGGGAGTAACGCCGCCAACCCGAGCACGCAGAGGCTCGCACGCAGCGCAACCAACCTGGATTCGACATTGATCTCCACCGCCCGGTCGAGCTGCGCCGAGGTCAACTCCATTCCCGCGAGGCGGCTTCGGAGGTCGTCGTTCTCGACGAAGCTAACCGAACTGGTTGTTACTTCGATTCTACTGTTGGACAGTAGATCCGAGCTTTCGGCGACACGGACCGAGGCAGACTGCGCAAGCACGGACATCAGCACGGCCCCCGCGACGGCGGTACCCGTGCACAGGCCGAGAAAGTTCGCCATTCCCCGAGCGCTGCCGATCTCTCCGGAGAGAGACGGTGGGCTGGTCTCCATGAGCAATGCACTGCCCGCACTCAGTCCCACTCCGATACCGAGGCCCAAGGCGACCTCACTGATCAAAGTCCACGCACCTGACCATTGGTTGGAGATGGTCATTGCCAGCAGTATCACCGACGCGGCAGCCAGCACGTGGGCTGCTGTCAACAACCATCGGCACGCAAACAGTCGCATCAGAACTGGTGTGGCAGCAGCGGAGGCGAGTGCGGCAAGGGAGATCGGTATCAGCATCAGTGCCGTCCCCAGTGGACTCTTGCCCAGCACCATCTGCGTATAGAGCGGCAGCAGGTAGCTCACGCCGGCCATCAACAGGTTCACCGCGACCAGCCCACTCAGGCACGCACGGTTGAGCCCAGAGCCGAACACCTGAGGGGCAAGCAGGGGTGTCCTGTCAGCGTCGAGCAACTCGTGTTGGCGCGCGACAAACGTGTGGAGCACCAGGCCGCCGATCACTACCAACGCGAGCACGGGAGAGAGGCCGAGCACACTCAAGGGAGCACCCTCGGCGGCGAGGACAAGCCCCCACGATCCGATCTGATTGATGGCGGCGACCAACATCAGCACGCCCACGGCCGAAAGCGCGATACTCGTCTTGTCGATGGTCCCTCGGAACGTAGTCCGGGGAAGCCGTAGACGGGACGCGACGACGCTCGTTCCTGCAATTACGACGAGCAGCAGCACGAAGGGTGCTCGCCAACCCCAGGCCTGCACGAGGAATCCACCGACCAGCAAAGCGAGCGCCGCACCGATTCCGGTTGTACCCGCCAGCACCGACACCGCAACGGTGCGCTGCGTGCCGGAATATGTCTGACCGAGAATCGCCAGCGCGTTGGGCACAAGAAGAGCACCACCGAGTCCGGCGATCGCCTCACCTGCGATAAGAACCGAGACATTCTGTGCCAGAACGCAAGACAGCATTCCCGCGGCGTAGACACTCAAGCCGAGCAGCTGAGTGTTTCTAGCACCCAGCACCCCGCTGATCTTGCCGCCCGTGATCGTGAAGGCTGCGACGAACACGCCGTACGCGACGATGGCCAACTGCACGTTTGAGATCGTGGTGTCCAGCCCGTCGACGATCCCACTGATCGCCACTGGCAACACCGTGGCGTTGAACACCGAGACCAAACCGGTGAAGCACACGAGCACGAGCGGTAACCAACTCGCGCTGACTTGAGCGTCGACCGCTCGCTCGGTTGCCACAGGGACGGAAGGCAGCTGATCCGCAGTATCCATATACGTACACCTCTCGGGGATCGGCGATGGTGCGGCGGCGAGAGTGACCACCGACGCAGGGTGGCCTCTCCCTCTCGCCGTGAGCCTGCTGCTGTCGATCAGGCCGGCAGAGTCAGAAATTGCATTGGCGGCGTTTCCTCGAAGCGGCGAGAGACGTTACCGGCGAGTCCGCCTTCGAGGGACGTGTCGCCCATCAGGTCGACCTTGCCCGCCGGCGCGCCCTCGTTGAAGTCCAGCTTGTCGAAGTCCACCCACACGACATTGGGTCGCGTGGTCGAGTCGAAGACGTACCGCTTGTTGGTCAAATCGGAGACGGTCTGCCAAATCGTCTGCGAGGCATAGGGTTTGTCGGGATCAGGAATCCTGAAGGGTTGCGCAGCATTGCGGATGACGCTGAACATTCCCGCCACCGCCTCGACCTCGCTCTTCGGCTCAGGCAGCCGGCCCACGTAATATGCAGCGCGAGCGAACCGGTCGGCCGCAAGCGTGGTCCCCGGCAGCGGCTTGGTGCCACCGAACCCGTCGACCTCTTTGAGAAGTTCGATTTGCTTGTCGAAGGACGGGGAATTGGTCATCACGAGGTAGTCACGGTCGTGCCAGACGGTCGCCTTGCCGTCGAGGTACTCGATGATCGCCGAATCGCCGGTCGCGTCGTCCAACGCAAGGTGAACGGCGGGCACCTCGCCAGTCGCCGGATCGCCCAGCGGTACAACCTGGACATCGGAATCGACGATCCAGGCGGCGGCATCCGCAACAGTGGCAAAGTTGTCCAGGAAGTACTGCAGCCAGATCGCCATGCTCAGACCTGGCCTCGATGTGTCACGACTACCGTAATCCGATTCCGCGAGCCACAAGATATGGCCCGCCAGTCCAGCCTCGTTCATACCGTCCACCGACATCATGTCGAATGCGCCGGCCACGACGCTGCCGTATTCGGCTGTCCAACTAAGGGAACCGCCGACGCCGTCGTTGCGTTCAATCCCCTGGGGAAGCAACCACAGATTTGTCCCGGTGTCGCGGTGATAATCCATGTTGCGGCCGACGAGAACTGCCCCTGCAGCATCAGGCCAAATTACTCTGGTACACATCGTTTCACCTTCTGTAGATTTCGAGAGAACCAGTGTTTGCCGATATTCTTCTGCTACGCACCTGAACTATGAAGACCTTTCCGCGACAGCCGATCCCGGCCACCGACAGCTATTCGTTTGCGAATTCAGTTGGTTGGCTTTTTACGGCGGGTGAGAAGGCCGGCGATCCAGCCGAGTAGGAGGATCACGACGAGGGTGAGCCAGAGCGGTGACTGCACGGATACCCAGAACAGTTTGATCGTGGTTTCGCTCCGGTTCTGGAAGATGAAGATCAGGGTCAGAACCACCAACACCGCAGCGAGGATGTTACGCGGGTGAGTAACGATGGGGCGGAGTCGATCTGGGCGCCTGAACTCATGGGAGCTACCTTTCGTCGCCGCAGTCGGTGAGTAATCGGTCTGCGAGGATGCGTGCTTTCCGAGCGGGAAACTTCGCGTGCGTGAGACTGCCCGCGGTTACGGTTCGCCGACCATTGAGGAATTGATCCAGACATCCGTGTCTACGAGGACGGCTGGTCGGCACAGTCACAAAAACTTGCCCGAGAAATCCGAGCCGGACTCGGCGGGCGCTACGACAAAGATTGGAACAATCGAAATCTAACACGTGAGACGCAGCGCGATGGTCGATTAGGGCGAATTCTTAGACTAACCACCCTCCTTGTCACTGCCTTTGTCCGGCCGGCCGATCGACCACTTGCTACATGCGGCAGGTGCCGTTCGCCTGACACATCATGCGTGTACATCACGCACTAAATCGCGAAATTCACCCACGATTTCACCCCTAGCCAATGTGCCGTATGCCCATGCAAACACGTGACTCGTGATACAAAACAAAGGAGAGTTGCCTGCACACATCTTCTTTCAGACCCTTTGTCAGACGGCAATTCTTGGAACGCGTTGATCCGCGACATACGTCGAAAACGGCAGCGAGGCGCCTGTACACGGAGGTGAAAAGCAGATACCTCATGAAGACCGGCGGGGTAATTCGCGCTGCTGGTCATTGGACTCGATTGTTCACAGCGACTACGGACTATCCACCGATAACGCAGATGAATCGTGCGCTCGCCTGCCGAGTTGCGGACCTCGTGCGCCATAATCGGAGGGCATTCCAATAACCATTGCCTGAGCAGTTGATTCGTCCCACATCTGATCCTGGAAAGGTGAAAGTATGTGCACTCGCGTCATCTGGAATGAACCCGGCGGAGCGGTTCTCGTCGGTCGAAACATGGACTACCACCGGGATACCGCCACGAACCTGTGGGTTATGCCTCGGGGGATCAAACGAGACGACGGCGTCGGCGGCCAACTGTCCTGGGTAGCCCGATACGGCAGCGTCGTGGCAGGCGCGTACGACATGATGACCGTCGACGGGATGAACGAAGTCGGCCTCGCCGGGCATATCCTCTGGCTCTCCGAATCAACGTACGGCGAGCACGACAAAAGCAAACCCGCCTTGAGCATGGCGGTCTGGATGCAGTACTTCCTCGACAACTTCGCAACCGTCGACGAAGCAGTGGCCTGGATCGAGGACACCAGTGTCCAAGTCGTCCCACTGGGAGACCCGAGCACCGGTGAAGTACCCGCGGTGCACCTCGCGTTGGACGATGGGAACGGCGACTCCGTAGTCATCGAGTACATCGACGGAAAGCCCAACGTGTGGCACAGCCGTGACTACCGCGTGATGACCAACTCCCCCACCTACGACAAGCAGATCGAACTATTGAAGCAGGTCCAAGGGTTCGGTGGAGACAGGCCACTTCCCGGAACCACAGTGGCCTCCGATAGGTTCGCGCGCGCAGCGTATTACGTCGGACGCCTTCCCGAACCCAAGACCGAACTCGAGGCAATCGCCGGCATGTTCAGCGTCATCCGTAACACCGCGCAACCGTTCCGCATCCCTGATCCCGACAAGCCGAACGCGTCGCAGACGATTTGGCAGACCGTCTCCGACCTCACCAACAAGCGATACGTCTTCGAGTCGACAACTCGACCCAATGTCGTCTGGGTCGAATTGAGTGAATTGAACTTCGAGGAGGGCTCTCCCGCCGGCAAGCTCGACCTGATCGGGGACACCGCTCTCGAAGGTGGGCTGGCCGGAAATGTCACCGGCCGCTTCGATGAGACCGCACCTTTGAAGTTCCTCGCCCTTCCGTCCTGATCGGTACCCGAATTATCGGTGGTTATATGCGCTTGCAAGATATGGGCAGCGCACATAACCGCCGGTATTCGCGCGACTATATCGCGCGATAAACATTGCTCGATCGTGTCTCACGATTCCTCACGTACGCACCGCTGTTTCCTCACGATGATGAAACTGGTGCACTCAGACCGCTTCTGCCATTGCCGACACTGGCCGGGTGCTTTTTCCCAGGAATACCGCGGAGGCGAACAGGAAGAACAACGCACCGACGAAGGTGCCGATATTGGCCATATTGGGATCAAGTGTATTTCCGTCACGGAGTATGAACGATCCGACGGCAGATACGCCGAAAGCAATGGATCCGAATGTGTTGAGCCAGACGCTTTGCCATTCCGTCGATCGCGGCGCCCAGTACGTCTTCGCGCGCCACAGGATAAGCACAGCAAGACCGCTCGAAACGAGGAATGCGATAGAGCCCTCCGCGTTGGGATTCCAGACGAGGTGCATTTCTCCTTGCACGTTGAGGTCGTGCAGAGCTGAACCGGTACTGATGTTGAACAGTATCGTGCCGAGAAGCTGCACTGCTGCCGATAACCACACGGCACGGATTGCAGGCTTACCGGAGTCGGAAGTAGTGGCCGATCCACTGAGTATCAACTGGATAAACGCGGCGCCGGTGAAAAACCAGGACCCGGCGAAAAAGAAAACGTTCGCGAGGGCGGCACCGAAGAGCGACGAAAGGAAGGGTGCCGAACCGAGCGCGAAGAGAGTCGATCCGATCACGAAGCCCCAGGACTGCATCCGTAATGTCGGGTGAATCAGCATGCGCCGCAGTGTAGTTCAACTCCGACATATTATTTCGAGGATCCGAGATTTTGCGCATACCCCCCGTCTACGACGGCATCTCCGGATCGGTTCGCCAGGTCTGATCGTTACCGAATCAATAGGGTGATTTTTCGTTATTTGCCCTCAATGTCCGAATTTCACTGTTAGCGTGCGAGTTATGACAGCCCCTTCAAAAGCTGGACATCGTTTACTGTTCCGCAATGTTCGTATCTTCGACGGCGTCGCTGCGACGGTAGTTTCGGGTGACGTGCTGATTGACGGAGAGACGATTGCGGGAGTCTCGCAATCCCCGATCGGAGACGACCCGAGCCGAGAGACCACCGTCATCGACGGTGGAAATCGAGTCTTGATGCCGGGTATGAGCGACGCTCACGTGCATCTGGTCGGCAACGCCAATTCATACATGGATATGGTGATGGGCAGCGAAGCGCATATCGCGCTCAATGGCCTCGCCGAGGCAAAGAACATGCTCCACCGCGGGTTCACCACGGTCCGGGACATGGCCGGCGACACCAGCAGCATCAAATCGGTGATCGACCGGGGACTGTTCGAGGGGCCTCGAATCTATCCCTCCCAGGCCGCTATTTCGCAGACCAGCGGGCACGGCGACTTCGGATTCGTCTACGAATGCCCCACCGCTTTGGGCGGAAAGCAAAGTCGGGCCGAAGAAATCGGCTTCATGCGCGTCGCAGACGGTCCGGAGCGGGTATTGGCCGCAGTTCGCGAACAACTCAAAAAGGGTGCCTCACAAATCAAGATGATGGTCGGCGGCGGCGCAGCGTCGATGTACGACCCTCTCTACACAGTCCAGTTCACCGATCCCGAACTTCGTGCAGCGGTGAATGCCGCCACCGACTACGGAACCTACGTCGCTACCCATGTCTACAACGTCACCGGCATTCGCCGCGCGATCGATGCCGGCGTGAAGTCCATCGAACACGGCCATCTCGCCGACGAGGCGACGATCGCTCTGATGGCCGAGAAGGACATTTGGCTTTCGATGCAGCCCTTCGCCTTGGGCGATCATCACTACCCCGACCCTAGCCGTGCAGAAAAGGACCGCGAGATCTGCACCGGTACCGATGACGTATACAGCTGGGCCCGCAAACACGGCGTCAAAACAGCCTGGGGCACAGATCTTTTGCTCGAACCGCAGATCGCGCCCCGGCAGAGCGAGATGGCCGCCCGACTCGGCGACCATTACAGCAATGTCGACGCCCTTCGGATGCTCACCTCCGGAAATGCCGAACTCTTCCGGCTCGCCGGCGAGCGGGATCCCTACAGGCAGGCACCACTCGGAGTGATCACCGAGGGCGCGTGGGCGGATGTCCTACTCGTCGACGGAAATCCACTCGAGGACCTCAACCTGCTCGCAGATCCAGGCAAGAGCCTAAGGGTCATCGTCAAGAACGGCCAGGTAGTGAAAGACACTTTGTGACATCTCTCGTCGATGCGTGATCCTCCACGAGAAGAACCCACCGGGGACCTCTCGCGTAGCTCCGCGCCGCCGTGCCGCACCAAGGTCGGGAGGCCTCAAATTGGTTGAAACCAGTTCAGAGAGTTGGCAATTACCCGCCGAAGCAGCGGCGGGGACATTGGTCTCCGCTCGGGGCATCGAATTACACGGACCGTGGGGCCACGTGTTCGGTCCACTCGATATGGATATCGACGCAGGCGGTGTGACGGTGCTGGCTGCGCAGGCCGGCGCCGCGCGAACCGCCTTGCTGATGACACTGTGCGGACGAATGCGATTGTCCGCGGGGACATTAGCCGTACTCGGCTACGACAATCCGACAAGAATCTTGGCCATCTCGGCGATCGCATGTCTGAACGAACTCGACGACGTCCGACCGTCGGTGACCGTACGTGACATGGTGACCGAACAACTGCGATGGAATTCTCCGTGGTACAAAATCGTTCCCCGCGCGAGCGAGGTGGAAGTCGCGAACATGTGCGCAGACACGTTCGGTGACATCGAATTACCCCCGCTCAATGCCTTCGTCGACGACCTTCCCGAAATCCAACAATTGTTGTTGCGGATCGCCGTCGCGAACACCAAACGCCCGCCATTGCTCGTTGTCGGGCGCATCGACAAAATCGCCGACGACCTCGAGAGAGCCGCCTTGCTGCAACGGCTTGTTGCACTCGGCGAGCACCAGTCGGTGATCACTGCAGATGTCAACGCACTCCCGCCTGATACCGGCGTCCACGCCGTGGTGAACATGCACGGATTGCTCGGAGCCGGCGATATCGGCGTTATGACCGAAGGAAGGTGACTGATGCTCGCAGGTATATCTCTGGGCAGCGATGTCAAACGCTATTCCCGCGGCACCCTGCCACGAATCGCGATCGTCACCATCATCTTGTTGCCGCTGCTGTACGGCGCGATGTACTTGTGGGCCTTCTGGAACCCCTTCGGCGAGGTGAACAAAATCCCCGCGGCGATTGTCAACAACGACTCGGGACGAACATCGACAGGACAACAAGTCGACGCCGGCGATCAAGTCGTCAAATCGCTCATCGCCTCCGGACAACTTGATTTGGCGGAGGTCTCGGATCAAGAAGCCCAAGCCGGGCTCTCCAGTGGCAAGTACTATTTCACGATCACCTTGCCCGAGAACTTCAGCGACGCTGTCGAATCACCCAACGGTGACAACCCCGAGAAGGCCGATCTCACCTTCACCTTCAACGATGCCAATAATTATCTGGCCACCATCATCGGTCAAGACGCCTCCGAACAGGTCATCAACCAGGTCAACTCGACCATCGGCGCCCAAGGCGTCGGCCAGGTCCTGACAGGTCTGCAGACCGCCGGTTCGGGCCTGGGCCAGGCTGCCGACGGAGCAAAGACCCTCGCGAACGGTATCGACACAGCCAAGGCCGGAGCGGATCAACTCAGCTCCGGTGCCGATGAGCTCTCCACGAACATGGTCACCGCACGCGATGGGTCTGCGCAGCTCGCAGCAGGCGCCGGGCAACTCGCCACGGCGATCGACGGTGTCGCGGATCCATTGCTCAACGCCCTCGACTCCAGCAACGTGCCCGACCTCGGAGCCCAAGCGGCACAGCTGAGGCAGTCCCTCACTGCTCTCGGCGATCGCCTCCCCCAGCCGCCGCAAGTGACCATCTCCCCCGTGCTGCAGCGAGTTGTCGACCTTCTCGGGCCCAGCAGCGACCCTCTCGCCCAACAGGCCGTTGCAGCACTCACCCCATTCACCGCAGCACAACCCCAAAGTGACACTGCCGCACTACAAGCGGAAATCAGTCGGCTCAGCGAAGACGCACGCGCACTCGAATACCAGTTGACGGATCCAACCAGTCCCCTGCAATCCGGACTCGCACTCCTGCAAAACGGTGGACTGGCTTCAGACGTGCGGCAACTACGCGACGGCGCCGACCAGCTCAGTTCCGGAGCCACGACTCTGAACTCCGGACTGATCCAGTTGACCGATGGCAGTATCGCGCTCGCGAGCGGAGCCGATCAGCTCGCTTCGGGAATGGTGGAACTGCAATCGGGCTCGGATGAACTGGCCGACGCACTCGCAAAGGGCGCCGGGCAGGTACCGAGTTGGACTGACGATCAACGCACAGCTACCGCGGACACCCTGTCCACTCCAGTCGCACTCAAGCAGGACTACACGAACGAGGCGCCAACGTTCGGTACGGGATTCGCACCCTTCTTCCTGTCGTTGGCCCTGTTCGTCGGCTGCATTATCACCTGGATGTTGTTGACCCCGTTACAATCCCGCGCAACTATCAGCAATCTTGGCCTGTATCGAACAGTTCTGGCCTCGTACTGGCCGGCGCTGCTCATCGGTATCCTCCAAGTGATCACGATGTACGCAGTGGTACACATCGGAGTGGGCCTGGACGTCAAACACGTTCCCGGAACGATCCTGTTCCTGATGCTGGTCTCGGCGACCTATCTGGCGATGATTCAGATGTTCAATGCTCTCTTCGGAGTTGCAGTCGGCCGAGTGGTGACCTTGGCCTTCCTGATGCTGCAGTTGGTCTCCGCCGGCGGAATCTATCCGGTACCGACGACAGCTACGCCATTTCAATACATCCATCCGTTCGACCCGATGACGTATACCGTCAACGGACTCCGGCAACTCATCACCGCCGAACACGTCGATTCGCGACTCTGGACAGCAATCGCCGTCCTTTCCGGCATTCTGCTCGTATCGATGAGCATCAGCGCACTCTCGGTACGCCGCAATCGCCGCTACACGATGGAACGTCTGTACCCGTCGATCGAAGTGTAGAGCGCTGCGGCGCTACAACTTCCGACTCGATTCTGGACTGTCCGACTGATCCGCAATCGCTCGTTCGACTATTGGAGGAGAAAGATGTCAGATATTTTTGCAGCTCCCACCGAAACCCTCGCACCTGCGTACACCGGCAGGCTCGGCACGGATCCGATTCCCGCGCTACGACTACCCAAAGCCGAATCCGATCCCGAAGCGACATACCGGTTCATCCACGACGAGTTGATGCTCGACGGTAGTTCACGACTGAATCTCGCCACTTTTGTCACCACGTGGATGGACCCTCAGGCTGATCGTCTGATGGCTGAAACGTTCGACAAGAACATGATCGACAAGGACGAGTATCCAGCAACGGCGGAAATCGAAACTCGTTGCGTCAACATGGTTGCCGACCTCTTCCACGCAGAAGGACTGACATCCGACCCTGCCTCCGCGACCGGGGTCTCCACGGTCGGCTCCTCCGAGGCCGTCATGCTCGGTGGACTCGCCCTCAAGTGGCGGTGGCGCCAACGCCGCGAGCAGGAAGGCAAAGACGCTACGAAACCGAATCTCATCCTCGGTAGCAACGTCCAGGTCGTGTGGGAAAAATTCTGCCGCTACTTCGACGTCGAACCGAAATACCTGCCAATGGCCAAGGGCCGCTACGTGATCACCCCCGAACAGGTCCGCGACGCTGTCGACGAGAACACCATCGGTGTGGTCGCGATTCTCGGCACCACGTTTACCGGCGAACTCGAACCCGTTGCCGAGATCGCCGCAGCACTCGACGACATCGCGGCCAACGGCGGCCCAGACGTACCGCTGCATGTCGACGCGGCAAGTGGCGGCTTCGTGGTCCCGTTCCTGCACCCGGAACTGAAGTGGGACTTCAAGATTCCACGTGTTGTATCGATCAACGTCAGCGGCCACAAGTACGGCATGACCTATCCGGGCATCGGGTTCGTGGTCTGGCGCTCGAAGGAATATCTACCCGAAGATCTGGTGTTCCGCGTCAACTACCTTGGCGGAGACATGCCGACCTTCACCCTGAACTTCTCCCGATCAGGTAATCAGGTCGTCGGGCAGTATTACAACTTCATCCGCCTCGGAGTAGCTGGTTACACCCAGATCATGGAATCTCTACGCGATACCGCACTGATGCTGTCCGCGGCGATCTCGAAAATAGACAACATGCACATCATCACCGACGGCACCGCCATCCCGGTCTTGTCCTTCGAAGTCGTCGACGACCCGGGCTTCACCGTCTTCGACATCTCTCACGAACTGCGAGCACGCGGCTTCCAAGTTCCCGCGTACACGATGCCCGCAGATGCCGAAGATGTCGCCGTCCTGCGCATCGTGTTACGCGAAGGCTTCAGTCAAGACCTCGCATACAAACTGGTAACCGCGATCAACGAAGTCGTCCAACAACTCAGGAACAGCGCAGCCGACCGACCTGCGAGGAAGGCATTCGCACACTGACCGCCACATGCACCCTGAATAGGTCAGGCCGGCCGAAGGTGGCCTGACCTATTCTTCAACATATTCAGTGTGCCAATTCGTCCTTCTTGGCGCGAACCTTTTCGAGTGCTGCCTCCGCACGTTTACGTGCGCGCTTTCCCTGCACCTCGGTTTGTTCGGATACAACCTCGGCCCAGTCGTTGCTCTTCGCGCGTGCAAGTTCTGCGATCTCGGCACTGTGTTTGCGCGTCAAGTCTGCCAGTTCAGCCCGACGCTCGCGCGCGGTCTCGGCGAGTTCGGTGCCACGCTCCAAAGCCGAATCGGCGAGTTCGGAGCCTCGCTCGCGCGCCATCTCTGCCAGTTCGGAGCCACGCTTCTGCGCGACCTCCAAGAGATCCGGCCCACGCTCCTTTGTAGCTTCGCCAAGTTCCGCTGCTCGTTTGCTTGCGATCTCCGCAATCCCCGAACCCCGTTCCTTGGCCAGTTCGATCCAATCCGTACCGTGCGCTTTGGCAGTGTCGCCGAGTTCGGAGCCACGCTCCGATGCCACAGCCATTGCATGTTCGACACGAGAACCAGCGTTATGGCCCTGCGCCGCGACCAGCGGAAGTGCGGCGGAAACCGATGCCCGCGCTTTTTTTGCGGCGCGACGTCCGCGCCACCCCAGAGATGGTTTTCCTTCGGTGTCGACGGACGCGATTATCAACCCACCGAGCAAGCTGACATTCTTGAGAAACTGCGTACGCTGCATCGCGCGCACCGAGGGATCGGTCTCGTTCCAAAAATCGTGACCGACGAGCGTGGTGGGCACCAGGCTGCCAGCGAGGGCTATCGACGCAAGGCGGGGCGCTTTGCCGCTGGCCAGCAACACACCACCTCCGATCTGGATTGCAGAGTTGATCTTGACGAGCGTTTCCGGATCAGCAGGGATCTTCTGCTTGACCGCTTCGGGTAACGTCGCGACACATTTGTCGATCAATGGCGCCGCTTGAACTGCTCGCTGGGCAGGATCACGCAGCGCATCGATTCCTCCTGCGATGAAAAACGTAGAGAGCAACGGACGAGCGATTCTGCGTACCAACATGTTTCAAGCCTCCCGATATAGATTCGTAATTCACCACAGCGATCAACGAAAGAGTTCGATCCGACTACGTACTCGCCAGGCTCTCGTCGTCGACCGCTCGGTTCGTCGCGCACAGTAAATCTAACCGCCACAATACAGATTTTGTGCGAAGAAGTTGGGCAGTCGAGCCGTCACTGGGCGTTCCAGTCGACATTTTCCGCCCAGTTCGGCGTTCCGAGGCCAGTTCAGATGGTCATTTACGATCGCAGTATTGCCAATTATCTATGCGTGCTGGTATAGATTTTGGTAGTTGACAGACAGACAGAAAGACGACGCGTGCGGGTGGCGGGAAGCTGGAGGACACGACCGCGAAAAAATCGGCACCCACTTCACGAGGGAGCCGTACGCCTCGGCTGGCGATAGAGCACGAAAACCTTTGTCTATCAATGAAAGCGAGTCCCACATGCCCGACGAACTCATCGTCCGGCGCGTCATCGGCGCACCCACCTCGTCTATATTCGCCGCGCTGGCGAACCCCGAGGTACAGGCAACGATCGATGGCTCCGACATGCTCAGAGGAGCAATCGATCCGAAGCCGCTGAACGGTGTCGGCGACACGTTCACGATGCAGATGTATCAACCGGCACTCGGTGAGTACGTCATGGAGAACACCGTATTCGTATACCGAGTCAACGAAGAGATCGGCTGGATTCCGAACCGCCAAGGCATGGAGCCTCGCGGCACGCGTTGGTCGTGGCGGCTCGACGTCGTATCGGAAGGCAGTACCGGCCTCACCCAGGTATACGACTGGTCCGGCGTCAAGGACGCGGAGTTTCGCCAAGCGGCGCAATTCCCAAGGGTCACGGAGGAGCAGATTGCCGCAACGATGAACCGTCTAGCCGACCATCTCGGCGTTCCCGTCGAAGAATGGCAAGAGAAGAGTGAACAGAACTGAAGCGTCGATGCCACCGCAGGGGTGAAATGCACACGAATGCGGTGACACACTCTCACCTCGGGGGCAGCATGACAACCACAGACAATTCATCCGGACACGATGGCGGGCGCGACACCGCAAGCCGAGCCTCGGACGATCGAGCTGATGCTACGCATCGCCCAGAGCTGACAAGCCTTGCCGGTGCGCTTGGAAATTCACATGACCCGGCATACCCCTCTGACGTGTTGTTTGCCAGTTTGTCCGAGATCAACGGGGTCACCGCCCTCTGTGTTCGCGGCGAAATCGACGCAACGTCTCTGGCTTCGTTAGGCGCTCACCTGCAAGACATCAGCGATGAAGGACGCCCCTTTGTCATCGACTGCACCAACTGCCACTTTCGCAGCACTGCTGAACTGTCCATCCTGAGCGCTCTGGCAGCGCGCGTGAACAGACTCGGCATCACCTGGGCGCTCGCAACCGATCACAGGACCATACGGTTACTCGAACTGATGGAATTCGATACCAGGATCGATGTCTTCAGCTCCCTATCGGAAGCTGGAGCTTTCGTATCCGCTTCCGCAACGGAAAGAACCTCCTCATGAACAACATTCGCCAAAATGGCGAGGGCCACGCGGACTTCGTCGTGGTCGCCAACCGCCTACCTGTCGATTTGGAACGCCGTCCCGACGGCACCACATCATGGAGACGAAGTCCTGGCGGTTTGGTGACGGCTTTGGAACCGATTTTGCGAGCAAAAAGTGGTGCGTGGGTGGGCTGGCCCGGAGTGCCGGACGAACACGTCGAGCACTTCACGGAAGACGGCTTGGCGCTGTACCCAGTCTCGTTGTCGTCGCAGGAGGTTGCGGAATACTACGAAGGTTTCTCGAATGACACCCTTTGGCCTCTGTATCACGACGTGTTGGTACCGCCTACCTACGATCGAGACTGGTGGGGTTCGTACTCTGCAGTCAACCGCAGATTTGCCGAGGAAGCTGCGCGATGCGCCGCTCCCGGAGCGACGGTCTGGATACAGGATTATCAGCTGCAACTCGTACCGAAGATACTGCGCGAATTGCGCCCCGATCTCGAGATCGGGTTCTTCCTGCACATCCCCTTTCCACCAGTCGAACTGTTCATGCAGCTGCCGTGGCGCCGAGAAATTATCGAAGGCATGCTCGGTGCCGACCTCATCGGTTTTCATCTACCCGGCGGCGCCAACAACTTCCTTTTTCTCGCACACCGACTTCTCGAATTGGAGACCACCCGAACGGAAGTAGGGAGCGTTCTGGGACAGGTCCACACAGACGATCGAATCGTCAATATAGGCGCCTTCCCCATCTCCGTGGATTCACACGAACTCGAAGCCGCAGCCAAGGAAGACACGATTGTTGCTCGCGCCATCGAGCTCCGGCGGGAACTCGGAAACCCCGACAAAATCCTTCTCGGCGTGGACCGGCTGGACTACACCAAAGGCATCGACCTTCGACTCGAAGCGATCAAAGAACTACTCGACGAAGGACGTCTCGATGCCGAGCACACGGTCATGGTGCAACTGGCCACCCCCAGTCGCGAACGCGTGCAGCATTACATCGATCTCCGCGGTGTCATCGAGGAACACGTGGGGCATATCAACGGTGACCATGCTCAGATCGGTCACCCGATCGTGCACTATCTGTATCAACCGGTCTCACGAGACGAGCTGATCGCATTGTTCGTGGCTGCCGACGTCATGCTTGTCACGCCGAAACGCGACGGAATGAACTTGGTTGCCAAGGAGTACGTAGCCTGCCGCGGCGACCTTGGCGGTGCACTCGTTTTGAGTGAGTTCACCGGCGCTGCAATGGAATTGCGGCAATCCTACATGGTAAACCCTCATGATCTCGACGGTGTGAAGAATATGATCATGACGGCGCTCCACCAAGATGCAGAATCAGGACGACGCCGCATGTCCGCCCTGCACCGTCAAGTCATGTCCCACGACGTCCACAGGTGGGCCCACTCATTTCTCACTACGCTCACAGATTCTGCGGCCAATGGCACCGTCCGCGATCTCACCGACACCGAACACGACCTCGCCGTCAATGCATGACGGGCGAACGACCATCCGACGACATCGACGAAAGGCAGGGCTCTCGATCCAGAGCCTGATTAACCGGAAAGCACGCGGAGGTTCAACATGCCTGACCAGTACGCAATGCAGGATCCCACCACTCAATATCCCGCGCCGATACGCGACCGGCAGCCGGAGATAACGCACCCCGGCCTCACGGCTGAGGTGGTCACTACCCCCGACCACGGCGAACACACCTACCGCGGTACCGGACGTCTCGAGGGGCGCCGCGCGATCATTACGGGGTCAGATTCCGGAATCGGGCGAGCAGTAGCGATCGCCTTCGCTCGTGAAGGTGCAGATGTGGTGCTGAGTTATCTCGACCAGGAAGAAGCAGATGCGCAGGAAACAGCCCACTGGGTCGAGCGGGCGGGCCGGAAAGCGGTGGGAGTCCCAGGCGATCTCCGATCCGAAGAGCACTGCGCTGCACTTGTGGAGACTGCCGTCCGCGAACTCGGCGGCCTCGATATCCTGGTGAACAATGCGGCCTTTCAGATGGTGCAGCTCGGCGGGATCGCCGACATCACGACCGAACAATTCGATCGCGTGATGAAAACGAACCTCTACGCACTCTTCTGGCTTTGCAAAAATGCGATTGCCGTGATGAAGCCAGGATCAACGATCGTCAATACATCATCCATCCAAGGCGCCGCTCCCTCGCCTGAGCTCCTTGACTACGCCACCACCAAAGCCGGCATCATCGACTTCACGAAAGGACTGGCCGCCGACGTCGCCAAGAAAGGGATCAGAGTCAATGCCGTTGCTCCAGGGCCGATCTGGACCCCGTTGATTCCGGCCACGATGCCCAAGGAGAAGTTCGAGACATTCGGGGACGACGTACCGCTCGGGCGAGCCGGCCAGCCGGCCGAACTCGCACCGGCCTACGTGTTCCTCGCGTCCGGCGAATCCAGTTACACCACAGGTGAAGTCATCGGAGTTACCGGCGGTAAGCCACTTACCTGACGACCGCCGTCGTTCGCACTCACCTGCCCCTCTAGTCCCCGCAACGATTCGGTTGCTTGTCGTGATTCGCTGTACGGCGCAGTTCGGCGGCCGATTCCTCGAGATCGGTGTGGCTGATCGACCGACCTATCCAGAGCCCCACTAATGCTCCCAGGACGATCCAAACTGCGACAATTCCGACAATCCACCACATAGCTGGAAGTGTGCCACAACCAACCCGAGTTGAAGACCTTGGTCCCGCATATAGGCCGAAAGCGTTCAGACATTCGAGCGAGCGGACTGCAGGGAACATACGCCAGTGCGCAACTCAGATGGTCCGCCGACCTCAGGTGTGAACATCTCGTCGGCGGACCAAACCGTAACCGCCCCACCGTGCCTGAACGTAAACGCAGAGTGGTCTAGTTCACATCCGAGCTATGCGCCGACAACGCGTACCAGGAACTGAAACTGTTTTACCGGCGCAGTTCCAGCCTGTCCGTGACAGCTGTCGTCGTTGACCGCGACAGTTACTCATTTCGCCTAGCCGACGTCGAGAGTGCGTCGACACGACCATTGCCAGAGTGGTCGGCGAACTGCTTCCGGTACGAGGAAGGAGTGGTTGCGAACGCGGATACGAAGTTCTGCCGGAAGGTGACAGCGCTCCCGAACCCACACGCGCCTGCAATGGCATCGATACTCCAGTCTGTCGTCTCCAGGAGAACTCGAGCCTCACCCAGTCGTTGTTCTTGAACCCACCGTGCCGGCGTAGTCCCTGTGGCAAGACGAAACTGACGGATGAAGTTTCGCCGACTCATCCGCGCCTGACCCGCGAGGCGTTCGACGGATAGCGGCTCACCAAGCCGACCGAGCGCCCATTCCAGCACGTCTGCAACAGCTGTGTCGCCAGCGGATTCCGCAAGTGGTCGCTCGATGTACTGAGCCTGGCCACCCTCTCGATGCGGTGCAACAACAAGGTTTCGCGCCACGCGGGTGGCCGCTGCGGATCCGAGGTGTTTCCGCACAAGATGCAGGCATGCATCGACCGAGGACACCGTCCCAGCGGACGTCATCACGTCGCCATGATCGATGTAAAGCACCGATTCGTCCAAGCGGATGCTGGGGTGGCGTTCGGCAAGCGTGGGCATCATGTCCCAGTGCGTGACAGCCGAGCGACCGTCGAGGAGTCCGGCGTCAGCGAGAGCAAAAGCGCCGAGGCACAGCCCTACGATCGGCTTGCCGCGGGAGTGCGCTCGGGAAAGTTCGGCTCGCAAGAGCTTGCTGATCGGCGAAAGTGGTAGCGGCCATGAGGGAATGATCACGATGTCAGCCCAGTCGAGCGTCCGCGGTCCCGCTACCTCTCCGATCGAGTAGCCTTCGGCAGTGCGAACCGCGCCCGCTCGGTCGGACCAAAGCCGAGTTTCCCAGCCAGGTGCAAGTCCGAGACGACCCACCTCACCGAACACCATCAGCGGTGCAGCAAGGTGAAACATCGTGACATCGTCAAACGCGTACACCGCGATTCGCATGGATCTCCCAACGTTGGCGCAAAATCATCGAAAGTATGCACCCGTGCCACTCACGGTGCATACGAACCTACCGAAGAATGGAAGACGAACACCACGGATAACCGATCCGGAACTGAAATCGACCCGCCTTCAGGAGTGATGAACCGTGCCTACACCCCGCCGTGCCCTTATTGTCGTCGACGTCCAGCAGGAGTACTTCGACGGGCCTCTGCAGATCCAGTACCCGCCGCGTGAAGAATCGCTGGCCAACATCCTCAGCGCGGTCAAGGTTGCCGGTGCCAACGACGTTCCCGTCGTCGTCGTTCAGCACCAGATGCCCGAAGGCGCCCCGGTCTTTGTCGAAGGGACACCCGGATGGTCACTTCACCCGGAACTCGAGGGGCAGATCGACCCGGCGACCAAGCGAGTGCACAAGCAGTACGCGAGCGTATTCGCCGGCACCGATGTAGCGGAATGGCTGCGCGCGAAAGACATCGACACCATCACGATCGTCGGTTACATGACCAACAACTGCGACCTCGGCACCGCCGTGGAGGCTGAGGCTCTCGGGTTCTCCGCAGAGATTCTTTCCGACGCCAGCGGATCGATCCATCTGGCAAACGAGGCGGGGCAGGTGTCGGCCCAGTCACTGCACGAGACACTCATGGTTCTTTTGCAATCGAACTTCGCAGCGGTCACGACGACAACCGAGTGGGCCGACGCCGTACATTCCGGGACGAGTCTACCCAAGAGCAACCTGGTGGTCTCGGCCATCCAAGGGCGCGAGTCCGCGACAAGCTGATATCCCAATAACACAGGGCGACAATCGGATCGGTTTTCCGATTCCGTACCGGTGCCGACCGAAACCAGGTCGGCACCGGTTCAGTTGTTGATTGCTCGCCAGACACGGTATACGTCCCTCGCCCTCCATGCTCCCCAACATATGCTGTCACGGACCGGTGAAAAAGCCGTCGCCCATGTCGATCCCGGTTTCCAGCTCCGATATCTCATGGGTGCACGTTTTATTTTTCCACCGCAACGGAATTCCGGTTTCCTCGTCGAACGCAACAGTGGAATCAAGACCGGCCCAGTCCGGCGGCATCTCGAACTCCCACGCGCGCCGCCCATTGACCTCTACTGCCCGGCCGGCCGTATCCGGCGGAAGAAGGTCGGCGAATCGAGCGTCCGGCCAAGTCCTGTGTATCTGGAGAAGTTGCGTGATGTGAATATCGAGACTGTAACCACCGCTTCGTACTTCGAGCACACCATCGGTGCGGAACCATGTTTGCTTCTGCCGGTTCTGCAGAAAGAGCACTCCTTCGTCGTCAGCCAGACGGATACAGGTGCGAGGTTTGAACCAGAATTCGAGTTCCGCGCTGGGGCGACCGCCAGGAGGCCGCTCCTTGAACATCATTCCGTGCAGCGGAATCCGCTCCGCAGCCTTGTAGCGTCGCGCTACCTCGCGCCACTGCGAGGGTGGGTTCTGTATCGGGGCAGCGGGACGATCCACCTGGAGGGTCCGCCCCTCGCCGGGTACAACTGCGACCGTAAATGGTCCTGCCTCAAACAATTCGGCGGTTACAGCCACACCGGTGATCCGCTCGGCCAAAGCAAAAGCGCCTTCCATGGCATGCTCGCCCGGTTCGTTGAGCGCATCGTCGTCGATTCCGATTCCACCGACTTCCCAGATCAGATCCACGACTCGCTCGTCCCCGATCACCGGGCCGGATCCAAACAGTTCGAACGCGGCCACACGTTCGCAGTTCGACCACCAGATGAACTGACTGTCGGCATTGACGCTGAGAGAGTGCGCTACCACCTCGCGATCGGGTAGCAGCGGCCGCATCAGCGCTTCGGTGACAGCGAAGGACCCGCCGTTGAGCTGGATCAACAACGTGTCATCGCCGTCTATCGCTGCAACCGCGATCACATGCAGACTGCCGAGTCCGCTTGCGACGGCCTGATCCGCGAGGTCTAGCTCCACCTCGCCGACCTCGGCAACGCCAACTGCCTCCAAGTGCACGTCCGAGTCCGAGTGCGAACTCGCGGCACCAAGAAGACTCAATACCTCTGCCGGAGAGCGACCGGGGATGACAGCAGCGCAGTATCCGAAGGCGAATCGCTTGTCCAGGTACGGCTGAAGCCATAAATAGTCGTGATAAGTAGGCACAGTCACACGCTGCCACAACGCCCGTCAAACGACGTACGGTTTCGGCAACGTCACCAACCCGGGGCAGGCCTGAAGGGAGAAGGAATAATCCCCCGCATGAATTGGAATTACAGGCCCACAGAAACCGGGTGGTTCGTCAAAGTTGCCGAAGAAGACTCGACAATAACGATATTCGACCCCGCGGGGATCCTGCGTGGCGAGTTGTTTCCGACCCCTGTCGACGGGATCGATCGCGACACGCTGACGCCCCGCAAAGGCCATCCTGCTGTACTCCGCTTGCCCGACGGCACGATCGGCACATTCCTCGATCAGAAGCCAAAGGCGATGCGCCGGAGAAACAAACGATGTGAAGTCGCGATCGCAGACCGGACGTATCTCTTCGCACACACATCAGGCCGAAAGGCAACGGCGCTGCGTGACGGAATCCCTTTGGCGCGCATGGAACGTGGACGCTGGTCCCGCAGAAACACCGTCACCCGAAAATCGCTCGCGGTAGTGGATGCTCTCGACGAGTGCGTACTGACGATTTTCGAAAAAGTCGTGACACCCGGGCGCACGGGTGCATTTGATCAAGTGATCTCCGATTTCAGCAATATCTGAACTACGTTTCGCCGCCGAGCACGACAGCAGCCGGGCCGTAATGTACGGCCCGGCTGCAGCACTCACGCGCATCGACTGGAACTCTGAATTCGCCTCGCTGCTGAACCAGATGGACGCGATGAACTTACAGGTTGATTACGTCACCAACGAAGATCTGGTCAGGATCAACGATCTGGGGGTTCATGTCCCAGACCGC
Organism: Rhodococcus sp. WS3; assembly: GCF_003797085.1. NCBI lineage: Bacteria > Bacillati > Actinomycetota > Actinomycetes > Mycobacteriales > Nocardiaceae > Rhodococcus > Rhodococcus sp. WS3. The sequence continues at coordinate 1,752,441 of NZ_RKMA01000001.1, forward strand.
CTGCCAGGTGAGGCCTCGCTCTGCACCGATCTCGAACAAAGTATCGCCGGCTGCAACAACCACCGATTCGCCCGATACGGGAGCCTCTACCTCCGGAATGCTTTCTACCGGTGCTGGTTCGGATACCTCAGACTCGACAACCGGAGCCGGATCCGCGGCGGGCACGGGTTCCGGTGCAGGCGCGAGTTCCGGTGCAGGCGCGGCCGCGAGTTCCGGTGCAGGCGCGGCCGCGAGTTCCGGTTCCGGTTCTGGTGCGGGTGCAGGCGCAAGTTCAGGTTCGGGTGCAGGTGCAGGCGCACTGCTCAGACCGGTGTCACACGCGCCGACCGAACTCAGGAAGGACATGGGATCGACGGCCCCGCCACTGTGAATGCGGAGATGCAAGTGTGGACCGGTGGAGCTACCGGTGTTGCCCGTTGCGCCGATCTGGTCGCCGACCGCAACGCGCTGTCCGACACCGACCCACGTTTCGGAGAGGTGACCCATCTGGATCTGCTCGCCCGAATCTGCTTCCAACTGGATGTACGTGCCGTATCCACCCGGATCGTTCGGTCCGGCAACAGAGATCGTGCCCGACGTAGGCGCATGGAGCACCGTGCCGACGTTAACGGCAAAGTCGACGCCGTCGTGCCCGCCGTGGTAGCCCTGCGAGAGTGAGCCATTTACCGGCCACTCCCAGTTACAGCTCGCCGACCAGCTTTGTGCACCGGCCATACCGGAATTCACGACTGCCCCGGCGCCCACGAGAGAGCCCACTCCTGCAGTTACGGCGATGAAACGAATTGTGGTGGAGGTCTTGCGTTTGTTGTGCTTACTCATATTTTCCTTGACTGATGTGGTCGGAGCAGGTGCATGCAGGCGGCACTCAGTGCGTGCTGAGCCGCGTGGCTTTCAGCACCAACCCCGTTGGAATGAACTTGTAAAGATGCGCCGAATTGGCGCAGGCCTCGCCCAGTGGTGCGCCCATCCTGTGGACGCTTTGCGATACCGCGAACCCTCGTCGGGGGGCGTCGAAGCTACGTCACCGAACCGATAGCTTTTCGTCACCGAACCGATAGCTTTTCGACGCTTGTTCAACGGGGCGGGTGCCTACCCAAGTTGTCGGGAATCACGGGGTGAAACATGCAGATCCTTGCGTTGCGGACTGAAGCACTTCATACGATGCCGCGTCCAGAAGCTGCGTGCGACGGCTGAATTACCCAGGCGCATACCTGACTTGGTGATTTCGACCCGACCGGTCGATATCGCGACTCAACGATCGCTCACGACCTCGAACTGAGCACGATTTCTAGGCAAATCCGTGCGATCGGAATACGCAATGCCGGGAGGCCTTTACCACTGCTCCAGCTCACCGTGATACCAATCCGATAACGAAAGCTCCATCAGCTGGGCTCGTTCATAACAGAATCCAAATCTGATGCGTGCCAATTCAATTCGGATGACACCGGGCAGCGACGCCGCGACATAGATGCTACTCGCGGCGAGCAACGCGTTCTGCTCCAAAGACTGCACCCTCGGAAGGCTCGGCGAGTGCCCCGAGTTCGGAAGTCAAGCGAAGACGCCGATTAAAACCCGCTGTTTGGTTTCGTTGCCACTTCACCGCAGCACCGGGTACCTACCCGTACCGGTTGAATTACCTGTTTCGGTACCCGTTTTCAGTTTTGCCGATGCGGGTTGCACGGCCATGGAGGAACCAGTGCGGACAATCGGTTTTTTCTCGAATAGTGCTGTCAACTGCACTTATCTCGCACGACTGGGACGCAGAGGCACGGTTCGTGCGCGGTCTCCAGCTAAAGGTCGTGTGCCACGCGCCGGTCGCTGGACACCGCCCGTGATCGCTTAATCCTGTCCATATCTGTCGATTCCCAGAACTTCACGCCACCAGGACTCGCGTTCGTCGGATTCCGTCCAAACAACTGGATCCATGTCACTCCTATTATTCAACCCACCTTCCCCACTGTTACCCATCCCACAATTCCTGAAACCCTGCACCAACGTGACGGAATGCGTGGATGAACGTCAGAGGACGGGGACAAAGAACGAATCGACGGCAGCGCAACGCTCCCGACCTCGACACAAAAGCTGTAGCAGAGTGGGCGTGAACACATCCACGTGAGCGACCGGCAACCACGGCACGGCCAGATCTCGGACATCGCCGCGAGCTGACCGGCGGCAGTCCGGCGCGGTGTTATTCGGGCGCGGTGCCGGCGTCGTTCTCGGTGTGGCGGGCTTGCTGGAGTTCGGCATTGATACGACGCGCTTCGGCAAGTTGATCTTCGAGGATGATGATGCGGCACGCCGAGTCCAGAGCAGTGCCATTGGCGACAAGCTCGTGAGCGCGCGCAGCGATCCGGAGTTGGTAGCGAGAGTAACGGCGATGCCCTCCCTCGGACCGTTGCGGAGCGAGGAGCTTAGCGGCGTCGAGACTGCGTAGGAAAGCTTGCCTGACACCGAGGATATCTGCGGCCTGGCCCATGCTGTAGGCCGGATAGTCCTCGTCGTCGAACTTGTCGGACAGCGCACTGTCAGGGAGCTCAGCCGGAATGAGTGGCCTCTTTCTGTTAACGGACGGGACCCCCGGCGCCGTAGTGGCCGCCGGGGGTCGGGGTTGAACTTCCATTACACAACTGCACTCTTTCGAGCTCCCGGACCCAAACATGCTGTCCGGTAGCCGCTCTCAAGGGGCTGCCGAGGTCGTACACACTGACAACACAACCAACGGCCTCGACGCGACCCTGCCCTGCGGTACCGCTTGCGGGTAGTTCATTTCTCCCGCACTTCTTGGTTCTTTCTTTCTTGCAAGAGAAAACTTACAACGACTTGAACCAAATGTCTACCCTCGTCGCTACAGAAATTTTCCAGTGGCGTCTGGAACAATGCTCCTATGCGAAATACCCCGAAATCCGACTCCTTGCTCCGCACCCAGTTGGACAGGGAGGAGTTCGAAGCGTCTCAGGAGGGTCTCGACCGCGACGTATCGCGGTCGGATGAGGACTTCACGGGGCCAGGATCGCGAAGTCGCGGCACTACGGTGCGTACCGCACGGGCGGATCTGTCGACGCATGCGCGCGGGGTGGAGAACATGAACGAGGCCTTGCACCCACGACAGGATTGATGTCCGGTATCGCTTTGCAGCAGGGGTGTTGGCATCGGCGATCACCTCCGCCCATGGATCTCGAACATCACCCTTTTCCATCGGCGCGAACCGCCGCGACCAACCCCGCAACAATGAGTGCCAGCAAGAGGACGACGAGCAGCACTGGCCCGAGGAGGAGCGCAAGGACAAGCAGGACGATGAGAGTGACTTTCGTTTTTTGCGCTCAGTCCGCGCCGCAACGGATGTGCATCTCTCCGTTGCACATGTCGCGTTTGTCGCGAGACCGCACCGCTGAACGAGGAGGTGCGTCACGTGTTGCACTGGTGGCGATTCGGCTGCTCGTATTCTGCTGCCCACTCATGCTTTTCGCCCACTCACAGGTACTCGCACCAGTCGCCTCACCTTCGCACCACTGATGTACCCCGGTAGCAAACTTCGAAAGAGGGGTGGGTCAATGTTTGAAGGCGTCCCTGAACTTTCGTCCCGCCTGTTTGAGCTTGTCGCCGGTTTGTTTTGCCTGGCCTTTGGCCTGTTCAGACCTCCCCTTGGCCTCCATCTTTTCGTTTCCCAAACTCTTGCCGACGGTCTTCTTGATGACCCCCTCGGCGGTTTCTGCCTTGTGCCTGATTCTCTTCACGATGCTCATGGCGGTTCCTTCTTCTCGATGATCGTCGGTCGAACGGGTTTCGCCAGGCGCCTCCGCCGGAACGTACATGAAGACGATGATCATGTTGGCCTCCCGGCCAGAGAGTAATGCCCAGTCAACGCGGCATTCCGTTGCGCGTCAACACCGTAGATCGAAGCAATGAACCGAGAACGGTGGACCATAGGTGAGAAGCTCCCGACACGAGCGAATGACAACGGCCCGACCGCTCGAAGGTCCGCGCTTACATACGCGATTGGGGTGACTTCGCGGCGAGATCGTGTCCAATCCAGTTGGCTGACAAAAGAACCTGCGGCGACAGTGCGTCCAGGTCCGGAAAAGCGGAGACTGGAGACAGGAGGTCATCATGCGTGTGCTCCGTGGTTTGTTCGACGCGCTGCTAGGGATCGTCATGGCTGTGCTCGGCACAGTGCTCGGAATCCTTGCGACTGTGGTGTGGCTTGTCGGTGCCGTACTGTGCGTGACGGTGATTCTGATTCCTCTGGGGATCCCCGTCATCAGACTCGGTCGCCGACTCTTCACTCTTGCGAGGCAGCTGATGCACCTTCCGTAGGCTTGCCCACACGATTTCCACAAATTGTGTTCATCCTGTGCGATCCCGGCGATCATCACCGAATCATCTCGGAAACAGGGAACCACCGCATTAAGTTGTCGGGTTCAGAGGGGCGTGGAAAATTGAGAAAGGGTCTGGATTCATGCCTACTCCCACGTCCGTCGATGTCGACGGCACATAACCAGCGACCGCGAGACCGAACTACCCACCAATCAGACGAACTACCCACCAATCAGACTGTGCACCAATAATATCCGACCTCCGGGGTGCAACGTACGGTCGTTCATCGCTATGGACAGCTTATGCCCGACTGAACAGCTCGATGCCCGACGCCAGGGCCGGCGAGAAGGTCAGATGGGCACTCGCGACGCCTGCCTGAACATCACATCCGGCCACCACATCGGTAGACGTGCTTGCCCGATCAACAGCAACGGCCCCTTGGCATTTCGACGTGTCGCTTGCCTCAACGCCCAGAGAGATCACTTCCGACACCTGGACGACCTACACCCGTACTCCCTTCGATCCTGCGCTCCCGACTCGGGTGACGACCATTACCCGAGCCGGCAACGTCAGTGATACGGACATTCCGAGCATGTGGTGGGTGTGCGAAATAGACCCGAACCCGTGTTCGTCGTTCAACCAATCGACGACACCGCACTTCGTGACTTTCGCCCTGGAACAACAGTCTCGGTAGTCACTGCGGTTTCGGTTCGCGTCGCGCAGGACCGCGCCCCATTCCCAGTGCAGCTGTGGCGAGACCTAGAACGCAGACAAGCGCTCCCACAACCACATTGGACCAGATCATGGAAGTGCTGGTATCGACACCCGCAACGATCCAAGGCGAGACGATCAGCCAAATCCCGAGTAACGGTGCAACGAATGTCATGCCGTGGGTGCGGCCGTAAGCGGATCCGAAAGCCACCGCAAGCAACCCGATCGCAGCACCACAGATCAAGTTGGTGACACTGAGGTTGGTTTGAGCGGTGAAACCGATGATCCACGCGGACGCCGCTGCGTACAGTCCGGACAACAACATCAGCCCTTCGACAACTTGGGCGGTTGGTTGTTCGGCGGCCTGATCGTAGCGCTCGCGCAGTGCAATGATGTCAGGGTGAGTGTGCATCGGTGCGTGGGTAGATGATGACATGTGATTCATCTCCTCGACCGGAGCGGAGGGCAAAGGTTGCCCTTCCGATCCGTATGTATGTATGGCAGGGGTACAGACGCTTTCCGATTCGGTCGTCACCGGGTTGCCTGGCGAAGCGGGCCCTGTCGATGCTGCCGAAATCGGTGAGTGCACTGGACCACCACATACGTACCCAATCGGGCGTCGGCCAAAGCAGTAATCGAAGCAATAATCGAGAAGATGACGGTGCTCGGAGCCTTGCATGCCGAACGGGAGACCAGGGCACGTTCCGGCGTCGGAAACGTGCGCTGATCTCCCGTTCGGTGGTTCTATTGCTTGGCTGAACTACCGCTTCGCTGCGTGATGCGCTGCGATGTAGCCGTAAACCAGTCCCTGGCCGATCGTCGCGCCCGCGCCCGGGTAGGAGTGGCCGAACGCATTCGCAGCGGTGTTGCCGATCGCGTACAGCCCGTCGATGGAGCTGCCGTCCTCGCGGAGGACTCGAGCGTGGTCGTCGGCGCGCACGCCGCCGCACGTGCCGAGGTCACTCAATGTCATCTTCACCGCGTAGAGAGCGTTCTTGTCGAGCGGCCTCAGGTTCGGGTTCGGGGACACTGTCGGGTCGCCGTAGTACCGGTCGTATGCGCTTCCGCCGCGGCCGAATTCGCCGTCACTACCGGCTGCTGCGGCATCGTTGAACTTCTGGAACGCCTCAGCGAACGCATCTTCGGGCAGACCGGCCTTACGGGCGAGTTCGGTCGGGCTGCTCGCCTGATGCGCGATACCCTCCTCGAAGAACGACGGCGGAAGGGGCTGGCGCGGGAAGATGCCGCCGGCGAACACGTAGCTGTTGCGGTACTCCTGGTCGAAGACGATCCACATGGATTCTGCGGGGTCGCCCGCCTTCTCCCGGTCGAGCACACACTGACCGAACGTCATGTAGTCGGTGGCCTCGTTGACGAAGCGTCGACCGGTGTGGTCGACGATGAACGAGCCAGGCAGCGCACGCTCGGCGAGCATCACCATCGGTGGGCGTCCCTTGATGCTCGCGACCGCCGGGAACCACCACGACTGGTCCATCAAGCCGATGTCTGCGCCCAGTTCCTGCGCGACCTCGATAGCCTCGCCGGTGTTGCCCTCGGCGCCGAGGCTCTCGTGCTCACCGAGGCTCTCCGACTGGTACTTGTGGCGCCACTCCATGTTGTGATCGAAGCCGCCGGCGGCCAGCACGACACCGCGCCGGGCCGTCACAGTCACCTCACGTCCGTCTTGCACGACTACTGCACCGGTTACGCGGTCACCTTCGGTGATCAGCCGAACCAACGACGTTTCCGTCCACACCGGAATGCCTGCCTGAACCACACCGGCAAACAGGCCGGCGGCCAGCGCCTGACCGCCCGCAATGTATTCACGCTTGAGGACGTACTTACCGAAAACGCCCTGCGACAAGCGGCGGATGATGCGCGGGAAAGCCTTGGTGGGCTTCTTCGCCATCAGGTTCATCCACTTGTAGTCCGCACCGGTCACCGGCATCGGCAGTCCGGCTTCCATCAAACCGGGGCGCAGGCGGCCGCGTTCCTCTCCCAGCACCGAAGCGTCGAACGGCTGGCACTCGCAGGTGCGGCCTGCAGCGCTACCGCCCGGCAGTTCGGGGTGGTAGTCGGAGTATTCCTTGGCCCAGAAGAACTTCATGGGCGTCGTGCGGGAGAGCATGTCGATCGTGGCGCCACCATGGTCGACAAATGCCTCGCCACGTTCGGCTGGTGCCGTATCACCGACCACCGCACGCACATACGTCTTCGCGCGCTCAACGGTGTCGCCCGCATTGGCAGCTGCAAGTACCGGGTTGGCAGGCATCCAGAACGCCCCACCGGACCGCGCCGTCGAACCGCCCACGTACTGCGTCTTCTCCACGATCAGCGTGGACAAGCCGAGCTCGTTTGCGGTGAGGGCGGCAGCCATGCCGGTACCGGACCCGATTACCAGCAGGTCGACTGTGATGTCGTCGGCCCGTGTCGCGGGGGGTGCCTGATTCTTAGCCATTGAACAAATCCCTTCACGTGGTTTATCGAGGTAGAACGCTAGGGCAGGCGCAGCGCAAGATGGTCCGGATGCCCAGTCAGCGGGATTTTTTGCGCGGATTGTTGGTGCGTTGCGGCCGTCACAGCCGAATCATGACCTGCATGTCAGCGCTTTTCGTACCTGATTCCGAGAGCAAGAATGATCGTGACGACACACATAGCCACGAGCATCGCGCAGACAGCACCGAGCGCGGCAACTGTCGGTGTCGACGTTCCGGGAACCACGAGAGATGCGAGCAGAACTGTCGTAATCGACGTTCCGACGGCCATCGCTGCAGTTCGCACAACCGACTGACTACCGACGGTCTCGCTGGTGCTGTGTTCGGGAACGAATTCCACGAGGAGATTCGACAACGCCGTGTATGCAAATGCCGTTGCTATCGAGACGACCACGATCAGCATTGTCATTCCGACCACTGAACCGTGGAACACGAGAAAACCGGAACATGCCCCGAGGAACAATGCGGTTCCGATCAGCAACGCGGTGCGGGCGCCGACCGACGCTGTCAATTTTCCGGCGAGCGGTGTGAACAACATGCCGACCATTGCGCCGATGAACGACAGGAGACCGGCGGTGGTGGGTGAAAGCCCGAGCCCGAACGGTGAGGTTTTCGGAGATTGCATGATGATCGGAATGAGCATGGTGACCACACCGATGGGACCGAGCCCGAGAGCGATCGTGCTGAGCATGGTCAAAGCAATGTTGCGTTCAGCAAGCAAGCGCAAGTTGACAATTGGGGATGCGCAGTTCAACTCCCACCTCACCCACCAGGCAAAGATGACGGCGCCGACGAGCAGGAGGCTGAGTACCCGAAGATCGTCCCAGCCCCACGACTTTCCTTGCGTGAGCCCCAACAAGATGGACGCCACTGCGACGGCTAGCGCCACTGCCCCAGCGAAATCAACGGGCTGTCGATGGTAAGTCCGACGGCGCCACGGCAATACAACTTCGACCAAGATGATGCAGACGACGGCGTAGGCGGCAGTGACGACAAAGATGTACCGCCAATCGCCGAGGTCGATGATCACACCCGCAACGACCAGCGATGCCGCACCGGCGGCGATAGCGGATCCGGCGATCAGCGCAACAGCCATCGCAACCTTCTCCACGGGCAGATGCTCGCGGGCCAAACCGATGCACAGCGGCAGAATCGCCCCCGCGACGCCCTGGATGGCACGCCCGATAATGATGCCCTCGAGCGTTCCGACCGCCATGCTCACAATCGAGCCGACTGTGGCGAATGCCAGTACGACCATCAGCACGCGTTCGCGCCCGTACATATCTCCGAGCCTGCCGCATACTGCAGCAGAGGATGCCGCGACCAGCAGGAACGCGGTGACGGACCATCCCACAGCCGAAGCGTCGGCGTCGAAGATCTCGGCGAAAGTCGGCAGCGCCGCATACATCATCGAAGTCTCGAATGCGCTGATCACCTCGACCGTGATCAGCACGGTCAGTATGAGCCAAACCGGTCGGGACCGTTCGTATCGACGTTCGGCGTAGCCTGCCAGCGGCCTAGTTGGTCTCACCGTTGTCCGCATTCATGCTCCTCTTGGGTCGATATCGCTCGAAAACGGTAACAATGTGACTCTTGATACAACTTTTCCATTCCGATCAGTGAGACTGCCTCGAAGGTGTATACGTCTCGTGCGCGAACGTACCCATTCTGCAGCGGAACAACCGCTCGGATGTGTCGAAGAGTTCGGTCGGCGGCATTACCCGATCCCTTCGCGCTAGCACCGACCAGCACCGATGCTCACGCGTCGTAGGAGTCGTAGAGTCGCGGGCAGAGATCAAGGAGGCGATGACGTTGAGCGCACAGTTCGATGACGAGACGACGACCAATCCCGACAACGAGTCACAGTCGCATAATCCCGCTGACGAACATTCATCCGGCGAGGTAATCACGCCCACCAAACGTGACCGTGAACTGTCCGAATTGGTGGACGGTCTCGAAGAACGTATCGCCGCCGAGCGCGAGGCGGCGGCGGTGCCCGGCAATGCCGCCGAACGGAAACGCACGACACGGACCGATCCCGACGACAAGGCACCGGACTGACTCCACCGCAACACATTCGCCCTGCGGGGAAATTGGGCAACGTTAACCCGGGAGGTGAGGTTTCACCGCCTGCCGTCGAGTGTGAACAAACGGAACACGGTCCGCATGCACAGAACGACTCCTACGAAGCCCAGTACCGCACTCACGAGTGCGTAGCCCGACAGCTGAGGTGTGAGTTGTGGTCCGCCAGGTACGAACAGCAGGATCGCCGCGACAATCAGCGCGGTAACTCCAGCCGCCATTCCCAGGGCGTTGTTCGCCGACCGTCGGAGCCATCGTCTGTCGTCGGGGTGTGCGACAGAACGGGTGCGGAGAGTGAAACTTCCCGACGCGAGGGAGGTTGCGATCTGGTCGAGCTGACCAGGAAGACGCCTGACCACCGCGGTTGTGACCGCCGTCGTCGACAGGATTGCCTGCGCGGCTGCAGTCGGGCTGGCGACCTGGGTCAACAGTCGGGGTACTTCGGCTCGAACAGCAGCGACGAGGTCGATCTGCGGATCCAGGAGCCGGAGGGCGCGCTCCAATGACGCGAGTGAACGGAATGCGGCGGCAACGTCTCCCGGCACTCCTATTCGATGATCTCGAAGCACGGTGAACATTCGCGCGAACGATGCCATGGAAACATTGGGTTGAACACTGAGCAGGGTGATCTCGCGGCCCACCTGGTGTCGCAGCGCTCCGCGTTCCACATCGGCCGGTACGTCGAATGCCATCAACATCGCGTCGACAGTTGCCACCGGATCACCTGCGAGGGCGGCGTTGAGGAGCACGGCGAACAAGATCCGTGTCTCGCCGTCCAGAACACCCACTGCGCCGAAGTCGAGGAGCCCGACCCGGCCGTCATCGAGGATCATGATGTTTCCGGGGTGCAGGTCCGCGTGGAACACCCCGTGGACAAAGATCCCGTCGAGTAGTGACGCAAGAAGTTCGTTGGCAATGCTGCTGCGGGTGTCGCGATCGAGGCCGGTGAGCGCGGCTTCACCGTCGGAAAGCGGTGTGCCGTGAAGACGTTCCATCACGAGCACCCGTCCGCTACTGAGGTCGAGGTAGACGTGCGGAACGACGATTTCCGGGCGGTTCGCCATGGTGGAGGCAATCGCGCCGGTATTCGCTGCCTCGGTACGGTAGTCGAGCTCTTCGAGCAGCGACGTGACGAGCCCGCCGGCGAGTCGGTGAACGCCGATATCGCGTGCCCAGGGAAAACGGGTCTCCGCGAGGGATGAAACGCGAAGGAAGATATCGCAATCCACGCTCACTTGTGCGCTCGCATCGGGGCGTTGAACCTTCACCACGACGTCGACGCCTTCAGTGGAGCGCGCGGAATGTACCTGTGCGACAGAGGCAGCGGCGAATGGTTCCACTTCGAACGACGCGAACACCGCTTCGGGGACGTCGCCGAGTTCCGATGCCAGCAGCCCTGCAATGCGGTCAGGATCGGCCGGCCGAGCCGAACTTTGGAGCGTCGAGAGAGCGCGAGCGAGCTCGGGTGGCACGAGGTCGTCTCGTGTGCCGAGGATCTGTCCCAACTTGACGAAAGTGACTCCGCATCGGTTGACGATCTCCACCAGCGCGTCCCCGAACTGAGGTGCGGACGGTCCGGCGCGGAGAGCCGACCCACCTCCCGCTCGCATGAAGATACCCACGATCTGGGCGTACCGCTTTGTTCGGCGCCACGATTTTCGGCTGCGCCGCAGTGCTTCTGGCACACCGGGTACGGACCCCGTAGGAATGACAACTTCAAGGAAGACCAACGCGGCCAGGCACGCCGCGAAAACCCAGAGCGCGGCGACTCCGAAGAAGGTGAGCGCAATTCCCTCGCTCACCAGTAGTTGACCGTCCGGGCTCGCAATTCCGTCGAGCGTTGCGACGTAGCTCGCCAGCGAAACACCCACCGAGAGCGCTATCACCGAGACCACCAGTGTTCGCGGCCACCCGACTTTCGCCCCCAGCGTTCGTCGCATGGCGACCGCGAGTGCTGCGGCAAGAATCGGCGTCGCGATAATCCAGACGATCAAGTCCATGGCGGTAGCGTAGAGGTTCACCACCTGCGTTTCATCCGGGAAAACCCCGAGTCCACCAAGTTCGAATTAAGGTGCCGGCGGCGTCGATTCCACCCGCGCCAATACCGGAAGGCTCGGGTACCGAATCGATCGGCCTCACTGCGACACGGGCACTTTAAGCTGATCTCGTGACGACACACTCCGGCTCCGCAATCGTTGACGAAACGCTCGGCACTTTTGTCCGCGGGCATCACATCTTGTCCGACGGCGTGCGATTGGACGACGACTACTTCAGTCTGACCCGCAACATCGACGGGCGGGACGTTGGATTCATCGCCCACTCCGTCGACTCCGACGCCGTACGCGGCATGCTCCCCCGCTTGCACCATGTCTTCGATCAACTCCAACGCCTCCATCGCCAGGCCGCCGAAGCGGTCGTCTACGAGTTCAGCGAGGACCCTACTTCCACGGAAGAACTCGACGACGCACTACGAGACCTGGCACTCGACGCAGTGGAGGTATTTCCCGACAACGAAGTCGTCCTTGATCTGGCAGATACGTGCGGTTCACACTTCATGGACGGATACTGGCCGGCGGTCCGATTCAACGGCGACGACAACGTCGTCAAGGTAACTGTCGAATCCTGAGGGCGACTCGGAACGTCGGAAAAAGTTGGCGTTCACTCGAAATAGGACGCATAGTCGCTGAAAGGAACCTGGCCGGTAGGGCTCGACGTTATCGCGTCGGCAACCGCCGAAGGAATGGGAGCCCACTGGGCAGGCATCGCAGCCGCCAGGGAGGGCTTCAATATGTAGAGCAGCGCAAAGTTCACTATCCAAAGCGGCGGCGCCATCGACATACCGACCTCTGAACTCGCACCTCCCTTGGTGTTGGTCACCAGTTGCGCTGTGCCCGACATCTGTTGCGATGCAAAGCCATAGACCGCTTGCACTGTGTACGCCGACTGATAGAGCGCAACCAGGGTTTGTGTTGCGCCGTTGTTCCTCATCCATGTGCCCACAAATCCGCCTGGAGCGATCAAGGAGTTCACCTGCCTCGTCGGCGCGTCCGCGTTGGCCGGACTCTCCAGCAGCCCAATGGAATTCACGTACAGCCCGTAGCTGGCCAGAACCGACGACGTGACGTTGCCGTCGTTTGTGGAATAGAGGGGACGCCCGTTTGTATTGGTGAGGATCCGGGCGCATTCGTCGATAATCTCGGCGGCCTCGCGACTGCCGCCGACCCCACCGCCCGTGACGAGGTCGCGATACTGCTGCTCCGACAACGCATCCTCGCTGTCGAGCCCGATCTGGGCGGCAATCTCGTCCGCCGCTTGCTGACCGAGTGGCTGGTTGAGCTGATCCGGGCTGGTCATCTGCGGCGGTGCCAGGTGCTCGTAGCCAGGGGCCCCGGAAAACGGGATCGCGAACCCGGTGTCGACGGTTCCTGCGGCCGGTTCGCTGCTGGCAGTCTGGGGAACTGCCAGAGAAACGAGGCAGGCTCCGACCAGTGCCAGCACCGAGACGCCCTTGCGGCGGGCTCGCACTCCGCATCGATGTCCCGAACTCGTCAAACCTATGCCATACATGCGGCGACCTCCCAGAACACTGTCGGGCGATTCAACACGAGCGCGCATCTCAGTCAAACGCCGTAACTGACGCTGTGTCAAGGACCACGTCGTCAAGGAGCACGTCGACTCACGCAAGATGCGCGATCGCATAACCCGGACTGCCCGCTGTGCCGCCGTTCTCGGTGGGCGGTAGGTGACGGCACGCACTCCGTTCCCGCCATTCGTCCCATTTCTGGGATAGTCAATACACATTCGGCACAATGGGAACGAGGAATTTTGAGCATTATCGGGAGTATCCCGTCGAAACACGAACACAGAACGCATCGACGACGGCCACCAGTCGATCACCGCTTCCTCGGGTTCGACACACGCGTGTTTCCGCACGCAGTCGCAATTCTGGCCGTGTGGCTGCTGTGGGTTGTGATCGTTCCGGCCATCGATTCCGCTGTGTCGTCGGAAGATCCGACAGTTGCCGGCGACCGCCTGGCTGTGACCGAGTCGGTGTCGTTCACTGTGCCCGCGGGCTGGAATATCAATAGCGGCTTCCTCATCGACCAACGCAGTGCGTCCGGTTCCGTGCCGAGGGTGGAATTGACCGGTGGCAGCGTGAGTTTCGTCGTCGACGCTGACGACTTCACCGGCACCGCCGACGAACTTCTCTCACAGGTCGACGCCGTAAGTCTTGCGACAAACGGAAGCTCTGTACTCGCCATCTCCAGCCCACCGCAGCCAGTCACCACCGATGGTGGCTTGACCGGCGTCCAGATTCGCTTCGATACGCCCCGCGCCGCGGGTTCGATGGCGACTTTTGTCGTCGGTGACAAGGGAATTCGGGTGCAAGTGGTCGGTCCGCCCGACCAGATTGCAAGTCACAGTCAAGAAATCGCCGATATGATCGCGTCATTCGGCACCACTGAGGGAGATACCAAGTGAGCGCCGACCTGCTCGAGACACGCTCCCAAGCACTAGAGGCGACGGCGTGGGGCGAGAAGTTCCGGTTTATCCAGCCGCGCAACGTCGTGTTCTGGATATACCTGTGGATGTGCGGCGTCGGCGTGGTCAAAGCCTGGCAGATGTTCGCGCCCTATTCGGGATACTTCGGGCAAGCACTCCTTGTCGCCGGCGTCGTCTCCGTCATCAGTGCTGCGGTGTGGACATGGTGGTTCCGGCACATCGACCGGTACGAACGCCAACCCGTGGGATTGGTACTCACCGGCTTCGTCTGGGGAGCCTCCGCGGCGACGTTCACCATCGCGATCTCCGGTAACTCCGCACTCGGTTCGCTCTACTCGAAGCTGTTCGGACAGGTTTGGGCGGAGGATTGGCATGCCGGACTCTCGGCGCCGTTCGTGGAGGAAACCGCGAAAGGCATCGGCATTGTTGTCCTCCTCGCTCTTGCGCCGCGACTGGTCCGCACCGCAACCGACGGACTGCTACTCGGCGCGTTCATCGGCCTGGGATTTCAAACCAGCGAGGACTTCTTGTACTCGGTTGTCGGTGCGACGCAAGGTTTCGGCGCGCACCAGACCGACGGGCTGATCGGTTCCATTGCGCTTCGCGCATACTCCGACATCGTTTCGCATCCTCTCTTCACCGCACTGTTCTGTGCCGGAGTCATTTATCTGATCGGCACCCCGGCACAACCTCGCAGAATCAGACGCGGGTTGGCGTTGATCGTGGCCCCGATTCTGATTCACGGCGTATGGGACTCGATGCTGGCACTCGCCGGCGGCAACTCATCCATCGTGTTGGTCGTCATGGTCGGCGACATCATCTTCGCCTTGACGGCATTGTGGATCGCATTTGTCTGGGCGCACCCACGCGAGTCCCATTTCGTCCGTGATGTTCTCGCTCCGGAAATCGAATCCGGAGTGTTGACCGACGACGAAGTTACTGCTGCCGGTGGGTGGCGACAACAGCGCGCTTACGTCAGAGCTGCACAGACCCGTGCCGAGCGACGCCAACGACGTCATATCGTTCGCGCTGCATTGGATCTGTGTGGGGACCTCGCTGTCAGCAAGGGTCTCGACAGTCCCGAAGTTGTCGAAGCACGCAACGAGATCACTCGCCTCCGACACGGAATTGCCGCAGGCTCGCAGTCCTCGGTGGGGACTAGCTCCGCGTAAGAACGGCGGGTTGTGCCGCAACAATCTGGGCGCCTGATCGATCACATTGATCAGGCGCCCAGCTCTATCCGCAGGCAGGACCACTGATGTTCTCAATGATGTTCCCTACCAAGTGGATAGCTCCGACGTACACCGAACTCGGCGGCTCGGTAATACCTTGTCCATTCACCGGGACGTAGAAAGACAAATACTCGTCGAGATAGGCCATCGACTCCGACCCCGTCCCGGTCTCCGACATCGACCCCACAGTCGAGCGCTGCCTTGCTACTGTCCGGACCGCAACATCGAATTCGCTGACACGCGTGCATGTACTACCCGAGGTCGGCCGCAACACTAACCACACCAAGGAGACCCGATGACCGATATCACCGCGCTGGTCCACTCACTCCTCGAACGAGTGCAAATACTCGAAGACGAGATTGCGATCCAGAAACTCGTGACGGCATACGGTCCCGCCGTCGACGCCGGAGAGGCGGACAAGGTCGGTGCGATGTGGACTGAGGATGCGGTGTACGACATCGATATTCGTACCCTGAACGGTCGCGCCGAGATCGCCGAGATGGTCCGCACCACACCCCACCAGGACTACATCAACACCGGTTGCGGCCATATTCTCGCCCCGCTCAACATCGTCGTCGACGGAGACAAGGCTACTGCGACGGGCCATTCCCAATTGCTACGGCGCAACGAAGGCGAGGATTCCTTCCGCGTGTGGCGTGTCGCGGCGAACCGGTTCGATCTCGTCAAGACGGAGGGCGAGTGGAAGATCAAGCAGCGCACGACCCGGCTACTCGACGGAAGTTCTCCCGCGCGCGACCTGCTTGCCCGAGCCGGCAACTGATCAAAATTCTCGGCTGTCAAAGATAGCGTCGCCACAATGACTGGCACCGCGCTGAGCGGGCGCGTGAAAAGCCTGTCGACGGGTAATGTCCATGCGATGGCTACAGATCCGGCAAGGTCATGGTGGGAGCGATGCAACGACGGCGTCCGCAGCATGCACGAAACCGGCTGGGGCGAGAACACTTCGGTGCTCTCGCGAGAGATCTGCGAACTACTCGACGATGTCGACGAGCAATTCGCCCTCACCGGCGCACACACTCCTGAGTGGCCGAACCCGTACAAGGATGGTCCCGATCGGGCCGAGGCAGACTACGAGCGTTCCACCAACCCGGAGAAGTACCTGATCGTGGTCGCGAGAGTGCAGGCGTGGACAACGGTTCTCCTCGACCGGGGCTGGGCGCGAGAAGCATCACCTGTGCAGTGGGCGCTTCGCCCTTTCGATTCCGGCGGAGCCGACACCGTTCTCGAACCTACCGCCGACGGCGCCGTCCCACTGATTTTGACTACGCACACTCCGGTGGACTCCAACCATCCGTTCAACATCTCGATCAGCGCAGGCGATCCGGCGGTGTGCTTGGCATCGATTCCCGACTGTGCCTGCGACGGGTGTGACAGCGGGTCCGCCACACTGCTCGAGGAAATCGACACATGGGTGCTGTCTGTCGTCGACGGCTCGCTCCACGTCGACGTTGCCGGTAATTACTCCTCAGTTCGCACATCCTTTGGTACCCGAGGCAGCACGGTCCAGAATCTCGACGAACCTACAGAATTCACAGCCGCACCGTGGCCCGCGAACTGGACGGCACGCCCGCTGGCGTCCCAGATCAGGACTGCGCACCCCGAACCCCCATTCCCGCGAACGGTGTTCGGAACTGCTGCCCGGGAGGGCTTCCGTCGACTCTTACGCAAGCCTGGCGTTGCGGGTGCATCGCAAACCTACTGGCGCACAGACGAATAGAAACGGAAGATGACCCACCTCGAGTTCGTGGCTCTGGCCCCGGCCCGAATCAGGGTTATTGCATGCGCCCGGATATCGAACACTTCGGCCAGTCCACAGAAGCATGGTCCAATCGCGAACTTCACGCGCGCCTGGGAAGCCTGCGCGGCGCAGGTTTCATCGTCAGCCGAGAAAGCGAAACCAGCATCCCTAGTGGCTTGACCAATTCTCATGCAGCCCAGCATGAATCGCGGCTGACGAAGATCCGTCTCGCTCCACGCGACTCACGGCGGGCAGGCTGTTCAAGTAACGGGAGATTACAAGCCCTGTTCACGTCGGGGTGATGGTGGTGTAGTGGATAGGTGGGGGAACCCGACATGAGGAGCAGACAATGGCCAAGGCATTCAGGGGCGTGGTCAACCTCGACATACGAGACTCCGTCCCGGACTGGGGCCCGTACGAGCAGCCTAAAGCACCGCCAGGCTCACCGAACGTGCTGTACATCGTCCTCGACGACGTCGGATTCGGCGCGCTCGGCTGTTACGGAGGCCCGATTGAGACGCCGAAGATCGACAAGATCGCAGCACGCGGACTGCGCTACGGGCAGTGGCACACCACAGCCCTGTGCTCGCCGACTCGGTCCTGCCTACTGACGGGCCGTAATCACACAACCAACGGGATGGCCTGCATCAGTGAAGCGGCCATCGGATTTCCGAGCGCAAACGGGCACATTCCACCGCAGTGCGCCACCCTCGCCGAGGTCCTCGTCGAGCAGGGTTTCAGCACTGCAATGGTAGGCAAGTGGCACCTGTGCGCCGAGGACGAGATGAATCTCGCTTCCACCAAACATAATTGGCCGATCGGCCGCGGCTTCGACCGCTTCTACGGCTTCCTCGGCGCCGAGACCAACCAGTGGTATCCCGACCTGATCCACGACAACCACCCCGTCCAGCAACCGGCCACACCGGAGGAGGGCTACCACTTCAGCGTCGACATCACCGACAAAGCTATTCAGTACTTCGACGACGTCAAGGCAATCGCTCCCGAACGGCCGGTTTTCCTCTACTACGCCCCGGGGTGCGCGCACGCCCCGCACCAAGTACCGCGTGAGTGGGCCGACCGCTATCGGGGCCGGTTCGACGACGGCTACGAGGCGATGCGCGAGCAGATCCTGGCCCGGCAGAAGGAAATGGGCCTTGTCCCCGCCGACACCGAGCTACCGCCCCTCAATCCGATCGGCACTCCCGACTCGCGCACCGGCCCAGACGGACAGCCATTCCCACCACTGGATTTCACACGCCCCTGGGATACCCTCTCCGCCGACGAGAAGCGACTGTTCGCCCGGATGGCAGAGGTATATGCGGGTTTCTTGTCCCACTGCGACAACCAGATCGGCCGACTACTGGACTACCTCGAACAGGTCGAGCAACTCGACAACACCATCATCATGCTGGTCTCCGACAACGGCGCCAGTGGCGAGGGGGGTCCGAACGGCTCGGTAAACGAGAACAAAATCGCTAATGGCGTGCCGGACGATCTTGCTGAAAACCTCTCCATGCTGGACGAACTCGGGAGTACCAAGACCTACAACCACTACCCGAACGGGTGGGCGATGGGCTTCAATGCCCCGTTCAAGATGTGGAAGCGATACTCGTTCAACGGCGGAACCTGCGACCCGTGCATCATCTCGTGGCCGGCCGGGATTGCCGCCCGAGGGGAAACCCGTGATCAGTACCACCACGCCATCGATCTGGTTCCGACCGTGTTGGACTGCCTCGGACTCGAACTGCCCGACGCCGTGAAGGGTTACACCCAGCATCCGTTGCAGGGCGTGAGCATGCGCTACAGCTTCGACGCTGCCACCATCCCGACAGCCAAACACACTCAGTTCTACTCGATGCTCGGCACCCGAGGCATCTGGCACGACGGCTGGAAGGCCGTCACCACCCACCCGGCGATCAGTGGCTGGGGCCGGTTCCCCGAGGACACTTGGGAGCTCTACCACACCCAGATCGACAGATCCGAGCTGCACGACCTCGCCGCCGAGGAGCCCGGGAGGCTCGCCGAGCTGGTGGGCCTGTGGTTCCACGAAGCCGGCGCCAACCAGGCATTTCCGCTCGACGACCGCTCGGCTGTCGAGATCCTCACCACCCCTCGCCCGCAGCTTGCGGCTCCGCGTAACCGCTACATCTACCGGGCGGGTGGCGCCGAGGTCCCCGAGTCCGTTGCCGTCAACATTCGCAATCGCTCCTACTCGATCGGCGCGTTGGTCGATCTCCCGAACCCAGGGGCATCCGGGGTGCTCTTCTCGCACGGCAGCCGCTTCGGCGGCCACTCCCTCTATGTCAAGGACAACCGCCTGCACTACGTCTACAACTTCCTCGGCAGCGAACAGCAGCGGATTGTCGCCGGCGAGGATCTGCCGACCGGCGAGAACCTGATCCTGGCCGCCACCTTCGACAAAGACGGTGAGGATCCGCCCGGCACGGCCCACGGCACCCTCGGCCTGTTCTACGGTGACCGGAAGGTCGGCGAGGGCCGAATCCGAACTCAGCCAGGCAAGTTCAGCATCGCAGGCGAAGGTCTCAGTGCCGGCCGCGCCATCGGGGAACCCGTCACCGACGACTACCCGGGCACCGCACCGTGGGCGTTCACCGGCGGCTCCCTGAACCGGATCGTCGTAGACGTCAGTGGAGAACCCTACGTCGACCTCGAACGCGAAGCCGCGGCCATGCTTTCCCGCGAATAGCAGGACCATCGTGTGGTGGCAACATCGAGGAGGAATCAGGTTATGCCCGAACACGTTCGATCCGATCTGGACACCGGCGGACAGATCGGTGATCCGCTCCCCAGCTGGCACGAGGGTCCGAGTAAGCAAGCAATCCTGGAGTTCGTCGGGCGGGTGACGGATCCCGGAGGTCCGGGGGCCGTCCCCGCCGAAGAGCGAATCGCGGTGTTCGACAACGACGGAACGCTGTGGTGTGAGAAACCGATGCCCATTCAGCTCGACTTCATCCTGCGCCGCCTCGTGGTCATGACTGAGGTGGATCCCGCTCTGGGCACCCGCCAACCGTGGCTCGCCGCCGTCACCCGCGACTACGGCTGGTTCAGCAGTGTCATCACCGGTCACTACCACGGCGACAACAGTGGGGTGAAGGTGTTCGCCAAAGGGGTGCTGATGGCGTACACCGACATCACCGTGGAAGAATTCGAGAAGCTGGCTGACCAATTCTTGCGCACGACAGACCATCCCACCCTAGGACGTACCTATCTGACGTGTGGCTACGTGCCGATGATCGAGTTGCTCCGGTACCTCGAGACGAACGAGTTCCACAACTACATCGTCTCCGGTGGTGGGCGTGACTTCATGCGGCCGATCAGCCTGGACGTGTACGGGGTGCCCCGTCAGCGAGTCATCGGTAGCAGCGCGTCGCTGGTATGGAAGGCCGACGGCCGCGGCGGCACGCTCGTCCATAAACCCGCATTGGACGTATTGGTCGACGGCCCCGAGAAGCCGGTCCGAATCTGGAGCCGTATCGGGAGACGGCCGCTCCTCGCCGCGGGGAACAGCAACGGCGATATCCCGATGTTGCAGTTCTCGGAGCGAGCGGACCTCCCATCGTTGCAAATACTTGTACAGCACGATGATTCACGTCGCGAGTTCGCATATCGGGAGGGCGCCGAGCAGGCATTCGATCTCGCGGATGCCCGGGGTTGGACCATAGCGAGCATCGAGAACGACTGGAGTGCCGTGTTCCCGAGCTGACCGTAGGGCGCTCAACGGCATAGTTCAGTAGTCGATATCGCCGTTGCGGTTGAAGAACTTTCCGGTGGGTCCACCGGTGCCTAGTTGGGCCAACATCACCGTCGCATCAGTGCCTTCGGTGATGGTCTGGTGTCCACGGTGGCCGTTGAAGTCGGTACTGGTGTAGCCCGGATCGCTGGCATTGATCCGAAATTCCGGCAGGTTCTTCGCGTATTGGAGAGTCAAAGCGATCACAGCCGCCTTCGAGCTCGCGTACGGCACGGCCCGCACAAAGTGCTCATCGGTACCGGGGGTGGCCAGCGAGCGGGCGAAGCCGACTCCGGATGCGACATTGACGATCACCGGATTCGACGAGCGTCGCAACAACGGAAGCGCGGCCTGCGTAAGACGCACGACACCAAGGACATTCGTGTCGAATACTTCCTGCATGGCGTCGACGTCGAGGTCGTCGACGCTGAAAGACCTGCCGAGGACGCCAGCGTTGTTTACCAGAACGTCGAGCTCGGGCAGCTGCGCGAGCGCCGCATCGATGCTGCGCTGATCCGTGACGTCGAGTTGGACGGGGTGAGCGCCGAGGTTCTGCACCTCGGCAGCTGAAGCCAGGTCCCGCATCCCGGCATAGACGGTGTGGCCGGCGTCGATGAGCCGTCGCGCGGTCTCCAGTCCGAGGCTGCGGTTGGCTCCTGAAATAAGTGTCGTAGTCATGTCCACAACGCTCGCTCAACTTCGGTGCGCGCACCAGGCACCGATCGACGGTGGGACCAGCAGTACTACCCACTGCGCGCCCACAGCGAGCAGGATGAGGGCATGGACGAGTTCGCAAGTGTGCTGCGCGCCTGGCGTGACCGTGTGCAGCCTGAGCACGTCGGTCTGCCACCAGGTACAGGTCGGCGTGCCCGAGGGCTTCGCCGGGAAGAGCTCGCGATGCTCGCCGGAGTCAGCGTCGACTACATCGTGCGCCTCGAGCAAGGCCGGGCAACCAATCCCTCGGCGCAACTGCTCGGCGCGCTCGCGCGGGCATTGCGCCTGACCGACGAAGAGCGCGACCACCTGTATCGAGTCGCCGGAGTCGCTACTCCGACGCCTGCCTCATTGCCGCGCCACGTGGGTCCGAGCGTCCAGCGGATCGTGGACCGTCTCGGCGACGTGCCGGTCGGCGTCTTCAGCGCCGCGCATGACCTCCTGTTGTGGAATCCGCTCTGGGCAGCACTGCTCGGCGATCCCTCACTGTTGGCCGGGTTTCAGCACAATCTTGTCTGGCGGGTTTTCACCGAGGAGAACACACGTGTCACTCATACCGCCGTCGGAGAAGACGAATTCAGAGCGGATCTGGTCGCGGACTTGAGATCCGCAGTGGGGCGCTATCCCGACGACGCACCGCTCAGGGACCTCGTCGACCGCCTCCTTTCCGAATCCGACGAGTTTGCAGCGCATTGGGAGCAAGCACACGTAGCCCTGCACCGGTCCAGCCGAAAGACAGTGCATACCCGCACTGTTGGCGACATCACCGTTGACTGCGATGTTCTCAGCGCGCCCGGTAGCGGCGACCTGCGGATCGTCGTCTACACAGTCGCGCCCGGATCCGCCGACGCAGCCAAGCTTGATCTGCTTCGTGTCGCCGGATTGCAGGACCTGACGCATCACTGACGAACACGGCGACACACTCATACGTAGGACAGCACATTACCCCTGAGGTAATCGACGCGGCGCCGTTGCTCCTGCAACACTCGATTCCAGAGCGAACCCAGCTGAACGTTACTGAGAGACAAACGATTAGTTATACACGCGCTCCTCCGAGAGGCAGGAACCAGACATGACTGAAAGCTACGTAGTTGGCATCCTCAACAACGTCGCCATGGGAGACGACATCACCGAATACCTCCAACGCATCGACAGCACCCTCACACCGTTCGAGGGCCGCTTCATCATCCACGGAGGCTTGCCTGACGTCCGCGAGGGACAGTGGTCAGGCGATCTCATCATCCTCCGATTCCCCACGTCCGCTGCGGCCCAACACTGGTATACATCGGACGCCTACCAAGCTATCGCTCCGCTTCGAATCAATAACTCGACTGGCACCGTGGCCTTTTTCGAAGGCGTAAACCAAAACCACCGAGCAACCGACATCCTGATCTGACCGAATCTCAAACCTATTCCCCTGCAGACTTACTCGAGTTCCCCGAGCCGCACTCGATGCAAATCGAATGTGCCCGATATGCCTATTGATTCGAATAGACGTTCGAGTATAATTGGGTCAAGGGTGGGGAGGCGTTGATGACTACGGTGAACGATTTTGTTTCGGTGGAGGATGTTGTAGCCGGTTCCGCGACGGGTGTGCGTGGCAGGTTGTGGCGATTGCGACCGGCCGAGGTTCGCGACGTTGCTGTTTCCGTTTCTGCGGAAATTCTTCGACTGGAGGCGATTCGGGTTGCCGCAGTGGATGAGTTGGCGCTCAATCCGGACGAGCAGGTGCTCTGCTACCGCGGTGTGGGGCGGTGGTTGGCGGCGAACACGATGCTGCAGAACGCGGCCGGTAACAAGATCGCTGCCCTCGGTGCCGCGTTGCGGGCGTTCCCGGATATTGCTGCGCAGTTCGAGGCCGGTGATCTCTCGCTCGATCATGCGGCAATAATCGTCGCGTTCTGTGAATCTCCACCAAAAGGTATGCCGGACAGGGCGTTACCGTCCTGTATGAAGACTCTACTTGCTGCCGCATCCGGCGTGGAGGCGACCACCATCAAACTCCGCTATGCGATTGCAGTTCTGGAGCGGATATTCGAATCCGACGACACCCCGCCCGGTGAGGACGACGACCTCAACGTCTTGCGGATTTCGCCGACGCTCAACGGACGGGTCGCGATCAAGGGCGATTTCGACGCGTTGACAGGCGAAATGCTGTTATCGGCTCTCTCGGGTTTGTCGATGCCGAAACCAGCCGCGGACGGAACCCCGGATCAACGATCAGCTGCCAAACGAACCGCCGACGCGTTCACGGAGTTGATCCGCCGGTACCTCGACAACGCCGTCACCGGGGTTGACGGTGGTCAGCGTCCGCATGTGAACGTGCACATCACCGCGAAAGACCTTGCCGAGCATCGCGAATGCGCCACCATGCGCAGCGAAGGCGCATCGGATGATGGTGAGTTCTATGGCAGTGCGTTCGATGACGACGAGCCTGATGTCGAGGATCTCGATGTGGGATACATGCCCTGGATGGGACCACTCAGTGTGAGCCTGACCCGGATGCTCGCCTGCGACTGCATGCTCTCCACCGTCCTGATGGACGGCAACGGGGCACCGCTCGATGCGACGCCGCACAAACGCCTCGTCACACCGGAACAACGCACGGCGCTGATCGCCCGGGACAAAGGCTGCGCCTTCCCCAACTGCGATGCCGTACCCGCTTGGTGCGATGCCCACCATATAAAACCCTGGTCAGTGGGCGGTCCGACGGTGATGGACAACCTCACCCTCCTCTGCCGAAATCACCACCGATTGATCCACAGCACCAGTGGGTTCCGCGGAATCTGGGAAATCAAAATGGGCACCGATCACAAACCGTGGTTCATCCCACCAGCTGCGATTGACCCAAAACAACGACGCCGCCGCTCCACCACCCGCCAAGGCCCAGTGCATCGAGACTGAATCCGGCTCTGCCGGAACTGCATACCGTGTGAGAGCTTCGCATCACCAGCTAGCCGATGCGAAGCCCACACGCATGTCCCGCGCCAGAAACATGTCTTCGTCGCCATAATCCTAGAGATCGAGCTACCGTGCGGAGATGAACGTAAAGGCTCACATCCTCGCTGAACGTCGGGAGCTGGTCACACTACTCGAGACCCTGAGCCCTGATCAATGGTCAACGCCGTCACTCTGCGGACACTGGTCGGTGCGCGACGTTGCGATACATGTGTCGATGGATTCCGTTACGATGCCTCGCTATTTCCTTGCAGCGCTGCACAATCTATCCGCTAACCGTGTCAACGAACGCTACGTCACCGCGCAGAATGACGTGCCGACAGACATCCTCGTCGATCGTCTCGCAGCTTCCGCGACCACGAGTTGGTTCGCAAGATATGCCCCACGCCTCACCCTTTCCGACCATGTTGTGCACCAGCAAGACATCCGGCGACCGCTCGGGTTACCTCGAACGATCGATCCGGAGCGCCTACGACTCGTACTCGATCGACCCGATCCCTTTGCACAGCCGCGTCGATTCACCAAGGGCCTCCGGTTCACTGCTTCCGATCTCCCCTGGGAACACGGCACCGGACCAGAAGTCCACGGGCGAGCGGAGGCGCTGGCCCTCGCAATGGTCGGGAGGGCATCGGTGCTCGACGATCTTGAAGGCGACGGCGTTGATGTTCTCCGCGCCCGCATGTCTCACAACGGCAACTGACGCTTCAACACCAATGGAGCGTGCTTCAGTCGGCGATAGAGGTGGCATACTCCGGTCGCCCGGTGGGCCGGTAAACCTGAATTGTCACGCCCTTTGACGTGACTCGCGAGTCGACCAGGTCCAGTGCGATATCCGGTCCCGACTCGGGGAATAGCCGTGTGCCCTGGCCGATGATCAGGGGATAGATGAGCAGGGTGATCTCGTCGACGAGCCGGTTGTCGAACAGCCAGCGAACGAGGTTGCCGCTGCCGTGTACCTGCAACTCACCCCCAGGCTTGGCTTTCAGCTCGCGGATAGCCGTCGCAAGGTTGCCGGAGAGTACGGTCGTATTCGCCCAACCCGGTTCGGTGAGCGTGGTCGATGCCACGTACTTGGGCCGCGTGTTCAATGCCGTTGCGATGGGGTTACCCGAATCTTCCATCACTCCCCAGTACCCGGCGAAGATCTCGTAGGTCCGCCGGCCGAACAGGAAGGCGTCGGCACGTTGGTAGACGTCCTTGACGAACGTCGTACCCTCGATGTCTTTGCCGAACAGTGGCAGTGCCCATCCACCGCGCTCGAATCCGCCTCTGCGGTCTTCATCCGCCCCGCCGAGCCCCTGCATAACGCCGTCGAGGGAGACATTAGTGATGGTCGTCAGTTTCATGGCCGCAATTCCCTTCTCCACCATCGAGTGTTCACGGGCATCCTCGAATATCACTGACCTCAGCTTGCTCGGACATGGTCCAGGGCGTCAATCTGCGACGAGTTGCATCCCGTTGATCGCCCGTCCGGCGCCCCGCTCTCGCTGCCGTCCGATGACATAGCGGCCTGGCGCGATTCCAGTGGCGCCATGCTCTGGGTGGATGAGATAAGCAGTCCCGTGGGCGTCGAGAATGCCCAGAGCAAGACCCCGGGAATCTCTCACCGGCGACGACCACGTGCACACACCTTCGTCGGCGACCAGGCTGTGCGGATTCCCGCCCGCCGCACTGCGTAGCAACTCCACTCCGGAGAGTGGTACGTTCACGGACCTCGTCCACGCTGCGGGCGTGACGATATCGGAGACAAGCGAATACGGGACCACGATGAGATCACCTTGTGCCTGCAAGCCGTCGACGACGGGTATGGATACTTCTCGGTCGAGATAGTCGAAGACATCGAGGCCCGTGAGGGCAGTGAGCGCGGACAAAGTCATGGTCGAATTCATATGAGCCACCTGGGAGTTCATGGATTGACGTTCGGAATTGAAGTTCAGGGGTTGGGTCAGGTCCGACGAACGAGTCGGGCGTAGTCGACGCCGGCTATGCCGTAGGTCCATCCTGCAGCGTCCAGGGCTGATGAGAACCATCCAGGGACGTAGAGCCCGTAACGACGACGACGTCCGTCGCGTTCAGGAGAGCCGTTGACTGCAAGCAGGATTCGACCACTACGTCCCCAGCCGTCGGGCGAAGCATAGAGTTGAAGCGTGTGCCCGGCATTGCCGGGATCATCAGCTTGGTCGACCTGTGCAAGGCCAGCAGTATCGATGTAGGTGTCCCATCCGATGCGCTCGATCGCACAGCGGCGGATCTCGATATTCCGTTCGGCTGCAATGCGTTCGGCCGTCGGATCCAGAACTACCCAGCTGGGAACAATCGTCCCGTGCTGAACATACACGCCGTGCCCGTCGCCGAATTCAATTGCTGGAGAATCTGAATCGTGCAACCGACGTTCGTTGTGCACTCGGCCCGGTATGGGTTCGACCCGCAGGACGGTAGGCCTTTCCGACATGACGCATATGGTGTCGAACGCCCACCACCATCCGGTTGCACCAGCCAGAGCGGTGTGAATGTCGAGTAGTTCGTCATCGTCGGAACGGAAAGAAGCAAGACCACATCGACGGTACGCGTCGTAGTAGGCGATTCGATGAGCTTCCTGCTGTCCGTACCACGTCACGCTTCCCGGGACGGGAGTCGACATCGTCCGTATCGCAGCCGCAACCCCGTCGAATAGTGTGGTGTGCAACGAGTCCCAGACAGCTGCTCTCATGATCCGATCGGGGCTGATTCCCAGCCGAACCGCATCCTCGGGAGACTGAGTACGTGCAGTGTCGATCCCCCAGCGCTCGTTCGGCCAGTCCGATCTTCGACGCTCGATGCGCGCGTCCATACGGCTGCGTGAATCCGAAAACATGCTCGCTATACGGGCGGAAACGCAGTGAAGTCGGTTGCTGTCAGGCGACATCGACGTCGACAAGCCCTCGGCCACAATCAGATCTGATCCAGCTGGGGGCGAAGGAACCCAGAGGAACTCCGGTTCCGGAAATCCTGATCGCCGATACAGTTGCGCAACAGCCCATTCTGCAGTGTCACGGTCGGAGGGGTGTGTGCAGAGACCGTGTTCCAGCCACTCGTTTCGCACAGCATCGACGTTGCTGGTGAATGATGCTCGGTGTCGCGACACCGAGTACATCGGCGCGGCGCTCACGCGATGGTGGCGGTGTCGGCCTTTCCTGTAGTCATAGTTATCGAGAGTGACACGAGGAAGCGCGGAACGCAAGGCCGGTGCCTCATCAGCCGAACACCGACCAGCAGATGTCATTCCGTAGCCGCTGGTCATCAAGTACCAACTCACGAATCGATACCGGGAGCTGGTCGCGCTGCCACTGGCACTCGAGTCGGCCCGCAGCCTCCTCGTCTTCCGTCGCAACAGCACGTGCGGCCTTGATCGCGTAGGCGGCAGCACCAAGTTCGTGCGCGGCGACGTGTGCGACGGCTCCGGCCTGTCCGGCAGCGTACGCAGCATGCCGCGCCGGCCCACGCAGGTCCCGAGCCGCGCCCATTGCATGACCGCCCGCAGCGCGAGCTTGCATCATCGTGACCTCACCCCGCACCCAGGCTCGCGCACCCTCGATCGCTTCACGCGGCCGCGGATCCTGCGGCTGAACCGCCTCGAAAAGGTGAAGGACGTGCTCGGCGCACGATGCCGCCCAGAGAGCGAGGAGATGGTGATCGGAATCTGTGAGGGTCCCACCACGACGGATCGTCACGAAGCGCGGATCCCGGACCTTCGGGAGGATCATGGTTCGTACGCTCCATCTGCTCGCGGCGGCCAAACACTGCTTCCTGGGGAACTCGGCAGAGACTTTGCCGCCCTTGACAATTACTCGGAGACAATTGCTCGGACGGCTCTACGTTACTTGACCAGGCGAGGTGGAAGAATTGCTCGCGCCGTCAGACTCCGTCGTCGGTTCGGCGTCGACGTCAGTGGTACCCAGCCTCGAGAGTTGCGCCGGGTCGCGTCGTGAAAGCCGGATACCGAGAAGCCAACCGACAGCCAGGCTCACAGGCGTGACGGCGACGAGCACCACGTTCACTGCGGTTCCAGCGGCAGTAATCAACTCCATCTGGTCCACGATCAAATACGTTGCGTAGGTCAACATCAGAAGAGCGGATACGGGAGCTACGAGCACCCTCCAGGCCGAATGCCCGCGACGATCGTTCCAGAAGAATGCGATAACTGCTGCGGCCGCCATGACCTGAAGCACGACGATGCCGACGATACCGGGCGAGTTCACCCACAGCAGGAGCTCGAGGTAAGGGTCGGCGCCGACGACTACGAACACGACGATTACCACCATCGCCAGGAGACTCTGTACCGCGCTGGCCACATAGGGGGACTTGTAGACCGGGTGTAGTTTGCCCAGGAACTGGGGCAATACACGTTCGCGCGAAAGCGCAAAGACGTAGCGGGTGATTGCGTTGTGGAACGCGAGCAGGCTGGCGAGAATGCTCGTGATGATCAACAGCTCCATGAGGGTGCTCGCCCAACCTCCGACGTAGTGCTCGATGGCGTTGAAGTACATACCGGCGGGATCGTTAGCCGCTAGCTCGAGAGCCTGATCCGGTCCGTACGCCTGGATGATGATCCACACCATGAATGCGTAGAAGAGACCCAGGAATGCCACCGCGATGTATGTCGCCCGCGGAACCGTCCGAGCGGGATCTTTTGCTTCTTCCCGGTACAGGGCAGTCGCTTCGAATCCGATGAACGCAGCAAAGGCCAGGGTCAGCACCCCACCGAGACCGGGGCTGAATACGTTAGACGGCGCAAAGGAGTCGAGATCAATTCCCACGGCGCCGCCTTGAAAAAGAACGGCGGCTGCGAGCAGCACCAGAATCCCCGTCTCCGCGGTCAGCAACAGGATCAGGAACCGAGCGCCCAGATGTACCGATCGAGATCCGAGGAACCAGACCAACGCAACCCCGAGTAACGACCACACTCCCCACGGCAGATCCAGCCCAACCAAGTCCGCCATGGTTGACTGCGCGAAATAGCCTAGGGCCCCGAAGATTCCGATCTCGAGGGCGTTGTAGGACACCAGCGCAAGGACCGCTGCGGCCAGGCCCCACCGAGGGCCGAGCCCGACGGAGATATAGGCGTAGAAGGCGCCTGCATTGTGGATGTACTTGCTCATCGCAGTGAAGCCGATTGCAAACACTCCTAGTGCGAGCCCGGCCAAAATGTATCCGCCGGGGGCCCCGATGCCGGCAATGTTCAAGGCCAGAGGCGCAACCCCTGCCATCACCAGTAATGGCGCCGCCGCCGCCACGACAAAGAAGACGATGCCGGCGGTGCCGAGGACGCCTCCTTCCAGCTTCAGAGCGGGTTCGGGTGCAGTTTTCTTCATGAGCAACTTCTCCAGTCAGGGCGAGGGGCGAATATCCGAAACAGGCAGATATGGGTGCAACCAGAATTAATCGAATCAGTTTCGATTATGGTAGATCGTTGTGACCGGCGCCACAAGGGCATAATCGAATGAACTTCGATTTGAGAGGTGGGGGGACGATGGGAAGACCGCGTATCGCACGTCTGGACCGCGAACGAATTGCGGAGGCAGCGCTCGCGCTCGTCGATCGTGACGGCGACTTCAAAATGCCTGATCTTGCAAAACACCTGAATGTGCAGGTGTCATCCATCTATCACCATGCAAAGGGTCGCGCGGCCGTGGTGGAACTCGTTCGAAACCGCGTCGTACGGGAAATCGACGGGTCGGCGTTCGAGCGCCTAACCTGGGACGACGCGTTTACTGCATGGGCTCGATCGTATCGATCCGCGTTCAGTAGACACCCCACCTCGATCCGCCTCCTCGCTACGGAGACGGTGCGTGATCCCACGTCGCTATCGGTCTACTACGCTCCCGCAGAAGGCCTCCGGAAAGCCGGATTCCCGGACGACCACATCTTGGCGGTCATCACCGCTGCCGAGAACTTTCTCCTCGGCGCCGCACTGGATGCAGCGGCACCGGAAGTCATGATCGAAGCGGACTCGACAACACCCGACGACGCTCTGACTCTGGCGCTTGCTGCGGCGCCGCGGGGTCCAGCCAGAGCCGAACAAGCCTTCGAACTCGGTTGGATGGCTCTGCTGTCAGGCTTTCGACGTCTCCTCGAGGAAGTGCACGAGGTATCGGCGCGCCCAGCGTCCTCCTCGTGAGCCGCTGTGGCAGATCCAGGCAATGCACGATGACAGGCAGTGCTCAGTGAACTTGCTTACCTCCCAACCACGTTCGGGAGACAACCAGGTCGCTGAGCTCCTTGGCGGAGCCAAGTTGGCCGGGATCGACCGGAAGCTGGATCATGTCGGCTCGCATTCCCGGCCGAAGGCAACCCCACATGTCCTCTTCGAATCCCTGATAGGCGACGCCCGCCGAGTATGTTGCCAGGGCCCAATCGAGGCCGACGCGTTCGCGAGGCAGCCATCCTTCACTCGGGATACCAGCCGGCGTCTGGCGGTGAATCGCAGTGGCAATTCCCTTGATCGGTTCGAAGGCGGTGATGGGCCAATCGCTGCCGAATGCCACCCGCGCGCCGCGCTCAGCGAGGGTTCCGATGCGATATTGGCGGTCACCACGGTCGGCGCCGATCCGCGGAATGGTCAGCTCCGTCATCAGCGGGTCGAGCTGGGCCCATAGCGGCTGAAAGTTGGCGATCACTCCCAATGACGTGAATCGGTCCAGGTCGTTGCCATCAACCAATTGGAGATGCGCGATAGTGGCGCGTCGATCACGCGGGCCGTTGCATCGATCGACGTATTCGATTGCATCGAGGGCCATGCGTACACCTGCATCGCCGATGGCATGGATATGAATCTGAAAACCTAACCGGTCCACTTCAGCGGCAGCTCGACCGAGTTCATCGGTTGTCCAATTGCTGATTCCGTGGGAATGCGGGCAATCCGTGTACGGCGCGAGGAGCGCTGCCGTTCCGGCCTCGATGACACCGTCGGCAAAGAACTTCACCGTTCCTGCCTTGACTGCGTCGCCACCCCGTTCTGCGACCTTCTGCCGGGCTTCGACAAACGCCGGCAGGTCGCCCTGCCAACTCTCAGGTGTCGCTCGGAATGCAAGATTTACCCGGGTGGACAGGCGCCCACTTTCAGCGGTGGCCAGCCAGATCTCGACATCGCCTGGTTCGGTCCACGCGTCCTGCACCCAGGTGATACCTGCTGCGGCAAGCATTTTCGATGCTGCCGCAAGCGAATCAACTCCCGCATCGAGGGTTACGGCGGGCAATAATGCCAGTACCGGGTTGATCGCTCCCCATTCACGTAGGGTCCCGAGCAACTCACCGTCTGACGTTCGCACGATCTCTCCGCCGACCGGATCCGGCGTATCGCGCGTCAACCCGGCGCTTCGCAGTGCAGCGCTGTTGACCCACGCGGTGTGATAGTCCATCGTGCGCAGGACGACGGGCCTGTCCTCGACCACGCTGTCGAGCCAGCGAGCATCGAACCGACCGCCCGGAGCGAGGGTAGGCGACACGCCCTCACCGAAGATGCACTCGGCGTCGGGGTTCTCATCTGCCCAGCGACGCACCTCCTGCAAGACCTCATCGATGCTGTTGCAGTCGCGAATCTTGGCACCACGCATTTCCAGGCCACCCATCAACGGGTGAACATGACCGTCGCCGAACGAGGGCAGTAGTGCCCCACCCTCCAAATCGATGACTTCGGTTCGCGTCGACTTCAATGCACGAGCCTGCTCCCCCAGTCCAACCACGCGACCGCCGACCACAGCGAGCGCGTCGCTGACCGTCTGCACCGAATCCCCCGTGCGTATCGTGCCTCCGACAAAAAGTAGTTCGGCCTCCACCTACCGCACCTCCATGCATTAATCGAATTTGATTCGATTAATTTAGACGGCAGATTCATCGACGTCAATAGCAGTTTCCACGTTGCGATTTGAGTGCTTTACGGCGATTTCTTCTGTAGATGGGTGTGGGTCAAACGCGAGGCAATGCGTCAACGCCACTCAGACAACCGTCCGGTACGGCCTTCCTTGCCGTGATCTACCGGCGCCGCAAATTCACACCACACCCCGACCGCCCCTACGACGCGGTGCGGTCGGATTTGTTTGCAACACAAGCAGTGTCACCAGAAGATGTCGGCGACCTGTCCGACGCGCAGGTCGAACGCATCGGTACCACACTGATGTTGCTCGAGGAGAAGATGGAAGAGTTGCGCGAGCATTTTGATCCGACGCCCGAAGACCTCAACATCGATCTCGGCCCCCTCGGACCATTTCTTGCCGACAAATAAGTTTTCAGGAATGTTCTGCTGTCGCCAGCCACGCCGGAGCCAGAAGCCGGTCGCGGGAATCGAAGCCCAGCCCTTCGACGATAGCAGCCAAGGGCGAGTTAGCTTGGCGCGCAAACTCTCCGCGGGTGAACGCCGTGGTGTAAGTGGTACGTTCGAGGTGCCGGACGATCCAACCAGCGTCGGCTA
The DNA here is from genome assembly GCF_003797085.1 of Rhodococcus sp. WS3. Lineage (NCBI taxonomy): Bacteria > Bacillati > Actinomycetota > Actinomycetes > Mycobacteriales > Nocardiaceae > Rhodococcus > Rhodococcus sp. WS3. The sequence continues at coordinate 1,785,406 of NZ_RKMA01000001.1, forward strand.
ACGTTCGACGCAGATTGTCCTCACTGATTCGATAAGGACCAGGAAATTCCTCTGGAACCTCATCCGAGAAGCACACCAGGTGAAGCCGGGCTTGGGGTCGGCAGGCTCGTAGTACTGCCTCGGCATACGGTTGGCGCTGATCTTCCGGGAAGCAGTGGTACAGCGCGCTGTCGAGAACAGTGGTGAACCGATTCTCGTATCCATCAAGCGTCATGGCGTCGGCAACATCAAAATCCACTGCCTTCTCGAGTCCCCGCAGACCGGCGCGTTCGCGTGCGATCCCAATCGCCGTAGGTGAGGCGTCGAGTGCACACACCTGGTACCCACGGTCGGCAAGAAACAGAGCGTTTTCACCCAGACCACAACCAATATCAAGGACTTCGCTCGCTAACTGGCCGTCAGCTTCGAGTTTCCGAACCACCGGTTGAGCTTCGCCGATATCCCATGGCACTCGGTCGAAGTCGAGTTCGTTGCGCTGTGCAGCGTCAGGCAACTCCGTATTGCGCGCAAAGGCATCGAAGTCGCCGCGATACAGCGCATCAAAATCGGCTGAACTCGGTTGGCGAGGCGGTTGGGATCCGTCGGCGGTCACAAACTCCTCCTACGCGTAGGGCATCCTGAGCTTTAGGGGTAGCCATGCTCATACAGCCCTAAACTCGTGAGTGGATTCTTGGCACATACGTGTGGGCTTCCACCGTCTGACTGGTCATGCGAAGCTCTCACGCGGTATGCAGTTCCGGCAGAACAGGATTCAGTCTCGGCGGACTGCCGCCCCACGCGCAGACAGGAACGATCACAACGTTCCCCCTCTGACGAAAGAGATTGCCAACCAGGGACATTGATCAATCAGATCCAGGAGAAACACATTTCAGCGCGTCACCGGCGCACTCCAGAGCCCGACGAGCGCGTCGACGATATCTGTCGTGAAGTCATCCCAGTTCGAGACCTCTACCGATTCGTCGCCGGCAAGGAGCCTTTCGCGTTCGGCACACATGTGCAGCATCACATACCGCGCCATTTCACCGCGGGCGCGCCGAACGTCGTCCGGCATGTCGGGCAGACAAGCGGCGAGCGCGCCGAGCATCTTTTGCAAGAGCTCCGATGACGAAACATCTTCGTAGACAACGGCCCGCAGCGTGGGATCGGCCATCAGCTGAACACTGAACCGCGCATACCACGCGGGTCCGGTCAATTCGTTGTAATGATCAGTGGACGCTCGAACCAGACATGTGATCCAGTCACGGAGATCTGTCGAACCTTTGACGTCGGCCAGCAACTCCTTGCGCTTCTGCTCGATCGGCGCGGCATGTTTGTTCACGATTGCACGGAGTAGATCGATTTTTGTGCCGAAGTGATATCCGACGGCGGCGTTGTTGCCCTGCCCAGCAGCCTCGCTCACCTGACGATTCGAGACGGCAAAGATCCCGTGCTCGGCAAACAACCGCTCCGCGACCTCGAGTATCCGCTCCCGAGTCGCAACGGAACGAAGAGAGCCCGCTGGGGTACCCGAATCGCTGATCGCATCTTCAGTTCTTGCTGCCACATCTACCGCCACAGTCAGGTGCTCGGCACTATGTGCGCACCGAGACGTTGATCACCATCGACCTCGCAGCGCTTGCGCGAAGTCAGTCAGCTGCTTTAACTTTATTCAATCAGTTGACTTAATTCAAGACTTCTTTACTTTTCTCCGATGGAGCTTCCCAATGTCGATATCCACTTCCGATTCCAGTAAAGCCGCACCGCCGTCAACTACTGCCGTAGTAGCAATTCTGGCGTTTGCCGGCATCGTGGTCTCGCTGATGCAAACGCTGGTCATCCCGATCATTCCGCACCTTCCGGAATACCTGAACGCGTCCGCCTCGGACACAGCCTGGGTAGTGACCGCCACCCTCCTCGCTTCAGCCGTTGCCGTCCCGACGATGGGCCGGTTGGGCGACATGTTCGGCAAACGCCGCCTACTCCTGATCAGCTTGGCACTTCTGGTGGTCGGCTCGATTGTGGGTGCCATGAGTTCGAGCGTTGTCCCACTCGTCTTTGGGCGCGTCCTCCAGGGACTCGCCGCTGGTGTCATCCCTCTAGGTATCAGCATCATGCGTGACGTGCTTCCGCCCAAGAAGCTGGCCGGCGCCGTCGCGATGATGAGCGCAGCCATGGGAGTCGGTGGCGCACTGGGACTTCCGATCGCAGCTATGATCGCCGAATACGCCAACTGGCACGTTCTGTTCTGGGCATCGGCAGTCCTCGGCGCCATCGTGACGGGTCTGATCCTGGTCATCGTGCCTGAATCGACTGTCCGCACCGGCGGCAAATTCGACTTCGTCGGAGCCCTCACACTCTCGGTCGCACTCATCACCCTGCTTCTGGCGATTTCCAAGGGCAATTCCTGGGGATGGGCGAGCGCACTCACAGTCTCGATGCTCGCTGCCGCCGTCATCGCATTCGCCATCTTCGCCTGGTGGGAACTGCGCAACCCGAAGCCACTGGTCAACCTGCGCGTGTCAGCACGTCGCCAAGTACTACTGACCAACCTCGCTTCCGTCGTCTTCGGATTCGCGATGTTCGCCTCCAGCATGGTGTTCCCCCAGGTTGTCCAACTGCCGGAAGCCACCGGCTTCGGACTCGGCGGGTCGATGCTCATCGCCGGTCTGGTCATGGCCCCATCCGGCATCATCATGATGCTCATCGCGCCGGTCTCCTCCAAGATCACCAACACCCACGGCCCCAAGATCACACTCATGATCGGTGCAGTCGTCGTTGCGATCGGATATCTCATCGGCATCTTCGCGCTGCACTCCATCTGGCAACTCGTCATGATCGCCCTCATCATCGGCGCAGGAACGGGTATGGCTTACGGCGCGATGCCAGCCCTCATCATGGGTGCGGTTCCCGCCTCGGAAACCGGTGCGGCCAACAGCTTGAACACCCTGATGCGCGCACTCGGCACATCGTTTGCCAGCGCAATCGCCGGCGTCGTCCTGGCTCAGATGACAATGACTCTCGGCGACACCACGCTGCCGACCGAGAACGCGTTCCGCGTCATCATGGCCCTGGCCGCGGGATCGGCCCTCATCGCACTTTTCCTGGCAGCATTCCTGCCGAAGTTCCGTAACCCGGCCCGCGACGTTCCCGACTACGTACCCGCGGAACCCGCAGCGGCTCACTGAACCGACACCGACACATTGCGAAAGCCGCCGGTACCCCATGGGGTAGCGGCGGCTTTCGTATTTCTTCGCTGCGATATATCTGCAGCATCCGTCACGTCAACATCCCAGAGGCGTCAACGAGCCGAAACCCAACCTACGCAGGGTTTCTGAGAGTCTTCTGAGTGCAGCCGGGGCTGTCTCGGTATTTCCCAGAACATGCAGGCGCTCGAGGTAGGTGCCCATTCCTGACCAAGAGTAAGTAAAGTACCCACGGTCTGCGATCGGCAAACTGGTCGTTCGACCCGTGCGTCGTGCCGCTCATTCAACCCTTTGGAGAAGTCAGATGCGTTTGCCCACCCAGCGGTCTCGCCGCCGCAGCACTGCCGCAGCGGCGCTGGTCGCCGCGACTGTGCTCGGGATCTTCTTGCCCTCGACCGCTCAAGCGCAACTCACCGGATCGGCCGGCTCGTCCGGTGGTGGCGTCAGCGGGACGCAGGCAGCGCCCCGAGCAGCGTTGCCCGGGTGGCGTGAGATCTTTGTCGACGACTTCACTACCGATGCTCCGATCGGCACCTTCGCAAACGACGAGTGCAACAACCCCGGCAAGATCGTCTACACCGGAACCGAGAACACGCGCTGGCGGACGTACCCCGAGTGCTACCTCGACACGTACAACAAGAATCCTTACCGCGCAGACGAGGTAGTCAGTGCCCACGACGGCGTGCTCGACTACTACCTCCATGACGTCGACGGCCGCCGCGCCGGGGCCAACATGTCCCCCGTCATCAACGGCGGCAGCCAGGCCCAGGTCTACGGACGCTACTCGGCGCGAGTCAAGGTAAGCCATCCGGCGATCACCGGTTACCGGTTGGCGATGCTGCTGTGGCCGGACTCCGAAGGATGGCCGGAAGAAGGCGAGATCAACTTCCCGGAGGGCCCGCTGACGGGACCCATCTACGGCTTCCACCACTACGCCGAGGACGGCGCGGACGCGAACTCCCAGGCACTCTCCGATGTCGACACCTCTACCTACGCGGATTGGCGTGTTGTCACGATCGAGTGGACTCCGTCGGTTGTTCGATTCATGCTCGACGACAAGGTCCTGCTCGAGTCCACGCGGGGAATCCCGGATACCGCGATGCGTTGGCAGCTCCAGCTCGAGTCCAGCCTGTACCCGGCTATCGGCGGCGGCAATTTCCTCGTCGACTGGGTGACCGTGCACGCGTGGGACGGCGCGTAACAATTTCCTGACAGCTGGTCGAGGCACAAAGCTGTGCCTCGACCAGCCCAATGGGCTTAGATTCCCGTTTTCGGACCCGATTGCCTAGACTCCCAAAAGTCATCGAAAGTAAGGGAAGGCAAACCTGTGCGCACCGCGGTTACCGGAGGAGCCGGATTCATCGGCTCGACGCTTGTGGATCGCCTGCGCAAGGACGGTCACCAAGTGCTCGTCATAGACGACTTGAGCCGCGGTCGGGTAGACAACCTCGACGCGGCGCTCGCGACCGCAGATGTCGACCTCGAAGTTCTCGACATTCGGGACGACAAGATCGGTCCGCTGTTCGAGACGTTCGCTCCCGAAGTGGTTTTCCATCTCGCAGCGCAAATCGACGTGCGGCACAGCGTCGCCGACCCGATCAACGACGCCGACGCCAATATCCTCGGCACTGTGAAAATCGGATCCGCGGCGATCGCGGCACAAGCTCGCAAGATCGTGTTCATGTCTTCCGGCGGTTCCATCTACGGATCACCGGAACACCTGCCCGTCTCCGAGCACGCTCCGGTCAACCCGCTCTCGCCCTACGCATGCAGCAAGATCAGCGCCGAGAACTACCTCAACTGCTTCCGGCAACTCCACGGTCTGGATTGCTCACACATCGCCCCGGCCAACGTGTACGGACCCCGCCAGGATCCACACGGCGAGGCTGGCGTCGTCGCAATCTTCGCGCGCGAAATGCTTTCCGGCGGAAACACTTTCCTGTTCGGCGACGGTGGAAATACGCGGGACTACGTCTTCGTCGAGGACGTGGTGACGGCGCTGATCGCAGCATCGGGCACCGCGGGCTCGGGACAACGCTTCAATATCGGAACCGGAGTCGAGACGTCCGACCGCGAACTACACGCATTGCTTGCGCACGCCACCGGCGTCGCGGCAGAACCCACGTGGATGCCGGCGCGACTCGGGGATGTTCGCCGGTCCGCGCTCGACGCCGCACTGGCACGCACGGAATTGGGATGGACCCCGTTGACGTCACTGTCGGAGGGGATCGCCCGCACCGTCGACTTCTTCCGAAAACTTGATACAGCGTCGTCCGATACAGCAACGTCGTCCGATACAGCACCGTCTTCCGATACAGCACCGTCGACGCTCGTCTGAAAAATGCCGGCATCCCCCAAAGCATCTCTTCGCGTCAGCCATCTGGACGTGATGCACAGCCGGACGCGGATCACGTCCGTCATCGGCCCCGTACATCTCCCTGACGACGCCACCATTGCCGCTCGACTTCGCACGATGGCCGAAGCAGGGCCACACACACGCCTCGGACTCAGACCGTCAGCGCACGGCAATCGGTGGACATTCGATCCCGAATCGTGTGCCCCCGAAGTAGTTCGGCTCGATCCGCCGACCTCCCCGATGGACCTGCTCGATATGGCGTCGAACGTCTCACGAGAGGATCACCCCACAACCGTCACAGTGGCCGGGAACTATCTCCGCACCGACCACAACCACGGTCTCGGTGAGGTCGCTCTGACGCTCATGATGAACGAGGTCATCCTCGGCATGATCGACCCCGCCGATCCTCAGGTGTGGCAACCGTCGCGTGCCTCGCTCTCGGGGATCACCACTGCCGCGCTACGCACCTACGGTTCGGATCCACGGCGCGGCTGGGCGCTGCGTCGATCACTCGATCGGACGCCGCGTCCCGCACAGTCCGGGCCGGTGGAACCGTGGACGCCCGCCCGCACTGCTGCCGTGGTCACCACTGATCCCGACACCGTTCGGTCGTTGCGCGCGTGGCGAGACCAGAACCTTCCGTCGGTGTCGATGTATGCCCTGACCGCTTCGGTGCTGCACCGCGCGCTGGCCGACGCCGGGCTCATCATCAATCCCGTTGCAACTGTGACCCTCGATGCCAGACGCTACCTTGCGGCAGGTCGAGTTCCGTTGGGAAACTTCGTCTCCGGACTCGAATTCGACCTGGGGCCGAACCCCACGCCCGGCCGCATCCACGAGGCCACGTCCGAGGCGGTGGCAACGGGCCGGCCCGTTGCGAATCTCGCCCTGAACATGATGCGGACCCGAATCGGCTTGCGAATCAACAATTCCGGCGCATATCCGATCAGTCGCCCTCGAGATCCCCAGGCCCAGCTGCTGTTTTCGAGCATCGGCCCGGTGCCGCGACAAGGTCAGGTTCCGTGGCTCACCGACGCGTCACCGTTCTACTCGGCGCACAACGACCCTGTCGGCCCAGAGGGCATAACGCTCACGTGGGCAATCGTGGAAGGTGCGCTCGCGACGACGGCGTCGTTCCACGGAAACGTGTTTGCGCAGGCGGTGGTGACGTCGGCCCTGGAGTGCGCTGCCACCGATCCGATTGCCTATTTGTCTTCTGTTAACTGACCCGATGTGCCCCGAGCCCATGGACGTCCGATAACATAGGTAAGGCTGCCCTTCCAGGGGTGGTGTTGCACCCCGCCTAGACCCCGTCGGAGTACGTCTTGACAGCGCAGACCCACCTGGTCCCCGGGATCACCGTATTGATCTGCTGCTACACCCACGACCGTCTGGATCAGCTGTCCACCGGCATCCGCAGCGCCCAGGCGCAGCTTCGCCCGGACTCGGACGAACTGATTGTGATCGTGGACCACAACGACGCACTCCGCGCAGATCTGATTTCCGCCTTCCCGAGTGGCATCACCGTGATTCCGAACGCGGCGACTCGCGGCCTGTCCGGCGCCCGCAACACCGGTGTCGCGGCAGCGCGGACTGAGTTGGTCGCGTTCGTCGACGACGACGCGGTGCTCCGACCCGGGGCCCTGGACAGCGTTCGCAGCGCCTTCTCTGACGCTTCCGTTATCGCCGTCGGCGGTGCAGTACACGCCAAATGGGAAGCGGGAGCACCACCGTCGTGGTTCCCGGACGAATTCGGGTGGGTCGTGGGCTGCGACTACCGCGGGCTTGCCTCCGACGGCGCCGAGATCCGCAATCCGATCGGCGCCGCCATGGCTGTCCGCCGTGCCGAATTGCAGAAGATCGGCGGTTTCTCCGACCGTCTGGGCCGCGTCGGAACAGTGCCGGCCGGCTGCGAGGAAACCCTCATGGGAATTGAACTACGACAGCAATTCCCGGGATCCAAGGTTGTGCGGATCGAGGAGTTTGCCGTCGACCACTTTGTTCCCCGCACCCGTAGTACCCTGCGCTACTTCATCAGTCGCTGCCGCCACGAGGGCCGCTCCAAGGCTGTGCTGTCCGACATGGTGGGCGGCAAGGCCGGGCTCGCAGCCGAACGAAGTTTTGTCATTCGCACTCTGACCACCGGGGTTCTCCGCTATCTCCGCGGCGCGGTAACGGGCAACGGCATCAGCGCGGTGTCCCGGATTCTTGTCATGATCCTCGGATTGTTTGTCACCGCATCAGCCACTGCGGCCGCGGCCATTCGCCAAGGCCGTCGCACCACCAGCTCGGAAGTACAAGCGCCAGTGGAAAAACCGGCCGAAGCACCCGTCGCCGCCGACGAGTTGATCACCGTTGTGATTCCCACTGTCGGTCGCGATTCGTTGCTCAACACCGTGCGTACCGTGCTGGCGCAGGATCATCGCAATATCGAACTGCTGGTAGTCGACAACCGTCCCCACCGAAGTGAGGCCGCGCGGATTCTGGCCGACATCGACGACCCCCGCCTGTCGATCCTGGAACAGCCCATCCCCGGTGTCTCGGCGGCCCGAAACAAAGGACATCAGAGCGCCAGGGGCCGCATCGTCGCCTTCACCGACGACGACGCAGTCCCCGATCCCGGGTGGATCTCGGGCATTGTCACCAGCTTCCACGCCGACAACACCAGTTCAGTCGGAGTCGTGACCGGCCGGGTGCTCGGTACAGAATCCAACACCAGGGAGCAAGCCTGGTTCGAGGAAGCAAAGGTCTTCGACAAGGGTGAGGTTGCAACGCTCTGGGCGATGAACTCTCGCGAAGAGACTGCGCTCGGCACAGACGGCACACTCGGCGAGTACGGTCCCCACGGTCCGTTCTTCCCCTACACAGCGGGCGAGTGCGGATCGGGCAACAACATGGCGTTCCGATCGACTGCCCTGCACTCGATCGGCGGATTCGACGAGCGCCTCGGCACCGGCACCCCCACCCACGGCGGTGAGGACCTCGACGCTTTCCGCGCCGCACTCCTCGACGGTTGGGCTATTGCCTACAATCCGAACGCCGTTGTGCGGCACTACCACCGTGACAACATGCCGGAACTTCGGGTGCAAAGCTACGGCTACGGCACCGGCATGGCGGCATCGTTGACCAAGTTCGTCCTGTCTGGATCACCGCGACCGATCCTCACGCGCATCCCGCGGGGTGTCCACATGCTGATCTCGCCGACGTCGACGAAGAACATCGACTTCCCGTCCGATTGGCCTCTGCACCTACGAATCCTCGAAGCGCTGGGTTACCTTGCGGGTCCGGTCCTCTTCGTCCGTAGCCACCTGAATGCGCGCCGGGTCGGTGCCGGCCGATGAGCACCGAAATAGACACCGACACAGACATCATCAATCTCCGGCCGGGCAAGCCTGCATCACCGCTCCCCCACTACGGGTGGAATCCCCGCATCTGCCTGAGAATCGGCATGGCAGTTGCGGTTGCCATGTTCGTGCTCAACCTCGCCGTGGCTACCGACATCGCCGACTTCGTGCCCGCGCCGATCCGCCTGCTCATCGCGCTTGCCGGTATGACCCTGGTTCCCGGACTGCCCGTCGTTGTTGCGCTGCGCATTCCAGGCCGCGCGCTCTCGGCTGCCCTGATCGTGTCGGTGTCGTTGGCCGTCACCATCCTGGCCAGTCAACTGACGATGGTGGCCTCGTGGTGGAGTCCGCTGCGCACTCAGTTCATCTTGGCGCTCCTCGCACTCGCACTCTGCGCCGGCGCCTCGCGCACTGTGCCGTCTGACTTCCGACTGCCGAACGGCGAACGCCAGCGACTGCGCTATGTCGACCGCAGTCGGGCAATCGGTTTCGGTGCGCTACTGATCGCCCTGATCCTGTTCCTGGTCGCCGCTGCGAGGTTGGACATCGCGGCTGCCGGCCACTTCGGCATCATCACCGAAATCGGGCCGATCTACGTGCTCGGACTCCTAACGCTCTGCGGCACAATCGTGTACACCCTGCGTCGACGCCTGATCGACCACGTGTTGATGGCGGCAAACACCGTCATTCTGATTCTCTACACCACGATGCTCGTGCCGGTTGCCGCCGGCGAGACCACCGTGCCGGTCGCGTTTGTACATCGTGGTTTCATCAACATTCTTGCCCAGAGCGGCACCCTCCCGAACTCGATCGACGCACGATTCAGTTGGGCCGGATTCTTCTCCGCCGGGGCACATCTGATCACCGTCGCCGATGTTCCCGACGCGACCGTGCTACTTCTGTGGGCGCCGCTGTACATGGGTGCGCTACTGGCGTTTCCGCTGTACGCCATCGCGATTGCCATCACCGGCCGCGTTCGGCTCGCCTGGCTGGCGGTGGTGATCTACCAACTCTTCAACTGGTACCAGCAAGATTACTTCGCCCCGCAGGCTGTCGCGACGATCTTCTACACCACTATCCTGGCGACCCTGTTGTGGCAGCTTCGACGCTCACCACTTCCGGTAATCGGTTCCGGGATCGGCCGATTCATCGTCTCGGCGCCTCGGCGCACCCCCGGGTTCGTTCCCGGTTTCGATTCACTCCGCACACTCGCGGTGGGCGCGGTATTGCTGCTCCTCATCGTCGCCACCACCGTCAGTCACCAGATCACCCCGATCCTGGTCATCGTGGTCCTCGCATCATTCTCACTGTTCGGAGCAACGCGCTACCGGACCATGTGGCTGGCAGCGGGTCTGGTGTTCGCCGCATGGTTCAGCTACGGCGCCACCGACTTCTGGATCGGCCACCTCCAGTCGATCTTCAGCGAGATCGGGCAGGTCGGCAATTCCGTGGGCCGCGGCGTGGGCGAGCGCATCACCGGAGATCCGACGTACCAGCAGATGCAGTACCTGCGTATGGGTGCGTCCGGGATACTCGCGGTGGTGGCCTTTGCAGGTTGGGTGCTCTCACGCCACCGACGAACCTGGCTCGTGGCAGGAGCCGTTGCCGCAGCGCCGTTCTCGCTTGTCCTGCTGCAAAGCTACGGCGGCGAGATGATCATCCGTTGCTTCGTTCTCGCCTCCCCGGTCCTGGCTCCCTTTGCCGCCGTCGCCCTCGCGCATGCGGGCAACCAGATCCGCAAAGCACTCAACCCGGTCTCGTCGGCAAATCACACGCGGCCTCGCAAGACACGACCGTCCTACGGGGTTCGGGCGGCCGCTGCAACCTTGGCATTGGTCTCGCTGGGATTGCTCTTGACCACAAACCGCGGACTGAACACCGCATTCGAAGCGTCGACAACCGATCAGGTCACGGTATCGGACCAGTTCATCGCGGCGGTTCCGCCGTCTACGACGATCATGACGTGGAGCCACGCGTCTCACACGAACGGTGTGCGACGGACGCTGGACCCGCTCGGGCCGCGAATGATGTTCGTGGACAGCTACGACTGCGCCAACGACCTCAGCGGTTGCGCTCTGGCACGTAACCCCATGTACGTGTACGTCACGAGCCAGGGCATCGGAATGGCGTTGCTGCAGCAGGGCATGACACAGGAGTACCTCGACGCCGAACTGGCCGCTATCATCGACAGCGGCCTCTACGTCCCGATGATCGAAAAGCCGAGCATCACGATCCTTCGCCGGGTCGACGCACCCGCTATCGAATTCGAGTCCCCATGAGTGTTGCGATCTTCTTCTTCCTGGCCGCCGGCGTTCTCCTTGTCGCCGGTGTGATCCTGCGTGAACGTGAGGTTCCTGCCACCGGCAGCATCGGCCGCGGACACGCGGCCCAACTGATCAGCCTTGCGCTTGCCGTCTGTGTGATCACCGCTGCGACTCTGACTTTCGTGCGACTGATCGCAATGGCTGTATGAGCCGTCGACGGCGGCGCGCTGCCGGAACTATCGCGGCACTCGCCCTCATCGCGTCCTGTACCTCGTGCACGATCGCGACCGATTCGCCGGCCGAAAACCCGTGCGCGCCGGAATCCGCACCTGGTGGCGTGTCACTTCCTCGCGGTGACCTGCAAGGTTGGAAGCAGATCTTCAGCGATGATTTCGACGATTGTGATCTCGGTTCCGACTGGGGTACCTACAGCGGCCAGCCAGGCGGCAATCCGAACAGCACGTGGGATGCGTCGATGGTTCAGGTCGACGACGGTCTGCTCAACCTGAATTCGCAACGAACCGATTCGGGATGGATCACCGGCGGGGTGTCGAATTATCCGGTCACCCAGCAGTACGGGCGCTGGGAGATCCGCATGCGCGCCGACAACAGCGACGACATCTCGTACCACATGCTGCTCTGGCCACAGAACGAGAAGTGGCCACCGGAGATCGATTTCGCGGAAAGCGTCAGCGGCACCCGCGACGAGATGTCCGCCTTCCTGCACTGGGTCGACGACAAAGGCAGCAACGACAAAAAGGGTGTATCTTCGGGCGGAGATTTTTCCGAGTGGCACACCGTTGGGGTCGAGTGGGGACCTGGCATCGTCCGCTATCTGCTCGACGGCAAAGTCTGGGCCGAAGCACATTCGGAGACAATGGTTCCGGACGTCCCCATGTGGCTCGGCCTGCAAGCCGAGGCCGGAGCGTGTGAACGTCGTGAGGACTGGGGCATGACGCCGTGCTCCGACTTCTCGGAGCAGCGCCCGGACAACGTTGCCGTACAGGTGGACTGGGTCACTGTGTATGCGGCAGACTCCGACGCGTTGGAGAAGATGCAGAAATCCGGTTACTACGATCCGTCACCGGATGCCATTCAGTTCACAGACTGAGATTCACTCCGCATAACAAGAACAGCACGGGTAAGTGGCACAACAAGGATCACGGCAGACACAGACTCAGCCACGATGTACGCCCAGCCCAACGCGACAAGTCCGTGCTCGTCGATCAATGCCAGACTGAGTCCGAGAATCAGTGCCGCATTGCAGATCTGCACTGCCACGGCAAGCCGCAAGCGGCGACGCACTCGGGCAACCGCGGTGTACGCGGCCACTATGGTCGCGGGAATCAGCGCAAGTGCAGCAAGGCGGAGCAGCGGAGTTCCCTGCTCCGCGTATGGCTTACCGACAATCTCCAACATCACGGGCGCGATTACGGCAAACAGCAGAACACCGCTCAACGCGACAGCACCGAGTATCGCAAAGAATCGAAGGGTCAGACCGTACAGGCGCGTCGGATCACTACTTGCCGACGCGGCAACGTACGGCCCCAGCAGCATGGTCATCAAGACCAGTACGGCGGTGACCAGGGACCAGGAGATTGCAAAGTACGCGTTGGCGTCGGCACCCATTCGCGATACGACGATCAGCGGGAGCAGCAGTGGCGCAAGCGCACTGACCACGTAGATGCCGTAGGAACCGGCCAGGTAGTTACCGATCTCCCGCCGAGGCGGCAACTGCGACGCCGCGCTCTGGTAGTCGGGCGTGCGTAGCCGCCGGGCAACCATCACGCCCAGAACAAGTGCGGCGATCAGCGCCGGGACCGTCCACGTCCAGATGATGGCGAGGTGTGAAGCGGTAAACGCCAATGCTGCGGCAAGCACCAGCTTCACAATCGCGTGCGCGACGTTCTTCCCTGCGGCCCAACCGGCTTCGCGGAACGCCACCGCGGTGTGGTCGAGCATGGCAAACGTGGAGAACACAACCACAACCACTGGGAAAAGCCAGTACTCGAACGGATGGAGGAACATCTCCGACGTCGGGCCAAGCAGCAGGAATCCGCCGCCCAGGAGAAGACCGCCCACCGCACCGACGGCAAATCCCGCCCCGACAAGCGACTTGGAGCGCTGCCCGGCAAGCGGAAGAAAACGTTCGAAGAGTCCACCGATACCGAAGTTGCCAAAAGCGGAGAGCATGGTTGCCGTGGTGATCACCGCCGCGGCAGCACCGACCTCACGCGCCGGGTAGAGGCGTCCGAGAATCGCCCAGTAGACAAGACCCACAACACCGGTCAAGAGCGCTGAAACGGTGAGCGCCAGACTGTTTCGTTCGAGGCTGTGGCCTTCAGCACTGGGACCTTCCGTGCTGAGACCCTCCGTGCTGGGGTCACCTGCGATTGCCGCCTCCGGCGATACGACGGTGTCGCCGGAGGGGGCGGTCACAGCGTCAGTTCGCGGACGTCAGCCTGTGCGGTCTTCTTCTGGATGGTCTTGGTCTCGCGCCAGTGCTGCCATTCCTGACCGATGGTGCGCAGCACTCGCATGCCGTCGCTGTAGGCGTTGAGGTTGCTGCGTCCGTGGATCCGGGGACCCTCGAAGCTGCCGACCTCGACGATGTTGAGGCCGCTCGTCGCAAGACGGACGTTGATGACGGTTTCGATCTCGAAACCGTCGCCCCACTGCGCGCGCTGGTACTCGACCGGCGCCAGTTCGAGCAGCGGGATGTGCTTGCGCCAGAAGGCGTTGTAGCCGTAGCAGAGATCGGAGAACTTTGTTCGGAAGATGAGGTTGACCAAGCCGTTGAGGCCCTTGTTACCGACGTTGCGCAATCCGGTGATGTCGGAACTTCCACCGCGGCCGACAAATCGGCTTCCCTTGGCGAGGTCGGCCCCGCCGACCAGTGCCTCGACGAAGAAGGGAATCTCAGCTGGGTCGGTCGAACCGTCGGCGTCGATGGTGACGATGATGTCGCCGGTCGATGCCTCGAATCCACAGGCCAGGGCGTTGCCCTTACCAGAACGGGTCTGCACGACAAATGTTGCATCCGGCCACAATTCACGCGCCACAGCTACGGTGTCGTCAGTGGAATGTCCGTCGACGAAGACGATCTGATCGATATCCGTAGGCATCCGCGACGCAACGAACGGCAAATTTTTTGCCTCGTTCATGGCCGGGACGATGACGGAGACGGTCGGACGGTTCCCGCCCTTACCGGATGCCGGTTCGGACGGTGTCGCTCCGGTGATGTCGGCAGCCGGGCCACCTGTCGGTATCGAAGTACTCACGACGATCGTCTCCACTCATATTGACAGTCCGATGCCTGGAGAATGTGTTGGCCACTGGCTCACACCCAGACAATGTCCCTCTCCAAGAACTGGATTCGGGAGGTCATGCAGTTCGTCGAACTGCATGCCTTAGAGTAGAAGATAGGCAAGCCTTAGCAAAGCCCTAGAGGCCTTGTGTGTCGACAGTCACATAATATCCAGTGGCCGAGGTGCGGGTGATCCGGTATTGCAACAACGAATACGCTCGAAGACAAACAAAGGAACTTACACGTGCACACTCAGGTTGCGATCATCGGTGCCGGACCCGCCGGACTGACTCTCGCCGCTCTGCTTCACCGACAGGGTATTTCCTCCATCGTCCTCGAACGTCACGACCGCACATACATCGAGACACGAACCCGAGCGGGAATCCTCGAGCAACCCACCGTCGATCTCATGCACGAAATCGGCGTGGGTGACGGAATCACTCGCGAAGGCATGGTGCACAACGGGTTCTATGTTCGGTTCGACCGAACCACACATCATCTCGACTTCACCAGGCTCGTCGGCGGCCACGCCACCGTCTATCCGCAGCAGAAGCTGGTTGCCGACCTCGTTGCGGACCGGGTCGGGGGCGGCGAGCCTCTACTCTTCGAGGCCTCGGTACGTTCGATCGACACCAGCACCGACGGCGCCCGCCTGCAGGTCCAGACACCAGAGGGACTGCTCGAGATCACCGCGGACTTCGTCGCCGGCTGCGACGGATTCCACGGGGTGAGCCGCGCACACCTTCCCGCAGACTCGGTCCGAGAGTTCGAGAGGACCTATCCCGTTGCGTGGCTGGGCATCCTGGCGCACACCACCCCCACCACCCCCGAGGGCATGTACTGCGCGCATGAGAACGGCATCTCGGTGCACAGCATGCGCGGGCCGAACATCACCCGCCAGTACCTGCAGGTTCCCGCGGACACCGACCTGGGCGACTGGTCTGACGAACGCATCTGGGACGAACTGACACTCCGCAGCGCCAGTGACGATTTCCCGGTACTCGAGCGCGGCGAGATCTTCGACAAATCACTGGCCCCGTTGCGCTCGTACGTGTGCGAAACCATGCAACACGGAAGGCTTTTCCTACTCGGCGACGCCGCCCACATTGTTCCCCCCACCGGCGCAAAGGGTCTCAATCTTGCAGTGTCCGACGCAGTCACGCTGTCCTATGCACTCGGTGCGTTTTACCTGACCGGCGGCAGTGAGCACCTCGACGCATACTCGAGCACCTGCCTTCCACGTATCTGGAAGGCACAGCACTTCTCCGCAATGCTTACCGAAACACTGCACTCGCTGTCCGCAGATCCATTGGATTGGCAGCTGCGACGCGCTCGCCTGACCAGGTGGGTGGAGTCGGAGCACGAGCAGTCCGCGCTGGGCGAGGTCTACCTGGGCCTGCCATTCCCCAGTCCCTGGCAGTATCCGGCATAACAGCAGTTACCGGATCAGGTATTTCAGAATCGAGCCGGTCGCGGAAGTTCGGGCAACCGGATGCCGAACTCCGCGGCCAGTACGGCAAGTGCTTCGTCGCCGTCCAGGTCGCGGGCGCTGCGTAGCGCCCCGTCCGTGACGGCTAGCTGGTACTGCTCGTCAGGCCTGCAGGAGAGTGTCTTTCGCACACTGCCCTCGGTCAGGGAGCACACGATTCCGCTGGTGAAGCGGGCCAGCGGGGAGGTGCTGTGCCACCACGCCATTGCCGCGAAATCTGCGAGTGGCCTCGTGGTCGCGTCCGTCAGGTACGACGCGCCGGAAGGAAAGCGCACGTCCCATCCGGCGACTGCGCCGGCGTCGACCTGGTGCACTATCGCGTCGCCGCCGAACCCGACGTCGACTAGCCACGTCTCGCCTGCGAAGCCGACAACGATTGCGACGTGGCCTAGTGGAAGCCCCGGCCCGTTCGGAGTGACGACGGCTGCGCCGACCAACTGTGCGTCGAATCCGACGGTGCGGAGAGCGCGGGCGAGCAGGCCGTTGAGTTCGTAGCAGATTCCACCTCGCTCACGCCGGAGCAGCTTCTCCTCGATCGCAGCTACCGAGACCTCGACCGGGCGTTTGCGGTGAATGTCGAGATTCTCGAACGGGATTCGGGACAACTGAGCGTCGGCGATGCGTCGCAACAAGGACGCGTCGACGGGACTCGTCAGGCTATCGTCGGGCAATGCGACCCTGCGGAGATAAGAGTGCATTTCCGCACTCGACATCACGTCGGCGTCGCGGCGCATATGACGCATTTGAGGTGCTACCGACGGTGTTTGTGGTGTAGATCGCAGTACTGCCTCTACCCCGATGAAATCCATTTGTGTAGCCTACCCTAATATTGCGGAGGCACTCGAGAACGTCAGCCGCACGTTCGATGCCCGATTGGAGAACCTCGGTGTTCACATCACCCAACTATGCGAAGTCGCAGTCCTCGGGCGGTAAGTCCATCCGACTCTCCCGGATCAGCGACTACGCTACCGGGCGCACTCTCGTCGTCCCGCTGGATCACTCGGTCACCGTCGGTCCACTCGGCATGGCCGACCACGCCAACTCGTTGGTCCACACTCTTGCGCAGGCCGGAACCAATGCCGTAGTTCTCCATCGCGGCCGCGCCAAACACGTCGACCCTGCCCACTTCGCGCGTATGGGATTGATAGTCCATCTCTCAGCGGGAACGACCCGAAGCATGGACCTCGACTCGAAGGTTCTTGTCGGCGGCGTCGAGGACGCGCTACGCATCGGCGCCGACGCGGTCAGCGTGCACGTCAATATCGGATCGTCCACCGAACGCGAGCAACTCCAGGATTTCGGCAAGGTCTCCCACGAATGCGAAACACTCGGAGTTCCCTTGCTGGCCATGATGTATGCGCGCGGCCCCCTACGTGGTGATCTCCCGTCGGACGCGGCGGAACTGAAGCACCTGGCGGCTATCGCTACCGATCTCGGTGCAGACCTGGTCAAGCTCGACTACAGCGGCACCCCCGAATCCATGCGTGAGGTTGCCGAGTCCTGCCCGCTGCCCATCTGCGTCGCGGGCGGCCCGCCCCTCGAAGACGTCGACGCGCACGCACTCGCGCTCGGCGCCGAAATACTGAGCTCAGGTGTTGCCGGGTTGAGCTTCGGCCGTAATGTATTCGAGGCACGCAATCCGTACGCGGTGGCCTCTGCACTGGCCCGGATGATGCACTCCCCACAGGAATCGGCATCCCGGTCCGAACTCGAGATTGCCTGATCTTCAGTTTTCACCACCTCGCACGCACGCGCGCTTGTTCAACCAACGAAGGGAACGTGTCCAACTATGGACAGCACTATCGTCACCGACCAGATCCTCCCGGCGACGGGGGCCGGCACGGACAGTCGACGGACACCGATCAGCCGCGAAGGCCACTTCGCCTGGCTCGACGTCCGTTCGGTCGAGCAGAGCTTGCTGCCGGCAATTGTGCAAGCCGCATTGCACCATCGCATCGACGGCATCCTCTCGGACAAGATCGAGACCTTCGACGGCCTTCCCCCCACCGTGCGCCGCATCCTGAGCGTCGACGCTCCACTGGCAGAGGACTTCCCGTACGACGGAGTTGACCTCGTCGTGGTCGCCGACCGCGCGGACGCGTTGTCCCCCAACATCGGCCACACCCCTGACCGCGGCGTCCACGTTGTCGTTTCCGACGCACCGACCCTGCAGCTGGCGTGCGAGGTTGTCCGTGAGGTGCCGTGGACGCTCCTCACGTTCACCGACCCGACCAAGATCCCCCTCGAGATCGTCATCGCCGCAGCCGAGAACTCCGGCGGACGCACGGTCACCACGGTTACCGACGTCGAAGACGCCGAAATCGTGAAGCTGGTCCTCGAGCACGGCTCCGACGGACTCCTGCTCGCACCTCGTAGCGCCGACGACGTCGTCCGCATCGCGCGCATCGTCGATCACCAGATCGAGTCGATGGAGCTCTCCGAGCTTGTCGTCACGAAGGTCGAGCACATCGGCATGGGCGATCGTGCCTGCATCGACACCTGCTCGTTGCTCGAGAAGGACGAAGGCTGCCTGATCGGTTCGTTCTCCACCGGAATGTTCCTCTCCTGCAGCGAGACCCACCCGCTGCCGTACATGCCGACGCGTCCCTTCCGCTGGAACGCCGGCGCGGTGCACTCCTACGTCCTCGCTCCGGACAACCGCACGCGCTACGTGAGCGAACTTCAGGCCGGCCAGCCGATCCTCGCAGTCCGCTCCGACGGCAGTGTTCGCGAAGTACGCATCGGCCGCGTCAAGATCGAGAAGCGCCCGCTGATCTCGATCACCGCAGTTGCCCCGAACGGCAAGAACGTCAACGTCATTGCGCAGGACGATTGGCACGTGCGCCTGCTCGGACCCGGTGGCAGCGTCAACAACGTCACCGAACTGGAACCGGGCGACAAGCTGCTCGGCTACGTTCCCACCGAGGCGCGCCACGTCGGCCTGCCGATCACCGAATTCTGCGACGAGCGCTAGGAAAGATGTCCGTTCCCGAGATCCTCTGGTACATCGGAGCAAACGACGGAGAGGTGCCGTGGGATCCGCGGCACCGATTCGAGCCGTCGTTTTCCGCTCTGCGTGAGCAGGCGCGCACTCTCGACCGACTCGGCTACTACGGCGCGTTGACAACGGCCCGCGAGCCGATTTCGCTTGTCGCAGATACCGAACGGCTGCGCTTTGTCGTACCCGAGTATCCCGGAGTCAAACCGCCGGCGCTGCTTGCCGAGGAGGCACAGGTCTTCGATCAGTACTCCGGCGGCCGGTTGATCTACAACCAGGTCAACGGAGCCGATCCGGTGTTGGCGCGGTACGGACGATTTCACTCCAAGGACGAACGCTACGGCGTGTCCGAGGAGTACTGGCCGCTGTTCAAGCGACTCTATCTCGATGAGGCGCAGGCGTTCTCGGGTGAGCACTTCGAGCTCGGTCCGCGATACAAGCCGGCCATCGCCGGACCCCGTCAGCCTGACGGGGTTCCGGTCTGGGGTACCGGGGCCTCCCCTGCCGGAATCTCGCACGCGGCAGAGGTTCTCGACGCCTACCTCATGTTCATGAGCCCGGCTGAAGCGATGTCGACGCTGTTCACGAAGGTCAGGGCAGCAGCATCCGACAAGGGCCGCGAACTGAAGTTCGGAGTATTGGCCAGCGTCATCGTCCGGGAAACGGAAGAGGAGGCCTGGGAGCGGTTCGAATGGCAGCTGTCCCAGACCTCACCGGAATCGGTGCTCAGCACCGCAGACCGCAATCTGACCAGCTTCGGGTTCCCACCGTTGGCGGAACTCACCTCCGACGACGCACAGGTGCAGGCCCGGATCGACGCTCTGCGAGCCGGCCGCCTGCCCACCCGATCGGAACTCGAGTTTGCCCCGAACATGGCTGCCGGACTGACCACGTGGTCCGGCGCCGAACCACCATTCGACGTCGCCGGTAAGGGCACCGGCAATTACCTCGTGGGCAGTGCCGACAACGTGGCCGCGCGCATGCTCGAGATGAGCGAACGGGTGGGCATCGACATCTGGATCCTGTCCGGGTGGCCACTCATCCGCGAGGCCGAAATCACGGCCGAACTGCTTTTCCCCAGGCTCGGCGTGACAGCTGCGTTCGGAGCAACTGCCGGTGTCTGATATTTCGACATTCGAGTCTTTCCTCGCTCCTCGTGGACACGAACCGTTCCCGGTGCCGTGGTCCTCGGTGCGGGAACGGTTCGAATCCGTTGCAACCGCAGTGCCTGACAACATCGCGGTGGTCTGCCGCGGTAGCAGTCTGAGCTATCGGGAGCTCCACTCGCTTGCAGATGCCCACGCTCGGGCCTTGGTGGGTCATCTCGGTAGCGATCGACGCCCCGTTGCGCTCGACACCACCTGCAGCCTCGACTGCGTCGTCGCGCTTGTCTCCGTGCTTCTCTCGGGACATCCGCTGGTGCTGCTCGACTCGCAACTGCCCGAGGATCGGCGCCACAACATTCTCACGCGCTCGGGTGCTGCTCGCATTTCCCCGGCCGAGTTGGCTGCATTGCCCCGACATCGCGAACAGCCACTGCCCGCTGTCAGCGAGAGCGACTGCGCAGTACTGCTTTTCACATCCGGTTCCACCGGTACACCGAAGGCAGTCCGCCAGGGCCACCGACTGTGGCTCAACCAGGCGGCGGATTTTCACGCCACGCTCGGCATCGGTTCGGGCGATCGGCTGGGAATGGCGTTGCCGATCAGCTTCGGCGGCGGACTCGACGTCGTGTTCAGCGCACTACTCAACGGTGGCGAACTGCATTTTCTCGATCCCCGCGAAGTAGGTATCGAGGAAGTCCCGCAGTGGATTTCGAGCCACATGCTGACCACGCTGCACGCCACCCCCTCACTGCTGCGCGCAGTCATGAAGGTGTGCGCCGGCACCGCCACACTGACCGGTCTCCGCTTGGTCACCACGTGCGGTGAGGCAGTGCACGGCGACGACGTGGCCAGGCTTCGCACCTTGCTCAGTCCGGCTGCGTCGTACTGCAATCTGTCGGGTTCCTCCGAGACCGGCAATCTCGCGTTCAACGAATTCCCCCCTGGCCGCGACGTTCCCGACCGGGTACTTCCCGTCGGCGTTGTGGCCGCCAACAAAGTGGTGCGGTTGCTCGGCCCAGACGGCGCCGATGTGGCGCCGGGTGAGGTCGGCGAAATCGTCGTCGAATCGCCCTATCTTTCCGAAGGTTATTTTGTCGAGCGAGACGGCACCGCTACGGCAGAGATCACGAAGTTCGGCTGGGCAGCAGACGGCACACGATCGTTCCGGATGGGCGATCTGGGCCGATTCGACCAGCACGGACTGCTGCATCTGGTCGGCCGGAGCGACGACGCTGTCAAGGTGCGCGGCTACCTGGTTGAGCCGTCGGAAGTGGAGTCGGCACTGCGACGCCTACCTGCTGTCGAAGATGCCGTTGTGCTGGCTCGGCAAACAGACTCAGGCGCCGTGCTGGTCGGATACGTTGCCGTAGATCCCGCTACACGCGCGCCGTCTGCGGCAGACTTGCGACGAGATCTTCGAAAGACTCTGCCTGACTGGATGATTCCTGCCAATCTGATGCTGCTTCCGGCGCTACCGCGCAACGAACGCGGCAAGGTGGACCGCGGCGCTCTTCCAGCGCCCTCCCCCAGGCCCGCCGTAATTCCCCCCGCCGTGGGTGTCGAGTCCGAACTGGCAGGACTGTGGTCCGAGATCCTCGGGATCGAGCAGATCGGCCGTGACGACGACTTCGTCTCTCTCGGGGGCGATTCCCTGCAGACTCAGCAGATGCTCACCCGTGCCGGCCAGAAGTTCGGCGCCGAACTGTCGTCGGCAACCTTGGCCAACTTCCCCACCCTGCACCAGTTTTCCGCACATCTCGAGCAGGCCGCTACAGGTACGACGCTGCGCACCCGTGTGCTGGTGCCGTTGCAGACCGGCGGCACCGGAGACCCGTTATTCGCCTTTGCCGGAGCAGGTTCCACCGCGCTGGCCTTGCTGCCACTGGCGAGGGAACTCGGACCTCAATGGACGGTGCACGGTCTCCAGGCCCACGGACTCGAAGGCCGCGGATTCCCCGATTGGACGGTGCGCTCAGCAGCGAAGCGCTACCTGCGCGAGATCCGCCAGGTACAACCGCACGGCCCGTACACCTTTGTCGGTCACTCACTCGGTGGTGTGATCGCAATGGATGTCGCGCGTCTACTCGAAGCCGAGGGCGAAACCGTCAACGCGGTGATCTGCCTCGACACGATCCTGAGTGGACCACTGGGTTCGGGAATTCTCGATCTGTCTCGCAGTGAGCCGGATTCGGCTGAACAGTCGATCCCTTTGTCCGAACCTGCTCCCACCGATCGTCGCACGCTGTGGAAGACTCGCGCCATGTTACTCACGGCGGGACTGTGGCAGTACCCGGCGCAGACGCAGTGGGATCTATTCCACGATCTGGGTCGACGCGTCGCGCTCATGCACCGTTTGAGGCCGTGGGACGGCGCAGTATCGGTTGTCATGGCAGAAGACAACCCGGATGACCCCGCGTGGTGGACTCGAGTTGCACCCCACGTTGTTTCGGTGGAGCGTGTCTCCGGCGATCATGTCGGCATGCTCCGGCCGCCGTATGTCGCGCACACTGCCGCACTCGTGCGCGAGGCGCTGAAGTGAGCTTCCGGGCCGCAGTTCTGGTCATCGCGCATCACCAGCCAGAAGTCTTTGCCGCACTCGTTGATTCACTGCGCCACCCGTCTATCGACGTCTATGTCCACATCGACGCCAAAGCCGATCTCGCATCGTTCGAGGCCGTGGTGCCGGAAAGTGACGGGGTGACCTATCTGCGCGACCGTCGCTCCGTGAACTGGGGCGGGCTGAGCGTCGTGCACGTGATTCTTCGATTGATCGAGCACGCGCGATCCTCCCGCAACGAGTATCAGCGGTACGCCCTGTTATCGGGTTCCGATCTGATGATCGCGCCGATCGAGGAAGTGCTTGCGGCCTGGCAGAGTTCCACCGAGTTCATCCGAGTTGACTGGCGGCTGACCGGCCCCGGTGCGCAGCGCGCCCATCTGGTGGACCGTCGACACTTTCCGGACGACAGGTCCCCGCTTCGCGCGCGACTGTCCGGGCGCATTCCGCGGAAGGTGGATCCGACTATCGAGCTGTACCAGGGATCAACGTGGTGGGCACTGACCGCCGGCGCAGTGGATCAGGTCACCGGATTCATCGCGGAACATCCGCGATGGCTCGACTTCCATCGGCACACACTGTGTTCCGACGAGATAGTTTTCCATTCGATCCTCAAAGCCGCGCCGCACGCGCGTCGGATCGTTCAGGACGTGGAGCAGTGCGCCGACGTCGACAAGTTCATCGCCGACCCGGTACATGCGCTTCATCACATCGACTGGTCTGATCGAACTGCGCTGAGCCCGCGGGTACTCGGAATCGACGACGAACCGACACTGCGTGCGTCACGGGCACTGTTCGCCCGCAAGGTCGACACGACCTCGACGGCGCTGATCGACGCTTTTGCCGTGAACTCGGATTCTCTCCGATGAGCCGCTTGCCGACCCGTCGCCTGAGCGCTGGACTCGAGTCCAATGCCGCGGCGCTGATGCTCTCGTCCGTGGCAACAGGTGCACTCGGCCTCGTGTATTGGGCAGTGGCAGAACGCTTCTTCAGCACGGCAGAAGTCGGTCGCGCGTCGGCGGTCATCAGCACGGCAACCATGCTCGCATCGGTGTCCTGCCTGTCGCTCGGCGGTGCATACCAACGTTTCCTTCCCGTCGCCGGACGCGCCTCGACGCGTCTGGTCCTGGGCGGGCTGGCACTGACAGCCACCGTGGCCGTTCTTCTCGGTTGCGGTTTCCTGCTGGTCAATCCGACCAACGAACGCCTCTTCACCAACACGACCGAGCGCGTCGCCTTCCCGATGTTGGTGATGACACTGGCGATCTACGCTCTGACCGACCCGATCCTGACGGGTCTGCGGCTGGCGAAGAGTGTTGCGGCCAAGAACATTGCACTGTCGGTACTCAAGATCGTTCCGATCGTTGCACTGGCAGGCACCGGATCTACCCTGGCCCTCACCGGGTCTTGGGGCGTGCTGGCGTTTGGCGTCACCGCGGTTGCGCTGGTTCACATTCTGCGCACCGGTGTGCGCGGACGAACGACAATCGCGCCTGATCTGCCACCGGTGCGCGAACTGTGGGCATTCCAAGGCGTCTTCTTCACGATGACGCTTGTGCTCACGGTGACTCCCCTTGTGCTGCCACTGATCGTGGTGTCGCAGTTGGGCACCGAACAGAACGCCTATTTCAACGTGGCCTGGACCATGTGCTCGGCAGTGGGATTACTGCGTAGCGGAGTCGGTTCGTCGTTCATCGTCGAAGCCTCCTCCCCCGATGCCGACCGGAAAGCCCTGCTGAGGCGGTTGTTGCGAATGCTCGCGGTGGTGACCGCGGTATCTGCTGCGGGGCTGGCGATCGGTGGACCACTGGTTTTGTACGTGATCAGTCCCGACTACTTCCACGCGGCAACAACACTCGTCCTCGTGATGGCGCTCGATTCGATAGCCGGAGCTGTTGTCGTGGTCTATTTCCTTCTCTCCCAGATCTTGCGACGACTCCGGCTCATGTTGGCGGTCCAGTGCGTCATCGTCGTCACCACGGTGTCGCTGGCACTGGTCTTGATTCCCCGGCTGGGCCTGATCGGGGCCGGACTGGCAACGCTGAGTGCTCAGTTGGTCGCCATAGCAGTGATCGCGGTGCCACTGCGCCGTGCGGTCGTCGACTTCTCGGCTACCCCGGGGGTCGCGGCATCCGACCTTCACGAACTCGATGCTCCGGAACCTGACGTGCTGGATTCTGCAAGAACCTAGTGCGCTGCTCGCACTTTCGCGAGCGTCTCGACTATTTTTCGTCCGGTGAACCGGACGGTCTCGACGCCCGGGCGTCGTATCACCACAGAGGCAGCCGGGCGCGCGATGTCCGCCAACGCCCGCACCGCCGCCACGGGCAACGGCCCCGCCGGTACCTGCGGCCACAGCAGCGCAGTCAGCGCCTCGTCCGAAAGCGGCCGGACGCCAATCGACTCCGCGTACTCGCGAGCGATCCGCTGGTGCGCAATCCGCTGCTGCGACCCGTGCACGGCACTGACCTGGTGGGGGTAGATCCGGTACTCGTATCCGATCATCGCCACGTTGGCGAGACGACCGAACTCCGAGAGTTCCGCGAACATCCGGTAGTCCTCCGCGTGAGCGAACTCGGTCCGGAACTCGAGACCACTGCGGTCCAGGATGGGCTTGCGGATCATGACCGATGCGCCGCAGTGACAACTGCCGACCAACAACCTCTGCCGGCAGGCCGCATCCGAACGCGGCATCCGAACCCTGCCCGACATTGCCCCGAACAGTTCGTAATCGGTACCGCACGACACTATCGACGGATCAGCCGTCAACACTGCCAATTGGGCGGACAACCGGCCGACACCCATCCTGTCGTCGGCGTCCATCCGCGCCAGGAACTGCCCCCGCGCTTCCGCGAGACCTCGGTTCAGAGCACCGACCAGTCCGGTGTTGTCTTGGCGCACCACTCGCAGTCGCGGATCGGACACCGACGCGAGCACCGCGCCAGTGTTGTCGGTGGACCCGTCGTCGATCACGAGTAGTTCGAAGTCACGGAAATCCTGTGTAAGAACCGAATCCAGCGCCTCGCGCAGGTAGGGCCCGGCGTTGTAGGCGGGGATCAGGACGGTGACCAGCGGTGCGCTCATCGGTGCCCTCATCGGTGCCTCAGAATCGCGGAGTACAGGCCTGGGGTGTACTTCACCATCACCGCGAACACAGCCTCGCGGCGGTGACCGGTGCGTACCAACGGAATCACGTCGTCCGTCGAAATCGACCGACGCACACGGGTAATCGCTTCGTCGTAGAGTTCGGGCCGTGTCGGCGACGCGTGGCGGGCGCGCATGGCCACGTGAGCCACGGACGTCAGCACCTCGCGGTAGCGGAAGGCACGTATTTCGTTGCCCCACTGTGTGCTCAGAGAATGGTCGCCCAGTGCACTGTCGATGTCGCGTTCGACTTTGAACAAGTCCAGCGTACGCGGGGTGAGTGAGGTACTGATCGAGCCCTCACGGTAGAGATACCGGTACAACGGCTCCTCAACCAGGGCAACTCGCTCGGCAGCCAACGACATTCGCAACACGGGCGCCATGTCCTCGTACCCCTGCCCCTCGTCCCATGGGCGCTCCCCCAGTAACTCGCGGCGGAAGAGTTTGGTGCATGCGTAGGCTTTTGCGTCCCCGAGAATGAGGCGTCGCGCAAACTCTCTGCCAGACACCACCATCGCGTCGAACGGCGCCTCGTCGATCTGGATTGCCGTACCGGATTCGTCGACGCGAGTTGTTCTGGTGCAGGCGAAGTCGGCCGACGCAGTGATCAATGCCGACTCGAGTCGCTCGACAAAATCGGGTGCCGCCTCGTCGTCGCTGTCGAGAAACCAGACGAGATCCTCGGTCACAGCACTCAGGCCGGAATTGCGTGCGCGCCCCAACCCCTCATTGCGCTCGTGAACCACGGAGGTGAAATCGACTCCGCGCGAACGTAGATAGGACTCCGCGCGTGCCATGGACTCGTCCCCACCGCGATCGTCCACCAGAACGATCTGCGTAATCGGACGAGTCTGCTCGAGCACCGAACGAAGGCAATTCTCCACGTACGGCAAGCACCGATACACCGGCACAACCACACTCACACCGGCAGGGTTACGGTTCACCGATCACTCAGGTCTCTCGATAGAAAACACCAACAGAAAGTTAGGATAACCTAGGTTCCGTCAAAATGGGGTGTCACCGTCGCCACCAGACCATGGTGATCCGAACCCTCGATCTCGATCCGCTCGAAGTGCGTCACTGTCGCCCTGTTCGTCACGATGTGGTCGATCCCGATCAACGCCGGATACCACGTGTCGGCGGGGAAAGTCATCACAAACCCCGCGCCCGTCTGCTCTGCGGCATCGGTAAAACCGTCCGTCAGGATCGCACGAAAACGGCTGTGCGAGTATGTCGAATTGAAGTCGCCGCCAACAATCATCGGCTTGCCGTCGGCCGCCTGCTCGTGCAGCAATCCGTTCAACTTGCCCATCTCCGACGCCCACATCCAGGCAGGGGACGGATAAGGCGGCATCGGGTGCACAGAGGCCACCGTCACGCTGCGGCCGTCACCGATATCCGCTGTTGCCACGAGATTGGACATCGCGAAGCGGCCCAACGACTCCTGCTCCGTGAGCGGGAACCGACTGTAGATTCCGGTACCACCGCCGCCGTCCTTCGGCTCGACGAACCGGTACGGAAGCAATGCAGCCAGACCATGCGTGTCCAACTGCTGCACCGCTGAGTCCGTCAGTTCCTGAATGGTGAGTACGTCGATCGAGTGCGAGCGAACCTGATCCACCAACGCATCCGGATCGGCCTCGCCCAGGCGGATATTCGCCTGCATCACCCGGATTCCCTCTCCGGCAACCGTGTCCGGCGTGTTCGAGACAAACAGCGGCGCCTGGGTGAACGCCCCCGCCAACACAACTGCAACCCCAACCGCGAGAGTCCGCCAGGATCGTGTTGCTGCCAGTACGAACAGACCCAACAGACCGACACCGAGCATCAGCGGAACAAACGACGACGCGATGATCAACGTGTTGGACTCAGGCCCGACATAGAACACAATCACGCCCAGCGCTGCCACACCGACGGCGGCCGCTCCGGCGAGATATACCGCCCGCCGAACTATCCGGCGGCCGCCGGTCACGGAACTCGTGGTGGACGCTGGGTCGACCTCGCCGCTATTCGGCACCCATTACCTCGAGCCAGGCACCCACCTGCGGGTCCGATGCCAGATCCACGAAATCGATTGCCGCTCCCTCGAATCGCCAGCGCTCGACCAACGACATCAACCGCACCGAATCCAGGCCAAGGTCGATCAGGCTCACGTCTTCGGTCAGCTCGTCAACGGGGAGATCGAGGACCTCGGCAAGATCGGAGATGATGCGATCGCGGGTGAATGCAGTGGTCATCGGTGTTCCTTTTCGAGTTCTGTTTCAAGGTCTGGTGTTTGCAGATCTGGGGTCCCGCCGGTTACTCGCCGTAGTGACCCGAGCACCACCGTCGACAGTAAAGCGACGCCGCCGAGGGTCAGGCTGTAAACGACAACAGCCGTCGACGGCAGGAAGGCTGCTCCGAATGCGCCGGCAATCAATGCACCGACCGAGAGTCCGGCAACTTCCTGTGCCGCCCACAATCCGTTGACTCGCCCCAGCAGTGCTGTCGGCGTGTGGGTCTGGATGATCGAATACCGGAGCACTTCCTGAACGGAGGTGACGGCACCCACCACGACCAGCAGGAGAACAGCCACTACCAGTCCTGTGGCCAATCCGACCAGGGCTTGCACGGCAAACGCCGCTACCAGTGCCGTCATCAGCACTCGGCCCGGATGTGCAAGGCGGCCAAGCCAACCGCTGGTGACGGTGGCCAGCACCGCACCGATGGCGCCGGCGGCGTACAACATGCCCACCGCGCGCGAGTCACCCGTGAATCGTTCGTCGACGAACCCGGGAACCAGAACCAGGACCCCGCTGCCGAGCATCGCGATCACACCAACTGCCATGACACCGCCTACCACGCGGTGCCCGAAGATGAAGCCCGTCACGGACACCGGCGGTTCGCCGTGCCCGGACTCGTGGTCGTGCTCGTGCCCGGGTGGCATCATGGACGGCAAGCCCGAGAGCAGCACGATCGTGATCACGGTTCCGGCGGCCGCAACCCAGTAGTTCCAGGCCACCGACGTTGCCGCGATCAACAATCCGCCGAGTGCCGGGGAAATCACGGCGCCCGCCCGCGCACTGAGCACGTTGAGCGCGCCGACACCCACCAATTGGTCCTTGGGGATCAGACTGGGGATGACGGCAAAGAGCGCTGCGATACTGATCGAACCGATCAGCCCGTTGACAACGGCAAGCACAAAGATTGCCACCGTCGACGGATTCTCGAGCATCGCGTTGAGAGCCAAACCGACAAACGTCAATCCGGATACTGTGCGCGCAAACAGAATCAGGGTCTTCCGGTCGTATTTGTCGGCAAGTATTCCGCCGACCACCATGCCGCCGATGGACGCACCGCCTTCGACGGCTGCCACGAGACCGACCATGAAGGACGATTCCGTGAGCGCATACATCTGGATCGGCACACCGACCATCAGCATCCCGATACCGAAGATCGAGATGGTACGTGCAATGAAAACTCTCCGGAACGGCGCGCTTTCGCGCAACGGCCGTAGGTCGAGTAGCACTCCGCGTTCGCTCATCGCTAGCCCGCTGCGCCCTTCGCGACCGCGTCGGAGATGAGCGGCATGACCTGGTCGGTAGCCCAGCCGAGCGAGAGCGCTGACGGGAATCCGACGGCGTTGGGTAGACCGGTGTTGCGGGCCAGCGACACCACGGCGCCGTCCTGCACGGCAGGCAACGCGTTCCAGCCCTCGAACTTGGTGAGGTAACCCAGGTCTCCGGTGGGTGAGACGACAAACAGCACGTCCGCGTTCATGTCTCCGACATTCTCGTAGGACAGGATGCCGCGACCGTCCGCGTCGACGGGCAGCGTCGTGGCATACGGGCTCAGGACCAATCCGAGCGAGGTGAGGAACTGGCCGATACCGCGTTCGTCGGAGGCCAGCACCGACAACTGGCCGCCGGTGTCGCCGATGATCGCGTTGTACCTCTTGCCCGCGATCGTCGGGTTATCTGCGCGTGCCTTGGCCAGATCCGCTTCGGCAGCCGCGATCACCTCTTCAGCCTTGGCCGGGATACCGAGTGCGGCAGCAACTTTACGAGTCGAGTCCTGCCACGGCTCGCCGTTGGCCTTGGTGTCGAAGTGGACCACCGGGAACTGCTTGCTCAGCTGGTCGTACGCAGCCTGGTCGAGTCCCCAGAAACCGGTGGAGACAATGATGTCGGGCTCGAGCACAGCCAGCCGCTCGGTGATCGATCCGGCACCCGTTTCCATGTCGAGGGTTTCGGGTGTCTTTCCGCCGAATGCCTCTACCTGCCACGGCCACACTCCGGAGCCGCCGGTCGCGGCACGGTTCTGTGCATCCACCGGAATCGCGATCGGCGTGACGCCGAGCGAGAGCAGAATGTCTGCGTCCTGAGGGGAAAGCGGCATCGCGCGGGTCGGGGCGGACTCGATGGTCGCCTCACCGAACTTGCCGGACACCGTCACCGGGTACTGGCCGGCGTCGGCGCTCGCCGAGGTGGGCTTGTCGGCGTCGGTGGTACCTGAATCGGACCCGCACGCCGTAACACCGAGCAGAACGGTTGCCGCGGCCAGCGCTGCACCGATCCTGCGATTCCATCGAGAATTCATACCGCTTCCTTCGTAGTTGGGGCTAGTACTTCTGCCAGTTCGCCCAACGAACCGGCGGCAAAGACCTGGGCGGCCTCCACCTCGCAGCCCGCCTCACGCAGCCTGCTCATCACAGCCATCACGCCGATGCTGTCACAGCCGAGCGCAAAAATGTCGTCGCCGAGTCCCACCTGATCGAGCCCGACATGCTCCGCCACCACCCGGCACAGGATCTTCTCGATCTCAGTCACCGGTTCGCGATACTCCCCGATGGGCGCGATCTCCGGACGCGGCAGGGCCGCTCGATCGATCTTGCCGTTCGGCAACGTCGGTATCTCGTCGAGAACCACAAATGCAGACGGGATCATGTAGTCCGGCAACACCGCGCTCAAGGACCGCCGCAAGCCCGCGCTGTCGGGTTCGATCCCGTCCGCCACCACGTACGCAACGAGCGCCCGGGCACCGATATCATCGCGGACCAATACCAGTGCGGCACCGATTCCTTCGGTAGCGAGCAGCGCGGCCTCGATCTCCGCGGGTTCGATGCGGTAGCCACGAACCTTCACCTGGTCGTCGGTGCGACCGCGATACTGGATGTGCCCCGACGCCGTCCACTTGGCGCGGTCGCCCGTGCGGTACATCCGGGTTCCGTCGGCGGCAAATGGGTCTGCCACAAACCGTTCCGCGGTTCGTGCGCGTGCACCGAGGTACCCGCGCACCACACCGTCACCCGACAGGTACAACTCGCCTTCGACTCCGACCGGTACGGGGCGCAACCACTGGTCGAGAATATGAGCGCGCGTATTGCCGACGGGCCGACCCGCGACGGGCGACGTGCTGTCCGACACCCGCGCAACCAGCGCGTCGACGGTACTCTCACTCGGTCCGTACAGGTTGTACGCCTCAACTCCGTCTTTCTCGCGCAACAGATTCCACAGCGGCTGCGAGACGGCCTCGCCGCCGAAGCCCAGTGATGCGGGCACGCGGGTCCCGTCCAGCAGACCGTTGTCGATCAGCTGAGCCAGGTGCGACGGCGTCACTTCGACGAAGTCCCACTCCTGCTCTCGCGCTTGCAGGGCCATGCGACGCGGATCCCGCTGTGTCGTCTCGTCGACAACGCACAGGGCATGGCCGTCGAGCAGCCACAGCTGAGGCTGCCACGACGCGTCGAACGCAAACGACCACGCGTGTCCTACTCGCAGTCGATCTCGCTGCGCCCGTTCCTGCGTCGGGACATACAGGTCCGCGCGATGACTGTGGAACAGCGTCACCAGGCCACGATGCGGCGCGACAACGGCTTTCGGTACACCGGTCGATCCGGAGGTGAACACGATGTATGCCGGATGATCCTCTTGCAGTGGTGCGAGTCGATCCGCGTTGGTGACCGGCGTTGAGGGCAGCTCATCGAACTCCAGGCTGTCCATCGCCAGCACCAGCGAGGCAGGAATCCGGTCGACAAAGGCTCCCACCGTCAGAGTCACTGCCGGCGAGACGGTTTCGAAGATCGCGTCCACCCGCCCTGCCGGAGCGTCAGGATCACACGCGACATAGGCGCCACCGGCAGTGAGTACCGCAAGGATCGCTACGACGCTCTCCGCCGAGCGCGGCAGCATCAGCGCCACCACAGTCTCGGGGCCGACGCCATGTCCGATCAGCACGCGCGCCAACCGGTTGACCCGCGCACCGAGTTCTCCGAAGGTCCAGGACACGTCGGCGGCCAGCAATGCGGTCTCGTCGGTGTAGCGAGCCACCGCCGTGTCGAACAGATCCGCCGCCGTAAGAGTCGGCACCACAATCGGATTGACACCCCACGCAGCCTCGATCAGTTCCTGATCCGCAGCCGGAACAGCTACGATCTCGGACAACCTGCGCTCGGCGGACAGCGCCGTGAACTCCTTCAGCACCTGCGCCAGCCCGTCAGCCAACCGCTGGACTGTGCTGCGGTCGAAGAGTTCCGAGCTGTACTCGATCATGCCGACCACGGCGTCGGTACCCGCGTACTCGACAAAGTCGAACGACAGGTCGAACTTGGCTGTCGCCACCTCGATCGGCTCCGGCGTCATTGCCGCGCCCAGGCT
The DNA here is from genome assembly GCF_003797085.1 of Rhodococcus sp. WS3. NCBI lineage: Bacteria > Bacillati > Actinomycetota > Actinomycetes > Mycobacteriales > Nocardiaceae > Rhodococcus > Rhodococcus sp. WS3. Next base: position 1,817,788 of record NZ_RKMA01000001.1, read on the forward strand.
TTCGGCCGGGTTGGGCTCCGTCAAGTACACGATCATGGTCTGGAACAGCGGATGCATCGATCGAGACCGTTCGCCGCCGCCCAGCACCGAGTCGACTACCTGCTCGAACGGCAAGTCCTGATGCTCGAAAGCACCGAGATCGCTGTCGCGGATTCGATTCAACAGTTCTGCGAGCGTCGGATTGCCCGACAGGTCGGTGCGCAGCACCACCGTGTTGAGGAAGAACCCGACCAGATCCTCGAGTTGTGCATCCCCGCGTCCGGAAACCGGGGTTCCCAGCGGAATATCCACGCCCGCACCGGACTTGTGCAGAAGTACGGCCACTGCTGCCTGCGCCAGCATGAACATGCTCACGTTGTGCTCACGGGCCAACGCTCGCAGTCCCACAACCACTTCAGGTTCCCAGGCCAGGTACACAGCGCCGCCGGTGTAGCTCGTCCGGGCAGGCCGCGTCCGGTCGAAGGGCAGTGACAATTCTTCCGGCAAGCCCGCAAGGTTCTTGCGCCAGTAGATCTCCTGTGCTGCGGCAAGACTCTCCGGATCTTCGCGATCTCCGAGAATCTCCCGCTGCCACAGTGTGTAGTCGGCGTACTGAATCGGTAACGGCGCCCAGTCCGGGCTCTGGCCGAGCTGGCGCAACGCGTAGGCCGACATCAGGTCACCCAGCAACGCGCGGGTCGACCATTCGTCCGTCGCGATGTGATGGATCAGCAAGAGAACGACGGTGTGTGGCTCCCCCGCGTTGTCGAACTCGAACACCGACACTCGCACGGGAATCTCACGTTCGAGGTCGAAGCTGTACCGCGAGGCGTGCGCAACTTCTTCGGTGACGTCGTCGGCCGACACCGCGTGCCGGTGCACCTGCACGTCAACGGCATTCTCCGGCACAACCACCTGGTACGGCTCGCCGTGCGCAGAGTGAAACACCGTGCGGAGCGCTTCGTGTCGAAGAACGACGTCCTGGACTGCCGCCGCCAGCGCGGCAACATCCACCGATGCCGGCACCCGCCACGAGATCGGCACGTTGTACGCGCCGCCGTCCACGCCCAACTGGTCGAGGATCCACATCCGCCGCTGGGCAAACGAGACCGGCACACGTTCCGGGCGCTCCCGACGTCCGAGCGTCGACGAAGTGCTGCTTCCGGCGTCGGCAGCCAGCACGGCCAACTGCGCGACCGTTGGTGCCTCGAACACGCTACGGACGGCAAGCTCGACACCCAGTTCACTGCGCAATGCATTGACCAGACGAATGGCCGTCAACGAGTGGCCGCCGAGCGAGAAGAAATCGTCGTCGATTCCCACCGTTTCCAGCCCGAGCGCCGACGCGAACACCTCGCACACCTGGCGTTCGAAGTCCGTCCGCGGTTTCCGCGAGGAGACAGCGCTCTCGAAACTGGGCCGCGGCAGCGCCTTTCGATCCAGCTTTCCGTTGAAGCTGACCGGAAATTCGTCGACCGTGATCACGATTGCCGGGAGCAGGTAATCGGGGACCGTACCGCTCAGAGCGTTACGCAACGTCGTCGCGTCAACCACGACGCCGACCGCCGTCATGACGTAGCCGACCAGTACGGCTTCGCCCTCGGGGTTTCGATGCACCGCGGCGACCGCCCGAGTCACGTCGGGATGTTCCTCGAGGATCGTCTCGACCTCACCGAGTTCGATGCGCAAACCGCGGATCTTGACCTGATCGTCCAAGCGGCCGAGGAATTCGATGGTTCCGTTCTCGGTCCAACGAACCAAGTCACCGGTCCGGTACAGCCGTGAACCAGCATCGCCGTACGGATCGGCCACAAAACGATCCGCGGTGAGCGCGGACCGGCCCAGGTAGCCGTACGCCACCTGCACTCCGCCGATGTACAGCTCGCCTGCCACACCGGCAGGAGTCGGCTGCAGGCTCGAATCCAGAACGTAGAGTTCCACGTTCGATCCCGGGCCACCGATCGAGGAGGACCCGGCGGGGTCGACTTCCAAATCACGAGCAAGGTCTGCTGCCAGAGTGACCTCGACGGCGGCCTCTGTCGGCCCGTACAGATTGTCGAGTCGCACGCCCGGTAGCGCAGCAGCAAATCGTGCGACGGTCCGATTCTGCAGTGCCTCACCGCTGCACACGACGCGACGCAACGATGTCACTGTGGATATCTGCTCGGTGAGTGCCTCTTCGAGCATGGCCGGAACGAAGTGCGCGATGGTCACGTCGTTCTCGCGCAGTAACTGCACCAGCGCCGCCGGATCCCGGTGAGTATCCGGTCCCGCGATCACGGTGGTTGCACCGTTCACACTGGGCCAGAACAACTCCCAGACAGACACGTCGAAGGTGGTCGGTGTCTTGAGGACGACGCGGTCCGTTGGCACCACGGGTGATTCCGCCTGCACCCAGGCCAAACGGTTGACCACGGACTGGTGGGACACCAACACGCCCTTGGGGTTTCCGGTGGAACCGGAGGTGTAGATGAGATACACCGGGTGAGCCGCAGTCAGGGTGCTACGACGCTCGGTCACCGCGTCACCACCGAGCGCCTGCAACCGGGCCTGCACTACCGGTGCGTCGACATCGGTCCGGGCAACACCGCCTGGAATGGATACCGCGCTGGTTGCGAGCACACGCACCGGCCGAGCGTCATCGAGCATGTACTCGATACGCGACGGCGGCAATCCCGTGTCGATCGGCAGGTACGCCGCACCGGATTTCACAACCGCGTGGATTGCCACGATCAGATCTGCCGAACGCGGTACCGCAACGGCCACCACGTCGCCGGGACCGGCACCATCTTCGATCAGTAGGCGGGCCAAGCGGTTCGAGCGTGCCTCGAGCTGGGCGTAGTCGATCTGATCGTCGAAGGCCGACAGAGCCGTGGCTGTCGGCGACAGCGCCGCCTGCCGCGAGAGAAGGTCACCGATCGTCACGGATTCGACCGCGGCGCGTGGTCCGACGCCCACCGCGAGTCGGTGCGCCCGCTCACCGGCGTCCACCAATTCGACAGCCCCGACCCGCGAGGACGGCGCGGCCGCAACCTGATCGACAAATCGCGACAGGACGGCCAGGATCATCGCCACCCGCTCCCGATCGAAAAGGTCTTCGGCGTACTCGGCGATGACGGTCACTTCACCGGTATCCGGCGCGTCGACAAAGGTGACGTTGAGATCGAACTTCGCACGCACGTTGGTCAATTGCTCCCAACGAGTGGGCACACCGAGGAAGTCCGGAAGGACTCCGGCGCGTTGGAGATAGCTCACCATCACCTGGAACAGCGGATTACGGCCTTCGACGCGTGGCGGTGCCAACTCCTCGACCACCCGCTGGAACGGGATGTCCTGGTGGTCCATCGCGCTGAGGTCGGCGTCGCGGGTGCGGTCCACCAGCTCACCGAACGTCGGATCTCCCGACAGGTCGGTGCGCAGCACAACGGTGTTGACAAAGAACCCGACCAGGTTGTCGAGCGCGCTGTCCGAGCGACCGGATACCGGGCTACCAACCGCAATATCGTTGCCACCGCCCAGTCGCGAGAGCACCGCTGCTGTAGCCGCGTGCAGGACCATGAACATCGTGCCGCGGTGGTCATCGGCAATGCCGCGTAGTTTCTGCACGACTTCAGAGCCCAGGGTGATCTGGACGTTACCTGCAGTGCCAGTGGGCTGAGCGGGGCGCAGACGGTTGGTCGGCAGGACTATCTCGTCCGGCAGTCCGGCAAGGCTCTCACGCCAGAATCCGAGCTGGCGATCCGACAGATCGCCCGACAGTAGATCGTGTTGCCACAGTGAGTAATCCGCGTACTGCACCGGCAGCGGCTCCCACTCCGGAGCCTGCCCCTGTGTCCGGGACAGGTAGGCGCGGGTGAGGTCACCGAGCAACGGCGCGTCCGACCATTCGTCGGTCGCGATGTGATGGAGCACCAACACAATGATGTATTCGGTGGGCCTGATCCGGACCAGCGTGACACGCAGCGGTACGTCGGTGCGGAGATCGAAGTTGGCCGTCAGCCGCTCGATCACCAAGCCCTGCGCCGTCTCCGCATCGGCGCCGACAATCTCGAGACGGGTCGCATCCGAGACATCCACGATCTGCTGGAACGGATTTCCGTCGACGATTCCGATGACGGTGCGCAAACTTTCGTGTCGCCCCACCACGTCCTGCAGAGCCGCTGCCAACGCGGCCTCGTCCAGCGCGCCGTCCAACCGGGCCACGTGCGCGTAGTGGTAACTGAGGCTGTCGTCCTGAAGCTGCGCGAGCATCCAGAGTCGTTCCTGCGCTGCAGACAGCGGCACGAACTCGGGCCGGTTGCCCACGACAATCGACGGTTGTGCACTTGCCGCGCTCGGCAGCAGTTCGGCAATCAGCGCCGGCGTGCGAGCCTCGAACAGATCCCGAATCGTCAACTGCACGTCGAACTCCGCACGCACCCGCGAGACCACCCGCATCGCGATCATCGAATGCCCACCAAGTTCGAAGAAGTCGTCCTCGGCACCGACCGAATCGAGTTCCAACAGGTCTGCGAAGACGTCGCACAGCGCCTGCTCTGTTGCGTTCTTCGGCGGCCGCGACGACGCCCCGCTGCGAATCTCCGGCATCGGGAGCGCCTTGGCGTCGAGTTTGCCGTTCACCGTCATGGGGATTGCGTCGATGATCTGCAGAGTGCTTGGCACCATGTAGTCGGGCAGCTTTGCTCGCAGGTACGCGAGTACCGTGGCGGCGATGTCCGGGCCCGAATCATCCGTCACAACCATGTATCCGGCAAGACGTTTCATACCGAGGACCAACGGGTCTTCCACCGCAACAACCGCTGCGGATGCGGCCAGAGGATGTGATTCGACGGCCGATTCGATCTCGTGCAGTTCGACGCGGTAACCACGAATCTTGACCTGGTCGTCGATGCGACCGAGGTAGTCGAGGTTTCCGTCGCGCCGCAACCGGACGAAGTCGCCGGTCCGGTACATGCGGTCGCCGCCGAACGGATCGGCAACAAAGCGGTCGGCGGTGAGATCGGTGCGCCCCAGGTAGCCGCGCGCCAATCCGACACCGGCGATGTACAACTCGCCGGCAACTCCGTCGACGACGGGACGAAGCCACGCGTCGAGGATGTAGCCCCTGGTCGCACGAATCGGAGTTCCGACGGTGGGTGTGACGCTGTCGTCAGTGCCGGCGCCGAGGGTGTTGATCGTGTACTCGGTCGGCCCGTACAGGTTGTACCCGAGCGTTCCCTCGCTATCGCGCAAGCGGTTCCAGACCGAGTCCGGGACCGCTTCGCCGCCGAGCAGCACCAGCGGCGGACGATGCCCGGTGCGGTTGCCGTCAATCGGTTCGCGGTCGAGCAGGCCCTCGGCGAGCAATGCCGTTGCGTAGGTTGGTGTCACGTTGACGACGTCGATCTGCTGCCGGTCGCAGTAGTCGACCAGGGCATTCGCGTCGCGGCGCAGGTCCTCGTCGCAGATGTGCACCTCGTGGCCCTCAACGAGCCAGAGCAGTTCTTCCCACGACATGTCGAAGGCGAAGGAGACGGTGTGCGCCACCCGAAGTCGACGCCCACCCTCGGCAGCCACAACCGGCTCGAAGATCTTTTCCTGATGGTTGCGCTGCATGTTGGTCAGGCCGCGGTACGGGGTGAGAACGCCCTTGGGCTTACCGGTCGAACCGGAGGTGTAGATGACGTAGGCGGGGTGATCGAGACGCCCGACGCGACCCGGCGCAAACGCACCGAGCTCCGCCGCAGTCAGCGGGCTGGTATCCCAATCATTGCTTCCACCAAGGAGAATCGACCGATCAGCGGGGAGGCTCAATCGCGCCGCCGCAGCTGCATTGGTCACGAACAGAACCGGATCAGCATCCTCGATCACCGTCGCGAGGCGGTCGTCCGGCTGGTCGAGTTCGAGCGGCAGGTACGCCGCACCGGCGCGGAGCACCGCAAACAGTGCAACCACCATGTCGACGGTGCGCGGGAGGCCAAGCGCTACTACCGATTCCGGACCGCCGCAGCGAATGATCAGTTGGCGGGCAAGCGCTTCGACTCGGCCGGCCAGTTCCTGATAGGTGACCCGCTCGTCACCGAATACCAGTGCAACCTCGTCCGGAATGGTTGCGGCCCGCTCGATGAGCATCTCGGCGATCGTGACGTCTTCGACAGCGAGTAGCGGCGCGTCCCAGGACAACGCGGCACGCCCCAATTCGGTCGGGGTAAGCGCAGGAACGGCCGCGACCAACCGATCACCGTCGTGTGCAACAGTTTCCAGCAGTGAAATGAACCGCTCGTGCAAGGCCTGAGCGCGGGTGGCATCCACGATGTCGTGACGGTAGTCGATCTTGACATGCAGTTGCTCACCGGGCGAGACCACCACGGCCAGCGGGTAATGCGTATGGTCGAGGCTGTCCTCGGCAACGATGTCGTGCCGTGCCGACTGCGCCGCCATCTCGGTCGCGTTCTTGAAGTTCTGCAACACGAACAAGGTGTCGAACAGTTCGGTATGGCCGGTGGCACGCTGAATTTCGCCGAGCCCGAGGTACTCGCATTCCATCCGCTCGACGTACTCGTCCTGCATCCGCCGCAGCAGCTGCGACACGGTTTCCCCTGGAACCAACGTCACTCGCACGGGCACCGTGTTGAGGAACATGCCGAGCACACTCTCGAGGCCGGCAATCTCGGTCGGCCTACCCGCCACCGTCGAACCGAATACCACGTCGGTGCGGCCCGATTCCGCAGACAGCAGTAGTCCCATGACCGCATTCATCAACGCGTTCAGCGTGACTCCGCTGCGCCTGGCCTGCTCACGCAGTGCCGCAGTCAGTTCCGCGTCCACGTAGGACTCGATACGGGTCGGCACCACCGGGGCGCCGCCCTTGGCGCCGGCTGCGATCAGCGTCGGATTCTCGAAACCCTCGAAGTTCCGTCGCCACGCCTGCGCTGCAACGCCTGGGTCGCGGGAGTCGAGCCACGTCAGATAGTCGGTGAACTGAGCGCCGGCGGCTGGTACGGCATCACCGGCGTAACGGGCCAGCAATTGGTCGACAAACAGTGCGCCCGACCAGCCGTCCCACAGGATGAACTCACGGTTGATCACCAGACGGTCGATGCCGTCGCCCAGGTGGATGAGCAGCATGCGCCACAACGGTGGTGCGGTGAGGTCGAACGGACGTGCGCGGTCGGCGGCTGCCAACTCCTCGGCACCGGTCTTCTGCTCGGCGGGAGAGAGCATCGACAGGTCGGCTTCGACAAAAGGAACTTCGAGTCCGGTTCCGATGAACTGGACCGGGTCTCCCAGACCGTCGTTGGTGAATCCAGCTCGGACCGTGGGGTTCTCGTCCAGAAGCGAGGCTGCAGCGCCGCGCATCCTGGCCACGTCGATGCGATGGCCGAAGTCCAGTGAGAACTGTGCCGTGTAGATGTCCTGGCCGGAATCGAACACCGACTGGAAGAACAATCCCCGCTGCAACGGCGATAGCGGCCAGATGTCCTCGATCACCACGTCGCTGACGGATTCGACGAGTTCGATCTCGCTCTGGGTGAGTGCGATGTGACGCAGATCGGACGGGGTGAGCCCGGACGTCGCACCACCTTCCGCCAGCGCCACCAACTCGCGCAGCGCATCTCGCCACAAGCCCGCCAGGGTTGCCAATTCCGCGTCGTCGATTCCGAAGTCGGAAACGAACTCCACACTCGCGCCACCGGATCGGTCGGCATGCACAGCGATGTCGAGCGCGTACCGACCGATACGGTCACCGCCCGTCCGCACCAGTACCTGAGGCTTCGGCAAGGCTGCCAACGCAGGTCCGGCCTGAACGTTGGCGTAGCGCAGCAGCGGCCAACCGGAACCTCCTGCCGCCCTTGCTCGTTCCTTGGCCGACCTTAGAGCGCTGTGCGCATCGTCGGTCAACACCAACCGAATCGGAGACGTGTAACCCAGCGGCCCGACGGTACGGCTCAGGTCGACATCGTCGCCGGGTCCCCACGGTTGACGGCCGTCGCGCCACACGTCGACGGTGAGTTCACCGGCACCGGCGACGCGCTTCGTCCAACGGGAGACTGCGAGCGCTGTGGCCGCAGCCCATACATCAGCCGGTTCACCCTTGACGAGGCCCGGCACTCGCGTAGTTGCAATGGCATATTCAGCGGGCGTCAGCAGCTCCGTCCGGCCTGCCGCTGCACCCGCGGTGTCGGTTGCCACCAGAAGATTTGCACCCGGCGCCAGAACCGACGTCCAGGTGACCAACTCGGCCAGACGCGTCGGCGATGTCGCTTCCTCGGCAAACCGTCGGGCATGTGCCTTCAAAGACGTGGGCACGGGTGGCAGCACAACGTTGCGCCCCCTCGTCACTGCCCGGAGCGCGGCGGCAAAGTCCTGCGTGACAATCTGCCAGGACACGTCGTCGATCAAACCTGCTGCGGCAGTGAGGATCAGCTCGCCCTCGGCCGAGCAGGAAACACACAGCCCTCGACCGGTTGCGGGGTCCGGAACAACATCATCACCAATCAGCGAATCCGCCTTCACCGCATCGGGTTCGGCTATCGCAAGCATCCACAACACCGGCACGGGCGCAGTAAGAGTCGCTCGCAACCCGTGGTGATGAGTGGCAATCGCCTCGACCGTGTCGACCAACTGCTCCCGGGTCAGATTCGCAGGAGCGTTAATACGGTGCTCACGCAGGGTGCCGGCAACAGGCTGTCCGTTGTCACGGCGGGCAGCGAGGCTCGGCAGCAACGTCAGTGGTCCTGCGCCGTCCTCGTCGTGAGGACGATCCGCAGCCGCGACGTCCAGCCCGTCGACGTCGTACGACCACACGGACTCGTCGACTGCCTCGAGGAACGAGTCGATGAAATCTCCGAGACTGTCGGCAATCTCGTTGCAGCGCTGCGCATTGTCCGGGTGACTGCGAAGCCCGATCTCGATCGGTTGGCCCGACTTGTGCAGCAACACGATGAACTCGAGTTCACCGACCGGCCCGGACGCAAGCATCTCCACGTTGGACTCTCGACCGATGGTGAAACGGGAGGTCGAGTTGGGCATGATGTTGATGCCGATGCCCGGCGGCCGCCAATCCGGGTTCCTGGCAGCCAACTCGCGGCCGATCGCCTCGCCCCGGTAACGGCCGTGCTTGAGCAGTTTCCACATCTTCTGCTCGGCGCTCGTTGCGATATCCGCGAGTCGGGCCTGCTCTCCGACGTCGATACGCATCGGAAGCACGCTGGCCACCATGCCGGGCACGGCCCGCAATTCACGCGTTCCGCGGGCCGTGGTTGGCAGGCTCAGCACTACGTCGGTGGTGCCGGTCGCTCGCGCGACATAACCGCCGAGCAGCGCAATCACCAACCAGGACAAGCGCAGTCCGTTCGCTTTCCCGTACTCCTCGAGTCGCTGACGGCGTTCGAGGTCGAGCGTGAGAGTCACACTCGTGACGCCGGGCGCCGGCGGATGGTCGACGGTGATCAACCGGGGCGACGTCGGAAGATCGCCCAACTCGGCAATCCAGTAGTCGCGATCGTCGTCGATCGTGGTGCCGGAGGTGTACTCGACATCGGTCTCGACGAACCTGGCCAGAGCCCATTCCGCGCTCAAATCCGGTGCGGCGCCCTCGACGTATGCACGCATGATCTTGTTCAGAACCAGCGCGATACCGTAGCCGTCGTTGATGATGTGGTGGTACTGCTGGTACAGCCGCATCGTGTCACCGTCGATGAGGTGCACGGCAAAGGTGAACAGCAGGTCGGTCGCCAGGTCCACCGGCGATTCCATCCGCTCGCGCATCCACCGCAGTGATGCCTCTCGCGGGTCGGCCTCGGCGCGGAAGTCGATGACTGGCAAGTCCCAGTCGCGGCTCTCGCGCGCAATCTGCACCAGAGCGCCGCGAGCATCCACGTCGAAGTTCACATGCAGTGTCTCGGCTTGATCCAGCACAGAGCGACAGGCCTCGACCACTCGATCGATATCGACCTCACCAAGTGTCTCGGTGTAGATACCGGTGTTGTAGAGGTGACCCACCGAGTCCAACTGGTGCCCGAAATAGATGCTGCGTTGGGCCGCTGTCACCGGGAATTCCGACTGCACTGTATTTTTCTCCAAGACTTCAAGATCCACTGTTGGCTCACCAGCGTGGACAACTGCTGGTTAGCCTATCCAAACTATGGAACGGCACTCAATTCGACCTGCCCGAACGCTGCGGCAACCGCTAGCGCATCGTCTTCACCGAAGAGAGTCGCGTCGAAGTCGAACCGGATTTCCACCAGTCGCCCGTCGTCGGTGACGTAAGCCGTCACATCGAGAACGCGCGGGTCGACGCGGCGCTCGTCGCCGAAATTTCCCACACCCGGACTTTCGACATCTCGGATCACCCGGAGACTCACTTCCGGCCGTCCCCACATCGCAAAGACGGGCGCGGTTTGCGCGTTGAGATACCGCAACTTGCCGTAGCCCGTGCCTATACCGCCTGGTACGACGCTCAGAGCGGCCGCCGCGGCCGCCATCGCACCTTCTGGAGTGACCGAGACGGGCAGTGCCGGCAACCGAACCGGCACCCCGACAGCAAAGGGGCCTACAGTCGCCGACGGATCCGGTTCGTCCGAACCGGCAATGCGAGCGTCACGCTCGAGTTCGACGGTCAACTCGGCCGGCGCGGCTCGCCACCTCGCCAACCCGTAGATGAGGGCAGCCAGCGCAGCCGTTTCCACATCGCCTTCCAGTCGCGCCTCCAGCGTCGCCCGATATGTCCCCCTCGGGCCACCCGTGAGAATCGCGGGCGCTCCGGGGCGCAACTCAGCTCCCGGTGCCAGAACCTGCGACCAGTGCGTCAGTTCACCCATCAACGCCGGATCCTGCGCCAACTCGTTGAATCGCTCCGCGAACCCGTGCGCGGTCGCGGCGGGACGACGAAGCGACATCACGCCGCCGCCCTCACGCCATATCGTTTCGAGATCCGCTCGCAGCTTCGCCACCGACGCCGGATCTGCCGCCAACGCATGCACGGCAACAACCAGGGTTCCACTGCGGGATTCACCGGCATCGAGCCAGCGTGCCATCACGGTCCGGCCGTTTTCCAGGTCGAGTTCGGCAATCAACGCCGTGGCCTCCGCCGCGGCACGCACGGCAAGATCGGAATCGCCGAGGTCACTGCAATCGACATGCTGCACGACTGCAGCCACATCAGCGTCCGTCTCGAGGGACCACAAAACCGACGCAACCCGCGTCAGTCGTAACCGCAACGCATCGTGCGCTTGCAGTAGTGCCGACATGGCTTGCTCGACGTCGCCGACGGTAGTTCCTGCGGGAGTCGAGACAGACAGCGCGATACCAAGACCTGCGGGCGAGCTTCCGGATTCGCGGGCGCGATGCACCAACGGTGTCAATGCCAACGAACCCGTCACGTCGCTCGGATCCACCGGCCCGCTGTGGGCGGTCTCAGCGTCGCCTGGCGCGCCGAAATCCACGACCTTGGCCAGCGCCGCGGGCGTGCGCCATTGGAATATCTCCTTGGGCCCGAACGTAATTCCGCGCCGACCGGCAGCGTTCACGACCTGAATCGAGATGATGCTGTCGCCGCCGAGCATGAAGAAATCGTTGTCGGCACCCACGGCATCGACGCGCAGAGCCTCGGCGAACAATTCGCACATCGCGGTCTCTTCAGGACCCTCCGGCGCTCGCCGCTGCGACTCGTCGGGAGCAACCGGCTCCGGGAGAGCCCGACGATCCAGTTTCCCGTTCGGCGTCAGCGGCAGCGTGTCGATCACAACCATGGCCGTCGGAACCATGTAGTCCGGCAGCAGCGTCGACGCAAAAGCGGCAAGTTCGGCTGGGACAACCGTCGCGTCCGGAACCGGGACGACATACGCGTGGATCTGACCGCCTCGCGCCACAACAGCGCATTGAGCCAGCGTCGGATGCGACGTGAGCACGTTCTCGATTTCGCCCAGTTCGACACGCAGCCCACGCAACTTGACCTGACCGTCCGTGCGGCCGAGGTATTCGAGGGCGAGGCCATCGTCGCCGTACTCGCGCCACCGCACCAGATCGCCGGTGCGGTAAAGCCTTTCGCCGCCCTCTCCGAACGGATCGGCAACAAATCGCTCCGACGTCAATGACGCCCGGTCGTGGTAGCCACGCGCCAACTGCACACCGCCGAGGTACAACTCCCCCGCGACTCCCGGTGCAACGCGCCGCAACCGGGCGTCCAGAACAAGTACACGGGTATTCCACAGTGGGCGCCCGATTGTCACCCAGTTCGTGTCGACAGCGGGAACGATGTGCGAAGCCGTCACGTCCACCGCTGCCTCGGTGGGTCCGTACAGGTTGTGCAATTCCGCATCGACCAACGCGTGGAACCGATCCCGATGATCAGGCGTGAGCGCTTCGCCGCTGCACAGCACCCGAGACAACTTCGGGCGAGGATCCGTTTCCACAGCCACGTGATCGAGGAAAGCAGCCAGCATCGACGGCACGAAGTGTGCTGTGGTGACAGAACGTCGCTTGACGACGTCGCGCAGGTAGCGCGGATCGCGATGCCCTTCCGGCGCAGCCACCACCAGTGTTGCTCCGGTGATCAAGGGCCAGAAGAACTCCCACACGGACACGTCGAACCCGGCCGGCGTCTTCTGCAACACACGGTCGTCGCTGCCGAGGTGGTACTCGTCTTGCATCCACGACAGCCGGTTGACCACGGCACGATGGCTGACCAGAACACCCTTCGGCCGCCCGGTTGATCCGGACGTGTAGAGCAGGTACGCGGCGCTGTCGGGATGTACAACCGTGTCCACGGCCGTAGCCGTGTCCGATTGTGTTGTTGCAGTGCCGCCCTCGTCTACCTCCAGCATCGAAGCGGGGCAGTCCAGCGGTTCGATACCCGGGCCCACCACCAGCAACGACGGCCGTGCGTCCGCGAGCATGTACTCGAGTCGATCCACGGGGTAGCTGTCGTCGAGCGGAAGATAGGCGGCACCGACGCGGTGGATGGCCAGCAGCGTGACTACCAGTGCGGCACTGCGTCGTACCGCCACGGCGACAACGCCACCGACCGGCACCACATCACGAAGTGTCGCGGCGAGACGCTCGGTTCGCCGATCCAATTCGGTGTAGGTCAGCGACTCTCCGCTCTCGTCGACGATCATGGCGACGGCACCCGGTGTGAGCGCAACCTGGCGAGCGAACATGCCCGGCAAGGTCAGCGAACTGTCAAGCGGCACAATACGGCCCGACTCGGCAGACTCGATCGCCGCCCGGTCCGTCTGAGTCATCGGATCAAGCTGGGACAACCGCAGTTCCGGATTTGCCGCACACTGCCGCAGCACCTGAACCAATCGCCCGGCAAATGCGTCAACCGTGCCCCGATCGAAGAGATCAGTGGCGTACTCGATACGACCACGGATCCCGCCGTCGGCGGTTTCCGCGAGGTCGAACGTCAAGTCGAATTTGGCCGTTCCGGTTTCGAGGAATACCGGACTCGCGTCGAGGCCCGCCATCTCGATCCGGTCCACGGCGTCGCGGTACTGCACCAGTATCTGGAACAGGGGCTGGCGGGACAGGGAACGGGCCGGGGCCATCGCCTCGACCAACTGCTCGAACGGAACATCCTGATGCGCATAGGCATCGAGGTCAATGGCGCGAACTCGCTCCAGTAACTGCGCGAAGGTCGGGTCTCCCGACAGATCGGTGCGCAGCACCAAGGTGTTGACAAAAAAGCCCACCACCCGCTCGAGCGCGGCATCGGAGCGCCCGGCAACCGGTGAACCGACAACGATGTCGTCCCCGGCACCGAGTTCGGCCAGCAGGACTGCAACTGCGGCGTGGGTGAGCATGAACATCGTTGCCCCACCGGCAGCGGCGATTGCCGCCAAAGAAACCCGCACTTGCGGCTCGAGTTCGAACGCAACCGCTGATCCCCGGTACGTCGACACCGCGGGGCGCGCCCGATCACGGGGTAGCGCAAGCTCTTCGGGTTGCCCGGCAAGCGCACCCGTCCAATACTCGAGCTGACCGGCCAGCACGGATTCGGGATCGCTTGCCTCGCCGAGGACTTCGGGTTGCCACGCGCTGAAGTCGCGGTACTGCACCGGCAGTGGTTCGGGCATCGCCGCTGTGCGGGACACGAGGTGTGAGTACGCCCGGGTCAGATCGGACACCAATGGACGCGCAGACCATTCGTCGGCCGCGATGTGATGCACCAGCACCATCAGGTGCGCGTCGTCGGTGCCGGTGCGCAACAGAACAGCGCGCACGGGCAGTTCGTGCGCGATGTCGAAGGTGTAGGCGGCTTCCCGCGCGAGTGTCGACTCCAGTTCGGCTGGAAGCACGTCGAGAACGCCCAACGGCAGTTCGCACTCGCTGATCGGACGAACCACCTGGTACCCGATGTGCCCAGCCACGCCGTCACCGGACTCGGCGGTGAATACCGTGCGCAGTGTTTCGTGTTCGCTCAGAACGTGCGCCAGCGCACCCCGCAACGCATCCAGATCCACTGAACCCCGCAGGTGCATGGTGTACGGGATGTTGTAGGTGGAGCTGGGGCCCTCGAGCTGGAACAGGAACCACAGGCGTCCCTGCGCGGCAGACATCGGCACGGCTGCGGCGTGATCCCGGCGAACCAGTTCAGGCCGCCTGACCTTCCCGATCTGTGCTGCCCGAGCCAGTTCGGCAGGGGTACGGAGGTCGAACACCTCGCGGATCGTCACGTCGTGACCGGTGCGGGCGCGGATCGCCGACGCCAACCGGGTGGCGAGCAACGAGTTGCCGCCCAGAGCAAAAAAGTCCTCGTCGGGACCGACGGAAGTGATGCCGAGGAGTTCGGCGAGTAGCTCGCAGTAGATCCGCTCCAGTTCGGTTGCCGCCTCGCGCCGTCCCTCGCTGCGTACCGGCGCGGGGAGCGCGTCGCGGTCTACCTTGCCGTTGGGTAGCACGGGAAGACCGTCGAGAACGACGAATACCGCGGGAATCATATAGTCGGGCAGCAGGTCCCGAAGATGCGCCCGCAACTGGGAATCGTCCGGTACGGCGGCGCCTGGTGCCCGAACCGCGTACCCGACAAGCTGATCCGACCCAGCCGCGCTCGCGCGCACCACAACCAGTGCTCGTTCGACGGATGGATGGGAAGCCAACGCCGCCTCCACCTCGCCGGGTTCGATCCGGAATCCGTGCAGACTCATCTGAGCGTCGGCGCGAGAAACGAAGTCGAGTTCGCCGGACCGAGTGCGACGCACCAGATCTCCGGTGCGGAACAACCGTCCACCGCTGCCCATCGGATCCGCGACAAACCGAGTTGCGGTCAACTCCGGTCGGCCGAGGTAACCGCGGGCCACCTGGATGCCCTCGACATACAGTTCACCCGTCACCCCGTCCGGCACCGGGCGCAGGTATGCGTCGAGTATCCGCGCACCCACTCCGGGAACGGGAGCGCCGATCAGCACTCGGTTGGCGGAAGATGTTGCCGTCCAGAAGGTCACATCACCGGCAACCTCCGAGGATCCGTACGAGTTGATCACCCGCGTGTTCTTCTCGTCGAACAAGTCGATCACCGCGCGAGTGAGCGGTTCACCACTGAGGAACCAACTCGAGACCCGGTGTGCCGATTCTTCTCGGAACTGTGCCAGCGCCGCAGCCAGGCTCGGCACCGCGGTGAGCTGACGCACGCCGTGCCGGTCGATGAGATCTGCGAGTGCGCCGGCATCACGAGACTCCGCGTCATCTGCGAGAACCAAGCGGGCACCGGCCAGGAGCCCCGCCAGCAGTTCGGTGGAGCCGTCGATGAAGCTCATCGAACTCTTTGCCAACCGAACGTCCGCCCACCCGTCGGCGCGCACGAGATCACGCTGCCAGACCAGACGATTAGCCAGTGCGCCTGCAGTTCCCATCACACCCTTGGGCTGACCGGTGGAGCCGGAGGTGTAGACGACGTACGCCGCGGCGGCGGGCGACACGACTCTGCCGACCCGGTCGCCGCGAAGGCCGGCAGCGGCAGCCTCGAGTTCTGCGATGGTCGCATCCTCCGAGTCCGGCCGAATCCACTGCGCGGTATCGGCGTCGACGATCACGAGCGCCGGATCGGCGTCGGCGAGCATGTACTCGATGCGCGCACGCGGATACGACGGATCGATCGGCAGGTACGCCGCGCCCGCAGCAATCACGGCGCGGAGCGCAACTACACACTCGATGCTCCGCCCGACGGCGATGCCCACCACCACGTCGGTGCCGATACCACGCTGGATCAGTAACCGCGCCAACCTGTTCGAGCGATCAGCCAGCTCCCGGTACGTGTACTCGTCCGGTCCACAGATCAAGGCCACGCGATCGGCGAACTCATGTTCAGCGTCGTCCAGCAGTTCGGGCAACAGACGGGTTGTGTGACCTTCGACCGACTGGGCATTTCGTTCGGCCGGCAACAACACGTCCACGCTCTGCAGGCCGGCGCCCGTATCCGTGGCAAAATGCTCGAGGACCGTGCGCAAGCGAACCGCGATGGTCTCTGCCGTCACCCGATCGAAAAGATCCTCCGCGTACTCGATCCGCACGTCGAGTCCGTCGGCAAGTTCCACGAACTCGAAGGTCAGGTCGAACTTCGCGGTGCCCGTGGAAACGTACGACGGGCTGACCGCCAGTCCGGTGAAGCTGGGTACGGAGTGCGGTGTGCGATGCTGAACCATCGTCTGGAACAAGGGATGCCGGGCGAGAGATCGTGTCACGCCCACCGCGTCGACTACCTGCTCGAACGCGACGTCCTGGTGCGCAAACCCGTCCAGGGCGCCGCGTCGCACGCGTGAGAGCACCTCGGCCAGCGAGGGGCGCCCGGTCAGATCGACCCGCTGCGCCACCGTAGTGACAAAAAATCCGACGGTATCTTCGAGGCTGCCGTCCACCCGGCCTGCAATCGGGGCACCGAGCGTGATGTCCTCACCGGCACCGAGTTTCGACAGCAGAACTGCGACCGCCGCTTGCGCCAGCATGAACATCGTGGAGCCCGACTTCTCGGTCACCGATCGCAGTCCGTGCACCACGCCTGCGCCGGTGTGGGTCCAGACCTCGCCGCCGCACCACGTCGGAACTGCTGGGCGAGCACGGTCGTACGGCAGCTGCAATTCCTCGGGGGCACCGGAGAACAGGTCTCGCCAGTACGCGAGCTGCCGGTCGGTGGACGCGCTCAGGTCAGGATCTTCTGCGCACTCGCGCTGCCAGATCGCGAAGTCCGAGTATTGAATTCGAGGCTGCTCGGCCGGCAGCTGCTCCCCGTTGTAGACCGCTGCAAGATCGGTGAGCATCGGTCCGGCCGACCACTCGTCACCCGCGATGTGGTGAATGACCAACAGCAGGACTGCGGTGTCGGTGCCGGACCGCACCAGGTGAGCCCGTACCGGAATGTCGTGTTCGAGATCGAACGGCACACAGGCCGCGGTCAGCAGCGCGGACTGCACGTCCGCCTCGGAGACCTCACTGTCGGTGAACTCCGGCTCCGCATCGAGTACCCGACCGAACCCCACACCGTCGATGTCGACGACAACCGTGCGCAGCACCCGATGCCGGGCGACAACTGCCGCAACCGCATTTTTCAGCGCTGTCGCGTCCACTGCGCCGTTCAGGTGCAGCGCAAACGGAATGTTGTAGGTAGCGGAGGGGCCCTGTGTTTGGTGAACGAACCACAACGACTGCTGCGCCGACGACAGCGGCACAATGTCGGTCCGCTCGTGCGCCACAATGGCAGGACGAGCCGGCGCAGCGGATTCCACCCGTAGCGCCAGTCCGGCCACCGTCGGTGTATCGAAGACGTCACGCAGCGACAGTTCCACTCCGAGGGCGGATTTGAGACGGGCCACGAGTCTCGTCGCGGAGAGCGACGTGCCGCCGAGTGTGAAGAAGTCCGCATCGACGCCCACCACGGTGAGTCCCAGCAGGTCGGCAAACATGCCGGACAGTGCGATCTCCGCAGCCGTCTCGGCTGAACGCCCCGTGTCCGCATCCCCGAAGTCCGGCGCCGGCAATGCCTTCCGGTCGATCTTGAGGTTGGGGGTAAGCGGGAACTCGTCCATGACGACAATCGCCGACGGCACCATGTACGCGGGTAGACGATCCGCTATGAATGCTCGCAGTGCCGGAACATCGACGTGAGCGCCCTCCACGGCCGTGACGTAGCCGACCAGATGAACGGTGCCACTGCCGTCGCTTCGAGCGACCGCGACGCAGGCACCGACTGTGTCGAACTCCCCTGCCACAGTCTCGATCTCGCCGAGTTCGATACGGTGCCCACGCACCTTCACCTGATCGTCGCCGCGGCCGAGGTATTCGAGCTGACCGGATTCGGTCCACCGCACCAGGTCGCCGGTTCGGTACATCCGGCCGCGTCCGAACGGGTCGGCCACAAATCGGGTTGCCGT
This sequence comes from Rhodococcus sp. WS3, assembly GCF_003797085.1. Classification (NCBI taxonomy): domain Bacteria; kingdom Bacillati; phylum Actinomycetota; class Actinomycetes; order Mycobacteriales; family Nocardiaceae; genus Rhodococcus; species Rhodococcus sp. WS3. The sequence continues at coordinate 1,836,114 of NZ_RKMA01000001.1, forward strand.
CAGGTCAGGTCGACCGCGGTAGCCGCGCGCGAGTTGTGTTCCCGCAACGTACAGTTCGCCGATCGCGCCCACGTTGACCGGTTGCAGGTAGCGATCCAGGACCACTGCGGCAGTGCCCGCGAACGGTCGGCCGATCGAGCCTGTCCATTCGATGTTCGGCAAAACCGGGGTGCTGGTGCACCACACCGTGGCCTCGGTGGGTCCGTACATGTTCTGCACCGAACGGGCCAGCTCACTCAACTGCTGCGCCGTCCGGGTGGGCAAGGCTTCACCGCCCACCAGGACGTCGACTCCAGCCAGATCGGTTACGCCGTGTTCGAGCACCGTCCCCCACAGCGAGGGAGTGGCCTGCACCGCCGTGACGGACTCCGAACTCACCAGTGCCGCAATGGCGGCCGGTTCCTTCGCCTGATCCTCATCGGCAAGGATCACCGCTCCGCCCGCGGTGAGCGGGACAAACAGTTCGAGGACCGCAATGTCGAAGGACAGAGTAGTCAGGGCGAGCAACCGCGTGTGCGCGCCGATACTCGTGAGATCCGTGGCCGAGCGGACAAACCGTGCCAGGGCGCGGCGGTCCAGCATCACTCCCTTGGGGTTTCCCGTGGAACCGGAGGTGTAGATGACGTAGGCGGTGTTGGCCGGCGCGACACGCGCCCCGCTCGCCGCGCTGGATGCTGCTGCCGACCAACTGATCTCGCCACCGGCGATTGTTCCGACGGCAGTACCTTGTGGGACCGAAATCCGATCGGTGAAGCCCGCGGTGGTCAGCAGGATCGCCGGCCGAGCGTCGTCAAGCATGTATTCGAGTCGCGACGAGGGGAACTGCGGGTCGAGCGGAATGTACGCACCGCCGCAGCGCAGCACCGCGAGGAGCGCAACCACGGCCGACGCGGATCGTGGCAGAGCCAGCGCGACCAGCGACTCCGGGCCGGCGCCGCGAGAGGACAGTTCGGCTGCCAAAGCATCAACGCGCGCAGCCAATTCGGCATAGCTCAGCCGTTCAGCGCCGGCAACCAGAGCAAGATCGTCACCGCGCTCGTCTACCTGGGCATCGAACAGGTCCAGGACGTCAGGGCAATAGTCATCGAAAGCCGCTGCCCTCCCACCCCATTCGGCGAGGACCTTCAGGGCTTCCGGTTCGAGGAGCGACACCTGAGCAATCGCGGCGCCAGTCCCCTCGGCGGTGACGGATTCGAGCAATCTGGTGAGAGCCGAAGCATGGCGCGCGAGCTCCGCACCCGTGTAGCGGTCAGCGTCGGCGTCGATCTGGATTTCGAGCTCGCCGCTCTCGTCGAGACGACGCACGATGAAGGCGATGTCATGGACAGGACCACGGGCCAATGAGTGGACTGTCGCGCCGGCCCCGTCGAAACGCAGGGTGTCGCCGAACGGCTTGATGTTGACCGTCGGGCCGACGGGGCCGGCGCTGCTCGCGGGCAGTCGCAGGTCCCGGTGGATTGCCTCGGAGCGATACGCGGCGTGCGGGGCCGTGCGCTTGACCGCAGCGCGGACACCCGCAGCGAGGTCGATGAGACTCGAATTCGGGTCGACCGCAACGCGCAGCGGCAGGACGTTGACCGCGGTGGTCAGAACTTTGGCGGCAACGGTGCCCATACGATTCATCGACGGGAATCCGAGCGTCACGTCGAGGCTGCCATTCGAGCGTGCCAGGTACGCCGCCACTGCGGCCGTGACGACGTCGGCCCAACTGCCCTCGACAACGCGTCCGGCCGCAGTGATGCGCTCTGCCGATGCCGCGGAGATCAGTGTGGTGTGGGACAGAAGCGTCTGTGCGACCGACGACGCGGGCGGGCCCCCGATCCGGGACAGGCTTACCGATTCCTTGGCTCCGAGCAGTTCGGAAGACCAGAATTCCCGATCGAGGCTCTGAGCGTCGGAATCGGCGCGAGCGGCGTCCTGGTCGAGGATCAACTCGAGTGGGTCGAAGCGACTGGTCGGCGGTTCCTTGCCCTGCGCCACGGCATTGTGAACGGCGGCGATCCTGCGGCCGAGCAAGCTGTACCCGTAGACGTCGATCAACGTGTGGTGGACGCGGAAGAACAACGCGTGGTGCGACGGTCCTAGCGTGAAAATAGTGACCACGCATCCCGGACCGGCGCTCGGATCGAGGGGCATCCGGAGCTGTTCACGCATCTCCGTGAGCGCGACCTCAAAGCTCTCACGTGCGACAACATCCGTCCCGGGGTACTCCCAGGCGCCGAGTTCCTGATACACCTCGCCGGAGTCCACGGCGAACCTCGCCATGAGCGACGGGGTTTCCGCGACCACACGATCCACAGCGCGCGCGAGGACGGACGGGTCGAGCGGGCCGACGATCTCGATGCATTGACCGGTGACAAAAGTGGGGTTCTGCGGGTCGAGTTGTTGCGCGAACCACATCCCTGCCTGCGCAGCCGTCAACGCCAGACGCTTCCTCGACACCACTGGATCTCCTCGCAGTCCTGCAAGCCCTGATCGCTCTCTCGAACGCACCAAGGGTTAGGGTTACCTACCCTACTGGAGAGCGAGTTGGCGCCGTCTGACACCCTGGGTATAGATAGGTCCATTCGCGAGAGGAATTCGCTCATGCCGGTTACCACCCCGTCCCGACGGCTCGACCTGCCGATCGTTCTGCGAGAGCTGACGGTCCTCCGAACTGTCGAGGTCACACCGCGCATGCGCCGAATCACGGTCGGAGGCGAGCAACTGGGAACCTTCCAGTCCGGTGAATTCTCCGTCGCCGAGTTCCGCACCGAGGGTGCCGACGACTACGTGAAGATCTTCCTCCCCGAAGAGGGATCCGCAGCTCCGGTGCTGCCCGAGCAGCATGACGGTCATCTGCACTGGCCGAAGCGCCCGGCACCGGTTGCCCGCTCCTACACGGTGCGCCGCTTCGACGCCGAGGCCGGCGAACTGGATCTCGACTTCGTACTGCACGGCCACGGAATTGCCGGTAACTGGGCGCGCAACGCGAAGCCCGGCGACACCCTGCACCTGGCCGGCCCGAAGGTGTCGACCATTCCGCCCATCGGCGCCGACTGGTGGCTGCTTGCCGGTGACGAGACTGCGCTACCGGCGATCGCACGTTACGTCGAGGAACACGACGGTTCGGTGCCGCTGTACGTTGCCGTGCTCGTCGACGGTCCCGCCGAGGAACAGCGCGAACTCCCCGGCGTCACGTGGGTGCACCGCCGCGACGGCATCTCGGACGCCCGCCTGTTGGCGGATGCTGCCCGCACTCTCGGTCCGAGCACGGGCGCCGGCTGGATGTGGATCGCGGGTGAAGCATCCATCGTGCGCGAATTGCGCGCGACGGCAAAACAACTCGGCGTGACGAAGGATCTCCTCGACGCATCGGGCTACTGGCGGGTGCAGGTCGGCGACGGTCCCCTCGCCCGAGTTCGGACGCTGCGCGACAAAGCTGTGGAGTCGCTCGAAAACCGCAGGCGCGAGCACGCCTGACCCGCTACCGGGGTCAGCGTGAGGCGAGCTGGTCCCGGGCTCCGGGCACCGGCTGCGCCGGGTCCGAGCCCAGTTCCACAATCATGTTCTTCGTATCGACATGGACGACCCGCGGTACCAGCGACTTCGCCTCACGGTCGTCGATGTGGCGGTACGACATGATGATCACCAAGTGCCCGGGCGAGATCAGATGTGCCGCAGCGCCGTTGATGCCGATCACCCCGGAACCTCGTTCGCCGGTGATGGCGTAGGTCTCGAGCCGTGCACCGTTGTCGATGTCGACGATGTGCACCTGCTCACCTTCGAGCAGATCGGCAGCTTCCATCAGGTCCTGGTCGATGGTCACGGATCCGACGTAGTGCAGGTCCGCCTGAGTGACGGTGGCACGGTGAATCTTCCCGGAGAGCATGATGCGGTTCACGGTCTTACACTCCACTGAGCTCTGCGACGGATTCGTCCACGCTGATCGCGCCCAGTACGTCGGCCGCGGTGAACACCCGGCCACAACGCTTCGCGACGTATTCCAATCCCATCAGATGCTCGTCGCGCGAGAAGTCTGCTGTGGCATCCGAGACCATGAACGGCTCGACGTCACTCATGAATGCCTCGGCCGCGCTGAGCATGCAGCCCATGTGCGCGTACACGCCGGTCACGATCAACTGATCGCGGCCGACACGGGCGAGGAGCTGACGCAAATCCGTGCGCTGGAATGCCGAGTATCGCCACTTCGTCACCTCGATGTCGGACTCTCCGGGCGTGAGCGCGTCGATCACCTCCGTATCGCGGCCGGTTGTCATACCTTCGCCCCAGAAATCGGCCAGGATGCCTCGCCTGGACGGATGCTGATCACCCGGCTGCATCGTGTAGACAACCGGAATCCCGGCCCGAACACACGCGTCACGAATCGCCACCATGTTTGCGGTCGCGGTGGAGATGGGCTCCTCACCGGCGTTGTAGGCGTCGATGAAGTAACGCTGCATGTCGTGGATCAAGAGCGCGCAGCGCGACGGGTCGAGTTGCCAGTCGACGCGGTCCGCGGTTACCTCGTCACGGCGGGGCAGAACGTAGCCGGCAATGGGGGGGATGGCCATCGGGCGCTCCTATTTGGTTCGATCGGTTGTGTATGAGGACTTCACATGTCGAGCGTGGCGCCGCCGTCGACGCGGAGGTCGTGCATCGTGATGTGCCTGGCCGCGTCCGAGCTGAGGAACAACGCCGTGGCGGCGATGTCACCCGGTTGCGCGAGTCGGCCGAGCGGAATCCCGAGGCGATAGGCGTCGGCGTCACCGGCGATCACCCCGGCGGATTGGTCTGTACCGTCCCACATTCCGCGAAGCATGGGAGTGTCCGTCGATCCCGGAGAAATGATGTTGCAGCGGATTCCGTGCGGAGCGATCTCGAGACCCAGGCTCCGCATGTAGGCGGTTGCCGCAGCCTTCGACGCACCGTAGGCAGCCATGTTCGTGCGCGGTGTCGATGCCGCGTTCGACCCCACTGCCGTGATCACGCCGGCACCGGCAGCGACAAAGCGGCGAGCCGCTTCGCGGGCGACGTTCATGGTTCCCGTCGCGTTGACGGCCATGCACGCATCCCAGTCGTTGTTGTCCTCGGTCAGCGCAGAACCCGCCCGCAACACGCCCGCAGTGTGGACCAGCACCGACACCGTTCCGATTGCATCGGTTGTCGCGGCAAACGCCTGCTCGACGGACTGACGATCCGTCACGTCGACCGCGAGCGCGATTCCGCCAACGGGTACCGTCGGAGCTGCAAGGTCCCACCGAGCGACCGTGGCTCCGGCCTCTTCGAACAGTGCCGCCGTTGCCGCGCCGATACCGCCGCCGGCACCGGTAATCACGACAGATCGCCCAGTCACACCCTTCACGTCCATGAGCCTAGGCTATCCTTATCGAAATTGTTCACGCCGACGGGCCACCACCAGTGAAGGAAGACATGCTTTCCGAAGTGTCACCACCTCAGCTCTCCTTCACCCCGTGGCCTGCAGACGACGCCGCCCGATACCGCAGTGAAGGAATCTGGGCCGGAAAGACTTTCGACCAGATTCTGCGCGAGAGCGTGGCCGCCCATGCCCACTCCGTCGCAGTCGTCGACGCCGAGCAGACATGGACGTACGCCGAGCTCGACGCCCGCGTGGACGCCCTCGCTGCCGGACTCGCCGATCTCGGCATCACCGCCCAGCATCCGGTGATGGTCCAACTGCCCAACCAGGCCGAGTTCGTCGCCGTGGTCTTCGCGCTTTTCCGGATCGGCGCAGTACCCGTGTTCTGCCTCCCCGCGCATCGTTCCTCGGAATTGACTGCACTGGCCGCCGCCTCACGCGCCGTCGCCGTCATCACCTCGCACCACATCGACGGGTTCGACCACGGCGCTCTGGCACTCGAGGTCGCTTCATCGACCCCGAGCTTGAATACCGTTGTGTGCCTGCCAGATCCCGGATCGGACGCACCGGCCGGCACCGTGAACTTCGACGCGGTGAGCGCCGTACCGCGCGAATTTGCCGCCGCAGACCCGGGATCCGTGGCGTTTCTGCAGCTGTCCGGCGGCAGCACCGGCATCCCCAAACTGATCCCCCGCACCCACGACGACTACCTCTACAGCGTGCTGCGCAGCAATGAAATCTGTGGTGTCACAACATCGACGGTCTATCTGGCGACATTGCCGGTAGCCCATAACTTCCCGATGAGCTCGCCGGGAATCCTGGGAGCTCTCGCCGCCGGTGGAACTGTGGCGTTGACCCCGTCCCCAAGTCCCACCACGGCCTTCGCGATGATCGAGCGCGCCGGAGTGACCATGACGGGACTCGTTCCGCCGCTCGCCCGGTTGTGGACCGAAACAGCCGAACGTGGCCACTCACACGACCTCTCGACTCTGACAGCTGTACTGGTCGGCGGCGCTCGCTGCCCCGACGAGTTGGCGGCCCGCATCGGCCCCGCGTTGGGCGCACGACTCCAGCAAGTGTTCGGGATGGCCGAGGGTCTGGTGTGTTACACCCGCGACGAAGATCCTCTCGACGTAGTCCTCACCACGCAGGGCCGCCCCATGTCCCCCTTCGACCAGATCCGGGTGGTCGACGACAACGACAACGACGTACCCGCGGGCACCGAAGGTCAGCTGCTCACCAAGGGCCCGTACACAATTCGCGGCTACTTCGACAATCCCGCAGCCAATGCCCGTTCCTTCACCGCCGACGGGTGGTACCGCACCGGCGACGTGGTTCGAGTTGATTCGGCCGGCAACATCACCGTCTGCGGGCGCGCAGTCGACCGAATCAACCGCGGCGGCGAGAAGGTATCTGCCGAAGAACTCGAAGAACACCTCCTGGCGCACCCCTCGGTACGCGACGCGATCGTTGTTGCCATTCCCGACGAATACCTCGGCGAACGCACGTGTGCCTTCCTCCTTGCCGCCGACCCGTCGAGTCCGCCGAAAACAGCCCAGATACGAGCCTTTGTTCGCGAGCGCGGTCTGGCGAGTTGGAAGATCCCAGACCGGGTGCAGGTACTCGAAGAATTCCCGGAGACCGGCGTCGGCAAAACCAGCCGTAAGGATCTGCGTCGAATGCTCGCCGCTCGCTGATCCAACTCAACTCGCTGCGGCCGCGGCAACGGCGCTCAGCATCGCCAACGCCCGATGTTGTTCCACCAGAACCTGAGCGCGTGTTCGCCCGAGCACAACTGCGGTGTCGTCGACATCGAGGCCAACGATCAACCTCAAAATCAACACCTCTCGCAGCCGCTCAGGAAGAGCCTCGATATCGGCGGGCAGTCCTATCCTGGATTTCGAGTCCGTTCGGTCGATCAATCGACGAGTTGTCGAGTACACCAGACGCACGAGCGAACCATCTGACGCTGCCCGGCCCGGCACCGAATTCACGACGGAACGGCACACGGCGTCGGCTACTAATTCTGCTGCGTGAGGCTCGAGTTCGACGCGAGCACGTCGCACCGCCAACGGCCGGACAGCGCAATACAGCCTCGCCTTCGACGCGGCGCCACCGTGTCGTGCGGCAACCTCCAGACCATCGAGTGCATCAGGGCGTTGCAACTTCGTCATCGCCTTCCTTGCTGATTGTTGTGCGCTAGGCCTACGTCTACTGCGCCCGGACCACACTCCCTAGTCAAAGCGCGAACCCTGACGGCCGCCTCCACTGAGTCTGCCAATCACCTGGCAATCTTAAAGCAGACCGAACCCCTTGAACTGCAACAGAAATACCGACACTCGAATTGGGAACCACCACGAGCGTAGGATCAAAAACGTGCGCAGCGACGGCGATACCTGGGACATTGTCAGCAGTGTCGGCCTGACTGCGCTGGGAGTGGCCGCATTTCGCGCCATAGAATCACGTCGCCCCCACGCCCTGATCGAAGATTCCTACGCGCCGTGGTTTGTCGCGGCCGCGGGCGAACCACACTTCACCGCGCTACTGGACAACCCGTCATCGCTGGAAGACCTCCCACTGTCCGGATTCATGGGCATTGGCATGGGCATCAGAAGTAAATTCTTCGACGAGTTCTTTCTCGACGCCGCCAGATCAGGAGTCGCCCAATCAGTCATCCTGGCAGCAGGATTGGATGCACGGGCCTATCGACTGAACTGGCCCACCGGCACTGCGGTTTTCGAAGTCGATCAGCCGCGGGTACTGGAATTCAAAGATCAGGTGCTCACCGAACACAGAGCGGAACCGAAAGCGGACCGTCACACGGTGGCTGTCGATCTGCGAGAAAACTGGCCCGCCGCTCTCGAAGCGTCAGGATTCGATCGCGCCAAGCCATCGGCATGGTCGGCAGAGGGACTTTTGGCCTATCTTCCCGGCAGCGCACATGACGCACTGTTCGAAAGAATCGACGAACTCTCCTCGCCAGGAAGTCGACTTGCCTTGAACTACTTCCCATCCGGAATGGACGGCAAACGATTCGCCGACATCAGAGCAAAGTACTTCAAGAAAGACCCATTCGGCGGCTTGGACTTGTCCGCATTGTTCTACGACGACCAGCGCGCCGACCCCAAACAGTGGTTGACCGACCGCGGTTGGTCGGTTCAGTGCCGCGACACCCTTGAACTGGCAAACGAGTACGGCCAACCGATCCCGGAACTTCCACCGGAACTTGCCGATTTGTCGAAACGCTCAGGCTATCTGACGGCCACGAAGTAGCGCCGACTCAGAGCGTCTTGATCAAGCCGCCGTCTATGACAAAATCCGCGCCTGTGATGTTTGCGGCGCGGCCTCCGGCAAGAAACACCACCAGGTCCGCGACTTCCTCCGGGTACGTGAATCTGCCCGTCTCCGAGCCTGCGGCTGCACTGTCCACAATGTCTTGGGCGCTGAGTCCGGAGACCCCGGCGAGCGTCGACGCTACCCCGCCCGACCCGAGCCACAACGCCGTCCGCACAGGTCCTGGGCTCACGGTGTTCACCCGAATACCTTGTGGAGCCAACTCTTTCGACAACGATTTGCACAGGTTACTCAAAGCGGCTTTTGCCGCGCTGTAGTCGATCACCGCTGGGTCCGGAAGGAACGCATTCACCGAACTGACCGTCACGATGCTCCCACCGCCGACCGTCATCGACGGCAGGGCAGCCCGGATCATCCTCACCGCGGACATGAACGTCACGCGCAGCGACGCATCCCAGTCGCCGTCCGTGACGCTGAGAAATCCCTCTGTCCGCGGCGTCACGGCGCCCACGTTGTTGATCAGGATGTCGATACTGCCGCGCTCTGCGGCTGCGGCAGCCAATGCCGGCGGACCGTCCGCACTCGCCAAGTCGACGGCAAGGAACGTGACACCGTCGCCGGTCTCGAGTTTCTCGATTTCTGCCGTGCGAGTTCGTGAACCCGCGATCACATGGGCTCCTTCTTCGACCAATGCCTGGGTGATCGCGAGACCGATGCCCTTGCCGGCACCGGTGACAATCGCGGTCTTCCCTTTGAGCAGTAGATCCATCGAACCGGCTCCCGTCCGACCGGTCGAAATCCGGCTTCGGCCGTAGAGTCTCCACTGCGATCGGGGGATAAACCTTGCGCCCGTAAGGTGCAATCCTCACTTTAGGGACCAAAATCCCAAAGTATGAACTCAGAAATATTTTCTCCGTAAATCGTTGGCAAACACGTCCGATGCGCCGTATTGTTTTCGACGCATGCTCCGGCGTGCTGGGACTCGTTGACGCTCATGGAGATGTTGGCAAGACCAATCGGAGGCAGGTCCTGCACTCCCACAGGGTGTGGGGCCTGTCCTCGATCTGGCGAATATCCCAGCTAAGATCGATCAGGTCGCGCAAATCAGATCAAATCAGCTCAGTACCAGTGCCGTCGGCCACCGACCGCGCGCCCCGTCGAGCCCAGCACGAACAAGATCAGCCCGATCACCAAGAGGACAACACCGATCGTCCACAAGATCGGAATATTCAAGAGAAATCCGATCAGCAGCAGGATAATTCCGAGAATAATCATGGCAGTCTCTTTCGACGACAAGCCCGCCACATACACGCGAAGTGACGGCACTCTACCTTCGAATACCCCGCTCACTTGCGTTTCATACCCCTCCTGACCGGGTATTTCGATAGTCCCCGCGCCACACAGCTGAGGAATCGAGCGGTTCCATGCGACGGATCGTGACTTTGATCGTGTTGATCTGGCTTGTTGTCGGTGCCATCGCGGCCGGCCAGCGAGGCTACTACAGCAACTCTCCATCCAACTGCGCCGGCGTGGGCACCATCGCCGTGACCGTAGTGGCGGGGCCCCTGAACTACTTCGGCGTCAACCCCAAGGTTACGGATTGCACTCTGCCGCAACCTAGTTCCTGACGAGTGCCGCACCCGCCCAAAGCCAGCCAACCCAAAGGCGGTGCCTGACACTGAAGGCAGTCAGCGCCAGGCACCGGGTTCTGGCGTGGGGGTGATGCAGGCTTCCCACTGCACCATCCCCACGGGGAGCAACACTAGCAAGAATCGAACAAATGTGCGAGTCCAATGGGGAGTTTATTGCGGCGGGCCATAAGCACCCGCACCGAAACCGGAACTGATCAGCATCAACACCATCAGGCCCCACCCTGCCCCCTGCCAAATGGGCCACACTCCACCCCGTTTCCACACCCGATACGTCTGGACAAAGGCAATCAGCCCACCGATCAGGAAGACAGCGGCCGGCGCGAAGGCCAGGGTGCCGAGCCCTGACGACCGGTCGAACAGCAGCAGCGAACACAGGACCGCAAGCGCGAGCCCGATCACCACACCTGTGAAGGTCGCCGCCCTGCGGAACTCCTCCGGATCCGACCACCGTTTCTCGGTATCCATCGCTGCGTTACGGCGCCGGGCCGACATGACCTGCTCCCTTCACTGGAATCTCTCGTGTGAATCTGCGGCCAATCGCATTGGATACCCAGCTCTCGTGTCGAATCAACCTGGAGCGGGTACGCGTGCGAAGAGACGAGCAACAAGATTCGACGACTACTACAGAGAGGAGTCGCCATGCATGCTGCGCGACTGAAGAAGGTCGGTTCGAGCGAAGGACCGTTTGCCTCGGTGTACTTCGAGGACGTCCGCAATCGTGAAAACTCACGTGAGCGCTTCGAGTTGGAGTGGCGTTCGATGCACAATCAATTGTCGAAACAGGGAGCACCAGATGCATTGATCGAACAGTTCGACAGTGTGAAGGACAATCATCACGGAATTTCCGGCCGGGCCGGACGCGCACTGGTGATCACGCCCGATGCCGTTCTGGTCGACGACATCATGCTCGAACCCACGGCGTCGACCGTCGTGACGGTTGGTTCATTGCCCTACCTGATTCCGCTCGTTGCACACGGACACGACACCGAGCCGTTTGTCCTCGCCAAGGTCGATCACACCGGCGCGGATCTGTGTGTGCGCGATGCGCGCGGGCGAGATGTCTACGGCGAATCCGTGGACGGAGACGGGTTCCCGGTACACAAAGCTCGAGTGGGTGGCCCCGACCGCTATATCGACACTCAATCCCTGGCGCAGGAGAACGTGCGAAAGAACTTGACCCAAGCCGCAACTCGCACCGCCGAACTGGCCCGCGAACACAAGGTGCAATTGGTGCTGATCATCGGCGAAGTTCAGTCGCGCACAGCATTCGCGCAGTATCTTCCGGCGTCACTACGCACTGTGGAGATCGAACGCGGATCACGCGCAGCAGGTTCTTCTCCGACCGAAGTAGCCAAGGCGATACGCGAACTCATCGATACCGAGCGGTTGAGGCGTATGGACACCGAAACCGAGCGCTTCATGGCCGGTCAGGGCCGCGACACCGAACTGTCGGTCGACGGCACTGCCCGTGTGCTCGATGCGCTGGAACAGGGCAAGGTCGAGACTCTGCTCTTCACTGATCCCGATGACAAGGAAGTATCCAGTAATTCACACTTTGCACCCGCGAATCGACTACTCCCCTATCTAGCGATCCGAACCGGGGCCGAACTGATTCAGGTAGACGAACGCCTTACTCTCGCAGACGGATACGGAGCGATATTGAGGCATCCGTGAAGTACTCCGTCACCGTGACGCGTGGCGCCCCTGCGAATCCGGGAAGCCGTCGGCGATAGCGGCGACCAACTCGAGATAGGCACGCGCAGTGCGTTTGTTCAACAACTTCAGATCTATGGGCCCGCCCTCCCCGAGATGGTCGTCGTACGGGAGGGTGCAGACCGCCCGAACTCCGCGCTGGGAAAACACTTCCTCGAGCTGGTCCAGATCGAGCGACGACGATCCAGGCCGCGTTGCGTTGATCGCAACCACCGACCGGCTCACGAGGTCGCCGTAACCGTGTTTGGTCAGCCAACTCAACGTGGCGGCTGCGCTGCGCGCTCCGTCCTGAGCCGTCGGACTGACTACTACCAAGGCGTCAGCCTCGTCGAGGATTCCGTACATCGCCGAATGCATGATGCCGGTGCCACAGTCGGTGATGAGAATGTTGTAGTGCACTTCGAGGATGCGTAGCGTGTCGAGGTAGTCCTGCTCGTTGAACGACTCCGATGTTTCCGGATCCGCTTCGCTGGCAAGGATTTCCAACCGGCTGTCACCTTGCGACGTGTAGTACCGCACATCACTGTACGTACGAATATTACTGTCTGCCAACAGATCACGAACCGTCAAGTGATGCTCGCGATGTTCTCGATCGGCGAGGGTACCGAGATCAGGATTGGCGTCGATCGCAACAATCCGATCACCACGGATCGACGCAAACGTGGAGCCGACGGTCTTTGCCGCCGTCGTCTTCCCAACCCCACCCTTGAGCGAGATGAAGGCGATCTTGTACACGCCGCGCACCGTCCGATTAGCACGACGGACCAGCGCCTGATGTTCGAGTTCCACCGCCGACTGCCCGGTGTTGATCCGCCCACCCGAAAGCTTGAACAGCAGAGCACCGAAACCGTGTTCGGGCGGACGTTTGGCGCGCTTGATGATGTCCAGGTCGTCGACGGAGGTCATCGCTTGTGGCGTCGAGGTTCGGAAATCGGCCGGCTCGTCGCGTCGCACTTGCCGCATCCGTTGACTCGGAAGCGGTTTGACCGGAACCTCGTCGCTCTGCGGTAGATCGAACTGCGGCGTAAAGGTAACGGTTCGAACCGAATTCGCGTAGGTATCGTCAGAGCCGCTCAGCAGATCATCCGTGTCGGCTGTTCCGGAACCGTTCTGTTTGAATCCACCATTCGAACCGTTGTTATCGCTGTGCACCGTTTTCCTAGGTCAAGGTCGAATCAATTCGGACATCACATGTCGGGACGCTATCACTGCCGGGCCGCATCGGCCCGTCGGTGATACCGCAAATGCGGGCCGATTTGTTACACAACACAGTTCGATGACTTTGGTCCTCAAAACTCCCGATCCGCCAGCAAATCAACCGGCATACCAGTTGTCCGGTACGTATTGCGCCAGAACGCATCCGAAATCGCCTGCCGCAATGTGTGGGCAAAGAAGACGGGCACTCAACCGAACAAATGTCCAACTTCGGCGCACCTACTAACCGTGGTAGTAGGTGCCTGTATCCTTTGCACCTATGACCTCCCGCCTCGCTGATGTCGCGCAGTTGCGCGGCGGATTTGTCGGCGGCACGTCCGGAGCGGTATCCCTCGCCGCCCACGCACTCGGCGGCGGAGGCATGGCGCCGTCGCAAAGTGCGGTGGTCTTGTTGCTCCTCGCCTGCGCGAGCGTCGGCGCCGTCGTTGCTTCCATCGATACTCGTCGCTCGCCCACCGCGGCCTTGGCTCTCATGCTTGCTGCCGGGCAGGCAATCGGCCACACAACACTGACCATTGCCTCAGACCACCAGCACGGCGTTGTTCCGTCGCTCCCGATGCTCGCGGCTCATATCGCTGCGGTCGGAGTCTGCGCGGCGGCGATCCGCGGCGCCGAACGCGGCTACGTCGTTGCGGCGTCCACGGTGGCAACAATCGTTGCAGTCCTGCTGCGGCCCTGGGCGCCGCAGCACTCACCCCTCACCGTCCGCACTCGCTACCGCGCCAAAGTTGTTCTCCGGCAACTTCTCACCTCCGGTCTGGGCACGCGCGGCCCGCCGGCATTCGTGTAACTCCCTTTCCCTATCCCTTTCCTTTCTGCGCACGAAATCCCGTGCGCCCCATTGCTGTGCGCCTTTACCAACCGCCGACGGTTAAGAAAGGCGCACAGCGGGATCGAGTACACGCATGTCCGCACCCGAAATGGAGCGCGCGCAGCCGCACGCTTCCAACGACAGTTCCCCTCCGAAGAAGAAGGCCGGCGGCGCCAGACCCCTGATCCTGCGCCTGCATTTCTACGCCGGAATTCTCATCGGACCGTTCATCCTCATCGCGGCGTTGAGCGGTGGCCTCTACGCGGTGGCACCCACCATCGAGAAATTTGTCTACAGCGACTACCTACAAACCGACAGCACCGGACAGCTCGCATCACTGAACGATCAGATCCGCTCCGCTCAGCAGTACCGCCCGGACTTGACGGTCTCAGCGGTCCGCCCGTCTCCTGCCGCCGGCGAAACCACCCGAGTTCTGTTCACCGATCCGTCTCTCGGCGAGTCCGAGAGACTCGCGGTATTTGTCGACCCGGTGCTCGCTCAACCGGTCGGCGAGTTGACCGTGTACGGCAGTAGCGGCTCGCTGCCGGTCCGAACCTGGATTTCCCAGCTCCACCGCAACCTTCATCTCGGCGAACCGGGACGCCTGTACAGCGAGCTGGCCGCGTCGTGGATGTGGGTGGTTGCCCTCGGCGGTGTCTACCTGTGGTTCCGCCGGTACCGAACCTCTCGCAACGCCCGTCTGCTCACCCTGGATCGAACGTCCGCCGGGCGTAACCGAACCCTGAACTGGCACGGAGTTGTCGGCATCTGGATCGCAGTAGCACTGGTGTTTCTCTCGGCAACCGGGCTCACGTGGTCGACATACGCCGGTGAGAACGTCAGCAACATGAGAACCGCACTGAGTTGGACCACCCCTTCGGTGGTCAAGACACTTGGCGGCGCTCCCGCGCAGCCGTCCGGCGGACACGACGGTCACGACATGGCCCCGATCGCCACCGGCACTCTGACGGACACGAACGTCGGACGGGTCGACGCGGTCCTCGGCATCGCCAGGTATCGCGGCATCACCGGCCCCGTCGAGGTGTCGATCCCAGCTGATGCACACACCGCTTTCACCGTCGCCCAGACGCGTCAGCCCTGGGTTATGAGCAACAACACCATTGCAATCGACGGAGCAACACAGAAGGTCACCGACGAGCTGTGGTTCGCGGATTGGCCTATCGCGGCAAAACTCTCGGCCTGGGGAATCCAGCTGCACATGGGACTTCTCTTCGGTCTCGCCAATCAGATCGCGCTCGCCGCACTCGCCGTTGCGTTGGCGAGCATCGTCATTCGCGGCTACATCATGTGGTGGCGTCGACGACCCATCCGAGGATCCGAGTGGGCTGTAGGCCGAGCACCCACACGCGGTGGCATCCGAAAACTCGCTCCGATCAGCGTTGTTGCACTGATCGCCTGCACCGCCCTGATCGGCTGGTTAGTTCCGCTGCTCGGCCTCAGCCTGATCGCATTCCTCCTGATCGACCTTTCTGTCGCGGCACTCCGACGCCGCGCAACCACCTGATACTCGAACTACGGAGATACACATGTCTGTTCGCACCACACTGTTCACCGCCGCCGCGTTGGCAGCAGCCCTGACGCTGACCGGTTGTTCATCGGAGTCCGGCAAGGAAACCGAAGCGGCACAATCCATCACGATCGAGGATCAATGGGTCAAGGCCGCGCCGGGCGGCATGAGCGCGGCCTTTGCCGAGCTCGTTAATTCCAGCGACAAAGACGTACGCGTCGTCTCGGCCACCAGTCCGGCGTCCGCTCGCGTCGAGCTGCACGAAGTTGTGACCGGAGACGCCGGGACAATGACCATGCGCCCCAAGGACGGTGGTTTTCGGGTTCCCGCGAACAGTTCCGCCAGCCTTGCGCCAGGCGGCGATCATCTGATGTTCATGGAACTCGCCGGCCCGCTCCTCCCCGGCGCCGAAACCGACGTCACCCTGATCTACGACGACGGTTCCAGTTCCACCTTCACAGCCCAGATCCGCGACTTCTCCGGTAACCAGGAGAACTACGACCCCAATCACGGTGGCTGAGAACAGCAACCTGCGACTGAGCCGGCGGCGTCTCCTCGGAGGTGGCGCCGCCGCGCTTGCGGTCGCGGGAACAACGTGGGGTGCGGCGACTCTGGCGCAGGCCGATGAACCGTCTCCGGGTAAAGCCGTCGTTCCGTTCCATGGCGTTCATCAGGGAGGCGTCAGCACCCCGCCGCAAGCACACGCCACCTTTGTCGGCTTCGATCTGCGACCAGGAGTCGACCGGGCCGCCGTCATCGGAATCATGAAGATGTGGACAGCCGACGCTGCTCGCCTCACTGCGGGAATGCCCGCTCTGGCCGATACCGAGAAGGAACTGGCGGTTGATCCGTCGAGGCTGACGATCACCGTCGGCTACGGGCCCGGACTGTTCACCGCTCTGGGGTTACAGGATCGGGCACCAGCGTGGTGCGCTCCGCTACCGAGCTACCCGATCGACCGACTCGAAGATCGCTGGGGCGCAACGGATCTTCTCCTTCAGATCTGCAGCGACGATCCCGTCACCGTCGCGCATGCGGTACGGGTACTGACCAAGAACGCTCGCTCACTGACCTCAATTCGGTGGACGCAGAAAGGGTTTCGCAGCGCACGGGGAACCGCGCCCGAGGGAACAACTATGCGTAACCTCATGGGCCAGGTCGACGGTACCGTCAACCCGGCGCCGGGAACCACGGATTTCGACTCCCTCGTATGGAGCGACGGCGCCGATCAGCCGTGGTTAGCCGGGGGAACGTCGTTGGTGCTTCGGAGAATTCGCATGGAAATGGATACGTGGGACGAACTGGATCGACCGGCGCGTGAACTCACGATGGGTCGCACGTTGTCGAACGGCGCTCCGTTGACCGGCACCGACGAGTTCGACGAGGCTGATTTCACCGCTACCGACAGGTTCGGTATCCCGGTCATTCCGCCGGGATCACACATCGCACGCTCGCATCGAATGCACGAGGGAGAGCAGTTCTTCCGTCGTGCCTACAACTACGACGACCCACCGGAAGGCGAGGAAACGTCCAACTCCGGGCTGATCTTCGCGGCGTTCCAGCGGGACATCGCGGCGCAGTATCTGCCCGTTCAGCAGCGACTGAGTGACTTCGACGCACTCAACGAGTGGACAACGCCGATCGGTTCGGCCGTCTATCTCATTCCGCCCGGATGCGAGGAAAACGACTACCTCGGCAGTGGACTACTGAAATAGACGAAGTTGGGCTCCGAAAACTCCGGAGCCCAACCTCGTCTTACTTCTTACGCGGACCTTACTTCTTACGCGGACCCGGCATCGCCGCACCGGGGCGAGCGGTGGTCAGTCGGGTAACCCAACCGCTGACCGGCCACTTCTTGAGTCCGACGTTGTGCGGTGTGATTTCGGTGCCGACGTACTTGGCCGCCAGCTCCTCGTCGACGTCGCCGGTGAAGCGCCACAGCATGCTGCCGTCGGCGTTACGAGTGGACACCTCCCACGACTGCGCGCGGAAAGCGCCACGAATGATGCTGTCCGCGAAGACGAGTACAGGAATCCCGGCTTCGGCACGCACTGCGGCGCCGGCCGCCCATTCCTGGCGGGCGAGTTCGTAGATCTCTTCTGCGGTGGCGCCGGCGCGAGCAGAACCCGGAACATGCAGCACCACACTGGGTGTCGGCAATTCCGGTGCCGGATCTGCGGAATAGCGGAGGGCGATTTCCTCGACGCGGGTTGCCCGCAGATCCTTGTCAGTGACCTCACCCGCAAGGTTGGTCAGGTTCTCACCCGCCTCACTGATCCGCAGCGTCTCCACGATGCCGCTGACCACGGCGTCTGCCGTGCCGCTTGCATCCGCACCGGATACGCTGCGGATGAGAACGTAGTGCTCGACTGCCGAACCGGCGTCGTAGATCTCACGAATGCGTGAGATTTTTGCAGCGGTCACTCCGGGTGTATCCGCTGCCCCGGAGGCTCCTTCGAGGTTGTCGAGTTCACCGAGTGCCTCGAAAACCGAAGCGAATACCTGGTTTCCGGTGCCGTGGCCGACATGGAACACCTGGTTGTTACGCGGGTCACGCAACGCGAACACATACTCTCCCAAGCGCTTTCCGACCTTCTCGGAGAACGGTTGCGGAGCCGGCTTACGGACGAGCACCTCGGTGGACAGCGTCCGCATCACCGCGAGCCTGAGCGCATCGGGCACACTCGACGATGCTGCGGCGCCCGAGAAGATGGCTGCCGACGCCGAACTGATCGACGTGAACGTGCGACCGACCTGCTTCTCGAGCGAGGCACACACAATGCCGACCGCGCTCAGCCTCGAGTCGAGGGTGCCTTCGCCCTCGGCGAGAAACTCCTTGATCAACGGTGCTACGAGCAGGGTGGGGCTGATACCACGCGGAACTGTCCAGACAATAGCCATGCCACGAGCCTAGGCGATCACAAGCAGGCCCGAGGTCAGTCGCACGTCATCGGGACATTTCCGGCCAGCGGGACTGCCCGATACGGACCCGGCGCTACCGCCACAGAATCGGTGCATGAACAGATTTGTAGGCAAGGTAGCGATCGTCACCGGCGGTTCTCAGGGAATGGGAGAAGCAACCGCCCGACTCCTCGCAGCGGAAGGCGCGACGGTTGTCATCGGCGACGTGCTCGACGAGAAAGGCGCCGCGGTCGCTGCCGATATCGGCGGCGTCTTCCACCATCTTGATGTCAGCAGCGAATCCGATTGGGTGAGCCTCGTCGAAGACACGACTTCCCAGTTCGGCACTGTGGACGTCCTGATCAACAATGCGGGCATGCTTGCCTTTGCCGCTGTCGAGGACATCGACGTCGCTGCCGTCGAAAAGTTGTTCTCCGTCAACGTCATCGGCGCAATGCTGGGCGCGAAGACTGTTGTTCCCGTGATGAAGAAAGCCGCGCGTGGCGTGATCGTCAACATTTCGTCCGTCGACGGCTTGCGCGGAGTGAACGGCCTGAGCGCCTACACCGCCAGCAAATGGGCGGTCCGTGGACTCACCAAAACTCAGGCACTCGAACTCGGACCGTCGGGCATCCGCGTCTGCTCGGTACATCCCGGTGGCGTCGATACCCAGCTGGGCAACCCGATGGGCCGCACGGGCGACGACCTGCAGAAGCCGTACGGTCAGGTTCCGCTGCGGCGAATCGGGCTCCCCGACGAGGTGGCCCGGGTAACGGCCTTCGCTGCCAGCGACGACGCAAGTTACATGTCAGGAGCCGAGCTGGCCGTAGACGGCGGTTGGTCGGCAGGCACCTACTACCCTGGGTTGCCCGGCAGCTGACGCACTGATATCCGACGCACTAACATCAGTGGTTCCTCGTACATCCGAAAAAAGGAACCGGCACTTCCATCATGACCTTGCTCGTGCGCGGTATCGAATGGTCGGATCCGGCAGCTCCTCGTATCCGCCTCGTCGACGACACAACCGGCGACACCACGTTCTTCACGCACACGTCGGTATTCCGGTTTTCTGTGGACGAGCGCCGGGGACGGCGGTGCCTCGGGTGGCGCGACATGACGGCCGACGGACCCGGTTACCTCCCGTGCGATCGAGGCGCGAAGGTGACCAGCGGACGCCAATGTGACCGGTGCAGAAATCGCGAAGGATTCACAAGCGTTCACCAGGCTCACGTGAACGGTGCGCACATTCACCCGAATGTGCGCACCTACCTCACCCAGCCACAATGGCTGTATATCGACATCTTCGCCGGTGGCCGGATGAAGGTGGGGACGGCGTCGCAGTTCCGCAAGTACCCGCGCGTCGCGGAGCAAGGCGCCGCAGCCGCCCTGTACGTCGCCGGTTCGACGGACGGTTACAACATTCGAACTCTCGAAGCTGACGTGTCGAGGCAGTTTCACCTGAGCCAGGCGATCCGCACATCCCGCAAACTCGAGGCACTGACAAACAGAATCGACACCGCTGCGTTGCGCAACGAGTTGCAACAGTTCATTGTCTCGAACCGAGAAGAGTTGTCCTACATCGGATCCGGGATCGAGGGCATCGAGATTTTCGAACAGCCCGAGGTCTGGACACCACCGGCCTGCTCGCAGATCGTTTTCGACGCCACCCCGGCGCTGATGTATCCCCATTCCTTCGAATCGGGTGAGCACTCTCTATACCTCGAAGGCCTGACCGGGCCGGTGGCACTGTTCCGTACCGATACCGACCCGGAATCCCCTCACTTTGTCGCAGACATCTCGGCACTGGTCGGACGTACCGTCACGGTGGGCAACTTCGACTCTCCGGGCGTCGCAATTCAGGAATCACTGTTCTGACGGTCGTGTGAAGGTTGCCTTCAGCAGCTTCCGGCGACCGCTGCGTCGAATCCGCGCGTTACCTCGGCCTGCTCGTCGGCGGACAGAGTCGACCATTCCGGGTAAGCCTGGATCGACGTCAGCATGTCGTTCGCCAGCGACTCACGGGTCAGTCCGATGTCGTCGCCTGATTCGTCGATCGCCTGCTGATATCCGTCGAGAAACTTGAGGACGTCGTTGCAGGCTTGCTCGTACGTGCGCGGAAGCCCCGCTACCGCGGTGCCCTCGGTAGCGGTAACGCCATCTGTATCGGTCGCCGGCGCAGTGGACGTCAGAGTCCCCACTTCGGTCGGCGTCCCGCCGTCGGAACCGCAGGCCACCAGCGCTATCAATGAACAGGCTCCGATGAACCCGACAATCGTTTTCTTCATCTCTTCAGAATGCCAGAGCTGACTGGGCAGCCGAGCCGCAGAGCCCCGGCCCCGATCGCGACACCGTGATAGTCTTACGTAGCTGCAAGGTAACTAGGGGCGGGTTTCCGCAGTCTCCTACTCGATTCGAGCGGGATGTACCGTAGAAGAGATTCGTCTCAAAAGGGGTAGAGGCTTGTGGGACTCTTTCGTAAGCGCGGATCCCGAGAAGAAGACGACGATCGTGAGGCGAGCCTCGATCGCGAAGACCCAGGGTATGCCGTGTGGTTCTCGAACGTATCCGATTCGGAGGGCCAACCTATCCCGTACAAACGGCCACTGACGTCCCCGGTTTATCCGCAACTTCAGCCGCCCCCGCTCGACCCACCGACAGTGGTTCCGCCACCCCTTTCCGGTTCCGCCGGCGAGTGGCTGACCGCCGATCGTATCGGTGAGGACGAAACAATAAATGTGTCTCTATCTGCGCATTACGGACCTATTTCGCAAAACTCACAAGCAGGACAAACCCCTCGCGCGCTGGATCCCACCCGCCCTCAATCCCCGCCGAAGAATGTACCGATGACTTCGCCGCCGAAGCATCAACTCGAGTCGCAGCGCTCGCCTGCGCCCTACCCCGCACCCCATAAAGGAGAAGCAATGAGCAACATCGACAAGGTCCTCGGCGAACTGATGCGTATCGACGGCGCCACAGGTGCAGCCGTCGTCGACGCCGACAGCGGCATGGTTCTCGGCATGGCCGGAAACCCGTCCTTCAGCCTCGAATACGCCGGTGCCGGAAACTCCGAAGTTGTGCGCGCAAAGCTCCGCACGATGAGTAACCTGGGAATTACCGACACCCTCGAAGACATCCTGATCACCCTGACCACCCAGTACCATCTCATCCGCGTGATCGAGACGCCCGGAATGTCCACACTCTTCGTGTACCTCGTCCTCGAACGCACGCGCGCGAACCTGGCACTGGCTCGCCACAAGCTGGGTGAGCAGACTCCCAAGATCGAGATCTGAGCAACTCGTTCCACAGGCCCGGAAGTCGATACCGACTTCCGGGCCTTTGTGTTGCTTCGGCGCTCCGCCCGACTCCCTGTTTCAGAGCGAACGTACCTCTCGGCGCATCCAAGGCGACGAAAGGTGCGTTCGCTCGGTCTGTTTCGGTCCACTTCGTCCGCTTCAGACCGAAATGTCGCGAATGACATACTTGTAGTTCGTCTCTAAACAGAAATGAGCTCTCGACACATGTCACGCACGGCAATCAGCAGGCGCAGCGCAGCTGCTGTTTCGATCGGCTTTGTTGCCGCACTGATCCTCGGAGGGTGTTCCAGCTCGTCAGCCGCCGAAACCGGCAGTCTCGGTTCAGGTATCGGATCCGGTGTCACCACCAGCTCGTCGGTGCTCACGAGCGACAATGCTGCTGTATCCGCCGCTTCCGCACTGTTGGCGCAAATTCCGATCAAGGGACGCGCCCCCAAAACCGGATACGACCGCGCGTTGTTCGGCACAGCCTGGACCGACGATGTCGACGTCGAGTTCGGCCACAACGGCTGCGACACCCGTAACGACATCCTGGCCCGCGACCTGACTGCCCTCACGTACAAGGACGGCAACCGGTGCACGGTGCAGACCGGAACGCTCGAGGATCAGTACACCAACACCACGATTGCCTTCACCCGTGGTCAAGACACGTCGTCAGCAGTCCAGATCGACCACGTCGTAGCGCTGTCCGACGCCTGGCAGAAGGGCGCTCAACAACTCGACACGCAGACGCGCACCAACCTCGCCAACGACCCACGCAACCTGCGAGCCGTCGACGGTCCCGCCAACCAACAAAAATCCGATTCCGACGCCTCGTCGTGGCTGCCGCCCAACCGGGGATACCGCTGCCAGTACGTCGCTGCGCAGGTCGAGGTAAAAGCCGCGTACAGATTGTGGGTGACCCAGGCCGAACACGACACCATCGCCGGAATCCTCCAGGACTGCACGGGAACTGCTCCGGTGCAGCCCGCCACATCCCCGCCACTTGTCACGTCCAAGCCGATTGTCACCTCGGCTCCGGCAGCGGCGGTGACCGCGCCGTTCAAGAACTGCGCGGCGGCCAAAGCTGCGGGCGCAGCTCCCGTACGTATCGGTGACCCCGGCTACGGTGCCCACCTCGACGGCGACGGCGACGGCGTGGCCTGCGAGAAGTAACCGCCTGCGGGAAGTAACGCTCAGCCAGGTGTGTCCTCGATCGTCCACTGAGGATGCTCCCGCTGCGGCGTGACGCTGATCGCGCGGTAGGAGTAGCCGTCCTGCTGCGTGATCTCCCAGGTGAAGTCGACGGTTTCACCGACAAACAGTTCCCTGTATCCGCCACGGATCATCCGCGAATGGCCGGGCTTCAGTTCAGGCAACGCGTCGGCCCAGATATGGGAGTAGAAGGCCCAGCAGCCGCCGGGCGTATCAGCGGATTCGATCACGCCCCAACCTTGCTCGCCGTTCCAGATCGAGACGGTTCCCTTGCTCATCGTTCGATACTCGCACGGCAGCCTGGCCCCTGACGAGCAGATTCACACTCTCCCCTCCCGGGAGGGTAGGGTCTGACGATCTCGTAAGGACGGAACCCTGATGGCTGCAACCACACTCGACACCACCGCCGACGACGGCACCGTACGGTCTGCGCTGCGCTCGCCCCGGCGCCTCAAAACCGAAGTGCTCGGCGGCCTCGTTGTTGCCCTGGCACTTATCCCCGAGGCGATTTCGTTCTCGATCATCGCCGGTGTGGATCCGCGGGTGGGTCTGTTCGCGTCGTTCACCATGGCCGTCACCATCGCGATTGTCGGTGGCCGTCCGGCGATGATCTCGGCAGCCACGGGCGCAGTTGCACTGGTTGTAGCGCCCCTGACGCGGGATTACGGCATCGACTACCTCATTGCCACTGTTCTGCTGGCCGGAGTCCTGCAAATCGTGCTGAGTCTGCTCGGGGTGGCAAAACTGATGCGGTTCATTCCGCGCAGTGTGATGGTGGGATTTGTCAACGCACTCGCGATCCTGATCTTCATCACCCAGATTCCCCACCTGATCGGTGTGCCGTGGCTGGTCTATCCACTTCTTGTGTGCGCCATGCTGATTCTGATATTCCTCCCCAAACTGACCACCGCTGTCCCGGCGCCGCTGGTGGCCATCGTCGTGCTGACCGCGGTAACAGCCGTCTTCTCGTTCGACGTGCCCAATGTCGGTGACGAGGGCGAACTTCCGTCGAGCTTGCCGACTTTGATGTTCCCCGACGTCCCACTGACGATGCACACGCTCTCGATCATCGCGCCGTTTGCTCTGGCCATGGCATTGGTCGGACTTCTCGAATCATTGATGACTGCAAAGCTTGTCGACGACATCACCGACACTCACTCGAACAAGACTCGCGAGGGCTGGGGGCAGGGAGTTGCCAACATCGTCACCGGAATCTTCGGCGGCATGGGCGGTTGCGCAATGATCGGACAGACGATGATCAACGTCAAGGTCTCAGGAGCGCGAACCCGGATTTCCACCTTTCTGGCCGGAGTGTTCCTGCTGATCCTGGTGGTCGGCCTCGGCGATGTGGTGGCCTTGATCCCCATGGCTGTTCTGGTCGCAGTGATGATCATGGTGTCCGTCGGCACCCTCGATTGGCACAGCATCAATCCTAAAACTCTGCGGCGCATGCCCCTTGGCGAGACCGTCGTCATGCTCGTGACCGTCGCCGTCACGGTAGCGACGGAAAACCTCGCGTACGGCGTCATCGTCGGAGTCATCACAGCCATGGTGATATTTGCCCGTCGCGTCGCTCATCTGACCGAGGTGGTCGACATTGCGCATCCCGACGAGAACACGCGGGTCTACGCGGTGCGCGGCGAACTGTTCTTCGCGTCGAGCAATGACCTGATCTACCAGTTCGACTACGCCGGCGACCCGCAGAACGTGATCATCGATCTCTCCGGCGCCCATATCTGGGATGCGTCCACCGTCGCTACGCTGGACGCGATCACCACAAAATATGCAGCTCGTGGCAAGAACGTCGAGATCGTCGGCCTGGACGCCGCATCCGCGGAACGTCACGTCCACTTGTCCGGCCGGATGGGAGCAGGTCACTGACATGGAAAACAAGCCCATGAGGATCGGCCAGGTTGCCGAGCGCACCGAATTGTCGATCAAAACCATTCGCCACTACGACGATGTCGGGTTGGTGACGCCATCCGAGCGCAGCGGCGGGGGTTTCCGGCTCTACACCGAATCCGACGTCGAACGCCTGCTCGTGATTCGGCGGATGAAGCCACTCGGATTCACCCTGGACGAGATGAAACAGCTGCTCGAATCCTTGTCGATCCTGGCCGACGACGCCGCTGATCCCCTATCGCGGACCACGGCAACCGAATTCATCTCGGCCTGCCATACGCGCGCCGAGGACAGCTGCAACCACCTGCGCAAACAGCTTGCCTACGCCGAGGAGTTGACGGCAGTGCTCGCAGCACCGATTTCGGCAGAGTTCCCGGCACAACTGCGTCCCTGAACTAGGCTGGACACATGGCCAGATACTTCGATGTCCACCCGCACGACCCGCAGCCGCGTGCGATCAGCCAGATCGTCGCAATGCTTCGGGACGATGCCCTCATCGCGTACCCGACAGATTCCTGCTACGCCTTGGGCAGCCGGATGGACAACCACGGTGGCGTTGATCGGATTCGCGACATCAGGGCGCTGCGCTCCGATCACCATTTCACCTTGGTGTGCGCGGACTTCTCACAGCTCGGCCACTTCGTGCATGTGAACAACGCCGCGTTTCGCGCTGTAAAAGCTGCCACGCCAGGGCAATACACGTTCATCCTGCCCGCAACCAAGGAAGTGCCGCGGCGCCTTGCACATCCGAAGAAGAAAACCGTCGGCGTGCGAATCCCGAACCATCCGGTAGTGCGTGCCCTTTTGCACGAACTCGGCGAACCGCTGCTCTCGAGCACCCTGATATTGCCCGGTGCAGAAGAACCCATGACGGATGGTTGGCTGATCAAGGAAGAACTCGACAACCAGCTCGACGCCGTTATCGACTCGGGCGATTGTGGCACAGAACCGACAACTGTCGTCGACTTCTCGTCCGGTGCACCGGAGGTTGTCCGCGTCGGCGGCGGCGACCCGTCACGTTTCGAGTAAGCGCTTCGATTTCATGTCGCAATCTCAGGATCTGGTCGGCGCTGTACTCGGATTGTCGATCGGCACCATAACCCTGGTGGCCGTTGCATCGCTGATCGCGAAGTTTCCCGGCGACGAGCCGAACTCCGTGATGGGAATACGCACCAAAGCAACAATGTCGAGCCCCGAAGCTTGGCAGCAGGCCCATCAGGCCGCCCGCCCAGGACTGCGGCGGGCAACATGGATTGCGCTGGCCGGCTTTGCTGTTCAGCTTGGCATCGCCATCACGATCGGCGTCGGGACTGCTGCTTCTGCGACGGCGGCCGCAGTCGTGTTTGCCGCGGTGACGGTCGCGATCCTGGCTGCCGCACTGACCGGCAACGGGGTCGCGCGAGAAATTCAGTGCCGCAACTGAATCCGCTCTCCTAGGTGGGAATCAGGACACTGGCAACAAACGCCTTCACCAGAGCCCGCTCGTCACGCGCGTCGACGCCAGGCACCATGAGGAGCGAGAGAATGACTCGTACCGTCCACTTCGCCTGAGCCGCGTCGGCACTGCTGCCGAGGAACGCGGCGCCCAATCCGTTGATGACCTCCGACGAATTCGCAAGCTCACCGGCCAGACTCGCATCGCCCGGCAAAAACCACACCGCCAGGGTCGGGGTACTGCGCACCGCGGCCACCGCCGAGAGAATCGCCGTTTCGAGTCGCTCGCGCGGATCGGTGATCGGCGCAACAGTCGTGGCAATGGCAGCACCCAGCGTGCGAGCCTCACGGTGAACAAACGCAACGTGCAGGGCCTGCCGATTCTCGAAATAGCGGTACAGAGTGGCCCGGGAACAACCTGCAGCAGAGGCTATCTCAGCCATTCCCACCGCGCCTACGCCCTTCTCGACAAACAACAATGCCGCGCTGTCGAGAATCTTCTCGGCAGCAGCAATGGCCCGGCCGTCCCCCAGCCAGTCGCTGCTCACGACGCGTTCACCGACAGCGGAGCCGTCAGCGGACGGCGGACGTAGTTTCCCGGTGCGTAGGTCATCGCGTCGATGTCGACGTGGAAGTCGGGAATGCGAGCCAGCAACTCTTCCAACGCAACTCGTGCTTGCATACGAGCAGCCGACGCACCCAGACAGTGATGTGCTCCGTGACTGAACGTCAAGATCTTCTGCGGTTTGCGCAGCACATCGAGTTCACCGGCATCGGGGCCGTACTTCGACGGGTCACGATTAGCTGCTCCGTACATCAACAGGACCTTGCGCCCGGCCGGAATAGTCTTGCCACCCAAGCTCACATCGCGGGTGACGGTTCGAGCAAGACCCTGCACCGGCGACGTGAGTCGCAACAGTTCCTCGACCGCGTCGGTGATCAGTTCCGGATCGTCGATCAGAAGCTGACGCTGGTCGACTCGCTCGGTCAGCATCGCCACCGAACCGCCCAACATCCCTGTTGTGGTGTCGTTTCCGCCTGCCACCATGGTGAACGCAAATCCCAGGATCGACAGCAAACCACTGATGTCCCCCTCCTCGCCGAGTCCTGCCGCCAGAAGGTGTGAAATCGTGTCGTCGCCCGGTTCCACCTTGCGTCGCTCGACCAACGACGCGAAGTACATCATCAACTCACCGGTCGCGGCCTGCGCCGTTGTTGCTGCGGCGAGCGCACCCCCGGCAGAATTGGCCGCAACGATCGCCTCCGTCCACCCGTCGAACTGGTCGCGATCGGATTCCGGAACCCCCAGGTAGTGCGCAACAACCATCGACGGCAGTGGCTTGAAAAGTTCGACGACGATGTCACCGCCGCCGCGAGCTTTCAGTGCCTCGATGCGCTCGACGACAAACTCCCGAACCATCGGCTCGACGGCAGACACCTGGCGGGGCGTGAATCCCTTGGAGACCATGCGGCGGAACTCCGACTGAGCCGGCGGATCCTGCATCACAAAAGGCGGATTGTCCTGCATACCTATCTGTTCCAGCTCGCCGTAGACGGTGGTCAGACCCTTGGCGGACGAGTACGTCTGATAATCCCGCGCTGCGTTGTAGACATCCTCGTGGCGCGTGAGAACCCAATAGTCATCGCCGGGCGCCTCGGGGACCACATGATGAACGGGGTCGTACTCACGCAAGGCGTCGTACATCGCCCAGGGCGATCGCCAGGATTCCCCCGTCGACGGAACAAACCGTGGCAAGTGTGACACAGATGACGTCATGCCTCGACTATGAGACAGAATCATGATTATGTCAATGCTTGGTGTTCAATGCTTGGTGCTCATGGGATGCATCCGCCGCATTATCGTGTTGCCATGAGCACGGAGCACAGTTCCAGCAGCAAGACCCGCACCGTTGTCGCAGTCCTCCTCCCCCGCGAACACCTGCCCTTTATCCGCGATTGGTGCGTGCACCACATCGAACAGGGATGGGACATCGTGTTGTACGACAACACCGGCTCCGTTGGATCGTCGCGGCGCAGCAGCGCCTTCAGCCTGAACCGGTGGCACGGAGGAAGCGTCGACAAGCGCGGAAACTCCTACGGCGCGTACACCGAAACACTGTCCGACAGTGACGTTCAAGCAGCATTTCGCCGCGAACTGCAGGGCCTCCCGGTCACGGTCGTCGAATGGCAACCCCGGAATACGGAAGGCCGGATAGTGCACGGCCAGGTCGAGGCATACGTCGACTACATCACGAGATTTCGCACCACTGTCGCCTGGAGCGCCTTCATCGACGCCGACGAATACCTCCAGCACGCACCGGGATTGAACTGGGACGACCTACTGCACGCTGCATCGGAACAGGACTGCCACCGCATCCAACTCGACGCACTGGTCTACGAATCACGCTGGACCAGCCGCGGAGAACCACGCGAACTGCGAAGCCTCACATGCCAAGGGCTGCAAGAGTACGGCTGCAAGAACATCGTTCGCCTGTCGGAAGTTCTCGAGGCCGACATTCACTGGTACTGGCAAACCACGGGGGAAGACACCCGCATCACACCGGACCGCTCGCTCTTCTGGTTCCGTCACTACCGCGGCAGCGAGGCAGTCCTCGACCTCACGCCGAAGAAGAACTACACCCGGCCGGACACTGCCGAAAGTCTGGAAGTTCCGCAGGCCCGCATCCAATGAATGTGTCTGCAAGACACAGATATTGGAACGGCAGATAGACCTCCGGCCCGCGACCTGTTGCCAGTTCGCGGGCCGGAGAAACAACTACGGGATCAGAGCATGCCCGAAATGATGGCGTTGAGGCCAATCAGTGCAGCTGCGCCGGTAGCAACACCTGCGAGTGCCTGAATGATCGGCTTTGCAACCTCAAGTGCCGCCAAGGTCTCGTCAGAAGAACCCATGTCTAACTCCTCATCATGGAATGTGTACGCGTGCCGCGCGCCCGGTGTGTAACCGCGCTCACATTAGCTGTAAGACGGCCGAATTTAAAAGCGGTTCCACTGAGTGGGATATAGATCACATCCCGACCAGTAAGAAGCCAGGAGAAATACTGCGCGGAGGAGGCAACCATTCGGGGACCGCTAAATGACGAGCAGGAGAACAACAGTGGGCAAATTGGACGGAAAAGTGGCGCTCATCACAGGCGCCGGCCAAGGCGTTGGGCAGGGAGTCGCATTTGCCCTGGCCAAGGAAGGTGCGTCCATTGCAGTTGTCGGTCGCACCGAATCGAAGCTCGTGGACACGTGCAAGGAAATCGCCGACCGTGGTGGCCGCGCCGAGCCGGTGCTGGCCGATGTCAGCGACGGAGACTCCATCACCGCTGCTGTTGACCGAACCGTCGAACTGTTCGGCGGCGTCGACATCCTCGTCAACAACGCGAGCCTGAACCCCTTGGGCAACATTCTGGATCTGACGCCCGAGAAGCTGGCTGCCGGACTCGAGTCCGGGCCCGTGGCAACTCTGCGCACGATGCAGGCGTGCTACCCGTCGATGAAGGCCCGTGGCGGCGGCGCGATCATCAACATGGTCAGCTCGGTGGCCGTTCGGTGGGACGCCAGCGGCTACGGCGGGTACGCGGCCGTCAAGGAGTCCGTGCGTGCGCTCACGCGTGCAGCAGCCTGCGAGTGGGGTGTGGACGGGATCCGTGTTCTTGCTGTCGCGCCACACGCGTCGTCGCCCGGTTTGCAGCGGTGGGCCGAGGCTCGCCCCGAGGAAGCAGCGGCCTTCGTTGCCAGCATTCCGATGCGCCGCATCGGTGACTGCGAAAACGACATCGGCACTGCCGTCGCGTTCCTCGTCGGACCCGATGCCGGTTACCTGACCGGTGCCACAATCCCGCTCGACGGTGGACAGTCCCGCTGGGGATGACAGAACTGTCAGCGGCCCTGGATCGATTACCGATTCAGGGCCGTTCGACTGTGCTTTTACTACGATCACCCAGCAATGTCCTGTCCTCAGCCGTTGATCGGTGAAATACAAATGCCACCAAAGCGGACGACAGGCTCAGAACAGTCAGAATGATTAACCCGACCATCCACCACATGGCTGCCAGTATGCCCGACCGTGCGCCTGCGGCGACAAGTGCCCGAATGAGATCGGGCAAACCGGACAACTGCGAAACCGTTTCTGCCACAGTCCAATAGACCAGTGGCGTTCGGCGCCGCTACAACACACTGCGTGATCGACGGCACAGGGCGCTCACACGATCAACAAATACAGGGCATTCTGGAGGGATGACTTTGCCCCGTTCCGCCGTGGAAGCCGTCGACGCTGCGCTCAGTGCCCCGTGGGGCGGAATCAGCAACATCGCCGACCTCGACGGGGACATGCACTGGGTAGACTTCGGTGGACCGGAAGGCTCGACACCGATCGTCCTGGTTCACGGACTTGGCGGCTCGCATTTGAACTGGGTCCGGGTGGCGCCCACCCTGGCGAAGCACACACGTGTCTACGCGGTGGATCTGCCTGGCTTCGGCCTCACCCAGGCTCTCGGTCGCACTACACACATTCAGGCAAATGCCGCACTCCTGAACCGGTTTATCGACAACGTTGTCGGGAAACCGGTCATTCTGTTCGGCAACTCGATGGGCGGAATGGTATCTGCCCTCGCTACCGCCGCCCGCCCTGATTCGGTGGCCGGTCTGGTATTGGTCGACCCGGCACTGCCTCTTCCGATTCGGATCCCCGACCCCGTGATCGCTACCCAATTCCTCGTGTACGCGCTGCCCTATGTGGGGGAACGGGCAATGAGCCTTGGCCGACGGACGATGACGGACGAGCAGTTGGCCACGCAGATGACCAACCTCTGCTTCGTGGACCCCACCCGCGCCGACTCCGAGGTGGCTACAGCAGGCGCGGCCCTGGCGAAGATCAGGCGTGAATTCGCCACTCAGGATGCAGACTTCCTGCAAGCCGCACGATCACTGCTCACCGTGTTGGCCCGTCCACAGAAGTATCGAAAAGCATTGCGCGACATCAGTGCTCCCACCCTCCTGCTGCACGGCGAGCGTGATCGCCTCGTCTCGGTAGCGGCGGCACGATCTGCCGCCGCAGCACATCCGCACTGGACCACGATCATCCTCGGCGACACCGGGCACACTCCCCAGCTTGAATTACCCGACGAGTTCAACCGTCATGTCCTGGCATGGCTCTCGCACACGAGCCTGATCACGACCTGACACTCACCGGAACCACACCGATGGATCGGCCGTCCCGATCGAGCAAGTGCCCCATCAGTTTTGGCGTGTCCAGAACAACTCGCCGGTCCACCACTTCGAGCGTCGGCGCCCGGACAGCCAAGTCCGCTTCGAGTGCCGCGAGGTCAGGCAGTGCACGAAACCACCCGGCAAAGAAGAGGTTGTTCGAGCCGGCGACGGAGGCAACAAGACGAATCTCCGTCCGGGCCCGCAGGATTCGCGCCGCACGCTCCGCATCGAGCACTGGAATCCGAGCCGTGAACAGTACCCGGATCGGCCGCCCCGTCGCGAATCTCGCCAATTCACAACGCAACAGGGTGTGCTGCGACAGAGCGCGGCCCAGCCGTCGACGCGCAGTCGAGGTGCTGATCTCGAGTTCATGAGCCAGTTCGGTCACCGACACGCGCGGTCTGCGTCCGAGAACGTCGATCACGGCGACCGTTGCCCGGTCCAACGGATGTCGGCGGCCGAGCGGCGGCGGCGCCACCCCGGATTCACGCAGCGTCCGAACACCGGACGGTTCGAGAGTGCCCAGCCGCCAACGGCTTCCCTCGGTGAATACCCTGGTGACAGGATGTACCACGACGTCGGTCACCCCGTCCTGAAGTTGCAGATCGTCGAGTACGTATCGAGCCAGCGCATCGGTGCCGACAAACAACGCTTCCGCCATGACTGCGCAACCACCCGAGTGAACGTTCACGCTCATCACATGCGCGTGCGCCACGAGTTCGTCGACGATCCGTTTGCGTGATCGAGGTTCGCACCGGATGTCGAGGAATGCCAACACCGATCCCGCGTCGGCGGCCGGGTACGCCGCTATCCAGGCAGTGCCCGAGTCGGTGAGAGATCTCCACCGACGCGCAGCGGTCACCGGATCAACCCCGACAACGCTGCCGATCAACGCCCACGGTGCGCGCGGCTGTACCTGCATCGCGTGGACGATTCGCAGATCGATCTCGTCCAAAACTATCGAATCCTGCATGAAGAAATAAATTAGTACACAAATACTGCATTTTGGTCCGCAGATCCCAGCGCGAACGCAGTCTCAGACGATGACGACAAAAGATCGCGCGGCCAAGCACCTCGACACCATCTCCGATGCCGCACTGGCACTGAGTCACCAGATCCATGAAGATCCCGAACTCGCGTTTGCCGAATACAACGCGTCGGCCGCCGTCGCGGACATGCTCGAGGGTGCCGGTTTTGCGGTCGAGCGCGGTGTTGCCGGACTCCCGACCGCACTCGCCGCTACGTACGGCAACGGCGAACTCGTGATCGGACTGTTTGCCGAGTACGACGCGCTCCCGGACATCGGACATGCCTGCGGGCACAACATCATCGCCTCGGCCGCTGTGACCGCGGGATTGCTCCTCGCACCGTTGGCCGACGAATTGGGAATCACCGTGACCGTCTTCGGAACTCCCGCCGAAGAGGGCGGCGGCGGAAAGGTCGTCATGCTCGAGGAAGGCATCTTCGATTCACTGCACTGCGCCATGATGGTGCACCCCGGCGCGGGAGACCTGCGCGCCCCCAACATGCTTGCCATCTCGCACCTCGACGTCGAGTACACCGGAGTGTCCTCACACGCGTCGTTTGCCGTCGGCGCCGTCAACGCGGCCGACGCGTTCACCGTCGCCCAGGTGAGCATCGGTCTACTGCGACAGCACCTTCCGAAGGACGTTCAAGTTCACGGCTACGTCAGCGACGCCGGAGTCGCACCCAATGTCATTCCCGGTAGTTCCCACGGAACGTACGCCGTCCGAGCCGAAACGCTGGGCGGCGTCGAGGCAGCCCAGCCCAAGGTGGAGCAGTGCTTCACCGCCGGTGCCATCGCGACGGGTTGCGACATCGCGATGACGTCACCGTCGCCCGCATACGCGGAGTCACGGTGGGATCAGCAGTTGAGCGTCCTCTACCAGGAGAACCTCGAGGCTCTCGGTCGCACGTTCTTCGATTACAACGGTCCGGCGGCCGGGTCGACGGACATGGGCAATGTCTCGCACCGCATCCCCACCATCCATCCCATCATCGGGATCGAATGCAACGGCGCCGGCAATCACCAGCCCGAGTTCACTGCGTACTGCCGCTCCGAGACCGGCGACAAAGCCGTCCTGGACGGCGCGCTGGGACTGGCGTGGACGGCGATCGACTGTGCAACTGATGCGGAGGTGCGTGCCCGACTCCTTGAAGGACCTGCCGCCCCGTGAGTCTTTTCGGTAGCGTCAACCACCACAACGACGCCCAGGAGGAACTCATGCTCGACGGAACTCCCTGTTGGATCGACCTCACCAGTTCGGACACCGAGGTCGCGAAGAACTTCTACACCAACGTGTTCGGCTGGCAGGTCGACGGCAACGACGATCCGCAGTACGGCGGATACGCCATCTTCAGCAAGGACGGGCAGCCCATTGCCGGTCTCGGCCCCCAGCAGGAGGGCAATCCGTACGGCAACATCTGGACCACCTATATCTCGTCCTCCGACGCGGCTGCCTCGGCCGCCAAAGCGGAGGCTGCCGGCGGCACGATCATGATGCCGTCCATGCAGGTCGGCGATCAGGGGAGCATGGCGATTGTCGGCGATCCGGCCGGTGCGGTGATCGGAATCTGGCAGCCCGATCAGCATGAGGGATTCGGTGTGGTCGGAGTTCCCGGCGCTCCGGTATGGCACGAGACGATGTCGAAGAATTACACGGCGACTCTGCCGTTCTACGCGGATGTGTTCGGCTGGCAGTTCGAGTCGATGGGTGACACGGACGAGTTCCGCTATTCACAGGCCAAGCTGGGAGGCCCCGCGATTGCCGGCGTCATGGATGCCAGTTCGTTCCTGCCGACGGAGGTGCCGTCCTTCTGGCAGGTGTACTTCGGCGCCGACGACACCGATGCCGCGGTCGCGAAGGTCGTCGAGTTCGGTGGCAGCGTCATCGCGGCCCCTGAGGACACCCCGTTCGGACGCCTGGCGGGTGTCGCAGATCCACTAGGGGCGGCGTTCCGTATTTCGACCATCGTGGGCTGAGGGCCTGCGGCCCTGTGCGCCTTTCCGGTAGCGCCGACTACCAAAAAGGCGCACGGGGGCTTCGCCCCCAATTTGAACGCATGCCCAGAAGGTATGCAGTTTTCGGCGTTCACCGCCTAATCTCATGGGATGCCCGCCCCCGCACCTCTCCTCGATGTGTACTCACAACCGACACTGTCGACCCTTGCGCCGTCAATTCTCGCCTCGCTGGGAGTTGCCGGCGAGGCCAATCGACTGAATCTGCCACCCAGCAAGAGAACGGTGATCTTGCTGGTCGACGGTATGGGAGCCAATCTCCTGGCGCGCAATGCCGAGCATGCCCCGTACTTGAACTCTTGGGTGGGCTCCCCCATCCGCGCCGGATTTCCCACGACGACGGCCACCAGCATCGTGTCCCTGGGAACCGGCCTCCCGTCGGGCGCGCACGGCATTACCGGCTACCAGTCGTACGTCGAGGAAGCCGATGCGGTGTTCAACTGGCTCGGATGGCATCCCACCGGGAAAAAAGAGTCGTACGCCGATTCGATCGTCCCCGAGGTTCTTCAACCGGAAGCCACGACGTTCAACCGGGCGCAGGCCGCAGGCATCACTGTGACGACGGTTGTCCCGTCCAAGTTCGACGGCAGCGGACTTACTCGCGCGGGCATGCGCGGGGCAGCTTTTGCCGGCATTCAGGCGTACGGCGATCTGGTGGCTCGCACGGTTGCCGTCGCAAAATCCGCGGAGCGCACGTTCACGTATTGCTATATCAGCGAGATCGACGCCCTCGGGCATGTGTACGGACCTGAATCGGAGCCGTGGCTCCAGCAACTGTCACTGGTCGATCGTGTCGTCGAACAACTCGCCGCTGCTCTCGGTCCGGACGTGACTCTGATCGTGACCGCCGACCACGGAATGGTCGAGATCACCGACGCAAACAAAATCGACTACGACAACTCGCCGGTCCTGTCCAAAGACGTCCTCGCGCTCGCCGGCGAACCACGCTGCCGGCACATCCACACCCGCGAAGGTGCGGCAGCCGACGTGGCTGCGCGGTGGCGAGCCGAACTCGGCGACCGGATGTGGATCGGCACACGGGCCGAGGGCATTGTCGCCGGATTATTCGGCCCCTCAGTACATTCCGCGTTTCACGGGCGAATCGGCGACGTCATCGCCATCGCCACCGACGATGTTGCTGTGGTGCGCCGCTCGGTGGAATCAGGCCTGGCCGGGCTGCCCGGTCAGCACGGCGCCCTCACACCGGACGAACTACTGATCCCACTACTGTCGTCGCCGACCCGCTGAGCCGAACCAAACATAACGAGAGCCCGCGAACCTGTTCGGTTCGCGGGCTCTCGTCTGTGAGGAAGATCAGGCGTTCGGATCAGTTCCGAGCGGCGGCAGGATGACAACCTGGCCGGCGTAGGACAGTCCGGCACCGAAGCCGACCAACAGGGCCTTGTCGCCCGGCTTGACCTGGCCGTCGCGGAGCATCTGCTCCATGGCCAGCGGCACCGAAGCGGCGGACGTGTTGCCCGTCTCGGCAATGTCGTTGGAGACCGGGAATCCCTCGGGCAGCTTCATGCTGCGCGCGATGACCTCGTTGATGCGCTGGTTGGCCTGGTGCGGCACAAACGCGTCGATGTCATCGATGGTCAGCCCCGACTTCTCGAGCGTGCGCGTGGCAACCTTGCCCATTTCGAAAGCAGCCCAACGGAATACGGCCGTGCCGGCCATCTTGATCCACGGCCGAGCGCCTTCGGGCTTCTCGATGAACTCGAGCCAGCTCGGCTCCTGCTTGATGGCGTCGGACTGACTTCCGTCCGAACCCCACTCGACGGGGCCGATTCCCACGGTGTCACTGACACCGACGATGACGGCGCCGGCGCCGTCGCCGAAGATGAAGCGCACACTGCGGTCGGTCGGCTCGGTGGTGTCACTCATGCGGTCGACGCCGACGACAAGTGCGTAGTCGGCAGTTCCGCCGCGAATCAGGTCGTTGGCGACACCGAGTGCGGTGCTGAATCCGGCACAGCCGGCAGCCAGGTCGAATGCGGCCGGACCGTTCATACCGAGTTCGTGAGCGATCACCGATGCGGCCTGCGGCGTCTGCAGGTCGTAGGTGGAGGTGGCGATGATGACAGCGCCGATCTGCTCGGGAGCGATGCCACTGGCAGCCAGGGCGCCACGTGCGGCACCGAGAGACATCGCGACGACGCCTTCGCCGTCGCCGGCAAAGCGGCGCGACTTGATGCCTGTGCGGGTCTGAATCCACTCGTCCGTGGAATCGATCGTCTCGCAGATCTCGTCGTTGGTCACAACCCGCTCAGGGCGGTGAACGCCGAGCCCGAGAAGGACGGACTGCCGACCTCCGGCCACACTGGCAATCGGCTTACCCATTGATCGATCTCCTCGTTGCTTCAGGTGCTTGACTCGTTTCCGAGATCACACGTTACGTAGCGGACATACGCCCACGCCTCTCAGGTCACCGTTAGGTTACGACAACAACATGAGGCTGGCTCACATTACGCTTGCGGCGCGTCCGCCGTCCAGATGTTCGGTCAAGCCCGCAAATGGGCTAGAACAGCTAGAACCCGACGATGTCCGCTTTGGGAAGTCGACAGGCCGAGCTTCGCGAAGATATTTCCTATGTGCTTGCTCACAGCAGTGTCGCTGACAACCAGTTTGTGCGCGATTTCCTGATTTCCCAACCCTTCTGCCATTAAACCGAGCACTTCCGATTCCCGCGGAGTGAGTGCGCGAATGGGATCGTCGGCGCGACGACGGCTCATCAGTTGGGATACCACCTCGGGATCCATGACGGTTCCGCCGCCGATCACCCGCTCGAGAGCGTCGACAAATTCGGCGACCTTGCCGACACGTTCCTTCAGGAGGTATCCCACACCGCCGGCGCCACCCGCGAGCAGCTCACCGGCGTAGCGGTCCTCCACGTACGCCGAGAGGACCAGAACGGGGAAGCCTGGCCGTGCCTTGCGAACCTCTATCGCGGCCCGCAGACCCTCGTTGGTGAACGTGGGCGGCATCCGCACGTCCAGGACACCGGCGTCTGGGGCCGTTTCCTCGAACACCGACAGGAACTGGTCCGCGTCCGGCACCGCGACGACCTCGTAGCCCTCCCCGCGCAACAGCAGCGCCAGTCCCTCACGCAGCAAAGCATCGTCCTCGGCAATCAGTATCCGCACGGCAGTTCCACCCTCATCGTTGTCGGCCCACCGGCCGGACTGTCCAGGACCACAGTTCCCTCGAATGCTTCGACCCGACGCCTGATGCCGGCGAGACCGCCCCCGAGGCGCTCGCTCGCGCCGCCGTGTCCGTTGTCGAGAACATCGATTGTCATGGTCTCAGGATCGGATTTCGTGGCCGCTCGCACAGTGACGGCGTGTGCTCCACTGTGTTTGGCGACGTTGGTCAGCGCCTCGGCCACCACGAAGTAGGCAGCGGCCTCCACCGCGGCCGGAGCGCGTCGTAGGTTCTCGATCTCGAGCACACAGGGCACGGTTGAACGTCCCGCAAGAGCGGACACCGCACCGTCCAGACCGAGTTCGTCGAGAATCGGCGGGTAGATGTCGTGAACAAGCGCCCGTAGCTCGCTCAGCGCTTCCGTGGCCGCTGCCTGTGCCCGATGCACCTGCGGAAGCGCCTGATCCGGATTGTTCGACAGGGCCCGCTCGGCCATTCCCAGCATCATCACCACCGCCACCAGACGATTCTGGGCACCGTCATGCAGATCCCGCTCGATACGTTTGAGTTCTGCCGAGTGTGCGTCCAACGCCGCCGCACGACTTGCGGTCAATTCGCTCACCCGCCGCGACAAATCCGCCCGGGCATCATCCGCAAGGAGAGACGACGCCAACATAGCGAGCCACCGCGCCATCGCCGGAATCAGCCACCACGCCAACAACAAATACAGGGCACCGATGACGGGCATGCCGGCCGCGCCCCACCACGACGTCACGGGATAAGGATTGGACACCGGCTCGTCGGCGGGCATCGCCTGCCAATAGAACGGAACCGCAAAGGTATTGAGCGCGCCCAGTGGCAACGCGACGGTGAGAAGTCCGGCAACGGGTGCTCCCATCGCATGGAGAACCAACCAGCCGCCGTCGCGTCGCGTCGACCGTTCGGTGAGCAGTCGACGCAGATCCCCGATCCCCGGATTGGCCGGCATGGGCGGATAGCGATGGGGAACAGCAGAACCCGAGTAGCGAGCCGAACGAGCACGGGCAAGATCCGCCCACCACCGCAACACGCGCACGTACGACGGAACCAGCACCCACCCCACGATCAGCACCGACAGCGAGAGCAGGACCATGCCGGCTATCACCAAAGCCAGGGACACCACGCCGGCGCAACCTTCGACGAGTACGTAGCGCACCGCCCGCAATCTCTGCTTCACCGTCCCAGCATGCCGCACTCACCGCGCAGATCCACTACAGCTGGCTACACCATTGATTCGGGACTCTGCAGGATGTCGGGACGCGCCGAATCTCCATAGCGTTGAATTCATGAAGAATCGACACGCGGTCCTCAATCCCCCCGCTCCGACGGCGACCACTGCGGCTGTTCGTCTCGAGGGAGTCAGCAAGGTCTACGGCAAGGTCTACGGCAAGGGCGGCGGCGTCACTGCTCTCGACAATGTCAGCCTCACCCTGCCCCGCAGCACGTTCACCGCGGTCATGGGCCCGTCCGGTTCGGGCAAGAGCACCTTCCTGCACTGCGCTGCCGGTCTCGACAGCCCGACCAGCGGATCGACCTGGCTGGGCGGCACCGACATATCACGACTGAAGCCGAAGGCCCGCAGCATCTTCCGGCGCGATCATGTCGGTTTTGTCTTCCAGGCGTACAACCTGCTCGGCGCGCTGACCGTGCAACAGAACGTCACACTCCCCCTACTCCTCGCCGGACGCACCGCCGACAAAAACTATCTGACCTTCGTTCTGGAGGCCGTCGGACTCGGTGCGTTGCGCAATCGCGCACCCGCCGAACTGTCCGGCGGACAACAACAACGAGTTGCCATCGCCAGGGCACTCATCACCCGACCTGACGCGCTTTTTGCCGACGAACCCACCGGCGCGCTCGACTCACGCAGCGCGAAGCAGGTTTTGGAACTTCTGCGCCACACCGCTGCCGAGTTCGATCAGACCGTTGTCATGGTCACCCACGATCCCGTTGCCGCGTCGTATGCCGACCGGGTGCTGTTTCTGGCCGACGGAAAACTGGTCGGGCACATCGACCGGCCCACTCCGGCGCAGGTCGCCGAGCGCATGACGCACCTCGGGGACTGGTGACCGTGAAAGCTCATACCGTTGCCCATCTGAAGGCACATCGCTCCGGCTTCATCGCCGTATTCGTATCCGTGTTCTGCGCCGCCCTCCTCACCTGCGCGTTGGGCGTTCTGCTGGAATCGGGAGTGCGAGGCGGAGTCTCGCCGCACCTCTACGCCGGAGCCGATGCCGTCGTCAGTGCGCCGCAGGCATTGGCGGTCAAGGAAGACGCCGATCAGCCCTTTGCCGAGCGGGTTCTGCTCGATAGCGATGTGGTTCACAAGCTCGATGCACTCGATGCCACCGTCGTTCCCGATATCTCCGTCCCCGTCAGCACCGCCGACGGCGTCGTACTCGACGCACATCCTTGGCGTACAGCGCAATTGGCACCATATTCGCTGACCGAAGGACGCGCACCGCAGAACAGCAATGAAGTTGTCTCCACTACCAGCGCTGCCGTCGGTGAGCGAATCACGCTGGCGCACGGCGGGATAGTGGACGAGTACACCGTTGTCGGCACAGCCGATTCGGATTCGGAAGCATCACCGGACCGTCCGGCACTCGTCTTCCTCGAAGACCAGGAGGCGCAACGGTTGTGGCCGCATCACGGCTCGGTCACCGCCGTCGGTGTGATCGCACCCGAAGGCGTGAACGCAGCCGCTCTCGCCAGCGAGGCCCTGTCCGGCACCGACGCTGAGATCTCGGCCGGCACCGCGCGTGGCGGCATCGAATTCCTCGACGCCGGTGCTGCGCGGACCCAGTTGATCGCGCTCTGCGCGTCGTTTGCGGGTCTCGCTTTGATGGTCGCCATGTTTGTCGTGTCCAGCACGCTGTCACTCTCGATCAACGCACGCCGTCGAGAATTTGCTCTGCTGCGCGCAATCGGCGCGACCACGCGCCAGATTCACACGATGATCGGACGCGAGGTGCTCCTCGTCGCTACCGCCGCAGCCACCCTCGGGCTGATCCCCGGCTTCCTGCTCGCGAAAGTTCTGGGCGCACAGTTCGCGAGCGCCGGCGTCATCCCTCCCGATTTCGCCTTGGTATACAGCCCGATTCCCGCTTTGGGCGCGTTTGTCATCTGCGTTCTGACCGCGCGGGGCGCAGCGGCGGTGGCTGCCCGCCGCCCGGCAAAACTCGAACCTACCGAGGCGCTGCGCGAATCCGAGCGCGGCCCAGCCGAATTGAGTAGGCCCCGGATTGTCACCGGAGCCGTGCTCGGCGTGCTCGGTCTGAGTATGTCCGTACTCCCGGCGTTCCTGCCCGGCGAGGCTGCAGCTGCCGGAGCGGGCAGCAGCGCGCTGTTGCTGATCTTCTCCGTCGCCTTGCTTGGTCCTCTGCTCGTGCGCGCCATCATCCGGGC
Source organism: Rhodococcus sp. WS3 (assembly GCF_003797085.1). NCBI lineage: Bacteria > Bacillati > Actinomycetota > Actinomycetes > Mycobacteriales > Nocardiaceae > Rhodococcus > Rhodococcus sp. WS3. Next base: position 1,877,279 of record NZ_RKMA01000001.1, read on the forward strand.
CGTCGGCGGGCCACTGCGCCGTAGCACCCGAGCGCCGCGAGTTCTGGCTGCCGCAAATGCCGAATCTCATTCGCGTCGGCTCTCCTCCGCCATCGTGCCGCTCGCTCTGGCCATCGCCCTGGGCTCCGTGCAGTTCTTCAGCCAGTCAACCGTTGCCGCGGAGGCAACCGATCAGTCGATCAAGGGAGTGACCGCAGATCTGATCGTGGGCGCTCCGGCCGGCATCGCACCCGCGCTCGTCGATTCCGTCAGGGCAATTCCGGGAGTGAGCGGCGCCAACCCCGTCGTCCGCAGTCAGGTCCTGCCGGTGACGAGTGGTGACGAGGCAGGCGCAGCGGTCACCCCGATCTCCGCGCAAGGAATCGACGCCGCTCACGCCGCGTCCACTCTCGACCTCGATGTCGTCGAGGGAGATTTGGCCGATCTGACCGACGACACCGTTGCCGTGAGCAGCGACGGTGCCTTCGCCCTCGGTGCCCGCGTCGGTGGTCGCATCGATCTCCATCTCGGCGACGGCACAGTGATACATCCGTTGGTTGTCGCGAAGTACGGTCGCGGACTCGGTTTCGGCGACGTCACTCTGCCGGTCGACACGCTGCGGACACACTCCACCGATGCGCTGATCGACACGGTTCTGGTGCGCGCCGAACCTGGACGCATCAATGAGGTGCAGCAGTCACTGCAGTCCTTCTCCTCTATCTCGGCAATGAACCAGGACCAGTTCGGGGCCGCCGGCGCCGACGAGCGTCGAATGCAGTCCTGGGTGAGCATCCTCGCGGTCCTGGTTCTGCTGGGTTATCTGGCTGTCGCTGTTGTGAACACCTTGGTCGCGGCCACGGCGGAACGCGCGCGAGAGTTTGCCCTACTGCAACTCGTGGGCGCCAGAACCAGTCAGGTTCGCGCAATGATGCGGATCGAATCCGTCATGGTGGTCGGTATCGCCATTGTGGTCGGGACGCTGATCGCCATACCTCCGCTGGTGGGGATCGCGATAGCCGTCTCCGGCGCGCCGGTACCCACCGTCTCGCCGGCGGTCTACGGATCGATCGTTGCCGTCACTGCCGCCTTGGGATTCCTGTCGATCGCCGTCCCGACGCGGGGGGCACTGCGCAAGAACTGAGTGCCACTACCGTCGTCACTTATGGACGCGGCCGACTGGGACAAGAAGTACGAACGATCGGAACTCGTCTGGGGCGCTCCCCCGAACGAGCTTCTGGTGGAATACGCGACGGCCCTCCCCCACGGCAAGGCATTGGACCTGGCCTGCGGAGAGGGCCGCAACGCGTTGTGGCTGGCAACACGAGGCTGGGAAGTGACCGGCATCGACTACTCGGCCGTCGCGATCGACAAGGCCCGCACGATCGCCTCCCGATCCCCACGCTCCGTGGTCGATCGACTGGACTACCGCTGCGGTGACGTCACCACGGTCGAGTACGGCCACAATTACGATCTTGCGCTCGTTCTGTACCTCCATCTGCCGGCACCACAGCGCACGTTGGTTGTGAACCGTGCCATAAATTCTCTGAAACCTGACGGAATCCTCATGATTTTGGGTCACGACCGAAGCAACGTCGATTACGGCGTCGGCGGACCACAGGATCCCGAAATCCTCTACACGCCAGAGGATTTGATGGAAGAATTCGGAAACCGGCTCAGTTTCGAGATCGCCGGAAATCCGCACAGACACACCGAAACGGGAATCGCGATCGACGCACTTGTCATCGGACGGAAATTCGATGTTGGCAGTTGAAAGAACGACTAGTAACATGTATTAAGTTACCGACGAGTAATAAACTTCGGGCGGTACTAGGAGTGCTGGACCGCACCACCTCACTGGGAGAAGCAGACATGGGCCATTACAAGAGCAACGTCAGGGACCTCGAGTTCAACCTCTTCGAGGTACTCGGACTGGAAAAGCCACTGAGCGAAGGCGCTTGGGGCGATCTCGATGCCGACACCGTCCGCAGCATGCTGGCCGAGGTCGCACGACTGGCTGAGGGACCGCTCGCCGAGTCCTTCGCCGACGCCGACCGTAACCCGCCTGTCTTCGACCCGGAGACCCACGAGGCGAAGCTTCCCGAATCCTTCAAGAAGTCCTTCCGCACCATGTGGGACGCCGAGTGGTTCCGCATGGGGCTGAGTGAAGAGGTCGGCGGCGTTCCCGTCCCCCGCACGGTCGTGTGGGCGATCGCCGAAATGCTCCTCGGCGCGCAGCCGGCCGCATTCATGTACCAGGCCGGCCCCTCCTTCGCCGACGTGCTGTTCAACAACGGCACCGAAGAGCAGAAGAGCTGGGCAGCCACTGCTGTCGAACGCGGCTGGGGCGCCACTATGGTCCTCACCGAGCCCGACGCAGGCTCCGACGTCGGCGCCGGCCGCACCAAGGCGATCAAGCAGGACGACGGCTCCTGGCACATCGAAGGTGTCAAGCGCTTCATCACGTCCGCAACCTCGGATGATCTGTTCGAGAACATCTTCCACCTCGTCCTCGCTCGCCCCGAAGGCGCCGGCCCCGGCACCAAGGGTCTGAGCCTGTTCTTCGTCCCGAAGACGCACTTCAACTTCGAGACCAACGAACTCGGCGAGCGCAACGGCGTCTTCGTCACCAACGTCGAGCACAAGATGGGCCTCAAGGCATCCACCACGTGTGAGCTCACCTTCGGTGGCCACGGCGTCCCCGCCCAGGGCTGGCTGGTCGGCGAGGTTCACAACGGCATCGCGCAGATGTTCGACGTCATCGAGCACGCTCGAATGATGGTGGGCACCAAGGCTATCTCCACCCTTTCCACCGGCTACCTCAACGCTCTCGACTACGCAAAGCAGCGCGTCCAGGGTGCCGATCTCACCCAGATGACCAACAAGGCCGCACCGCGCGTCACCATCACGCACCACCCCGACGTGCGTCGTAGCCTCGCGATGCAGAAGGCATACGCCGAAGGCCTGCGTGCGGTGTACCTCTACACCGCGGCGCACCAGGACGAGATCGTCGCCAAGCATGTCTCGGGCGCCGACAAGGACACCGCGTTCCGTGTCAACGACCTCATGCTCCCCATCGTCAAGGGCGTCGGCTCCGAGCGCGCGTACCAGTACCTGACCGACAGCCTCCAGACCCTCGGCGGCTCGGGATTCCTGCAGGACTACCCGATCGAGCAGTACATCCGCGACTCCAAGATCGACTCGCTGTACGAAGGAACCACCGCCATCCAGGCGCAGGACTTCTTCTTCCGCAAGATCGCTCGTGACCGCGGTGTCGCCCTCGCTCACATTGCCGGACAGATCAAGACGTTCATCGACAGTGAAGCAGGCAACGGTCGCCTCAAGGCGGAACGCGCACTGCTTGCTACCGCCCTCGAAGACGTCCAGACCATGGCGGCAACCCTCACCGGGTTCCTCATGGGCGCTCAGGAGCAGCCTTCCGAGCTGTACAAGGTCGGACTCGGCTCGGTGCGCTTCCTGATGGCTGTCGGCGACCTGATCATCGGCTGGCAGCTGCTGCGCCAGTCGGAGATCGCTATCGCAGCGCTGGACAACGGCGCTTCCGACAAGGACAAGGCGTTCTACGAGGGCAAGGTCGCCATCGCGTCCTTCTTCGCCAAGAACGTACTGCCGGAGCTCACCGCGTCACGCGAGATCATCGCCAACACGGAGAACGACATCATGGAGATCGACGAAGCTGCATTCTGATTTACTGACGGGTCCGGCCGCTGAGGGTTTTCCCTCGGCGGCCGGACCCGTTTCAGTTCGCTGATCGTGAAGGTTTTTACTCGCGCAGCGAGCAAAAACCTTCACGATCGGCCGCCCACTCGGGGCACCAGTTCGGGTTGTCTGTGGTTGGCTGAACCAGCACTGCCGACTCCAACCCGAAAAGGTGATCGCCGTGGCCGCTCCGCACGAGGCGTACGAATCTCAGCCCGAGTACACGCGCGAGACAGCAGTAACAGCGCGGGGATTACGCCTCGACGGACCGTGGGGCCCGGTATTCGGCCCGGTAGACCTCGACATCGGGGCCGGCGGCGTCACCGTCATCGAAGGCTCGGCCGGATCCGGACGCACCTCACTGCTCCTGGCACTGAGCGGGCGATTGAAGCCCAGTTCCGGGTCACTGAGCGTATTCGGACGTACCCGCCCGCGCGACATCTTCGACATCTGCTCCATCGCCGGTTTCGAGGACATCGACGAACTGGCACAGTCGGTCACCGTTCGCGACCTCGTCACGGAGCAGATCCGTTGGGATGCACCATGGTACAAATTGATCGGCCGCGCCGGTGACGAGCAACTCGCCGCCGTCTGCGGGCCGGTGTTCGGCGATCACCCACTACCGCGTCTGGGTCAATACGTCAGCGATCTCGGTGAACTCGAAGCCACCCTGCTGCGGATCGCCGTCGCGAACACCAAGAAGACCGCGGTGCTTGTCATCGACGACCTCGAGCAGGTACGACGCGATTACGAGCGCGCCTACCTGGTGGAGCGACTCGCCGACCTCGGGCGATATCAGACCGTCATCTGCTCCACGGTGAATCCGCTGCCCGAAGGGTCACCGGTCGATGTGCTCACTCTGCGCGACGATGTCACCTATCCCGATCAAGAAGGCGCGAGGTAGCGGCGATGCTTGCAGGAATGTCACTCGGAACCGAACTCAAGCGGTTCTCCCGGGGAGTCATGCCCCGAATCGCACTCGTCACCATCATCCTCATGCCACTGCTGTACGGCGCAATGTACTTGTGGGCGTTCTGGAATCCGTTCGGCGAGGTCAACAAGGTTCCGGTCGCGCTGGTCAACATCGATCGCGGCGCCATGGTTCAAGGGAAAGAACTCAACGCGGGTGACCAGGTGAGCCAAGCCCTCCTCGACTCCGGCGAACTGGACCTACACCTCGTCTCCCCTGACGAAGCAGCGCAGGGCGTTTCGGACGGCACGTACTACTTCTCGTTGACACTGCCCGAGAATTTCAGTGAAGCGGTCGCCTCGCCCACGTCCGACAACCCACGTAAAGCCCAGTTGCAGTTCGCCTTCAACGACGTGAACAACTACCTGGCCACGATCATCGGCCAAAATGCCGCCCAGCAGATTCTCAACCAGGTGGGCGCCACGATCGGCGCACAATCCGTCGAGACCGTGCTGCTGGGACTCACCGACGCGGGCGCCGGGCTGAAACAGGCCGCTGACGGAGCACAACAACTCTCCGCAGGCATGACAACCGCAAACGACGGCGCAGCCCAACTTGCCAGTGGCTCGAAGACTTTGGCGGACAACATGGTGACCGCCCGCGACGGCGCCGCCACCCTTGCCGACGGTACCGCGCAACTATCGGCGGGAATCGACACCGCAACCGGTGGAATCCTGGCGCTCACCGACGGATTGGGACAACTCGATGTGGGTGCCGGTCAACTGGGCAACGGCGCAACAGAACTCAGCGGCGGCGTCACCCAGGTTGTCGACACCCTGAATGTTCTGGGCGACACGCAAGCTCAGGCAACACAGTTGGTGGGCCAAGCCGTGGCAGCACTGCGCCTGAATCCCGATCCCGTTTCGCAGCAGATCGCCAACGCGTTGGCACCCGCCCAGGACATCCTGCGCACCCAAGGGTTCGGCGAATCCACCATGGGACAACTGGCCGAGCTCAAAAGCGGCGCACAGCAACTCGCGTATCAACTCGGAGATCCGTCGAGCACCTTCCGTGCCGGCCTGAGCGCGGCAGTCGGCGGCGGCGGCGAACTGCGCAGCGGACTCGTCCAGCTACGCGACGGAGGCCAACAGGTCAATGCCGGCGCCCAAACACTGAGCAGTGGTCTCGTACAGCTCACCGACGGCAGTATCGAACTCTCCGACGGCGCTGCTCAGCTCGCCGAGGGAACCCCGAAGTTGCAGGCCGGCGCGTCCGAACTTGCCACCAAGCTCACCGAAGGCTCCGGGCAGGTGCCGAGTTGGACTGACGAGCAGCGCACCGCGGCAGCGCAAACGCTCTCCAGTCCGGTCGAACTGCAGGAAACCTACAAGAACCGAGCCGCCACCTTCGGCACCGGTTTCGCTCCGTTCTTCCTGCCTCTCGCATTGTTCGTGGGCGGCATCATCACGTGGATGTTGCTCAAGCCACTACAGAACCGCCCGATCGCCAACGGACTGGGAGCGCTGCGCGTTGTGTTGGCGTCGTACTGGCCGGCGCTGCTGATCGGCGTCTGCCAGGTGATCGTCATGTACGTGGTGGTGCACTTCGGAGTGGGACTGCATGCCACGCATATCGCGGGCACCGTCGGATTCCTCATTCTCATCACGGGCGCCTACATGGCACTCATCCAAGCCTTCAACGCGATATTCGGTGTGTCCGTCGGACGCGTTGTCACCCTGGCGTTCCTGATGTTGCAGCTGGTTTCGGCCGGCGGAATCTATCCCGTCGAAACCACAGCCAAACCCTTCCAGATCATTCATCCGTTCGATCCGATGACGTACGCCGTCAACGGTCTGCGCCAGCTCACGGTAGGCGGAATCGACTCTAGGCTCTGGGTGTCCATCGCGGTGCTCAGCGGGGTTCTGATCGCATCACTGACCGCCAGTTCGCTTGCCGCCCGGCGCAATCGGCAGTGGACGATGGATAGATTGCATCCGCCGATCGAGGTGTAGCGCTATGACAAGTCTACTTGACATTGAATGACAAGTGTCCTTTACTTTTTCCATGGTCGAAAGAGCCGGAGACAACCGAGTGCGTGAGCACCGACGCCTCATTGGGCTCACCCAGGCGCAGCTGGCCTCAGCTGGCCAGGTGAGTCGGCAGAGCATCGTCTCCATCGAACGCGGTGACTACGCACCCAGTGTCTACCTGGCAATACGGCTGGCAGGAGCGCTGGGAACCACCGTCGAAACACTCTTCCCGCTACCGGAACATGCCGAGGAGACAGTATGAGCACGATGATGAAGGCACTGCGGTTCGTCGGCGATCTGGACGACGACTTCTACAAGGACGAGCGCCAACGCGACGTGTGGAACGAAGCCTCAGCGGTCGGGTTCCAACTGGCGTACTGGATCGCTTTGATCGCCGCCGCGATTCTGCCGTGGGTTGCCGGACGAACCGGCGCGTGGATTTCATTCGGACTGATCATCGGGTGGTTTGTCTGTTCGATGGTGGTGCTGCGCTACGCACAGGCTCACGATGTCGATGTCTACGCGAGCATGAGGGGTCTCGAGCCCCGAGTACTCGTGGCCGGGTCCGTCTACGTGATCGCACTGATCGGCGTCGTCGCACAACTGATGGCTCGGCCGGGCGAGGGAATCGCGACCTGGGCCGGCGGTGGAGTCGGTGCGCTCATCGGACTCACGGCTGCCGTCCTGGGTGTAAAACGCCACCAGAGGCGCGCCGCCCTACGCGACGAGGCGGACGAGCTTCTCTGAACGCCCATCTTTCTGACAGCCCATAAGTTCGCGGCAACCGAATAGAGTGGAGGCGCGCTCGGGCTCTACCTGCTCGGGTCCCCACTATTCGGAGGTCAGATGCCCAGCCCACTCCCGGACTTGGTGTCGGTTGTCATACCCGCGTACAACGCCACCGAACTGATCGACGAACAGCTGGACGCGCTGGCCGCACAGGATTACGTAGGCCGCTTCGAGGTGATCGTCAGCGACAACGGTTCTACCGACGGTCTTCGGCGGCACCTGGAGAACTATCCCCACGCGACCACGCTCGCGCTACGGCTGATCGACAGCAGCGACAAGCCCGGTGCGGCGCACGCCCGCAATGCCGGTGTGGCACAGTCCAAAGGCGAGCTGATCGCATTCGCCGACGCCGACGACCGCGTCCACTCCGGGTGGCTCAGCGCGATGGTGGAAGCATGCACGCGCTACGACGCAGTGGGCGGCACACTCGAAACGGCGTCGATCAACTCTGCTGCCGTCGCCTCCTGGCGCCCACTTCCGACAAGCGGCACATTGCCGAACATCCCCGGATTTCTCCCTGTCACTGCAGGCTGCAGTTTTGCCGCGCCACGGTCCCTCATCGACGAGCTCGGTGGATGGGACGAGGAATTCACCGGTTCCGGTGAAGACTTCGAGTTCTGCGTTCGACTTCAATTGCGGGGCTTCACTCTCGGACAGGCCACCGACGCCGTGACCGCTTACCGCCTGCGTGACTCGTACCTCGAACACTGGCGACAGAACGTGGCGGGCGGACGTGCCGATGCCAAGCTCTACGCGAGTTTCCGCGACCACGGAATGCCTCGCCGATCGCCCATTGCGCTGGCTGACACGATTGCCTACATTGTCTTCCGAAATCCCTTGATTCCGAGGAAGGTCCGGAGAAACACCACGGGAATGTGGCTCTTCCACCTCGCCAATCTCTACGGACGCATCCGTGGCAGCATCGAAAACCGTGTCTACTACCTCTGAAAGTCAGAGATAGACGATGCGGTACTTGATACTGCCTTTGATCCGGCCCACCAGATTACCGGTGGTCCATACCCATTCGCCCCGACGACTACGTGACCATGCCCAAGGCCACACCGGCAGCAATGCCACCACGACACCGGCATGCACGAGCGGCCAGTACCAGGCGCGGCCAGGAGCGTCGTACTGCCGCGCCACTCTGGCTTCTTCCTCGGCGTAACTCACCACCTGACGCCACGACTCGCGCATACCCGTCCGAAAGCGGTAGGCGACAATCGCTTCGGGGCTGTTACCCAAGGTGTAGCCCTTTATCTGCGCGCGCCAACAGAACTCGACATCGCTTCCGGCTGCCGGATAGCTCTCGTCCCAGCCCCCGATATCGTCGAATACCTCGCGCCAGATGCCGAGGTTGCAGCCGAAGGTGATCGGTAGGAAACGACCGAGCACTTGAAGTTCGTCAGGTTCCGGTAACGCACGCCAACGTGCCACAACCGGGTCGTTCAGGGTGTGTTTCTCCAGTGGGCCACCAACAAGATCGAAGGACGCCGACGCCGACGCCATAGCGGTGAGCCACCCCGGATGGACGCGATCGTCCTGATCGCAGTACGCCACAAACGGATACCGGCTCGCCCGCGTACCGACGTTACGCGCGGACGACGTTCCCGGCACCGACGAGGAATCGACCCAGCGAAGTGCCAGTTGATCGCGAAGCGGATGCCCCTCTACATGTGTACGCAGCGCGGACTCACCCGCGTTGTCGCTGATCACCACTTCGAAACGGCCGTCGAAGTCCTGACCCGCCAGTGCGTGCAACTGCTCGTCGAGGAGAGGCAACGCGTGGAAGGCTGCAATCACCACCGAGATGGATTCTGCTGAGCCTGCCGACCTTGCCGAATTTCTCCCCACATGGCTACTCATGTGAGTTGTCTCCCCAATTCCTCGACAGTACGACCTTCGGCCGAGAGTACCGACTCCACTATCCGGATGTAGTCCCGCACTATCTGTTCGGCACTACTGCGACGCAGTAACGCCACCGGATAGATCAGGGCTCCAGTCAGTCCACTCGGCACGTTATCCGAGAAGTGTTCGGTGATCGCGTATTCCAATTCATGCTTCGCCACCCAGTTCGAGAAGGGCTCGGATCGAACCGACAGGCCATGGGCGTCGATGTCGATTCCGGCTTCGGCACGTTGGAGGATCAGCGTCGCAGGGAAGAGCACATTCATCGACTCCGACTCCGGCAAGCCCAGCGCATGGATCAACCGCGGGCCCGAGATGTCGGGATGAGCCAAACCGTCGAGCAACGACGAACGAACCTGCTCGACAACATCATCGAACGCGATCCCCTTGTCGACGTGTATCCGCATGAGTACGTCTTCGGCGAAGTTACCCACCATGTCGTCGAGAAGCCGATCGCCACGACCGGCGTTTGCCGTCGCTACCCGAACGTCGGGATTCTCGGCGAGGGCGCTCAGTTGAACGGCAAACGCGGCTTGGAGAATCATGAACAGACTGACGCCCCGGTCGTGCGCATACGCCGTCAAATCAGCATGCAACTGCGAATCGACGTCGAACTCGACGGTCTCGCCTGCCGTCTGCCACACCGCCGGCCTGGGATGATCGAGTCGAAGCATAGGACGCGGTTCCCGGCCGATAACGTTCTGCCAGTGACGAACCTGTCGATTCAGTTCACTGTCCGGATCGAGCGCCGAACCCAGAATCTTGTGCTTCCAGACCGAGTAGTCACCGAATTGAACCGGCAATTCCTGCCACGAGGGTTCGAGGCCGGCGCTACGTGAGGCATACGCGATCAGAACATCACGCGTCAGCGGCCCCATTGAATACCCGTCCGCGGAAATGTGGTGCACAACGATGGCGAGAACAAACTCCTCGGTTCCCAACTGCAGCACTTGCATTCGGAACGGAAGGTCGGTGGTCACGTCGAAGTCGGACCAGAGGAACCCGTGCAGCACCGCAGCCAACTCCGACTCCGACACCTGCTTCGGCTGCAGATCCAGGGAGACGTCGGCCACCGGCACGACAACCTGAACGGGTCCGTCCGGCGTCGGCGGATAGATCGTGCGGAGCGATTCGTGGCGGGTCAAGAGATCGGTAGCGGCAGCAGCCAGCACCGTGTGGTCGATCTTGCCCCGTAGACGCAACGCAATCGGCACATTCCAATCACTGCCCTGCTGGGCGCGATTTGCCGCCCAGATTCGCTCCTGCGCAGGCGCCAGGGGTACTACCGCGCCCGCCGGACGCCTCACCAAATCGGGTCCACGGTCGGCACTGCTCGCCGCGGCGCCGACGAGAACCGCCAGTTCGGCGATGGTCTGCGCGTCGAAGACAGACCGGACCGCGATCTCTGCCGAACCGGACTCTCGCAGCCGTGCAACCACTCGTGTTGCCAGCAAAGAGTTTCCGCCGACCTGGAAGAAGTTGTCATTCATGCTGACGCTCTCGAGTTCGAGCACGTCGGCAACCGTGGCAGCAACCAATCGTTCCGTTGCATTCGTGGGCGCAACAAACTCCCGCTGCGGGATTCGAGGCTCGGGCAGACGGCCGCGGTCGATTTTGCCGTTTGCATTGTGCGGCAACTGCTCGAGCACCTCGACGACGGAAGGCACCATGTATCCCGGCAGCCGGGACCGAAGGTGTTTGTCCAGCTCCTCGAGATCGAACAGATCCGAACTCGGTGCGCTCACGTAGGCGACGAGTCGCGCGTCGGCACCGTTCGGCGAGTAGACGCTCACCACTGCTTCTCCCACACCGGGATAGCCGGCCAGTGCGGACTCGATCTCTCCCAACTCGATGCGGAATCCACGGAGCTTGAGCTGCAGGTCGATGCGGCCCAGATAAGTCAGCGAGCCGTCGCGGCGACGACTGACAAGGTCGCCCGTGCGGTAGAGCCGACCGCCCGGGGCACCGAACGGATCCGCCACGAAGCGCTCGGCAGTAAGCGCCGAACGACCCAGGTATCCACGTGCCAACTGAATTCCCGACAAGTAGAGCTCGCCCGCTACTCCGTCCGGAACGTGGTGCAGACGAGAGTCCAGAACGTACGCAGACACACCCGGTTCGGGCAGGCCGATAGGTATCGCGCGGGTGTCGGCGCCGGACACCCGATGCCGAGTGGCGCTGACCGCTACCTCGGTGGGACCGTAGAGATTATGCAGGCTCGCAGGGGATATAGCGCCGAACCTCGCTGCAAGTGATACCGGCAATTCCTCACCGATGCACAGCACATTCCGCACGCATTCGGGGAATCCGGTGTCGGCCGCTGCGGTAAGCATCAGCAACATCGAAGGAACAAGATGTACGTCGGTGATCGACTCCTTCTCGATGACCGACAGCAACACCTCGGGTTCGAATTGCGAGTCCTGCGGTGCCAGCACGAGTCTGGCACCCACGTGCAGCGCCCACCAGTACTCCCAGATCGACAGATCGAAGCCTGCCGACGTCTTGACGAGCACAGCACTCGACGCGTCCATCGGGTATTCCTGCTGCATCCCGCGCAACTGATTGACCACCGCGGCATGAGGTACCACGACGCCCTTGGGTACACCCGTCGACCCGGACGTGAAAATCACGTATGCCGGGTGATCACCACGCAACGGCGCGCGGCGCTCGACATCGGTCATCGCACCTGTGGAATGACCGCTCAGATCGAGTGTATGAAGGTCGACCTCCACCCAACTTCCACTGCCCACTCCGTCCGCACCACCTGCGGTCACCACCACGCTGGGTGCAGCCGTGTCCAACACGAGCGCAACTCGCTCTGTGGGCTGCGTGAGTTCCACCGGCACGTAGGCGCCGCCCGCCTCGACCACCGCGTACATCGCGATCACCTGGTCGATCGAACGCCGAACAGCAACTGCCACCTGAGTTTCCGGCCCAACTCCGAGCTCGACGAGATACCGCGCCAGCGCGCACACCCGCTGCTGCATCTGCGCGTAACTCAGCGTCTCATCGCCAGAGGTGATCGCGGGTGCGTCCGGACTGATCCCGACCTGTGCGTGAAACTCGGAAGCAAGTGTCACAGCTCCGTGCACCAACCCGGTTCCACCACTGGCAATCCCGTCGATGCGGCGATGATCCGCACTCGACAGCAGCGGGATATCTCCACAAGGGAGGTCCACAGAATCGATTGCGGAATCGATGATCCGGAGGTAGCGATCGGCAAAGTCGGCGATGGTACCCGAATCGAAAAGGTCGGTGGCGTAGACAATTTGCGCCGCCATGGGTCCCGATTCGCCGTCTGCGCCGGGAACCAGGGTCAGATGGAGATCGAATTCCGCCAGTTCGATATCCGGATCGACGACGGACACCTCCAGTCCCGGCAAGGCAAAGGTCATATCGCCAAGGTTCTGGAACGAGAGTGCGACCTGGAACAGGGGATGATGAGCCTGTGTCCTCGTCGGCTCCAGTACCTCCACCAGCCGTTCGAAGGGGATATCCGCGTTGGCAAATGCACCGAGATCCACTTCTCGCACCATGTCGACCGCATCGGAAAAACTCGTTGACAGCGGCAAAACCGTCCGCAGCGCAAGGGTATTGACGAACATACCGACCACCGGATCAAGAGCCTGCTCGCCGCGGCCGGCGACGGGAGTTCCGATCGTGACGTCATCGGTGCCGGCAAGTCGCCCCAGGAGCACCGCCAAAGCGGTGTGCATGAGCATGAATACCGTAACGCCTCGAGCAGCGGCAAGATCGCGCAACGAAGTGTGCAGTTCTGCGTTCACCTCGAACTGATATCTGGCACCCACAAACGACTGCCGTGCAGGCCGAGGACGATCACAGGGAAGATCGAGCACTTCCGGGGCACCGCTCAGTTGCCCGCGCCAGTAGCCGAGTTGTTGCGCAGCAACCGAACCCGATTCCTTCTCGTCACCGAGAACCGTTCGCTGCCAGATCGCGAAGTCGGCGTACTGGATCTCGAGTGGCGCCCACGTAGGTGCGAATCCGCTGATGCGAGCCGCGTACGCAGTCATCGTGTCTGCCGCCAGCTGCGCCATCGAATAGCCGTCGGCACTGATGTGGTGAACCACCAGCACCAGTACGTGGACAGGAACCGCATCCGCATCTCGGCCCCCCACCCGGAGCAGGTCGACATGGATCGGAACCCTCGCGGTGACGTCGAAGGGTGTTCTCGCCGACACCAGAATACGCTCGTGCAGAGAAGTTTCCGGAGTCCACTCGGCTTGCAACTCCGCGTCGAGCGATGACGGCGGCAGCACGTCCTGATACGGACCGGCCACCGAATCCGGGTACACCGTCCGCAGCACCTCGTGCCGTGTTACGACATCTGTGATCGCCGACCCGAGCGCTACCACGTCAAGGTCACCCGTCACACGCAGCACAATCGGAATGTTCTCCGTAGCCGACGTCGGATCGAAACGATTGAGGAACCACATCCTCTGCTGCGCAAGCGACAACGGGACGCGTTCGGGACGTGCAAACGCGCGCAGCGGTGGACGCGTCGAAGCACCCCGAGTGATTCGTGGCGCCAACTCCGCCACTGTGGGTGCGTCGAAAAGATCACGCACACTCAACCCTGCGTCGAATGCCTCGTTTGCACGGGCTACCAATCGAGTGGCAAGCAAGGAATTGCCGCCGATCTCGAAGAATCCGTCGTGAATACCCACAGTTGCCGAGCCGGTCACTGTTTCGAAGATGCCGGCCAGTGCCATTTCGTCATCGGTTCGCGGCGCCACGTACACACGTTGCTCGAAAACAGGTTCAGGCAGGGCTTTTCGATCCAGTTTTCCGGCCGGCGTCACAGGCAGCGAATCGATGAACGTAATCGATGCCGGACGCATGTACGTCGGCAGATGTGCCGCGAGGTGTGCGCGCAATCCTGCACGTTCAATCTCGACACCTCGGTGAGCGAGCACATACGCCACCAGCACCGGTTCGGATGATTGCGGACCACGGTAGGCGATCGCCACCGCAGCAGCGACATTCGGATAAGTCGCTACGGCCGACTCCACCTCACCCAATTCGATCCGGTAACCCCGGATCTTCACCTGATCGTCGCCGCGCCCGCAATACCGGAGCTCTCGAGTAGCGGCGTTCGAACCCGTCACACGTACCCGGTCGCCCGTTCGATAGGTGCGAGAACCCGGAGCGCCGTCCGGGTCCGCGACGAAGCGCGACGCCGTCAGGCCTGGTTTTCCGTGATAACCCCTGGCCAACGCAGCGCCCGACAGATACAGCTCACCCTCGATACCCGGGGGAACCGGCACAAGCCCGTCCCCGCGCACCACGGCCGTTGTACCCACTACGGGAGCGCCGATCGACACCGGCACTGACGGATCCATCGGACCGCATTGTGTTGCCATCACCGTGGATTCGGTAGGTCCGTACGCGTTGTACATCCGTCGACCGTCGCCCCACGTCCGAACCAGAGCCTCGGAGCATTGGTCACCGCCGACGATGACCACCGATAGTTCCGGTAGGTGTTGCGCATCCATCGACTCCAACGCAGACGGGGTCACAAAAGCGTGAGTGACGTGCTGTTCACGAAGGAGCTGCGTCAGCTCTGTGCCGCCGTACACGTCGTCGGGGACGACAACCATCGCCGCACCCACACCGAACGCCAAGAGCAACTCGAGTACCGAGGCATCAAAGCTCGTCGACGCGAATTGCATAGTGCGCGAACGGGCATCGACTCCGTAGTGCTTCTGCGCCTCCACAAATGCGGACAGGCCGCCGTGAGTGACCGCTACTGCTTTCGGCGTGCCGGTCGAGCCTGACGTGTAGATCAGATATGCGACGTTGGACAAACGGATCGGGGAGCGTCGGTCGCTGTCCACGATCGGGGCACCATCCGGCTCACTCCGGCTCCGCAGATCACCGAGGTCCAACACCTCGATCCGAGCAGAAAGATTCGCCGACAGAACCCGTTCCACGTCAGACCCTATAACTAGCGTCGTACCTGAATCCTCGAGCATGTGCACGATGCGATCGGCCGGGTAATTCGGATCGACGGGAAGGAACGCGGCCCCGGACTTTGCTACTGCCCACACCGCAATCACGTAGTCGAACGAGCGGGGTACACAAATCGCGACAACGGATTCCGGACCGAAACCGCGTCGAATCAATGTGCGCGCCAGAATATTCGACGCTCGGTCCAACTCGACGTAGGACAACTGTCCGCCACGGTCAGGATCGATCAGTGCCGTCGTGCCGAGCGAAACCCCACCCTCCAGGATCTCGGGCAATGTCAGCCGCGTTCCATCGAACGGCACGGCCTCCGGAAATTGATCCGTGGCAAGTCGCAGATCGATCGAACGCACGGCAATCGTTGCGTCGGCCGCAACCACGTTCAACACGCGTGCGAGCCGATCTACCAGGCTCTGAGCCGTCGACTCGTCGAACAGGTCTGTGGCATAGGCCAATTCCAGATCCAGCCCGGAAGGTTCACCCGAGACACCCAGGTTTGACGTTGCGCTCCACTCGAGGTCGAAGCGCACCGAACCGGTGTCGATTGGTTCCACCTCGACGCCGCCGAGATCGCCGGCCGCAATCTGCACCAGGTCTGCAGCCGATTCGGCGACCGTGACCGTGCTCTGGAACACCGGGTGGTGGCTTCGTGTCGGCAACACTCCGACGGCCTCCACGACGTGCTCGAACGCGACGTCTGCGTTTGCCAGCGCCGCGAGATCTTGTGCGCGCACCACGGCAAGAAGCTCGCCGAACGAGGCAACGGGATCAACTGCCGTACGCAACGCCACCGTTCCCACGAACATGCCGATCGTATCGGCCAAACGCGGGTCGTTTCGGCCCGAAACCGGTGTCCCCACAACGATGTCCGACCCCCCGCCCAGTTGGGACAGCAAGGCCACCACACCGGCGTGCACGACCATGAACATCGAAACCTGCTGTGCTCGGGCGAGATCTGCCAAGCCTTCGCGGACAGCCGGCGTCAGAGGGCAACTGACCCGCGCTCCGCGCTGAGTGGGCTGATCGGTTCGTGGCCTGTCCCACGGAAGTTCGAGCAGGGCCGGAGCGTCGGCAAGTTCTTCTCGCCAATATGCAAGTTGCTGCCCCGCAACCGACTGCGGATCGCGTGGGTCACCGATCGCCGCACGATTCCACAACACGTAATCGGCATACTGATGCACCAGCGGAGCCCACTGCGGGCTGCCGCCCGAAACTCGAGCAACGTACGCCTGCACCAGTTCCCGCAACAGGATCGGTATCGATGCGCCGTCTCCGGCAATATGGTGCAGCACCAGAACCAGCGTGTGGCGGTCTGCACCGACCCGCAGGCAGTGCACCCGCAATGGCCCACGAGCAGTGATATCGAAGCTGCCCGAGATCAACTCACGCATCCGCGCGGTGCGCTGTTCGGAATCGGTATCGCTCAGGTCCTCGAAAGTGACTGCCGCACTGTCGGTACCTGGTGCAGCCGCTTCCTGGACGACCTGTGCGACGCCGTCGCCGCTCTCGACATACACCGTGCGCAAAACCTCGTGCCGGATCACCAGATCGCCCACCGCCGCAACAAGTGCCGCGGCATTCACGTCGTTGTTCACCGTTACTGCCCCGGCGATGTTGTAGGCCGCCGACGAGGGATCGAGTCGGTTCAGAACCCACATTCTCTGCTGAGCCGGCGAGAGCGGCAACCGCTCCGGCCGAGCCAGCTCCCCCAGACGCGCGGACTCCTCGATGCGGCGAGGCAACTGCGCGAGTGCATCTGCCAGCCCGGACACTGTCGGATTGTCGAAAATATCGCGCAATCGGAGGTCAGCGCCCATCCGTGCGTTGACCTCACCGATTATGCGATTGGCCACCAGCGAATTTCCGCCGAGATCGAAGAAGTCCCGGTCGACGCTCACCTCGTCGTGGCCCAGCACCGCGCGGAACACCTCGGTGATCTCGGCTTCGGCCGCGTTTCGCGGTGCGAGAACCACTCGGTCGATCGGCCGTTCCGGCGTCGGCAAGGCTCGGCGATCGAGCTTGCCGGTAGATCCGAGCGGGAGTTCGCTCAGCACTGTGACCGAGCTGGGCACCATGTACGCAGGCAAAGTCTGCCGCACATCCGCCAGGAGCTGTGCCGTGTCGGGAACGATGTCACCCGTAAGCATCACGTAGGCAGCGATTTCGGCACCGGTCGACGGATTGTCGTACACCGTTGCCACCGCACCGGCAACACCCGGCAGTCCGACGAAGGCTGCCTCGATGTCCCCCAGCTCCAGTCGCTGACCTCGCAGCTTCACCTGGAAGTCACTGCGCCCCAGATATTCGAGTGTCCCGTCAGCACGCCACGCGACCACGTCGCCTGTTCGGTACATCCGGCTGCCCGGGGCGAACGGGTTCGCGAGGAAGCGACCGGCTGACAGATCGCTCCGCCCGACATAGCCCCGCGCCAACTGAACGCCCGCCAGATACAACTCTCCACGCACGCCGACAGGGACGGGATTCAATCGCGAATCCAGGACGTAAACAGCGGTGCCGCTTACCGGGGAGCCTATCGAGATCTCCGGCCCGTCCAGAGCCACCGAGCGAGGCACCTCGACTGCGGTGACGTCCACAGCGGCCTCGGTGGGGCCGTAGAGGTTGTGCATCTCGACCTGCGCCAAACGGTGAAGCGCGGCAGCACTCGTCAGTGACAGTGCCTCGCCACTGGTGAATACGATGCGCAGGCTCCGGAACATGGGTGCGCTCTCGACATGAGAGCCGACAAATGCATCCAGCATGGAAGGAACGAAGTGAACCACCGTCACCTGTGACCGGTCGATCAACTCCCCCAGATATCGCGGATCGCGGTGGCCGTCCGGCGAGGCGATCACCAGCGTTGCCCCGATCACCGCAGGCAGTAACAGCTCCCACACCGAGACGTCGAACGTCGCCGGTGTCTTGAGCAGGAACACGTCTTCTCGGTCGAGGGAGTAATCATCTCTCATCCACGTCAGACGGTTGACCAGACTCTCATGCGACACCACAACGCCCTTCGGCTCACCGGTGGAACCAGACGTGAAGATCACGTATGCCGGATGTCCACCGAGCAGCGGGCGCATGCGGTCGCAATCCTCGATCGGATCGGACGAGTAATGCGCAGTGTCGAATTCAGCCAGTACCGCCTCGGTGATCGTCAGCGTCGCACCGGCAGCTGACATCATCGCGTCGACCCTCGGGCGAGGCAGGCCGGGATCCACCGGTAGATAGGCTCCACCAGCGGCCAGCACGGCGTGCACTGACACGACAAGGTCGATTCCGCGCGGAAGTTCCAGTGCCACTATCTTTTCCGGACCAATTCCGCGATCGATCAGCAGCCTGGCCAACCTGTTCACCCGAGATCGGAATTCGTCTTCGGTCAGTACCTGATCCGCCGATCTCAACGCCACGGCGTCGCTGCTCGGTGCAGCTCGCTCGGCGAGCAACTTGGAGTACGTGCAGGGCACTCCGACAACAGTTTTCGGCCCACTGCCCCAATTGTCGAGGATCAGCTCTCGCTCGGTGCGCCCGAGAATATCCGCCGAGCCGATCCCGGCGGCGGGATCGCCGACCAACGTCGCAAGCAACCCGGTGAATCGCTGCGCAATGGACACTGCCGTCGCCCGGTCGAAGATATCAACGGCGTAGGTCAGCAGGACGTCGAGCGCCTGCTCCGGATCCGGATCTGTCGCAACAGTCAGATGCAGATCGAAACGCGACACCGGTAGATCGATCGGGATCGGACGCGCTCTCACCCCGGCCAATTCGATCTCTGTGGGAACCGCATCCTGAAAAGCCAGCATCACCTGGAAAAGCGGGTGAAATGAACCCGAGCGCGGTGGATCGAGTGCGGCCACAACCTGTTCGAACGGAACATCGCTGTTACTCATCGCCTCGATGTCCGAACGACTCACCTGCGCCACGAGGTCGTCGAACGAGAGGTCCGGATCGACGGCAGTACGCAGAACCACTGTGCCGACAAACATCCCGACGAGGTTGTCCACCGACTCATGGGTACGTCCGGCAACGGGCGTACCGACCGCGACGTCGCCCTGACCGGACAACCGTGCCAACAGAACCGCGACGACAGAGTGGACTACGGCAAACAGAGTTGTGCGGCGCGAACGAGCGAACCCTCGCAACAGTTGGTGCACGTCGCCGCTCACCTGGAACCGCACTGTGTCGCCCTCGGCAGAGCGCACCTGACCGCGGGGCCGATCTGTTGGCAGATCAAGCACCGCTGGTAGGTCGGCCAACGCCGACTGCCAGTATTCGAGTTGTCCGTCGAAGCGCCCGGTAGCGGTCGCGGTATCGGATACAAGACTCCGCTGCCATAGTGCAAAATCTGCATACTGCAACGGAAGTGGCGACCAAGCCGGCGCGTTGCCGTTGGCCCGTGCCGAGTACGCGACCATCAGATCACGGATCAAGGGGCCCATCGACAGACCGTCCGCCGCAATATGATGCACCACAAGCACCAGAACGTGCGCATGGTCACCGATCCGGAGCAGAACCCCACGGAGCGGTACCTCGCGGGTCAGATCGAAGCCCCGACCGGCGAGTTTCGCGATCAGCTCGCCCACGTTCTCCGGTTCGACGTCGACTGCCGGCTGCAAAATCCACGACGGTGCGTCGAGAACATGCTGGCGGGCAACACCATCGAACTCCGGGTAGTAGGTCCGCAGCACCTCGTGACGATCGACGATGTCCGACATCGCCGTCGCCAAGGCCGACGGGTCGAGATCGCCGTCCAGACCGAGGGCAACCGGAAGGTTGTACACCGGCGACTGCGGATCGAGCCGGCCGAGAAACCACATACGTTCCTGCGCTACGGACAGCGGCACAATGTCCGGACGCGGCGGTGGCGGCAGCGGCGGCACACCGAAGGCGGCCGAGCTGCGGGGCGCACTCTCGATCCAATGGGCCAACTCGGCAACGGTCGGAGCCTCGAAAAGCGCCCGGATCGGAACCTCCCGGGAGAACACTCCCGTCAGCTTGTGTGTCACCCTCGTTGCGACCAGTGAGTTTCCACCGATCTCGAAGAAATTGTCGGCTCGTCCGACGTTCTCGATCCCGAGGATCTCCTCGATGATATCGGCAACCTGCTGTTCGATGTGCCCTTGCGGCGAGCGGTATTCACGAAGCACCGGAGTCGGTTCCGGCAAAGTCCGCCGATCGATTTTGCCGTTCGCATTCAGTGGGATCGAGTCGAGAACCTCGAGAACAGTGGGCACCATGTAGCCCGGCAGCACACCCTTGAGATCGGCAAGAACGGCTGATCCGTCGAAGGTGGCGCCCTCTGCGGGAACTATGTACGCCACCAAGGACGCCGATTCCGGAGCCGACCGCCACTCGTGGACGATGACCGCGCACGCACGCACACGCCGATCTCGGCCGAGCGCCGCTTCGATCTCCCCCAGTTCGATGCGCTGGCCCCGCAGTTTGATCTGGGTATCATTCCGACCCAGGTACTCCAGCACGCCGTTCTTGCGATGGCGAACCAGGTCACCGGTGCGGTACATCCGTCGTCCTTCTCCGGACCACGGTCCCGCCACAAATCGTTCGGCGGTCAGATCCGCCCGCCCCTCGTACCACGACGCCAACTGTGCACCGCCGAGATACAACTCGCCGGGAACGCCGAGCGGGACCTGCTTCAGACGCGAATCCAGCACCAGCAGCTGTGTATTCGACACCGGTGTGCCGATCGGGACGGTGGCGTCCTGCACGTCGTCGCAGTCGAACGCAGTGACGCTCACCGCTGCCTCGGTCGGTCCGTAGAGGTTGTGAATCTCGACGTCGAGATTGCGTCGAAGTTCTACAACAGTGTGCGGACGCAACGCTTCACCGATGCACAGAACACGGCGCAGCGACGGCTGATCCACTCCGCCACCGGATTCGAGAAACGCGTCGAGGAGCGAGGGAACAAAATGTGCTGTCGTGACCTCGAAGTCACGCATCGCCGTGGCGACATACTCCGGATCACGATGTCCGTCCGGCCGGGCGAGCGCCAACCGCGCGCCGCTGATCAACGGCCAGAACAGTTCCCACACCGACAGGTCGAACGTGATCGGCGTCTTCTGAAGCACGGTGTCTGTGCCGCCGAGCGGGTACCGATCCTGCTTCCAGAGCAGTTGATTCACTACCGCCGAATGCGAAACCGCGACGCCCTTCGGCATTCCCGTCGATCCCGACGTGTAGATCACGTACGCCGTGTTGTCCGGTCGCAGGGGGCGAATCCTGACTCGGTCCGTGATCGGACCCGACAACTCGGCCGGCACGCCTTGGCGATCCACCACAAACACGTCAACCGGGCTGACTCGGGCCGCAGCCTCACACTGGGTACGGACCGCTTCTACGGTCAGCATCAGGACGGGCGACGCGGAGGACAGAATCCGCGCAATCCGTTCGGTGGGAGCACTCGGGTCGACGGGTACGTACGCGGCACCCGCTTGCAGTACCGCGCACAGTGCCACCATCATGGCCGGCGAACGCTCGATGGCGACGGCAACACGATCCTCGGTTCCGATCCCCTTCGAGATCAGCGTCCTGGCCAGATCTCCGACCTGGCAAGCGAACTCGCCGTAGGACATCGACATCGTGTCCGTGACAAGAGCAATCGCCTCGGGGGTGGCGCCTGCCTGAGCGGACAGCAGGTCGGCAAGGGTCGCGGGCGGCAGAGCATGGCGCGTGTTGTTGAGCGCACCGATCACGGTCGTCGATCGATCGGTGGTCAGATCGATATCTCCGATCACCCGATCCGACTGCGCGACTACGGATTCCAGGATGTGCACGAACTTGTGAGCGAACCGGGCGACAGTTTCTTCGTCGAAGAGTGCGTCGGCATAGTCCCACTGCATGTGCACCTCGGTCGGCGCAGTCGGGCTGGTCTTCTCGGACAACGTCAAGTGCAGGTCGAACTTCGAAATGCCCAGCGGCAGATCGATGATCTCGGCGTCGAGACCGTCGAGCACCAACGATCCGGAATTGAGATTCTGATAGGAGAATCCAACTTGGAAAAGTGGATGATGTGCGGCCGAACGCTCCGGGTTGAGTAGTTCCACCAAACGCTCGAACGGTATGTCGGCATTCGCGAACGCCCCGAGGTCTACGTCTCGAACCTGGTCGAGGAGTGCCGAGAACGTCTCGTGCGCATGCACCTTGGTACGTAAGACCACCGTGCCGACGAACATGCCGACAAGATCGTCGAGAGCCGGATCGCCGCGTCCTGCAACGGGAGTGCCCACCGAGATGTCGGACGTGGCACTGAGTCTGGCAAGCAGCACGGCCAACGCCGCGTGCATGACCATGAAAGCCGTTGCACCGGAGCGTACTGCCAGCGCCGAGACCCGTGCGAACAGATCGGCGTCGATCGAGCCGGAGAACGCCTGCCCGCTGGTCGACACAAGCGCTGGGCGAGCACGGTCGCTTGGCAGATCCAACCGAACCGGAAGGCCGCCCAGTTGCCGTGACCAGTACTCGGTCTGCGTCCGCGACAACGAATGCGGATCGAGTTCGCTGCCCATCAATTCTCGATGCCAGAGAGTGTAATCCGCGTACTGAACCGGCAAGGGCTCGAAGCCTGGATCTCGGTTCTCGAGCCGAGCCAGGTACGCCTGAGCGATATCGCGAGCCAGGGGCGCCGTCGAGGACCCGTCGGCACTGATGTGGTGGATGACGAGGATCAGTACATGTTCGCTCGGCCCAACCTTGAACAAGGCGGCGCGAAAGGGAATCTCGGAAGAAACGTCAAACCCTCGACGCGCGACGCGTTCGAGTTCGCCGGCCAGATCTTCCCGTGAGACCTCCCGCAACGGTAGCCCCGTCGCCTGGTCGCTGATCGGAGCGATGCGCTGAATCGGTCCGTCCGGTGAATCCGGATAGCTCGTGCGCAGCACCTCGTGTCGATCGACCACGTCGCCGAATGCACCGGCAAGAGCCACATGATCGAGTTCACCCGACAGTCGAACTGCCACCGGAATGTTGTATGCAGCTGAGCCGGTGTCGAATTGATTGAGAAACCACATGCGGTGTTGTGCGGGCGAAACACCGATCGGGCTGGTTCGAGGCATGGGCCGTAGTGCGGGTCGGCCGGCCTCCGGCGTGAGACCGGCGAGCTTGTCGGCAAGCGCACGCACCGACGGCGCTTCGAAAATCGATCGCACAGCAACTGTGGTGCCGAGCGCTCGCCCGAGCACACTCGCCACCCGAGTAGCTGTCAGTGAGTTTCCACCCAACGAAAAAAATTCGTCGTGCGCTCCGACGGTGTCTGCTCCGGTTGACTCGGAATAGGTTGCAGCAACCAGTGATTCCAAACCAGGTGCGGGTTCGACATACGGGGCCCGGTTCCACACCGGCGCCGGCAGAGCCGTCCGATCCAGCTTGCCGGCGGAGGTGAGCGGTATCCGATCGATCACCATGAGCGCAGAGGGAATCATGTGCGACGCCAGGAGCGGTTGCACGTGTGCGAGGACACCGGCAGTGTCGATCTCCCGACCGGAGACGGGAAGCAGATACGAGACCAGCGACGCGGAATCACCGGACGGCCCACCTTCGTAGGTGATCGTGATTGCCGACTCCACGTCGCGGTGGCTGGTAAGCGCCGCGTCGATCTCACCCAACTCGATGCGAAAACCACGGATTTTCACCTGGAAGTCGGCGCGCCCGAGATAACGCAACGTACCCTCGGGTGTCCACTGCACCAGGTCTCCGGTCCGATAGATCCGGGAACCGTTGGCCGCCAGTGGGTTTGCCACAAAAGTTGCGGCAGTCAGGGATAGTCTCCGATGGTAACCACGGGCGAGTCCCCTGCCACTGACATACAGCTCGCCGGTGACGCCCCGAGGAACCGGCTGCAGGAACTTGTCGAGCACCACCACCGACGTACCGGTGATCGGATAACCGATATCAACGGGTGCACCAGGATCCAACGGTCCGGCAACCGTCGCCATGATTGTCGACTCGGTCGGTCCGTACGCGTTGAACATCGCGCGCCCGCGCGCCCATTTTGCTGCCAGTTCCGGCGGACACGCTTCACCACCGACAATGACCACAGCAAGGTCCGGGAGTTGTTCGGGCTCCACCGAGGCCAGCGCGGAAGGCGTCAAGAACGCGTGCGTGATTCGCTCGGCACGCAGGAAATCGGTGAGCTGTTCACCGCCGTAGAGATACGGGGGTGCAATCACCATTGCCGCCCCGGCTCCAAATGCGAGAATCAGCTCGAGGATGGATGCGTCGAATCCGGGAGACGCGAATTGCAATGTGCGAGAGTGCGGTTTCACACCGTAGCGATGCTGTTGCTCGGCCGCGAACGACGCGATCCCGGAATGGGTGATCGCCACACCTTTGGGCTTTCCGGTCGAACCGGAGGTGTAGATCAGGTATGCCACATCGCTGATCCGAATGCGAGGACGCTCAGCGTCGGTGATCGGAGCCGCAGAGGTGGAAGCGAATTCGGATCGCGCGAGCTCGTCGTCGAAATCCACAGTGATCGGGTGATACGGCCAGTTCCGACCGGCCGCGATCACCACGGCAGCGCCACAATCGGCGATCGTCGCTTCGATCCTGGCCGTCGGAAGGTCCGGATCGATGGGGACGAATGCGCTTCCGGACTGGAGCACTGCCAGTTCTGCGACAACCAGTCGCGGCCCCCTCGGCAGCACCACTGGCACAAAACTTCCCGGTCCGGCACCGCGGGCCAGCAACATCCGGGTGAGCTTGTTCGCGCGGGCGCCGACTTCGCGGTAGGTCAGAACCTCGTCCCCGTGAACTATCGCGGGGCTGTCCGGATGACGGCTGACGGCGCCCGTGAGGACGTTCTGCATCAGAGTGGGTTCCGGGGCGGGTCGACCGTACGCAGGTACCAGGTCACGCCGATCGTCTTCTCCGACAAGCGAAATCTCGGCGACGCGCCGATCACTGGGCGCGTTGACAAATCGATCCAGTAACTGCAGGAAGCGACTGTGGTGATTCGCGAGCTCAGCGCGGCTGTACAACGATGGGTTGGCCTCGAGGTCCACGCGCGATTCCTGGTCCGCGACGCTGGGATAAACGTTGATCGACAGGTCCTCGACCGGCCCGGTCGACAGAATGTGCAATCGTCCGGTCATCGATCCGAAAGTGAGTTCGTTGCCGAACATCATGATGTTGACGGCCGGTCCGAAAAGCCCACGCCGGCCGGAGGATTGAATCTCCCCGCGATCGGCTGCGTCCCGCCTCATATCTTCGAATCGATACCGCTGATGACGGAGTGCGCCTGTCAGCTCCAACGACGCATCCGCCACCAGATCGGCAACCGTTGTTGTTGCGGTGACCGACAATCGGATCGGAACGACGTTGGAGACCATCCCACCCGAGTTGCGCAACAGAGCATTCACTCGCGACGAGACCGGCAAGCTCAGTACTACATCGGAGCTGCCGGTCATCTTTGCGAAATAGAGCGCTGTGGATGCGACGGCTATCGATGAAAACGTCGCTCTCAGACGCACTGCTGCGCTGTCGATCGCGGTGGCCGTCTCCGCGGGCAATGCTCCGCTGACCACCTTCGAGTGGGTGTCGAGCGTCCCGGTTCGATCGGCCAGACTGATCGGATCGGGTAGGTCGCGTAGCCGCTCCGCCCAGTGCTTCGCGTCCAGCTGGAATCTGCTCGACAGTCGGTACTTCTGTTCATCGGAGACGATTTCCGGCAACGGCACCGCCTTGCTCGGCCTGGGTTCACGACCGGCCACCGCCGCTGTGTAGCGCTCGGCAACTCTGTCGACAAGTGTCTTCGCGCCGAAACCGTCGAGCGCGATGTGATGGATGCGGGCGTACAGGAAGTGCCTGCGATCGGCGACACGAATCAGCGCCACCTCGATCGATCGATCCCGAACGATGTCGATGGGCGTGCTGTACTCGTCCTGCATCCACTCCTGAGCGGCGGCCTCGGGATCGAATTCGGAACGCAAGTCGAGTCTGATCAGTTCGTCACGCTGAGTGTCGTCGACGACTTGATACGGCACCGGCTCAGCCGCGACAAAACGAATCATCGCCGTTCCGAGTTCACGGGCGGTGTGTCTGGCTGCCTCGGTGAGCAGATCAGCGTCGAGATCCCCGTCGATCGCGACGTACTGAGCAATCGTGATCGGAACGGAGCCGGCCGCATGTTGTGCGAACCAGATACTCTTCTGCGCTGCGGACAGCTCGAACGCCCCGGCCGGCAGATTCGAGAAATCCCGAGCGCCACCAACAACTACCGACATCGCTCGTCATCCCCAATTCACACATCCACGAAACCACGCTGCACACGCAAGCAGAAAAGCTTAGGCTAACCTATAGCTTCGTTCGCGAATCGACGCGGTGGCGATCGGCACAGATCAGGTGACATCCTCTCAACTCGATGGATCCCACGCGAAACCTGGTCTGTACGCTCGTTCACGGCGAGCCGGCACGCCACCGGACTTACCCGATATCGACAAAGTGCTAGGTCGGTTCGATCCACCGACAGCGCATGGAGAGCAAATGCCCGAAGAGCCCAAAGCCGTCGTCGTCGAGGGCATCACCAAGTCATTCGGCGACGTCGAAGCACTCCGTGGAATCTCCTTCGAAGTCGAACGAGGCAGCATCCTCGGGATACTGGGCCCCAACGGCGCAGGCAAGACCACAACCGTCGACGTCCTGTCCACACTGCTCACCCCGGATTCCGGACGCGCCACTGTCGCCGGCTTCGACGTCGTGGCAGATGCCGCTCAGGTGCGCGGGTTGATCATGATGACCGGCCAATACGCAGCCATCGACCCCACTCTCACCGGCCGCGAGAACCTGATGTTCTTCGGCAGGATGATGGGGCTCGGTCGCCGCACCGCAAAACTACGTGCGGACGATCTACTCGAGCGATTCGAGCTGACCGAAGCCGGCGTGCGCACGGTCGACGGCTACTCGGGTGGCATGCGCCGACGACTCGACATCGCCTGCGGACTTGTCGTAGAACCCTTGGTGGTCTTTCTCGACGAGCCCACCACAGGCCTCGATCCGCGCAGCCGACAAGGTTTGTGGTCGCTCATCGGCTCACTCAAAGATCTTGGGATCACCACTCTCCTCACCACCCAATATCTCGAAGAAGCCGACGTTCTCAGCGACAACATCATCGTGATCGACAAGGGACGCGTCATCGCCGAAGGCACCTCGGACAGCCTCAAAGCCGAGATCGGTGATCGCTATTGCGAAATCGTGCCGGTCGATCCGGGCGCGATACCCGCCATCATCGAACTGCTGGGAGATCTACTTCCCCCGTCTTACGAGTTCGATCCGTCGACGGCTGCCGGCACGCTGTCCATTCCTGCCGAGTCCGGAGTCGACCTGATGGCCGAAGTCATCGCTCGCACTCGCCACGCCGGTATACGACTCGCCGACATCGGATTGCGAAAGCCGTCACTCGACGATGTGTTCATGACGCTCACCGATCACGAAAACAGCAGCCGTGGTTGACCGATCCGAACTGCGAGTTCCCGAAACCGAATTCGTCGCCCGCACCCCCATCCGGCCGGCGTTTCTCCCCCAATGGCTCACCCTGACCGAGCGATCACTGCGATCGATGGTGGCGGAAGGCGAATTCGTCTCGGCTGTCGTCGCGCCTTTGGTGTTCGCACTGGGTTTCTACCTGCCCCTGCGGATCGTGATGGAGGACCGCGGTCTCGACTACGCCCAGTTCCTCATGCCGATCATTGTTCTGCAGGCAATGACGTTCACCGCGCTCTCAGCGGCACAACGCTCGGCGATGGACTCAGTTCGAGGTATGAGTAAGCGACTGCAGACCATGCCGGTCGGACCTCTTACCCCCCTGGCGGCACGAATGAGCGTCGCTCTGGTGCGCTCGGCAGTCTCGCTGTTCGCCTCGATCGTCTACGGCTACGTACTCGGCTTCCGATTTGTCGGTCCAAGCGCAAATATCCTGTACTTCTGCGCGTTTGCCTTGGTGTTCAGCCTCGTTCTCTCGCTCGGAGCCGACGCCATCGGATTGCTCTCGAAAAGTCCGGAGGCATCCGGGCAGGCGTTGGTTCTGCCACAGATGATCCTCGGAATGCTGTCCACCGGCTTTGTTCCCGAATCCGGTTTTCCCGAATGGGCCCGACCATTCGCTCGCAACCAGCCGATCTCGCACTTCTCTGCTGCCATGCGTGACATGGCAACCGGAACACTCACCTGGCCGACTCTGGCGCCCGCGTTGCTGTGGGCAGCGGGGTTGGCTGCCGTATTCGTTCCGTTGGCACTATGGGCAGGGGCACGTCGATCATGACCGATTCCACAGCGACGGAAGCTTCCATCCCACCGGCACCGCCGTCGAACACCGCGGCGACGCCCTTCGGTTTTCGCCCGCGCGATCAAGCCCATCACGAGACCTCACTGCGAGCGTTGTCGGTCCAGAGCGGACAACAGTGCAAGCGAATCCTGATCAAGTGGTCACGCGATCCGGTCACCTTGGCGCAGTCGCTGTTGTATCCCGCGCTCATGGTGTTGATGTTCCGACTCGTACTGGGCGAATCGATCTCCGAACGAACCGGAGTGAGCAGCTCGTACGGAATGGTCCCGATGGTTGCGTTGGTGGGAGCCATGGCCGGCGCCTCCGTCAGCGGAATCGGCCTGCGCCGCGAGCTGGCAGGCGGAATGCTCCACAAGTTCTGGACGATGCCGGTACATCGGTCGTCGGCACTGCTCGGGCGTCTGTGCGCCGAGGTCGTGCGGATCCTCGTCACTACGGTGCTGATCTTCGTCGTCGGAACGTTCATCGGCTTCCGAATCGAGACCGGGATACCCGGTCTGCTCGGAATGCTGGGCGTCGCGGTGCTCTTCGGTATCTCGTTCTCGATCATGGTCACCGCGATTACGCTGCTGACGAACAAGTCGACCATCACCGAATGGATCGCGATCACGACCAATCTGCTGATGTTCTTCAACTCGGGATTCGTTCCGGTGGACGCCTACCCGACGTGGCTCCAGCCCGTCGTGGAGTACCAACCACTCAGCTGCGCAGTCGATGCCATCCGTGGCCTCGCGCTGAACGGCGAGATCGCCCGCCCGATGTTCCTGACCTGTGCGTGGTCCGTCGGTATTCTCGCGGTGTTTCTGCGTCCTGCCGTCATCGGTTACCGCAAAGCGTCCCGCAAGTAGTTCAGAGGTAGTACACGCGGTGGCGCACACTTCCGACAATCCGCCCCCACAGATTCCCGGCATGGAAGAGCCAACGGCCGGTGGGTACCCGCGAGATGAACTGTGGCAGTAGCGGGTTACGCAGGATCAGATAGGCAACGGTGTCTGCCAGCGCGAGCTGACTGCGCCTGGGCATCCCGTAACCGCGGTACTCGGCGTACAACCGAACATCGCCCTCACCGCACATCACCGATTGCTGCCAGATCCCGGCCAACGTGTCGCGCTGCCGATAGGCAATCTGCGCGTCGGGGGAATGACCGAAGGACATGCCCGCCAACTGGATCCGCAGGCACATGTCGCTGTCTTCGCCGCCTCTGGTGAAGGTTTCATCCCAGCCGCCGACCTCTTCGAAGGCTTCTCGCCAGATCCCGAAGCTTCCGCTGAGGCCAACCGGCAGGAATCGGTACAACGAATAACCCTCGTGACGATCCGGCATCTGCCGCCAGGACTGCACCCATTCGCTGTTGATGGACTCGATCTCGGCAGTGCCGGTTACTGCGTCATGTTCGGCCGCTACCCTGACCAACTCCGACAGCCAGTTCGAATGCACCCGGTCGTCGCCGTCGCAGAACGCCAGAAACTGTGCAGAGGTGCTACGCGCGCCGACATTGCGGGCGTGCGCGGCGCCAGGGCGATCCGAGGCATCAACCCGCCGCAGTGCCAACTCCTCGGTTCTCGGATGCCCGGTGAGATACTCGGCAAGCCCGTCGGTGGAACCGTTGTCGGCAACGATCACCTCGAAGGAACCCGAGTAATCCTGTGCCGCCAACGCATCGAGTTGAACGTCGATCATCGCGCGTCCGTTGCGGACCGGAATGATCACGGCCACCGACTCGGGTTTCTTCGGTGCACTCACGAGCGAGATCTCGACAGAACTGCCGCACGGCGCAACACAGCGCCGGGGACCTTTCCTCGTTCACCGCGAGCGGCGCCCCAGAATCCGCGCACAGTCAGATACGTACGGGCCATTCTCTCGGTACCGAACAGCATTGCCCGTCCACGGCTGAGAACGTCCTTGGCCACAGAAACCATGCACCACAGCGGTTCCGTTCGCCAGTACCGCGCGTACATGATCGCGCGGTTTCGCGCGATGTAGTAGTGCCGGAACGGCGCATCCTCCGTGAACGTAAACCCGCCACGTCCCGAACCGAGCACCAAGCGCAGTGGTCGTGGTGGAACCCAGGTGGTCGGCGACCCGAAGCCGTGCTCGATGTCGGTGCCCGGCGTGATCAAGGAATGGACGCCCTTGGCGCGCGCCCGCAAATAGAACTCGGTCTCGACACAATCGATGAACAGTTCTTCTTCGAACAGTCCGACGTGCTCGAGCACTTCCCGGGGCAACAGCATGCCGGACTGGATGGGCTCGAAGGCCAGCGTCAGTCCCCGTTCCGCATGCCAGAACGGAGCCACCTCGCCGTTGATCGTGCTGGTAGCCAATATCGTTCGATCCAGACCGAGAGACCGAGCCAACTCGAGATGCTCGGACATGCGACGCAGATATCCGTCCGAAAGAACGGTGTCCTGATCCAGCGTCAACACGTGGTCGGCGCCACCGGCCAAAGCCCGCTCGATGCCACGATTGAGGGCGTGCGCAATCCCACGATTGGTGCCCAACTCGATCACTTCGTAGCCCGCTGCGCGGCACTGCCCGAGAACACCGGACACGTCCTTTGTGGACCCGTCGTCCACGACGACAACAACATCGACTTGCTCACGCACAGCCCTGCACGTATCGAGCAAACCTTCCGCCGGATTGAAACTGCTGACCACAGCCGCTGTTGTCATGACCTCTCGTTCCCCAGATTGCTCGCGCCTTGCCGGCCGGACACAGCTGCGTCCACCACTGCCGCCGTGCGAATGACAAACGGCTGCCGCAGAATTGACTGATGATCACCGGGAACACTCTCGATGTGCAGGTCGTCCGGCGCGAGGACTGCCCATAGCTTCGACTCGGCGGCCACGTCTCTGTCCCCGATGTCACCCGGTTCGGATGCGGTGATCACCTGAACGCGGCCCACGTGCCGACTCGGCTCGTATTTCGCCAGCATGCGCCGGCTCAGCTCGTAGTAGACGATCCATTGCGCCGACGCTCGCAGTCGGAACAAGCCTGCAGTCGCGACCAACGAATTCATCAACACCTTGCTCCACAGTCGAGCAACCACGTTCTGCGGCACGTACTCCTGCGGTGTCTCACGCTGCGGCAGTTCGGCCGCAGTGCGAGACTTCGCGCTCTTGCTGATCGGCAGGCGCGCGCTACCGAGTGCTCCCACCTTCGCTGCCACGTCGCCGTCGAGCACCGCATCCAGCAGCACCACTATTTCGACGTGCTCGCCCGCGCGCTCGAGTAACGACGCAATTTCGAGAGCGACAAATCCACCGAATGAGTATCCCCCCAGCCGATACGGACCGTGTGGTTGAACCGTCCGAATCGAACGCAGGGCTCGGGCGGCAGCGGCAGCAATCGTCCGATCCGCGCGACCGCGGTGCTCGAGTCCGTGAGATTGGATTCCGTATACCGGTACGCCACTGCGCATTTCCCGCACGAGATGAGCAAAGACCGCAGCGGGTGCTCCACCACCGGCAATGAGGAAGAGAGCCGGCTCGCTGCCGTCGGTTCGCAGCGGCACCAACGAGGAATCCGAAACCGGCGAACGGCGACGGCCTGCGGAATCGACCAGTTTTGCCAAACCCTCGATGGTCGGCGCCTGCGAGAACTCAGCCGACGAGATCTGAATGTAGAACTGTTCAGCCACTTCGCCGAGCATCTTTGCCGCAGCAAGCGAATCACCACCGAGCGCCGTGAAATCCTCGTCTCGTCCAACCGCTTCGATACCGAGAATCGGTTGCCAGATGAACGAGAGGAGCGTCTCGGTGGGGCCACGCAATGGGACCGGTTCGCCGCGCATCGGCACGGGAGGTAGGCCGGCGCGATCCACCTTTCCCCGTTCGTTGCGAGGCAAAGCCGCCAGAATAACGATATCGCGTGGCACCATCCACGCCGGGATTCGCTGCCCAAGCGCGCTGCGCACCTCGGCGGCAGACGGCGTCCACTCCGATCCGCCGACTGCCACATAGCCGATCAGAATCGGTTGTGGCACAGTCTTGTCCGCGACAACGACCGCGTCGGACACCCATTCGAGGGAGCGCAACGCCGCTTCCACTTCGGCAGGTTCGACGAGGTAGCCACGGATCTTCACCGCGTCGTCGCTGCGACCGGACAGATGCAGATCACCGTGTTCGTCGAAGCGTCCGAGATCTCCCATCCGGTAGCGCGTCGAACCGTCGGCCTGCACCGCAAATTTCGACGCCCCAGACTGGTCTTCGCCGTAGTATCCGTTAGCCAAATACCTTGATACAACGTAAATTTCGCCAATACACCCGACCTCGACGGGGTTCTGATCCGCATCGAGAATCAGAACCTCCTTGTTGGCCGCAGGACGGCCGACCGGGACCACGCCGCCTGGAAGCTCTCGATCACTCGGGTACGGATTGAACGCGAGGTGCCCGGTCTCGGAAGAACCAGACCAGCTGCAATACAACGCATCCGGTCGTAAGTGTGGCCGCAGAGCTGACACGTCAGAGCTGTGAATCGACTCGCCGCACGTTGTCAGAACGCGTAGCGAGGACAGCGCCGGAGTGTCTACGGAGGTGAGCTCCGGTAGCCAGGATCTCAGGAACGACGGAGTGCAATGTGCGGTGCTGACGCCGCACTCGGACAACCACTCGGCCAGCCCGGTTGTCGACTCGGTGCGCGGATCCCAGTAGTACAGGCCGGCGCCGTTGAGTAGCGACATCACGATCACGTCCAGTCCGGCACCGAAACTCATCGGCAACAGCATTCCGACGCGATCACCCGGTCCGATCTCGAGTGCTTCCTTCGCTTCGAAGGCCTGGTTTATCCAATTCTCGTGACTGTGCAGAACGCCCTTCGGCTGCCCCGTCGAACCGGACGTGAACACGATAATCGCTGTGTCCTGCGCATTCGGCTCGGGCAGTGTGACGTGCGAAGCCTGCGGGAGTTCGGTCAGCATCGGCACGTCGACGCGCAGTGCGCCGGTCAGCGAGAGGATATGTGTGCGTCGTTGCTCGGGCAGTAGAGGATCGAGCATGATCAGCGGGTGTCCGGAAGCGATGACCGCTAGCGCAGCGACAACAGATTCCGCGCCGGCGCCGGGCTCGAGCGCTATCGCACGCGATGTGTCCGGTTCACAATCGACCAACGCGCGTGCCCATGCTGTCGAGAGCGCGTGCGCCTGCGCAAACGTGAACTCACGATCACGGGTACGCACAGCAACCGCCTCGGGGGTATCGCCACAGACGGCGTTCCATCTGGCAGTCATCGTCTCGGCATGCACCAGGCAAGGCTAACCTACTGAAATTTTCACAGCATTTTCGCAGTTCATGTCGGCGGCCCAGCGAGTAGCGTCGAACGAGTGAGTACTCGCCTCGGATACCAAATGCCCAATTTCAGCTACGGTGGCCCGGTCAAGGACCTCTTCCCCACCGTCATCGCGCAAGCTCGTGAAGCCGAAGCCGCCGGCTTCGACACCGCGTTCGTGATGGATCACTTCTACCAACTGCCCGGCATCGGAGACCCCGATGCGCCCATGCTCGAGGCGTATTCAGCGCTCTCCGGGCTGGCGACAGCCACCGACACCATTCAGCTGTCCGCCCTCGTTACCGGCAATACGTACCGAAACCCGCCGATGCTCGCCAAGACCGTCACCACACTCGATGTAGTGAGTGGTGGTCGCGCCATCCTCGGTATCGGAGCGGGTTGGTTCGAACTCGAACACGATTCTTTCGGCTACGAGTTCGGCACCTTCACCGAACGGTTCCAGAAACTCGACGAGGCTCTGCAGATCATCGAACCGATGCTCCGCGGCAAACGCCCCACCTTCGACGGCACCTGGTACCACGTCAAGGAAGCCATCAACGAACCCCGCGTCCGCGACGACCTGCCGATTCTGCTCGGTGGCGGCGGCGAGAAAAAGACGTTTGCCCTCGCCGCGCGCTTCGCCGACCACCTCAACATCATCTGCGACCCGTCCGAACTGCCGCGCAAGATGGACGCCATTGCGGCCCGATGCGATGAAGAAGGACGCGACCGCACCACACTCGAAACCAGCTTCCTCACGTTCATGATGATCGACGAGGACGGCGACAAGGCTCGCGCGCATCAGCGAACATTCCTTGCCGAGCGCGGGCTCGACATCACCACGGCGCCGGACGACGTGGTCGCCAAGGCCACCGAGCGTCACTTCGTCGGCAACCCCGACGACGTCGCCGAACAGGTTCAGACGCGCATCCTCGACCACGGGATCGACGGCGTTGTCATCAACCTCATCACCAACGGCAACGAGCCAGGAATCGTCGACCTGGCCGGGCGGACACTCGGCCCGCTGGTCGGTAAGTAGTAGTTTCCTACTCGCACTTCACGATCGGAACCGGATCGTATTTCACGGTGCGAGTATTCGAGGAAACCTGCGCGCCGGTGGCGTGATCGGTGATCACGCGGGTATCACTCGCCGTGAAGCCGGGCGCGCCACTGGACGCGATACATCCGTCGCCCTTGGGGAGGACCACGGTATTAGGCGATGTGGGAGACGTACGCGGACCGGTGATCGACTCCACGTCGACGGTCTTCGTTCCCCAGATCTTCACTGTCACATTCGATGACGTCGTGATCGTCTGGATCATCACACCGGTCTTCGACGGGTTGCGGAACTGCAGGTCGATCGCGCCGTCGAAGATCGTGGCCTCACGGGCCTCCGGGTACCGCGAGATGTAATAACTGTGCTCGGTGTGCGCGACGTCTTCCATCCCCGCGAAGTACGTTGCGTTGTAGAGCGTCGTCGCCAGCTGGCTGATGCCGCCGCCGACGGCTTTGTCCGGTCGACCGTTGTTGATGATTCCCGATTCCACATACCCCTGGGCAGCGCCCCGAGGTCCGGTGTACTCGTTGAACGAGAACGTTTCTCCCGGTTTGACTATCGCACCGTCGAGCACCGACGCCGCCAACGCGATGTTCACACCGGACGCGTACTCGAAGCCGCCGGTGGTGAACTCACCGATCACTTCCTTGATGCCGAGCGCCTCGGCTCCCTCGGTGGTGAGTGCCGGTGGAACCGGCGCATACACCGCCGGAGTTGCCCGAGAACCCGTGCTGGTCAGCAGAACCGGCAGTTCCTTCACGGTTTCCGGCCAGTTGATCAGGTCGCCGACCACACCCGGAACCACAGTCGGTGTTCCGCCGGCCAACGTGATCGACGCGTCCTTGGGCTGAACCTCCGTCGACACCAATTGCGGTGCCAAGATCTTCACTGCAGCTTCTGTGTTGTACTGCGGCGCCAATCCGCCCGAACCGTCGGGAGCAAACGTCAGAATCTCACCGATCTGGTCGACGCCGATGGTTGCTTCCTTGCCGTCGCGGCCGTTGACTACAACCTCACCGGACACAGCGGGCTGCGCAACGTCCTGCAACGCACGATCGACACCGGCCTGCGTCACCGTCACGGGGGTGTCTTCCACAGGCAGGTCGACAACGTCGCCCGAGGACCACTCGTCACTGAATGTTGCTGCCGCACCGGGCAGATCGAGGGCGCGGCCAACCACCGGCGACACACCAGACGCTTCACCACCGGAAATGACAACAGCACCTTCGACCGGCGCGCGATCACTGGTGGCCGCGACAACCGTCATCGACGCGTCCAATGCCGCCTGATCTACCGTCGACACCACCGGCACCTCACGCGAGCTGAAGAACGAGGTGATCCGGGTGATCGGATTGAGCGGTTGCTCATTCACGCCCGCCAACGTCGCCGACCAGTCCACATCGATACCAGCCGACGCGGGAATGATCGTGGATTCCACATCGTCCGCCCTCACCGTGACCGGTTCGACGAGCTTCGGAGCCAACTCCGCGCGCAGGACTGTCTCCGCGTCGGCCGGCGAGCGGTTACCGATGTCGATCCCGGCAACCTGAGTTCCCCGAGGCGTGTTTCCGGACGACGTGAACACGTCCACCCCGTATGCAAGAACTGCGACCGCAAAAATCCCGCCGACAATCAGAGCGGGCTTGACCCACTTCTTCGACGCGGGCGACTGATCAACTGCCACAGGCTCGGGCGCGACTGCCGGAAGAACCGGTTCGAACTGTTGGGTCGGCTCCGCCGCATTGGCCGGCACTCCGGTATCGGTCGGAACAGTCGGCGGAACAGCCGGGCCAGTCGGAATCTCGGAGTTAGCTGGAACTACCGGAATGACGGTCGTGATCTCGTTGGCCGATTCATCCGGAGCCGACTCGCCCCGGGCTTGCTCCTCTGGAACCGATTGATCCTGAGGTGCTTGATCCGAAGCTGGTTGATCCGACGCTGTTTGGTCGGGCGCTGATCCTTCCGAATCCGACGCGGAGCGCTCGGGAGTGTCGGAGCCGTCCACACCGTTGTTTTTCTCCGGGGGTGAACCGTCTGCGTCACTCACTCGTTTGACTCCTCGCTGCATCGACCGGGGCTGCGGCGCGTACCCAGCACTACTCAACAGGGTATCTGGACATACAAGAGCCCCGCGTTGCTGCCAGGTCGGGGGTCAGGCAGCAGCACGGGGCTGTCTTGAATATCGGTAGCTATCCGTCAGCGTTACAAGGCCACAGAAATTTGTCCGAAAAAGAAAAGGAGATCCGGTCACCCCTCGCGACCGGATCTCCTTCTTCACCACCCCAGACCGGCTGTTACCGCAGGTGAGCGCAGCAATTGCCAGTCACGGGACTACCGCTCGATGATTGCGGTGACGCCCTGTCCGCCCGCTGCACAAATCGAGATAAGACCGCGCCCTGAACCCTTCTCCGCAAGCATTTTTGCGAGAGTCGCCACAATGCGTCCGCCAGTCGCAGCAAACGGGTGTCCGGCGGCCAAAGACGAACCGTTGACGTTGAGTTTGCTGCGATCGATCGAGCCCAATGCGCCGTCGAGGCCCAGGCGTTCCTTGCAGTACTCGTCGGACTCGAAAGCCTGCAGGGTCGCGAGAACAACAGAGGCAAATGCCTCGTGGATTTCGTAGTAGTCGAAGTCCTGCAAGGTGAGACCGTTGCGGGCCAACAGTCGCGGGATCGCGTACGTCGGCGCCATCAGCAGGCCGTCCTTGCCGTGGACGTAATCGACGGCTGCTGTCTCCGAGTCGACGAGATGCGCGAGGACGGGGAGGTTGCGCTCGGCTGCCCACTCGTCGGTCGAGAGGAGCACAGCAGACGCGCCGTCGGTGAGCGGCGTGGAGTTGCCTGCCGTCATGGTGGCGTCGCCGAGCTTGGTGCCGAATACGGGCTTGAGCGTCGACAGCTTCTCGACGGTCGAACCGGGACGGAGGTTGTCGTCGCGGGTCAGGCCAAGGAACGGGGTGACGAGGTCGTCGAAGAATCCGCGGTCGTATGCGGCTGCCATGTTCTTGTGGCTGGCGGCGGCCAGTTCGTCCTGGTCCTCGCGCTTTACGCCGAATTCCTTGGCGGTGATGGCAGCGTGGTCGCCCATCGACTTTCCGGTGCGCGGCTCGCCGTTACGCGGGATCTCGAGACCGAGCATGCCGGCGCGTACGTTGCCGAGAAGCTTGATGCGGTCGCCCGTCGACTTCGCGCGGTTGAGGGACAGCAGGAACTCACGAGCCTGATCGTTGACGCCGATCGGGGCGTCGGACGTGGTGTCGGTACCGCCGCCGATGCCTGAGTCGATACGCCCGGCCGAGATGGCGTCGCCGACTGCGACGATCGACTGCAGGCCGGTGCCACAGGCCTGCTGAAGGTCGTACGCGGGTGTGTACGGGCTCAACGCACTCCCGAGAACCGACTCACGGATGAGATTGAAATCACGGCTGTGCTTGAGGACCGCGCCGCCGACGACCATGCCGAGTTGCTCACCCTGCAGGTTGAAACGGCTCACCAGTCCGTCGAGCGTGGCGGTGAACATGTCCTGATTGGACGCCTGCGCGTAGGCCTTGTCCGAACGGGCGAAAGGAATGCGATTGCCACCGACGATGGCAACGCGGCGGCGCTGACCTGCAGGCTTTGCGGCCGGCGTCGTTTTGGCTGCGGATTGTGCGTTCGAACGGGCTTTGCTGGTCACTTGCGTCTCCAAGGATGGTGCGATTACCTGTTGAAGACTATTCTTACTCAGTAGTAAGTTACTTGTCTATCGCCACATCCGATTCGGATACACGGCGCAAGGCACACCGAAACACGACAGAAGGTAGGACCGTGGCAGCCA
The DNA here is from genome assembly GCF_003797085.1 of Rhodococcus sp. WS3. Lineage (NCBI taxonomy): Bacteria > Bacillati > Actinomycetota > Actinomycetes > Mycobacteriales > Nocardiaceae > Rhodococcus > Rhodococcus sp. WS3. Next base: position 1,916,026 of record NZ_RKMA01000001.1, read on the forward strand.
GCAAGGGAGCTCCCGACCTCTATTCACAGTTCCTCTCGTCCGGCCCCGGCGCGTTCATCGCGTCGAAGGCAGGCCTGCCAAGGCCCGAGAACCTGCGCCGCTACAAAGCCGGGGAACCGCCGTTGGCCGGACCGGTCCTCATCGGCGGTAAAGGCCGACTCGTAGAACCTCTGCGCGTCTTGCTCTCCGATTACCCCGCCGCGCAGGCCCACGACACCACCTTCGGCGCGCTGGTATTCGACGCCACCGGCATCACACAGGTCACCGAACTCGAGCAGCTGTTCGAGTTCTTCCAGCCCGTGATCCGCAATCTCGCATCATGCGCTCGCGTTGTTGTACTGGGCACGACGCCCGAAGAGACGTCGAGCGTCGACGAGCATGTCGCGCAGCGAGCTCTCGAAGGCTTCACCCGCAGCGTCGGCAAGGAGATCAAGCGCGGCTCCACCGCGCAGCTCGTCTACGTCTCCCCCAAGGCATCCACCGGCCTTTCGGGCGTCGAATCGACTCTGCGCTTTCTGCTTTCGGCCAAGTCCGCATTTGTCGACGGCCAGGTCATCGTCGTCGGAGATGAAGATTCCGTTGCGCCGGCCAACTGGGACAAGCCGCTCGACGGCAAGGTAGCCGTTGTCACCGGCGCGGCCCGCGGCATCGGCGCCACCATCGCCGAGGTCCTCGCCCGCGACGGCGCGCACGTGATCTGCGCCGACATCCCCGCTGCGGGAGAAGCACTTTCGGCCACCGCCAACAAGGTCGGCGGAACCTCCCTCGCACTCGACGTCACGGCAGACGACGCAGCCGAGGTCCTCGCGGCGCATCTGCTGGAGCGTCACGGCGGCGCCGACATCATCGTCCACAACGCCGGAATCACCCGCGACAAAACCCTCGCCAACATGGACGAAGGCCGCTGGAACATGGTTATCGGCGTCAATCTTCTTGCACCGCAGAAGATCACCGAGCACCTTGTCGCGAAGGGCGCACTCAAGGAAGGCGGACGCGTCGTCGACGTGTCCTCCATCGCCGGTATCGCCGGCAACCGCGGCCAGACCAACTACGGAACCTCCAAGGCCGGCGTCATCGGCCTCGTCCACGCCGAAGCTCCGGTCCTGGCACAGAAGAACATCACCATCAACGCGGTAGCACCCGGCTTCATCGAAACCGCCATGACCGCAGCCATCCCCTTCGCGACCCGCGAAGCCGGCCGCCGCATGAGCTCCCTGCTGCAAGGCGGCGAAACCGTCGACGTCGCCGAGACGGTCGCCTACTTCGCCAGCCCGGCATCCAATGCCGTTACGGGACAGGTTGTTCGCGTGTGCGGCCAGAGCCTCCTGGGAGCATGATGGCAGCCAAGACCGTCGCACTCACCGAGCAACCCAAAACCCTCGACATCTACTCCCGCGCAGTGCTCGGGTTGATGCCGTGGAACAAGTCGGACTCGCGCTCGGTGCCGCAGCAGAGAATCACCCTCACCGGGCTGAAGGTCGACACCGACAATCTGGCCGCGTACTGCCGAGTCACGGGTCTGAGATTCGGCGATTCACTGCCGATCACCTACCCATTCACCTTGGCATTCCCGACGGTGATGAAACTGATGGTGTCGAAGGAATTCCCCTTCCCCGCAGTCGGTTCCGTGCACGCCGGGAACGTCATCGAATCACTGCGCCCCATCTCCGTGAGCGAACCGCTTGATCTCTCGGTGCACGCCGAGAACCTGCGCGAGCATCGCAAGGGTCTGCTGATCGACGTGATCACCGAAATCCGGGTGGGGCGGGAACTGGTGTGGCGTCAGACGTCGTCGTTCCTCAACCAGCAGAAGACCTCACTGTCCGGCGAAGCCCGACCGGAACCGAAGGCCGACGAGGTTCCGCCGATGCCGATGACCACCATCCGCGTCGACCAGACCACGATCAGCAAGTACGCATCCATTTCCGGGGACCGCAACCCCATCCACGTCTCGTCCCTGGGCGCCAAGGCTTTCGGATTCCCGAAAACCATCGCTCACGGAATGTGGAGCGCCGCGGCACTGCTGCGGACCGTCGAAGGCGATGTGGCCGACACGGTCACGTACAGTGTGCGATTCGGTAAGCCGATTCTGCTGCCTGCAACCCTGAACGCGTACGCCGATCGCGTCGGCGAAGGTTGGGATCTGGCGCTACTGCACCCGAAGAAGGGCTACCCGCACGTCACAGCGACGCTGCGCTGAGCCTGGTTTTCACCCGCCCCATTTGAGCGAACGTACCTTTCGGCGCATCCAAGGCGCTGAAAGGTACGTTCGCTCGATGTGGCTGGGGACTATTCCGACTTCTTCTTGCCCGACAATCCGCGCCACGCCAAGGACTCGAGAAGATCGGCTGCCTCGTCCACTTCGATTTCTCCGCCGGCAACGCGGTCGGCCACGGCCTCACCGGCACCGACCAAGGCGATTGCGATGATCCCGAAGTCGTGAGACGCATCCGGATCCTTGGTGCTGGACTCGAGCAGATGCGCTGTCAGTTCGATCAACCTGTCGCGACTTGTCTGCACGGTGCCCGCAAAAGCCTGCTGCCCGACGGCCTGACGGTAGAGCACCATCCACGACTTTCGGTTGGCCCCCACAAATCCGAGGAAACCTTCCAGAGCAGCACGCAGTTGCTCACGAGGCGACAGATCAGGTGCGCCTGCAGGAGCCAAGGCTTCGACAAAACGCAGACCTTCACGATGAATGCACGCGGCAAACAGTTCTTCCTTGGAGCCGTAGTACAGGTACAGCATCGGCTTGGAAATCTCTGCTTTTGCCGCAATGGCGTCCATCGAGGTTTCGTGAAAACCTCTGTCGGAGAACACGTCCACTGCCGCATCGAGCATCTGCTGCTCGCGTACCGCGCGTGGCAGTCTCTTCGTGCCACCGGCCATGTATCCTCCAACCACAGGGTAAGTATCTATCTTACTCTACGGTAAGATCCGGCGTCGAATCGCACTTCGACTCAGCAGGTGAGAGCACCCTTCGCCTGCGCGACCGTCACTACAGCCTGGTCCAGGCGGGCCTGGGGCAAAGCACCGGACGCAACGGCACCTTCGAGCTGATCGAGCACCCGCGGTACGTCGTCGGTTGTGAGCCACAAAGCCTGGTCAACGCCTGCCACCAGTGCAGCCTGCACCGCGTCGGCAATATCGTAGCGGTCGGTAATCGCCTGCATACCGCTGAGGTCGTCGGTGAAGATCGGCCCCGTGAACGGCGCTGCGCCGTAACCTACTCCGTCGCGAAGCAGCGACACCGCGGCCGGACTGATACTTGCCGGGACACCCGGTTCTGTCAGGCCAGGAACCTCGAGGTGACCGATCATGACGCCGACACCGGTGTTCACCAACTCCCGGAACGGAACAAGATCCGAGTTCATCAGATCTTCCAGAGGTGGCGTCGTCACCGCGCCGGTGTGCGAATCTCCAGACGCGCTACCGTGTCCGGGAAAATGTTTGATCACCGGGAAGATTCCGGCGTCGCGCATTCCCTGGGCGTACGCACCGGCATAGGCGATCACTGTTGCGGGATCGTCCGAGTACGAGCGGTCACCGATGACCGAATTATCAGGCTGCGAGCTGACATCGACGTCCGGTGCGTAATTGACCGTGATGCCGAGGTCCTTCAGACCCCGGCCCCGCTCGAGCGCCATCTGGTACGTCTGTTCCACTGTCATCGTCTCGGCAGTCTCACGCGCCGACGGATCGGGTCCGAGAATGTCCTCGACACGGGACACCCGGCCACCCTCCTCGTCGATTGTCACCATCAACGGAATCTTCGACGCCGAAGCCACTTGTGGTACTTCACGATTGGTCAGCATCGACTGATCGGTCCAGCTGCCGACGAAGATGCCACCGATCTGCTCGCTCGCCACAATGGCCAATGCGTCGTCGGTACCGGTCACGCCGACGTTGAGGAGCTGGGCAAGTTTCTGCCTGGTGGACAACGACGCCAGGAGGTCACTGCCGCAGACGGTAGGTGCGGGGAGGGCGGTGGACGTCTCCGATGTTGTCGTGATGTCGGACGTGACACTCGCCGCAGCAGACGTCGATGGCGCTGCCACGTCCCCTCCGTCGCCCGAGCATCCCGCCACCAATCCGCCACACAGGGCAAGAGTGGTTGCCGTTTTCACAAACTTGATCCGCATTCCTACGACGGTATCGGACTCCGTACCCATACACTCCCCTCACCGGCACGGCAGGAAGGTAACCTGGACGTGAACCGATTCCCCGCTGACGAGGAGGTCGTGATGCCACAAGGACTGATGCTCATCGCGTACGACGGTTCCGAGAACGCCCGACGTGCCGTCGAGTACGCAGGACGTTTCCTGTCCGCCAATCGCGCGATTCTTGTCACCGCCTGGGAGCCGATGGTTCGCCAAGCCGCCCGGATGTCCGGGCTCTCCGGTGTCATGCAGCCCGAGTGGATTCCCGACGACGATGTCGAGGACATCGCGTACACCGATGCCAAGGCAACTCTCGCGGAAGGCGTCGCATTGGCCGAGGCCGCCGGTTTGACCGTCGAAGGCCGTAGTGCCGAATGCCGGTCGGCCATCTGGTCCGCGATCGTGGAGACTGCTGACGAATTGGACGTCGACATCATCGTCACCGGCACTCGCGGCACTACCGGTTTGCGTTCGTTGTTGCAGAGCAGCGTGGCGGATCATGTTCTGCGTCACAGTCATCGGCCGGTGTTGATCGTCCCTCCTGGCAAGTGAGCGTCGGTCCCAGGCGACTAGTGTTCTAGTCACCATGGACGGTTTTGTTCTCTCTCGGCATGATCACAGCGTGCTCACGCGCGGCGTACGACGCAGTTTCGACGACGCGGGCGCGGCGACGCATGCATTGTCGGAAGGTTCGGCGACTCTGATCGTCGGCGCTCTCCCCTTCGACCCGTCTGGAGCGACGGCGTTGTACGAACCGGCCGAAGTAACCGTTACCGGCAGCGCGTGGCGTTCGGACACTTCAGTGGACTTGCCGCACACGCATGCAGTGCGAGAAATTCCGTCACCGGCAGATCATCTTCGACGAGTAGAAAAACTGGTCACCCGTCTGCGTGACGGCGACCTCGGCAAGGTGGTCTCGGCTCGGACCGTCGAACTTCGCGCCGAATCTCCCATCTCACCAACAGCACTCGCGGCTCGGATGGCTACGCTCAATCCCGCGGCAAATACATTTGCCGTCGACCTCAGCGCTGCCGGAACCGATTTCGTCGGCCACTCCCTTGTCGGCGCGACACCCGAGGTTCTGGTGAGCCGACGCGGAAATGTCGTGACCTGCCGTCCGCTCGCGGGATCCGCGCGTCGGACAGCTGAAACCGAGGCGGATCGGGTTGCCGGCGACAGCCTTCTGAGTTCGACGAAGAATCTTGCCGAGCATGCCTTTGTCACCGACTGGATTCGGGACGTCCTCGGCCCGCTGTGCAGTGAGTTGTCGATCCCGTCGACGCCAGAATTGACCAGTACCCATGAGGTCTGGCACCTGGCCAGCCCGATCCGCGGCATTCTGCGTGACCCCACCACTGCCCTCGAGTTGGCAATCGCGCTCCACCCGACACCCGCGCTGTGCGGAACACCCACTACCGCGGCTTTGAACGTCATCCGCGACACCGAGGAGCCGCGGCGCTTCTACGGCGGCGCAGTGGGGTGGTGCAACAACGTCGGCGACGGCGACTGGGTGGTCGCGATCCGCTGCGCCGAAATCAGCGCCGACGGCCGAACTGCCTGGGCAAGCGCAGGGGGCGGGATCGTCGCAGATTCGGACCCACAGGATGAATTGGACGAGACAACCACCAAATTACGGACATTGCTCACAGCACTGGGTGTCTCTGACACAAACTAATCAGTCCGCTGCGGGGCCAATCGTCCGAATTCTCGGCAGCGAGTGATACCTTGACGCGAACAGTTCGTACGGACCGGTAAGTCCCGGCCGACCGACACGACCTATTGGGAGATCCACGATGACGAAGTTCCTTGTCCCCGGTGTGGCCAGCGCTGTCGTCGGCGTCGTTCTGGGCGCTGCTGCAATCTTCGGTGCCACGGCTGTAGCTGCGGACAACACTCGTCCCGACATCGACCGCAGCGGAAATGCCGATTCTTCCGTCCTGAACCAGGTTGAGTACGGCAGCCGCTGAGAGCGCAGGCCTCGCGAGTTCCCGTTCTTCCGCCGAAGGCACCATTGTGCCTTCGGCGGAGCCTCTGTCGAAGCGGTGGCTGTTCGGCGCCTCCGTCGTAGCGTTTCTTCTCACCTTTTTCCAGTCACCAGGGCTGATCACCGCCGACACCAAGTACGACCTGACGCAGAATCCGTTCGGCTTCCTCGAACGTGCTTCGCATCAGTGGAGTAGTCAGGCCCCGCTTGGCCAGGTGCAAAATCAGGCCTACGGTTACTTTTTCCCGCACGGGCCGTTTTTTGCGTTGGGCGAACTCGCCCACATTCCGCCGTGGATCACGCAGCGCATCTGGTGGGCGCTGCTGCTGATTGCCGGGTTCTGGGGCATCGTCCGCGTCGCCGAGGCGCTGGGTGTCGGTAGCCGCAGTTCTCGTGTCATCGCCGCAGTTGCGTTTGCGCTCTCTCCGCGCGTTCTGACAACTCTCGGATCGATTTCCTCGGAAACCCTGCCGATGATGTTGGCGCCGTGGGTGCTGTTGCCGGTGATTTGGGCGTTCCACCCTGTGCGCCTTTCCGGTAGCCCGGACTACCACAAACGCGCACAGTGGAAATTGGCCGCCCAGTCCGGCCTCGCCGTTGCGCTCATGGGTTCGATCAATGCCATCGCTACCGCCGCGGCCTGCCTCGTCGCCGTCATCTGGTGGCTCTCGCACAAACCCAACCGGGCGTGGCTGACCTTCACCGCGTGGTGGGCCCTGTTTGTTGCGCTGGGCACGCTGTGGTGGATCGTCCCGCTCCTGCTGCTCGGCAAGGTCAGCCCACCGTTCCTCGACTACATCGAATCGGCCGGCGTCACGACGCAATGGGCGTCACTCGCGGAGATCCTGCGCGGCACGGACAGTTGGACGCCCTTCGTCTCACCCGAACGCATCGCAGGCGCGGTCCTCGTAACCCAACCGGCGGCCGTTGTCGCCACCGGACTGGTTGCCGCCGCCGGACTCGCCGGACTCTGCATGCGGTCGATGCCCGCCCGCGGACGCCTGACGCTCATCTTGTTTGTCGGCATCACCGGTTTGGCTGCGGGATACGTGGGCGAACTCAGCTCCCCGATCTCCGATCAAGTGCGCCTGTTCCTGGACTCCGCGGGCGCACCGCTGCGCAACGTCCACAAACTCGAACCACTCGTGCGTCTGCCGTTGGTTCTCGGCCTCGCGCATCTCCTGGCAAAAGTTCCCTTGCCCGGTTCGGTTCCGATGCCGCGGTGGCGACGCGCCTTCGCTCATCCCGAGCGCGAACCGATGGTGGCGTTGACGTCCCTGATCCTGGTTGCTCTCACCCTCTCGACCGCCTTGGCGTGGACCGGCAAACTCGCACCGCGCGGCGCGTACCCCGAGGTGCCGTCGTACTGGACCGAAGCCGCGCAGTGGCTCGAGGACAACACCGCACCCGGCTCCGAAGCCGAGCGCGCCCTTGTCATCCCGGGAGCACCGTTCGGCAGCCAGGTGTGGGGACTGACTCGAGACGAGCCGCTGCAAGCACTGGCCACCACACCGTGGGCCGTGCGAGACTCCGTCCCGCTGACACCGCCCGGCGCCATCCGCGCCCTCGATTCGGTACAGCGCCTGATCGCCGACGGTCGCCCCTCCGACGGTCTCGCGCAGACTCTGCTCGGCCAGGGCATCCACTACCTCGTGATGCGCAACGACCTCGACGGCGACACCTCACGCTCAGCCCGCCCGCTCCTCGTTCACCAAGCCGTCGACGGTTCCCCCGGCATCACGAAGGTCGCCGAGTTCGGTGAGAACGTCCACCCCGAGCCCATCGACGGGCTGGTGGCCGACAGCGACCTGCGACCCGACTACTCACCGATCGAGATCTTCGCGGTCACGGCGACTGACGGAAGCACTGCACTCAGCGGCCCGTACTCGGTGGATCTCGATCAGGTTCCCGTGGTTCAGGGCGGACCGGAAGCCGTTCTCCGCCTTCATGAAAGTGGAACACTTCCCGGCACCGGTCCCGTCGTTTTTGCCGCCGACGCCGCGGCGGCCGGACTACCGGTCGATGCGCTCACCGTCACCGACACACCGCGTGACCGTGAAACCGATTTCGGACAGGTCGACAATCACAGTTCGGCTCTGCGGACACCGGACAGCGAGCGACGCACGTACAACCTGGTTCCCGACTACCCCGTCACCGATACGCCGCTGGTGCAGGGCCGTTGGAACGGCGCCGAGATCACAGTCTCCAGTAGCGCCTCCGACGCCACCCAGCTTGGCGGGACCTCGCCGTCGAGTAGCCCTGCCGCAACGGTGGACGGCGATCCGGGCACCGGATGGTTCAGCAACGGAATCGAGCGCGCGTTGGGGCAGTGGCTGCAGATCGACTTCGACACTCCCATCTCGAGCGGTCTACTGCATCTGACCACCAGTGCAGCTGCGATCGGCGCTCCGGTCAAGTGGCTCGAGATATCCACTCCCAACGGAACCAAGGCTGTCAAGGTCGACCGGCCGGGTGAACCCGTCGCGGTATCGATTCCGGGCGGCACCACACCTTGGGTGCGAGTAACAGCGACGCACACCGAAAATGGCTCGGCGGGAACACAGTTCGGTATCAGCGAACTGTCCGTGGAGGACTTCTCCGACCGCAGTGCACCGACATTCGTACCCATCACGTTCGACACCGTGCTGCCTGCGGTTCCGAACGACGCGTCGGTGACGTCCTGGAATCTGACGCAGGAGTTCCCGGGCCGAGGTTCCTGCGCCGACAGCGCCGATCGCGTGCGCTGCAGCAACGCCTTCATGGCGATTGCCGAGGAGCCGAGTCGATTCCAGCGCACCCTGAGTGTCCCGGAAAATACTTCTGTCACAGCCGAACTGACGGTTCGGGCCCGACAGGGCAGCGAGCTGGACTCACTTCTCACCGTCCCCGGCCGCATCACCGCATCAGGCTCGAGCGACATCGGCGACACCCGTGGTTCAGCCTTTGCCGCCACCGACGGCGACGCTCGGACAACGTGGTCGGCGCCGCAGAGCACCACCGAGCCGGGTGGCCCGAAACCGACTCTCACGCTGACTCTTCCGGAACCGACACTGGTGACAGCACTGGATATCACCCCCAGCGTCGGAATCCTGCCGTCACCGCCCACCAGTGTTGCCGTCAACCTCGGGAACGGGCCTCAGGTTCGCGAGTTGCCGGAGGGCGACACGCGAGTGCCCCTGTCCCCCTTTGTCACCGACACGATCGTCCTGAGCATCACCGATTGGGATCCCGTTCTCGATCAGAACGCGCTCGGCTTCGCTCAGGTACAGCCCACCGGGTTTGCGGAAGTCGGCGTGATCGGTGCGGACGGCACAGCCGTCGCCGATTCCGGTGTGCAGACCGACAACAGGCTCGATAACCGTCAGATCACGGTCCCGTGCGGTATCGGTCCCACGATCACCATTGCCGGGCAACAGTTCCCGACGTCGATCGAGACCACGGCGCATGAGCTCCGTACCGGCGCTCCCATCGTGGTGAGCGTGTGCGGCCCCACCGGAACGGCACTGTTACCAGCGGGTCAGCCGGAGGTCTCGGTCGAGCCGGGAGCGGCGTTCTCCGTCGACAACCTGGATCTCACGACAGTTGGCTCCGGTCCGCTCCCACTACAGAGCCAGAGCGCTCTCACCTCGACAGCATGGACAGAAAACCATCGCGAACTTGCCGTCACCGCGTCGACGTCCGATCAGTTGATCGTGAACCCCGAAAGCACCAGCATCGGCTGGATCGCTACCGCGCCCGACGGTTCCGAGCTGACTCCGGTAGTGGTGAACGGTTGGCAGCAAGGCTGGATAGTGCCCGCAGGCACGTCCGGAACGATCACCCTCGATTTCCCCAGCGACCGCTGGTACCGCCTGGGCATCTTCGGCGGCCTGATGCTGCTGATCCCCCTGTTCCTCGCTGCCCTGATTCCGGTGCGGCGTGTACCGAAGCCCACCGAGCCGCCGCGCCCGTGGCACAGCGTCGCAGCGGGGTGGCTGGGTGTGGCTGTGGCTGCCACCGTGATCGGCGGCGTCGTGGGAACCGGGATCTTCGTGGCGTGCTCACTCGTCGCGCTGGCGCTCGTGCGAGCAGTCGGCCCGGATCGCACAGCCCGAATTCTGGTCGGCACCGCCGGCGTGGCAGCAATTGCCGGAATCACGCTTCTTTCCACAGGACCATGGCGAGCACCCGGCGGATACGTGGGCGATTCGTTCCTGATTCAGTTCGTGATGTTGCTGGCGTTGGTGGTCACGGGGTTGGCGGCGTTGCCATTTGCGGGTTCACCGATGTGGCGACGGTTCTCCCAGCGCTTGACTGCCAAACGAGCAGGTTCCTCCACCAAGGCGTAGCTGGCCGACGCGACAGCCACACTCAGAACAAGCGTCAAGGCAAGTACGTAGAAGAAGCTGCCGGAGAACGGCGCGATGCCGAACACCGGGAACACCGCATTGAGCACCGCCAGATGCCAGATGAAGATTCCGTACGACCAGCGACCGATCGCCAAGGCAAACGGACTTGCCAGGAATCGGTGCTGCGCCTCGTCCCGCAGAACCAACGGTGCGATCAACGAAAAGCTGATGATTGCTCCGAGCGCGATCTTGACGGCGAACTGCCAAGGTTCGGGACGTACCAGACCTTCCGGGCCGGCGAGGTCGGTGCACGAGAGAACAAACGCCACCAACGCCACACCGGTCAGCAGAAGCCGGCGGTGCGCCAGACGGTGAACCCACGTCGAATCTCCGACGGCGAGTTCGGCCAACACCATGCCGACCCCGAACCACGGCAGGTATCCCGGCAACCAATTGTCGTGGTGGATGAAATCCGGCGCGGGAATCGGCAGGAACGCCCAACTGAGAGCAATCAGCGAGACAACGGTGAGAAGTGGGATCCGGAACCGGGCACTGCTCCCGCGCAGGCGTACCAGGAGAACCGCGAACAACGGCAGCAACAGATAGAACATCACCTCGACCGACAGGCTCCACATCTGAGTGAGCCCCTCGGTGAGGGTGAGCGGAACAAAGACCTGCACCAGGCCGAGGTTCGCCAGCCACACCTGATAACCACCGCCTGCACCTGGCAGGAACAGGAGAATCAGCGTCACTGCCACCCAGTACGCGGGAAGAATGCGCGTCGCTCGGGATATCCAGTACCGCACGGTGGCCTGTGGCCGACCGATTCCGCGGGCAGCGGCCGCATGCGGACGCCACAACAGAAACCCGGACAGCGCAAAGAACACTGCAACGGCCAGGTCGAGCCGCCCGAAAGCCCGACCGATCGCGCCCGACTGAGCCTCGCCCGTCTGGAACGCGACGTGGGTCACCAGAACCCCGAGCGCTGCCAAACCTCGCATACCGTCCAAGGCCGGAACGAAGCCACGGGCCTGCGGCGGGACGGCTGCGGAAGAATTCACGGGACTCATCATCACGGATAAGTGTGCACCGGGGCACGTTCGCCTTAAACCATCCGGACGCCCTGTAAAAAAATGCGAGGCCAAATCGCCACCTCATGCGACAAACCGGGCCGCTGGACTGTTAGTGTTCTGCCACACATGGGTTCTACTGTGACCCCATACGGCCAGCACAACTCATATTGTGCAGGTTGCACCACGTCTAAACTACTAACGGGTAGGAGTCCCAGCATGGCGGAACGCTCAGGGTCGAGCCGGATACTTCCTTGCATTCTGGTAGGTCTCGGCGCCTTCCTCTTGGCCATCGCTGTTCTCATTCCCACCTACATGGTCGGCAAGTTGGAGAAGACGCCGCTCGACCTCGAGGTCACCACGATCGCCACGGGCAACGGCAACGTCCTCAACTCTGCCGCGCTACTTGCCGGCAAAGCTCAGGTCGACAAGAACGTCCCGATCGTTGCTCAGCGCTACGTCACAACGCAGGAACCGTCCAACGCCGACGACATCACCGTCCAGGCCGGCCAGACTGTCATCCGCACCGACAAGCAGGGCGAGAGCGGCCTGCTGACGGCAACCGTCGACACCGTCACCCTGGACCGCGTCAGCTCGATGCCGACCAACGATCCGGTCGGAACGATCCAGACGTCAGCTGATCAGCCGGCGGAAGAAGTTTCCCGCGAGGGTCTGCAGTACAAGTTCCCGTTCAACACGGAGCAGCAGACCTATCCCTACTTCGATCTCAACGCTCGCGCGAACTACGACATCAACTTCGTCGAAGAGACCGAGATCAACGGCATGAAGGTCTACCACTTCAACCAGACCATCGAGCCCGTCGACCTGTCCAAGGTCGTCAACTCCCCCACGAACAAGCTCACCTTGCCTGCCGACACCTGGGGCGTTCCCGGCGGCACCACCCCCGTCACGATGACGCGCTGGTACACCAACGTCCGTGACCTGTGGGTCGAGCCCAAGACCGGTGTCGTCATCAAGGGCCAGGAGCAGCTGCACCAGTACTACGGCCGCAACAAGAACTCCGTCGACGTCGACGTCCTCAACGTCACGCTGCCGTTCGACGAAGAGACGATCGAGTACCAGATCCAACAGGCGCAGGACGGCATGGACACGCTCAACCTTGTCGGCCGCACCGTTCCGATCGTCGCCGGCGTCCTCGGCGTGATCGCTCTGATCGCCGGCATCTTCCTCGGCGTGCGCGGCGGCAAGGGTGGAACCCCGGCGCCTGCACACGGCGGCGGTGGCCAGTCTCCGAGCGGAGCAGGTACCCCCGCTCCCGGCGAGCACGACTGGACCAACGACGACACCCAGGTGATCCCGCGCCCGGATCTGCGCAAGGAATAACACGTCGCCAGTGAACCTGGCACAGGTTTTGTGAAGCGAGCACCCCTTCCAGCTAGTCGGAAGGGGTGCTCGCTTCATACAGGGGTTGCTAGCTCGCGCTTGCCCGGTCCGCACTGCGCACTGCAGCAACAGAGACCGCCACAGCCGTCACCGACGCCACGACAACCGCTGTCCCGATCAACTGCCCCGGCGTCGTTGCCCACAGGAGCATCACGACGGCCTCGACGGCCAATCCGATCCAGGCCAGCACGGCGACTCTCGTGCGTTCCGACGCGATTGCGGACAGCAGGGCGCACTGCAGCACTGCAAGGACGGCACCGTGCAATGCAAAGGCCCACAGCATCGGTGCCACGGCAGCGTAGGCGTCGCCCACCAGGATCGGTACCAACGGACCGGCGAGGGCCGCGCCGAGCACCAGCACAGCCCCGATTCCCACCAACACAGCCAAAGCTGTGCGAACGGCCTGCGCCGATTGGGCTGGATTGGCCATCTTCGGGTACAGGACAACACCAACCGCTTGTGGCAGCCAGAACGCGGCTTTGGTCGCGACGGCGCCCAGTGCGTACACACCCGCGTCGTATTCGCTCAGAACCACGCGCACGACAAGCAGGTCCAGCGACGACAACGCAATCAGGGCGAGCTGAACCTGGGAGGCGGCGAGCACGGATACAACACCGATCCGCACTGCTTTGTTCTCGCTCACCGGCGCCGTGCGGTCAAGCACCCGGACAACCGCGACCAGAACCGCCGTTCCGGCCGCGCTCGCCACCAACGCTGCGGCCGCAGCTCCGCCCAGCGCCAGGACTGCCACTGCGGGAAGAACTTTCATCACACCCGCACCGGCCAGGACTGCGCTGAGCACGCCAAACCGGCCGTGCCCCTGCAACAATCCCTGCTCCGTCGCCAGCAGCACCAGCATCGGCGCCGTCACAAGAGCCGAGAACGCTGCAACTATTCCGGTGTCGAGTAGCCACGCCATCGCCGGGGTCAGCACCACCGCCAGAACAGCCACGATCGCTGCGCATCTGTACCCGAGCGATCGCAATGTGTCAGCGCTCTTGCCGCGCACAGCCTCTCGGGCGACCACTGTTTGCAGCGCCAACGCCGGCACGGCCAGCACCAACTGCGCGGCGAGAAGACTGGCGAATTCTCCGTAGCCCGCCGGACCCAACCAGCGACTTGCCAACCAGGCCAGCAGATACGACGCAACATTTGCCGTCATCGAACCGGCCAACACCATACTGACCCCGGCCGCAGCGGAACGATCAAGAGGTTGGCGGGCCATGCGACCAATGATGCACCACGTATCGTGCCCGTCATGACAGTGCGGCCGAAACACCACAGCGTCGTGGCCGCGGTGTACAGCCTGGCGTTGACATTGTTGATCCTCGGACCACTGCTCGGTCCCGGTTATCTACTGCTGCGCGACGCTGTCAGCACTCCCCGGTCGTACCTCACCGACTCCGCCCTCGGACTCACCGATGCCGCTGCCCGCGCCGTGCCGCAGGATGCGCTGATCGCGGCAGTGAGCACGGTTGTCGACGGTGGGTTGGTGGTGAAGGCGCTACTCCTCGCCGCACTGTGGCTGGCGGGGTTGGGCACTGCCCGCTTGGTCCGAGCCCTGCTGCCGACAGCCGGGCTCGGGCCGCAGTTGGTGGCGTCAACGGTCATGCTGTGGAACCCGTACGTGGCCGAGCGTCTGCTGCAAGGACATTGGAGCCTGTTGGCCGGGTACGGCGCTTTGCCGTGGATCGTGATCGCGGGCATCGGGGTTCGACGCGCTCAGCCCGGCGCCTGGTGGGCATTGGCCGCATCGCTGGCATTCGCGGGCCTGACACCTACCGGCGCGCTCCTGGGATTGACCATCGCGTTGGTGGCCGTAGCCTCCCCAGGCGGGCGAACGTCGGTTCTACGACGCGTCAGCGGCGTCTTCGCACTCTTCCTGATCACTGCCTCGCCGTGGCTCGCGGCAACACTTCTGTCGAGCGGCGCCGCCGACGGTTCCGATCCCGCCGGTGTGGCAGCCTTTGCCGCCCGCGCGGAACCGGGCCTCGGAACGCTCGGCAGCCTCGCCGGGCTGGGCGGCGTCTGGAACTCCGCTGCCGTCCCGGACTCTCGCACAACACTCTTCGCGGCGGCAGGGACGCTACTACTCCTGATCGTGGTGCTCAGCGGCATTCCCGCGCTGTGGCGACGGCGTCGCAATCCTGTGATCACCGCCCTGGCAGGGCTGGCACTCGTCGCGGTCCTCGCCCCGGCACTCGGCGCAACACCGTGGGGCCTGGGTGTTGGTCGCTGGTCGGTCGAATACTTCTCCGGCGCAGGCCTGCTCCGCGATTCCCAGAAATGGGTGGCGCTTGCCGCACCGTTCTACGCACTGTCCGCGGCAGCGGGCGTGATGTGGGCACAGCGACGCTTCACTCTTCCGCGCCCTACGTGGTCGATCGCCGCTGTTGTCGTGACGATCATGGCTCTGCCCGACATCGCGTGGGGCGTCGGCGGGGCTCTGAAACCGGTGCAGTATCCGCAGTCCTGGACCGTTGTCGCCGAGCAGTTGCGAGGCGAAACCGGTGATGTGGCAGTGCTTCCCACCGGAATGTTTCGAGCCTTCTCCTACACCGGTGACGCTCCGGTTCTCGATCCGGCTCCGCGATTTCTCCCGCTCGATGTACTGCAGACCGGCGAACTGATCGTGGCCGGTGGCTCTGTCGGCGGCGAGGGAACACGCGCCGCCCAGGTCGAGGAACTCCTCCTCACGGGCGGAAGCAACACCGAACTCGCGGCCCTTGGCGTCGGCTGGGTGCTGGTGGAACTCGACACTCCTGGCCGATCCGACGACGCGGCGCTGCGCAACCTCGAGAGAGTGTTCGCAGACAACTATCTCGAGCTGTACCGGGTGCCCGGAGATGTTGCACTGCACCAGGCTTCGGCATCTGCCCGGATCATCGTCGCGCTCGCCCACATCGCCTGGGTGATGACGGGCGTTGCGGCTCTACTCGTGCTCGGACTGAACCAGAACCGGATTCGACTCGCGCGACGTGACAAGACCTGAAACGCGCTGTCCGACCGTCGTCGCCGACAAAACCTCGAAAACACCGGTTCCCGTTTGTTCCCACGAGAATTCGCTCGACCACACCCGAGCTTTCTCACCGAGCACCGTCCGCAGTTCGTGATCCTGCAACAGGGTGCCTGCAGCCTGCGTCAATTCTGCCACATCGCCGTCGCCGACACTTTCGCCGCCTACCAGAAGACCCGTCACGCCGTCGACGATGGAATCGGTCAATCCCTTGGAACTGCGGTAACCAACAGTCGGAACTCCGTGTTGCGCGGCCTCGATGACGGCGAGGCCCCACCCTTCCTTGCGGGACGGCATGAGGTGAATCCAGGACTGCGCCAACAGTTCGTGTTTGCGGGACTCGTCGACGTGCCCGTGGAATGTCACCGCGTCGCCGATCCCGAGTTCCGCAGCGCGATCACGCAGGTTCTGCTCCCACCAACCGCCGCCGATGACGTCGAGGTGAAGTTCGGGCTGCGTCGGGCGAAGTGTCGCAACCGCTTCGAGCGCGTCTTCGATCTGCTTGTGCGGCACCAACCGCGAGAGCACCGACATGGTAGGCCGGATCGCCCGGGTGATCGAACCACCCGCGTCGACGCCCATCGGAAGACGATCAGCTCCGTTGCGCACCACGGCAATTCGATCGCGGTCGACGCCCAGATCCACCAGTTCCTCCGCCGAGGGTAGTGACACCGTCAAATACTGGTTGTCGCTGTGACGCTTCGGCGACAGGCGCGATTCCACCCACCACCCGATCCGTCCGACGAGTGTGCCTGCCACCGGCCACTGTTCGCGGTGGCAATGGTGCACGAGCAGCGTGACCGGCGCACCGGCCACCATCTTCGAGAAGAAGGGAATCCCGTTCTGCGTGTCGACCACGGCGTCGGGGTGAAGGCCTTTCAGGGAACCGAACCCGAGGCGTCCGGCCGCAATCGCGGCCAGTGCCCGCGGGTACACGCTGAAACGTCCGCCGGAACGACTGATGGTGATGCCGTCTCGATACTCGGTGGCGGGCGCACCCGGGTACGACGCCGTCCGCAGAGTCACCTTGATTCCGCGCGCCGCCAACTGGGTTCCGACCTGTTCGAGGTACCGCTCACTTCCGCCGCCCTGCGGATGCCCGGTGTCACGCCAACAGAGCAACAGAACCTCGTGCACGTGCGTTACTCCCTAGAGCTCGTCGGTGACCGGCGCGGATGCGAGTGGTCCTGCGGGGGATGCCCACCCTGACCGGTCGGTAACCCTGCGGAACACCCTAACTGTTTCCGCGTCCGTATTGCCGCGCTCCTCACAGTGAAATTGACGGTGTTCATGGAGCAGAAGTCGCAGTCGCTAAAGTTGATTCTCGTGACCAAGCCCGCAGTGACCCGCATTTTCGGCCGACGGGCAACCCTCAAACGATCCGTCGGCTTGCTCAGCGACTTCCGCCACGAGCAGACCGCGCCTGACATCTTCTACGGCGCGCTCGCTCGCGATTCCGTCGAATTGATCTCCGACCTGCATGAAGGTCACACCGGTCACACGCTCGACGGCCTCACCGTCCTCGACGTCGGCGGCGGACCGGGCTACTTCGCGGAAGTGTTCCAAGCTGCCGGTGCCCGCTACATCCCGGTCGAACCCGATCCGTCGGAAATGCATGCCGCGGGCCTGACCGTCGGCGGCGCGGTGCGCGGATCAGGCCTGGCGTTGCCCTTTCGGGATTCGTCGGTCGATATCTGCTTCTCCTCGAACGTGGCGGAACACGTCAGCGAGCCGTGGCTCATGGCGGAGGAAATGCTGCGCGTCACCAAACCCGGCGGACTGATGGTCCTCTCGTACACCCTGTGGTGGGGTCCGTTCGGAGGGCACGAGACCGGTCCGTGGCACGCTTTCGGTGGTGAATACGCAGCCAAGCGGTACCGCCGCACAACCGGCCGCGAACCGAAGAACAAGTACGGAGAGTCCCTGTTCAAAGTGGGTGCCACCGACGGTTTGCGCTGGGCCCGCGGAACAGACCAAGGTGAACTACTCGCCGCGATCCCCCGATATCACCCGTCCTGGGCGTGGTGGATGGTTCGTGTTCCCGGCCTTCGCGAATTCCTCGTGAGCAACCTCGTTGTGGTCCTCGAGAAGCGTTGACGTGATTCGCCTCGCCCTCGACATCGGCGGCACCAAGATGGCTGCCGGTTTGGCTTCCGAGGACGGGCGCGTTCCCGAATTCCGCACGGTTCCCACACCGAAAACGGATACGTGGGCAGCCTGCGCGGCATTACTTCAGAACGTTGCCGACGGACGCGCGGTTGACGCCGTCGGAATCGCCTGCGCCGGCCCGGTCGATACCGTCGGCGGTGTTGTGGCTCCCATCAACATCTCCGAGTGGGCTGGCGGCTTCCCCCTGCAGGACGCGGTACGCAGTGTTTTCCCGGGCGCAGCGGCCACTCTGGCCATGGACGGGGCTGCCGCTGCGCTGGCCGAACATCACCACGGCGCCGGACGCGGAAACCTGGACCTGTTGAGTCTGGTCGTTTCCACCGGCGTGGGCGGCGGAGTTGTCCTTGGCGGTCGCATCGCACCTGGCCGTACGGGAAATGCCGGCCACATCGGGCACCTTGTTGTCCCTGGAGCCGACGAACCCTGCTCCTGCGGTGGCGTCGGCTGCCTCGAGACGGTCGCGAGTGGTCCGGCAGCAGTTCGTTGGGCTCGCAGTCAGGGGTGGACCGGCACCACCGGCCTCGAGCTTGCCGACGACGCCCACCGCGGCGACGCCCTCGCCCGGGCAGCGCTTCACCGTGCCGGAACCGCGCTGGGTGTTGCCATCGCGTCGGCTGCAGCACTCCTGGATGTAAATCTTGCGGTGGTGGGCGGCGGATTTTCCCAGTCCGGCTCAGCCTTGTGGGAACCTCTCCGCGAATCGGCTGCCCGACATGCCCGTTTGTCGTTCATCAAGGACCTACGAATCGTCTCCGCCGAGTTGGGTGAGCGTGGAACTCTGACCGGCGCGGGGCTCCTGTCGCTCGTCGCCGCCATCTGACACGCGTTCTTCTCCGAGAAATCCGCAGGGAGTCCCACTAAACGGGTGCCACCTGTTCCCAATTTCTGTAACGTGTTTTAGTGTTCTGACTCACACCGTTACGGGCATTGCGCGTGACACAAGCGGGAAGGAGGTGACCGTGAGCCCCGATGTTTCCTCGACAGAAGCCGAGCATCACGCACAGGTCGCCCGACCAAGTGATTCCCTCCGCGACACCGAAGACCTCCGCGAACGCCTGGAACGCTGGATGGCCGGGAAGGTGCCGGCCGGATCCACCGTGACCGTCTCCGATGTCACCCTGCCCGCAGCCAACGGCATGTCCAGCGAAACCATCCTCTTCGACGCGACCTGGGACGGCGATCATCATCCGCTGGTCGCCCGTGTCGCCCCGGCAGAGACCACCATGCCGGTGTTTCCGACCTACGACCTCGAATCCCAGTTCCGCACCATGGCGCAGGTGCACGAGCACTCCGCGGTGCCCGTACCGACGGTGTACTGGTCCGAATCCGACCCGGATGCGTTGGGTGCGCCGTTCTTCGTCATGGAGCGCATCTCCGGTGACGTGCCTCCCGACGTCATGCCGTACAACTTCGGATCGTGGGTCACCGAAGCGTCCCCGGCGCAGCGAAAGACTCTCCAGCAGAACTCGGTCGACGTCCTGGCGCAATTGCACGCCATCGACAATCCGATCGAGCGCTTCGATTTCCTCCAACTGCCTGGTTCGGGACCGACTGCGCGAGAGGCATTCTCGGCGCACATCGCCGAGCAGCGCGCATACTACGAGTGGGTCGTCAAGGATGGCGTCCGATCGCCACTCATCGAGCGGGCACTCGACTGGGTCGAAGCACACAATCCCGCCGACGATTCACCGGCCGTGCTCTGTTGGGGCGACTCACGCATCGGCAACGTCATGTACCAGGACTTTGCACCAGTTGCCGTACTCGACTGGGAAATGGCAACTCTCGGCCCGCGTGAGATGGACCTGGGCTGGATGGCCTTCCTGCACAGGTTCTTCGAGGACATTGCCGGGTTGGCAAACCTGCCCGGTCTTCCCGACTTCCTGCGACTGCCGGACATCGCGGCAACTTACGCCGACATCACCGGTCACACACCACACGATCTGGAGTTCTACGTTACGTACGCAGCGCTGCGCCAGGCCGTCATCATGTGGCGAATTCAGGCCCGTGCCATAGCTTTCGGTCAAGCCGAGCAACCCGCAGACCCCGACGACATGATCATGCACCGCGCATCGCTCACCGCGATGCTCGACGGCACTTACTGGGAGAGGTTGAACTGACCATGTTGTCGCCGATGGACGATTACCCCATTCACCAGATCGCGGAACCGGTCCGCCACGTCGCCACCTCGGACCGAAACTTCTACGACCGCTACTACTTCAACTGCTACCCCACCGGCAACAACGACACCTTCCTCATCGTCGGTCTGGGCCAGTACCCCAATCTCGGTGTCATGGACGGTTTTGCCGTCCTACGCCACGGGGATCACCACATCGTGGCCCGCATGTCGAAAGCCCTGGGCGCCGATCGCACCGACACCACGGTCGGACCACTGCGCATCGAAGTGCTGGAGGGCCTGCAGAAACTTCGTGTCGTCCTCGAACCCAGCAGCGAATACGATCTCTCCTTCGACATCACCTTCGACGCCACCATCCCGGCAGCGCTCGAGCCCAAGCACTTTCGACGCCAACTCGAGCGCGTCACCTTCGACACGTCCCGCTTCCTGCAGACCGGAACGTGGAGCGGCCACCTCACCGTCGACGGAGAAGAAATCTCGATCGACCCCGACACCTGGCGCGGAAATCGTGACCGCTCCTGGGGCGTACGGCCGGTCGGTGAAGCCGAGCCACCCGGCCGACGCGCCGTCGACGGTATCCAGAACTTCTTCTGGATCTACTCCGTCATGCAGTTCGACGAGTTCACCATCTCGGTCATCATGCAGGAAGACGAGCAAGGCCGTCGCATCGTCGAGGAAGCGATGCGAATCTGGCCGGAAGAAGGACGCGATCCGGAATGGCTCGGCCGGCCCGAGCACGACCTGATCTTCTGCCCCGCCACCCGCGACGTCACCGGAGCTACCCTCACCTTCCACCGGCCCAGCGGCGAGGTTCTGA
This sequence comes from Rhodococcus sp. WS3, assembly GCF_003797085.1. Classification (NCBI taxonomy): domain Bacteria; kingdom Bacillati; phylum Actinomycetota; class Actinomycetes; order Mycobacteriales; family Nocardiaceae; genus Rhodococcus; species Rhodococcus sp. WS3. The sequence goes on from NZ_RKMA01000001.1 coordinate 1,937,108, forward strand.
CCGTCGACTGTGAACTGTTGCTGGCCAACCACATCGGCATCGGCACCGGGTACGGGCTCGAACAGGACTGGCGCCACGGCATGTGGCAAGGCGAGCTGGTTGTCCAAGGCCTGCGGCACAAGGTCCACGAATTCGAACCCATGCAGCGCATGTTCTCCCCCGTGGACAATCTCAGCAAATTCCATCTCACCGAGGGTGATCAGACCTTCGACGGCACCGGCCTTTTCGAAGTCGCTGCCATCGGACCCCACGAGCGTTACGGCTTCACCAGTTTCATCGATATGGCACCAGAGCGCGAGACCGACAACACCGAGGAAAGATTGTGATGACGAACTACGACAAGCTCTACATCGGCGGCGAGTGGGTAACCCCCGCCACCGACCAGGTACTCGAGGTGTTCTCACCGGCAACGGAGGAGCGCGTCGGAAGCTGTCCCGTCGCCGCTCCGGCAGACATCGACGCCGCAGTCTCCGCTGCGCGCAACGCTTTCGACAACGGACCGTGGGCCAAGACGACCCCTTCCGAGCGCGGTGCGATCCTCGCGAAGGCAGCCAAGCTCCTCGAAGAGCGCAGCGCAGATCTCAACCAGCTCATCTCAAACGAGATGGGCCAGCCACCCGCCATGGTCGGCATGATGCAGCAGACCCCGTCGATGGCGACGCTCGGTTTCTACTCCGAACTCGCCGACAAGTTCGCGTGGGAAGAGAAGCGCACCGGCGCCTTCGGGCAGACCAAGGTCACCCGCGAGCCCGTCGGCGTTGTCGCTGCCGTTCTCGCGTGGAATGTTCCGCTGTTCCTCGCGATCAACAAGCTGGCCCCCGCACTGCTCGCCGGCTGCACCGTCCTGCTCAAGCCGGCCCCCGAGTCACCGCTCTCGGTCCATGTGATCGCGGAGATCTTCGCTGAGGCAGGCGTTCCCGCCGGCGTCATCTCCGTGCTCCCCGGCGGCGCCGAGACCGGCGAATACCTCGTCTCGCATCCTGACATCGACAAGATCACCTTCACCGGCTCCAGCGCGGTCGGGCGCAAGATCGGCGCCATCGCCGCCCAGAACCTCAAGCGCTGCTCCCTCGAACTCGGTGGCAAGTCCGCCGCCATCATCCTCGAGGACGCCGATCTCGCTGCCGGAATGCCGATGCTTGTCATGTCCGGCCTGATGAACACCGGTCAGGCGTGCGTCGCGCAGACCCGAATCCTCGCTCCCCGTTCACGTTACGACGAGGTCATCGAGGGACTCAAGACCGCGGCCGGTTACATGACCGTCGGCGATCCGTCCGATCCGGCCGCGCAGCTGGGCCCGCTGATCTCCGAAAAGCAGCGCGAGCGCGTCGAGGGCTACATCGCCAAGGGCAAGGAAGAGGGCGCTCGACTGGTCCTCGGCGGCGGTCGTCCCGCCGGACTCGACAAGGGCTGGTACGTCGAGCCGACCATCTTCGCCGACGTCGACAACTCCATGACCATTGCCCGCGAAGAGATCTTCGGACCCGTGCTGTCGGTGATTCCGTACGACTCCGAGGACGAGGCCGTCAAGATCGCCAACGATTCCGACTACGGCCTCGCCGGATCCGTCTGGACCACCGACATCGATCACGGCCTCGAAATCGCGGCGCAGATCCGCACGGGCACCTACGCGATCAACTGGTACGCCTTCGACGCCGGTTCACCGTTCGGCGGTTACAAGAACTCCGGAATCGGCCGCGAGAACGGACCTGAGGGCCTCGAAGCCTTCTGCGAAACCAAGTCCGTGCTCATGCCGCCCGGATACACGAGCTGAGTTAGCACCCGTTGTACACAGTGAGCACCCCTTCCAGCACGACGGAAGGGGTGCTCACTTCATAGAAGCTGTGCTCACTCCCCAGACATAACCGTCCGAGCGGGCTTAGCCTTAGCTCCGTGACCACCGAAACGAAAGCATCGGCTGACGAGAGCACCACCACCGTTGTCCTGGCCTTTGCCGCAAACGCGCTGATCGCCGGAGCAAAAACAGCGGCCGCGATCGTCACCGGATCGGCGTCGATGGTTGCCGAAGCCACCCACTCGTGGGCCGACACCGGCAACGAGATCCTGCTCCTCATCGCAAACCGACGATCCAAGCGGGTTCCCGATCGCGATCAACCCCTCGGCTACGGCCGCGAAGCCTACATCTGGTCGATGTTCGCGGCCCTCGGACTCTTTGCGCTTGGTGCCGGAGTGTCGATCACCCACGGAATCCAGGAACTGTTCCATTCGGAACCGGCCACCGATTTCGGAGTTGCCTACGCAGTCCTCGGCGTCTCCTTCATCCTCGAAGGCATCTCGTTCCGCCAGGCCTACAAACAATTGCGGGCAGAAGCTTCGGCCGTCAACAGCGATGTTCTCACGCAAGCTCTCAATACTTCCGACCCCACCACGCGGGCTGTGTTCGCCGAAGATGCTGCGGCACTTATCGGTTTGATCATCGCGTTCGCGGGCGTCCTGCTTCACCAGATCACTGGTTCACCGATCCCCGACGCCCTCGGATCCATCTGCGTGGGCATCCTGCTTGGTGTCATCGCGGTGATTCTGATCGACCGCAACCGACGTTTCCTGGTCGGTGAGGAAGCGTCCCCGACCCTGCGCGCCGCCGGCATCGAAGCGCTGACACAGCTACCCGACGTCAACCGAATCACGTTCCTGCGCATGGAATACCTCGGGCCGCGGCAGGTGTACCTGGTTGCCAGCATCGATGTCGTCGGGGACTACGCCGAATCTCGAGTAGCCCACACATTGCGCGACCTCGAGCGCACACTCGAGCAGAGCCCACGCGTCGTACGGGCGATCCTGACGCTCTCGACACCGGAAGAACCGTCGATCACCGCCTGAGCGATACGCTCATTTGATGCGCGCTCTGGTCGTTGTCCTGATGGTCCTCGGATTTGTCGTCGGGGGAATTCCCTTGTTGGGCGTCCTGATCGACGTGATGACCAGTTCGGACAAGGACATCGTGTACCAGGGAGGGTACGCACCGCTGACGGGCGTGCAGATGAGCCGGGATTACGAATCGTCGCTGAACCTCTACTTCGATTCTCAATCGAATGCGTCGAGGAATTGGTTCCTGCTTGCCAGTTTCCCATTCCTCGGAGCAGGTTTGGGCGCTCTGACGGCTGCGCTGATGGGGCGCCGCGGGTGGCACCTGACGCGAGCCTGAAAAGACGCCGGTGGCCGCCCCACCGTCGAAACGAGGGGCGGCCACCGTCAGAACAGAGTCAGATGTACATCGCAGGATCGATGTAGCTGTTCGGATCCACCAACTTCTCCTTGGCGGTCCGCGGCCGAGCTACTGCCGGAATACCCGTCGCAATGGAATCGGCTGGAACATCACGCGTCACAACAGCATTGGCGCCGATAGCACTACCTTCGCCGATGACAACCGGTCCCAGGATCTTGGCGCCCGCGCCCACCGTGACCCGATCGCCGAGCGTCGGATGGCGCTTGACCTGCTCGAGTGAACGGCCGCCGAGCGTGACACCGTGATAAAGCATGACGTCGTTGCCGATCTCAGCCGTCTCACCGATCACGACGCCCATGCCGTGGTCGATGAAAAACCGTCGACCGATGGTCGCGCCGGGATGAATCTCGATGCCCGTGGCAAAACGTGTCAGCTGCGACAACACCCGGGCCGGACCGCGCAGAGCGGGCACAGCCCACAGCTTATGTGCGATCCGATGCGACCAGATGGCATGCAGCCCTGAGTAAACGAGGGCATTCTCCACATTGCTGCGCGCGGCAGGATCCTGACCGCGCGCAGCCTGTAGGTCCTCGCGAATGACGCCGAGGATACTCACGTATCTCAGTCCCGGATGTGTTCGAACAGTGGGGTGGAGATGTAACGCTCACCGAAGTCGCAAACAACCGCCACGATCAGCTTGCCCGCATTCTCGGGGCGCTTTGCCAACTCGAGGGCGGCCCACACGATGGCGCCGGACGAGATGCCACCCAGGATGCCTTCCTGAGTTCCGAGAGCGCGAGCGACCTCGATGGAATCGGGGAACGAGACGTCGATGATCTCGTCGTAGATTTTACGATCGAGGATCTCGGGTACGAAGTTCGCACCGATTCCCTGGATCTTGTGGGGGCCGGGCTGGCCACCGTTGAGGATCGGCGAATCGACGGGCTCGACGCCGACGATCTTGACCTCGGGCTTGTACTTCTTGAGAGTGCGTCCGACGCCGGTGATGGTGCCGCCGGTGCCGATACCGGAAACGAAGATGTCGACGGCGCCGTCAGTGTCGGCCCAGACCTCTTCACCGGTCGTCACCTCGTGGATGGCCGGGTTGGCGGGGTTTGCGAACTGGCTGGCCGAGACAGCGTTTTCAGTCTGCTCGACAATTTCCTTGGCCTTGGCGACTGCGCCGGCCATGCCCTCGGAGCCCGGGGTCAGCACGATCTCGGCGCCGTACGCACGCAGCATGACGCGACGCTCGGTGGACATCGTCTCCGGCATGGTCAGGATGACCTTGTAGCCACGAGCAGCGCCGACCATGGCAAGTGCGATACCGGTGTTACCACTGGTGCCCTCGACGATGGTTCCGCCGGGCTTGAGTGCTCCGGACTTCTCGGCAGCGTCGATGATCGCAACACCGATCCGGTCCTTGACGCTGTTGGCCGGATTGTAGAACTCGAGCTTCACTACAACCTGTGCGTCCAGACCCTCGGTCAGGCGGTTGAGTCGCACCAGCGGGGTGCGCCCGACCAATTCGGTGACGTTGTTGTAAATACCGGTCATTTCCGTACCTCCATGTGGCCGCAGTGTCGACCGGGTCGTTTCGTTAATGACGTTATTGCATCATTCGGTGTGTCCTATAGCTCAACCGGGCCGGTAAAAACCCGAGAACTACCAAAATAATCTCCTCGAATGCCGAATGCCGCATCTGTTCGATCAGATGCGGCATTCGGGTTACGCAGAACAGAATCGCGAGGGACTCAGCCCAGGCGCTGCTTCAGAGCTTCGAACTCGTCACGGATACCGGTGGGCAGCTTCTCGCCGACGAAGTCGAACCACTCCTCGATCAGCGGGATCTCGGCCTTCCACTCGTCGATGTTCACGGCGAGGGCCTCGGTGATGTCGGCGTCCGACACGTCCAAGCCGTCGATGTCGAGTGCCGATCCCGTGGGAACGACGCCGATCGGGGTGTCGATACCGGCAGCCTTGTGCTCGATACGCTCGACGATCCACTTCAGGACGCGAGAGTTCTCGCCGAAGCCTGGCCACAGGAAGCGTCCGTCGTCGCCGCGGCGGAACCAGTTCACGTAGAAGACCTTGGGCAGCTTGGACTCGTCGGCAGACTTGCCGAGGTCGATCCAGTGCTGGAAGTAGTCGCCCACGTTGTAGCCGAGGAACGGAAGCATTGCCATCGGGTCGCGGCGAACCGTACCGACCTGGCCTTCGGCTGCTGCGGTCTGCTCGGAGCCGACCGTGGCACCCATGAAGACGCCGTGCTGCCAGTCGCGGGCCTCGGTGACCAGCGGAACCGTCGTCTTACGACGTCCACCGAACAGGATTGCCGAGATCGGCACGCCCTTCGGGTCGTCCCACTCGGGAGCCATGATCGGGCACTGCGACATCGGGGTGCAGTAACGCGAGTTGGGGTGAGCGGCCTGCGTACCGGATTCAGGCGTCCACTCGTTGCCCTTCCAGTCGATCAGGTGCTGCGGGTCGCCTTCGAGGCCTTCCCACCAGACGTCGCCGTCGTCGGTCAGTGCAACGTTGGTGAACACCGTGTTGCCCTGGTCGATGGTGCGCATCGCGTTGGGGTTCGAGGACCAGTTGGTGCCCGGTGCCACGCCGAAGAAACCGAATTCGGGGTTGACGGCGTACAGCTGTCCGTCGTCACCGAAACGCATCCACGCGATGTCGTCACCGAGAGTCTCGGCACGCCATCCGGGGATGGTCGGCTGGATCATCGCGAGGTTGGTCTTGCCACATGCGGACGGGAATGCCGCCGCGATGTAGTAGGCCTTGTCCTCGGGGGAGATCAGCTTGAGGATGAGCATGTGCTCGGCCAGCCAGCCCTCGTCGTGCGCCATTGCCGAAGCGATACGCAGCGAGTAGCACTTCTTACCGAGGAGAGCGTTTCCGCCGTAGCCGGAACCGAAGCTCCAGATCTCACGATCCTCGGGGAAGTGAGTGATGTACTTGGTGTCGTTGCACGGCCACGCGACATCGGCTTCGCCATCGGCGAGCGGAGCGCCCAACGAGTGCAGCGCCTTGACGAAGAATCCGTCGGTGCCGAGCTTGTCGAGAACCTTGCTGCCCATGCGGGTCATGACGCGCATGGAGACGACGACGTACTCGGAGTCCGTGAGCTCGACACCCAACTTCGGATCCTCGGCGTCGAGGGGACCCATGCAGAACGGCACGACGTACATGGTGCGTCCGCGCATGGAACCGCGGTACAGGTCACCCATGAGGGTGCGCATCTCCGACGGGTCCATCCAGTTGTTGGTGGGGCCTGCGTCGATTTCTTCCTTCGAGCAGATGTAGGTGCGCGATTCGACGCGAGCCACATCGGAAGGATCGGAATTACCGAGGAACGAGTTCGGCTTCTTCTCGTCGTTGAGGCGCGTGAACGTGCCTGCCTCGACCAGCTTGTCGGTCAGCCGGTCCCACTCTTCGTCCGAGCCGTCCGCAAAGACGACGCGAGCGGGCTGGGTGAGTTCGGCAACCTCTTGCACCCATGCAAGCAGTTCCTTGTGCTGCGTGGGGGGCGTGCCGTCAGTTCCGTTGAGACCGGGAATGGTCGCTGAGGTCATCAAACTCTCCTGGGGTGAGCCGGAACCGGGTTCTCGTGACACCGGATGCAAACTGCAGCTCCCCGATACCAGTTGATCCCGGTGTCCCCCTCTCGACGGGGTCCAGCCGCGTCATCCACTCACGTGGATTTCACGGACGCCGGGTGTCCTATGTACTGAGGTTAACGCTGGCTGTTCACCTGCAGGTAATCGGGTGCGGTCAGAAATGTCACAGAAACGATTCAGATGGTGTATCCACAACGCGTACCCGGCTTCGAATAGAGGCAAACGGTCCCGGATCGCAAGGCGAACAGTCCTCCAGGTACTTCACTCAGTGCCTATTTTCGGTGTCACACAGTGCCAGAATCGATGCGATCCCACACCAACGCACCGTGCGTGTCTCGGTGGCATTCCCACGCCGCGAAGTCTCCGTCCGACTCCACCATCGTCACGCGGTCGGCAGCGCCGTCACGATCGAAATCCGACACCACGACAATGGCAGCTGCATCGTTGTCCGGCGACACGACGCGACTGTCGACGATCCCGTCGCCATCGAGATCGAATGCGTCGAATGTCGTCGTCAGATCACCGACGTCCACAGTCCCCGTACCCGGTCCGAACGTTGCCGGATCGATGCCCTCTGCCGGTAGATGATCTGCCGGCACGTCGAACCGTCCCATGTCGACGACGTCGGCGGTGATCAGAAGTCCGTCCATTACTTCCCCCTGTGCTTGATCTTGCTGGTGTCTTCTCCCGGCAACCCCTACCGAGATGCATCAGTACTACCAGATTTCCGTCGACAGTCACCGACAAAAATCCGGGCCTGTGGACAACTCGTTCAGGCCCCGGCACCGTTCAGAATTGCCAGGTCACGTTCACAGGCGGCCAATTGTCCGGAACGTGCCTGTCCCAGTGCTCGGAGCTCGACATCGATCTCCGCAATTCGCGCTTGCGCCGACGCAACCAGCTCTCGGCTCTCGGCCAGGATCGCGCTGCCGAGATCCACTTCCGCGTCAAGGAGCCGGTTCAGCACGCGCTGCTCCCATTGCGCTCTGACGGTGGCCATCGTTTCCGCCAGCCACGCACGCGCGTGCGCCCGATCTGCCGCAACGCCTCTCGTGCGGCTCAACCACCACGCCGCAGTTGCGCCAAGCACCAGAGTTACCGGAATGCTCGCGATGTCCAGGGCCGGCACCATCTCCAGCGGAATGACCGCGATCCGCCCCAAACCGAGCCCCGCCGAGGCACCGACCAACACGGTGATGCGCTCTTCGTTACCACGCGGCCGTGTCGCGGGGTCGTCGGGAAAATGTGGGAGTGCGACGCTTACACCCGTTTCGCCGATTCCGACTGCTGTGGCGATCGCAGCGTCGAAAGCCACTGTGTTGCTCTCGACTTCGTGTTGCAGACGTGCCGGCAAACTGTCGAGTTCGCTTCGGGTGGACTCGTCGATCCACAGGCGCGCCGACGCCACTGTCGTTCGAGTGGTGTCCGCGATCTGCTGCGAAAGTTCGGCTCGCGCGCGCTGGAGCCTGGTCCTCATCTGAGCAAGTCGTTCACTACGCCGACCGTCACGGTCGGTGAGTAATTCGCTGCGCTCCGCACGCAGTTCGCCGCCGGGATCGCTCTCGCGCAGGTTTCGAACCTCGAGGTCGATCATCCGTCGGGTTTCCGCGATCACACCGCCGCCAGGCTGAGATACGGCGCGTCGACGAACTGCGTCGACGGCGTGGAACAACGGTGCGACACCGCCATGCTCGGACAGGACGATGATTGCCGCCCCACCGTAAACATCACTGTGATCTGCAAGAATGCGCTGATCGCGGTCGCGAACCGATTCCCAGTCCGGGTTCACATCCGTCTTGGTCATCACAACCACAAACGGCAAGCCTCCCACTCCGGACTCGTCGAGCAGTTCCAACTCTTCCCGCCCGATCACACTTGCCGCGTCGACCACCAGCAGCACGATGATGGCGTCGCTTGCGTGATCGACGCTCGTGTATCGGCCCGCCACGCTCAGGAGCCTTTCGACCTCTTCGCGACCACATCGCGGCAAGCCGAGAACGAAAACACTTGCATTACTTGATGATTCATCAGCCCAAGCGACATCGACATCACCAGAGAGCCCAGCTGGGTTCCATCTCCGAACCACAGGATGGACCGCCGCCGGCAGCACGGAAGCTACATCGCTCACGCGCTCATCTCCGACCGCTCTCGCTCACCGCCGAGAAGCACCCACCGCCTGACGTACGCCCGGTGGACCAGCGAAATCGCGTCGGCCCATGCGCGATGTTCACGTTGCGTCGGCCCGCCCCACCACTGAGCGCATCTGCGCGCTTCCTCAACCGTTGTCGGCGCAGGCGGTGCGCTTGCCACAAACCCACGCAGTTCCGGACGCACCAGCGCACCCGTCGCGGCAAAGATCAGACCGGAATCGGTCCGTAGATACTGTTCGATCTCATCTCGGGCACCGGCGACCTCCGCCGCCTCGGCGCCGGCAGCAACGCGCTCCAGTATCGATCGAATTCCGTCGACTCTGCGCCACCACCACGTCTCGAGTAGCAGCGACAACTCACCGAAGAACGCCTCTCGACCTTGTCCGGTCAACGCAACCAGAGGAACGGTGGCAACGGAGAGGTCACCGGAAATCTCGGCCGCACGCGTGAGCGCATCCTCCCACCCGTCACCGATGTGGTCGGCTTTGTTCAGAACGGCAAGGCAGTGATCGGACGCGCGACCGACCGCGCGTCGATCTGCGTCTCGGAGTGCGTCGACCACGACGACCACAACGCAGTGACTACTCAGATCCGGATCTATCGCACCGGGCACGTCGAACGCCCTCGTCTCCGTGGGAATGATCGGCGCGCCTCCCACTCGATGGCTCGCGAAGACATCACTCTGGAGCAACGTGGTCACCGCGGACCGGCCGACTCCGCTACGACCGGCAACCAGTACCTGCAGCGGTGCTGTCAACGACCCGACTATCGAATGCACCGCCTCCGCGGCGTGCTGATCGATCGACATCAACCGGTAGGCAAGCCGTCGCAACTCGTCCATCGGCGGCGCACAAGCGTCGTCGAGTGAGACTGCGGGCACAATTCGAGCCCACACCTTCACATTTTCCCCTGTGTTCATCCCCACCCCACGTTCCCCTTCGTGATGGGCAGATTCTGTCAGGTTTACGACGACACGGCTGTTCCCGGCAGGTCATCTCACGTTCAGCTGTCCGATTTCGCGGGCAGTTCTCCGGAATTTTCCCAGAAAGTCTCAACTCGAACTTCAGACCCGTCTGCGCTATATGGCAGTCATGCGTGACAATGGACGCGTGAACGAAGCCGATCAGCACGCACTGCCAACCCCGAACGCGGGCGAGACGGAAGACTCCAAGGGTTCCCGTCTCCATCCGCGCGTGACAAGTTTCCGTTCGCGCAGGGGTGCGCTGACCGACGCACAGCAGAAGTCCTGGGACCGCCAGTGGCCCCTTATCGGCGCCGATGTGTCCGACACTCCCCTCGACGCGACCGCCTGGTTCGGACGCGATGCCCCACTGATCATCGAGATCGGATCGGGCACCGGAACCGCGACCGCTGCGATGGCCAAAGCCGAACCGCACGTCAATCTCATTGCCATCGAGGTCTACCGCCCCGGGCTCGCGCAACTCCTTCAGCAGGTCGAACGCGAAGAGATCCCGAACGTCCGCGTCCTGCGCGGTGACGCGATGGACGTACTGGAAAACATGATTGCCCCGGAGTCGCTGACGGGTGTTCGGGTGTTCTTCCCGGATCCGTGGCCCAAGGCTCGCCATCACAAGCGTCGTCTGTTGCAGGCCCCGACGTTCTCGTTGATCGCCAATCGCCTCAAGCCAGGCGGAGTCCTCCACGTTGCCACCGACCACGCCGAATACGCGGAGTGGATCGAGGAAACCGGAAACGCCGAACCGCTCTTGAGCGCTCTCGACTGGGAATCACCGATGACCCACGAGCGCCCAGTCACGAAGTTCGAAGACAAGGCCCATAAGGTCGGAAGCGCAATTACCGAGCTTATATGGGGGAAGATCAGAGCATGAGCGTCAGCGAACAGTTATCCGACGACCTCGAGTCGTCAGGATCTCCCCTCGACCTCGGTCGTGACTCCCGCCACCCCAAACGGGTTCTCCTGGTGTGGGACGCCCCCAACCTGGACATGGGCCTCGGCGCCATCCTCGGCGGCCGACCTACCGCTGCCTACCGGCCACGATTCGACGCACTCGGACGTTGGTTGCTGTCACGGACCGCTGAACTGTCCGCGCGTGAGTCCGGCAACCTCGAACCCGAAGCAACGGTCTTCACCAACATCGCCACGGGCAGCGCCGACGTTGTGCGCCCATGGGTCGAAGCGTTGCGTAACGTGGGTTTTGCGGTGTTCGCCAAGCCGAAGGTCGATGAGGACAGCGATGTCGATTCAGACATGCTCGAGCACATCGCTCTGCGGTACGGCGAGGGACTGGCCGGAATCATGGTCGCGTCCGCCGACGGTCAAGCATTCCGCGAACCGTTGGAAGACATCGCAGCGACCGGCATTCCGGTTCAGGTACTCGGATTCCGCGAGCACGCCAGCTGGGCTGTGTCGTCCGACATCCTGGACTTCGTCGATCTCGAGGACATTCCCGGTGTCTTCCGCGAGCCTCTGCCGCGGGTAAGCCTGGATACTTTGCCCGACGAGGGCGCCTGGTTGCAGCCGTTCCGACCGCTTTCCGCCCTGCTCATCGGGCGAAAAAGTGTTGCCGAGTAGGAGTTGATCAGTGTTCGCCAGCTGGGGAAGCATCGTCTATCGTGCCCGCTTCACCGTCATCGCTGTCATGGTGGCGGGACTCCTCGGGCTTGCCGCGTACGGCATGAGCCTGCAGGACCATCTCAGCCAGAGCGGCTGGGACGATCCGGGGTCACAATCGGTCGAGGCTGCAAAGCTCGCCGACGGCACGTTCGGACGTAGCACCGCCGGCGACGTTCTGGCGCTGTACACAGCGCCCGAAGGAAAAACCGTCGACGACCCGGAGTTCCAAGCGAAGGTCATCGACAGCCTGCAACGACTGGTCTCGGACCATCCGGATCAGATCATGAAGATCAACGGTTCGTACTTCAAGGTCGGTGACGGACTTTCCGTCGCCGCCTTGGCAGACCCGACGAAGCAACATGCCGTTGCCAGCGTGGCCATTGCCGGCGACAACGACACCGCGGTGTCCAACAACTTCCGCGATGTCGAGAGCGAGTTCTACATCGACGGTGTCAACGTGCAGTTGGCCGGTCTGCAACCGGTCGCGAACTCGTTGAACGACACGATGGCCAACGACATCAAGCGCATGGAAATGCTCGCAATTCCTGCTGTCGGTGTGCTGCTCTTCTTCGTGTTCGGTGGCGTCGTCGCTGCTGCCCTGCCCCTGATCGTGGGCGGCCTGACCGTCATCGGTGCCAACGGCATCATCCGTCTGATCACCAATTTCACCGAGGTCAACGCGTTTGTCGCGCCCGTGGTGTCCTTGGTCGGGCTGGGTCTGGCCATCGACTACGGGCTGTTCATCGTCAGTCGTTTCCGTGAAGAAATCGCCGAAGGGCACGAGACGCCGACGGCGGTCCGCAGAACGGTCATGACCGCCGGCCGCACTGTCATGTTCTCGGCGACCATGGTTGCCGTCAGCCTCGGCGGCCTTCTGCTGTTCCCCCAGGGCTTCCTGAAATCCGTTGCGTACGGCGCAATCGCGGCCGTCATGCTTGCGGCCATTTCGTCCGTCACGATCCTGCCTGCCATCCTCGGAATCCTCGGCAAGCGGATCGATGCGTTGACGTTCAAGAGGCTTCGCCAGACCAAGACCAACGAGGAAATCGAAAACGGCTTCTGGGGCAACCTCACCAGGTTCGTGATGCGGCATCCGCTCAAGGTTGCCGTTCCGATCGTGGCCGCACTGCTCCTGATGATCATTCCGCTCACCGGCATCAAGTTCGGTGGCATCAACGAGACGTACCTGCCGCCCGACAGCCCCACGCGCGTAGCTCAAGCCGAGTTCGACGAGCTCTTCCCGGGTAACCGCACCGAACCTGTCCGTCTGGTCATCCAGGGCGCAGACAACACCGCGCTCGGCCAGATAGCGAAGACCGCCAACAACGCACCGGGCCTGGTCGAGAAGTTCACCCCCGAAGTGGCCACCAAGGACGGCGTCAACGTCCTCAAAGCCGGCCTGACCGAGCGCAACGAAGCTCGCCCCACCATCGACTACCTCCGCGCCGCGGACTGGCCGGAAGGCACGACGGTCCTTGTCGGCGGCACCCCCGCCATCGAGCAGGACAGCGTCGACGCTCTACTCGACCGTCTACCGCTGATGGTCGTCACGGTCATTTTGCTGACCACACTGCTCATGTTCCTGACCTTCGGATCGTTGGTCCTGCCGATCAAGGCAGCTCTGATGAGCGCTCTCGGACTGGGTTCGACGCTGGGCATTTTGACGTGGATCTTCATCGACGGCCACGGCAGCGAACTGCTCAACTTCACACCCGGCCCGATCATGTCGCCAGTTCTGGTGTTGATCATCGCGATCGTCTACGGGCTTTCCACCGACTACGAAGTCTTCCTGCTCTCACGAATGGTGGAAGCGCGCGCGCAGGGTGCGAGCACCACCGAATCCATCCGCATCGGAACAGCGCACACCGGCCGCATCATCACCGCGGCGGCGTTGATCCTCATCGTGGTGACCGGCGCGTTCGGCCTGTCCGAACTGGTGATGATGAAGTACATCTCGTACGGCATGATCGCGGCCCTGGTCATCGACGCCACGCTCATCCGCATGTTCCTCGTGCCCGCCACGATGAAACTGCTCGGCGACGACTGCTGGTGGGCCCCGGCGTGGATGAAACGAATCCAGGAGAAGATCGGACTGGGCGAGCCGATCCTCGACAACGAACTTGCGCTCGTCGATGTCCCCCAGCTCACGCCCGTCGGCGCGATCGCCGGACCCGGCCAGGCAAAAATCACCGAGTCAGCGCAGGCAAAAGCTGCGACGCCGTCGCGGGTACTCCCGCCCCCAGCAACGGTCGGGGGCAAGCGCGAACCCGATCCCCTCACCGAGCCCATCCCCCTGAGCGAGATGTCGGTCAAGGCGCCAACGCCCAGGACATACGCGCCCGGCGAGACACCCCGCCGCCGCAGTACCGACCGACCGGCCGGTGCGCCGCAGGACCTGATCGAAGCACCAGTCCCCAACCCGACGTACAAGGCGGCCAAGCCGGAACAAACGGCAACACCGACACCGGCTCCGACCGCTCGCCGCACCTCCCCCGCTACACCGGCTTCCACTGAACGACCGATCGAAAGCTGGTTGTCCGACCTGCGCACCCCGGGTGAGGCGCAACCTGCATCGAGGCCATTGCCGGCCGTCCGCACTTCGGCACCGACCAACGGTGCAGCCACAAACGGTGCAGCAACAAACGGTGCCGGCACCAATGGTGCTTCAACCAACGGGGCTGGAACCAACGGCGCAGCGACCAACGGCGCAGGCAGTAACGGAGCGGGCAGTAACGGAGCGGCCACCACCGGCGCGGCGTCTGAATCCACGCCCAACGGTCCGTCGTCCGGCAACGCAGTCAGCGGACGCCACCGCCCCGACGACGGTAATGCCGTGAGCGTCAGCGAGCTCATCGCGCGGCAGAAGCGGAGTTGATCTGGTCCGCCTTGCCGAAGGCGCGTGCATAGCGCGTCCCGACAAGCAGGAGCAGTAGCCCGACCACCAGGAACGCGACACCGCGAACCAGTCCGCTCAAGGTGGCGAGATCGAACAGGAAGAGTTTTGCCAGCGCTGCGCAGGTCAGCGTCAGGCCGGTTCCCAGCATCGTGTGTGCGTGCTCGCGATTGTTCAGTCCGAATACGAGTGCGGATGTGGCGGCCAGCATCCATACGACCGTTGCTGCACTGTGGCCGAACACAAACCCTGTTGTGCCGCCCCATATCTCGATGCCCGAAGCAACCAGTGCGCAGGTAGCGGCGTAGAGGATACCCATTCCGCTGATGGCCCAGGCGACGGCAATGTTGTTCTCCGAGACCAATGCCAATCGACTCATGACCCACACGAATGCCACGAGCACTCCGATCACAGTCAGGCTCGTGAGTGCCGTCAGCGCATCGAGATGGGCAGACGCGGCACGGGACGTCATCAACATGGACGGCGACGCGGATTCCAGGAATCCGATCAATCCGATTGCGGCAAAAACGGATCCGAGCGCACAGACGAAACGTGATCCGGTCGAACCTGCGATCACGATGAAGACGGTGGCGACGGCAAGCAGAACTGCAGCAGTCAACGACTGCGGCGACCCGGCAACACAGCACAGCAGCAGAGCCACTGCACCGGTACCGGCGATACCCATGCGCAGGTGAGTCGACAATGCCGCGCCTGCTGCAGCACCGACCAGGAGCACCAGTGCCATGACGCCGTAGAGCAGGGAGGCCATCTGATCACCGAGGAGTACGTCGACTCCCAGCAGTGGGAGCGTTGCGACAATGAACGTCGCACTCGACCAGGCGCCGGCAACACCGTCACGCGACGGGGATCCCTTCCACTGCAAGGCAACTGCGGCGCTCAGTCCGATCAGGGAGACAACAACCGCACTGATCGTCAATGCCGATGAATCAACCTGCATTCCATCGAAGAGGGACACTCCGATGATTGCTGCGATCAATACGATCGCAACCGGCACCGTCCGGGCCATGCCAAGATATTTCCAGTCGCGACCGAGTTGAGCGGAGAACCCTGCCACTTGGAGAGCAACAAGAAAACCGATGAGCGACAACGTCAGTGCGCCGGCCAAGGCGGGGGCTGCCAATGCCGCGCCGAGCACGATCAGCAGCGCAAGAGGTTCGGAGTTCCACCTGACCGCCACCGAGACTCCGGCAGCAGCGATACCGAAGGCAGTCACCATCGACAGCGGCGAGACGATCCAGCCGTACAGGACCGACGCTGCCATCACATCGAGGTAGAGACCGGCAAATCCGGTGGCCGCCAGCGCGATTGCTCCCACCCGGCCGCCCGGGCGTCCGTACACCCGGAACCCTGCGAAGATCAGGGCACCGGACAGGGCTGCTCCGCCGATCACTCGAAGAGGCGGTCCGAAGAAACCGGCCTGGGCTGCCAGAACCAACAGCATGACAACACCGATCAAGGTGACTGCCACCCCGGCAATCGCGAGGAGTCGGCTGATCACGCCGTCACGTTGCCACCACGGCACACTGGGCTGCTTCGGAGGACTCGGTTGCCACGGCACACTGGGTTGCTGCGGCGGACTTGGCGGGCGCAGGTACTGCGGTTGCGGGGCAACGTGCTGCGAGGCCACGTGCTGCGGGGCCGGCTGTGGAACGTACGCGGGAACCTGAACGGGCGCCGAAGCCGGCGCTGCAGGCCGCATCGTGGTCAGCTGCGTCTGCAGAATCGACAGGTTCTGCCCCATGTGGCGCAACTGCCGTCCGATGCTTTCGCATTCGTCCGACAGAGCGGTCACCAGTCGCGGATCGACGGCAGGAGAACTTGGTGTGGTCATACACCGAGCTTGCTTCAGTCAATCCTCGATTGAATGAGTAGTACTACTCGACCGGCATAGGGGCTTTCGGTGAGCACGCCGGCGATCTAGGACCCAAGGAACTTGCGAAAGGTGGTTCCGAAGGGATGCTTTGCGGTGACGCTACCGAAGCGCACCTTGCCGTGCACCACTACGTGAAGCGGGCCCATCTGAGGCCCGGACCGCACCTTGTTGGAAGCGCTGCCACCGATGGCTTCGACATCGTTCATGTCCACCGTGGCCTCTTCGGGGACGACCAGCGAGATCGAGCTTGCATAGTCGTTGATCGAGACATGCACGATCTGTGTTTGCATGACCGCACGCGTGAAATCTACGGTGACACTGGACATTCGAGTGTCGATCACAACGGCCGGCGGAACGATCCACGCGCCGTTACGCGTCACTGTCGACATCCGTCCGCGGATGATCGCGGCATTGGCTGCGCCGTAGGCACCGGCCGCCGGAGGCCCACTCTGTCCGGCATAGGGCTGCGGCTGCGGCTGCGGATACTGAACCTGCTGATGAACCGGCGGCTGCTGGTAACCCGGCGCCGGATACTGATAACCGGACTGGCCGGCCGACGCGGGATACGCGGGAGGCTCGTAGTCCGAGATCAGGGTGATGCCCGGGAGATCGGCAAGTACGACGTTGAGTTCGCCCCTGGTCTTTGCTGCCAGCGCAGTGTCCATACGTTCGGTGAACTCACCGAGTGAGAGCATCCCCTGACCGACGGCTTTCTGCAGCAATTCGCCGACATGCTCTCGTTCTGCATCCGATACGCGTAGATTCCTGGCCTCCATGGTTTCCAGGATAAGCGTTAATCGAGACTTTCCCGGATATCAATCAAGACCCTGCTCGATTGCGTAACGCGTCAACTCGACACGGTTGGCCAATTGAAGTTTGCGTAGCGTGGCTTGTACGTGGTTTTCGACGGTTCGGTGGCTCAGCGAGAGCCTGGTCGCAATCTGCTTGGCGCTGAGCCCTTTCGCGACCAGTCGCAGCACTTCGGTCTCCCGTTCGGTGAGCTTCGGGACCTCGGGTGCACGGTCGTCGGCGGGGGCGGTGGACATGCGTCGGTATTCACCGAGTACCAGTCCGGCAAGGCCAGGGGTGAAGACGGCTTGCCCGTCGTAGGTTGCGCGTACGGCTCCCAGGAGTTCGTCGACGGAAGCACTCTTGACCAGGTAACCGGACGCTCCCGCCTTGATCGCGTCCAGTACGTCGTCGCGTTCCGACGACGCCGACAGCACAAGGATCTTGCTGTGGGGCGAAACTTCGAGCACCGCTGCGGTTGCGTCGGCTCCGTTTCCGTCAGGGAGGTGCATGTCCATGAGAACAACGTCCGGTGTCACTGCAGCGGCGCGGTTTCGGGCACGCTCGACGCCGTCTGCGGTGGCTGCGACGATGAATCCGGCTGCTTCGAGGTCGCGGGACACTCCGTCTCGCCACATCGGGTGATCGTCGACCACCATGACGGACACCCCTGCTACACCTTGTTGCCCTGCTACACCTTGTTGCCCTGCTACACCTTGTTGCTCAGTCACTTCCACTACTTTCCTTCGGCACCGTGATTTCCCATTCTGTGCCCTCTCCGGGTTCGGTGTACAGGCTCGCGGTACCGCCGAGCAGCGCGACGCGTCCGAGAATGGACTTCGATACTCCCATGCGGCCTTCGGCTTCGGCTTCGGCCAACCGGCCGTCGGGGATACCGACTCCGTCGTCGCGGATGCTGACGATGACCTCGCCCGGTAGATCTTCGAGCAGTACGAACACCTTGGCGCCTGAGCCGGCGTGGAGGGCTGCGTTGGACAGGGCGTTGTCGACGATGGCGGCCAGTTCGATGGCGCGGTCTCGGTCGAGGATGACAGGGTCGGCTGGTGTCGAGACGGATACCGTCGCACTCGCCCCAGTGGTGAGCAGTGGGCACAGGTCGACGCTCTGACCTCCCGTGTCGGCGGTTGCGCCTGAGCCCTGTTCGGAGATGAGCATGCGCAGTGCCACTTCCTGCTCTCCGGCCAGTTCTGCGAGTTCTGCGGCTTCACCGCCGAGCGCTGCGCCTCGTCTTCGGACCATCGCAAGAACTTGGAGTACTCCGTCGTGGACTTCACGGGCGAGTCTTTCGCGTTCTTCGGTGGCTGCGGCGAGGCGCACGGCTTGTTCGAGTTGGCGATGTGCGCGCCGTGCGGTGGTGGTGGCGAGGCCCAGCGCCAAGCCGACTGATACAAGGACGGGGGCTGTGGCGTCGCGCCAGAGATCAAGATTGATCTGGTCCCGAATGATCGCGCTGGCCGAGGAGATGACAACGCCTGATGCGATTCCGAGCCACGGCCCGCCGAGGATCGCCGCCGAGATCACGGCGTTGGTGGCCCACAGCGTCGTCGGTAGGGTCTGGTGATTTTGGTACCACTCGTGATCTGACACAAGCCTCGTCGACGCCATGAGCGCGATGACGATCAGCTGATCTGCCAGTACGACATATTTTCGTGGGACCGTTTCAGCGGCCAACATGACTGCGGAGGCACCGGACCACACCGCCATGAGCGCGACGAAGAACCAACTCAGACGTGCGTTGGTGTAGTCCGACGCCGAAGCGAACTGGTAGCTGATCGCGTACACCAGAGTGACCAGCCGAAAGGCCTGCGCGGCCCGCCACAGCGGTGCGTCAGGGTCGGTGTCTATTCCGGATGCTTCGCGGACGGTGGGCCGGTAGTGCAATCGGCGTCGGCGGGTCGGGTCAGTCATCGGGGGTGGCCCGGTCGGGTCAGTCATCGGGGGTGGCCCGGTCGGGTGGGATCGGATTTTCGATGCGCGGTTCGGTTCGTGGTTCGTCGGGTTCCGCCGGATAGAGCGGTGTCTCCGGATCTTCGACGTGCAGTTGGGCGTACACGGCGTCGGGATCGTCGGCGAGCAGTGAGCGGATGGCCGTGTTGAGGACCGCGACGATCGGTACGGCGAGGAGCCCGCCGACTATTCCGGCCAGGACGATGCCCGCGGTGATCGCGAGAACCACGGCCAGCGGGTGGAGCCTGACTGCGCGGCCGAGCAGCAGGGGCTGCATGACGTGCGCTTCGAGCTGCATGACGCCGATGATGATGCCGAGCACGATCAGGGCAGTCAGGAATCCCTTGGTGACCAGGGCGACGAGGACTGCAAGAAAACCTGTGAGAAAAGCACCGACGATCGGGATGAACGCGCCGATGAACACCAGCGATGCCAGGGGCAACGCCAGCGGGACTCCCAGAATCGCGAGGCCCGCGCCGATACCGATGGCGTCCGCTGCGGCGACGGCAACCGTTGCACGTACGTATCCGATGAGTGAACCGAAGCCGGCGGCGCCCGCGATCCGGATCCGACGCCTCGAATCGCGCGGAACGATCCGCGTGACGAACTCCCAGATCTGGTCTCCGCCGTACAGGAAGAAGATCAGGGTGAAGAAGGTCAACAGCGCGCCGGTGAAGATCTCGGTGACAACCGCCGCGGTGGTCAGTGCGCCACTGGTCAGTTCTTCGCGATTGGACTGCACCGATTTGACGACGGAATCGCCCGCTTGGCGAATCTGGTCCTCACTGAAATGGAACGGGCCGCTGGTCAACCAGTTCTGGATCTGTGTGACGCTGGCAGCAAATTGATCGGTGAGCTCTGGAAGACCGTCGATGAACTGCTCGACCACAAACGTCATGATTCCGGCAACGATGCCGAGGGCACCGAGCAACACCACTACAACGGCAGCTGATCGCGGCACGCCCCACGTTTGCATCCGGTCTACGAACGGAATGAGCAGCGCCGAAGCCAGGAGCGCCAAGCCGACGGGAATCAGCACCGTCTCGAGCCGCAGCACGACGTATCCGAGGACCGCCAAGCCGGCAAAGATCACGATCAGGCGCCACGACCACTCGGCTGCGATCCGCACGCCGGGATGAACCGACTTCGCGTCGGACGTGATGGGCTTGTTCATTCCCGCTCGAACTCATTCTCGAACTCATTCATGGGCCGAATCCCCTCCGCATTCCCCTTATCCTGCGTTCCCTTCGGGAGCCTAACCGCCTGAGCCGACAACCGTGGGCAGACACAAATGGGACGCGCATACCAGTACTTCGACCCTGGCCAGCTAAATTGAACGCTGTGCGGGCTTCATACAGAGCGATAGCGGTGACGATCCGCAGTCGATGGCCCATCTATATGGTTTCGATGCTCGCAGCCAACCTGATCGGCGCGGTGCTGGTCTTTGCCTTTGTGCGGTACGGCGTCCCCATCGAGGAATCCGACGCGATCGTTGCCGATCATGTCCGGAACTTCGCGGTGTTCGGCATCTACCTCGCGTTTGCCGGTGTTGTCAGTCTGACGGCGGCAGCCATGATGCTCCGCAAGGTCATCCGGTGGAGATTGCGCGGCGGTCCCCCGACGCGCAGTGAACAGATGGCAGCGCTGCATGCGCCGCTGCGCCAAGCGATCGTCCACCTTGTTCTCTGGTTCCTCGGCGGCATCATCTTCGTCATTCTGACGATCAACGAGATGCCCGGGTTGGCTATCGCGGTGATTGTCACCGTCTGCATGGCCGCGACCACGACGTTCGGGTTCACGTACATGCTCGGCGAGCGAATCCTGCGTCCCGTCGCTGCACTCGCATTGAGCGAGGGCGAATTCGATCGGACCATGGCTCCAGGCGTCGGCACCCGTTTGGCAATGACGTGGGGATTGGGCACGCTCATGCCCGTCGCCGGCATCATCTTGCTGTGCGCCACCCAACTCACCACTGATCTCGAGTTCTCACCCAACTCGTTGGCGTGGGCGATCTTGTTGATCTCGATCATGGCGATCGTGCAGGCATTTGCGCTGTCGATGCTGACGGCCAGCCAGATCTCCGACCCCATCCGCCAACTTCGACGCGCCATCGAGCGGGTCCAGCGCGGTGCGACGGACGTTCGTGTCGAGGTGTTCGACGGCAGTGAGATCGGGCGTCTGCAGGTCGGATTCAACCGCATGATGAAGGAGTCGGACGAACGTCGTCTGCTGCGCCAGTTGTTCGGCCAACATGTCGGCGAGGACGTCGCTCGACGCGCTTTGCAGTTCGGTACGGAACTGGGCGGTGAAACACGCTTTGTCGCGGTTCTGTTCGTGGACATGGTCGGGTCGACGGGCGCTGCGGCTGAACGTCCGCCTGGCGAGGTCGTCGAATTGCTCAACGAATTCTTCCGCATCGTCGTGGACGTGATCGACCGTCACCACGGCTTTGTCAACAAGTTCATGGGCGATGCGGCGCTCGCGATCTTTGGCGCTCCCCTCGATCGACCCGACGCACCGACGGCTGCGCTGGCTGCTGCGCGCGAGTTGCGGTTCAAGCTCGACGCGATCACCGGCCTCGACATCGGTATCGGTGTGAGCGCAGGTTTGGCGGTCGCGGGAAATATCGGTGCGGCGGAACGTTTCGAGTACACCGTGATCGGCGACCCGGTCAACGAGGCCTCGCGTTTGACGGAGCTCGCGAAGTTCCGTCCCAGCAGAGTCCTGGCGTCGACGAGTGCGCTGTATTTTGCGGACGAGGAGGAGCAGGCCGAGTGGGAACTGGGCGAGCAGGTTCAACTTCGTGGGCGCAGACGGCTCACTCATCTAGCCTGGCCACAGAAATATCCCGAGGTAGATCCAGAACAGATTGGTTAGTCTGAATCGATGGCACTGCCTGGAAAGACCCCGTGGCGACTGAGACGGCCCCCGCCGTCCGTCGCCGAGCCCGGTCGGGTTCGTGGGCGATTCTGGTGGCTGAAGTATGTTCTCGGGCTGGCGCTGATCACTCTGCTGGTTGTCGAAGGGACACTGCTGTGGCCAAAGCTCAATGAGTCATGGCAGGCACTGACGGAAATCCACTGGGGTTGGGTTGCGGCCTGCATCGCCGCCCAGGCCGTCTCACTCAGCGGATACGCGTCGGTTCAGCAGCGGCTTCTCAATGCTGCCGGTGTGGTGGCCGGCCACCTGAAAAATCTCTCCGTGATCTACGCAAGTACCGCGATGGCGCTCACATTGCCTGCGGGGCAGGTGTTCTCCACCGCGTTCACATACAAGCAGACCCGCAAGTGGGGTGCGACGCCCATTGTCGCGTCGTGGCAATTGGCTATGTGCGGTGTGATCGCCGCAGCAACGCTGGCACTTCTCGGCGCAACCGGCGCTTTGGCTTTCGGCACCAAGGTCAGTCCGGTTACGCTGACCATCTCGATTATCTGCGTGGCGCTTCTATTCGTCGGCCTGCGATATATCGCCCAGAACCCCGGTAGCCTCGAACGCCTAGGACACTGGGTCCTTGCTCGGTACAACAGCTTTCGCGGTAATCATCCAGACCGTGGAGTGTCACGCTGGTCCGAGATTCTCACTCAACTCGATTCCGTGGAACTCGGGCGCACCGATACCGTCATCGCTTTCGGCTGGTCGGCGATCCATCGTGTTGCCGACGTCGCCTGTCTCGGGTTTGCCTGTTGGGCTGTGGGTGCGCACCCCTCGTTTGCCGGTTTGCTGATCGCATTCACCGCAGCCAAGGCCGTCGGGAGTATTCCTCTGATGCCCGGTGGTTTGGGATACGTGGACACAGCACTGATCACTGCGCTCACCATCGCCGGAGCGACCGGCGCACAAGCTCTCGCGGCGGTCTTCGTCTACCGAATGGTGAGTCTTGTACTCGTGGCGCTCGTGGGGTGGGTCGTCTTCCTGATTTCGTTCCGAGCGACGCATCGCGACGACGCCGACATGACCATCGACTTCGAACGCGGCGAACAACCCGGCGTTTAGCGTCGCAACGCTGCTGCCATGTCATCCAGATGGGCACGGCTGATTCGCACGGCAGCCTCCGCGTCACCGGCTTCGATGGCGTCCACCAACATTCGGTGTTCGTCGGCATCGGGTTGGCTGTGCGGATTGAGATCGAGGACGCCGATCAGCTCGATCAACGCAGTCCGAAGTCGTGGGACAAACGTTTCGAACAACTCAGACAGAACCGGATTGTGCGCCGCCTCGACCACCGCGCGGTGCACCGCGATGTCGGCGTCGACAAAGGCGGCATCACCGGAATTCGCGGCCGCGGCCCTACCGCCGAGCGCACGCCTGAGTTCTGCGATGTCGGTGTCGTCGCGTCGTTTGGCTGCCAATCCAGCTGCCTCCACCTCGACGGCGTTGCGCACTTCGACTACATGCAGGATGGCTTCTGATTCGAGGACCCGAGGCCACTGGTCGGGTGGAGTTGAACTGCGCAAGAACACTCCGGCGCCCTGACGCGATTCCAGCATGCCGAGTCCGGCGAGGGTGCGAACGGCTTCGCGGATCGTGGAACGACCGATACCCAATTCCGCCGCCAGAGTGGTTTCACCTGGAAGTTTGTCACCGACTGCCCATTCGCCACCGATGATACGAGCACGAAGAAGCTCAGCGGCTTGATCGGTGAGTAGACGGCGTTCGACCATCGGCGGCACGGAAACTCCTCAGGTTGTCTGATAAGTGATTTCGTTCTAGTGTAGCCCGCATGGCTTACCGAGGACTCCTTCTCGACTGCCGCGGCGGGGCCTGAAAAGACCGGCACCCCTCCGCGGGGTTCCGCCATGGCCGGTCTCTCACCAAGACCCGCAGGAGAACCCCCGATGAGCACCACCTGGAACAACCAGAAACCCTCCCCCATGCCGTCCGCGCGTTATCGCGCCGCGTGGGATCGAGTCGACATTCCGGCATTCGATCGAACCTGGCCGGCCAATCGCACCACCGAAGCACCCCTGTGGGTTCCCGTGGATCTGCGCGACGGCAACCAGGCCCTAGCCGAACCGATGGACCCGGCCCGCAAACGCCGAATGTTCGAACTGATGGTGGCGATCGGCTACAAGGAAATCGAGGTCGGCTACCCTTCCGCCAGTGCGACGGATTTCGACTTCGTTCGCGACCTCGTGCACCTCGACCTGGTTCCCGACGATGTCACGATCGTTGTATTCACCGCAGCCCGAACAGATTTGATCGAGCGAACCTACCAGTCCATCGCCGGACTGCCGAACGCGGTAGTTCACATGTACACCGCTACCGCGCCCACATGGCGCGATGTGGTCCTGGGGAAGGAACGAGACGAACTGCACGGCATGATCTTTCGCGCCGCCGAGGATGTCGCTCGCGGCGGTGACGCTCACGACGGGTGGCGGTTCGAGTTCTCACCCGAGGTCTTCAACCTGACGGAACCGGACTACGTGCTGCAGATATGCAACAGCCTCAGCGAACTCTGGGATGCGAGCCCAGATCGCCCGGTCATCCACAATCTGCCTGCCACAGTGGAAATCGCCACTCCTAACATCTACGCGGACCAGATCGAATACATGCACCACCATCTCGCTCGACGCGATTCGGTAATCCAGTCCGTACATCCACACAACGATCGTGGCACCGGAGTGGCGTGCGCCGAACTGGCAGTACTCGCCGGCGCTCAGCGGGTCGAAGGCTGCCTGTTCGGTAACGGTGAGCGCACCGGCAATGTCGATCTGGTGACGCTCGGGCTCAACCTCCACGCACAGGGCGTCGACCCGAGAATCGACTTCACCGACATCGACGAAATTCGTCGAACAGTGGAGTACTGCAACAGAATTCCGGTGCACGAGCGCCACCCGTACGGCGGCGATCTGGTGTACACCGCGTTCTCGGGAACCCACCAGGACGCGATCAAGAAGGGGTTTGCGCATCACTACGAGCGCGCCGAAATCCTTGGCATCGATCCGTCGCAGGCGCCGTGGGAAGTGCCGTACCTGCCGATCGATCCCGCTGACGTCGGTCGTGACTACCAGGCAGTGATCCGGGTAAACAGCCAGTCAGGCAAGGGAGGCATCGCCTACTTGCTGGCATCGGAATACGGCGTCGAACTCCCTCGACGCCTGCAAATCGATTTTGCGGCGCGCGTTCAACGTGAAACCGATGGCTCCGGACTCGAGATAACCGCCGACCAGCTGTGGAACCTCCTGCTGCGCGAGTACGGGTACAGCGGAGGAATGCGCCGATATTCGGTGGAACACGACTCCGGTGGTGATCATCTGTTTGTCGTCCTCGATCGCGACGGCAAGGAAATTACCGCACAGGCCAGTGCGTCCGGGCCCGTCGAGGCGCTGGCCAGGATCCTGACCGAGAACGGCACCGGCGTCGAAGTTCTGTCACTCACGCAGCATTCACTTCCCGGCCACTCGGATTCTCCGGCCAGTGCAACTTCGGCAGTCACCATCACAGAAGCCCTGGTCAACGGAGTCCAGCACTGGGGAGTGGCTGTTCATCAGTCCGTCACGGCGTCGGCGCTTCATGCCGTCTACGCGGCCGCATCCCGCACATGTGATGACAGTCACACGAACTTGCGGAAGGATTCTCGAGGGTTCATAGTTGAACCTACAAGCAATTGAACATTCAACTACTTATCAAGGAGCTTCGATGACCGCCGCTACCACCACATTGCCCGCATTGACCGCAGGAACCTGGGTTATCGACACGGTCCACTCGACCGTCGGCTTCTCGGTTCGCCACCTCATGGTGTCCAAGGTTCGCGGCACGTTCGACGAGTTCTCGGGCGCCATCACGGTTGCCGAGGACGGCACCCCGGCCGTCGAAGCCGAAATCTCGGTCGCCTCCATCAACACCAAGAACGAGCAGCGTGACGGCCACATCAAGTCCGCTGACTTCTTCGACGTCGAGAAGTACCCGACGGCTACCTTCAAGTCCACCGCAGTGCGCGCCAAGGGCAGCGACTTCGTACTCGCAGGCGACTTCACCCTCCACGGTGTCACCCGCGAGGTCGAGCTGAACCTCGAGTTCAACGGCGTCAACCCCGGTATGGGCAACGGCCCGGTTGCCGGATTCGAAGCCACCACAGTCATCAACCGCAAGGACTTCGACATCTCCATCGAGATGCCCCTCGAAGGCGGCGGAGCAGTTGTCGGCGACAAGATCACCATCACCCTCGAGATCGAGGCTGGTCTGCAGGCATAAGGGCCTTCGGCCACGTGCGCCTTTCCGGTAGTGCCAACTACCGGAAAGGCGCACAGTCGTATGGTGACCAGGTGAAGAAGTACGCACCATTCCTGCTGATCGACGCCGTTCTTGTCATTATCTTTTGCGCGATAGGGCGCCGTACACACGAAGAAGCCAATGCGCTCGCCGGACTGGCGAAGACATCCTGGCCGTTCCTGACCGGCCTGGTAATCGGATGGTCTGCCACGTTCGCGCTGTACCGCGACAAGTTCAACGCCGTTCTCCTACTCCCCACCGGCATAGTCGTATGGCTCTCCACCGTCGTCATCGGCATGGTCCTGCGAGTGCTCAGCGGTCAAGGTACGCAGTTCAGTTTCATCGTGGTCGCCACGCTTGTCCTCGGCGCTTTCCTACTCGGGTGGCGCGCACTGGTTCCGGTCATCGCAAAAATTCGTGCCAGGTCGTAACCGTGTCGAGCGGTCCGGAACTACCCGAATTGCGCTACGAAGTAGGACACTTTTCGGATGAGTAACACTACGGAGCCTGCCGAACGGACCGAGAAGGAAGACAAGGGCTTCTTCGGCCAACCGTTTGCATTGGCCAATCTGTTCGGCGTGGAGATGTGGGAGAGGTTCTCCTTCTACGGGATGCAAGGCATCCTGATCTATTACCTGTATTACACCGTCGCCGACGGTGGTCTCGGTATCAGCCAGGCCGCCGCGACAAGCATTGTCGGTGCGTACGGCGGCACCGTGTACCTGTCCACGATCCTCGGTGCGTGGGTGGCCGACCGCCTCCTCGGGTCGGAACGGACGCTCTTCTACAGTGCTTCGCTGGTCATGGCCGGCCACATCGCGTTGGCCGTGTTCCCCGGTCTGTGGGGCGTTGGCATCGGTCTTGTCATGGTGGCCTTCGGCAGTGGTGGCCTCAAGGCCAACGCCACGTCGTTGGTCGGCGATCTGTATTCGCCGACGGACGAGCGCCGCGACGCCGGTTTCTCGATCTTCTACATGGGCATCAACATCGGCGGTTTGGTCGGTCCGCTGCTGACCGGCGCAGTGCAGGATGCCTGGGGATTCCATGCCGGATTTGCTCTGGCGGCCGTCGGCATGGCGCTCGGCCTTATCCAGTACACGTTGGGCCGCAAGCACCTTCACGGAATCGGCGCCGCACCGGGCAACCCGCTTCCCGCGGACAAGCGCACCCTCTACATCGGAATCGGTGTTGCTGCGATCGTTGTGGTCGCCATCGCATCGATTACCGGTTTGATCACCGCGGACAACATGTCCGACGTTGTGGTCGGTCTGACTGTCATTGCATCGGTCGGATATTTCCTTCTGATGTTGACCAGCAAGCAGATCACAAAGGTCGAACGCAGCCGTGTGTTTGCGTTCATCCCGATGTTCATTGCCAGCGCTGCCTTCTGGTCGCTGTTCCAGCAGCAATTCACGACGGTTCCGCTGATCTCGGACAAGCTTCTGGACCGCAACCTCTTCGGCTGGGACTTCCCGCCGAGCTGGGTTCAGTCCATCAACCCCGTGTTCATCATCGTCTTCGCAGGCGTGTTCGCGGCGATGTGGACCAAACTCGGCCCACGGCAGCCGTCGTCGCCCATCAAGTTCGCGATCGGCACCGGGATCATGGGCTTGGCTTTCCTCGCCTTCATTCCGATCACCGGCGGCGGTCCGAACAGTGCACCGCTCCTCGGGCTGGCCGGAGTCCTTCTGCTGTTCACGTTTGCGGAGCTGTTCCTCTCCCCCGTCGGATTGTCGCTCGCAACCAAACTGGCGCCGGAGCGTTTCCACACGCAGATGGTCGCGTTGTTCTTCCTGTCCGTCGCGTTGGGATCCTCGATGGCCGGAACGCTTGCCGGTCATTTCGACATCGACGACAGCAAGCCGTTCTTCCTGATCATCGGATTCTCGTCGATCGGAATCGGCGTTGTGCTTGCTGCCGCGTCGCCGTGGATCAAGAAGCTGATGCAAGGCGTGCAGTAAACGCTATTTGACCCACAGCCACAGCGCCAAAGCGAATCCCGCTATCGCTACTGCCACCCGCAGTACCGATGGCGGGATTTTCTTCACGACGGGTGGCCCGCACCAGCCACCCACCAATGCGCCGAGAGCCATGGCCAGCGCGGCCACCCAGTGCACTTGCCCGGAAAAAGCGAAGATGAGGGCGGCAACCAGATTCGCAATGCCGAGGAAGAAGCTCTTCAGAATTGTGGCCCGCCACACAGTTTCGGATGTGAGGATGAGGGTTGCCGCCAGAAAGATGACGCCGGCACCCGCGCCGAAATACCCGCCGTACACGGCCACGGCAAACAGGGCGGCCGAGTAGATTCCCGGACGGTCGCCGCCCCCGGAGAGTTCACGAATCTTCGGTTGAAGGAGCAGTGCCAGCGCCGCAAACGCAACCATCGCCGGCACAACCGATTCGAACGAACCCTCCGGTGCGAGCCACAGAATCAACGCACCGATGATGCCGCCTGCGGCTGAATACAGAGACCAGCGAACAAGTTTGGGTCCCGTATCGGCAACTTCGCGCGATGAGTTCGCCAATGCGCCGACTCCGACGGCCACCAGTGCCACGGTGTTGGTCATATTGGCGCTGACAGGCGACAACCCGACACTGAGCAGCGCCGGGTACGACACGATGGACGCCAGTCCGGTGACAAAGCCGACTAGACCGCTGAAGAATCCCGCTACGACAAGAAAGAGGAAATCGAGCAGGTTCACAGCTCATGAACCTACCGGGCGCGGATTCTCACCCGCGCCACGCGCCTACGCGTGCCCCTCCAGAAACCGTGTCGGTGCGTAGTTCGCCCAACCCGTGTCCGGCCAGTTGAACCACCCGGACGACGCCAATGTTCCGCCGTCGGGATGAAGTGTTGTCCCGGTGATGAAGGTGGAGAGTCCGGAAGCAAGAAAGACGACGCTGTTCGAGACATCGGAGACATGCCCGACTCGTCCCATCGGTATGGCCACCCGAGCCCCCACCGGGGTTGCCATCGAATGGTTCCCACTGCCGAATCGGGCAAGATTTGGCGTCGGGACGAAGTCCGGTGCAACGTTGTTCACGCGAATCCGGTCCGGGGCTAGTTCGACGGCCAGTGTCCGCGAAAACTGCTCGACGGCAGCCTTTGCCGCAGAGTAGACGGCAAAACCGGGCGCCGCGCGGTGCGCTTCGATGGTTGTCACGTTGACGATGCTGCCGCCTCGCCCACCGCTTTTCATCATCGGCACCGCGAGGGAGCACGCATGTAGGACGTGATGGAAGTTCGTGCGCAAAAGCGCGTCCCACCCTTTCGGTGTCGATTCCGCAAATGGTGTTCGGAAGGTGCCACCGACAACGTTGACCAGGATGTCGAGCCTGCCCCACCGCTCGTGAGCAGCCTCGAACAACACGTTCAACTCGTCCGGATCACGCGCGTCACCGTGATGTACGACGGCGTCGCATCCGCCCTCCGCCAACTCACGACGCAGACGCTCGACAGCCTCTGCATCGATATCGACGACGGCAAGCCGCACACCGTTTTCGGCAAGATCAGCGGCAATCGCACTGCCGAGCCCACCGGCGCCGCCGGTGATGACGGCTACGCATCCGTCGAACCCGGCCCGATCTTCGAACCATGGTGTGCTCATGACAGGTACGTGGACCCGAACGCTTCGAGGAATTCGACGGTGGCGGCCAAACCGTCGATGGGACCGGAAACCACCACTGCGGTGACGCCTGATTTTTCGAGGTCTTCGAACACTTCGCGGTGCCGGTCAGATTCGACTGTCGGGGTGTGTATCCCGTCGCCGTGATAGGAGTACACAACGTCGATGGGCTCGGCGCGTCCGGCGGCGAGCGCCGCATTTCGCAGTTCGGTGATGTGGCCGCCGATCTGATCAACCGATCCGAGCGTGGGTGTTCGCGCGGTAGCGCTCAACTCTGCCCCACCGGACATCGGCATCCATCCCTGTGCGCGCTCGGCTACTCGGCGACGAGTCAGCTTGGAGTTGCCGCCAATCCAGATGGGGATCGGATTCTGGATCGGCCTCGGCCGGGCGATGACGTCGAGGGCACTGAAGTGCTTGCCGCGATACGTGAACGGTTCACCGCTCCAATGCAGCGGAAGCACATCGAGCGCCTCGTCGAAGAGTTCGTTGCGCTCGTCGAAATCGATTCCGAGAGCATGGAACTCGCTCTTCTGATATCCCGTTCCGAGTCCGAGCGTGAGGCGGCCACCGGACAGTTTGTCGAGGGTCGACGCGGATTTTGCCAGCAGGAAGGGGTTTCGGTACGGCGCCACCGCCAGATACGTGAGCAACCGCAACCGTTCGGTTGCGGCGGCGACGTAGCCGAGGGCAACAAATGGATCGAGCGTCTGGTGCCCGCCGGAGGCCAGCCATTTTGCGCCGGGTATCGGGTGTTCGCTGAGAGACAGCGTGTCGAATCCTGCCCGCTCGGCCGCGACGGCCACGTCCCGCAACGGCCCGGGATCGAGGACGTCTCCGTCCAGACCACTTATTTCCGGGTAGTGGTAGATGAATCGCATTGTCACCGAGTGCGCCCTCTCTGGCAGATACTCTTCCAGAGATGAGAATAGCGATTACGTATTTGAAAGTCACGCTCTCATTTATTTGTCGGCAGGCTTTGCCAGCTCCTGGAACAACTTCTCCGTCATCTGCTGTGCCCGATCATTGCCGTCGGCATCAGCGACGAAGACCGCAAAGGCCAGGTCACCACGTGATCCGAAGAACCAGCGATCGTCACCACTTGCCGCACCGGCAGCGATCAGATCCGGGTATCCGACCAGGCCGCCCGCGCCGCGCATGGAATCACGGAGTCGGTTGGTCACGTCCTCCGGCAGCGCTGACGCCGCGGTATCGGCGGTCGCGGGCTGACCGAACACCATCATCGGCGTCGGCGCACTGCCGCGGGCAATGGACGCCGCGAGCATAGCCATACCGAATGGCGTGACCTGAGGTTCACCGACACTGGAGGATGTCCGATTAGCCACGATATTGTTCACCGACTCGTTTCCGCCGGAACCATCCGACGCAAACGTGGCCGTCTGCTGCTCGAGGCTGGGGATGTGGAATCCGTTGCCCAGACCGAGTTGCCGCGCCGTGTCGGCCAGCTGTTCGCCGGACACGGCACGCGGCTCGATGCCGTTCTGCATCGACGAAGCCAACCGCACGAGGTCCAGCGCGCCGCCTGCCGGACGAAGCCCGGTGAAGGCGATCGGCCCCTGCTCGATGGCCTGATTGTTCTGTGCAGCAGCAAGAATCGCGCCGTCCGAGGGTCGGATCGCGACTATCGCCGCCGGCGTTCCAGCGCTCACCACAGCTTCGATTGCCGCGAGTTGTGTGTGCGAGTCCATGGTCGCGGCAACGTCGGGTCCTGAAGGTCCCTGGAAACCGGCTTGTTTGACTGCTGCTCCGTTTTGGTCGACAAGATTGACCGCCCAACCTGCGGTGGCGTCGCGGTTTGCCTGCCACGCGGTACGCAACGGGTCCAGGAGCGGCGAATTGATCCGGCGATCCGACGCAATGAGCTTGGGCGTCTTCACGACAACAACTCCGGGGATGGCGAAGTCGCTTTCGAGGTACAGATAGTCGGGGTCGCGCAGGAGAACTGCTGTAATCGACTGCCCCGGGTGCGCCGCGAGATCAGCGAGCATCGATTCGCTGGTCACCAGCGGAGCGACGGGTTCGATGACTTTCGCGAGCCGGCGCGTCGAGTCGACTGGATCGGGCATGGATGCCGGGTCGAGAGTGATGGCATTGATGGTCTGCTCGTTCATGAGCAGAGTCCCGCCTGCATCGACCACCTTGGGCGGAGCGGCGTCGGTCCGGGTGTAGTCGACGGTGCGTCCGCTGCCGAGGCCGGGGACGATGACCGACGGATCCCAGGACACTCGCCAACCGACGGAGAGGTCTCGGACCTCACCTTGTGACTGGTATGTCCAGTCCTTGCCTTCGCCGAAGTTCCAGGCCGCGTCGAGAGTGAAGAATCCGGAGTCACTACCGAGGTCGATGACCTGGGCGACGTCGAAGTCGGTGGAACGTGCTTCCAATCCGTCGAACATCTGCGAAATGGATGCGCGTGCGGCATTGGGGTACGACGTGAGGTTGGCGGCTCCGTCGACGTCGTGATTGTTGAGTGCGGTGACAAAGTCTTCGACGACCGTCGCGGCGTCAGTTTCCTCTTCTCCCCCGACGACGCACGACGCGAGTGCCACTGTCATGACAACAGCAGCTATCGAAGCAATGACGTATTTTCCACGGCTGCTTTTCTGTGCTCCGGGCCCCATTGGTGCAACTCTTCACTTCTGTCACAGCCGTAACAAGCACGGGATGCCTACGAACGTGTCACGGTTGAGCCACGGCGGTGTCATCGAACTGCAATCGAAATCAGGTTTCACCGCAGAAAAGTGCCCGCGACCTGCACTGCAGGAGCGGAGCTGTCTGCCCCGGCGATAAAAACCGCAAACGCCAGATCTCCCTTGATTCCGACAAACCATCCATGCGCTGGACCGCCGTCAACTTCGGCTGTTCCGGTCTTGCCCAGCAGTCCGTCGATATCTGCGAGAGTCGTCGCAGTACCACCGGTGACGGTCTCACGCATCATGGTCCGCAACTGTTCGGTCACCACCGCGGGAGTGGGCGCCGCGGTCTGATCGGCAACCCCGGGCTGCCCTTTCACGAGCATCGGGGTCGGCGTTTCACCGTGTGCGATCGACGCCGCGACCAACGCCATCCCAAACGGCGTGGCAGTGACAGTTCCCTGCCCGATCGCCGATTCGACGCGTTCGGCCGGAGTGTTCGCGTCCGGTACGTTTCCGGTCACCGTCGTCAGGCCCGGAGTGACGTAGTCGACGCCCAATCCGAATTGCAGTCCCGCATTGTGCAGTGCGTCCGCAGGCAGACCGACGGCTAGGCGCGCCATCGTCGTGTTGCACGAATGCGCGAATGCGGTGTGCAGGGGCACCGAGCCGAGATCGAATTCGTCGTCGTTGGGGATCTGTCGTCCCTCGACGTTCTCGGTGCCAGGACACGGCAGAATTGTGTCGGGGGTCGCCACCCCGGCTTGCAGCGCCGCCGACGTTGTCACGGTTTTGAATGTCGAACCGGGCGGATACAGACCTGTGAGCGCGATCGGCCCCTGAGCATCGGCGGCCGAGTTCTGGGCCACGGCCAGAACAGCGCCGGACGACGGTTGCAGCGCCACGATCACCGCAGGCTGTGTCACCCCGGCGAGTGCGTTCTCCGCGCCCAGTTGAAGGTTGCGGTCGATTGTTGTCGCGATATTCGGCGCAACCGGGCCGTCCTGTCCGGCGATAGTGGTCGCCGACCCGTTCTCCTTCACCATCTGCACCGCCCAGCCGGCGGATTTGTCCTGCCCTTCCTGCCACAGGTCGCTCAGTCCGGTGAAGGTCGGCGACGTCAAAGCCTTGTCGACGGACAGCAACCGGGCCTGTGGCGCAAGCGTCACTCCGGGCAGGGAAGCCAACCGATCTTCAATGGGCGCAAGGTCTTCCGCACGAAGCGTGATGGCAGTGATCGGCTTTCCGGCAGCCGCGGCGAGATCACTGCGCAACGAATCTGCCGTAATTGTCGGGGCAACCGGGGAGATGAGCGCCGCCACGGCAGCGGCATCAGCTGTGGGCTCGAGATTGACCAGTGTCACCACCTGTTGCTCCATGACGGGCTGCCCGGCCGAATCGAGAACCGACGGCGGTGCACCGGTAGTGGGTGTGTACCGCAGGGTGGTCGACGCCCTCAGATCCGGTGCGAGCAATGCCGGATCCCACTCGATCAACCACTGATCACCACTGGCCGATGCGTTCCCGTGTGTCGAGTACGTCCAGTCCTGGCCTTCGCCGAAGTTCCAGGCCGCATCGAGAGTGAAGGTGCCGGCGTCATCGCCGGATTGTTCGGCTTCGGAAACCGTGAACGTTCCCTCGTCCTTCCCCAGTCCGTCAATCATGGCGGTGATCGCGGTGGAAGCCGCCGCGGGATCGGTAGTCAGGTTTGCCGCCGCCGACACATCGTCGTCGGTGAGGGCAGTCGCGAACTGCTCAGCCACTGATCGCGGCTGGTCAGGGCCACTACTGCACGCGACGATACTACTCGCGGCGGCTACTCCGATCACCGTGAACACGGTGATTTTTCGGATCAACGGGTGGCGAATATCAACTCTCGATGGGCGCACCTTCTCGATCATGCCCGAAATTGTGGCGAACGCCGGAATATCGGTGTAATCATGTAATCAGAGCAATAAATGCTTCCGACGACTTTCAGGAGAACGTCATGAAGAACTCACACGGCCCCGGCGAGCGCGGATTCGGACGCCCCGGAGGTTGGCAACAAGCATCGGTTCCCGACGCGGGTGATGCCGGCGACTGGTTTGCCGGCAGGCTCCCCGACACCTGGTTCACCGGCCCGGCCGACGTCCAGGTGGACCGCGAGGAGATCGTTGTCATCGGGGAACTACCACCCGTCGAGGGCGGGTCTGCGGCAGCGGAAGGTCGTATCTCACGCTTTCGTGAAACCACGCGCGCCGATCGCATGCGCATCGCCGACGAGGCCGAGGCCAGATACGGCCGGAAGGTGGCATGGGGTGTGAAACTCGACGAAAAGACGGTTCTGTTCACACATCTCGCGGTGCCGGTGATGACGCGATTGCGTCAACCCGAGCGCAAGGTACTCGACACGTTGGTGGATGCCGGTGTTGCCAGGTCGCGGGCCGACGCACTCAAGTGGACTGTCCGCCTGGCCGGTCAGCACAGCGAACAGTGGCTCGCGGAACTGCGGGACGCGATGAAGAAGGTCGACGATCTGCGGACGGAGGGACCGAAGATCTGACGATGCACATCACACGTTAATTCGATTGCCTACGTCAACGGTCATCGAGTAGCGTCGACGTCGAATCATCCCCGACGAACAGGAAACGGGCCGTTGCTCATCTAGAGGTTCATTACGCGAAGGCATCCACACCCATCAGTTGCGGCTGAGCCGGGTGGTCCCCGCACCCTCTGGAGTTCACATGACCCACTCTCATTCCTCTCTGTCTCTGTCCGACCTCACGTTCACCTGGCCCGACGGCGAGCCTGTCTTCTCCGGTCTGAGCTTTGTGTTCCCCAGCGGCCGAATCGGTCTGGTGGGATTGAACGGATCCGGGAAGTCCACGCTGTTGCGCCTGATCGCCGGTCGATTGACACCCGATGCCGGTTCAGTCCACGCTTCCGGCGAGATCGGCTATCTGCGCCAGGACATCACCCTCGACCCGAATGTTCGAGTCGACGACATCCTGGATATCGGTGATCTGCGTATTGCCTTGCACCGCATAGAATCCGGCGAGGGCACAGAGAAAGACTTCGCTGTGGCCGAAGGCAACTGGGACATCGAGGAACGTGCGATTTCGACGCTGCACCGCCTTGGGCTCGAACGCGTTGTACCCGACATCGAAGCCTTGGGACGCACCGTCGGCACGCTGTCCGGTGGCGAGACGGTGCTACTCGGCCTCACCGCGACCCTGTTGAAAAATCCGCAGGTACTGCTACTGGACGAGCCGACCAACAATCTGGACCGGTTGGCGCGCGCCCGGGTTCATGCCGCTGTCCAACAATTCCCCGGCACCGTCGTGGTGGTGAGCCACGACCGGGAGTTGTTGAACAGCATGGAATCCACCGTGGAACTGCGTCGTGGCAATCTTCGGACATTCGGCGGCAATTACTCGCTGTACCAGGAGGCGACAACGGCGGAACAGGAAAACGCCTTGGCTGCGGTTCGCGACGCCAAAACCGATCTGGCAAAGCAGAACCGCGAATTGATCGAGGCGCGAACCAAACTGGATCGGCGCAAGCGATACGGCCAGAAGATTCAAGACGAGAAGCGGCTACCGCCGATCCTGGCGCAGACCCGCAAGCGAAAAGCCGAAGTTTCAGCGGGAAAACTGTCGGTCAACCATATCGGCAAGGTCGACGACGCGAAGTCCGCTCTTGCCGATGCGGAGAAGCTGCTTCGCGTCGATCGCGAAATACGATTGGATCTTCCTGATACACAGGTACATCCGGGCCAGCAGGTAGTGACGCTCGAGGGTGTTGTGCTGCGCAGCGGCCAGATTGTGTCGCTGCATGTCACCGGTCCCGAACGGATCGCGATTGTGGGGCCCAACGGAATTGGGAAGACAACCCTTCTCGACGTCATGGTGGAGAAAAAGCCACTTGTTCCCTGCCGCGCACTGCGTCAGCGGTTGGACGTGTTCGACGAAAATCTGTCGGTGGCGGACAACGTTGCACTGGCGGCGCCACACGCAACCAGCGAGGAAATTCGTGGCCAACTGGCTCGATTCCTTTTTCGTGGAACAGATTCCGACGTGACAGCCTCCGCCCTGTCCGGCGGCGAACGTCTCCGGGCAGCGCTGGCGACCATCCTCCTCGCGCAGCCCGCACCCAAACTCCTGATCCTAGACGAGCCGACCAACAATCTGGATCTCCCCAGCCTTGCCCATCTCACGCAAGCGCTTCACGATTTCCGGGGTGCACTCGTTGTTGTCAGTCACGATCTGCCGTTTCTGCGGGAGATCAACATCACCCGGTGGATCAGGATGGACGAGAACGGAATTCAGGAAATCGATCCCGAATGGCAATGACGCCATTCACACGTCCATAATGGATCGGTGATGCAGGACGCGAGAAACCCCGTTGACGGTACCCGGATCGCGTATCAGGTTGTGGGGACGGGCATCCCCCTGCTGATGGTTCACGGCAGTGCTCTGTCACATTCGATCTGGCGCGGCTTCGGTTATGTCAAAGCCCTGCAGGATCGGTACCGGATGATCCTGGTCGACATGCGCGGGCACGGTCGCAGCGAGAAGCCGCACACGCCCGATTCGTACGCGATGGATCTGGTGGTCGGCGATCTACTCGAGATCCTCGACACCGAGTCGCCGTTCGAACCCGCCCACGTCCTGGGGTATTCGTTCGGCGGGCGCGCGACACTGTCGTTGGCAATCGAGCACTCCGAACGGGTGCGGTCGTTGACCGTCGGCGGTGGGAGCAGCCGGCCCATGACAGGCGCGTTCGACGCACTGTTCTTCCCAGGCTGCGTCGACGCCCTCGAGCAGGGTGGGATCGAAGGCTTTCTCGACGGCTGGGGCGCTAGGCGCGGCAGGCCGGTTGATCCGCAGACCGCGGCGGCGTTTCGTCGGAACGATCCGCTCGCTCTCGCCGCGTACATGCGACGGTCCGACGTCGAACCAGGTATCGACGACACCGTGCTTCGCGAGATGATCACTCCGACATTGATGTTCGTCGGGTCCAAAGACCGGGAGCGGCGGCCCGATACCGAGCACGCCGCGTCCCTGATCCCGGATTGTTCGTTGACTGTCATCGACGGCACCGACCACGCCAGCGCCGTCGTGGCGTCTGACGCCGTTCTAGCGTCGTTGATTCCGTTTCTGCTCCGGCACTAGCCGAGCAGTCCCTTTGCGATGTGCGTGACCTGGATTTCGTTGCTTCCGGCGTAGATCATGAGCGACTTCGCGTCGCGAGCCAACTGCTCGACGCGATACTCGGCCATGTAGCCGTTTCCGCCGAACAACTGGACGGCCTCCATGGCAACTTCGGTTGCCGCGCGCGAGGAGTACAGCTTCATCGCCGACGCCTCCGCCAGGGTCACCCTGTCGCCTGCTGCGGTTCGCTCGATCGCGTTGAAGACCATGTTCTGCACATTGATTCGAGCTACTTCCATCTCGGCGAGCTTGAGTTGGATGAGCTGGAACTGTCCGATTTCGCGGCCCCACAGTTTGCGGGACTTTGCGTAGTCGATGCAGAGCCGGTGGCATTCGTTGATGATTCCGAGGGACAGGGATGCAATGCCGATGCGTTCGGCGGCAAAGCTTTCCTTGGCACTGGACTTTCCGTCGGATTTTCCGCTGTCTTCCGTTTCGCCGAGCAGGCGGTCCTTGGTGATGCGGACGTTGTCGAAGAACAGCTCGCCGGTGGGTGAGGAGTTCATGCCCATCTTCTTGAAGGGCGGGCTCTGGGTGAACCCTTCCATGCCCTTGTCGAGGATGAACGCGAGCACCTTGCGGTCACGACGGTCGACGGAGGCGTCACCTTCGTCGAGTTTGGCGTAGACGATGGTGACGTCGGCGTACGGTCCGTTGGTGATGAACGTCTTGTTGCCGTTGAGGATGTAGTCGTCGCCATCGCGGCGAACGTAGGATTTCATGCCGCCGAAAGCGTCGGATCCCGAGTCGGGTTCGGTGATCGCCCAGGCGCCGACGGTCTCGAAGGTGACCAGTCCGGGCAGCCAACGTTCCTTCTGAGCGAGGGTGCCGCGGCTGCGGATCGTTCCGGCTGCGAGCCCGAGGCTGACGCCAAGCGACGCGACCAGGCCGAGGCTCACCCCGGCCAGTTCACTGTTGAGCACGACGCCCATGCTCCCGGCCCCGCTGAAGGCGCTGCCCTTCTCACCGTCACCGGCTGGTGCGTCGCCGCGCTCGCGGGCAAGTGATTTCTCGAGGCCCTCGCGTGCCATGTCGGCCAAACCGAATGTCGAGTACAGCTTGCGGATGATGTCGAAGGGCGGGAGCGCTCCGCTTTCGAGTTCGTCGACGTGAGGCCGCACCTCCTTGTCGATAAAGCCCCGCAAGGCGTCGCGGAACATCAGGTCGGTGTCGGACCACTCGTACATGTGCGTGCACTCCACTCGCTGAACGGTTGGCTGCCGGAAAAGCAGCCTCACTCCGAATATAGAACACGTTCCAATTGGTGGGGTAGAACTGAGTGGATGAAACTCAGCCGATCAGTCCCATCCGCTGCGATAGCCACTCCAATTCCTGCTTCATAGCGGCCGACCACACGACAAAACTGTGGGCTCCGGGCAGTTCCAGATACTTGACGTTCATTCCCGCTGCCTTGGCCGCGTCGTAGATCTTCTGCTGCCCGGACTTGAAGTCGTTGTCGTCGGTTCCGACCACCACGATCCCGGCAGAATCGGGGAACTTCCGGTTCGCCATGATGTCCATCGGATTGACCTTCTCGAACGCGGCCTCGTTGCCGCCGAAGATCTGATCGACTGTCCTTTGCCGATCACCGAGCGATGGCTCGACCTGCCCGGAGAAGTCCAGGAACGTCGGGTAGATTTCCGGGAAATTGGTCGCCATCTGGAGCGAGCATGTCCCGCCGTACGAGAGTCCGCCGATGGCCCAGGCTTTGGGATCGGTATCGACCTGGAATGCCGAGGTCACTGCCGCGGGCAGATCCTTGGCGAGATACGTCGCCACATTTCCTGCCGGCGAGTCGGTGCACAAAGGATTGGCGAACTGTGTCCCGGTGGCGTCCGCCATCACGACGATCGGCGACAGCCCGGAATGCTCGCGGGCAAAGGAATCCATTGTGGCGGTGATCTTCCCGCCTTGCAGCCAGTCCTGCGGGCTTCCGGGTTGCCCGGCCATCAGAACCAGAACGGGGAGCAGCGGACGAGGATTCGTGAAGTACGACGGTGGCAGATACACCTCGGCATCGCGCGCGGTGAATCCCGAAATCGCGCCGGGGACAGGCAGAGTCGTCACCCGGCCACGATTCGGCATGTCTTCCGGGGCTTTCCAGACCGAATCCGTGGGATCACCGCTGATAACAGGATCGGTCGGACCGGGTACGTCCGCGAGCTCGATCCGGTCGAAATCGTCGTGGCCCAACACAATTCCCACGGTCGGATATGCGGAGAATTCGAGGTTGATCTGTACCGCGGCCGTAAGCACCATCAGCAGCGCTGCCACCACGGACAGCACTGCGCTAGCGATACTGCCCCCGGCTTTGATGCGCGGGCCGAGAAGCAACAGCCCGTACACGGCAAAACCGATCCACACGTAGATCGACATCGCAATCGGATCGGGGAAAGGCACGATCACCTTCTCCACCAGAATCCACGCCGCCACCATGATCACCAGCGCCGCAACACCGCACACCGGGATCGCGTAGCGGTAGAACCACCGAGGCTTCCCGCTGAGCAACCACACTCCGCCGAGTACGCCCAGAATCGTCAGGACCACAGGCACGGGTCCAGAGATCACACTCGTCCGGTAGAGCCAGTCCACGTGTCGCCTCTCGTAATGCCGCTACGCCTGTCCGTCGAAAGCCTAGAGCCGTAATCGAGGGTTCGCCACGATCGAGGGGTTCTCGGGTACGGCTAGTACCCTGAAGCAGGTGACTTTCATCAAGATCTGTGGCCTCCGCGACGCCGATACCGTCGACCTCGCCGTCCGACTCGGCGTCGATGCCATTGGTTTTGTCTTTGCCGAGAGCGTCCGCAAAGTCGACACCGAGCTTGCCGCCGACCTCATTGCCCGAGTTCCCGACACCATCAGAGCTGTCGGCGTGTTTCTCGGTAACCCGCTCGACCAGATCCTCGAGATCGCCAAGTCCACGCGGCTGAAGTATGTCCAGGTCCATGATCTCGAGTCATCTGAGCAGGTGAAGCAACTACACGGCGCGGGGCTCACCGTGATTCGTGCCGTCGTCTCCGGCCGGGTTCGCGACGGCTACAGCCTCGACCTGGGCGAGGACGAACTCCTCATCGACGGAGCCGATGCCGGTTCCGGAGTGGCCTGGGATTGGGCGCAGCAGCAGTCCAGGCCCGCTGGTCAGTGGATTCTGGCCGGCGGTCTCGGCCCCGACAACGTCCGTGCCGCGCTGGACGCCACTGGAGCCTGGGGTGTCGACGTGTCCAGTGGCGTCGAGTCCTCGCGCGGGGTCAAAGACCACGCGTTGATCGAGAGATTCGTAGCAGCCGCGCGGGCCTAGATCGGAGCTGTCGATCTGTCGGCCGCAGCCCACGCACCGAGCACGGTCCGCACTCCGGTTACCAACGGAAGTGGCTGATCGATCATCACATGGTGGCCGGCCTCGGGAATCTCCGCGACGATGGATTCCGGTCCCAACAGGATTCGGATGTCGGCCATCAGTTCCTCGGAGACAATTCCGTTCTCCGCTCGGAAATATGCTGTGCGGCAACGTGGACGATGATCGGTGACGTTGCCCGTACCCTCGCGCACAAACACCCTCGGATCGAACTTCCACGACCAACCACCGTCGACGGCTTCCATCGAGGTCTCGGCAACGTGGTCTCGGATGCACGGCAATCCGGTGTCTTGTGCCGGAACAAAGCGGAAGCGCGCCTTCGCGTCCTCACGAGTCGGATAGACCTTCTTCGGACCGAAGGCGTTTTCTTTTTGGCTGGCTTCTTCTTCCGGGGTCAATGCCCGCACCGGCGAATCGATGATGACGACACCACCCAGTTCGTCGCCATGGAGGTCCGCGGCCACGAACGAGATGATCCCGCCCATGCTGTGCCCCACCAGGATCGGCTTTCCCTCGATCCCGCCGGCTCGCGCGGCCTCGACAATCTCGCGCGCCCACATCGCCAGTCCGTAACTCTCCCGGGTGCCGCTGTCTCCGTGTCCGGTCAGGTCGAGTGCGACAACTCGGCGATCGGCAGCCAGCTGCGGGCCGATGTGATCCCACCACCGACTGTGGGCGGCGCCGCCGTGAACCAGCACGATTCCCGGCCCGACGGGCCCCCAGGCGCGGAATCGTACGGCTACACCCTCGACATCAACCGAGCCTGTTTGGGCGGGCGTCGACAACGCCTTCGTGAACCACTCCGGCGCCTGCTGCGCCTCTTCGACGCTCGTGTTGCTCATTTCCTGAACATAACCCACCCGTCTCGATCCCTTCGGAGCCCTTCCCCTGTAACCACAACATCGCCTATATTGAATCCGGTCTCAAGTTCAATTGTTCAACCGAGAGGGACACATGCCGAACCGCCAAGTACGCCTCGCCGCCCGACCGACGGGACTCCCCGACGCTTCCACCTGGGAATACGTCGATTCCGACATCCCCGTTGCCGGGCCGGGCGAGTTTGTCGTCAAGGTCGAATACCTCTCGCTCGACCCCGCTATGCGTGGTTGGCTCAACGACGTCAAGTCGTATGTTCCGCCGGTGAAACTCGGTTCCGTCATGCGCGCTCACGGCGTCGGCCACGTCACGCAAACTCAGCATCCCGAGTTCAAGGTCGGAGATGTTGTCGCCGGAGCTTTCGGCGCAGCGGAGTACGGGCTCTCCGACGGTACCGACGTCACGCGGGTCGACGAATCGATCGCACCCATGCCCACTTGGCTCGGCGCACTCGGATTCCCGGGTGTGACAGCCTATTTCGGCCTCCTCGAGGTCGGAAAGCTGAAAGACGGCGACACCGTGGTCGTTTCCGGCGCCGCTGGTGCCGTTGGCAGTCTCGTCGGCCAGATAGCAAAGATCCACGGCTGCAAGGTGATCGGCATCGCCGGTGGCCCCGAGAAGTGCGCCTGGCTCACCGACGAACTCGGATTCGACGTCTCGATCGACTACAAGAACGAATCCGTCTACAAGGCCCTACGCGCTGCGGCGCCCGACGGAATCGACGTGTACTTCGACAACGTCGGCGGTGAAATCCTCGACGCCGCACTCTCCCGCCTGCGCCTGGGCGCTCGCGTTGTCATCTGCGGCGCTATTGCCGGCTACAACGCCACCGAGCCGCAGCCGGGCCCGTCGCACTATCTGTCGCTTCTCGTAAACCGGGCAACCATGGCCGGATTCGTGGTTTTCGATTATCTCGATCGGTACTCCGAAGCGCAGGAACAGATCGGGAAGTGGATCAAGAGCGGTCAGTTGACGGCTCGCGAACACATCGTCGACGGCGGCATCGATGCGTTTGGTGACAGCCTCAATCTCCTCTTCGCAGGGGCTAACACGGGAAAGCTGGTTCTGCGGGTGTAGCCGAATCCTCCCCCAGGCGCGGCGGCGCGGTGCGGTAGGTGGCCGGAGTGGCGCTGAGCCGAATCGGATTGGCCACCTGCCGGATCGGTGCCGCACGGCGCGGATCATCGATAGTGGCAACCGGATCGAGGTTCAGGCGTTCGGCCAGCGCCATCGCGTCGGCGATGTTGTTGAGCGGACCGCACGGAACACCGCGCGCCGTCAATTTCTCGAACCAGTAGTCGGCGGTGTGAGACGCCAACGCGAGTGTCAACGCGTCGAACAGTTCCTCGCGATGCGCAACCCGCTCACGGTTGGTCATAAAACGTGCGTCGGTCGCCAGTGAAGGCATTCCCAGAACGTCTACCAGAGAAGCGAATTGACGATCGTTTCCCACCGCCAAGACGAGCTGCCGATCGGCCGTGTCGAACAGTTCGTAGGGCGCAATACTGGGGTGACGGTTACCCATCGCCTGCGGAACCACCCCGGCAGCGACGTAGCCGGACGACTGATTGGCCAGTGCCGACAGCAACGAGGACAACAGATTGACCTCGACGTGTTGACCTTCACCCGTCCGGTCCCGATGACGCAGCGCGGCAAGGATTCCGACACTGGCATGCAGTCCGGTGATGACGTCCACCACCGCAACACCGACCTTGGTAGGCGAGCGCGGGTCCGGCCCGGTGATGCTCATCAACCCGCCGACGGCCTGAATCAACAAATCGTATCCCGGTAGTGAGTTGTTTCCACCGAATCCGCTGATCGAGCAGTACACGATCGACGGATTCATCTCTCGCGCAGCGTCGTAACCCAATCCGAGCCGGTCCATGGTCCCGGGAAGGAAGTTCTGCACCACAACATCCGCCGTGCGCACCAGATCCTGTGCAACCTCCAGGTCCTGAGCGTCGCGCAAGTCCAAGGTTACCGACTTCTTGTTGCGGTTTACGGAGAGAAAGTAACTCGACTCCTCACCCACCCACGGTGGACCCCAACTGCGGGTGTCGTCACCAACACCGGGACGCTCGATCTTGATCACCTCGGCGCCGAGATCCGCCAGGATCATGGTGGCGTACGGTCCGGCGAGTACCCGGCCGAAGTCGGCGATCACCAGTCCGTCCAGTGCGCCAGGCGTTGTCACCGGAATGCTTCCTCACCCGTCAGTGCCCGGCCGATCACCAACTGGTGAACCTCGGAGGTGCCTTCGTACGTGAGCACGGATTCGAGATTGTTGGCGTGACGGATGACCGGATACTCCAAGGTGATGCCGTTGGCGCCCAAGATCGTTCGGCACTGTCGGGCAATCTTGATGGCTTCACGCACGTTGTTCAGTTTGCCGGTACTGACCTGCTCGGGACGTACCGTGTCGGCATCCTTGAGGCGTCCGAGATGAATCGCGAGCAACTGCCCCTTACCCAATTCGACTGCCATGTCGGCGATCTTGGCCTGCGTGAGCTGGTAAGCCGCCAGTGACTTGTCGAAAACCTGTCGATCACGGGCGTAGGCGATGGCAGTTTCGAGGCAGTCGCGGGCAGCGCCCATCGAGCCGAAGATGATGCCGAACCTGGCCTCGTTGAGGCAACCGAGCGGCCCGGACAGTCCGCGGGCCTTGGGTAGCATCGCAGACGCGGGCAGTCGTACATCCTCGAGCACGAGTTCGGAGGTAACGGACGCACGCAGCGACATCTTGTTCTTGATTTCGGGGGCCGAGAACCCGGGAGTGTTTGTCGGAACTACAAATCCGCGCACACCG
This sequence comes from Rhodococcus sp. WS3, assembly GCF_003797085.1. Classification (NCBI taxonomy): domain Bacteria; kingdom Bacillati; phylum Actinomycetota; class Actinomycetes; order Mycobacteriales; family Nocardiaceae; genus Rhodococcus; species Rhodococcus sp. WS3. Next base: position 1,981,935 of record NZ_RKMA01000001.1, read on the forward strand.
TCCTCGGTTCGCGCCCAGACCACGGCGACGTCAGCGACGGATCCGTTGGTGATCCACATCTTGGTGCCGTTCAGAATCCAGTCGTCACCGTCGCGCTTGGCGTTGGTGCGCATACCGCCGGGATTGGAACCGAAGTCGGGTTCCGTGAGACCGAAGCAGCCGAGGGCCGTGCCCGCCGCCATCCGCGGAAGCCACTCTTCCTTTTGCTCTTCGCTGCCATTGTGGTGAATCGCGAACATCGCCAGCGAACCCTGAACGGAAACCAGACTGCGGATACCTGAATCGACGGCTTCGAGTTCTTGGCACGCCAGACCGTAGGCGGTTGCACTCGTTCCGGCGCAGCCATATCCCTCGAGGTGCATTCCCAGCACACCCAACGATCCGAGTTCCTGAGCCAACTCGCGCACCGGCAGTGCCGCGTCCTCGAACCACTGACCGATGTTCGGGCGGATACGGCTGTCGACCATCGCGCGCACCGTGTCGCGGATCGCGATTTCCTCGGCGTCGAGCAGCGTGTCGATGGAAAACAGTTCGGACAGGGACTGCGGCGTGTTCACGTTGCCTCCAAGGATGTACGTACGGGATTCATCAGGTATGCGAGAACGATTGTGCAATCGTTTGCATCACCTAGAGTAGGGACCGACCTAGCATCACGTCAATCCCCAAAATGAGTCTCAGGAGCCCCCGAGTTGATGTCGCCGGACCCGTCGACCCGCAGCAGCGGACGCCCACCGACGCTGCGTGAGATCGCAGACAAGGCGGGCGTCCACATCTCGACGGCATCGCGCGTCCTGCGCCAACCCGAACCCGTCGACGGCTGGTCGGACTCGGCTCAGCGTGTGCGCCAGGTCGCCGAAGAACTCGGCTACCAGCCAAATCTGTGGGCAGCAAGTCTACGAACACGCAAAACGACAACCATCGGTGTGGTCATGCCGAGACTCACCGACGGCGTCGTCGCCACCATGTTCGGCGGCATCGAGGAAGCCGCGACGGCAGCCGGTTATTCGGTTCTGCTGTCCAGCCCGCCCGACGATCTCGATGCCCAGCGCAAAGCCGTCGAATTCCTGATCAGCCGTCAGGTCGACGGCCTCATGCTCAGCAGCATCCACCTGCCCGGCACCGATTTTGTCAGTTCGCTCCCCATCCGTTCGCTCCCGGTTCTGCTCCTCAACCGCCACATCGACGTCGGGCTCCCCTATGTCAGCGGCGACGACCGCCGCGGTGGGTACCTCGCGGGCAGACACCTGCTGGACTGCGGCTATCGCGACCTCGGCGTGATCGCGGGGCCGGATCACGCCAGCACCTCGCGCGAACGCGTCGCCGGATTCCGCGACGCACTCGCCGAAGCAGGCCTGGAATTACCGCCGCACCGGATCGTTGCCTCCGATTTCGAGGTAGAGGGCGGCGTTCGAGCAGCAACACAACTGCTGAGCACCCCGACGCGTCCCGACGCCATCTTCACCGTCAGCGACACCATCGCCATCGGCGTTCTCGGTGTTGCCCGCGATCTGGGCCTGAGTATTCCGGACGACCTTGCGCTGGTGGGCTACAACGACATTCCCGTGGTCTCGCAACTTCCGGTTCCACTGACTACGGTTCGCTCACCCGCCCGCAAGATCGGCGCAACCGGGGTGCAGAATCTGCTCGCCCTCATGGCAGGACGGAGCGTCGAATCTGTAAAGCTGCCGATCGAACTGATCGTGCGGGCATCGACGCGTTACCAGACTTCGGATTCCTCGATCCCCAACTGACGGGCGTAGCGCGAGTTGAGATCGTCCCAGCCGTACTCGCGTGCCTTCGCTCCAACGATCGGGCCGAACGGCGAACCGGCAAGCAGCCCGTCGAGAACGTCGAAACACAGGTGCCACCCCGCCGCCAACGCGGATGCCATTCCCTCGGCGCGCGAACGCTGCGTCAGAACCACCCTGGTTCCGCCCTCGACCGGAGTGAGCTCCCAGATCAATTCGTCCGGGCCCCATTCGTGTTCGAGTCGACGAGCTTCGTCGACCACGCGGACGGACGCCGGAAACGACATCTCCGGATCGCCTTCCTCAGACAGCATGGCGATGACCACTTCGCCGACGCTGCCCAAGTTGCGATCAGCCGTGTACGGAGTCCACTGGGCCAACATTTCCGGATCGGTCACCGCCGCCCACACCTGATCCACGGGATAAGGCAACGTTCTCGGGAAGGTGACAACCGTGTCGTCGCCGTCGACGGTTACCGTCACGTCGGACAGGGCACTGGGCTGATATTGCTGGGCACTCATAGTTCGATCTCACCAGGTGCCACCGACAGGAGCAACCGGCGTCAGCGTGGCCTGATTCCGAAGAGCCCGAATGCCGCCGCGACAGTCTGTTCGACCACGGGAAACTTGGTCACCCCGAGGTCGTGTTTGGCGCCGTCGAACTCCACCAACGTCGTTGCTGCGGGGATCAAGTCAAGTGCCGACTGCATCTCGTCCGTCGTCGCGAATTCGTCCTTCGACCCGTGGACCACCACCGTGGGGGTGGTCAGTGCCGGAAGGTGCTCGGTGCGCAGTTTCTCCGGCTTCTTCGGCGGATGCAATGGGTAGGACAGCAAGATCAGCCCATCCACCAAACCAGGGTTCTCGGCCGCCGCCATCGAGGACTGGCGTCCACCGTACGAATGTCCACCGAGAAGTAGAGGTCCATCGCTCGGGTAGTCCTTACGCAGTGTCGCAACAACATCAGCGATTCCCGATCGGTCTTCGGCAGCACGGGACGGGTGCGGTGGCCCCTTCGGGCGGCGCACCCGGTAGGCAAGATCGAATCGCAAAACCTGCACTCCGGCTTCGGCAAAACCATCGGCAACAGCGCGAAGGAGCACCGTGTCGCAGTTGCTTCCGGCGCCGTGTGTCAGAGCCAAAGTCGCGATCGGGTCCGTATCCGGCCGATGCAGGAATCCTTGCAGCTCACCGCGGTCGACGGTCTCGAAGGTGGTCATGGTCGCATCCTTGTCCGGCCCGCGCGGGCCTGCTCGACTGCCGCCGTCATCGTCCCCTCGTACGCGGGCCCGTGCCCCGGGAAAATGACACCGGCCGGGGTTTCCGCAATGGCGTCCAACGCCTCGTCCGTTGCTTCCCGGTGGTGATTGAACGGGCACACCAGGAACTGCGGCCCCGTCTGCCGGGACGTGGCATGGCCAGTCACCAGAGCGTCACCCGAAGCAACGACGCCGGCACCGGGAATCAGGTACGCACTGTGCCCGTCGGTATGTCCGTGAGTGGGAATCGGCACGATACGGCCGGGAACATCCAAGGCACCACCTTCCGCGAAAGCCTGTGCCTGAGGCAGTTTCGCTCCCTTCAGCGCGCCGGCGCCGATCACGTCGAACAGCCACTTCGGCGCGCCCCGGCGCCACAGCAGTAACGGAACTTTGACCGGCCCGAGTTGCTGCAGGTATTCGCGTCGCGCATGCGGTACTTCCAACGGGTCCATCAATACCGGTAGGTCGTGGCGGGTCAGTATGTCCGCGATCCCGCCGATGTGATCGATATGGGCGTGAGTGACAAGCACGGCGCGCACATCGCCGATGCTGTGACCGATCTGCTCGATCGAGCGCTCCACGTCACCGCCGTCGGCGGGATACCCACCGTCGATCAGAGTGAGATCGGAGCCTTCCTCGACGAGAACCCAATTTGCGTGCCCACATCGAACGAGGTGTGTGTTGTCGATCTGCGTGATCGACAGTGTCTTTGTACTCATGATTGGTAGTGTGCGCCACGTGCCGGAATCGTGGAACAGCGCCAGTGATCGCACAGTTCGGGGCCTCGCCGAGGCAGGCCTGGTTGCAGCAGCATTCGCGCTGCCTGCAGCGGTAAAACGCCGCATCACCGGACCGCCGGTGCACAGAGACGGGCACACTCTCGACGCCGACGCGCACATGTTGTTGACTCTCGCCAAGGCACGCCCACGGCCCGCACTGTCGTCGGAGCCACATGTACTTTCCGCCGCGCGCGCCGAATTGACGCGAACGGCGATGTTGATGGCCGGCCGACCGGCGTCGGCGCACACGGAAGACATCTCTGTACAAGGCGCCGACGGCCCACTTCGCGCTCGCCTCTACGTGCCCACCCACGAGTCCGGGGCACTGCTGGTGTTCTTCCACGGCGGCGGCTGGGTTCAGGGCGATCTCGAATCACATGACGCACCGTGCCGACTGTTGGCTGAAACCTCAGGGGCCAGAATCGTCGCTGTCGAATATCGACTTGCACCCGAATTCCCTTTCCCCACACCGGTACACGACGCCTATGCGTCGTATCTTGATATTGTTTCTCGGGCAGCCGAGTTCGCCGTCGACCCCACTCGCATCGCGGTGGGTGGCGACAGCGCGGGTGGACACCTGTCGGCTGTTGTTTCACTCCGCGCCCGCGATGACGGATATCCGTCACCGGCAGCCCAGTTGTTGATCTATCCGGCCACCGACTTTCACGAGAGAAGGCCGTCCCGAACGACGTTCGGCGAAGGATTCTTTCTGACCGAGGCAAATATGAACTTCTACGAGCGCAGTTTCCTCGGCGAGAACTCGGATCGGCTGGACCCGTGGGTGTCTCCATTGCGTGCCCAAAGCCACAACGATCTTCCACCGGCAATTGTGGTGACAGCTGGATTCGATCCACTGCGCGACGAAGGTGAAGCATACGCACAGCTGCTGCGCGACAACGGAGTTCGCGTTGTCGCGCGGCGCTATCCCGGATTCATCCACGGGTTCGTGAATGTTCTCGGCCCCAGTGCCCGATCGCGTGCGGCGGTTGTCGAAATAGGCGGAATGCTCCGAGCACTGTTGAGCTAGAGCACCTATGCCGTATTGAGCGCAATCGCGGCGTGAATGAGGGCCGTGAAGGCTTTCTCGTCGATGGTGTCGCCTTCGTTGAAGTCGATAGCGCGCCTGGTGTTGCCTTCGAGGCTGGAGTTGAACATTCCCGTCGGGTCATCCAATGCGGCCCCCTTGAAGAACGTCACCTTCACAGCCTTCTTGTACGTCTCACCGGTGCAGAGAATGCCGTCGTGTTCCCACACCGGAACTCCACGCCATTTCCACTCCTCGACCACATCGGGGTCGGCTTCCTTGACCAAAGTCCGGATCCGAGCGAGCATCTCCCCTCGCCAGTCACCGAGTTCCTCGATCCTCGCGTCGATCAATTCCGAGGGGGTACCCCCTGCTGCGTCCTTCTTCATGGTCGGTCACCCTCTCCACGATCGACTCGCTCCAAGTCACTCGAGTATGCCCGATCGTCATTGCACCGTGCGGCAAATATGTTGCGTGTGCCCGCATCCAGAATTTCGTGATGAATAATGCAGCGATGGCACCACTCGGAACGCGAGTAGCAACTACCCTGTCGGCGAAAACGCGAAGCGGGTTGTTGGTCCGGTCCACACTCATGGGAGTCGCCACCGTCGGCGTAGTCATCTCCGCGGTCCTCTCACTCGGCGGTGACAACCGTGAAGCCGGCACCGCATCAGGATCACCCACCGCTACGAATGGTGGAACCCACAACAGCGCCGAAGCCATCGTCGGGACGTTCCCGCCGGCCCTTGCCGAGGAGAGCATCTGCTCGCAGGGCTCGCTCAACTCGACCGGCGACTTGTACCTACTCTGCACGGTCGACTCCGGGTCAGCTCTCGCCCAGAGCGTCTCGACCGACTACAACATCACATTCATCACCTGGGTGAACCAGACCGAAGCTGGTAAAACACTCGTCGACTGGCGCGAGAACGAGCGGCCCGAACTCATCACAGAGAACCGCTCGCGTACCGCAGCCGCCCGCATCGAGTATCGAGACGCCGTCAGCACCACGGAGTACGCCAACTCCGACAGCGGGCTCCACATCACCTCGAGCGCCGTTTTTCCGAATGCCGTAACCGCCAAGGCATTCCTCGAACGCGCCGGCCTGGTCTGAGAATGCGCAAATTCCTGGCTGTCACGTTCATTGTCGCGGTGAGCGTGTTCGCAGTGGCAGCGATGTACCTTTCCGTGCGCGGAGATAGCGTCGCGTTCACTCCTGCCGTGGCGTCGGTAGTCGACCATGCGGAATGCACTACACCCGATATCTCCGGACCACTCAGCGGGCTCGCTCAGATGGATTCACAATTCCCGCCAACAACCGAACCCGGCTATCCGCCATCGGATTTCGAACCGGTAGCGCTCATCCGGTGCGAACGCGGGGAAAACGCCGCCGGTGGGTTGACTATCGACGCGGTTCGCCTTGAAGGCGACGTATCTGCAGTAGTCGAAGCATTCCGAACCGACTCGCACCGGTTCCGCGACAACATCTCTGCTGACTGCGCGATACGGGAAATCGTCCCCGTCGGCCTGTGGTTCGTCGACGCGTCGGGTAACGCATTTCGTCCAGCTTGGCCGTCAGCGCCGTGCGGATTCCAGGACGCACCTCTCGAAACGCTGGACACCTTGCATGAGGTCAGCCGTCAGCAGCACCCGATCGACGCCATATCGGCGGACGAACCGGGAATCTGCACAACGTCGATCGGATCGTTGTTCGATCTCACCACCCCCGACGACGTCGAGCGATCAGTGCGTTCCGAGAACACCGGATACTCACCTCTCGACAGTCCGTTGGCCACACCCGTCGACGACGTCGGCCGACTGCAGGTATGCCGCTACAACCTGGGCCAGGGGTCCTCGCATATCCGCCTGACATTGGCAGACAGTGCCGAGCTGATGCACGCGGCGTCCACAGCACCCATCGCCCCACCCTGCGATCAGATCGCGCAACAGGTGGCGTCGATCGATCTCCGTCGAGCTGACGGCTCCGGGGGAACCCAAGTTCTTGCCGAACTCGACGGTTGCCAACGCATCAGATTCGGCGGATACCGCCAGATACCCACATCGATCACCGAACTGCTGTCGCGATGATGCCATTGAGAAAGCCATTGCATCACTGTGTATTTCGAGCCAAATAGTTGGTGAACGCGGAATATAGAGTCGCACGACGGCAGCTACCTCGGGTAGCTTCGTACTCCATGTACATCCGCCGCGAATGCCCGTCCGACCGTGACGCCGTCTACTCACTTCTCGACGCTGCATTTGCGGATCAGGCACCGCCGGGCGAAACGCCGTACGAAATCGAACTGACGCGCCAACTCTTTGCGTCCGACGAGTACCTGCCGAAGTTGTCCCTGGTGGCCGAGGCAGACGGCGAGATTCTCGGCTTCGTCATCGGAACCCGGGGATGGGTCGGCGAGGTGGAGGCTGTGGGCCTAGGCCCGCTGGCAGTGACACCCGAAAACCAACGGTCCGGCGTCGGCTCTGCGTTGATGCACGCGGTCATCGGTGCAGCGGACGCTCTGGACGTGCCGTTGCTCGCACTACTGGGCAGCACTGAGTACTACCCACGGTTCGGGTTTGTGACCAGCACGAAGGTGGGCGTCGAATCACCGGAAGCCGAATGGGGTGCCCATTTCCAGATTCGCACCCTGTATGCGCACACCCCAGATCAGGTTGGCACGTTCAAATACGCGGCACCGTTCAATATGCCCTGACCGTCAGTCGAACAGTGTCGGTGACACGCCCTCGTCGGAAGCACCTTCGGCGGGGGCGATCTTCTTGCCGCCACCCTTACGCACGACAGTCAGACTGGTCGTCCGTAGCGACAGCCTGTGCCCGTCACCGTGTTCGAGCAACGCCATACCCTGCCGGACTTCGACTACCGTCCACGGACCCGCATGGTCGGCCGCCTGTACGAGGTCACCGGACTCCACCTCAGTTGCCATGACCACTCCTTAGTTCCTCGTGTCCTGCACGTTCTCCTTCACATTATCGACGTGACCATGTAGCGGCAGACGCGCAGGGTAGGGCTTCGCCCCGTGCGCCTTTTCGGTAGCGCCGACTACCAGAAAGGCGCACAGGTCCGAAGGCCCAAAACCACCCCGAACGAACCTGCAACAAGTTACAGTTTTTCGACGGACCATCGAAGGAGAAGCCTGTGCGCTACGGAGTCAGCTTGTTCACCAGCGACCGCGGCATTCGCCCTGCTGATGCGGCCGTTGCCGCCGAAGCTGCCGGGTTCGACGCCTTCTACGTTCCCGAGCACACGCACATCCCGGCATCACGGGCGTCGGATCATCCGGGGACCAAATCCGCGGAACTTCCGGACGACCGCTACATGCGCACCCTCGACCCCTGGGTTGCGCTCGGCACTGCAGCATCGGTCACCAGCACCATTCGCCTGGGCACGTCGGTGGCACTCCCCCTCGAACATGATCCGATTACTCTGGCAAAAACCATCGCCTCACTGGATCACCTGTCCGATGGACGTGTTGTCTTCGGTGTCGGATTCGGCTGGAATGCAGAGGAACTCGCCGATCACGGGGTACCCCCGAACAAACGTCGTACGGCTCTGCGCGAATACCTCGAAGCAATGGGTGAACTCTGGTCGAAGGACGAGGCGTCCTACGAAGGCCAGTTCGTGAAGTACGGAGCCAGTTGGGCATGGCCCAAGCCCGTACAGAAACCGCGTCCACCCATCCTCCTCGGCGCTGGTGCGAGCGAAAAGACCTTCAAGTGGATCGCACAGTCCGCCGACGGCTGGATCACGACGCCGATCCAGCAAGAGATCGAGGAAAACGTAGAGCTGTTTCGCAAGATCTGGTCCGAAGCCGGTCGAGTCGGCGAACCCGAAATCACCGTCCTCGCCGGAAAGCCCGAGGCGGACAAGCTCGCTCACTGGGAGAGCATCGGAGTTACCGAGGCAATGTTCGGCACGCCGGACGCCGCTCCCACCGACGTTGTGGAATACATCAAGAGATTGGCCGCCAAGCTAGGACGGTGAACCCCGTCACATCACCTTGATCTCAAGCGCGCTCGAGGTTTTACCGTCAATACAGCACAGGCCACGTGCATCGGCGGAATTACCCGAGTAGCGGAAGGTGAACTCTCACGTGACGACGGAACTAAGTGGACCGCATACCGATTCGATACCGGAACCGTCGATCCGTGAATCTTTTGTCGATGCCTTCCGTCGACATCCTGCGGGCGTCGCCATTATCACTGCCGCCGGCGAAGACGGCCCGGTCGGGATAACGTCGTCGTCCGTGATGTCGATCAGTGCCGACCCCGCTGTACTCGCGTTCTCACTACAATCCCTGCGAGGATCTGCTGCAGCGATCGCGGCCGCGTCCAGTTTCCTTGTTCACCTTGCGCATTCCGACAATGTCGAGCTGGCAGAAACATTTGCCACGCGTGGCGCCGTCCGCTTCGGCGCGGACATGGACTGGTCGTTTCTGTCGACCGGTGAACCGTTCCTCCACGGAACGGCGCATGCTCTCCGCGCGGTCCCACTCGGCGCCACCGCTTGTGGTTCGGCGCTCATCGTCACGGCAGAAGTTGTCGAGGTCATCGCGCCGACGCGTGTTCTCTCCCCACTCGTCTACCACAACCGGGCGTACCACCATCTCACCCCAGCGACTCATCACCGATCGAAAGGCACACCACAATGACCGAATACGTCTTGCCCCAGCTCGATTACGATTACGCAGCCCTCGAACCTCACATCTCAGGCGAGATCATGGAGCTGCACCACAGCAAGCATCACGCGACCTACGTCGCCGGCGCAAACAGTGCAATCGAGCAGTTGGCCGCCGCACGAGAAGACGGCACGATCGCAGCCAAGGCTCCGCAACTCAGTAAGAACCTCGCCTTCCACCTCGGCGGCCACACCAATCACTCGATCTTCTGGAAGAATCTCTCCCCCAACGGTGGTGAGCGACCTGAAGGAGAACTGGCTGCTGCCATCGACGAACACTTCGGCTCGTTCGACGCGTTCGTGACGCACTTCTCCGCGGTCGCAACCACTTTGCAGGGCTCCGGCTGGGCCGTACTGGCCTACGACACGATCGGTCAGCGTCTGATCATCGAGCAGCTCACAGATCAGCAGGGAAACATCAGCATCGGCATTGTTCCGCTCCTGATGCTCGACATGTGGGAGCACGCCTTCTATCTTCAGTACAAGAACGTCAAGGCCGACTACGTGAAGGCATACTGGAATGTCATCAACTGGGACGACGTGGCGCAGCGCTACGCCGACGCCACGTCGGTCCTGGGTTCCGGAAAGTAACCCCCTTAACGACTTACAGTCCGTGCAGTGATCTTGATGCGAGGGCGGCCGGCAGCTTTACCGGCCGCCTTCTCTTGTGTGTCCCGGGCCGCCCACCCCGCCTTGTCGATCATGTCGGGTTGACGTTCCGTCACCAGTTCGACCAAGGATGTCCGGTCGAGTTCAGGCGCGGTCAGCAATCCGGCGTCGAAGTCTGCCAGTAGTTGCGCGACGGTTTCCTTCGCGTCGACTCGGTTGGTGCCGATCACACCGCGCGGGCCCCGCTTGATCCAGCCGCTGGTGTAGACGCCGACCGCGCCGTCCACCCGGCCCTGATGGTTGGGAATGATTCCCCGTGCTTCGTCGAACGGAACGTCAGCGACTGGTTCGCCGCGATAACCCACCGACCGCAGAACAAGCGACGCTTCCAGTGTCTCGACCTTCTCGGTCGCCGATGCCGCAAGGTCGTCGTCAAGTGTGTTGTGCACCAACGTCACCGATTCGACGCGGTCGGTGCCCTGCAGTTCGGTGGGCGCGACGAGATACCGGAAGACGATTCGCTTGTTGCCTCCGTCCGCCGGCTTCTGTGCGTACTCACGTGCAAGGCCAACTTTGAGTTTGTCGGACAGCAGCGCATCGGGATCATCCAGGGCTGCTGCGCTTGCCGCGTCCAGCACGACGTCCTGTTGGTCGATTACGATGTCGACACCGTTCAGGTGACCCAGCGCGAGAAACTCCGGGGCGGAGTACGCGGCCTGGAGTGGGCCCCGTCGTCCGAGAACAACAACCTCACGGATATTGCTGTTGCGCAGGGCGTCCAACGTGTGGTCAGCAATGTCGGTTCTTGCGAGTTCGTCGACATCGCACGTGAGAACACGCGCGACATCGAGTGCCACGTTGCCGTTTCCGACGATAACCGCGCGCTCCCCCGAAAGGTCGAATTCACGATCCGAAAAGTCCGGATGCCCGTTGTACCAGGACACGAATTCCGTCGCGGAATGACTGCCGGGCAATGATTCTCCGGGGATGCCCAGTTTGCGATCGGTTGCGGCGCCAACGGCATAGATCACGGCATCATGGTGCCGCAGTAGCTCGTCGTGCGAAATATGCTTGCCCACTTCGACGTCGAGGTAGAACTGAAACGACTCCGATTTGAACGAAGACCCGAAGACACTCACGACGCCTTTGGTTTCCTGATGATCCGGCGCAACTCCACTGCGCACCAACCCCCAAGGCGAGGGCAAGCGGTCGAACATCTCGACCTCCACTGATCCCCGCGCCAGCAGTTCGGCAGCGCAGTAGCAGGCTGCAGGACCGGATCCGACTATCGCGACACGTATTCGAGGCAGATCCGCTGACGGGCGTTTCGGCGGAGTGGGGAATGCAACGTCATCGGTGTCCAGTGGATTCTGCTCGAAGTACGCCGCATTGATCTCCGTGTACCGACTCATCGACTCACTGAGATCGTATTCGGAGTAGATCGCATCCACCGGACACGCGTCGACGCATGCCCCGCAGTCGATGCAGGTGTCCGGATCGATGTACAGCATCTCAGCGGTGGTGTATCCGGGGTCTCCGGGCCGCGGACGGATGCAGTCGACCGGGCACACCGCTACGCAACTGGTGTCGTTGCAGCATCGTTGAGTGATCACAAAAGTCATGTGGAGTCCGTAACTGGTCGGAAAGTGCGGCACCGATTCGCACGCACTCGTAGGATTTCAGTTCACTTGTTGCGGTTCATAACCCGGTCTGCTGCTGCCCAGTGTTCGTCGGTAATCCACAAGCGCGCAAAAGCGTCGATAGCTTCGGGAGGAGCAACCCCGGACATCACCCGTTTGATGCTCTCGGCCGGAGCGTTGGCAAGAGACTTCGCCAGTGAGCGCCAGCCCTCGTCGAAGGATTCTCGGGGTAGTACGCGATCGACGAGTCCGAGCGATTCCGCGTCAGCAGCACCCATGATCGTTCCGGAACCGGCCAGCATCAATGCCCGACCGCGCCCGACAAGTGCGGCAAGCCGCTCGGCTCCACCCCACGCGGGCATGATTCCGAGACTCACCTGATTGAAGCCGATCTTGATGTCGTGCGCGGCAATTCGAATATCTGCCGCCACGGCAACTTCGGCGCCTCCGCCGAGCGCATGCCCGTTCAATGCAGCAATGACGGGTCCGGGGAATTGTGCGATGCGGTCACAGATCGACCGCATCCGCCGGGCCATGTCCGCAGCCTGTTCCAGCGTCCGGAGTTTGGCCAGTTCCTTGAGATCGCCACCGGAGACAAACGCACGATCACCAGCGCCGGTGATCACCAGGGCGCGGGCCCCGCGAACCGAGTCGAGTGCCTCGTCCAATTGGTCCATCGTTTCCGGCGCGATGGCATTGCGTGCTTGTGGACGGTCGATGGTGATGATCGCCAACTCGCCGTCCATTTCAACGATAACCAAGATGTTCTCCGTTACGATATTGGCATTCTTGTTTTGTGAGAATAACATATTCACGACTGGCAGAAGCCAGTTCGACCGCTCCCGTCTCGTGCCGCAGTTCGGCCTAGGAGCGGCCCGGTTACCTGCATTGGAGCTCATATGCGGCACATTCCCACCACGCTTGCCACCCGGTACCTCGAAGAGGGTTGGTGGACTCAGGACACGATCGGCACGATGCTCACCCGAGGCCTCGCTGCCGCCCCCGACACCGAATTTCGTATCCACTCGAAGATCCGTCCGTGGACCGGAACTTTTGCCGACGTGGACCTGGTGGCACGCAGGTTGGCCGGCGGCCTGCGCGAACGGGGCGTCGGCGCGGGTGATGTCGTCGCGTTCCAGCTTCCGAACTGGATGGAAGCAGCAGCGGTCTTCTGGGCCTCGACCTTCCTCGGCGCAACGGTTGTTCCCATCGTTCACTTCTACGGCCGCAAGGAAGTTGCCTACATCCTCGACGAGACGAAGCCGAAGGTCTTCATCACGGCCGAGAAGTTCGGGCGCACCGAGTACCAGCCGGATCTGTGCGCGAACATCCCCGTCGTCGGAGTTGTCGGACGTGATTTCGAAGATCTGCTCAGCGATGTACCACTGGCGGAGAACATCGACGCAGACCCCACTTCCGCCGTGCTCATCGCTTTCACCTCCGGCACGACGCGCGCTCCCAAGGGCGTCATCCACAGCCATCAGACACTCGGGCACGAAACCCGCCAGCTCTTGGGCCTGTACCCGAAAGACCGTGGCAAGCAACTCACGTCGGCCCCGGTCGGTCACTTCATCGGCATGGTCAATGCCTTCCTCATTCCAGTCGTCGACGGCTCCCCGATCAACCTCACCGATGCGTGGGATCCGGAACAGGCACTGGAGTTGATGACCAGCGATCAACTCACCGTCGGCGGCGGCGCAACCTACTTCCTCACCAGCCTGCTCGATCATCCGAAGTTCACGCCGGAACATCTCGCGTGCATGAAATATGCGGGACTCGGCGGCTCGTCCGTCCCCGCGGCGGTCACGAGAAGACTGGCCGACTTCGGCATCACCGTCTTCCGTTCGTACGGGAGCACCGAACATCCGTCGATCACGGGATCGAGCCACCTTGCCCCGGAAGACAAGCGGTTATTCACCGACGGAAATGTCATGGAGGGCGCGGAGATCCGGCTTGCCGATGACGGAGAAATCCTCAGCCGTGGACCCGATCTCTGCATCGGGTACACCGACCAGGCGCTCACCGACGCGACATTCGACGCCGACGGTTGGTACCACACCGGGGACATCGGTGAAATCGACGAGGACGGCTACCTGACAATCACGGACCGCAAGTCCGACATCATCATTCGTGGCGGCGAGAACGTGAGCGCACTCGAGGTCGAGGAAATCCTTCTCTCGATGCCGGGAGTTGCCGAAGCCGCAGCGGTATCCGCCCCGGACGAGCGCCTCGGCGAACACGTTGCCGCTGTGCTGCGCCTGCTGCCCGGCCACAGCTTGCCGACGATGGACGAACTCCGCGCTCACTTCGACCGAGCCGGCGTCGCAAAACAGAAGTGGCCGGAGGAATTGCACCAGGTGGACGACTTCCACCGGACGGCCAGCGGCAAGATTCAGAAGTTTTTGGTCCGCCAGGATATTGCGACCGTTTAAAAAAGAGAATAGTGTTCTCATCAAACGCAAAGGAGAATCTCATGCCCCCGAAGGACCTGCCTTACCCGCTGTTCGACGCAGACAACCATCTGTACGAGACTGCCGAGGCCCTCACCAAGTACCTCCCGGCGAAGTACAAGGACGCCATCAAGTACGTCGAGGTCGACGGACGCACCAAGATCGCCATTCGCGGACAGATCAGTGAGTACATCCCCAACCCCACGTTCAGCGTCGTTGCACGCCCGGGTTCCATGGAGGAGTACTTCAAGAACGGAAACCCCGAAGGCAAGAGCCGTCGCGAGATCTTCGGTAAGTCCATGAAGGCAATCCCCGCCTTCAGCGAGCCGGGCCCGCGCCTGGAACTCATGGACGAGTTGGGCGTCGACCGCACGCTGATGTTCCCGACCCTCGCCAGCCTGGTCGAAGAGCGGATGCGTGACGATCCGGACCTGATTCACGCTGTTGTGCACGCACTCAACGAGTGGCTGTACGAGACATGGCAGTTCAACTACAAGGACCGCATCTTCACCACCCCGGTGATCAGCCTGCCGATCCTCGACAAGGCACTCGAAGAACTCGAGTGGGTTGCCGAGCGCGGCGCAAGGGCTATTCTCGTGCGTCCTGCACCCGTCCCCGGATTCAAGGGCCCTCGTTCGTTTGCCATGCCGGAGTTCGACCCCTTCTGGAAGCGCGTCGTTGAGCTCGACCTCCTCGTCGCGATGCACTCGTCGGACAGCGGATACGCGCGCTTCGACGCCGAGTGGGAAGGCACGGACGGCGAGATGCTGCCGTTCCAGACCAACACGTTCCGCATGGTCAACGAGTGGCGTCCCGTACAGGACACCGTGGCATCGTGGGTCTGCCACGGCGCACTGTTCCGCTTCCCTGACCTCAAGCTTGCGGTCATCGAAAGTGGATCTGCCTGGCTGCGACCACTTCTGGACAGCCTCGCCGACACCTTCAAGAAGGCACCTGAAGGCTTCGGTATGCAGGATCCCGTCGCTGCGATCAAGCGCCAGGTCCACGTCAGCCCGTTCTACGAGGAGGGCGTGACCGATCTGATCGATCTCGTCGGAGTCGACCGAGTGCTCTTCGGCTCGGACTACCCGCATCCGGAGGGCTTGGCAGAGCCGCGGCACTTCGCGGACATGCTCGGGCACCTGGACGAGAAGGATCAGGCAAAGATCATGGGCGGCAACCTTGCAGGGCTCCTTTCGCTGTGAAGTGGCAGACCATCCCTGAGATGGTCCTGAGTGCGGCCGACCGCTTCG
The DNA here is from genome assembly GCF_003797085.1 of Rhodococcus sp. WS3. NCBI lineage: Bacteria > Bacillati > Actinomycetota > Actinomycetes > Mycobacteriales > Nocardiaceae > Rhodococcus > Rhodococcus sp. WS3. The sequence goes on from NZ_RKMA01000001.1 coordinate 1,997,392, forward strand.
GCACTGCCGAAGCGGTCGTCGACGGGCCCGTCCGGATCACCTTCGTCGAACTCGCTGATCGGGTCCGCCGGGCCGCTGGCGCTCTGGCCTCGATCGGCGTGGACAAGGGCGATCGAGTGGCGATCTGGGCGCCCAACTCCGCCGAATGGATCATCGCCGCATTCGGCATCTTGACCGCCGGCGGAGTGCTGGTTCCCGTCAACACGCGGTACAAGGCCGACGAGGCCGCCGACATCATCCGACGGAGCGGCGCCAAAGCCGTACTCGTCCAGAAGGGGTTCCTGGGCCGGGGGTACAGCGCACCCGATGACGTACCGGTCATCGACTTGAAGTCGGATTTCCTTTCCAGCGGTGCACCTTTCGAATGCGAGATCAGCGGCGACGACATCGCCGACATCATGTACACGTCGGGAACGACCGGCCGCCCCAAGGGCGTCATGATGAACCATCACCAGACACTGCGAATGTTCTCGGAGTGGTGCGATCTCGCAGACCTGAGGGAAGGCGATCGCTACCTGGTCGTCAACCCGTTCTTCCACATGTTCGGCTACAAAGCAGGCGTTGTCGCGTCGTTGATTCGCGGCGCCACCATCCTGCCCGTAGCCGTTCTCGACGTGGATCAGGTACTGGAACTGGTCGAGACCGAGAAGATCACCATGCTCCCGGGACCGCCGACGCTCTACCAGTCACTGCTGTCCGCTCCCAACACCCGAGATCTGTCGTCACTACGTGCTGCGGTCACCGGATCGGCGGACATTCCGGTAGAACTCATCCGCCGGGTCGCAAAGGAACTTCCGTTCCAGACCATCATGACGGGTTACGGCTTGAGCGAAGGGGGAACGGCAACCGCGTCGCGCCCCGGCGACTCGTTCGAGCAGATAGCAACTACCGTCGGTACACCATGTGACGGAATCGAATTGCGAATCGCAGATGATTCCGAGGTACTGATTCGCGGATACAACGTCATGCAGGGATACCTTGACGATCCGCAGGCAACCGCCGAAGCGATCGACACGGACGGTTGGCTGCACACGGGCGATCTCGGAAAGCTTGACGACGAGGGACGGCTCAGTATCGTCGGCCGCAAGAAGGACATGTTCATCGTCGGCGGGTTCAACGCATATCCAGCCGAGATCGAAGGTTTCCTCCTCGAACACCCGGCAGTCGATCAGGTTGCCGTGATCGGCGTTCCCGACGAACGAATGGGGCAGGTCGGCAAAGCCTTTGTCGTCACCAAACATCCTGTGGCAGCGGAAGACCTACTCTCCTGGAGCCGCGAGCGGATGGCCGGGTTCAAGGCTCCACGCACTGTCGAGTTCCTCGACGCACTGCCACTCAATGCGACTGGCAAAGTCATGAAAGACCAATTGAGATAACCGAACTCACGTTTGAATTGAGGGGGCGTGTAATGAACGACCATGATGCGATATTGACGTTCGCCCTGAAGTGGCGGCATTGGAACGGCGGACCCGCCGAAGACATTTTTGTCCAATTCGGGATCACGCCTGATCAATTCTTCCGTCGCCTCCACAGCATCCTGGAGGTCGAAGAGCAGAGCGGCCTCTCACCGGAGATCGCGGCAGAACTCGCGTACATCTGCGATCTGCGACTGAACCCCGTTGAACTCAGGCTGGCCGGTTGAGCACCCAGAGTGGTTTGGACCAGACTGATTTCACCACCTTCGACGATATCCGAGCCGCTGTCGGGACAACGATCGGCACCAGTGATTGGATCACGATCGATCAGAAACGGATCGATCTCTTCGCGGCAGCCACCGACGACGACCAGTGGATACATGTCGATACGGACCGTGCTGCAGACGGACCGTACGGCGCCACCATCGCGCATGGATTCCTGACACTGTCGTTGCTGGCACCGATAGTTCAGACAGTGATGGCCGTCAGTTGCGCCCGCATGGCGCTCAACTACGGACTGGGGAAAGTGCGGTTCATCAGCCCGGTCTTGGTGGACAGCCGGGTGCGGGGAACAGTGGAGCTCACATCCGTCACCGACATCGACGGCGGAATCCAGGTGGAGCGCACCGTCACGATCACCGCCGAAGGCTCCGAGCGGCCCGCCTGTGTCGCACAAAATCTGGTTCGATACTTGAGCTGACATCTGTTGGCGTGCACAACGATGCGACGTCGATGCCGGTGCTATCGGCGTCGACGTCGCATCGTTGTGGGCGATCAGCAACCGGGAACCGGCGCCCCGCCGCCCTGAATCGCCAACAGCGTGCAGAACGTCGCGGCCGACACCTTCCACTCACCGGCCTGCTCTAGCGCTTCACCGGACTGGTCCGGCAGAACCGGAGCCCCGTTCATCAGAAGCGTCCACTTGACGGCAGCGTTCGTACCGGTGGCCTCGACGCCTTGCACCGTTGCAGTGGTTGCCGTGGCCTGCGGATTGGCCGTCAGCGCTTCGAGAGTCGGCAGGAACACGTCACCGTTTTCGACCAGAGCGGCACGATCCGCGGGCGGAGTAGTTCCGTTGAAGAAGGTGACAAAGACGTCCGTGATCTCCTTTGTCGTCGCGTCGTCGGCCGCAGCCGCCGCGGTGGTCCCCGCAGACGACGTGCCCGAAGCCTTCGTGGCCGCTGCCGAAGTTGTTGTGGTGTCAGCGGTGTCGCTGTCGGAATCACTGCTGCAGCCTGTGACCGTGGCGGCCACGACGGCAACAAAACCGGCGGCGGCCACGACTCGACGAATTACCGAATTGCGCATGACGGATCCTCTCCGATGGGCGGACGGGTTCCACCCACCATGGGCTTTCCACCACGATGTTTCGGAACACCGTGGTTGCAAAAAACTTTCACCAGCTCACGGACGCGCCCGTCCGCACCGAACCGCCGCGAGGAACAACGGCAGCTGCGGCTGTCAGGGTTGAATATCGTGCTCGGAGAGTCGATCTCCCACCAGGCTCAGGTCGTAGGACTGCCTGGCCATCCAGAACCTGAGGAATCCGGTAATGGAATAGCGGATGTACAGTGCCGACCCGCTCACGCCGAGTGAAATCCCGACGAGGGCAAGAATGATCGCGTCGCGCTGCACCAAGGGATCGGAAGTGTTGTGCGAGAGAAAGTACGACGCGATACCCAAGGCCGGACCGATCACCATCAGCACCAGTCCCAACCTGAGCCAAAGGGCGGATCGGCCGGCGGAGGGATCGGGAATTTTCTGTTCGGCCAACTCGCGAGTGAAGCGGTCGGCGCGGGTTTCAGTCGCGGTCATGTGACACTCCCAAGGTAGAGGGCAGCTAGTTCGGAACGCAGTGAGCCATCTGGGCTGCCCTGCTTCTGGATCCGGCCACGCACCAGAACTGCTGCGTGATCGGCAAATTCGAGCACGGTGTTCGCGAACTGCTCGACCACCAGTACGGCGACACCCGCTCTGGCAATCAGGGCGACCTGCTCGTAGAGTTGGCCGACGATCAACGGCGCGAGCCCCATCGACAACTCGTCGAGGAGAAGGACAGCGGGGTCCGTCGCGAGACCGCGGGCGAGCGCGAGCATCTGCTGCTCACCGCCGGACAGTGTGCCTGCCGTCTGCGATGCGCGCTGGGCGAGGATCGGAAACCGAGCAAACGCGATCTCCTCGATTTCCTCGCGCGTGCGACCGGTGAACGTCATCATGAGCAAGTTGTCCCGGACGCTCAGGTTGGGAAACACACCACGGCCTTCCGGGATCAGGCAGACACCGGATCTGGCCAGATCCCGAGGACGAATCCCACTGACATCGCGCCCTCCAACCACGAGTTGCCCCGAGGTGATCGGATGAACTCCGGCAGCGACTCGGAGAGTCGTCGTCTTCCCGGCACCGTTGGGCCCCAGCAAGGCAGTTATCTGACCTGGCGCCACACTGAGGTCGATCCCGTGCAGAACCGTGATCTCGTCGTAACGCGCTCGTACACGCCGCAATTCGAGGATCGGATTCATGATCCCCCCAGATACGCTGCCAGAACAGCGTCGTCGCGGCGGATCAGTTCGGGCGGGCCGACGGAGATGATCTTCCCGAGATCGAGTACATACACCTGGTCGCACACGTTCATCACCAATTCCATGTCATGTTCGACAAGCAGGACAGCCATCCCCTCCTCCGCCAGAGAGCGCAAAATCAGCGAGAACCGCTCTGTTTCTTCGCGGTCCTGACCTGCGGCGGGCTCGTCGAGCAAAAGGGTGGTGGGATTCACGGCCATTGCTCTGGCCACCTCGACGAGGCGACCCATGCCGGTGGACAAGGAGTCCGCGGTTGTCGTGGCAACCAGTCCTAATCCGAGTCGATCGATGATGTCGTCGGCGACGGATCCGGCCTTGCGTCGCTGCGACCCCAGTTCCGCGGCAACCAGGAGGTTGTCGCGGACGCTGAGTCGGCCGAAGAGTTCCAGTCGTTGAAACGTCCGCGCCAGACCGTGTTTCGCACGCCGGGACGGCCCGGCTCTGGTCACGTCGCGGCCACCGAGAAACACCTTTGCCGTGGCCGGCTTGCGGAGCCCGGAAATGACGTCGAACAGCGTGCTCTTGCCTGCCCCGTTCGGTCCGATCAGTCCGGTCACGTGACCACGCTCCGCCTTCAGCGAGACCCCGGAGAGCGCGCGTTGACCGCCGAACATCACCGTGATGTCCTCAACTTCGAGCTGCGACTTCACGACTGAGCACCTCCCCGTCTTCGGCGGTCCATGGGCGCGATATGCCCCACAACTCCACCGGAATTTCCGGCTCCGCCGGAACCTGACGATGCCGCGCTTCGGCCCAACTGCGGGCGGCCAATGCCCCGATCACTACGCCCACCACGAGTACGTACCCGTTGACGACGTCATTGACACGCAAAACCCACAGCGCTGCAATCCAACCCAGCAAGACCGCCATTACAAGGCGGTCCCGGAGAGCCGATTCCCAGCGCCGGCGCAAGCTCGGCACAACTCCGTCGTCGACCGCTCCGGAACTGTAAGCGAGGCCGGCAGCAGCGGGCAGCGTCTGCACGAGGTTGGCGGCCGCCGGCCACAATGCCACGATCGCGTTCAACGGGCCGGCAATCATCGTGCCCGTGAAGAGCCCGTTACCCACAACTCCCAGGCCACCCACGACAGCGATCAGGAAAATACCCAGCCCGGCAACAAAACTGAACTGTTCGGCGGTGACCGACATCAGTTGCATTCCGTACAGCGCCCCACCAAGCCCCGCAATACCAGCGGCAAGCGCAAACACCAGCATCTTGGTCAACAGCAGACTGCCCCCGAGGGTCGCGAAGGCAGCCTCACTGTCGCGCAGCGCAATCAACCGGCGGCCGAGTCGCCCGCGGCGCAACGCGGCCACGGCGATCGTGACGAGGGCAAGACAGATCGCGGAGAACACCGTCAGTTCTGCCGGAGTATTCACCTCTAATCCGAACAGTCGTGGGCCGACCAAATCCACTGAGCCCTGGTCGAACAGCACGATCTCGACTCCGAACACCTCGAAGGACGGGATCGTGAATATCCATCGGTCGAAGACGGCCGCAATGGCCGCCGTCCCGAGTGCCAGGTAGACACCATTGAGCCGGAGCGCGGGGATCGCGATGACCGCTCCGACAATGCCCGCGATGACCATCACCGCCAAAAGTGCCCACCACTGCCCATTTCCGCCCAAGCGTGCACAGACAATTGCACCCACCCCCGCCATGGTCAACTGCGCAAGTGATATCTGACCGGCGTAACCGACAAGTGGAACGAAGGACAACGCGATCACGCCGAACGCGAAGATCTGTCCGTAGGTGATCAGATCACCTTCACCCAGCACTGTGGCCAAGACGAGACCGAACGCGACGATCACCCCGGCGAAGACTAACGTCCCTCGAACGCTCGGTAGCGGAACCGCACTGAGGTGACGGTCGCGTCCTCGAAGTCGCCCGTGCGGAAAGAGCAACAGCGCGAGCAACAGCAATATCGCCGGCGCCGCCAGCCGCAGACCTGGGAGGTACGGATTCTGCGGGAGGTAGCCGGTCAGATACGCCTCCATGCAGCCCACGACAATTGCGCCGACAAATGTCATGGGCAGGCTCTTCAACCGACCGAATATCGCTGCGGCATAAGCACTGACGATGACCAGCGACAGTTGGGTCGCGTCGAGCGCAACCATCGGAGCGATGAGGATACCTCCGATTGCGGCCAACACGGTTCCCAGAATCCAAGCAACCCGGTTGGCCCGTACCGGATCTGCCCCGGTAAGTCCCACCAAGGCACGGTCATCGACGGTCGCTCGCATTTCGGTTCCGGTTCGGGTGCGCAGCATCAGTATTCGTAGAGACACCGCAACGGCGATCGCCACCACCAGTGTCAAGGCTTGATGCCAACTGATTGTTGCTGACCCGATGTGAAAAGAGTTCTGCTCGGCAAAGAACCTGGGAAGCGAGCGAGCTTTGTTCGGATTCCAGATCCATCGGGCGAGCGCAATCAGACCGCTCAGCAACGCGATCGTCATCACCAGCTTCTCGGCCTCGCCGAGAGCCTGAACCGGCCGCACCAACAGTTCGACGAGAAGCCCGAAAGCCGGTGCAAGAACCAGAAGTACGGTGGCTACCGACAACCACACCGGCCAGCCCCACCCGACACTGAGCTGCCAGTAGGAGAATGCCGCCATCATGCCGGTCGCGCCGTGTGCGAAGTTGAACACTCCGGTGGTGGTGTAGGTGACCACCAAGCCGCTGCCGATGATCGCGTAGATCGCGGCCGTGCTCAGACCGACGATCCCGAAGGTGACGAATTGTTCCATTACTCGAAATCGCCCATGCTCATACCGACGTCTGCCAGTGTCATCGGCGTGCCGAAGTCGGCGACCAACTTGCGAGCCGGGATATCGCAGCGGTAGAGACCGTTGTCGGGATTGAAGTCTGCTGCCTGCCAACCGTCCGACGTGGCCTGTTCGACATTGAAGCACGGCTGCGGTGGAATCGGATTCGCCAAATCGTTTGCGGCATGCAAACCGCCTCCGGTCCAAGCAGTCTCGGCCGTCGCTGCCTTGTAGAGGCAAGCACGGGTAAGTTCGTCGCCACAACTGGCAGCCGACTTCGCGAACAGCAGCCACGATGACATCGCCCGCATCGCCGGGAGTGTGATCTGCGCATTCGGTGCGTACTTCTCGTACAGAGCCTCGAGCTCCGCCACCGCAGGCTCGTCACTTTCCAACGGCGCCACACCACTGAGATCTACGAGGTTGTTCTGGAAGTCGGCGGACTTCCCCAGCAGTTCGATGAACGACGCGTTGTAGGCGTTATTGTTGGCATCGATCCAGTCGAGCTTGTAGTCCATGTTGGTGAGGACCTCTTCGAGCTTGGCCAACTGACCGAACTCACCCATGAAGATCAACCCTTTGACGCCCTTGCTCTTGATTGCTTGCGCGTACGGAGTCCAGTCCGACACACCCATCGCCGGATACAGCTCGTTGTAGACCAGCGTGGCACCGGCGGCCTCGAGGGTCTCAGCGGTAACGCCCGCAATCGCTTTGGTGACAGCGGAATCGCCGTTGATCATTCCCACCGCACCCTTCGAATCCGGATACGCCTCGTTCACCACCCAGGTTCGGAAACCGTTGTAATTGTCATAGCCCGGGATCTTTGCGGGAGATGCACTGACTTCGAGATCAGCTCCGGCAGAACGCTCTTGGACGGCCTGAGCTGGGAAACTCGGCAACATACACGTCAGCCGGTCCTTGACGCCGAGAGCATCCAAGGCGGCGCCACCACCGACGAGCGCAAAGTCGTCACGACAGGCTTCGACCATTCGCTGACGAACCTCCATCAGCTTCGCATCGCGGGTGGTAGCGACCACTTTACGACCGTTGATACCTCCGGCGTCGTTACACCAGGACGTGAAAACTTTTGCGGCTTCCTCGAATTCGGCATTCTTGGTGAATCCCATGTCCGAGAAAACTCCAACGTCGATCTCGTCGGCAGTGACACCTTGAGCAGTGCCGCCTTGGGCGTCCCCAGACTGACAGACGTCCTGGAGATCACCGAAGTCGCCAGATGCAGACTGTGCGGTAGCCCCCTCACCACCGCCTTCGATGTTCTCGCTGCCGCCGCTCTCGCGGCCACTACATCCGCTGACAAGAAGTGCTGTCGCCGCGACGGCAACAAGTATTCGCTGTAGTTTCAACCGTTCCTCCTCGTTACTTGGCCCCACGGGCCGACCGATACAGGCTGAAGAGACCGGCGGACGCCGGCGGCGTGAGTGCCAAGGCCACGGGTGGGAGAGGCAGCGCGCCTAGATGAATTCGGACCGAACCCCGTGGCCGGTGGATCTCCGACGAGCGAGGGTCGAGTAAGTCGAAATCTGAACGGAATCGTACTGTGCCACTGGAAAAGAAACCAGGAAACGGACAATTTACATATACCAACCTCCGTTGACACCGATGAGCTGTCCCGTGATGAAGCCCGCGTTGTCTGTACAGAGGAACGCGCACGCCGCAGCCACATCAGTGGGCAGTCCGGCACGACGGACCGGCGTCATACTTGCGATGACGTCGACGCCGGGAAAATCTCCGTCCGCTTCGGACTTACGAGCCATCGGGGTATCGATGATCGATGGCGGGATCGAGTTGACGGTAATCCCCTGCGGCGCAAGCTCGAAGGACAGTGCCTTAGTAAGTGCGATGACGCCACCTTTGGACGCTACGTAGTGGGCCATGTTCGGCGCGCCCGACTGAGCGCTCGACGACGAGATGGTGACGATTCGACCCCACCCGGCTTCGATCATGTCGGGAACAACTGCCTGAATGGAGGTGAAGGTTCCGGTGAGGTTGACCGCGACGATATGGTCCCACTCCTCCGCACTGATCTCGGTTACCGGTGTGAACGTCTCGACACCCGCGCTGGTGACGATGATCGAGATCGGGCCGAGTTCACCGCGTACCGCGTCCATGGCAGCCCTGACACCAACACGATCGGTGACATCCACTTGGTACGCCATGGCCTCGGTGCCGTCCGCACTCAACTTCTCGGCAACACGTTGCGCTTCGTCGATATTTCTGTCCAACAATGCAACTCGGTGACCCTGCTCCGAAAGAGCCTGAGCCACAGACAGCCCGATACCCGATCCAGCGCCGGTCACGACCGCCACACGGTCGTTCGCGGAGGTCCCCTGAGTGGATGAAGTCATGTTGTTCTCCTTGTTCGTCAACGAGTTTCAGTCAACGGGTGCTAGTTAGTGGGTGCTAGTCAGTGGGTGCTAGTCAGTGGGTTTCAGTCATCACGGATTCCGCCGACGAGGATTCCGTCGCGGGGGTGTAGTCGAGATGCAGCGCCTTGAGGCCCCGCAGAATGTATGTCGGTTCGTATTCGTACGTCCGCGAGTCAGCTGGTCCGTGCTCGGCCTCGGAAATCCGAATGTCCTTCAGTCGATCCAGAAGTCGAGTGATGCTGACACGTGATTCGACGCGGGCCAGCGGACCACCCGGGCACGCGTGGATTCCTCGACCGAAAGCTATGTGCTCGCGCGCATTCTGCCGTTCGATGTCGAACGTGTCGGGATCTTCGAACCTTTCCGGATCACGGTTCACAGCACTGTTCAAGATCATGACGATGGTCCCGGCCGGAACATCCATGTCGCCAACAGTTGTCGGGTTCTTCGCAAGCCTGAAGTCGCTCTTGACCGGCCCCTCCATCCGAAGTGTCTCCTCGACGAAATTGGGTATACGTTCCGGTTCGTCGCGAAGCAGTTGCTGCAGTTCTGGATTCTCGGCGATGAATCGGAAGGACGCGGTCAACAACCGCGCCGTCGTGTCCTGGCCGGCAGCGAACAAGAAGCACGCGACGTGCACGAGATCGACGACCTCCGGAGTCGAGCCGTCGGGATACTTGGCTGTGGCGATGGCCGTCAGAACATCGTCGCGCGGTTCCCGTCGACGGTCCTCGATGTACGACGTGAATCGCTCTGCCAGGAACTCGAGCGGATTGCTCGTGAAGGCCTCGGACTCGTCGATCGAGCCCGCCTGTTGCGCGCCGAGCGTCACGCGAAATACCTGATGGTCCTCTTCCGGAACACCGAGCAGATCAGCAATGACAAGCAGCGCAAACGGTTGCGCATAGTCGCTCATGAGGTTGCACGAACCCCGGGCGATGAACTCGTCGATCTGGCGATCCGCGAGCCGCCACATGAACTCTTCGTTCTCTGCCAAACGCCTGGGCGTCAGCAGTCGCTTCAACAACGACCGGTGCGCCGCGTGCTGCGGCATGTCCATGGTCACCAGATGCTCGTGCAGCGGGAAATGATCGCGGTACTGCTCGATCAGAGCGCCGAGGTCGTCACCCTCGGGTTCGAACGGCAACCCGGGGAAGGGGCCCGTTGCCGAAACACACGACGAGAACACCTCGGAGTCGCGGTACACAGCAGTCGCCGCGTCGTACCCTGTCACGGCAACAACACCGTGGTGTGGCTCTCGCACGACGGGACACTGCGCGCGTAGGGATTCGAAGTACGGGTACGGATCATCCACGATCGACGGATCGGTGAAGAAGTCGACCTGATCGATTTCAGTCATTACGGGTCTCCTGTGTCGGAAAGCAGGGCATTGACGTCTTTGGGGCTAGGCACGTGTGTCGGAAGGCAGCGCACCCTCGGGACGGGCGGGGTCGACGGGCATCTAGGCGAGCCGAATTGTCGACGTCGCCTGGCAAATGCTGATCAGTCGATCAACATAATGCTGAGCATATGCGTAGCTTAGGGTGTAGGCAATGGTCTAGCGGAGTTTTCTTCGCATTAGGCTGTAGCGAGAACCGTTCACATGACCAGCCTTTGACGCTTAGGGAGCCACGGATGACTTCGCCACGCAGAATCGGCGCACCTGATGCAAAAAATCGAGCACTCCTCCTCGACGCCGCAGAACAAGTCATGCTGGAAGAGGGGTATGCGGCGGTCAGCTCTCGCCGCATCGCAAAGAAGGCCGGACTGAAGCCGCCGCTCGTGTACTACTACTTCCGCACGATGGACGATCTGTTTCTCGAACTGTTTCGTCGCCGCGCGGTAGAAGGTCTCGAGCGTCAGGCCGAACTACTGAAATCGCCACAACCCCTGAGAGCACTGTGGGAGTTCAGCATCGCAGCGGAGGGCACCGCCTTCACTATGGAGTTTGTCGCCCTCGCCAATCATCGGAAAGTCATCCGGGCGGAAATCGCCGACTACTCCGAGCGATTCCGCGCAGCTCAACTCGAAATAATGGGAAATGTGTTGCAGGAGTATGGTATCGATCCGAAAACATGCCCGCCTGCCGCAGCGCTGGTATTGATCACAAGCTTGTCACGCGTACTCGTGATGGAAGAGTCACTCGGCGTTTTCGGTGGGCACGCGGAGACCTTCGCCTTGGTCGAGGAGTATTTGGTTCGACTCGAAGGCAAACGGCTCGAAGACACGAATTAGACACAGCCCTAACCCTTTTGGGGCTTGCAATCTCTTCTGCGAAGGTACAGTATCCAAGGTGGTGGATGACTTTACATTCACGCGGGTATGCGTTCCGATCCGCTGGAACCAATTTCGTTCGCGCACTCAGTGCAACACGGCATGGATTCGAGCCGTGAACTTGATCAGGGAGGACTCCGGATGCGCGTCGTCGTCGACAAGAATCTGTGTGAGGCAAATGCACTCTGCGTGGAAAACGCGCCGGATGTATTTGCCCTCGACACCAACGAGGAATTGGAAGTAACTGCCGGCCAGGTACCGCACGACGCCGAAGACCGAGTTCGCACGTCGATTGCACAATGTCCCAGAGCGGCTCTCTCCGAACGTGAATGAGTGCGGAGCGGGGCCGTCCAAGTGGCATCCCCGCTCCCCGCTCGCGGTGTCACGGTAGATCCACCTTGCCGGCGAGCCAGCGACCGTCCACCAGGTTCATCGTCATCACGACTCGACTGCGGTCGATCCGCGGATCAGGTGCGACTGTATTGCTGACGGTCTGGTCGATGAACAACAGGACCTCGACTTCCGTAGCGGTCGCCGATTTGATCCCGGCATCGATCACAACTCCCTGAGCTGCGGCCTTGTTGTCGACCAGCAGTTGCTTCAACTGTTCACTGGACTGGGAATACATGTCCTTGAATTCCCCGGTGGCTCCGTCGAGTACGGCCGCAAAGTTCTGATCGAGCGAATCCGAACTCACACTTGTCAGAGTCACCGCGTACTGGCGCGCCGCATCGAGTGCGGCGGCCGCTGCCGAGTCGACAGCGCGCGCTTCGTGTAGCTTCCAACCGAAAACTGCTGCCATGGACAGTGATATGGCCCCCACGGCTGCGATCACAGAGATTCCGACTACTCTCCCCCATCGGCGAACGCGAACCTCCGGCTCCGTGTCGCTCGACCCCACATCACTCTTGCCCTCCGCTGCGGATTCGTCTACTTCCGGGTCCAGATCTGCAGCCTTGTCGATTGTTGTTGTCGAACCGCGTTCGCTCATTTTCCTTCTCCTCTGCGGCGATGTTCCTGTTTCAACTGCTCTTCCGCGTTCACCCCGGTGGACTCTGTTCGAGATCAGGACCTCCATAGGGAAGCGGAATCGATTGAGGCCCAATCGGTGTCGGCGACGCTCGCGTGTCGGGTGCAACACCGGCAGGCGGGCCGGCGGTGTCGTCACCTGGTTGACGTGGCGCATTCCGAGCGCCGCGGACAAGCACCGACGGGTCCTCGTTGTCGCAATACGTGTACAGGTACGGTTCCGGGAAATCCGGAACCGTCGCCGGTAGACGTGGCAAGTCGTAGTCACACGAATAGCGCGGGTAGATGTTGACAAACGCCCAGATTCCACCGTCGTGAAAAACAGATGTGAGTGCTTCGAGTGTGGAGCCTTGACGGTATGTCGGGACGAAGAACTCTTGCAGCGCAGGTACGTTCAAGTAGGCCATCTGGGCTACCGTCGTCAGATTGCCGAGGAGCTGAACCATTGTCGGCGAGTTGTCGGCGATGAGCGCGTCAATCGACTTCAGAGTCGACGGCGTACCGTCGAGGAACTCACGAAGCCCCGTGTCCTTCGCTTCGACGCCGAGCAGAAGTTCCGACAGATTGCTCGCAGTACTGCGCAGCCCAGGGCCGCTGTCACCAAGTGTGCCGAGCAAAACCTTGCTGCTGCGCAGAAGGGTTGCCGTCTGCGGTAATACCGAATCGAGCGTCGAGACGAGGAAGGCGCCGCCGTCGAGTATCGCCGACAGTTTCTTCGGCCCTTCCGGTCCGACGCCGAGTTCCGCGACGATCATCTCGAGTTCGGCAGGATCGATTTGGGCCAGCATGCCGTCAAGGTTTCCCAACATGGACGCCAGCGGCACCGGGGTCGACGTTTCGTCGGAAGAGATTTCCGATCCGTCGACAAGATACGGACCACTGTCGGTGGTAGGCCTGAAGTCCAGATACTGTTCGCCTGCCATCGACAGTCCCGCCACACGCACTTCACCGCCCAGTGGAATCTCGACACCCCCGTCGATCTCCGCGACGGCAACTACACCACTGTCGGTCAACTCGACCGAATTCACCTTTCCCACAGGAACTCCGCGGAGCATCACCTCCTGCTGCGGCAGCAGCCCGCCGGATATCGAAAAATGCACGCGCACGGTAATCTTCGAGCTGATCGGGCTCAGGTGAAAGACCCCGAAGGTCAGGTACACCACGCCGACAACCAGGGTTGCGGCGAGTGCAACCACCGACATTGTGAGTCGGTGAGCGCTACTGAAGCGGACGGCGCTGACGAGAGCTGCCGCGGGGACTTCCGACAGCCGCGCAACCGGGCCCATCTCACCCTCACCGTCAGGGATCTGCTTGTTCATCGGCCGGTCCCCAGCACTCTGCCCTGCAACCGCATCAGCGTGTAGGTAATCGTTCCCACCAGCGCATCCCAGTCGCTCGAATCCGGAAGTCGGCTGCCAGGGTCAGCGGGATGGTTCGGATCCGCAATCGCCCCGATAGCGAGCTGTTCCAGGTCGGCATTGACATGGGCGGACGTCGAGTTGGTGATCTTGAGGAGTGGCGGCAAAAGCCTGTTGACGGCTGCGAGGCTCGCGTTGGGATCGGTTGCCGCGTCGTTGAGTTCTGCAGCGATTGTGTTGATGTCGGCGACCATCCCGCCTGCGCCGGTACCGCTCACCGACGGGAACTTTCCCACTTGACTACTTACCTGCGCCACCTGTGCGAGCAGATCAAGCATTTGCGCAGTGTTGGCGTTCAGAGTGCCGAGCGCGGGACCGGCTGCCGAAATCGCGTCGTCGATCGACGATTGCTGCTCCGACACCGTCACGAGAAGCTGATTGGTCGACGCAAGCGTCTCACGAATCTCGTTGCTCCGGCTCGACAGTGTCCCGATCAGAGCGGTCGATTCACCGATCAGGTCCGCCATTTCCTCACCTCGTCCGCCGACAGCTTCTCCGAGCCCGTTGACAACCTTCGTCAGGTTGCGCAGGACGCCTCCGTTGATCAAGAACGACGATGTGGTGAGGAGTTCTTCGATCGTCGCCGCAGACGAAGTCGACGCAATCGGGATGCTGTCTCCGTCGGACAGAAGAGCACCGTTCGACGCAGGTCCAGGCGGGGGTTCCACTGCGACAAACACGTCTCCCAGCGGTGTCGCCGACCGCAATTCCGCGCCGGCCCCGACCGGCAGGCTGATGCCATCCTTGATCCGCATCGTGACTATCGCTTCGTAGTTCTGCACTCTCATCGCTTCGACCTCGCCGATGTCTGCACCTTGGAGTTTCACCTTCGCTTGGGCGGGCAGATTGAGTGCATTGTCGAAGACTGCGTACAGCGTGTAGTAGTCCCCGGAAACTCCAGGTGCCGGCAACGGGAGACTCTCGAGCCCCACACCACACGCTGCCGTGGACAGCATCAGACCGGCGCATGCCCCGGCGGAAACAACCCGCCACCCTCCGGGCGTCATCGCGGCAACCCCGCCAAGCCCTCGAGCATCCCGGAGATCCCGAAGTCCGGGCCGAAATCTTCGAGTGTTCCCGTGCTGCAGCCAAGCTGACGCAGGCCGAGGACATTGCAGATCTCCTTGACCAACTGCCCGTCGAGAAAGACCTTTTCCAGCTGAGCGTGCACCCTCGCACCGCCGTTCTCCTGATCGATTGCGTTGTAAGCGTTGTCCATCAAAAGTGGTGTGACAGTAAGAAATTCAGAAAGTTCACGCCGATAGTCGGCCAATGCGGTCACCACGGTGTTTGCGTTGGTCACTGTCGATTGCAGAGTTCCCTGGTTGGCCGCGAGAAGTTTATCTGCCTCGACAAGGATTTCGTTGAGCTTGGTACCGGTGTCCCCCGAGCCCAAGTCCGCCTCACCGAGCAGATCACTCACTTGCGCCAGGGCTGAACCGAATTCACGAATGTCCTGATCATTGTTCGCGGCAACGGAAGTCAAGACTGCAAGATTGTCCACAACAGTCGTGATGGCATTCTGTGTTTGCGCGCCGCCGTCGCTACCCAGTTGCAGCGCCGACGCCAACTGGCTCAGTGACGACTTGATGGCTTGCCCGTTCCCGTCGACCATCGCGCTGCCGATCCCGAGTAGGTCAGCGACCGGGCCGGAACCCTCTCCATCGCCCTGCAACTCGATCGCCATCTTGTCCGCCATGGCGATCAGTCGATCGAATTCGACGGGAGTCTTTGTTCGGTCCATCGGGATGGTGTCGCCGTCCGTCATCACCGGGCCGTCCCGGTATGGCGGAGTGATTTCGACATGACGGTCGGTCAACACCGACGTCGACACAGTTACTGCCTGCGCAGTTTCCGGGATCTTGACTCCGCTGTCGAGGCTCATCGTTACTTCCACCACGGTGCCGCGGGGGACGATGCTGGTCACCGAACCGATCGGGACGCCGAGAACCGAGACGGAGTTCCCTTCGTACAGTCCTGCGCCACTGTCGAATTGCGCCGTGACGGTGATCGTATTGTCCATCGAGGTTGCGCTGCGAATACCCGAACAACCGGCAGTAGCGAGAACAACTACCAACGCGACCTTCGCCATCGATACGAGAGATCTCATTTGCAGTCCTTCAGATAGGGCGGCAAGTTCATCTCGTTTGCATGGCCGCTGACAGCGCACATCCACGAGTCGATGAAAGGCCCAGCGGGGGCCGTGAAATCGACTTCGTTGGCGGTCCCGGAGGTATTGGCGAAGTTGCGCAACGGAACCGGCAGGATCTCCAATGTGTTGCGCAGCAGATCGTCATTGTTGCTCAGGCTTTGGAGCAGGCCATTCAGATTGTTGATCAGTTCGTCGATTGCCGGACTGTCATTGACAACGACGTTGTGCAGTTGGTCTACGAGTGCGGTGGTCGATACGAGTAGTTGGTCGACTACTTCCCGTCTGGCATTGATTTCCGCCAACACGTCACGGCCGTTGCGCACCAACTCACCCAGACTGTTCTGCTGCCCGCGGATTACAGTTGTCACCTCACTTGTACTGGTCAGCAGCGAACCGATCTGTCCGCGCCGTTCGGCCAGCACCGAAGACAAGTTCTCGATGTTCGCGAGTACCTGCGGTACGAGCGCAGGTGTGCCCTCCAGTTGATCGGACAACGTGGTAAGTGTTTGCCCGATCTTCTCCGCGTCAACCGGCTCGAATGTGGTGGTCGCATTATCCAGTGTCTGCTGCAGATCGTAGGGAACTTCGGTGTTGGCCAACCCGATCCGATGATCGGCAATGTCACCGTCACCGCCGGGACGGATCTCGACGTAGCGCGATCCCAACAACGTCGTCAACTTGATGGAGGCTGCGGTACCGGCTCCCAGTGAGACACCCTCGTCGATCTGCATGGTCACGACAACGTGATCTCCTGCGAGTCGAACACCATCGACGGTTCCCACTGGAACACCCGCGATGGTGACCGCGTCGCCCGCGCTGACTCCGGCGGCCTGAGTGAATTCGGCGTCGTAGCTGACCTTGCCGATTCCTGCGGATGTAACCCAGAGGGCAACGACCATCGCGATGGCAAGCCCTGCCACCGTCAAGACCCCGATCCCCAGTGCACTGCGATCCTCGAGGGGCTTACGCAGTCTCCGAGTGTAATTCGATGTGGCTTCTCTGATCATCTTTCGCTTACCTGCAAATCTTCGACTGGGTAATCTGACCACCGGGCGTCGACTGCGCAACGATCGCGGGGATCACGGCACTGATCGCCGGGACGAGGGTGACATTGAGATTGCACAGGTACGTGTTGATGTAACTTCCGTCCTGGCTCGCTCGCGCAAGCCCTTTCAACATCGGCGGTAAGTTGAAACCGAAGTATCCGAAGGTGTCCTTGTTGTCCAGGAAGTGCTGGGCGAAACCCGGTTCCCGAGTGAGGAACTCGCTCAGGTCTGGGGCGACGTCGCTCGACAGTGTCGCTACTTGATCGGCAACGAGCGCGATCGAATCCAACGAGTCGACCATTTCGCCGCGTCTGGCTGCCAGCTGTTCGAAGATCGTCCGTGCCTGCGTGATCATCGTGTCGACGTTGGTGCTCTGCAGTGCGAGGCTGTGAACGATGCCGTCCAGATTGACGATGATGTCGCCCAGAATCTTGTCCGGGCCGGCAAACGACTCGGCAAGGGTCGACGTCTCGGATACCAATGTGGTGATCGATCCGGAATCACCTTGCAGTGCACTGACAATCGCGGTTGTGACATTGTCGATCTGCTGCGGATCGAGCACGCTGAACAGCGGTTCGAAACCATTGAGAAGAATCGAGATGTCGAAGGATGGTTCCGTGTTCTCCACCGGAATCTCGTCCCCACTCACCAAAACTCGAGGTTCCCCCTGCTCACCGAGGGACAACCCGAGATAGCGCTGTCCGATGATGTTCTGATACGTGATCGCGGCTTTGGTGTTGCCGTACAGCGCTTGGTCCGATTCGATCCGAAAAGCCACCCGCGCAAGCGTTCCGTCGAGACTGACCGAATCGACGCGCCCCACCCGAACCCCAGCCATCCGCACGTCGTCGCCGGCGCGTAATCCCGATACGTCGGTGAAGACCGCGGTAAAGGATTTAGTCTCGCCCTGAACACCGCGCTGCAGTGTGACGAACACCGTCCACGTGAGGCCACAGGAGATCAGCAGGAACACGGCGATTCCGATCAAGGGTTTTCGATAGCTCATCGGATCCCCTGCTCGAGTTCGAGTGGCACGTCGGGTTCGGGTGTCACCTGCACGGTGTTGCCCCGGGCCAACGGTCCGAGGATGAACTCGTCGGCAGGGGTCGATTCGCCTCCCAGAAGATCGCCCAGAAGTTCCTTCTCCTGGGCACTTCCGACCGGACCGACATTCCCTCCGGACGTCGGGGCAAAGTCGAATTGACGGGCAACGCCGTCAGCTACCACAGGTGGCGCGGCGGTCTCCGGCGCAGTCGCGCAACTCGGACCGGCCAACTCACCGTAGCGGGGACAATCGGCGCGGGTGTACATCTTGTGCGGTGTGAATTGGAACAGGAATTTTCCCGTCGCGTTCTGCTGACCCACCGGCCAGAACTCGCTGAACCACTTGTCGGATATGACTTTCATCCGCGTGACGATGGGCGCGAATTCCGTACTGCCGTCGGCAACTACGCTGAGAACCGGTGAAAGTTGTGTGGTGATAGCGACGATCTTGTCCGTGTTGTTGTCGAGAACGGAACCGACTTCCGACAGTGTTGTCGAACCGGCAGTCAGCAGCGCGGTCAACGCGGCATCCTTCTGTGCCAAGGTCCGCATGGGTACGACGGAATGGTGTACGGCATCAAGAAGGTCGGGTGCAGCTTCTTGGAGACCGCGGATGGCGGAGGACAACGCACCCAAGCTGGAAGGTTCACCGTTCGGTGTGGTCAACTCACCGAGTTCGGCGGCAATTCGGCGGAGTTGCTCACCTGCAGTGACGATATCGGCGCCCCGACGGTCTGTTGCCGCCGCAACGGCCGCGAGCATTCCGAGTGTGCGATCCGTCCCGATACGTGCTGTAGCAGAGACGATTTCACGGAGTTTTGTCAACGCGGTCTGCAACTGTACCGTCGACAGACTTTCGTCTTGCGGGATTTCCGCGTCGGGTGACAGCGGGGGGCCGCTCCCGTTGTCGACCAACTGAACGGACGACACGGCAAAGACGTTGCTGGGCACAACACGAGCCGTGACTGTTGCCGGAATCCCGGCCGCGTACTCCGGTTTCAGAGCGATGTCGACATACTTCGACTCGCCGCCGCTCGATGTATCCACACTGTTCACCACTCCGACCAGCACGCCTCGAAATTTCACGTCCGAGCGCGCAGGCAATCCGTCCCCGACATCGGCAAGAACCGCTGTAACCTCGAATGCCTTGTCGAAGACTCCGTTCATTTTCGCGATCAATCCGGTGATCAGCAGCGCCACGACAATCAGCGCGCCAACACCGTGCAGGAGAAGTGTTGTCGCAGAGGGGCCTCGGCCGTCGGCTTCGAACAGTATCGGCATCAGCTACCCACCGAGCCTTGCCCCGGAGCCGATGCCCCAGAACGCTACTGTCAGTAGCAGATTGACGACAATCATCGCAGAGATGCTGGCACGCATCGCTCGGCCGGCG
The DNA here is from genome assembly GCF_003797085.1 of Rhodococcus sp. WS3. Lineage (NCBI taxonomy): Bacteria > Bacillati > Actinomycetota > Actinomycetes > Mycobacteriales > Nocardiaceae > Rhodococcus > Rhodococcus sp. WS3. Next base: position 2,016,895 of record NZ_RKMA01000001.1, read on the forward strand.
GCAGTCCCGACCCCTTGTGGGCCACCGGACGCGAAGAAACCGTAGTAGCACTGAATGGTAGAGGTAATAATCACGAAGACAACAGCTTTCACCAACGAGTAACCGATGTCCGTCGCGCTGAGAACCAGGCGGAAGTAGTGCTCGTAGGTACCTGTCGACACCCCACCCGACAGCCCGATGACTACCTTCACCGCAACGTAGTTCAAGGCGAGGCAGAGTAGATACAGCGGCACCACCGCAACCACGGATGCCATCAGCCTCGTTGTCACGAGATACGGGATAGGACGGATCGCCAACGCTTCCATCGCGTCGATCTCCTCCGAGATCCGCATCGCACCCAGTTGCGCTGTGAAGCGGCATCCTGCTTGCGCGGCAAAAGCCAACGACGCCATGATGGGTGCCAGTTCCCTCGTTGTTGCGGTCGACGCGATCATCCCGGTCGCCGGCTCCAAACCGAGCAGATGCAACGCGTTGTAGCCTTCGATTCCCACGATCGCCCCCGCCGCCGCACCCAGAACGATGATCACACCCGCCGTTCCGCCGCCAACTACGATCGAACCGTTGCCCCATGTGACATCGGCAAGAATCCGCAGAAATTCCTTCCGGTAATGCCTCAAGGTCCAGGGAACTGCGGCCAGTGCCCGGCCCAGAAAGGTGACCATGTGACCCAGACGCATGACAACTGTTGCCTGCGCCGAGACCACCTTGACCGCTGACCTCATACCCGGCGGGTAATACCGCGATGCCATCTAGAAACCCGTCCGCGGGAACATCAACACGTATAACTGTGTCAGGACCACGTTCACGACCATGAGGAGCAAGATCGACGCCACCACTGTGGCATTGACCGAGTTGGCAACGCCGGCGGGTCCACCGCGAGTGGTAAGTCCCTTGTGGCAGGCGACGATTGCCACGATCGCGCCGTAGAGCACTGCCTTGATCATCGTCAGGAAGAAATCACCGACGGTGGCAAAGGATGCAAATGTCGACACGAAACTGCCGGGAGTGCCGTTCTGGACAAAGGTGTTGAACAGGTAGCCGGAAAAGAATCCCACAAAACAGACGAGCCCCGTCAGTGCAACACCAACCGTAATCGCCGCTACAAACCTGGGCACCACAAGCCTCCGGATCACCGAAATCCCCATGACCTCCAACGCATCGATCTCGTCGCGGATCTTGCGAGATCCGAGGTCAGCGCATATCGCCGATCCCGCTGCCGATGCCATGAGTAATGCAGCGACCATCGGAGCGCCCTGTCTGATCACCGCGAGGCCACTGGCAGCGCCCGCCAGGGATGTCGCACCGACCTGTCCGGCGAGCAAGCCGAATTGAATCGACAATGTCACGCCGATCGGTATAGCGACAAACAGAGTCGGAACGGCGGATGCCGACGCCATGAAGGCCGTCTGACGCACGAACTCCGCTACTGGAAAACGGAATGTCGCGATGTCGATCACCAAGTACTGGATCGCACGAAGCCCGAGAACGCATTGTCCACCAACCGTTTCCAGTGCGGCAACGGGATGCCGTCGCGTATACCCGTGCATCCAACTCGTGATTTCACTTGATGCAGAACGCTTCTGGCCAAAACTTCGATCTGGGATCTCCATGGATCTTCCACTTTCCGTTCGCCCACAAGTTCAGTCCGCCGCCGCATACGAGAGTGGGCACGCATTGCGTCGAACCTGCCGTCACCGCTACCGAGTGATCTGCCACCTTCCGAACTGAGCATTGCCCCCGAAAGATGATGACCACCTGTGCGGATCTCAGCTTTCACACTAAAATGCTGAGCACCTTCTTAGCACGAGTTGCCGAATGAGGTCAAGATCACAGTGCGTACCGAACCTTCGTCGCCGAGTGCGCATTACAGTATTTCCCCCGTCGAATACACTGAAACACCGACTCTCACAAGGCGAATCGACACCAGGAGCGCGACCCCACCTCGATCACTGCAATGAATCAGTGCCTATTGCAAGGCAATCGGTAAAATCCGCCCCGCCGCCGGCCCAGCAAAAATTCCGTCACGTCACCCACAGACACTGCTACCCCCTCGAGAAATGCGCGGAACGGAGATCAACCCACCCGGGCTCGGCTTGCAACGGCAAACCCTGCCGCAGTAAATCTGGCTGAGCGGCACCTGGCTGAGCGATCATAAAACTAGACACTATTGCGCAAAGTGTCAAGGAAAATGGTTCTGCGCAGGTCCGCACGTCGAAGAATGCCCACGTCACCGGAATCGAGTACCCAGGAAGGAAGAAACACACAGACGATTATCGAGATCTTCGGCGCCACTGGTGAAAACGACCGACACGGGCCACGACAACAAGACCAGCCGCCTGGCGTGTGAACACAGGCGGCTACGGCAAATCTCGAGCTATCGACACAGTCGATCAGCTTTCAGTTGCACTGCAAAAGAGCACCATTGACGACGCGCTCACACACCATGTCGGTGATTCGCGCGTCGCCTTCTGGGCAGCAGTGAGAGAGCGTCGCTCGACGCTCGCCCACTGCCTGAAGTTCTCGGTACTTATTACTGTCAGACGTTCGGCCCCTCCAAAATGGTCACTGCTGCAACGGCTGTCGGTCCACCGACGTTGTGTGCCAAACCGATCCGGGCACCGTCAACCTGATTGACGGCATCACCGCGCAACTGTTCGAACAACTCGACGCACTGCGCGACACCCGTTGCTCCCGGCGGGTGCCCCTTGGCGATCAGACCTCCACTCGGATTCACCGGAATGGAGCCGCCGATTCCGGTAGCTCCCGATTCGATGAGTTTGAACCCCTCGAACCGGTCGGCGAAGCCGAGATCCTCGTAACTGATCAACTCGATGCCGGTGAAGAAGTCGTGTACCTCTGCGACATCCACGTCGGAAGGGGTCATGCCGGCCATCGAAAAGGCTTGCTTCGCAGCGCGAACCGTGGCGGGGAACGACGTCATGTCACGCTTGTGCTGGTGCATGACGGAATCCAGGCCCAAGCCGACGCCGCGGATCCAGACCGGCCGATCGGTGTATCTCTCCACGACGTCTTCTGCCGCCAGCACCAACGCTGCCGCGCCGTCGCTCTGCGGTGCGCAATCGTAGGCACTGAACGGCGTCACGATGGTCGGTGCGTTCAGAGCTTCCTCGATGGTGATCTCGAACCGCTTGCAGGCCTTCGGGTTATTGACGCCGTGAAGATGATTCTTGACGGCCACCATGGCCATATGCTCCCGGGTGGCAGGAGATTCGTGCAGGTAGCGACGCACGTGCAAGGCGAAGCCGGCCGGAGCCACCAGACCGAGCGGGTAATCCCACGCCATGTCGCGGGCCATAGCTTCCCACTCCCACAGCATGTCTTTGGACGCACTCTCACGGAGTTTGTCCGCTCCTACGACCACCGCGACGTCGAAGGCACCGGACGCGATTCCGAACAGTGCGTTGCGGACGGCATCATGGCCTGTTGCACAGGAGTTTTCGATGCGTGTTACGGGGATGTCTGCCAGGCCGAGAGTGTCTGCGAGAATGCCGGACGGAAAGCCGTCGGGAGTTCCCATCGCACCGAACCAGGCCGCCTGCAGATCGGACTTGTCCAAGCCCTTGTCGATACTGGCGGCGCATTCGGAGAACGCCATGGGCAACAGGTCTTTGATACCCAGGGTGAAATGCTCGGCAAAGGGTGTCATCCCCGCGCCGACTATCGCCACGTTTCTCATACCGCCTCCTGCTCGATCAGAAATGCTGTTTCCGGTTCGAATGCGTATCCGTAGTCCGGCACCCCGGAGCGGATCGCCACCCGGCGTAGAACCATCCGGCCACGATCGCCGAGATCAACAGTTCCCGGTTCGACGCCGGTCACCTTGACGAGCGCTCGAACGTCGACGTCGTCGAGTTCCACGATCACCAAGGAGTAGGGAGTCTTCAGTCCGGGAACCGGAACATGCACGGTTACTTCGGTATACACCGACCCGGTTCGTGGTAGTGGCACAAACGTGTAGTCCGTCTGCAATGTGCCGTCGTTGTCGACCCGATAGCGAGGGGGAAAGTCCAGGTCGTCGCTGTCCTCGTATTTTCCGGCCTCCCACCGGACTTTTGCGTCGAAGGCACGCTCGTAGGCTGCCAGCGAAATCGGAATATCGGCGCCCGGCACGAACTGGCCTTCCACTTTGGGACGCGGCGCGGGCTCCCGGCGGTGTACCTCAGCAGTGCCGTCCGCGACCCGGACTCCCGAGAGGCTGGCCTGCTCGACACCGACGAGCGATCCGGTGCTTCCCGAATCGACCATGGCAGCAAGGGCAAACAGACCCGAACTCGCGCCGAGTGTCGGTAGCCGAACCGGCTCTGCCGCGCACAATGTCGTGGCCTGCTTGTGCTCGACACCGGCTACCGCAACCGGTGCATCCACCCACGCAGCTGACAGCGATGCAACAAATCCGCGTTCCTTGAGCAACCGCGGATCGCCGTAATCATGTACAACGCCAATGGAGTTACGAGTACGCACCGGAAGGCTGCGCGACACCCGAGCAGCGGTGCGGACTCGCAGTCCGTGGTCCGACGTCAGTACGGCGGCTGCCCCTGCCGGTTCAAGGTCGACGCCGATGATCAGTGTCCGCGGCCGAGCATTACTGACGGCGTCGAGCGTTGCGGGTGCGCCGCCGAGGCGCTCGACCACCTCCAGCTCTGGATCGAGTCCGAGTCCGGCCAGCAGAACCGCGGCATTACTACTTTCCAGCAGCGGCAGATCCCGGCTCACCAGAATGACGTGTTCTACGGAGGTGCTGGTGCTACACGCCGCTCTGCCGGCCTCGACCGCGAGAGTAATCGCGTCCTCGTCGTCACCCGGCACGCGGGAATCCGACGTTCCCCAGCACGGTAGGTACGTCCCTATCGAAGCGATGTATGACATGCCAGTCTCCCCGTAATCGTGAAAATCGCTCAGAACTTCAAGCGAGAGCAGGTACGCGGTAAATCAGGAGGTCACTCCTGATATCCATCGAGTGCATCTCGCCTCCCTCTGATTTGAATACGTCATTCTCACAAATGAGAATACTGCATTCTCGCTCCGGGAATTGTAGCAATCAGACAGACTCTCGCATAGCCCCACAGGAACGAACCGCGTTCCCCGATCGCCGGACTTCCACCCGAGTGATCTGCCCTTCTTCGACTCTTGCGGGCATCATGAAGGCGAGAGTATGGTTCTCATAAATTGAAGGGAGATTCTTCTGATGGAGACTAAGGCGCTCAGCCCGGCATTGGGCGTAGAGGTCATCGGTATCGACAGCTTGGACGACGAGGCTGTAGTTGCGAGATGCCTGGAGGCATTGAAGTGGCGCGGGGTACTGCTCATCCGCGGTTTGCACCTCGACGACGAGGCTCAGGTCGCATTCAGCCGCAAGCTCGGACCGGTATTGGCCCCCGCGGGCAAGGAAATTTTCAAGGTCACGCTCGACCCGGCCAAGAACCCGTCGGCCGAATACCTTCGGGGCACGTTCAATTGGCACATCGACGACACCACCAACGACGTGCCGGCCAAGGCGACAATGCTGACGGCACGGCACGTGGCCATGACTGGCGGTGGCACCGAATTCGCCAGCACCTACGCGGCTTACGAGAACCTGCCGGAGCAGGAACGTAAGCGTTACGACGATCTTCGCGTCGTACACAGCTTCGAAGCTGCGCAGCGACTTATCGAGCCGAACCCCACGGACGAGCAACTTGCATCCTGGCGCCGTCTGCCCACCCATGAATCATCCTTGGTCTGGGAACACCGCGACGGACGCAAGTCACTCGTCCTCGGCGCAACGGCTGACCACGTCGTCGGAATGCAGCCCGACGAAAGCCGGGCGCTCCTCGACGAACTGCTCGCATGGACCACTCAGGAGCGCTTCTCCTACAGCCATACGTGGGAGGTCGACGACGTAGTCATCTGGGACAACACCGGAATGCTGCACCGCGCACTTCCCTACGACCCCAAGTCGGAGCGAACGATGCACCGCACCACCATCCTCGGCAATGAGCCGTGGGCATGAGCGAATCCGCGAACGGAGAAAACGTGAGTACTCAGATCACGCGAACTGCAGTTGTCACCGGTGGCAGTTCGGGTATCGGCCGCGCTGTCGCAGAACGCCTGCGCGCCGACGGTTACAACGTTGCCACGATCGACCTCACACCCTCGGACGAAAAGTATTCGTACACAGCTAATGTCACGGACCGCGCGCGGTTGGACGAGGTTCTGGCGGAGATCCGCACCGAGTTGGGTCCCGTCACCATTCTGGTGAACGCAGCCGGCCTCGACGGATTCCAGCGATTCACGAAACTGTCGTTCGACGATTGGAAGCGCGTCCTCGACGTCAACCTCGACGGCGTATTCCACTGCTGCCAGGCGGCGCTCCCCGACATGCTCGAAGCCGGCTGGGGACGCATCGTCAATATTTCGTCGTCCAGCGCGCATTCCGGGCAGCCGTTCATGACTCACTACGTCGCGTCCAAGTCAGCGGTCAACGGACTCACCAAGTCCTTGGCGCTGGAACTCGGCCCCGAAGGAATAACCGTCAACGCCGTGCCACCGGGATTCATCGACACCCCGATGCTGCGTACGGCCGAAGGCAAGCGCCTCCTGGGCGGCACCGTCGAAGACCACATTGCCAAGACACCGGTTCGGCGCGTCGGCCGACCGGAAGACATCGCCGCAGCCTGCGCGTTCCTCATCTCCGAAGAGGCCGGCTACATCACCGGTCAGATCCTCGGCGTCAACGGCGGCCGCAACACCTAAGTCCTTCCGCTGCACGCGTGGCAAATAACACTGTTGCGCAACCAGTTTGAACAACCCAACACATCAAACGAAGGGATTCACCATGGGAAGCGTTGAAGGCAAGGTTGCGTTCATCACCGGCGCAGCACGAGGTCAGGGCCGAAGCCATGCGGTTCGTTTGGCCGAAGAGGGCGCCGACATCATCGCCGTCGACATCTGCGCCGACTTCGATTCCATCACCTACCCGATGGCCACTCCTGAGGACCTCGAGGAGACCGCTCGTCTCGTCGAGAAGCACGGTCGCCGCATCGTCACTGCCAAGGCCGACGTCCGTAAGGTCGACGAACTGCGTGCGGCACTAGAGCGCGGCGTTGCCGAGTTGGGTCACCTCGACATCGTTGTCGCGCAGGCAGGCGTCGCCGGAATGCGCGGCGAACCGGATATCGCGGCCTGGTCCGACACCGTCGACACCAACCTCGTCGGCACCATCAATGCCATCCAGGCAGCGCTGCCCTACCTGGGCAAGGGCGCCTCGATCATCGCCACCGGTTCGACGGCGTCCATGATCGACACCAGCAAGGTCGATGTACCAGGTAAGGACCTCGGCGGAGTTGCCTACGTGTTCTCCAAGCGTGCACTCTCCCACTACGTACACGAGCTGGCGACGCACCTCGCACCTCGCGGAATTCGCGCAAACGTTGTGCACCCCACCAACTGCAACACCGACATGCTGCACAACGAATCGATGTACAAGTCATTCCGCCCCGATCTCGAGAACCCGGGCCGTGAAGACGCTGTGCTGTCCTTTCCGGTTCAGCAGGCAATGCAGATCCCGTGGGTCGAGCCCGAGGACATCAGCGAAACCGTCCTCTTTCTCGCGTCGGAGCAAGCTCGTTACGTCACCGGCATGCAGATGCGCGTCGACGGCGGCGGCTACCTGAAGTCGTACGACTACCACATCTGATTCGAGACTTCGCCTTCACGAAACGCATTCGTGAAGGCGAAGTTTCAATGCTCACCCTGCTCGCTATTTTTCAGGACGGATACATGAGCACCACGAATACCGTAGTAGCCAGTTCGGCTGGCACAATCGCTTCAGACCCCGTTCCCGTACACCGGATCGTCGATGTCGACGGTATTCCCATGTCCGCGTTGCTGATCGAGGTTCCAGAACCGCGCGCGGTCATTCTCGCTGTGCATGGCGGAGCAACAAACTCTGCGTACTTCGACTGCCCCGGGCACCCCCGCCTGTCGCTGTTGCACACCGCAGCAGCCCTCGGATTCACCGTGCTGGCGCTCGACCGGCCGGGTTACGGCAGCTCGAATCCCCATGCGACCGAATTGGTCGATCCCGATGTTCGCGTCGACGTAACGTATGCGGCGCTCGAGCGTCACCTCGAGGGAATCGACCGCGGCGCAGGAATATTCGTATTGGCTCACTCCATCGGCTGCGAATTGGCCACCAGGTTGGCCGCGGACGATCGCGGAGACGCCTTCCTCGGAATCGAACTCTCCGGCACCGGCCGAGAGCAACAGCCCCTTGCCCAGGAAATCCTGGGCGTCACCGCCCGCAACGCCGATCCGATCGCCGTGCGCGAGTTGCTGTGGCAGCCGAGTCGGCTGTACCCGGAAGAACTGTTCGGCGGTCTTCCGATCGCATCCCGGACACCGAAGTACGAAGGTGACGTGGTGCGAAGTTGGCCCCGCGAGAACTTTCCGAATCTTGCTGCACGCGTGAATATTCCCGTCCATTTCACTGCAGGCGAATACGAGCATGTGTGGCGTAACGATCCCGAGGCGTTGCTCACCGTCGCCGAGTTGTTCACCGCTGCGCCGAGAGTAGTCGTGGACAAGCAGTTCGACGGTGGACACAACCTCAGCCTTGGCTACACCGCGACTGCATATCACCTCCGCGTCTTGGCGTTTGTCGAGGAATGCATCGCCGGCCGATCCGAATTCGCAGACCTGACAACAGACGACAGCACGGCCGCGCACGCGAGCCACGGAAGGTGACCCCATGAATTCCGCAGATGTTGCACTTCTACTGATCCGATTGGCCGTGGGCTCGACCATGATTGCTCACGGAATCAATCACTGGGTCGGTGGCGGAAAGATCGAGGGCACGGCTCGCTGGTTCAGCGGACTGGGACTACGCAACGGCACATTCCAGGCCTGGATGAGCGTGGTCACCGAAGTCGGTGCCGGTGTCTTGCTGATCGTCGGATTCCTGAATCCGTTTGCCTGTGCGGCGGTCATCTCGGTCATGCTGGTTGCCGGGATACTGGCACACCGCCCCAACGGATTCTTCATCTTTCGTGACGGCTACGAGTATGTGATGGTGCTCGCGCTTGTAGCGCTCGCCGCAGCCATGCTCGGGCCAGGCAGCATATCGCTCGACGGCGCACTGAACATCGAACTCTCCGGGTGGGCAGGTGGCGGTATCGCCCTCGGAGTGGGCGCGGTCGGCACCGCCGTACTTCTCGGCTTGTTCTGGCGGCCACAGCTACAGGAGGTTTCATGATCACTCTAGGAGGACCCGCGATGCACGTAGGATTCATCGGACTCGGTAGCCAAGGCGCGCCGATGGCACGGCGAATCGTCCACTCCGGCTACGAAACCACGCTGTGGGCACGACGTCCCGAAGCCCGCGTTCCCTTTGCCGACACCGCAGCCAAGTTCGCCGAATCTGCGGCGGAACTAGGCGCGGCAAGCGATCTCGTGTGCATCTGCGTCGGCAGCGACGCCGATGTTCTCGACGTTGTCACGGGTGAGGACGGCGTCCTCGCGGGCATGAAGCCAGGTGGAATCATTGCCGTGCACAGCACGGTTCACCCGGATACCTGTCGCGAACTCGGGGAAATAGCGGCTACTCGAGGAATCTCCGTCGTTGACGCTCCCGTCAGTGGCGGTGGCATCGCCGCAACCGAGGGCCGCCTTCTGGTGATGGTGGGCGGCAGCGACGAAGACTTCGAACGCGTCCGTCCCGTATTCTCGATGTACGCGAATCCTGTTGTTCACCTTGGACCTTTGGGGTCCGGTCAGATCACGAAGCTGCTCAACAATCTCCTCTTCACGGCAAATTTGGCTACAGCCGCGAACACGCTTGCGCTCGGCCAGTCGCTCGGTGTTGATCCCAACCGCCTCGGAGACGTGATCTCACACGGCACGGCAAACAGCTTCGCGCTGAGCCGGATCGTCTCTGCCGGTGGAACGCTCGAGCGTATCGCCCAGCACGCGGGCACATTGCTGCAGAAGGACGTCGGGCTGATTGCAGATCTCGCGACAACAGCCCAAGCACCCACCGGAGTCGTCCTGACCGCAGCTGACGCCACCCTCGAACTCATGGATCACCGCCGATGACACGCGTCGGGTTCATCGGCGCCGGGCGGATGGGCGGACCGATGGTCAGCCGTCTCGTCGAAGCCGGTCACGAGGTTCGCGGGCTTGCACGCTCCGCCGCAACAAAAACTGCGCTGGAAGCCTCCGGTGCGCAGGCCGTGTCCACCTTCGCAGAGGTCGGCGGCGATACCGACCTCGTGATCATCTGCGTTTTCACGGACGAGCAGGTTCGCGAGATATGTCTCGGCAGCGACTTGCTCGCGTCGATGCCTCGCGGATCCACCCTGGTGTTGCATACAACGGGAAGCCCGCGCACAGCTGAAGCCGTAACCGAGCACGCAGCACAGTTTGGTGTCGCAGTCGTGGACTCACCGGTCAGCGGTGGACCGCACGATATCGCCGCAGGTAGGTTGACCCTCTTTGTCGGCGGCGATGCCAACACCCTGGCACGCATCCAGCCGACCCTGGAAAGCTACGCAGATCCAGTTCTCTATGTCGGCCCCACTGGCAACGGACAGCGGGTCAAGCTAGTCAACAATGCTCTGTTCGCCGCTCAGATCGGCCTTCTCACCGAAGCTGTCGCACTGGGAACACAACTCGGCATCGACGAGGGCGATCTGCTCGCGGCCCTGCCATACGGCAGTTCCAACAGCCGTGCACTGACCAGTGTTTCAGCCAAGGGCTCAGTGTCCGCATTCGCAGATTCGGTCGGAGATTTCCTGAGCAAGGACGTGGGCGTCGTCCGAAAGATCGTCACCGAGCTGGACGGCAATCTCGGACTGCTCGACGACGCAGTCAACGCCGCTCTACCGAATCGCGTCTGACTCACGCCGGTTCTTCCGAATGGGATAGCGTTGCCGATGACACTATCGGCAGTCAATCGACCATGATCTGGGAGAACAAGATGGGCGGGTCAGTCCTGTCGGGCAGTACCGATCTACCGGGGTACCGGCGCCTGGCTCTGACGCTCGCCGAAGCGGTCGCTGCCGGCAGGTACGACAAGGACACTCCGCTGCCCACCGATACCGAACTGATGACCGAGTACAGCCTCGGACGACAAACGGTGCGGCGAGCGTTTCAGGAGCTTGTGGCGGACGGACTGGTATATCGCGTCCGCGGTCGGGGAACATTTCCGACGGATCAGCCCAGCACCGGCCGCTCCGTCCGCTCCACCGATTCGATCGAACAACTCGAGGAGTGGCCGGGCACCGAGATGGAAGTCATCTCGCCTCTCGAACTCAAACGCGACCGTGTCCACGCCGAGAAGCTCGAACTCGACAGTCTTGTTGTGGCGCAGTTGAAGGTTCGGCGATGGATCGACAACCAGCCGTATGCGGTCAACACGATCATTCTTCCGCCCGACGTCGCCGAAACACTGATATCGGAGAACCTGATCCCGACAGTCCGTACTCCCGGGACCATCCTTGCCTCGGTCGGTAGCGTCGCGGGTCCTGTTGCCGGAGCTGAAGAAACTGTCACCGCGATTCTCGTATCCGACGACATCGCCGAAATTCTGCACACCCCGCCGGGCAGACCCGCCCTGCACATCGAGCGGGTCTACCGGAACGGCAATGGAGTTCCGGTCGAGATCTCGTTGACGGTGCATGCGTCGGAACGGTACGAGCATCGACTCTCGATTCAGCGCGCCGGTCGTCACGGCTCCTGAAACCACTTCGGCTTTGGTCAAAGATTCTGGCTACAAATATCATTCGGCCGAAATGTGCCCGAAATGTCTCTTGATTCGAATGTCTGTTCGACTATAATTGGGTCAGGGTGGGGAGGCCTTGATGACTACGGTGAGCGATTTTGTTTCGGTGGAGGATGTTGTAGCCGGTCCGGCTGCGGGTGTGCGTGGCAGGTTGTGGCGGCTACGACCGGCCGAGGTTCGAGACGTTGCAGTCTGTGTATCGGCGGAAATTCTTCGGTTGGAAGCGATTCGGGTTGCCGCAGTCGACGAGTTGTCACTCAATCCGGATGAGCAGGTGCTGTGCTACCGCGGCATCGGTCGCTGGCTGGCGGCGAACACGATGCTGCAGAATGCGGCCTGCAACAAGATCGCCGCTCTCGGTGCCGCGCTGCGGGGGTTCCCCGACATTGCTGCCCAATTCGAGGCCGGCGACCTCTCGCTCGATCATGCGGCAATGATCGCCTCGTTCTGCGAATCCCCACCAAAAGGAATGCCGGACAGGGCGTTGCCGTCCTGTATGAAGACTCTGTTGGCTGCCGCATCCGGGGTGGAGGCGACCACCATCAAACTCCGCTACGCGATTGCGGTTCTCGAGCGGATATTCGAATCCGACGACACCCCGCCCGGTGAGGATGATGACCTCAATGTCTTGCGGATTTCGCCGACGTTGAACGGTCGGGTCGCGATCAAGGGTGATTTCGACGCGTTGACCGGTGAAATGTTGTTGTCGGCTCTCTCGGGTTTGTCGATGCCGAAACCGGCCGCTGAAGGAACCCCGGATCAGCGGTCGGCAGCCAAGCGCACCGCCGACGCGTTCACGGAACTGATTCGCCGGTACCTCGACAACGCCATGACCGGTGTTGATGGCGGTCAGCGTCCGCACGTGAACGTGCACATCACCGCGAAAGATCTTGCCGAGCATCGGGAATGCGCCACCATGCGCAACGATGTCGCAGCGGATTTCGATGAGCCTGATGTCGAGGATCTTGACGTCGGATACATGCCCTGGATGGGACCACTCAGTGTGAGCCTCACCCGGATGCTTGCCTGTGACTGCATGCTCTCCACCGTCCTGATGGACGGCAACGGTGCACCGCTGGATGCGACCCCACACAAACGCCTCGTCACACCCGAGCAACGCACCGCGCTGATCGCCCGGGACAAAGGATGCGCCTTCCCCAACTGTGATGCCGTACCCGCTTGGTGCGACGCGCACCATATAAAACCCTGGTCAACCGGAGGCTTGACGGTGATGGACAATCTCACCCTCCTCTGCCGAAATCATCACCGATTGATCCACAGCACCAGCGGGCTCCGCGGCATCTGGGAAGTCAAGATGGGCGACGATCATAAACCGTGGTTCATCCCACCAGCCGCGATCGACCCGAAACAACGACGCCGCCGCTCCACAACCCGCCAAGGCCCAGTCCACCGAGACTGAACCCGACTCTGCCAGAACCATATACGGCGTGCAAGCTTCGCATCACCAACAAAGACGATGCGAAGCCCACACGCATGTCATAGTCGCAAATAGTGTTCACGGACTCGGCCAATCCTCAACCACCACAGACCCTAACCACGACAGACTGATTCCTCCCCCGCCAAGGTCGTGCGGTGCATGAGACGCTGAGACGAGGGCTCGAACTCCGTCGCTCGATGCAGCATTCCGGTGTTGTCCCAGATGACCAGGTCACCTTTGCGCCACACCTGGCGCAGGACGTATTCGGGTCGCGTGGACCACTCGAGCAGTCGATCCAACAACGCACGACTTCGCTCGATCGGCCAACCGACAACTTCGGACGCGGTAGCGCCCAGCAACAGCGACTTCCGTCCATTCTTTCTCGTCCATACCAACGGATGAACCTGCGCTGGTACCCGTGCCCAGGCTCGCCTGGTTGCTTCGTCTGGATCCGGGTTCGCCAGCGACTGTGCATGCCCAAACGTGTGCACAACCTCGAGAGACTCGAACTCGGCCTTCTCCTCGTCGCTCAAGCCGTCATAGGCCGCGTACGTACTGGCGAACTCGGTGTCGCCCCCGGCTGGATCGACCTCACGAGCGCTCAGGAGCGTCGCCTGCTGCGGAATGACTTGTGTGGCACCGTCGATGTGCCAGTGAAAGTTTCCCGCTCGATACGACGCGAGAATTGCATTCGTCTTGGACGGATCCATGGTGATGGTCTGAATCTCCGGGAGGCGGTGCTCGCCGGTGGATTGGACTACGACGGTGCCCAGTGCACGACTGAGAGCCAACAGGGCGTCGTCGTCGATGTTGATCTCGCGGTACACCAGGACCCCATGCCGGTCCAGGAGTTGCCGAATCTCTCGGGCAGAGTCCGACTTCATGAGATCGTCGGCAGTCAGACCTGCGACCTCCAGTCCGACGGTCGACGTGATGGGACGTATGGAAGCAGGCAAGAAGAACTCCTCGATCGGCACGTTTCTCGAAAAATACTGGGAAGAGGTACTTTTGGCGCTCGGTAAGCAGTCTGAGGTCAAGCGAGCTCGCGCACTACAGGACAGTAGCGCACTTGCTATACAGTCGTACCAATTTTCGAGAAAAGTTCGCGATCCGTTTCTTACGTCCGCGGCCGCTTTGTGCGCGCAGTCTGCGTGATGCGAGGCTCCACCGAATCGATGTAGCCCTCGAGTGCTTCCACCACTTCGGCATGCGCAGTGTCGACGCCGATACCCGATTCCAGATTGAGGAACTTGGGAATCCCGGTGATCAGCAACACCATTGCGCCGAGAGACAGTCGGCCGTCCGGTCGAGCATCCGGCCCGAACTTGCGAGCCACGGCCTCCATCTGCAGTTGCCGGACCCGTTCGGTGACTTCGGCGATTTCAGCACGGATTGACTCACGGTGATTCCCGAGAGCCATGAACTCCGTCATCAGAGCACTTGTGGCTTCATCCCAGCTGTACTCCCACAACACATGCAGCGGATCTTCGGCTCGTTTCTGCAGCGCAGATTGCAGTACCGCGAGGTTGCGATTGGTGTACCTCGCAATTGCGGCGCGGAAGATGTCGTCAAGAGTGGGAAAGTAATACTGGACCAGGCTCGCGGTCACACCGGCCTCTGCTGCCAAAGATCGATAGGTCACGCTGGCGTAGCCGGTGTCCAGCATCATCTTCTCGACACTGTCCAGCAGAACATCTCGCGTCTTCGACTTCTCGGCACCCACGCGCCGCGGCGATGAAGCCATGACCACCTCACTCCGCTGAATTCGAAACCCCGTTGGATTCGAATCATCTTCGCATCCGACGGGGTGTCGTGGAATGAGGGGTACGCGCCTCGCATCACCTACACGGAGCTAATCGTGAAGCGACACCTGCGCAAGCTCCTCGAGGTATCGCACAACCTCGGTTTGGTCTGCTCCTGGAGCCAAGCCGTCGACAGCGGTTTCCCAGATCTTGCCGAGCGTGTCGCCGAGAACAGTGGATACGTCCTGAGAACGAGCCAAATCCAAAGCGATTCCGATGTCCTTGCGCATCAGAGTTGCGGCGAATCCTGAGTCGAATGTTCCTGACAGAACAAACTTTTCATACTTCGTCTCCGTTGCCTGGTTCCGGCCGCTACTGGCATTGATCACCGAAAGGAGCGTCGCCGGATCGATACCGAATTTGCGGCCCACCAACATGGCCTCCGCTGCGGCAACAAGACCATTGGCTGCAAGAAGGTTGTTGAGTGCCTTTGCAGCGTGCCCCGACCCAACCGGACCGACGTGGATGATTGCCGTTCCGGTGGCACGCAGGAGCGGCAGAACCTCTGCAACCACATCGGCGTCACCGCCCGCCATCACGGCAAGATCCGCCTTCAGTGCACGTCCGACTCCGCCACTGACCGGGGCGTCGACAACTCGAACACCCTGCTCGGCGGCTATTCCAGCCAACTTCTGAGTGCGGTCCGGAATGCTCGACCCCATGTCCACGATGGTGCTACCTGCCTGCAGTTGCGACAGTAGTCCCCCCTCACCGAGAACCACGGCATCGACGATGTCACTGGTCGGCAGGACCAGCACCACCACGTCGCACTTCGCGAAGTCCGCGAAATCCGTTGTGCCCACAGCGCTCGGATGACTGTCGAGAAACCGTTGCTGCGACGCGGCATCGGCGTCACGGACGATCAACGGTTGGCCGGAGTTGACGAAGTTGCGGGCTATCGGGCCGCCCATCGCACCCAGTCCGACAAGACCGACACTTTTACCCGGCAACGGAATCACGCTCATGCCGAGACCTCCGCGGTGAGGGGGCCCAGTTCGGCAGTCAGGGTTTCTTGAACCACACGCATCGCCGCCATACCCATGGGCACTCCCACATAGGCCGTGGCGTGGATAACGGCTTCGGTGATCTCTGTGCGAGTCAGGCCGTTGCTCAGACCCACGCGAACGTGGACGGACAACTCATGGGGCTGGCTGAGGGCGATCAGTATTCCGAGATTGATCAGCGAACGACTCCGACGGTCCAGGCCTGGCCTTGTCCAGGCACCGCCCCACACGAACTCGCTCACGAACTTCTGCAACTCTTCGCCGTCAGTCCCGGCATTACGGGTCATTGCCGCATCGACGTATTCGGCACCGAGGACTTCCCTACGCACCGCCAGGCCGGCCTCGAAGACGGTCTGGTGAGCCAGATCGAGCGGGCTCTCTTGTGTCACTGTGAATCTCCCTCGAATTTGATGGTCACGCACTTGACCTGGCTGTAGTGATGGAGTGCCTCCACACCTTTTTCGCGCCCGTAGCCGCTGTTCTTCCACCCACCGAACGGAGTCTGCACGGATCCGGTTGACCAGGTGTTGACGAACACCTGACCAACTCGGATCCGCTCACTGACTCGCAGTGCCCGCGACACATTGCTGGTCCAAACACCCGCTACCAGTCCGTAATCAGAGTCGTTGGCCAGTTCGATCGCCTCGTCTTCGGTATCGAACGCGAGCACGAGAACCACGGGTCCGAATATCTCTTCGCGCGCGATCCGGGCCGAGTTGTCGACTCCGATGTACACCGTGGGATCGATGTAGAAGCCGCCGGTCTCCTGTGCCACCACAGATACTGTTCCTCCGGTTACAGCCTGTGCACCTTCGGATTCCGCGATCTTGAAGTACTCCTGCACTCGTTCGAACTGCGCCCTGGTAATGAGCGGACCGATATCGCGCCCGGGACGCACCGCTGCGGCACTCGCAGCCAATTTCTGTACGACCTCGTCGTGGATCGACCGATGAACCAGGAGCCTTGTGCCGGCGGAACACACCTGGCCGGCATTGGCCGTGAATGCAAGCAGCGAACCTGCAACCGCCTTCTCCACATCGGCGTCGGCAAAGACGATGTTGGCGGACTTTCCACCCAATTCCAGTGTCACCGGGATGATTCGGTCTGCAGCAACATGCCCGATCGCACGGCCGGTGCCCACGGAACCCGTAAATGCCACCTTGGACACATCCGGATGGGCCACCAACGCGGCACCCGCATCCTGACCCGTACCGAGAACCACGTTGAAGACTCCGGCCGGAAAACCCACCTCGGTCGCGAGTTGAGCCAACCGAACCGTCGACGCCGACGTGCTCTCCGACGGCTTGACCACCACCGTGTTGCCGGCAGCCAAAGCTGGTGCGCACGCCCTCGCTGCCTGATTCAGTGGCACATTCCACGGCGTGATGACTCCGATTACTCCGAAAGCCTCACGGCGGGTGTACACATGCTGATCCGGTGCCACGTCGAGAGTGTCACCGGCCGGCATGCCGATCAACCCGCCGTAGAAATCGAAGTACGTCGCCGAGTTCTCGACTTCAGCCAGTGCAACGGCCTCCGGTTTACCGGTTTCACTGATCTCCAACCGGGCCAACTCCGCAGAATCGGCGCGCATGGCCCGGGCGAGGTCACCGAACAACCGCGCCCGAGCAAGCGCCGGTATCTGCTTCCATGCCGTTTCGGCAGCAGATGCGGCCTGAACCGCCAGGTCGACGTCGTGAGCATTGCCGCACGCGAGTTGTCTTGCCTCACATCCGGTTGCCGGGTCTGTGACAGCCATGTAGTTGGCACTGGTCGGCATCACCGCACTACCGGCGATCCAATGATCGAGCTTGTCCAACGCACTTCCCATCTACAAGATGACGTAATAAGCCGACTCTAATGTCGAGAATCTAACAAAGTGCCGACCCTTTGTCGATGCTTTTCAGAAATTGAAGCTGCTACAACTCCTGCGGCTCCAACACCGCGCGCCGCTCGTTCAGGAAATCGTGCGGATAGCCGAGTCGCACCCGCGATGCTGCGTCGAGACGCTCCTGCTGCCCTTCGTCGAGCATCACCTGCAGAGCGCCGAGGTTGTCTCGAAGCTGTTCCACCGTGCGCGCGCCGATCGACGGCATGAGCCCCCGACGTATGACCCACGCCAAGGCAACCTGCGCGGGGCTGACTCCCAGTTCGGCTGCAATGTCTTGGGCAACGGTTCGGGCCTCCCGACCGGCAGGCGAGAGTCGTTCGGGGTCTCCCTTTCCGGCAAGTAGGCCGC
The DNA here is from genome assembly GCF_003797085.1 of Rhodococcus sp. WS3. Taxonomy (NCBI): domain Bacteria; kingdom Bacillati; phylum Actinomycetota; class Actinomycetes; order Mycobacteriales; family Nocardiaceae; genus Rhodococcus; species Rhodococcus sp. WS3. Next base: position 2,035,157 of record NZ_RKMA01000001.1, read on the forward strand.
GAGCCAAAGGACTCCACGCACACAGGGCTAAATCCAATTCGCTCGCCATCGGAAGAAGCTCACGGTCGGGACTTCGTGCCACCAAGGAGTATTCGACCTGCATGGCGCAGTAGGCGCTCCAACCCCGCAACTCGGCGATTGCGTTCGAGCGGGCAACCACCCAGGCCGGAGTATTGGTGATACCGATCGCCAAGACCTTGCCACTGCGGACCAGATCGTCGAGTCCGCGGAGCGTCTCCTCGGCCGGCGTCTGCCGATCCCACGCATGCACCCACAATAAGTCGATGTAGTCGGTGCCGAGGCGTCGCAGACTCTCTTCGACACTGCGACGCAAGCTTTTCCGATGGTTTCCACCGGAATTGGGATCACCCGGATGTGTCGGCAGCGTGTACTTGGTACTCACGACAACATCGTCACGCTCGGAAGCGATCAGCCGCCCGAGAATCGTCTCGCTCGCACCGTTGGTGTAATTGTTGGCTGTGTCGATGAAATTACCGCCGGCACTGCGGAACTCCTTGTAGATATCCTGACAAATGGACTCGTCGGCTCCGAAGCCCCAGTCCGTTCCGAACGTCATGGCGCCCAGACACATTTCACTGACTCGCAGTCCGGATCTGCCGAGCACTCGCAGCGGCATGCCTGCACCACTCACGGCTTCAGGCATCGTCGTCCACTACCCAGTTGACGAATCGATGCAACGGGTACATGCCGTCGTGCGGGCTGCCCATACTGCCGGTCAACGCGCTACCGAGCTTCACCACACGCTGAACTCCTGCTGTTGCCAGGCGATCTCGTACCTCGGCCTTGCGGTGTGTCGGGTAAACACCCACGGTCTGTGTTGCCACCGTCGCGAAATGCGCCGCGTCGGCCATCGATGCAATGGGGACGACGTTGACCGTCTTGTTGGTCGGGTGAAAGTCCACCGGTTCCGGTGAGCGGACAACAAGACCACTGCCGTCGTAGCTGCCCCAGATGCGGTAGTCGGGCTCGAGGAACCGCATGCCCTCGACTTCTTCGCGAATATCGCGCGGCGTCTTGGGACCAACGGCCTCGGCAAAGTCGCGGTCGACTCCCAGACGCTCACACAGCAACGCACAGAAGCGATCCACCTGCTCGATGTCACCCTCGACGGCAATGTGACGCGCCGCGAGGCAGGCGTCCTGGTTGAAGATCGTGGCATCGGACGCTGCCAGCTCCGCCACCTCACGGAGGGTCTCTTCGGACTCGAAGGCTTCGCGTCCGATGACGGACATCGAGACCTTGGGGTCGAAGGAGATCAGCTGGAAGCCGGGACCGGCGTACTTCGCGGCGTTCTCGATGGCGGGGCCACCACCCCACGCCACAAGCTTGTCGAAGTACTGGGAGCGGTAGAGCACGCTCTCGACCTTCTCGTCACCGCCGCGCCAGTACACGGCGGACATCGAGCGCAGGATCGGATGATCGGGTTCGATGTCGGACATGGTGCGCAGTACCGCCACGGTGGTGAACGGGTCGGCCGATGGCATCTTGAAGACGTTGACTGCCTTGACAAGCGCCGCGTCTGCGATCGATGTCATAGCGGCGCTCGGCGAGTTTCCGGCAAGCATGTGCACGAGGCGGGGTGGGAATGCCCGGACCCGGCTCACACGACCGTTGGGGTCGGTGCGCTCCACCCATCCGTCGAGGAGGTTGCGATCACCGAAGGTGCGGTCAAGACGGTATTCCAGCGCCTCCCGCGTCAGGAACTGGCCCGGCCGCGCGAAGGTGTTCTCGATGATTCTCCTGGGCAGCGCACTGACCTGAAGGGTCATCTCGAGGGATTCCTGCAGGTACTCGTTTGTCTCTAGCGTGAGATGCTTTGCCGTCTCGACCAGGAAGTCGATGATGTCCGTGACCGGCACGTCGAATGCCGGTCCGGGTTCGGTGCGTGGCACGAACAATCTGTTCAGTTCCAGAGCCGGCGTGACAAACGGAACCCCGAAGTCCCGCGACAGATACTCGGTGTCCTCACCCCAGACGAGCTTGCCTCGGATGAAATGAGGTACACGGATCTTGGACTTACTCGGTGCGAGTGTTGATGACGTAGTCATTGAAGTTTCTCTCAGTCCTCGAGGAATCCGCGGACGTACGCGTCCGTGGTGCCGGCACAGGTGATCTTGTCGTCGTCTGCCAGATCGGAGTAGCGGGTGATGTCTGCGTCAACCGTGGGGCCGGTTCGGCCACAGGAGCAGTCACCGAGTTCGACCGAGATCTTGTCTCCGGTGATCGTTCCGCCCCAACGTCCGTCGACGGTAGTGTCGAAGAACGCGGCGCGGCCTTCCACCTTGCCATCCGACTCGGGTGCAAGCGCTTCGCCGTTCTTGTCGAGAACGAACAGAACCAGCTCCGAAGGAACGTGGTACCGACCCGACGCGCATTTCGGCAAACGAATATTCAACTCTTGCATCGAGTAGTAGTGAAAGAACCGGCTCGGATCGATATTCAGCATTCGAAAGATCTGGTTCTGGTAGTCAGCCGGCAGTGACATGCCCTTGAGCCCGCCGCCCGCAGTCATCGCGTTCTCCCCCGTGATGTCTCCTTCCTTCATTCCGAGTTCTCGCAGAATCTCGGTGAGGCGGAACAGGTTCGGGAACTGAGAATTGAAGAAGATCTTCTCGGTGCGGTGTTCGATGATCTGCTCTGCCCAATGCCGCAGACGGCGTTCGTTTTCCGCTTGGCGGGCAGCGGAAGCTGCCTCATGGGTAGCGAGCTCGTCCGGCGCCGCGGTCCCGTCTGCCATCGCCTTACGCATGGCGGACAGACGCGCCATATACGCATAGTGACCGCTTGCCTCCGCGCCCGACGGCCGCTCGATTCCGTCCGGTCGGCCGTACTCCTTGTAGATGAGATCACGCAGGGCGTTGTGTCCACTCAGACCCGTTTCCGGCCCGACCGGGATAACGTGCCACGAGTTGTCGCGATGAATCCCCAAGTCCGTCAGGCAGTCCAGCATGTTCTGCATGGACACTTCGCGATCCTGTACGGACTTGTTGAGGAAGGAACTCTTCCCGCTCGTTCCACTCGAACTCGACACCAGGTGCCCGACAGCTTCGAGGGCATCGATATACCCGTCGACGTCGACGACGTCCGACACGTCCACTCCCTCGACGCGATGCGCCGAAAGCGAATCAAGCCACCGATTAAGCTGCGCCCATTGACCTTTAGCGATCAACGATTCCGGGTAGCTCTTGTACGTGGTATGCGGAAACAGCAGAGGAATCATGTCCTCACGCCGTGCGATTTCGGTGATCCCCTCGTCGTCTGCCCGCTGCTTCAGTACCGGTACCTGCTGACGCAGTTCCTGGAATCGCGCGTCGAGTCGCTCGACAATCTCATCTCGCTGTGTGGTCGTCCCTGACATTGTGCCTCCAGTCGATGTTGCCCCCCGGAATTAACTTTACCCATGGGTTTAGTTTTCTGTCTATAGCTGAGTTCGACTGGCACACTGATGTTCATGACGTCGCACAGGTCCGAACCGGGCGCAGCCGGAGCACGCCGAAGCCGCGGGGGGCGCCCCACTCTCGAGCAAGCCACCGCACTGGATCACGCCATACGTGAAGGCGCCCTCGCCATGTTCCTCGAGCATGGATACGAGGGGACGTCGATGAATGCCATCGCTGCCGCGGCCGGCACTACCAAACCGACGCTGTACACACGATTCCCCACCAAGGAAGCAGTCTTCCGCTCGGTTCTCGGCTGGGCCGTCCAACGCACGGATTGGCCTGTGCCAGAACCACCTGCACCTGATCTCGACAATCTGGAAGTCGCGTTGACCACCATCGCGAGGACGGCACTGAGCCGCGCCCTGAACCCGTCCATGATCAAACTCGAACAGATCGCGATCACCTACGCTGAGCGCTTTCCGGACATCGCTCGTCGAACTCACGGCACGGGATTCTGGCCGCGCAAACAGTTGGTCACAGATCTACTCGTGCGGCATGCCGAGGCCGGCGAGATCGTCGCCGAGGAACCGGACGTACTCGCCGAACTCTTTCTCGGCATGGCGTCCGGCGGTCCGGCCCGCCTGGCCTCGTTCGGAATTGTGCATGACCCCGCAGATCAAGAACGGCATGTTCAGTCCGCGGTAGCACTGTTTCTTCGAAGTCTCAGACCTGATTGAGATCGACTAGGCGGGCGTTATTGTGCGTAAACAGAATTCGGTGATCCGGTCGATATCCGAATCGGTAGGCTGAATCCGCTGCCAGAGGTAGTCGGAAAGCTTTCCGACTGTCGCGTGTGCCGCCAATGTGGCATCGAACTCCGGTGCTGCGCTGCCCAGTTCCGCAAGGGGACCACGCAGCAGGGTCGCCAGTGGACCGCTCGCCGACGGTGGCCCCGAAACTGCGCCGACGCCCGTCCCACCCGCATTCCAGAGCACCGCTCGGGTGGTGGCCGCCGAATCTTCGTCGGCCTGGGACAGGACACCTTCGACCCACCGCCGAATCTTCCCCTCTGGGGTGTTCTCCTTGTCCATCTGATGCGCAACATACGTTGTCAATCGCTCGGAGCCATCCTCCAAGATTGCCGAAACCAGTGCATCTTTCGACTTGAAGTGCCGATAGAAGACATCGTTGGACAGTCCCGCTTGTGCCACGATATCCGCGACGCGAGGGCGGGAGTTCGTTCCCAGTGACCTGATGACCACCAACGCGGCGTCAAGCAATCGGCGAACCTCGCTGGCATACACAGCGCCTCGATCTGCCAAGGCCCGCGCAGCAATTCGGGTTGCCAGATCTTGTGTCGGCTCGGTGGTCGAACCACTCATGTCCATCGGAAGAAGATACCCCGTCACGAACGAGCCGCACTCAGTCCGCCGCTGGTATGCACCGCGGCGCAGATTCCACCGTCGACGAGAATATCTGTTCCGTTGAGGAAGCTGGCGCCATCCGAGAGCAGGAACGACACGACTGCTGCTACTTCGCCAGCAGTACCGGTCCGGGCAAGAGGCGTCTGTGTGACCAGCGCACTCAGATGCGCGTTGTTCTCGGCTTCTTGTCGGCCTTGAGGGGTGTCGATCAATCCGGGTGACAGCGAGCAGACCCGTGCGCCGACGGCTCCCAATCGCACGGCCTCGTGTTTCACGAAACGCTGAACACCGTATTTCGCCCATGCATACGCGGCGCCGGTGTGTTCGATCGCGGACCCGACCGCTTCGTAGATCTCGTCCAGAAAGTTATCTCGCAGAGGATCTTCCAGTGCTGCAGCGGTGGCAGCGTCCGGCTCGAGCGACGCCAGTGTCGGCGCCATGGATGCAAAACACACCATTGCCGTGCCAGCCGTGGCGAGCGGGCGCAACGCTTGCGCGAGCAAGGCGGTACCCACAAGATCGACAGAAAAGATTCTGCGCCAGTCGGCCATGGTCGGCGAGATTCCGGCGACATGTGCGACCGACCGCAAGGTTCCGAGTTCACTCACTCGATCGACTAGACGAGCAAGGCCAGCAGGGTCCGTGACATCGAGAACAAACGGTTCTACGACGGCGCGGCCGGTCCCGGAAAGTTCAGCTGCTGCCGCCGCCACGGTTTCCGGATCCATGTCGACCAGCAACAAACGTTCCACCGAGTCGGTCAGACGCCGCGCGCAGGCAAAACCCATGCCACGTCCCGCGCCGGTCACAATTCCGACAGTAGTCATGACTTCGCACCAACTTCCGCTTCCCGCACGACCGGTGTCGCCCAGCACTGTTCGAGGCCGGTCTTCGCGGTTCTGCTCACGAGTTCGATCCGAAATCCCCAAGGACTACGCTGGAACGAGAAGAACGGTATGCCATCAGACCCGAGACGTGTTGCCTCGGTGACGTATCCGTGACGCGCCAGCTCTGCAGAATCTGCCGCGACGTCGTCGGACCAGTACCCGACATGATGAATGCCTTGCCCTCTACTTGCATCCCACAGAGTCGACTGCGGAACGGCGCGAACGATTTCCACGCGCGGCGCGGTCACCGAATACGCACATCGCAGATCAACGGTGGTATCGCCGCTCGGCAATGTGACGTTGATCGGGCCACCGACCTCAGGGCCCCATTCGTACCCGAACAGCGACGACAGTTCGTCCCTGGTCTGCTCGAACGTTTCGGTGACGATCCCGAGATGGAAAAGATCCTCGGCCTTCATTCCTCGATCACCTCGATCCGCGGCGCCTGTGACACCCGTGCGCCCGAAACACCCAGAACAAGATTCTTTGGCATGAGAAGAATATTCTCACCCGGATGCGCGGAATGCAAGGAAATCTCGCGATCCCCGCAAAACAACACGCGACCAATGCTTTCCACAACAATGCTCCGCCTGTTGATACACGTTCACGCGTATCAACAGCCGGAGCATGCGGCTTCTCGATCCTTCCCGCACCGGACTGTGCGCGGGAAGTGGTTCACTAACCGACTGACACGAGGTTCACTCCGTCTGCCGGACACTTGCCGAACAGACTGACCCCACGAAACATTTCGGTCGCGCCGACGGGATCGGGCGAGCTGGATGCGGCAGCGAGGGCGTGGGACTTGAAAACCATTGCAGCGCGGCTTAACTGGTGCGAGCTCGGCCCGAAGTGATGAGCAAGATCGCTCGGGACCGTGTCACCCCACAACGTGACGTCGATAATGCCGCGATCGAGGGTATCGAGCAATCCTTCACGCACCATCGCATTGGACTCGAACAGATCACCTGCCAGAGCAATCGCTTGCGGGCGCGGCCCGTTGGGCGCGGCCATCACGGAGTCCAAATCCAACGTGGTTGCCCCGAGAATCTGCAACGGCCGGGTGTTCTCGTGCTTTTCGACGATAACCGTGACGTCCCAGCCAGCCATTACCTGGTCGAACATCCACCCGCCGGCATGGCGCACCACGTCGACAACGCTGGGCGCGAGGACTGCCAGACGGTACCTCAGGCTGTGCCGGCGAGCGCGAGCTGTCGAGTCAGCGATTGCGTGTAGTCCTTGAAGATTTCGGTCAGTGGAATCGAACGATCGAGCAGCCATGAGGTCTCCATTCCGTTGAGAAACGCGACAATCTCTACGGCCTTGACGGCCGGGTCAATATCATTGCGGTATTTTCCTGCGCGTTGACCGCGCAGAATACCTGCGGCAATCGTGTCGATTGCCGCACGCTGCCGAGCGAGCAGGCGACCATGCAACGGGGCTTCCGGATCCAAACTCTCGATCAGAAGCACCGAGTACATCCCGATCAAGTGAGGCGAGCGTTCGAACCGCGCACCCACTTGCTCGAGCTGTTCTATGACATCGCCAGTTCGATCAGCATGAGCATCGTCATCTGCATCCCGCGCGTCGAGCACGGCATGCAGTAACTGTTCTTTGGACTCGAAGTGGTGCAAAAGTCCAGCCGACGTCACACCGGCTTCACCGGCGATCTGCGCAAGCGTCGTACTGCGCCACCCGTTTAGTGCAAGTAGTCGCTGAGCAGCGGAAAGGATGAGCTGTTTCCGGTCTTCGCCCTTTGCTAAAAGAGTGGCATACGGGCGCTGCGCGGTCATCGAACTCCTCTGCTCAAAGCAACCTACTGAACACACAGTAGGTTGTTTTCAGCTCTGTGACAAGCGTCTCATCAAAGATGAAGTTGTGCAACAGGACACAGCTAATGTGCCGCTTTTCGGTCGCCGCGCGCGCAAAGACCCCTAAATCGCTTACAACCCGAGGGACTTCGCGATTATCACCTTCATAACCTCGCTCGTACCTGCATAAATACGTGCCACCCGGGCATCTGTGTACAGCCTCGCGATCGGATACTCCATCATGTAGCCGTAACCACCGAAAAGCTGAAGGCATCGGTCGACCACGCGCGCTTGCATTTCGGTGCAGAACAACTTGACCCGTGCTGCATCAGCACCCGACAACTCGCCGTCGACCAGATCGAGAACCGCCCGATCGATCATCGTCTGCCCGGCCTCGATCTCCGCCGACATAGCCGCCAATTCGAACTTCGTATTCTGGAACGACGCAACCGGTGTCCCGAAAGCCTTGCGCTCCTTGACGTACTCGATAGTTGCCGTCACCGCGGCCCGAGCCTGAGCCACCGAACCGACAGCAACAGTCATCCGCTCCTGCGGAAGATTGCGACCGAGGTAGCCGAACGCGGCGCCTTCGTCGCCCAATCTGTTCGCAGCAGGCACTCGCACATTGTCGAACGACAACTCGACTGTGTCCTGAACCTTGCAGCCCATCTTGTCGAGGACACGCCCGCGGGTGAACCCGGGCATTCCATCCTCCACGACCAGCAGTGAAAGACCGGCGCGTCGATTCTCCGGATCCGTCGACGTGCGCGCGACAACGATCACGAGATCAGCGAGCAAGCCGCCGGTGATGAATGTCTTGGCACCGTTGATCACGTACTCGTCCCCGTCGCGCACCGCAGTGGTGCGTACGCCCGCAAGATCTGAACCGGTACCCGGTTCGGTCATCGCGATCGCCGAGAGAAGTGTTCCTGCCGCCAACCCGGGGAACCAACGTGATCGCTGTTCCTCGTTAGCGTAGGCAAGGAAATACGGAAGGATCACATCGAGTTGTGTGCGGACCGTGCTCAACGTGACCAGCGCGCGCGCCGACTCCTCCTGCAAGATGACGTTGTACCGATAGTCGGGCATCCCTGCTCCCCCGTACTCCTCGGGGATTGCGGTACCGAGCAGCCCCAACGAGCCGAGTTGTTCGAAAGTTGCCCGCGGCATCTGGCCGGCCTTTTCCCACGACGGGTACTCGGGGACAACGTGCTTCTCGATGAAATCGCGAGCGAGCTTACGGAATGACTCGTGATCGGGAGTGAACACTTCTCTGCGCATTTTGTATCTTCCTCACACAGCCAGTTCGACGAGCGTGGCGTTCGCGGTGCCGCCACCCTCACACATTGTTTGCAATCCGTACTGAATTCCGTTGTAGCGCATGTGATGAATCATTCGAGTCATCAGAACCGCTCCGGAACCACCGAGCGGATGTCCGAGCGCGATCGCGCCGCCGAGGGGGTTGACCAATGCCGGATCCGCACCGGTTTCCGCAAGCCACGCCAGTGGCACCGACGCGAAGGCTTCGTTGACCTCGAACACTCCGACCTCGTTCAGGTCGACTCGAGCCTTCTTCAAGACCTTGTCCGTCGCCGGAATCGGACCGGTGAGCATGAGCACCGGATCGGAACCGGTCACAGCGCCTGCGCAGTAGCGAACAATCGGCGTCAGTCCGAGCTGACGTGCCCGCTCCGGCGTCGTCACCAACAGTGCTGCGGCGCCGTCGGAAATCTGCGACGAGTTGCCCGCGTGAATGACTCCGTCATCTGCGAATGCGGGCTTCAACTTCGCGAGAGTCTCCACCGAGGTTCCGCGGCGAATACCTTCGTCAGCCGAGACGACTCCGGAATCGGTTGTCACCGAGACGATCTGGCTCTCGAAAGCGCCGTCGTCCTGGGCCGCGGCGGCACGCTCGTGTGAGAGGGCGGAGAACTCGTCGAGATGTGTACGCGTGAGAGCCCACTTCTGTGCGATGGCCTCAGCCGACAATCCCTGATTGAACGAGAAATTGTCGTAGCGTTCGAAGACTTTGGGGCCATACGGCTGCCCGGACGCCTTGGCGGCGCCCAGCGGAACCCGACTCATGACTTCGACGCCGCCCGCGACAACAACATCCTGCTGACCCGACATGACGGCCTGCACCGCAAAATCAAGTGCCTGCTGGCTCGAACCGCACGCCCGGTTGACCGTCGTACCCGGGATGGACTCGGGCCATCCGGCTGCGAGTACCGAGTAGCGGCCGATATTGCTCGACTGGTCACCGACCTGGGAGACGCAACCCCAGATCACGTCGTCGACGATCCCAGGATCAATTCCGGTGCGCTCGGCCAGGGCGGCGAGGACCACTGCGGACAAGTCCGCCGGATGTACGCTCGACAACCCGCCGTTGCGCTTCCCCACCGGAGTCCGAACTGCTTCGGCGATTACAACTTCACGCATGTCTCTCCACTCTCCGAACTGATTCTGTTCAACTACCGATTCGCGGCACGGCCCAGCGGCCGGCAAATCGTGGTTCACGTTTCTCCGCGAATGCGGCGTACGCCTCCGGTGCGTCGGAGGTACCGAAATTCATTGCCTGCGCGCGTGCCTCGTTGGCGAGCGCATCCCGCATCGTGCGGTCGGCGCCTTCGTTCAACAACGATTTACTCTGTGCCAGCGCGATAGGTGGTCCTGACGCCAATCGCTGTGCCAGGTCGCGGGCATATCCGTCGATCTCCGATTTCGGCACAACCCAGGTCACCAGGCCAAGTGCCTCGGCTTCCTCGGCGCCGATGGTCTCGGCGAGCAATACAAGGCGTTTGGCCTGTTGTAGACCGACAAGTTTTGGCAGCAGCCATGATCCGCCGAGGTCCAATGACAACCCGCGCTTGGAGAAGATCTGCGAAAACGTCGATTCGGGTGTGGCCACCACCAGGTCGCACCCGAGCGCCAGATTCCACCCTGCACCGACGGCCACTCCGGACACCTTGGCGACGGTCGGTATCGGCAGTTCGTGGAGCAGCAGGGCAACATCGGTGAGGACGCGCAACTTGTGCATGGGGTGGATGTCGGCGATTTCCGACAGATCCGCACCCGAACAGAACGCGCCGTCTGCCCCCTCGATGACCAGCGCCCGAACATCGCGGTTGGTCTCGAGGGATACCAGCGAATCGCGCAGTGCTGCCCATAGTTCCGGATTGATCGCATTCTTACGGTGCGGGCGGTTGAGCGTCAGTGTCCGAACGCCGTCGCGGTCGTCGCTCAGCAGGACGGGGCCGGGCGCCACCGATGTGTTTTTCTCGTGCGCCATCAGCAGTACGCCGGTCCGATCGCGCCGTCGCCGCGCAACGCCGCGATGTCGTCTCCGGTGAAACCGAAGTCCGCGAGCACACGATCCGTGTGCTGCCCGAGTCCCGGTACCGCCCCCATCGGCGGCTCGAAGCCCGCAATGATCGGCGGTGGCAGCAGTGCCTCGATCGGGCCGGCAGATGTGTCGACCTGCCGCCAGCGGTCACGAGCACTCAGTTGTGGGTGCTCGAGCACTTCGCTGGGGAGGTTGTAGCGAGAGTTTCCGATTCCGGCAGCGTCGGCAGTCTTCTGAATGTGCTCGAGATCGTGTCGACCACACCATGATTCGATGGCCTCGTCGAGAACCTCCCGATGACGAACCCTCCCGGAGTTGCCGGCAAACCGCGTGTCGTCCGCCAGGTCGGGACGCTCCAGTATCTCGCGGGCAAGTCGCTGCCATTCACGGTCGTTGGTCGTGCCGAGTACAACCGTCTGCCCGTCTCGGGTCCCGTACGAACCGTACGGTGATACGGCAGGCGAACTCATCCCCAATGGTTGCTGATCGATCCCCGAGTACTTCGTGTACGTGAGCGGGTAGCCCATCAACTCCGTCATGGTGTCGAACAGACTCACCGACACCGACGACAGTTCGCCGCCGTTTCCACGACCCTTGCCGCACAGCAGCGCCAGGATCGACAGCGCCGCATACAGTCCCGAGGAGATATCGGCGACGGGCGGTCCGGGTTTTGCCGGCTCGCCCGGGCGTCCGGTGACGGCACATGCACCGGACTCTGCCTGGACGAGAAGGTCGTACGCCCGCTTGTGCGACAGCGGACCACCGGCGCCGTAGCCGTCGATTTCCACCGTGATCAAATCCGGATGCCGTTCGGCCAGATCACTCGCCGACAGACGAAGTCGTGCCATCGCGCCCGGCGCCAAGTTCGACACCAACACGTGAGCCTTGTCCAACAGCCTGTGCATGGTTTCGATCCCGGCCTCGGATTTCAAGTTCAAGGTGACTGATTCCTTACCGCGATTGGCCCAGACAAAATGTGCGGCAAGACCATTCACGACATCGTCGTAGTCTCGCGCAAAATCGCCACCCTGCGGATTCTCGACCTTGATCACGCGGGCGCCGAAATCCGCCAACGTACGCGTACACATCGGAGCGGACACGGCTTGCTCCAACGTCACCACGGTAATTCCCGCGAGCGGCCCCCCTGATGTAGCAGAGGAGCCCGCGGCAGGCTCCGAACCCGACATCACATCACCATGCCACCATCCACCGGCAGCACCTGCCCGGTGACGAAGGAAGAAGCATTCGACGCCAGGAACACAAAGGCACCCGCGATTTCCTCGGGCTCCGCCCAGCGGCGCAACGGGATTCGCGTCATCATGTTCGCGGCGAACTTCTCGTCGGTGCGAATGGTCTCGGTCATCGGCGTTGCAGCCAATGGGGCAAGTGCGTTGACCAGGATGTTCTTACGCGCCAGTTCCCGAGCCAGAGACTTGGTCAGGCCGATGATCCCGGCCTTCGCGGCCGAGTAGTTCACCTGGCCGAGCGTTCCGGTGATTCCGGCCGAGGACGTCACGTTGATGATTCGCCCTGTCCCGTCGGTAGCCAGGAACGGCAAAGCTGCCTGCGAGCAATGGAATGCGCCGAGCAGGTGGATGTCGAGCATCCGCTGGAACGAATCCTGCGCAAGATCCTTGAACATCGCGGGCGCGGTCACGCCGGCATTGTTCACCAGGATGTGCAGCTTCCCCTCGGTGAAACCGGCGGCGCGTGCCACCGCGGCGTCGGCGGCTGCACGGTCCCTGACATCGAGCGCAAAACTGTCCGCCTTGCCACCCGCCGCCGTAATACGTTCTGCAACAGCAGCTGCCGCGTCACCGTCGACGTCGGTGACCAGCACGGTCGCTCCAGCCGTCGCAAACGCCCGCGCAACGGCGGAGCCGATACCGCCGGCCGCGCCGGTGACCAGTGCTGATCGTCCCGTCAAGTCGAACATCGGATTGGTTGCGGTCATCAGTAGCTCCTCGGCATTCCCAAAGTATGTGATCCCAGATAGTTCAAAATCATTTCCTGACTGATGGGTGCAATCCGCATCAGTCGGGCCTCACGGAAGTAGCGGGCGACGTGGTATTCCTCGGAATAGCCCATCCCACCGTGAGTTTGCAGTGCTCGGTCCGCAGCTGCAAAACCTGCTTCGGCACACAGATACTTGGCCGTGTTGGCTTCGCGACCACACTGATTCCCCTGGTCGTACAACCAGGTTGCCTTGCGCAGCACCAGCTCTGCGGCATCAAGATGGGCAAGCGCGTCCGCAAGCGGAAACTGAATGCCCTGATTCATGCCGATCGGCCGACCGAATACCTCACGCTCGTTGGCGTACTTCACTGCTTTCTCGAGTGCCACCCGGCCGATACCGAGCGCCTCGGACGCGATGAGCATGCGTTCCGGATTCAGGCCGTCGAGGAGGTACGAGAACCCCTTACCTTCCTCACCAACCCTGTCCTCGACGGGAATCCGAAGATTGTCGATGAACAATTCGTTGGACGTGACGGCGTTTCGACCCATTTTCGCAATCGGCCGGATGTCGACACAACTGCGGTCCAGATCGGTCAGGAACAACGTCATTCCGTCGGTTTTCTTCTTGACGTCGTCATAACGCTCGGTACGGGTCAGAAGCAGAATCTTCTCGGATTCAAGTGCTTTCGAGATCCACACCTTACGCCCGTTGACCACATAGTGGTCTCCGTCGCGCTTGGCGAAGGTCGAGATTCGAGACGTATCCAGACCGGCCCCAGGTTCCGTCACTCCGAAGCAGACATGCAGGTCACCTGACGCGATACGCGGCAGTGTTCGCGCTTTGAGTTCATCGGATCCGTGGACCACCACCGGATGCATGCCGAAGATGGACAGGTGAATCGAACTGGCGGCGTTCATGCCGCCGCCGGACCTGGCCACCTCTTCGAGAAGTATTGTGGCTTCGGTGATTCCGAGCCCGTGACCGCCGTATTCCTCGGGGATGGTCATTCCCAGCCAACCGCCCTCGGCGATGGCGTTGTAGAACTCGACGGGGAACTCGTGCGCCCGGTCCTTCTCCATCCAGTACTGATCGTCGAACTTCTTCACCAGTTCAGCGACCGACTTGCGGATCAATTCCTGATCCTCGGTCAGTTCGAAATTCATACCGCCGGACACAATCGACTCCTCTGCTGTGCATCACCTGAAGGCTCGTCGGTGCGGCGCCCGGTTACCCGAACTCCCGCACCGACTTTCGTTGCTGTCTACGTGTTCAATCGGAGGCGGGGAGCGCGTTGGCAGCCTTGAGGGTCATGGCAACGCCGTCGCAGCTCAGTTCACCTACTCCGGACGACGTGCACAGCACTTCGAGGCTCTGATCGGCGTCTACATAGCGTTTCCCGATGAGCGTGACCGCGTCGGTGACTGTTGAGGCGGCCGCCTGCCCCGGCGCAGCGGGAACCATTGGGCTACCCCCACAGGCGATTACCGGGTTTCCGGCTGCAGGTGCGCGGACGACGATCACCCGCGTGGTGCACACGGAACTGGCGAGCTGGCCTCCCGGCCGCAAAGGTATTGGTGCGGTCATGGTGAACCTCCCTTTTCGATAGGTCGATCGCCGAGCAGGGCCGAACCTGTGGGCGTCAAGTGTCGACGCGAAGAAATCAGGCCGAGCCGACAGGTACTCGTCGGTGGATCGTCCAAATTGACGACTTCCTAGGAAATTATATTCTCCATACTAGAGAATCAAGCTCTCTTTGACTATTCGCAGGAGGAAAAATGTCAGGACAGCGTCGTGGAACCGCCATCGCCATGACAGAGGAGGAACGCCATTCGTTCCTCTCCGCGCAGCCGATCTGCCGAGTGGCGACCGTCGGACAGAGCGGAAGACCGCACGTCAGCGCCCTGTGGTTCGTCTGGGACGGAACCTCGATCTGGCTCAATTCACTCACCCGGAGCAGACGGTGGACCGATCTCGAACTCGATCCCCGGGTAAGCGTCATCGTCGACGAGGGAGATACGGACTTCCTCGGCTTACGCGGCGTTGAGCTGGAGGGAAAGGTGCGACAAGTAGGCGAAATACCTCGCCACGGGGAACCGGACGACGCCTTGATCACCCCCGAGCGCCTGTTTGCCGACAAGTACATCGGCAAGGACGGGAACTTCAGTTACGACGGCCGGCACGGCTGGCTCCAACTCGTTCCCGAGAACATCGTGAGCTGGGATTTCTCCAAACTCCGGCGATAGCGGTTGACTACCGACATTCGCGTATGGCAGTCTGAATTTCGTTGTTGAGAATCGCATTCTCATTCGAGAGAGTGCATCCTTCAGAAATCTGTACCAGCCGAACCAGCCGCAGCGCACAGCCAAATCACGCTTCGGCATCGCGGCGGAACACGAACATGAGAACGAGAGGTAGACCGTGCCACACTTCGCCAAACCGGCCGCGGGAAGCTGGACCGAACAGTATCCCCACCTCGGCACCGCACCCGTCGACTACACCGACTCCATCGACCCCGAACACTACGAAGCCGAACGCGAAGCAATCTTCAAACGCACCTGGCTCAACGTCGGACGCGTCGAACGAGTCCCCCGCACCGGCAGCTACTTCACCAAAGAACTCGCCGCCGTCAACACCTCCCTGATCATCGTCAAAGGCGCCGACGGAACCATCCGCGCATTCCACAACGTCTGCCGCCACCGCGGAAACAAGCTGGTATGGAACGAAATCCCCGGCGACGAAACCTCAGGCACCTGCCGCCAGTTCACCTGCAAATACCACGCCTGGCGCTACGACCTCGACGGCAAACTCTCCTTCATCCAACAAGAAGGCGAATTCTTCGACGTCGACAAGCAGGACTACGGACTCGTCGAAGTCACCTGCGAAACCTGGCAAGGCTTCATCTTCGTCAACCTCAACCCCCAGCAAAGCCTCGAGGAATACCTCGGCCCCATGCTCAAGGGCGTCGAAGGCTACCCCTTCCACGAAATGACCGAGGTCTACAGCTACCGCGCCGAAATCGGCAGCAACTGGAAACTCTTCATCGACGCATTCGCCGAGTTCTACCACGCCCCCATCCTGCACCAGAAGCAGGCAACCAAGGCCGAAGCAGACAAACTCGCCGCCACCGGCTTCGAAGCACTCCACTACGAACTCGACGGACCCCACTCCCTCATCTCCTCATGGGGCGGAATGGCACCGCCGAAAGACCTCAACATGGTCAAGCCCATCGAACGCGCACTGCGCAGCGGACTCTTCGGCCCCTGGGACCGCCCCGACATCGAAGGCCTCGACCCCCTACCCCCCACGCTCAACCCCGCACGCCACGCAGCCTGGGGCGAAGACAGCTTCACCATCTTCCCCAACTTCATGCTCCTCATCTGGGCACCAGGCTGGTACCTCACCTACCACTACTGGCCCACCGCAGTCGACAAACACATCTTCGAAGCCAGCCTCTACTTCGTACCCCCCAAGAACACCCGCGAACGACTCGCACACGAACTCGCCGCAGTCACCTTCAAGGAATACGCACTCCAAGACGCGAACACCCTCGAAGCCTCACAAACAATGATGGCCACCCGCACCGTCACCGAATTCCCCCTCTGCGACCAAGAACTCCTCATCCGCCACCTTCACCACACCGCACGAACACACGTCAAGGAGCACCGCGATGCCACTACCAACTGACTTCGCCGACCTCGAACGCTTCGCCGACTGGATCCTCCCCACCGAAGGCGAACGCTACGCAAAACGCCTCGCCTCCACCATGCCCGAAATGCAAGACTTCTACGACGCCGCCTTCAACCGACTCGAAGACGCCATCACCTACTGCGACAAATTCCCCCTCGACGACCTACCCGACGACGCACGAGCACTCGTACACCTCATGCAATCCTTCGTCATGGTCACCTTCCCCATCGAAGTCTGGAAACAACCCCGCGTCCCCGACAGCGGCGCAGCCTACGTAGCCGTCACCGTCGAACCCGTCGTCTGACCTGCTGATCATTTAGGCACGGATTCCCACGAGAGTGGTTGGGAAGCAAGAAAACTGTACAGACCGTAGCGTCCGGCATGCATAGCTTCACGCATGCCGGGCGTTGCGGTCTTTTCATTTTCGCCCGCACTGCCCGAGATATCGAAATATGTTGCACCACAATGCACAATTACGGACAAAGTCTTGGCATCACTGCCTAGGATACGAATACTCTTGTAACAGAATGCAATTCTTGACAATTGACGGCGCGCTGGGAAGCATCGGAAGCGCCGCCACTATAGAAGGACATCCGCATGGCACTCTTTCCCAAACCTGCCGAAGGAAGCTGGACCCAGCACTATCCGGACGTCGGAACCGGGCCGGTGTCCTATCAGGACTGCATTTCGCCCGAATTCTACGAAGCCGAACGCGAAGCAGTGTTCAAGCAGGCGTGGCTCAATGTCGGGCGCGTCGAGGACGTCGCTGACAAAGGTCGCTATTTCACCAAGGAAATCGAGGTCGCCAATACCTCGCTCATCATCGTGCGCGATCTGGAGGGGCAGGTTCGCGCCTTCCACAACATCTGCCGTCACCGCGGAAACAAGTTGGTGTGGAACGACATTCCCAGTGCGGAGACCAGCGGCTCGTGCCGCGCCTTCACCTGCAAGTACCACGCGTGGCGTTACTCGCTCGACGGGTCACTGACGTTTGTGCAGCAGGAGGGCGAGTTCTTCGACTTGGACAAGGCCGATTACGGACTGGTCCCGGTCCACTGCGATGTCTGGGCCGGGTTCATCTTCGTCAATCTCGCCAAGGAACCGCCCACCACTCTTACCGAATTCCTCGGTTCGATGATCACCGATCTGGCGGGGTATCCGTTCGAGGAGATGCCCGAGCGCTACGATTTCAGCGCCGACATCGACTGCAACTGGAAGGTCTTCCTGGACGCATTCCAGGAGTACTACCACGTCCCGTCGCTGCATACCCAGGAAGCAACCCCCGACGCCAGGCCCCAGATGATGAAGGGTTTCGAGGCGCCGCACTATCAACTCGACGGGCCCCATCGAATGGTGTCCACGTCCAGCGTTCCGCGTCGACTGTGGCCGGCCAATTTCCAGTATCCGATCGAAATGGAAACGCGCAGCGGCTTGTTCGGCCCGTGGAACGAACCCGATCTCGGGGGCGAGCTGTCCGGAACCAACCCTGGACGCATCAAGGCCTGGGCGGCCGACAACTTCCAGATCTTCCCCAACCTGGAGATCCTGATCTGGGCGAGCGGGTGGTACCTCGTCTACCGCTACTGGCCTACGTCGCATAACACGCACCGGTTCGAGGGCACGCTCTTCTTCCCACCGGCCAAAACCGCCAGCGACCGCGCTGCACAGGAATGCGCCGTCGTCATGTTCAAGGAGTTCGCTCTGCAGGACGCCGGCACCCTCGTCGGAACTCAACAGGGTCTCGACGCTCTGGGCGACTCGAGCGACTTCCCACTCAACGACCAGGAACTCCTCGTCCGGCATTTCCACAAGTCCGTTGCCGACTGGGTCGCGAATTACCAAGGCTCCGGGGTGAATGCATGACGAACATCAATCCTCTTCTTCCTCAGCAATTCTCGGAACTCGAGGGTTTTGCCGCCGTGTGGAGTCTCGAAACGGAGGCTGAACGCTGGAATATGCGGATGACGAGCAGCATGGCAACGATGCAGGCGTTCTACGACGCCGGTTTCCCCGTCCTTCAAGACGCTCTTGCCTACTGCGACAAGTTTCCGCTCGACGATCTCCCCGACGACGCGCGCAATCTGCTCCGCCTGGTGCACTCCGTCATCATGGTCGCGATGTGCGTCGAAATCTGGCATCAGCCCAGGGTCGTAGACGGCGGCGACGCGGTCCTGAACCGTCTCACCGAACCATCCTTCTGAAAATGTCCCACTGTTCGAAATGACCCACTGACTCAGGTGAGCAGCCCCTCGCCTCAAGAATCGAGACATACGCGCGAGCGATGTCGCGGGAAACGGTGTAGCCATGACCGACTTCGAGACCAAGAACTTTTTCAAAGACGACGATCTTGTCGTGGACCCGTATCCGTACTTCGAGGCGATGCGCGGTCAATGCCCCGTCAAGCGCGAACCGCACCACGACGTAGTCATGGTGACGGGGTACGAGGAAGCCGTGGAGGTGCTGCAGGACAGCGTGACATTCTCGTCGTGCACGTCGGTTACCGGTCCGTTCCCAGGTTTCCCGGTCCCACTCGAAGGCGACGACGTCTCGGAATTGATCGAACTGCACCGACACAAGCTCCCGATGAACGATCAGCTACCGACACTCGATCCCCCGATGCACACCGATCACCGCGCGCTGCTCATGCGATTGATCACCCCCAAGCGCCTCAAGGAGAACGAGGACTGGATGTGGACGCTCGCAGACCAGTTGCTGGACAAGGCACTCGAGGGCGGCGAAGGTGAATTCATCAGCGAGTTCGCCCTCCCGTATGCGTTGCTGGCCATCGCCGATCTGCTCGGTGTTCCCGAGGACGATCGCAACGATTTTGTTCGGAATCTCGGACAACCGCACGGCGGTGGGGGCGGCGGTGTCGGAAGCACCGGCGACGACACGATGGCACACACTCCGATGGAATTCATGTACGCGCAGTTCACCGCCTACGTCGAGGATCGTCGCCGTGAACCACGTGACGATGTCATGACCGGATTGGCCACCGCAACGTTCCCGGACGGCTCGACCCCCGATGTCGCAGACGTCGTACATGTTGCTGCCAACCTCTTTTCGGCCGGCCAGGAAACCACGGTCCGCCTGCTCAGCTCCGCACTCAAGATTCTTGCCGAAGAGCCGGAGCTCCAAGCACTTCTACGCAAGGAACGCGACCGCATTCCCAACTTCATCGAAGAGACACTGCGGATCGAAAGCCCGATCAAAGGCGATTTCCGGCTCTCTCGGGTTCCCACAACCATTGGCGGAGTAGATATCCCGGCAGGCACCACGGTAATGCTGGTCAACGGCGCTGCCAATCGCGATCCGCGCCAGTTCCCGGATGCTGCGACGTTCGACATCGATCGACCCAATTCCCGCACACATATCGCCTTCGGCCGTGGCATTCACAGCTGCCCCGGCGCCCCACTCGCTCGTACGGAAGCCCGGATTTGCCTCGAGCGCCTTCTGGACCGCACCACGGACATCCGAATTTCGGAGAGTATTCACGGAACGGCGGATAACCGTAAATTCCAGTATGTCCCGACGTTCATCCTCCGCGGTCTCACCAACTTGAATCTCGAGTACACCCTCGCCGAGGAGGGCGCCTGATGAAGGTCACTGTCGACCCGGACGGATGCAAGGGGCACGGCGTCTGCCTCACGATCGCCCCTGAGGTCTTTACTCTCACCGACGACGGTTACGCCGAGGCGATTGCCGACGAGGTTCCGACAGACTCGGAAGGTGCAGTTCGTGACGCTGTCTCGAATTGCCCCGAGCGCGCAATCACCCTGACCTGACTTCACTTTCAACCATCAATCACGACTACCAGGAGTACGTAATGCCCAAGGGATATGTCATCTTGACCGAAGCCGTCAAGGACGAAGCCGGCATGAATGCCTATGGCCGGGCATCTGCGCCCTCACTGGCAAAGGGCGGCGCCACAGTTCTGTCGGTCGAGACGACACCTCGCGTACTCGAGGGCGATTGGCACGGCGACCGGACAGTCGTCCTCGAGTTCGCATCGGTCGAGGCGGCCCGCACTTGGTACGAGTCCGACGAGTACCAGGAGGCAAAGGTGTTGCGCGAGAGTGCTGCCGAGACCAATGCCGTGATCCTGTCAGGATTCGAGATGCCGAGTCGCCGTGGGTGATGTCGACCTCTAACGGGTCGAGCAGACCCTGAATCTCACGCGGTGTTCGTCTGTCGAACACCGCGTGTTTTTTGTGTGTAGACCGACCGAACCCGGCCGACGTTGACGACGGGTGAGGACTGTGGAAATATTGCGCTCAGTTAAAGAGAATGTGATTCTCAAAGATGAGATCGAAAATATTGCGCCTTTCGATGACAGCAAAGGAAACGAACATCTGATGCGGCTATCTCCGTTACCCGAAGCAGATTGGGACGACCAGGTCCGAATGTCGTTGCGCGGAATGCTGCCCCGTGAGCGGCAGAACCCGGAAGGTGCCGGACCGGCTCTGTCCACTCTGGTGAATCACCCTGAACTGACCAGGGACTTCCTCATCTTCAGCACGCGAATGCTGTACCGCAACAGCCTTCCGCCGCGCCTGCGCGAACTCGCCATCCTGAGGGTTGCAACGCGCCGAAACTGCGCTTACGAGAAGACCCACCACATCATCATCGCCCAGGAGGAAGCAGGCCTGACGCCGACCGAGATCGAATCGGCGATGCGCGGCGAAGCCCTCGTCGAACCCGACATCACGGTGTTGCGCGCCGTCGAAGAGCTCGAAGTCGATTCGATCGTCTCCGACGAGACCTGGGCTGCACTCAGCGAGTACTTCGACAAACGACAGCTGATGGATTTTGTCTTCACCGTCGGCTGCTATGGCCTGATGGCCATGGCCTTCAACTCATTTGGCATCGAGCCAGACCACGAAAGCGAGTAGACCGTGCCACACTTCGCCAAACCGGCCGCGGGAAGCTGGACCGAACAGTATCCCCACCTCGGCACCGCACCCGTCGACTACACCGACTCCATCGACCCCGAACACTACGAAGCCGAACGCGAAGCAATCTTCAAACGCACCTGGCTCAACGTCGGACGCGTCGAACGAGTCCCCCGCACCGGCAGCTACTTCACCAAAGAACTCGCCGCCGTCAACACCTCCCTGATCATCGTCAAAGGCGCCGACGGAACCATCCGCGCATTCCACAACGTCTGCCGCCACCGCGGAAACAAGCTGGTATGGAACGAAATCCCCGGCGACGAAACCTCAGGCACCTGCCGCCAGTTCACCTGCAAATACCACGCCTGGCGCTACGACCTCGACGGCAAACTCTCCTTCATCCAACAAGAAGGCGAATTCTTCGACGTCGACAAGCAGGACTACGGACTCGTCGAAGTCACCTGCGAAACCTGGCAAGGCTTCATCTTCGTCAACCTCAACCCCCAGCAAAGCCTCGAGGAATACCTCGGCCCCATGCTCAAGGGCGTCGAAGGCTACCCCTTCCACGAAATGACCGAGGTCTACAGCTACCGCGCCGAAATCGGCAGCAACTGGAAACTCTTCATCGACGCATTCGCCGAGTTCTACCACGCCCCCATCCTGCACCAGAAGCAGGCAACCAAGGCCGAAGCAGACAAACTCGCCGCCACCGGCTTCGAAGCACTCCACTACGAACTCGACGGACCCCACTCCCTCATCTCCTCATGGGGCGGAATGGCACCGCCGAAAGACCTCAACATGGTCAAGCCCATCGAACGCGCACTGCGCAGCGGACTCTTCGGCCCCTGGGACCGCCCCGACATCGAAGGCCTCGACCCCCTACCCCCCACGCTCAACCCCGCACGCCACGCAGCCTGGGGCGAAGACAGCTTCACCATCTTCCCCAACTTCATGCTCCTCATCTGGGCACCAGGCTGGTACCTCACCTACCACTACTGGCCCACCGCAGTCGACAAACACATCTTCGAAGCCAGCCTCTACTTCGTACCCCCCAAGAACACCCGCGAACGACTCGCACACGAACTCGCCGCAGTCACCTTCAAGGAATACGCACTCCAAGACGCGAACACCCTCGAAGCCTCACAAACAATGATGGCCACCCGCACCGTCACCGAATTCCCCCTCTGCGACCAAGAACTCCTCATCCGCCACCTTCACCACACCGCACGAACACACGTCAAGGAGCACCGCGATGCCACTACCAACTGACTTCGCCGACCTCGAACGCTTCGCCGACTGGATCCTCCCCACCGAAGGCGAACGCTACGCAAAACGCCTCGCCTCCACCATGCCCGAAATGCAAGACTTCTACGACGCCGCCTTCAACCGACTCGAAGACGCCATCACCTACTGCGACAAATTCCCCCTCGACGACCTACCCGACGACGCACGAGCACTCGTACACCTCATGCAATCCTTCGTCATGGTCACCTTCCCCATCGAAGTCTGGAAACAACCCCGCGTCCCCGACAGCGGCGCAGCCTACGTAGCCGTCACCGTCGAACCCGTCGTCTGACCCGATCTACCGATCGTCTGATCTTCTGATCTTCTGATCTCAAAGGGACTGAACATGATCACACTCAAAGCAGCGGGAATGCTCGACGTCGACAGCGGCGAGATCGTCCGGCCGGCCGTCATCAAGGTCGACGAAGGCAAGATCGTCGGAATCGGCGGAACACCCGAAGGCGAAATCGTCGACCTCGGCGACCAGATTCTTCTTCCCGGACTCATGGACATGGAGGTAAACCTGCTGATGGGTGGACGCGGCGAAAAGCCGGTCTACTCAACGGTTCAGGATGATCCGCCGCTCCGGATGCTGCGTGCCGTCGGCAACTCACGTCGCACTCTGCGCGCGGGTTTCACCACTGTTCGCAACCTGGGACTGTTCGTGAAAACCGGTGGCTACCTGCTCGACGTGGCTCTCGGCAAGGCAATCGATGCGGGTTGGGTCGACGGACCGCGAATCATCCCGGCCGGCCACGCGATCACTCCCACTGGTGGCCACCTCGATCCGACGATGTTCGCGGCGTTTGCTCCCGGCGTGTTGGACCTGACTATCGAAGAGGGCATCGCCAACGGTGTCGACGAGTGCCGTAAGGCTGTTCGCTACCAGATCAAGCACGGCGCTCAGTTGATCAAGGTCTGCGTTTCGGGTGGAGTCATGTCACACACCGGACTACCTGGTGCGCAACACTATTCCAACGAAGAACTGCGTGCGATCGTGGACGAGGCGCACCGACGCGGTCTGCGTGTCGCGTCGCACACGCACGGCGCAGAAGCAGTGAAGGCGGCAATCGAAGCCGGCATCGACTGCATCGAGCACGGCTTCCTGGTCGACGACGAGGCCATCGCAATGATGGTCGAGCACGGCACCTTCCTGGTGCCGACCACGCGCTTGGCCGACGCCATGGATACCTCCAAGGCCGCGCCGGAGCTACAGGCCAAGGCGGCCGAAATGTTCCCGCGTGCACGACTTTCGGTCAAGGCGGCATACGACGCCGGTGTGAAGATCGCCGTAGGCACCGATGCGCCGGCAATCCCGCACGGAAAGAATGCAGACGAACTGGTTGCCCTCGTCTCTCGCGGCATGAGCAATATCGCGGTGTTGCGGGCGGCCACCACCGTCGCCGCAGATCTCATCAACGTCACCGACCGTGGCCGTCTGGCCGAAGGTCTACTCGCCGACATCATTGCGGTACCCGGAGATCCGTTGGAGGACATCACGGTTACCCAGCGAGTCGGCTTCGTCATGAAGGGCGGAAAGATTTATGTCAACAACTGACGAGATCATGGAGATCTCGCAACTTCTCGCTCGCTATGCGGTCAACATGACCAAGGGCGATGTCGACGGTGTTGTCGCTGTGTTCACTCCGGACGGCACGTACAGCGCTTTCGGCGACAAGTACCCACTCGACGAGTTTCCCGCTCTGGTTGCGGCCGCTCCCCAGGGGCTGTTCATGACGGGGACACCCGTCGTCGAATTCACCGGTGCCGACACGGCAACCGGAAGCCAGACACTGTGCTTCGTCGATCATGCAACGCACGACATGCGGATCGGCTACTACAGCGATACGTACCTGCGCACCGAAGACGGTTGGCGGCTGCAGACGCGCGCGATGACGTTCCTGCGCCGCAACGGCGATCATGATTCGGGTATTCCTCACGCTTTCGATCGTCCGGGGGCATGAACGTCCCCGAATTTCGGTCGGCCGTTCAGACCTGGCTGGCCGAAAACGATCTCTCCCCCGGATCCGATCATTCGCTCGACGGTCAGGTAGAACAGCTCGGCCGCGTTCGAGGTGCACTGTTCGACGCGGGTTGGATGCGGTACGGCTGGCCCGAGGAGGTCGGCGGG
This sequence comes from Rhodococcus sp. WS3, assembly GCF_003797085.1. Lineage (NCBI taxonomy): Bacteria > Bacillati > Actinomycetota > Actinomycetes > Mycobacteriales > Nocardiaceae > Rhodococcus > Rhodococcus sp. WS3. Next base: position 2,059,971 of record NZ_RKMA01000001.1, read on the forward strand.
CTCGGTGGGCCCGCTGTCCTGCGTGCGGTTCTCGGCGAGGAAGTTGCCACTCGCGACCTCGCCGAGCCCGGCATCTACTCGATGATCGAAGTCCTTGCTCCCACGATGATTTCGTACGCCCGGCCGGAGTTGGCAGCGGAAATGGTTCCGCGACTTCTCAGTGGACGTGAGCAATGGTGCCAGGGCTTCTCCGAACCCGGTTCGGGTAGCGATCTCGCGTCGCTGAGCACCCGGGCAGTCCGAGACGGGGAAAACTGGGTTGTCAACGGTCAGAAAGTCTGGACGTCGCTGGCTCAGTATTCGGCGCGATGTGTCCTGCTCACCCGTACCGGGCCGGGCCACGACGGAATTACCGCCTTCTTCGTCGACATGGACACTCCAGGCATCACCGTCCGGCCGCTGCGCACCATGCACGGAGTCGACGAGTTTGCCGAGGTCTACTTCGACGACGTCGTCGTTCCGGCGGACCGCATGCTCGGCAAGCCGGGCGACGGTTGGCGAGTGGCGATGGATCTACTGCCCCATGAGCGTTCCACGTGCTTCTGGCATCGGATCGCGTACCTGTTCTCCCGTCTGGATCAGCTGCTCGCCGAATCCGACACAGACGCAACAGATGACGCCGAACTCGGCGCCGCCTACCTGGCACTGCACACCGTGCGAGCCCGGTCCCTCGCGACACAAACCCGATTGGCGGAGGGCGCAAAGATCGGCCCGGAGACATCGATCGACAAGGTTCTGCTGGCGACCTCCGAGCAGCAGTTGTTCGATACCGTGCGCGACTTGTTGCCTGGCACCATCGAACTCGACGAGACGCCATGGCGGTCGGAGTTCCTGTACTCGCGTGCAGCCACCATCTACGGCGGTACAGCTGAAATTCAGCGCAACATCATCGCGCGGCGGCTGCTGGATCTGGGGAAGGAATGAGCATGCACGACGACGAGCTGAATCTGCTCACCGAAACGCTCCGCAAGACAATGCTCAGTGTGTCCGGCAGCAAACTCGATGCCGCCATGACCGAACTCGGTTGGACCGAGATGCTCACCGAAATGCCCGATGTAGCAGTGCCTCTGGTATTTCGCCTGCTCGGCGAGACCGGCGCCCATGCACCACTGGTCAACGACGTGGTGTTGGCCGATACCGCGCTGAGTCTGCCCGTGGGCGGTACCGTCGCGCTGCCGTACTCCGGTGGGCGCTGGGTCCTGTGGGAACGGAGCGAGGGACCCGGAACAACATTGGACACCGATGTTCCGCTACGCGTCGTGGAGGCCGGTGATGCCGTCCCGCTCGCGGCGGGTCGCCGGGCACTCGGATGGTGGTTGGTGGGTACCAGTCGCGCAATGCTCGATCTCGCCCGCACCCATGCCTTGAACCGCATGCAGTTCGGTAAGCCGGTGGCATCGTTCCAGGCTGTTCGTCATCGGCTTGCCGAGACGCTGGTCGCCATCGAGGGCGCGGAAGCAACGTTGAATACCGCCACCGACGACCTCGGCTCGCTGCTGGCGAAGGCCGCGGCCGGCAAAGCCGCTCTGACAACGGCCCGCCACTGCCAGCAAGTACTCGGCGGGATCGGTTTCACTGCCGAACACGACCTTCACCGTCACGTCCGTCGGGCCATGCTTCTCGACGGATTGCTCGGCAGTGCACGGGAACTCACCCGTGAGGCGGGGGCAACCATCCGAACTCAGGGATTTGCTCCACGTCTGACGCAACTGAGCTGAGCTCACACAAGTCAGGTCGTCGGCGGAGGCGCGTCACGGAAGAGCGCCTCCGCCGACACCGCCAGGTACCCGTCCACGGTGATCTCACCGTGAGCGCGGACCTTCTCGTCTTCGTCGCTCATCCGACGACCGGTGATCACAACGCCTTCGAAGAGTGGGAGCGGCTGGTGGTAGCGCACCACCAGTTCCTCCAGAAGGGTCGATCCCTCCGGGTGTGTCAGGCCGAGTATGTGATCGAGCATCAGCGCCGACATCCCACCATGCACAAGTCCCTGCGGTCCTTGGTAGGGCAGGCCGAGCGAGCCGGTCGCCCGGACAGTGCCGTCAGGCAATCTCTCCATATCCAGGGGCGGTGCGAGGGCATTGCCTCTCCCACTGACAGGGTCACGGAACTCCACGGGTCCAGCGTTCTGCTCGAGCGCCGCTTCGATGCGGTCGAGTTCGTCGGCTACCGCGACCAGGGCGGGATCGTTCTCGTCCACCCTCAGGAGAAGGTCAGTCAATCGCCGCAGTCCGTCCGCCGCGTCGTCGATCGGTGACGGGTTAATCACGTCAGCCCTGTCGATCCTGGCCACGAGCCCCTCCTTCGCGCGGAACGATGAACAGTCCTTCTGCACTCACGCACAGGTCGTGTTCCCACCAGATTTCTCCACGGCACCACGACTTTCGGCCGTCTACGTACACATGCCAGGCCCGTACCGTCAGGTCGCAGCACACCGGCATCGGGTGGTGGTAGCGAAGCGTCAAACCTGCTGTCATGGCGGGGACTCCTGCTGCCATGTTCGCTTCCGCGAGAGCAACGTCGAGGACCATCGCCGCAAAACCCTCATGCACTACTCCGAGGGAACCCTGATGCGCGACCGAAAAAGTGACTGTCCCCTCGTTACCGTCGCCGATGTGACGCAAGTGGAGCGGAGCTGCAAGCACATTGGCGGATCCGACTACCGGACTGTATCGGACGATCCTGCCGATAGTGTTCATCTGATTCACCCGCTCCGCGGCAGAGCAGGAGCGAGCCTCGAGATCGTCAGCGAGAGCATGTATCCGCGAGGCCACGGCAGAGAGCCCCGGCATGTCGGAGCGGGCGGCCGCTACAGCCGCTGTCAGCCGCCGCACGGACACAACAGCTCGGGCAACCTCATCCGAATCCTGCTGTGCCACCGTGTCCACGTCGTACCTCATTCGGTTCCTCCCGGAAGTTACCCTGTTACCGGAGTTGCCATTTCGGCGAGAAGATCAGTGGTCCGGCGGACGGATTCCTTCCGGTCCGCACCGACGGGGAAGACGGCAGCCCAGATATCGGTCGCACCGGCATCCACCAGGGACTGCAATTGTGCGCGCACCGATCGAGCGTTGCCGACAATCGCCACATCCGCTGGGCTGCTTGCTCCGCCGGCGTCGAGAACCCGTTGATAGTTGGGCATTCCGGCATACGCGGTGGCATTTGCAGCAACAGCGGCGCGAGCTTCGTCGGCATCGTCGTGAACCGCCACCGGCAACCCGGCGACAATTCGAGGCGCTGGGCGACCCGCAGATTCCGCAGCAGTATGGAGCGCGGGAGCGATGTGGGACTCGATCACCTTGCCCGACGCCATCCATAACACCGTGCCATCGGCGTATTGTCCTGCCACCCGCAACATGCGGGGCGACATGGCGGAGAGCAGCACCGGGACGTCGTGGACGACCTTGGCCATCCGGCCGGCACTGCGCGTCGACCAATCCGCGCCGCGGAAGTCGACGTCTTCCCCGCGAAGCAGTGCGGTGACGATCTGTACATATTCTTCGGTATTGCGACCCGGGCGGTCGTAGGACAAGCCGTACACGTCCCGGACCAGCGATTCGTGCGAAGGTCCGAGCCCCAATGTGAATCCCTTGCGTCCCATGGCCTCTGCTACGGCAGCAACGCGATTCGCCTGCAGCAGTGGATGGCACGGATAGGTCTGCAGAACAGCAGTTCCGAGTTCGATCGACGTCGTGGCCCGCCCGGCTACCGCAAGTGCAGTCAGCGGATCACCGGCTACCGTGCTGGCATACCAGAGTGAGGTAAAACCGTCTGCCTCTGCTCGTTGTGCTTGCTGGACAATTTTGTCGGTGGACGAAGCGCCGCCGGTCAATCCGATTCGCATGATTCCTCCAATGTTGGAGTGGCTGATCCCGGCCACCGTCTGGCGCGAATCACGCTGCCAGAGAATTGGGTTGGCCTCGACGGAGAAAGACGACCCCCGGCCGAATCACGCCACGATTGGACTATACAACTGTATAGTCCAATACGTCTATCGCGGCAGACTTTCCCGCCGACATCACATCAGCTGAAATGAGCAGAGGATGACCCTCGACAACTCCACCGAGACCCAGCAGCTCGAGACACTACAGAAAGAAGTTCGCTATCTCATGGATCGCACCGCGATCCTGGACTGCATCAGCCGGCACGCCCGCGGATGCGATCGACACGACATCGATCTCATCACCGCCGCGTACCACGACGACGGCGTCGACGAGCACGGGTTCGCAACCAATACCGGTCCCGAATACGGTGAATGGGCGAACACTGCCCACGCCGAAACCTCGCAGGTACACACGCACAACATCACCACGCACTCATGCGACATCGACGGCGAGGTCGCACATGCCGAGAGCTATGTCATCGTTGTCCTCGTCGGCAATGACGGCAAGAGCGCGCAGTTCATCAGCGGACGCTATCTCGATCGCCTGGAACGGCGAGAGGGGCAGTGGCGCATTGCAGTTCGGAGATCAACCGTCGAGGCAATGTTCATCGCCGACGCACGGGTGCTACAATCGCCCTTCTTCACAGAAAAGGGCTACCTCGTCGGCACCCGCGACCGCGAGGATTTGTCATACGAACGTCCGCTGACGTTGGAGAAGCCTGCACCCGCAAGGTGGGAATAACCCTGTGCGCCTTTCCGGTAGCGCGAACTACCAGAAAGGCGCACAGGGCCGAAGGCCCTACTTGATCTTTTCCTTCATCTCGTCCAACTTCACCAGGATCGGGTAGCCCGAAACACTGAGGGCGTTGCCGTGACCGGTCTGGTGGATGTCGAACACGGACTGCACGGCAGCATAGAAGCCCTGCACGTCGAGTGTCTGGTTGACTGCGCGCTTGGCCTGACGGAGGCCGAATGACGGCATCTCGGCAATCTGCAAGGCCATGGCGCGCGCCTCGGCATCGAGCTGATCGCGCGGCACAACCTTGTTGACCATGCCGGTCTTCTCAGCCTCTTCGGCCGTCACCGGACGACCGGTGAAGAGGATTTCCTTTGCCTTACGGGCGCCGAGTTCCCAAGTGTGACCGTGGTATTCGACGCCGCCGATGCCCATCAGCGCAACCGGATCGGAGAACAATGCGTCCTCGGAAGCAATGATGAGGTCGCACGGCCAGCACAGCATCAAGCCACCCGCGATGATGCGCCCCTGAACCGCTGCGATCGACGGCTTGGGAGTGTTGCGCCAGCGCAACGTGTATTCCAGGTATCGACGGCTTTCGGCGCGGTAGATCCATTCCAAGGTGATTTCCTTGGGCGAGGGCCAACGATCATTGAGGTCGTGACCGGCCGAGAAGTGCTTGCCTTCGGCGCGAACTACGATCACCGCGACGTCGTCGTCCTCGGCCGCACGGGTCCAGGCTGCGTCGAGTTCGTCGAGCAACTGCATGTTCTGGACGTTCGCAACTTCGGGACGGTTGAGGGTGATGGTCGCGATCTTGTCGGCCACCTCGTAGAGAATGTACATGTCAGGCTCCTCAGCTTCGGGGAAGGCCGAGCACGCGCTCGGCGACGATAGTGCGCTGGATTTCGGAGGTTCCACCGGCGATCGTGCCGGCGAAGCTTCGTGCATAACGTTCGAACCAACTCGAACTGAAGGCCTCGTTGTCCATCGGGTTGTACGCCGACGTCAAAGCCGGATGAACCAAACCTTCAGGTCCGGCGGCGATCAAGGCCTCTTCCGAAGAGCGTTGTACCGCTTCGGAACCGAGCAGTTTGAGTATCGACAGGGCGGCCACGTCCTGTTCACCGCGAGCAGCGCGCGCCAACGCTGCCGAACCGAGCAGACGCAGTGCCTGATGGTCCATCACGAGCGTCGCGTAGTGATCCCGGTCGATGTCCGTCGCCGGATGGAAGTCCGCCATCAGATCTTGCAGGCGATCGGCAAAGCTGAGCCACAACAGGTTTCGCTCGTGTCCGAGCGAACCGGTTGCCACTGACCACCCCTTGTTCAGTTCACCGATCAGGTTCTCTGCCGGAACTTTCACATCGGTGAAAAACACTTCGTTGAAATCGAGATCATCGTCTGCGCAGATTGATGCAAAGGGCCGGCGAACCAAGCCTGGTGAGTCGGTGGGGATCATCAGCACACTGATGCCCTGATGCTTGGGGGCGTCGGGATCGGTGCGGACGAAGGTCAGGATCACGTCGGCGTCATGCGCGCCGGATGTCCAGACCTTCTGACCGTTGACCACAAAATGGTCTCCGTCACGATCGGCACGGGTGCGCAGCGACGCAAGATCCGAACCTGCGCCTGGCTCGCTCATGCCGAGTGCAGCGGTGATCTCAGCACGCAAAATCGGTGCGGCCCACTGCTTTTTCTGCTCCTCGGTTCCGAACGAGAGCAACGACGCGGCGATGATGCCCAGTCCTTGCGGATTGAAGCTGTGATAGATCCGCCGCTTCGACAGTTCCTCCAGATGCACGTACTGCTCGAGGATCCCAGCATTGCGCCCACCGAATTCCGGCGGGTTGCCCGGTAACAGCCAACCGTTGTCGAACTGCAGACGCTGCCATTCGCGCGCCCACTGCGGAATATCCGCGCTGGATCCGGCGCGCTCCGCGGCCTGCGCCTCGCTGGGAAGATTCTCGTCCAGGAAAGCGCGGAACTCTGCCCGGAATTCCTCGACGTCGGCGTCAAAGTTGAGTTGCACGGTACTCCTCGGCGATCAGCGCCCGATGCTGTGCCGCACCGCCGAGCAGTAGCTCACCGGCTTTGGCACGCTTGAGCGCAAACTGTAGGTCGTTTTCCCAGGTGAAGCTCATCGCTCCGAACAGCTGCATTCCGTTGCGGAACACCAACGATTGGCACTCCCCGGCTGCAGCCTTGGCCATGGACGCGGCCAGCCGCCGTCTCGGGTCGTTCTCGGCAATCGTCAGCGCTGCGTAGTACGCGAGGGCACGGGCACGCTCGATTGCGAGGTGCATGTCGGCAGCTTTGTGCTGGACAGCCTGGAACGATCCGATGAGGGAACCGAACTGCTTGCGGTTCCGCACATGGTCGAGTGCAAGATCAAGGACGCGCTGACACGCTCCGACTGTCGTGAGCGCCATTCCGGTGAGCGCGAGGTCCATGGCCCGTGCCGGATCTGCGCTACTGCGCTGGTCGACGCCGACCCGCACGCCGTCGAACGACACTTCCGCAACATGAAGTACCGGATCGAAAATCGGACTGCGCGTCGCTGTGACGTCCGCGGCCGGAACAACAAAGACTCCCGCCGACGTGACGACGGCCAACTTCTCGGCGCGATCACCGTCGAGTACGCGGTGCGCCGTGCCGTCCAGACGCCACCCGTTTCCGTCACGGCTGGCACTGACGCCCTCGAATACTGCCGTTCCCGGCTGCTCAGGATCGATCGGCTCACTCGAAAGTGGAGCAAATTGTGTCATTGTCGCCAGGTAGGGAGTGGGATCCGTCGCTCGGCCCAACTCTTCCAAGACGATTGCCAATTCAACTGCGGTATCAGGATCGGTCAACTCGGTCCAACCGAGCGAAACGTAAGTTTTCCAAATTTGTATCGGGTTGGCGTCGTTGTCGACGACCTCCCGGATCAGCGACGACGGGCATTCCTTTGCCGTCACTTCGCGCACGGTGTTTTGCCATAGTCGCTGATCGGAGTCGAACTCGAAGAGCATCCCGAACTGCCTCCCTGTCGGAGCTGCGGTGCATTATTGTTTGAGAATAGCATTCTCGCTTAGCGATAGTAATAGTCTCGAAAATGTAAATAACACTTGGTCGTTCCACTGTGACACAGACATCTCCGGTACAGTGCAAACATGTTTTTGACAATCGGAAGGGGGCTGGTGCAGTGGTGACCACGCCCAGCGAAGAGCCGGCATGGAAGCAACGGTCGGTCGAGCGTTCCATCAAGACCGCAAAGCTTCGCGCAGAGCAACGCGTGCAGCGATTTCTCGATGCGGCACAGTCGATCATCACCGAAAAAGGCACCACCGACTTCACCGTGCAAGAGGTGGTCGACCGGTCCAAACTGTCCTTGCGTAGCTTCTACCTCCAATTCGACGGTAAGCACGAACTACTGTTGGCATTGTTCGAAGACGCCCTGAGCCGTAGCGCCGAACAGATCCGTGCAGCGACCGCCGGTACATCCGAACCGATGGACCAACTCAAGATCGCCGTCGAGCTTCTTTTCGAGTTCTGTCGCCCCGACCCGGCTGCGCAGCGTCCGCTGTTCACCGATTTCGCCCCCCAGTTGCTGCTGTCGCATCCGGCCGAGGTCAAGGTTGCCCACTCCTCGCTTCTCGCGTTCTTCGTCGAACTGATGGAAAAGGTGAGCGAAGCCGGACAGTTGCGCGAGGGCGTCAACCCCCGCCGAATTGCCGCCATGACCATGCAGACGGTGATGTTCATTGCGCAGTCCAGCGGCGCCCCGGACGACGCGACCGTCCATCCCATTTCCTCCGACGAGGTCTGGGCCTTCTGTTCACAGGGGTTCGCACACAAGGGCTGAAAAACAGGATTGAGAACTTCATTCTCAATTGAGGAAATTTTATATACACTCGGCCGATGTCCGAGTTATGGAACGACCTCCTCGCCTGCCTCGACCTGCAACCGCAGACCGGACGAACTGATACCGACGAGAATGCGACAACCCTCGTTTTCGAGGGTCCCAACCTGCATTTGACGTACCACCGACTTTTCGGCGGGCAAATTCTCGGTCAGTTCGTCCGCGCGGCCGAATTGACCTGTCCGAACAAGAGCATCAAGTCGCTTCATTCCCTGTTTGCCAGGGAAGGCAGCGCCGACGAAACCGTCCGCTACGAAGTGACGCGTCAACACGAAGGCCGTTCCTTCGCAACATTGACCATCATTGCGCGCCAATCCAAAGGCGTCATCGCCACGTCCCTGATCTCAATGCATGCTCCCGAGGACGGCCCGGATCGTCAGTCAGAGAACACAATTGCGTCGCCACTCGGCGAAGAGTTCCGGACCGACGTCGACCTGATCCCGTGGGAAATACGCACCGACGTCGACCTCAACTCCACCGACATCGGCGCGCCCGAGTTCGAAATGTGGATGCGCACCCCACCGGTCAGCCAGAACCTCGCGCCCGCCATCGCCACCTACGCCACCGACCTCACGCTGATCGGCACCGCCCTACGCCCGGTCGACGGATTGAGCCAACTCGGCAACGGAACCACCTTCACGTCCGCAGTCACCTCACACAATCTGTGGTTTCACCGACCCTTCACGACCGACTCGTGGCTATTGCTGCGTCAGGACAGCCCCGTGACTGCTCACGGGCGCTGCTTCGGCCGCGGCGACGTGTACTCCGAGGACGGCAACCTCGTTGCCTCGTATGCACAGGAAGCCCTGCTCCGCCTACCGTGACAACCGATTCTCGGTAGCACCGACCGATCAGTTAGGTGTGACATGAGTTCAAATACACTGTCCGACAGCTCTGTTCAGAGAATCTCTGCCGTGAGACCCTACCGGGTGGTTCAGTGGGCGACCGGCAACATCGGCACCCGCTCGTTGCGCGGCGTCATCGAACATTCAAATCTGGAATTGGCCGGGGTATACGTGCATTCGGCTGACAAGGCCGGTCGAGACGCCGGTGAACTGTGCGGTATCGACGACGCCGGGGTGGTGGCCACCAACAGCATCGACGACGTCATCGGACTGGCCGCGGATTGTGTGCTGTACATGCCACGCCAGTTCGACGCCGACGAAGTATGCCGCATTCTCGCGGCCGGCTCGAACATCGTCACCACTCGTGGAGAATTTCACTACCCTGCCGGCATGGACCCAGCACTGCGCGAGCGGATCGAAGCCGCGTGCCGAACCGGAGGAACGTCGATCCACAGCACCGGCAGCAGTCCCGGATTCGTGACCGAGGCACTCCCCCTGGTGTTGAGCTCGATTCAACGTCGCCTGAACCACCTCGCGATCAGTGAATTCGCCGATCTCTCCCAACGTAATTCACCCGGGATACTCTTCGATGTCATGGGATTCGGGCTCACCCCGACCGATTTCGACGAGAACCGAATCGCACACGTGAAGTCGAACTTCGGTCCGTCTCTCCAGCTGGTCGCCGAGTCGATCGGTATGCCGCTGGACTCCGTCGACGCCCACGGCGAGCTGGCCACCACCCGAACTACAGTCCAGATCGCAGCGGGAACCCTGGAGGCGGGCACCGTTGCCGCTCAACGGATCACCGTGAGCGGCAAACATGCCGGCCGAGAACTGCTGAGCTTCTGCGCAACGTGGTACTGCTCGAGCGAACTCGACGTGGATTGGAAGATTCGTGACACCGGCTGGCACATCGACGTCGACGGCGATGCGCCACTCGACATCGATCTTCGTTTCCCCATCCCCTTGGAGAGGATGAGCGAGACCGCCCCGGCCTACACGGCAAACCGGGCAGTCAACGCCATTCCTTCTGTCTGTGATGCAGCTCCGGGAATTCGTACGACACACGATCTTCCGCAGATTGTCGCGCATCTGAGCTAGCTGGCTTTCCTACGTTCCGAGCAGTCGCGCCGCAGCGGTGTACGCATCGCTGCGGCCCGCTGCGACGGCAGCGGCAAGTTCGTCGAGGTCTGCGTGGGCACGCAACCTCGATTGCGCCAACGACAGAATCTGCACCCTTGCCCGAGCCGTTCGCCGGGCAAGGGTGTCTGCACGCTGGTGAGCGTCGATGGCATCAGCCAGTTCTTCCGCACCAACACCTTTGGACGCAATCAGCTTGAGAATGGGGACGCCGGCCTCGGCGCGCAAGTCCCGGACGGTCTGATCCGCGCCCTCTCGATCCGCTTTGTTCACTACCAGGATGTCGGCAACCTCGAGCAGTCCGGCCTTGGCCGCTTGAACTGCATCCCCCGCACCGGGATTGAGAACGACCACTGCGGGATCGGCGATGGCCGAGATCTCGATTTCGGACTGCCCGACGCCCACCGATTCGAGCAGAATCAGATCGTAGTCGAGCGCCGCGAGGAGGCGGATCGCTGCGGGTACGGCAACGGCCAGACCGCCCAGGTGACCGCGAGTGGCCACCGAGCGGATGAGGACGTCGGCGTCGTCGATGTGCTCTGCCATCCTGATTCGATCGCCCAACAATGCCCCGCCGCTGTACGGCGAGGAAGGATCGACCGCAAGAACGGCAACCCGCAGTCCGCGCTGACGGTAGGCCCGCACGAGGACTGCGATGGTGGTCGACTTGCCTGCGCCCGGCGGACCGGTCACTCCGACCACCCGCACCGGTCGTGAGCCGACGATGTCGAGAACTTCTTCTCTCCGACTACTCTCGACCAGACTCAACAGCCGACCCGCGGCGCGCAGTGAACCTGAGCGCGCCGCGGTGACAAGATCCTCGATCGTTGCAACAGTAATGACCGTCATCGATTACTCGAATACCTCTCGGTGCCAGTCGATATCCGGAGTCGACATCACGGAGCCGGAACCTCGATGACAACCGCCGAACCCATACCGCCACCGGCGCACATAGCTGCCACACCGATTCCACCGCCGCGGCGTCGCAGCTCGTGCACCAGGGTCACCAGCATGCGCGCACCGGTGGCTGCCACGGGATGCCCGAGAGAACATCCACTGCCGCTGACATTTACACGATCGGCATCGATTCCGAGCATCTTGATCGTCGCCACGCACATAGCTGCGAACGCCTCGTTGATCTCGAACAGATCCACGTCGGCCAACGACATTCCCGCGCGTGCCAACGCCTTCGGAATTGCCTCGACAGGAGCCAGACCCGTGAATGCGGGATCGACCGCGACGGATGCCCACGACTTTACCGTTCCCAGTCCAGGCATCCCCAGATCGCTGCTGGCGATGGTGAGAACCGCAGCAGCATCGTTGGCGCCGCTCGCATTTCCGGCGGTGATGCTGAAGCCTTCGATCTCGGGGTGCAGCACCTTGAGCGAGCCGAGCTTCTCCAGGCTCGTCTCACGGCGCGGATGCTCGTCGACGGAGAAGAGTCCGTGCGGTGTGCTGATGGGCACGATCTCTTCTTTGAACCGCCCCTCGTCAATGGCGCTCACTGCCTTCTGGTGCGAGAGCAGAGCCCACGCGTCCATGTCCTCGCGCGAGACTCCGGCCTTCACCGCGGCATTCCAGCCCACCGTGATCGACATGTCCTTGTTCGGCGCATCGGGGCGATCCGGGTGCGTCGGGGACATCCACGGCACAAATTCGCCGTCGACGCGGAACAACGACCGCGGGCTGGTCGACGAGGAGTTGACGCCACCGGCGATGATCAGCTTGTCCATCCCGGAACGGATGGACCCTGCAGCGGCCTGCACGGCGCCCAGGCTAGCCGCACAGTGCCGGTTCAGTGCCAGGCCTGGCACCGTAGTCAGGCCCGCGGTAATTGCCGCGTGGCGGGCGATCACGCCGCCGCCGTACAGTCCCTCGGCGAGCATGACGTCGTCGATCTGACTCGCGTCGAGAGTTTCTGCTGCCGCCGCGACGACATGGTGCGCGAGGTCGTGAGCGGTGGTGTCTCGCAACGTTCCCTTACCCGCGGTACCGATGGGGGTTCGCAGAGCGGAGACGATAATTGCTTCAGGCATGGGTGTTCTCCAATTCGGCCAGCAGAACGCGGCGCAGTAGTTTTCCGGTTTCGGTCTTCGGGAGTTCGTGTCGGAACACGACGATGTCGGGAGTCTTGGACGAACGCAGTCGTTCCTTGACCCACGCCTTGATCTCTGCCTGATCGACCTCACCGACGAGAACAGCAACTATCCGCTGTCCCCATTCAGGATCCGGAACGCCGATCACAGCAGCCTCGATGATGGCGGGATGCGCAAGAAGCACGTCCTCGATTTCTGCGGGGGCGATGTTCTCACCCCCTCGGATGATGGTGTCGTCCGCGCGCCCCTCGATGAACAGGAAACCGTCGGAGTCGAGTCGGCCGAGATCACGCGTGGCGAACCAGCCGTTCTCGTCGAGGACGCTCCGATTTCCGTACTCACCGGAAATCTGCTCGCCTCGAACGAACACCAGGCCGGTAACCCCGGCACCGACCGGATCACCGTCCTCGCTGCGCACCTCGATTTCGATGCCCGGCAGCGTTTTTCCGACCGATCCGAGACGATCACGCACTGCCGGATCGGTAGAGGCAAACGCAATCCGGTGATCGTCGGGGCCGAGAACTGCCACCGACGACGCTGTCTCCGTGAGTCCGTAGGCATTGACGAATCCGGTATCCGGGAAGCTTCGCAGCGCGTGCTCGAGTACCGGCCGGGGTGTTCTCGATCCGCCGTACGCCAAACTTGCCAGCGAGGGAGTATTTGCATCGTTCTCCCCCAATTCGGCGACAACACGCGCCAGCATCGTGGGAACGAGCATTGCGTGAGTGACGCTTTGGCTCCGGACGGTGTCGAGCCACACGTTGGCGTCGAAAGCGGCCAGATAGACGATCCGACGCCCGGTGTAGAGATTGGAGAGCAGGTTCGTCAGACCTGCGATGTGGTACGGCGGAACAGAGACCAACGACGCGTCGCTCTCGTCGGCCGACGAGAACTCCATGGTGTTGAGCACGTAAGCAAGTAGATGCCGATGCCGGAGTATCGCGGGCTTGGGATCAGCGGTGGTTCCGCTGGTGTAGATGATTGCGGCGACGCTGTCACCGTCCCACTGTGGAGCCGGAGCATCGGATGGAGCCGGAGCTTCGGATTCGGCCGAATCCTGCTGTATCGCTTCGATGTCGATCAGTTCGTCGAGATCGTCGAGACGCAGCACCAGTGCACCGGGGTGGCGGTCGATCAGGGCAGTCAACTGCTGATCGCCCAATCGGTAGTTGAGTGGCACGAACGGAACCCCGGCCATCGCGGCGCCGAACAGCGCGACGGGGTACGCGAGGTGGTTGGTGCCGAGGTAGAGCACGGCAGGGTATTGCCGGAATCGGTCGGCGGCGCGGCGGGCAAGGGCAAGGAGTTGCGCGGCGGTCAATGACCGATTTTCGACGGTCACTACGGCCCGATCGCAACTCGATGCGGCCATTTCTGCAATCATGGTGATGTTCATGAGAACATTATTCTCTCAACAGAGATCAATACTTGCAAGAAGGGAAATCAAAATGCAGATCAACGGTTGTTCCGCCATCGTCGTCGGTGGCACCGGAGGGCTCGGCGAGGCTACGGTTCGCCGTCTCCACTCGGAGGGAGCCAAGGTCGTCGTGGCCGACGTTGCCGACGACAAGGGCAAGGAACTCGAACGCGAACTCGGCGTTCGATACGTCCGCACCGATGCCGGCGACGAAGACAGCGTTCTTGCCGCAATCGCCGAAGCCGAATCACTGGGTCCGCTGCGCATCTCGGTCGACTGCCACGGCGGCCCCGCCGGTGGCGGCCGCCTGGTCGGCAAGGACGGCAGCGCCATGAGCCTCGAGGCGTTCACGACCACGATCAATTCGTACTTGATCTCGGTGTTCAACGTGATGCGCCTGTCGGCAGCAGCGATGGGTCGTCAGGAGGCTCTCGAGAGTGGGCGCGGCGTCATCATCAACACGGCGTCCATCGCCGCGTACGAAGGCCAGATCGGCCAGCTGCCATACTCCGCAGCCAAGGGCGGCGTTGTCGGCATGACTCTTGTTGCCGCACGCGACCTCTCGCCGCTCGGCATCCGCGTCGTGACGATCGCTCCCGGCACTTTCCTGACGCCCGCATACGGAAAGGCCGGCGATCAGCTCGAGGCGTACTGGGGACCGCAGGTTCCGCATCCCCAGCGCATGGGCCGCTCGCCGGAGTACGCCACGCTGGTCTCCTCGATCGTGGAGAACGACTACCTCAACGGCGAGGTCATCCGCCTCGACGGCGCACTGCGGTTCCCCCCGAAGTAAATTGCCGGACCGCGACGCCAGGGGGCGTCGACGCCAGTGCGACGCCCCCGACCGTTCGCGAAACACTATGAAAACCTTTGTTCTGCAATAACAATCAAAGATTCTGGTTATCCGACAACTTGAATGCCAGTCCCATACTGTGTCCGCATGACTTCCATACATTCGACAACCAGCGGCCAGCGTAGGGCAGAAGCATGAAATTCTGGACCGGCACAGCCTTCATGAACACCGCCGAGATGCCCTCCGTCGCAAAGATGCTCGACGAAAACGGCTACCACGGCGTCCTCGTATCGGACCACCTCATCTTCCCGCGTGAACTCAAAACACGTTATCCGGCAACGGAAAGCGGCGTGCCGTACTGGCAACCCGACACCGAGTGGCCCGATGCCTGGGTTCTCATCGGCGCAATGGCCGCGGTGACGGAGAACCTGCATTTCGGCAACAACGTCTACATCGCTCCCGCGCGCCCCATCCTCGAGGTCGCCAAACAGGTGGGCACCGCGGGTGCACTGTCCAACGGACGCGTGTCCATCGGACTCTCAGCCGGCTGGATGCGTGAGGAATTCGAACTACTCGGCCAGGACTTCGACAACCGTGGACCACGACTCAACGAAATGATCCAGGCACTGCGGGCCCTCTGGAAGGGCGGCTGGGTGTCGTGGAAAGGCGAGTACTACGACATCCCGGAAATGATGATCGAACCGCACCCGCCTGCCCCGGTCCCGATCCTCTGCGGCGGCGAATCCGCTGCCGCCCTCAAACGCGCAGCACGTTACTGCGACGGCTGGGTCGGGACCGCGTACACGCTCGAAGAAGCCACAGTGTGGATCGACCGAATCAAGGGCTACCGCCGCGAATACGGACGCGAAAACGAGCCTTTCGAGATCATTCTCGGATTGTTCGACGAGCGGACACCTGACCTGTACAAGCGGGCAGAAGACATCGGGATCACCGGCGTCATGTGCTCACCGTGGGCCAACTGGGACCTCCAGCACAGCGGAGACCACTCGCACCTGAAGGGAAGCGCGGAGCAGTACCGAGCGCCGATCGAGAAGTTCGCCGAAGAGATCGTCTCCAAGTGCCTGTGACGTGAAAGAAAAGGCTGGGCACAGATCCCCTGGTGCCCAGCCTCTTCCACTTTCTCCGATTCAGCTCTTGACGGCGGTGAGCTTCGCGATGTTGTCCCGGAAATCCTCGCTCTGGAATGTCAGCTCTTCGGCCGTCGTCGCAAAGTCGAGTGTCGCGAGAATCGCCCGCTCGAGGTGCATGTTCAGCAGTCGCTTGGTGCTCTCGACGGCCTGACGCGGCTGCGAGGCAATCTTTTTCGCGCATTCGATGGCGTCGGCAAGTGGATCGAGCGACACATGGTTGGCCAGGCCGAGCGTGCAGGCCTTCTCCGCTCCGATGCGCGTCCCGGTCAATGCGTATTCCTTTGCCAGCAGCAGACTGATCTGCAGCGGCCACGTCAGCGGTCCACCGTCGGCGGCAACCAGTCCGACCTGTACGTGCGGGTCGGCCAGGTAGGCGGATTCTGCGATGTAGACGATGTCGCTCAGTGCAACGAGGCTGCATCCCAGGCCGACGGCCGGGCCGTTGACAGCCGCGATCACGGGGACACGGCACCGAGCCATTCCGAGCACCAGATCACGACCGTGCGCGATTGTGCGAGCCCGCATTTCGGAGTCTTCGGCCAACTCTGCGAGGTAGGCAAAATCGCCACCCGCCGAGAAAGCCTTACCGTTGCCGGTGAGTACTGCGGCACGGGCGTCACGATCCGCGCTGAGCCGTGGCCACAACTCCGCCAAGCCGGTATGCAGACTGTCGTTGACGGCGTTGAGCGCGTCCGGTCGATTGAGAGTGATGATCCGCAGCGAGCCTTCTGCGCGGACGTCAATCTCTTCGGGCATGTCGTACATGTCAAACTCCCAATCCGAGAATGCGCGAGGCAATGATGTTCTTCTGAATTTGTGATGTCCCACCCATGACGCTCTGGGCGCGGCTGTACAGGTACGAACCGAGCATCTCGGTGTCGCGGCTACCCGCCTCCGTCAACGCTGCGTGCCCGACGGCCTGATCCACCCAGGTCATCAGGAGCTTGTCGAGCGAGCCCTCAGAACCGTGGGAGAGTCCGTCCAACTGCTCGGACAACCGGCGACGCACGTGTAGCCGCAACATCTCCGTTTCCACTGCAGCCCAAGCTAATTCCGTCGACGGCGGTCCGTCGCTCCTGGCTGCGAGCTGGCGGACCAGTTTGCCGTAGCGCGCCGCATAGCCCAGCGTGGAGGGTTCACGTTCGTGCCCGACAACCGTCATGGCCAACGCCCAGCCTTCACCGGGAGCACCGACCATCTGATCGACCGGCACACGAGCACCGTCGAAGAGCACCTGGCCGAACTCCTTGGTGACACCGTTCATCATCTTGAGCGGACGCTGCTCGATACCGGACTGGTCCATCGAGACGATGAATGCGGTCAGTCCGCGGTGACGCTTTGCATCGGGTTCCGTCCGCGCCAAGAGCAGGCACCAGTCGGCGACATCGCTGTAGCTTGTCCAGATCTTGTGGCCGTGTATGACGTACTCGTCGCCCTCACGGACGGCGGTGGTCGTGAGCGAGGCAAGGTCCGAACCGGCACCTGGCTCACTGAATCCCTGGCACCAGCGTTCGGTGCCGTTGATCATTCCGGGAAGGAAACGACGCCGAAGATCCTCACTGCCGTGCCTGCCGAGTCCGTGCACCAGGTATCCGAGGCTGGGCCGAGGCGGAGCACCCGCTATGGCCAGTTCCTCGTCGACGATGACGTCGTAGACGGGCGGCAGTTCCTGTCCGCCATATTCTTTGGGCCACGATGCGCCGAAGAATCCGCCGCTGTAGAGCGCCTGATGCCACTCGCCCTGCCGTGCCCAGTACTCGTCTCCCGAGCTCGGGAATGTCTTTGCCCGCTCAGCTGCCCATGACCGCAGTCGGTCTCGGAAAGCGGCTTCTTCCGGCGAATCACGAAAGTCCAAGGTCGATCTCCTCCAGCCTTACGGGAAACAGTTCGGTGGACGTCAATGCCCGCCGCAGGTACACATGCACGAGGCACTCCCACGTGTTGCCGATTCCGCCGTGCACCTGCACTGCGGTTTCACACACGGTTCGAGTTGCCCGTGCGCAGTAGATCTTTGCGATCCGCGCCGCTGCGATCGCCTCGGTCGGCGGCAGCTCGTCCACGGCCCACGCCGCGTACCGGAGCACACTCACCGATCCTTCGATCAGCGCGAGGCCTTCGGCCAGCAGATGTGCAACAGCCTGGTACGACCCGATCGCCGTGCCGTACTGCTCACGGACCTTGGCGTACTCGGTCGCAACATGGTGAGCGCCCCGCGCCGTGCCGACCAGATCGGCACAGGTAGCGACGAGCGCAAGTGCCTCCCACCGCGTCACGTCGTCCGTCGATATCTCCCCGAGGGAATCCGTCGGATCGAGCAACTCGGCAAAACCTCTGGTCAGATCGGCGCCTGCAGCTACCGGTCCGACGCGGCCGGCAAATGCCTTGTTCTCACGCAAGACGAGAGCGTGGTCGAGACCGGTCGCGTCGACCGCCTCGTCACCGACAGCTATTGCCCACGTGAGCTGATCATCGGCGACATGACGACGTAGATCGTCGGCAAGCACCGGTCCGAGAAATGGAACGTCGACCAGTCCGCGGCCGAATTCCTCTGCGACGATAGCAACTTCGACGCCAGACGCTCCGTCCGAGCGGAGTGAACGCCAGCCGGTTGTGGCCACCGCCTTCTCCAGACGAGCGATGCGAGAGCCGTCCTCCAAATCGAGGACCGAACCCGGTCCCAAATCGTCGGCCAGTTTTGCGGCAGCGTCACGCAGCTGCCGCTGTTCATTAGTCAGACGTACGTCCATAGCGCTCCTTGAGTTCTCGGCGCAACACCTTGCCGGAGGGCAGGCGAGGAATTTCGGGCACGAACACCACTCGCCGCAGGCGTTTGTAGCCGGCCATCCGGCCGGCTACGAGTTCCATGAGTTCCACTTCCCCGATCGAGCCGCTTGTCGCGACAGCCGCGACGATCGCTTCGCCGTCTTTCGGGTCGGGGATTCCGAACACCGCGCAATCCGCGACGTCGGGGTGTCCGTGGAGGACTGCTTCGATCTCGGCCGGGGCTACCTGGAAGCCGCGAACCTTGATCATTTCCTTGAGGCGGTCGGTGATTCGCAGCCAACCGTCGTTGTCGAGATGTCCGACGTCACCGGTGCGGTACCAACCGCCGGCGAACGCACCGGCGGTTTCCTCGTCGGGAAGATACCCAGCCATGACCGAAGCCGACAGTGCCTGGATTTCTCCGGTCTCGCCGGTGCCGAGCACCTCGCCGGTTTCGGTGGACACGATTCGAAGGCTCACGCCCGGTGCCGCACGCCCCACGCTGTCGAGTTGTGCACCCTCGACGGGGTTGCACGCGATGACGGGCAGCTCGCTGGCACCGTACGCCGGCATCCACCCGACACCTGTTCGCCGCGTGACTTCCTCGGCAACGCTGGGTGTCACCGGCGTTGCGCCCCACATGATGTAGCGCAGCGACGAGAGATCGTACGATTCGAGTTTCGGATGCGAGGCGATTGCCAGAGCGATGGGCGCCACGGCCATTTCGACGGTAATCCGGTCTACCTCGATGTGGTGCAGCATCGTATCGAGATCGAATCGGCGGTGAAGCCGCAGCCATGCACCGGACTCGAGTGCCGTCACGATGTTGAGCAGCCCGAGTATGTGTGAAGGCGGAGTCACGATCTGCATGCGATCGCGTTCCGTCAGCTCCAGCACGTCTCGCCACTGCTCGACGGCAACGGCAAACGACGCATGAGTGTGCCGGACCGCCTTGGGTAAGCCGGTTGTTCCCGAACTGAAGACGAGAACGGCATCCGACGCGGGATCGGGCTCGCCGAACGTTTCGGTATCGGCGCTGCACGAGACCGACTCGTCAAGGCTCAGCATCGGCATCAGTTCCGCGAGCACAGGATTGTCTCCGATTGCATACACGGGGCTCGTTGTCGCCAGTGCGTGCGCAACCTCGACGCTCTTCCACACCGGACTGATCAGCACGACAGCGGCGCCCGCGCGCCAGATCGCAAGTACCGCGACGACAAACTCCGGACGATTCGACGACATGAGAGCAACGCGTTGACCAGCAGTGACACCATCCCGAACCAATCGCGATGCAAGCGCGTCGGCAAGCGCCTCCAGCTCGTCTCGGCTGTATTTCTGTTCGTCGAACACAAGGACGCTCTGCCCGCTCATCCTTGGCTCCTCACTGGGGGATGGGGGCTAGCGCATCCCCCGTCTCGCGTGTACAAATGCTTCATTGAGAAGATCCTATCTCGTTTGAGAGAATAGTATTCTCAAACTTATAGAATCTCAATATCAGCAGGA
Source organism: Rhodococcus sp. WS3 (assembly GCF_003797085.1). NCBI lineage: Bacteria > Bacillati > Actinomycetota > Actinomycetes > Mycobacteriales > Nocardiaceae > Rhodococcus > Rhodococcus sp. WS3. The sequence continues at coordinate 2,080,202 of NZ_RKMA01000001.1, forward strand.
GGTAGCCATGGCGAGACCACCGTTGTTCCAACGAGCGACCGTCACCCGGATCGTCAAAGAGAGCTCCGACGCGCGTACATTTGTTCTCGCTCCGGCAGACGGTCCGTTCACCTACAGCGCCGGGCAGTTCTGCACATTCCGCGTCGAGGTCGACGGCACCGAACTGTTCCGCTCGTACTCGATGTCGAGCTCACCGGACACCGACAACGAATTGATGACCACCGTCAAACGTGTTGCCGGAGGCAAGGTCTCGAACTGGCTACACGACAATGTCTCCGAAGGTGACGAGGTGGTCGTCACCAGGCCGGCCGGCACGTTTCGCCTTCGCGAATCCGAGGCGCCGTTGCTCGGGTTCAGCGGCGGCAGCGGCATCACCCCGATCCTGTCGCTCGCCAAGACCACTCTCGCCACCACCGATCGCGAGGTTCACCTTCTGTGCGCCGATCGTGATCACGACTCGATGATCTTCGAGCGCGTTCTCTCGGAACTCGTCGACCGCTACCCCGGTCGGCTCACCGTCACACGCCACCTCGACGACAAGAACGGATTCCTCGACAAGGCCGCAGTACTCGACTTTGTCGGCAAGCACGTGGGCGCCGACAGCTACCTGTGTGGCCCCGAACCCTTCATGGACCTGATCGAATCGGCCCTACCGGGACCGGGCCGCGTCTTCAGCGAACGATTCGGCAGTGCGGCCGAACCGATTGTGGCCGAACCGATTGCGGCCGAACCGGTGAGCACGGGTGAATCTGCCGCTACCGAACCAACTTCCACCGAAGTCACCGGAACAGTGACCATCGTTCTCGGGCGAAAGAAGACCTCGGTACCACGACACCCCAACGAGACTCTGCTGGAAAGTGCTCGGCGCGCTGGACTTACGCCGCCGTTCTCCTGCGAAGCCGGAAACTGCGCAACCTGCATGGCACACGTCACCTCGGGAAGCGCCGTGATGAGAATCAATGACGCACTGACCGACGAGGAGGTGTCGGACGGCTACGTTCTGACCTGCCAGGCAATACCCGACTCCGAGTCGATCACGGTGAAATACGAGTGAGACAGGAGATTCCAGGCCAAAAGTCGTTGTAAAACAACAGAATTGACGCATTCGCTCGGGGCCATCAGCTCGCCGACATGAGCAACATCGCCGCGCCCAATTTCGGCAGACACGCTGAGGGCGCTACTTTGACGACCCTCAATCCTGTTGAATTACAAGATCATTAACTGGAAATCGGCGAACGTCGAAATGCACCAACGGGAGTTCGATCCAGGTTTCTCTTGCTATTCGCAGCGATCATTGAATATATTACAACAAATCCAGGTGCGCCAAGAGTGCGCATAATCACACGCAAGCTTCGTAACAGTCCAAAATCTCTGCATACAAGGAACTTTGGCCGCGCTTGCATGATGAAAGTCGAGTTGGATGATTCTCACAATTACGAGGCGTGTAGGCCGCAGCTTGGTGGTCGTCTTGTTGGTAGCGGCAGCAGCTGTTCTGCTGTTGAGCCTGGCACCCGGGTCTGCCGCCGAGGTGATCCTGGGTGAAAACGCTACCCCCGAGGCCGTTGCGGCGATGGAAGCAAAGATGGGACTCGACGTTCCCGTCTGGACTCAGTACTTCAATTGGCTCGGTGACGCATTCCGCGGAGACTTCGGAACCTCGCCGCTCACCGGACAGTCAGTCAGCGAGGCGATCGTCGAGCGCCTCCCTGTCACTCTGCAGTTGGCCGCTATGGGCCTGATCATTGCTCTGGTTGTTGCCGTTCTGATGGCCGTCGCCTCCGCGTCGCGCCCAGGAAGCAAGCTCGACCGCGGCATCAATGTCGTTTCGGCTGTGTGCCTCTCGGTTCCCGCGTTCATCGCCGGCCCGGTCCTGATCTATTACTTCGCGATCAAATTCCAGCTCTTCCCGGTGACAGGCTGGTCGCGTATGAGCGAAGGCCTCGGTGCAAACCTCCAGAGCGCACTGCTGCCCGCGATCGCAATCGCGTTGACCGAGATCGCCGCATTCCACCGTCTGCTGCGCACCGACCTGATCGGAACCCTGCGCGAGGACTACGTGGCAGCGGCTCGGGCGAAGGGAATGCCCGGGTGGTACGTGATGTTCCGGCACGCGCTCCGACCGTCGTCGTTCTCCCTGATCACCGTTGCCGGCATCAGTCTCGGTCGACTCATCGGTGGCACCGTCATCGTCGAAACACTCTTCGGTCTACCCGGTTTGGGACAGCTCATCTCCTCGTCCATCACGTCGCGCGACGTGATCATGGTCCAGGGAATCGTGGTCTTCATCGCGATTGTGTACGTGGGTATCAACACCCTGGTCGACCTCAGCTACGGATTGATCGACCCACGGGTCAGGAAGGTTGTCGGAGCATGACGCGATCAGTAGTCGAAGACCGGACCGGCTCGCAGGACGAGCAACCGTCGGACCCGCCGGCACCTCTGGTGCCACCGGCGAAGAAGTCACGATCCATTCTGGTGTACCTCTCCTTCGGTTGGCTCGTCACTGTGCTTCTCGCAGCGGCGCTGGCAAATGTCCTGCCCATTGCCTCCTACTCCGTTCCGGTTGGCGCACCGCGCCTTTCACCGTCGTTCGAATCCCTCGATCTGCTACTGGGGACGGACACCCTCGGGCGGTCGATGCTCTCCCGCATCATCTACGGCGCCCGTGTCTCGCTCCTTGTCGGCACTGTAGCCGGATTGATCGGATTTGTGGTGGGCTCCTTCATCGGCCTGATCGGCGGCTACTTCGGTAGGCGTCTCGATTCCGGCGTGACCCTCCTTGCCGACGCGATGCTCGCATTCCCGCCGTTGATCCTGCTGCTGGCGCTGGCGTCCGTCCTGACCCCCTCCATTCCGACCATGCTGCTCGGACTGACCTTGGTCGTGATCCCCGGATTCATCCGTCTGGCCAGAGCCAACACAATGTCGTGGAGCTCGAGGGAATTCGTCCGGGCCGCACGGAACATGGGCGCCGGCCACTGGCGAATCCTGTTCAAGGAAATCCTGCCGAACGTCCTCGCTCCCCTGGCTGCGTTCCTTCCGATCATCATGGCCGCCCTGATCGTCGCCGAAGGCTCACTGAGCTTCCTCGGCCTGGGAATCCCACCGCCACAGCCCAGTTGGGGCGGAATGATCGGCGACGGCAAGAACTACATTGCCGACTACCCATACTTGGTCTTCGTTCCTTCGTTGGCGATCTTCTTCACGGTGTTCGCCCTCAATCAGGCAGGTGACTTCCTCCGCAACAAGTTCGACCGCACTCTGCACGACTGAACCTCGAGGACTGCACGACTGAACGACCAAGACCGTTTTCCCGCTCGACACGACGTACTCATTTCCACGTTCCACCTGAGAGGGCTTTCCATGATCCGAAAAAGACGCTTACTGACAGCGGTCGCGATGGTGTGTACCGCAGCATTCGTGCTGACCGCCTGCGGCTCCGATTCCGGCAGCAGCAACGAGGGCACCACGGCTGCAGGCGATCCCGTATCCGGCGGTGCCGGCCGCGCGATCATGGCGGGCGAGCCGCGGTCCCTCGACCCGGCCACGCTGTCCAACACCTGGGCACACCAGGGCATCCTCGGCAACTCGCTGTACGGCACGTTGATGATCAACGACACCAAGACCCTTGACGTCACATACACCATGGCCGAGGACTTCTCGACCGCCGACGGTGGTGCCACGTTCAACCTGAAACTTCGCCCGAACCTGAAGTTCTCGGACGGAACACCCCTCGACGCCGAGGCGGTCAAGTTCAACTGGGAGCGTCTCAAGGACCCGGCTCTCGGTTCGACGTCTGCTCGCTACGTCGCACAGATCGCCAATTTGAGCGTCGTCGATCCGGCCAACCTCGCGGTCACGATGGTTACGCCTACCCCGCACTACTCGCAGACCCTCATCGCCAGCTCGATGAACTGGATCGCCTCACCGGCCGCACTGCAGAAGGGTCAGGCCGGATTCGACGAGAACCCCATCGGTGCCGGACCGTTCACGCTCACCAAGTGGGCGCGGCAGGACTCCATCGAATTGGCAAAGAACCCCACGTATTACGACGCACCGCGCCCGTACCTGGATACCCTCACCATCCGTGTGGCCGCTGACACCAATCAGCGTTACAACACACTCTCGACCGGTGGCGCTGATCTGATCAACGAATCGAACTGGCAGACGTTGGATACCGCCGAGACCGCGGGCTTCCCGACCGAAATCGTTCCGATGGGCGGCGGCCAGTACTTGTCCATGAACTTCCGACGCGCCCCCTTCAACGACGAGCGTGCCCGTCGTGCAGTGTCACTCGCAGTTGACCTCGACGCCATGAACACCGTCGTCTACAGCGGCAAGGGCGAGGTCCCGGAGACCCTGTTCCAGGAATCCTCCCCGTTCTACGCGGACATCAAGTTGGGCGAGTACAACAAGGCCGAAGCGCAGAAGCTCTTCGACGAGCTCGCCGCTGAAGGCAAGCCTGTCTCGTTCACCTTCACGTCGTACCCGACGGCCGAGAGCAAGACCGCCGGCGAGGCACTGCAGGCACAGTTGAGCGCCTACAAGAACGTCGAGGCCAAGGTCGACGTGGTCGACTACGCCGCCGCTACCGCCAAGATGGGCACCAAGGACTTCGACATGGTGATCTCCTCCGCGATCATCCAGGATCCGGATTCCATGTGGTCGACCTTCCACAACAAGTCCCCTGGCAACATCATCGGTGTCGACGATCAGGAACTGAGCGACGCACTCGATGTCGGCCGTACCTCGCAGTCGCAGGACGAGCGCAAGGCCGCGTACACGACCGTGCAGGAGCGCCTCGCCGACCTCACCGTCGGACTCTGGTACATCCGCGCAGCACCGTCGACCGTGACGGGCAAGGACGTACAGGGCGTCACCATGTACGGCTCGGGCTCGCCGCTCACCGACGCTATGTGGATCGCGAAGTAGCCGAAAGCAATTCGACGCAGTAGCCGACTACAGATCAAAGGGCCGGATCACCATGAACTCTCAGCCACTCCTCGAAGTGAGGAACCTACGTGCCCACATCGGCACACCACGCGGAATCGTGCGTGCCGTGGACGGGGTCTCCTTGACCTTGGACCGAAGTCAAGCACTGGGAATCGTCGGTGAATCCGGCTCCGGCAAGTCCGTCATGGCACGGGCCATCATGGGCCTGATGCCACCGCGTTCGGGCCGATCAGGGGAAGTCACGTTCCAAGGACGCGATCTACTGTCGCTGACGAAGAAGGAAAAGCTCGAGATCTGGGGCAACCAGATCGCCATGGTCTTCCAAGATCCGGGCAGATCACTCAACCCTGTAGTCAAAGTGGAACGACAGATGACCGAAGGGATGCGCCGCCATCTCGGAGTCAGCCGTTCCGAAGCTCACAGTCGGGCCCTCGACCTCCTCAAGGAGGTCGGGGTGCCCGACCCCGAACGACGTCTGAGCAACTACCCCCACGAAATGTCCGGCGGCATGCGCCAACGCGTCATGATCGCGATCGCACTCGCGTGCGAGCCGGATCTGTTGATCGCCGACGAGCCCACCACGGCATTGGACGTGACGATTCAGCGCCAGATCCTGGACCTGCTGCGACGCATCCAACGCGAACGTGGCACCTCGATGCTGCTGATCAGCCACGACCTGGCTGTCGTCGCCGGCCGAACCGACCGCGTCTCCGTCATGTATGCCGGAAAGATCGCCGAAATCGGCTCCACCCGAGAAGTATTCGACGAGCCACGCCACCGCTACACCCACGCCCTCCTGGGAGCAACGCCCACCATCGACCACGAACGCCACTCACCGTTGCGTTTGATCGACGGATCGCTCCCCGACCCCACATCCCCACCCGAGGGTTGCCGCTTCGAGCCACGCTGCGGTCAGGCCGTCGCAGAGTGTTCCACTCCCGGCCTGCAGTTGGAATCAGTTGGCGCAGACCATGACGTGGCGTGCCTCAACCCGGTCGCCGTTCCGGCGTCGGCAATGTCCGGAAGGTAAAGAATCTCATGGCTGGTAGTGGTAGCGCCCATCTACGGGGCGACGACGCTCTCCTGAGTGTTCAAGATCTTGTCGTGGAATACCACACAAGTTCCGGAACCGTTCAGGCCGTATCCAAGATCAGTTTCGACGTCCTGCCCGGCGAAACCCTCGGCATCGTCGGCGAATCCGGTTGCGGAAAGTCCACCACCGGACGCGCAGTTCTGCGTCTGGACCGAGTCACCGCAGGCCGAATCCGCTTCGGCGAGGACTGGATCGAAAACGCCGACGAATCGCAGATGCGTAAACTGCGCCGCGACATGCAGATGATCTTCCAAGATCCGGTAGCGTCGCTGAACCCGCGGCGTTCCGTCAAGGACATCGTCGTCGAGGGCATGGCAGTCGCCGGCGCCCCCACCGCAGAAAAAGTCACCACCTCGGCATCGGTACTCGAACAGGTCGGCCTGTCCGGTACGCGGTTCGCAGAGATGTTGCCGCGCCAACTTTCCGGCGGCCAGGCACAGCGTGTAGCGATCGCGCGCGCACTCGCGCTGAGCCCACGACTGTTGATCTGCGACGAACCCGTCTCCGCACTCGACGTCTCCGTGCAGGCACAGATCCTGAACCTCATCGAGGTACTCAAGAGCGAGTTCGACCTCACCGTTGTCTTCATCGCCCACGACCTCGGTGTGGTGCGAACGGTCAGCGACAACGTCATGGTCATGTACTTGGGCAAAGTCTGCGAGTTCGGCGACTCCGTCGAGGTCTACGACGACCCCGCACACCCTTACACCCGCGCACTACTCGATTCCGTACCGCTGACCGATCCGGAGAAGGGCTTTGCCGGGCCAGCGCTGGAAGGGGATGTGCCGTCGCCGCTTTCACCGCCGAGTGGATGCCGATTCCGCACCCGTTGTCCCCAGGTCGAGGAACGTTGCGTTACGGAGGAACCTGAGATGAGAGAGGTTCGTCCCGGCCAGTTCGCAGCGTGTCACTTCCCCCTGGCTTCGGTGAGCAAGAACCTTCCGGTGGACAGCGTCGCCGGGTGATCTCGACTTGCCAGCTGCATTACTTCTGAAAGGTCGACCATGATCCGAACGAGGCGCGCACTAGCCGCGACTCTGGCCGCGGTGTGTTCCGTGGCAGTGTTTGTCAGTGCGTGCGGCACCAGCCCCGCAGAAACCACAGGAACCAGCGCCGATGCCGGTGAACCGGTAGCTGGTGGGGTGGCGCGTGCCATTGTCATCGGCGAACCTCGCACTCTCGACCCGGCTGGACTGGGTAATTCGTGGACGCGGCAAAGCCTTCTCGGAAACGCGCTGTACGGGACGTTGATGATCGAGGATCCCTCGACGCTCGACATGAAGTTCACCATGGCGACAGACTTCTCCACAGTCGACGGCGGATCGACGTTCACACTGAAACTTCGCCCCGGGCTGACATTTTCCGACGAAACACCGTTGGATGCGGCTGCCGTGAAGTTCAACTGGGATCGTCTGCGTGATCCTGCGAATCCATCCGATTCGATCAGGCAGGCGTCGCAGGTGGCGTCCACCGAGGTGGTGGACGCGACGACTCTGAACGTCGTGATGGCAGCGCCCAGTCCGGTCTTCCCACAGGCGCTGGTGACCGGTGCCATGAACTGGATCGCCTCACCAACTGCATTGCAGAAGGGGCAAGCCGCCTTCGACGAAAACCCCGTCGGTGCCGGGCCTTTCACGCTGACGAGGTGGACACGCCAGGACGTCATGGAGCTGAAGAAGAACCCGCAGTACTGGGATGCACCGAAGCCGTACCTCGACGGGCTGACCCTCCGAACGGTCGCTGACGCCACGCAACGCCTCAACACGATGATCGCGGGCGGCGCAGACTTTGCCATGGAAACGAACTGGGCGAGCCTGGCTCAGGCGCAGGACGCCGGTTTGTCCACTGACACAGTATCGTTCGGCGGCGGACTCTACATGGGCATGAACGTGCGGCGCGCACCGTTCGACGACGAACGCGCCCGTCGGGCAGTCTCCATGGCTGTGGATCTCGAAGCAGTCAACACCGTGATCAACGACGGCAAAGGCGTTGTCCCGCAAACACTCTTCCCGGAGACGTCACCGTTCTTCTCCCACATTCCACTGACGACCCCCAACAAGGAAACGGCGCAGAAACTCTTCGACGAGTTGGCAGCCGAGGGCAAACCCCTGTCCTTCACCTTCACCACCTATGCACTGCCGGAGAACAAGGCAACCGCCGAAACTGTGCAGGCGCAACTGAGCGCCTTCAAGAATGTGTCCATGGATATCGAAGTTGTGGATGCCGCGACCGGAAATTCCCGCAATGCCACTCACGATTTCGACATGATCATTGCATCGGCACTGTTCCAGGATCCCGATGCCGCGCTGTGGACCGCATTTCATTCCTCCTCGCAGGGAAACATCACCGGAATCAGCGACCAGCAACTCACCGGCGCCCTGGACGCCGGCCGTGTCGGGAAGACGATCGAGGAACGCCGCGCGGCGTACGAAACCGTGCAGAAGCGTCTGGTAGCACTCAATCCGGGTATTTGGTACGCAAAGTCTGCACCGTCGGTCATCACTGCAAAGAATGCACATGGCGTTGTGATGTACGGCTTCGGATCACCACTGCCCGAGGAGTTCTGGATGACCAACTGATCTTCCACAACTGAAGACACAACTATGGTCCCGCGAGTTGCGAACTCGCGGGACCATCTTCGTCGTCCGGCAAGGCCGAAGTCACAGGACACGCGGCGTCGATACATTCCAATGATTGTCTCGATACGAAATGTCTATTGGACGTACCGCCTGGCGCTGACTTGTAATAACAAGCACCCCTTGCCGATCAGGCAACTTCCCCGGCACGCGATTCCTCCGAAAGGCTGACGATGACTCGAGCGCAGCGAGTGTCTTTGAGAAAGTTTCGACCCACACGGCAAGCTAGAACGACACTAGTCTTGGCGTGTGCGGCGGTGCTCTTCCTGAGTGCTTGCGGCGGCGGAACTGTCGATCAAACATCGACCACTGCAGGAGATCCGGTGGCCGGCGGCAGCGCAGCGCTCACGTACAACAGCGAGCCTCGCACCCTCGACCCTGCAGCACTGTCCAACACGTGGGCACACCAGGCGGTTCTGGGTAACGCACTGTACGGAACGTTGATCGTCAACAACGTCGATACCCTCGCGATCGAGTACAAGATGGCCACGGACTTCTCTACCACCGACGGCGGCCGGACCTTCATGTTGAAGCTTCGCCCGGGGCTTCAGTTCACCGACGGCACTGCGCTCGATGCCGCTGCCGTGAAGTTCAACTGGGACCGATTGCGCGACCCTGCGTTGGCATCGACGTCGCTCCGACAGGCCGCGCAGGTCGCGAGCAACGATGTGGTGGACGCAACCACACTTCGCGTCACCATGACCTCCCCCAGTCCGCACTTCCCGCAGAACCTGCTCGCCGGCGCCATGAACTGGATAGCCTCACCCACGGCTCTACAGAAGGGACAGGCGGCATTCGACGCGGAACCCGTCGGAGCCGGTCCATTCACCCTCGCCAAGTGGATGCGCCAAGATGTCATCGAACTGTCGAAGAACACGGGTTACTGGGACGCGCCACGTCCATACCTCGACAGCATTACCCTCCGCGCCGCGAGCGATAACGCTCAGCGACTCAACGCGGTCACGACTGGCGCTGTCGACGTCGCAGCAGAAACGAGTTGGGCGAACCTCGCAAAGGCAGAAGAGGCCGGATTCCCCACTCAGACGGTGCCGCTGGGCGGCGGCCAGTTCATCGGAATGAATTTCCGCCGAGCACCTTTCGACGATCCCAGGGCTCGCCGGGCAGTCATTCTCGCGATCGATCCGGAATCGGTCAATGTCGCCGTGTACAACGGCAAGGGGCAAGTTCCCGCCACCCTGTTCCAGAAGAACTCCCCCTACTTCACCGATATTGCGCTGCCGAGTCCGGACAAGGTCGAAGCTCAGAAACTGTTCGACGAACTGGCAGCCGAAGGCAAGCCTGTCTCCTTTGCCTTCACCACCTACCCGACGCCGGAAGCCAAGGCAACGGCCGAGAGCGTTCAGGCCCAGTTGAGTGCATTCGAGAACGTCGAAGCCAAGATCGATGTCGTCGACTTTGCTGCCGCCACGGCGCGAACCGCGGCGCACGATTTCGATATGACCATCACGTCTGCGCTCATCCAGGATCCGGATTCCGGTCTGTGGAACGCCTTTCACTCGACCTCACGCGGAAACACGATCGGCGTCGACGATCGAGAGCTCACCGCTGCGCTGGACGCCGGCCGCGTTGCCGAAGACCCGGCTGCGCGCAAGGAAGCCTACGAAACAGTGCAGAATCGTCTGGTCGCATTGAATCCCGGGATCTGGTACGTGCGGTCGTCACCGTCCGTCATCACCGGCAAAAATGTACATGGCGCACTGATGTACGGCCTTGGATCTCCACTACCCGAGGAACTCTGGTTCCAGAACTGACCCGTCAACACACCGTTCACCGAAGGAGTGGGATGTCCGCGAATGCGCACAGCCGCAAGGCACCAGAAGGTTCACCCAACGTCGTCGTCATCGTTCTCGATGATCTGGGCTTCGGCCAATTCGGCTGCTACGGTTCGGATATCGAGACTCCGAACATCGACAAACTGGCCCAGGGTGGACTGCGCTACAACCGATTTCATGTCACCGCTCTGTGCTCGCCGACGCGTGCCGCCCTCTTGACCGGGCGCAATCACCATGCCGTTGGAATGGGGTTTCTCGCCGATATCCCGACGTCGGATCCCGGCTACACCGCCAAGATTCCGCCGGAAGCGGCAACCGTCCCCCGCATCCTGCGTGACGCTGGGTGGAACACGATGGCCGTCGGCAAGTGGCACCTACTCCCGTCCGGTGAACGCAGCAGCGCCGGACCGTACGATCGGTGGCCGTCGGGACTTGGCTTCGAGAAGTACTACGGTTTCCTGCGCGGCGACGCCAACCACTGGGCTCCCGAGTTGGTCCGCGACAACTCGTACGTAGATCCTCCGAGCGGCCCAGAGGACGGCTATCACCTCACCGAAGATCTTGCAGACGAGGCTATTCGGATGGTGGTCAACCAGCAGGAGTCGGCGCCGGGCAAACCCTTCTTCCTCTATTTCGCCACCGGCGCCATGCATGCGCCGCACCATGTCGAGAGGAAATGGGCGGACGACTACGCCGGTCAATTCGACCTCGGCTGGGATCGATGGCGCCAGAACGTCTTCGAGCGGCAGGTGGCCGAAGGAATCGTCCCCGCCGATACGATACTGACGGAGCGACCGTCGTGGGTTCCGGACTGGGAGCAGCTCACCTCTGACGAGCGGCGCCTGTACTCACGTATGCACGAGGTGTACGCCGGGTTCCTGACACACACCGACGCTCAGATCGGCCGCGTCGTGGACAGTCTCGAGGAATTGGGGATCCTCGACAACACACTGATATTCGTGATGTCAGACAACGGCGCCAGTGCTGAGGGTGGGGTCGCCGGCACATCCAACGAACACCGGTTCACGCACCGCATTCACGACAACATCGAGGAGAGTCTCGATCAACTCGAGGATTGGGGTGGAATTCACGGATACCCGCACTACGCCTGGGGTTGGGCCTGGGCCGGTAACACTCCGTTCCAACTGTGGAAGCGATACACCTGGCTCGGCGGTACTCGTGTCCCGATGATTGCGCACTGGCCCAAGGGCATCAGCTCTGGCGGCGCGGTGCGTGGGCAGTTCGCGCACGTTATCGACGTCTTCCCCACAATCTTGGAAGCCTGCGGCGTCACCGCTCCCGATACAGTCGGAGGCGTCGCACAGCAGTCGGTCGACGGGGCAAGCCTGCTGTCGACGTTCAGCGACGCATCTGCTCCCGACCCGCGGACTGTTCAGTATTTCGAGATGCTCGGTTCACGATCGATCGTGGCGGACGGGTGGAAGGCAACAACCAATCACGTGTCGATGGGTGTGATGGACGAGGAACTGCTGATGGAGGGCAGTCGCGATTTCGACAACGACCGTTGGTCGTTGTTCAACCTGGAATCCGACTTCTCCGAAGCCAACGACGTGGCCGACGAATTCCCCGACGTCGTAGCGAAACTCGAGCAGCTGTGGTTCGCCGAGGCGGAACGGAACAACGTCACACCGATCGCCGACAACCTGCGGGGCCGCACTGCAAGCATTGTGCCGCGGGACTATCCCGTCGGCTCGGACATCACGCTCTATCCGAAGGGCGGTCCGGTCTCGGACGAGGCGATTCCCCGACTTTTTGCAGGCGGGCGTATCACCGCTGACGTCGATGTGGCAGCCGAGAATCCCGAGGGCGTTCTGTTTGCTCTCGGAGATTGGACCGGTGGCTTCGCGGCGTACGTCTGCGACGGGGTCCTTACCGTCACGGTGGCGACACCGGGCGGGGAGATCCTGCTCTCGGCCGATCGGAAACTCACCAGTGGACGTCATCAGCTCGGGTGTGTTCTCAGTCCTGTACCCGAAGGCGGTGCGCGCGTGCAGATTTTCGTCGACGGCAACATTGTCGGGACCGGGCACAGCGATCATTCTCTGCCCCATGCCTGGCAACACGGCGGCACATCGATGACGCTCGGGTACGACCGCGGCCTCCCGGTCAGTAACAGCTACCGTCCGCCTTTCGCGTGGAACGGAGTGCTGCACCAGGTTCGGATCGAGGCCGGTACGCAGATCATTCCGGAGAAGGATGTCATCAGAATCGCGCTCCAGGTCGAGTAGCGGGGCACCGTTCTACCTGTCGGGACACGACATCCCGGCAGGTAGACTCGCGCGCATGGAAGTACAGCAACTCCGCTGCATCGTCGCCGTTGCCGACTACGCCCATTTCACCCGCGCCGCACAGTCTTTGCACCTCACTCAACCGGCACTGTCCAATGCCATCGCGAAGCTCGAGAAGGAACTAGAGCTCAAGATTTTCGTTCGGACCCCGCGCGGGGCGGAAGTGAGCGTGGACGGCGCCAGAGTTGTCGATTCAGCCCGGCGAGTGTTGCACAGTCTCGGCGAATTGAATTCCGTCGTCGACAGCATCAAAGGCGTCACGACGGGTGCATTGCGGATCGCCACACGCCGGACGTTCATGCGTACGACCACCGAGTTGGTGCGCCGCTTTCACGAGAAGTACCCATTGGTCTCCATCGACGTCACGGATCCGATGACCGACGAGGAGGTCTTCGACGCTGTCGATCAAGGCAAGTGCGACGTGGGGTTCTGCCGGATCGGCGGACGTTTACCCGGGCTCGACTTCCAGGTCTTGTACGAGAGCGAACTGGTGGTGCTGAGCGCCGCTACTGCCGACGACTGCCCGCCGAGAGTTCTCAGTTGGCCAGACGTCGCGGAGTTGGAGTTGATCGCACCGTCTGCTGGCAGCCCTGTGCGGGTGGGGTTGGAGCGTATCTTCATCGAACAGTCATTGCAGATGAAGGTCTGCATCGAGAGCGAGAATTTCGAGTCACGCGTGGACATGGCACGAATGGGTTTGGGTTCCACGATTGCAGACCGAGTATCGGTACTCGGCTTGCCGGGGTTTCGAATCGACTCCATCAATCCCCCGATTCCCACGAAGATCGGAGTCATCAACCGAAGTCACTCGGTTCCCCCGACCGTGCACGCATTCAAATCCCTTGCGCGAGAATATTTCACGGACAACTTTCCGCAAGTAGCGCAATTCGAGCTCGGTGCACGGCCGGCGTGACATCAGATCCGAGCCGGAATGTCCCCGTGCTCACCGAGCAGGGGCGGCGGGCCGTACTCGGGTTCGTAACCAGCGACGCGGATCGGACTTCCGACCAGACGGTAGTCCCCCGCGGTCACTATCGCCTCCGGAAGCGCGTCGAGCGCGTCAGGTAGTGAACGCACTGCAGATGCGGGCACTCCTAATGGGCGCAGGCGAGATTCCCAGTTGGCGGCGGTGTCCGTGGCCAGCACTTCGGTAACGGCGCCCAGTACCTCGTCTCTGCGCTCAGCTCGCTCAGCCATCGTCTCGAATCCCACGATGCCGGCTTCGCCGGCAAACGAGCGCCAGAAACCGTCGTGTGTGATGAACAGTGCGAGGTGTCCGTCTGCCGTCGGAAATAGTTGAGCGGGAACATAGTACGAATGCGCGCCTGAAGGGAGTCGACGCGGCTCCACACCGTCGTTGAGGTAGGACGACGCTCGATAGTTGAGCTGCGAGAGCATGACGTCTTGCAACGACACCTCGACCTGTCCGCCGCTACCCGATACGATCTGCGCCAGAAGTCCAAGAGCCGCAGTAAGCCCGGAGGAATTGTCTGCCGAGGAGTATCCGGGAAGTGTCGGCGGACCGGACGGGTCACCGGTCAGCGAAGCTACGCCGGTTGCTGCCTGGATGACGTAGTCGAAGGCAGGATCGTCACCGGCGGCCAGCCCGAATCCGGTGAGTGCAACGCAGACGATTTGTTCGTTCCATTTACGCAGAGCCTCGTAGGTCAGGCCGTACCGGTGGATGGCCGACGGTTTCAGGTTTGCCAGCAGCGCATCGGATTCCTCCACCAATTCGCCGAGTCGCGCCTGCCCGGCCTCTGTCGTGAGGTCGATGCAGATACTCCGCTTGCCGCGATTGAGACTCGCGAAGTAAGAATCGCTGACCTGGCGCGATATGTCTCCGCTCGGCGGTTCGATCTTGATGACGTCGGCTCCGAGATCAGCCAGCATCATGGTGGCGTACGGTCCGGCGAGCATGTGCCCGATCTCGAGGATCCGGATGCCTGCCAGCGGCCCGGAGGTCACCGGAACTCCGCTGCGATCTGTGCGATCACTTCGCGCGTCCGGTATTTGGAGGCGATCAGCTCGTCCCGGTTGTCACCGATGGGGAGTAGTCGCATCGAAAGATCGGTAACCCCGGCGGCCTCGTAGCTGCGGAATCCCTCGAGTATCGCATTCTCGTCACCCACAACGCACAGATCACCAATGTCCTTGGCGCCACCCTTTTCCAAGAGTTTCTGATAGTTCGGCGACACCTCGGCTTCACCGAGGATCCGGTTGGCTCGCTCGCGCGCTTTGTCGACTTCGGACGGACTGCACAGACAGACCGGGATGCCGGCGATGATGCGCGGATCGGGACGGCCGGCGTCGGCTGCTGCCTTGCTGATCCGAGGAACGACGTGATCTTCGATCGCACGCTGGTCTGCCATCCACAGTATGGTTCCGTCTGCGCGCTCGCCGGCGATCTTCAGCATGACTGGTCCGAGAGCGGCAACCAGAACTGGCATCGGAGATACGGGACCGATCTCGAGCGGATTGTGCACCGTGAACGTCGAGTTCTCCACGTCTACCGGACCGGGGCCGTTGAGGGCAGCGGCAAGGACCTCGAGGTAGTCGCGGGTGAGCCCGGCCGGCTTGTCGTAGGGCAAGCCGAGCATGTCCTCGATGATCCAGTGATGCGACGGACCGACACCGAGCGCCAACCGCCCGTCGGTTGCCGCGTGAGCCGAGAGTGCTTGCCGCGCCAGTGCAATCGGATGTTGTGCCTGCAGCGGAACCACGGCTGTGCCGATTTCGATTCTCGACGTCCGCGTGCCCATCAGGGACACAGCCGTCAACGCGTCGAAGTCGCTGGGAACCTGCGGCACCCAGACACTGTCGAGACCGGCGGCCTCTGCCCACTCCACGTCCGCCATCATGCGGGCGACCTTCTTCGCGGAGTCGCCCCGCTCGGGGCCGATCATCACTCCGATGCGCACGGTTCCTCCAGATTTGCTGTTGCCGATGTTTCAGTCAATGCGCGTACTCCGCTGACCAGCTCTTCCAGTGAAGCGCCGGTGGGAAACACTGCCGAGGCACCGGCCTCGAGCAGGCGCGGCACATCCGACTGCGGGATTGTGCCTCCTACAACAACTTTGATATCTCCTGCGTCCGCAGCCCGAAGAGCCTCGACGGTTCGAGATGTGAGCGCGACGTGAGCACCGGAGAGAATACTGAGTCCGACAACAGCCACATCTTCTTGCAGCGCAATGGTGACGATGTCTTCGACCGTCCGCCTGATACCGGTATAGATAACTTCGAATCCGGCGTCGCGCAACGCTCGTGCGACGATCTTGGCACCACGGTCATGGCCGTCGAGGCCTGGCTTTGCGACAAGAACGCGGGCGCTCATCAGAACACCACCGGCTGCTGGAATTCGCCCCATACTGCCTTGAGGGACGAAACCATCTCGCCGACTGTGCAGTACGCGTTGGCGCAGTCGATCAACTTGTGCATCAGATTGTCCGTTCCTTCCGCTGCTCGGGACAGTGCCGTCAGTGACCTCGCCACCTCGTCAGGATCACGGTCCGCTTTGACCCTCGCGAGCCGTTTCAGTTGCAGCTCACGCCCTTCGGCGTTGAGCTCGTAAGTCGAAATCTCCGGCGCGGGTTCCTCGGAGACAAACCGGTTGACACCGACAACCGGCTTTACGCCCGATTCGACGTCCTTGTGGAGTTGGTAGGCCTCATCGGCGATCAGCCCCTGCAGGTAACCGTCCTCGATGGCTCGAACCATGCCGCCGTGCGCCTCGAGATCCGCCATGATCTCGATGAGTCGCTCTTCCGTTGCGTCCGTAAGGGCTTCGACGAAGTAGGACCCACCGAGCGGGTCAGCCACCCGCGTCACGCCGGTCTCGTAAGCGAGGATCTGCTGGGTACGCAGGGCCAGCGTTGCGGACTCTTCACTGGGAAGAGCAAACGGTTCGTCCCAGGCCGCTGTGAACATGGACTGGACGCCGCCGAGTACCGACGCCATGGACTCGTACGCCACACGCACGAGGTTGTTCTGCGCCTGCGGCGCGTACAGCGACGCGCCACCGGCGACACAACCGAAGCGGAACATCGACGCCTTGTCCGTGGTGGCGCCGTAACGCTCCCGGACGATGGTGGCCCAACGACGGCGTCCGGCACGGTATTTGGCGATCTCCTCGAAGAAGTCGCCGTGCGTGTAGAAGAAGAACGAAATCTGCGGCGCAAACTCGTCGATGGTCATGCGTCCACGCTCGACCACTGTGTCGCAGTAGGTGACACCGTCCGCGAGTGTGAAGGCCATCTCCTGGACGGCGGTGGCGCCGGCATCACGGAAGTGCGCTCCGGCCACCGAGATTGCATTGAACCTGGGCACCTCGGCGGCGCAGAACTCGATGGTGTCGGCAATCAACCGCAGCGACGGCTCCGGGGGCCAGATCCACGTACCTCGGGAGGCATATTCCTTCAGGATGTCGTTCTGGATTGTCCCGGTGAGCTTCTCCCGCGGAACACCCTTGCGTTCAGCAGCAGCCACGTAGAACGCCAGCAGAATCGCGGCCGTTCCGTTGATCGTGAAACTGGTGCTGATCTTGTCGAGCGGGATGTCCTCGAACAGCACCTCCGCGTCGGCAAGGGTATCGACGGCTACACCGACGCGCCCGACTTCTTCGGTGACCTCTGGGTCATCGGAGTCGTAGCCGCATTGGGTGGGCAGGTCGAGGGCAACCGAGAGTCCGGTGCCGCCTTGCGCGAGGAGATAGCGATAGCGAGCGTTGGACTCTTCCGCGGTGCCGAACCCGGAGTACTGCCGAAAAGTCCACAAGCGCCCTCGATATCCCGAGGAGAAGTTGCCGCGGGTGAAGGGGTACGCGCCCGGTGCGGGCGGATCGACAGTCCTGTCCTCCGGTCCGTAGACCGGAGCGAGAGGGATGCCGGACGAGGTTTCCGTGAAGTCGTTCATCGTTGAATACGGTACTTGCAAAAAATGAGAATGCCAATACCATTCCAGAGAACGAGAACTTAGGAGAACGATGCCCAGCCAGAACGCACTCACCGATCGCACCTTGGTCATTTCCGGCGGAAGCCGTGGAATCGGCCTTGCCATCGCCACCGCAGCAGCCAAGTACGGAGCGAACGTCGTTCTGCTCGCCAAGACAGGCGAACCACACCCGAGACTTCAGGGAACCGTGCACACAGCCGTCGAAGGCATCCAAGCTGCCGGCGGAAAGGCCGTTGCCGTCGTCGGCGACGTCCGGAAAGAAGAAGACGCCAGGCGCGCTGTCGCCGTCGCGGTCGAGAATTTCGGTGGCGTCGACATCTGCGTCAACAATGCGAGTGCAATAGCCCTCGAAAGCACGGAAAACCTGCCGGCAAAGAAGTACGACCTCATGCAGGAAATCAATTCGCGAGGCACGTTCCTACTTACACAGGCTGCCCTGCCACACCTGCGCGAGTCGGAAAACGCACACATCCTCACCATCGCACCACCGGTGAACATGAACCCGTACTGGCTCGGCGCACACCCCGCATACACGCTCTCGAAGTACGGAATGAGCCTGCTCACCTTGGGCTTTGCGGCAGAATTTGCCGACGCCGGCATCGCCGCGAATTGCTTGTGGCCACAGACGTACATCGCCACTGCAGCGGTCGCCAACATGGCCGACGGCGACAGCCTGCTGTCCTCGTCACGTAGTCCGGAAATCATGGCCGACGCGGCCGTCGAGATCTTCTCCCAGCCGTCCACGAAGACCACCGGCAACTGCTTCATCGACGCCGATGTACTCATCGAGTCGGGAATCACGGACCTGTCGGTCTACGGCGGCGGCGACAATCCGCAGCTTGATCTGTTCCTGGACTGATTCGAACACACTGCAGCGGGTGTATGTGATCGTAGGTAACATACACTCGTTGTGGCCGAAGCACGGCTGCCGACTGCGAGGGGACAGCTGTGTTGGATACGAGGCGTTTGATCACGAGTGCGCGTAACGCGTGGGGTCTGTCCTTCGGCGACGGAGTCGAAGGGCGCCGGCGCACCCCGTCCACCCTGATCTCCGAAGGTCCGCACCGCGATCTGTACCGCTTCGGAGAAATCCAGGGACGACCCGTACTCCTGGTGCCCCCGTTGGCTGTCCCCGCATATTGTTACGATCTCCGGCCCGGCCAGAGTCTCGCTTCCCATCTCGTTCGAGGTGGACATACGCCGTACGCGCTCGACTACGGAACGATGCAATACACAGATCGGCACATGGGATTTGAATCCTGGATCGACGGCATCATCCCCGATGCCATACGTGCGGTCTCCGAATTGCACGACGGCACAGATGTTTCCGTCATCGGATGGAGCCTCGGTGGAACCATGACGCTGTTGACCGCGTCGGCTCACTCCGACCTGCCGATAGCGTCGATCACAGCGATCGGCACCCCGGTCGACTACACCAAAATTCCCACAATCAGCCCACTTCGGCTGATCGGTGGATACACCGGCGATCGCCCACTCACGACGGCCACCGATCTGATCGGCGGGCTTCCCGCTCCCCTGGTGCAAGCTAGTTATCGCGTGACCGCGCCGCAACGGGAACTACTCAAGCCGTGGTTCATAGCCAAGAACCTGCACAACACCGAGACCCTTGCCCGCATGGAATCGATCGACACCTTCATGGCGGACATGCCCGGCTACCCCGGGCGGGCATTCAGGCAGATCTGTAGGCAACTCATCCTGGGAAACGGGTTGTACAAGAACACAATCGTTCTGGGAGGCCGAAGCATCGACCTGTCCGAACTGAATGTGCCGGTACTCGCCATCGGCGGAACATCCGATGTCATCGCACCCGCCGCCTCGGTGGCGGCAATCCGGTCGGTCCTGACCGGATCACCGTCCGTTCGATTCGAGGAGGTGCCGGGAAGCCACCTCGGCATTGTGGCCGGCCCGACGTCAGAGAACTCCACCTGGGCGCACATCGACAGCTTCTTGAAAGACGTTACCCAGCAGATGGTTACGGCTCTCTAGATACACGTTCACTTCGCCATGTCGAGCCAACCCACAAAGCCGGACGGGTCGTGGCGCCCCATGACGGCGTGTTCGAACATGCCCCACCCCTCGGACCCGTTGCAGGTTGCCCGCGCGATGTGGTCAATTGTTCCGTAGGGAAGCTTCGCGACGATCGCCGGATCGGTGAGGTCGTACACCGACGACGAGCTCCAGTTACGGCCGCGCCATTCTCCATGAGTCCAGTCGCTGTCGCCGCCGTAGCCGGCACCGACGTTGAGAGCAACAAATCCGATGGTGTCGATATCGACAACCAGAGCCTCGCCGGCCGGCGTGGTCAGGTGAATACGTGCACTCTCGGGATGCCTGGTTCCGGGTCGGTACGCGATTTCGGTACGCGGCCAACCCAATTGCTCGACTCGTCCGTCCGGGAAGGTCCGCGTCGCGTGGCTCAGAGTGCGGTAGCCGTCGGGGCTTTCCTGCACGATGATCATCAACGCAAAATCGTCGAATCGAAGCGGCACATACGTCCACCAGTGACCGCCGGGGGGCTCGTCGCCCATGCGGCCCGCTGGATCCGGCTCGCCGACGGGTCTGATCCCCCACGAGCGGTCACGACTTCCCGTCCACACTGCCGGATCGACGGCAATATCGGTGCCGTGCACGCTCATCGTGCCGGACCAGCTGCCGACCTGCGCAAAGCGGGTGGCGTCGAGGATCGCTCGCGGACCCGACATCAAAGTGTGGTGTTCCTCGAGAACCGAATCGAAGGCACCCTCCCATGTCATGTCGAAGGAAAGGTCTTCATGTTCGCAGACAACCCGCAAGGTCTGCAGCGGCTTGATCACCTCGACCCGGTACCCACCTACTTCGGTCTTCGTCGACGCACCGTCGTGTGCATCCGAAAATCGCACTGCTACTTGCGTATCACCGGTGCGGACGGTGGCAAATGCGTCGACGACGCCGAGGTTGGGGTACACCCCGAGTCCGGTCACGAGGAAGACGTCCCCGGTGCGGTCGTGGGCGTTGAAGTAGCATCGGTCGTAGAAATTGCGGTCCGTGCTGGCAACGCGCGCCATGGACAGCGGCGCCTGGTGCACCGGGTATTCGTCCAGATCGATCGGCTTCATTTCTTGTCCCATTCGTAGGTTCCATCGATGAGGTCGGCAAGCATGCGGTGATGCAGTACGTATTCGTCGGGATTCTCCGGAGCCTCTATCTCCCCGAAGTGGATTCGACGTCGAGCGATCTGTGACATGACGATTCCGTGCCGCAGCGCCGCGTACACCAGATAGAAGTCGAGGTCACGCACTGCCACACCCGTCGCCTGCTCGTATTGTGCGACTACGTCTTCGCGTCGGAACAGCTTCGGCAGTCCGGGCATGGAGAACTGTTCCGCCAGGTCCTGGAACTGACGGTGGAAGAATATGAACCAACCGAGATCAACTTCGCACGGCGCCGCGGCTGCCGATTCCCAGTCGAGGACCGCGACCGGAGTGGTCCCTTGGAACATGATATTGCCAACCCGAGAGTCACCCCAGCACAGCACATCTGCACTCGGCTCAATCGGCCAGTGGGCTTCGAGCCATTCGAAAGCAGCTTCCAACAGCGGGATTCGTAGTCCGTCGTCGCGGCGGGTCCAGTCGTAGTATGCACGCTCGCCCTCGAAGTGTCGGCGCAAACCTGACATGCCCCTCAGAAAGGGCAGTTCTGCGTCGATGCCGTGAATCCGCGCCAGAATATCGATACTGCTCGACTGGACACGCGCCTGGTCTTCACTGCTCGATTCCAGAAGCCATCCACCAAATACGTAGGGCGGGTTGTCCACCGGGACTGCGCCGGTCACTCGGTCCATGACCAGGAACGAGGTCCCGAGGGCTTCCGACGAGGTCTCGACCCAGCGAACGTGCGGGACGGGCACATCACTTCGCTCGCGTACCGCGGTCAGGACGTCGAACTGATATTGGAGGTCGTACGTGGGGAAAACAGGAAATGCCGAGACCTCAGGTGCCAGTCGCGCCACCAACTGTGCCGACTGCGGGGCTCCTTCCTCGGTCCAGTCCAGATCGAACAGCACTGAGACACTGGACATTCCCGAATGGGCCGGCCTGCTCACGTTGTACACACGCACATCGGTGGCGGCGCCGAGCGTTCCGACAAGCCACTTTTCGAGTTGCGCAGAGACAACCTCGAGGTCGGTCTCCGTTGTGGTGATCGACGCTTCCACGTCGTCCGGCATGCTCGTTGTCACTTCAGGGAGCCTTCCTTCACTTGATTCACGTTCGCGCCGCATCTTCGACTCCGAGAAAATCGCCGGCAGCGTCAAAAGTTCCGTGATTGGGCTAAACTTTCTGTACTGCAGGCCAAATATAGACTTGAGTTTAGTTTTGTGGAAGGTTTTCGGGAGAATTGATGACCGACGAACAGATGCCGCTCTCACGCCGCGAGCGCAACAAGTACGAGACACGCCAGCGACTCCTGAGCGCAGCCCGCACATTGTTTGCCGAAAGGGGTGTAACAGGCACGACGATCGACGACCTCGCCGAGGCAGCCGATGTCTCGCGCGCGACGTTCTTCAATTACTTCCCCAGCAAGGATGCGGTGGTCTCGGCACTACACGACGGCCACATGCAGAAGCTGGGCGTTCTGATCGACGGACTGCTCGAGCGCGAAATGACCACAAATGAACGGATTCGCCTCGTCCTCGAAGACGTCACCGACGCAACGCACAGATTCAGGGAGTACCTCCGCGCCGGCGAACTCGAGCGGGACCCGGCGCGCGAACAGATCAGTCCCGAACGCACCGAACAGTTCCACGATCAAATCCGCCGACTACTCGATCGCGGAATCGTAGACGGCGAAGTGCGCACGGACTTCTCGGCCCATTTTCTCGCTCAGACCGTTGCTGCCGTGTATATCTCATCGGTTCAATACTCGCGGCCACCGGCAGCCGACAACACGGATAACACCGACAGCTTCGACGACGCTCTACGCTTCATCGCCGAAGCACTCGAACCGCGAGAGCTATCTCGTGATTCCGGCGGCGACGGCACTCTTGTGCCAGTCGGGGAATTCGCTCAACAACCGTGAATAGAGCTCGGAGTCGGAAACGGAATCGATGTCGTCGAGTGCAAAGAACCCGGCGTTGTCGACCACTCGCCCGTCCATGTCGTCGAGCTTCTCGAGCACTCCGTACTTGGCCTTGCCGATCCCGACGAACTGCCAGAACGCCGGTAGCGCCGACGCGTCGCGCATCAGCGCCGTAATTTCCCGACGCTCGGTGAATCCTCCGTCGGTGAAGAAGAGGACAAGCGTTGGCGCCGTACCGGAGCGCAAGCCGGAGACGATTTCCGTCATGATCGGAATTTCGCGGTTGGACGCACCGATCGCGTCGTAGTCGAATCCCCCGTGCGATCCGCGCAGGTGGAGGTATTCCTCCGACCAGGATTCGGCGTCGTGCACCGATATCTCCGGAAGTTTGTGGAAGCCAACCGCATACAGGTACGGCTCGAGCTTGCCGTCGTCGTCGAGCTGAATCGCGACGGGAACCATTCGCTCGACGACCCGGTGAACCACCTTCGACCTGTACTGCTTGCTCATGCTGCCGGTTTTGTCGATCACCAGGATCACGCGGGCGCGGATTCCGTTGCCGCCCTTGGTCAACAGCACCTTCGCGACTTCGCGTTTACGAAGGTCGAGCTTCTCGCGCTTGACCATCGACAGCTTGGCTTCGTCGGGAACGCTGCGAATACCGTCCGTCGACGCTTCTGCAGGCTCCTCGTCGACCGAGACCCCGAAAGTGGTCACCAGATCCGCCAATCCCCCGTCCCATCCGGCTGAGACGTTGCGGATCTTCCACGCCTCACCGCGGCGGTAGATCTCGACCAGCACAGCCGCCCGCTCGGTGGTCAACCCCAGCGCAGGGGCAGCGATCCGTTCACCGCCTGCCTGATCGCCCCCTGCCTGATCAACCATGGCCCCCAACTGCGGCACGTCGGCAAGAGCACCGGACACATTGCCGTCGAGCGCGACCGCAACGCTGAGCATCATGATGTCGGCCGGCACGCCGGCGCTGTCGATCTCGACAACTCCTCCGTCGCTCAGGCGTACCGCACCTTCCGGCGAATTCGGCTGATTGAAAAAGATGAAATCCGCGTCGCTGCGGACCTTGTTGTTGCCGTCGAGCTGGAAAACCATCAGGTCGACGCTGCCAGGGGCGGCACCCGTCACCGCCACTCTCAGCGTGTGTCCGTCGACCGTTGTGTTCGCTCCGCGTACCAACTCCATGCGGGAACACTATCGAGATCCGGACCTCTCAGAGCGTTCGGGAATAGATTCCGCCCTCCCAGTGTAATAGTTGAGTAAGCAATACTTGCGTAAGCAAATAAATCGAGGAGCGAGGGCGATGGACCAGGACAAACGGACGCGCGGCCGGGTGTGGCGCAATCTTGTCGTCGCGCACAGCGTCATCCTCGGAAAAATGGAGGCTGACCTGCGCGCAAGCACCGGGCTGACGCTCGGTCAGTACGACGTACTGCTGCGACTGCACGAAGCCCCCGGCAATTCACTGCGTATGGGCGACCTCGCCCAGCAAGTCCTGGTTACCACCAGTGGCGTCACCCGAGTCGCGGATCGACTGGTCAACGCCGGACTGGTGGAGCGAGTGCGCCCCGACGCCGACCGACGGGTCGTCACGGTCTCGATGACGCCCGCAGGCAAGGAAACTCTGCGAGCCGCATCTGCCATTCATTCGCGCGGAATAGCGGAGTACTTCGCCGACCTGGTCGAAGCGGAAGAACTTCCGGTCCTCGATCGCTTCTTCAGCCGCCTCGCGGCTCACCACACCACAACAACTGACACCTGTGATGTCGGCGGCACGCGCGTCCCCATCACCCCCACGACACGATAGAGAGAATCACCATGGCATTCGAACTCGGCATCTACCATTTCGGCGAACTCACGCCCGACCCCGAAACCGGCAAGACGATGAACCCCGGTGTCCACCTTCGACATTTGGTGGAGCAGGCAACCGTTGCCGACCAGGTCGGGTTGGACGTCTTCGGAGTCGGCGAGCATCATCGGACGGACTTCGCGGTCTCGTCGCCCGCTGTGGTGCTCGCCGCGATGGCGCAGGCCACCGACTCCATCAAACTCTCCAGCGCTGTCACCGTACTCAGCTCCGACGATCCGGTCCGCGTCTTCCAGCAGTTCTCGACGCTCGACCTCCTGTCCGAGGGACGAGCGGAGATCATCGCCGGACGCGGGTCGTACACCGAATCGTTCCCACTGTTCGGATACGACCTGTCCCAGTACAACGAGCTTTTTGCCGAAAAGCTCGATCTGCTCCTGAAACTGCGGGACGAGAATCCGATCACGTGGGAGGGACACCTGCGTCCCAGCCTCGTCGACGGTGACGTAACACCTCGGCCTGACCGTCAGATCCCGGTGTGGATCGCTGTCGGCGGCACCCCGGCGTCGGTAGTTCGGGCAGCCAAGCTGGGACTTCCGTTGTCGCTGGCCATCATCGGCGGTAGTTACCAGCAGTTCGAGCCCTTTGTCGACCTGTACCGCCGGGCCGCCGTGGAGTTCGGCCACGACCCGAAGAACCTGAAGGTTTCGATTGCGTCGCCAGGCTTCGTCGACACGTCGAAGCAGGCCGCTCTCGATACGTCGTACCCGTACTTCAAAGCCGGTTGGATGCAGAACCACCACCAGCGTGGCAATGGAGTTCCCATGCCGCGCAGGGCATACGAAGCGCAGGCGACAACAGCCGGAGCCTTCTTCCTCGGTGGTCCGCAAGAGATCATCGACAAGACAATGGCGCAGTACGAACTGTTTCACCACGACCGGATCATGATCCAGATGGGTTTCGGCAACGTTCCCCAGAAGGACATGCTCCGAGCCATCGAGATCCTGGGCACCGAAGTCGCTCCCGTCGTCCGCAAGGAAATCGAATCCCTGACACCAACCGAGAAGTAGGACAACTCATGACAACACCCCTGAAAGTTGTTGCCGTTGTCGGCAGCATGTCCAGGCCGTCGAAAACCCGGGCACTGGTCGACCTCGTCATCGAGACGATGGGAGACGTCGAGCAAGTCGACGCTCGGGTGATCGAGATCGTGGATCTGGTACCCGGCTTGGCCGGCGCACTCGATCGTGACCACGTCGACGCAGCCACCGCCGACGCGCTGAACGCGGTCGAAAACGCAGACATCGTGATTGCGGCGTCGCCTGTGTTCCGCGGTTCGTACACCGGAATGTTCAAGCATTTCTTCGATCTCGTCGATCAATATGCTCTCGCGAACACGCCTGTCATTCTCGCGGCAACCGGCGGAAGTGATCGGCATGCACTGGTTCTCGACCAGGCACTGCGGCCACTCTTTGCGTTCTTCCAAGCATGGACTGCTCCTGTCGGCATCTATCTCAGCGCCGGTGATTTCGACGGGACGACCATCCTCAACCCTGAGGTATTCGAACGTATCGACATGGCCGTCAAGGACGTTCTTCCGGTAGCCAGGTTGCTCGCGGATCACACATCGGTTTCCGCCTAGTTGGGTTACTCCGATGATTCTCGAGCTGAATCGCAGTAGCGTCGAGGAGAACCCTCATGTCAGGAGCCCATCATGACAAGTTCGGAACAACCCCCTCGGTCGCAACCCACCGCTGCGCAACCCACCGCTGCGCAACCCACGTCTGCAGCCTTCCCACGGAACCCCGACCGCCCACCGGTCAATGCCGGGTGGGCGGTGGTGTCCTTGCTCTTCTTCTGGCCGCTGGCCTTCTCGGCTTTCAACCACGCGTTCAACGTGTATCCGTTGTGGGCGGACGGCGACGCGGACGGTTCACGCTACGCATCGGACCGGGTCAAGAGGCTTGGACAGATATCACTCGTGATAGCGGGCGGACTGCTGTTGATCTTCGTCATCCTGTACGCGATCGCGGCAATAGTGTGGTTCGCGCAGACCGGCGACAGCGATTTTCATCGCCGCATGCGCTAGCGCATTACTCGCTGCGTGAACTCGACAGTCTGATCCATAGATGCAATCACGGACTGACTGTGGGGGACTCCCTGGATTTCTTGATACTCGAATTGCGTACCTCTGGAACGTAGATCGACGAGTTGCGCCCAGGTGAACGGAATGGGGAGTGTTGTGTCGGCGGTGGACTGAACGATGCGCAACGGCCGGTCGTAACCGTCGACAGGAACCTGAAGCATCTCTCGCATCAATTCGTAAATGTGTGGCGTCCACAGCGATTGAGAAAAGAGAGCACCCAAGGGAACCCTCTCGCTTGCAACAGTCTTACCGATATCGACCGCACACTGCGTCGCGGCCTTCTCCATCCACGAAATTCCGAGGGGCGAAAGATACTGTCGGACATTCTCTTCCGGGCGCTGATCATCGATCCCGCCGAGAAGGTAGAGGACATAAACCACGAGGCCGGGAATACCCAACTCCGGGAACAACGGGCCACCGAGCGGGAACAACCCCTCAAGGTGAGTAGGTCCGGCAACAACCACTGTGCCCCGGAAATCCAATTCCGGTGCGCGGGAACTTGCTTCATGGCCGGCGAAGTAGGCAGCATGCCCACCTTCCGACAGACCCGCCACCATCCAGCGTTCGTCCAGCACGTCGCCGTACACCTCGTGCGCGGCGCGAACGATGTCGATTGCGTTGGCACCCGCGGCTGGGCCGTCGAGGTAGGCCAGAGCGCCCTCGGTCCCGAGTCCCGAGTAGTCCGTCGCCACAACTGCGTAGCCCTCCGCCAACCATCGCTCGATGGGGCGTCGTTCGGTCTCGTAGAACCCGGCCACCGAAGGCGCGCAGCGATCAGCGCTGCCCACAGTTCCGTGGGCGTACGAGATCACCGGCCACCCACCCGTCGGCGGTGCCCCCTCCGGCAGGAATATCGAACCCGACGAGATTCCTTGCCGATCGGCCGTCCGAAGAGTTCGGTAGACAATCTGTTCGGAAACGGCGGCTCCAATCGGTAGCGTCGCCGCGGCGAGTGGCATATGAGAGACAACCGATCCCGCGATCGGTTCTTCCGCGCGCGCAACTGTCGCATTCAGTGACAGCGCTGTACACACAACCACCAGTGCCGCGCCGACCCTACTCGAACAGCCCATGTTTTCTTTTCTCCACAACAATGCCCATGACGTGTACTCGGACATCCCATCATCTGCCATAACAGCCGTGAATTGTGGAGCTTCGCGGCGCGAGGTTCCGATTTCGATCGCCGGCGCATCGGTCAGTAGGCTGGGTTTCGACCACCTTTTCACCGGGACGGCGCACTCGATACGGAGTACACAGATGAGCACCGAACACCTCGATGTACTGATCGTCGGTGCAGGCCTGTCGGGTATCGGTGCTGCGTATCGCCTTCAAACCGAGCTTCCCGGAAAGTCGTACGCCATTCTCGAGGCTCGCTCGAACAGTGGCGGAACCTGGGATCTGTTCAAGTATCCCGGCATTCGCTCCGACTCCGACATGTTCACGCTGGGGTATCCGTTCCGCCCGTGGACCGATGCCAAGGCAATCGCCGACGGCCCGTCGATCCTGCAATACGTCCGGGACACCGCCAGTGAGAACGGTATCGATCAGAAGATTCGGTACAACCAGAAAGTGACTGCGGCGTCCTGGTCGTCGGAAACGTCGGTCTGGACGCTCACTGTCGTGTCCGAGGATCGGGAACACACACTCACCTGCAATTTTCTCTATCTCTGCAGCGGGTACTACAGCTACGACGCCGGATACACACCCGATTTCCCAGGCTTGGAAACGTTTGGCGGAACCGTCGTGCATCCACAGTTCTGGCCGGACGATCTCGATTACAACGGCAAGAAGGTGGTTGTGATCGGAAGTGGCGCTACCGCAGTCACTTTGGTTCCTACGATGTCCAAGAGCGCCGAGCACGTCACGATGCTGCAGCGGTCGCCGTCGTACATTCTGACGTTGGCATCGAAAGACAAGATCGCGGATTCCTTCCGCAAGTACCTGCCGAGCAAGGTGGCACACAGTGTGGCCCGGTGGAAAAGCGTCCTGGTCAATCTCGGCTTCTACCAACTGTGCCGTCGCAGCCCGGCTCGCGCGAAAAAGCTGTTGAGCATAGCCGCCAAGCGGCAACTCCCCCATGATGTTCCGATCGATCCGCACTTCACGCCCACGTACGATCCGTGGGACCAGAGGTTGTGCGTCGTACCCGACGGCGATCTGTTCAAGGCGCTGAAATCCGGCAAGGCCTCCATCGAAACCGATCGCATCGAGACGTTCACCGAGTCCGGGATTCGCTTGATGTCCGGCACTGAACTCGACGCGGACATCGTGGTCACAGCAACAGGATTGAAGATGGAAGCCTGTGGCGGAATGTCCCTCGACGTAGACGGTGAGCCGGTATCCCTTGGCGATCGATACGTCTACAAAGGCATGATGATCAGCGAAGTTCCGAATCTCGCGATGTGCGTCGGGTATACCAACGCGTCGTGGACGCTGCGGGCAGACCTGACGTCTATGTACGTGTGCCGCCTGCTCGCCGAGATGGACAAGCGCGGATACTCCACCTGCGTTCCGCAGGTAACCGAGGACATGGATCAACGCCCCATTCTCGATCTCGAGTCGGGATATGTGATGCGTGCCGTCGAACAATTCCCGAAGCAAGGATCGAAGTCGCCCTGGAACATGCGTCAGAATTACATCCTGGATCGCTTCCACTCGACGTTCGGGAGCATCAACGACCACATGTCGTTCTCGAAGAACAACTCGCGCGCAAACAGGTAGACCAGTCGAACGAGTCCCACCACCACACCGATGAGAAGGCACATCGCGGAACCTGCGACAACAGCACACAGCGCGCCGAAAACGATGATGGTCAACGCCTCCACACATCGACCGGCGGTTTCCGACCCGAGCACATGTAGCTCGTCCCCCGCTTCGTCCATGCACCCATCCTCTCCCTACCGTCCGGACGGTTTGTAGGGACTTTGGTCGCAAGTTGGATGAAAGAGACCAATCGTTGCAGGTCAAACGTTCAGTTGGCGCTCCGGCATACTCCGCCCCGACACCGCTGCGTAGTGTGTTCGCAGAATTCGACAACGCAGAATTCGACAACGGGGGGCAACACAGATGAAGGTCGTAATTTTCGGGGCAACGGGAATGGTGGGCAACAGTGTTCTGCGCGAGTGCCTGACGGATTCGCGAATCGACACGGTAGTGACCGTCGGCCGTAATCCGATCACGATCGGCGACGCAAAAATAGTCGACATCGTTCATCGCGATCTGCTTGATCTCACGAGCATCGAGGGAGACCTCATCGGCGCCGATGCCTGCTTCTTCTGCCTCGGTGCCTCGTCTGCCGGAATGAACGAAACCGACTACACCCGGATCACCCGCGACCTCACACTCGCTGCCGCGACGACACTCGCACGGCTGAATCCGCACATGGTGTTCGTCTACGTTTCCGGCGAGAGTGCCGACTCCACAGAGACCAGCACGACCATGTGGAAGCGGGTACGTGGCGCAACCGAGAACGCACTGCTGGCACTACCTCTGACCGTCTACATCTTCCGGCCGGGGTTTATCCGCCCGCACCCCGGATCACCGTCGAAGACGTGGTGGTACAAGGCGTTCTATCAACTGTCAGCGGGGTTGTACCCACTGCTGCGCATTGTGCTGCCGGCAAGCGTCACAACAAGTGAGAACATCGGTACGGCAATGATCACTCTCGCGTCGAACGCCCCTGATCTGCCCGATCGGGTCCTGCGCAGCAACAAGATCAACGAACTCGCGCAGCTCTGACTCTCCTACCTCGGTAGACGCGGCCTCGCGCAACCAACTCCACGGCAACAGCTACCGCGCAGGTTTGCGCCAACAACAGCCCTGCCAATACGAGGATCTGCACAGCCCCGGCCTGCACCGCGGATCCCGTCGCAAGCAGAACGCCGACAAACGCTCCGGGCAAAGTCACCAGGCCGACGGTTCGCGTCTGGTCGACTCCTGGCAGCAAAGCGTCGGCGGCGGCAGTTCTCGCCACCTCCCACCGGGCGTCGCGCTGCGAAAAACCAAGGCTGAGGGCAGCTTCGACCTCACCGTATCGGGAGTCGACGGCGTCGAGTCCACGTTTAGCGGCCATCGATGTCGCGGTCATAGCGCCGCCCATCACGATCCCGCCGATCGGCACGATCGCAACCCCCTCCAAGGGAACCACCCCTGATATGAGCATGAGTGGGAGCACAACGGCGATGCCCGCGAGCACAGCGGCACTCAGCCAAACGCCGGAGCGACCGGAGTTCGATCTACGCGCAGCCGTGAATGACGCGGCCGCAAACATCCCGATCAGCACGAGTACCGCCGACCAGAGGTGAGCGAGAGCAGCAGCCAGGATCAAGGAAATCGCTGCCAATTGGATGGCGCCGCGCACCAGCGCACCGGGGACGACACGAACACTGCCGATGCGAGTGAAGCGATAAACGAGCGCCGCCAACACCGCCATCGCCAGACAGAGCAGCCCGAGACGGATACCGGAGTCGGCTATCGACATGCTCATGACTCACAGTGTTCCGCACGCTGCGTCTGGTTCGGTCAGAACACCCATCCGCGGAGGGCGACAAAGCGCAGGCCTCCGACGAGTGCGCTGACTCCGATCACGAGGCCGGCTTGTACAACGCCAGTTGCGCCGGGGAACAGGAAACCGAGTGCGCTGATGGCAGCCGAGCTGGCGAGCAGTCCGACAAGTGCCAGTCCGCCGCCTTCCCACTGCGCGGTGAACCAGTGGACGCGGTCAGCGGCGTGGAACGTGAGCCGCCGATGAAGTTCGTTGGCAAGAATAGTGCTGAGCACCGCGCCCACGGCGTTGGCGACAAGGACTCCGTCGCCATGCAGAGCAAGGAACGCGGCGAAGTACAGGATGTTACTGATGCCGCCGACAAGAGCGAATCGGATGAGCTGGATGAACGCACCGTCACCGGAGAGAGCCCGCAGTGCGCGGCCCGAGAAGCCGATATTCCGCGTACCCATCATCGAGGTCGTTTTACTCCCGACCCAGATGTCAGACGTGCTCATAAATGGCTTCTCTCGTGAAGTTAATCGGAACCATTCGTTCCGCTTAGCAATATAACACTAGCGGAACCGTATGTTCCGCTTAGTGTCGTAGACTGTGAGGATGCCGACAAGTCACCCCGATGCACTAGTGGGATCGTCGGACATTTGCGGACAGCCACGTCTGCGTGCCGACGCCCAAGCGAACCTCGAACGCATCCTCTGTTCCGCGCGTGAAGTCTTCGGGGCCCAGGGCCTCGATGCCACGCTGGCGGATGTCGCTCGTCACGCGGGCGTCGGAGTCGGCACCGTCTACCGACGATTCGCCAGCAAGGACGAATTGATCCAGGCCTTGTTCGACTCCCGCTGCGCGGAGATCGAATCCCTTGCGACAACGTCACTCGAGATTCCCGGCGCCTGGGACGGGCTTGTCCACTACCTCGAAGCGATCTCGCGTCGTATGGCAGACAGTCGCGGATTCGGCGACATTCTGATGGACGCCCGTTTCACGTCCGACGCGTTCACCCGTGCCCGTGCCAGCATCACTCGCAGTACCGCCGCCCTCGTCAACCGTGCGAAGGATGAGGGCACCTTGCGCGACGACTTCGAAATCAGCGACGTTCCACTTCTCATCCAGACCATCAAGCTGTCGCAGAATTTCACGGGCGACGATGCTCCGGAGGCATACCGCCGCGTTCTCGGCTTCATCATCGACGGCTTGCGGGCATCGCGGACCACGCACCGTGAACTTCCCGTGCCGGCCCTCACGACCGAACAACTCGACCACGTCATGCACCGTTACGGAAGTGGACCGGACGGCCCCTGCTGAGTCGAGAAGGTCGGGGCCGCCTGCTGACCAGTTCATTCAGACAGCGGCCCCGACCTTTGTCTCAGTGCACCAGAACCGGTTCACCCTCAGGTGCCGTCGGGAGTAGTCCACTCCGAACAACCAATGCCGTCAGCACAGCGCCGACCGCAAAAATGGCTGCAGCCCAGTAGAACGTCGTGGTGTAACTTTCGACGGCGGCCTGCGCCTGCGTGATGGGGTTGACCTCACGACCGACGAGGTAATTCGTAGACGCGGATGCCGCGATGGTGCTCAGTAGTGCTGTCCCGATGGAACCGCCCACCTGTTGCATCGTGTTGACCGTTGCCGACGCAACTCCGGCATCTTCGTAGCGCACACCCGAGGTTGCGCCCTGCATCGACGGCGCGAAGATGCTGCCCATACCGAGGCCGGTGACGACCAGTCCGGGCAGAATGTGGACGGCGTACGTGCTGTCCACCGAAATCTGCGCCAGAATTGTCATTCCGATTGCGGCGATGACCATTCCGCTGGTGATCAGGATACGAGGACCGAATCTCGGCAGAAGCACTGCCGTGGACAGCGTTGCCGCCGTGACGATTCCGAACACCATGGGCATGAAGGCCAGACCGGTCACGATCGGCGTGTATCCGAGGATCAACTGCATGTAGTACGTCAAGAACAAGAAGACCGCGAACATGCCTGCGCCGGAAAGGAAGATAGCCAGGTACGAGCCGGCGCGGATTCGATCGGTGACCACTCGCAGCGGGAGCAGCGGATGGTCGGACTTGGTCTGCCAGTAGATGAATGCGGCCATGAATACGACGCCCGCGGTCAGCCACGCAATGGTGGTACCGGCAGCCCAACCGTTCGATTCAGCCTTCGAGAATCCGAAGACGATACTGAAGAGGCTGATCGACACCAGAACCGTTCCGGGGATGTCGAGTTTCGGCCTGGCTCCGGTAGTGACGTGGGGCGCAAACAGCAGCACGGCTCCGACCAGCGCGATTGCCGCGAAGAACAGGTTCACATACAGGCACCAGCGCCAGTCCACCCACTCGGTAAGCGCACCGCCGAGGAGCAATCCGATAGCGCCACCGCCGCCGGCCACTGCGCCGAAGATGCCGAACGCCTTTGCCCGTTCTGCCGGATCCGTGAAGGTCACCGACAGCAGTGACAGTGCCGCCGGAGCAAGTAGCGCACCGAAGACGCCCTGACCTGCACGCGCGGCGACCAACATTTCGAAATTGACCGCCGCGCCGCCGATTGCCGAGGTAACCGCAAATCCGATCAGCCCGACGATAAAGGTGCGCCTGCGGCCGAACAGGTCGCTCAACCGGCCACCGAGCAGCAGCAAGCTACCGAAGGCCAAGGCATACGCGGTGATGATCCACTGACGATCGGAATCCCCGAATTCCAATGAACGCTGCGCTGCCGGCAGCGCGATGTTGACGATAGTGGCGTCCAAGACCACCATGAGCTGCGCAATTCCCAGAACCGCGAGAATCAGCCACCGTTTTGCGTGGTTGTCCCCTGAAGGCGCCGGGGACTTGTCGATTTCAGTCCACTCAGCAGTTTCTGACATGTTCCCTCGCCCGAGCTATGCGGAGATGGCTTCTCCGGTTAGCAAAAACGGTACACCCAAATGGAGATCATGTCTCCACTTGGCGAGTAAACTGGACACCATGAGCACCGCAATGGAGCGCCCTCTTCGCGCCGACGCCGCCCGCAACAGGCGATTGATCATCGACGCCGCGCGTGAGTTGTACGCAGAAGAAGGCATCGACGTCACACTCGACGACGTGGCTCGCCGAGCCGGCGTCGGCGTCGGCACGGTGTACCGACGGTTCTCAAACAAAGAAGAATTGATCGACGGCGTCTTCCAGCAGAACTTCGCCGACATGGCCGCTGCCACCGAGGCGTCACTCGCCAATCCGGACCCCTGGGACGCCTTGGTGACATTTGCCGAATTCGCTTGTGGCCGAATGTCTGTCAACCGTGGACTCAAGGACGTACTCAACGGAACAGACGAAGGATGCGAGCAGGTCGCGAGTCAGCGATCCATCATCGAACCTGCCGTCGAAGAGATCTTTCGGCGAGCCCGAGACGCCGGAATGCTGCGTCCCGATGCCGTGTCCACCGATCTCTTCGGACTTATCTTCATGGTGGGAGCGGTCACCGAGTTCGCCCAACCCGTCAACCCGACGGTGTGGCGCCGGTTCCTGTCGGTGATGCTCGACGGACTCCGCGCCGAGGGCAAACACCGAGACCCCTTACCTTTGCCACCCCTGACGCCGGACGAGCTGCATGAGGCAAAGCTGATCCTCAAATCTCGCAAACGCTGAACAGCGCGCTCAGATCGCCTCGCGCGGAATGAAAATCCACATCACGAGGTAGATCAGAAACTGCGGTCCGGGCAGCAAGCACGACAGTACGAACAGCAACCGAACAGTCGACGCCTTCCACCCGAAGTAGCGTGCAATGCCGGCGCACACACCGCCGAACATTGCGCCCGACCGTGCGCGAGTGAGCTTGCGGGTCTTCATCGATGACGTCATGGATTGACCTTTCGGTACGTGTCGCGGCGACTGCCGCGTTGACATCAACTATCCGCCGAACTGCCGCGCCGCACATCGGGCGCAGGACCCATCTTTCCGGCCACGGTTCATCCTCAGGTATCAGTGCTACCCCGAGTCGCAATCAGGGTTGACCCCGACAGAAAAGCACCTCAAAACTGAAACCTGTTCTAGCATTGCCGAATGGACGTGAGCTACGAGGGAACCAAGAGAGAAATCGCTACCGACAAAGGGGTATTGCGTTATCACGAGGCGGGCGACGGTCCACCGCTGATTCTGTTGCACGGATCCGGAATCGGAGTCAGTGGATGGCGAAACTACCGCGGCAACCTTGCCACCTTCGCGCAGCACTTCCATTGTTACGTACTGGAATTCCCCGGCTTCGGTATCAGCGATCCCGTCGACGGGCATCCCGTCGTCACCGCAGGTTCCTCAGTCACTCGCTTCATGAATGCTTTGGACATCGAATCCGCTGCGATGATCGGCAACTCGATGGGCGGTGTCGTCGGGTCGAACGTGGCGATGCGGCACCCCGAGCGAGTGAAGAAACTGGTCACGATCGGCGGTGTTGGCCCCAACATTTTCAGCCAGAACCCGAGCGAGGGCACTCGACTGCTTCAGGAATTTGCCGACGGTCCCACTCGGGAGAAGTTGATTCGATGGCTTCGATGCATGGTGCATGACCCCGGCATCATTACCGAAGAACGCATCGAGGAACGCTGGGAGAGCGCCAAGGATCCGGAATCCCACAAGAGCCTCGCAGCGATGTACGGGTCCAAAGCCTTTGCCGCGCAGCAGAAAATGACGTCCGAGTCGAATCGGCCACCGTACTGGTCCATGATGCACGCCGTGCAATGCCCGACATTGCTGACCTGGGGCCTCGACGACCGTCAGTGCCCGCCCGACATGCCGATGATCCCGATGCGACTCATACCGAACGCCGAGTTGCACATCTTCCCGAACTGCGGGCACTGGGTCATGGTCGAAGCGAAAGAAGCATTCGAACGAGTCACGCTCGAGTTCCTCCTCCGGAAGTGACGCGGCAAGTTCTACGGTACGGAGTGGGTTTTGAGCCGAGTCGTCAGGACATGTGCCTGCTCGAGCAGGAGTCTTCCCAGTTCGGGGATCCGGTCCGGCCGGAATCGAGTCTCGACACCGGTCAAGCTCAGGGCCCACGCCGGCCGTCCCCGTCGGTCGAAGACGGCGGCGCCCATTCCCCAACTCCCCTCGACGAGGAGAGCCGGATTGACGGCGTAGCCGGCGGCGCGGGTCAGGCTGATTCGACGGCGAACGGCTTCCTCACTGTGGCCGTCTCCCCACTCCGCGGCGAGATCTCTACGCGCGAAATAACTGTCGACCTCACTGGCAGGCGAGTGACTCAGGATCACCAGACCAGCCGACGCGACGCCTAGTGGAAATCGTTTTCCTTCATAGAGCACATGGGATCTCAGAGGAAAGCTCCCCTCCTGCCTCACGACACACACTGTTTCGTCGCCGCGCCGTGCGGACAAGAAGGCACTCTCCCCCGTCAATCGGGCCAGATCCTCGAGAACATCGCGCGCCGAGTCGGTGATGTCATATCGACTGCCCGCAGCGGTACCGAGGAGATACAACTCCGGCCCCAGAGACCAACGCCCACTCTTCGCGTCGCGGTCCACCAGACCCTCTTCCGCCAGCGACGTAAGCAGCCTGTGAGCCGTCGGACGAGCGAGATCGGCCGCCTTGCTCAGCTCAGTGGTCGTTGCGCCGTCTGGTTCCGACGCGGCGACCGCACGCAAAACCGCTGCCACCCGCGCCACCATGTGCGGCGCTTGCTCCCTCGATGCCATGTGTCCATCCTAGCGTTCACTGAATGAACGTATCAACGAGAATTGGTCGCCCAGCGACCATTTTCTATCATCTTTCCCATCGTCATTGATTGCTGGATCTGCGCATAGTTGAATTCATCCAGAGAAAAACAATGCGTTCGTCAGATGAACGCAAGATGGGGAGATGACGATGGCAACGAAGGTGTACCAGTCCGCGACCGATGCGGTCGCCGACATCACCGACGCCGCGACCCTGGCCGTCGGCGGATTCGGACTGTGCGGAATCCCTGACGCCTTGATCGAAGCGATCGCGGCAACCAGCGCACGGGAACTCGAAGTGTTCTCCAACAACTGCGGCGTTGACGATCACGGACTCGGAATCCTGCTGTCTGCCGGTCGAATTCGGCGCGTGACGGCGTCGTACGTCGGAGAGAACAAGGAATTCGCGCGTCAGTACCTGGCTGGCGAACTCGAAGTGGAACTGACACCGCAAGGAACACTGGCAGAACGCCTGCGCGCCGGCGGAACCGGAATCCCGGCGTTCTTCACTCCGGCAGGTGTCGGTAGCCCTATCTCCGACGGCGGCATG
Organism: Rhodococcus sp. WS3; assembly: GCF_003797085.1. Classification (NCBI taxonomy): domain Bacteria; kingdom Bacillati; phylum Actinomycetota; class Actinomycetes; order Mycobacteriales; family Nocardiaceae; genus Rhodococcus; species Rhodococcus sp. WS3. Next base: position 2,117,732 of record NZ_RKMA01000001.1, read on the forward strand.
CCCTGGCGCTACAACAGCGACGGTTCCATCGCAATTGCGTCCCCACCCAAGGAAACTCGCACCTTCGGAACCAAGCGATACGTGATGGAAGAAGCAATCACGGCCGATTACGCCCTGGTTCACGCCGTCATGGGTGACACCGAGGGCAACCTCGTCTTCGACAAGACGGCGATGAACTTCAACCCACTCGCCGCTATGGCGGGGCGAATCACCATCGCCCAGGTGGAACGGCTTGTCGAGCCTGGCGAGATCGACCCGGCTTCAGTTCATCTTCCCGGGGTTTTCGTCCAGCGTGTTGTCCATACCGGGCCCCAGAACAAACGAATCGAAAAGCGAACCGTCAGCGCGTCCGAAGGAGCAACACGATGACCGCATCAGCAACAGTGACCGGTTGGACCCGCAACGACATGGCGGCCCGTGCCGCGGCCGAGATGATCGACGGCGAATACGTGAACCTCGGAATCGGTCTGCCCACCTTGATCCCCGGGTACCTCGGCTCGGACGTTCGGGTAGTTCTTCACTCGGAGAACGGAATCCTGGGCACCGGCCCGTATCCCACCGAGGACAACGTCGACCCGGATCTCATCAACGCGGGCAAGGAAACCGTCACCGTCAATCCCGGTGCGGCATACTTCGATTCCGCTCTTTCCTTCGGCATGATCCGCGGCGGCCACATCGACACCGCAGTTCTCGGTGGCATGCAGGTCTCGAAGACCGGCGACCTCGCCAACTGGATGGTGCCCGGCAAGATGGTCAAGGGCATGGGCGGCGCGATGGATCTTGTCCATGGTGCCCGTCGTGTCATCGTCGTCATGGAACACACCGATCGCGACGGCAACCCCAAGATTGTCGACGCATGCACCCTGCCGCTGACCGGCCAAGGCGTCGTAGATCGCATCATCACGAACCTCGCGGTCATCGACGTCACCGACGGCGGCACACTCACCTTGCGTGAATTGGCCCCCGGCGTCACGGTCGATGACGTTGTCAGTGCCACCGGCACCGAATTGAAAGTAGACCTGACATGACCAGTTCTGTGATTGTTGCCGGAGCCCGTACCCCGATGGGTCGACTCATGGGTTCGTTGAAGGACCTGTCCGGGTCCGATCTCGGTGGCATCGCCATCAAGGGCGCCCTGGACAAGGCCGGTGTCGCCCCCGAGCAGGTCGAGTACGTCATCATGGGTCAGGTTCTCACCGCCGGCGCCGGTCAGATGCCGGCCCGCCAGGCCGCCGTCGCCGCGGGCATCCCGATGAGCGTTCCCGCTCTGAGCATCAACAAGGTCTGCCTCTCCGGTGTCGACGCCATCGCCCTGGCCGATCAGCTGATCCGCGCCGGCGAATTCGACGTCGTCGTCGCCGGCGGGCAGGAATCGATGTCCCGCGCACCGCACATGCTCGAAAAAAGCCGCGAAGGGTTCAAGTACGGCGACGTCACGATGCGCGACCACATGGCGTACGACGGCCTGCACGACATCTTCACCGACCAGGCGATGGGCCTGCTCACCGAACAGGTCAATCAGCAGGACGGAACCCACATCACCCGCGCGGAGCAGGACGCGTTTGCCGCGGCCTCGCACCAGAACGCGGCCCGCGCCTGGAAGGACGGCCTCTTCGACTACGAGGTCGTCCCCGTCTCGATCCCGCAGCGCAAGGGCGATCCGATCGTCTTCGCGCAGGACGAGGGCATCCGCGCCGACACCACCGTCGAATCCCTCGGCAAATTGCGTCCCGCGTTCAGCAAGGACGGCACCATCACCGCCGGCTCCGCCTCCCCGATCTCCGACGGCGCCGCCGCCGTGGTGGTGATGAGCAAGGCCAAGGCCGAAGAACTCGGTGTGGCGTGGATCGCGGAGATCGGCGCCCACGGTGTGGTCGCCGGTCCCGATTCGACTCTGCAGTCCCAGCCGGCGCGGGCCATCGCGAAGGCCTGCGCGAAGGAAGGTATCGACCCCGCCGATCTCGATCTCGTCGAGATCAACGAGGCGTTCGCGGCCGTCGGTATCGCCTCCACGCGTGAGCTCGGCCTCGATCCGGCGAAGGTGAACGTCAACGGCGGCGCCATCGCCGTCGGGCACCCGCTCGGGATGTCCGGTGCCCGGATCGCGCTGCACCTGGCACTCGAGTTGGCGCGCCGCGGCGGCGGCATCGGCGCGGCCGCACTGTGCGGCGGCGGCGGGCAGGGCGACGCACTGATCGTCCGCGTACCCAAGGCCTAGAGGCCAGACGACGGTTCAGCGCGGATACAGTCGCCGCAGATGCCTGGGAACGACAAACGGATCCCAGGTATCTGCGGCCTGCGCGAGCCTGTCGGCCACGGCCCACAACGCCGAAGGATTGTGCGTCAACCCCATGTGACTGCCATGTACCGCAACACTTTCCGAACGATCCGAAGGAAAGTCGCGGCACACCTGCCACGGAACCACACCGTCCCGCTTGGAGTAGAGCGACGTTGCCGGAACGGGTAACGGGTGACCGAGTTCCCACTCGATACCGTTGACGGGTGGGAGAATCGCATGGTTGCCGGACATACGTGAATACAGCGCACCGACACGCGTTTGCTGCAGGTTACTCAGCCCGAATGGACTTCCCAGGGTGATCACCTGGCGCACGGCGTGCGGGAGATCCCGCGCAAGTTGGCGGGCATAGATTCCGCCCAAGCTCCACCCGATCACCGACACCGGTTTGTCGTAGCGATCCGCCAGACCTGCGAGGACCCCAGGCAGACCGTCGACAACCTGAGGCGTCGGCCCGGTGTTGATGCCGAGGTTCCAGCCGTGGACTCGATATCCGAGAAGCCGCAAGTACGCGCGCATTGCCATCGTCGACGTGTCGGACGCCAACAATCCCGGCAGGACCAGAATCGGGTGCCCGTCACCTCGCGGCGAACGGAGCAACCACGGTGCCGCGAGCACCAGCGACGCAATGTCGGCGAGCCCGCGCGGTGGTTCGGTGAGGCACATCGCCAACGACGGCGGCCCTGGAAGAAGCTCGGGGAAAGTTTCGGGAAGCTCGGAGCACCCGAGGTCCACTACAGACGTATCCGCCGCGACAGACACCTGGACTCCTTGTCGGCCGGTGTCCGGGCGGTTCGCCCCACCTGGCCGGAGGGGACGGTTCCGTGGGCTGTGTTCTCAACCCACGGAGCCTTGTCCGTGTTCGCCACCGGTAGCGAACCTGGACCGATACTGCGCACCAGTTTCCGAGGTGGAAAACTCGGTGTGATCCAGAACACTATTGGCGCATACGTTGCAACTACGTTGCGGACTTGTCGCGAACCTGCGGAAGGATCAATTGATGTCGTTCACAGACCAGGAAATCGAGTACATGGCGTCGCAACCTCTTGCGAGAGTTGCCACTGTGGGCCCAGACGGTCAACCGGACGTCGTGCCGTTGGCCTTCGAATACGACAGCACTCATCTATGGATAGGTGGGGTCGGCGAGGCCGTCGTCAATACCCGCAAATTCCGCAACATCCGCTCAGGGCACTACGAGGTTGCACTGGTCATCGATGACATGCCGTCGTTCGAGCCATTCGTCGCGCGCGGAATCAGGATCTACGGCATTGCCGAACCGCCGATCGACAGAGTGGGCATGGTCGGCCCCGGGGTCTACTCACGCATCACGCCGACAATCTCGTGGAGTTGGAACTTGGGCGGAGAGCCTGCTGGTGACACCTGGTACGAATCACACCGAACCGTACACACGCGGTAGTTCAGCTCGTACAACCCTCGGCCGGCAGATTCTCGGCAGCCCAGGTCGTCAATTCACTCAACGCAGGGAGCAAGGCCTGGCCAGACACCGTGAGTTGGTACTCCACGGCAATGGGCGGTCCGGCGTCGACGGTCCGTGTCACCAGCCCTGCGCTCGCCAGTTCGGTCAACCGGTCAGACAGTACGGAATCACTGATTCCCCCGACCGCACGCTTCAGTTCCGCGAATCCCGCAGGCCCACCGAGCAGCGTTGCGAGGATGACACCGTTCCAGCGTTTGCCGAGAAAGCGGAAAGCCCGTGCCAACGCCGCATCACAGACGCGGGGTTGATGATCAGTTCCACTCTTACTCTCCACTTCACCATCCTAGCGTCAGTGCTAACGTACTCATAGTCACTTTGTTTTTACTAGCAACTCGTCTTGCCGGAGATGCCTGGCAAGCCATCACGGAACGGAACCACCGATGTCAATCGACGCAGCCACCCCATTTACCGCAAAGCAGCTCGACACCGCCAGCCGCGAACTTCTCTTCACCGAAGCTCGCACGGTCAACTCTTTCTCCAACGAACCAGTGACCGACGACGAACTCACCGCGATCTGGGAACTCGCGAAGTGGGCGCCGACCGCAGCCAACACCAACCCGCTTCGCGTGCTGTTCGTACGGACAGAGGAGGGCAAAGCGCGCCTTGTAGAGCACATGGCCGACGGCAACAAAGCCAAGACTGCTTCCGCGCCGGCAGTCGCGGTCCTCGCTGTCGACACCAAGTTCTACGAGCACATCCCGGCACTCTTCCCGATCCGCCCGGAAATGAAGGACCACTTCGCGTCCGACGAGGCTGCTGCCACGTCGACCAGTCGGTTCAACGCCGCCCTGCAGGCCGGCTATGTGATTCTCGCGATCCGCGCACAGGGCCTGGTCGCCGGCCCGATGGCCGGATTCGACGCTGCGGGCATCGACGGCGAGTTCTTCGCCGACGGCCGCTTCAAGACCACCCTCGTGGTCAACATCGGCCATCCCGGCGAGAACCCGTGGTTCGACCGCCTGCCGCGCCTGTCCAACGAAGACGCACTCAGCTGGGCCTGAGTCTGGCGCTCGCCTGCACTCGAAACGCTCCGATCAGACCCAGGACGAGGAACGCCGCCGACACGTAAAGCGAGTAGCGCGTCGCTTCCGCAAATCCGTCGGAGAGCAGACGCACGACATCTGGGCCGGCTTCGCCCAGTTGTCCGTGCGTCCCCTGCTCCCGCAGGACTCCGATGGAACTGCCTGCGGATTCTCGTGTCGCGTCTGACAGTTGGATCGCTTCGGACGACGGCACTCCCCCGGATTCGAGCGTGCCTGGCATGTTTCTCGACAACCCGAACGCCAATACTGCGCCGACGACGGCACTTCCGATGGCCGAGCCCAGCTGGCGAACCGTGCTCTGCGTCGCTGATCCCTGACCGGATTCTTCGGTCGGTATGTCTGCCAGGGTAATTCCGGTGAGCTGCGCGGAGGCCAATCCGAGGCCGGTTCCGTAGACCACCAGAAGCAGCGCCAGAAGCCACGGCGCGACAGTCGAACTGACAAAAACAGCAACTACGACAACACCGACAACTTCCAGGAGCAATCCCAGAATCACTGTTCGGGGTGCGCCGATCAGCGCAGTGAGATGCCTTGCGAGCGAACCGGATATGAAAGCGCCACCGGCCATCGCGGCAAGCACGAAGCCTGCGCCCATCGTACTCAGACCCAATGCGTTGACGAGATAGAGCGGCAGTACGAACAACAAGCCGAATTCGGCGATCGCGACCGTCATGGCAGTCACGTTGCCCCAGCTGAAGGTGGGCGTGAAGAACAAATTCATGTCCAGAATCGCAGATCGGTGAATTCGTCCACGATGCCTCTCCCACAACACAAATCCCAGCAGCAGGAGGATACCGATCGTGCCGATCGTCGGAACCACGGATAGTGGTGCGTCGGCGGACCACGTGATACCGAAGAGATGCAGATCCGCCTTCTGAGTCCACCAACCGAGTGTGCCGCCCTCGATAAGTGCAAAGATCAACGCACCGAAACCGAAGGCGCTCAAGAACAGTCCCAGAACATCGAGCCCCGGTTCGACGACCCCGGCTCGGGTTTCGGGAACCACCATGTATGTCGCGATCATCAGGGCGATGCCGATCGGCACGTTGATGACAAAAATCCACGGCCAGGTGAAGTACGTGGTGATCCAGCCACCGAGTAGCGGACCTATCGCAGCAACGCCGGCGATGACGGCACCCCACACGCCGAACGCCACCGCCCTGTCCTTGCCTCTGAAGATCGAGTTCATCGAGGACAGCGTGGCAGGCAGTACGCACGCACCACCGACGCCTTGAATCGCTCTGGCCACAATCAGGCTGGTTGCGCCGTCCGCGGTAGAGGCCAACAAGCTACCGACCACGAATATCGCGATACCGACGACGTACAGACGTCGGCGGCCCAATCTGTCGCCTAACCGACCTGCAGTGAGCAGAAGCGCAGCAAAGATCACCGAATAGAGGCTGTTGACCCATTGCGCGTCGTCGAAATTCAACTTCAGATCGTCGATCAGAACCGGGAGCGCTACTCCGACGATGGTGCCGTCGATGACGATCATCGCCAGACCGCCGACCAGTACGATCAGGGCGGCCCACTTGTTCTTGACTGCAGACTTGTCGGGCTCGGGTGTGGTCTCCGTATTCGGCTTGTCCATGTCACACTCCCATAAGGGCGGATTGGTGGATTTACCCTAGGCCGCATTCTTTGAACTCGCAGCAAAATCTCCGACGCCCTTGCCTCAGTTACCTTGCCGCACATTTGGGATGTAAACCCACATGGAAGGACCTCGGACACCCGTCCAGTTATTAGGGTAGGCAAACCATACTCGAGTGTGTAATGCTCCTCCGGTGAAAAACATATCCAGCGCGGCGGCACCATGGGGCATCGCAGCATTCCGCATCGTTGTCGGTTTCCTGTTTCTCTGCCATGGCCTGTCGACACTGACCGGATGGCCGGTAGCTCCATGGGGCGGAAACACATCGTCGTGGACGGACTGGCCGGGCGGCTGGGCAGCAACGATCGAGCTGGTGGCCGGCACGTTGATAATCATCGGACTCGGCACTCGTGCAGCAGCTTTCATTGCCTCGGGTTCCATGGCCGTTGCCTACTTCTGGAAGCATCAGCCCGACGGCTTGCTACCCATCCAGAACGAGGGAGACTCGGTTGTCCTGTTCTGCTGGTCCTTGCTCCTGCTGGTCTTCATCGGGCCGGGCGCTGCTGCTTTGGACAACCTCAGACGAGCCAAGGCCACCTCCAGCGGCGTAGCGGATGAGCCAGTTGCAGTAGGAACTTCCAGCCCGTAGTCCGTCATTTATCCAGAGCGACAAATCTGACCCGAACCTACGATTGCCGAACAGCCGGCGTCACACCGCATATACCTGCGGGTGACGCCGGCTTTTCGTCTGTTGAGCAACATCCGACACGCAGCTATCCGAAATAGTTGCAGTACTGAACTTTTTGGACGAGGGTCGACGTAAACACTTCACGACTCGAACGACGCCTGTGTATCCGAACTGCGGGATGGGTACACGTTCGAGTCAGCAACAGTCCGAAAGAGGGTCGGTTCGGAAAATGGGCGCACTGTGGGAATTTGTCGTCGAACGACGACAACAGCTATTGACCGATTCGTATCTCCATGTTTCGGCCGTCATTCAGTCGGTGATTATTGCAACCATTGCCGCGGTTGCCATCGGAATTCTCGTGTATCGCAGTCCTATTGGTTCATCAGTGGCAACAGCGCTGGCCAGCACGATCTTGACTGTTCCATCGTTCGCTCTTCTCGGACTTCTCATTCCGATTCTCGGTCTGGGTGTCGCGCCGACCATCACCGCACTGATTCTCTATGCACTACTTCCGATCATCAGAAACACCATCATCGGTCTCGACTCGGTGAATCCGGCCATCACCGATGCTGCACGCGGTGTCGGTATGAATCGACTGCGTGTACTCGGCCGCATCGAACTGCCTCTCGCGTGGCCGTCGATCCTGACCGGTATGCGGGTCAGCACTCAGATGCTCATGGGCATTCTGGCTATCGCGGCGTACGCAAAAGGCCCAGGTCTGGGCAACTTGATCTTCTCCGGACTATCTCGCGTCGGCAGCCCAACAGCTGTTCCTCAAGCACTGACCGGCACGGTACTCATCGTCATTCTGGCTCTGATACTCGACGCCATCTACGTCGTCATCGGTCGGCTCACTACCTCGAAGGGTCTCCAGTGACTGAAACCATCCCCCATGACGTCACCAGCGATCCCACGGTTTCCGGAGTCGAGATCGTTCTGGAATCCGTGACCAAGCGATACCCAGGACAGAAAGACGCGGCAGTCGACAACGTGTCCCTCACTGTTCCTGCAGGTGAGATCGTTGTCTTCGTCGGCCCGTCCGGCTGCGGCAAGACCACCACGATGCGCATGATCAATCGTCTCATCGAACCCACGTCCGGAAAGATCACCATCGACGGCAAAGATGCCTTGTCGATCGACCCGGACAAGCTGCGACGCGGCATCGGCTACTCGATCCAACAGGCCGGCCTGTTTCCACACTTCACGATTGCCAAGAACGTGGCGACGGTGCCGGGATTGATCGGTTGGGACAAGAAGCGGATTGCTGCCCGCACCGACGAGATGCTGGATCTCGTGGGGCTGGATCCGGATACGTATCGAGACCGCTATCCCCGGCAGCTGTCCGGTGGTCAGCAGCAGCGTGTCGGGGTCGCGAGGGCACTTGCCGCTGATCCCCCAGTCCTGTTGATGGACGAGCCCTTCGGTGCTGTCGACCCCATCACGCGCGGACTACTGCAGGACGAGTTGATGCGTCTGCAAACGGAACTCGGGAAGACGATCGTATTCGTCACCCACGATTTCAACGAAGCAGTCAAACTCGGCGATCGAATTGCCGTGCTGGGCAATCAATCCACGATCATGCAGTACGACACTCCCGAAGCTATCCTCGCCAATCCGGCCAATGACATGGTCGCGGGCTTCGTCGGCGCCGACGCCTCCCTCAAGCAGCTGACGTTGACGCGGGTGCGGCAGATCAAACTCAAGCAATGCCTCACCGCGCGGGAGACCGACTCGGTGGACGAGCTGAGAAGTTCACTCGCAGCACGTAAGTGGAAGTGGGCCCTCATTCTCGATCAGCGCGGACGCCCACTCCGCTGGGTCTCACCGTCACATCTGGCACACGCGTCGTCGCTGCGTGGCGTTGGGAACGAAATCGGGGAAGCCGTGTCCGTTCAGTCGACACTGCAAGATGCACTCGAAGCGCTGCTTGCCGAAAGCAATGCGTCGACGGTAGTCACCGGCCGGCGCGGCGAATACGTCGGTCTCATCACCATCGACACACTGGTCAGCCATCTTTCGGAGATGCGTGAGGAACACGCACACGATCATGACGAGGATGTTCCGGAGTGAGCGCGTCGACGGAGGACCTGGCAGCGCCGCCCGCTGCTGGAGCCGCAGATATTGATGGCGGCGCGGATCTCGGTGCCGCCGAAAATGCCGCCACACGTAGAGCAGAAAGGATCCGGCTACTGGTTCAGCCGGTTGTCGTCCTGATACTTGTAGTCGGAGTACTGGTCTGGGCCTTCAGCCGCGATCTCAACGCAACGCAGAAAGCCAGTATCAACGTCGACAACATTACGACGCTCACCTGGCAGCACATCTTGCTCACAGCCGCGGTGGTCATCATCGTCGTCGCGGTGGCCGTGCCGCTCGGCACTCTGCTGACCAGACCGAGATTCACCCGTCTGGCGCCGTTCTTCGTGGGAATAGCCAACATCGGCGCAGCTGCACCGGCCATCGGCCTACTGGTCCTGTTCTATCTCGCCACCCGCACCACCGGATTCTGGATCGGTGTATTCCCCATCGCGTTCTATTCACTGCTTCCGGTGCTGCGCAACACGATTCTCGGCTATCAGCAGGTGGACGAGACACTGATCGACGCCGGGCGCGGCCAAGGCATGTCAACGTTCACCATTTTGCGACAGCTCGAATTCCCGATGGCAGTGCCCTATATCCTTGCCGGTCTTCGTACGTCATTGGTTCTTGCCGTAGGAACAGCAACGCTGTGTTTCCTGGTCAGTGCCGGCGGACTGGGGATCATGATCGACACCGGGTACAAACTGCGCGACAACGTGACGCTGGTAGTAGGCGCGGTGCTTGCAGTATCGCTCGCTTTGCTCATCGACTGGTTGGGCGCACTCGCCGAACAGTTCCTCGGGCCAAAGGGATTGCGATGAATCGACGACGCACACGCGGTTGGAAAATTACCGCAGCCGCACTCGGGTTTGCCCTTGTGGCGTCGTGTGGTTTGGAATCCGGCGGCGCACTACCCCTCGCGGTCGGTCCGGGAAGTATCCAGCCCGTTCCGGAACTCGAAGGCGTGAAGATCACCGTCGGTTCCAAAGACTTCACCGAGCAGATCATCCTGGGATACATCATCGAATTCGCGATGTCTGCGGCCGGCGCCGAAGTTCGCGACCTCACCAACATCCAGGGCTCCAACAGCACCCGCGACGCGCAACTCAACGGGCAGATCGATCTTGCCTACGAGTACACGGGCACCGGATGGATCAACTACCTCGGAAACGAGACACCGCTTCCCAATTCGCAGGCTCAGTTCGAGGCAGTCCGCGATGCGGACCTGGCTGCAAACGACATGGTGTGGACCGATCCGGCGCCGATGAACAATACGTATGCCTTGGCGATGAGCAAGGAGACGGCCGAGAAGACCGGAGTCAAGACTGTCTCCGACTACGCGAAGTTGGTCGAATCCGATCCAGGTGCTGCAGTGACATGCGTCGAGACCGAGTTCAACGTCCGTCAAGACGGATACCCCGGTCTCGCAGAAAAATACGGATTCGACGCTTCGCGTGCCCAGCGCCAGATATTGCAGACCGGCATCATCTACCAGGCGACAGCCGACGGTGATCAGTGCAAGTTCGGCGAGGTGTTCACCACCGACGGACGCATCATCGCCCTCGACCTCGAACTCCTCGAGGACGATCTGTCCTTCTTCCCCAAATACAATCCAGCCCTTGTCATGCGTGCGAGCTTTGCCGAGGATCATCCGCAGGTAGCTGAGGTCATGGCGCCGATTTCGGCTCGTCTCACCGACGAGGTGATGACCGAACTGAATCGCCAAGTGGATGTCGAAGGCAAGGAACCCGCAGAGGTTGCCCGAGATTGGATGGTGTCGGAAGGGTTTGTGACAGCGGACTAGTCACTCATTTTTCGCCCCACGCAGAAGACTCTTCGGAACGGGAACAGTGTGCCTGCGGCCGTGGAGGGATAGGCCTCGCGGAGCCTTGCGGAGTACTCCTGCTCGAATTCGAGCGAGTCGGCTTCACTGAGCACATCAAGCACCGGACGCAGGCCTGTCCCCCGAACCCAGCCCAGCACAGGGTCTTCGCCAGTCAGCACATGGATGTACGTGGTTTCCCAGGCATCGACGTCGAACCCGTGAGCCTGCAGCCTGGCTGCGTAGTGCGCCGGGTCGTCAACACCCTCGGGTCCACGCAAAACTCCACCCACGCGATCTCGCCATCTCGACGACTCGGCAAGTTCACGCATCAAAGCGTGCGACGGGGCGTCGAAGTTACCGGGAACCTGCCACGCAATCCACGCTCCAGGCGCCATGGTCTCGGCCCATCCGTCGATCAGCTCACGATGGTTCGGAACCCATTGCAATGCAGCATTGCTCACAATGACGTCGTAGCCGGTGGCGTCGAACTCGTTGATGTCCTGCAGCGTGATGGTGACGTTGCCTGGCAGATCGGTGGGCGCCTGTGCCACCATCTCGGGCGACGAATCAGTCCCCGCCACACGAGCATCCGGCCAACGCTCACCGAGTATCCCGGTCAGTGACCCGGATCCGCATCCGAGGTCCGCGACTCGCGCCGGCGCCTGCGCCGCAATCCGCGAAGTCAAGTCGATATAGGGGCGTGAGCGTTCGTCGGCGTATCGACCGTAGATTTCGGGGTTCCACGTAACACTGCGCATGTGCTCATTGTGCCTGTCGTGGCAAATTCGTGGAGGCTGTGACACCTCAGAACGGTGGTGGGTCGTTGCCGTAGTCGATGGTTTCTCGGGGCATGGGCTTGCGAGGTGTGGAAATCGGGAAGGTTTGGCGGCGTTTCCGTTCGGCATGTTGTGCCGCCCGGTGTTGAATCTTGACGCGACGGTGTTTTCGTTCGCTTCGGATGTGGGCAGCTTTGTTTTCGAGTCGTGTCCGTCGCCGGGTTCCGCCTTCCGGTGGCGGCGGTTCCTGTTGACCGGCGAGTAGTCCGGCATCTCTGGTGCGGTAGCAATGACCGGTCTGCGAGGTCAGGGTGATGCTCCGATCCGGGTTCGGGGCGAGCTGCCACTTCCCGGAGTGCTTGAGGCGGTGATGGTTGCGGCAGAACGCGCTCAGATTCGACGCAACCGTCTTGCCACCCTGGGCGGGGTCGGTGTGGTTGAACGGGTCGTTGTGGTCGAGGTCGCAGTTCCAGGCGGGGACATCGCAGTGCGGCCATTGGCAGCTGCCCGAGATGATCCGCAGCCACGTGTCGAGTGCCGCGCCGGGGCGGTACACCAACGCCGATGCCGGCTCAGGTGTCGGTTCAGGTTCAGGTGTCGGTTCAGGTTCAGCATCTGCCGGGACTCGCACTTCCCGAACGTCTGCGTCTTTCGCGATGTTGCGGGCATGCTCTGCGCTGATGACGCCAAAGCCGTCGAGATGTGCAGGTTCGTTCGATCCTGGGCTCAGGGTGGAATCGTGTACTACGACATGTACCAACGGCCGGCGCATGATCACCAAACCACTGCGGTCCTGCGGGCAATCACCGCGGTCGCAGTCGCACACCAACACCGTCGAACCGCTCACCAGGGCGCCCAAGGCATCGGCTCGGCGCTGCTCATACGTACGGGAATCGTGGCGGCACACCGACATCGCTAATTCCCGCAACCTGCCGTCGAAGGCGCGGGCTTGTTCGGCCGGGATGCTGCCGAGGATGCGGGCCATCCCGTCTTCGGCGGCGCTGACTCCGACAAACCTGTCGGCGAGGGCTCGGCGGCGGCGTTCCCGCATGCCTTCCGGATCGACGCGGGCCACGATCCGGTCGATCGCTGCCGTCAACCGCCGACCCGTCAAACCGATACCGCCGTCCACCGGTGGAGCCAACACCTGCTCGAGCAACAAGCGTTCGACCTCGTCGATCAACTCGTCACCGACATTCGCGGTCGCGGACTCGATCAGCCCAACCCGGTAGAAGTCGAGTTCACCGCGGGCCATCGCCGCCCGCGTGCGATGCAACCGCGTCTTCAACGCAAAACCCAACCCGATGAGCTTCCCGGCAGCAGCCCGTCCCATCGTCAAGACCGCGCTGACCTCGGATTCGGCCAACTCGTGCGCCGACGACGTCCACGTGCCACCCTCGACATGCTCGGCGCTACGGCGGGTGAAGAACTCCGCCACCACGGCCAGTTTCCGCTCGACCAACATCGCCTCGCACGAATGCAATTCGGCCATCAAATCAACCAGGGCGCAATCAGTTTCGGTACCACTCAGCTGTGCCGAGATACCGAAACTCCCCACCCCCGAATCGAACATCCCCCCACTCTAATCGAAATCTTGTTCGAATAGACCAGGATTTCGAAACCAGTCGGAATAGTCCGAAAAATCGCTCGGTGGAGGCCTGATGCGATGATTTCGGAGTCGTTGATTCACTGCCGCCGGAGGACAGTCATGTTTTTGACCCAGTTCATTCATCGGTCCCTGCGCGAATCGCCGGGACGCCCCATGACTGTGTTCGGCGATCGAACCTTCAGCACCACCGAATCTGCTGATCGCGTGGCGCGACTCGCGAACGGACTGGGCACCGGTACGGGCGATTGCGTCTCACTCCTGTCGCTCAATTCGGATCGATGTCACGAGACGATCTTGGCTGGTTGGTGGTCAGGCGCAACGGTCAGCCCGCTCAACTCACGGTGGACCGCGCCGGAAATCGCCTTTGCCCTCGAGGATTCCGGATCCACGATTCTGATCGTCGACGAGAATTCCGCCCCACTGGTTCCCGAACTCCGCGAACTCTGCCCCACCCTGGACCGCGTCGTGTACGCCGGCTCGGGGGCTGTCCCCACGGGCATGATCGACTACGACCGTCTCATCGCCGAATCGGAACCTGTCCCCGACCTACGGATCGGCGACGACGCCGTTGCGCTTCTGCTCTACACAGGTGGAACGACTGGCCGTTCCAAAGGGGTGATGGTCAGCCACAAAGGCCTGATGACGTCGACGTTCGGAACGCTGGCTGCCGGCAAACCCGCCATCGCCGACGGCGTGAATCTGCTTGCGAATCCACTGTTCCACATCGCCGGCATCGCGAGCTGGATGGCGCAGAACCTCATGGGCGGCACGCAGGTATTCCTGCCGGTGTTCTCGGCCAGGGCCATGCTCGAGGCGATCGACCGACATCGTCCCACCACGGTGGGCGTCGTACCGACAATGCTTCACATGTTGGTTGCCGCAGACGATCTCGATTCCTACGACCGTTCGAGTGTGCAAGTCGTCAGGTACGGCGCCTCCCCCATTTCGCCGGCTCTGCTCGAACGCGCCATGGAGGTGTTTCCGCATAGCGGTTTCACTCAGGGTTACGGGATGACCGAAACAGCGCACATCACCGTCCTGAGCGCTGCAGATCACCTGAAAGGCGGCGAATTGCTTCGCTCTGCCGGTCGCGCACTTCCGCATTGCGAAGTGCAGATCGTCGATCCCGCCGGAAACGAGGCACCAACCGGAACCGTCGGCGAAATAGTTACTCGCGGTGACCATCTGATGCTCGGATACCGGAATCTTCCCGCCGAGACGGCCGAGGCTCTCGCCGGCGGCTGGATGCACACCGGCGACGCTGGATACCTCGACGAACGCGGTTATCTGTTCATCGTCGACCGGATCAAGGACATGATCATCACCGGAGGTGAGAACGTCTATTCCACGGAGGTGGAGAACGCGCTGGCCAGGCATTCTGCTGTCGCTGCGTGTTCTGTTGTGGGAGTGCGCGATCCGAAGTGGGGCGAGCGAGTACATGCCGTGGTGGTTCTGCATCCCGGCGTTCACGTCGAGTTCGAGGAACTTCGCGATCACGTGAAATCGCTTGTCTCCGCGTACAAGGCACCCCGCTCGATGCAGTTCGTCGACGCTCTGCCCCTCTCTGCTGCCGGTAAGGTCCTCAAGCGAGATCTACGCATCGCTGCGGAGGCAGAAGGGGCAATCACCTCCCGATAAAAGATTCGACCATGCGTCGTTCTGATTCTTCATCAGCCAACGGCCAGGCAAGTAGCGTAAGAACTATCCTGACCACCCACTGCGAGGTTTCGTCGCCGGCGCCCAGCCCCGCAAGATGCTTCGCCGACTCACCCAGCAGCGGCGACGACATGAGGTACTCGTCCATTCCCTTGCCCCGGACAGACGCGAAACCTGCACTGACTGCAGCGTTCGCCCGGATCGCACGCACCGAAGCAAGTACGGCTTCGACTACCCGCCGCTCCCCTTCCCATGGTTCGACGGCAGCTGACACCTCGAGCGCTACCGCTTCAACCGCACGGGAGATCACTCCGTCTTGGATCGCCTTCTTCCCGCCGACGTAGCGGTACAGCGTTGCCCGCGAGCACCCCGCGCGCTCAGCCACCTCGTCGACGCTGATTCGTTGGAATCCGCGCTCGAGAATGAGTTCGGCGGCGGCCGCATAGATGCGTTCCACCGCCAACTCATGACGATTACCGCCGGCCAGCCAGTCTGCGCCTCTCGGTTCAATATGTCTCACCATGAGACAAAGATAGCCAAAGGTTCTCATCTTCGGACCCATTCCACTGCTGTGACCAGCATCGAATGCGAGAACGACGAATCGGGTGAGAATTTATGAAACTCCCTGGTCAACTCCTATTTTTCGGTGTTGACAATGCCTGTGCGAGCGGAGAATTCTTAGGCCGATGACCGCCTCGACCGACATCAACCCATTTGCCATCACAAACATCGAAAATCCGTACCCGCTGTATGCGTCACTGCGACAAAAGTGCCCGGCGTACCGGGTTCCCGGTACCAACTTCTACCTCGTCTCGAGTTGGAAACTTGTCACCGAGGCACTCACCCGGACCGAAGACTTCTCGTCCCATCTCACCGGTGTTCTGGTCCACCCGGCAGAAGGTCCACCGGTCACGTTCGACATGGATGGCAATGGGCAAGCGATTCACGTCCTTGCCACCGCTGACGATCCCAGCCATCAAAGACATCGCAAACAGGTTCTACCCACACTGGTCGCCAAACGAATCCGTACCATGGAACCTGCCATCGCCGACTACGCAGAACGGTTGTGGAACAACCACTTCGATGGACGGCACATCGAGTGGGTTTCTGCGCTCGCCGATCGACTACCACTGCAGATGGTCGCCCATCTGATCGGACTACCCGAAGCGGATGTGCCGCAACTACTGACGTGGTCTTACGACAGCACTGAGTTGCTCAGCGGGTTGGTGAGCGCTGAACGCCTGCCCGAAGTCGTGAACGCAGCCACCCAACTCGCCGGGTACCTGTACAACAAACTGGAAGCCGCCCAGGCCGCACCAGGCGAGAACCTACTCGGCGATCTGGTGCGCGCCAACACCAACGGCGATATCGATACAACCGTCGCAGTATTGATTCTCGTCCGACTTGTCGGCGCTGGAGGCGAGTCCACCGCAGGTTTGATCGCTAATTCCGCTCGGATACTGGCCGACAATCCTCTACTACAGCAAGAACTTCGAGAGAATCACGAATTGATTCCACCGTTCCTCGAAGAATCCCTACGACTCGAGTCCCCGTTCCGCGGACACCATCGCCATGTCACCCGCGATACGACGCTAGGCGGCGTCCCACTTTCTGCGGGAAGCCATCTCATCCTCTTGTGGGGCTCGGCCAATCGCGATCCGGCCGCCTTCCCGGATCCGGACATCCTGAACATCGGACGGCCAAATCTTCGCTCGCATTTGGCTTTCGGCAAGGGAGCCCACTTCTGCGTCGGCGCCGCTCTTGCTCGACTGGAAGCAAAGATCGCACTCACAATGCTGCTCGAGAAGAGCCAACACGTGAGCCTGACAGACGGTGCGCCTCCCGAATGGGTGCCGAGCCTGTTCGTGAGGCGCCATCAGAGTCTGCTCCTGACCGTCACACCGTGAAGATCGTTTCTCCGCCCACAACAGTCCGCAGTACCCGAAGTGCCGCCAGATCGACAGTGTCATCTACAAGCGGATCTCCGTCAAGGACAACAAAATCCGCCAGCAGACCTACTGCGATTCTGCCCTTGTCCACCTCTTCGCCGGTGATGCGTGCGGCGGCATGTGTGTAGCCGGACAACGCATCGTGCGTACTCACACGTTGCTGCGCACCGAGAACATGACCTTCGCGTGTCAGCCGATGGACAGCGGTATTCATGGTGAAGAGCGGATTCACCGGAGTGACCGGGCAATCACAATGCAAACCGTAGGGAAGTCCGGCAGCCACGACCGACGCTACCGGGCTGATTCGTTCACCTCGGCCGGGACCGAGAAAACGATCACGGTGACGATCACCCCAGTAGTAGACGTGATTGACGAAAATCGATGCAACAACACCTACTTCGACCATTCGCCGAATTTGATCCTCGCGAAGCGTCTGCACGTGCTCGAGCCGGTGCGTAATGTCGATGTCAGGGTACGCGGCCTTGGCGAGGGCAATGGCGTCGAGCGCATGGTCGATAGCCTGATCACCGTTGGTGTGAATCGCTACCTGCCGTCCCGCGCCGTGATGCTCGCTCACCAGAGCATCGAGCGCACCCGACGGGATTGCCATTCCACCACAATGACATCCACCCAAATCGTGATACGGCTCGCTCAGCGCCGCAGTGTGCAGCTGAATGGAACCGTCCGAAATCAGTTTCACGCCGCCAACCGCTACATGGCTGGTCGAATCAGCTAGTTCGCCCAACTGATCATGCACACCATGACCCAGGTACAGCCGCGCACGTAGGCGCAGTTCACCCTCGTCGTCAAGCTCGCGGTAGGCGTCGTACATCTCCGAGGTGACGTACATGTCGTGGAAGCTGGTCACGCCTACGGATGCCATCACATCTTGCGCTCGCAGTAGCGCCAGCTTGGAGTCGCCCGGGTCCATTGCCGGAGCCAGATTGTGCACCAACGACATTGCCGGAATCTCGCACAGCTCCCCGGTAGGTGTGCCGTCGGCATCGCGGACGATGACGCCACCCTCGGGGTCGACGGTAGCCTGCGTGATCCCAGCCATTTCCAGTGCAAGCGAGTTGACGTAGATCCCGTGAGCAGACAGGTGACGCACCAAAATCGGATGTTGCGTCGACGCGCGGTCGAGATCTGCTGTCGTCAATCCCCGGTCCTCGGCCACAAGACTGTCGTCGAATCCCCACGCCTGGATTGCCTCACCAGGCGGCGTCGTCTCCGCGCGCGCGGCCAATGCAGCAACAACCGCGTCGATTGTGGGGCACGCACCCGTCGTGGCCTCGACGTCACCGAGCATCAATCCCCACATCATCGGATGCAGATGGGTTTCGATGAATCCGGGAACTACCACCGCTCCATCCAGATCCACGATCTCCACGTCAGGTCCGGCCAGCACCGTGATCTCGGCATCGGATCCGACGGCCACAAATCTGCCGTCCTTGCTTGCCATAGCCGTCGGCGCAACTGAGCCCGATCCGTCCATGGTCTTGATGTCGCCGTTGATGTAGATGCGGTCGGCCGTCACGGTCATGCTCGTGTCTCCATTCGTTCACCGACAACGGCTGTCGGTGTTTTCGCTGCAGGCTGCCGCGTCGCGACAACCACTCCGGCAAGAATCAGCGCCGCACCGACAATCTGCACGACGCTGGGGATCTGAGAAAGCAGAAAGGCACCGAACAATAACGCCGACGCCGATTGCAGCACCAAGCTGGCGGCAACGGAACCAGCTGGCAACCGCTGGCTCGCACTTGCCACCAATAGCCACCCCACCACTTGAGATACCAAGGCCAGCAGGATGAGCCACCCTTGAGCAGGTAAAGCTGGTGCAAGATCAAGAGTTCCGGTGACAATTCCGATCAAGCCGGATGTAAGTCCGGTAGCGATCGTGGAAACCAGCACCGGCAATGCAGTCCGGCCCGCAGCTCGCGTCGCCAATCCCATCAGGAAGATATACACGGCATACGCGCCGGCAGCGATCACCGCGAACGTCGCACCTACAGCAGGGTTGGCTCCGGTGAGCGTCGTACTCATTCCCGCAACCAACGCAACACCCACCAGGAGAAGTGGCAGGCTCGTCACCAGTTCCTTCGTAATGCGCTGGCGTAGCACTATGTAGCCCAGGACAGCCACAAAGAGCACCTGCAGATTCAAGAGCACCGTCGACAAACCGGCGCCAATCGAGTGAATCGCCTCATGCCACAGAACGAGGTCGACGCCCAGGAACACTCCAGCAAGAACAGCCTTGACTATCCACGGCCTCGTCGAGGTCTTTCCCGGTTGGCGGCGTCGTTGAACCCAGACGAGGATCCCGAGCGGAATCAAGGCGTAGACGCACCGGAAGAACGCGCCGGTCGCGGGCGACACCCCGGACAGGTCGTACAGGATCGACGTGAGGCCGAGAATGCATGCACCAGAGACAACCACTCGCAGATCTCGACGGCGTTGCTCGTCGCCGGTCCGCGCCGAGGCGAGTCCCGAAGATACATCATCACTCATAGTGATAATGTATCACCGACAGTGAGATCTGCCCCACAAGGGAAGATGGAGCCATGAGAACCCCGGTCACCCGCGAACGCGTCATCTCCGCCGCAGCCGAACTTGTGGACAGCAATGGCCCGGACGCACTGGTTCTCAGCCAACTCGCCGACACCCTCGACGTGCGGCAATCAGCTCTCTACAAGCACGTTGACGGCGTCGACGACGTCCAACACCAGCTCAGCCTCCTCGCCCGGAAACTGCTCGCCCAGCACCTCCGCGACGCCGCAGTCGGCCTCTCACGCGACGACGCCGTCGTGGCACTCGCCGACGCGTGGCGAGAATTTGTTCGCATCCACCCCGGGCTGTACGCGATCACCGACCGCTACCCGACAGCCCCACACGCAGACCTCGTCGCAGCGGTCGGAGAAGTTGTCGACGTCATCAACCGAGTCATTGCCGGATACGGCCTCGGTGAAGACGACTCGGAGCAGGCAGCGTGGTCGTTGCGAAGCGCACTGCACGGCTTCTGCGTGTTGGAGTCCCAAGAAGGCCACCCCGCCGGCACGGATCCCGACCGCGTTTATCGGCGCCTGGTCGAACTTCTCTGCGCCGGAATCAGTCGAATGTAGGTAGGCACGAAGGGTCGTCGGAGCTAGGCACGGAAGCCCAACCCGAACGTGACCTGCCCGTCCTCGTCCACCTCGTAGATTTCCACGCCTTCATCCACGTGCGGGGCGTCCGAACCGAACGCGACAGCCACCTTCGAGCTTGCGTTTCTGGTCATATCCAGAACCAGTTCCACGGCCTCAGCCGGCGAGAAGTGTTCGTGCACTTCACTGATCACGTGAGCCGGGATGTAGCCGGGTTGCCACACCATCGCGTCAGCCAGCGCCAAAGCCGCCTTGTGGCGATCCGACAGCCCGCTGTCCTGGTAATTGTCGACCTCGTCGAAGAGGGCTTCGTCGGCACCGGCCTCGAGCGCAGAACTCATTCGCAGGGACTTGCACAATCTGCAATTGTGTTGGCGAGCTTGGCGCAGCCGCACAAGTTCGGTGGTGACCGGATCGAGAACCCGCAACCGCGCCACGCTGCGCGAGAATTCTGCACTGTCCACCGACAGTTCTGTTTCGCGCCAGTCCTGCGGTGTCGGCCATTGCATTGTCGACGGCCTGAACAGCAGATCCAATGCATGCAGTAGCCGCGGAAACCAGTCCGCCACATACACCGCAAACACGAATTCCTTGGCCTGCGATCCCAGTTCGTTCAACAACGCGCCGCGCAGACTGCTGTCGACATTCGAGACGTCGACGCTGAACTGCTCGGCAAAATCGTGCGCTACCGATTCCCGGGCGGAGCCAGTCGTCGGCGGCAACGGCAAGGCAGGCAGGGACAAAGCCTCGGCGCAGGTCGAGCGCACCTGCGCGTCGAGCACACCGGTACTGCTGAAGATCATGCGGTACAGCGATTCTGATACTTCCGGCGCGTATCGGGACAGCGCTTCTCCAGCGTCGATGCCAGTTGACTTGCTATACACGTCCATAAATCGACCCCATCCAGACCGCGCACAGTGCCTGCGTTGCCGCAGCCACATCAGCAGCCTTTTGATCACCGATCCAGTAGCGATCGCCCATGCGGGCAATGCTTTCCAACAGAACAAGCGCAAGCATCCGACTGTCGGCACCGACAGGCGCGCGGCCGGATTCCCGCTCCGAATCGATTACTGCCGCAACAGGTTCGACAAACCCTTCCAACCCACGGTTCCACAGGTCGTCCACCCCGGGGTCCGATGATCTGGCGTCGCGCATTGCCCGGAACAAATGTGGGTGGCGCATCCAGGTATCACGAACCGCACCGATCATCTGCCCGACTTGCCGCGCGGGATCATCAGTCCCGCCCGAATAGATTGCCGACGCTGCTGCAACCTCTTCGTCCACCGCTTTGCTGAGTTCGCTGACTGCCGCAGCTTTGTTGTCGAAATAGAAGTAGAAGGCCGAACGGGTTACCCCGGCAGCCTTGGAAATATCGCGGACATTCAGTTCATGGAGAGTTGTTGTCTCCAAAAGGTTTTCCAAGGCACGCAGAATCGACTCACGCCGAAGTTCACCTTTATCCGACCTTCCGGCATCAACACCGTCTCGCACAGCCGATTCCACAATCCACCTTCACGTCGATCATTTTGTGAGCCGAACCACATCGTATGGAGATTTTTGACACGTGTCAATAGTGCCGAGTCCAGCGCATTCAAGGACCGGACAGGCTCAGTCCCACTCACCGGGACCGGCGTTATCGCACCCACGTCAAATCCTGTTGCCTCTCCATCATTCGCAATCACAGACCTGCAATCCTGCAGCGCACCTGGTGATTTCATCCCCCCACTGCCTTTCAAGTGGCGCACAAATCACACCCAGACAAAGGATTCACCATGACGAGTACCGTCCCGTCCGTCACCGAACACCCGAGCGCGCCCTTCCCCTGGCCTCGCCCTCCGATCGACCCGCCGGCCGAGTACCAGTGGTTGCGTGAGAACGCCCCCGTCACGCGAGTCGAGATCTTCGGCGGCGAATATGCCTGGCTCGTAACCCGTTACGACGACGTACGCTCGATCCTGTCCGATCCGCGAGTCAGCGCCGACAGCCGCAATCCCGGATATCCCCGATTCGGCGCACCACCCGAACCCGAAGACCAGCGACTTTTCTTGCGGATGGACGGCGCCGAGCACGAGATCTTCCGCAACCTGCTGGCCAAAAACTTCACGCTCACCGCGATGAAGAAGATCCGTCCGGCGCTGCAAGAACTCGTCGACACCACCATCGACGCGATGCTGGCCACTCCCGAAGGCCAGACCGACTTCGTGAAGGCCGTTGCGCTCCCCATCCCCAGCACTGTTCTGAGCTGGATCCTGGGCGTGCACGCCGAGGACCGCGCGTTCTTCAACAAGGCCGCCGACGAGGCTCTGATGGCCAATGACCTTACGAACCCCGACGCGATGGGCCGAGCCATTGCAGCCATGAACGATCTACGCGGATATATCCGCAAGATCGCGAACGAACGAGCAGCACTTGATGATCCAGGTGACGACATCATCGGTCAGTTGGTGGCCGCCGAACGGGCAGGCACCATCACGATGATGGACGTCGAGAACTCCGGATTCCTCCTCATCATCGCCGGGCATGACACCACCACCAACATGACCGCCCTTGGCATGTACACCTTGCTGCAGCACCCTGAGCAGTGGGCGCAGATGCAGGAGAACCCGGCGTTGGTTCGCAATGCCGTCGAAGAACTGCTGCGCTACCTGACCGTCGTCCATCTTGTCATTCTCCGATCCTCGACCGAGGACATCGAAATCGGTGGCGTCACCATTCCCGCGGGCGAAGCCATCATCCCGCTCAACCTGTCGGCCAACCGCGACGACGCCCACTTCCCCGGTGCAGACGCACTCGACATCCATCGAAAAGCACGTGACCACTTCGCTTTCGGCTACGGCGTTCATCAATGCATCGGTCAGGCCCTGGCTCGTCTCGAACTACAGATCATCTTCGAAACCCTGGCCCGCCGGGTGCCGACGCTGAAACTGGCCGCTCCGCCCGAAGAACTGCAGTTCAAAGTGTGGTCCGGGATCAACGGAGTCTTCTCACTTCCCGTCACCTGGTAGCCACCCCTTACGTCAGGAGCATCAATCATGATCAGTTTCACCGGCAAAACCGTTGTCCTCACCGGATGTTCGTCCGGAATCGGAGCCGAGGCCGCCACCAAACTTGCCGCTCTCGGCGCCCGCGTGATCGGTGTCGACCGAGTTGCCTCGACCGACAACTCGATCGCCCAGATGATTGTCGGCGACCTCTCCACCCAGTCGGGTGTCGCTGACATCGCCGCGCAGATCGACGGCCCCGTCGATGTGCTGATCAACAACGCCGGCGTCGCGGCAACACTGCCGTGGCGAACCGTCATGTCGATCAACGCGCTCGCTCCGCGCGATCTCACTCGCCTTCTCCTGCCGAAATTTGCCGTCGACCCGGCGGTAGTCACGACCGCGTCACAGGCAGGTTTTCTGTGGCAGCAGAACTTTGCCCGGCTCAATGCCTTTCTCGCCATCGATAATTGGGACGACGCCCTCGAATCTCTCGCAGACTTCCCCGGTATCGAGGAGGTCTGCTACAACCTCTCCAAGGAAGCCGCCATCATCAATGCGGGCAACCTGGCCGTCGACGGCAAGCACATCGGACTACGTTCCAACTCTGTATCCCCCGGCACAGTCGGCACGCCGCTCCTGAAGGACTTCACTGCCACCATGGGTGACGCCGCTATCTCCGGTGCCGTCACCTGGGCGGGCCGTCATGCCCAGCCAGGCGAGATCGCCGACGCCATCATCTTCCTCGCCTCCTCAGACGCGGCCTGGATCAGCGGAGCAGACATCCCGATCGACGGCGGATTCAGCGCCATGATCTTCCGTTCGTACATCGCGCCGGCCATGGCCGCGATGGCGACCAGCGCCTAGTCAGGAGAACCACTATGAGCACCGACAACGAACTGATCTCGATCAATCCGGCGACTCTCGAAGAAGTGGGGCGCACCGCCGTCACCACGCCGGCCGAGCTCGACGCGAAAGCTGTTGCCGCCCAGTCCGCCTTCCAGTCCTGGCGAACGTCGCGGAGCACCCGGCAGGGTCTACTCGCTGCTTGTTCCTACGAATTGATGCGGCAGTCCCCGGCGATCTCCGCCCTACTCACCGCGGAGCAGGGTAAGTCGCTCACCGATTCGAGCGGCGAAGTCTGGATCTCGGCCCGCTGCCTCGCACACTTCGCCCGCCTCGACTGGGCGGACGAATCGCAAGCTCCGGCATCGCCGATACGCGACGCTCGAATTCAGCACCGCCCGTTGGGCGTCGTTGCGGCTATCGTGCCGTGGAACTTCCCGATCTTCCTCATGATGGCCAAGATTGCGCCCGCACTGGCCGCAGGAAACACAGTTCTGGTCAAACCTGCCGAGTCGGTGTCGCTGGTAGTCGGTGAGGTTGTCCGCATC
The DNA here is from genome assembly GCF_003797085.1 of Rhodococcus sp. WS3. Taxonomy (NCBI): domain Bacteria; kingdom Bacillati; phylum Actinomycetota; class Actinomycetes; order Mycobacteriales; family Nocardiaceae; genus Rhodococcus; species Rhodococcus sp. WS3. The sequence goes on from NZ_RKMA01000001.1 coordinate 2,142,254, forward strand.
CTGCAAAGCATTCTTCCCGAGGGCGTACTCGACATCGTCTACGGCGGACCGGATACCGGCAAGGCGTTGATCGAACACGCTGCCGTACGCAAGGTCTCGTTCACCGGTTCAACGGGGGTTGGCAAGGCGATCATGAAGCAGGCCGCCGAAACGATCACGCCGGTCACCCTCGAGCTTGGTGGCAACGATCCCGCGATCCTCCTCGACAGCGCAGATATCAATTACGCCGCAGGATTTTTGGCGCACTCCGCCTTCTTCAACAGCGGGCAGATGTGCATCGCCCCCAAGCGCGCGTACGTGCCCGCCGACAAGGTCGACGCCTTCTGCGCCACGTTCGAAGCGGTCATGTCGACAATGGTGGTGGGCGACGGGGCCGCAGCCGGCACCACGGTCGGTCCCCTGCACAATTCTGCGCAACTCGAGTACGTGCAGGGCCTGCTCGACAAGGCCAGAGCTGACGGCGCAGACATCACCGGCGGAAATCGAATCACCACTCTGCCCGGGTATTTCATGGAACCCGCTTTGGTGCGCGGTGTGGACGACTCCAGCGACATCGTCAAGTTCGAGCAGTTCGGTTTGGCATTCCCCGTCGTGGCCTACACCAACGTCGACGACGTTGTCTCCCTCCTGAACAGTCAGGAGTTCGGACTCGGTGCATCTGTCTGGGGAGAACAAGCCGCCGCAGTCGAGGTCGCCGAACAGATCGATGCCGGTCAGGTGTGGGTCAATACCCACAATGCCCTCGAAGTCGAACTTCCCTTCGGCGGAGTGAAGAGCAGTGGCTTCGGCCGGGAGGGTGGCGAAGCCGGGGTCCACGATTTCCTGGAAACCCGCGTGGTGAGTGTAAAGCTGTAACGCACTGTGCGCCTTTGTCAACCGCCCGCGGTTAACAAAGGCGCACAGCAGGGCTCAGTCGATCTGCAGCGCGACGCCCTTGGTTTCCTTCACGAAGAACACCGTGACAAATGTGATCAGGGCGCAGAACACGAAGTAGCCGGCCGGCGCCAGATTGTTGTCGGTCACGCTGATCAGGTACGTCGCGATGAACGGTGCGGTACCACCGAGAAGCATGTTGGTGACGTTGTTACCCAAGGCGAGGCCGCTGTATCGCACTGACGCCTTGAGCATCTCGACGTACGTCACGTACGACGCACCGTTGACTACGGAGACGCAGATGAACAGAACCGACTGACCGGCCACTGCAGCCCACGTGCCCGAACTCGCCATCAGCATGAACATCGGGACGCCCAGGACCACCGACGCGGCACTACCGGCAAACAGCACCGGACGACGTCCGTACTTGTCGGCCATGTAACCCGCGATGGGGAGTGTGATCACGCCGAGCACCAGGGCGAGCGACGTGGACAGGAATGCAACCTGCTTGGAGTGTCCGCCGGCAGTCTGGAGGTACGTCGCGGCGTACACCGAAGCGATGTAGTAGCCGCCGGTGATGAGCGCTCCGAGAAGGATGATCTTGACGACGCTGCCACCTGAACTGCGCAGCAGTTCCTTGATCGGGAGGGACTCGGTCTCACCCTTTTCCTGGAGCTCCTCGAACTGCGGGGTGTCTTCCATCTGGCTACGGATCCAGATACCGATACCACCGATCAGCAGGCTGAGCAGGAACGGCAGACGCCATGCCCATTCGAGGACCTGTTCTTCGGAGAACACCGACGTGAGGCCGAGTGCGATCAGCGAAGCCGCGAGAGAGCCCAGGTAGGTTCCGGTGTTGACCATCGACGTCTGGGTCGCACGCCACCGCGCCGGAGCGGACTCGGAGACAAATGCGTTGGCACCGCCGAGCTCACCACCGGCTGCGAAGCCTTGAAGGCAACGAGCCAACACCAGGATCGATGTCGCCCACATGCCCAACGTGGCATAGGTCGGTAGCAGACCCATACCGGCGGTGGCGATAACCATCAGCAAGATGGTCCACGACAGCGCGTTCTTACGGCCGTACCGGTCGCCGATATGACCGAAGAAGATTCCGCCGGGAACACGGAGGAAGAAGGCCACGGCAAACGCCGCGAAAGTACCGAGCAGCGCTGCATTCGGATCGGAGGACACGAAGAACAGCGCGGCGATGGTGGTTGCCATGTATCCGTAGATACCGAAGTCGTAGTACTCGACGACGGTACCGACGATGGCCGCGCGAATCACCTTGACGGTGGACTGGCGTTCGGCTGGAGTGCCACTGTCTTCGACGCCGCCCTCGGCGCGCGCCATGGTCTCATTCTCTGACATGTTGGTCCCTACTGACTGAAGTCGTGCAGCGCAAACGATAGACGTCAGGCGTGCGCAATGGAATTGACCGGTACGCCCGCGGCGTCGGTCTTCGTGAAACTCGCCGCATTGCGTCCCGCAATACGACCCATGGTCAGAGCGTTTGCAACCGCGTTGCCACCGCCCACGTAGCGCAGTCCCAGAATGCCGGCACCGGCCTCGCCGGCGGCGTAAAGTCCCTCGATCGGAACACCGGTTTTTCCGAGAACTGCTGCACTGCTGTTGATTTCCAGACCGGCGTGTGTGCACACCAGTTCGGCGGGGAGAATCTTTGCCGCGTAGAACGGTGCGGTGCCGATCCGGTCCGGATTGCCGACCGCACCTTTGTTTCGCAACGTGCGGTGACGCAGGAAGTCGTCGTCGTATCCGTTGGGCAATTGCTCGTTCCAACGATCTACCGTTGCCGTCAATGTCTGCGCCGGAACGCCGATCAGTTCGGCGAGTTCCTCGACCGTGTCGGCTCGAAGTGTGCGACCGGCAGCAGCTTCTTCGGCGACACGCTCGGGGTTCCAGTCTGCATAACCGGGAGTCTGATTCACTCGGGCGTCCTCGTCGAAGATCATCCAGCCGTAGCCGCCCTGCTGGTCGATGATGCCCGTCGAGACCGCGTACGACGCGTCCTCGTCCATAAAACGCCGACCGTTCTGATTGACGTTGACGCGGGACTTCGGCGGAAACCCGGACTGCCAGTGATGGAACCGCTGGAAGTAGACGGTCGGCATGATGAGGCCCCAGCCGTCACCGGCAACCGACGCGCCGAGATCCTCGGCGAACCGCAGGTGGTCGCCGCGACTACCGTCGGCGGCAACGACAAACAACGATTCTTCAGCTTTGTTGGCGTCAGGGAAGTAGCGATCGACCAGAGCCGGATCCTGAGCGAAGCCACCGGATGCAACGACGACGGCACCCGCAGGAACCTCGATGTCGTCGGCGACCACGCCGACAACCCGACCGTCTTCCTCGATCAGCTTCTGCACCCGCGTGCCGAAGATAACTTCGATGCCGTGCTTGCGCCGAGCCTTGTCCAGTACCTGAATCAGACCGTATCCCTGGTCTTTCGGAACGTGGCCACGCCAGACATCTTCGACTCCGGCCTGTGCCAGCCCCGGCTGATGGGCGTTACCCGAGATCGCGGCCGGGATCTCGACGCCGAGGCCGATGAGCCACTCGAGCGTCGGTGCGGCGTTCTCGCAGAACGCCCGAATCAATCCGGGTGCAAGCACCCACTGGTTGAGATCCATGTAGTGCTGGAAGAACTTCTCCGCGGTGTCGTCGATACCCAGGCCGGACTGCACGCTGGTGCCGGCAGCCGTGAAGATGCCGGCGGAAAGTGCTGTGGAGCCGCCAAGTTCGGTCTCGGATTCGAACAGCAGCACGGAAGCGCCCTCTTCGGCTGCCGATACCGCAGCTGCGAGTCCCGCTCCGCCGCCGCCGATGACAACAACATCCCAGTGATCACTCACGAAAGTTCTCCAGTCTCCGCAATGATGCGGTGGTACAAGCCGTTCGAGACCAGTCCGCCGTCCACAGTGATTTCGGTTCCACTCGTGTAGGTCGACTTGTCGGACAGCAGGAACAGAACGGCCTCGGTGATCTCGTCCAGAGTTGCCATGCGCCCGAAGGGAACCGACTTCAGTGACGCGGCAACAAAATCGCTTGCTCCACCGAGCAGGTCCGTACCGACCAGACCCGGGTGCACCGAGTTGACACGAATTCCCCACTGCGCAAAGTTGCCTGCCGCTGATTTCGACAGCCCGGTCAGGCCCCATTTGCTCGAGGAGTAGGCCGGTGAGAAGTATCCGACCTGACCGGCGATGGACGAGATGTTGACGATGGATCCGCCTCCGCTCTCCTGCATCAACGGAGCCACCGCCTTCATGCCGTAAAACGGCCCGAAGAGGTTGATCTTCATGGTCAGTTCCCAGATGTCATCAGGGGTGTCCATGAATTCGAGCCGCCGAGAGATACCGGCATTATTGATCAGCCCGCCCAGTTCACCGTGCGCAGAGCGGATTTCGTCGACAACTCGCGCCCACGCGGAGGGGTCGGTGACATCGAGCGAATGCGCGGACGCCGAACCTCCGCCTGAGATGATCTCCTCGACCAGAGCGGAGGAATCCGCCACATCCGCGATGCACACGTGGGAACCACGAGCCGCCAGCGTGCGCGAGTGGTGTGCTCCCATTCCCCCGGCACCACCCGTAACCAGAACGACACCAGGATAATTCGTGCGATCAGACATGTCGCGAACCGCCGTCGACGGCAATGCTGTGACCGGTGACGTAACGCGCGCTGTCCGAGAGCAGGAACAGCACCGGGCCGAAGACCTCTTCCGGGGAACCCAACCGGTGCAGCGGAACAGCGTCGAGAGCCTTGGCCAATGCGGCCGGATCTTCCTGGACCCATTTGGTCATGGCGGTGTCGATGTACCCGGGCGCTATGGAGTTGACACGAAGTCCCTTGTCGCCGAATTCGACTGCGAGAGATTCGGTGAGGTGCGCGACGGCTGCCTTCGACGTGCAATACGCACCACGGCCCTTACGGACGCGCAGAGCGGACACCGAGGACATGTTCACGATGGCACCACCGGGCTTCATGTGGCGAGCGGCGGCCTGAGCGCCGTACAGGACGCCTTCGACGTTGACGCTCAACGTCGCACCGATCTGCTCGGGTGTGATCTCCTCGGCCAGCGCAAACGGGAAGATACCGGCGTTGTTGATCCAGAAGTCGACCTGTCCGAACTCCGCGAGTGCCAGCTTGGCCAGCGTCTCGTGATCGTCGGGCTTGGTGACGTCGACGCGGGCACCGATCACACGGCCGGGCTTGTCCGCCAAGGAGTTTGCACTCAGGGCAGCATTGATTGTCTGGGCAGTTTCCCGCATCTGCTCTTCGTTGATGTCTGCACCGACTACGTTGACTCCGCGTGACGCCAGACCTTCCGCGAACGTTGCCCCCATTCCCTGGGCAGCGCCGGTCACTACGGCAACCTTGCCTGCCAACTCCGGGTACACCGCCGACATTTGCGTGGCAACGGTGCGGCCCGGGTTCGTCTGATCGGCGTTAACGGTCATGATATTTGGTCTCCTACTGAATTCTGTTGTGCACAAACGTGAAAGACGGTTAGGGATTGCGTGGCGCGTCGTCGCGGGACACGATGCGGCGGGCGATCTTCCACTCGTCACCGACTCGAATCACTCGATCCGTGATCGTTGTCATCCGAACCAATCGCGTGTCCCCACCGCGCTTGGTCGCGACGATCTGCAGATAGCCGCGCACCGTCAACTCGGCTTCGACTGCCGTTTCCACCAACAAGTTGGTGATCACGTGCCGATGAACCTCGTCCGCCGCTTCGGCTCCGGAGTAGAACCGGCCGGCGAAAGCTTCGAGATCCGAAGAACCGACTACCGGTTCCGGATAGCTGGGCGAATGGAACTCACCGTCAGTCGTAAATGTTGCCGCCCAATCCCGTTGACGCCCGGAGTCGATGAGATGACTCTGCAATGCATACAACTGGTGGATTGCGGCAACGTCGCCGGCCGCCACTCCGCGGTAGTCAGTCATGAGGATGTTCTCTCCGGAAAACACTGCGCTGGACTCCCCTGAAGGGTTGCCCACCTGTCGAATGTGTGCGATAATCGCACAGGCCGTGCGATATGAACAAAGCGTAGGTGGCCCACCTCACAAACGTCAAGGAGCGAACTCGATGCGCGAACTCAGTGATGACCATCGACCCCGAATAAGTCCAGTTCAAGTGGACTCCGGCATGTCGAAAACTCTCCATCACGGACTCGAGATTCTGGAGCTCCTCACCTCCTATCCGCACGGGTTGTCGGTCACAGACATCGCCGACGGCATCGGAGTTCACCGCACGGTCGCGCACCGACTCATCCGGACTCTCGAGGCACATCACTTGTGCCGCAAGGACACTTTCAAGCGCGTCACACTCGGCGCAGGACTGGTCACCCTCGCCGAACCGGTGGAGCAGGATTTACGAACCCTCGCCCGCCCGATCCTCGAAGAACTTGCCGACGCCACCGAAGCGACGGCCCACCTCGTGGTCCGCGAGAGCGAGACCGAAGTTCGCGCACTGATGGTCGTCGAGCCACGCAGCGCCCGAATGCACGTCGCCTTCCGTCCCGGCCAGGTCGATCCGATCGACCGCGGCTCCGCCGGCCTGTCCATGCTGGCCTCACTCCCACCCGTCGACGGTGAACGAGACGAAGTGCGTATTGCCCGTGCGCGCGGTTACGCGTCGACGATCGGCGAGATCACCCCTTCCGTCCACGGCATATCGGCGGCAGTTCCCGGACGCCGCGGCGACGCCATCACCAGTATCGGAATCTCCGCTTTCCACGCCGATGACCAAGACGCACTCGGCGCGGAGGTTATCGCCGCCGCACAAAAACTGGGAAGCTTGTTGCGCTGATCGCCGCAATGTCGAGCCTCGGGAATATCGCAGGCTCGACATTGTTGAGTCAGCATGAGATAGTTGAACAATCAACTACCTGAGTGCAAGGAGTTACGACATGCCTGCTGTGACAGTCGAGAATATTTTGGCCCTGCCCCGGCTCGACGAGCCTGCAGCGTCCGCAGTCAGCCGTCCCGTCAAGAGCATCACCACCGCTCCCGTCGGCTACGAAGGCGAAGGCTTCCCCGTACACCGCGCATTCGCGGGCATCGATCTCTCAGCACTCGACCCGTTCATCCACATGGACCAGATGGGTGAGGTCAACTACGCCCCCGGAGAACCCAAGGGCACGCCCTGGCACCCGCACCGCGGCTTCGAAACCGTCACCTACATGATCGACGGCATCATGGAGCACCAGGACTCCAACGGCGGCGGCGGCATTATCGGCGGCGGTGACACCCAGTGGATGACCGCAGGTGGCGGCATCCTCCACATCGAGACTCCCCCGGAGCACCTCGTTGTCAGCGGCGGCCTCTTCCACGGCGTCCAACTGTGGGTGAACCTCCCCCGAGACAACAAGATGGCAGCGCCGCGGTACCAGGACATCACCGGAAACAAGGTCGCTCTGCTCTCGTCGCACGACGGCGGCGCATTGGTACGCGTCATCGCAGGCGAGATCGCCGGCCACGCCGGACCGGGATCGACGTACACGCCCATCGCGTTGTCCCACACGACCATCGCACCTGGCGCCAGCGTCACGTTGCCGTGGAACCCCGAGTTCAACGCCATCGCCTATGTTCTTGCCGGTGAGGGAACCGTCGGCGCAGAGCGTCGGCCGATCCGCGCAGGCCAGACCGCCGTGTACGGACGCGGCGACTCCATCACCATCGCCGCATCCGATCGTCAGGATTCCCGGACCGAATCGCTCGAGGTCTTCATCCTCGGCGGCAAGCCGATCCGCGAGCCCATCGCCATGGCCGGACCGTTTGTCATGAACACGAAGTCCGAGGTCATGCAGGCATTCGAGGACTTCCAGGCCGGACGCCTCGGTTCCATCCCGGCAGCCCACGAAACTCTGAGCTGACATGAAATCGGTAGTAGTTCAGCGTGCGCATGAACGTGCGCACCTGAACTACGGCTGGCTCACGTCCCGTCACAGCTTCCCCTTCGCCGGTAACTTCGACCACGCCGCTTACGCGCACGGACTACTTCTGGTCAACAACGACGACATCGTCGAAGCCGGCTCCGGTTTCGACACCCATCAACACCTCGATACCGAGATCGTGACGTGGGTGCTCAGCGGTTCCCTGGTCCACCAGGATTCAGCTGGGCACACCGGCGAAATTCATCGCGGCCTCGCGCAACGAATGAGCGCCGGAACCGGGATTCTGCATTCCGAGCGCAACGACACCCGGCGCGCCGACGGTACCCGCCATACAGAACCGGTCCACGTCGTCCAAATGTGGATTCCGCCAGACGAATCCGGGATCACTCCGAGCTATCAGGAACTCGACGTCAATACCGAACTCGACGCCGGTGGCTTGATCACCTTGGCGTCGGGAATGCCCGCGCATCGCGATCACAGCGCGATCACGCTTCACAACAAGTTTGCGGCGCTGCACGTTGCACGCCTCGACATCGGTCAGACGATAACCCTGCCGGACGCCCCGTATGTTCACGCCTACATCCCGCAGGGCTCCGTCACAGTCGAGGGCGTCGACACTCTCTCGACCGGAGATTCGTTGCGACTCAAGGAAACCGGCGGACATCGAGTCACCGCCGCGGAACCCGCAGAAGTTCTGATCTGGGAGATGCACGCCGGACTGCGGCCCCATCTCGTACGCTGAAAGCATTCGGCCCCAAAGGAGGAACGCCATGTCGGCGCTCACAACCCCGCACATCGACGTCCACCGCAGCGGTGATCGCCTGAAATCCCGCATCTCCTGGCTTGATTCGAAGCATTCGTTCTCGTTCGGGCAGCACTACGACCCCGACAACACCCACCACGGCCTGCTCCTCGTCAACAACGACGACACCGTGCTCGCGGGTACCGGATTCGACACCCATCCGCACAAGGACATGGAAATCGTTACCTGGGTGCTGCGCGGTTCGCTCGTTCACCAAGACTCCATCGGGCACTCCGGTGTCATCTATCCCGGACTCGCGCAACGGATGAGCGCAGGCACCGGGATCATGCATAGCGAGAAGAACGACTCGTGGCGTCTGGGCGGCCAACAGCACTCCGATCCGGTGCACTTCATCCAGATGTGGGTTGCGCCCGACGAGGGTGGACTGACTCCCGGATACGAACAACTCGAAATCGACGACGAACTCCTACGCGGCGGACTCATACCCGTCGCCTCCGGAATGGATCGCTACAAAGATCATTCGGCCATCCGCATCAACAACAAGTACGCGGCACTGCACGTGGCGCGAATTCTCCCCGGCACAAGCGTGACCCTGCCGAACGCCCCGTTCCTCCACGTTTTCGTGGCCGAAGGAACCGCAGACATGGAGGGCACCGGCACCCTCTACGAAGGTGATGCCGTCCGCATGAGCGACTCCGGCGGACAACTCGTCACCTCCGAAACCGGTGCCGAAGTGCTGGTCTGGGAAATGCACGCACGTATCGGTGGCTGAGACCCGGCGACCGGCCCCATCTCCGGTACGGGCGATACTCGATACATGAGCATCGACAACTCCGCGCCCACCGTCAAACTTGATCCCCTCAACACCTTGATGGATGTACGCGCAGTAGCGATCACTCCTGGCGATCTCAGCTTCGCGCAGACAATCGGGGACCGCTTCCACGACCACCGCGGACGCACAGTGCTCGGATCGCTCGGCGTCATGATCGACGGCGCCATGGGTGGGGCTGTGTACTCGGGGCTCACTTCGGGTCACCAGTCGGTGCTCGCACAGGTCACGGTCAGTGCGGCCGCCGATATCCCGTCGACGGGAACAGTCGGAGCCACCGGTGCACTCGTGCACCTCGACGACGGAGTCGGACTGGCGTCGGGACAACTACGCGGTGACGACAGCACACTTCTGGCAGTGATGGCCGGGCGCGCCATGATTGTCTCGCGGCCACCCGTCGTTGCACCCGACGACTACATCGCCGGCCCTGCCCTCGATGTGCCGGTTCCCGAAGAAGTCAGTGACCTGAGTGGACTGAGCGGATCCGACGTCGTCGAAGGAATCCTGGCCGGAACTATCAAGCGTGGACCGCTCGCCGGACTCCTCGACCTCACGCTGACCGAGGTAACGCCAGGCGCTGTCGTCGGCGAACTTGCGCCGGTCGAATGGATGGCCAACCCGCTCGGCGCAGTACAGGGCGGTGTACTCATCTCCGCCACCGACGCCATCACCGGGCTCGCCGCGCAAACCCTGACTACCGCCGAACAGGATTACCGCGTCCTCGACCACAAGATCGACTTCCTGCGCTCACCGGCCATCGGTGGTCCCGTCATGCGCGCCGAAGCCAGCGTGATCCGCGCCGGACGTAGGCTCGCACTCATCGAATCGCGCATCGTGGACAACACCGGTCAGGTCTACATCCGCGCCACCTCGAGCGTCCAGATGATCTCCCAGCAAGTTCACAGCTGATAACCAGCCCCGCGCCAGACCGCTCGTCCACCATTGATTCAACAGCCCAGATCAATGGAGGTAGACGCGTGAACAAAGACATCGAAGCCAGTCGGCAACGAGTGAGTCGCAGGCGAGCACTGGCACTCGGCGGCACCATCAGCCTCGGCGGACTCATCGCCGCATGTTCCGGCAACAGCGGCAGCTCGACCACGACGTCCACCGCTGCGGCCTCCACGACCACCGCCGGCACCGGCGCCGCTGCTGCCTCGGCTACCTCCGGCGACGCTGTCACCGCGCTGCTCGCCAAGGCACCACAGTGCGTCATGAGCGAGGAAGAAACTCAGGGCCCGTACTGGTTCGACGTCGACTCCATCCGCAGTGATATCCGCGAAGATCGACCAGGCACCACCCTCCAGGTCGCACTGCGGGTGCAGGACAACAGCATCTGCAACGCCGACGGCACCATCGGCGCCGTCAGCAACGCCGTCGTCGAAATCTGGCACTGCGACGCAGGCGGCGTGTACTCCGGCTTCGAGTCCGGCTCCCTGAGCGCAAACGGTGGCGGCGGCGGTGGAACGCCTCCGTCCGGTGGCATGGGCGAACCCCCGGCAGGCGGAATGGGACAGCCGCCGTCGGGCGCACCCGGCGGCGGGATGGGCGGCGGCATGGGTTCGATGGGTGGCTCCGGCGAAACTTCCGACGGCTCATACAGCGTCGGCGACAGCGAAGCAACCACCACCGACGACGGCACCTACCTGCGCGGCGCCCAGACCACGGACGCAAACGGCATCGCGCAGTTCACCACCATTTTTCCGGGCTGGTACATGGGCCGCACCACGCACATCCACGTCAAGGTGCATATCGACAAGAAAACTGTCCTCACAACGCAGACCTTCTTCGAGGAGAACCTTCTCGACGAGGTGTATTCCGTCAGCCCGTACAGCGAGCACACGGGCCGTGAGAACAACACCAACAATTCCAACGACAGCATCTTCTCCGACACCGGCATGATGACCGTCGAGAAGCAGTCGGACGGGTCATACCTCGCCGTCATCAATCTGGGTATCGACGCCTGACCCCGATCACCGGAAGCGGGCGGTTCAGTTGGCATCAATTGACGCTCACACCCGAACTTGTGGTGACGCAGATCGCTCGGGCACTGAACGGCTCACGATAACGACTGAGCGGATTGTGGTGATCGTGTAAGGATGGAGAAATGACCACGGCTCATCGCTCAGGCATCGACCTCACCCACCTAGACAGCGAGACCCGCGCGCAGGACGACCTGTTCGTCCATGTCAACGGGAAATGGCTCGCCGAATACGAGATTCCCGCAGACCGCGCAGTCGACGGCGCTTTCCGCACGCTGTACGACAAGGCCGAGGAAGATGTGCAGACCATCATCACCGAGGCTTCCGCGTCGTCACCGGAGTCCGGTACCGATGCCCAACGCATCGGCGATCTGTACTCGAGTTTCATGGATGCCGACGCTATCGAGGCTGCCGGTCTCACCCCGATCGACGACGAACTCGACGCAATTGCGGACGCGGCCGATCGTTCTTCGCTGGCTACCGTGATCGGACGCCATCAGCGCACGGGTGTCGGCGGCGCCATCGCGCACTACGTCGACACCGACGCCAAGAACTCCGAGCGCTACCTCATTCACTTCAGTCAGTCGGGCATCAGCCTTCCCGACGAGTCGTACTACCGCGAAGACAACTACGCCGAAATTCGCGACAAGTTCGTCGCCCACGTCGAGAAGATGTTCAACCTCGCCGGACTCGGCTACGAGGCGCAGCGGGTATTCGACCTCGAGAAGAAGATCGCGGCCGGGCACTGGGACGTCGTGAAGCGTCGTGACGCCGAGTTGAGCTACAACCTCGTCGAATTCGAGGAGCTCACCGAGCAGAACCCCGGATTGGATTGGGCTGCTTGGCTGTCCGGCTTGGGAACGACGTCCGAGAAGTTCTCGGAAATCGTGGTTCGCCAGCCCGGATTCCTGCACACCTTCACCGCACTGTGGGCGTCGGAAGAACTCGACGACTGGAAGGCATGGGCTGCCTGGAAAGTCATCCATGCGCGCGCTCCGTACCTGCATTCCTCGTTGGTGGACGAGAACTTCGCGTTCTACGGCACCGCACTCTCGGGCACCGAGGAGAACCGTGAGCGCTGGAAGCGTGGCGTCGGCCTGGTCCAAGACCTGCTCGGCGAGGCCGTCGGCAAGCTGTACGTGGAGCGCCATTTCCCGGCCGAAGCCAAAGTACGCATGCTGGAGCTGGTCGGCAATCTGCAGGAAGCCTACCGCCGCAACATCTCCGAACTCGAGTGGATGAGCCCGGATACCCGCAAGGCCGCACTGGCCAAGCTGGACAAGTTCACTCCCAAGATCGGCTACCCCGACAAGTGGCGTGACTACTCGGGTCTCGAGATCTCGGCCACCGACGTCGTCGGCAACTATCGCCGCGGATACGCCGCGGAATACGACCGCGACCTCGCAAAGTTGGGCGGCCCCGTCGACCGCGACGAGTGGTTCATGACACCGCAGACGGTTAACGCGTACTACAACCCGGGTATGAACGAAATCGTTTTCCCCGCAGCCATTTTGCAGCCGCCGTTCTTCGACGCCGCCGCTGACGACGCCGCCAACTACGGTGGAATCGGTGCTGTTATCGGTCACGAGATCGGGCACGGTTTCGACGATCAGGGCGCCAAGTACGACGGCGACGGCAACATGGTCGACTGGTGGACCGACGACGATCGCACCGAATTCGGCAAGCGCACAAAAGCTTTGATCGAGCAGTACAACGAATTCGAACCCAAGGAACTGCCGAGTCATCATGTCAACGGCGAGTTCACGATCGGCGAGAACATCGGCGATCTGGGTGGACTGTCCATCGCGATCGCGGCGTACAAGATCGCGACCGAAGGCACCGAACCGCCCGTTATCGACGGTCTCACCGGTTTGCAGCGCGTGTTCTTCGGCTGGGCTCAGGTGTGGCGGACCAAGGCACGCGAGGCCGAGGCACTGCGTCGGCTCGCCGTCGACCCGCATTCACCGCCGGAATTCCGCTGCAACGGCGTCGTCCGTAACCTCGACACCTTCCATGAGGAGTTCGACGTCAAGCCAGGTGATGCACTGTATTTGGAGCCCGAAAAGCGCGTAAAGATCTGGTGACCCGATCCTGAAGGATTTCGCTCGCCGAGCGAGCGAAATCCTTCAGAATCAGTATGTGATCAAGCTCCGTACACCGGCGTCGGGGTCTCGGCCTTCTCCAACAGCGATGCCACGACGGGTCCGATTTCCTTCGGGTCCCAGCGATCACCCTTGTCTTCGCTCGGGCCGTGACGCCATCCTTCTGCGACGGTGATCTTGCCGCCCTCGATCTCGAAGACGCGTCCCGTGACATCCTTGGACTCTGCGCTACCGAGCCACACGACGAGCGGTGAGACGTTCTCCGGAGCCATGGCGTCGAAGCCCTCTTCCGGAGCTGCCATCATCTCGGCCATGGCGCCGCCGGCACCGACCGTCATGCGGGTACGCGCGGACGGCGCGATTGCGTTGACGCTGACGCCGTAATTCTTGAACTCTGCTGCTGCCTGGATGGTCATCTCGGCGATGCCGGCCTTGGCTGCGGCGTAGTTGCCCTGGCCGATGGAGCCCTGCAGTCCGGCGCCCGAGCTGGTGTTGATGATGCGTGCGTCGATCGGGTTGCCTGCCTTGGCCTCGGCGCGCCAGTAGGCGGCGGCGTGACGCAGGGGCGCGAAGTGACCCTTGAGGTGGACGCGGGTGACGGCGTCCCATTCGGCTTCGCTCATACCGACGAGCATGCGGTCACGCAGGAAGCCGGCGTTGTTGACGAGCACGTCGAGGCGACCGAAGTTGTCGATGGCGGTCTTGATGAGGTTTTCCGCACCCGCCCAGTCTGCGACGTCGTCACCGTTGACGACGGCCTCGCCGCCGGCTGCGATGATTTCGGCGACTACCTGCTCGGCCGGGCTCTCGCCGGTTGCGGAGCCGTCCGCGCCTGCACCGATGTCGTTGACGACAACCTTGGCGCCCTCTGCCGCGAATGCCAGTGCGTGCGCGCGTCCGATACCGCGACCTGCCCCGGTGATGATGACTACGCGTCCATCGACCAATCCACTCATTTTTATCTCCTATTGCACTCTGCTCGGGCTTGTCGGCTCCGCTTGTGTGCTAACTTACCAAGCAATCGCTTGGTTTGGTACACAGACGTAAGGAAACCCGCTATGGGCATCAGCACCTCCTCCGACGGGACCGGCATCACCACGGTCACCATCGACTACGCACCGGTCAATGCAATCCCCTCGCAGGGATGGTTCGATCTCGCCGACGCGATCCTCGCCGCAGGTAAGGACCTCAATACCCACGTCGTGATCCTGCGAGCCGAAGGCCGCGGATTCAACGCCGGCGTCGACATCAAGGAGATGCAGGCCACCGACGGCTACGACGCTCTGGTTGCTGCCAACCGCGGTTGCGCTGCTGCTTTTGCCGCGGTCTACGACTGCGCCGTTCCGGTCGTCGTGGCAGTCAACGGATTCTGCGTCGGCGGCGGCATCGGTCTGGTCGGCAACGCTGACGTCATCGTCGCGTCCGACGACGCGATCTTCTCCCTCCCCGAGGTCGACCGCGGTGCACTCGGCGCAGCCACGCACCTCGCTCGCCTGGTGCCGCAGCACATGATGCGCACGCTGTACTACACGGCGCAGAGCGTCGACGCCCACACACTCAAGCAGTTCGGCAGCGTCTACGACGTCGTCCCGCGCGAGAAGCTCGACGATTGCGCCCGCGAGATCGCCGCCAAGATCGCCGCCAAGGACACCCGCATCATCCGGTGTGCGAAGGAAGCCATCAACGGCATCGACCCCGTCGACGTCAAGAGCAGCTACCGCCTCGAGCAGGGATACACCTTCGAGCTCAACCTGCTCGGTGTGTCCGACGAGCATCGCGACGAGTTCGTCGCAACCGGCAAGCCGCGTGAGAACGCAACCCAGAAGGAAGGCTGAGACATCATGGCTAGCAAGCGTGACAAGACAATGTCGCTCGACGAGGTTGTCGGCGAGCTTCGCTCCGGAATGACCATCGGATTGGGCGGCTGGGGATCTCGCCGTAAGCCGATGGCTTTCGTGCGCGCGATCCTGCGTTCGGACATCAAGGACCTGACCGTCGTCACGTACGGTGGACCGGATCTCGGCCTGCTGTGCTCGGCCGGCAAGGTCAAGAAGGCGTACTACGGCTTCGTGTCCCTGGACTCGGCTCCGTTCTACGATCCGTGGTTTGCCAAGGCACGCACCAACGGTGAGATCGAGTCCCGCGAAATGGACGAGGGAATGGTCAAGTGCGGCCTCGAAGCTGCAGCTGCCCGTCTCCCCTTCCTGCCGATCCGCGCAGGCCTGGGATCCGATGTCCGTAACTTCTGGGGCGACGAACTCAAGACCGTCACCTCCCCGTACCCCGAGGCCGACGGCCGCTCCGAGACCCTGATCGCGATGCCCGCGCTCAACCTCGACGCGTCGTTCGTTCACCTCAACCTCGGCGACAAGCACGGCAATGCCGCATACAACGGCGTCGACCCGTACTTCGACGACCTGTACTGCATGGCAGCGGAGAAGCGTTATGTCTCGGTGGAACGCATCGTCGAAACCGAGGAACTGGTCAAATCCGTTCCGCTGCAGAATCTTCTGATCAACCGCATGATGGTCGACGGTGTCGTCGAGGCCCCGAACGGCGCGCACTTCACCCTTGCCGGCGAGAGCTACGGCCGCGACGAGAAGTTCCAGCGTCACTACGCCGAAGCCGCAAAGACCCCCGAGTCGTGGCAGGCATTTGTCGACACCTTCCTCTCCGGCAGCGAAGAGGATTACCAGGCCGCAGTAAAGAAGTTTGCAGAGGAGCAGGCGTCATGAGCGAATCCACCGTCACCCGCGCAGAGTACGTAGTCCTGGCTTGCGCCGAAATCTTCTCCGGCGCAGGTGAAATCATGGCCAGCCCGATGTCGACGTCATCGACCATCGGCGCTCGCCTTGCCCGCCTGACCACCGAACCTGATCTCCTGATCACCGACGGCGAAGCCCTCATCCTCGAGGACACCCCAGCAGTGGGAACGAAGGGCCCCATCGAAGGATGGATGCCGTTCCGCAAGGTGTTCGACGTGGTCGCTTCCGGTCGTCGCCACGTGGTCATGGGCGCAAACCAGCTCGATCGCCACGGTAACCAGAACCTCTCCGCTTTCGGCCCGCTTCAGCAGCCGTCGCGTCAGATGTTCGGTGTGCGCGGCGCTCCGGGTAACACGATCAACCACGCCACGAGCTACTTCGTCCCCAAGCACTCCAAGCGAGTGTTCGTCGACAAGGTCGACGTGGTGTGCGGCGTCGGCTACGACCAGATCGATCCCGAGAACCCGGCATACAAGTACCTCAACATCCCCCGCGTTGTCACCAACCTCGGTGTCTTCGACTTCGGCGGACCGGGAAACACCTTCCGCGCGTTGAGCCTTCACCCCGGCGTCACGGCCGAAGAGGTTGCCGAGAACACCTCGTTCGAGGTTGCCGGACTCGCCGAGGCAGGCGTCACCCGCGAACCCACAGTAGAAGAGCTCCACCTCATTCGCGAGACCCTCGACCCGCGCAACCTGCGGGACCGTGAGGTCTCGGCATGACCCCCACCCTCAAGACTGCGCTGACCGAACTGGTCGGCGTGGACTACCCGATCGTGCAGACAGGCATGGGCTGGGTTTCCGGTCCCGCTCTCACGTCGGCGACGGCTAACGCCGGCGGTCTGGGCATCCTGGCTTCGGCCACGATGACGTACGACGAGCTCGAGCACGCCATCAAGAAGACGAAGCAGCTCACGAACAAGCCCTTCGGCGTCAACATGCGCGCCGACGCCACCGACGCGAAGCAGCGTATCGATCTGCTCATCCGCGAAGGTGTCAAGGTTGCGTCATTTGCCTTGGCTCCCAAGAAGGATCTGATCTCCAAGCTCAAGGACAACGGCATTGTTGTCGTTCCGTCCATCGGTGCTGCAAAGCATGCCGTGAAGGTTGCGTCCTGGGGCGCGGACGCCGTCGTCGTCCAGGGCGGCGAGGGTGGCGGTCACACCGGCGGTGTGGCAACAACCCTTCTGCTCCCCTCGGTCCTCGACGCCGTCGACATTCCGGTTATCGCCGGTGGCGGATTCTTCGACGGCCGCGGCCTGACGGCTGCACTCGCGTACGGCGCTGCCGGCGTGGCGATGGGCACCCGTTTCCTGCTCACGAGCGATTCCTCGGTACCGGATTCCGTCAAGCAGGAATACCTCAAGCGCGGACTGACGGATACGACCGTTTCACGCAAGGTCGACGGCATGCCGCACCGTGTGCTCAACACCGACCTGGTCAACAGCCTCGAAGGTTCCAGCTACGCAACCGGTTTGATCGCTGCCGCCAAGAACGCCATGAAGTTCAAGGCAATGACCGGCATGAAGTGGTCGACGCTCGCCAAGGACGGAATCGCGATGAAGCGATCCGGCGACCGCACCATCATGCAGATCATCATGGCCGCCAATACCCCGATGTTGCTCAAAGCCGGTCTGGTGGAAGGTAACACCGAAGCCGGTGTGCTGGCGTCGGGTCAGGTTGTCGGCATGATCAACGATCTGCCCAGCTGCAAGGAACTGATCGACAGCATCATGGAAGACGCCGTCAAGCGCATCGACGCGCTGGCCGCTCTTCGCTGAACACGTAGCAATCACTGAGTGCGTCTCCCCCGATATCAGGGGAGGCGCACTCAGTGCGTTAAAGCTGCGTCGGGCACAGCTCTCATCGCGTCCGCCAACTCCGCCGCCATCGTTCCCTTGTTCTCCACCACGACGGTCTCGCAGCCCTGCCAGAGTGCGGTTCGCCGGAGCAGCGCCGCCAGGCGCGGTGCAGTATCTGCGTCGGCGTCGGGTTCTGCCCAGGCGGAGCGCACGATCAGTTGACGGTTCTGACGGTCATTCTTGAGATCGACTCGCGCACAGATCTTGTCGTCGATCAGCACCGGCAGGACATAGTAACCGTGGACCCGCTTGTGGGCGGGAGTGTAGATCTCGATCCGGTAGTGAAAGTCGAAGAGCCGCAACGCTCGATCACGCGCCCATACGACCGGATCGAAGGGAGACAACAGAGCGTCGGCCCGAATTGCCCTTGGCCGTTTGGCCTGAGGATCGATCCATACCTCTCGCGGCTTTCCTCGACGCTCCCAACCTTCGACGGAGGCGGGGCGCACGCTGCCGGCGTCTTCGAGCTCTCGCAGTGCAACTCGTGTCTCGGCGCTGGGGAGTCGAAAGTAGTCGGCGATATCGTCGAGAGTGCCCAGTCCGTGTGCCCGCACTCCGCGCAGCACAAGCTCACGGATCGCGTCCGGCCGCTCCACCCTGGCGTCGAGTATCGCCGGCGGCAGTATGTTCTCGGCGAGTGCGTAGCGACGTTCGAACCCCGCTCGACCTGCCGATACCACCTCGCCCCACCGGAACAGGGTCTCCAGGCCGACCTTCACGTCGGACCACCCCCACCAGGGTCCGCGCCGCGTGTTCGCGTCGTGCTCGACCTCGCTCGCCGCCATCGGCCCGTTGTCCCGCAATTCGCTGCGCAACCACTCGAGAAAGTCGAGCCGATCGGATGCCCATCCATTCTTGTCTGCGAGGGCCTTTTCCCGAAACTGATCCATTCGCCAACGGAACAGCGGCCACATGTCGACGGGTAGGAATGTCGCTTCGTGGCCCCAGTATTCGAGGTATCCCGATCCCGGTGCGAAGGCGAGCTGGTCGAGTCTCGACTTGTCGTACGCACCCATTCGCGCATAGATCGGCAGATAATGACTGCGCTCGAATACGTTGACCGAATCGATCTGGAGCACCTGCAAGCGGTCCATCACTCCGATCAGATTGCGTCGTGTCACGGCTGCAGGATGCGCTTTTCCAAACCCCTGAGCTGCAAGCGCGATGCGACGCGCCGCGGCCGGAGACACTACTTCGCTCATACTCGTGAAGACTAGCCATCACCTCCGACAGCAAAATCGAAAACAACGATTGAGCCCGCCAAGATCGGGTTACCCTCCAGTGTGGAATTTGACTGGCTCGAACTCGTGCTCACTGCCCACCGCGAATTCGGTTCGCGACTCGCTCAGGTCGAGGACTGGAATGTGCCTACCCCCGATTCCGACTGGCAGGTGGAACACCTGGTTCGTCATGTGATCGAGGAACAACAGTGGGTGCCTCCGCTGCTGTCCGGGCTCACCGTGGGCGAAGCGACGCCGGACATCGTTCCGGTTGGTGACGACCTGTGGACCGAATGGCAGAAGTACTCCGAAGCCGCGATCAACGCCTGGAAATCGACAAATCTCGATACGCAGGTTCATCTGTCCTACGGCACGGTGAACATGGAGCCGTATCTGCGTCAGCAGACGTCCGACGTCACCATTCACGCGTGGGATCTGGCACGGGCAGTTGGTGCGGACGACCGTTTGGACCCGACGCTCGTCGAAGCCGTCTGGTCCGATCTCGACGGTCAACGCGACATGCTGGCCGAAAGCGGTTTGTTTGCCGCCCCGGTCGAGATTCCCGAGGACTCGCCTCTGCAGGACAAGTTGATGGCACTGACCGGCCGTGATCCGCGCTGAAGGAGACGCGCTAAAGGAGTTCTGCCTCCGAGAAACGCCCTCTCAAATCGATACCGATCTCGGCGTGACGGAGTAAGAACGACTTCTCGTCGTACCCTTTGCGACGCAACCAGAGTGTGACTTCGCTGTTGCATTTGCTGGCGTTGCACGACGCGCAGGCCGGCGCAATGTTGTCGAGGGTGTAACGGCCTCCCCGCGAGATCGCGAGAACACAATCACGTTGCAGCGGTACGTCTTGCGCGCCGCAGTAGGCGCACCCACCCCACGAGGATCTGAGCGCGGCCCACTGCTCGGTGCTGAGGTCGTGTGTCGTGCTGTCCATCCGGCGCTTGCGTTTGCGCGCGTATCGGGCTTTGCGACTGCGGTTGATCGTCACCTCGTCATGCTACTGACCGCCGCTAGACACCTACCGCGACACCCGCCGTGCGAGCGGCACCGTCCCACCCGCCAGTCGGTGCCGGAAGACCCAGGAGTGCCGCCACTGTCGGCGCCACGTCGATCGTGCGCACGGGGGTGTCGACGCGGCGGCCGCCGTCGAGGCCAGGATGCCCACCACTGAGGAAGAACGGAATCGGCAGTGTCACGGAGTGGCCGTGATTGCCAGGGATCGGGTTGGACAGCGGTGTCGGATCACTGAACCGCCACCCCTGTGCGCAGAACGCAACAACATCGCCGGCATTGTCACCGAGATTGAATTCCGCCGGCAGATGGCTCGATTCGACACCGTCGACGGCGGAGACAATTTCCTGAGTACGTCGAACAGCCTCGGCCCGTTCCTGATCCGGTCCTACGAAGTAGATCAGATCGGCGCCACCGTTCTGCGCGATGCGGATCTTCCCTGCCAACAACGGATCTGCGTTGAGCGGACGATCCAGCCCGATAAGGCGCGTTGGCTCCGACCAGTCCATCGAGTGATCGGCCAGCACAATGAGGACGCTCCGATTCCACCGTCCGGTGCTGTGAAGGAAATCGACAAAGCGTCGTACCTGATTGTCGGTGTTCTGCAGTGCGGCGGTCCGCGCGATCCGAATCGACGGTCCCGAAAGATCAAGGTGACCAACACGGTCCACGTCGCCGAGGTTGGTGAACGACAACCGCGGTGAGCTCTCGCCGACGATCCGGATCAACGCGTCGATCGTGAAGTTGTCCGGGGCGTGCTCGGTGCCGGGAAGCAGCGGTTGCGGATCCCAGACGACGGATGCGCGATCACCGAACAGTCCGTGCAGGTATTGCTTGGACAGCACACTCGCAGTGGTCAACCCGAGTTCGGTGCGCGCGCGGTCGAGGACCGTCGACGTCTGCAGATCCGATGCCTGATCGAGGTCGCGCTTCTTGTCGATCGCCGGGTCGTAGACGGAATTGGCCGGCACACCCGAACGCACGGGGTACACACCCGTCATCATCGCCGTGTGGTTGGGAAGCGTCTCGGCGATATTGATCGCGCTGGCATTCGGGTAGTGGACACCGCCCGCGGCCAGGCCGGTCAGCATCGGAGTGAGATCTGCTCGCAGTTCGTCCGGGCGCATACCGTCGACAACGACGACGTAGACGTCGACATCGGGCAGACCGCCACCGGTAGGCACACCCGCGTGCGCGGGCGCACCGAGCAAAGCTGTTCCGGCAAGCACACTTCCGCCGATCAAGACGTTGCGGCGGGAGAGTTCGAGGCTCACTGGTTGACTCCTGGTCGGTACGAGTTCGGGTCGAGCGGACTGAAGGACGGAGCTACCCTGGCACCGGCACCGGCAGGCAGGCGGTAGCTGGTTGCGTAGTGGGCGTTGCTCTGTGGATCGGTGACGTTGTCGACGAAATACCAATCCATCTGGGTACCGTCGCGGGCGATGTCGAATACGCCGTATCCGTGCGAATCCAATTCGACGTACCGAACGTGGCGATTGACCGCCTTGAACGCTTCTTCTGCCGCAACGGATGCGGTGCGCGGCGGCACTTTCAACATGTCGTCGATGTTGGGAGAGGTCACCGACGGAACAACGAACTCAGCTCCGACGGTCGGTCCACCCGGATAGTTGGCGGCGTTAGTGGGCAGGTCACACGCCCACGACGTGTGAATGTCACCGGTGATAAAGACTGTGTTGTCAACGTTGTTCGACGTGATGGCGTCGAACAGTCGTGTGCGGTCGGCGGTGTAGCCGTCCCACTGATCGGTGTTGTACGGGAACCCGGCCTGCGGGATTCCCACCAGTTCGGTCAGCGCCGCGGTAGTAGCCGGTTCGAGCGGCGGAAACACACATGGGGTGATCATGACGGGATTGCCGACGATCTTCCATTGCGCCGGCGAGCTGACGATGCCGCTGGTGAGCCAATCCATTTGCGCGCGTCCGGTAATGGTGCGATTCGGGTCGTCGATCTGACGCAATGTGGGCTGCTCGTCGCGGTACGTGCGCAAATCCAGCATCGAGATTTCTGCCAGGTTCCCGAAGCGGAACCGCCGGTACAGTTGAACGCTCGAACCACTGCCAGAGGGCCGAACCGGCATCCACTCGAAATAGGCCTTGGCCGAGTTGGCCTTTCGATCCACCCAATCGCCTTCGACACCGGAAGTGTGGTTTTCGGCGCCGTCCCGGAACGCATTGTCCGCCGATTCGTGATCGTCCCACGTGGTGATGAAGGGCAGTTTCAGATGCAGAGCCGCAAGGTCCGGGTCGGTCTTGTACTGCGCGTGCCGGATTCGGTAGTCGGCCAGGGAAATGATCTCGTGTGCCGGTTCGTGCAGCCGTACCGATCCGTTTCTCGCGCCGTATTCCCCCTGACCGTATTCGTAGATGTAATCGCCCAAGTGGATGATCGCATCGAGATCCTCCCGGAACCCGAGATGGCGGTAGGCACCGAAATACCCGGCCTCCCAGTTGGAGCAGGAGACAACACCGAAGCGCATCCGTTCGAGATCTGCCGAATTCGACGGAGCGGTGCGTGTGCGGCCGACGGGCGAAACTACCGAACCGGTGGTGAATCGGTACCAGTACGTAGTGGAGGAATCGAGTCCCGTCACATCAACTTTGGCAGTGTGATCCGAACCTGCCGAAGCCACAACACTTCCCGACGCCACAACAGTCGCAAACCCCTCATCGGTCGCGACGTGCCAGTTCAGCGTCACTGCCGGCCCGATCCCCGAACCCGGGGTCGCGTCGGCCGTCGGCGTGATGCGCGTCCAGATGATGACGGCGTCCGGCAGTGGGTCACCGGACGCAACGCCGTGGTTGAAGCCGGCAGGCACCGCGGCACTCGCACGGTTCGCCGAGGCGACACCGAGGCCCACCGCACCGGCAAGTGCTGCCGAACTCTGCAGGAGGCCACGTCTGGTTATTCGATCAAAGGCATTCGTGTGCACGCTAGGAGTGAATCTGCATCTGAACAGATGTTCAAGAGAGCTTCGGAATGTTCACCCAGGCTTCGCCTGTGCGCCTTTTCGGTAGTGCCGGCTACCAGAAAGGCGCACAGGTGGAGCCTATGCTTGGCAAATGACCGAACCCGACATCAAGCCCAGAAGTCGTGACGTCACCGACGGACTGGAAAAGACCGCAGCGCGAGGCATGTTGCGAGCAGTAGGAATGGGTGACGACGACTGGGTCAAGTCCCAGATCGGCGTCGCGTCCTCCTGGAACGAGATCACCCCGTGCAACCTGTCCCTCGACCGCCTTGCCAAAGCCGTCAAGGAAGGTGTCCGGGAGGGCGGTGGGTTCCCCCTCGAATTCGGCACCATCTCGGTGTCCGACGGCATTTCGATGGGTCACGAGGGTATGCACTTCTCCCTCGTCTCCCGTGAAGTCATCGCGGACAGCGTGGAAACCGTCATGCAGGCCGAGCGCCTCGACGGTTCCGTCCTCCTTGCCGGCTGCGACAAATCACTGCCCGGCATGTTGATGGCGGCCGCTCGCCTCGACCTCGCCAGCGTGTTCCTCTACGCCGGTTCCACGTTGCCCGGCGTCGCAAAGCTGTCCGACGGCACTGAACGCGAAGTCACCGTCATCGACGCCTTCGAAGCTGTGGGAGCGTGTGCCCGCGGGCTGATGAGCCGCGAAGACGTCGACACCATCGAGCGCGCCATCTGCCCCGGCGAGGGTGCCTGCGGCGGTATGTACACCGCAAACACCATGGCCAGTGCCGCGGAGGCCATGGGTATGTCCCTTCCCGGCAGCGCGTCGCCGCCTGCGCCCGACCGTCGACGCGACGGATTCGCGCGCGAGAGCGGCAAAGCCGTCGTCGAACTCCTCCGTCGGGGAATCACCACCCGCGACATCCTCACCAAGGAAGCATTCGAGAACGCGATAGCGGTTGTCATGGCATTTGGTGGTTCCACCAATGCGGTGCTCCATCTCCTCGCGATCGCTCACGAAGCGTACGTCCCTCTGACACTCGACGATTTTGCTCGTGTCGGGGCCAAGGTTCCCCACCTTGCCGACGTGAAGCCTTTCGGAAAACACGTCATGACCGACGTCGACCGCATCGGCGGAGTTCCCGTCATCATGAAGGCGTTGCTCGACGCCGGTCTCATGCACGGCGATTGCCTGACCGTTACCGGCAAGACCGTGGCGGAGAATCTGGCGCACATCACCCCGCCCGATCCGGACGGCAAGGTTCTACGGGCGATGAACAAGCCCATTCACCCGACCGGCGGCATCACGATCCTCAAGGGCTCGTTGGCTCCCGGCGGCGCAGTCGTCAAGTCAGCCGGATTCGAATCCGACGTATTCACCGGCACTGCACGAGTTTTCGAACGCGAACGCGCCGCGATGGACGCTCTCGAGGACGGCACGATCACTGCCGGTGATGTTGTGGTGATCCGATACGAAGGCCCCAAGGGCGGCCCCGGGATGCGCGAGATGCTGGCCATTACGGGCGCTATCAAGGGCGCAGGCCTGGGCAAAGACGTCCTGCTGCTGACCGACGGACGATTCTCCGGCGGAACGACCGGCCTATGCGTCGGGCACGTCGCGCCCGAGGCGGTGGACGGCGGTCCCATCGCGTTTGTGCGCGACGGCGATCAGATCCGGCTCGACGTCAGTACCGGACTGTTGGAACTGCTTGTCGACGACTCGGAACTGCTTGCCCGCAAAGAAGGTTGGGAGCCACTTCCGCCGCGCTACACACGCGGTGTGCTGGCGAAGTACACCAAGCTGGTGGGATCAGCGTCAGGTGGAGCAGTGTGCGGCTGAACCCGAACAGGTAGCGCGCTGATGCCAGACAGCGCACCGATCTAGATCGGCTGGAACCCGGCACCGACGCCTCCATCGGAATTGATATCCGCGATGATCGAGGACATGTTGGTGCCGAGTTCCGGCCCCAGACACGGCACGTACAGGTAGGCGTTCACCATCGCCACCAATGTGGTTCCGACGGTGACAGGGGCTCCGGAATCGCCGTGGTCAACACACACCTGCGTCCAGGTCTGGGCGTCGGCGCTCAGATTTCCCCACACGACGCCGCACGTCTGCCCCGTTGTCCGACCTTCTTTGCAGGCGATGGCCGGGAAGCTCGCCGGCTGGCCGATTGACGTGATGGTGGCACTGTCGACGGTCCGCACGGGCGTCACTTTTGCCGGATCGAACTCGATGATGGCGTAGTCGAGCTCCGAATTGGACTCGACGAAGGTGCCGACGACCCCGGCTCCCTCGTCATCCTCCGGAACAACCGTCGAACCAGGTCCGCCACAGTGACCTGCAGTGATCCCCACCAGCCGACCGCCGTTGTCACGCCCGATCGTTGTCAACGTACATATCGTCTCGTCGCTGATGATGATGCCGCTGCCCCCGCCGAGGGGTGTTGCCGCGGCAACGGCCGTCCCTGTGACCACCAACCCGAGTCCCAGTGCAATTACGACCGCCGCCAAAACGGAAATGATTCTCTGCAACATCACACACTCCCCGCCGAGATAGTCCCCGCTGCACAAATCGCATACCCCGGAAACTCGGCACCTACGCAGGAGAGTTACTCGTTGGTCCCCAGCGCTTCGAGCATCTTGCGTGCTTCTTCGAGTTGACGGCTGAGCTCGTCCACTCTGGCGGCCGCTGCGTCGCGCGCCTCCACGATGATCGATTCGACGGCTTCGATGGCCGTCGGTTCACCCAGTTCGCGGATTGCGCGCTCAACTGCATCGGGTGCCACCGGGACCGCTTTGCCCGGCCGCTTGGCTCCCAAAGTGACGGTGACGCTCCAGTCGTTGTCGGCGCCGGCATGGATGGTGACGCTGACTCCTGGCGGTAGTTTCTTGGCACGCTTGACCGCCGGACGAGGCGCGGGAGCCGCAACGGGCGCAGGGGCCGGAGCGGCTGCTGCCGGTACGGTTCGGGGCTTCGGCCGAGTTTCGACGAGTGGTTCCATGAGCGGTTCGGACTCCACAACTGGTTTAGGGCGGGGCGCCGGCTTGGGGGGCGTCGACGCGACGCGGTTGATTCGCAATTCCTCTGCCTCGAAGGGCAATTCGTCGTTCACGCCCTTGGGGCGGATCAGCACGGTATTTCCGTCCACCGACACCACCTTCGCGGAAGTGCCTGCGTCGATGCCGAGGCTGGGAGTTGCCTCGCGCAGGTATACGGTGGCGCGTTTGCCTTCGGCGACTGCCGTGGCGAGAGCTGCCAAATTTTCCGCAGTGAGGTGATCCGGCGTTGATGCGGTAGCGCCGGAACGTCTACGGGGTGGCATGCGCAAATCCTTTCGAGAGTGTCGGTAGAGCTTTTCTCGGGGCAACTCTTGCACAGGGCACCGACGTGTTCCCGCGCAGCGCCGCTCAGGTTCGCCGAATTCAGTACTGTTCGGCAGGCAGCACGTGAAAGATAGTGTCGACAACACCGCAACATGGGACGCAAGGAGCACAGTGAGCAGTTCGGAGTCAGCACCGATCGACGAGGGCACCGAACCATCCGCGTCACTGTCGCGAAGTGGGTTCGACGCCCCTACCTTCAGTCGCATTCAGTCCGACGTCGAAGAGTTCCTCCTCGGCGGTCCTCGTTGTTACACGCAGTCTCAGATCGCCGAATTCGCGGGTGTTTCCCGCGAGCGCGCAGATCGCCTGTGGGTCGCGATGGGATTTGCCGTCGACGACGACCCGGACGCCGTCATGTTCACCCAACAGGACGCCGATGCGTTGCAGGGCATCATCACCATGGTCGATCGTGGAATCATCTCGCGCAGTAGCGAAGTCGCTGCGGCACGCGCGCTGGGCCAATCGATGTCGCGTCTCGCCGAATGGCAGGTGTCGATCATCGGTACTCACATCGTCGATCAATTGACGGAGTCCGCGGATGACGATCCCGAGGCGATCCGCAAGCAAATTCTGCGACTCGGCGCCGAGATCATCCCCGCTGTCGAGTCGCTCCAGACCTACGTATGGAAGAGGCACATCGCTTCGTCGACGGGACGGAACGTCGGAAACCCCGGAGAAGAATTCTCCAGCCGGATCTTGATCGTCGGTTTTGCCGACATCGTCGGATACACCTCACTGACTCGGGGACTGGATCCCACCGAGCTGAACGATTTGCTCGAACGCTTCGAATCCGCGTCAACCGAAATCATCGGCCGAAACTTCGGGTGGGTCGTCAAAACTGTCGGTGACGAGGTGATGTTCGCTGTGGAAAGCCCCCGTCACGCTGCCGAAATCGCCTTGCAGATTCAAAGCGCCGTGCTCGCCGACCACGACGATCCACAACTGCGCGTGGGTCTTGCCATGGGTCCGACGCTCGTGCGTTTCGGCGATCTGTACGGGTCGGTGGTCAACAAAGCTGCCCGTCTCACCAGTTCCGCGCGTCCCGGCACGGTCCTGATCGATTCGGAATTGGCTGCCGCAGTGAGCGACGATGCCAATTTCAAGCTCCGCCACCTCCGGCCGCGTCGCGTGCGTGGCATCGACCGCCTCGAACAGTACGTACTACGACGAAATCTCGAACCCTAAAGATCTCGAACCGCAGCTATCTCACGCTCGCCTTGCCGCGAGGAAGTCGTCGACTATCTGCGCACACGCTGATTCCCCCAACGGGGTGAGGGTTGCCAACTTCGTGAGCACCAACGGACCGACCAACTGCGCGAGCGCAACGTCGTAGTCGTACTCCCCCAATTCCTCGATGGCCTCGGGCGTACGCAAGACCCGGTCGAACGCGTCCCGGTACTGCTCGATGATCATCTGCCGCAGCGACCGCATCTCCGGTTGGCGCTCGGTCAACGCGGCCGCGCTCGAGTAGCCCGTCAGGTCAGGCCCCAAGCCGAGCCAGCACATCGCTGTGACCTGTACGGGAGCGCTCTCGATGGCCTTGGCTTGATTGGTGAGAAGCTCGAGCAGCTGCGCTCGCAGATCGCCCTCTCCCGATAGTGCCGGTACGGATGGCAGTAGCCGCGCAAAGGCAGCAGCCACCAGCTCGGTGCCGCTGTCGAAGTGCCGATACAACGTCGCGCGAGCAACATTCGCGAGCTTGGTGACGGCGTCGATCGTCACCGCGTCGACTCCGCCTTCGGCAAGAAGTGTTGTTGCAGCATCGAGCAATCGAGTCCGGGATCGCAGTTTGCGCGGATCCTCGTCTGCTGCCTGCCGATCAGAGCGAACCGTTGTCACAACCACAGTTATACCCAACCTGGGGTTGTGGAACTAGCATTCTCCCAACGATACTGATGGTCTCGTTTCTATGGGAGGCTTCGTGACCAGTAAGACGGAGATCGAACAGAGCACCTGGACGCCGCGGCAGATCTGGATGCTGACCGTCTCGTGCTGCGCGGTGGCATTGGTGGTCGCAGCCATGGCTGCACTCAACACCGCACTCCCCGACATCGCCCGGGACACCGGCGCCACCCAAACTCAGCTCACCTGGATCGTCGACGGCTACACACTCGTGCTCGCCTGCCTGCTGCTGGCCGCCGGAGCACTCGGTGACCGCTACGGCCGACGCGAACTGCTGATGTTCGGGTTGGTCGTCTTTGCAGCAGGCAGCGCGATCCCCGTCTTCATCGACGAACCGTCGTGGATCATCGCCTCCCGCGTCGTCTCGGGAGTGGGTGCCGCATTTGTCATGCCTGCGACACTCTCACTGCTCACGGCCGGTTTTCCGGCTACCCAACGCAGTCGAGCCGTCGGCGTGTGGTCCGGCGTGGCCGGCTCGGGCGCCATCGCCGGACTTGTCATATCCGGTTTCCTGATCGAAAAGTGGTCGTGGCATTCGATATTCATCAGCCTCGCCGTCGTATCGGGACTAATCCTGGTGGCCTCGTTCACCATCGCGTCCTCGAAGGACGAGGAGACAACTCCACTCGATTTTCTGGGCACTGCACTGATTGCCACGGCGATCGGCCTTTTTGTCCTCGGCATGATCGAAGCACCCGTCCGCGGGTGGCTGAACCCTGTGGTTCTTGCGCTTCTGATCGGCGGAATCGCCACGGGAGTTGTATTCAGCTTCGTGGAATTGCGTTCGGCCCATCCACTTCTCGATGTCGGACTGTTTGCCAACCGCGCATTCGGTAGTAGCGCAACATCACTCGTACTTCAGTTCCTCGCCACATTCGGAATGTTCTTCATGCTTGTGCAGTACCTGCAACTCGTGCTCGATTACTCGCCACTTCAATCAGCACTCGCACTTCTTCCGATGGCCGTCCCCGTCATGGCTCTGTCCGTCGTGTCGCCGCTGCTGATCCCGCTCGTCGGACTCCGAATTCTCACCTCGGTGGGAATTGCGCTTCTCGGCACAGGAATCGCACTCGTGACCCGGTTGGAGTTGGGATCGAGCTACGTCGACGTGTGCATTCCCCTGATCGTCGCGGCCATCGGGTTGGGACTGTGCACCACACCCGCTACCGCTGCAATCGTGTCCAATACACCGGATGCCAAACAGGGCGTCGCGTCGGCGATCAACGACGTCACCCGTGAAATCGGTTCTGCGATAGGCGTTGCGCTTGCGGGCAGCATCCTGGCCACGACGTACGCTCGGCATGTTCAACCTGCTGTGGATATGCTGCCCGAGCCGGCCAAGGAACCGGTCTCGGGCTCCTTGGCCGCGGCCCTGCACATCGCGGAAAGCGCGGGCTCACAAGGCGATCAACTGGCGGACTTCGCCCGTGAAGCCTTCATCGAAGGCATGAACCAAGCTGCACTGACCTTGGCCGTGATCATCTGGGTCTCTGCGGTCATCCTCGGATTCTGGGCACCCGGACGGCAGAAAACCGCAAAGGCGCTGCCGTCGGAATCGACAGCAGCGCCTTTGGCTTGACAGCTAGTGAGTGTCAGGCGGATGCGCGGTCACGTTCTGCAGCGAGGGTGAGCGCGATGTCGACGATCATGTCTTCCTGACCGCCCACCAGACGACGCTGGCCGGCTTCGAGCAGCAACGTGCGGACGTCGATGCCGTAGCGCTCCGACGCGGTCTCCGCGTGGCGCAGGAAGCTCGAGTAGACACCTGCGTAGCCGAGCGTGAGGGTTTCACGGTCGACACGAACGGGCCGGTCCTGCAGCGGACGGACGATGTCGTCGGCAGCATCCTGCAATGCGAACAGGTCGCAGCCGTGCTCCCACTCCTCGATGTTGGCGACGGCGATGAATGCCTCGAGGGGGCAGTTACCGGCACCGGCACCGTGACCGGCGAGCGATGCATCGACGCGGGTGACGCCGTTCTGAACTGCCACAACGGAATTGGCAACCGAGAGCGACAGGTTCTCATGCGCGTGGATACCGATTTCGGTGCCCTCGTCGAGGATGTCGCGGTACGCGCGAACACGGTCGGCGACGTCGTTCATCACCAGACGTCCACCCGAGTCGGTGACGTAGACGCAGTGCGCGCCGTACGACTCCATCAACTTGGCCTGCTTCGCCAGTTCTTCGGCAGGCGCCATGTGGCTCATCATCAGGAAGCCCGAGACGTCCATGCCGATCTCGCGGGCGGTCTCGATGTGCTGCGCGGAGACGTCGGCCTCGGTGCAGTGTGTGGCAACGCGAACCGAGCGAACGCCCAGGTCGTAGGCATGCTTGAGTTCACTGATCGTGCCGACACCCGGAAGCAGCAGCGTGGTGAGGCGAGCGTGCTCGAGCACCTCGGCCGCTGCTTCGATCCATTCCCAGTCGGTGTTCGAGCCGGGACCGTAGTTGAGCGAGCCGCCGGCGAGACCGTCGCCGTGTGCAACTTCGATCGCGTCGACGCCGGCAGCGTCGAGAGCGGTGACGATCCGCTTGACGTCGGTGGGCGAAATGCGGTGGCGGACAGCGTGCATGCCGTCACGAAGGGTGACGTCCTGGACGAAGATCTTGCGGTTGCTCACTTGGTTGCTTCCTTCTGCTGGGCGATGCGCTCCGCGATCTGCATTCCGGCGGACGTCATGATGTCGAGGTTGCCGGCGTACGCGGGCAGGTAGTGTGCAGCACCCTCGACCTCGAGGAATACCGACACCTGGTGGGTGGGGCGATTGCCGTCGACGAGCAACGTCTCGACCGGCTGGTCGGCCGGGATCTCGGTGATCTGGACTTCCTGCTTGAGGCGGTAGCCCGGGACGTAGGCGGAGACGTCGCCGACCATCTTCTCGATCGACGCACGGATCTCCTCGTGAACAGCCGGGTCCGGGGCGTCGACGAGGCAGAAGACGGTGTCGCGCATGATCAGCGGCGGCTCAGCCGGATTGAGGATGATGATGGCCTTGCCGCGGCGGGCACCGCCGACTGCCACGATCGCCTCGGATGTGGTCTCGGTGAACTCGTCGATGTTGGCGCGCGTTCCGGGACCGGCCGACTTGGAGGCAATGGACGCGACGATCTCCGCGTACGCCACCGGAACAACCCGAGAAACAGCGGCAACCATCGGGATCGTGGCCTGGCCACCACACGTCACCATGTTGACGTTAGGTGCGTCCAGGTGCTCGTCCGCGTTGACGGCCGGCACGACGTACGGGCCGATCGCGGCAGGTGTCAGGTCGATCATGCGCTTGCCGAGCGGTGCCAGGCGTGCGTTGTTGGCGACGTGCGCCTTTGCCGACGTTGCGTCGAAGACGATCTCGATCTCGTCGAAGTTCGGCAGACCGACGAGGCCCTCGACGCCTTCGGCGGTGATCGGCACGTTCAGGCGCGCCGCGCGAGCCAAACCGTCCGACGCGGGATCGATGCCGACCATGGCACCCATCTCCAGGTAGTCGGAATTACGCAGCACCTTGATCATCAGATCGGTGCCGATGTTGCCCGATCCGATGATCGCGACCTTGACCTTGCTCATGCGATGTCCCCTTTAGTGGAAAAACTTGTGGTGACCGAACCGAGTCCGGATACGTTCACGGTGACGACATTTCCCGCTACAACCGGCGCCATGGGGCCGAGAGCGCCGGAGAGAATGACCTGACCTGCAGTCAACGGCTGACCGAGTTCGCGGGCCGTGCGGGCGAGCCAGACAACTGCCTCGATGGGATCGCCCAAGCAGGCGGTTCCGACGCCGGTGGACACCTCGGTGCCGTCGACGCTCATCGACATGACAACGTCAGCAGGTTCAACCTCGGCGAGGGTGTGACGCTCGGTGCCGAGGACGTACACGCCGGACGACGCGTTATCGGCCACGGTGTCACCGAACTTGATGTCCCAGGACTCGATGCGGCTGTCGCAGATCTCGATCGCCGCGACGGAGTATTCGATCGCGTCGCGAACCTGGGCGTTGTCCAGCGGTCCGTCGACGAGGTCAGCACCGAGTACGAAAGCAACCTCGGCCTCGACCTTGGGCTGGATCAGGCGGTCCATCGGGATCGACTCGCTGCCGGTGAAGTCCATATCGGCGTACAGAACACCGAGGTCGGGCTGATCGACGCCGAGTTGCTGCTGGACTGCCACCGACGTCAGGCCGATCTTGCGGCCCACAACGACGGCACCGGCATTGCGACGGATTTCGTCGACGCGGCGCTGCACGGCGTATGCGGCAACGAGGTCTTCACTACCGATCAGATCCCGCACGGGTGCGCAGGGCACGCCGGTTGCGGCGGCGGTCGCGAGGCGATCCGCGGCAGCGGCGATGTCGGTCTCGCTCGCTGTACTGGAATTCGAGGGCTGGCTCATGACCCCTACTTTCCAGGCTTGTACCCCACTACGCCAGGCTGATGTCTCACTCACCGATACGATTGACGAATGACTGGTGCCGCAAACCTCGACACCGTGCTCGGTAAAGCCGTGACGATCTTGCGCGCCTTCCGCCCCGACGACCACGCCGTGCCACTCGCAACGCTTGTCGCGCGGACCGGATTGCACAAGGCGACGGTCCACCGACTCGCCGGTGAACTGGTCGCGAACCGGTTACTCGACCGCGTCGAGGGCGGCTACCGCCTGAGCGGCGGCCTGTTCGAACTCGGCATGCTCGCCTCGCTCGAGCGCAGCCTCCTGGAAATGGCGATGCCGTTCCTGCAAGACCTGTACGAGCGAACCCATGAAACTGTGCATCTCGGTGTGCGCGACGGTCATGACGTCGTGTACATCGCCAAGATCGGTGGGCATCGCCAAGCCAACTCCCCCTCGCGCACCGGTGGACGAATTCCGCTGTACTGCACGGCAATCGGCAAGGCTTTGCTGGCGTACTCGGATCCGGAGTTTCGCCGCGAAGTGCTCGCGGCACCGATGACCCGGCGCACCCCGCACACGATCGTCGCGCCAGGCATCCTGAGCAATCAGCTGGATCGGGTCTTCGAAACCGGTGTCGCCTTCGAACGCGAAGAATCAGCGCCGGGCCTCACGTGTGTGGCCGCGCCGGTATTCGGAAGCAACGACAAACTGGTGGCAGCTATCAGCGTCACCGGCCCCACCACTCGGTTCAAGCCCGAAAGCCAGGTAACCGTCCTGCGTGCAGCCGCCGAAGGGTTGCGCAGCACGATGGCCCGCCGCGAGCACCTGCGCTGACCAGGGAAATAGTCACGCCCGATACGCGGGCGCCTTGGCAGAGCTGCGAGTCTCCAGGGTCTCGAGCAACGGCAACGCCCGGAACGGCACAACCACCGACAGAACCATCACGCTGGTGGAGCGCGTGGCCACTCCCGAACGATTGAGGTCGAGCAGGGTCTGCTGCAAACCTTGATGCGACGCTGCGGCGACTCGACACAGAACGTCACCGGCTCCCGTGGTCGCAAACGCTTCGATCACACCGGGTATGGCTTCGAGTTTGACCGTGACGGTGTCGAGCGCACCTTGGGCAATCTCCAGGGTCACAAATGCCTGCACACCGAAACCCGCTGCAGCCAGGTCGATATGAGGCTCGTACCCGGCGATGATTCCGCCGTCCTCCAGCCTGCGCAGTCTGGCCTGCACAGTGGCCCGAGCTACCCTGGTCACCCTCGACAGTTCGAGTGCCCCCGCCCGCGGATGCGTGTGCATCGCTTCGAGCAGCGCCAGGTCCAGACCGTCGATCGACACTGCACTGCGCACCGATTCCGCCATGGCTTCCAACCTATACACAGCGACTGGAAAACTGCACCCATCTCGCGGTATTCCGTCGAAACGACTAGCAGTAAGCACGCCCGTTGACTAGCTGCATAGCGCCGGGCTTAGCTACATGCATCGACACCGCTGGGAGGACACGAGATGACCATCGAACACAGCATCACCGATGAGGAACGACTGGCCGGACTCGATCTCGAGCAACTACGCCAACTGGTCGGACTGGTCGAATACGACGACGCTTCGGATCCCTTTCCGGTCCACGGATGGGACGGACTCGAATGGATTGTCGGAAACGCCACCCAGACGTCCCACTTCTATCAGTCCGCCTTCGGCATGACATTGGTGGCCTACTCGGGTCCGTCCACCGGTAACCGCGACCACCACGCGTTTGTACTCGAAAGCGGTGCAGTGCGTTTCATCGTCAAGGGAGCCGTAGACCCGGCAAGCGAGTTGATCGAGCACCATCGCGTACACGGCGACGGTATCCGCGACATCACCTTGAACGTCCCCGATGTCGACAAAGCCATAGCGCACGCAATTACGCAGGGCGCGCGGGTCATTGCCGAACCGCACGACATTGCCGATGATCACGGCAGCGTCCGCCTCGCCACCATCGCGACGTACGGCGACACACGCCACACACTTGTCGACAGGTCCGGATACCACGGACCGTATCTGCCCGGATATGTCAGTCGCACATCGTCATTCGTTGCCCGCCACAGCACTCCCGAGCACATCTTCCAAGCTCTCGATCACGTGGTCGGGAATGTGGAACTCGGGAAGATGGACGAGTGGGTCGACTTCTACCGCCGCGTCATGGGCTTCACCAACATGGCGGAGTTCGTCGGTGGGGACATCGCAACCGACTACTCCGCGCTGATGAGCAAAGTGGTCTCCAGCGGCGACCACCGCGTCAAGTTTCCGCTCAACGAACCCGCCATCGCGAAGAAGCGATCACAGATCGACGAGTACCTGGAGTTCTACCAAGGCCCGGGCGCCCAACATCTGGCACTCGCCACTGCCGACATCCTGGCCGCCGTCGACGCACTTGTTGCCGAAGGAATCGAGTTCCTGTCGACACCGGCGTCGTACTACGAAGATCCCGAGCTGCGGGCCCGAATCGGGAAGGTGCGGGTCCCCATCGACGAACTACAGAAACGAGGCATCCTCGTCGATCGAGACGAGGACGGCTACCTCTTGCAGATTTTCACCAAACCGATCGGCGACCGACCCACCGTGTTCTTCGAACTCATCGAACGCCACGGCTCACTCGGTTTCGGCTTGGGCAACTTCAAGGCACTGTTCGAGGCGATCGAGCGTGAGCAGGCAATGCGCGGAAACTTCTAGGTGTCTGCGCTCCACTGCCACACAACAGACGGGCGACCCGTTGTACTGACCCGCACCCGCTCGTCGGTACGTTCCAGTCCGGGTAAGGATTTGAGTGTGCGGTTGAGATTGCCAGGGTCCGGACGGGCGCCGGAAAGTTCCTCGGCGACGGCCAACGCATAGGACGCCGGAAACGACGCACCGGTCAGTGCCCGAGTGAAGACCTCATCGCGCCACAACAGAGAGTCCGCAAGGATCGGCCGGGTATCCGCCACTATCCGATTGTGATCGAATGCAAGATCACCCGGGTTGTCCCAGCTCACCCATTCCGGAGTGATGTCACCCATAGGCACATCTTCGGAGGTGATAACGGCCCACATGGTTACCGACAGTGTCGGACCACGCGGGTCTCGATGAGGTTCGTCGAACACTGCCAACTGTCCGCTCGCCAGAATCGCATCGTCGGGCAGCCCGAGCTTGGTGGTCACCGCTCGCCGAGCCGCATCCTGGAGCCGTTCACCCGCACCGAGCAGTACACCGGGCAACGCACGCTGCCCGGTGTACGGTTCTGCCTGCCGCTGCGCGACGGCAAAACGCAACTGGCCCGGTTCCGGATTGCCGAAACGCAGAGCGATAACGTCGATCGAGACAAGTGACTGTTCCACGCCATCCATCATGCAGGCACGCCGGCGCGAAGCCGACGGTCGGCCCGGTCCGGTCCGTCCGAAGTAAGCACTACCGGAACGCCGGCCTCGCTACCCAGGTAATCGATAAACGGCTCGGCTTCTGCCGGAACGTCCCGTCTCACAGCCGACATGGCCCGCAGCGCTTCCGTCAACGCCGCCTGGTGTTCGAGATCCTTCCACTCTCCGACAGGTATACCCGCGCACCCGTCATACCTGTCCACACCCTGGATCGGGGTTCCCGCCGTTGTCGCACGCTCCAGCGCGTCGAGGTGCGTGAGGGCCAACCCGTCGACGCCGCCGCAGACCTCGATCGCGTACCGCAGCAGCAGTGTGTCGAGGTGCCCTACCCGAAATGACCCCTGGTACTCGCCGACGCCGTTGTGCGGTTCCGGCAGGACCGCCCCGAGCGCGCTGTCCTCCGTCGGAAGGGGCCCGGCACCGTGACGCGTGGTGTACGTGCGGGTCACGCCGAGCACATAACTCTCCCTGCCTATTTCGGAGACCATCGCGCGGGCATTAGACGGTTCCACCGTCGACCACGTGGTGTGCGGGTGAAATCCACGCCACTCGTCGAGGAGGACACCCTGTGCGCCTTCGAAGACCAATCGGCCACGTGCACCGATGGACTCCAGCGCCCCAGGGCCGACAATATCCACTACTGCAGCACATTCCGCGTACATGTCGACCATGTCCACTATCTCTGGAAACCCATGACGACTGTCGGTGATCAACGGTCCGTAGTACGCCGCCATGTTCTCGAGCTTGCGAGCAAGCACATCCGGCCGTTGGCAGTCCCCAACAGTCGGCGCATCAGGGCGCTCGAGCGCATACGCCGCCGTCTCACCGATTCCCTTGCCACACGAGCCATGTCGATTGTCACCTCGCGCATCCTCACGCGCTCGATTGGCCGCAACGTGAATCGGCGTGGTCAACAGTGCCCGCCCGTCGATGGTCAACAGGTCGAATGGATCTTGCACGCCAACAGCTTCCAACGCTCGCGCTTCCCTCGCCAAAGAGATCGGCTCGACCAGCATGAATTGGGAGAGAAACGTGGGGACACCGTTGAGCGTCCCCGATCCGAATTGCGAGAAGGTGTGGTGGCGTTCTCCGTTCACGACATTGTGAGCGGCCTGCGCACCTCCGTTGAATCGAACCACTGCCGCAACATCGAGATCCGCCTGCGGTGAGCAGAGCCAGTCGACCGTGGCACCCTTTCCGGCGTCGCCGAAGCCGAGGTCGACGACAATAATGTCACTCCGAGCGTCCATTGTGTCCTCCCTCAGTCTGTGTCCTAACTCAGTCGAAATCGACGTCATCCGAGCCTGTTCCGAGATCCTTCGGCAATGCAGCCGCCCGTGCGGGCGTCCTTCTCGTGATTCTCGCCAGTGCCTTGTGCACCGTCTTGGCCTCGGCTGTCGATCCCACATCGCGAAGGTCGGCCAATCCGTCACTCAAGTCGATGCGGTCTTCACCGATCCCCACGGTCAGGGCGATGAGTTCGCACACGGCAGCAGGATCGTCGAGCTTGAGGAAGCGCTCACCCAGGAGATCCGTCCAGTGGCCCGCGATCTCCGGATCGTTGTAGTACGACGACTGATTGGGCAACACGAAGTAGACGTTCCACTTTTGCTCCAGTTCCCGATACACCGAGGGAACGGAAATATCGCGCCGAACCTTGTCACCGATCACGTCGCGAATGTGACGACCCGACAGTCGCGGCTTGTTCAATTCGTCGCCGATGATGAACAGGTAACCTTTGCGGCCCCTCT
This sequence comes from Rhodococcus sp. WS3, assembly GCF_003797085.1. Classification (NCBI taxonomy): domain Bacteria; kingdom Bacillati; phylum Actinomycetota; class Actinomycetes; order Mycobacteriales; family Nocardiaceae; genus Rhodococcus; species Rhodococcus sp. WS3. Next base: position 2,180,351 of record NZ_RKMA01000001.1, read on the forward strand.
TCTCCCAAGCGTCGGTGCTCGTGTGACGAGCCATGAAATATGCTGCCAGTTCGTAGCTTTCCGATTTCTGGCCACCACCGTTCCCTTCGAGGAAGATGGTGCGCAACTGCTCGTCCATCGCGTTACCCGATTCGAATTGCCCTACCTGCAGGGGAACCCGATCGGAATCCGCGTCTCCGATTCCACCGAACAGAATCTGCGGGTCGTCTGCATATCCTTTGCGTTGCAGCAATCCGTGCAGCTTCCCGAGCTTGTCCTGCATGATGCGCGGAACGGCACCCATCGAACCGGTGACGTCGAAAAGCACTGCAATAGGCAAAGAATCAGGGTGTCCATCCGAATCCCGGCATTCTCGTTTGTCTACACCGAACGGATCGAGAGTGGGATCTGCTTTCCAACTGTTTCGCGGACGCGACCGTAGCGTGTCGGTGTACCCGAAATCGTCGACACCGCGTGCGGCACGGAATGTCTTGCCCGCCAGGTATGTGTTGTCGTCCCAATATCCGTATCCCATGATAAATCACTGCCTTTCAGATTGGGCGGACGGTAAACGCCCGAAAGGTGCGTTCGCCGTATAGAAGCTCGAGGAGTTCGTCGAACTCGCCGAGGAGATCAGTGGCGTCGGGCCGTAGTCGTGGATTGTCTTGCATACACCCCAGTGCAAAAGTCTTCATGCGACTGGGGATTCGGTCGCCGAGCATGGTCGTCATCAACTGATGCGCCATGTAGACGTCCCACCCCGGGGAAGCTGCTTCGCCAAGTTCCGGCGGATAGGCACTTCGGCAGGAACTGATCTTTGCTGCCGGCCGCATTCCTGAACGAGTGGCAAACGACCAGCCCACCAGCACCACGCCATGTAATTCGGGCTGTATCAGCACATTTTCCTCGACGATCGCTGTATGGACCCAATCCGCCTGGTGGGCTGCCGCAAGTGCGCGCAACAGGCGTCGGTGCATCCAGGCCCAGTCTCGTGGATCGAGGCCGTTCGGGTAAGCGCGGCGAACATCGGCGAGGGTGACAAAGCCGGTGGACAGATCATCGAGCACATTGATCCGGCGAACTTCCCCCGAAGCTGGGTCGGCCGCCGAAATGCGGTCGACCAGCGTCGGGACGTACGGCGCGCCGCGGATGTCGGTGAGCGCCGACCTCTCAGTCTCCATCAGCGGGTTCGCTCGCCGACTCCGAGGGATCTTCACCACAACAGATGCCCCGGATCGGTCCTGAGCACGGTAGAGAGTTGCCACCGAACCTCGGGCGAGGACATCACCCAACACGTACTCGTTGTTGTCCCCGACATATGTCGCGGATGATTGCACTGCTTCGGCTTCCGCCACCCAACTGCGGTACAGCTCATTCAACCGAGTTGTTGCGGCAGCGTATCGCGCAATATCCCTCGCCTGCGCCCGATCCGGATGGATCGCAGCAACCAAGCAATGGAATTGACGCTTCGCCCGCCGGCGCGATTCCGAATCCGTGGTGGCACTTCCGAACAGCTCGGTCGAGGTTGTTGCCGCCTCGACAGTTTCGAGATCGTTCTTCACCGTGTTCATGAGTTTTAGTCTAAGTGACTAAAACTGATCGCGCAAGACGGCTCCTTCCGAGCAGCACAGTCTTGCTAGGCCGGTTCCGCCACTAGCGCACCGGGGCGACTTCTTCCGAGGAATACCGCAGAAGCGAACAGGAAGAACAGTGCGCCGACAAAGGTGCCGATGTTCGCCACGTTGGGATCAAGCGTGTTCCCGTCTTTCAGAATGAACGAACCGACTGCGGACACGCCAAATGCGATAGATCCGAGAGCATTGAGCCACACACTTTGCCATTCCGCCGATCGAGACGCCCAGCGCGTATTCGAGCGCCACAGCATGAGTATCGCCAGAAAACTTGACGCCAAGAACGCAATCGACCCCTCGGCGTCGGGATTCCACACGAGGTTGATCTCTCCACGAACATTGAGCGTGCGCATAGCTGATCCGGTGCTGATATTGAACATGATGGTGCCGAGCAATTGCACCGCTGCAGACAACCACACAACGCGTACCGCAGGCCTACCCGAATCAGTGATGATGACGGGACCAGCGAGCGCCAATTGAACAATCGCCGCTGCGGTGAAGAACCACGACCCGACAAAGAAGAGAAGATTCACGAGCGTTGCTCCGAAAAGCGACGACAAGTAGGGGGCTGAACCAAGCGCAAAGAGCGTCGATCCGATCACGAAGCCCCAGGACTGTACGCGAAGTGTCGGATGAATCAGCATGCGCTGCATTGTAGTTCAATGGAAGTGCGATACCCGGCATTTCTGCTGTGCGCCACACTCCGTTCACCCGGCTCGTGTTCAGTTGCAGAGGCGATACTCTCGCCCACTCACTCGGATCGTCGGGCACGTTCCTGCCCGTGAAGGGAATCACCATGGCCAGCGTTACTTTCGACCGCGCAACTCGTTCATATGGGGAAACCGATCGACCCGCACTCGACCAACTCGAGCTGGATATCGCAGACGGAGAGTTCCTTGTACTCGTCGGACCGTCGGGCTGCGGGAAATCGACGTCTCTGCGGATGCTTGCCGGACTCGAACCCGTTGATTCGGGCCGAATTCTGATCGGCGATCGTGATGTCACCGATGTGGAACCGCAGCATCGCGATATCGCGATGGTTTTCCAGAATTACGCGCTCTATCCACACATGAGCGTGGGAGCAAACATGGGCTTTGCCCTCAAGATTGCCGGGGTTCCGAAGCAGGAACGGGAAGCTCGAGTGCTCGAAGCCGCCCGAGTGCTGGATCTCGAGCAGTACCTCGATCGCAAACCGAAGGCACTCTCGGGTGGGCAGCGGCAACGAGTTGCCATGGGTAGGGCCATTGTTCGCAATCCCCAGGTATTCCTTATGGACGAGCCGCTGTCCAATCTCGACGCCAAACTGCGAGTGCAGACTCGAACGCAGATTGCCTCCCTGACCCGCCGACTCGGTGTCACCACCGTGTACGTCACCCACGACCAGGTCGAAGCGATGACCATGGGTGATCGTGTTGCGGTACTCAAAGACGGTGTGTTGCAGCAGGTAGATACGCCTCGCCGCCTGTACACGAGTCCCGCCAACATCTTTGTTGCCGGATTCATCGGCTCACCCGCCATGAGCTTCATCGATCTCGACCTCGACGACGGCGAGATGTCACTCGGCGGGACGGCGTACCGCGTTCCACGTTCCGTCACCGATGCCTCACTGACTCCCCACGTCACAGTGGGTATCCGGCCGGAGTCGTTTGTGCGGGTGGACAAAGGAATTACCGTCGTTGTCGACGTTGTCGAAGAACTGGGCGCCGATGCATTTGTCTATGGCCACACCATGATCAACGGCAAGCGCCATGAGTTGGTGATTCGCGAGGAAGGAAATAGTGCGCCGCCGATCGGCTCACGATTCGACGTTCTTCCCGTAGCCGAAAGCATGCACCTCTTCGACCCGACCACCGGCACCCGCCTGTCCACCGATGACACCGCTGTGCACGTGTAAGCACTGAATCACGAAGGTCCCGCCGCAGTTTCGTTCGCGGCGGGACCTTCACGTCTTCAGATCGACTGCAATTCGAGCGACGCTGCTCGCCCAGCCACCAACTCCTCGAGGTCCGTGACCGACTTTCCGGCCAACGTCGCCCACAGGACAACGCCTGGATCTTCCTTCAGACTCACCATGTTCGGCACGCCCACTGCGACGGCGCCCGCGGCAATCGCCGACGCCAATCCCGGAATCGAGTCCTCGATCGCCACAACCTGATCCATGGAGATCGGGCCGGTCAGCGCCGAGAGATCCGTTCTGGCCCGCAAGTACGGCTCCGGGTGCGGCTTACCGTGCTCGACCATGTCTCCGGTAACCATCAACTGAAATGTTCCCGGTGGGAGCGCGCTCGCAACAGCCTCCGCCAACGGCGCCTCGCTCATCGTCACCAACACACTGGGTATTCCGGCGTCGCGAACCTGCGCCAACAACTCACGGGCACCCGGACGCCACTCGATGGACTGCCGAACACCCGCCACGACGGCGGCCACCAGTTCATCGACTATCTCGCGGATCGTGAGATCCGCCCCCGCCGCGCGAAGGATCGCAGCAGAGTCGGGCAAGGCCTTCCCCACCAGTGCTGTTGCCTGTTCGTCAGACCACTCCACCCCGTACCTCGACATCAAGGCACGCTCCGCCGCAAACCAACTCGGCTCGGTGTCCACCAGTGTGCCGTCCATGTCCCAGAAGACCGCTTGCAGCATCAGGACTTTCCTTCCTCTTGTAGCTCAACACGATCGGATCCAACGACGCGCACCACAACACCCTGTGCACGGATATCCTCGATAATCCCCAGTGGTGCACCGTCATCGGTGATCAACTCGTCGATCACGTCCCAACCACACACTCGATGTAGCGAGGTGTGCGCCAATTTGGAACTGTCCATCAGGAGAACCCGCCGACCGGCACACCGAATCATCTCCGATTTGAGCCGAACGACTTTCTCTTCCTGGTGATACATGCCGTCGCGATCAGCACTCGACGTCGAGAAGTACAGAGCGTCGACGCGCAGTTCGCGCACGGCCTTGGCTGCACCCTCGCCGACAAACGATTCATGACCGGAGTCGAAGTCGCCGCCGATAGCGGTCACCGAAATGCCGGTCACTTCGGACAGTTCACGAAGTGAGGGCAGATAGTTCGTCACAACCCGAAGTTCTTCGATCTCGATCAAGTGGCGGATCATGTGGGAGGCGGTGGTGGAATCGTCGAGCATTATCACCTGCCCCGGAGCAACCTCGGTGGCAGCAGCAGCGCCGATCGCCAACTTTTGTTCGGTGGCGATGCGACGCCTCAGCGGTGCTGCAATCTCGTAACTGCTGGTTCGTTCGATGCTGACTCCGCCCCTGAACTTTCGGACTATTCCGCGGCGTTGAAGTTCGTCGAGATCACGGTGGACCGTCATCAACGACATGTCGAAGTGAGCGGCCAGCGATTGTGCGGACGCCGATTCATCTGCCATCAAGCATTCGAGAATGCCGTCCAGCCGTTCTTGCCTGGTGTGGGTGATCAATCGTCGACTCATCCAAGACCTTGCTGTTGCTGGTGTGATTACGAGTCATTTATATCACTCTTCCTGATATGAATGCTCGATGAACGAGTCGAGAAGCTTAGGCATGACAAACTGAAACTTCAGCTCGGTCACCGCCAGAACCGCAGACGCATAATCGACTAAATCTGCTGTGTAACAACATATTTGACACGTCACGTAGACATTTCACACTCGCGAGATCTACCCGTTTTGTCCATTTGACGACCATCCGCACGAGTGAAACGATCACTGCGATCAACGAAGACGTAACACCGTCGATGTGATCTTCACCGTCTCGCATCAAGAAAGCGACACCCCCGGAAGAAATGGTCTCGACATGTCGTTGACAACTCAACGCCCGGCACCGCCGACGGTCTCCGCCCCTGTGAGTCGCGGATCAACCCGGGGTCGCCCTACCCGAAGGCGTGAACGCAAGGGCTACAAGCTCTTTGTGCTCTTCACATTCCCGAACCTGCTGCTGATAGCGGTCTTCGCATATTGGCCCGTTATCGGCAACATCTACCTCAGCCTCACCGAATGGGACATGATCGCGCCGACGCCGCTGTTCGTCGGCGTCGACAACTACACCAAGTTGCTGCACGATCCTGCGTTTCTCCGGGTGTTACGCCTGACCTTGGTATGGGTTGTTGCGATTGTCGGCATCAGCCTGACCGTGGGACTGGCCCTGGCGTGCCTGTTCAATCGCCAATCACGAGGACGCGCAGCCGTTTCCGCTTTGGCATTTTCGCCGCACATCCTCTCGGGCGCGGCGGTGGCCGCGATTTGGTTGTTCATCTTCGATCCGAACTACGGACTGTCCCGAGCGCTGTTCGGGTTGTTCGGAGCAGATTCACCACACTGGACAACCTCGAGTTCGTGGGCGATGCCCGCGCTGATCATCGTCTCGATCTGGAAAGGTGTCGGCTTTGTAGCCATCGTCTATCTAGCTGCGCTTCAGTCGATGCCGGCCGACGTCCTCGAGGCGGCACGTCTCGACGGGGCAGGGGCGTGGCAGACATTCCGCCACATCACCATGCCGCTCCTCTCACCGACAACGTTCTTCCTCCTGATCACCCAGGTCATCAGCGCCTTTCAGTCCTTCGACGTCATCGCGATGATGACCAGCGGCGGGCCCGCAGGCGCCACAACCACTCTCAGCTGGTTCATCTACCAAGAAGGATTCAAGGCATTCAGTGCCGGCACTGCCGCCGCCGGATCCATGGTGATGTTTGTCGTCCTGATGGGCGTCACAGTGTTCCAAATGCGATTCGTCGAGAAGAAAGTGCACTACTGATGTCCGCACCCAGCAGAGCGACAACCCCGAACAAGACGCGCATTAGATTTCGCCTGTCCTGGATCGGACTTGTTGTTGTCGGCCTCGTCTTCGCCATCCCGTTCTACTGGATGATCTCGTCGGCGTTCAAGCCGGAGAGTGAGATCTACCAGTGGCCACTGCAATTCGTCCCCAGCCGTCTGGCGTGGGAGAACTTCAGCCACGCGTGGAATGCCGTTCCGTTCGGCGACTTCTTCGTCAACTCACTGATCGTCACGATCGTCGGTGCCACTGCGAAGGTCACCTTGGCAGTGTTCAGCGCCTATGCCTTTGCCTTCCTTCCCTTTCCCGGCAAGAAGTGGATCTTCCTCGCGGTCCTGGGAGCGTTGATGGTGCCGGGGCACGTGACACTGTTGCTCAACTACATCACCATCGGCAATCTCGGAATGATCAACACGTACGCCGGAATCATTCTGCCCGGACTCGCAAGCGCATTCGGAACATTCCTTCTACGCCAGCACTTTCTGAGTCTCCCGAAGGAAGTCATGGAGGCTGCAGAGCTCGACGGCGCCGGACACATCCGCAAGCTGTTCTACTTTGCATTACCGATGTCAGTTCCGGCGGTTGTCACCGTTGCGCTGATCGCTGTCATCGACGAGTGGAACGACTTCATCTGGCCTCTTCTCGTCACCAATTCCGTTCAGATGCGCACTCTTCCCATCGGTTTGATGGCACTCAAAGAGAGTGAGGGTGTTGACAACTGGGGCGCGATCATGGCCGGAACCACCATGGTTGTCCTCCCCATGCTGTTGCTCTTTCTCTTTGCCCAGCGGTTCATCGTTGCCGGGCTTGCCGGAGCGTCCGTTCGACGCTGATCAGTTTTCCGACCTTCCCCTGCCAGTTCAGCATCCTCCAGGAGATACCCATCATGTCGTTATTTGCCCGATCAGGCTCCGCGCAGAAGCCTGTGAACATCTCTCGCCGCAGCTTTCTCACTGCTGCCGGTATGACCGCGATCGCACTCCCCGTACTCGCGGCGTGCGGAAACGCCGGCGGCACGGCTTCGTTCTCAGCACCGGACGTCAAGGCCCCCAGCGAATTTGCCGGGAGGACAAACGTCGTCATCTGGAGCCCGTGGTCGGGCAACAACCACGAAGTCTTCACCGGAGTGGTCGACGGATTCAACCGCTCGCAATCCGATATCTACGCAGAAGTTCAGCAGTTCAACGGGTACGACGGCGTCACCGAGAAGATCGCCGCCGGACTCCAGGCCAGGCAGATCCCCGACATCGGCGTCTTCTCCGACGTGTCGTGGAACAAGTTCTTCCTCAACGACACACTCGAACCGCTCGGTGGATACTTCGACAACAACTTCGGCCCGAGCACGTTCAACGAGCGCCTGTTCACCGAGGGCGTTGTCCGCGGCGAGTCGTACTGGATCCCGTTCGGCCGATCGACACCACTGTTCTACTACAACAAGGAGATCTTCTCGTCCGCAGGTTTGCCGGATCGCGCCCCCGCCACCTGGGATGAATTCCGTTCGTGGGGAAAACAAATCACCGGCCAGAACTACAATGGCAATTCTCTGAAGATGCGCGCATACACCGGTGCCGACGACTGGTACATGCAGGGACTGCTCTGGAACTTCGGCGGATCGATCTCCGACGGACTCGACGTCACCGTGGACTCCGCAGCTGCAATTGCCGCCGCAGAGTTCGACCGAGCCGTGATCAACGACGACAAGATCGCGTACCTCGCACAGGAAATCAACAACGATTTCATCAACGGCCAGGTCGCAACCATCACCAACTCCACCGGATCGCTGACCGGACTGATCAAGGGCGCCCAGTTCGAAGTCGGTGCCGGCTTCCTGCCTCAACAGACCACACACGGCGTGCCGACCGGTGGTGCCGGACTCGGAATCATGAAGAATGCCAGCCCGGAACGCAAGGAAGCTGCCGCGCAGGTACTCGCGTATCTATCCGGTGAGGAAGCGTCGTCGACCTGGACCGTCGGAACGGGATACCTGCCGTCGACAATCTCCGCGGCAAACTCCACCAAGGTGCGTCAGGTCATGGCCGACAATCCGAACTACAAACTGGCCGTCGACCAACTCGAGCTCGCCCGCCAGCCTGACGCGGTTCGACGGTACGTCCAGAGCACCATCACGGAAATGCGCACCGCAATTCAGAAGCTGTACACCGAAAATGCCGACGCCGGCGCAACTTTGAAGGCAACGGCAACCAAGCTACGCGCAGACACGGAATCCGTGCGCAAACTCTACGAAAGCAAAGTGGCCTGACCATGCGATCCGAATCATTCACCTTGGTAGGCCATCGCGGCGCCATGGCTCACGCACCCGAGAACAGCATTGCGTCATTTCGTCTCGCCGAGGAGATGGGCGTCGACGAGATCGAACTCGACGTGCGCTTGACCGCCGACGGCGTTGCGATCGTGCTCCACGACGCGACGCTCGATCGCACCGCCGCCGACGATTCCGGGCGTGGGCTCGGACCCGTTGCGGAACTCACGTTCGACCAGATCAAAGACATCGAATTGGACTCCGGACGCGGCGTCCTGACCTTCGACGAAGCGCTCGACAACACCACGGTGACCTTGCAGGTGGAGATCAAGGCCATCGAGGTGGTGCCGGAACTCGGACGGATCGTGGCGGCGCGGCCGGAAGACGCTCAGCGCATTCAGTTCACGAGCTTCTCGGCCGAGGCTCTGCTCGCAGTTGCCGAGGCAGCACCGTTCATCCCGCGCGGATTGATCGTGTCGGCGTATCCAAGCGCCGACGCTCACCCGGCTGGTATCGAATCCGTTCTTGCGGCCACCGGTTCCGGCGCGTTCTACTGCGGCTGGGACGGCCTGACAGCCGACCTGGTCCGCGACCTCCATGAAGCCGGACTGCAGGTTCACGCGTGGCCCCTGCGCACTCCGGTAGATGCAGCACGAGCCCTCGAACTCGGAGTGGACGGCACGACCACGGATTTCCCGGCGGACGCCAGGGAGTGGCTCGACCGCACCTGACGGAATTACCCCCAGCGTGACTGTCCACCGTCGAGGGGGATGGTTGCGCCGGTCAGGTAACCGGCATCTTCGCCGACCAGGAAGACGACGGCACGCCCGATGTCGGTTTCGGGATCGCCGACGCGACCCAGCGGGATTCCCGCGACAAAGGCTGCCGCTTCTTCCGGGTTCTTGTCCATCCACCACTGCAGGGCCGGGGTCTGCGCGTGTGGCGCAACGTTGAGCACACGAATGTTGTCCTTGCCCCACTCGCAGGCCGCAGCGCGGGTTAGTGCGCGCATGCCCTCCTTGATGGAGCCGTAGGCACCGTAGTTGCTGGCATCCCAGCGCACGGCCGCGGAGGTGACCATGTTGATGATGACGCCGCCGCCGCGGCTGTTCATGTGGGGATACGACGCCTGCATCATGCGCAGGGTGGCGAGCGGTCCCGTCGCGAAGGAGCGTTCGAAGTCTTCGTCGAGCACGCTGAGCAGGGGGCCGGGCTTGCAGTCGTTGGCGTTGTTGATCAGGATGTCGATTCCGCCGAACAGTTCGACGGTACGGTCCACGGCGGCGGTGATGTCGTCCTTCTTGCTGACGTCACACACGACTACCTCGCCGCGGGCACCGATGTCGGCGAGCAGCCCGCACGTGGTGTGGAGCTTGGACTCGGTGCGACCGGCTACCGCGATCTCGGCGCCTTCTTTCGCCAATGCCAAGGCAATGCCTTGCCCGATTCCCTGACCTGCACCGGTGATGAGTGCAACTTTGCCGTCAAGCGTGCCCATGTGATTGCTCCAATGTCCTGTTGCCTGCGGGGACTGGTCGATTCTGGTGACTGCCGGTGTTGGTCGTCTACACTCAACGAACTAAGCAACCAAGCATTTGCTTGAACCCTATGACGACCGGCACTGTCGCGTCAATCACACTGGGCGGCAAATCGGCTCGGCCCCAACATCAGGAAGGCTCCACCGTGACACTCCCCAACCCCGTCGATTTCAGCGGACGCTCGGTGATCGTCACCGGCGGCACCAAGGGCATCGGCTTTGTCATCGCCGAAACCTTCCTGGCTGCCGGGGCAAACGTACTGGTCTGTGGCCGAAACGAGCCCGAAAAGCTCCCGTCGGCTGACGGACGCACTGCAGCATTCAAAGCCACGGACGTCCGCGATCCTGCAGACGCCGCAGCGCTCGTCCAGGATGCCGTCGATCGCTTCGGCCGACTGGACGTTCTGATCAACAATGCCGGCGGCTCCCCCGACGCCGACGCAGCCACCGTCTCCCCGCGCTTCGTGGAGAAGATCGTGGCGCTGAATCTGCTGGCCCCCTTCAACGTTGCTCAGGCTGCAAACGCCGTCATGCAGACACAGGACAACGGCGGCGCCATCATCAACATCGGCAGTGTCTCGGGCATCGACCCGCAGCCCGGCACCGCGGCATACAGCGCCGCCAAGGCCGGACTGCTGGTCCTGACAAAGGCTTTGGCGCTCGAATGGGCCCCCAAGGTCCGCATCAACCACATCACGACCGGCTTGATCCGCACGGAAGCAGCCGCAGAGGTCTACGGCGCCGACGGCGGCGCGGCCGTCACCGAGATCATCCCGATGGAGCGCATGGCCGTACCGTCGGACATCGCGAATTCCTGCCTGTTCCTGGCAAGTTCGCTCTCGTCGTACGTGACGGGAACCGACATCGCCGTCCACGGCGGCGGCGAATACCCGGCCCGTTACCTTGCTACCCACCCCGAGCTGTTTTCGCGAACCAGCTCGTAAGACCGAGCAACCAAGGAAGCCCTCGAGCAATTGCTCGAGGGCTTCCTCGTTTTGTGTGAACAACTGCGGGGCGCGACGGGGGGGTCAAGCGCCCCGCAGTTGAGTCTGCGGATGCTAGCGAGCGGAGAAGCTCACTCGCGCACCGGAAATCGCTACCTGACCATCCTTGTGCACCTGGAAGGCCAGGTCGTCAGGAGTACCCCACGCAACGATGGACGGCGCCTCACCCGGATGAATAGCCGCCGCAAATCGACCCTCGAGGCTCACGAGGTCTGCCGGATGCACTCCGGCGACCCGGGCAAGCTCGAGCGTGCTGGCAGCCAACGTGCACAGGCCGTGCATGATCGGGCGCGGCTGATTGATCCGTGCCGCGGCCTCTGGATCGATGTGGATGTGGTGCATGTCGCCCAGCAGGCGATACATCGCCGTCTGATTCTCCGCCGTGGTCAGCACACCGGTGAGTGAAGGCTCGCCCGTCGGCTCTGCGGGACGGGACGGCCCACGTTCTCCGCCGAATCCACCGGCGCCGGGAGCGAACAGCGACCAGGTCGCGACGAAGTACTCGCACTCGACCTTCACTTCGAAGACGGCTGCAGCACCCTTGTCCCACACCTCGCCGACCGAAGCCTTCAGCGTCACCTCACCGCTACGCGGAAGCGGAGCAAGCACTTTCAACTCTTGCGAGCCGTGCAGTGCCGTCGAGGTGTCGAAAGCGCCCGCCGAGCCCAGAGCGTCGGGAGCCCACTGCGCCAGTGTCAGAGCAAATGTCGGCAGCACCCGAAGCTGATCCTCGAAAACGAGGTCCAACTCGGTTGCCTTGGCGCCCACGGCAAGTGCGTACAGGATCGCGTCGCGCTCGGTGTACGACACGGTGCGGGTACCGAGATCGGCTCCGCGCCAATCGCCGGCAGTCTTCGCAGTTTCCGAAGTAGTCACGTTCAATTCCTCTCTCACACCACGCCGAGAATGAGACCACTGGTAGGTACTGCTGTTCCGGCAGTGACCAATACGTTCTCGACACCATCGGGCTGATTGGTCGACGTGCCACGAATGAGCCGCACACCTTCGGCAACACCGTTGACACCGTGCAGGTACGCCTCGCCGACCTGACCACCGTGAGTGTTCGCCGGCAGGCGTCCACCGAGTTCCAGGTTGCCTTCGCGGATGAAGTCCTTGGCCTCGCCGGGCTTGCAGAATCCCAGTTCTTCGAGCTGTGGGAGGACCAGCGGAGTGAAGTGGTCGTACAGGATAGCCGCGTTGATGTCGTCCGGTGTCAGGCCGCTCTGGCTGTACAGCTGACGGCCGACCAGACCCATCTCCGGGATACCCGTGATGTCTGGTCGGTAGTAACTGGTCATCATGTGCTGATCCTTGCCACTGCCCTGAGCAGCGGCCTTGATGAAGGCCGGCTTGTTGGCCAGATCCTTGGCGCGCTCAGCGGAGACGACGACGAGCGCCTGGCCACCGTCTGTTTCCTGGCAGCAGTCGAGCAAGTGCAGCGGTTCGGCGATCCAGCGGGAATTCTGGTGATCCTCGAGTGTGATCGGACGCTCGTAGAACCAGGCAGCCGGGTTGTTGGCAGCGTGCTTGCGCGCCACCACTGCAACTCGTCCGAAGTCCTCACTCGTCGCACCGTACTGGTGCATGTACCGCCGTGCGAACATAGCGACCCACTGAGCGGGAGTCGACAGGCCCTGCGGTGTCATCCACGCATAAGCCGCGCGGTCCGCTGTGGTTGCCATCGGGCGATCATGCTGACCCAGGCCGTAACGCTCACCGGAGCGCTCGTTGAAAGCGCGGTAGCAGACCACGACATCGGCGACACCCGTCGCAACGGCCATGGCTGCCTGCTGCACGGGGCCGCATGCGGCGCCACCGCCGTAACCGATGCGGGAGAAGAACTTCAGCTCGCCGAGACCACAGTTGCGAGCCACAATGGCTTCGCCGTTGGTTTCCGCGGTGAAGGTCGAAAGTCCGTCAACCTCGGACGGGGCGATACCCGCGTCCGCGAGTGCAGCGACGATGGCCTCACAGGCCAACTGCAGTTCGGTGCGACCGGAGTTCTTGGAGAACTCGGTGGATCCGATGCCGACGATGGCAGCGGCTCCCGAGAGCGGGCTGATCGCCATCAGGGCTTCCCCTCTTCTTTGAAAGCAACTGTGACGGTGCCGGATGCATGGTTGCCGAGGCTGTTTGCGCCCTGCACCTTGACCACGACAACACCGTCTTCCTTGGACACGACCTCACCGGTCATCGTCATGGTGTCACCCGGGTAGTTGGGCGCGCCGAGACGAATGGCGATGCGACGCAGGGTCGATGCCGATCCGGCCCAGTCCGTCACATACCGGCCGACGAGGCCGTTGCTCGTGAGGATGTTCATGAAGACATCCTTGGAGCCGCGCTCCTGAGCCAGGCTCGGATCGTGGTGCACGTCCTGGAAATCGCGAGTGGCGATTGCCGTGGCGACGATCAACGTGCGGGTCAGCGGGATCGCCAACTCGGGCAATGCCTCTCCGACAACGACGTCTGCGTAGCTACGACCGGCAAGAACGGTCATGCGAGCACCTCCACACCGGATGCGAGCTGCGCACCCAGACGCGCGAGATCGGAGCTGGAACCGCCGAGGGTGGCAGCAATCTGCTTGCCCCACAAGAGGTGACGGTGAACTGGGTAGTCGGTGTCGACGCCCATACCACCGTGGACATGCGTGGTGCGATGCACGACGCGCTGTCCGCCGTCGGTGGCCCACCACTTGGCGACGAGTACCGAGGTGCCGAGATCCAGTCCCTCGGAGATGCGCCATGCAGCCTGCCACAGTGTCACGCGCATCGCTTCGAGATCGATGTAGCAGTCCGCGAGCTGGTGGTTGACCGCCTGGAAGGTCGCGAGCGGACGGCCGAACTGCATGCGGCCGTTCAGGTACGTGACAGCCTGCGCAACGGCGCCGGAGCCGACGCCCCATTGAATTGCGGCCAATGCCAGCTCAACTCGGTCGATCAGCCACGGAACCGTGGTGCCGTCAGCCGCACCGATCAGCTGCGCGGGGGCACCGGCAAACGTGAGGTTGGCACAGATCTCGTGGTTGGTGGACTGCGTCTGCTCCACCGTGACACCGTCTGCATTCAGATCCACCAGCAACAGAGCTGTTCCCGTGGACGTGGTTGCCGAGACGAGCGCGAGGTTCGCGATGTTCGTGATCGGCACAACGGCCTTCTCACCGGTCAGCGTCCAGTTACCGTCGGTATCCTCGGCGGCCGTGGTCAGCGGGTCGCCGGCAGTGTACGGCCCGAATTCCTCGAGCCCGATCGTGAGGAATCGACTGCCGTCGGCAACACTCGGAAGGAGCTCTGCGCGAAGGGAATCGGAACCGAACTCGTTGATCGCCAACGCGGCGAGCGCCGTCTCCCAGATCGGCACGGCCGCAACGTGGCGGCCCTGTTCCTCGAGCAGGGTGTACAGCTCGGACAAGCCGAGTCCACCGCCGCCGAACTCCTCGGGCAGGGCGATACCGAGCAGGCCGGTGGTCGCGAGTTCGCGCCACAGTTCACGGTCGACGCGCTCGGCGGAGAGTTCGATCTCCTTGGTGCGCTCGATCGTGGCCTTGCTGGTGAAGACCTCGTCGGCCAGTGAGCGAATCGCGTCCTGCTCTTCGCTGAAATTGAAGTCCATCAGTGCTCCTCGCGTGCGGCCGGCCGGAACGCGGGAAGCGTCAAATCCGGGTCGGCGTCGATCCAGTCAAGTTCCACGGGCATGTCGACCACGACATCTTCGGGCGCGATACCCACCATGTTGGCGATCAATCGGGTTCCCTCTTCGAGTTCGATGACCGCAACGATGAGCGGGTAGTCGAACGCGTCGATCTTGGGGTGATGATTGACCACGAAGCTGTACACCGTGCCACGGCCCGACGCATCGATCGTGTCCCACTCGAGCGACTGGCACTCACCGCACATCGGGCCGGTGGGATGACGCAACGTCTTGCAGGACGTGCAGCGCTGGATCACCAGACGGTGCTCCTTGGCCGCTTCGAACCAGAAAGCGTTGTCCGCGTTGAGAGCCGGACGCGGACGCAGTGCGCGCGGAGCCTCCGGAGCCTTGGCTTCCTGCGGCTTGAACCGCAGTGTCCGCCACCGCTGCGTGCCGACAACTTCGTCGTCGCCGTTGCGGTACGTCTTGAGCGTCGTCACGAAGTGTCCGACGCCTAGGCCGGTCTTCTTTTCCGGGGAAATCGACTCGATGACCTCGGTGTAGTTCACGCGATCGCCTGGGCGCAGTTCGCCGAAGAACTCCTGATCGGAATCGGTGGCGACGACGGAACTGTAGCCCGCAGCGTCGAGGGTGGCGATCAGATCGGTCCACACCTGTGACGGGTCGTTGCCCGCCATCTTGTCGGTGAACGTCCGCATGATCCAGACCTGAAGCATCTGAGCGGGAGCGACGACGCCGTCACGGCCGGTGGCGCGGGCAGCTTCGTCGTCGAGGTAGACGGGGTTGGTATCGCCCATGGTCTCGGCCCAATGCCGGATCATGGGGATGTTGACCTCGTCGGGTCCCCAGGTGGTGGGAACAAGCGTCTGGCCGACAAAAGCGTCGAGTTGCGCCGAAATGTCGCTCACTTGACCCTCTTTTCGCGAACGAGTCCCAAGCCGATGGTGCCGACCATGTCACGCAGAACCTCGTTGACGCCGCCGCCGAAGGTGTTCACGACACCCTGACGCGAGATCTGCTCGATCTGACCGGCAAGCAAAGCGCCCGGAGACTCGGGGCGGATGCGTCCGGCGGAGCCGAGAATTCCGAGCAGAGTGCGGTAGACGTCGACGTGAGTCTCGGTCCCGTATGTCTTGGTAGCGCCGGCGTCGGCTCCGGAGAGCGTGTCCTGTGCGACGGCTGCCGTCATCTTCCAGTTCAGCAGTCGCATGGCCTCGAGCTTGGCGTGTGTACGAGCGAAGTCCTGCTGCACCCACGGGATGTCGATGGCGCCGTTTTCCTTGGCCCAGTCCAGAACCAGGTTCCACAGACCGTAAGTGCGACCACCGATGGCCGCCAGGCCGATTCGCTCGTGGTTGAGCTGAGCGGTAATGAGCTGCCAGCCGCCGTTGACCTCGCCGACAACGTCCTTCGACGGGACGCGAATGCCGGAGTAGTACGTCGACGTCACCATCAAGCCGCCGACGGTGTTGATCGGTGACCACTCGAAGCCTGCGTCCTCCGTGGGGACGATCAGGATCGAGATGCCCTTGTGCTTGGGGGCGTCCGCGTCGGTGCGGCAGGCCAGCCACACGTAGTCGGCAGTGTTGGCGCCACTGGTGAAGATCTTGTTGCCGTCGACGATCCACTCGTCACCGTCGAGGACTGCACGGGTCTTGAGCGAAGCCAAGTCCGTTCCGGCCTCCGGCTCGGTGTAGCCGATGGCAAAAACGATGTCGCCGGCAAGAATGCCCGGCAGGAATCGTTCCTTCTGCTCTTCGGTGCCGTACTTCATCAATGTCGGCCCGACGGTATTGACCGTCACGAAGGGGAACGGCAATCCCGCGCGCTGAACCTCGTCGAAGAACACGAACTGCTCTTCGATGGAGCGTCCCTGGCCACCGAATTCCTTGGGCCAGCCGATACCGAGCCAGCCGTCCTTGCCCAGCAACTTCACGATTTCACGGAAGTATTCGCCGCCAACACCCTGTTCACCGGCAGCGCGGCGCTTCTCCTCCGGCAGCAGCGTCGCGAAGTACGCGCGCAGCTCCTTGCGGAGCTCCTGCTGCTCGGGCGATTCCCTCAGATCCATCGCGGTTCTCCTATGGCATTCATGGCTAGCAACTTTGATCTGGACGCTAACTAGATGCATCTTTGGGCGCTGAATGTGTCTCGTTGAGCGGGAAGGCGAAACATGAGCGCCGTCACATAAGGTGAAATGCTGCCATGGAACCTTCGGATCG
Source organism: Rhodococcus sp. WS3 (assembly GCF_003797085.1). NCBI lineage: Bacteria > Bacillati > Actinomycetota > Actinomycetes > Mycobacteriales > Nocardiaceae > Rhodococcus > Rhodococcus sp. WS3. Next base: position 2,197,411 of record NZ_RKMA01000001.1, read on the forward strand.
GATCGCCCTCACCGACTTGGCTGCCAGGTACGCACAGGCAGTCGACCGCCGAAATCCGGCCGCTCTCGCAGCCCTGTTCACCGAAAACGCCACGTTTGTCCTGCCTCCGGCATTGAACGGCACCGCCGGGCCGACCGAAATTCAGGGCCGGTCGACTCTGTCCGATTCGATAGTCGGCGCCGTCGCACACCTGCACTCGACGCGGCACATCGTCGAGCAGCAGGTCCTCGATCAGGACAGCGCCACCACGGCCCACGGCGAGGCGTACTGCTCCGCGCATCACATCTATCCCCGCGGCGAGGGGTTCCGGAACAACCGAATCGAGATTCGCTACCAGGACAGTTTCGACAAGGTCGACGGCACCTGGCTGTTTTCTCGTCGCGAATTGGTTGTGGACTTCGCCGAGGACGTGCCGGTCATTCTGCTCGGCAGTTAAAGGCGAGCGTCAACTCGCCATCATGGCGATGGCCGTTCGCAACCCACGACGCTTACCTGTGTGCGGGTCGACGCCGAATACTTCCTTGATGCCGCCACGAACTCGAAACTTCAACTCGGAGTGCGTTTCCGGTGCGTCGTCCTGGGAGGCGGAGAGAAACCTGTTGGGGAGCGACAACTTCCAGATGGTGCGCAATGTCAGTCCGTACTGCTTCCACAGCGGACCTGTTGTGTACGGGAGATCGTACTTGTCACATAATTCACGAAGTGGCACAGCGATTTCCGAGTATCGGTTGCTCGGCAAGTCGGGGAAGCAATGATGCTCGATCTGGTAGCAGAGGTTGCCGCTCATAAATGCCATGATCGGTCCGGCGTGAAAGTTGGCCGAGCCGAGCATCTGTCGTAGGTACCATTGCGCGCGCGATTCGTTCTCGAATTCCTCGAGAGTGAACTTCTCGGCTCCGTCGGGAAAATGCCCGCAGAAGATGACTGCGTAACTCCAGTAATTGCGAATGAGATTTGCGACGATATTTGCCGTCAGCGTGGTCTTCCACGCTGGGCCGGTCAGAGCTGGGAACAGAATGTAGTCCTTGGTCACCTGCCGTGCGATCTTCTTGCCGATTTCCTTTGCCATCTCGGATTTGTCGGACCACTTCACCTGCCCCTTGCGAAGTTTGTCTGTCTCTAGATGGTGAAGTGCGACGCCCCATTCGAACAGTGTTGCCAACGCGAAATTGGTGATCGGCTGGAATAGATAGTCCGCGTGCCACTTCTGATCTCGCGTGACGCGCATGATGCCGTAGCCCACGTCATTGTCGAGACCGACGATATTGGTGAACTTGTGATGGGTGAAGTTGTGCGAGTGCTTCCAACCCGACGATGGGCAGGTGTTGTCCCACTCCCAGTTGCTCGAATGAATCTCGGGATCGTTCATCCAGTCCCACTGACCGTGAATGATGTTGTGGCCGAGTTCCATGTTCTCGATAATCTTGCCGACCCCCAGAAGCGCTGTTCCCAGGATCCATGCGGGCTTCTTCTTGCTGGCAAACAGGACGACACGACCGGCCACCATGAGAGAGCGTTGAAACGCGATAGTTCGCTGAATGTATCGAGCGTCACGCGCACCGCGCTTCTCCTCGATGTCGAGCCGAATAGCGTCCAATTCACGCCCAAGTGCCTCGACGTCTTCCTCGGTGAGGTGCGCATATTCCTTGATATCGGTGATCGCCACTGTGTTCACTCCTGTCGCGGGGCCGGTTCGTCGGACGGTACCCCCATGAATCACCGGTGAAACGTCGACTCGCGCGCTACGTGCGTCACCGCGCAATCTGTGCCAGCATCAATGAGCGTGAGCACCGACAACCAGATCACCATCCGAACTGCCACTGAAGCCGATTGGCCGGCGATCCAGTTACTCGACTCGACTGGGTTCGGATTCCATCCGTCGAGCGCCGACAAAACACTCACTCGGACGCTCTATCGCCCCGAGGACATCGTCGTCGCGACAGAAGGTGATCAAGTTGTCGGACTGGCCATCGAGTTCGACATGGAAATCACGGTTCCGGGCGGGAACCAGCTACCCACTCGCGGAATCACATGGGTGTCCGTCGCCCCGACGCACCGTCGCCGCGGAATTCTGCGCTCGATGTTCGTCCGGTTGCACCACCACATCGCGTCGACGGGTGCTCCCCTGGTAGCTCTGACGGCCAGCGACGCGCGCATCTACAACCGGTTCGGCTACGGCCCCGCAACCGTCAGCGAGAGCATCACGATCGATCGGCGTTTTGCCGATTTCCGCCCGCAGGCTCCAACCGGAAGCGGCGTGCGGATCACCGACGCGCAAACCGCAGCCACGCTGCTGCCCGCGATCTACGACCGTTGGCGCCTCGTTACCCCCGGCGCGCAAAGGCGTCCGCAGGCGCATTGGGATTTCACATTTGCCGACCCTTCCGACCATCGCGCCGGCGCTTCGGGACTGTTCTTTCTGACACATCCCGACGGCTACGTTTCCTACCGCCACCGAAGTGACGGCTCCGACAGCGTCGTCGACATCGCCGAGTTCGTTGCCATCAACGACGACGCGTACGCCGCGCTGTGGCGGACAATGTGCGGGCTCGATCTCGTGACCCGCATCGAAGCCGAGCAGCATCCTGAAGATCCGCTGCGACTGATGCTGACGGACTACCGTTCGGTGCGGACAACCCGCCGATCCGACCGTCTGTGGCTGCGAATCATGGATGTTCCAGCAGCGCTCGAAGCTCGTGAATATGTCGCTGACCTCGACACTGTCATCAAGATCGAGGATCCGTTCCTCGACTCCGGTGGTACGTTCGCGCTCAGCATTCGGGGTGGAAAGGCCACCTGCCGACCCACGGACGCCGACGCACAGATCACGATGCCGTCCGATATCTTGTCCAGCATCTACCTGGGTTCGCATCAGGCTCGAATCTTCGCGGCAGCAGGGCGCGTCCAGGCCTCCACCCCTCAGGAGATACGCGACTTCGACTTCGCTTTCGGCACCACGCGCCCCGCAGTCATGGGGTATGGTTTCTGACTTTCCGAACGCTCCGGCGCTTGCGATTTTTATGCCTAACGGCACCGACACGGTTAGCCTCGACCAATGGCGTTTGTAGGAAAACTGGTCAATTGGCTTCCTGAGAAGATTCTCGTACGGGTTTTGCCGCACGCGGAGATGCTCAAGTTTCTGGTGGTCGGCGGCATCGCCTTCATCGTCACCACGGTGTTGTTCTTCGGCATCAAGTGGACCGTACTGCCGCAACATCCGGTTACCGCCAACATCATCGCGGTCCTGGTCGCGACGGTCCTGTCGTACGTACTGAACCGGGAATGGTCGTTCGCTGAGCGGGGTGGACGCCAACGTCATCACGAGGCGGCACTGTTCTTCATCGTCGCCGGTATCGGCCTGGCCATCAACCAGGTGCCACTCTGGATCTCGAGCTACGTATTCGACCTCCGCCAGCCAAACGTCTCCGTATTGATGGAGAACTTCGCCGACTTCATCAGTGGCTCCATCATCGGCACGCTGCTCGCAACGGCCTTCCGTTGGTGGGCGATGCGCAAATTCGTCTTCCCTGAAGAGTCCACGAACGGCGAAATGATCCTCGATACGGAAGCCACAGACGCTCCTTCACTCGACTGACGCCGGCAGCAACCGAAGAGCATCACGCATCGGCGAATTTCGTCAATATCTGCACTATTTCAACCTTCCCGAAAGGTGCAAATAACCCCGATCCTTTTGTGTAGCATTTCGCCAACAAAGCCTGTGGAATTGTTTCCACCGGGCTAGGTTCTCGCCGCACAAAAGAATGGAATCACAATGAGAGTGACTGTGTTTTCGTATATTTCGGGGGAATCGTCAACAAAGGATCGACATTCGAAACAAACCGTTTGTTTTCTCATCGCGTCCATCGTCATGGCGATGGGCGCACTGGTAGTTTCTCCTGCCGTGTCCGAGGCTGCCGTGATCGGCGCGGTCAAGACACCCAGTGGGCGATGCCTGGAAAACAAGTGGGGCGTGACATCGGACGGCAACCCGGTTCAGATCTACGACTGCAACGGCTCGGCCGCACAGATCTGGAGCGTTGAAAGCGATGGCACCGTCCGGGTACAGACGAAATGCCTGGGTCCCCAGGGTGGTTCTCTGGCGGCAGGGACTGCCCTGGTCATATCGAATTGCACAGGCGCAGCATTCCAAAAATGGACCTCCGGTCCCGGAGGTACCGTTCGAAGCCAGGTCAACGGACTCTGCGTCGAGAATCGCGGTGGTGTCAATGCAAACGGAAATCCAGCTGTCGTACAGGTATGCGATGGCACACAGGCGCAGAGTTGGTCGTACACCGGAGCCATCGTGACGCTTCCGTCTCCGTCAGGGGTTGCGGTACCGGTCGGCAATCTCAATGGATGGCGCCAGATCTTCTACGACGACTTCACCAAAGACGCTGCGCTGGGGACGTGGGCAAATACGTGTGATCCCAACAAGATCGTCTACACCGGCGCACAAGGGCAAAGGTGGCGAACATACCCGTCTTGTTATCTCGATACATATCAACAGCGGCCGTATCGCGCCGACCAAGTTCTCAGCGTCAAGAATGGCGTCCTCAATTTCAATCTGCACAATGTCAACGGGCAACCGGCGGGGGCAAGCCCGTCACCCGTCATCAACGGCCAGAATCAAAATCAAACCTACGGCCGCTATTCTGCGAGATTCAAGGTCGACAACCCGAATCTCAACGAATATTACGTTGCCTGGTTGTTATGGCCGCAGTCCGAAGTATGGCCGCGCGATGGTGAATTCGACTTCCCCGAAGGTGGACTGTCCGGCACTGCAGGCGGTTTCCACCACTACTCCGGTGCGGGTTCTTGCGTAGGCGGGTGTCAGGACCTCGCAACGGACATCGGAGCGCGGTTCACCGACTGGCACACATACACGATCGAGTGGTCGCCCGGGCGGATCAAATATCTACTCGACAACCAGGTAGTCCTGGAAAGCACGTCCTGGGTTCCGTCCACCCCGATGCGCTGGCAGTTGCAGACCGAGACAAAAGGCACGGGAACCAGCAACGGGAACCTGATGCTCGATTGGGTCTCGGTATATGCCTACGACACGAGCGCACGGCCGTAGCCTCAAACCAGAGAAGGTCCGCATGCCAGAGGCGCGCGGACCTTCTCGGTCGATTCGATGCGGAACTAGCTCAACCCACCGAAAACCACGACGAGACTGTTCACGGTGTTCGTCAGAGATTCGAACACGCCCTTGAGGACGAGGTCTGCGCTACCGACCGGGATCATGAGAATTGTCGAAAGGGAACCCATTGTGTGCCTCCATGATTGGACCAGGCCGAAGAAACCGGCCTTTTCGAGAAAATTGATCGCGCTCGGATAGAGCGCACGTTGAAGTGCGGTGGCGACTACTGGTAGTCACCGCAGTCCGGGCGCGCTATCAGCTACCGAACGCTCCACCGAGCACACCGAGGAGGTACTTGAACGCAGCCAAAGCCTGGCTCTGGGCAAGAAGATCGGCGATCGATCCCATGTGAAACTCCTTATGTGAAGGGTTGCTGTACTTGCGCTTTCGCTGGCCAAAGACAGCAAACATCGCTCGTGCCCGAGCTGTTCACCCGGGCACCATCGGATGCTAACACCGTGATCGAGAGCTGTGGGGTGCTACGAATTTGCCGTCAACTGCTCGAGTATTCGGCCTTCTCGTCGATGAACCCCAAGCTTCATTTCTTCTCGTGAAGCGTCGCCATCAGTTTCGGACCGTCCACCACTCGGCCGAGGAAGCGGTCGGCATCGGGGTCGGTTGCAAGCCAGACTGCGGCGGCTGCCGGAACCGACGCCGGTGTGGCGGCAAATCCTGCGTCCACGATCGCGTCCGCACCGCCGCGAGCCTTACCCGATTCCGTGATCACAAACCCCGGACTCAGATTGAATGCCTTGATACCGGCGCCGCGGTACTCCGAATTGATCGCACCCGCGATACGCCCGAAGCCGGCCTTCGACGCTGCATACGACAGGCCCCAGCCGCCTTCACCGGGAGGCGCCGGTGGGTCCATGGTGGCCGAACCGGATGCGAGACCGATGACAACACCGTTGCCGCTCTTGATCATCGACGGAAGGATCACCTGGACCAAGGCGAGCTGATGCAGATAGTTGCCGACAACCATTGCCTGGGCATCGTCGATCTCGATGTCGAGAATCCGGTCCATGTTGCCGACGGTCTGTGCATAGGCGTTGTTGACCAGCACATCCACCCGGCCCCACTCGCGCAGTACCTGCTCACCGGCCGCAACAACCGATGCCCGATCGAGGAGGTCCATCGGAACGGCCATGGCCCGCACGCCGCAGGCCTCGATTTCGGAAACTGTCGTCTCGAGGCTTCCGGTAACAGGGATAACCTGCTCGCCGTCGCGCGTTCGCGGTGCGGCTCTGCCTTCACCTTCACGGACGGTGCGGGCAGTGATCGCGACATCGAACCCGGCGCGAGCAAATGCCAGTGCACATTCGCGGCCGATACCGCGAGAAGCCCCGGTTACCAGCGCAACTCGGTTCACAGGAACCTCGAACGACCGTGAGTCTCGAACTCTTTCTCGAGGCTCTCGATATCAGCTTCTGTCATCAGCGTGTACTCGGGAGCGCCGCGGCCCACCCAGTGGTACACCGGCTCGTCGGTCCGCCAGCGATCGACCTGAAGGTCACGCTTGAGCACCTTGTTGGAACCGGTGACGGGCAGGTTGGTCGATACGCGAATGAAGCGCGGCGCCGACTTTGTTCCCAAATCTGCCTGTGCGGCAAGGTAAGCCGCAAATTCGACGGGGTCGAAATCCGCCAGATCCGCAACCTCGATGCCCGCCATGACCTGATCACCCGAGCGCGGGTCAGGTACGGCAAACACACCGGTTGCGATCACCTTGGGGTGGCGACGCAGGATGTGCTCGATCATCAGAGCCGACGTGTTCTCACCGTCCACGCGGATCCAGTCACCCTTACGGCCGGCGAAGTAGATGAATCCCGCTTCGTCGACGTAACCGAGATCGCCTGTCCAGTACCAACCGTCACGGATCTTCTCCGCCATGGCGTCTTCGTTCTTGTAGTAGCCCTCGAACTTCTGCGAACCTGCCTTGTCGACCATTTCGCCGATGGACTCGTCCGAGTTGAGCACATGGCCGTGCTCGTCCAGGATCGCGCGCGGACGCTCTTCCTTGGTGTCGGGATTGACGATGACGATGTTCTCGTTAGCCGGACGTCCCAACGCTCCCGCGGGCTGGTTCGGATCGAGAACCACCGAACCGGCGCCTTCGCTCGAGCCGTAGCCCTCGAAAAGCTGTGCGCCGAAGCGACGAATGAACTCGGCCTTGTCACCCGGCGACGCTTCGGTACCAAAACCGTGTGTAAGGGTGTTCTCGATGTCGTCGGACTGCTCCGGCGTCGCCATCAGGTAGCCGAGTGCCTTGCCGACATACGTGAAATATGTTGCGCCGTAGAACCGGACGTCGGGCATGAAGCCCGAAGCGGTGAACTTGCGAACGAGGCAGACCGTAGCGCCCTGCGACAGCGCGGGAGCCCACAGTGCCATCAGCGCGTTGCCGTGGAAGAGCGGCATGCAGCAGTAGCAGACGTCATCGCGATCGATGTCGTACTTGGCACAGTTCGCGTATGCCAGACGCGTCAGACGACCCTGGCTGCATCGGACAGCCTTCGACATACCGGTAGTGCCGGAGGTGAAGAGGAGAAGGAAAAGCGTCGACGCATCGACGCCCAGGTCGATCTGCGGCGTCTCGACGCGATGCGCAGCAACGGTTTCGGCATACGACGCGTCGTCGACGAGGATGAAGCGGTCGTCGGTCAGACCGAGATCGAGACCAGCGAGCTTCTCGTGGCCGGCCTTGTCGGTGACGATCATCTGGCAATCGACATACCGGACCTCGGCTTCGAGTTCGGCACCGCGACGAGTCGGGTTGATTCCGACGATCGTGGCGCCCGTCAGTGCGGCGCCGCCAAGCCAGAACAGGAACTCGGGCTCGTTCTCGAGGAGAACACCGATGTGGAAGGGGCCCGGCGCGCGAAGCGACTTGGCGTACGAACCGCGGGCGGCACTTTCATGGACAACCTCGTCCCACGTCCAGTCCTGAGTACGCGTCCGCAGTCCCAGATGCTGATCACCGACACGATCGATCAACATCTGTGCGACGTCCGCGCGCTGCGGAGTGGCAACGGAACTGCTCGGAGGTGCTTCGGTGGCGGTGTTCGTCATCGTGATCCTGTGTCCTACTCGAGAGGGAGGGAATTCGTGTGCGCTCACGCTCATTCCTTCGGCTGCGATTCTTTCGGAACGCTAACTGCGCGTTATGTCAGTAACCCGCTCAGTCTCGCTCAGTGGTAACCGCCCCACAGATAGGATTGTCCCGTGACATTTTGTGACGTGAAAAGCGCCACAATACGAAAGGCCATTCCATGACTGCCCCCGCAGATCCGCAGTTGCTCCTGGACCAGGCGGTCTCGCGCCTCACCGGTCCCGGTGGGCCGTTCGAGATCGTCGAAGAAGAGGTTCTCGGCACCGTCATGCCCGTGATGAAGAATCGCGGACATGCCATCGGTGAGCTCATCTCCGCGTCCCGGGCCTGGGGCGACGGCGACTATCTCGTCACGAGCGACCGTCGGATTTCCTTCACGGAGCATGCCGACGCTGTAGCCGCGCTGGCGACTGCGCTTCGCGACAAGTACGGCGTCCGCAAGGGCGATCGAGTGGGAATTCTTGCCGCCAACAACCCTGAATGGGTCATGACCTTCTTCGCGACGCAGGCACTCGGCGCCATCGCGGTCGGTCTCAACGGCTGGTGGGTTCCGCGCGAGGTGACACACGGCATCGAGCTGTCGAGCCCGAAGGTGCTGGTAGTCGACGCCAAGCGCGGCGCTGCGCTTCCCGAACTGCCGGCAAGCATCAGCGTTCTGACCATGGAAGAGGATCTGCCCGCACTCATCGCCGAATACGCCGGCGCAGATGTACCCGCCACGGACATCGACGAGGACGATCCGGCTGTCATCCTTTTCACCAGTGGCACCAGCGGCCGCCCCAAGGGCGCCCTGCACTCACACCGCAACGTGATGGCTGTTGTCGACTACCACAAGTACAGCGACGCCATCGGCGCTGCGTTCACGGGCCGCGAGTACGACGGCTCCAAGCCCAGCCCGCTCCGCTACCTCCTGACCTCTCCCCTGTTCCACATCGCGAGCCTCCATAACCTGGTCATCCCGCGTCTGGCTACCGGCAGCGCTGTCGTGATGATCGACGGCGGCTTCGACGTGGACAAGGTGCTCGGATTGGTCGAACGCGAACGCATCACCAACTGGGGCGCGGTTCCCACCATGGCGTCGCGGTTGCTCGAACACGGCAACATCGGCAAGTACGACGTGTCCTCGCTGACGGCATTCTCCCTGGCATCGGCGCCGTCGTCGCCCGCGTTCAAGGAACGCCTCAAGGAGCAGGTACCGTTCGCCCGCAACGCCCTGGTCGACAGCTACGGCCTCACCGAGTGCAGCACGGCTATCGCCGTTGCCGTCGGAGCTGAGCTCGAAGAGTTCCCCGGGACGCTCGGACGTCCCATCATCACCGTGTCCATGGAAATTCGTGACCCCTTCGGTGAATGGCTGCCCGACGGCATCGAGGGTGAGGTCTGCGTGCGCAGCCCGTTCGTGATGCTCGGTTACTGGGAGAACGAAGAAGCCACCGCTTCGGCAATTTCTCCCGGACGCTGGCTCCGCACCGGCGATTTCGGCGTGATCGAGAACGGTCGCCTCCGTCTGACGGGACGCCGGTCGGATCTCATTCTGCGTGGCGGCGAGAACGTCTACCCCACAGAGATCGAACAGACCCTCGACGAGCATCCCGACGTCATCGAATGCGCCGTTATCGGTTCGCCTCACCCGGACCTCGGCCAGGAAGTGTCAGCAGTTGTCGTTCTGCGCGCCGGTGCAGTCACGACCGAGGAAGACCTCCGCGAATTCGCGGCTGAGCGTCTGTCGTACTTCAAGGTGCCCTCGAAGTGGCGTATAACCGGCGATCTGTTGCCCCGCAACGCAACCGGAAAGATGGTTCGCCGCGAGATCACGGTATGACCGAAGAGCTGTCACGGATCGTCGCCGAGTCGGCGATCCGTGACCTGCTCTGCGAGTACACGCACCTGATCGATCAGGGTAGGTTGCGTGATGTCGCATCATTGTTTGCGCACTCCGATTACGGCCAGTGCGGCGCGGACGGTGTTGCAACAACTCTGATTTCGTCCGATGCCGACGCTGTGTTCGCCGCGTGCAGCAGCTTCATCCGGATGTACGGCACTCCCGCGGTCCCGCGAACCAAACACCTGCTGACCAATACCCGTATCTCGGTTGACGGAAACGAGGCGTCGGCGCTGTCCTACATCACGGTCATCCAGGGCACCGAAGATTTTGCCCTGCAACCCATTTTGTCGGGACGGTACTTCGATCGATTCACGTGCGTCGAGGGATCGTGGCAGTTTGCATCACGACTCTTCTGCATGGACAACATGGGCGATATGTCTGCTCATGCCAACCGGTCACTCTGAGCACATCTCGCAGCACCTTCAACGGGGAGACGAACGATGTTCAAGGCAATCGCGCTACTCACTCGTAAGCCGGGACTCACGAAAGAAGAGTTCATCGACTACTACGAGAACAACCATGCCCCACTGATTGCCGCAACCTTCCCGTCGATCATCGAGTACCGGCGGAATTACCCCGATCTCGCTCAGGCTCTGCGCGCAGACGGCGTCCCCGACCCGGCTTTCGATGTCATCACCGAATTGTGGTTCCACGACAAGGCCGGGTACGAAGACATGCTGGCCACTCATGCCCGCCCGGAGGTCGGCGATCGAATCAGGGCCGACGAATCCAACTTTCTCGATCAGAGCAAGATCATTCAGTTTGTTACCGACGAGCGCGAATTGCCGCACTGCTGAGACTCGCCCGTCGTTCCCGCAGATTTTCGGAAAGGACTGTTTGCATGGAAATCGGTGTCAACGTATTGGGCCTCGAGGCACTGTTCGAGGGAAAGATCAGACCGGTTCTCGATTTTGCCGCTGCCGCTGATCACGCCGGCGTCGACTTGATCTGCACCGGCGATCACCTCGGGTTCAATGCTGACGCTCATGCGCAGCGCGTCAGCGAGCACAACTTCCTCTTTCCGTTGGATCATCCTTGGTACGAGCCGATTTCACTGCTCTCCTCAATTGCTGCAGTCACCGAACGCGCTCGCCTCGGAGTGTCGGTTCTCATTGCAACGGTTCGCCCACCGGCACTGCTCGCCAAACAAGTCGCCACCCTCGACGCACTGTCGGACGGACGCGTGACCATGGGCTTCGGAGTCGGCTGGCAAGAGGCCGAATACACCGCCACGAACATGCCTTTCGATGCCAGGTTCGGGCGCATGGAGGAAACCGTCGCAGCGTGCCGCGAACTCTGGACACAGGCTCCCGCCAACTTCAAGGGGCGCGACTTCTCCTTCGAGAACTACCACAGCATTCCGCTCTCGACCCAAGACCGCGTTCCTGTCCTCTTCGGGTTCGGGCCCAGCCAGCGGAACTTCGACCGCATCGCACGTGTCGCCGACGGTTGGACCGTCAACCCTGCCGATTTGGCGACCTTCACCGACAGTGTTGCGCTGCTGCGCAACACATTCGAAGCTCACGATCGTGATCCCGATACCGCGCGCGTGCAGGTGTCTGCTTCGCCGGTTCGTCGTGACAACGGAACCGTCGACCTCGAAGCCACTGCTGAGAAGGCTCACGACTGGTCCCACCGCGGCGCATCCGTCGTCGTCTTCCGTCCGGTCGTATTCGACTGTGCCAGCGAAGAACTACCGGAACTGCTCGACTGGATGATCAGCGTCAAGGAGTCCTGAAATGGAACGGCAATTGCAGGATCTGCTGGACAAGCAGGCTATTCGCGAAGTGGTCTTGACCTATGCCCGCGGCATCGACCGGCTCGATTTCGATCTCGTTCGCAGCGCCTATCACCCCGACGCCATCGATCATCACACCGGATTCGACGGCAACATCGACGAATACATTGCCTGGGTGAAGCCCAAACTCTCCGTCATCGGCGGCACGATGCATCACATCGGCAACCACCTCGTCGAACTGCACGGCGACCACGCGATCAGCGAGGCGTACTCGATGTCCACCCACTGGGGCGGACCCGAAGGCGTCGGGATGATCAACTTCACCAGCGGCGCACGTTTCATCGACCATATGGAGCGTCGAAATGGGCGTTGGGCAATCAAGGAACGATGGGCCGTACGCGAATGGACCCGCTCCGACGAGGGTCGTTTCGTGAATCCCGAGAGCGCCGGTCCCCGAGGACGGCGCGACGATTCAGATCCGTTGGCCGCCTTGCGGAAAACCTTTCAAGCGCACTGAGTTCGATTTTCGGATTTCAACGCCCGCAATATCAACTTAGGCGACGCAGCCTGTCGCTCAAAAACCGAGCGTTATTCGATGCGCTGCACCAGCAAGGCCAGCTTCTACATAGGGAGAGAGCATCACTCGCGGAGGCGCGTAGTGATCCGGAACATTTCGCAATTCTTCTCGAAGTGGCACTTTGATTACTCCCCAATGCGATTGCGCGATCCCACCGGAAAGAACGACCGTCTTCATCTGAAAGAAACAGGTCAGCCTCGAAAGAAATGCTCCAAGGCGATAGCCGAACTGCACGCGCCCCGCCTTGACACCCAGGTTTTTCTCCAGCTCGAACAACCCCGCTGACCCGAGCGCCCACCATAGGTCACGATTCGTGGCACGAGTATCCAATCGCCACTCACCCAAATCCCAATTCTCCCCAGAAGCAGGACTAATCAGCTTTCGGTCACGACCGACGACGCCGATACCGACAGACGTACCAAGCGATACCGCGACTGCACCCAGCTCGATACCACCGATTGCGAGCATGGACATCGCATGTGCATCACCATCGTTCATGACCGAAACCGGGCAATGCAAATCTGCACTCAAGCGCTGCGCAAAGGTTCCCCGAGCCCACGGTGCGGCGCGACTGAGGCGGACAAACCCCGAGGATCGGTCGACAAACCCCGCAAGAGATACGGAGAGCACGATCGGACACGGATCTACTGATCTGATCGCACTGACAAACTCGTCATAGGAGGTAGTGCGGACCTGTTTGACAAGTCGCACGCCACCCGGCTCCACGATTCCCAGACGTGTGCTTGATCCTCCGCAATCGATGACCACTTTGCGAGCCTCCGTCACGTCAGATCTCCGCCAGATCAACAAAAAAGCGGGTAACGCCAAAGAGGAGCGCTGCCAAGCCCACCAGGATGAGGCTCTCCACAATCTCAACTCCGATGGTCGGTAGGAGAATCAATGTGTTGTAGAGTTCTGCGCCTTTCTCCCCGATCCAGAGCGGTACGTACTCGACCGGGTAGGCGAAATCCACTGCGGTCCACCAATTCCCCATCGTGGATACCGAGGACGTCTGCCCAATTGTCGATGCAACCAACAGTGCCGGACCCCACACCCCCACCACGATTACATATGTGAGAGTCCGAAACGCCTTGGCGACGAAGACACCTACTACCAATGCAGACAAGAGTGGTACGGCGACGGCACCGAACAGAGTTGACACTTCGACCAACACTGCGTGTTCATCGTGCGACCCACGCAATGCACGGGCAGCGCCAATGCCTCCAACGAGCATCAAGATCGACAAGATCACGAGATACGTGACCAGTAGGTACGCACAATCGAACGCCCTATTCCACCACCATGATGTGGCGAAATTACTTCCCGCAGTCAAGGCAGTAGCGGTGTCGCGCACTTCCCGTTTGTGCACGGACACCGCTGGGTTCTTGCGCAAGGCACTCGACACTGCGATACCGGTAGCCGAGGTACCTATGACGTGAACGTTAACCTTGGACACCCCGGTTTCCTCCGCGAGGATCCGTATCTTGACATCTAGCGCCCCGGCATCGCTCGGCCCAGGCTCGATCGTCCCTATCCCCAGGCTTGAAGGGCTACGAGCGGCGGAAGTGCCAGCGAGCACGTCGCGTGTCGTAGCCCCCACCGCATAAACGGCGATAATCGTGTCGGGTGCCGACTCCACGAACTTTTGCCGGCGTACCTCCCAGTCCAGTCGACTCGCCCCAGCACTGTCTACGACGAAAATGTCAGCCGTTCTGGATGCCACCAGTTCTCGACCCTTCTCGAAATTCATGCCAAGAACCCGAACAACCTGCATTACGCCAAGACTCTATCCACGTCGCGCCTCACAGTCACGCCCGCATACCTGAATTCATTCGAACGGATGACAGTAATTTGTCTTGTTCCCCTGTAGCTTTCGAACAACCACGCCTCAATTCGAATGACTACGCACGGGTAACGGCGCAACACAACGAGGAGATTTCATGCCTGAGGCAACTGCAAAAGAATCGCTCGAAGACGATGCCAAGCGGCGTTTACCGATCTACATCCTGATCGACACATCTTGGTCGATGTCCGCCGGCGGCCGCATCGACGCAGTTCGTGAAATCGTGCCTGCGATCTACGACGCCACGAAACGAAACCCCATGCTCGCGCACAAAGCAATGTTTTCGGTTATCGAGATGGACACACACGCACGAGTGGTCGTAGTTTTGTCCAGTGGCACCGAAATGCCCAGCAGTTTGCACCTCGAAGCCTCAGGCGGCACCAACTATGCCGAAACCTTCGAGCTTTTGAAGGTGACGATAGAGCGCGACTATCAACAGTTGAAAGCTGACGGGATCGAGATCTACCGCCCTGCAGTACTTTTCGTGACCGACGGTGAGCCTATTTGCGATGAAAGTAGACGTAAAGCCGCCTTCGCCGAATTGACTGCCGAATCTTTCAAACGTCGACCTAACATCGTGATGTTCGGCGTCGGAGATGACGTCACAGTAAGCACCCTCGCCCACTACAAAAGCAAGAACGGCGCTGCCTTCATCACGAAGTCGGGTGGCGACGCTGCGCACGCAATCGCCGATATGACACAAGCATTTCTGGCCAGCGTGGTGAGTTCGGTTGTCGGAGTCGCCGATGATCTGGTCGATGAGGATGACATATTCAACTTTGTGTTTGATCCAGAAGACTCCGATGACATCGAGATGGTGGCTGGCGCCGACGATGATCTATTCATTTAAGCGACTAGGTTCACGAAAGAAATCGAAGATGACTGATCCGCAACACGACATCGACGACCGCAATATTGTGTCTCACACAGGACCTGCCACAGACGAGGAGTCCGACCACCTGGTTCACGGTGGCACCGAACGGCATCCCGCTCCTGCGACGCACAACGCCCAGCAGAATACAGACACTGCGGTCAGAGATACGTTGTCGGACAGCGAATCCCTCGGAGACGATGTCCCTCGCCACTCGGATTCACATGGAACGCACTCCCGTCCCGCGCCGAACCAAAATCAAGATTCGCGGTATCCCCAAGAACAGGCACGTGGCGACTCACAATCCGCGGTAGCCCAACTTGGCGGCCAGCACACGATATCCACGCCTTCCCTGGGCCGCACACCCGAGGAAACGACGTCCTCGGTGCGCACAAGCAATGCCGAGAACGACCTGTGGGTGTTGCCGGCAACAGGTGGACGACGCGCTGCGTACATCATCGACTCGGGCTACTACCAGGGAAGATATGCCGCCGAGGGAAGCTCGGGTCTCGAGGGCATGGACCTCATTCGCCCAACCGTTCTCGCTCAACTTCACGGCGGACACCGGCCCGACGTCATGCTCGAGGCGGGTTATGTCAGCGAACGCGCGTATGTGGGCGCGGTGTCGATGCGCGGCCTCAGCCATCACATGAGCAAGACCGCTCCTCGGCAGGATCACTACGGACTCGGAGTCCAGGACGGCTGGGTTATTTCAGTCATCGCAGACGGCGTCTCTGTGGGGGCGATGTCACATCTCGCTGCTGAACGCGCTGTGTTGTCAGCCACCTCTCAGGTCCGCGCCGCATTGCGCGCCGCAAACTCAACGGATGCTGATTCAGTGCGCGGGCTCGATTGGATTGCCATTGGCAATTCATGTCGCGACGCTGTGGATTCGTATGCACGACAAGTTCTTTCCCGCTTCATGTCCACGTCTGATGGTTCAATCGATATCAACGATGCACATAGTTCGACGTTGGCAAAGAAGATGTCGACCACTCTTGACATCGCGCTCATCGCAATCGAACCGGACCAGAACAATGCCTACCCGTTTGTACGCGTCGGCATTTCGGGTGACAGTAGCGCTTACGTTTTGGACCCAGATCGTGGCTGGCACTCCATCGCTCTCGGCAAGTCGACTGATGCTTCCCAGATCAACAACGCTGTCATACCACTACCTATGGAGCAGGGAACGCCGACCATCAGCACCGGAGCTTTACAAGCTGGACAGGTTTTTGTGCACGTAACCGACGGATTCGGTGACCTCATCCAAGAAGGACGCCGCCCTGTGGGTCGATTCTTGTTCGAGCAGTGGGCGGGTGGGCCCGTAGATTCGGTACGTCTGCTCCAGAGCGCATCTGTCCTCAACGCCAACGGGGACGACGATCGCACCGCTGTTGTCGTTTGGGTGGGACTATGACAACAATTGATGCTTCCACTTTGGGCACACTCACAGAAATCGGTCGAGGGGGCCAAGGAAAGCTGTACCTCGCACCGAACCTGGTAATCGGCTCAGACAAGGGCCCGTTGGTTTACAAAAAGTACTCCGCCAAGATCCGGGCCGAGAGCGGCCAAGTTATCGGCCACAGCCTGCCGGGTCTCATCGATTACCCGCGATCCCTCTCGGACGCCGACCAAGTGAAGCTCATGCGATGGTCGGTGTGGCCAAAGGCCCTGGTTGTCGAGAACGGCAACGCACTTGGCCTTGCCATGAAGCTCATTCCACCCACATTCGAGTTCATGGTAAACCTCTCGTGTGGCCCGAGTCCGTGTTTGTATTCAGCCGACTTCTTGTTTGGCAGTGTCGACTCTCAGAAATCCGTCGGGGCACCAACTCCCGATACGATGGAGAAGGCCCTATTCGTCGTCCAGTTGATGCTGGCCATGAAGCACTTCCACACCAACGACCTTGTTATAGGCGATTTCAGCCCACGAAATATCGTAGTCAGTAATCCGGAGAAGGTTCCCGCATCGACCAAGGGCGGTCGCTTCCATCCAAAATTCTTGGACGTCGACTCCTTCCGCCTGGCCGGTGAATCTGCACCCATTGCGCAACCTGACACACCCCTCTGGTTTGCGCCCGAGAAGCAAATCACGCGCGACGAGCTCAAGCGGATGATCAAGGGAGGCAAGACACCCGCCGAAACCGCGCACCTTCGCGCCAGACTGGCGATTCAAAACAAAGCAAGCGACGTATTCAAATTCGGACTGTTTGTACTGAGACTCTTCGATGGCACCGACGATGCAATGTCTCTCTACCATTCGACCAGATCCGAAGCGACCCTGAAGAAACTGTTCGGCACCAAAAGGTCTCAACTCCTTCTGTCTACTATTTCCGAAAATCCAGCGGCTAGACCGACATTCGACGAGATCATGAGAAGATGGTGACCAGGAAACCTTCATTGTCAGCGTGGGGAGCAAACGGACCCGAGCGACTTGCCCACATACTTGCATCGGAACTGAAAAATGCACTCGACCGGTCCGAAGCAGATTTCGAGCGAGCATTCAAGTCGCAAGGCGGGCACGTATCGGACCTGCAGAATCTTCACCAAGCTTCCGTGCGACTACGAGAAGCGTTTCGCCTTAGGTGGTCTGCAGAATTGACTATCCAGGACGACGGCGCTCCTCTCCGATCTGTCGTCGCAGCGGTCAGCGCGTCGCAGCAACTGACCGACAAACTCGGATCATCATGGATGCCGTTGTTGACCGGCGGCAAAGTTCGTGTGATCAAGCGCGAAAGACTGAGTGCACAAACAGTTCTCACAGAACTTGACACCTTGACCCAAGAATCGGCTGCTGGGATTCTGAGGGCTTTGCGAGCCACGCTCCCGGGCAAAGCAGCAGGCCGCGACACGGTCCAGAGTCGACTGAGAAACCAAACGCTCCCGGCTGGTGTGTGCGACCGCATGAAGGCACTCTCATCTGTCACCCCCGGCAGTGGTCGCCATGTGCTGCAAGTTGGCTACTTCGGATTTCAAATCAATTGCACATTGCCCCAATTTGACTATGCCTCAAAACAATTCACGTACGATCAGCCGACGGGTGCATTTTCCAAGCCACTCGCGATTCCCGCCCTGGTCGATTTTCAAGCCGATGGCGGCTTTGTTACAGATCAGCCGTCCACCGTCGCATCTGCGGTACTACGACTGCTGGCGTTGATTCCTGGTGGCGACCTCCAGATCGCGACATACGATCCCATCAATCTCGGTTCGTCACTGAAGTTCCTGAACGACCTCGGCGACGAAACCAAGAAGAAGGTTACCGGCGGAAGGATCTATGCAACACAGTCCGATTTCGATGACTTGATGGACAAAGCAGTCGGGCATATCGCACACGTCACACAACGATATCTAGGCTCCCGACATACCTCTTTGGCCTCGTACAACGCCTCGGCTGGGGAAACTGCCGAAGCCTACAGACTCCTCGTCCTGTTCGACTTTCCCACAGGAGTTGAGGCGCCGGGCGGAGGCGTCGACGCCAGCAAACTAGCCCGGCTGGAGACGGTCATTCGCGCGGGCCCAGCATGCGGCGTATACACGATTGTTCATGTGTCGAACCGTAAGCAATCCTCCTACCGAGATCAGTGGAGTTCAACTGCGCCAGCTCACCCCGTCGGACTTCCCCTCTTGCTCGGTGACGTCGAGTACGCCGAAACTCCAATGACGTGGCCAGCACTACTCAAATCGAGCATTCCGCAGGTCAAGCAATCCGGTGGGGGATACCCGCATAGCGTTTTGGAGAGCCTGCGATCTAACCAATCGCACAGTCTTCTGGAGCGAACTCCTCGTTTTCGTTGGAAACCTGCTGCCCAGAGTATCGATGACATTCTCGCCGCAGCATCCTCTGTTGTCCGCAAACTGGACCGTGATGTCGCAGCCGCACCAGGAGTGAGTGTTACCCCTGACAGGGTCGCCAACTTGGCAGCATCAATCGGCACAGCCAACGGGTCTGCGGCGAGTGTTGCCACACCATCTGATCCTTCGACGTGGTGGAAACAGTCAGCCGCAAAAGGGATTTCCGTCGCGGTCGGCCGTAAAGGAGACCGGGATGTCGCGACGATCGACCTAGGAACCTCCGGCGCAAGCAGTGCAGCATTGATCGGCGGCCGACCAGGCAGCGGAAAGTCTGTCTTCTTACACGCACTCATATGCGGAATCATCAGAAATTACCCACCGAGCGCAGTACGTATCTATCTGCTCGATCCTAAAGAGGGTGTGGAGTTCTCCGTATACGCAAAACAATCGGTACCGCACGCAGCAGTGATCACGCTCGACTCGGAACCAGATTGCACGATCGGTATCCTCGAGAATTTGCTGGCAGAAATGAAGAGTCGTGGTGATGTCTTTCGCGCTGCGGGAGCTAAGAACATCGACGAGTATCTCGCAACCTCAGGACATGCGATGGCCAGGATCGTCGTCATCATCGACGAGTTCCAAAAACTGCTGAACACTGGGGACGATTCGACTTCAGTTCGGGCATCAAACGTTCTGGACCGTCTCATCCGAGAATCGCGCGCGTTCGGCATTCACCCCGTCCTCGCGACACAGACTTTACAAGGAATCACACACCTACCGAAGAGCGTCGACCTCATCGTGACTCGAATCGCGCTGCCCATGGGAGACGACGACTCACGCAAGATACTCGGTGACAAGCGCGGCCACGCCGTATCACTGACCCGCGCAGGCCAGGCGATACTTCAGCGCGGCGTGGACTCGAGCGACGCGGACACCATTCAAGTAACCCATGAGACTTCCGCGACTGTCAACCAATCTGCAAAGACCGCAGCCGAATTGGCCTCAAAGAGGTACAAGTTCAGTCCTGTTCCCAAAGTAGTCGACTTCGGAGGGAAAACATATCCGAGCCCCGATGTCATCTCGAAGTTCGGACGGGGACGGACACAATCTGGAGTGAAAGTTCCGATGTCGATTCACTATGGGCTTGAATCCTCACAAACCATCAGATTGGACAACGAACCTTTCGGAAACCTCCTTTTGGTCGTCGGCACAGACCTCGACACGGGTACGTCATCGGGCACGGCGCGTCTTCTCGGCCCACTCCTTGCAACAGCGCTTCGCTCCAAAATCGCATTCGACCTTGTCGACTTCACAACACCATCGTCGCTCCTTCACCGAAATCTGGAGATGATACGAACGAGTATCTCCGCTGAACCGAACCAAAGATTCTGCCGGAGCGGCATGCTCGAACTTGTCATGATCGATCTCGAGAGGATCCTGGACCTCCGACGGGCCGGCCTCGAGCGCGCCGAACCCCGTCTTTTGATACTCACCCATCTACAGGGTGCACTGGCGCTCAGAACTACAAGCGGAAACGCGCTTGCCGACCGATTCCAGGCTTTGCTCTCCGATTGCGCGTCACACGGCATACACATAGTTGCTACTGCGGAATCACGGATCTCCGCCGAACGCGTGGTCGGCTACTCAATGGACTTGTTCGGGGCGAAAGTAGTCAGTCGCATATCAGCGGAAGACTCAATGAGTCTCACCGGAGACTATCAAGCATCCAAACTCAGCGACCGCGAGGTGCTCTACATCTCGACCAGCGGAACCCGACATCGAACTATTCCGTTCGCAGCCTTTCCGGACCGCGCATGGCGAAAGTTGACGCGATGAAGGTGGTACTGGAGTTGTCCGTCATCGAAAAGCTCCGAACCGATGTGCGAGTGGTCCCGCCACACCTCATCCACGGAATAAACTCAGCAGTTCACAGTGCGACTCGAGTACTCGAACGATGTCACCGGGTTCGCGCTCAGCGCAGAAATATTCTCGACCAAGCCCAAGTGGCGCTCGATTCTTGCCTGATGTCGGACTCAGTTGATTGCCTTGAGCTGACGTTGCGCTGCCGACGGGCCGCCCACGAGCATGCTGAAGCGGAACTGGCAGTCAGGATCGCGGAGGAAGCATTACTGCGGTTTCGCACCAACGCTGCGAGACTAGCCCGCCAATCAATAGAAATCACCGAAAAACTCGACCAACACCTCATGCGAAAGCTGGAAGGAATACGCGGGATTAAAGTCCAAGCGACTTCGGTACCGCTAAATAGCGCACCTCAGGTCGGCATCACCGCACCGGCGCTGAATTCTTCACTGCCACATGATTCCATCTACATCGCTCCAGGAATGAAACCCAACTACGCGATGGTGCCGATCTCATTGATCGATGTCACGCACAGCACTGTGCGCAGCATCGAAGACTTCAAGAAGGGATACTCGGTTCAGGATCTCGACGCAGCGTTCGAAGCCCTGTTTACAGTCGTAATTCCCGCGATAGCAAACGGAGCGGACGCCAACTACTTTGCCGAAATAGACCGCAGAACCGGCGCTGTCGGTACCCGTTCATTATCGATGACCTACAACAATTTCCTCGACAACCACTCGGAGGCGATTCGTCTCGAGCGCGACGGCAGCGGCCGATTGACAGTGGGCAACGGACAGCATCGAATCTGGGTGGCTGCCCATACCGGCAGAAGCCATGTGCCCGCACTGATACTGGGCGGCTGAAATGGACTACACCGGTGGCGCTCTCGCATTAGTCGACGAACTGTCGAATCGTATGACCACGATGCTGCGAGAAAGTGCGCAAGGGTACCAAGATGCATCTCGCGCCCGATTCCAGGACGTCGTAGAGAACGACCTACGATCGAAAATGCTTGCGCTGCATAATGAACTCGAACACCTGAACATGGAACTACACCGTGCCACAGCACTACTCGAACCACAGTGAAATGGAGTCGACACATGTCCGTTACAGGCGATCCAGCCGAACTTCGCAAACTCGCGCAGGAAGCGAAAGCCGCCGCCGCCGATATCGAGTCCATAGCGCAACGTCTCGACAAGCGATACCAGGCCACCCACTTCGCTGTCGCCAACAAGCACCAAGTTGACGAAATCGTGCGTGCAGCAAGTGCACAATCCCGGGCCATGTCAACCAACCTCCGACAACTCCAGAGTAGTCTGCAAAAAATTGCGGCGGCACTGGAACAAGTCGGTCGCTGAATCCGCCGACCGAGAAGCAGACGATGACCAACGAGCCGATCTGCGGAGAATGTGGAAATATGCTGCGCGGCAACTATTATCAAATAGGAAATGCTCGTTTCTACGAAAAGCACCGAACCGATCCTGCCTGCAGCTTCTGCGGTATCCCCTCTTCGTGGAAATTTGACAATTTCCGCTACTGCAGGAGATGCGCACTTACCGCGATACGCACCCCGGCTGCGGCGCGGACGATTATCACCGACGTCAGTCGATCGATGACGAAGCGCGAACTAGCCGTCCCCACACCGGTGCGAATCACATTGGCGGATTCCCGCCGACTGGCTTCGAAGGGCTTGAACAACGGGCCGCACCACCACGGAGTCACCGAAATCGAGTACTTCCACGGCACAACCCAGCCGACAAACGTAGAGATCACAGTCCGTATGGGACTCCCCGATATTCAATGCCGAGCGACGGTCGCGCATGAGTTCGGCCATGCCTTCATGGCCCATCAGTGTCTGTTCGATGTTCCGCTCGTCCTGAGTGAGGGGTTTGCCGAGCTCGCGTCGTATGCATACCTTTATCACGATGTCGCGACCGTTGAGGCACGAGCCGAATGCAGATCGATTTCTCGTCGACCTGATCTCTACGGCGTCGGCTTCAGACGCGTCTACGAAATTGTGAAGCGAATCGGATTGGCCGAGTTCATTCGACGACTCCAAGTCAATCCGACGGACGATTTCGTCCAATTTCCGACACAATGAACCTCACCGTAATCGAGTTCTGCCGCTCAGCGGCCACACGACGAACCACAGACCGCTGAGGCAAACCCGGCCAGCGCCTGGTTGGTGTCGGCCAGGATCAACAGGCGTTCTGCGAACTTGTTCCGGCTTGGTCGCGACTGATCTACAACGCTCATTCCGAGGTGGGCGTGTCTTCATCCTGCTCGGCAAGAGGATCGATGGTGTCGACGCCCTCCAACACCGTCAGCTCTTCTTCTGCCTCGGCTAGCAGACCTTTGGCCTCGGCCTCGATCTTCTTCACCCAATCGGACATCCCGAGCCTCGTCTCTTCAATACGGAGTTCTCGATTTCTGGATTCAGGATACGTCGCCGGGCCTCAGCGAGTCAGCCGACTGGCTGCCGAGCTATCTACTCAGACCCGACATCTCCCGCTGGATGGCACAAGCACTTCACCAGCACTACGAGCGACCGTAGCGTGCGGAAAACACAACTGAACTGGAGATCTTCTATGAGTGCGCGCCATCCCGTAGCCCCACTGAATATCCACGATGTAGAGAATTTCGACCACGAAACCGAAGTCCTCGTCGTCGGATACGGCTGCGCGGGTGCAGCGGCAGCGTTGGAGGCCTGCGCTCGTGGCAGTGACGTGATTCTGCTCGAACGGGCAAGCGGTGGAGGCGGGTCGTCCGCACTGTCCGGTGGCGAAATCTATCTCGGCGGCGGCACCGAAACTCAGCGTGCATGCGGATTCTCCGATACTCCCGAAGATATGGCGGCGTACCTCATGGCTGCGCTCGGGCCGGACGCAGACAAAGAGAAAATCGATGCCTACGCCCATGGCAGTTTGGAGCACTACCAGTGGCTGGTCGATCACGGTGTGCCGTTCAAACCGTCGTTGTGGGATTCTCCTACGTGGGTGCCACCCACTGATGACGGTTTGATGTGGCTGGGCGAAAACAGCTGGCCTTACGACGAACTCGCCAAACCAGCTCCGCGTGGTCACCGCGTCACCGCCGATGGCTTCGGCGGCAAGGTGCTGATGGCAAAACTCTCCGAACAGGTGGCTGCCCGCAATATCGGCGTACACACCGATACATACGCCACCCGCCTCATCATGGACGGCATTCGCGTCGTTGGGGTCAGTGCACGTAGTTTCGGCAAGACGGTCACCTACCGCGCGCGACGCGGGGTTGTTCTCACCACAGGTGGCTTCGCCGACAATGCCGAGATGGTGGCTCAACACGCACCACAACTTGTGGGATTGGGCGTGAATAGTGATGGTGGCGACGACGGTCGGGGCATCGTTATCGCCCAGGCAGTCGGAGCTGCCGTCAAACACATGTCTGCCGGCCAGGTGGGAATCACGCTGGTTCCCGCAATGATGGTGCGCGGCATGATCGTCAACAACGTGGGGCAACGCTTCATCAACGAGGATGTATATCCCGGCTTGGTTGGGCAGGCTGCGTTGTACCGACACGGTCTCGATGTCTGGGTAATCCTCGATGAGCAGGCGTACGAAGAAGTCCCCGAAGTAGAACGTTGGGGGGTGCAGCCTCACTATGTGGCCGAAACCCTCGAAGAACTCGAGGAAGAAATCGGGATGCCCGCAGGAGCGTTGGTCACCACGATCGGTGAGTACAACAAGCATGCAGCAGATGGAGTCGACCCGTACTTCCACAAATCTGCGCGATGGTTGCGTCCGCTCCAATCTCCTTACGCGGCAATTGATGTTCGACGCGGGATGGCGCCTCCCGAGCTTGGCGCATCGAATGGGGGCGGTGCCGAGGTGTTTACCACCGGCGGTCTGTGGACCACTGTCGACGGCAGGGTCCTCAATCTGGACGGGGAAGCTATCCCTGGACTGTTCGCGGCCGGCCGAGCAACATCAGACCTGCATTCTTGGGGATACATCAGCGGAACCTCGTTGGGAGACGGCACCTTCTTCGGCCGCAGAGCCGGTATCTCGGCGGCCGGCCGATAGACAACCGCAGCCCCGGAGTTCCGCACTCCGGGGCATTCGAGCAGTGCTACTCCGGCAGGAAGATCGATTTGAGGCTGTAGTACGACGCGAGCCCTTCCGGCCCCAATTCACGGCCTACCCCACTCGCCTTGACGCCGCCGAAGGGCGAACCCCAGTCCAGGCCATAGGTATTCACACCGAAGGAACCTGTTTCCACCTTCCGGGCCACGTCGATCCCTCGATCGCGGTCGGCAGTCCACACCGTGCCGCCGAGGCCGTACTCGGAATCATTCGCCAACGCGATGGCGTCGGCTTCGTCGCTGTAGGGGATCACGGTCAGAACCGGCCCGAACACTTCGTCCTTCGCGATGTTCGCGTCGTTGCCGAGATTGCCGAATACTGTCGGCTCGACGAACCATCCACGATCGAGGTGCGCAGGACGCTTGCCACCTGTCGTGACCGTTGCGCCCTCGGCACTTCCCGCGTCGATCATCGACAGAACTCGCTTGTACTGACGCTCGCTGACCAAGGGGCCGACAAAGGTACCGGCATCAGCGGGGTCACCGATCGGCAGCGACGCCGCCATTGCAGTCACCGCATCGAGGAATTCGGAATACCGATTGGCCGGTGCAAGAATTCGCGTCGACATGTAGCACGTCTGACCACTGTTCAGCAGAGACGCCGTGGCCAGGCCTGCCACGGTCGTTTCGATATCAGCATCGTCGAGGATCAACGCGGCTGACTTTCCGCCGAGTTCGAGGGTGACGGGACGCAGAAGTTCACCACAGACCCGACCGATGTGCCTACCGGCAGGCGTCGAACCGGTGAACGCAACCTTGGCGACGCCAGGGTGGGCAACCAAATACTGACCGACATCGGGGCCGCCTGTCACGATGTTGAGAACGCCGGCAGGCAAGCCGGCTTCGACGGCTGCTTCCGCCAGGAGGTAGGAGTCGAGTGTCGTTTCGGGAGAAGGCTTGAGCACCACCGTGCAACCGGCGGCCAGTGCAGGAGCGATCTTGAACATCGACAGGATCGCCGGGTAATTCCACGGCGCGATCGCAGCCACGACGCCGACCGGTTCCTTGCGAACGATCGTCGTACCGGCACTGGAGAGACTCTGACGCACTTCTTCGACCGACGACGAACGAATCAGATCGGAGTAGTAGCGCAGCAGCTGCACCGGGGCGTCCCCCTCAGCAAACCGGGCGAGAGTGATCGGCATACCGTTCTGCCGGCTGACCAGCGAAGCACGCTCCTCCGATCGCCGTTCGACGGCATCCGCGAACCTGTCGAGAATCGCGGCGCGATCGGATCCGTCCAGGTTTGCCCACTCCGAGGAGCGCAGTGCACGGCCTGCGGCAGCGACGGCCGAGTCGACATCTGCCGTCGAGGATTCCGGAAAGATGCCAAACAACTGTTCGGTAGTTGGCGAGAATACCTGAATCGCACCACCAGTCGCCGGCTTTGCCCACTCACCGTCGATGAACAGAGTCGAATGCTCGATTTCCATGTCTGCCTCGGTACTTTCAGCTCGGAAGAATAGCCTGAGCGATCGATCGCAGACGCCACTGCAACGCCGTGAAGCCTCAACCTGCAATCGACAGGTTAGCGATCGTTCGTTTGACTACTATCGGTGAGCCACGAGGCGCTGTCAAGGACGTGGTTTGTTTCGGGTACTCGATGCAGGAACGGGACAAGGCCTACAAACGCACAGTGGCTCGACGCTGAATCAGCGTCGAGCCACATGTGTCTATGGAGGCGAAAGTCAGTCCACGGTAGGCGCCCACTGCACACCGTTGATGTGCCCACCACCGTCGACGAAGAGGGTATTGCCGGTGACATAACGACTGTCGTCACTTGCCAGGAAGGCTGCAACGGGGCCGATATCGTCGAGGGGATCGCCGATCCGCCCCATCGGATTCTGCGCGGCCATGACGGCCACGTTCTCCGGATTAGCTTCGGCAACACGCTTATACGCCGCACTCTGCGCACCGGGGCAGATGACGTTGCAGTTCACGTGCTTGGGAGCCCACTCGCGGGCAGCAGTGCGAGTCAGTGTCCGCAGCGCTTCCTTGGCCGCGTTGTACTGCACCGAGTACATGTGAGCGTTCACGCCGTTGAGGCTGCACATGTTGATCACGCGGCCGGTGCCGTGACGCTCGAGTTC
Organism: Rhodococcus sp. WS3; assembly: GCF_003797085.1. Lineage (NCBI taxonomy): Bacteria > Bacillati > Actinomycetota > Actinomycetes > Mycobacteriales > Nocardiaceae > Rhodococcus > Rhodococcus sp. WS3. The sequence continues at coordinate 2,224,435 of NZ_RKMA01000001.1, forward strand.
CGGCAGCGCCGCCTGCATGGCCCAGAAAGCGGCCATCACTGCCATGTCGAAACCGCCGCGCAACTGCTCGTCCGTCATCTTCTCCAGCCGAGCGAAACCGAAAGTCCGCCAAGCATTGTTGACCAGGATGTCAAGGCGTCCGAACCGCTCGACGGCCTTGTCGACCATGGCAAGAACCTGAGCTTTGTCGGTGACGTCGGTGCGGATGAATTCTGCTTCCGCGCCCCACTCGTCGCGCAACCACTGGGCTGTTTCGAGGCCGGCCGCCTCGTCGATCTCGGCAACCAGCACCGACGCGCCTTCACGCGCGAAGGCACCTGCCACACCACGTCCGATGCCCATGCCGGCGCCGGTCACAACAGCTACGCGTCCGTCGAGCTTCCCCACTGGGGTTCCTCCTTCGTCAGAACCCCTACCTGGGGCGCGGAATTGTCTTGTCGATGAACAGACCCTCGACCGAAACGCACACTTCACCGTCGGGCGTCCTGATCTCGCCCACCGTGTGAACCTTGCGGCCTTCTTTGGAGATGAACTTGCCGCTGATGGTCAAGGGCACGAACAACGGGGTCGGACGGTGATAGCGCGTGCTCAATTGTGCTGTCATACCGGCTGTTCCACCCCAAGCGTTCGCGACACCGAGGACGTGATCGAGCAGCATCGCCGACACGCCACCATGCACGTGGCCGGGAGGGCCCTGGTACGGCAATGTCAACGTGACAACGCCCTGCACCGAACCGTCTTCGAGTCCTTCGAGAACCACCGGCGGTGCGATGGCGTTTTCTCGACCGGTCACCGGGTCGTGACGAGTGACGCCTTCACCGTTCCACATGTCGATCAATCGCTCTTCGACCTCGGGCGCATGCTGCTCGAGGTGAGCGACGATGCTGTTGAGTTCCTCGGCAACTCGATCGAGGTTTGCGTTGTCGCGGTCAGTGCGCTGTAGCGCGTCGATGAGCCTGCGCGCCGCCTCGGTCGCCCGATCGATGGGAGCATCCTGCGGCGGCGACGTCAGAACCGTTCCGCCCGGATGTGTTGCGGCAGTGGGGTGGGTTCCGACGGTCATCAGTTGATCTCCATAGTGGCGTGCGTGAGAACCGGGGAGTTCTCGCGCTCAGGGCAGGTTGCAGCCAGCGTCAAGGTGTTGCCGTCCTGCCACACCGACGTGGTGATGGATTCGCCCGGGAACAACGAACCGGCAAAGCGCACCGAGTAGTTCTTCACCCGAGAGGGGTCGCCGCCGAGCACACCGTCCACGACGGCCTTGCAGACGATGCCGTACGACGCGAGGCCGTGCAGGATCGGTGCGTCGAAGCCGGCCATCTTCGCGAATGCCGGATCAGCGTGCAGCGGGTTCATGTCTGCACTGAGCCGGTAGAGCAACGCCTGCGACGAGCTGGTTGCGGAGGTGAGCACGGCGTCGGGCGCACGATCGGGAACTCCGGCAACAACTTCGGGACCGGCGCCTCCACCGAATCCACCTTCACCGCGGGCCCAGATTTGCATTCCGGTGGTCCACAACGGATTACCGTCGGAGTCCGCGGCCGCAGTCTCGAGCACGATGACGGCAGCCTTGCCCTTGTCCCACACATCGGCAATGCGAGTGGAGATGCGCGCAGTACCCGTCGACGGGATCGGCGCGTGCAGGGTCAGCGACTGTCCGCCGTGCAGGATCTTGCGCAGATCGATGTCGATGCCGGGCATGTTCATCGCCGCGGGCGGCAGTACGCCTGCCGAAATGCCCTGACCCGCAACCATCGCGAAGGTCGGAAGAACCTTCAGACCCTTTTCGTACACCCAGGTGAGCTCGGCAGGATCCAGAGCATTTACTCCCGCTCCGAGGCCCAGCTGGTAGAGCATGACGTCGCGGTCAGTCCATGACGCTTCGCGCACAGTCGGTTCGGCGGCCAATGCCACCTCGAGATCGATAGCCATCAGTTCTCCAAAGTTCCGGCTCGGTAGACCGTCACGACGCACGCGCCGCCCAGTCCGAGGTTGTGCTGCAATCCGATTCGAGCGCCCTCGACCTGACGGGCGTCTGCGGTACCGCGGAGCTGCCACGTCAGTTCGGCGCACTGCGCCAACCCGGTGGCACCTAGCGGGTGGCCCTTCGAGATCAGGCCGCCAGACGGATTGACGACCCACTGGCCGCCGTACGTCGTGGCACCGGACTCGACGAGCTTGCCGCCTTCACCGGCCGCACACATTCCGAGACCTTCGTAGGTGATGATCTCGTTGATCGCAAAGCAGTCGTGCAGTTCGATGACATCGACGTCGTCGATGCTGATGCCGGCTTCGGCAAAGACCTGCTCGGCGGCCGCAGCCGTCATCGGAGCGCCGACCACGTCGATCATCGACTTCTCGGCAAACGCTGCCTCGGTGTCGGTGGTCATTGCCTGAGCGACGATCTCGATCGCACGGTCCTCGAGTCCGTGTTCACGGACGAACTTCTCACTCACGACGACGGCAGCACCGGCACCGTCCGAGGTCGGCGAGCACTGCGAACGTGTCAGCGGCGCATGGATCATCTTGTCCTCGAGCACTTGTTCGAGGGTGTACTCGTCACGGAACTGCGCATACGGGTTGTTGACCGAGTGCTTGTGATTCTTGACCGCGACGGCAGCGATCTGTTCGACCGTGGTGCCGTACTTCTGCATGTGCTCGACGGCAGCGTTACCGAACAGCTGAGCTGTCATCGGCGAGCGGGCGAACCCGTAATCCTCGACCATGATCTTCAACTGCGAGTCCAAGGTGGTGACCTTGGGCATCTCACCGTTGCCGGTCAGTGCCGTCTTGGTCATCTTCTCGAACCCGACGGCCAGTGCACAGTCGGCTTGTCCGGCCTGGACCCACTCGCGAGCCATCATCAGCGCCGTCGAACCGGTGGCGCAGTTGTTGTTGACGTTGAAAATCGGGATACCGGACAGACCTGTTTCGTACAGGGCACGCTGGCCCGCTGTCGACGCGTTGAACACGTAACCCACTGCAGCGCGCTGGATCTGGTCGTAGCTGATCCCTGCATCGGTGAGTGCGTTCGTGACAGCTTCGGTCACCATGTCCGGGTATTCCCAGTCACGGGTCTCGATCTTCTCGAACTTGGTCATACCCACGCCGATGACGAATGTGCGATTGCTCATGTGCAGATCACTTTCCCGGTTCGGGGTCACGAGGTAGACCCAGGATTCGCTCACCGATGATGTTGAGCTGAACATTCGTTGTACCACCCGCGATGGACATGCACTGCGAGTTCAGGAACATCTGAGTTGCAGACATCCGATGCTGGTCGCCCAGTAGCGAACTCGGTCCGGCCCACTCCATGGCCACGTCCCACACCTGCTGGATGTGCTCGACACCGATGAGCTTCGCAACGGAGGACTCCGCACCAGGCTGCGCACCGGACAGCGAGCGCAGCGTGGTCCGCAGACCCAGCAAACCGCCGGACTGCGCGTCACACAGCACCTTTCCGAGTACCGTCAGCTGCTCGTCGTCGATACCGCCTGGCAGTCCGTCGACCAGGCTCAGCAGTGCCTCGCCGCCCGATCCCAGGGAGGAGTCGTTCGACAGCGAGACACGCTCGTTGGCCAGCGTGGTTCGAGCGAGCTTCCAGCCGTCGCCCGGCCCGCCGACGAGGCACTTGTCGGGAACGAAGACGTCGTCGAAGAAGACTTCGTTGAACAGTGCTTCACCGGTGATCTCGCGCAGCGGGCGAATGTCGAGGCCGCTGTTCTTGATGTCGATGAGGAAGTAGGACAGGCCCTTGTGCTTGGGGGCGTCGGCGTCGGTGCGGGCGAGGCAGATGCCCCAGTGCGCGTCGCGTGCCATCGACGTCCATACCTTCTGGCCCTGCAACTTCCAGCCACCGTCGACCTTGGTGGCCTTCGTGCTCAGAGCTGCGAGGTCGGAACCTGCGCCCGGCTCGGAGAAGAGCTGGCACCAGACGATGTCACCGCGCAGTGACGGTGGGACGAACTTGGCAAGCTGCTCTTCGTTGCCGTGCGCGATGAGCGTCGGGATAACCCAGTTGCCGATGATCATGTCGTGCGGCTTGATCTTCGCCGCGCGCAGTTCCTCGGCGATCACGAGCTGGCTGACGGCGTCGGCGGACTTGCCCCACGGAGCCGTGAAGTGCGGTGCGGTGTAGCCCTTTTCCGCGAGGTACGTCTTCTGCGCGGCGCCTTCGAGTTCGAGAGCCGGAGCGAGTTCAGCGCGAACATCGGCGCGGATCGCCTCGGCCTCCGGCGGCAATTCGATGCTGAGCACGCGGCGGGCGCCGGCAATGGTCAGCGCGGCGACGCGGCGACGCCAAGAAGCGGTGGAGCCCAACAGAATCCGCAGGGACTGCGCGCGGCGCAGGTACAGGTGCGCGTCGTGCTCCCACGTGTAGCCGATTCCGCCGAGCACCTGGATGCAGTCACGGGTGACGGAGAAACCGGCTTCGAGGGCCGTGGCTCCGGCGACTGCTGCTGCGAGAGAAGCCTCTTCGGCACCGACTCCGTTTGCGGGCGTCAGCGCACGCGCTGCGTCCCAAGCACAGACACGGGCCTGCTCGGCAAGAGCAAGCATCCGGGCAGCCTTGTGTTTGACACCCTGAAACTGACCGATCGGGCGCCCGAACTGCTGACGCACCTTCGCATAGTCGGCAGAAGTGGTCACCGCCCAGTCGGCCAGACCCGACGCCTCGGCCGCGAACAGGGTTGCGGCGATATCGAGTACACGCTGGCTGTCGATGTCGAGGATCTCGGCGGCGGTGAGCACCAGTCCGTCGACGGTGACCTCGGAATTACGACGCACGACGTCGTAGCTGGCCAAGTCGGTGACCTCGAGCCGGTCGCGTCCGAGCAGAACGAAACCGCTGTCCGTGGCGAGTAGGAACTGGTCGCCGACATGTCCGCCGAGGATGTGGCTCGACGTTCCGCTGAGGGTAGCGGTGTCACCGTCACGGGTGATCTTCAGCGAACCGGGCTGCACGGCAACAGCTCCGAGTGTGCTGCCGTCGACCAGGCCGGCAAGCGGCGCGGTGACTCCGGCGTCGCTGAGGACTGCGCTGACCAGCACGGTCGGCAGGAACGGGCCGGGAACCATCGAACGCCCCAGTTCCTCGACGACGATCGCAAGTTCGACCAATCCGTATCCGGCGCCACCGAATTCCTCGGCTACGTGCAGACCCAGAAGGCCCTGCTCGGCAAGCCCGTCCCAGAGTTGCGGGCGGGTCTCGACCTTGGCCTCGACAGCTTCGCGGATGACGGCGGGCGTTGCGTGGCGCGCGGCCCAGCCCCGTACGGAATCGCGGAGGTCGCGATCTTCTTCACTCAATCCAATAGTCATGTCTACCTCGTCAATTCGAAAGTGTGAGTACGGATCAGATGCGTTCGATGATGGTGGCGGTCGAGAGAGCTCCACCGGCGCACATCGTGATCAGAGCCGTGGACTTGTCGGAACGCTCGAGTTCGTGCAGCGCCGTCGTGATCAGGCGAGCACCGGTGGAACCGACGGGGTGTCCCAGAGCAATTGCGCCGCCGTTGACGTTGACCTTGGACAGGTCTGCCCCGTGGACCTGCGCCCAGGAGAGGACGACGGAGGCAAAAGCCTCGTTGATTTCGACGAGATCGATGTCGTTCAGGGTCATTCCGGCCTTGTCGAGCACCATCTGGGTGGACTCGATCGGTCCGTCCAGGTGGTAGAAGGGATCGGATCCGACCATGCCGGATGCGATGATCCGCGCGCGGGGCTTGAGGCCCAGTTCCTGCGCGCGCTCTTCACTCATCAGCAGCACTGCTGCGGCTCCGTCGCTGATCTGCGACGAGTTGCCGGCGGTGTGGATATGACCCTCGATGACCGGCTTGAGTCCGGCGAGCGCTTCCGCAGTGGTCTCGCGAAGGCCGCCGTCACGGGTCACCGTAGCGATCTCGCCGGTCGGCGTACCTTCCTTGGTGACGACCGGAGCCTTGACGGGCACGATTTCACGGTCGAAGCGACCTTCGGCCCACGCCTGGGCTGCGCGGCGCTGCGACTCGAGACCGAACGCGTCGACGTCGGCGCGCGTGATGCCACGCTTCTCGGCAATTCGCTGCGCAGAGGTGAACTGGTCGCCCATGTCGATCGTCCAGTCGTCCGGGTACGGGTTTCCCGTTCCGGGCGCATTTGCCTGGCCCAGGAACACACGACTCATAGCCTCGACGCCACAGCCGATACCTGCTGAGATCTGACCCGAGGAAATGAGGCCGGAAATCAAATGCACTGCCTGCTGGGCAGATCCACAGGCGCAGTCGATGGTGGTTGCCGCGGTGCTGTACGGCAGTCCGGCGTGCAGCCATGCCTGACGCGTGACGTTGTTGGACTGCTCGCCCGCCTGGGTGACACAGCCGCCGATGATCTGTCCGATGTCTTCCGGGGCGACGCCTGCCCGTTCGAGAACTCCGAGCTGCGCTGCTCCCAGAATCTCGGCGGGGTGCAGTCCCGCCAGCGCGCCGCGACGACGGCCGATCGGTGTGCGGGCGGCTTCGACGATGACTGCATGGCCCATGATGAGCGCTCCTTCGTAGAGATATCGGTTGGTGAGCTGGCTCACCTATCACTTTTCTGCAATGTATTCTATTTATTTAAGTAGAGCAACGCGGCGGTCCACGTTCAGTACGGTTCTTGAATTAGAATTCATTTCAATTTTGAGAATAAGACAAGCTCAACGCCCGGAGGCGAATCGCTGTCAGTGCCGCGAAAGATTGACCAGAAGCAAATCGCAGCCCTTGCGGATGTCGTACTCCGCGTCGGGAATCGAGATCCTGCCGTTGAGGCAGGACTGAATCACGCCGAACCACAGCTGCATCAGCAGTCGCAATGCGGTGTTGTCGTCTTCGGTGGGATTGTCGATTCCCGCCGCATCCAACACGATCTGACGAAAACCCCGATCGATCTTGCCTGCATCGGGAACTGTTGCGACGTTGGCGGTGCTGGTTGATTGCAGCATCGCTGTCGAGAGGGCCGGCCGACGCAGTAATCCACGGGTGGCGCGCACCAACACTTCGTAGACAGCATCCTGCGGATTTGCCGACTGCACCTGATGCTTGGTGAAGGTGTCGCCGATCTGATCGATCTGCTCGACCATCACGGCAACGAACAAGTGAGTTTTCGACGGGAAGTAGCGGTACAGCGTCCCGATAGCGACTCCGGCACGCTTCGCGACCTCGTGCATCTGGACGCGAGCAAGTTCCTTCTCCGTCGCCAGCTCTTCTGCAGCTTGCAACATCCGGACATGGCGTGCCCGCTGCTCGTCCGAACTGGGCTCGGCCGCGTCTCTGACCTCGGCAATTCTCGGCACCGTCGCCCCTAATCATCCTGTGAGTGTGTAGCGGCCGCGGACGACCGAGTCAATTCTCGCACCCAATCCCCGCATGTCGGCATATTGCCCGCTGAGTGAGACCTGACATAGCCAACGCGGGCCACTGGGTATTGCGTATAGGCCCCACCCTCTTCGAGTTAGGACGCAATGATGCAGGACTGGACCACGGAGTGCGACGTATTGGTCGTCGGTTCCGGCGGCGGCGCGCTGACCGGTGCTTATACCGCCGCAGCTGCCGGATTGAGCACCATCGTGATCGAAAAGACCAACCGCTTCGGCGGAACGTCGTCGTACTCCGGAGCTTCCATCTGGCTGCCGGGAACTCAGGTCCAGGAACGTGCCGGCCTGCCCGATTCCACCGAGAACGCGCGCACCTACCTGCGCTCGCTGCTCGGTGATTCCGAGTCCGATCGCCAGGACGCGTACGTCGACACAGCCCCCGCTGTCGTCGCGCTACTGGAGAAGAACCCGAACATCGAATTCGAGTTCCGGGCTTTCCCCGACTACTACAAGGCTGAAGGCCGGATGGACACGGGACGCTCCATCAACCCGCTCGATCTCGACCCGGCTGACATCGGCGACCTCGCAGAACTGGTTCGTCCCGAGCTCGATCAGGACCGAACCGGCCAGGGCCATGCGCCCGGCAAGATGATCGGCGGACGTGCACTGATCGGCCGTCTACTCGCAGCCGTTCAGAGCACCGGCAAGGCCGATCTGCGCACCGAAACCACTCTCACCTCCTTGATCGTCGAAGACGGCCGCGTTGTCGGCGCCGAGGTCGAATCCGGTGGCGAAACCCAGCGCATCAAGGCAAACCGTGGCGTGCTCATGGCAGCCGGTGGAATCGAAGGCAACGACACGTTGCGCGAGCAGTCAGGCACCCCGGGCAAGGCCATCTGGAGCATGGGCCCGTTCGGCGCGAATACCGGCGACGCGATCAGTGCCGGCGTTGCTGTCGGCGGCGCAACAGCGCTGCTGGATCAGGCCTGGTTCTGCCCCGGCGTCGAGCAGCCCGACGGCAGCGCCGCATTCATGGTCGGTGTCCGCGGCGGCCTGGTCGTCGACAAGGCCGGCGAGCGCTACCTCAACGAGTCGCTGCCGTACGACCAGTTCGGCCGCGCGATGGACGCGCACAACGACAATGGTTCTGCCGTACCGTCGTTCATGATCTTCGATTCCCGTGAACGCGGCGGATTGCCCGCGATCAGCATCCCCAACACCCCTCCCGCCAAGCACCTCGAGGCTGGAACCTGGGTTGCTGCAGACACTCTCGAAGAGCTCGCAGAAAAGACCGGCATCCCGGCTGACGCGCTGCGTAGCACCGTCGAAAAGTTCAACGACGCAGCAAAATTGGGTGTCGACGAGCAGTTCCACCGCGGCGAAGATCCCTACGATGCGTTCTTCTGCCCGCCCAACGGCGGCGCCAACGCAGCACTCACCGCAATCGAGACCGGCCCGTTCTACGCGGCACGCATCGTTCTCAGTGACCTCGGCACCAAGGGCGGCTTGGTCACCGACATCGACGGCCACGTTCTGCGCGCCGACGGTACCGTGATCGACGGCCTCTACGCAGCAGGCAACACGAGCGCGTCGCTCAGCGGCCGCTTCTACCCCGGCCCCGGCGTCCCGCTGGGTACGGCCATGGTCTTCTCCTACCGAGCAGCCCAGGATATGGCGAAGTAGCACTACACAGGCAAGTGGGGCAGGCGATGTCGTACCGCCTGCCCCACTTGCTTTGTTTCACGGCGTGGCGATATCGAAATTCGGATCGAAGGTATCCATCACCTCGGCCAGGGTCTTCAAAACCGACAGATCACCTGTTGCACTTACTTTCCCACCGTCGAGAATCGCTGATGCGTCACCCGGTTTCAGCAGGATTCCCGCAAGTAGAGGCTTGGGACCGCTGAGCGTCAGGTGCGCATCCGGGACGTGCCCTGCCCGAGCGTTCAACACCGCCCGTCGCACCCACATGTGCCAATCCTGTTTTGTGTCAGCAAAACTGAAGTTGACGGAAATGTCGACGTCGTCCGCCTTTTCGGCGATGAGATGTACACCCGCATAGTCGAAAAGCAGATCGATTGGCATCGCAAGAATTGTGTCGGTGGTGTCGGTGTTGATCTGGCCGGCGCTCGTCACTCCGTTGCGTAGCTCCATCGCCGTGGCGAGGAAGATCGACCGATACTGCGGGACTTCCTGCTGGTATCCGAGTTGTTCGTAGGCGTCCGCCTGCAAATTCTTCGCTTCCTCGTCGTCAGGATCGGCGAAGACCAGGTGATGGAGTAGCTGCACCGCCCACCGATAGTCGCCCGCTTCAAAAGCACTGCGCCCCTCGGCAAGTATCTTCTCTCGTCCGATCAGGTCGACGTGCCGCTTGGCGTGATCCTCGGGTAGCAACGGCAAGATCGTCGCCGGGTCACCGTCCCAGAATCCCAATTCCTTGTGGAAGACCGCGCGGATGTTGTGGTGCAGTCCGCCGTGGTAGTAGCGGTTGTACCACTTCTGTCCGATGGCTTCCGGTAGCCGGACGACCTCCGCAGCTTCGAGCGGCGTGTAGCCCTGGTTCGCGAATCGTAGCGCCTGATCGTGAATGAACTTGTACATGTCCCGTTGCGATTCAAGGAATTCCACCACCGTGGCGTTCCCCCATACCGGCCACGTGTGCGGACCGTGGTGAACTTCGACCTCGTCGCCCCACCGCACCAAGGTCTCATCCAGGTACCTGGCGAAGTTGCGCGCATCTCGGGTGCGTGCGCCGCGGATCGTCTGGATGTTGTGCATCGAGTGATTGGCGTTCTCGGCACAGGTGAGTGCTTTGATGGCCGGGATCCAGATGTGCATCTCCTCCGGTGCTTCGGTGTCGGGAGCGTAGAGGAACTCGAAATCCCACCCGCCGAGATTGCGTACCTCACCGGTCTTGGTGATGCCGTCGGTCGGCGGAATGTAGGTCATGTGGATGTTCATTCCGTCAGCGCCAGAGCCCAGGCCAACGGTCACCAGCCCGCAATCACATTGCGGCAGAATCAAACCGAAGGTGTATCCCATCCGACGCGACATCGCGTTTCCGGTGATGACGTTCTCACCAATGGCGTGCTTGTTGAACGACTCGATGGTGCCCGGGGCGATGATGGGGATCTTGCCCGCCACCACATCGGCCTCGTCCACAAGTCCTTTGACGCCCGCGTAGTGGTCGAAATGGGTGTGGGTATAGATGATTGCAACGATCGGCTTGTTGTTGCCGAGTTCACGGCGGAAGAGTTCAAGACCTGCCTTGGCGAGATCAGCGCTGGTGGTGGTGTCGATGATGACCAGTCCGTCAGGGGCGTCGACGATGGTCAGGTTGACCGCGAATCGGACTTGATACAGACCGTCGACAACCTTGTACAGACCGCACCGCTTCACCAACTGCGATTGCCGCCACAGACTGGGATTCACCGACTCGGGCGCCTGCTTGTCATCAGCGATGTATTCGAGAGGCCGGCCATCGTGGATCAGTTCGCCCTTGTCGTTGAAGACCTGGTCGTCTTTCCAGCCTGCGATGAATCCACGATCGATGTCGCCGAAATCTTCCCGATCCGACATCGGGTAATCAGCCACCGCCGCGCGGTTGACCTCAGCGGTGAATGCTGTTGCTGGTTTTTCCTGCCCGGACATGACGTCTCCTCCGACTTCGTCTCAGAACCCTCAGGAGTCAATCTGGCCTGCCGACACCGTCGGCGCATCACCCGCAAGAGATGAGATCACTCCGCAGCAGCATTACTCCGCGGCTCGAAGCTCCGCGCACATACTTCGGAAACCTTCATCGTCGGCCGGATCCGTCGGGATCGCCAAGGCAACGCCGTCACAGATGCTTCCGTACTTCGTAGTCAGCACTTCCGGCAACTCTGAATACGTGCATTGTGTGATCAACCCGTCAAGAACGTCGTCGGTAAGTACGCCGGCCAGATCGGCCCAGTCACCAGAGCGCGCCATCGACGTCAACTTCTCACCGACCTCAGGGGATCCCAGTACATCCAACGCAATTCGGTAGGCCGGTGTGGAGTACAGGAACGCAAGCTCTTTGCGTACCGGCTCACGGGCCGCAGCTACTGCGGCGCCATCACGCCCGGTGATCACCTTCGGAACTGCGACAATCCGAGGTTTCCGACCACCGGACTCGAGCGCCGGAATTATCTTCTCCCCGAGCACTTTCGGATGTGAACTTGTCGGATGTGCAACAAAACCGTCGGCAACCTCGCCTGCCAGGGCGCACATCCGCGCGTTCACCCCGCCCGTCCAGATCTCGGGTGCGGGGACGTCGATCGGCCCCGGATTGAAATACGGCTGCAACCGATTGAATGTGTAGTGTGTGCCCTCGTAGTCGAGAGCACTACCGGATCGGAAAGCCTCGAATATCGCCCGAACAGCGCCGACGTAATCGCGCAGTTGCGCAACAGGGTCCGTCCACGGCATCGAATACCGTCCGACGATGTTTCCGCGCACCTGAGTTGCCAAACCCAACTGGAATCGGCCGCCGGAGAAGTCCGCCAGATCCCAGGCCGCCAATGCCGTCAGCATCGGACTACGCGCAAACGCCACCACCATGGACGTCCGCACGGTGAGCCTGGAACTGTGCTCAATGGCCAGAGCCGCAACGGCAAACGGATCTCGAACGGTCTCCGAAATGTGCACGGTGTCGAAACCGAGTTCCTCGATGCGGCGCACCCGTTCCGCAACGTGCCGGAGCGGGGTATCGGCAGGCAGCGACGTCACTAATTCCATGTGAATCCAACTACTCCAGACGTATCGACAACAACTTTCCTTCCGTTGCCACCTTACGTGCGTGCTCGTTGAAATCCGGTGCCGCACAGACAAACAGTGTTCGTCCGTCTGCCCCACCCAACCCGCAGGCAAACACCCCGGTTTCGAAGGGAATCTCGTCGATCACTCCAGATCCCGCCGCCACATGAAGTATCCGACTACCGATTGCGTCGGCTACCCACATCGAATCGTCCGCATCGATGCAGCACCCGTCGGGCGCGATCACCATCTGGGAAATGGTGGACTCCATCGTCGAACCATCAGGCACGCCGCCGAACGTCGCCCAATCACGACGCTCCCCCAGGGAACCGTCGTCCGCGACGGAGAAAACACTGATGCGATTGCCCAAGGTCTCGTCCACCAGCAGTTCCCCACTGGAAGTCAGTGCCATGCCGTTGGGAAAGTGCAGATCCCGCGCCACAACATGCACGCTGCCATCCGGATCGACCCGCAGCAGATCCGCAGTCTCCACCGCCGCCAGATTCATCAGATCGAACCCGAAGTTGCCGACGTACGCACGGCCGTGAGCGTCGACGAGCATGTCGTTGACGTTGCCGCTCACATACGTCGACAGGTCCGCATGAACGACCAGTTGCCCGTCCGGTTCGCGACGAAGGACCTTCTGATCGCGCATCGACACCACAAGCAACCTGCCGTCCGGCAACCAGCCGAGACCCGACGGCTGCCCGGGAACTTCGGCCTCGACGCGAACATCCGTTCCGTCTTCGCGAGCCGAAACCACCTGGTGGCTATAGAAATCCGATACCCAGATGCGGTCGTCGTGCCAACGTGGGCATTCGAAATAGGTGTAGCCGTCGAGTACGACGGTCGTCTCACGCGCCATGGCCTTGGACTCCCCTTAAATCGGTGAAGTGCGGTATCGGTGAAGTGCGAGCTTTCCGCCATTCAATCACCGGCACCCGGACACAGGGCCCGATTGCGACTATTCAGTCATCAACTCCTCGAAGATGTCGAAGGCCTCGTTCCAACCGTCGTACACATTCCCATCGCCCTTGAATCCGGGGATACCAACCAGGTGGAACGTCATTTCCGTCTTGTCCCCTTGCTCCACCAACGTGACAGTGATGCGGGGTGCACTCTCGACCGACTCCTCCGGGTTACCCCAGGTGAAGACCAGCCGCTTCGGCTCTTCGACTTCGAGATACGTTCCGCCTGTCGGGTATTCGGCGCCGTCCTCGTCGTTGATCATCAAATAGCTGTATGTCCCACCAACGCGCGGGTCGATGGCGACGTGCTCGCGGGGGCTCCTCACACCACGCGGGTGCCACCAGCGCGCCGCCTCGTCCGGGTCGGTCCACGCGCGCCAGAGAAGTTCACGTGGTGCGTCGAAGATTCGGATGATGGTGAATTCTGCGGTCTGATCGACATTGTGCTCACTCATTGCCCTTCTCCTTCTTCAATTCGGGATTCTTCAGTTCACGGAGTCGCTCGTCGAGAAGATCGAAACGCTCGTTCCAACCGCGACGGTGTTCCTCGACCCAGACGGCTGCATCGTTGAGACCTTCGGCGCGCAGGGTGCAGGTGCGCCATTGCGCGGAAGCAGTCCGTTCGATCAATCCGGCCTTTTCGAGCACCTTCAGATGCTGCGATATCGCCGGCCGACTCATCTCGAACGGCTCGGCCAATTCCCCCACGGTCATGGAACCGCTGGTCAAGCGCGTCAGCATCGCACGCCGGGTGGGATCTGCCAACGCCCCGAATACCGCGTCGAGTTCATTGCTCATTTAAGCAACTCCTTAATTAAGGAACAACTTAAATTTAGAACGCTCATCGGTCCCCGTCAAGCACTCCAGGCGTATCGCAATCGCTCGACGAGCACCGACTCGTCCAACTCCGAGCACCGTGACTTTTCGAGTGCTTTCACGGCAACCATTGCATCGATGATCGTGTCTCCGAGGACACTCTTCGCAACTTCCGACAGCCGCAGGCGTTGCAGCATCTCGCCCATCTCGGTCGGCATGCGCGTAATCGAAAGTGCCGCCCGCTGTGCATCAGCCAGACCTGACGGATTGACGCTCACTTCCGGCGGCAGTGTCAGCGCACCGGCAATACCCGCATGCATGGCGCCGAGAATGACGGCAGTAGCAAGATACGGATTCGCGGAGGCATCCACCACTTTCACTTCGACGTTGGCGCCGTGAGGATTTCCGATGGATTCGGCGCAGAATCGGACTGCGGCCTCGCGGTTTTCATGACCCCAACAGATGAAGGCACCTGACCAGGTGTCGGGCTGCAACCTCAGTCCCGAAAGCGGCGACGACGCCAACACCGCGCCCAGGTCTGCGAGGTAAGCGAGCAAGCCACCCACCGCACCGGCACCGTCTGCGGTCATCCCGTAATCCTGTCTTCCACCGGAGAAGATCGACTCGCCGGATCGAGTCAACGAAATATGCTGATGTGCACCGTTTCCCGATCCACCCACGATGGGCATCGGCGAGAACGATGCAGCCATTCCGTGCGATCGGGCGGTGCGGCAGATCAGAATTCGGGCTGTGATCACGCTGTCTGCCGCTTCGAGCGGTGACGCCGGCGCCAGCGAGATCTCAAACTGTCCGAGGCCGTACTCCGCGTGAAACTGTTCGATATTCAGTTGGGCGCGTTCGGCATTCACCAACAGATCCCTGACAAAGCTCTCCTGCGCAAGTGCAGCTCCGAGTCCGTAGGCTGACCATTGTTCGGCCACAACCCCGCCGAAGAGTGTGAACTCGATTTCGTGACCCACCCGAGCTTCGAGATTGTCGTGCGCAAGCGTCTGGACTGTGCGTCGTAGTGCCGTTCGACTGCACACCGCCGATATCGATCCGTCCAACTCGTGCAGGGTCGCAGGCGCCCAGGACACATCGTCCCCCACGGCACGCAGGTCTGATTCTGCGATCCTCAACCGAAGATCACCCACCGCGGAAAGCTCCTCGGTGAAGGCGAGGGCGTCGTCGGCGCAGAACACACTCCAACTGGGCGACGCACCCATCCCGCTGGTGACAAAAACGTCAACCCTGTTCGCGGGCACCATTTTCGCCCGCGAAACACCAGCCAGATCGACAATCGACCCGATGATCAGTTCGGAGGTGTACCTCACAGGGCGGAGGTTACCCCGCAACCTCACATTGTGAACCCGGGACAGTCAGATCAGATTGTCTTCGACCGGCAAACCGAATGCTGCCCGTCCGTACAGCGCCAGCGCCCGCTCCGGTTCGTTTGCCACATGCACGCTGCCCGCGTGAACGTCACGCCACGCCCGCTCGATCGGGTTGCCGCGCGACAGCGAGTTTCCGCCGGCCGTCTTGAACAGCATGTCGATCGCTTCCACCGAACGCTCCGTAGCGCGAACCTGGTCACGCCGAGCACGCAGCCGCATCGAGAGCGGCAGCTCCTTACCGGCCGCGGCGAGTTCGTACATCTCGCGGACGTTGCGATCCATCTGCAGAATCGCCGCATCGATCTCCGACGACGCCCGCGCCACGGCCACCTGAGCGAACTGGTCCTCGCTGAACCGTCCACCGCCCAGGCTGAGCCGAACACGCTCGCGCATGACTTCGAGGTAACCCTCGTAGCAACCGGCGACAATTCCCACGCAAGGTGCTGCCACCGTCGACGTGAAGATAGTTCCGAAGGGCAATTTGTACAGCGGACCGGGATTGACCGCCTGGCCGGGTCCCTGCAAGTGGGCCGTCTCATAGTTGCGCTTCAACCGGTGCTCGGGGACAAAGGCCTTCTTCACAACTATTTCGTTGCTCGCCGTCCCGCGCATGCCCACCACGTCCCAGACGTCACGGATCTCGTAATCCGTGCGCGGTACCAACACAGTCATGAAGTCGACCGGACGCCCGTCCATGCCCACGACCATCGCTCCAAGCAAAGCCCAGGTGGCGTGCTCACAGCCTGAGGAAAAACCCCAGTTGCCGGACAGTTCGTATCCGCCTTCCACCGCCGTCAGACGACCGACCGGCGCATAGGCGGACGAGATGAGCGTCGACTGGTCCTCGCCCCAGACATCTGCCTGGGCACGGTCGTCGAAGAGGGCCAGATGCCACGGATGTACGCCGACGACGGAGGCGACCCACCCGGTCGACCCGCAGGCTGCAGAAATCGCACGAACCACTTCGTAGAACTGGACGGGATCACTCTCGGCGCCGCCGTAGCGCTTGGGCTGCAGCATCGCGAAGACACCCGCATCGCCAAGCTCACGAATGGTTCGATCCGGTATCTTCCTGGAGTCGTCCACCTTCTGAGCTCGCTCGGCAATCTTGGGAAGCAGATCGCGAACGGCGCTCAGAACCTTGTTGACCATGGGAAGACACTCCTTGCACCGATCAACGGAAACTGGATCGGCAAATAGACATAGCGGATGCCCCGTCACGATATCTTCTTCCGCGATTCCGCTGACCGGAAGTCCCGGAGGCCGGGACTGATGCCGTCTTCGACTCGGTCACACACTGGTCCCGCCTAGTGAGACGACGGCCAGAGCGCCCATCACGGCTCACCTAGCGTCAGTCTGACATTGACCCTGGAAAGGACGGGACTCATCGTGACGATCAATCAGTCCGACAACGACGAGGTTCGCGAGATCCAAGCTGGAACCGCACCTACTCGCTTTGCACGTGGATGGCACTGCATTGGACTCACGGAGTCCTTCAAGGACGGCGAACCGCACTCCATCGAGGCGTTCGGCACCAAGCTCGTCGTCTTCGCCGACAGTGAAGGCAACGTCAAGATTCTCGACGCGTACTGCCGTCACATGGGTGGCGACCTGAGCCAGGGCACCATCAAGGGCGACGCCATTGCCTGTCCGTTCCACGATTGGCGTTGGGGCGGCAACGGCAAGTGCCAGAAGATTCCGTACGCACGCCGCGTTCCCCCGCTCGCAAAGACGCGTGCATGGCAGACCCTCGACCAGGACGGCATGCTCTTCGTCTGGCACGACCCCGAGGGCAACCCGCCGACGGACGACGTAGCCATCCCCCGCATCGAAGGCGCGCTCAGCGACGAGTGGAGCGACTGGGTCTGGTACACCACGACCGTCGACACCAACTGCCGCGAAATCGTCGACAACATCGTCGACATGGCGCACTTCTTCTACGTGCACTACTCCTTCCCGACGTACTTCAAGAACGTCTTCGAAGGCCACGCCGCAACGCAGTACATGCGCGGCGTCGCTCGCTCGGACATGCGTCCGCACGCAGCAGGCACCCCGAAGATGGTCGGCAGCAACTCCGTCGCCACGTACTTCGGCCCCTCCTTCATGGTCGACGACCTGACCTACGAGTACGAGGACTACAACGTCGACTCGGTACTCATCAACTGCCACTACCCGGTCAGCGCAGACAAGTTCGTGCTCCAGTACGGCATCATCGTCAAGAAGTCGGATCGTTTCCAGGGTGAAGCCGCCGACGCGATGGCAGCGAACTTCGGCACGTTCATCGCCAAGGGCTTCGAGCAGGACGTCGAGATCTGGAAGAACAAGACTCGCATCGAGAACCCGCTCCTGTGCGAAGAGGACGGCCCGGTCTACCAGCTCCGTCGCTGGTACGAGCAGTTCTACGTCGACGTCGCGGACATCGCACCCGAGATGACCGAACGCTTCGAATTCGAACTCGACACCGCACGCCCCGTCGCCGCCTGGCAGAAGGAAGTCGAAGACAACCTCGCTGCGAAGAAGGCAGACGAAGATGCAGCCTCTTCAGTGCGCTGAGTGCAAGGCGCAGGTCCTGGTCCAGAAGAACAGTTGGGAACACACCACCGTTCAGTGGAGTGACCAGGCCCGCGCCAAGTGCCTCGAGATCGCCGACGAACGTGAATTCGGGCAACGTGAGGGACGCCCAGGCGCTCCTCGCAAGGAGTGCGGCGCCTTGATCGCGTCCATCGTGAACGCTGCAACGGCAGGCGAGCTCGAGATCCTCAACGACGAGCCGGTGCCCAAGCCGATCGTCGACGACAGCGAACCCGTTCCCGCTCCGTTTCATTAGTCAAGCCAACATCTTTCGAAGAAGGTAGTAATGATCGATCCTCAGTACTACGGCCCGTGGGCAGTCATCGCCGGCGGTTCCGAAGGTGTCGGCGCGGGGTTCGCCGACGAGCTCAGCAAGCTCGGTATCAACCTCGTGCTCATCGCCCGCAAGCCGGGCCCGCTCGAGGAGACCGCGGCCAAGGCACGCGCCAACGGCGTCGAAGTACGCACTCTTGCACTGGATCTGCTGGTTCCCGACGCGCTCGATCAGATCAAGGCTGTCACCGACGACGTCGAGGTTGGCCTGCTCATCTTCAACGCCGGCGCCAACAGCTACGGCCACGAGTTCGTCACCGGTGATCTGACGGGATTTGCCGGAGTCATCGAGCTGAACATCAACAAGCAGCTCGAACTCTCGCACCACTTCGGCGGATTGATGAAGGATCGCGGACGCGGCGGCATCATGCTGCTCGGTTCGCTGGCCGGATTCATGGGTTCCGAGCACCAGAGCATCTACGCAGCGTCCAAGGCATTCGGACGCATCTTTGCCGAGAGCCTGTGGCTCGAACTCCAGCCGTACGGCGTTCACGTCGTCGAGTTCATTCTCGGGGTGACGCGCACACCGGCTATGATTCGCGCCGGTCTCAACTTCGACATCCCCGGCATGAACGTCGCCGAGCCCGAAGATGTTGCACGCGAAGGCCTCGAGCACCTTGCCGACGGCCCGATCTGGGTTGCCGCAGGAAACTACGAGGGCGCTCAGAAGCGCAGCGGCTTCCCCCGCGACAAGATGGTCAAGGGCGCTGCCGAAGCGATGCGCAAGCTGCTCAACCGCTGACTTCTGCTGTGCGCCTTTATTAACCCCCCGACGTTAAGAAAGGCGCACAGCATGAGCGTCGACATCACGATTCTTCTCGACGAACGCGAGATCACCCGCTCCATCTTCGAGTTCGCCCGAGCCATGGATGCGCGGGACTGGGACGAACTCCACCGGATCATGACTGCGGACGCTACGGCAGAACTGGGTACCGGAACTCTGCGCGGACCTGCCGAGGTGGTGGCTTCCATCCGCTCGTTCCTCGACGAGTGCGGTCCCACCCAACATCTGATCGGCAACGTGCTGGTCGAGGTGGTCGGCGATCTCGCCACCAGCCGCTCCTATGTCAGCGACATGCATGTTGGCACCGGGAGCAAAGCTCACCTGAACTTCTTCACCCTCGGCGACTACCACGATTCGTGGGCGCGGATCGACGGAACGTGGCGAATGACTCACCGCACCAAACATTCCCACGCCAGCCAGGGATCTATCGAGGTTCTGGGCACCGGCCCCAGCGGTTGGCGGAGCTGACTCAGCTCAACATCGACGAACGACCGGTTGCGAGGGGACTCTTGCTGGTGAGTCCGCCGTCGACCACCAAGGTCTGCCCCGTCATGTAGCGAGACTCGTCCGAGGCCAGGTAGACCATGGCGTGCGCGATGTCTTCCGGCTGCCCGAGGTACGGCAGAGCGTTTGCCTGCTTCATTCCTTCGATGACGTCAGCCGGGATGTTGTCCACGAGTGCGGGTGTCATGATCGCACCCGGCGCTACGGCGTTGCACCGAACACCGTTCGGTCCGTACTGGACTGCGATGTACTGAGTCAGCCGGATCACCGCAGCCTTGGCCGCGCCGTAGGCCGACTGCAAAGAGTCACCGATCAATCCGCCCACCGACGCGTTGTTCACGATCGACCCACCGCCTGCCTTGATCATGTGCGGAATCGCCAGCCGCGACGCGACAACGGTGCTGCGAGCATTGAGCGCCATGACGCGATCCCACTCGTCCAAGTCCATCCGAAGCAGATCAAGATCCTTGCGCGGATTGCTTCCACCGACGTGATTACACAGCACGTCGATGCCGCCGAATTCGGCTACTGCTCGGTCGATCATCGCGGCGACGGCATCTTCGTCCATCACATTGACGCCGAAACCTACTGCAATACCGCCTGATTCACGAATCGAAGCAGCAGCCTCCTCCGCGTGAGACGCATCAAGATCGGCAACCAGAACCTTCGCACCTTCTGCAGCCATCAACCCTGCCGCAGCGCGCCCGATCCCGCTGGCCGCCCCCGTGATCACAACATTCTTACCTTCGAGCCTGTTCATCTTCGTTCCTTTCGGCGTATCACCGAGCTCCGGATCTCCCGTAAGGCGGGAAATACCCAATTGATCCCAGTGAACGCCTGACGAACGGCTCGGTTCAACTTTCTTGAATGAACTCACAAGTACGTGACGAGTGACCTTGCCCCTGCTACACCCGAAATTCGGCGGGCGGCTACACGATCCCAACCGGCCGGTCACCGACGATCGAGATCCGATCCATCACGCGCCGCGCGGGAAAATAATCACTCGACGCATAGTGCTGACACGTCCGATTATCCCAGAAGGCAACGGTATTCGGCTCCCATTTCAACCGGACCTGGAACTCCGGACGGTTGACGTGCCGGTACAGCAGGGTGAGAAGTTCGTTCGACTCCTCTTGCGAAACGCCGACGATCCGCTGCGTGAAAGTCATGTTCACGAACAGGACCCGTCGGCCGCTCTCGGGAATAACGCGCACAACCGGATGGCGAACCGGCGGAAATTTGGGGCGCAGCATGTCTACCGCTTCGGCCGGCATCGACTTTCCGAACGCGTTGATCCAATCATGCTCGGCTTCAAGGTGTTCGATGCGTTCCTTGATGTCCTGCGGCAAGAGGTCGTACGCCGCAGCAGTGTCAGCCCACAACGTGTCGCCTCCAACTTCCGGCACTTCGACGGCCCGAAGAACTGCCGCAAAGGACGGATGCTCGTGCCACGTCACATCGTTGTGCCAGTTGTTCTCGACGCCCCCAACCATTGCGTCCTTGGCCAGCGTCGTGACGTCGATGTCGGTCTGACCAGGCTGGGTGTATTTGAAGAACGGATGCTGCTCCAGTGAACCCCATCGTTCCGCGAAGGCACGATGCTCCGCGCGGTCGATGTCCTGGTCCCGAAAGAACAGCACCTTCCACTCGAGCAAGGCGCGGCGTAGTTCGGCCATGACCTCGTCGGACAGGTCGCCACTCAGCCGCAGCCCCGAGATTTCCGCACCGATGGTGGGTGTGTGCGGCTTGACCGCAAAATGGATATACGGCTCTGGTGCAACCGTTTCCGGATTCCGTTTTGCCACTAGCGGGCCATACGCAGCCAATGGGTCCGTCGGAATCGGAAAGATCATGGTGGGAAACAGGACGGCCATCTTCAGACTCCCTCGAGTACAGCGACAGTGAACCAGATCACTTCAACTTTAAGGAGATGCCCTTAACCTGTCAATGACTCATCCCGGACTTATCCCTGCAACACCCCCTTGATCTCGTTCTTGAGCACCTTCCCCACTTTCGACCGCGGCAGATCTTCCCAGACGACAACCTCTTTCGGTGTCTTCACGCTTCCGATGCGAGCCTTCACAAAGGCCATGACTTCGGCTCCGTCGATGACAGCTCCCTGATGCGGCTGCACTACAGCCACAACGCGCTCGCCCCACTTGTCGTCAGGGAGGCCGATCACCCCACAGTCCTGAATTCCCGGATAGGCCATGAGGGCCTGCTCGACCTCCACCGAATAGACGTTGAATCCCCCGGTGATGATCATGTCCTTCGCCCGGTCGACGATGAACAGGAAGTTGTCCTCGTCCAGATATCCGATATCACCAGTGTGATGCCATCCGTGTGCCGATGCCTCCGCACTGGCTTCGGGGTTCTTGAAGTACCCCGCCATCACCAGCGAACTGCGAATCACGACCTCACCGCGTTCCCCGCGCCCGAGCAGTTGCCCCTTGTCGTTCATGATTGCGACGGTGACCAAAGGCGACGGGCGTCCGGCGGAGGACAGCCGCTCGGTTGCAATGGCACCGTCCGGGCCGAAATGGTCCTTCGGTGCCATCGTGGAAATCATCATCGGCGCTTCGCTTTGGCCGAACAGTTGCGCCATGACCGGCCCGATCTTGGCGATCGCCTCCCCCAGCCTGGTCGGCGAGATGGGCGCTGCGCCGTACCAGAAGCATTGCAGCGAGCCAAGATCCGTGTCCGCCAGATCTGGATGCTCGAGCAGCATGTAGATCAGCGTCGGCGGCATGAATGTGTGCGTGACCCGATGTTTCTGCACGTTCTCCAAGAACGCACCGAGATCGGGTTTCGGCATGATGACAACCTCCCCACCCAACGCCATAATCGGAAAGCAGAGAACCCCGGCCGCGTGTGTCAACGGCGCCAACGCGAGATACACGGGACGACCTTCGAACGGGTAGCTCATCAACGTGATCGCTGTCATCGTCTCGATATTGTGGCCGGTCAGCATCACACCCTTGGGGCGCCCGGTGGTGCCGCCGGTTCCGACGAGCATGGTCACATCGTCGGGCGGCGACGCCTCCGAATCTTGCTCCCCGAGCCATTTCTCGAGTGACGGCGCCCAGTCGGTCTCACCGTCGATGCAGACCAGCGTCGCCAATTTCGGCAGCGCCTGCCGGATCGAATCGACAAGAGGCGCATACGACTTCTGAAAGAACAGGGCTCGAGTGTCGAACAGATCCAACAGGTCACGGTTTTCCGCAGCCTCGTTACGTGGATTGATCGGACACCACACCGCACCCGCCCGGCTGATACCGAAAACGCATGAAAACGAGATCGGATCATTGCCGGACAGGATGGCCACTTTGTCTCCCGGGGCAATCCCGGAGGCTGCAAGGGATGAGGCAAACCGGCGACTGAACTGTTGAACGTCACCGTAGGTGAGCGTGCGCTCCCCCATCGTCAAACATGGCGCGGTGGAACCGAGAGAGGCTCCCTTGTCGAGATAGTCGGTCAAACGCATAGCGGGAGCCTCTCAGGCAGAATCGAATGGTGGTCTAGGTGTTGACGGTGATTTCCGGCTCCAGCACCAAACCGAAACTCCTTAGCGCACCGAGCAATTCACGGTGGCCGAAGGCCTGGCACGCCGACGCCAACCCGGCACGCTTGGGCGGCTGTTGCAGCAGCGAGTGAGCCGCGTACGCCTGCAGCAGGCCCGTCTGCTTGTAGTTGCAGTTGCCGTGGATGACGACGTGAGCACGTCCGAGCGGACCGGATGCGTACACCGAGTCCATCGACGTGTTGATGCGCGGGTTTTCGCGGGGCGGCATGCCTGCCTGCACAGAGCCGGCGATTTCCGCCAGCGCTGCCTCCTGCTGATCGGCGGGCAACGTCTTGATCTGCTCTTCCACCATCTTCTGGGTGGCAACAACACCTTCCATCACAGATCGGTCGAACACGCCACCCGCAGCCTTGACGTTGGATACGCGCGGGTCGTTCTTGAACCACACAGGATGGCAGGTTCCGCCCCACGGCAAAGCGAGAGCGGTTTCGTGCTGACCCGGAACAACAACGTCGAAGGTCGAACCGGGCGCCCACTGCACGTACTTGTTCTGCTCGAGGTAGTACCAGTTGGCTTTGAGGATCGTGAAGATGGTCTGGGTGGACGCGTACGTGGGAAAGCCCTTCCACAACACCAGAATATCGAGCGTGTCGAGGCCCGGATTCTCCAGCGCGATGTTGGCAGCGATCTCACCTGTCGTGTACATCTGCGCAATACCAGGTGAGAGCAACAAGCCCTTCTCCTGGTACTTGTCGCCGAACTTCTCTTGGACGTCGAGAACCCAGTCCTGCTCACCGGTGGTGTCCATGTAGTGGCAGCCGGCATTGAGCGCTGCCTCGACCACGGTGCCACCCAACTTGATGAACGGGCCAACCATGTTGCTGACTACCTGTGCGCCGGTGAACAACTCGGTCAATGCTTCTACCGTATGGTCCACCTCGACCACTTCGTGATCAACAGTGTCGAGGCCGGGGATCTTGTCGAGCACTTCCTGGATGCGTGCGGCATCTCGGCCGGCGGCGATGAACGGAATGTTGAACTCACGCAGGTATTCACACACGAGGCGTCCCGTGTACCCGGAAACGCCGTAGACGACGACTGGCTTCTTGTCAGACATGTTGGTTGAACCTTTCGAAGTTGGGGTCGAGCCGAAAAAGACTGTGTGGGTTACATACCCATGCCGCCGTCGACGGGCAGGCCGATACCGGTAATGAAGCGGGCAGCATCCGAGGACAGGAAGACGACGGCGTCCGCCATGTCGTTCACTTCACCGAGACGTCCGAGTGGCGTAAGGCCGATGACGTCGCCAACGGCCGCCTCCGCGCTCGGCCACAAACCGAGCTTCTCCATGTCCGACGCGAGACCCAGCCCCATCTCCGTCGCGACAAGTCCCGGATAGACGCAGTTCACGCGTACTCCGTAGCCGAGTTTGCCGGACTCCGTCGCAGCAACGCGGGTAAAGCGGTCGACGGCGGACTTGGTGGCCGAGTACCCACTGATTCCGGGAAACGGAATAGTGGCCGCAACCGACGAGATGTTGATGATGGAACCGCCGCCGCCGGCAATCCCACCAGGCCGCATGCTGCGCAAACCGTGTTTGGTGCCGAGCGCGGTGCCGAGGATGTTCACCTCACACATCCGGCGGATGTCATCCGCGTCCAGGTCCACCACGAGCGAAGAGATTTCAATGCCCGCATTGTTGACGAGGATGTCGAAACCGCCCAGGGTCTCCGTCGTGGCAGCGACCGCGTCAGCCCAGTTGGCGTCGTCGGTGACGTCCAGCTTCACAAAGCCGGTCTTGGCTCCGCCCGAACCGACGGCCTCCGCGGTTGCCCGGCCCTCGTCCTCGAGAACGTCGCCGATCATCACCGACGCTCCCGCCCTTGCCAACGCCTCTGCCATTCCGGCACCGAGACCCTTGGCACCGCCTGTGACCAGCGCTTTTCGTCCCTCGAGATCAAACACGCTCATTTTTCACTGCCTCCATGACTGAAATGAATCTCGCGATGCCACCGTTCACAGCGACGCTGCCAAGTGGTGTGAGTCACAGAGTATTCAACTTTGGACGAGTGTCAAGAGAAATCTTGACGACTGTCAAGATTTTGTTACACGATCGTCAAAGAGCAGGGACTACACTGTTTCCAGCAGCCGGTCATACTGATGGCACACATCGCACGAACAGGACGTAACGCCGTGACTACCACCGTCGAGAATGCAAGTGGGACAACCAAAAAGTCCTCCCCGAGCAATGCCGACAAGGTCTCACGTCGGCAGGTCGACAAGTTCTCGGATCGCCGCGACGAGCTGGCCGAAGCAGCGTTGCAAACGCTCGCCGAACTCGGATATGCGCGTACCAGCCTGCGCGAAATCGCTCAGAACTCCGAGTTTTCCCACGGCGTCCTGCACTACTACTTCAGCGACAAAGTCGACCTGATCACACACTGCGTTCGCCACTACAAGGCGCGTTGCGTCACCCGCTACGACGGCATAGTCTCCACTGCGCAGACACCCGACGAGCTGCGAGCGGGCTTCGGCGCTATCTTGGCCGAGACCATGATCAACGAGGCGACCATGCACCGGCTCTGGTACGACCTGCGAGCACAGTCTCTGTTCGAGGATTCTTTCCGCGCGGATGTGGCCGCGATCGATGAAAGCCTCGAAAACATGATCTGGCGCATCGTCAGCCGCTACGCAGAGCTCCTCGACACCGAACCCACCATTACGCCCGCCGCTATGTACGGAGTTTTCGACGGCCTGTTCCAACAGAGTCTGCTTCGCCATTTCTCCGGCGACGCGAGCGCAGCCACGTATCTGTCCGGCGCCGTACAGTCGATTCTCTTACAGGTGGTGCCCACACCACACGCCTAGCGGGCAGCGATACTATCCGTGACAAACCTTGCGCCACGATCGAATTCGGCCACCACATCGTAGCCGGCATCCTGACGCCAGAACCTGACCAGCGTGCTGTAGACGCCACCGATCATCTGCGCCAAGAACAACGGTGGATAGTCGGCTCGAACTTCACCGGTCTCGAGACCGGCCGTGACGATGCGCAACAGTTCCACGTGAAACCGCTTGTCGTGGGCGGCTCCCGCACCGGATGCGGCAAAGTCGCGTTCCAATTCCGTTGTCACCATACGCAAATAGCGTGGATGCTTCACCGCTTGCAGTGCAAAATCCTCGAAGAGCTTGACGATTCGATCCGTCGTGGACATCGGCGTACCCATGAGCTTGTCCACCATTGACGCCAGCCGATCCAGATGGTCGCTGTGCAGCGCTTCGAGAACCGCATCCTTGCCCTGAAAATAATTGAAGAAAGTAGCCCGCGAAACTTCTGCCCGTTCGGCGATATCCTCGACGGTAGTGCTGGCAAATCCTTGCGCCGAGAAGAGAACACGGGACGCGGACAACAACCGATCGTTGGTGTCGCGCTTGTTCTGCTCGCGTTTGGAAACCATGTCTTTGGAAACCACGTCTTTCGAAACCACGCGGACTCGCCTCCTCAGCCCTTGGCCTTGCAATCAGCGTACGTAAGAATATAGATGGACTACAGTCCAATTATGTCGACTGTAACCACTGAACGCCAGGGCAAAGTACTTATCGTTCGGATCGAACGCGAAGAACGTCGCAACGCCATCAACCGCGAAACCGCCGAAGGCATCGAATCCGCACTCGACCTCCTCGACGACGATCCCGAGCTGTGGGTCGGCATCATCACCGGCACAACCTCCGTCTTCTGCGCCGGCACCGACATCCGTGAGCGCGCCGACCTTCGCATGCCGCGCGGTGGCGAATACGGCATCATCCGGCGACAGCGCAACACGCCGTTGATCGCAGCAGTCGAGGGATACGCATTGGGCGGCGGATTCGAAATCGCCCTGGCCTGCGACTTGATTGTTGCTTCTCGCACAGCACAATTCGGCCTTCCCGAGACCCGCCGCGGATTGGTCGCCACGTCGGGAGCCCTGTTCCGGGCACCACGCGCACTACCTCTCAACGTTGCCCGTGAACTCTTGATTACCGGCCGCACACTCGATCCCGAACGCGCGCTGAATTTGGGCGTCGTCAATGCGGTAACCGAACCGGGCAAGGCGCTCGACGAAGCATTGGCTATGGCGTCGGAAATCTGCGAATCCTCCCCCACCTCGGTGAGCCTGACTTTGAAGTCGGTGAATGCCCTGTACACCGAAGATGATTCGCAGGGCTGGAATGTCACCGACACGGCGCGCGATCACATCCTGCAATCGCCGGACATCGCCGAGGGACTCGACGCATTTGCCAACCGCCGAGTGCCACGTTGGAACAACGCCCCGACCGCATGAGCAACCAGCATTCGGGACAGATTCCCTATAGGGCTGGTGGGAAAGGTTGCCAGCCGGTTACAGTCACTGGCGTGACGGGATTCGGCGCATACACGACACGCACGCTGCTGACGCGGCGTCGCCATGTCGATTTTGCGCACGTCTGTACCTCTGGGTGTCCGATCTTCTGATCGGACCTACTTCCGCGGTCACCGCCCGCGGAAGGTATTCGTATGCTCACCCAGATCAGGGGATCTTTCTGTCATGACCACCGCATCCGTTTCACACTTGAGTTCCGTTGTCGCCGCGAACGCTGACGCGATCGGCAAGGACTCCGGCAAGGCTCATGTCGTCTTCAAGGCGTCGGCGCAAGCCCACGATGCCGTTGCCAGCACAGTCACGCTCGGCAAATACAGCGTCGAGGTCGACGAACCGCCGGCCCTCGGCGGCGAGAACACTGCCGCCAATCCGGTCGAGTACTACCTCGCTTCACTTCTGTCCTGCCAGGTGGTGACGTATCGAGTATGGGCGGACAAGCTCGGCATCCGACTCGACGACATCTCGGCACGCGCCGAGGGCGACCTCGACGTGCGCGGCTTCTTCGGATTCGACGACGCTGTCCGCCCCGGTTTTTCCGAGGTTCGTGTGGTTGTCACACTGACCGGCCCGGAATCGCGTGAGCGCTACCTGGAGTTGCAGGAGACGGTCGACGCCCATTGCCCCGTGCTTGATCTCACCCGCAATCCTGTTCCAGTGCATACAGTCGTCGAAACCGCCTGACCCGCATCAATCACCTTCACTACGGAGTATGAATTCATGAGCGAGAACACCCCAGCCGAAATTGATCCGACCGCCAACTGGTCGTTCGAAACCAAGCAGGTCCACGCCGGGCAGGGCCCCGACAGCGCCACCAATGCTCGGGCACTGCCGATCTACCAGACCACCAGCTACGTCTTCGACAGCACCGACCACGCCGCCGCGCTGTTCGGCCTCGCCGAACCCGGCAACATCTACACCCGCATCATGAACCCGACGCAGGATGCAGTCGAACAGCGCATCGCTGCCCTCGAAGGCGGAGTTGCGGCTCTACTGGTCGCGTCCGGTCAGGCTGCGGAGACGTTCGCGATCCTCAACCTCGCCGAAGCCGGTGACCACATCGTCTCGAGCCCGCGTCTGTACGGCGGCACGTACAACCTTTTCCACTACACGCTGCCCAAGCTCGGTATCACCGTCGACTTCGTCGAAGACCCGGACAACCTCGATCACTGGCGCGACGCAATCCGTCCGAACACCAAGGCGTTCTACGGCGAAACCATCTCCAACCCGAAGAACGACGTGTTCGACATCCCCGGCATCAGTGCGATTGCCCATGAGAACGGCATCCCGCTGATCGTGGACAACACCGTTGCAACTCCGTATCTCATTCAGCCGCTGAAGCACGGCGCGGACATCGTCGTACACTCCGCCACCAAATACCTTGGCGGACATGGCACCGCGATTGCCGGCGTCATCATCGACGGCGGAACTTTCGACTGGACCCAGGGTCGCCACACCAATTTCACCACCCCGGATCCCAGCTACCACGGCGTCACCTTTGCCGACCTCGGTGCGCCCGCTTACGCTCTCAAGGCCCGCGTTCAGCTTCTGCGCGACCTCGGTTCGGCAATCGCACCGTTCAACGCGTTCCTGATTTCGCAAGGCATCGAAACGTTGAGCCTGCGTATCGAGCGCCACGTGTCCAATGCGCAGAAGGTGGCCGAGTTCCTCGACAGCCGCGCCGAGGTTACGTCGGTGGCCTACGCCGGACTGCCGTCATCTCCGTGGCACGAGCGCGGAAAGCAGCTGGCGCCCAAGGGCACCGGCGCGATCGTGGCGTTCGAGCTGGCCGGTGGGGTCGATGCGGGTAAGAAGTTCGTCAACGCCCTGACTCTGCACAGCCACGTCGCCAACATCGGTGACGTCCGCTCGCTGGTCATCCATCCCGCGTCGACGACGCACTCGCAGCTCACTCCCGAGGAGCAGCTCGCGTCGGGCGTTACCCCGGGACTCGTCCGCCTGGCAGTCGGAATCGAAGGAATCGACGATATCCTCGCCGACCTCGAAATCGGTTTGGCTGCAGCAGCTTCCTGATCGCCGACAACAAAAGGCTCGGCCCCGACGCGAAAGTCGGGGCCGAGCCTTTTGCCGGGTGAAACTAGCTCTTGGGCGTGAAGGCCGCAAGCGGTTCGCTTGCGGACCAGTCGTGGCCCCAGTAGCTGTCCGCTGTGATTTCCTCAGCGGTGTAGAACGCTTCGTCGACCAGCATTCCCTCGCAACCGAATTCGAGGTCCCAACCACCGGGAGCGCGCACGTAGAACGACACCATCTTGTCGTTCGTGTGACGCCCCAAGGTCGAGGAGATCGTGAAGCCGAGCTTGGCGACACGATCGAGTGCCTGACCGACAGAGTCGAGGGTCTCGGCTTCCATCATCAGGTGCACCAGACCAGGCTCGTCGACCGGCGGGGCGGGGCACAGAGCCAGGCTGTGGTGACGCTGGTTGACACCCATGAAGCGGACACGGCGAGCCGGCGGCGGCGCGTCGATGCCGCCGAGGCGAATGGAGCCGCGCGGCAGGAAGCCCAGAACCTCGGTATAGAAGGTGTGCGCTTCGTCGAAGGCCGTGACGGGGAGCACGACGTGGCCGAGTCCCTGGTCGCCGGTGACAAAGCGTCCACCGTGCGGGGTGACCAACGGGCTGTGGTCGAGAACCGGTCCGAAGAAGACCTCGACGCGGTTTCCGTTGGGATCGTTGAACGCGATGACCTGCTCGGCGTCGCGGTAGCTGGCGTCGGTCTCGGAGAGAACCTCGACCTCGACTCCGGCCTTCTCGACCGCTTCGCGAACGCGCTGGAGGGCGAACTGATCTCGCACTTCCCAGCCCACTGCCAGCGCCTTGTCCGACTCACCCGGAAGGACGATCAGTCGCGAGCGACGCTCGTCCAGACGGAGGTAGAGGCCGTCGGGTTCCGGGCCGCTGCCGACCGCGAGACCGAGTCCGTCAACCACGAGCTCGCGCCAGCGAGCCACGTCCTGCGTTTGGATCCTGAGATACCCCAGGCCCCGAATTTCAGTCATGCCTAACCGTCCTTGCTTCGAAAGTATTTGTGGGACTAGATCATCGAGCGGTGGATGCCCTGCGGCTCGCCACCGAGCTGCGTCAGGGTCGACGCGTGGAAGATCGATCCGGGCACGTGGATGGCATGCGAGAGACCCGCGTGCGCGTCACGCCAGAATCGCTGCATCGGAGTGCTGAGCTGGAGGGCGCCGCCGCCGGAGCGAGCGAAGATCTCGTCCACTGCGCGCACTGCACGCCACGCGGCAGCCGTCTGAGTGCGTCGGCCGATGGAACGAAGTTCGAACGAAACTTCCTGGCCCTTTTCGGTCATGTCCCAGAAACGGTCGACCGTCTCGAGGATCGCCGCGCGCGAAGCCGCGATCTCCGCAGCAGCCTCGCCGATGGCGAAGAGTACGTACGGATCTTCCTTGATCGGGACACCACTGACTGTGACGCGCTCACGCTGGGCTGCAATGTTGCAGGCCAATGCGCCTTCGGCGATACCGATCAACGAGGAGGTGATGCCGAGCGGGAAGATGCAGGAGAACGGGAACTTGTACAGGGTCTCCGTGCGGCCGGCTTCCTTCCACGCGCTGCCGTCGTACACCTTGGACGCGTCGATGGTGCGGTAGGCGGGGAGAAAAGCATCCTTGATGATGAGGTCCTTGGAACCGGTGCCTCGCAGGCCCACGACGTTCCAGCTGTCCTGGTCGATTTCGTAATCGCTACGCGGCAGCAGGACGTGCAGGTGCTTCGGCGGCATGAGGGGCTTGCCCTCGGCGTCGCCGACCATCGCGCCGATCATGACCCAGTCACAGTGATCCGTTCCCGAGGAGAATGACCAGCGACCGTTGAGGATGTAGCCACCGTCGACGGGACGAGCAACACCCATCGGTGCGTACGGGGAAGCCATCCAGGTGTCCGGGTTCTCGCCCCAGACCTCTTCCTGTGCCTTCTTGTCGAAGAATGCAAGCTCCCACGGGTGGACGCCAACGATGCCGCTGACCCAGCCGGTTGCGCCGTCCATCGCGCCGATAGCCATTGCCGTCTCGGCGAACTCACGCGGGTGCGATTCGAGCCCACCGAATTCCTTGGGCTGGAACATGCGGATGACGCCGGAATCGCGAAGACGCTTCGCGTTGCCGTCCGACAGCTGCATGATCTTGTCGCCCTCGACGCCGCCTGCGCGGATCTCGTCGGCGAACTGAGAGATGTTGTCTAGAACCTGTCCCATGGTTTTCTCGGCTTTCTGGTTTCGGTACCCGGCGAATGCCTAGGCAGACTTCTTCGCGGCGAGTCCAAGCGCGATGTCGATCAACTGGTCTTCCTGCCCACCAACTACCTTGCGGCGGAAAACTCGCTGCGTATCACTGAGCATCGCGTCCTCCTGGAAGATCTGGCGAGGTGAAAATCTGTTGGTGAAACCGTGGCAGGTGCGGATCGGTAGTGCAGAAATGCTTCCCGGTGAGTGGGAGCAGCCCCTGTGCGCCTTTTTGGTAGTGGGAACTGCCGGAAAGGCGCACGGGGCCGAAGGCCCTTACGGGCGGGTAAGGAATGCCAGAACTGCCGAGACCCAGGCGTCGCGGGCCTCGATCATCGTCCAGTGACCGCACCTGGGGAAGATGTGCACTTCACCGTTGGGAATGTCGCGCATCGGCAGAATCGCCATGTCGACGGGGCTGACGCGGTCATCGCGACCCCAGGTGAGCAGTGTCGGAGCCTTGATCTTGTTCAACTGTGCCCAGTACGGAACATCCGTCGACGCAGCAGCGGCGGCGCCCATAGCGGCCATGGCCTTGCTGCTGTACATCCGGCGTGCGATCTCGAGGGTCGTCGGCTCGGTGGCGAGCGCCCAACGCTCTTCGATGAGCTGCTCGGTGACAACGGCCGGGTCGAAGACCATCGACTGCAGCCAACGAATCAGGGCTTCGCGGGTGGGGTTGTCGGTGAATTCCATGAGGAGCTTGATGCCTTCACCGGGGCCGGGCGAGAAGGTGTTCTTGCCCATGCCACCGATGGTGACGAGCTTGCTGACGCGGTGCGGTTCGTCGATCGCGACCTTGGTGGCGACAATGCCGCCCATGGAGTTGCCGATCAGGTGGACGGGACCGAGACCGAGTCCGTCGAGGAACGCGCTGACCGAAGCCTGAGCCATCATCATCGGATGGCCGTCGCCCGGGTCGCTGACGCCGAAGCCGGGGAACTCGAGAACGTAGCAGTGGAAGTGCTCGGCGAAGTCCGCGAGAACGCCGCGGTAGTTGCGCCACCCGGTGACTCCGGGACCTGATCCGTGCAGCAGCACCAGCGGCGGACCGTCGCCGGCCTCGTGATACCGAAGCACACCGAGATCGGTCTGCAGCTCTTTCAGAGTGTCCTCGTAGCTCAGTTCAGTCGTCATACCCGGAACGGTGCCATCACCGCCGCTGAGCTGCTACGAACCGTCCCGATCAGCGAGACAGAAAGGGCAAGAAAACTCAGATCCACTGCTCGGTGGACGCCGCCAGAAGTCGGTCCATCGTGTCTGCCGAGAAGGTGTTTGTCGGGATCGGAGGAGCCTTGCGACCACGACGCGGCGCACCCAGCTCGGGGTACAGCGAGCGCGAGACCTCACGGGCCGCGTCCACTACCAACGGGGCGACTCGCTCGAGCTGAGCCGTCCGCATGTCGCCGCACAACGCAATGCTGCCGACGGGGCCTTCATGCCCACGAATCGCAGCTGCCACGCATGCCAGGCCGCGAGCGGATTCACCGCGCTCGAAGGCCAAGCCCCGGCGCTGACGGATGCGGTTGAGTTCCTGATGCAAGATGCCGATCTCCGCGATGGTGTTCTCCGTACAGCGCGGAAGGGTCGCGCCGAACAAGGCGTCGACGCGCTCCGGATCGATCCACGCGAGCATCGCCTTGCCGCCCGCGGTGGAGTGCGCAAGAACCCGGCCACCGACGCGCGACGGGAGTGCAGCGGCAAACCGGCCGCCGACCTTGTCGAGATAAACAGTTTCACGGCCGTCGAGCACCGAGAGGTGCACAACCATTCCGGTCTGAAGGTGCAGTTCGTGCAGGAGGGGTGCAGCAGCTTCACGAATCTGGCTGTGGCCACCGTCGCCGCCACCGAGGCCGAGTGCACGCCGTCCGAGGCAGTAGCCGAACGATGCGTGATCTACCCAGTCGAGCTTGACGAGCTGATCGAGAATGCGGTGGACGGTGGAGCGCGGCAACTGCGTGCGGCACGCCACCTCTTCCAGGGTGAGCCGTGCTGCGCGTCCGTCGAAGGCGTCGAGAATCAGCGTCATCCGCTCGACCATCGACGGCGGAAGATCCTTTTTAGCCTGAGCGCTGGTCGGCTGAGCAGTGGTCATGGTGTCGTTGATTTCAACGATGGTCATTGACGCCTCCCGGAAACTGGAATTGATTCTAGTGACTATAACCCAGGTCACAGTATCTGGAAAGCCAATCCGACAATCTCATCCCGATCACCGGAAATTTCTGTGCCAGAACTGCTCGTCGCAGCTATAAACGCTCGATGCACCTCGGACTCGTCACACCGGTACTGATCCAGCACCCCAGCACCCGATCAGACTGGGAAGCGACGGCTGAGATCGACGAGGTCGCACAGATCGCCGAAACTGCTGATCGCCTCGGTTTTCACCACCTGACCTGCAGTGAACATATCGCAGTTCCCACAGAAATAGCCGGAGAACGCGGCGGAACCTACTGGGATCCGCTCGCAACACTCGGATATCTTGCGGCTCGAACACGCACTATTCGGCTCGCAACTCAAGTGCTCGTGCTGGGATACCACCACCCACTGGAGATCGCGAAGCGCTACGGAACGCTGGATCGGGTCAGCAACGGGCGACTTGTCCTCGGCCTCGGAGTCGGGACGCTAAAAGAAGAATTCGATCTCATAAACGCTCCGTTCACCGATCGTGGAGCTCGCGCCGACGACGCCCTCGCAGCGCTGCGCACCTCGCTCTCCACTCCGCTCCCGGAGTACCACGGCGAGTTCTACGACTACTCGGGATTTGTTGTCGAGCCGCACGCCGTCCAACCACGAGTGCCTCTCTGGATCGGTGGCCGCACCAAGCGCTCACTGCGCCGCGCACTCACCCATGGCGACGGCTGGGTTCCCTTCGGACTGCGCCTCTCGGAGCTCGCGGACATGCTCGCGGCAGCGCCGCTCCCCGAGAACTTCGACGTCATCTTGTCCACTGGCGCAGCCTTCGATCCGCTCGGCGACCCGGAACGCGTCGTCCGCTCACTGACCCGAGTCCGCGACGCCGGTGCCACGATCGCCAGCACGTCGATCAGCGCGTCGAGCGCTGAGCACTTCGCGGAACAACTCGAGGAACTTCACCGCATCGCCCTCGCCGAGGGCATCGATTTCACCTGATTGATCCACTTCGTCTACGTAAGGAATGCCGATGACCGACGCCACCGCACTGAGCAACTCACTTGCCCTGGTCGAATCACTGATTGCCCGAGTCGAATTGCTCGAAGACAAGCTGGCCATCACCGAACTGCTCACCGCGTACAGCCCGGCCGTCGACAGTGGATCTGCCGACGAGGTCGCAAACCTGTGGCTCGAGGACGGTGTCTACGACGTCGACACGGGAGCAATGCACGGCCGTGGCGAACTCCGCGCCATGGTGCGCAGTGCCGCTCATCAGAACTGGATCATGAACGGCGCAGCGCACATGATGACGCCGGCGCACATCCGCATCGACGGCAACAAAGCCGTCGCAACCTGCCACTCGCAGCTCGTCATCAAGGATCCCGAGAACCCGTCCGGATTCAAGGTTCTCCGGATCACCGCGAACCGGTGGGAACTGGTCAAGAACGACGGCGTCTGGAAGGTCGAATTGCGTACGAACGCGCTCCTCGACGGCCGCCCCGAAGCCCGCGCCCTCTTGGCCGCAGGGGTGGCGAACTAGCTCTTCTTGCTCTGCCCGAACGTCATCCAGCGCGTCCCTCACAAAACGCGCTGGATGACGTCGAACTAGTTAGCTTCCGTCAAAGTTGCCTTGGCCCAGCGGTAGTCGGCCTTGCCACTGGGAGAACGACGGATCTCCGACACGCTCACGACGGTACGAGGCACCTTGTACCGCGCGACCTGAGACGCGCAATGCTCACCGATCTCGGCGAGGTCCGGGACAGCGAAACCGTCACGAGTGGTGATGACCGCAGCCACGCGCTCGCCGAACTTGTCGTCCGGCACTCCGGCAACCAAGGCGTCGAGAACAGCCGGATGACTCTTGAGTGCCTGCTCGACCTCTTCGGGGTACACCTTCTCGCCACCGGTGTTGATGCACTGAGAACCGCGCCCCAGCAGAACGATCGAGCCGTCGGCCTCGACCCGTCCGATGTCGCCGAGAACCGACATGCGGACGCCGTCGACGACGGGGAACGTCGCTGCCGTCTTCACGGGATCGTTGAAGTATCCGACCGGAACGTGACCGGAACGAGCGATGTACCCGGTCTCGGGTGAACCGGGCTCGAGCGGACGCATCCGATCGTCCACGACACGAGTCTCGTCGCGAGCGGCGATCCGCATCAAGCCGTCCGCGCCGATCTCGAGGTTGCCGTCGACGCCGGACTCGGACGAACCGAAACCGTCGCGGATGATCAGGTTCGGAAGAATCGACTTCAACTGCTCACGCAGGGAGAGCGAGAACAACGCTCCGCCGGACGAGACCATGCCCACCGTGCTGAGGTCGTATTCCGCGGCGTTCGCAGCCAATTCGTCGGCGAGCGGGCGCGCCATCGCGTCGCCGACAACGGTGATGGAGACAGCCTTTTCACTCCCGGCAAGCTGGAGCGTCTTCTTCGCGTCGAAACGCGCCATCAGAATTGCGTTGGCGCCCATGAAGAATCCGGTGAACAACGAGTAGGACGCCGCGCCGTGCATCAGCGGTGCAGTGCTGAGCATGTTCATCGCGGGGACGTGCGGCACAGCGGCGTACAGATCTTCGGCCTTGACGTGCGGAGGGCCGAACGGGTTTCCACCTGTGAGCGCTGCGAAGTAGAAATCCTCGTGACGCCACATGACGCCCTTGGGCATACCCGTCGTGCCGCCGGTGTAGATGACAAAGAGGTCGTCTTCGCTGCGCGGCCCGAAGTCTCGCTTGGCCGACTGCGCCTGCGTTGCAACGTCGTAACTGATGCTGTCGACGCCGGCAAGCTCGGCCTCGCCGACGACGACAACATGCTTGACGCCGGGCGTTGTGGGAAGGATCGACGCGACGGTGTCGGCAAACTCCTCGTCGACGATGAGTGCGACCGCCATGGAGTCGTTGTAGAGGTACGTCAGCTCGGCATCGACGTAGCGGTAGTTGACATTGATCGGCACTGCGCGAATCTTGAGGCAGCCCAACAGGCTCTCGACGTATTCGATGCTGTTGCGCATGTGCAAGGCGACGTGATCTCCCGGTCCGACGCCAACACTCGCGAGGTGATGGGCGATGCGGTTCGAGCCTTCGTCGAGTTCCGCGTATGTCCGTCGACGCCCGTCGCACACGATTGCCGTGCGGTCCGAGATCAAGTCCGTTACGCCCTCGTACAGATCTGCCAAATTCAGTGACACTGTTGGTGCCTTCCGTTATTTCAGGTGCGGCAGGTCCGGCCCGGCCGCATCTAGTGATACTTCGAGTGCGTCATCCGCCGATCCGACGTCCCAACAACGATGCCAGGAGCTGCGCAGATCCTCCCGTTGTTCCACCCGATGCAGCCAGAGCGGATCCTGCTGTGAGGATCTCCGACGATTGGCTGGGGCGTAGATGCTTCCGAGCAGGCGAGTCGTTGAACATGGGTTGCTCCGGGCAGTGTCGGCGGTGACGCAAGTGCGTGCGCGCCCGGTCGGCGCGTAGCCACAAGGTGGCATGTCCAGCTCGTGACCTACATCACCGCTCCCACTGACCGGGACTGTAGTGTTCTGGCTCGCATTTCTGATCAAAACTAGAACTAATTCTGATTTTGACTCTGCTAGTTTTGCCGAATTTACGCCAAAATAGATTGAACAAATTAGAATGAATACTAATTTCTGACCCGGATCGAAGGAGCACGACATGACGCAATCACTGAGCTTGGAAGGCAAAGTAGCCGCAGTCACCGGTGCCGGCGCCGGACTCGGCCGCGCGGAGGCACTCGGCCTCGCAGCAGCCGGCGCAGCCGTCATCGTCAACGACATGGGCCCCGCAGCCAATGACGTGGTCGACGAGATCAAGGCTGCAGGCGGACAGGCCATCGCCATCACGGGCGACGTCTCCGACTGGTCTCTCGGTGCGCGCTTCGTCGAGGAAGGCGTCAAGAACTTCGGCTCCTTCGACATCCTCGTCAACAACGCGGGCATCCTGCGCGACAAGATGATCTTCAACCTGACCGAATCCGACTGGGACGACGTCATTCGCGTGCACCTCAAGGGCCACGCCGCAACCTCCCATGCAGCTGCAGTGCACTGGCGCGCCGCAAGCAAGGCAGCCGATGCTCCCGTCTACGGACGCATCATCAACACCTCCTCCGAAGCCTTCCTCTTCGGCAGCGCCGGACAGCCCAACTACTCGGCAGCCAAGGCCGGCATCACGGCTCTGACGCTCTCGAGCGCAGCCGGCCTCTCCCGTTACGGCGTCCGCAGCAACGCAATCTGCCCGCGCGCCCGGACCGCAATGACGGCAGATGCGTTCGGCGAGAACAACACCGGCGTCACCGGTCTCGATCCGCTTGCACCCGAGCGTGTTGCAACTCTGGTCAGCTACCTGGCTTCGCCCGCCTCGGACGAGATCAACGGACAGGTCTTTGTCGTCTACGGCAAGATGGTGGCGCTGATGGAAGCACCGAAGGTCGAGAACCGTTTCGACGCAGCCGGATCCGCGT
The DNA here is from genome assembly GCF_003797085.1 of Rhodococcus sp. WS3. Classification (NCBI taxonomy): domain Bacteria; kingdom Bacillati; phylum Actinomycetota; class Actinomycetes; order Mycobacteriales; family Nocardiaceae; genus Rhodococcus; species Rhodococcus sp. WS3. Next base: position 2,262,699 of record NZ_RKMA01000001.1, read on the forward strand.
TCACCGTCGAGGAGCTCGGTGGTCAGCTCTCGTCGTACTTCTCGGGCCGTGGCCCCTACGAGACCTACGCTGCTTACAGCATCGCCGGCCTCGAGAAGATCGCACTCGCAGTCGACGAGACCGCAACCGTCTAAACAGCATCAAACACAGAAGGAGCGTTTTCATGAGGTTGAACGGCAAGGTAGCGATTGTCACCGGCGGCGCCGGCGGAATCGGTCGCGCAATCACCCGAGTCTTTGCCCGTGAAGGCGCGAAGGTCCTGTTCGTCGACATCAACGACGAGCAGGGCCAGGCCCTCGAGCAGGAACTGGCCGGCGCCGGCAAGTTCCTCAACGTCGACCTTGCCGCCGCAGGTTCGGCAGAGCAGATCCGCGACGCCGCACTCGAGGCGTTCGGCAAGCTCGACATCCTGGTCAACAACGCTCACGCGTCTCGTCAGGCCCCGCTGCTGGAAACCACGCAGGACATGTTCGACCTGTCCTTCAACACCGGCTTCTACCCGGTTGTCCACCTGATGCAGGCGTGCCACGACGAACTGGCGAAGACCAAGGGTTCGGTCATCAACTTCGCCTCCGGTTCAGGCTTGGACGGTATGCCCACCCAGACGTCGTACGCAGCGGCCAAGGAAGCTGTGCGCGGTCTGACCCGCGTCGTTGCCAACGAGTGGGCGCCGGAAGGCATCCGCGTCAACGTGGTCTGCCCGTTCGCCGCAACCGAAGGCGTCGTCAAGTGGCAGGAAGCCTTCCCCGAGCGTGCAGCCGCGTCGGTTGCCAAGGTTCCTCTCGGACGTATCGGTGATCCCGAAACCGACATCGCTCCCGTCGTCGTGTTCCTCGCGAGCGACGACTCGCAGTACATGACCGGTCAGACGTTGATGGCCGACGGCGGCAGTATCAAACTGCGCTGAGCGAAGCTCTTCACTGCGCTGAGTCGAAGTTCTTCTCGGTGAGCTCAGCTCACCGAGAAGAGCTTGGCCGCGTTGTCGTGTACGACGGCGCGCAACCACTCGTCCCCGAGATCGAACCGCGTAAGTGCTTGCAACGATTTGAGATACGGGTACGGAATGTTCGGGAAATCGCTCCCGAAGAGTATCCGGTCCTGCATGTCGATCAGGCGAGAGATATCCGACTTGGGAAAGGCACACTGCTCTTCCGTGAAGTCGGTGAACGCCATGGTGGTGTCCAGGCGCACATTCCCGTACGCCTCTGCAAGATCAAGGAATTCGCTGTACTCCGGCATACCCATGTGCGCGATGATCAGCGGCAACCTCGGGTAGCGCGCCAGCAACGACGCGATTCGATCCGGCCCGGTGAACGTACCCGGCGCCGGCCCTGAGCCACAGTGAATGACGATGGGTGTCTCGGCGTCCTCGAGTTGGCCCCACACGTTGTCGAGCAACGGATCGTTAGGGTCGTAATTGCCGACCTGGATGTGGGACTTGAAGATTCGCGCGCCCGACTCCAACGCTTTCCCGACGTACGACGCGGCCGTCTCTTCGGGATAGAACGTGGCCGTATGTAGGCAATCCGGCGTTTGGGCGGCAAACTCGACGGCCCACTGATTGAGCCACTCAGCCATCGCGTTCTTGTGCGGGTAGATCATCGAGGTAAAGGCGCGGACTCCGAATTCACGCAGCCGCTGTACGCGTTCCTCTTCCACCAGGCGATACGTGATCGGCCATGGTCGACCGATCATCGGCCCTGCCGAGTCGAAGTACCCCCACACTTTGTCCATGACACTCTTGGGCATGAAATGGGTGTGAACGTCGATCAAGCCCGGAACACCCAGCTCATCCCAAAAGTCCCGAACCGCGGCGATCTCCTCGGCCCCGGGGACCGAATCCGTATCTACGCACATAGCGAGCGCTCCTTCCGTTTGCTCGACCATACCGAGTGTTGTCGCGCTCACTGAGACAGGTGATTGACGGCAAGGCCGTACGCACTCGAATCTGAAGGCATCTTGCCGATTACTGCTGGAGGTTGCATGTCTTTGACCGAGTCCGAAGTCGCGTCACTCAGTCCTGTCGAGGAACTACTCGCAATCGAGGAAATCAAGAAGGTCTTCTCGGCTCGCCTGCGTTGCATGGACACCAAGCAGTGGCATATCTACCCGACACTGCACACCGAGGACGTCGTCAGCGAAACCTGGGGCGGCCTCCCCACGGACAAGCAACCCAAGACCGGTGACACCTCCAATCAGGTGGTCGGTATCGAGAAACTCACCAACGCCATCCGGAACATGCTCGACGGCGAGATTCCTCTCACCACGGCGCACCACGCACACACACCTGAAATCGTGTTGACCTCCCCCACCACCGCCACGGGAATCTGGGCGATGGAGGACATGCTGTGGTGGAACGACGGTGAGAAGGAATTGCACCTGCACGGCTACGGCCACTACCACGAGGAATACCGCAAAGAGAACGGTAAGTGGCTGATCAGCTACCGCACTCTCACGAGGTTGCGCGTCGATCAGGACCCCGGATTCTTCCGATTCATGAAAGCACTGTGATTGACATGACCAGTCCCCTTTTCCAGCCTTTGCGCATTCGTTCGCTCGAATTGCCCAACCGCATCGTCATGTCCCCGATGACGCGGACCTACTCCATCGAGGGCGTCCCCGGTCAGGATGTCGCCGACTACTACCGTCGACGCGCTGAGGGCGGCACCGGCCTGATCGTCACCGAAGGCGTTGCGATCGACCACGTAACTGCGGTCGACCATGCCAACGTCCCCAACCTGCATACGCCCGCCGCTCAGGCCGGCTGGCGCAAGGTCATCGACGACGTTCACGGCGCCGGCGGCAAGATCGTGCCGCAGCTCTGGCACGTCGGCCCGTTGTGGGGCGCGATGACGCAGATGGATCCTTCGCTCAAACCGATGCGCCCGTCCGGTGAGTGGGGCCCGCTCGGTGTCACCTCGTACTCTGCCGCCTACGTCGAGCGCGCTCAGGCAACAACCGACGCGATGACCGAGCAGGACATCGAAGACGTGATCGCCGCCTACGTCCGCAGTGCGAAGCACGCTGTCGAGCTCGGCTTCGACGGCATCGCCATCCACGGCGGCCACGGCTACCTACTGGATTCCTTCTTCTGGGAAGGCACCAACCGGCGCGACGACGCGTGGGGCGGCGACTTGGAGCGTCGTACCAAATTCCCCGCAGCCGTCGTTGCGGCGATCCGCGAAGCCATCGGCCCCGATCTGCCGATCATCTACCGCTTCTCCCAGCACAAGCAGCAGGATTTCACCGCGAAGATCGCGGAAACCCCGGAAGAGCTGGGCGTGATCCTGGGCGCTTTGGTCGATGCCGGGGTCGATGTGCTGGACGCCAGCATCCGACGCTTCGACGTTCCCGCCTTCGAAGGCAGCGACCTCTCGCTCGCCGGCTGGGCCAAGAAGCTGACTGGCGCCGTCACCATGGCCGTGGGCAGCGTCGGCCTGGGAAAGTCGTTGCGCGACAGTCGCATCGAAGGCGTTGCACCCGTCGTGGACAACATCCCCCAGCTCGAGGAGCGCATCGGTAGCGGAGAGTTCGATCTGATCGCGATCGGCCGCTTGCACTTGGCTGATCCGGCACTCGCCACCACCCTGCGTGCCGGCGGTCCCTTGCCGGCATTCGATCGAGCGGTGCATGAGGGCAGCTTGATCTAGGGGGCTGCGCCCCCTGTGCGCCTTTTTGGTAGTGCCCACTACCAAAAAGGCGCACAGGGCCGAAGGCCTTTTTAGAACAGTGTGAACAGATCTTCCGGTTCGACAGCCGTCGTGGACTTCTCCTTGTACGAGGAGTTCACGGCGGTTACTTCTTTTTTCACCGGCACCGGTGTCTGCGCAGCAAGTGGTACCGACTCGATGTCCCCGGAGACAATCGCACGGGCGGCTTCGCCTGCCAGCTTGTCGGCCATCTCGTTGTAGTGGTTGCCCACGTGCCCGCGGACCCAACGGAAACGCACCGGCCCGACACGATCGGTGATGGCACGGTCGATGCTCTGCACCAGTTCCAGGTTCTTGACAGCGCCGCCGCCCGCGGTTTTCCAGCCCTTGCGCTTCCAACTCGGCAGCCACTCGGATGCACATTTGATGGCGTACTGGGAGTCCGATTCGATGAGCAAAGGCTCGTCTCCGGGGTGAGCGACAACGGCCTCGAAGAGCGCCCTCAACTCGGCGATCTGGTTGGTTCCGGATGATTCGCCGCCCGACATCGACGGACCCTCGTGATTTACCCAAGCCCAGCCGATAGCTCCGCCGGGGTTGCGCAGACAGGATCCGTCGGTGCTCACGATGATCATGGCTCGGACCTTACGTTGCCCCACCGACATGTGTCTGAACGCGGGGCGACCGTTGCAGATACGCTGGCCGACGATGACGCCGAAACTCGAGGCTGCCGAAGTCACGGTGACTTCTCAGCGACCACTCGATGCCGCGCTGACGCTCAGCCCGCATCAGCGCGGACCTGGCGACCCCGCTCACAGGCGTACCCCGGACGGCGCGATCTGGCGAGTTTCCCGCCAACTTTCGGGTCCTGTGACCTACCGCATTACACAGTCGGATCGCCACACCGTCCGCGTGCAGTCGTGGGGCGTCGGCGCTACGGAGTTCCTGAGCGGAGCCGAAGCATTGCTCGGTCTCGACGACGAAGCCGACGATTTTGCTCCCGAACATCCCAAGCTGGCCGAAGCTCATCGACGCTTCCCGCATCTGCGGATCGGACGCACCGGACGCGTCATGGAGGCTCTCGTCCCCGCCATCCTCGAACAACGTGTCCACGGCGTCGACGCCTTTGCAGCGTGGCGACGTCTGCTGACCAAGTTCGGAGAACGAGCTCCCGGACCGGCGCCCGACGGAATGCGAGTTCCACTCACCGCGGATCAGTGGCGACGGATGCCGTCGTGGGAGTTTCATCGCGCGAACGTGGACCCGGCAAGATCCAAGACGATCGTGCAGTGCGCTCGGGTCGCCGATCGGCTCGAGCAAGCGTCGACCTTCTCGAGGGCGGAGGCGACGAGGCGATTGCGAGCCGTGCCCGGCGTCGGAATCTGGACGGCCGCGGAGGTGGCCCAGCGTGCATTCGGCGATTCGGACGCTCTGTCGGTGGGCGACTACCATCTCGCCGCAGTTGTCGGCTGGTCACTCCTCGGCGAACCGATCGACGACGCTCGTATGGTCGAGTACCTCGCTCCCCTGCAACCGCATCGGTATCGGGCGGTCCGGCTCCTGCAGGTCAGCGGCCAGGCCGTCAAACCGAAGTTCGGGCCGCGCACCGCAATCGCCGATCACCGTTGGCACTGAGCGCAAGATCATTGTTGGCACTGAGCGCAAGGAGAGTAATCATGTCGAGTCGATACGCACACATCGCGTTCTCACCCGCTGCTGTCGAGCGCCAGCGCGAGTCGGGCAGTTTCACGATCTACGGATCCAAACTCGATCATCCCGATACCGGCCCCATGGAATTCGACTCTCGCGCTCAGGGTTTCGTTACATCTGTCGATTCGTTCTTTCTGTCCACGGTCACTTCCGACGGTTGGCCGTACATCCAGCATCGTGGTGGTCCCCGCGGGTTTCTCCACGTGTTGGGTCCGAACCGAATCGGCTTTGCCGACCTGCCCGGAAATCAACAATTCGTGACACTCGGCAACCTCGAGACCAACAACCGCGTCTCGCTCTTTGTCGTCGACTATCCGACACGAACCCGCCTGAAAATCTACGGCCGCGCTCACGTAGTCGACGCCGATGCCGACCCCACGCTGCTGCAACAACTTCTGGAGGTTCCCGGCGGCATCATGTCGGCCAAGGCGCAGCGCTCGATAGTCATCGACGTGGAAGCATTCGATTGGAACTGCGCGCGAAACATCACTCCGCGCTACGACAAGGAACGAATGGACGAATCTCTGGCGCTTGCCCGCAGGCCACTACAGGAACAGATCGACTCACTCCAGGCGGACGTTGCCAGGCTCGCCGCCGAGAACGAAGCGCTCCGCGCTCGAGTGTCGAATAACGAATGAGACTGGGCGGTTTCAGAGGTATCGGAGCCGGGTAGCCACTTGTCACGACCCGTCGCGAGGAAGTCGACGGGTCCGCTTGTGCCCGAAAGTTCCACACAGACAGATTGGCTTTCCCCATGAAACTGTCCCGAACTCTGACCATGACCGCGATTGTCGTTGCTGCCGTCGGCGCAGGCGCCGGCACGGCTGTTGCAGCTCCGAACACCGGCTTCGATCCGTTCAACCAACCGGTAAGCACGAACAGTCCAACTGCAGCGACGCTTTTCCCCGGTAACGATGCCAAACAAGCTGCGTTCGACACCATGACGAACGAAATCAATATCGGGTGGAACAACGGCGGCTTGCAGTCGACGCTCGGCGGTGCGGCCACGGGTATCGGGATTGGGTGCTTGTCGATCTTCCCCAACTTCATCGCCGGATGCATCGTCGGCGGAGCCATCGGAACGGGTATCGGTCTGGGCAACGGCATCATGAACGGAAACCCGAATGCCGCACCGGCAGTGGAGAAATTCTTCGCCACTCCGTAGTTCAGGCGTGGTAGTTCAGTCGTGCGAGTGACCATGTGTGGGATCGTCGCCGAAGTGCGTGGCGCCGATCGAGTGAAGTAGCTGGTGAACGGTGTCGTCAGCCAATTGGTAACGCATCGAACGGCCGTCTCGCGTGGCTGTCACCCACCCCTGGCTCCGAAGCAGCCGAAGTGCATGCGAGACAGCCGTCCCGCTCATTCCCAATGCCACGGACAAGTCCGTGACACAGATCCCCGGCGCGTGATGCAGACACAGGAGAAGCCGAAGGCGATTGGCATCGGACAGCAGTTCAAACCTGTTGGACCACACAGTCACGTCCAGGCCCTCGAGCGCCGCCTGCCCGCGCCGGACATCGGCGATGTTCAAAGCGCCGCTTGACTCCATGCCCGACCGCCTCCGTAGTGCTGTTATCCCTCATACGGAGTGTACCCAGGGGACGCTCAGGCGGATTCCACCACAGCGGCCAGGCCCTGCCCGCCGCCGATACACATGGTCAGCAGCGCTTTTCCGCTACCGCGGCGACTGAGTTCATGCAGGGCTGTAGTCGTCATTCGGGCACCCGTCGCACCGACGGGATGTCCGAGTGAAATTCCGGACCCGTTGACGTTCAGCCGATCGAGGTCCTCGAAGCCCCATTCCTTCACGACGCCGAGAACCTGGCACGCAAATGCCTCGTTCAGCTCCACCAACTCGAAATCGGAGAAGCTGCCGCCGGTCCGGGCAAAGAGCTTCGATACTGCTGCGACGGGTCCGAGTCCCATCAGCGCGGGTTCACAGCCGGCGGCAGCCCAACTGTCCAGGAAGCCGATCGGTTCGAGACCCAACTCGTCCAGTCGATCTTCGGCAACCACCAACATCGCAGCCGCAGCGTCATTCTGCTGACTGGCATTTCCGGCCGTGACGACGCCACCCTTCGTGACGGTCCGCAACCGACCGAGTGTGTCCATCGACGTGTCGTCGCGAATTCCCTCGTCGCTGCGGAACTCCGTGACGTTGCCCTTACGATCGGTCAGTTCCACGGAGACGATCTCGGTGTCGAAACGGCCGGAATCTCGCGCTGCCGTCGCCTTGCGATGACTGTCCACCGCAAACTGATCAGACTGCTCGCGACTGATGTCGCAGCGTTGCGCAACATTCTCGGCGGTTTCGATCATGCCGCTGATCTTGCCGAATCGCCACTCCGGCTGTGACCGCTCACGCCCACGATCAAGCCTGTCGAACAGTTGCAGCCCACCGGCTTTGGTGCCCCACCGCGCTCCGGTGGTGTAGTGCTCGATGCCACTCATTGATTCGACACCGCCCGCGAGAACCACATCAGCAGCGCCTGTTTGAACCATCATCGCCGCGGTGATGATGGCCTGCAGGCCCGTTCCGCATCGGCGATCCGTCTGGAAACCGGCAACCGAGATGGGAAGCCCGGCCTCGAGCGCTGCCCACCGGCCGATGCACGGTGCCTCCGAATTGGCGTACGACTGCCCCATCGCAACATCGTCGATGCGGGCAGGGTCGATGCCGCTGCGACGAACCGTCTCCTTGATCACTGTGGCTGCCAAAGTCTCGGCAGGTACGTCACGCAGTGCCCCGCCGAAGCGGCCCACCCCGGTCCGAACCGGCGCAACCAGCGCTGCTCGTTTCATGATTTCCTCGAATCTTGTTCTGTAAGTGTGAGAATGAATCAGGCGACAAGCAGGCGAACCGTCTCGGCAACAAGCGCAGGCTTGGTAGCGCCCTTGATCTCGATCGTGTAGCGCACGACAATCGTCGCGCCCTTCGCAGTGCGCTCGAACGACAGAATTTCAGCGCCTGCGCGAACCGACGAACCGACCTTGACCGGCTCTGGGAAGCGAACCTTGTTGCTGCCGTAGTTGACAGTCATGGCAATGCCGTCGACGCGCATCACCTGGGCACCGAGCACAGGCAGCAGTGACAGGGTCAGGTAGCCGTGTGCAATGGTGCCGCCGTACGGACCCTGCGCGGCGCGTTCGGGATCCACGTGAATCCACTGGTGATCTTCTGTCGCGTCGGCAAACTTGTCGACTCGCTCCTGGGTGACCGGAAACCACTCGCTGTATCCGAGGTGCTCGCCTACTGCCGACTCGACGTCGTCGATTCCGTTGAATACTCGCATGGTCTCTCCTGAGAGATTTTGGGTGACAACGAGATACGACCGCGGGAACCGCTAGTGCGCGCCTCGTCGTAGCGTCACTCGATAGGTGTACTGCTCGGGCAGGAAGTAGCTGACGGACAATTCGTTGGCCAGACCGGCAGCGTTGGTATACAGGCGATCGACGCGCAACATCGCATGCCCGGGTTCACAATTCACGTCCCTGGCAACGTCAGCAGTAGCCGGTGCCACTGTAATCGACTGCGCTGCTTCGATTATCGGACTGTCCAACAGTGGCTCCAATAACCCGATCACGGTATAGGAGCTGACGGCACCTGCCAACATTTCGGGTGCGTCGACGATGTGACGGGCAACCGCTTCGGGCAGGTGCGCGGTAGTCTGCACAAAGGGAATGCCCTCGTGAAATCGGCGAAACACCACCGTATACACCACATCCGTATCCAACCGGAGCCTGCTTGCCGCTTCGATGTCCACACGCCGAACCAGTGGCGCGACGACTTCCATTGTCGTGTCCTTCGACAGGTTCATCAGGTCTTCGATGGACCCCAGATGCCGCAGATACTGGCCGGTGTTCTCCGTCACGAACGTGCCGCGACCCGGGACCCGATACACGATGCCTTCGGAAACCAGGTCGTGGAATGCTCGTCGAACCGTCTGGCGGCTCACGCCGTGCCGCGCCGCCAGTTCGGATTCGGTGGGTAGCTGAAGGCCGTCGCGGTAAGTTCCGGCGGATATCTGCTGACGAAGCTCACGGGAGAGGCGTTGATACGCCGGCTCCGTCTCTCTTTCCTTACCGCTCATAGCATTCAGATTCTACTGGCTCACCGAGTGGTCACAGACCACCGCGCGCAACCAGCTGCGCGACGATGACATTGCGCTGAATCTCGTTGGTGCCCTCGCCCACGATCATCAGTGGGGCGTCCCGGAAGTAGCGCTCTACGTCGTATTCCGTCGAATAACCGTAGCCACCGTGAATGCGGACCGCGGACAACGCAATTTCCATGGCGACCTCGGACGCATACAGCTTGGCCATTCCGGCTTCCATGTCGCACCGCTCGCCGCTGTCGTACTTCTCTGCCGCGTGCCAGGTCAATTGCCGAGCCGCGGTCAGCTTCGTCGCCATGTCCGCGAGGTAGTTACCGATCGACTGATGCTTCCAGATCGGTTTGCCGAAGCTTTCACGCTGCTGCGCGTAGGCAAGCGAATCCTCGAGTGCAGCGGTCGCAACACCGAGCGCCCGGCAAGCCACCTGGATACGGCCGGTTTCGAGGCCCTTCATCATCTGACCGAAACCCTTACCAGGCACGCCGCCGAGGATCGCGTCTTCAGAGATGCGGTAGTTGTCGAAGGACAACTCGCAGCTCTCGACGCCCTTGTAGCCGAGCTTGGGGAGATCACGGGAAACGTTGAGCCCCTCGCCCTGTTCGACCAGGACGATCGAGATACCGGCATGCCGCGGACTTGCCGAAGGATCCGTCTTGCACAACAGTGCGATCACACCGGATCGCCGCGCATTGGTGATCCAGGTCTTGGCTCCGTTGATGACCAGATCGGTACCGTCACTCTTGGCGTTGGTTGTCATCGCCTGCAGATCGGAGCCACCACCCGGTTCGGTAAGAGCCATGGTGGCTCGAATTTCACCGGTTGCCATCAGCGGCAGATACTTCAGTTTCTGTTCCTCGGTGCCGAACAGGGTGATGAGCTTGGCTACCACCGTATGGCCACCCATCGCACCCGCTAGCGTCATCCAACCTCTGGACAGCTCCTGGGTTACCTGCGCATAGCAAGGCATCGATACAGGGCATCCACCGTATTCCTCGGGAATGGCGAGGCCGTAGATCCCGATCTGCTTCATCTGGTCGATCCACTTTTCGGGATATTCGTTCGCGTGCTCCACCTCCTGCACGGAAGGCTTGACCTCGCGATCTATGAACGATCGCACCGTGTCGACCAGGAAGGTCTCTTCGTCGTTGAGCTTGAGCATGAATCCGCCTCGACATTGTTCAAAGTTTGTACGGCCATATTTAGCCATTGTTGGCCCTTTGTCAACACTTCGCCTTGACAGTCACCCGCAAATGCTGCCAGCATCGTGGGAAAACCAGTGCAATTCTGGAAATAGCCACGCAATTTCGACTGATTCACGGCAACTCACCACATTTTCAACTGGCCGTACATTTGGGCCCTGATCGAGGTAATCGACACACGTGACAAACAACGAGTACCCAACTGTCCGACGCCGCACCGCCCTGGTTGCGCCCGGCAGCGACGAGCGCAAAGCACGCAAAGCACTGAACTCGACCGCGGACGAGGTGATCCTCGATCTCGAAGACGCCGTCACCACGGCCAATAAACACGCCGCCCGCGAGCTTGTCACCGAACTCGTTCGCGAGTTCGGCGCAACCCGAACCGTGTCCGTGCGCGTCAACGGACCGACCACCCCGTGGTTCGAGGGCGACATGACCGCGTGCGGCACACTCGGCGAATCGCTGACCAGTGCGATAGTCCCGAAGGTGGAGTCTCCCGAGGAACTCCTCGAAGCGCAGCGAATTCTCGTGGCAGCAGGCGGAAACTCCGTTACCCTGCAGGCGCTTATCGAGACACCGTTGGGCGTCTCGAACGTCGACGCCGTCACCCGATCGACGACGCGCCTTCAGGCAATCGTCATCGGATACGCCGATCTCGGTGCAGCACTGGGACGCTCGCGGACCGCTCTCCCGGAGCACTGGCTGGCCGTGCAGGACAGAATTCTGATCGCCTGCCGCACTGCCGGTATCGCTGCCATCGACGGCCCCTTCCTCGGGATCACCGACGACGACGCCTTCCGCCACTCCGCGGCCTGGACCAGCGCGCTCGGATTCGACGGAAAGTGGGTTATCCACCCGGCACAGATCGATTCCGCTACTGAGGCATTCACACCATCGGACTCCGATGTCACCGACGCTCGACGCGTCCTGGGCGCACTCGAAGAAGCCGAAGCCTCCGGCGCCGGCGCAGCGCAACTCGACGGCCAGATGCTCGACGAAGCCGTCGCCGTCGCAGCACGTCGCACACTTGCCCGAGCAGAAGGAGTCAGCGTATGAGCACACAGAATGGGAGCGACCATTACGCCGCCGAGCATTATGTAGGTGGACCGTATTTCGACGAGCTCACCCACGGGCAGGTTTACGACGAAGCGCCCGCCGTAACGCTGACGAGTGGCCTCGCCGCCACCCATCAGGCCATCCTCGGCGACCGGATGCGACTTTCCCTCGACGCCCATCTCTCGACTGCAGTTACGGGAAGTGCTGCACCCGTTGCCAATCCCGGCTTGGTAACCGACATCGCGATCGGCCAGTCCACGGTGGTTACCCACCATGTGAAGGCCAACCTGTTCTACCGCGGACTGCGATTCCACCGCTTCCCACTACTCGGCGACACCCTGTACACGCGTACCGAGGTGGTAGGACTGCGCGAAAACTCGTCCAAGCCCGGCCGCGCCCCCACCGGCCTTGCGGCACTGCGGATGACGTCCACCGACCAGAACGGCAACACCGTTCTCGACTTCTACCGATGTGCGATGCTGCCACTGAGCGGCAATCCAGACGACGGGCGCACGCGGCACGACGACGATCTGTCGTCCATCGGCCCTGACGCGCTCGCCCCGTACGTGACGCCGAAAGACTGGAACCTCGACGCCTATCGAAACAAGGTTCCCGGCAAGCACTTCGAGCCGGAATTGGTCGGTTCGATCCACCGCAGCAGCGGCGACGTCGTCTCCAGCGCACCCGAGCTCGCCCGGTTGAGCCTCAACATCGCGGCGACACATCACGACGAACGCGTCGGCGCCCATGGTCGTCTTGTCTACGGTGGCCACACCATCGGTATCGCCCTCGCGCAGGCAACTCGGGCACTCCCGAACCTGGTCACCGTCCTCGGATGGCACTCATGTGATCACACCGGACCCGTCCACGAAGGCGATACACTCACCAGCGAACTCCGCGTCGAGAGCGCCACTCCACTCGAACACGGCACTGCCGTCGAGCTTCGATCACTTGTCTACTCCCACAACAGCTCTGCCACCGACACTCCCGTGCTGGACTGGCGATTCACAGCTCTGATGGCATGACCGACACGCTAAGGACCATCATGACCACCCAGAACACCTCCGCCGGCCCGTTGGCAGGACTCCGCATCATCGAGATCTCCAGCTTCGTCGCGGCTCCCCTGTGCGGGCTGACTCTCTCCCAACTCGGCGCCGAGGTCATCCGAATCGATCCCATCGGCGGCGCTTCCGATTACAACCGTTGGCCGGTGACCGACCAGGGCGAGAGCATCTACTGGACGGGTCTGAACAAGGGCAAGAAGTCACTCGCCGTGAACATGCGCTCCGAAGAGGGACAGGCATTGGTGCAACAACTGGTCACCGCACCCGGCCCCGGCAACGGCATCCTGGTCACCAACGCGGGCGGACGCGCGTGGATGAGCCACACCACCCTCGCCGCCCTGCGAGAGGACGTCATCACCCTCGAAATCCTGGGCCGCCGCGACGGCTCCCCCGGAGTCGACTACACCGTCAACGCCGGGTTGGGATTTCCGATGATGACCGGGCCTGCAGACCACGCCGGCGTCGTCAATCACGTACTCCCTGCCTGGGACATGGCCTGTGGATTGCATGCGGCACTGGCGATTACCTCCGCAGCACGCAAACGTGACAACACCGGCGAGGGTTCACAGATCACGCTCCCCCTCGAAGACGTCGCGCTCGCAACGGCGGGCACACTCGGGTACTTCACCGAGGTCCAGATCAACGGACACAGCCGCACGTCCGGCGGCAACGCGGTGTACGGAACGTACGGAATCGATTTCCTCACCAGCGACAACGAACGTTTCATGATCGTCGCGCTGACCACCCGCCATTTCCGTGACCTCACGGCCATGACCGGCACAACCGTCGCCGTCGAAGCCGTCGAAGCCGCACTGGGCGCAGATTTCACCACCGAAGCCGACAGGTACACCCACCGCGAGGTGCTCACCGCACTGTTCTCGCGATGGTTCCGCGAACACACTGGCGCCGAAGTTGCTGCAGCACTGGACAAGACATCGATCCTGTCCGAGCGCTACCGGAGTTTCGAAACGGTTGTCGAATCCGGCGAACTCGAAAAGAACCCGATGTTCACGACGCTCGAACAACCTCGTATCGGTTCCTACCTCGCCGCCGGTCATCCCGCATCATTCAACGGAACTCACTTCACGACCGGACCCGCCCCGGTGGTCGGCGAAGATTCCGTGACCGTACTGGCCGAGATCCTCGGCACGACTGCAGATCGTGCGGCCGAACTGGCAAAGAACGGCATAGTCGGCACTGCCTCACTCTGATCACCCGCATACAACTTCGGCCTCGGGATGCTTTCCGAGGCCGAAGTTGTATGCGCGCAAGGGAACTGTCAGAGGCCAAGATCTTTGGCAATGATGGTTTTCATGACTTCACTTGTACCACCGTAGATTCGCGTGACGCGTGTATCAGCGTAGAGGCGAGCGATGGGGTACTCGGTGATGTACCCGTACCCACCGTGCAACTGGAGGCATTTGTCGATTACTCGACCGGCCGCCTCGGTACAGAACAGCTTTGCCTTTGCTGCATCGGCGATGGTCAGCGTGCCACGGTCATGACACTCCAGTGCGTTGTCGGACACCAACTGGATTGCATCAACTTCGGTAGCGCACTCCGCCAGAACGAATTTGGTGTTCTGGAACGCCGCAACCGGCTTGCCGAAGACCTTGCGATCCTTGACGTAATCGATGGCAAATCGAAGTGCTGCAGTGGCCGTCGCGGCCGCACCGAAAGCAATGGTCAGTCGTTCCTGCGCCAGGTTGTGGGTCAGATAGCTGAAGCCGTCACCTTCCTCGCCGAGCCGATCCTCGACGGGCACCTGGACGTCGACAAACGACAGCTCCGCGGTGTCCGAGGTCTTGAGCCCGATCTTGTTGATCTTGCGCCCCACCGAGAAACCCGGTGACGACGTATCGACCACCAGAATCGACAATCCACTACGACGGTTCTCCGCGGTACTGGGCGCGGTCCGGCACACCACCAGAATGCGATCGGCAAGCACCCCGCCGGTGATGAACGTCTTGGCTCCGTTGAGCACATAGTGCGTACCGTCCTCGGACAGCTTGGCCGACGTCGCGATGTTCGCCAGATCCGAACCCGTTCCCGGTTCGGTCATCGCAATCGCGAACATCAGATCGCCGGATGCAAACCCGGGCAGCCACCGATTCTTCTGTTCCTCGTTTGCGTACTCGAGCAGGTACGGCAGGATCAGGTTCGTATGGACCGACTGCGAGCCGAACGACGCCCCGGCCGCGGCAACTTCCTCAGCTACGACGACATTGAACTTGAGCGAGGACTCACCGCCTCCGCCATATTCCTCCGGAACCTGAATTCCGAGTACGCCCAGCTCACCCAACCGGCGATAGAAATCACGGGGCGGGTGACCGTCTTCTTCCCATTTCTCGTGGACTGGCGTCACTTCCTTCGCGATGAAATCGCGGACGGTTGCCCGGAATGCCTCGTGATCCTCGTTGAACACGGTGCGCTGCATGTATGAACTCCAGTCGGTCAAGGGAAACGAGGGTGATCCTTTTTCTCACCTTGCCTCAATTTGCTGCGTGCGATCCAACACCCATCACCTATGTGTCCGATAGGGCATTCCAATACCCCCTGACCTGCGATACATAGGTAACCGCTATCGTTCCGATCACCGACGCGACATTGCCGAAAGTGATCCAGAACACGTTGAATAGGACTGCCGGCAACGCACACAATCGATCGCTTCGAGGCCGTGCTTCGATCACGATCGCCACCGCCTACCAACCTCGAAGGGACGCCCGTGACCAACATCGCGCAGCATCGTAACGACGTCCAACCAGAATCGTCTGTCGTCCCGGTCTTCGGCACCCGCAAGCGTGCATGGACGATGACCGGACTGGTCGTCTTCCTCTACGTCGTCAACTACGCCGACAAAGCAGTCCTCGGAATCATCGCTCAGCCGCTTGCACGTGAGCTCGGACTGAAGTCGTCGCAAATCGGCATGGTCGGCTCACTGTTCTTCCTGATGTTCTGCATCGGTGGCTTCATGGCCGGACCCCTGAACAAGTACCTGACCCTTCGTTGGGCGCTGCTGATCTTGGCGGCGATCTGGTCCGTGGTCATGCTCCCCCTCGTTCTCGGCGCAAGTCTCGCAATGCTGATCGTCTCGAGGATGCTGCTCGGACTTGCCGAAGGACCCAGTTCGGCTCTGATGCACACCGCTGCATATTCGTGGCACCCACCGGCCAAACGCGGCCTTCCCGGCGCGATGCTCGCCGGATCCGCTTCCGTCGCAAAGATCGCCCTCGCTCCCGTGCTGACGTTCATCGCCGTTCATTACGGTTGGCGCGCAGCAGTTCTCTCGCTCTCCGTTCTCGGTCTGGTGTGGATGGGTTGCTGGCTGGCCGGTTGGTCCGAAGGCCCGTACACGAGCAAGGCAGTCAAGGCGACCAAGCAAGCAGATACCGAAGTAGCATTCGAGACGACTGCAAAAGCAGTCACCGAACCGAACGTTCCGTGGCGCAAGATCCTGCTCTCCCGAACGTTTGTCAGCTGCTGCTTCCTCATCGCCGCCATCTACGCGCTGACCACCGTCGTCCTCACCTGGCTGCCGTCGTACTTCGAGGTCGGCCTCGGTTACAGTGCGATGCAAGCCGGTTCGATGTTTGCACTGCCGTCGATCGTGGGCCTGATCCTCATGATCACCTCCGGTTCCGTCACCGACAAGTTGATCGGCCGCGGTTTCACGTCTCGCACAGTTCGCATCATCGTTCCCTGTGTCGGCGTTCTGATCTGCGGATCGATTCTCCTGTTCCTCCCCCAGATCTCCGCTCCCGCCCTCGCGGTCGCCATGGTGTCGATCGGCTACGGATTCTCGGCAATCACTTTCCCACTCATCAACGCCGCGATCTCCGAACTGTGCCCGCCGCAGCAGACTGCCGGAACCATGGGATTCTTCCTCGCCATCATGTCGATCGGTGGCCTGATTGCGCCTTACGCAACGGGAGTCATCGTGGATAACGCCGCAACGGCTGCCGACGGTTATGCCCAGTCCTTCCAGGCAATCGGCATCATCGGCGTCATTGCAGCGGTTCTGGTACTCGTCTTCGCCAATCCCGACCGCGACCGAAAGCTCATTCGCGGCTGAGATCTCATAGCCATTCGCTAACAAAGCCATTCACCGAAAGACATTGCCGGGTCGCCCTTGCTCGTGATCGACTCGAAGCACGCCCCGACCGCACAGTCGCAACACCGGGCACGAACAGCAGGAGAGACACATGCGAGATGCCGTCATCGTCGACGCAGTACGTACACCGATCGGCCGACGCGGCCGCGCCCTCTCGGAGATCCATCCGGCGGATCTGTCTGCACACGTGCTGCGTGCACTCGCCGAACGGACCGGACTCGACGCGGCAACGGTCGACGACGTGATCTGGGGATGCGTCAGTCAGGTCGGCGAACAAGCCGGAAGCATCGCCCGCACAGCCGCACTCGCCGCCGGTTGGCCCGACAGCGTTCCCGGGGTCACGCTGACCCGCGCCTGCGGATCGAGCCAACAGGCAGTCTCCTTCGCCGCGGCCACCGTCATCTCCGGTCAGAACGACGTGGTCGTAGCGGGCGGCGTCGAGTCGATGTCGCGAGTGCCGATGGGAACTGCCAGCAAGAACGGTGAGCATTTTCCCGCTTCGGTACTCGAACGATTCGGCGTCGACGGATTCAGTCAAGGAACCGGCGCCGAGATGATGGCTCGCAAATGGGCACTCACACGGACGGCTCTCGACGAATACTCCCTCCGCTCACACGAACTCGCGGCGCGCGCTACCGATGCGGGTGCATTTACCGGACAGATTGCTCCGATCGCCGACTTATCTCAGGACGAAGGAATTCGGCGAGGAGGAAGCCTGGAGTCGCTCGCGAAACTGCCGGCAGCGTTCGACGCAGACGGAGTGATCCACGCCGGCAACTCTTCTCAGATTTCCGACGGAGCGGGCGCCACACTCGTCACGACCAGTGAGTACGCCCGAGCACGTGGCTGGAAGCCCCTCGTCCGTATTCACACAGCAGTTGTCGCGGCCGATGATCCTGTCATCATGCTCACCGGTCCGATTGCCGCCACGGCAAAGGCATTGGAGCGGTCAGGGTTGTCCATCGACGACATCGGCGCCTTCGAGATCAACGAGGCATTCGCGCCCGTCCCACTGGCCTGGTTGGCGGAAACCGGCGCCGCCATCGATCGTCTGAATCCGCTCGGCGGCGCGATCGCGGTCGGCCACCCGCTCGGAGGATCCGGCGCAATTCTGATGACTCGGCTCGCGCATCACATGCGCGATAACGGAATCCGTTACGGACTGCAGTCGATGTGCGAAGCCGGCGGCATGGCCAACGCGACAATTCTCGAATTGATCTGACCCGACGTCATTGTCCGGTCTACTCGTCATCCAGCAGGAAAGAAGAACTGATTTATGAAACTCGAGGGACTTTCCACCGCGATCACCGGCGGCGCTTCAGGTTTGGGCCTGGCAACCGCTCGACGACTGCTCGACGCCGGAGCACACGTCACCCTGATCGATCTGCCATCCTCCGAAGGTAAGCAGATAGCAGCCGATCTCGGGGCTGCGGCACAGTTCGTCGAGGCCGACATCACCGACAGCGAACAATTCGCGGAAGCACTCGACGCGGCGCACGAGCGTGGTGGCTTACGCGCTGTTGTCCATTGCGCCGGCGCCGGACGTCGGATGCGCATTCTCGACAAGGACGGTAAAGCCGGATCGGTCGAGGATTTCGAGTTCGTCGTCAAACTCAATCTCGTCGGTTCGTTCAACGCACTCCGTCTCGGCGCCGAGCGGATGGCAGAACTCGATGTCGTGGACGGTGAGCGCGGCGCCATCGTCATGACGGCGTCGGTCGCAGCCTTCGAAGGTCAGATCGGCCAGATCAACTACACGGCATCCAAAGCCGGGATCGTCGGTATGACCGTCACCGCTGCCCGCGATCTCGCCAGCCGAGGTATCCGCGTCAACACCATCGCGCCAGGCATCATGGACACACCATTGCTGGCACGTCTGCGCGAAGACGTGCGGGCAGGCCTCGAAGCCTCGGTTCCCAATCCGTCGCGGTTGGGTCGCCCCGACGAGTTCGGCCAGCTGGCGGTATCGATCCTCGAAAACGGCTACCTCAACGGCGAAACCATCAGACTCGACGGCGCTATCCGGATGGCACCCAGGTGACGGGCGGGGGCATGACTGCCAATCCACAACTGCGCCACAACATGCAGTATCCAGACACCACCATGGCGTACTGGGCGCCCAGCATGGCGGCTCTCTACGGTGACCGCCTCGCCGTCGTGGACGGTGAGCGTACATGCACGTTCCGCGAACTCGGTGAGCGCAGTGCACAATTCGCCGGCGCGCTGCGACAGTCCGGGGTCGGTGTCGGTGATGTCGTGTTGCTGCACCTCGGAAACTGCGTCGAGTTCCTGCAGGCTTACTACGGCTGCCTGCAGGCCGGGGCAACGGTCACGTTGGTCAACCCATTGCAGCCGGAACCGGGATTGCGCAAGCAGATCGAGGAGACGTCGGCCGTCGCTGCTGTCACTCAAAGCGCACAGCTGCACACACTCCTCGGGGCAGCGTCGGGAACCTCCGTCCGCACGATCGTCATGGTTCAGGACCCCGACGTCGCCGTTGACGCACCAGAGGCCGTCGTCGCGTTCGGCTCCTTCATCGCGGGCCTACCCACCGAATTCACCCCTGCCTCCGTCCGAGGTGACGACGTCGCGCACATTGCGTTCACCGGCGGCACCACCGGAGTTTCCAAAGGCGTTCGCGTTCTTCACCGCAACGTCGTCGGCAACGTCACTCAGATGTGTGGCTGGCGAACCGGGCACGAGTTGGACGTAGGTGCCGACGGACTCGTCACGCCGAGGCCCATCGACGGCCTCGACGTGCTCGGGCCGACGCCGGGAACGGGGGCGACCATCGTGGTCTCGCCTCTCTTCCACGCACATTCGTTGCTCAACACGTCGTTCCTGTTGATTTCCGGCCTCACTCAAGTTTTTGCCGGCCGGTTCGAACCCGGTCGAATGCTCGAATTGATCGAAAAGCACGGCGCCACCTATCTCACCGGCTCACCAGCCATGTGGCACGCACTGTCGGTCCACCCCGACGCGAACGTGCGCAACACCGACAGCGTCTGCGTCGTGTCCTCGGGCGCCGCCCCGATCGACAGCGTCACGCTAGCAGCTCTCCGCCGCGCATTTCCCAAAGCTCTTGTCGTCGAGGGTTACGGGCTGACCGAGGCGACCTGTGTTGTCACGGCAGCTCCGCTGATCAACGGTTCGGAATACCGTCAGGGCAGCGTCGGGTTCCCAATCTTCGACACCGAGATCCAGATTCGCGACCAGATCGACAGGCACACAGTTCTCGGCGAGAACGAACGCGGCGAACTATGGGTACGCGGACCTCAGGTCACCGACGGCTATCTCGGCCACCCGGAAACCACCGCACAGCAATTTGTCGACGGGTGGCTGGACACCGGAGACATCGCATACGAGGATTCGGACGGATACCTCTTCATCTGCGACCGGGCCAAGGACATGCTCATCTACAAGGGGTACAACGTCTACCCCCGTGAACTCGAGGAGATTCTGGTCTCACACCCGGCGATCTCGACGGCTGCGGTCGTCGGCCGCGAGGTGGGAAGCAACGGTCAAGAGCCGGTGGCTTTTGTCGTGATGATTCCCGGAACTGAATTCGACGCCGAGCAGATCAAGTCGTTTGTCGCCGAACAGGTGCTGCCGTACAAGAAGATTCGCGAAGTTGTCGAGGTCGAACTACTCCCCACCTCCGCCGCGGGCAAGGTCCTCAAGACCGACCTTCGCTCGAGGCTTCTCGAATCCGTCGACAAGACAGGTGGTTCCTAGATGACAACCTTCGCCGATCTGACCTCTCGGTTGCGGGTACCGGTTCTCGCCTCACCGATGTTCATCATCTCGACTCCTGACCTCGTCATCGCACAGTGCACCGCTGGGATCATCGGGTCGTTCCCGGCACTGAATGCTCGCCCACAATCAGCGCTACGGGATTGGCTCAAGCTGATCACGGTGGCGCGAGAGGAACACGATCGTGAGCACCCGGAAAATCCGTCCGCACCTTTTGCTGTCAACCTCATCGTCCACCGGTCCAACAACCGACTGGAAGAGGACCTGGCAACCATCGCCGAGTTCGAGGTGCCCATCGTCATCACCTCGCTCGGCGCTCGCACCGACATCAACGATGCCGTTCATTCGTACGGCGGAATCGTCCTTCACGACGTCATCGACAACCGCTTTGCGCGCAAGGCCGTCGAGAAGGGTGCCGACGGACTGATTGCGGTAGCTGCCGGTGCCGGTGGTCATGCCGGTACGCAATCACCGTTCGCTCTGATTCTCGAGATCCGGGAGTGGTTCGCCGGTCCAGTTCTGTTGTCTGGCGCCATCGCTCACGGAGATTCGATTCTCGCTGCACTCGCTGCGGGAGCCGACTTGGCCTACGTCGGCTCGGCATTCATCGCAACCGAAGAGGCTAACGCCGATCCCGCGTACAAGGAGATGATCGTGGGTTCCGGGGCCTCCGACATCGTCTACTCCAACCTGTTCACCGGAGTACACGGAAACTACCTGCGCGGCAGCATCGAGGCCGCGGGATTGGACCCGGACAACCTAGCCGAATCCGATCCTTCCGCAATGAGTTTCGCGACGACCGACACCGATGCCAAGGCGTGGCGCGACATTTGGGGCGCCGGTCAGGGAATCGGACCGATCGACGCTGTCCTTCCGACACACGCAGTGGTCGAGCGTCTCGCCGCCGAGTTCGATGCTGCGCGCGAACGCATCTGCCGTCTCTAGCCCGGCAGGCATTCGTGCACCAAGTCCACGAATGCCTGCCCCACCGGAGAAAGGATGGACGGGTCGAAGACAAGCCCGTACGTCCGCAGGAATCTCGGCTCACAGGCCCGCTCCACAACCTGTCCCGGCATCGACTTCGCCACGGCACGCTCGACCAACGACCCGCCGAGCCCGGCAATGACCATGGGCAGCCTCGATTCCCGCTGCTCAGTGACGACGGCGAGCTCGGTTCTCGTCCCAGCCTTGCGAATCGAGTCTTCGATAGCGTCGCCCATCGCTGCTCCGCGAGGAACAAAAACCATGGGAATGTCGGGCATCTCGGCAAGGCGCACCGGCCCTTCCGGAAGTTCGGTTCCGACAGGATAGACCAGTCGATAGTCCTGTTCCCCCAGCTCGATGATCTCGAATCCCTTCGCTGCTTCGAGGGGCAAATGGGCAACCGCGAATTCGCAATGGCCGTCACGGATCAGAGAATCGAGATTGTCTTCACGCTCCAACTCCGAAAACCTCACTCGCGCCCGGGGATACCGAATGCAGAACTCGGCGATCAGATCGACGATGGTCCCGGACGTGAGAGCGGGAAACGCCATGATGTCGAGTCGACCGACGACGGCGCCGTCAGCAGCAGTCAACTGCCCCTCGGCGGCAGCAACATCGCGGAGCACCTGACGGCTCGGCCCGACCAGACTGCGTCCGGCCGCACTGAGCACCATCCCCCGCCCGATCCGATGGAAGAGCCTTACTCCCAGTTCGCGTTCCAGCCCGCGCAGTGCCTGAGACACTGTCGGCTGAGCGACGCCCAGCGCGGCAGCCGCACCACTGATTCCCTTGTTCTCGACAACCGCGAGAAAGTACTCCATCTGCCGAAATTCCACAGTTCACTCCTTCGCCGTGGATCCTGCAGAAGCGGTGGCCATTTCGGCTGCTGTTGCGATGAAAGCGGCGGCCGCGGGTGACTGCTCACCGGCGCGATAGACAAGACCGACGTCTCGGGCCAGCGGCGGATCGAACGAGAACGCGAGCACATCCTTCATCTGTTGCTGCGCAACCTTTCTCGGCACAACCGTGGCTCCGATGCCCCGACGTACGAGTTCCCAGGTGGTCACGGGATGCACACAATCCACCACGACGTTCTCTGCACCGGCACTGAGCAGAGAACGGAATTGGTTCGATTGATCTCCGAGATCTACCACCAGTGGCAGAGCATGGAGGACGTCGCGCCGAACCGGATCGACCAACGGTTTCACAAGCCTGTCGGACAACGACACATGTGTGGCGAGCACCATCTCCTGGGTCGTTATCGGTGCGGTGACCAGACCTTCGTATCCGATACTCAGATCGGTGACTCCGACCTCGGCGGATCCACGCCTCAGGGCAGTATCCACTCCGGCCGGCCCGAAGGTATCGAGAACCCGCACGACAATCTTCGGAAAGTTGACCCGGAATCGCCGAACCAACTCGACCATCGGATCTATCGAGAATGCCGAGTACGACACGACGTCGACACGACCGAACTCGAGTTCACGGACGGCGGTCACCTTGGCCTTCGCGCGCTCGACGTCGGCAAGGATTCGCCTGGCCGCGAGATCGAATGTGCGGCCAGCATCGGTGAGGACCAGACGTCTTCCCGTCCGGTCGAACAAAGTGGCACCCAATCGGCGTTCAAGCGTACGAATCGCCTGAGAAAGCGAAGGTTGCGAAATGTAGAGAGACTGAGCCGCCTTCGTTATCCCACCGTGGTCGACAACAGCGACGAAGTAGGTAACAAAGTGCAGATCCACTCACCCATCATACGACCAGCGATGCATCCCTCATTCCACTCTAGGTGCCCCTGATACCGCCCACTCTCCGGTGAAGACCGGTTCGCGCTTTTCCACGAAGGCTCGAACTGCGTCGGTAGCGTCCGTCGCGAAATTGACGGCCTGTGCCCTCGCCTCGTTGTCCAACGCCTCTCGTAAGGTCAGCGAGGTGTGCTGCTCGAGCATGGCAGCAGACTGACTCAATGCGGCAGGCGGACCGTCAGCCAACCGCTGCGCAAGTTCGGCCGTGCGTTCGTCGAGTTCGGCCGGTTCGACCAGATAGGTCACCAATCCGAGTTCGTAGGCTTCCCGTGCGTCGATCGTCTCGGCGAGCATCACCAAACGTTTGGCTTGCTGGACGCCGACCAGTCTCGGCAGGATCCACGACCCGCCGAAGTCGACGGACAACCCCCGTTTGGCAAAGATCTGACTGAACTTCGTACCCTGTGCCGCCACCACGAAGTCGCAGAGCAATGCCATGTTCCATCCGGCTCCGACCGCAAACCCTTCGACCTTCGCCACCAGGGGCTTGGAAAACTCACCCAGTGCGATCGCGGTTGCATTGATGACTCGCATGCGATCGAGCGGGTGCGACGAGCCTCGCTTGTCGAGATCGGAGCCCGCACAGAAGGTGCCGCCCGCGCCGGTCAGGATCACGGAGCGAATCTGCGCGTCCTCCTGAAGTTCGTGCAGTGCCTCGCGCAGAGCGATCCAGGCCTCAAGGTCCAGGGCGTTGCGACGGTGTGGTCGGTCGAGCACGATCGTGGCAACAGCGCCGATGCGCTCGACACTGACGGCCGCACGCTCGATGGTTTCGGCACTCACGAGCCACTCCACACGGGAGAACGCTTCTCGGCAAATGCCGTGGCGCCTTCCTTGGCATCACGGGAAGCAAAGACCGGATCGATGAATTCGCGCTGCGCGACAAAAGCATCCGGGTCGGTGTACTTCGCGGACATCGCGAGGACCTGCTTGGTTGCTCGAACTGCCAATGGACCGTTTGCCGCCACCCGCGCCGCAAGTTCACGTGCGACCGCCAGTGCTTGTCCAGGTTCGGCGAGCCGATTGACCAGCCCGTGATGATGCGCCAACGTGGCGCTGAGCGGGTCACCGGTGATTGCGATCTCCATGGCCAGCTGATACGGCAGGATCTTGGGCAGACGCAGAAGACCGCCGGCGGCAGCGGCAAGCCCCCGCTTCACTTCGGGCAAGCCGAATTTCGCATCGGTAGACGCCACGATCAGGTCGGCCGCCAAGGCCAGTTCACAGCCGCCTGCCAGCGCCCAACCCTCGACCGCTGCGATCAGCGGCTTCGACGGCGGGGCCTCGGTCAATCCGGCAAATCCACGACCGGGGAGTGACGGCCGTTCTCCGCGCGCGAATCCCTTGAGATCCATACCGGCGCAGAAGGTTCCACCAGATCCGGTCAGAATGCCGATAGTAAGATCTGACCTCGCCTCGAACTCGTCGATCGCCGCAGCCAAGGCTTGTGCAAGTTCGAGGTTGACCGCATTCTTGGCCTCGGGTCGATTGAGTGTGATGACGGCGATGCCGTCGGCGAAGTCGGTGAGCACAACGCTCATGTTCGGTTCCTACTTCCGTGATGAGAATTTTTGAATGGTCACAGCGATCGAAGACTCCATCGCACGGGCGAACGGCCGGACGCGGTCACCATCTCGCGCTTGGCCAACACCACCAGATGAGCGTGGGTTTCGCGGACTGCCAGGCGAAGTAGTCGCGGCGACATCTGATCGAACGGGCGAGACCAGGAGATCGTGCGCGACAGTTCCCAGGCCGTCGATTCGGGATCGGCCGCAACGGCCGCAACGATTTCCGACAGCCTCGCCTCGTGATGTCCCATCAACTGACGTGCGCGATCGGCGATCCCGCGGAATCGATACTCGTGTGCGGGCAGCACCTCGCATTCACCCAAGGCTGTTGTTGCCTCGAGTGAGAGCAGGTAGCGATGCAGCGGATTCTCGAGTTCACCGGGAACCGTGGAGATGTTCGGACTGATCCGCGGCAGCATGTGATCACCGCTGAACAACAAGCCCCTGTCCTCTTCCACGAAGCAGAGGTGTCCGGGTGTGTGCCCCGGCGTCCATTGCGCGCGGAGATTCCATCCCGGTAGATCGAGTGGATCGCCATCGCCCAGAACAACGTCGATTGATTCATGCTCGCCGAACCGCACCAGATCGACCCGAGACGCGTCGAGTACTGCAGTCGGCGCTCCGAGTTCGGACAGTTGCACATTCCAGCCGGTGATGTCCTCGCGTGTCTGCTCGGGACCGTGGTATCCGAGTAGCGTCGCATCAGCCACATGCATTGCCAGTGTTGCGCCGCTGACTTGCCGAAGACGCGGCGCCAGACCGAAGTGATCGGGATGCAGGTGTGTGATTGCCGCATACCGCACTTCGGAAACGTGGCAACCGATCGACGCGATGCCGTCCACGAGAGCCTGCCACGACTGTTCGTGATCCCAACCGACGTCGATGAGTGCAAGCCCGTCGTCGAGCGCGAGTGCGTAGACAAGCACGTAACGTAAAGGGTTGTCCGGCATAGGAACCGGAATCGACCACAAACCGTCCCGTACCTGTTCCACCGGCGGAAGAATGTTCTTCGCCCAGGCCTCGCGTTGTGCGACGCCGACGTCTTCGGTCACGATCACGATGCTTCTCCGCTCGCACTCAGCGTGGTTCGCAGGCTCGACTTGAGCAGTTTCCCGCTCGCATTGCGAGGTAGGGAGTCCACGAAATGGATCTGTCTGGGCTTCTTGTACGACGCCAACCTCGCTGCGCTGAAGGCGATCAGCTCGTCGACGCTTGGCACGTCTGCACCGTCGACCAGTTTGATCACCGCGGTGACGGATTCACCCCAGCGCTTGTCGGGAACCCCGACAACTGCTACTTCGGCAACCGAAGGATGCTCGGCCAGAATCGATTCCACCTCGATCGGATAGACGTTCTCGCCGCCGGTGATGATCATGTCCTTGAGACGGTCGGTGACAAACAGGTAGCCCTCGTCGTCCAGGTGCCCGGCGTCGCCCGTTCGAAGAAAGCCGTCGTGCGTGAACAATTCGGCGCTTTCGCGTTCACGTCGCCAGTATCCGCGTGTGTTGTTTCTGCTGCGCGCGACAATTTCTCCGGATTCGTTGGGCGGCAACTCCTCGCCCGTCATGACGTCGCGAATGGAGATCTCCACGCCGATCATCGGCTTTCCCGCGGACCGCAGTAACCCGGAGCGAGGCCCACTGACGTGATGGTCGTAGGCACGAAGTACGGACACAGACCCCGTTGTTTCGGTCATCCCGTAGCGCTGAACAAACTTGCAGTTCAGGACATTCATAGCGTGAGCGAGGAGCGCCGGCGTGATCGGCGACGCCCCATACGCAACCACCTCCAAGCTGGACAGATCGAAACCCTCGAGAGTGGGCAGATCGACCAGTGTCTGAATTACCGCCGGTACCAGAAATGCGTGGGTGACATGGTGTGTTGCAATGGCTTCAGCCACCCGGGCCGGCGCCATGTCGCCGAGCAGAACCATCGGCACCCCGGCCGACAGACACGTACTCATCCAGCCGGCACCAGCGATGTGAAAGAGGGGAAGTGCGTCCAGAGCCACTGCATTCGAACCGAATTCGTACACCTCGAACCCCACGGGTTCGTTGTACAAATTCCGGTGTGTGGCCACGACGCCTTTGGGGCGGCCGGTGGTCCCGGAAGTGTACAGCTGCAGAACCGCGGTGTCCGGATCGTGCCCCAGTCCGGGGTCGATACCCGTCCCGGACGCCACGAACTCTGCGCAGGTTCGCGAATCTGTCACGCCCCCTTCATCTCCCACGGTAACAACCGTCACCTCCGGCAACACTGCGGAGATCGCGGCGGCCCCTACTGCGAACTCGTCGTCGACGATCAAGACGTCGAGTTCTGCGTCCTCGGCGACGTCCACGAGCTCCCGCGGACTGAGCCGCCAGTTCAACGGAATGAAGACCGCGCCCGCCTTTGCACACGCGATGAAAGTTTCCGCGCCTTCGAGGCCCATTCGCAGTAGTGCTCCGACACGAGCACCGCCATTGGAAACCCCCACAAGTGCACTCGCCAACGCATTGGTCTCGGCATCGAGATCGGCACACGTCAATGCCCGGTCGCCGCACGTGATCGCGGGGTCGGATGGTCGCGCCAACGCCGAGTGACGTATCCGGTTGGGCAGGTGAAGCTCGCTCACATCATGCTCCTGAGATTCGGCGGTACTGGAACAGTCGACCATCGCTATGGCCCGCGCCACAAAGACGAGTAGGCGCACCGAGCCATAGCTCAGACCTATATCGGCAGGTCGAAGGATGTCATCACAGTCGAGACGGCATCATCTGGGAGAATTCGTCAGATGCAGGCACCCGGGATGGACATTCGCAGCGCGCAGTACCTCGTTGCCGTTGTCGATCACGGCGGTGTCACCGCCGCCGCGAACGCACTGCACATCTCCCAGCCGTCGCTGTCACAGGCGGTGCGCAATCTCGAACGGACTCTCGGTTCCACACTGTTCGAGCGCACTGCACGAGGCTTGATCCCCACCGCTGCCGGAGCAGCCGTCGCCGACGCTGCTCGGACACTACTGCGTGACGTCGCCAAGGCCGAGGCCGCAGTCGCTGCGGTAATCGCACTGCAATCGGGTGAACTCACCATCGCTGTTCAATCCGACCTTGCGCTCGACTCGGTCGCCGATCTGGCTGGTCAGCTTCACCGCACCGCTCCGGGTATCACCTTCTCCACAACCGCGGCGCCCAGCGCCCACGAGGTGCTGGCCTTGGTCCGGTCGGGCAGGTGCGAACTCGGTTTTCTCGAACGCGATCTCGCGGACGGACCGTCGGACGGCCTTCTCGAGATCGAGACCAGCGCTCAGGAGATGGTTCTGTCGATCCCACCGGCACTTGCAGCCGACCTTCCCGATCCGGTGCCCCGCACGTCGATCGGGGCCCTGCCCATGATCGTCGAAACACGGACAAGCCGTCGCAGCTACCCGATCGGAGGCGACTGGGGCCTCGTCAACGTCGTCGCCGAGGTCCCCGATCGCCTGGCCGTTCGTGAGATGGTCGGCCACGGTGTCGGCGCCGCACTGCTACCCCGTTCCATCGCCGAGCAGGACTCCCCCGCGGCGAGCGTTCGATCGCTGGACCCACCAGTCATCCGACGGACACGCATCGTCTTTCGTGACGGTCCGTTGTCACCGGCTGCGGCGGCGCTGGTTTCGAATCTCCCTACCGCTCAGAGTCCTTCGACAAACAACTTTCCCAACGGCGACAATCTCTCCGGATCGAACTCGATGCCGTAGGTCAGCGAGATCACTGGATTCAACGGGAAAATCTCGGCCCCCGACGCAGCTGCACGCTCGGCAAGCGAACGTTCCATGAACGCCATACCCAAACCGGCGAGGACAAATTCCCCGACGGTTTCCCGCTGCGCAAGTTCCGTCGACATCCGCGTTCTGGCACCAGCAGCATGCAAAGAAGACTCGATGACGATCCGGGCCTGTGAGTGCTTCAGCACCCCGACCACGGGAAGATCAGGAAGCGCGGTCAACGAGACAGGCTCTCCCACAGTAGGTTTAATTCCACGTGGCCAGACCGAGAGCGGCGCCTGCGGGGGAAGAGCAAGCCAGTAGTCGTTCACTCCGATGACGTGTGTCGACAGTTCAGACATCTCCGGTGGCCAATAACTGAAAACCAGCTCGCACACCCCGTCAGCCAATACCTGTTCGGCGGTATCGCCGCGTGGGAGCTCGCTGACACGCACCGTGATTCCCGGGCAGCGTCGACGGAAATCGGCCACGATCCGCGCCACCGGCCCCTCCAGTCCCTGAGCGGCAGAGCAGATGTCCAGGCGGCCCTTTGGTTCGATATCAACCCCGATCGCAGCAGTGGACGCAGCTGCGCTACTTCGCATCATTTGCCGAGCGGGCCCGATCAGTGCGCGTCCGGCCGACGTCAAGACAAGACCCCGACCGACGCGGTGGAAGAGTTCGACGCCCAGTTCACGTTCGAGACCGCGAATACCTTGCGACAACGACGGCTTGGTCACCGACATGGACTGCGCCGCCGTCGCCAACGACATGGGCTGCGCTGCGCTCGCCAAGGACTCCCCGCCTGCAACGGCGAGAAAATACTCGATCTGACGTAGGTCCACCCGTCGACTTTACGACGGACACCAAAACGCGGTTCAGTTATACGAGCGCAACAGTCCCTTGCTGATGATCTGCTTCTGGATATCGCTGGTGCCCTCACCGATCAGCAGGAAGGGCGCCTCACGCATCAAGCGCTCGATCTCGTACTCCTTGGAGTACCCGTAACCGCCGTGAATACGGAAACTGTCCTGAGTGACTTCGGCACAGAACTCACTGGCCAGGTACTTCGCCATACCGGCAGCAACGTCGTTTCGTTCGCCCGAGTCCTTGAGCCGAGCCGCATTCACCATCATCAGATGGGCCGCTTCGACTTTGGTACCCATCTCCGCGATACGGAACGCGATGGCCTGATGCTCGGCAATCGGCTTACCGAATGTCTCACGCTGCTTTGCATACGTCACCGCAAGTTCGAAAGCACGCTGCGCGATACCGCACGCACGCGCCGCCACATTCACCCGGCCGACCTCGACACCATCCATCATGTGCCGGAACCCGACGCCGGGCTTGCCACCGAGAACCGCGTCCGCGCTGATCTCGAAACCGTCGAAGACCATCTCGGTCGTGTCGATTCCCTTGTAGCCCATCTTCTCGATCTTGCCGGGGATGGTCAGGCCGGGAAGAACTTCACCGAACCCCGCAGGCTTCTCGATCAGGAACGTCGTCAGATTGTTGTGCGCCTTCTCCGCGCCTTCGTCCGTCTTCACGAGCACAGCCACCAGAGTGGACGAACCACCGTTCGTCAGCCACATCTTCTGCCCGTTCACCACGTAGTCGCCGGATTCGGTGCGTTTCGCCTTGGTCGAGATGGCGGCAACGTCGGAACCCAGTGCCGGCTCCGACATCGAGAAAGCACCGGTGAGCTCCCCGGTAGCCAGCCGCGGCAGGTAGTTCGCCTTCTGCTCCGGTGTCCCGTGCGCCGAAATCATGTGTGCCACTATGAAATGGGTGTTGATGACACCGGACACGCTCATCCAGCCGCGAGCCAATTCCTCGACGCACAGCGCGTACGTCAGGAGGGATTCTCCGATGCCACCGAACTCCTCGTCGATCGTCAGACCGAACAGACCCATGTCTTTCATCTGCTTGACGATGTCCGTGGGATACGTGTCGGTGTGCTCGAGTTCTTGCGCGGCGGGAATCACCACACGATCGACGAATTCCCGCACGGCACCGATGATGTCGTTCTGCGTCTCGGTCAATCCCGCAGTCTGCGCCAAACGCGTCACTGTTCCACCTGTTCTTCGAGGGAGATCCTCCGACCATTCAATCCCCGAAACGCAGGGGTGTCAAAGTTCGACAACCATACGAATGGTTAGGGAAAAACTATGTCCGAGCAGCACTTCTACCGCTGTTGACAACCACGGCGCGCATGCTGAATATTCGAGGGCACGCGTTCGCATTTCTCTAAACGCACCTTCCCCGTCCACACTCTCCCGACAGGCGCATTCCATGTATGACGCAGTCATCTGTGAACCCGTTCGTACGCCAGTAGGCGGTTTCGGCGGGGTCTTCAAAGACGTTCCGGTAACCACGCTTGCGGCCACCGTGATGCGGGGACTGATCGAGCGGACCGGACTCCAGTCCGCCGATATCGACGACGTCGTCTTCGGTCAGGGTTACGCAAACGGCGAGGCCGCTGCCATCGGGCGCATCGCAGCACTCGACGCCGGACTGGATATCTCGGTTCCCGGCATTCAACTCGACCGCCGTTGCGGATCCGGTCTGCAGGCAATCATCTACGCGGCCATGCAGATTCAGACCGGCATGAGTGATCTGGTGATCGCCGGCGGTGCCGAAAGCATGAGCGGGGTCGAATTCTATTCCAACGACATTCGTTGGGGTACGAAGAAACCGTCGGTCGAGTTCCACGACCGCCTGGCCAAACCCCGCACCAACTCGGGAGGCGTCAATTTCCCGGTAGAAGGCGGCATGATCGAAACGGCCGAAAACCTGCGACGCGAATATGCGATCTCGCGCGACGAACAGGACCGTTACGCGCTTCGCTCGCACGAGCGTGCCGTGAACGCACAGGACAAGGGATACTTCGACGAGGAGATCATTCCTGTCACCGTCCCATCCCGCCGCGGCGACGCAAAAGTTGTTACCCAGGACGAGCATCCGCGTCGAGATGTGCAACTGTCCGACCTCGCCGCACTGCGCCCGCTGCGTAGCCGCGTCGACCCGGACGCGACCGTTACCGCCGGAAATGCCTGCGGGCAGAACGACGGCGGCGCGGCGGCCATCGTCACCACGCCCGCCAATGCCGAACGACTTGGATTGCGCCCCTTCGCGAAGCTGGTCAGCTGGGGCGTCACCGGCGTCGAACCGAACCGCATGGGCATCGGCCCCGTTTCTGCGGTGGCAAAAGCGCTCTCACGGGTCGATCTACAACTCTCCGACATCGATTTGATCGAAGTCAACGAGGCATTCGCCGCTCAGGTCCTCGCGTGCGCCCGCGCCTGGGGTCTGAGCGAGACGGATCTCCTCGAACGGTTCAACGTCAACGGTTCCGGCATCTCGCTGGGCCACCCCGTCGGCGCTACCGGCGGACGAATCCTCGCGAACCTGCTGCGTGAACTCGACCGTCGCCAGGGCCGCTACGGAATCGAATCCATGTGCATCGGCGGCGGCCAGGGCATCGCCGCGGTCTTCGAAAACCTACGACGATAAGACGTTGGGGCGCTATCCGATCGATCCGTCTCGGTGAAGGTCGGCGATCTGATCGGCCGTGCGCCCCAACTCCGTCAGAATCG
The DNA here is from genome assembly GCF_003797085.1 of Rhodococcus sp. WS3. Classification (NCBI taxonomy): domain Bacteria; kingdom Bacillati; phylum Actinomycetota; class Actinomycetes; order Mycobacteriales; family Nocardiaceae; genus Rhodococcus; species Rhodococcus sp. WS3. The sequence continues at coordinate 2,295,031 of NZ_RKMA01000001.1, forward strand.
ACTCGGTGTGCTGACCAAGGGAGGGCACATCACCCATCTTCATTTCCACGTCGGAGAAGGTCATCGGGGGTAGCACAGCGTCGATGGGCCCAACTTCCGTTCCCACTGATCGCCACCGCGAACGCTCGTCCAGCTGAGGGTGTTTCAGCAATCCGCCCATGTCGTTCAACGCTGCTGCGGGCACACCCGCTGCGGCCAGACGCTTATCCAGCTCTGCGGTCGAATACAGCCGCGTGAGTGATCCGACCATCTCATCCACCTCGGCTCGATTCTCGACCCGGACGATATTGGTGGCATATCGCGGATGATCCACCAGATCTTCCCGCCCGAAGACGTCGACCATGAGCGTCCGCCATCCGCGCTCGTTCTGGACTCCGATGAGGATCTCACCGTCCGCCGTCGGGAACGAATCGTAAGGAACGATGGCCGCATGCCCGAGCCCGACTCGCGGAATCTGCTTGTCCGCATACATTTTCATGTACATCGGGTGGCCGAGCCACTCGACGGTCGCGTCGAACATCGACACGTCGACCGTTGCGCCTTTGCCAGTTCTCTCCCGACGGAACAAGGCACCCAGTATCGATGTCAGCGCGTACATCCCGGCTGCGATGTCGGAAACCGGAACACCCGTTTTTGTAGCCGTCTCGGGTGTTCCGGTCACCGAGATCATTCCGGTCTCGGCCTGCACCAACATGTCGTACGCCTTGCGCTCACGACGTGGTCCGGCGCTGCCGTATCCCGACATGTTGATCACGATGAGCCGAGGGAACTCTGCTCGGAGCGTGTCCGCACCGAAGCCCAGTCGATCTGCAGCATCCGGGGCGAGGTTCTGCAAGAAGACGTCGGCTTCCGCGATGAGATCGAGCACGACTCGACGGCCGGACTCCGACTTGACGTCGACGGCAATCGATTCCTTGGAACGATTGAGCCACACGAAGTGCGAGCCCTGACCGCGCACCGCGTCGTCGTAGTGACGAGCGAAGTCGCCCTCACCCACCCGCTCGATCTTGATCACGCGAGCACCCATGTCCGCGAGATGCCGACTGGCGAGCGGCGCCGCAACGGCCTGTTCCAACGCCACCACGGTAATCCCGTCGAGTGGGAGATCCGAATGCGACTGTCCCATGTCAGAGTCCATTCCTGAATTGAAGCACGCGCCTCAGATGTGGCGCCCGCCCGTAATTTCCAGGACGGTACCGGTCAGGTAGCTCGACATATCACTCGCGAGGAACACCACCACGGACGCAACCTCGGACGGTTCCGCGGCACGACCCATCGGAATTTCGGCCAGCTTGCTGTTCCAGACGCGCTCCGGCATCGCTTCGGTCATCGCTGTGCGAATCAGTCCGGGCTGGACGGCATTGACCCGAACATTCTTGAACGCAACCTCTTTGGCAGCAGCCTTCGTGAGACCGACGATTCCGGCTTTGGCGGCCGAGTAGTTGGTCTGGCCCAACATGCCGACCTTGCCGGAGATCGACGAGATGTTCACGATCGATCCCGTCTCACGCTCGCGCATGCGGGCCGCGGCTGCGCGAGTTCCGTTCCAGGCACCCTTGAGGTGGACGGCAATCACGTCGTCGAAGTCCTGCTCCGTCATGTTCCGCATTGTCGCGTCACGTGTCATGCCGGCATTGTTGACCATGACATCGACTGGGCCGAAAGCGCTTTCAGCTAGATCGAGCATTGCCTCGACCTGGTCGGAATGGCGAACGTCGCACGAAATGAACCGCGCCACGGAGTCGCCACCGAGCTCAGCTGCGGCAGCGACGCCGACAGTCTCGTTGATATCGCCGATCACCACGGTGGCGCCTTCTTTGATAAAGGTTCGGGCAATTTCGAACCCGATACCCTGTGCGCCGCCGGTCACTACTGTCACCTTGCCGTCCAACAGTCCCATGTCCACTCCATTCGTCAGTTGAAGAAAGTACGTGCTGTATTACTTAGCTTGCTTCTTCGCTTGCGACACAAGACCGCCGCCGAGTATCAACCGCTGAATTTCACTGGTTCCCTCGTACAAGCGCAGCAACCGCACTTCCCGATAGATCCGTTCGACAGGAACGCCCCGCATGTACCCGCTGCCACCGTGGATCTGGACAGCGAGGTCAGCTACGTTTCCGACCATCTCGGTGCAGTAGAGCTTTGCCGCAGACGGTCCGAGTCGACGGTCCTCGCCGCTGACGTAGCGCGCCGCAACCTCACGGACCATTGCCCGACCGGCCATCACACCTACTTGTTGATCTGCGAGCATCGCTTGGACCAATTGGAAGTCACCGATCACAGTCCCACCCTGTTCCGTGACAGTGGCAAAGGCGACAGATTCGTCGAGGGCGCGCTGGGCTGCTCCCACCGACAATGCGGCAATATGAACGCGTCCGCGTGCCAAGGAAGTCATGGCAGCGCGATATCCGGTGTCTTCGTCGCCCCCGACCAGGGCCGATGCAGGGACGCGCACGTTGTCGAAGCTGACCTCGGAGGTCCAGGCACCTTCCTGACCCATCTTCTTGTCCTTCGGCCCCACCGTGACACCTTCGGTATCGGCCGGGACCAGGAAGACAGCGATACCGGGACCGTCGGAGTCGGCCGGACGCGTGCGTGCGAACACGACAAACAGTTGCGCTGTCGGGGCATTGGTGATGAACCGCTTGTTGCCGTTGATCACCCAGTCGCTCCCGGCGCGGACTGCCTTGGTCCGCAGGCCGGCGGGGTTGGATCCCGCGCCCGGTTCGGTCAGTGCGAAGGACGCGACTACCTCACCCGACGCGATGCGTTCGAGCCATTCCGCCTTCTGCTCATCGGTGCCGAAGCCGACGAGTACCTGTCCGGCGATGCCGTTGTTGGTGCCGAACATCGAGCGCAGAGCAAGCGACGTGTACCCGAACTCCATCGCGAGTTCGACGTCTTGCGTGAGGTCGAGGCCCAGACCACCCCATTCCTGGGGAATGGCGTAACCGAACAGTCCGATATCGGCGGCCTTCTTCCGGATGTCCTCCGGAATTGCATCGGTATCGGCTATCTCCTGCTCACGAGGGACAACTTCCTTCCGGATGAATTCCCTTGCCGTCGCCAAGATATCGGCGAAGTCGTCCGCGTCGACCTGCATACCCACCACTCACCTTGCTCGTTCCACGTTAATGCGTCTTCCGAAGTCAATCCGGTCGAGCATTATGAGTCAAAGACTTGAAAACGAACCGAAGGTAAGGCGATGCCTATATCGGCGCTATCGAATCGATCAGGCCCCAGTCGAGCGCACGCTCCGTATTGATCGCAGCACCGGAGAGAAACAGGTGGTAGGAGCGCCAACGCCCGATCCGGCGCGGGATGGACACAGTGCCACCCGCTCCCGGAATCAAGCCCATCGAGATCTCAGGCAGGCGGAACACCGTATCCGGGTGCGCACACACATCGGCGGCAAAGGCCGGCACCTCGATGCCCGCTCCCACGCAACTTCCGTGAACCTGTACCTCGATTCGATCGGACAGCCGGGCCATCAGCCGCGCAGCTCCCGATCGGGTTCGAATCAAATGCGCGATAGCCAAATCCGGAGTGGTGCCGAACTCGTCCAGATCACCTCCCGCGGAGAACGACGGCCCAGCGCCGTCGAGCAGAACCTTCTCGATACCGGGATCCATCACGGCGACCTGTAATGCTGCGACCAGCCCGTCACGCACCTGCGCCCCGTAAGCGTTCCGACGTTCCGGGCGGTTGAGCGTGATGTGCAACAACCCGTCTCGACGCTCGATCAGCACCGGTTCCTGCGGAGCTGGGGGCGGCAGCGGCCGCGGTCCTCGACCAGTGAGCCACCGCTTGAAGTCCGGAGTGCCCAACAGCGTCGAGTAGGCCAGAGATTCCACGTCAAGCGCTGCAGGGATGGACAGATTTTCACCCAAGCGCAGAACCTGCGAGGCAACAACTGACGCATAAGGATTTTCTTGGAAGCGATCGAAGACAGACGCCAGTTCAGCGTCCGGATCTTCGACACCCACAAACTCTCGGACGTTCTCGGTCAATACCGTCGACACCGTCGAGTCGAGCGACCGCGCCAGTGTTCTTGTTGCGGCATCCGGTGTACGGCCCGTGTACCGCCCGAGAACAACACGGTCGGATCCGAGAACTTTTGCCGACACCGCACGGGCATCGTCCTCTGAGAACTCCTCGTCCAGGTCGACCACGACCACTGGATTATCAAGTGCGCCACCGTCTGCAAGAAGTGGAAGATCGATCCTGCCGTCGAGAATGTCCTGCGGCGACAGCGCGTGCATCTGGTTGACCATCTTCATCCTTCTCGAGCGCCGAATCATTGCTCGGCTTCCTGCACCCGACGGCAGTTCTGCACGCGGGATACCTTTTCCGGTAATACTTTTCGGAGTGTAACATCGGAGAATGTTTGCCTGGCCCGACGACGCGGACGAGGACCGCCGCGTCCTCGACTGGCTCGGCAGCGGGATAGTGCCACTCACCGGCTCCCCCGACGAATCTCCCAGAATTCCCCCGGGAAACGCCGCCACCCTGGCACGGCACCTCGGTGAATTCATCAACGGCAACGAAGACGGAGCCCGCTTTCTTTCCGAACGCGCGGCATTCACCGGATTCACCCGCAGCGGTTCAATCTCTCTCGGAGGCAGTTGCCGCCTCCTCCCTACACAGGACGGCTGGGCAGCCGTGTCCTGTGCCCGACCGGACGACCCGATTCTGCTCGGTGCACTGATCTCCGCGGAGATCGATGATGATCCCTGGCCGGCGGTCAGTGCCTGGTTAGCCGAACACCCCGGAGCCGAGTTGGCCGAGCGCGCAGCCCTACTCGGGTTGGCGGCTGCCCCGGTCGCACGCCCAACTGCGTCAGTTCCCGCGCCCACTACCCGGCGATCGGTCAAGGATCTGCTTGTTGTCGACTTCAGTGCACTGTGGGCGGGTCCTCTGTGCTCACACCTACTTGGAGCCGCGGGCGCGCGGGTCGTCAAGGTGGAGACCCCGACCAGGCCGGACGGAGCACGTCGCGGTAACAGCGAGTTCTACGAACTACTGCATGCCGGGCACGAGTCCGTCGTCCTCGATCCGAGTGCCTCTCCCGACAGGTCGGCGCTGGCGCAGCTCGTGGAACGCGCAGACATCGTTATCGAGGCGTCGCGGCCACGCGCACTCGCGGGCTTCGGGCTCGACGCAGAAGCTGCGGCCGCATCCGGCACCACCTGGATCTCCATCACTGCGGCAGGAAGAAACTCCGCTCGCATCGGATTCGGTGACGACATCGCAGCATCAAGTGGTCTTGTTGCACAAGATAATTCAGGTGCGCCCGTATTTGTCGGCGACGCGATAGCCGATCCCCTGAGCGGACTCATGGCAGCCGCCCTCGCCATGTCGGAGACGCCCACCGGCGCAGGATACCTCTGGGACCTCTCGATGGCCGACCTCGTCGCGTCGACGCTCACCCAGGGAACCGATGCTCCGTTGCCCCCATCGTGCATTGTGGCTATTCCGGAGAAACGCCAGTACGTCGGCAGTGCGTCCACCTCCGGCTCTGACACACACGCCGTTCTCCGCGGCCTCGGAATCGTCGCCCCGTGAACCATCTGCTGATCACCAATTGTTCTGTCGGTGGCCGTCACAGCCTCGACATTCGCATCACGGGCGGCGTGATCACGGAGATCGGCCGCGGACTGACTCGCCACGGCGAGGACGTCCTCGACGCCGACGGCAATCAGATCATTCCCGGCCTGTGTGATCACCACATCCACCTACATGCGCTGGCTGCCCGACGCAGTTCCGTGGAATGTGGCCCGCCGGCCGTCCGAAATTCCGGAGAACTAGCTGCCGCACTACAGGTTTCACCAGGTTCCGACGGCTGGGTGCGAGGTGTCGGATACTTCGAATCGGTAGCGGGCGATCTCGATCGCGATGCCCTCGATCATCTTCACGCATCACGACCTGTTCGTATCCAACATCGCAGTGGCGCAATGTGGGTGCTCAACACAGCGGGCGTCGTTGCAGCCGGATTGGAACAGGCTGACCATCCCGGTATCGAACGCGATGCAGCCGGAAAACCAACCGGCCGAGTGTGGCGCGCAGATTCCTGGCTCCGAGCGCAGATTCCGGGAAATGCCCCACCGCCGTTACGCGATGTGGCGACCGAACTGTCGAGACTCGGCGTCACTGCGGTAACTGATGCAACGCCGGACCTCGCTCCGGAGAGCATCGAAACCATTTGCGCAGCAATGTCTTCGCGCGAACTACCCCAACGGGTTCATCTCCTCGGCGTGCCACTGGGTGTCTCACTGCCGTCGACGGAACCAACCGTCGGCCCGTACAAGATCGTGCTTGCCGATTCCGGACTTCCCGATCTCGAACAGCTTGCCGCCGTTATCGAGTCCGCACACTCCATCGGGCGAGCGATTGCAGCACACAGTGTCAGCCGCGAAGCTCTGCTGATCTTGCTCTCCGTACTCGGCGAAATCGGCACGATCCCTGGTGACCGGATCGAACACGGCGCATTGATTCCGATCGAATCCATTTCCGAGATCAACCGCCTCGGTTTGTCTGTCGTAACCCAGCCGGGGTTCATTGCCGATCGCGGTGACGACTACCTCGAACATGTTGCTGCCATCGACCACCAGGATTTGTACCGTTGCCGATCCTTGCTGGATGCATCTGTTCCGGTGGCGTTTTCGAGCGACGCACCGTACGGACCACTCGACCCGTGGGCAGTTATCGCAGCGTCACAGGCGCGGTTGACACCCGCGGGCACTGTTCTGGGCGATGCGGAGACAATCGACTACAACACCGCACTGGACGCCTATCTCGGCCGTCCTGGGGATCCAGGCGGCCCACCGCGCCGGGTAGAAGTCGGCGCAGCGGGCGATCTGGTTCTGATCTCCCGCTCGCAGCTGCCGTCAGTACTCGCAACCATCATCGGCGGCAAGCAGGTCTACTAGACCGTGCGCAGTTCCCGCTTCAACAGCTTCCCACTTTGATTCCGGGGAAGTTCCTCCACAAATCGAATGTGCTTGGGCACCTTGAAGGGAGCGATCTTTTCCTTCACGTAGGCGATCAACGCCTCCGGCGTCATGGCGTCTTGACCGTCCTTGAGAACAACGATTGCGGTGATCGCTTCGATCCACTTCTCGTCAGGTGTTCCGATGACGGCAACTTCGGCAACACCGGGATGCGTGTAGATGGCGTCTTCGACTTCACGGGATGCGACGAGAATCCCGCCCGTGTTGATGACGTCTTTGATGCGGTCGACGACGGTGATGAACCCTTCACTGTCACGCACGACGAGGTCGCCGGAATGGAACCAGCCGTCGCGGAAGGCTTCTGCGGTTGCTTCCGGGTTTTCCCAGTAGCCATTGCAGAGTTGCGGTGAACGGTAGAGAACCTCACCAGAGACACCGTCCGCAACATCGTTACCCTCGGCGTCGACAACACGGGTTTCCACGAAGAACACTGCCCGACCGCACGACGACGGCCGATCCGCGTGCTCGTCCGGCTGCAGAACTGCTGCCAGCGGGCCGATTTCGGATTGTCCGAAGCAGTTGTAGAAACCGATGTCGGGGTAGCGCTCGCGCAGACGGTTCAGCACGGTGACCGGCATGATCGACGCACCGTACTGCGCTTTCTTCAGCGACGACAGATCCCGGGTCTCGAGATCGGGATGATTGGCCAGCGGCACCCAGACGGTGGGAGCGAGGAAAAGTGAGCCGATCTTGTCGGCTTCGATGCGGCGCAGAATCTCCGGGATGTCCGGTGCCGCCATCACGTTGACCGTCGCGCCGACAGACAGGTACGGAAGCATGAACACGTGCATTCCCGCAGAGTGGTACATGGGCATGCAGATCAAGGGGTTATCTGCCTTGTCGAGCCCGAGCGCGATCACCGACGACACGTACTCGTGGACCAGAGCGGCGTGAGTCATCATCGCGCCCTTGGGCTTCGACGTCGTTCCCGACGTGTAGAGCAACTGCGCGAGATCGGTCGACGAGGCTCGCGGTTCGAAGTCCGGGACCTCACCCGACGTGCTGATGGCGACCACTGAATTCGTGTCGTCCCGCAGCGGCACAACGTGGTCGATATCGAGATCGCCGCGCACGGAGTCCAACGTCGGCAGCAATGCCGGATCCACCAGAACGGCCCGAGCGCCGGACTGCGCAACCAGGTAGCGCAGTTCATCACCCTTGAGCGCGTAATTCACCGGAACATGGACCAATCCTGCCCGACAACTCGCGAGGAACCCGATGACATATGCGTCGGAGTTGGTTCCGTACGCGGCCACACGATCGCCGTGCTCCAAGCCGAGGTCGACGAGGTGCGCCGCGACCCGCGTTACCGCCTCGTCGAGTTCTCGATAGGTGCGCGAGCGATCTTCGAAAACAATGGCCACCCGATCGGGGTACTTGGCTGCCGAGCGCCGAAGCACTCCGTCGATGGTGTTGGTACGCGGGTCCAGGCTCATGAACGATAGATTATCGGACGTCCAACTAATCCGAAAGGGTGTAGTTCATTTGTTCTGCCACTCCGGCGCCCGCTTCTCCACAAACGCCTGCATACCTTCCTGAGCGTCGCAGGTCACGGCGTTTGTTGCCATCGTTTCCGCCATTGCCTCGTACGCCTGCGCCTGGGGCAGATCGATCTGCTGATAGAACGCCTGCTTACCGATCCGAACCGTCAGGGGGCTGGCGGTCGTGATCTTCGCAGCCAAGTCGCGCACTTCCCGGTCGAGGTCAGCCGGGTCGACCACGAAGTTCACCAGCCCCCAATCAGCCGCCGTCTCAGCATCGATGGTTTGGCCCGTCAGCAGCATCTGCATCGACCGTTTGCGGCCAACTGCCCTGCTCAGGGCCACCATCGGTGTGGAGCAGAACAACCCGATCTTCACTCCGGGAGTACCGAAGACAGCATTCGACGCCGCCACGACAAGGTCGCAGGACGCCGCCAACTGGCATCCTGCCGCGATTGCCGGTCCCTGCACGGCAGCGATCACCGGCTGGGCGATCTGCTGGACCGTTTCCATCATCTCGGTGCAGCCGTCGAATATCGCGCGCTCGTCATCGAGGGTGCGGCCGATCATCTCCGTCAGATCGTGGCCGGCCGAAAACACGGGCCCCTCGGCCCGCACGACAACGATGCGGACTCGCGGATCGGCGGAGAGTTCCCGAAGTCCCGCTGTCACCTCGCTCATGGTCTGCGCCGAGAGCGGATTGCGCCGCTGCGGCTGATCGAGCGTCAGAAATCCGATGCCCGTCGACTCTTCGACTGATGTAGCTACCGCACTCTCGTTTATCTGCGTCTTCGACATGCGTCCTCTCTACCAATCGAATCCGTCCCGGTCAACGAGACGAAACGGGCAGCTCGTACCGAAGCGTCGATACCTTTTCAGTTAATACTTCGCCACTACGAGGAGTGCCCATGAGCACCGACGCCATCATCACCACCGACCTTGCGCAGATCCTGCAGGCGCAACACGACGCCACCCGCGCCGCGGGAGCGCCGACTGCAGAGGAACGTCGCCGGCGCATTCAACAGGTGATCGACCTGCTCGTGGCGAACCACAAAGATCTGACCGAAGCCATGAACGAAGACTTCGGTGGACGCCTCCCGGCCTACTCGGTCATGAATGACGTTCTCGGATCGATGGTTTCACTCAAGCACGTCCGAGATTCCCTCGAAGACTGGATGGTTCGCTCTCCGCGCTCCACCGGCGCCGTCCAGGATCAGCTGGGCGCCAAGGCTTACGTCGCGTACCAGCCCAAGGGTTCCATCGGCATCATCGGCACCTGGAACGCACCCCTCTTCACACTCTTGAGCCCCCTCGCCTGCGCACTCGGTGCCGGTAACCGTGCCGTACTGAAGCCCTCAGAAATCGTGCCGCATACCGCTGCCGTCCTGGCCGACGCCGCGGCGCGCACCCTCGATCCACTCGAAATCGCCGTTGTCACAGGCGGACCCGATGTCGCCGACAACCTCACGTCACTGCCCTTCGACCACTTGGTCTTCACCGGAAGCACGTCCGTCGGCAAGCTCGTGATGGCAAACGCCGCGAAGAACCTCGTGCCGGTCACCCTCGAACTGGGCGGAAAGTCGCCGAGCGTCCTGGGCAAGAGCGCAGACTTCGCCGAAGCTGCACACCGACTGGCTATTGCTAAGTCCACCAACGGCGGTCAGCTCTGCGTCTCCCCCGACCTGATCTACGTTCCGCGTGAAGGCATCGAACGCTTCATCACCGCGTTCGCAAATTCGTTCACCGGCCTCTTCCCCACCGTTGCCGACAACACCGACATGGTCTCCATCGTCAACGACCGCCATCTCGCCCGCATCGAGGGATACATCGCCGATGCCGCGGATCGTGGGGCACGCATCATTACCGTTCCCGACGAAGAACTTTCGGCCGACACGCGTCGACGCCCACTGCGGATGGTCGTCGATCCTCCGGCCGATGCCGAGATCATGAAGGAAGAAATCTTCGGGCCGGCCGTCGTGATCTTGCCTTACGACGAGATGGATGCCGTTGTCGCCGATATCAACTCGCGCCCGAAGCCCTTGGCTCTGTACTACTTCGGTACCGATCTCGACGAGAAGGAATCGGTGCTCGAGCGCACCAATTCCGGTGGCGTCACGATCAACGACGCGATGGCGCACCCAGGTCTCTCCGACGCACCGTTCGGCGGCGTCGGCGCGTCCGGAATCGGCCACTACCACGGCCGCGAAGGATTCCTCGAGTTCAGCCACGCACGTACGGTTCTCGAAGCGGCAGAACATGATCCGCGCGGCGAGTGGGGCATGTTGCCGCCGTACGGTGACAGCTTCGAGCAGATGATGCTCGCTCAGGTCACACCTTAGGGGCACAGCCCCTGTGCGCCTTTCCGCTAGTCGCCGCGACCGGAAAGGCGCACGGGCGCAGCCCAACTGCCGAGCAGAGGCGCGATCTGCGCTATGTCGGCGACACCAGTCGCTGCGTCGATAACCACGTCGTACGCATCATCTTCGGGCGCATCGAGATGTAGCCCGTTGATCGAATAGAAGACAAAAGCAGCAACCCACGACAATCGCTTGTTCCGTCGACCAATGCATGATTCCGGACGAGGGACTGCAGCAGCGCAGCTGCTTTGACATGAATGTCCGGATAAGCCTCGTCACCGAAGACCGTTGCACTCGGTCGATGCGCGGCTGATTCGAGCAAGCCGACATCCCGAACCTGCAGACCGCCGAGCTCATCACAAAGCACTAAAAGATCGTCGACCGTCAGATACCGAATCACTGTGAGAGACGGTCGAGCAACGGGCCGTACTCGGAAATGGCGGCGCGGGCAGCTCGTCGAACTTCGGTATCTTGACACAGACGTGCCGCTCGATCAGCAATTGCCCTGATCACGGCTTCCTGCTTGCTCATATTCGAATGATGCCGCTCTGATACCAGCACCGAAAGCGGCAAAGTTACCAGTTAAGCGCTACCGAAGTGCAGCGAACCGAGCGCTCAAAAACTCGACCAACTGCCATGGCTCCGTGTCCGGCGAATCGAGCAAGGCAATCAGTCCGTCCTTGTCGGCAGCAGCGATCGGTTCGATTCCCCCGAAGGTTCGCATAGCGCTGCCGGCGGGCAACACCCGCGCACAGACCAACGAACCAGCTTCGAGGTTCAGGCTTCCCCACTCGTCGGCGACGTCGTACGCCACGTCGGTTCGGACATCGCGCAACGTCAGCGATGTACCCGGCACCGTCGACGCAACCTCGTACACCGACTGCGGTACCTGCAACCACTGCTGCGCCAGTTCCAGTTCGTCGGCCGGCAGCAGTTCACCGCGTCGCTCGACAAACACTCCGAAGATGTTGCTGTCGAAAAGTGCTGTGTCGACAGCCAATCCACCCTCGAGCGCACGAGTCAACGCGTCGTCGTCATCCCAATGCTGGGCGCGAACCTCGGCGAGGTCGAAGACAACATCGAAGTACTCGGGACTGCGGGAGAAGAGTTGCGCCTTGATGTACAACCAATTTGCCCGGTCGTCGAAGGTGATCTCCGACTTACCCAGATGGCAGACCTTGTACTTGCGTCCGGATCCACACCAGCACTTGTCATTACGGCCCAGCTCGGGATGTTCGGCCGGCGCATAGCGCGCGAGAACGTCGTGCAGAATCTCCGACTCTCCGCCTTCGATCCGACCCAACAACGCAAGCGCCCGCGTTGCGTCGCTCCGATCCGCCGCGAGCAACGCAAGCTCGAAAATCGCCGGTACCCAATCAGGATCGCGATCGAGCGCGCTCTCGTAGTAGGCCTCGGCCACAATGACCTTGCCGAGACGATCAGCTGCCTTACCTGCGAGCCAGTACGCGGCGGGTTTTACCCGGCGCGGCCCCTTGTCAGCCAGCGCCGTAGCCACCGCGTGCAGGATCTCGTCGTGGTCGTCGAGTTCGGACAACAATTCAAGCGCCGCAGCAGCTGCCGGCGGTTCGGCAACGGCCACATAGATCTGCGGGTTCTCCGTGATCTGCGCACGCGCCCAGTCGCCGATTTCCGACGTGTCTTCCGGGAATTCGAGACGCGCAGCCGACACCAGATCGACCAGCGCGATAACCGCAGCTGCCTCGTCGGGGTGCAGGTTGTCGCGAATCTCGAGCATCCGCGCGCGGTTCGCCAAATGGAACGCCTCGAAATCGAACCCTTCGATCGCGACGTAATCGCCGTCGCGAACATAGCCGGCCGATTCGAGCAGTTCCCCCAGCGGAGCGGCGGGCTGACGGAACAGTGTCGGCTCCTCGAGCATCAACTGCCAGACAATCGCGTCGAGTGTTTCAGCGCCGGTATCGGTGAGGATGTTCGCTAGGGCGTCCGCAAAACCGAGTGTCGGATCGACTACGTCGGCAACGGTACAGAGCGTCAACTCACGATCTGCGACAAACAGCCCGATCAGATCGCCTGCCGCGCATTCCGACAATGCGTCGGGGGCAAGCAGAAAACCTTCGTCAGCCGGGAACGTCGGGTCGTCGATTCCGCGTTCGGCGAGGGCGGCGTCGTCGAGCCCACGATGTACGACGCGAATCTCCCGATCCTCGGTGTCATCGAAGCTGTCGAGAAAAACACGCAAGACCATGAGATCGGGGTTTGCGTCGAGAACGCCAGAGCTGATCTCGGCGTCGGTGAGGCGATGCGTGAGTATCCGGTGCTCGAACAGTGTGTCGAGCGCGGCGTAGCGGGCCCCGGTCAGATAGCCCAACAGCGGATCCTCGACGTACTCCACGAACTCCGTCATGTCGTCCGGCGTTCCATGCCCGGCGTCAGCCAGCAAGTTTCCCCAGTCAGCAGCGGTCTGGGGGCCATGTTCGCGCAACAACTCCATCGCAGCTTCGGCGATCAAGTCATTGGGGTCCATAGGTTCGCTCACCTATCCAACTTTATCCGGTAGGCCCCGGCACGAGTATTCCGCATCGACCAGCGTCGACGCCCTCAGCTCAGCACTCTGATCAGCTCGGCGACATCGTGATGATCCCGCCCTAGAACCTGGAGCACATTGGCGGCCTGCAACTCGGAAGACACGATGACGCTGCCGACAACCTGGGCGCTCGAACCTGCAGGCAGAACGCGAGCACACACCAGATCACCGGGCTCGAGATCGGCGGCACCACTGACAGTCACGGTGTCGCCGGTCCGGCGATCCAGCAGCGTGTTCATCTCGGTCACCTCGAACACGGAACGCTCGACATCGAGCCATTGACGTGCCGTCGCCACCTCATGTTCGGTGAGTAAATTTCCGCGGCGGGTGACGAACTGCGCGAAGATTCCACCCTCGAACAGCGCGATGTCCAAGGCCGGCCCGTCGAAGATACTCCGATCGTCGTCATCGCTGCCGGCGGCGACAAGATCGTCGAACTGAACCACCATGTCGGCAAATTCGGAGGAAAACGCGAACATGCACGCCTTCCTGTAGAGCCAGCGGCCGTCTTCTCGAACCGACTCGTCGACCTTCCCCAGATGGCAAACCTTGTATTTTCGGCCGGATCCACACCAGCACTTGTCGTTTCGTCCCAGCTCGGGATGCTCTACCGGAATGAACTCCTGCAGTACTTCGTACAGGGTTTCCTCGGATCCACCGTCGATCCTGCCCAGCAAAGACAGTGCTCGGGTCGCGTCGCTCCGGTCTGCGGCGAACTGAGCCAATTCGAAAAGTGCCGGACCCCAGTCAGCTTCCCATTCCAATGCCTTCTCGTAGTGCGCTTCCGCGTCGAGAACGCGTCCGAGACGATCAGCCGCCTTACCTGCCAACCAGTGTGCCGCCGGCTTGACGGCCTTCGGACCGCGTTCGGCCAGCTCGCCGCCAAGCGCTTCGAGGATCATGTCTGCGGTGGGGTCCTGGTTCCGGAATCCCAGATCGAACGCCGCCACAGCTGCGCCCGCATCCGCAAGGGCGGCAAACGAATCAGGAACAACACCGACATGTCGACGTGCCCAGTCACGAAGGTCGAGATTCTCGATCTCGGCGTCGACATATCCGCGCTGAGCCAGGTCGACAAAAGCTACAACAGCTACGGCTTCGTCGTGCGTGAGATCGTAGGTCGACGCAATCTCTGCGGTCTGAATCTGAACTGCGTAAGCAGCGAAGTCGAATCCATTGCGTGCAAGGAGTTCTCGTTGATGCTCGTATCCTGCCGCGGCAAACATCTCGCCCAACGGAGTGCTGGGAACAGTGAACAACGACGAGTCGTCGACAGCAAGTTGCCAACCCACCGCCTCGAGCGCTTCCACACCGTTTTCGGCGAATATCTTCTCGAGTGCCGGCGCCAGATCCGGCTCGTCTTCGACATCCGCCTGCCACACCGTCAGTTCACCGTCTTCGATGGCAATCGCGATCAGATCACCAGCTGCGAAGTTGGCCAAAGTCCCGCGGGGCAAGGCAACAACACGGCGACTGAAAGCAGCGTCGATTCCGCGCTCTCGCAACAAGTCTTGTTCGAACTCTGCCTCGACAACCCGAACTTCGCCGTCGATACTCGACGCGAAACGCAACACCGGTTCGAGGTCAGGCGTCGCCTCGAGCACCTCCGACGCGATCTCGATTTCGCTGAGCCTGTGCGTGAACACCAACCCTTCGAGCAGCTCGTCCAGAGCGACATACTTGCCGCCGGGGAGGTACCCGATCATCGGATCATCAAGGTACTCGAGCACTTCGGCAATGTCGGACGGCGAGCCGAACTCACTGACACACTGCGCCCATTCTTCGAGACTGAGCGGACCGCGCTCACGCAGAGCGGTCATCGCAGCAGTAGCGAGGGCATTGTCGTCGACTTCGTTCACCACCCAATAGTAGGCGAGCGCGCAGGCTCGCCAATCTGCCTCGACTAGCCGAGTCCACTGACCCCTTCACCCAACACCATCGCGCCGAGCAGAGCCAGGATCACCATCATCATGACGGCGTTGTTGGCGGCCATCCACGATTTTGCCGAGTCAAGCATCGACGCGGCACGCTCGCCGAATACGAGGTTGACCACAACCGGTGCGGCGACTGCGGCGCTCGCAACAATCGTGAACACAACAGCGGCGATGGCTTGCTCAGCCACAACGTAGGTTCCGGCGGCTATGGCCGCGCCTCCCGCGACGGCCAGTGCAGCATTCTTGGGATTGGCCGCTGAGAGCAACGCGATCCCCAGGGATTTCAGCGGGCTGAGCGAACTGACACTCGACATCCACTTCGGCTGAGTGGCTTCTGCGTCGCCCCGTGGCCGGGATCGCCATTGTCTGAATGCGAGCGCGAACAAGGCTAACCCCAGCACTATCCGGACGACACTTGCCCACCGCGTGGTCTCGGATTCGGGTACGGCGGTGTCGACAAAAGCGATAGTCAGTGCCACCACAGCTCCGATGCCCACGACCCAGCCGAGAATGAAGGCTGCAACCGAGCGTCGTGCGTCTGCAGTGACCAGCATGAGAACCACAACTGCCATCGGCACGGACACAATCGCCAAGCCGACTGCAACGGGCAATGATTGACCTAGCGCATCAAGCACGTGGGTCCTCTCGGTTAGTTAGCGCTCATAGCCCTTGCGCATATCATCTACTATCCGAGGCTGGTCGAGCGTCGACGGTTCCATGTCGCGGCGCGGACGGTCCCGCGGGAAGACGGAAGCCGACGCCAAAGTAGGTCCGTCGAGGAAGCGTAATTCCGGAGCGCTTTCAGGCAGACGCAATTCCGGTGGCACTCCCCCGGACTGAGCAAGTACGTATCCCCAGTCACCAAAACTGGGAACGAACACGTGGTACGGGGAGACCCCCAAACCAACTGCGGATACCGTAGACACTGTTCGCCAATAGGCATCGGGCGTCGAATAGGGACTGCCCGACTGGACGACCATCAATCCGCCCGGATTGAGCGCTGCCGCGGCCAAACCGTAGAACTCCATCGAATAGAGCCTGCCCAATGCCGGGGTATCAGGATCGGGCAGATCGACGATCACCGAGTCGAATCCGGGTTGAGGCGCCTCGCGCAACCACCGAAAAGCATCATCGAGCACAACGTGTACGCGTGAGTCTTCGAGTGCGCCGCCGTTCAACGATCGCAGTCGGGTGTTCGCCAGTTCGATGACGGCAGGATCGAGCTCCACCTGCACAATTTCCTGAACGCTGGGCATCCGCAACACTTCCCGTGCCGCAAGTCCGTCTCCGCCGCCCAAGATCAGTACCCGTTGCGGATTGTTCGAGAGCGCCGGATACACCAGAGACTCCGTGTAGCGGTGCTCGTCGACGCTCGAGAATTGGAGATCTCCGTCGAGGAAGAGCCGGACGTCGTTCTTACGTTCCGTGACAACAATTTCTTGATACTGCGATCGCGATGCCGCGACCACAGGGTCGGTGTACAAGCGCTGACGGGCCGTGGTTTCGATGTCGGAAGCGGCGATCAACAACCATCCGATCAGGCTCGCGGCCAACAACATTGCCACGACGGCAATCAGTCGGGCGCGCAAGCTGAGCTGCCACCGCAGCAGAATCAAGGCAACGACTGCCGCAGCGACGAGGTTGATCATGCCGGTAATTGCTGCGCCCCGGATCATCCCGACCCACGGCAACAAGACAAACGGCCAGAGCAACCCGCCGATCAGCGCGCCCAAGTAGTCCGCTGCATTCAGATTGGCGAGCACTTTTCCGGCACTTTGTGCGTCGTTGTCGGTGCGTCCGGATTGCAGCAACGTCATCAGCAGTGGCACTTCCGCACCCACGAGAATGCCGATCAGTGCCGTGGCAGCAACAAGAACTGCCCCGCTGGAACCAAAGAACGTGAAGGTGACGTAGAGCGTGACCGCGCTGAATCCCCCGATGATGCCGAGCAGAATCTCCACTGTGACAAAGGAAATAGCCGCGTGCCCCAACAACGGTTTGGCGGCGAGGGCACCGATACCGAGCGCCGCAACGAATCCGGCGACAATCAGTGACGTCTGTGTGATTCCGCCGCCGGTGAGACTGACCGACAGAGTGAGCAGTGCCAACTCGTAGATCAGTCCGCAGGCAGCGCAGGCAGCGACGGCGGCAAGGAGCAGCACCCGCGCCCGAGCAGTGAGCACAGCGTGTGAATCGGTGACAGTCATCAGGTGAGAGCAGCGGCGTTCACCAAGCCGATGGACAGCAGGGTCACGCCCACCGCCCAGGCCGCACCGCACATCTTCGGATCCTGTACCAGCGCAACCAACTTACCCGGCAGGAATGCATTCATCAGTCGCAGCGCAATGGCCTGGAGAACAATTGCGAACAGACCGTACACGGCTGAATCCGCAAGTCCCTGGGCAAATCCGTCGGAACTGGTGAGAATGGCGGTCACGACGATAATGGCAAGCGCCAGATGGTTGGCACCCAGAAGAATTGCCGCATTCGGATTCTTGTCGACGTACACCTGGTGGCGGAGATTGCCCGGCGTCATAAGATCGAGAACCAGAAATCCGGTGGCCAGAACTGCAACTCCGACTACGAAGTACGCCAGCGTCCCCAGAACACCACCGACCAGCAGAGCTGGGTCAACAGTGCCGATTTCCACAGTTTCAGCAGCAAGGTTGGCGTTCACGAAGCTCTCCTGAGTTTGGTCCGATTGTCACTTGATGTGGTCATTTCGCACTTCCCGATCCACCGCTGCCGCTGCCGCCACCGGCCGGTGATCCCGGATTGAATCCTGGTCCCAGATAGGCATATCCGCCGCTGCGGTATGTGCCGTTGATGTCTTCGACCTTGATGGTGCTTCCCCCTGCTGCTGCGCTGACGGTAACGATGTCGTCGTCGTAACGCAGGTACTCGTTGCCGCCGTCGGCGCTGCGGGCCGCAGGTTCTTCCGCATCGACGATCCGCGACACCGTCGTACCGACAGGATCTTTCGACGAATACACAGCGACGTCGCCGGTTTGCGAACTCTTGGAATAATTGTCCGCAATGAAGTCCTTGACCGCGTTGCCGCACGACGACAGCACACATGCCATGGCGATCATGACGGGAACAACCCATTTCCTGCCGATCACGGATGCCACCTACTTCTGGTCTTCACAATCACTCCGGTCCCCTCCCCTGGGTACAAATGCCAACTCTGCCAAGCCCATCCATGCCCCAGGCTGCTGCCGAACAACACCGTGACAGCGGTGTCGTCTCCGGGAAACGAACCGCAAATCCAACCATCTGCCGCTGCCTGCACTTTCAGGCGGGCAGCCTCGGCAACGAACTCGGTTCGATCGAGAGTCTGCGTGGAAGATTCGAAACGATACGGTCCCAGAACTTCAGCACCCGGCAGTGGATCGCCACCAGCTGTGACCGCATCGCAGGACACCTGCTCGGTCAAGGTCTCACCACCCGAGCGTGCCGTCACCACATGCGATGCCCCCAGCACTCCCAAAGTCAAAGCACCGTCGACTGTTTCGATAACAAGCTGGGCCAAGGCCGGTGGCGCAGGTGCGTCCACCACAAGGCCGAGCGCAGACGCATCCACGTCGGTGGGCTCCACGTCGAGGAGATGCACACTCACTGCGGAGGGCCGGAATGTATGACGGTCAACTCTGCACGGGTGACTGCGCGGCCGGTGGAAACCTCCCACGACTGGCCGCGCGCCCACTTCTCGAATGCAATGAGCCCGGTTTTGTCAGCAGTTGCATAGTCGGCGTAGTCCATCACGCCCGACGGCGCGGTTCCTGTCGTGCCCTCGGCTGTGAATCGTGCGGTTCCGCTTTCGATCCTGCGGTGCACCTTGTCGTCGAGAATGACGTCGCCACTCGGCTCGAGGTTGGTGCCCTCACGCCGCATCCACAGCGTCATCTCGAGTTCACCCTCGTCATCTTCGACGGTCAGCCAGCGGCGGCCGGTCGAACCGTCGAGAAGGTGCTCGCGCCAGATGTACCCCTCTTCGTCGAGGGTGATGGTCCCGCGAACCACGTGATCGATCCCCGCGTAGGTGACGATGTCTCCGACACCGATCTTGTGGGGGTCGTATACCTCCGGATAGTCCGCAAGCGGGTCTACACGCCCCACCGGAGCGCTCTTACGACCACGCAGAACCACGAAGGCCACTGCCGCGATCACAACAAGTATCAGTACAACTATCAGCACGTTCGTCAACGGTCACTCCGAAATCGTCGGGCTCGGCAAGGGCGCCGGGGCAATACCCTACCGATCGCTACTCGCCCGAGCGTCCATACGTCGCTGCACCCGATCCCGCTCGATGCCGATTTCGGACAAACGGCCGTGCATACCCAGTCACGTTTCCCTGAAACCCGTTGGACGGATTCACTTTCGATGTGGATATCTCGGAATCCTCGAGGGCCCTCGCGCGTTGAACAACTATGGCCAACTACAAAACAGTCAATCCCGCGACAGGTGAAACCGTCAGGGAATTCGATACTTTGGATGACGCCGGAGTGGAAGCCGCACTGGAAAAGGCTCATAACGGCTATCTGAACTGGCGAAAGAGCGCGCCGACGCAACGCGCGCAGATACTGACCAGAACCGCCGAACTGTACAACGAACGTGCCGACGAACTGGCACGCATGATCGCCCTGGAAATGGGCAAGCCCGTTCGCGAAGCCAAGGGCGAGGTACAACTGTCCGCGGCGATCTACCAGTGGTACGCCGATCACGGACCGGCGTTGCTCGCAGAAAAACGACTCGATGTTCCCGGTGCCGAAGAGTCTGTGGTGTACCGACGCCCGATCGGGGCGCTCGTCGGCGTCATGCCCTGGAACTATCCCTACTATCAGGTCGCCCGGTTTGCGGCGCCCAATCTCATGCTCGGAAACACCGTCATCTTGAAGCACGCGTCCAACTGCCCTCAGTCGGCGCTGCTGATGGAGGAGATTCTGCAGCAGGCAGGCCTGCCAGAGGATGCATACGTAAACGTTTTTGCGAGCAACGAGCAGATCGCCGACATGATCGCTGACCCCCGTGTGCAAGGTGTCTCGTTGACCGGCAGCGAACGCGCCGGGACCAGTGTTGCGGAAACGGCGGGGCGCAACCTCAAGAAGGTGGTACTCGAGCTCGGTGGTTCGGATGTGTTCATCGTCCTCGACTCCGACGACATGGACGCCACAGTCAAGGCGGCAGCCAAAGCACGATTGTCCAACGCTGGTCAGGCGTGCAACGCCGCCAAACGATTCATCGTCGTCGAGGACTTCTACGACGATTTCACTCGGAAACTGACCTCATCGTTCCAGTCCGTCACGGCCGGCGATCCACTGGAAGCGGATACGGTCCTCGGTCCGCTGTCGTCCCAAACCGCAGCAGATACATTGCTCGAGCAGGTCAAAGATGCCGTCGACAAGGGCGCAACGCTTCTGACCGGTGGAGCGAAGATCGACCGACCCGGCGCCTACGTCCAACCGACATTGCTCACCGATGTCACCCCGGACATGCGCGCCTACAGCGAAGAACTCTTCGGGCCGGCGGGCGTGGTGTACAAGGTGAAGTCAGCGAAAGATGCCGTTGACCTTGCCAATTCGTCGGTGTACGGGTTGAGCGGATCCGTCTGGAGTACCGACCTGGACGCTGCTCGTGCGGTCGCCGCCGATCTCGACGTCGGAATGGCCTTCGTCAACGAACACGGCACCACCCTGCCCGGCCTTCCCTTCGGCGGAGTCAAGCGGTCCGGAGTGGGACGTGAGCTCGGCCCTTGGGGTATGGACGAATTTGCCAACAAGAAGCTGATCCGCGTGTCCAAGAAATAGGAGCTTTACGTTCGACCTGACAACTTTTCGACGGCGGCCGGATAGTCGGCCAGGATCTGATCGCGTGCGTCGTACAGATACCGCTGCAGCAATTCGACCGCCGTCGCATTGTCACCGGCTTTCAACGCGCTGTGTATCTCGTGATTCCGGGCGAGATACGGCGAGTGGAATCGGTGTGCGTCGTCCATGACGTGAAAGACCAGTCGCAGTTCGTTCCACACCCCGCCCATCAGTTCGTCGATTCTGCTGCTGTTACTCAAACCAGCGATAGCGCGATGGAAATGGATGTCGGCCGTTCCGACTCCGGTCCAGTCATCGGCGGCCAGACGTTCTTCTGCGAGCTCGAGTGCGGCGGCGACGTCACCGAGATTGCCTGTTTCCGGATCGAAGTCTCGTACTCCCGCCGACTCGACCACCCGACGGCAGATGTACAACTCGGCGATGTCCTCAGCCGACGGGACTCGAACGAATACGCCACGGTTGAGTTCGTGTGAAACCAACCGGTCTTCGATGAGGATCTGGAACGCCTCGCGCACGGTATTTCGGGAGACATCCAACGCCGCGCAGATGTCGGGCTCGGACAGTCGTGCGCCCGGACGAAAGCTTCCGTCGATGATCAGCTCGCGCAGAATCCCGGCGACCCGCGCTGTTCGACTGGTGCGCTCGAGGAGCCCTCGATGGGCGGCCAACGCGGCGTTAGCATCCTCTTTCGGAGGATTCAGGCTGGTCAAGTGCACTCCTAGTGGTTTGTTGCTGCCCTCATCATAGTGAGAGCGGGGCGTCCGGACGGCCTACGGCTGCCCCCAAAAGTTTCCAGCACATTAATTATCCCTTCATGGGATTGCAGGATCGTTGAACGATTTTGTACGTTGGGAGTCCTGACATTCCATCTTCACGCGAGGTACCGATGACCGCTCCGATTCAAACCGCAGGTGCCCCTCCGCGCCCGTTCGACTGGTTCCGCACGCTTGGACCGAAGGGCAAGAAGGCATTCGTCGGCGCTTTCGGCGGCTACGGTCTCGACTCCTACGACTTCCAGGTTCTCCCGCTCGGGTTGGCCGCGATTGCCGCATACTTCTCGATCACGACGGGACAGGCCGGTCTGCTGACCACCGTCACGTTGGTGGTTTCCGCGCTCGGCGGTGTTCTCGCCGGCATCCTGGTCGACCGCATCGGACGTGTCCGCACCCTGCAGGTGACGGTAGCGACCTACACGATCTTCACGGTCCTGTGCGGATTTGCACCCAACTTCGAGACGCTACTCATCTTCCGCGCGTTCCAGGGTCTCGGCTTCGGCGGCGAATGGGCTGCCGGCGCAATTCTGGTGGCCGAATACGCAAAGCCCGAGTACCGCGGCCGAGCGGTCGCCTTCGTCCAGAGCGCCTGGGCGGTGGGCTGGGGTTTGTCGGTCATCATCTACACGATCGTCTTCCAACTCTTCGATCCCGACATCGCGTGGCGCGTTCTGTTCTGGACCGGAGTCATCCCCGCCTTCCTCATCATCTGGGTGCGCCGCAACCTCAAGGACCCGGAAGAAATCACCGAGAAGCGTGAGAAGAAGGCCGACAAGGGTTCTTTCCTCGCCATCTTCCGCGGCCCGATGCTCAAGACCACGCTGTTTGCTTCACTTCTCGCCACCGGGGTCCAGGGCGGTTACTACACACTCGCGTCGTGGCTTCCGACTTACCTGAAGAACTCACGCGGCCTCGACGTCGTGGGCACCGGCGGCTATCTCGCGATCCTCATCAGTGGCGCATTCCTCGGCTACGTCAGCGGCGGCATCCTCACCGACAAGCTCGGCCGTAAGCGGACCATGCAGCTGTTCGCCACCTTGTCTGCCGTGTTCATGGTGCTCTACACACAGGTTCCCGACGGCGCCAACACCCTCATCATGATTCTCGGATTCCCGCTGGGCTTCTGCACGTCGGCGATCTTCAGCGGATTCGGTTCGTTCCTCTCGGAGCTCTACCCCACCGCGCACCGCGGTACCGGTCAGGGCTTCACCTACAACTTCGGTCGCGCAGTCGGTGCGGTGTTCCCCGCCATCGTCGGTTTCCTCGCAGCCAGCAGTCTCGGTATCGGCGGCGCCATGATCTTCGGCGCCATCGGCTACGGCATCGCTGTCCTGGCACTCTTCGGACTCCCCGAAACCCTGGGACGCCAACTCAACTGATCGGTGTTTTGAACTGATCGGCGCCTTTTCAGGAATGAGGATTGGACTTCACCATGATCGAGAATCGCACCAACCCGGATCCACGCTCGGCTCGCGCGGGATTCAGAGCCGGAGACGTGTTCCCCACGTCCGGAATCGCACCGGGCTTCGCCCAGACCAATCTCATTGCGGTCCCTAAGGACTGGGCATACGACGTTCTGCTCTTCGCGCAGCGGAACCCCAAGCCCTGCCCGGTACTCGACGTCACCGACGCCGGGGAGTTCACGACGATCCTCGCTCCCGGAGCAGACATCAGGACGGATTTTCCGCTCTACCGCGTGTGGGTCGACGGCGAACTGACTGCTGAGATTCCGGATGCGACGCAATACTGGCGCGACGATCTGGTGGCATTTCACATCGGCTGCAGCTTCACCTTCGAACACCCTCTGACGGCCGCTGGGATTCCTCTTCGCCACGTCGAGCAGAACCGAAACGTCCCGATGTACATCACAAATCGCGAATGCCGACCCGCCGGACGGGTCAGCGGGCCGACAGTAGTCTCGATGCGGCCCGTCCCCGCAGACCAGGTCGAACAGGCCCGCTCCATCACCGCGCGCATGCCCGCGGTTCACGGTGCACCCATCCACATCGGCGATCCAGCCAAACTCGGCATCTCCGACCTGAGCCGTCCCGACTTCGGCGACGCTGTGGAACTCCAACCGGGCGACGTACCGATGTTCTGGGCCTGCGGCGTCACTCCGCAAGCTGCGGTCATGGCGTCGAAACTCCCGTTCGCCATCACTCATGCTCCCGGGCATATGCTGGTCACAGACGCCCCGGACAGCGATTACACCCTGGATCTGGCATGAACATCGACCTCAATTGTGATCTCGGAGAAAGCTTCGGAGACTGGCGTATGGGCGACGACGCGGCGCTCCTCGACATCGTGACGAGCGCCAATATCGCGTGCGGATTCCATGCCGGCGATGCGGCCACCATGCGACGGACCTGCGAGATGGCGGTCGAACATTCGGTATCCATCGGAGCGCACATCGGTTTTCGGGATCTGGTCGGATTCGGCCGACGGCACATCGACATCACACCAGGTGATCTGTTGGACGAAACTCTCTACCAGGTCGGCGCACTGGCAGGATTCGCTCACTCCGCGGGGTCTTCTGTCACCTACGTCAAGCCCCACGGCGCGCTCTACCACTCCGCATCGAAGAGTCCCGAACTCGCCGACGCTATCGTGACCGCCATGACCGAATTCTCGAATCGCCTTGCGCTGCTGGGACCACCACAGTCTCATCTGCAGAAAGCTGCGGAAGCACACGGCGTCGACTTTGTCGCCGAGGGATTCGCCGATCGCACGTACACCCGGTTCGGGACGCTGACCCCGCGCAGTGAACCTGGTGCGGTCATCTCCGATCCGAACGCCGCGACGGCGCAGGCGATCGACTTGGCCAGCAGCGGAACTGTTCTCACCTCCGACGGGATCGCCATCCCGATGTCGGTGAAAAGCATTTGTGTTCACGGCGATTCGCCTGGCGCCGTTGCCATGGCCAATGCCATCAAGGCCGGCCTGATCAACTCCCGCATTCGGGTGGAGTCGTTCACATGAGTCGCCCGACTATCCTCCCGGCCGGTGAACACGGGCTCCTGGTGGACCTCGACACCGAGGCCGACGTTCTGGCATTCACCCATGCGCTCACGCGCAACACTCCGGCTGGAGTGGAGGATTTCCTGCCCGCCGCACGCACGGTTCTCGTGATCTGCATGCCCACGGCAAATGTCACTGCGGTGCTCCATGAACTGAACGAACTGGCACGCACGATGTCCGAGGCAATCCCGGACGAGCGCGGCGACGATACTCCCTTCACCGTCAATGTCCGCTACGACGGACCCGACCTCGACGACGTAGCAAGGATCCTGAAAATGAGCCGCGCCGAGGTCATTTCAGCTCACACCTCAGCGGAGTGGCGCTGCGCCTTCATCGGATTTGCGCCGGGATTTGCCTACCTGACGTCCGGCGACGCTCGGCTCGACGTCCCGCGTCGAGCCCAATCACGCACCGCGGTGCCCGCCGGCGCCGTTGCCCTGGCCGGTGGATACAGCGCGGTATACCCGCGAGCTTCCCCGGGCGGCTGGCAGATCATCGGCAGCACCGACGCCGTGATGTGGGACTTGGACGCAACACCGCCTGCCGCCGTACAGCCCGGGCGTCGGGTGCGATTCGTGAACGAGGACAAGCGATGACCGGGGTGGAGATACTCGAAACCGGTCCGCTGAGCTTGGTTCAGGACCTCGGTCGAACCGGTCATCTGCGCTCCGGCGTCGGCGTGTCCGGTGCTGCCGACCGACGATCCTTGCGACTCGGCAATCGACTTGTCGGCAACTCCGAAGACGCTGCCGGAGTGGAAATTCTGATGGGTGGCCTGAGTCTTCGCGCGCAAGAGCAGATCACCCTGGCCTTCACCGGAGCCCCCGCACAGGCGTACCTCGACGGCATCCCCGTCGGACATTCGAGCGTCGTCGTCGCGGACCCCGGTCAGGTAGTCCGCTTGGAGTACGCGCCCACCGGCCTACGGACGTACCTGACCATCCGGGGCGGAATCGCGGTGCCCAAGATTCTCGGATCACGCAGTACCGACACACTTTCCGGAATCGGTCCGGCGCCCCTCAAACCCAACGACGTGCTTGAGGTCGGGCCCACTCCAGTCGCATTTCCGCTCCTGGACGTGGCACCTGTTCAGCCGGTTACAAACGGAACACTCGACATTCGGGTGATCTTCGGGCCGCGCGCGGATCGTTTTGCCAATCCGGAAACCCTGACGCAGGGACGATGGGCAGTGTCGACCGACTCCGACCGCATCGGTGCCCGACTCGACCGCGTCGGCAATCATGAACTCCTGCAGCGGGCAGACGGACTCGAATTGCCCACCGAAGGCGTTGCGCTCGGTTCGATCCAAGTGCCGCCCAGCGGCCAACCCGTGATCTTCCTGGCCGATCACCCCATCACCGGCGGATATCCCGTTGTCGGTGTTGTGGCCGACGCCGACATCGACCGACTCGGCCAAGCCCGCCCGGGTCAGCAGATTCGATTCATCGGCAGCAGTGGCATCAGACAGTCCTCCATTCAACTGTTGGGAAACTCTGCTGCTAGGGCATCGATGATCTGACGTGTACCGAGATCGGTTCGCCAGGTCACGTACCACTCCGTCACGCATGCCGGCAAGATCGGTCGCCACGTTCGTCCCGGGGGTTGATGACCCATGGACTCCACGCAGATCAGGACTGTCTCGGAGTCGTCGACGAGGTCTGCACCGGTGGCGGCGCCGAACGTGGTGGTGCGACTCCATTTTGGTGCTACACCGGTCATCACCAGAATGCTCTCGACGAAGCTGTTCCAGCGACTGAGGGCGCTGTCGATAGACACGATCGGGTACTGGACGAGCTCTGCGCGATCCACGGCGTCGAATGCCGCCAGTGGGTGATCCTCGGACATCACCACGATCACGGGTTCATTGGTGAGCAACCGGGTTTGCAATCCCGGTCCGTGAATAGCCTCGCCTATTGCGAGGGTGAGGGATCCGCTGACAAGTCGGTCACGAACCTGATTGTGCGGCAGGGTTGTCTGGTTGATGGCATGGTCCGGGCATGATCGGCGGAGGGCCGAGAGCGCTCGGCGCGGGACAGTGAGCGAGGGCTCAGAGACGTGCACGTACACTGCCGGATTAGCGGCGCTGATTCGGCGGGTGGCGTCAATGGCGTCCGCGATGTCGACAAGTATGTGGCGTGCGCGCGTGGCCAGCAGGGTCCCGGCCGGCGTAGGAGCGACCGTACGACTGGTCCGATCGAACAGTTTCACGCCGACGCGGCGTTCGATTCGCAGAATCGCTTGGCTGAAAGCGGGCTGCGCGATGTGCACTCGCTCCGCTGCCCGGGTGAAGTTGCGTTCCGCCTCCAACGCAGCAATGTACTCGAGATCGCGCACGCTGACATCTAGCATGCTCACATGCTAGATCCAGTCGGATTAAGCGTTGGTTATCTCGTCAGAATGGGCTGAGAATTGTGGTGCCCAAAGGCTTACCGACGACCCGCGCCCACCGAGCGCTCACGTCGAGTGCCTACCCCCCTTCGTGAACAGGAACCCAGCAATTGACGTATGACGTAGTCGATGCGCATGTGCATCTATGGTCTGTCACCGACAACGCGTGGTACCCGGCGCTACAACGTATGGCTGGTCAGCTTGAACTACCCGAGTTGTACAGCGACTTTCTGCCTGCCAACTATCTCGATGCGGCCGGAGAGTTCAAGGTGGACGCTTTCGTGCACGTGTCCGCCACCACGGCAGCCCGCACATACCTCGATGAGCAATCGTGGGTCGAAGAACTCGCTGATCGCGCATCACTGAACATGGTGACGATCGGCACCATCGACCCCGCGCTGCCGGAGTCCGAGATCATTGCCGACCTCGAGCATCAGGCCCGCAGTGACCGATTCCGCGGAGTACGTGTGCTCTACGACTTCCACCCCGACAGCACTGCGGCACACACTGTGTTGCAGTGGCTCAACGACCGGAACTATGTATTCGACTTGGGTACGCAGCCTTCGGGCATGTCGGCGTGGCTGAAAACTCTCGAGAGGTACCCAGACGTGGTGGTGGTCTTGGAACACTGCGGTTGGCCTTCATCGACCACGAACGCTGATCGAGACCACTGGGAAGTGGCGATACGCGCCTGCGCTGAGCGGACCAACGCACTGTGCAAGATCTCCGGGCTAGGGATGGTGACCGCCGACATTTCAGCGTCGGCACTCCGACCATGGGTCGAAGGCACGATCGAGGTATTCGGTTGGGAACGAGTCGCTTTCGGATCGAACATGCCGATCGAAACAATCGCCGGTTCCTACGGCCAGCTCATCGAATCACTGCGCTCGATTATCGGCGAATCATCGGACCAGGAACTTCAGTCGTTCTACTCCGAGAATGCCCGCCGCTACTACAAAATTTGAGAATGGAGTGCACATGCCCCAATTCGAAGGGAAAGTTGCGCTCATCACCGGCGCGGCACGAGGACAAGGACGCGCTCATGCCCTTGCCCTTGCCGAAGGCGGCGCGACGATCATCGCGCTCGACTGCTGCTCGGACGTGGAGACGATCCCGTACCCACTCGCCCGAACGGAAGACTTGAACGAAACGAAATTTCTAGTCGAAGAAGCCGGATCTCGTTGCATCACAATCGAAGTTGATACCCGCGACAGCACCGGCATGCGAGCTGCTGTCAGCAGAAGTATCGCAGAATTCGGGCGGCTGGACATCTGCATCGCGAACGCGGGCGTTGTGAGTTTCGGGAAGATCACCGACCTGACCGACGCACAATGGTCCACTATGATCGACATCAACCTCACCGGAGTATTCAATACCCTTCGGGCCGCTGCACCCCCGATGATCGAGCAAGGTTTCGGCCGCATCATCACCGTCGCATCGATGGGAGGTAGAGCGGGCACACCAAATCTCGGGCACTACTCCGCCGCCAAGTGGGGAGTGATCGGGCTGACGAAAACCCTGGCACTCGAGACGGCGGGGAGCGGAATTACCGCGAACACCGTATGCCCGGGAACCGTCTCCACGGATATGGTTCACAACCAGGCGATGTACTCCCTGTTCGCACCTGACATCGACAACCCGACCAAAGAACAGGTGGCCAGTCGATACGCCGGCCTCAATCCCATGCGAGTGCCCTGGAGTGATACATCCGACGTTACCGCGGCAGTCTTGTACCTCGCCTCAGATCAGGCCCGGCACGTCTCCGGAACAACCCTCGAAATCAGCGCTGGTGTTTCTGCGCGTCTCCCGTGAGACAGCGGTGCGTCCGGCAAGGGAATTCGGGTGAGATGACCACCGTAGCGGACCACAATCGCTTCTTTGGTCGGATGGAAAATTGGTAGAAGCTCTCCCGGACTTAGCAGCGAACTCCCGACCGATGACACGAATCGAGTTAGCAACTATCAGGCACAATTGAATACCGAAAGAACAAGCCCCGGAGTACAATTCCGATCGACCACAGGATGCCATGCCCTCATCGACTCCACGCAGACTGCGCATTACTCTCGACCATACCCCATCTGGTACACAGGTTTTCGACCACTCATTTTGTGACAAAGAAGCCCACGGCGACGCCCGTCTCACAAGCTGCCGATAACTCTGCAACGATCAGCAAGCATTCGCCGGGACACCCCGATCTCGAAACTCATACGGTCATACCCGTGCAGGACTCCGGGGAGAACGTGCAGTTCGCAAGAGACTCCCGCCTTGTGCAGACTTTGCGCGTAGGCGATGCACTCATCCCTGAAGATGTCGAGTTCGCCCACCTCGATGTACGAGGCAGGAAGCCCCGAGAAATCCGCGAGACGAGCAGGCGCGGCAACCGGGGAAACCGCATCGCTTCCGAAAGCATCCCCCAACAAAGCTTTCCAGCAGGTCCAGTTGTTGTCATAAGTCCACGCGACCACGTCTTCCAACCCCGGATCCGGCTCGATAGTGCGGTCATCGAGCATCGGATAGATGAGGATCTGTTTCGCCAGTCGCACTCCTCGATCGCGCGCAAGGATCGCAGTTCCGGCGGCCACGCCCCCACCACCGCTGTCGCCCATCACAGCCACGCGAGTACCGTCTACCCCAAGGTCATCAGCATGCTCGAGAAGCCACTGAAGGGCGCTGAACCCATCTTCTGCCAAACCGGTTCCCGTTCGCTCCGGAGCTAGCCGGTAGCCCACGAGCAGCATAGGGACAGTCGATTCCTGTACGTAGTGCCTCGCGAGCCCGTCATAATAGTCGAGTTTGCCGCCGATCATCCCTCCGCCATGCAAGTACACGACCGCAGGACAACTAGTCGATCTGGCGGAATCGATGAAATACCAGCGTAATTCAAGCTCCTTGCCATCGGGAGTCGAGGCAAGATGCGAACTCACAAAGACGCTAGTCGACGGAGGTGAGAGTATCCCGGCCATTCCGAGGTCGAGCAACTCTCGAAGGCCGAGTGCATCGCCGCGCTCGGGGAGCGTCGGGATGCCGTTAGCCATCACTTCCTCGGTCATCGCTACGACTACCGCAGCGAGTTCCGGATCGATCATGTCCATCGATACCATCTTCTGTCCTGTTCAGGATTCGGCCGGTCTCCGAGAAACGTATGAGTGGAACTAACGAACAACTGTACGATTGTTTTCGTTAACGGACAACTGTAGGTTTGTCGTCGTGTCACCGAGAGTCAAGGAGGCGTCAGCGGGTAACACCGGGATACCTCCCCTACCAGTTATACGTGAAGAAGACCCGATTGACCCTCGGTTGACAGGATCACATCACGAATTATCCTCCGCATTCGAACAGCACCCCGAAGCGAGCCATGTGCCGCTACCACAGGGAAGTGCAGAGCCCCCTCGATCTGCTCTCATCAATGGCAAACATCTACCTGGGCCAGCACAAGAACGCCGAAACTCTGAACGCCCCGAAGGGCTTTCGCTTGCCCGCCCCAGACCCCCACACCCATCACCTATCACCAGTCCATCGAACGGAGCAAAACGCATGAGTAGCAGGACCTACGCGATCACCGGTGCAGCATCAGGAATCGGCAAGGCGACCGCCGATCTTCTCGTCGAGTCAGGCCACCGAATCATCGGGATCGATCTTCGTGACGCTGACATCAACATAGATTTGTCCGACCCCACGGACCGCAACGCACTCCCAGATTTGGTGGCTGAGCTAGCCCCAGACGGCCTTGACGCCATCCTTGCGATTGCCGGCGGCCCGCCGAATGTCAACTACTTCGGGGCAATCGCTACCCTGAACGGACTTCGCCCCCTCCTTGCAGGTTCATCCGCGCCGCGAGCCGTCGCCGTCACCTCGTTCGCGGCACTCAATGAGATCGACGACCGTCTTCTCGCGGCCTACCTCGAAGGAGACGAACGCAAAGCAGCAGCAGAAACCGAACGAATCACCGCGTCGGGAAGGACTGATCTGCTCTACCCTTCCTCGAAACGTGCTCTGTCTCAGTGGCTTCGACGCGAGTCCATCACACCCGATTGGGCAGGAAACGGCATTCCCCTCAACGGTGTGGCACCCGGCATCATTCGAACACCGATGACGTTCTCAATCCTCGAGAATGAGGACAGTCGTCAATCGCTTCTCGACATGGTTCCGATGCCCCTCAATGGTCCAGCAGACGCCCACGTCCCGGCAAAGCTGGTGGCTTGGCTTGCCAGCGAAGAGAACTCACATGTCACCGGGCAAGTTATCTTCCTCGACGGCGGAGCTGATGCCACTGTCCGCGGCGATGCCATCTTTGCTCGACAGCAGTAGACCTCAGTTCACGTTCTTCGATCTAGATGGCCCAGCACAATCCGCCCTTTGTGGAATCGCTCGAATAGACTGTGACGAAGCACTTTCCACGCGAGCCTGTAACCGTCCCCTTGTCTTTGCAGAACTCGCACCCATCACCTGAGATCAACCCCGATTGAACCCGAAACGGCGAATTCGAGAGGCTCTTACAACATCGACGATAGGTTTGCTTGGTTTCAGTACATCGCACTGACGCTCGACTGGGGCATCCCAGTCGAGCGTTTTCTGTGAACACCTACAAGCTGGGAAGAGACCGCAAGGACGTAAGGGTGGCGGTGCAGGCTTTGGCCGCCTCGGCCCCCTTCTTCTCGAAGTGCTCCGTAAAGTACGTGGTGTGGTCGTTGTGCTCATGAAAGTGGTGCGGAGTCAACACGATTGAAAAAACCGGCACACCGGTATCGAGTTGAACTCGCATCAGCCCGTCAATGACAGCAGTCGAAACGAATTCGTGCCGATAGATGCCGCCGTCCACTACCAAGGCCGCGGCCACGACCGCGTCGTATCGGCCACTACGAGCCAACCGCTGGGCGTGCAATGGAATCTCGAACGCTCCCGGCACCTCGAAGAACTCCACACGTTCCTTGCCGTATCCCAGCGTCGTCACCTCGTCAAGAAAGCCTTTACGTGCACGTTCGACAATGTTGTGGTGCCAGGTGGCCTGAATGAAGGCGATCCGACCCTTAGCGTTACTCATGATGACTCTCTCCTGTTTATGGCATGGCACTACGACGCGCCAGAATCACACAGCCGAACGGATTCGCCGAATCCTTCTCGGCTGCTACCTTTTCGACGTAGCGTTTCCCGATTCCCTACCTGCGGTCAAGCGTCCTGCGTGACGTAGTCAGCACCGACCAAAATCTTGCGTATCGTCTCGACATCGCGACCCATTTGCGCTATCAAGCCATCTATCGAGTCGAAAGACTTCACATCACGCACATGTGCAACAAAGGCGATCTCAACCGCGACGCCGTACAATTCGAGATCGGTGCGGTCCAGCACGTAACTTTCGATACGCCGATCGCGTACGCCTTCGAATGTCGGATTTGTGCCGACGCTGATCGCAGCAGGGTAGATGTCCCGAGTATCCGTCCGACGCAACCAGCCGGCGTAAACACCATCCGCGGGTACAGCTTGCTGATCGTCCACCGGTACGTTGGCGGTAGGGAAACCAAGCTGACGACCACGCTGGTCGCCGTAGATCACGACGCCGTGCACAGTGCCCGAGAAGACCAAATCCTTTGTTGTATTGAAGATGCCACCGCGGAGAGGGAGACCATGCGTGTCCGGCGTTGAGCATGACTCGGTAACTCGGTGGGCGAGAAGCTCCAGGGGTGTCGCAGATTCCGTTGCCATTTTCGATTCCTCCGGAAGGTGTGAGTGCTGGTGGGACTTCGTGCGTGGTTGCGCGGACAGTGTCGAGCGACCCGACGCCCTCGTAATCCTGGAAACTGGATTCAGAATTTCCTCATTACCGCTGTTGTGTAACAACATTCGAGCTATTCGGAGGTCAGGGCACTTGTCCCGACGCCGTCGCCGGTAGCGAAAGTGCGCTGCGTGGGTGCGCGGCGAGGTATCAGGAAGGCAAGGATCATCGAGATGATGATTCCAGTGATCGCAAGACCGATCGCAATGCCGTAGGCGCTGACTTGTGGAAACTGTGTGCCAGGAACGACCGCGCTCGACAACACGACTGCGAACGCCGAGATGCCCACGCTCTTGCAAATGGCTCCAACGACGACGACGACACCCATCCCTTCACCCATGTTCTCCTGTGGAAGGAATTCTGCGAGCAAGTTGGGAATCGCCGACAGGATGAAGGTGACACCGACACCGCCGAGAATCAACAGCGCGATCATCACTGGCAAGTCTTCTCGTAGGAAATAAAAGCCTGGCAGTGTTACCAACTGGATCACAATTCCGATACCGATGGGCGTCCGCGCCCCCGATATCCGGGCGAGCCAGCCGGACAGTGGAGTGAATAGGAAACCTACGATGGAAAGCACAAGCGCTATTTGGCCGAACTGAGACGGTGTGAGCCCAAGACCCACCGGCGCAGAGGTGGGCCCCTGAAACAGAATCGGTTGCAGCAATTGCATTCCACCCAGCGCTCCGAATGTGACGAACGCGAAGATGCCGAGAGTCAGCGCGTACTGCGACTTGGCAAGTAGACGAAGGTTCAGCAGCGGGTTCTCGACGCGCAATTCCCACAGGACCCAGATGATTCCGATGACGACGCCGAGTCCGATACCGCCGAGCACAGTCACGTTCCCCCACCCTTTGGTCTGCGAAGACGTTGCGCCGTAAAGAATTAGGGCAAGAGCAGGAACAAAGAGGGCACCGCCGACGAAGTCGATCCGTTCTCCGCTTACTCGGGTAACGGGTGAACGTTCTATACCGACAGCGCACATCAGGGCAGCGAAAGCGGCTAGTGCCGCCGCCACGATGAAGATCGCTTGCCAACCGACGTGCTCGATCAGTAGACCAGAGACATAAAAGCCAGCCGCGCCGGCCAAAGTCTGAACGCCGGCAACAACTGAAAGAGTCACCGGCACACGCCTCGGGAGGACAGCCTCACGCGCTATCCCGAGGACGAGCGGAAGCACCGCACCAGAAACTCCTTGAAGTGTGCGACCGACAACCACTGCCGCGAAGGTTCCTACGGCGACGCTCACGACCGAGCCGACAATGGACAGCAGCAGGACGATAATCAGAACCTTCTTACGACCGAAGAGGTCGCCAAGCCTGCCCCCGATCGCGGCGGAAGCTCCGACCATCAAATAGAATCCGGTAAACGCCCATCCGATATCAGCTGTCGTGACGTTGAAGTCAGCGATCAATTTCGGCACTACTGCGATAAGCATGCCTGCCTCGAACGCGCCGGTCGACTCTGCGGCAACCATCGCCATGAGAACAAGCAAGTACGGCTTTCTACGGGACTCAGACGAAGTAGTCGGCACCGGTGATCCATCCATTTTCTGCTTATCCTTTTCCTGTCGAGCCACGAAAAGTCTCGAGATCTGCAGGGGGACAGTATTGAAGAGGGCCCCTTACAGCGCTGATTTGGCGGCTACGGAACGATCTCGAGTTCATCCGGTGGCGACCGGATATCTCGGTATTGATGATTCGAAGTGCCCACTCAGTACCAGAGATATGGATTCGAGGCCGTCGGGGAACACATC
Organism: Rhodococcus sp. WS3; assembly: GCF_003797085.1. Classification (NCBI taxonomy): domain Bacteria; kingdom Bacillati; phylum Actinomycetota; class Actinomycetes; order Mycobacteriales; family Nocardiaceae; genus Rhodococcus; species Rhodococcus sp. WS3. The sequence continues at coordinate 2,329,912 of NZ_RKMA01000001.1, forward strand.
GGCGTTGATGTGATCGGGTTTGCCGTCCTGGAAGTGCATCCACGGCAAATTCTACGGGAATTTCTGCGCTGCAAGGCTATTCGATCGTACGGCATTGCCAGTCCATCTTCTACGGAAATCCGGTTCAGGGCCGGGACGCCATGCGCCGAGCCCTGAACCGAACAGATCATCCGAAGTCGTGGTAGTCCACGACCACACCGTCACGGAAAGTCAGAAATGTGGCCAAATCGAGGCTGATTTTTTCGCCCGCAGCAGCCATGCCGGGAACGTCCACTGTCGGGGTGACTGTCCAGGTGTGACGAACGACGACCCGGTCGGGACCGAGGACGTCCAGTGATTGGCGGTCTACGAAGGTCTTGCCCGGCATCATCTGCCCGGACGCCTCAAACATCGCCATGATCGCCGGTCGTCCCGCCAACGTCCCCCCTCGATTGTGGTGGGTCAGCTCAGCATCCTCACCGAACACTGCTTCGAGGCGGCCAAGATCTCCGCTGTTGTAGGCATCGATGAACTTCTCAGCGTCCGCTGTCGGGTCGATGGTTTGATTGCTCATGTTCACTCCTCATGGGTCAAAAATTGGCCGACTGTGTCCGGCTGAACAGAGTCGCTCTGGGAAACTTGCCCAATATCGATGAGAAATTGGCAGATCCACTGGGGGCTAACGTTTTACAAGAGTTCGCCGACAAGGTTAGTACCGGCGATGGTCGTGCCGTTCGGTCTGGGAAGCCCGAAATGCCCGTGATGTCTGCACCCTCAGCGACCGCGACGGACATCCTTGTACGGGAGATCCCGGTCGGCCGAGTACTCACGCGGCATCCCGAGTACTCGCTCCGCGATGATATTGCGGGCGATCTCGGTGGTGCCGCCACCCATACAGGCTGCCTGTCGCGTGATGAACGTTTCGCCGATCGCGCGGTCACCGATTGTGCCCACCGGGGAAACGATCCCGTGCGAGCCACCGATCTCGAATGCGATCTCGGTTTCGCGAAGGTGCCCCATACCGTGGAACAAACGAATGATCGAAGCGGACGACGCCGGCAGGTTCTCGGTTCGCATGCCCGCGACAACGCGCTCGACCAGATGCTGCTGCACCTTGGCCATCGCATGCGCCTCTGCGATCAGCTCCCGCACGTGACGGTCCTCCGCGCGACCCGTTCGGCGAGCGATATCGATCATTCCTTCGGTTGGCGGACGCCGCTTCGGCCCTACCTGCTCTCCGCTTACGTACTGCGAGCCACCGCCCACGGAGTTGCGCTCATGGAACATCTGACGCGATGCCACGGCCCAACCGCCGTTGATTTCGCCAACCACGTTCTCGACAGGAATCTCGACATTTTCGAAGAATTCCTGACAGAACTCCTCATTTCCGTTCACCTGCCTGATGCGACGGATCTCGATGCCAGGCTGGTGCACCTTGAGGAGGAACATCGTCAAGCCTCGATGCTTAGGGGCATCCCAGTCCGTACGAGTCAGGCAGAGTGCGTAATCCGCGGCATAGGCCCACGAACTCCAGATCTTCGAACCATTGAGAATAAAGACGTCACCGTCACGAGTAGCGCGTGTGGCCACCCCGGCGAGGTCAGATCCACAACTGGGCTCGGAGAGAAACTGCACCAGCGCTACCTCTCCACGGATCATCGCCGGCAAGTGCTTTTTCTTCTGCTCTTCAGTACCCATATCGAGGATGGTCGGGCCACAAATGCTCAACGTCGGCGAGTTGAGCAACCGCGGCATCTCGTAGCCGACGACCTCTTCGTTGAAGGCATTCTGGTGCTCCGGAGTGAGCCCCTGGCCACCGTATTCCTTCGGATAGCACAAACCCGCAAAACCACCGCTGTACAACAACTTCTGCAGCTCGCGCGCACGTTCCCACGCGGCTTCGTCGTAGTCTTCGCTCTCCTGCTCGTCGCCGGTAACCGGCTTTGCCAGAGGTAGGTTGGCGACGATCCATGTCCTGGCTCGCGATCGGAAGGACTCCACATCCTCGATAGCGTCAATCTCAGTCGGTGATCCCATTAGAAATTCTCCCCTTGTGTCAAACGCCGATGATCGTGGCAAGACGCTCACGATGCTCGGATGGTGTGCCCCAGCTGACGCGATTCACCGTCGCGCGACGCAGGTATAGATGGATGTCGTGTTCCCAGGTAATTCCAATCCCGCCATGCAGCTGGACGCAGTCCTGAATGATGTCGGTTGCCACCTGCCCGATGTAGGACTTCGCGATGCTCACCAGTTCGGCAGCCTCAGGTGATCGGTTTTCTACCGCTCGCGCCGCGGCCGCAGTAGTACCGTGCGAAGCCTCGAGCCACATCTTCATATCGGCGACACGATGCTTGAGCGCCTGATACGAGGCGAGCGGACGACCGAACGAATACCGGTCGAACATCCACTGAAGAGTATCTTCGAGCACGCGATCGATGACGCCAACCAGTTCAGCGCACTGAAGCACAACCGCGATTTGCAGTTGTCTTTCGATTGCCTGATCGGTCTCATCACCCGAAAAGACCAGCGCCGAGGTGGGAATCCGCACGCCATCGAAGCTGACCTGCGAGTACCGGCGAACCAGATCGATACCCGTCAGAGGGGTGATCGTCAATCCTGGCAGGTCGGCAGGCACGAGATACTGGGCAAGTCCGTCGTCGCGACGCGCAGTCACGAGCATGTACTCCGATTGCTCGGCAGACTCGACCCGATCTTTGACACCGGTCAACACGACTTCGTCGCCGTCCGAAACGGCTACCAGCTGAGTACCAGCGGGATCCCAGCCTCGGTCGATCTCGCACATGGCATACGTAGCGACCACCTCCCCCGACATCAACTGTTCGATTATCTTCTCGTGTGCCGATACGTTGCCTGATTCCGACAGTGCGGCAGCCACGACGTTTGCCACAACGAGTGGCCCGGGCGATACAAGGCGGCCCATCTCCTCCGCGACGATCGCCATGTCGAGCAGACCAGCGCCCGAAATGCTGTCGCCTCCGGACTTCTCACTCACCAACATCGACATCCAGCCGAGATCGGCACCCCGCTGCCACCAGTCACGGTCGAAGCCTTTGTCGTTTTCGGCCAGCTCACGAACCTTCTCCAGCGATGATTCCTTTTCCAGGAAATCCTTTGTCGTCCCGCGGAACAGTTGCTGATCCGGGGTTAGTTCGAACTCCACCGAGTCTCCTCCTAAATGCCTACCCGTCCGGGCTTCGCCGGTACGGCCATCGAGCGCCTGTCACTTGCCGCCGCGAAAGCCCCTGAAAAACTGTTGCGACAGAGATCTCTTCGTCTCCGCTGTGGGGCCTAGGCCAGTAGCGCATTCGCATTGTCGGGGGTTTATCGAGCGCGGCGTGTGGAAGTGACACCTATTCGAGCACTCTCGACACGATGCATCGAATGTTCGAATATCATCAATATATGGAGGGTGCCCACTGCCGTCAAGACCCAAAAACTGCCACTTGACCAGAGTTCGGGAGCCACATAGTTTGATACTTCCTGAATTATTGGACAAAGCTGCGGACTGAAAGGTGAGTAATGAAGGCACCCGAGGTTGATACCGACAACGTGTTCGACAGCGCCGAAGAGGTGAGCGATGCACTGCGCACTGTCGGGTACCTCGCCGATCCTCGGATTGCACAAGCCGTTCATCTCAGCTACCGGCTGCAAAAACCGGTTCTCGTCGAAGGTCCAGCCGGAACCGGAAAGACAGAACTAGCCAAATCTACTGCCCTGGCAACTAATTCACGACTGATTCGACTCCAGTGCTATGAAGGACTTGACGAGTCCAAGGCCCTCTACGAGTGGGACTATCGCAAACAGCTACTGCACCTCCAATCCCACGGGCAGAAGGAATCGGAGTCGATCCCGACCGAATCCGAGCGAAACCTGTTCGACGAACGATTCCTACTGACGCGCCCACTACTCGAAGCCATCAGGAGCACCGATTCAGTCGTCTTACTTATCGACGAGGTCGATCGAATCGACGTCCAGACAGAGGCGCTTCTACTCGAGCTGCTATCCGATTACCAGGTATCGATACCCGAACTGGGTACGGTCACTGCAACACGCATCCCCGCGGTGTTTCTGACGTCCAACAACAGTCGCGATCTGTCAGACGCCCTCAAACGACGCTGTCTGTACTTGAACATCGACTACCCGAGTGCTGAGCGAGAAAGAGATATCATCGCCGCTCGAGTCCCCGGGATCTCGCTGCAGCTCGCTGACGCCGTTTCCGAGGTGATCCGTTCCTTGCGCGCAATGAACCTCTCGAAGAAACCATCAATTTCCGAGACGCTCGATTGGGCCCGCACTTTGACGATACTCAACGTCGATCTGGTCAACGTGGATATCCTTATCGACACTCTGCCTGTGCTGCTGAAGAATCAGGCTGACATCGTACTGGCGGCCAAAGAACTCGCCGAGACACCTCGATGAACCGCCAGCACAGCTCACTCTACAAGAAAACGCACCACCGCCTCGATCGCGTGAAAATTCGTCGGTGTGGCGAAATGATCGGTTCTGGGCAGCGTCACCAGGGTTGCGGCCGGCAGAGCACCAACCAGACCTACAGCAGTCTGCGCAAAGTCGTTCTCGCCCAGCACAACAAGCGTCGGCAATCTGATCTCGGCCAACTCTTCGGCACTCAGCGGCGGACGTTCCGCGCGCAGGAAGCGCGCCACTGCGAAGCGGTCATTGCCCACGCCCGCAGCAAGTCGGCGAATAGTCCGAGCTGTCCCCGACGAAGGCTCGTCGTCTGCCTCGAGGCCATCTACGATGTCCCCGAGCTGCGCGCCGTTGTCGCCTTCATTCGGATCCCCAACGCCCAGAACAGCGATTCTCCGGAACGCGGCAGGACACCGCGCAGCAGCCCTCAGCAGCGCATGTCCACCAGCCGAGAAGCCCACCGCGTCAACCTGTTTACCACTGGATGGACAGCCTCGCAGTACAGTATCCGCCGGATCTTCCGATGCCGGTACAGAGCCAACTCCGTGCCCGGGAAGCGTGACACCAATGACGTTGCGGCCCTCCCCTTCCAAGATGTCGACCCATCCAGTGGCCCGCCAGTTGTGGTCGAAGGACGATCCGACACCGTGGACCATCAAAACCGGTTCATGAGGCATAGAATCAGCATATCCGAAACCTATACGGTAGTGAGCATCTCATGATTACGGCAGTCGAAGGGCTGGTCTGGGAGTTGCGCAACATTGGCCTACCTGTTTCTGTGTCCGAACACATCGACGCGGTGCGCGTACTACGCCACATCGATTTAGGGAACCCGACAGCAGTAAAGTTCTCGCTCGCAAGTGTTCTCGTCAAGAGCAACGCACACGAGTCCGCATTCTCGACGGTCTTTGATATATATTTCGGCGTGCGCGACGCGAAACTCTCCAACGAATCGGCTACAAGGAGTAGGCCGTTCGAGGACGTCGTGGAAGCGGACCTCCGACAAATTCTGCTAGACGCACTCGAGCATGAGGCACAGCCGTCGTTGCTACTGAGGTTGATTGCTGCAGAGATGATCAGTCGGCATGCGGGCATCCAGCCCGGACGTGCAGTTGCCGGCACGTACTACGTGTTCCGAACCCTTCGGGCGGTCGACCCGAATCGCCTGCTGGCCGAGTTGATCGCGCGCGACTGCGCAAACATCGATAATCGGTTGCTGAATCGGCTACGCCGCGACACGTTCCAACAGAGAGTGACAACCTTCGAGCAGGAGATCGGGGCGGAGATTCGCCGCTTCCTCGTAGCCGACCGCGGTGCCGACGCCATCGCCAAGACTCTGCGCCGGCCACTGCCTGAGGACGTCGAGTTCCTCACCGCATCAAGCAAGCTCATCGAAGAGCTACAACCGGTGATCACTCCGATGAGTAGAAAACTCACCGATCGGCTAGCGCGCCACGGTCGCCGCAGCGGCGCGCTGGACATCCGGCGAACCGTCCGGCGGTCGATGTCGGTTGGCGGGACACCGATCGAACCCGTATTTCGCCGCCCCCGACTCGCCAAGCCCGAGTTGTACGTGCTCGCTGATATTTCCGGCTCAGTCGCTACGTTCGCGGCCTTCGCACTTCAACTGACCTACACCCTCCGCTCCGAGTTCAGCCGGGTGCGAAGCTTCGTCTTCATGGACGGACTCGATGAAGTAACCTCGATCCTCGCGGAGTCGGAGACGATCTCGCGTGCGACCCAGCGAATAAACGAAGAAGGACTGGGCATTTGGCTCAACGGTCACAGTGACTACGGCAACGCACTCGACACGTTCTGGCAACGGTTCGGGGATCAGATCAATTCGCGCTCTATCGTGCTGATACTGGGCGACGCGCGGACTAACTATCACGCTGCCCGTACGGGCATCGTCGGTGACATACGTCGCCGCGCGGCCGATGTATTCTGGCTCAACCCGGAATCAAAGACCATGTGGGACACCGGTGATTCAATCATCGGCCAATACCGTGAGCATTGCAGTGGAGTCTTCGAGTGCCGAAACCTCAGACAACTAGGCGCCTTTGTCGAACAGCTCGCTTGAATTTCTTACTACACATCAATTCCGGCCAATTTGCAGCTCGGCACCCGATGACAACACCGGGCGCCATTACAAAGGAGTTCGACATGATCATTCGTATCTCAGACCTAGAGGTCACAGTTCAGGAGAGCGACGACCTCAACCGCATGCACGTAGAATCCGACTCCGACCACACCGCTGTCGACACCGCACTGCGCAACTCCGGGCTTGGTCACATGGGCGAAGAGAACAACGTGGTTCTCGATGCCGAAGCACTACGATCACGCTGCACCGACTCGACGCCGGATTGGGAACGACGTTGGGCTGCAATGATGGACTACGCAACCAAGAAGGGGTGGACTCGCGACGACGGCCAAGGCATCGTCGCGCACATAGAGTCTCCGTAACGTTCCCCAGCCCTATCCGAAACGACTTGCCATGTTCTCTTCCTCCCATGTGAGGGGAAGAGAACATGGCAAGGGCAAGAACCGAATCAGGCGGGTTCGAACGCCAGCAGCGTCCAATCATCGGTAGCGTGGACGTAGCGCACCCGGACCGGGGCGCCGATCTTGACTTCCTCTGGGTCGACACCGAGCAATCCGCCCACCATGCGGAATCCTTCAGCCATCTCGACGTGAACGATCACATATGGCACATCGGCTTGAAACGCTTCGGTGGGCCCACGACGGATCACCGAGTACGTATAGATGGTGCCTACGCCAGCTACCGGCGCCCAAACCGCCGCGACAGACTGGCATGACGGGCAGAGCTCTTTGGGCACGTAGCGGTAGGTACCGCACGCCTCACACCGTTGCACCGCAACCTTGTTCGATCTGAGTGACTGCCAGAACGGTGTCTGCCAGTCCGGGATATCGTCGGGTAGGAACTTGTCATAAGTGTTCATCGCCGCTACGACCTTCCTAAGATTGCGGAGAAATTATTCTGCATTGCGCCGCCGACTCCGCTGAGATACGCCAGCTCGGCACTCTGCACCTGGCGCCCTCCCGCGTCGCCGCGGAGCTGTTCGACGAGCTCGATCAAGGTAAACAGACTGCAGGATCCCGCATGGCTGAACGACAGGAAGCCACCCGCGGTGTTGGTGGGCAATGAGCCGTCCAAGCGCAGTGCTCCAGATTCCGCGAAGGTGCCGCCCTCACCGACAGCGCAAAACCCTGCCGACTCCAGGCCGAACACAACGTTGATCGTGAAGTGATCGGCAATCCCGGCAACATCGATATCGGTACGCGCAACGCCTGCCATATTGAATGCCGTGTCGGCAGCCAACTTCGCCGCGGGAAAGGTGGCCAAATCCGGACTGGCATTGGGATCGATGTGACTGTGACCTTCTCCGTAGCCCATCAACTGCACTGGACGATGCTTCAAGTCGCGAGCACGGTCCAGACTCGTCACCACGATCGCACCACCACCCTGGTTGATCGCACAGCAATCCAGTAGGTGTAGCGGATCCGCGATCATCCGCGAGCTGAGGACGTCATCGACTGTGAGTTCACCTCGCGACCCGTATACGGAAAGCGGATGCAAGACAGCGCCTTGGCGCTGTGCGACAGCGATCTCTGCGAGTTGCTCAGGCGTCGTGCCGAATTCATACATATGCCGCATCGCCAATACCGAATAATCGGATACGCGCGTCGTTCCGTAAACATACTCGTACGGGCCGCTTAGCTTCGCCATCGTCTTGACTGCTTCGTCACGGTTCACACTTGCAAAGCCGGGAGCCTTCCCGGCCGCCGCCGTCGCGATCACCACTACATCCGCCAAACCAGCTGACACGGCGTAGACAGCCAGGTGCACGTTGGCGGCGGCGGATGCCGCGCCAATTGCTGCGGTTGCATGAAACCGCAACGGTTTTCCGAGCGTGTCGTATCCGAGCGAAGCGCCGGGAAGTGCGGCACGGATGCCGGTACCCTGCGGGGCCTCCCCCACCAGACCATCAATATCGCCTACCTCGAGGCCTGCGTCCGCGCAGGCTCCCGCTACCGCTTCCCACCACACTTCCGACTGGACTCGGTCGGACAAGTCACCTTGTTCTGTGAGGTGAATGCCAGCTATCACCGCTGGCCGATTCCGCTGAATCACTTGTTGTTTCCTCTCATGACAAATCAAAGGTCGGCCGCGTACCTACTCGCCAGGTGCCAGCGCTAGGTCTGCTGAAGTAATGGGCACGCGGCCGCGAGTTTTGTATCCGTGAGCAGATGGAACCCGGTTTCCGGAAGCGATTATTGTGGCCGCTGCAACAGGCATAGCCCGTCGACGGCGACGGGGCCATCGGCCGTGATGATCAGTGGATTGATATCGAGTGAGTCGATCGATTCGCGACCTCGTGCGGCCAGATCGCCTGCAGCGCAGAGAATTTCTGCCAGACGTTCGCGGTCCCAGGCCGGCGCACCGCGGAATCCGTCCATTATTCCGGTGTCGTCGACTTCACCAACCAGCTCGAGAGCAACCCTGCGATCGAAGGGCGCCAGGCGCCCTCCGACCTTCTTCATGATCTCCACGAACACTCCGCCGAGACCGAATACGGTCAACGGTCCAAGCTCCGACGCCCCTTGCAGTCCGATGAAGATCTCGCCGTGACCGGAGACCATTTCCTGCACCGCAACGGTTGTCGGCAGATCGTCGCGGCGCGCGATCTCCCGCAACTCGGTCGTCACAGCCTGCAGATCCTTCTCTGCCACGTTCACCCGCACCGCATTGTGTTCTGTGCGGTGCGCAACATCAGCCAACTTCACGACGTAGGGGCCAGCAAAGGGAACAGGTTCGACGGCGCCATCGAAAACGGCCCAGCGCGCAACCGGGATGCCGGCGTCGGTAAGCAGTCGCATGGTGGCACCGAAGGACAGCATGCGCCCTTCCGCGACCTCCAGGACTTCTTCATCGCTTATCCGCAGGACAGGTAAGTCGGCTGGCGAGACTGTGCGTGGGCCTTGGTTGCGGGATCGTACGAATCTACCCATGGTTTGTAGCCCACGGAGGCATCCCAACAGCCCGTTTCCGACCCCGACACCGTCTCTCCGCAGGTCCCCCAACCACTGGCCCCCGATTCCGGCAAGAGGAGCCAATAGGAACGGCTTACCCTGCCAACGCTGTGCGCGCTCGGCGAATTCCTCGGCCGGCTGCCGACCGTACGTGTCCCAGCCTGCGTGCTGACTTGTGTAGAGCAGCGCGTCGACTTCCGGATCGGCGGCATATCGATCGACAATGGACTCCCACAACCCTGGAACCGAACCGACGAACCCGGTAGCGTCCAGCGGATTCGCCAACGGCTTTCCGGGAATGTTCTCGTCGATGAAGGGCTGAAGCTGCTCGAGCGCCGGGATATCGATGCCTGTATCTTCTGCCAAATCACTTGCGAGTTGGGCAAACCCGCCGGTGGCCGTAAGTACAGCCAGACCACGGACCTCAGTCCAACGCTGCGGGGTCAGTTGTTCGAGAAACTGGACCCGATCCACGAGCTCGTCGATCTCGTGGGCAAGCTCGATTCCAGCCTGGCGTAGGCCCACTTCGTAGACCCAGGCGTCACCGACAAGACTGCCGGTGTGCGATGCTGCCATCCGTTGGCCTCGTGCCGATCTGCCCATCTTGATCGCAACGATCGGTTTACCCGCTTCTTGTGCGCGAGCGGCTGCGGCGAAAAATGCATCTGGTCGGCGGATCTTTTCCAACGCAAGGGCGATGACCGTAGTTTGCTCGTCGTCGACCAAGAAATCCAGGTAGTCAGCCAAATCCGTGACGGCCTCATTGCCTGCCGAGATGAGGAGATTCAGGCCGGCGCCGCCCGGGCGGCATGCCGATGCTGCGATCGCCTCGATCATGGCGCCGCTGTGTGTAACAGCGGAAAGTCCACCCGGCCGGCGCCCGAACTCTTCGAGCACGGTCAAGTCGACTTGGTCCGGTACATTGATCATGCCAATTCCGTTGGGGCCCACCAGATGCATCCCGGCATCGTTCGCGATGGTCGTTATTTGCTGTTGAAGCTTGGCACCGGTATCACCTGCCTCAGCGAACCCTCCGGCAACAAGTACCAATCCTCCAGCGCCGATTGTTGCGGCCTGCTCGACGATGCCTACCGTGTGAGCCGCCGCGACTGCGCTGAAGACTGCGTCGACAGGGCGCCCGAGGTCCGCAACCGAAGGGACGCACGGCTGCCCGAACAGTGTGTCGTGTTTTGGATGCACGAAAAGGACTTCTGCCGCGCCCTGCATCGTCCGGCGCACGCTGTGGGCGAACGTCGAGGTCTCGGAGACCCCGACGAAGGCAACGGAGCGCGGCTTCAGGACCCTGTGAAGTGTCTTGTCCGCCCCTGTAGTCGCCGTAAGGTAATTATCGGTCTGCGTCACCGCTGTGCCTTTCTAATCTGCTACGAATCGCCTAATTACATTCTGTTGCATCTAATTTCGACAAACGTGCGGTTACACGCTTATTCCCAGAAGTCGCGTCTCCAGGTACTCGAGAAGTCCCTCTTGCGCGCCTTCGCGACCGAGTCCGCTGTCGCCGACCCCTCCGAAGGGAGCTGCCGCCGAAGTGGGATTGATGTCGTTGACTCCGACCATGCCGAACTTCAGACGCTCTGCCGTCCGCATCGCCCGACTGATGTCACGGGAATAGATGTACGACGCGAGTCCGTAGCTGGTGTCGTTAGCCATCGCGATCACGTCGTCGTCGTCGTCGAAGGCGATCACCGGAGCAATCGGCCCGAAGGTTTCCTCGCGGTAGATCAGCATGTCGGGTGTCACCCCGGACAGCACCGTCGGCGCGTAGAAATTGCCCGCGGCCAACTCGCCCTCTGTCAAACGGTGGCCGCCGAGTCGCAACTTCGCGCCATGGTTCACCGCGTCCGACACGTGCCGTTCCATCCGCTCCACCGCAGCCTCGTTGATGAGGGGGCCGACCGAAACACCTTCTTGGAGACCGTGACCGACACTCATCCGGCCAAGCCTGGACGTCAGCACTTCGCAGAACTCGTCGACGATGGACGAATGTACGAAGTACCGGTTGGGAACGATGCAGGCTTGGCCGGTATTGAGCATCTTGATTGCCGCTGCACCCTTTGCTGCATGCACCGGATCGGCATCGCTGAACACGATGAACGGTGCATGCCCGCCAAGCTCGAGCGAAATGCGCTTCAACGAACGACCGGCACCCTCGGCCAATTTCCGGCCGACCGCCGTCGAACCCGTGAATGTCACCTTCGCAACTTTCTCGTTGTTCGTGAACTCCTCGCCGACCATCCGAGGGTCGGATGTCGTCACAAGATTCATCACGCCCGGGGGAACACCGGCTTCTTCGAGGATCCGAAATACCTCCACCGCGCAGAGCGGCGTAGCCTCGGCCGGCTTGAGTACGACGGTGCATCCCGCCGCAAGAGCGGGCGCGACTTTGCGCGTGATCATGGAGATCGGATAGTTCCACGGCGTTACCGCGCCGACCACACCTACGGGCTGGTGCTGCACCACGAAACGCTGATCAGGTCGCGCCGACGGGATCGTTCGACCGTAAATTCGCTTGGCTTCCTCGGCGAACCAGATGAGAAAGTCTGCGGCATACTGGACTTCGGTCCTCGCCGCACGAAGCGGTTTGCCCTGCTCCGTTGTCATCAGCGTCGCCAATTCGTCCGCGCGCTCCAACATCAGCTGGTGCGCACGATAGAGAATGGCGGAGCGTTCGTAAGCTGTCCGCGCGCTCCACGAGTCCAGGGCATCATGAGCCGCGTCGATCGCTGAGCGAACCTCCTCGACACCCGCGTCGCCGACATTTGCGATCGACCGTCCACTAGAGGGGTCGGTCACCGTGAAAGTTCGCTCTGTCCGAGCGGGACTCCAATTTCCGTTGATGAAGATCGACGTGACTACAGGTACTTCGGTCGCCATGGGAGTTACTGCGGATTCGACGGCATGTACTTCGGTCAAAGTGGACCCCTAGGAGAGCTGATGGATGGATTTTCGTGGTCGTGAAAGATCAACTCGCGCACTGCGGGCGCCAACTGCTGCTTCAATTTGGCTGGGCCGCAAAGTGAGCGTCAGCCACGGTGAACCGATGCAGTTGTGCGTCCTCGCAGCGGCCGTTGGTAACGCGAAACTCTGAGCGTTACGGATACGTCGAGGTGCAGAACCAGCGAAATTAATTTGATGATTTTATAATAATCGAAGACAGTGCGGTTCTGTCAAGGTTAGGAACGGGAATTCCCTGCCAATAGATTCATGATCGTCGAATTAATTTCGCCTTGACGGCGGCGCCGTACTGTCCACGCCGCTCGATTCCTCCAGGTGGCGCCAGTCAGATCAGATCGAATATTCCGGCGCCCCAGAGCCTTCAGATGAGGGTCAGGTGAGTGTTGCGTTCTCGCTCAGGATTCCCACGGTGTCGAATCGTTCCATCCTGCGTTGACATCTCAACCCGTCTTCCATGGCGGTCAATCGGCGGAGTTCTGCCGCGATCGCGGCGCCCATCCGCACGCTGAAGAAATCCGGCTCGGTAGCCGCATCCGGATACTCCGGCACGATCACATCGACCAAACCGACCGCGCGAAGGTTTGTGGAGTCGATACGTTGGCGCGCTGCCATCTCCGGTGCGTGGGAAATGTCGTGGAACAGAATCGCACTCGCCCCCTCCGGAGGTAGAGGAGACAACCAACCATGTTGTGCGGCAATGACAGCATCGGCCGGAAGTAGCGCCACAGCAGCACCGCCGGTACCTTGTCCGAGTAATACCGATACGGTCGGGACATCCAAGGCAATCAGGTCGGAGATACAACGGGCGATTTCGCCGGCGAGGCCGCCCTCTTCGGCGGCCTTGCTCAGCGCTGCACCCGAAGTGTCGATCACCGACACCAAGGGTAGCTGGAGTTCCTTGGCGAGTTTCATACCCCGGCGTGCCTCACGTAAGGCAGCCGGACCCAACGGATTCGACACTGTTTGACCGCGGCGATCCTGGCCCAGAAGCACGCACGAAACGTCACCGAAGCGAACTAGGGCAAGCAACAGTGCCGGATCATTCTCGCCTTGGCCGGTGCCGTTGAGCGCCAATGACTCCGTTGCGGCATGCTCGAGTAGTTCTCGCACACCGGGACGCTTGGTCGATCGCGACGCAATCACCGACGCCCATGCGTCACCATCCTCATCCGAAACGGGCGCACGTAGGTCGTCTCCGCCTGCAGGTTCAAGCCGAGGAGGTCTCGGCAACGAGATGATCGACAAGGCGCGGGCGATGAGCTGACTCAACTCTTGCGGTGGCACAACGGCATCGACCAGTCCATGCCGGAACAAGTTTTCGGCCACCTGCACATCCGCCGGAAAGGACTCACCGTAGAGGGATTCGTACACGCGGGGTCCGAGGAATCCGAGTAGCGCTCCAGGTTCGGCGAACGTGATATGCCCGAGCGATGCCCAAGAGGCGAAGACACCACCTGTAGTGGGGTGACGCAGGTACACCAGATAAGGCAGATGTGCGGCCTTATGTTGGTTGACAGCGGCGGTAATCCGAATCATCTGAAGGAAAGCACTGGTGCCCTCTTGCATTCGAGTGCCACCCGAGGCCGGCAGTGCGACTAGTGGAAGTCGCGCGGCGGTCGCGCGGCGGATTGCCGCGACGATCCGCTCCCCCGTCGCGACACCGATCGAGCCGCCCATGAATCCGAACTCACCGAATACGAGAGCGACGCGCCTGCCATGCACGGTAGCCTGACCAGTCGTGACGGCCTCGTCCATTCCCGTTGTAGCACGGGCACGGCCCAATTCGGCTGAATACTCGTCATCGGCGACAGCGTCACGCGGAGATTCGTCCCAGCACCGCCACGATCCCTGATCGATGACCAGATCCCTCATCTCTGCGGCGCTCCGGCGCGTCATCGACCGACCTCGATTTGCCACTGCTTCGCACTGATCGTGGTGGGATCGCCAGCAGCAGAAGGGCATTGCCAGATGACGGGCAGGGTACTGGTCGTATGCGTCTCGCACATCGGTGTACTCCAATCGTTTGTGGTCCGGTTCGGTTAGTTGTTCACGTCGTTGAGCAACGTGTTCGAGCGAAGAGTTGTGCGCCTTCGGTCACGGCCTCAGTGGTTCACTCATTGCCCACTACGCGTTGGCATCCGAGGGATCCGACTCTCGAGGTTCGGCGAGTACGTTCCGCGCCGGCGCGTCCGCTGTTCGTTTGATGTTGCGCCTGGTCGACAGCACGATGATCACGATGGCCGATATCAGGGCACAACCGCCGAGTATGGACAGACTTGACGAAGGCTGGGCGGAGACGCCCCCGGAAGTGACCAAGATCGGTCCGACAATGAGACCTAGGTTGCCGCAGAAGTTGACGAATCCCGTGGCGCCGCCGGACAAACTTCGCGAGAAGTTGTCGATGACCCAAGCCCACCAGGGACCGAGCCCGGCATAAAGCCCAGCAACTGCGATGTAGAGAAGAAGTAACTCGACACCGAATGCCCCGTGGACGTATCCCCCCGCGAGCAGAGCTGCGCCGCCTATCAGCAGTGGGACTGCAGCGTTCCATCCCCGACTCCACGGAGACTTGTCCGACAGAAGAGAATTGAGCAGCATCACAAGAACGGCAACTACGAAAGGCACGATGGAGACAAGGCTGACCGTTGCGACGCTGATTTCAAATGCCTGCGCGACCAAGCTCGGTAGCCACAAAGCCATGCCGTAGAAGGCGGACTGCCACAGGAGGAAGGTGCCGCCGAGTATCCACGCCATCGGACGCCGCAAAACTCCCCGAGCGAACGATCCTGGCGTCGATTCGGAGCGCCTACCCGCCAGAATGTAGTTGCGCTCCCCTTCGGTGAGTCGCCGATCGGTGTCGGGTGAGTCAGCTCCGAAAACCGCGAACAGTGCTGCCATCACGAATGCAGCCAGTCCCAGGCTGATGAACACCCAGTGCCAGGTCAGTGCCTGGGTCAGCCATCCACTGGACAGGCTCGCTATGACTGCGGCCAGCGGGATCGAGATCACGGTGAACGTGGCTGCCCGTCCGCGCTCCCATGTCGGATACCAGTTCGCAACGATCACGGCAAATGTCGACCACAAGGCTCCTGCCGCAAGGCCCATGGCGAAACGAATCGCTATGAGCGCACCGTAATTCGGGATAGTGGCGCAGAGAACGGCGCATAACCCCCAGATCGCCAGGGTCGCAAGCATTACGCGTTTCGGTCCGAATCTCGCTGCCAGGACGCCACCCGGGATTTGGGTGATGATGTATCCCCAGAAGAACGCGCTGAGCAGAACCCCGGTTGCTGTCGCGGCGAGCTGCAAGTCCGTAGAGATAAGCGGTGTAGCAATCGGAAAACTGGTCTGGTCCACGAACGTGATGAGGTAAATCACGAACAGCATCAAGCCAATTCGGTACCAGCGCGCACGCCCGACCCGGATCTGCGCCGGAGTTGCAGTAACAGCCATAGGAGGTGCCTCGTATTCAGGAGTAAGAAGGAGTAATTCGCAACTTTCGGCCGTACGCCGCAAAACTGTTCACAGAATCGCCCCGGACAGGGTGTTCTCCACACCGGTACGCAAACGTGCATGCCGATCGATCGGATACTCGACCACTTCGAACAGCACGTCTACATACTCGTGAATGTTGTAGTTGCGAAACAATTTTCGACCACCTTGCATCGTGATGATGCGGCGGGTTATGCGCAGTGCGTCATCCCGTACAATCTCGGTTCCGTTGCTTCACAACGTAATTAAAGTATTCCAACGACCAACCAGTGCGATCATGGTTCAGAAAATCTCAGAATTCGTCATTCCCAGCTGCGACTCGCGTAGCATCCTGTGACGTGACACCGGCCCACGAAAGCCGATCCGGGCTGGCGGGCCCGTCGAGCAGGCTTATGGACGTGGCACCGAGACTATGCAGAATAGCCGCGAGCGCACCATCATCGGCCTCTGTCCAAGCGTGTGCAACCGGTAGCACAGCGCCGCGACCATGGGGGCGCCTGAGGTAGACGAGCAAACCTCCGTCCACCGCGATTCGCTCGGTTGCCTTGGCAAGTTCACGCCCGCAGAAACATGACTCCGACTCGAGGATGCCGCCCATCGTGCACTCCACATGCACTGACACAACGGGGCGCACAGGTGTACCCGGACCGCGCACCACAATGTGCTCGGCGCCGGTGATCTCATCGACGAAGCCCACGACGTCGAGGGCGCTGCGGATGGCATGCCATGGCGTTCCGACAGCGCGGGTGACTCGGCCTCGGGCACCTTCACCGACAAACAGGCGGTGCGTCACGAGATCAGCGATATCGACGATCGGATGGCCGTGACTATCACCGAGATCCGTTATGTCTGCCTCACGAACAATTTCTCCGTCGTCTCGTACAAGTTGCCCAGCAAGGGCGACCGGTGGCAGACCTGCCAAGCGACAAAGTTCCACCGCAGCTTCGATGCGCCCCGGATTGACAACAACACCCCCGTCGGAAGCGACGACAGGCATGAGGTGCCCAGGGCGCGTGAAGTCGGCGGGAGTGGAACCTGGATCAGCCAGCACCCTCGCGGTCCGAGCCCTGTCGATTGCGCTTATACCTGTCGTTATCCCAACGGCAGCATCGACAGACACGGTGTGCGTCCTCGTTCGTGGGCTGTCTCCATTACGCACCATCAGCGGCAGGTCGAGATCCTCGGCCAGATCCGATGGAAGCGGGGCATACAGAAAGCCCGACGACCACCGGACCGCCCAGGCCGTCCAGGCTGTATCCGCAAGCGCAGCGGACATCACCATGTCGTAACCGCCACTGGAACCGGGTTCTGCACACACAAGTACCGGTCGGCCGGCCTGCAATGCCGAAACTGCCGATTGAATCGCGGATCGGCCTTGCCACCTATCACCCCGAGGTGGTGCCGGCGTCAGGGACATCAGGTTGCCTCGGTCGCGAGTGTCCGGAAACCACTGCCATGGAAGACCAGCGGTGCAACGTCCGGATGGTCTTGCATAGCTTCGACCCGAAGCAGAACCACATCGTGGTCCCCGGCCCGCACGATCTCATGGACGGTGCACTCGAGCCACGCAACGGCCCCATGCAGCAGCACCGCACCACCATCGGTCACCGTATAGGACGTATCCGCGAACCGGTCGTTCGCCGACTTCGAAGCGAGCCGACGGCACATGACGCCTTGGTCGCTTCCGAGCACCGACAGACCGAGTCGTGGGCGGTCGACAAGTAGCGGCCAGGTCGTCGACGTGTCCTGCACGCACACCGACACCAGAGGTGGGTCGATCGAAACCGAAACGAAGGAGCTCGCTGCGAAACCTACTGGGGAACCATCGCGCAGGGCACAGACCGCTGTCACCCCGCTCGGGAAGGTGCCGTAGACAGCGCGCAGTGCCATCGGTTCGGAAGGGTTCGGGATAATCAAGGGAAAACCTCCAGCATTTCAGGGATCTCGCCGGCCACGTAGCTGCCTGCGAGCTGGACGCGCCACTGGGGCCACTGCCGCTCATCCGCTCGACGACCGATTGGTAGTCGAGCGGATGAGCATTGGACACCGCGGCGCCGGACCGGCAGGGAACCTTGAAGCCGGACCAGCAGGGATCTTGGAGCCGGACCGTATCATGTCCAAGCCTGCAGGCCTGACCACCGTGACCTACATTCGCCTGGGTCCCAGCGGCATCACATTCACATCGTGATGATAACTCTCACAACCGTTTCCGGCTGGTTGCGGAACACCGCAATCGCAACTTCGGCCGACTCGAGTCCGCACTAACTCGTCGAGAAAGTCCCCGCCGGTGCGAACGGCACCGGCGGGTGAAGGACTTCGTCTCCACCTACAGTGGGAATTGACATCTTGTCGTTCCCCCGGACCGATACCCCCTATCGGGGGGTGCGCTCCGCCGCGTCCTCTGCGATTGCTTTGTCCTGCGCGGCACGGAATTCCGCACCGAATGCTTTTCGACCCGCGTACAGGCGATCCCACGACGACACGAGCGGTGCCGAAGTGCCCTGGAATTCAGGAATGACATACTGGGCAAACAGTTCCAACGATTTCTTTGTTGCCGCCTGATTAGCCCAGTCGCTCCCGGCAAGCAGCAGCGTCCCGAAGCCGCCTGACTGCTTCTCGAGTCGACTGACAAGTTCAATGGCCTGTTCGGGTGTACCCACCACTCCCATGCCACTCATATTCAGACCATCGACCATTTCCTCGTGGGTTGTCGCAGCGAGTACCTGTTCGATGTCCACGGCTTCACCCGCGAACGGGCCGGTAGCACCGAACTTCGACATCGGCACCAGGCCGTGGCGCACATCCTCGTATGCTTGCTCTTTCGTTTCGGCGAGGTGAATCGGGGCCATCACCCGCCAGTTGTCGCGGCTCACCGACTGCCCCGACTCTTTCGCTCGTTCCTCCATCAGACGCCAGGTCTCACCGACAAAGGAAAAGCCGCCGTTCGGATCGGTCGCAGCGATCGACAGAAGGCCGAATCCGTAACGGCCAGCGAGCTTCACACCCGACGGTGAGCGGACCGAAGCAACTGCGATCTCGAGATCGCGGCCCTTGTACGGCAGGACCTGCAGACGTGCGTCCTGGAGGGTGAACCAATCAGTCTTCATGTCGACGGTCTCGCCCTTGAGCAACCGGCTGATCGCGTCCAAGCCTTCTTCCATCATGCGGCGCTGGTTATTCGGTTCGATGCCCATCATATGCGCATCGGTCACAAGGGCTCCTGGACCCGCACCAAAGGTGAACCGACCTCGAGTAAGGTTGTCCAACAGCGTAATACGTCCCGCTGCAACCAAAGGATGGTGGTAGGGCACAGAAGTGACACCGGTACCGAACCGAATGTCGCGTGTGCGCTGCGCTGCCGCCGCAATGAGGAGGTCCGGAGCTGAAACAATCTCGAACCCACCGGAGTGATGTTCACCGATCCACACTTCGTCGTATCCGAGCCGGTCCATGTGCTCGATGATGTCGAGGTCGTGCGCGAGCGATACCGATGGACTCTTCCCAGGAATGTGGTACGGAGACATGAAGATACCGAACTTCATTGGAGTTTTCCTATCCTTGAATTTATTGATCTCGGTTTCTGAGGGTTGAGGCATGGGAGCCTCAGACCTAGGCAGTAGCGGCGACGTCAGTGCATCGAACGTCCACCATTGACATGAAGGATTTGCCCTGTGATGTACCGTGCGCGATCCGAACCGAGGAAGACTATCGCCTCTGCTATCTCCTCGGGACGCCCGAGACGGCCCATCGGCACCAAGGCCATCATCTGCGGATCCGAGTCGGCGTCGACCTGACCGTCCGCGAGCGTTCCACCTGGGCCGATACAGTTCACTCGTACCGAAGGGCCGAGTTCAGCCGCGATCACACGTGAGAACGAAATGACTCCACCCTTACTCGCCGAGTACGCAGAGAGTCCGGGATACGGGATGCGTGCCGCGCCCGAAATAACGTTGACAATCGCCGCACCTTCTTGCTCGCTCAGTACCGGCGCCCAGGCGCGGCACATGAAGAAGGTGCCGTCGAGGTTTACGGCCAGAGTGCGCCGCCAAACATCATCCGAAGTCTCCGTCATCAGCGAGTTCGGGTAAATACCAGCGACATTGGCCAGTACATCGACCGTACCGACGGCCTCGATAACTCGTTCCTTCATGCTCTCGACGCTTGCCGACAACGAAACGTCGACGTCGACAGCGAAGTGGGAGACTCCGTGCGAATCAAGGGTTTCGAGAGCTCTCTTGGCTGCGTCGCCGTTCAGATCGGCGACGACAACTTGCGCTCCGCGCGATGCAAAGAGTTGCGCAGTCGCCAGACCGATGCCCTGGGCGCCGCCGGTCACGATGACCGTTTTTCCCGCAAGTTCTAGGTTCATATGCCCTCCGAGGTAACTGTTGTGCTGGCAGGGGTTAGCAGTGGGCCGCACAGAACGCGCGGCTGAAGACGGTTACGACACGCTGGCCCTACTCCCGCGTTTTCCGAATGACCAGATGCCAGGTCGGAATTTTCGAAGCGCGTGCCGTCACGGTCGAATTCGATGGCTGTGCGACGAGATCGATGCAGGGAAGCCGGGTCTGTCGCGAGCGCAACTGGCAGACTCGGTGGCTTTCTACCATTGGTGCCACCCCACATCCTCGAAGCTTCGATAAGCCTCTAATGATTTGCATCACAAGTCAAGGTTTTAGTTTGATGAAAATCTGAAAAGTGTCCCAAATGCTCATTTTTATCCCCCTTTGCAGATTCCGCCATGCTACAGTTTTGCATCAATCGAACTATGGAAGGGCATGGTGCAATGAACGATCTGCTGGTGGACAGGCTCGAGAACACAACAGTCTTCACGCTGAACCGACCAGAGGCGATGAACGCCTTGAACGGCACGATCATGTCGGAACTCGAGGAGGGCCTACGGGAGTTCAACGCTGACGACACCCAACGGGTGGCCATCATTACCGGCGCCGGCACAAGAGCTTTCAGCGCTGGCGGAGACCTCAAGGCCATGGCTTCAGGACCGGCAAAGAACGCTGTTCCGCTCTCTCCCCAGCCGGACATCGCGGGTGTCGCCGCAAGCGAGAAGCCAGTGATTGCCGCGATCAATGGATTGGCCGTTGCGGGCGGACTCGAATTGGCGATTTGCGCGGACATCAGAATCGCCGCGGATACGGCATGGTTCGGCGTATTCGAAGTCAAGCGAGGATTTCTCGCGGGTGTGGCCGCTAACGTTCTGCCGCGTCTGATGCCCTTCGGAGCTGCGATGGACCTGATGTTGACGGGCGAGCGTCTTTCCGCCGAGGACGCACTTCGTCTTGGACTGGTACAGAAGGTCGTTCCTGCCGAGAAACTCCTCGACACAGCAATCGAGAAAGCTGCGGCCATCGCATCACACTCGCAGGTAGCAGTGCGGGGCACCAAGCAGGTCCTACGCTACTGGCGCGACGTGCAACTTGCCGAGCAGCAGAAGTACTACGAGTCGGTCATGCAGCGCGTACTGCTCGCTGGCGACTTCGTCGAAGGCGCTCACGCTTTTGCAGAGAAACGCGAGCCTGCTTTCGCCAACGGCTGGCCCGATCCGTTCAGCAACCGGTGAAGATGCAGTAACAGCTGAACTCGAACCCGGCGGCGCCTTGCGCGATAGTTACCAGGGATGCGTGAACGCCAATTCGTTTTCTGTGACGACCAGCGTTCGGCGCCGCCGGAAGTACAGGATACTGGCCGCAGCCACAGTCGCCGCTCGGGACTAGTGGCTGCTACATGGCTGCCGCTACATCGGCGCGGGTCTCTCTCCTGCAAGCGAATTCGACCGTCATTGCTAGTGCGGTAGGTGTTTTACCGCAAACTCATTGCAGCGAAGCCTCCGACTTGGGCGCGAACAAGATCGGTGCAGCAAGTGCGCGTGCCGCCGTAAGCCATTCCGGCAACATCGCAGCCAATGTGGCACTCAGGTCGTCGTCTCGATCGGCCTCCTGCAGCGATTCCAGCAAAATAGCAAGGATTCCCCCGACCAAGAACGACGCCGCCTTCCCCGCGTCCAGGCTGCCGGGCTTGCCAGGCGACTGATGGATAGCCGCGGTCAGTTGGTCTACCAACGTTGTCTTCAGTTCGGCAAGCGCCGGCAACTGTGTATCGGAGACTAGAACTGCAGAACACAGGCGGCGATGCTGCCCGAGATGGGCAAACAAATCTTCGAAAGTAACCGAGGCAGATGCTCCGTCCTGACGATCTACGTTGCGAACCTCTCCCGGCTCGAATTCGTCCAAGATCGACCGGAGCGCTGCGACTCCTACTTCTTCGATCCCCGTGAAGTGAGCGTAGAACGAACTCCGACTCACCCCTGCCTCACGAACGAGTTCGGCGACGGTTGGCATCTTGTCTGCCTCCAGCAACCGTTCGAAGGCCTCCAATAGTTGTCGACGAGTCCGCATCGAGCGCGGATCCATCGGATCTCCCTCCCGCATGAAAACTGCAGGTGGAATGCCAGTCAAGCCCATGAGGTCACCTCCATTTTTCATAAACACTAACAGCTGACATCGGACAGGTGTCCGTTAGTGTTTTCGCGGAACCACCGCAGAACGAAGGCGATGAGATGCCAACGACGGCCACTCATGCGTTTGTCTCCGAGCGCACCAGTGTCAGGCAAACTTCGTGTTCTGCCACCCTCGGATACACGTTGGATGCGAAAGACCTTTCAAATTAACGTTTTTCGGCGCGGATGGCCCGAAGCAAACGCAGTGGCCACACCCCTCGCCAGGGAGATTCCGAAAGCCGTTGATCGGCATAAGATTTCACCCAATCCCCGTGTGGCACGTCCAGAACTGGCGGCCTGCATTTTTCGAGGTTGGGTGACTACAGGCGCTTGACAGACCCTGAGAATACTTAGATCATTGCAAATGCATCTAAATGTAGATGCTGATCCTACTTCACCCATGACGGTTTCCACGAAGATCGTGATGGCCGTCATATCCCAAGCCGGAAGGTTTCAAATGGCTGGAAGGGTTCAGGGCAAGGTCGCATTCATCACGGGCGCTGCTCGCGGGCAAGGACGTAGCCACGCCGTACGTCTGGCCGAAGAGGGTGCAGACATCATCGCAATCGACATCTGCAGTCCTATGGATTCGGTCGACTATCCGTTGGCGACGCCCGACGATTTGGCAGAAACCGTGCGGTTGGTTGAGGCCCTCGGCCAGCGCATCGTTGCCACGCAGGCCGACGTACGTGATTTCGGCGCGGTGGAGGCGGCTGTCAACGATGGTGTTGCACAACTCGGACGACTGGATATCGTCGCCGCCAACTCAGGAATCTTCAGTGCTGCCCGTATGGAGAACCTCGAAGAAAATGCCTGGCGGGAAATCATCGACGTAAATCTCACAGGTGCATGGCACACAGCCAAAGCCACGATCCCGCATCTCCGCGAGGCCGGCGGCGGCGCGATTGTCATCACCAGTTCGGTTGCAGGACTTAGAGGCGCACAGAACGCCGGCGCATACGTGGCATCCAAACATGGCGTGGTCGGTCTGATGCGCAGCCTCGCCCTCGAACTCGCCGAGGATCATATTCGTGTCAACACCGTTCACCCGGCAATGGTTGACACACCGATCATTCAGAATCCCTATATGTACGAGGTATATGCGCCCGATTTGACCCCGGAGCAACGGACCAAGGAGACGATGGCCGACAGGTTCGGCATGTCCCACGCGCTTCCGTTGCCGTGGTTGGAATCCGTTGACATCTCCAACGCCGTTCTGTTCCTTGCCTCAGATGAAGGGCGCTACGTCACAGGCGTCGCGATGCCGGTCGATGCCGGCTGCATGCTGCAATAATGCGATCGGTCACCTCGCAGATGACAGGACAAAACTTGCCTATCGAGCAGGCGATCTCACCACTCCATCGCCACGGATAGGTTAAAAGCGTCTAGGTGAGTGCCGCTCGATAGAAATGTGCGGCACTCGCTGGCAGGAGAATCCGGCCATTGTGTGCCCGACCTGTTGCCCAATTGAGGCGTCCTGCCATTGTTCGAGGATGATCGAACGGACTACGGATAGTTCGAGGCGGACGATGCACCCTTTGTGGTGGTGAATTCTCTCGTTGGAAATCTCGTATGCAGGCGCGTCCACACCAAGTAGCGACTTACAAATCTGGGTTGCGCTCCCGCCTCAAACAGCGACGACCCACTGCGCGAACTCTCGTTCACCAGGTAGTGACCACCGGAACATGCTCCGCACCAACGGCTACCGGATGAGCCGCGTGATCTGTCATTGCCTGCCCGTGTCCCCTGCCCGTGGCCGCGGGAAATTTCAGCACGCCACCATCAACCGGCGCGATATCCGGAGCAAGTACCGAAATCGCCTCGAGCAGTGCGTGCAACGCTTCGGGGCGAAGCGTGTAGAAGTTGTTACGACCCTCCTTGCGGAGGTACATGAGACCAGCTTGTATAAGGATCTTCGTGTGGTACGAAATCGTGGGTTTGGAGACGTTCAACGTGTGCTCGAGCGTGCTGCAAGGAAGCTCGTCGACGGCGCACAGTTGGCGAACGATGCTCCAACGAACCGGGTCACCGAGAGCACGAAGAAGGTCCATCGGACCGACCTCAGCCAGCGAGTCAACTGACACACCCGCATCGGACATGGAATCGGTTCGATCTTGTGACCACTCCATTGCACCCTGCATAAGTCCATCATAAACCACAACATGTCGTTAACTATCAAACAGATTGTGATAGTGACAACGGTAACTCGACGCCGGCGACTGTTTCACCTCAGTCAACCGTGTTGGCCGGACCATCTTCCACACGAGTGACTCTGCACATTCGCCGCGCGTTCTGTGACCGCTCAGTCACCGGTGAATACCGGTCGACGGCGCTCTTGACTGGCGGCGATCCCCTCGTGCAAATCCGCGGTAACCATCGTCACCGGTTGCGCCAGAGACTCCCAAGTCACGGCAGCCGCCAGACCTGCGCGTCCCTGTTCGAGTCCCATCTTGGTCAGCTTGGTCGGAATGGGTGCCGCCGAGGCAATTGTCCGCGCCACATCAATCGAATAGCCGAGTACATCGTCCTGCACGCCGGTTACCAAACCTAATCTGAGAGCCTCGTCGGCCAAGACGTCACGGCCCGTATAGAGCATCTCCCGCGCCCAGGCGTAGCCGATGACCTCAGGCAAAAGCGCCGTGATTCCCATGCCCCCGTGCGTGCCCAAGAAGTTGAAGGGGGTCTTGAACAGTGCATCGTTGCTCGCATAACGCAGATCGCAGGCTAGTGCAAGGCAAACGCCGGCACCGACTGCTGGCCCATTGATCGCCGCGATCACCGGGAATGGCATCTCCCGGGGCGCCAGCCAAGAACGGTAGAAGGGTGCCATCTTTCGCTGCAGCCGATCGGGGGTGCGTTCACCCGAAGGAGCGTCGTCCAGCCAAGACAGGTCCGCCCCCGAGCAGAACGACGTACCACTCCCCGTCACCACCAACGCCCGTACATCACGATCATTCTCAATCGCGTCGAGCGCCTCGGTCCAGGACCAAGTCATCTCTTCCGTCATCGCGTTCCGCAGATCAGGCACATTGAGAGTCAACAACCGAACGTGCGGGGCAGGCTCGCTCAGGAGCACAGCCTGCTGTTGATCCGATTGCGTCATCGGTTACTCCTAGTGCGTAGGTCGCGCGGGTCTCACGTGAACCTGAAAATATGAGGCATAGAGATGCGATTGTTCAGAAACTATCACACGATTGGACCGGCTTTGCCGTGGTCACGGATCGAAGAATCAGCTGCAGAACACACTGCATCGGACGTGATCCCCGCGCCGAATCACCCGGCAAGGAGGGCTTCGCCCTACTTACCGCGGATTGCGTCGAATACCTTGGGGTCGACCAGGGTTGAGGTGTCTCCGAGGTCGCGGCCTTCGGCGA